>NZ_LT635538.1 GCF_900120195.1 Blautia sp. Marseille-P3087
CCTCTCGCCTTGACCGCTAATCTTATCAATAGGTTTTTGCACCTTTTTCTCTCAAGTATAAGGGAGTGCCTTTTTGGTGTCAATACCTACACCTCACTCCCTCTCGCCTTGACCGCTAATCTTATCACTACAGTATTTTACCTTTTTCTTCGTACCGACAAACTGGAATTTACATTATGCTCACAACATTAGTTATTTCTTGCTGTCTGGTTTTCATTTTTCTCCAACTTACAAATCCGTATATATCATTAGCAAAGAACGCAATAAAACATACTACCACCGAAACATATCTAATATCATACAGACTTGCCAATATCCATAATATAATCAAAACAATATCATTGGCAGCGTATGCCAATGCAAAATACGGACTTCTCCTAAAGGTAAGGTATACTGCAAGAAAACTTGTTGTTACCGATATAGTGCTCGGGATGATGTTAGCTGTATTAAAACACTTCAAAATCAAATAGAATAGAAATGTAACAACAAATGTCACAATCCACATACAGACATTTTCTCTTTTTCCAATGCTATTAACTTTAACCTCCGCTTTGTTTCCGTTATACGGATTCTTCAGCCATGATATTAAGGCAAAAATTGCCATCGGCATTGTCATTCCAAGATATGTAATCATCTCCCCATAATACGAAAAGGTATATGAAATAATCCCATACAGCAAACTGAATACAACCATAAGTAATTGTCCAAACGGATTTCCCTTTGCGTTAAATATCAAAGATGTTACTCCTATTAGCGATGCACACAAAGTCATATAATTTATTCTGTCAAAAACACAGAATGAAATTATAATAACCATTACAGAAGAACTCCACAAAACAATTTCACTTTTTGAAAAATAGTCCTTAAACTCTTTCATAATAACCTCCAAAAAAATAAGCATCCGAATATACATCTTCAAAGACCTAACGATGTACAGTCGAATGCTTTACGCATCTACTACCCGGTGGCAGTGCTTATTCTTTATCAACTTTTTTCATTTTAACCAGGTCAATTGCTTCTTTACCAGTCAGGTGTTCAATTGTCATTTCAATGATTGCCATGTTTCTGATAGAAGAATCAATTTCTTTAGGAATTCCATCTTTGTAATCTGCTGAATATTTCATAAAAAGCAAGGTTGCAATACGACGCATTTCATTCATATCTTCTACAAGATGTACTTTACCGAACGCAATGACGCTTCTGAAATATGTAGTATATTTCTCCGGCACAATATGATCTTGATCAATTACGCAAAAAGATGCTTTTTCATGTTTAATAATTGCATCAATTTTGTGTCCGCTTTTAGCAGAATGGAAATACAGTTTTCCATCTATATAAACATAGCTTATAGGAACGGCGTATGGATAATCATTATCTCCGATTAACGCTAAAGTTCCGCTTGTATTTCTGTTCAAAATTTCTATAGCGGTTTCTTGTGGCAATAACTGCTTAAATCTTCTCATTTCTCTAAACATGGTTCTTCTCCTTTTAATGTTATAAAAGAAAAAGCATTTGAATGCACATCTTCAAAGACCTAACGATGTACAAACAAATGCTTTACGCATTCACTACCCGTTGGCAGTTTTTATTCTATATTAACATTATCTATTATAATAAATAACACCTCAAAAAACAATAGAAAATTCTAATTTATCACTCTTTTTTACTTTCCAAACAAGCTATATGCCAGCATAAGAAACACTAAAATATTGCAGACCATACCGCCCCAAAACAGGTACAACTTCAAGCCCTCATATCTGAAAAAGCTGTTCTTACTTTCCTCCAGCTCCCGGATCTTCTGCTTCATCACGCTCGTAAGTGTATCAGACTGCTTCTCAAGAAGCTTTGTAGCCCTCTGTATAGCCTCTATATTCGCCTGTAACGCCTTTCTAACCTCTTGGACGGTGTTTTCCTTAACCTCATCTTTCAAGCTCCCAACCTCGTCCGATATAGCGTCTTGAAGCAACTCGTTGCTGTTCTTCAGCAGCTCTACGCTCTGCTTCAGCTCGCTGATGAGCTTCCTGTTCTGCTCTGCGTCTCTCTGCCTGTTCTGCTCTGCCCTTACTTGTTCTTGATTTGACTGCTTCATCAATTCCTCGCAGTTCTCGCTCGACATCGCCAACGCTTCTTTGAGCAGACTGTTTTCCAGCTCTGTCCGGCTCTGTCGGTTTAACTCTTGAAGCTGCTCTCTTGGACTGCTCTGCTTCTGCTGTTCGTGCATTTCTCTCAAACTCATGCTCAATGCTCTCCTTTCCGAAATCCATATTGTAGTATTTTTCCAGCTTGTTATCTCTGATTTTACAAGCCTTTTCTCCTGCCTGTTCCCTGGCTAAGTCGGTATATGTGATGTACTTATGGCTGTCCTGCCAGTCCACTCCGTACCCTCTTTCATTCATCAGCCGGATAAATGTTTCCCGGCTGGTCGCTGTTTCCTTACAATCCAGCACCGCAAGGGCAATATCCTGCACATAGCTTTTGACCTTTCCCTGCTCTGCCTGTTTCAAAAGCTGGTAGGTGTCTTTGCTCCATGCCACCGTTTCTTCCCGTACTTCTCCAGCAAATGTCTTTCCTTTCTCCGGCACATGCAAGCCCTGTTCCCGGCTCTGCTCGTTGCACCGTTCCTTTAAGTCTTTAAGGTCGTGCTTACTCCATTGGAGCTTATGACCGTTCTCATAATTTACGGAATTAACAATAAAGTGCGTGTGTATATGCCCCTTGTCTATATGCGTGGCTATCAGAACTTCATGCCCTTTCCATGCCTTTGTATGCTCTGCCAGCTCGACAGCGTTCTTGTGAGCCTGCTCCGGGGTTATTTCCTCGTCCTCATGGTAGGATTGCACATAATGCTTATAGGTTCTTCCGTCCGTCTTGCCCCACAGCTCCTTTGTGGCTTGCATTTCTTCCTTGACCGTCTCCGGCTCACAATGCAGACCGCTGACAAGCTTCTCCTCTGTCTTTTCTTTTTTCGTCACATAATCTATTGCGTGCCCTATGCCCGCCTTTGAAGATACCGCCTTAATGACTGCCATACTTTGTTCAGCTCCTCTCCATGCTTCCGCACTTCCGCTTCACTCGGCAACATTCCCCCCTCATTACACCGCTTTGCTATTTGGTTGAGGTTGTTCCCTATCCGTTTCAGTTCCGGGATAAGTTCTTTGATACCGTCCGTATTCACGATCTGCTTCTCCAGCACACAGGAAAGGATATACTCCTGCTGGTTCTTTCCACTCTCTAAAATCTTCTCCTGCAACTGCCGGTATTCTTCTTCACTTACTCGGAATGATAACTGCTTTGGTCTTGTCTTGTTCATACCCTTACCACTCCATATCCATGACATCAAGCAAGTCAAAGAAACGCTCCAGCGTCTTATTTTCCTTTTCTGCCGGGTTCTGTTTTACATATTTATCAATTACTTTCATCAGCTCCTGCACCTCGTATCTGTACTCAAACTGAATTTTATCCATTTCTTTTTTCATGCCTTTGACCTCTCTTTCTTCGGTGCTACCACCGTCACACTATGAGCCTTTCGGCTCTCTGAAAAGGGGGATTGAAGGGGGGCTTGCCACCCTCACAAGTTCTAAAGTGGTAACACTTTAGGGAACTTGCAATATATCCGCTACACATATTATAGCATGATATAAACTCTATATCAAGCGGATATATTCGTGCGTATATTCTGCCAAGAATATAGTGGAGCTTACTTCCTCTTGGGCGACTTTGGAAGTGTAGGAGGAAGACAGTCAAGGGCTTGTTTTTTATCTGCAGTATGAGCTTCGGCTTGCCGATCAGCGAGTACAGCAGATAAAAAATGGTCGCAGACCACCCTTTACTTTCTTCCGCCGGAACGGACAATGAAGCACAGGGGGGGAAGTAAAGGAACGGACGGACAGCCGTTTTCCCCTCCGGCATTATAGCCAACAAAAAAGAGTATCAAGGGTAAACGCTGCGGTCTATGACCGCCCTTGACACTCTTTTCCTTATGGCTTTGATAATAAACAAGGGGAAATGGCTTCTTGTGGCATTTCTGCCACTATGGTATAATGGGCGACGCTACCACCCCTATACAGGTACAGAAAGGGGGTGTGCCACCATGAGTATATTTTCGTCTTTCTTACTCTCTGTCTTGGCAAGTGTAGTCGCCTACTACATCTGCAAATGGCTGGACGGAGATAAATAGGCGGTAGCCAGCCTAAGGCATAAGCCACCTTGCCACAACGGAATAGAAAAGCCCCGGAGGTCGCAACTCCGGGGCTTTTTGCGTGCCACAATGAGCACTTTCGTCTTTCTTGCCTATTGGCATTATAGCATATGCCTTTCGGCATTTCAAGTATGCCCTACTTCCACCACTTATAAACCGTATGCTTTGCAAGTCCTGTCTCTCGAATGCAGTCCGCTTTCTTTCCTGCCGGGTGGCTCTCCTGCCATTCTCTGACTGTCCGCTCTGCTGTTGGTCTGCCCTCTTTTACTACTTCGCCTATAACTTTCATATCCTCTTTTTTTCGCCTTGCAAGATATAAATGAGCCTCTTGTTTTCTGTAATTTCGCTTATTTGCTGGTATCGTAACCTTTGTGTTGTCCTCTATCCATTCCCGGCTTGCTATCGTTGACAACCTTTTTCTGTCCCCTTTCAATGCCCGGAGAGCGTCTTTCACATCTGCCCGGCTGAAATGGTTGTCCTCGTCCTCGGTAAGGCTCTCTAAATGGTCCAAGAACGCATAGGCGTCTCTCCGTATCTTCTGCTCGGATATGCCACACTTCAAGCCATAAGAGCACAACGCCATAATAGAAAAGTAACGCCCTCCGGCTTTCACTTCCTCGGTTATTTTCCGTTTCCACCACTCATATAAAGCTTCGTTACATACCCACGTACCGCCCTGCTTCTTACTTTTCTGCTTCGGCTCTCCCTGCACGATCCGCTTCTCATACCATTCCGGGTACAGCTCCTTTGCTTCTTCCAGCGTAACGGTACTTTTTCTTCTCGGCTTCTCGTACAACGGAGCAAGGTCTACCTTACAGCACGGTATGCTGGCTTTTATGTCCTCCAGCGTGTAACGGTTCTCTGACAGCTTATAGGCTTTTACTGGGAAATCTGCACCCAGCTTCGACTGACTCCCCACACACCGGAAACCTTGATAAATTCCGGTTATATCCGGGCTGTCCGGACGGATAGAGCTGGTATCATTCCATAGCCGCCGGATAAAGGCTTCTTTCAGCTCCGCAAGCACTTCTTCCCGGTTTCGATACAACTGAACCGGCTCCTGCAAGAAATAGTAAAGATGTACCCCCTTGCCGGAGCTGACAAGATAAGTCGGACGAAGCTGCACACCATTCCCAAACTGCTTCAACAGGTTCTTTAACTGCTGTTTGCCTACATAATCCACATCCACCACCACCGCAAACAGCTCATGAGCGTTCTCTTTCGTGTGTGACTTCCCGTAAAAACTAATAGGCGGTATCAGCCCAAACCTATCTCCTATGACCTTATCCAGCATTTTCAGACTATCATCAATTACCCACTGCCGGGTTCTTCCTTTGCCGGACGGTCTAATCTGTGTCGCTATAATATTACCTTTTCCGTCCCCCGGGTCTTGCTGCAGACTACCAGTCGGAAACAACTCTCGATAGAAATCATGAGGACTTACTTCCGGGTATCCCCTCTCCAGCATAAGAGCTTCTTTCTCCCGATAAGCAGACTTCCACTCATACCCTCTTTTATCTCTCCTTTTGGTGTATTTTGCCATAGTCTTTTACACCTCACTCCCTCTCGCCTTGACCGCTAATCTTATCAATAGGTTTTTGCACCTTTTTCTCTCAAGTATAAGGGAGTGCCTTTTTGGTGTCAATACCTACACCTCACTCCCTCTCGCCTTGACCG
>NZ_LT635539.1:0-909157 GCF_900120195.1 Blautia sp. Marseille-P3087
ATGGACTGGACATTTGCGAGCAAATGACACCGAATGACGAAGTCATGAGGTGACCGATTTCGAGCGAACGCATGGTCATGATCTGGTTGCAAATGTCAACATGTATGTGGTTTTGAAGATACGATAACGTAGGGGATTGGTCAAATGGTATGATAGGGGTCTCCAAAACCTTTGGTGGGAGTTCGATTCTCTCATCCCCTGTTTTTAGTGAGTCGGGAAGTCTTTTAAATTAAGGCTTTCCGGCTTTTTGTGTTTCATACAAAATATAGAATTCAGGAGCACCGGAGAGGACACCAAATTGACACTTTTTATTGCTTTTTATTGAAATAAAGCGTATTATAGATTTAATGAGTTAACAGCTCTCCACGATAACACGATAAAGTGTGCGTACCATGGGGAGCTTTTTATTTTTTTGACTATCAGATAAAAAGAAAATCAGAAAAGAGGAATGTATGGAAAAATTTTCAGTATTTGTGAATAACGTAGACTCGTTAGTATGGAGCATGGTACTTGTTGTATTATGTCTTGGTGTGGGATTGTATCTTTCAATCAGACTGAGATTCCCACAGATTCGACTGATGAAAGAAATGATTCATCTTTTAATGGATAAAGAAGAAAGTGAAAGCGGAATCACTCCGTTTCAGGCATTTGCGACAACGGTAGGTGCCCGTGTTGGAATGGGAAATATTGCTGGTGTTGCTTCTGCAATTTTTTACGGAGGTCCGGGTTCTGTATTCTGGATGTGGATGATCGCGGCAATCGGAGCGGCTTCTGCATTTGTAGAATCTGCGCTGGGACAGGCTTACAAGGTCAAAAATCCGGATGGAGAATTTTCAGGAGGTCCGGCATATTACATAGAAAAAGGGTTAAAATGCAAACCGTATGCGATCCTTTTTGCAATTGTTGCATTTCTGGGACCTGGATTTCTCATGCCGGGTGTGCAGATTAACTCACTTGTAACAGTTTTTGAAGAAGCATTTTCTGTAAATAAAATTCTTGTCGGTGCTATCTGTTGTGTAATCCTCGGTATTGTTGTTTATGGAAGTATTAAAAGAATCGCACAGATTGCGGAATTACTTGCGCCGGCGATGTGTGCGGTATATATTCTTGCGGCAGTCATTATTCTGGGACTCAATATTACCAAACTTCCGGGAATCCTGAAGATGATCATTCAGTCTGCATTCGGAGTGCATGCATTGCTGGGAGGTATTGTTGGTTCTGCAGTTTCATGGGGCGTCAAACGAGGTATTTATTCCAATGAAGCCGGAATGGGATGTGGTGCGATAGTTTCTGCAGCAGCAGAATGTTCACATCCTGCAAAACAGGGACTGATCCAGTCATTTTCCATTTATGTGGATACATTATTTATCGGAACAGCAACAGCAATGATCGTTCTTTTGACAGGTACATTTGATGTAACTGATGCAGCCGGAAATCTTCTGATCAGTCAGACCGGCGGGCTGGAATCCGGAATCAAATGGACACAGCACGCATTGATAAGTACTTTTGGAACGTGGAGTGGAAAGGCACTTGCCATTATCATTGTTTTGTTTGTATTTACGTCTATGACGGGATATTGTTATCAGGCAGAATCCAATATCCGTTATCTGACAGGTAACAGCAAAAAGGCAGTTGCAATCGCCAGAGCAGTGTTCCTTGCAGCATCTTTCCTTGGGGCAATTGTAAATGCAGATGCTGTATGGGCAATGGGTGATATCGGATACGGACTTATGGCATGGGCAAATATCATTGCAATCGCATTTCTTGCACCAAAAGCGGTAGAAATCCTGCGAGATTACGAAAAACAAAAGAAAAGCGCTAAGAATCCGGTGTTTGATCCGGCAAAATTTGGTATCAAAGATGAGACCGGAGCGTGGAACCGAAAAAAAGATAGTTGACCTTGTGTCAGCTATCTTTTTGGTTATGAATAGATTTAGAAATTCAGATTCTACGGAATCCGCATGTGCAAGAAGTTCTTCTGCACTTTTATAAAAAAGCTCTCCCTCCGGAGTGAGGGTCAGTTTGTTATTATTTCGAAAAAATAGATTGACGCCAAATTCTTCCTCGTTGCGACAGGAGGATGGGAAAAAATAAAAGGAATCTGGGATCGAACACAATACAAAAAGAAAGATCAATAAAACAAACAGACCCTATCTGGAAAAAAGATTTCATTAAATAATTTAATTCCTCAAAAGCAATTTCTATACACACGTACTTAGTAAGTAACCCCAAATTTTATACGAAACTGAGATCTTTATAAGCAGGAAAACCATAAGCTGATTCGCTATTTCTGATTGCACAGAGAATTGCTTCTGCCATCACATCTGCAGCAAGTGTTCCGACCATATCACAGTCAGCAGGTATGTTTCCGACAGAAAGTGCGTAAATACTGTCTCCGTCAGCTGAGGTATGTACAGGACGGATCGAACGTGCATAGCCATTGTGTGTCATGCCGGCAATTTTACAGAGCTGGCTTTTGGTGAAGGCGGCATTGGTGATGATCGCACCGATTGTGGTATTTTCCACAAATTTATTTTCGTGGATGTCATATGACCGGTAAAGAAACTGTGCAGAATCAGCAAAAGATTTCCGGTCATCAGAGAGCATGCCGGCGATGATCTGACCATTGTGATGATCATAAATATCCCCCAGGGCATTGACGGCGACGATAGCGCCGATCTTTAATTCTCCAATCTGTACTGCATAACTTCCGATGCCGGATTTCATGCAGTGTTCCATGCCATTTAATTTGCCAATGGTTGCACCGGTTCCGACACCAAAGCAGCCATCCTGGTAATTATTCTGCCAGGCACCGACACAGGCTTCGTATCCCATGGCTTTATCCGGACGGGTATATGGATCAGCAACAGTCAGATCAAAAATATCTGACTGACATACGAGAGGAACTTTCGCGATGCCGACATCGAGCCCGATTCCTTTTTCTTCCAGAAACTGCATAACACCGCCGGCAGCATCAAGTCCGAAAGCACTTCCACCGCCGAGCAGGACTGCGTGAATCCGATCGGCAGCAGCAAGAGGTTTCAACAGCTCGCTTTCACGGGAAGCCGGTCCGCCTCCACGTACATCGAGTCCTGCGCACATGCCGGTTTCGCTTATAATGACGGTACAGCCTGTTCCGGCCGAGGTGTTTTGGGCATTACCAATGCGGATATTGTCAAAATCTTTTATGGAAATTATTTTCATTGTATGCCTCCTTGAGTTAATTATAATTATACTAACAAAGAACTATTTTAAAGTCAAACAGAATGGAGGAACAAAAAAGTTGCAGCAGAGTGAAAAGAAGGAAAGCGTTTTGCGATATCTGATTGCAAGAACTCTCTCAGACAGTTATAATGAACATCAGGACTTCTAATAAGAAGATAATGATGGGGGAAGTGGAGAGGGAAAATTATGGATTATCAGCAGCTTATTACATTTATCATGGAAATGCTCGGAACAGTGGCGTTTGCAGCGTCCGGAGCTATGGTAGCGGTAGATCGTGCCATGGATATTTTCGGTGTGATCGTGCTCGGAGTTACGACAGCTGTCGGCGGTGGGGCGATACGTGATGTGATTCTTGGAATCGTACCACCTGCAATGTTCAGAAATCCGATTTATACACTGGTGGCAACGATCACATCCTGTGTAGTCTTTCTGATTTTATATTTAAAGAAAGAGCTTTTACAGGGGCACAATCGTGAGACTTATGACAAAGTCATGCTTGTGATGGACTCGATCGGACTTGGGATATTTACGGTAGTAGGTGTAAACACCGGAATTTCACATGGATATGTGGATTATATGTTTCTGCTTGTGTTTCTTGGGACGATTACCGGCGTTGGTGGTGGATTACTGAGAGATATTATGGCAGGAGTACCACCATACATTCTTGTGCGCCATATTTATGCATGTGCATCAATCGTAGGAGCAATCGTCTGTGTGGTTCTGTACCGTCATTTTGGTGCGGTTGCATCTATGGTAGGAGCATCGGCAGTCGTAGTTCTGATCCGGTATCTGGCCGCACATTACCGCTGGAATCTTCCGAAACTTGCACGTGAAGAAGAGAATTGAATATTGTTGCAGACAAAGAAGCAGCCCTTCTCCGAATCGGAGAGGAGCTGCTTTTGTTCATTTTACTTATAGAGGAAATTTTAAGGGTTTACCGGAAGTTTATTCCAGAGGCTGTGTGTCCTGGAGTGCCTCAAATCCTTCTTCACCGGTACGGATCTTGACAACATTTTCGATATCGTATACAAATACTTTACCGTCACCGTACTGACCGGTATGAAGAACTCTCTTGGCAGTTTCGATAACTGTTTTGACCGGTACCAGGCTGACAACGATCTCAATCTTGATCTTAGGCAGCAGGTTCATATCCATCTCAACACCACGGTAGTAGGAGCGGGCACCTTTTTGTACACCACATCCCATAACGTTTGTAATGGTGATACCGGTAACACCGATTTCATTCATTGCATGCATGAAGTCTTCAAGTTTACTCTGACGTGTGATAATAACTACTTTTGTCAGCTTGTGTACGCCTTCTTTTGGAAGTTCCGGAATTGTGTTAACAACTTCAGCCGGAGCTACATTTGCAGAAACATTTGCAGAGGCTGCTTTCTTGGCAACGCCCATAGGAGTAGGAACAGTCATGGTGTCATGTACAACAAATCCGTCATAAGCACTTGTAAGACCATGTTCTTTGGAATCCAGACCTTCGATTTCTTCTTCGGCGGATACACGAAGGCCGATGGTATGTTTGATCGCCTGGAAAATAATTGTCATAGTAACAGCAACCCATGCGATTGTGATGAGCATACCGACGAGCTGTACGCCGAATCCATGGAAACCGCCGCCAACCAGAAGACCTTTCCAGCCTGTGCCAGCTCCGTCAGAGAAAAGACCAACTGCAAGGGTACCAAAAGCACCGTTTAATCCGTGGACACCGACTGCACCAACCGGATCATCTACTTTAAGTACTTTGTCAATAAATTCAATACCGAATACAACTACAAAACCAGAGATAATACCAATGATAGCAGCAGATACTGGAGATACGGTATCACATCCGGCTGTAATAGCAACAAGACCTGCAAGAGATCCGTTCAGAGACATGGAAACATCAGGTTTTTTGTATCTTACCCATGTGATGAGCATAACGGCAACTGTCGCAACAGCAGCAGCAAGGTTGGTAGTTACAAAAATCTTACCTGCACTTACGATAGCATCGCCTTCCATGCTGACAGTAGATGCACCGTTGAATCCGAACCAGCAGAACCAGAGGATGAATACACCTAAAGCACCGATGGTAAGGTTGTGTCCCGGGATGGCTTTTGATTTGCCGCTCTTAGAGTATTTTCCGATACGAGGTCCGAGGATGAGAGCACCGACAAATGCGGCAACACCACCGACCATATGTACTGCACAGGAACCAGCAAAATCATGGAATCCCATCTGGCTGATAAAACCACCACCCCAGATCCAGTGTCCGGATACCGGATAAACGATCAGGCTGATCAGAAAACTGTAGATACAGTAGGATGAGAACTTTGTACGCTCTGCCATAGCTCCGGATACGATCGTAGCGGATGTTGCGCAGAAGACTGTCTGGAAGATCAGGAATGCCCAGAACGGAACACCGTCAGGGAGCATTGCGGAACCATAATTAGCTTCGGTAGCAATGCCACCGATCTTTCCGAAGAATCCGTTTCCGGCTCCGAACATGATTCCGAATCCGACGATCCAGAATGTAGGAGTACCGATACAAAAGTCCATCAGGTTTTTCATAATAATGTTACCGGCGTTTTTGGCTCTGGTAAAACCAGTCTCAACCATTGCAAAACCGGCCTGCATAAAGAAGACAAGTGCGGCACCTAAAAGTACCCATATTGTGTTTACTGCTGAATAATCCATAAAGTTACCTCTCTTTCCCTAAAAAGTTGAATAAGTTAATGGTTACAAAATTGAAAAGGCACGGGAATGATGTTATATCATTCTCCGCGCCTTTACGAATCAAATATATATGTAAAACAGGGGGTGTCGTATCGTGTGATTAATGGATGAGGAAATCGATAATGAATTATGAAGTAGTTCATGTTCATAGTGACATCCCCTGATTTTACCATTGTGAAATTGTTTTTCCTCAGTCAGAGATAGAAAACAGAAGTTTTCCGTATGTTGGATATGGAAGGATGGAATCCGGGATCAGAACTTCGGCTGCATCAGCGGAAGCACGAACCTTTTCCATATCAGAAAGGACAACACTCTGATAAAGTTTAGCACTCTTAAGAAGATCTTTGCCGGCTTCATATTCAGCCATAGCAGTATCTTTTTTCAGGGTTTCGAGATCTTTTGTCATGGTCTCGGAAAGTTCTGTCAGCTGTGTAAGAAGAGAAGCCTCTGCGGATACGGAAATATCCGGAACAACTGATTTCTTAAGTGCTGCGGTCTGTGCAATTTTTTCCATGTATGTAGTAATGCTCGGAAGAAGATCTTTCTGAATGATCTCAGCTAAAGTACCT
This sequence comes from Blautia sp. Marseille-P3087, assembly GCF_900120195.1. Taxonomy (GTDB): domain Bacteria; phylum Bacillota; class Clostridia; order Lachnospirales; family Lachnospiraceae; genus Blautia_A. The sequence continues at coordinate 6,522 of NZ_LT635539.1, forward strand.
GCTTCAATGTGAAGCGTTTTCACATAGTTGTCGAGCTTGATCTCGTAACGTGAATGAAGCTCTGCATCGGTGAATATATGATGACTGGTAAGCAGTTTTGCATTTTTTTCATCGATGAGATGCGGCAGTGCATCCGGTGTGGAAACCAGATTATAGAGACCACGTTTTTCTGCTTCTTCAATCCATTCATCTGTGTAGCCGTTTCCGTTGAAGATAACTCGTTTGTGATCAATGATCGTCTTTTTCAGCAGTTCATGAACAGCGGTATCCATATTTTCAGCCGGAACATCTTTCAGTTCCTCATAGAACTGATGAAGTACCTCTGCAACAGCAGTGTTGAGGATGATGTTCGGGTTGGCTACAGAAGAAGAGGAGCCAAGCATACGGAATTCAAACTTATTTCCGGTAAATGCAAACGGTGAAGTACGGTTTCTGTCTGTGTTATCTTTTACGAAGTGAGGAAGTACTTTTGCACCGATATCCATCTGAACAGCACCGTGTCCTGCAAAGAACTCATCGTTTTCGATTGCCTTGAGCACTTCGGTAAGTTCATCACCGAGGAAGATGGATACTACAGCCGGCGGAGCCTCGTTTGCACCGAGACGGTGGTCGTTTCCGGCACTTGCAACAGAAATACGAAGCAGATCAGCGTAGTCATCAACTGCTTTGATAACAGCTACAAGGAATACAAGGAACTGTGTATTTTCGGCAGGTGTTTTGCCAGGATCCAGAAGGTTGACTCCGGTGTCTGTGCTCATGGACCAGTTGTTGTGTTTACCACTGCCGTTGATTCCTTCGAATGGTTTTTCATGAAGCAGGCAGACCATGTTGTGTTTTGCTGCAACTTTTTTCATGATTTCCATGGTCAGCTGGTTGTGATCGACAGCAACGTTTGTTGTATCAAATACAGGAGCAAGCTCATGCTGTGCAGGAGCAACTTCATTATGTTTTGTCTTTGCCGGAATACCGAGCTTCCAGAGCTCTTCGTCCAGATCATGCATGTAAGCTGCAACACGTGGCTTCAGAGTTCCGAAATAATGATCTTCCATTTCCTGTCCTTTAGGAGCCGGAGCACCGACCAGTGTACGTCCGCAGAAGATCAGGTCCTTTCTCTTATTATAAAGATCTTTGTCTACAAGGAAATATTCCTGTTCCGGACCTACGGTTGTGTTGATGTGTTTGACTTCTGTATTGCCAAGAAGACGAAGAATCTTAACAGCTTCTTTATTTAAGGTATCCATGGAACGAAGAAGAGGAGTTTTCTTATCCAGTGCTTCGCCGCTGTAAGAACAGAAAGCTGTCGGGATATAAAGTGTACGGTCTTTAATGAATGCCGGTGAAGTAGGATCCCATGCTGTATAACCTCTTGCTTCGAAGGTGGCGCGAAGACCGCCTGACGGGAAACTGGATGCATCCGGTTCACCTTTTACAAGTTCCTTGCCGGAGAAGTCCATAATAACCTGACCGTCAACAGTAGGAGAAATGAAACTGTCATGTTTCTCTGCTGTAAAGTTGGTCATTGGCTGGAACCAGTGAGTATAATGGGTAGCACCGTGTTCCAGTGCCCATTCTTTCATGGCAACTGCTACAGAGTTGGCAACATCAAGCTCCAGATGTGTACCGTTCTCGATTGTTTTCTTCAGCGCCTTGTACATATCTTTCGGTAATTTCTCACGCATGATCTTGTCGTTAAAAACAAGACTGCCATAAATTTCAGGAATGCTATGTCCCATAGTAAAGTCTCCTTTCGATTTTCGATTCCATTAATCGTTATGATCTTAGTGATAAACAAAAAAGGCGCCTTGGAATCTAATCCAAAGCGCCGTTGCTTATGTGATGTAGTATACACAAAAAAAAACTCTTGTCAACATTTTTTGTGAAAAAAATTTCAAATTTTTTGTTTGGTCAGATGAATTTATTTGTATGGCTTTTTGCAGGGACAAGGGTTGACAAAAGTCGATCTTCTATTATAATTTCAGGTAGATTCACAGGTAAATTTCATAGATAATGGGAGGAAATTCTGATGGCAGGAATTAAGGAAGCCTGTGGTGTATTTGGTATTTATGATCTGGATGGAGGTAATGTTGTTCCATCCATTTATTATGGCCTTACATCACTTCAGCATCGTGGACAGGAGTCTTGCGGACTTGCAGTTTCCAAAACGAACGGAGAGCGCGGTAATGTTCAGTTTCATAAGGATCTCGGACTGGTAAGTGAAGTTCTCCGTGAAGATACCATACGGAATATGGAGGGGGATCTCGGGATCGGACATGTACGTTATTCCACGACCGGTGCATCTGTTGCGGAGAATGCACAGCCGCTGGTTTTGTCTTATATTAAGGGGACACTCGCACTTGCACATAATGGTAACCTGATCAATACCCCTGAATTGAAATGGGAACTGATTCAGAACGGAGCGATTTTCCATACGACGACAGACTCAGAGGTTATTGCATTCCATGTGGCAAGAGAAAGGGTACATTCCAAAACTGTTCAGGAAGCAGTTCTGAAAACCGCCCGCAAGTTAAAGGGAGGCTATGCGCTTGTAATCATGAGCCCGAGAAAACTGATCGGTGTCCGTGATCCGCTTGGATTGAAACCGCTTTGCCTTGGTAAGCGTGACAATACATATGTGCTTGCTTCTGAAAGCTGTGCACTTACTTCTGTAGGTGCTGAATTCGTCAGAGACATTGAACCGGGTGAGATGATCACGATTTCAAAGAACGGAATCGAATCCAACAAAGAACTGAGTACCGGCAAACATGCCCATTGTGTATTTGAATATATTTATTTTGCAAGACTGGACAGTATGATGGATGGGGTAAAGATTTATGATGCACGTATCCGTGGCGGAAAATCCCTTGCAAAATCCTATCCGGTAGATGCGGATCTGGTTACAGGTGTTCCGGAATCCGGTATTCCGGCAGCGAAAGGTTATTCAGAAGAATCAGGAATCCCGTTTGGATTTGCATTTTATAAGAACAGCTATATCGGAAGAACATTTATCAAACCGACACAGAAAGAGCGTGAGTCCAGTGTCCATCTGAAACTGAGTGTACTGGATTCAGCAGTTAAAGGTAAACGTATCGTACTGGTAGACGATTCCATCGTGCGGGGAACTACGATCGCAAATCTGATCCGTATGCTGAAGAAGGCCGGCGCGCTGGAGGTTCATGTAAGGATCAGTTCACCACCGTTCCTGCATCCATGTTATTTCGGAACAGATGTACCGTCCAATGATCAGCTGATCGCAAGCAATCACAGTGCACAGGAAATCTGTGAGATGATCGGGGCAGATTCTCTTGGATATATGCAGAGTGAATATCTTGAGGGAATGGCAGGCAACCTTCCGTTATGTAAAGCCTGCTTCGATGGTAAGTATCCGATGGATGTGGAAGCAGAACTCAACAAAAAAATCGACTGTGGATGTTGATATTTTTACAAAAATACATATTTACAAACGAAAAAAAATAAGGTATAGTAAATTTCATATTTTAGGATCTTATTCTGACAAAGGCGTCAGGAGCGATTGAGGATAGTCCCTTATGCGCTTCTGGCGCCTTTTTTAATTTTAAGATACAGGATAGAGGAGGAAATCGGTAATGGCAGTAAAATATGTTTTTGTAACAGGTGGTGTAGTATCCGGACTTGGTAAAGGTATTACGGCAGCGTCTCTCGGAAGACTTCTGAAAGCGCGCGGATATCAGGTGACTATGCAGAAGTTTGATCCTTATATCAATATTGACCCGGGTACAATGAATCCGATCCAGCATGGAGAAGTTTTTGTTACGGACGATGGTACAGAGACGGACCTGGATCTGGGGCATTATGAAAGATTTATTGATGAAAGCCTCGACAAAAATTCCAATGTAACGACCGGTAAGGTTTACTGGTCTGTATTACAGAAGGAACGTCACGGAGATTTCGGCGGAGGAACCGTGCAGGTTATCCCTCATATTACAAATGAGATTAAGAGCCGTTTCTATCGTGCAAAATCACAGGATGAAGAAAAAATTGCAATTATTGAAGTTGGTGGAACCGTCGGAGATATTGAAAGCCAGCCGTTTCTGGAATCTATCCGTCAGTTTCAGCATGATGTAGGACATGACAATGCAATTTTGGTTCATGTAACACTGATTCCATATCTGAAAGCCTCGGAAGAAATGAAGACCAAACCGACACAGGCGAGTGTTAAAGAACTTCAGGGAATGGGAATACAGCCGGATGTACTGGTATGCAGAAGCGAACATCCGTTGACTGATGAAATCAAAGGAAAGATCGCTTTGTTCTGCAACGTACCGGTCAGCCATGTACTGCAGAATCTGGATGTGGAATATCTGTATGAAGCACCGCTTGCCATGGAACGTGAGAAACTGGCAGATGTAGTACTGGAATCCTTAAGACTTGAAAATCGCAAACCGGACTTAAGTGAGTGGATTCAGATGGTCAATGACCTCAGAAATCCGGAAAGCGTTGTAAATATTGCAATGGTAGGAAAATATACACAGCTTCATGATGCTTATTTAAGTGTGGTAGAAGCTCTGAAACATGGTGGTATTTCCTGTAAAGCAAAGGTTGAGATCACCTGGATTGATTCTGAAGAACTGAATGAGAAAAATCTGGATCAGACACTTCATAAAGTAGACGGTATTCTTGTTCCGGGGGGATTTGGAAACAGAGGAACCGAAGGTATGATTCTTGCAGCACAGTATGCACGTGTACACAAGATTCCATATCTGGGTATCTGCCTCGGCATGCAGATGGCAATTGTGGAATTTGCCCGTCACGTGCTCGGATATGAAGATGCCAACAGTATCGAACTGGATCCGTCAACAAAGCATCCGGTAATTGCATTGATGCCGGATCAGGAGAGCGTGGAAGATCTGGGAGGTACTTTAAGACTCGGAAGCTATCCATGCGTACTTGCAGACAGCTCCAAAGCACTGGAATTGTTTGGAAAGAAAGAAATTCAGGAGCGTCACAGACATCGTTACGAAGTCAACAATGCATATCGTGAAGAATTTGCCACAAAAGGTATGACGATTGCAGGTACTTCTCCTGACGGACACATCGTAGAGATGATCGAGATCAAGGATCATCCGTTTTACGAAGGAACACAGGGACATCCGGAATTCAAATCCAGACCGAACCATGCGCATCCGCTGTTTCGTGGATTTGTAAAGGCAGCAGATGATTATGCAAAACTGAAAAAAAGCCGGCAGGCGAAAAATCAGGAATAAGAAAGGATTAGTGAATATGCAGGAAGTAAGCAGAGAAAATCATGGTCTGTACCGCAGTGAATTTGAACACGACAACTGCGGTATCGGTGCTGTTGTAAATATAAAAGGTAAAAAAACTCATGATACAGTTGCCAATGCTCTCAGGATTGTAGAACGTTTGGAGCATCGTGCCGGTAAAGATGCAGAGGGAAAGACCGGTGATGGTGTTGGTATCCTTCTGCAGATTTCACATAAATTTTTCAAAAAAGCCTGTAAGAAAGAAGGATTTGAGATCGGTGATGAGAGAGAATACGGAATTGCCCAGTTCTTTTTCCCACAACATGAGATCAAACGTGCACAGGCGAAAAAGATGTTTGAGATCATTGTGGAAAAAGAAGGACTGGAACTTCTCGGATGGAGAACCGTGCCGGTAATTCCGGAGGTTCTCGGTCATAAAGCAAGAGAATGTATGCCATACATCATGCAGGCATTTATCAAAAAGCCGGAAGAAGTAGAAAAAGGGCTGCCGTTTGACAGAATGCTGTATATTGCACGCCGCGAGTTTGAACAGAGTAATGATAATACTTATGTTGTGTCTATGAGCAGCCGTACGATCGTATATAAAGGTATGTTTCTTGTAGGACAGCTTCGCACATTCTTTGCAGATCTTCAAAGTCCGGATTATGAATCTGCGATCGCCATGGTACATTCCAGATTCAGTACAAACACCAATCCGAGCTGGGAGAGAGCACATCCGAATCGCTTTATGGTACACAATGGTGAGATTAATACCATCCGTGGAAATGCGGATAAAATGCTTGCACGAGAGGAAAATATGGAATCGCCTTATCTGAAAGGTCAGCTTCATAAAGTGCTTCCGGTAGTAAACCGCAATGGTTCTGACTCTGCAATGCTGGATAATACACTGGAATTTCTGGTTATGAGTGGTATGGAGCTTCCGCTTGCAGTCATGATCACGATTCCGGAACCATGGGCATATAACGATACGATTTCGCAGGAAAAGAGAGACTTTTATCAGTATTATGCAACAATGATGGAACCATGGGATGGGCCTGCGTCCATTCTGTTTTCTGATGGTGATGTGATGGGAGCAGTCCTTGACCGTAATGGTCTGCGTCCGTCCAGATATTATATTACTTCTGATGGTTATATGATCCTTTCTTCTGAAGTTGGTGTCATGCCGGTACCGGAAGACAAGATCGTATTAAAAGAGCGTCTGCATCCGGGCAAAATGCTGCTTGTGGATACCATTCAGGGAAAAGTTATTGATGATGATGAACTGAAAGAAAAATATGCAACCATGCAGCCATATGGTGAGTGGCTGAACAGCAATCTGGTACAGCTTAAAGATATTAAGATCCCGAACATCCGTATGGAAGAATATACAGATGAACAGCGTGCGCGTCTGCAGAAAGCATTCGGCTATACGTATGAACAATATCGTACTTCTATCCGCAACATGGCGCTGAACGGAGCTGAGAGTATCGGTGCAATGGGTGTGGATACACCACTTGCTGTACTGTCTGATCAGGACCGCCCGTTATTTGATTATTTTAAACAGCTTTTTGCACAGGTTACAAACCCGCCAATCGATGCGATCCGTGAAGAAATTGTTACTTCTACCAGTGTATATGTCGGTAAAGACGGAAACCTTCTGGTACAGCAGCCGGAGAACTGTCATGTACTGAAGATCGTTCATCCGATACTGACAAATACCGATATGCTGAAAATCAAGAATATGCAACATGAGGGATTTAAAGTAGCGGTAGTTTCAACTCTTTATTATAAGAGTACAAAACTGGAACGTGCGATTGACCGCCTGTTTGTAGAAGTAGATAAAGCATACCGTGATGGTGCAAATATTCTGGTGCTTTCAGACAGAGGTGTGGATGAAAACCATATGCCGATCCCGTCATTACTTGCAGTATCCGCGGTACATCAGCATCTGGTAAAGACAAAGAAGAGTACATCTCTTGCTATCATACTAGAATCCGGGGAACCAAGAGAAGTACATCATTTTGCAACACTGCTCGGCTATGGCGCAAGTGCTGTTAACCCTTATCTTGCTCTGGAAACCATCCGTGAGCTGATTGACAATCATATGCTGGATAAAGATTATTATGCAGCAGTAGAAGACTATAACCATGCGGTATTAAGCGGTATTGTCAAGATTGCGTCCAAAATGGGTATTTCCACGATCCAGTCTTATCAGGGTTCCCAGATCTTTGAGGCAATCGGTATTTCTCAGGAAGTGATCGACAAATACTTTACAGGAACTGTAAGCCGTGTAGGTGGAATTACACTGGAAGACATTGAAGATAATGTAGAAAAACTGCATTCCGAGGCATTTGATCCGTTAGGCCTTGATACAGACCTTACACTGGACAGTGTCGGCGCACATAAAATGAGAAGTCAGGGAGAGGAACATCGTTACAACCCACAGACGATCCATCTTCTGCAGGAGTCTACGTGGACAGGAAGCTACGATCTTTTCAAACAATATACAGCGCTGGCAGATAAAGAAAGCCATGGTGCACTCAGAGGTCTTCTGGAGTTTAATTATCCGGAAAAGGCAATCCCGATCGAAGAAGTCGAGAGTGTGGATGAAATCGTAAAACGATTCAAGACAGGTGCAATGTCCTATGGATCTATTTCTCAGGAAGCACATGAGACACTTGCAATTGCGATGAATCATCTGCATGGTAAATCCAATACAGGTGAAGGTGGAGAGAGTGCAGAACGTATTGCTTCTGCCGGAAGCAAGAATGACCGCTGTTCCGCAATCAAACAGGTTGCCAGTGGCCGATTTGGTGTAACAAGCCGTTATCTTGTATCGGCAAGAGAAATCCAGATCAAGATGGCGCAGGGCGCAAAACCCGGAGAGGGAGGACATCTTCCTGCAAAGAAGGTATATCCGTGGATTGCCAAAACACGTCATTCCACACCGGGTGTTTCTCTGATCTCACCGCCGCCGCATCATGATATTTATTCCATCGAGGATCTGGCGCAGCTGATCTACGATTTAAAGAATTCAAATGTATATGCAGATATTTCTGTCAAACTGGTTTCAGAGGCTGGCGTCGGTACTGTCGCAGCAGGTGTTGCAAAAGCCGGTGCACAGACAGTCCTGATTTCCGGATATGACGGTGGAACAGGTGCCGCACCGAGAAGTTCTATCCACAATGCAGGACTTCCGTGGGAACTCGGCCTTGCAGAGACACATCAGACACTTCTTATGAACGGACTGCGTAACCGTGTTCGTATTGAGACAGACGGTAAACTGATGAGTGGCCGTGATGTTGCAATTGCAGCACTTCTCGGTGCAGAAGAATTCGGCTTTGCGACAGCTCCGCTTGTAACTATGGGCTGCGTAATGATGCGTGTATGTAATCTGGACACATGTCCGGTAGGGGTTGCAACACAAAATCCGGAGCTTCGTAAACGCTTCCGCGGAAAACCGGAATATGTAGAAAACTTTATGAGATTTATTGCTCAGGAACTGAGAGAATATATGGCACGTCTTGGTGTTCATACAGTAGATGAAATGGTTGGACGTACAGATCTCCTAAAACAGTCTCCGGATGCAGTCGAACCACATAAAGGAAAACTGGATTTAAGTGCGATTTTGAATAATCCATATGCCGGAAATGGTCAGAAAGTGACCTTTGACCCGAAAGCAGTATATAATTTTGAACTGGAGAAGACACTCGATGAAAAAATTCTTCTTAAGAAATGTGCAAAGGCAATCTCAAAAGGAGAACACGTGGAATTAAGTGTGGATGTTACCAATACAGACCGTACTTTCGGTACGATCCTTGGTGCGGAGATCACCAGACAGACCGGAACAGGGCTGCCGGATGATACAGTAGTGATCAACTGCCACGGAGCAGGTGGACAGAGCTTTGGTGCATTTATTCCGAAAGGTCTTACATTGAATCTGACCGGTGACAGCAACGACTACTTCGGAAAAGGACTTTCCGGTGGTAAGCTGATCGTTAGAGTCCCGGAAAAAGCTACATACAAACCAGAAGAAAATATCATCATCGGTAACGTTGCTCTGTATGGTGCAACCAGTGGCTATGCGTTTATCAATGGTGTTGCCGGTGAACGTTTTGCAGTTCGTAACTCCGGTGCCTATGCTGTTGTAGAAGGTGTCGGTGAACATGGATGTGAGTACATGACAGGTGGTCGTGTTGTTGTTCTCGGGAGAACCGGAAAGAACTTTGCAGCAGGTATGAGCGGCGGTATTGCATATGTTCTGGATGTGGAGAACAAGCTGTATAAGAACATCAACAAAGCAATGATCTCTATTGAGAAAGTGGAAAATAAATATGACAAAAAAGAACTTCGTGATCTGATCGAAGCCCATGTTGCGGCTACAGGTTCCGAATTAGGTGCAAAAGTGCTTGCCGACTTTGACTATTATCTGCCTCACTTTAAGAAACTGATTCCAAATGAGTACAAGAAGATGATCACACTCAGTGCAAAACTGGAAGAAAAAGGTCTGACAAGTGAACAGGCGCAGATGGAAGCATTTTATGAAAGCATCGGAGCAAAGCATTAAGGAGGATGAGGAAACATGGGAAAGCCAACAGGATTTTTAGAATATAAAAGAGAGACAGCCAAAGTGCTGCCTCCAAAAGTCCGGATCGCCAACTTCAATGAATTCCGGACTCCGATCAGCAAAGAAAAACAGACCATTCAGGGCGCACGCTGTATGGCATGCGGAGTTCCTTTCTGTCAGTCAGGAATGATGCTTAACGGAATGGCTTCCGGATGTCCGCTGCACAATCTTGTGCCGGAAACAAATGATCTGGTTTATACAGGTAATTGGAAACAGGCATACTTAAGACTTTCCAAGACACACAGTTTTCCGGAGTTTACCTCCAGAGTATGTCCGGCACTCTGTGAAGCAGCCTGTACCTGCAATCTGGACAGCGAACCAGTATCCACAAAAGAAAATGAAAGAGCAATTATTGAGACTGCATGGCAGGAAGGATGGGTAAAACCACAGATTCCGCGTGTGCGTACCGGTAAAACAATTGCTGTTGTCGGAAGCGGACCTTCCGGTCTGGCAGCAGCACAGCAGTTAAACAGACGTGGACACAGCGTTACCGTTTATGAAAGAAGCGACCGCCCGGGCGGACTTCTCCGTTATGGCATTCCGAATATGAAACTGGAGAAATCAGTCGTAGACAGACGAATCCATTTAATGGAAGAAGAGGGTGTTAAGTTTGTATTAAATACAAATGTAGGAAAAGACATTACAGCAGAAGAACTTCTTAAGAAATATGACCGTGTCATCCTTGCATGTGGAGCATCCAATCCAAGAGATATTAAAGCCCCGGGAAGAGAAGCAAAAGGAATTTATTTCGCCGTAGATTTCCTCGGACAGGTAACAAAGACTCTTCTGGATTCGAATTTCGAGAAAGTTCCGTATGAACTGGCAAAAGATAAACATGTGCTGGTCATCGGTGGTGGTGATACCGGTAACGACTGTGTAGGTACAAGTATACGTCTCGGAGCAAAATCTGTGACACAGCTTGAGATGATGCCGAAGCCTCCGGCAGAGCGTGCGGCAAACAATCCATGGCCGGAGTGGCCGCGTATCCTCAAAACAGATTATGGTCAGGAAGAGGCAATTGCTGTATTCGGACATGATCCGCGAGCATATCAGACAACAGTCACAGAATTTATTGCAGATAAAAAAGGAAACGTGTGCAAGGCCAAAACTGTCAAACTGAAACCGCAGAAAGACGAAAAGACCGGAAGAATGATGATGGTACCGGTCGAGGGAACAGAAGAAGTAATTCCGGCAGAGGTAGTGCTGATCGCAGCAGGTTTCCTCGGAAGTCAGAAATATGTTACCGATGCATTTAAAGTAAATATCAACGGCCGTACAAATGTAGAGACAAAACCGGAAGCATATGAAACTTCTGTTCAGAGAGTCTTTACAGCGGGTGATATGCACCGTGGACAGTCTCTGGTTGTGTGGGCAATTCGTGAAGGACGTGAGGCTGCCAGAGCGGTAGATGAATCCCTGATGGGATATACAAATCTCTAATATAGTATTTTTTTTAAAGAGTTATGGCGATATTGTCATGGCTCTTTTTTTACTTTATACATTAATACGAAATCACATAAAATTATTTACATCATTCTTGTTTTTTTTATATTCAATAAAACAGAAAAACTTTTTAAAATATAGAGAGAATGAGGTATAATATCATTATGAAAGAGAAATTCAGAAAAGTTATTTTGATGATTGGGATTCTGATCACAGCAGCGGGCCTGTGTCTGGCAATGTATGCCACAGTAAGCAACTGGTATTGTGAATACAAGGCCGGAAATGAAATTGAAATTTACAGTGAGACTGTCAGAAATACCAGTCAGGATGAGTTGAGACATATCAAAGAAAATGTGATAGAATATAATCGCACACTGGCATCAGAAGAAAGTACTTCATCGATAAGCTATGATGAGATGCTTGCAGCAACAGATGCCATTGGTTATCTGGAGATTCCGAGGCTTCAGCTGATGCTTCCTATATATGAAGGAACAGAGGAAGACGTTCTGGCAAGAGGAGTTGGACACATGGAGCAGACATCTCTTCCAGTGGGTGGGGCTTCTACGCACTGTGTACTTGCCGGACACACAGGACTTCCTACAGCAAAGCTTTTTACACATCTGGATAAAATGAAAGAAGGAGATCTGTTTTATATTCATGAACTGGATGAAATACTGACCTATAAAGTGGACCGGATCAGTGTGGTACTTCCAGATGAAACAGATGCCCTTCAGATAGAAGAAGGAAAAGATTATGTAACACTTCTGACGTGTATCCCCTATGGCGTAAACAGTCACAGGCTTCTGGTCAGGGGAGAACGTACAGAGAATCCGGTGACTGCGGATTCACAGGAGAAGGCAGACAAACCTGTAAGTACAGTCGTTTATGCAGTTTTTGTGGGAATCATTCTGATCGTGTTATATATATGGTTCAAACATAAAAGGAGGAGATCGAATGAAAAAGAATAAGAAATGGACAGTACTGGCACTGATCTGTCTGCTGATGCTGATGCTGATGGTACTGCCGGTAAAGGCAGAAACAACAGGAAGCATTGCAATACAGCTTCATTCAGATGCAGCAGAAGTAGAAATGACGTTGTATAAGGTTGCTGCGTATGCAGATGAAGAATATACAATGACAGAAGAATTTCAGGGTTGTGGCATCACGACGAAACAGCTTTCAGAAGCAAAAAACGTTTCACAGATTACAGAGACACTGGAAAAATATGTGGCAGCACAGAAACTGAAGGGCATACAGAAAACAAAAAAAGCAAATGAAATACTTCTTTATGAAGGACTCTCTCCGGGACTGTATTTTGCAGTACAGACAGCCGGACAGGATAAGGCACTTGCAGAGAGCACGCTGATCCTGCTTCCATCTACAGAAAGCGGAGAAAAAAACTATCATCCTGAGGTTACAGTGAAATGTGTTTCACAGGTGGGTGCAGTGATCCTGAATAAAACAGATCCGGATGGAAACGTTTTGGAAGGCGCCTGCTTCAGGCTGAAGCAAAAGAACGGAGATTCCTGGAAAGAGTTAAATGTTTCACTGACAACAAATAAAAACGGACAACTGCAGGTTTCCGGGCTTCCTTTTGGAAAATATCAGTTTGTTGAGACAAAAGCACCGGATGGATTTGTAAAATCTGACAAGCCAGCTGCATTTGAAATTTCCAAAGCCGGGGAAGTTACAGAAAACGGAGGAAAATATGAAACCCTGTCAGGAACAGTAGAGGAGGTTCAGGTAGTTAACCAGCCGGAAAAAGAAACACCACCAGGATCAGGAAACCCGGGCAGCCATGATTCGGGAAGCAGTACGAAAATGAGCGTAAAAACAGGAGACAATACACCGATCGCATTGTTTGTGTTCCTTCTGGCAGCAGGTGCATGCGCAGGACTGGCAGTAGCTGTTAAAATAAAGAAAGGAAAAAAATAGAGATATCGAATCCGAAAATATTCGGGGGGGGGTAGACTAAATGAGAAGCGTTCTGATTGTTGACGATGAGAGAATCGAACGAGAAGGAATCGCAGCTCTTCTCCAGATGGGAAATTATAATCTTGAAATTCTGGAGGCAGTGAATGGAAAAGAAGCATTAACAATATTGAAAGAAAAAAAACCGGAGATTTTGCTGAGTGATATCCGGATGCCATTTATGGATGGAATTGAGCTTACACGCCAGGCAAAAATTATGAATCCAGATATGGCAGTTGTGATCTTCAGTGGATTCAGTGATTTTAATTATGCTAAAGAAGCAATCCGCAATGGCGTGCTGGAATATATCCTGAAACCGGTAGATCCACAGGAATTTAAAAATGTCATGGATAGTGTCATGTCATATCTGGATAAAAAGAAACAGAACGAAGAAGCAATGCAGAAAAAACAGGAGTTTCTTGGGCAGTATTTTCTGCATAAATTTATCCATAATGGAAAATCTGAAATTATGGATGATGCAATGAAAATTCTGGATGTTTCCTGGTGGAACAGAACCGGAAGAATGTTGCTGCTGAATGGTGAGGATGGCTTTTTTGAGAACTATGACGGCGATTTTGAACAGATGCTGACAGAAGAACTTCCATTTTCATTTCATTATCTGAATTATGACTCGGACAGTTCCATCCTTTGTTTTGAACAGAATGTTAAAGTAGATTTTCAGATTCTTGCGAAACATATATTTGAGTTTGTTGAAAAAAGCTGCGGCAGACAGATTTATATTGCAGTTTCCAGTCAGCTCGAAGGGAAAGAGGCAATTCCACAGGGAATGAAAGAACTGGAAAGTCTCATGGAAAACAGGTATTACCGAGCCGATCAATGGATTTTTATGCCGGATACAAACTGGGAAAACAAAGAGAATTATGAGCTTCCTCTTGAAATGGTCGAAAAAATGGAAGAAGATATCAGGCTTCATGATATTGCACATCTGTGGGAGCATTACAACAAGTTTATGAAATATAAGGAATATGGAGCAGGATTTTCTTATATTTATATGAATTTCGTATGCACTAATCTGATCAAGAGCATGTATACGCAGATGGATTATCCGGTTGAAAAATATTCAAATGTGATTGAAAAAATGTTTCATGTAGAAAATATTCAGGAAGTTGCAGAGGCACTGGAAGAGACGATACATCTTTTTGAGCAAAAACTGTTTTCTGTCAAAAACAGTAACAGGAGTGAAGTTGAAAAAGTAAAAAGCTATATCTATGCACATTATCAGGAAGACATAAATCTTGAATTCCTGAGTGCGGAAGTGTACCTGTCACCGGGCTATATGAGTTATATTTTTAAGAAAGAGACAGGCGAAGGTCTTGCTCAGTTCATCAGGAAATTCAGACTGGAAAAGGCAAAGGAGCTTTTGTGTACAACAAATAAAAAGATTGTACAGGTTTGTGCGGAAACAGGATTTACGAATCCATCGTATTTCTGCAAGAGCTTCCGCGAATACTATGGATGCAGTCCGGATCGTTTTAGAAAAAATGAGATTCAGAGAGAAACCATGTGAAAAAATGAAATAATATTTAAAAAATGCAGTGAGGAAATTATGTGAATATACACATAATTGAAAAAGATGTAAAGCAATATTGAGGGAAGGGTGAGAGGATGAAGAAGCGCAAGTGGCATAAGATAACAGCAGCTCTGGCAACTGTTGCTGTAATACTGTCATCGCCGGGAATTACAGATCTGGTGAAAGGATCGTCAACTGAATTTGTTGATATGGTACCAATATCTGAGGAAACTATTCCGGCAAGTGAAAACGAAGAAAACATCTCAAGAGCGACAGAAGACTTCTCAGATACAACAGAAGACTTCTCAGATACAACAGAAGATTTTTTTGAAACAACAGAGGAACCTGAAGAGAATTTCGGAAGTGAAACAGCCGCCGAGGAAGGTTCGGAAAATAACGAAGCAGACAGTGTAGACTGTATTGAAGATTTTTCCTGTGAAGACACAAGCAATACAGAAAATGTCAGTCCAGATTCTGCTTCCGCTGTGACAGTTCTTCAGAAGGCAGACGAGACAGAAAACACAGAGCTGGCACAGGGAGAGGTACACAAAGCAAAAATTTCTTCAAGCGTTCCAGAGGGACAGGAGGCGGCAAAAGTCAGACTTTATCTGACAGATGCACAGAATGAAACTCCGGTGACAGACCTTAAGATCACTCTTTCAAGTGGAGAGAGTACACAGGAGATCGCAGAGGATCCGGTTCAGCTCCCGGAAGCCCTAAACCAGAATGAACCTCTCACAGTCACACCGGTTACGGAATACCAGCTGGATGAAGATGGCGATTATGTATTTGACGAAGACGGTAATTATCAGATTGCAGCTTATTATCTGGAATATGAAGTACCGTCTGGTGGAAGTACAGCGTTTGAGGCATCTTTCACTTATACAACAGATGCCGAAGAATATGATTTCCAGGCAAAACTCAGAGCCAGAATGTTCCGTGAGCCAGAAGGAACCGGCGAAGAGATTTCACTGAACGAAGAGGAAAGCAGACTTACACTTATCTGGAACAGCCAGGCAGAGCAGGAAACAGAAGATGATGCTCTGGTGGAGATGGAAGAACTGGCAGCTGAGGATGTGGGGGAAGCAGGCGAACAGATCGTTTATTTTGCTGCACCGACGGAATGGACAGGCAAATATCCGGGATATCAGATGAAGGTGTGGATTAAAGTTGGAACTGAAGCGCAGAGCGGAGGCTTTCTACTGAATATGACTGATCTGAACGAAACCTATCATGATATGAAAGTATATTCAGTCACATTTACGCAAGAGCATTTGCCGCATGGCGGCTTAGGATCACTGTATTTTCAGGCTTTTGTTAATGATAGGTGGAATGCAGAGGTTAAAGCAACTGATAATAAATGGTTGGATCAAAGCGCTTTCCTCGGAAAGTTATATGATTCCGAAACCAGAACCTGGGTAGATTACACTCCATTCGATCCGAATAATCACACTTCCTTCGCCGGAAAAACCATGTATTTTGAGAATAATACAGAAGAATCTCTGAATGCAGTTAACGCAGTCTTTTACGAGAAAGATGCAGATGGAAAGCCACAGCAGGTAGGAGACCCTGTTCTGATGACAGGTATTCAGAAGGGTTTCTCAGTAACGATCCCAGCAGCGGCATGTTCGTATGTACAGTTTAAGGATGCATCGGGAAAGATATTAGGTGATACTTACTCAAACTTTTACGGTCAGGGAGCAGACGAAGAGGATGTTGAGAGTTTCCTTTTTGCAGCCGGCTCCATGGACTGTTATAAATATGCCGGAACAGCCGAAGCTTCTACCTGGGGAGTGCTGGGAGAGAGAACCGTTTATTACGATGCGACCCTGTCAAAGATGTCTTATGCAGGAAGCAGTTATAAAAATGGTGGCAAGGGAATTCCATATGATAGTAATTCAAAGGTTTACTACTATGCTACCAAAAGCGATGGTACAACCGTGCATGGTGAAATGAAAGCAGTCGCAGGTACAGACAATAATCTGTGGAGTACCAATCTTCCCGAAGATTACACACAAATCCGTTTTGCAGGATACGACGTAATAGATGAAAATGCACCTGCAAATGCGGATGAAACAGAACTGGTGGACATCCCATGGAATATGAAAAACCCATGTTATTTTGGAGATGACAGCGACGATGTGATCTACAAAGACGGAAACCGCGGCGGATACTGGGGTGAGAAGGGCAGCCTCCGCGATGCAGAGAGCGGCAAGAATACGACGGTTGTCAATGTGCCAGAGGGGACTTTTACCAGGGATTCCAATACTCTGTATGTAGATACTACCCTGTACGATTATTATACAGACTATGAGCTGAACGGACAGAACCGTGATGCATATGATTTAGTAGATATTGCCAGTCACAGAATCTATCAGCCGTTCAGACAGTTTAATCAGGCTTTAAGTACATATTATGAACAAAATAATGTAACCTATCCGCTTTATTGGGGAAACTTCCAGAACTTTCCTGGTTCTCATTATAGTGAGATTGCAGGAACTTTAAATCTATATGGATATTCAGAAAATGAAAAAAACAAGTTTTTTTATGAGAACAACTCAATGTGGGATAGTAACGGACAGAAAATAGAACAGGAAGGACAGAATGCAACACAGGGCTTAAGTGGAGCACAGTTGGCAAGTGGATCGCTGACACTGGCAGGAGGTGCGATCGCTCCATTCTTTAATGAAGATTTTCTGAAAGGCAATAACAGTAAGCATACAGTCCTGGGAAATGTATACCATAATGTTACTTTTCCCTTTATAAAAAAAGCACTGACCAGTTCTGCTGATACCTCAAAGGAAGGAACCGTTGACTACTGGTGCTTTGACAGTGCAGATCAAAGTAATTCAAATAAAAACCTTCGTCTGAAATATGATTCCTCGAATGGATATTTTCTGCAGTCAACGAATTACATTGTAAGGGGGCAGACAGTAGGGAATGGACATCCGGCCACAGTAGTTGGAAATTATTTTCCTTTAAACTCATCATCAGAGAGTGGAAAAGCCTGTAGGCTGAATTATGGATTTGGACAGAAACTTCAGCTTAAATTTCGTCTGACACAGGATGGAACAGTTACAACTACAAGCAATAAAGAAGTTCCGATAGAATTCAACTTTTCAGGTGATGATGATGTATGGGTATTCATAGATGACCAGCTGGTTCTTGATGTGGGCGGTGATCATGATGTTGTATCCGGTCGTATCAATTTCAGAGACAAGAATGCCTGGGTAAGTAAAGTAAAGAATCAGTCAGTCGGCGGATTTAAGAATGATAAAACAACAGATTTTCCGGAATCTTTAAAAAATGATTCGGATTTTTACAAAAAAGAACATACTTTGACCATGTTCTACATGGAGCGTGGACTTTGGGAATCTAATATGAAGGTTACCTTCAACTTTCCGGATGAGAACCAGCTTCAGGTGGAGAAGCAGCTGGACACTACAGATGTAAATGAGCTGTTCAAAGGCTTATTCGAAGGTACAGACCTGTTTGATTTCAAAATTAAGAACCTTGCAACACATTATGGAGAAAAAGCTGCTTCAGCCACAACAACAGCACCGGTGAAGATCAGTGATTTGGCTTACAAGGTTGCTCCGGTACCAGATACCGGTAATATATTTGAAAAAGCTTCAAATGAGGGATTTAAAGATTCCGTTCACTGGTATGCGAAAGAACAGGACGTGGAAAGTACTTGTCGGTCACAGCGATATGGAGAACTGACTTTAAAAGATCCGTTAGATATTTCCAATATGCAGTATCTGAAATTTAAGTTCTATTACGATTACGATGACACACCATCACTGTCAAATATGTATCTGCAATTGGAAGATTCAAGTGGTAATACAGCAGGCTGTCTGGATAAGGAAACTCTTTCCGGACGAACTTATGGTACTGTTTCCGTTGCAAGCAAAAAGTGGATAACTGTAAAACTGGATCTCACAAAATTGTCAGGAATTAAAGGCTTTGGCAACTTGAAAAAAATCCGTTTTGGTTATAACTATCCCAGAGATATTTATCTGAAGAATTTTATATTCCGTCCGACAGCAGAACTGACAGCTTCTACTGGATTTGCGACGAAGCAGTATGATATTGCGGACTATGGTTCAGCCAAATCAGGTAAACTGGAAAATCCAAAAGGTGCGGTGTACACTTCTTCTGCAAAGTCAGGAGCCTATGCAATTGAGGATGATGGAAGCTTTGTATTGCGGGATAAGGAAACCATTACATTTAATGATCAGTTCCGTCGAGGCAGTTATATTTACCTGAAAGAAAAAGTCGATCCAAATCTGTTTGATACGACTTGGACCATGCTTGAGAATGGACAGCCGGTGACGTCCATGGGAACAGGAAGGACTGTAACAAATGGAAGCGTGAGCAGTCTCAATAAGGTGCCAGGGATCTCTGTTAATGCTGTTAATGACGGAAGAACAGAAAATAGAGTTTCAACTGATGCCGAAGGAATGAATCCTCAGGATCATAACAACTATAATGGTACGAAACCGTCAGAGGATACCTTCGTATTCCGTTCTTATGCGAATCCGGATGATACTACGACTTTAACTAAATTGAAGGCAGTCTTTTACAACAAAGTTAAGACAGGTTCACTGACAATCAAGAAAAAAGCTGCATATCCGACAGACCAGTTGGATGATACTTATAAATTTAAACTTACATTTACCAATGTTGGTGGTGCAGGTCTGGAGACAAAGCCGATTGAGGTACCGGAAATATCTCTGGCAGCCAATGAATCCTATACGATCACAGGAATCCCGATAGGAACCTTCTTTACGATCGAAGAGATAACACCGACCGATGGATCCACCCTCGACAGTATTTTGCTGAATAAAGTGCAGCAGGAAGCTGGAACGACAGTGCTTCATGGAGACATCAATGCAGCAAAGCCAGAGGCAGTAGCAGTGTTTAAAAATACGAAAAAACCAAAGGTAAATCTGTCTGTGGAAAAATTCTGGAAAACAGCAGCAGGTGAAACTTATACAGGAAAACTTCCAGATGAGATTTACGTCCAGCTGCAGAGAAGGTCGCCAGATAAAGCTGTATGGGAGGCAGTAAAATATAACAACAGCAGTTATACAGAACTGACATATAACAGTTATACTAGAAAATGGGAAACATCATTTAAGAACCTGGATAAATTTGTGGATTATACAAAGTCACAGTCACCGCAGGATGCATGGCAGTATCGTATCGTTGAGGTAACCTTGACAAAAGATGCAGATGGAAAAGTGACAAAAGTAACACCTGTGGAAAATGGAGGCTGCATCGAGTTCACGGACGCTGGTATGTTTAAGGTTTCTTATGATTATGCTAATACCAATAGTGATTCAGGAATCTCTATTGGGGAAGATAATAATGGTTCTGCAACGATTACCAATACCTATCAGCCACCAAAGACTAATATTCAGATTTTGAAAATAAAGGCAGGAACAGCAGGAGATAATCCGGAAAAACTTGCCGGGGCAGAATTTAAGCTTGAAAAACTGACTGTCGATGGAACTATTGATTCTGCCTTTACAGCACAGACTGTTACAACGGGTAAAGAAAATGAAGAACTTGGAGTTGCAAAATTTGAAAATCTGGAAGATGGAACCTATCAGATCACAGAGACAAAAGCTCCGGAAGGATACAATCCAGAGACAAAAGCTCCGGAAAGATACAATCTTTTGAAATCACCGATTAAGGTTGTGATCAACAGAAGAGAAAACTTCATCACAGTAGATGGCGAGAATTCCATTAGATTTCTCAAGAAGAATACACTTACGATCCAGGTTGCCAATCAGGCAAAATTCCAGCTGCCGGCAACAGGAAGCTGGAGCAGACTGATCCTTGGCTTTACCGGTGCAATCATCGCCGGAACTGCGGTAATCATGTATCTGTTGTTACAAAAGCGGAGAAAGGAGGGCAAAACTTCCTGACCGCTTGAAGAAGCAAACAGATGATTCAAGTATATGATACCAGGGTTGTGGCGTGCAATGCACGAAACAATCCACAGGTATCTTAAAAAGAAAAATGAAAAAGGAAATGAAGAAAGAGAAAGAGAGGAAATGAGTATGAAGAAATTCAAAAAACTCCTTGCCGGTCTCCTTGCCGGTGCAATGATGCTGGGCAGCATGTCAGCAACTGCATTTGCAGCACAGACAACGACAACGACACCTGCGACAATTGATACAACTGATACAACTGGTAAACCTAAGACAGGATCACTGACAATCCATAAGTATGAGTATAATGGTACAGATACTACTCATAATGGTACTGGTTTAAATCCAGATGCTTTGCCAAACGACGGTGAAAAACCTCTTGAAGGTGCAGGATTTACTCTTTATAAAGTAGCGGATGTTAATGATCTGACAAAGTATTACAGTAAAAATCCGACAGATCTTCCAAGTGTAGATTCTTATTTTTCAAATGGAGAGATTGATAGCTCAAAAGTAAAGGCTACAGTGAGCGAAGTAATAACAAATGCTGAAGGAATTGCAGAATTTACAGATCTTCAACTTGGTTTCTATGTAGTAATCGAGACAACAACTCCTGCTAAAGTTACCACTCCGGCAGATCCATTCCTGGTATCTATCCCGATGACAACAGTAGATGGAGCCAGCTGGTTATATGATGTACATGTTTATCCTAAGAATAAGACAACTTATGGTGGCGTGACATTAGAGAAAAAAGGAAATAATACAACAGCCCTGAGTGGTGTAACATTTGTACTTCAGAAACAGAATGGTACTGAATGGACAAATGTCACAAAAAATGAAAAGAACAACTCTGATTTATCACTTGTAACAAACCCAGAAGGTAAGATTAATGTAGACGGTCTTTCACAGGGTACATACAGATTTATCGAGACTGACCGTGGCGGTAATGACGGATATATCATGGATGGTGCTAAAACTTATGAATTTGTTGTAGGTTCAGATGGAAAGATCACTTATGATGGAAAAACAGAAAACAATATCACAATAACTGTAACCAACGAAAAACCTGACATGACCAAACAGGTGAAGGACAGAAAATCAGGTGCTTGGAAACAGGAAACAGATTACAATGTAGGTGATATGGTACCATACCAGATCACAGTAGATGTACCATCCAATATTACTAAATTAAAAGAATTCACACTTACTGATACACCAACAAATCTTGATGACAAAGTTGAGAATGTAAAAGTGACATGTGAGAATGCCGATGTTGCAGCTAACGCATATTCAGTTGCAAAAGAAGGTGATCACGGATTTAAGATCACATTTACTCCAGCAAATATGAATGCTTATGCAGGAAAACAGCTTGTAATCACTTACAATGCAGAACTTCTCAGCACAGCAGTTACAACGACAGTTGGTAACACGAACAGCGCAAAGCTGGAATACTCCAACAAGATTCTTCCGGGACAGGATGGTGATCCATATAACCCGAATAAACCAGAAAATCCAGATACAAAACCAGGAAAAGATTATATCGAGAATACAACAACTGTATATACCTTCGGACTGCAGGTAGTAAAGAAAGCCGAGAAGGCAGATGGTACCCCACTTGGAGGCGTAAAATTTGACCTTTATAAATATGCAGGAACTGAAAGTAATCCTAATCCTACTGAAGCAGAATTAAAAGCAAATGGAACACTCATTGCAAAAAATTTAACAACTGATACAGATGGTACAATTACTAAGAGTGGTCTTGCAAACGGAACTTACTATCTGGTAGAGACAAAGACACACGATGGATACAATCTTCTGAAAGCACCAGTTAAAGTAGAATTGAGTATTGTATATACTACAAGCACTAAAGATGAATATTATAAAGATGAAAACGGTGTGAAAACTCTTGTGAAACATGAAGTTGAGACTACAACATTCACAGAAAAATCAGAAACGTCCACAGGAACTCACACAGAAACTATCATCAATAAAAAAGGCTTTACCCTCCCAATAACTGGTGGTATGGGTACAATCGCTATCACAGCTCTTGGTGTTGCCCTTGCATTCGCAGGTGTTCTGATCATCGGCGCATCCAGAAAGAAAACTGTAAAATAAGAACTGAGGAACGACTAAAGAGCATTTTGACTCGTAACTGTGAGGGTACTGAACAGTTACATGAATTCATTAATTAGCTACCATAAATCCTCTTTTTGAATAAATCCTACAGGACAGACTCGTCACTCTGCCGCAAGGCAGAGTGTGGGTGTGTCTTATTTGCCTTATATGAAGTTGTCTGAAAAACAGCTCAGATTGCTTCATATAAGACAAATGAGAGGCTGGGGCAAAAGCCCCGGCTATTACAAGGGAAAGGAACTACAGGTCATGAAGAAACCAAGGCTGACGACGATTTTCAGTATGATCCTGATCTTTGCGGGAATCTCGCTCGCATTATATCCGACTATCAGCAATATACTCGCACAGAAGCATGCTTCGCAGGCGATCACGGAGTACAATGATGAGATTAAGGGCATGGATGAAGAAAAGATCGATGCGGTAAAGGAAGCCATGCAGCAGTACAATGAACAGCTTGGAAATGCAGTTACTCAGGATGCTATCGGTGAGCAGCAGACAGGCACCAGTCATGTGGATATGCTGGATATCGGAGATGTGATCGGCTATCTGACCGTGCCGGTGATCAATGTAAATCTTCCTATATATAAAGGTACATCACAGGATGTTCTGGCCAAGGGAGTTGGCTACATTCCGGAGACTTCTTTTCCGCTGGGAGGAGAGAGCACACACAGTGTGCTGACAGGGCACAGAGGACTTCCGGATGCCAAGCTTTTTACAGATATGGACAAAGTACAGAAAAAAGATCAGTTTTATATTCATGTGCTGGATGAGGTACTTGCGTATGAAGTTGATCAGATCAAGGTGGTCGATCCAGAGGATACTTCGGATCTGGATATTGTGGAAGGAAAGGATTATGTGACGCTTGTCACCTGCACACCGTATGCTGTCAATACACACCGCCTTCTTGTGAGAGGACACCGTGTACCGTATACAGGAGAGGAGAAGGCAAAAACAGTTTCTCAGGTCCGTCCGGCGGCAATGGCGCAGCGAGTGGTAGATGTATGGCCATGGTTCCTGTTTATGATGGCAGGTGTGGCAGTGACAGAAGGTGTGATCATTTTACTGATCCTCATAAAGAGACACCATGATAAGAAGAAAAAAGGATAACAGCATTCTGGCCCAGGGTTTGCGCGAACCTTGATGATATTGAGAAAGACAGGAGAAAGCGAAAAATGGAAAATAAAAAAACAGAAGAGATCATGAGAGAGGTCCGTAAGGTGATTTTTGGCAAGGATGAATGTATCCGTCAGGTAATGACGGCAATTCTTGCGGGCGGTCATATTCTGATCGAGGATATCCCGGGGGTCGGCAAGACCTCCATGGCACTTGCTTTTGCAAGGGCAATGAACCTGACACAGAACCGTGTTCAGTTTACTCCTGACGTACTGCCGTCGGATATTGTCGGATTTTCCATGTTTATCAAGGAAAAAGAGGCATTTGTCTATCAGCCCGGAGCGGTGATGTGCAACCTGTTTCTTGCAGATGAGATCAACCGAACTTCTGCCAAGACGCAGTCTGCGCTTCTTGAGGTTATGGAGGAAGGAACGGTTACCGTAGATGGTGTGACAAGGAATGTTCCGGATCCGTTTATCGTCATTGCGACAGAAAACCCGATCGGGTCTGCCGGAACGCAGAGACTTCCGGAATCTCAGCTGGACCGTTTTATAGTCTGTATTGAGATGGGCTATCCGGATATTCAGGATGAAGTGCAGATTCTGATGGAGCAGTCCGGCTTTGGGGCAATGAAGGATGTAAAGGCTGTGATCAGTGCGGATGATCTCGCCCGGATGCAGAGAGAAGTCTCGGAGATTTTTGTCCATGAGACGGTCTGTCGATATATCGTGGATCTTGTAAATGCAACGCGCTCACATGAACTGGTGTCTCTGGGACTGAGTACCCGTGGTGCCATAGCAGTGACCAGGATGGCAAAAGCCAGTGCATATATGCAGGACCGTACATTTGTACTGCCGCAGGATGTGGCGGAGGTTTTTCCAGCGGCTGCAGTGCATCGTCTCAAATGCAGTGCGAGGGCGAAGTTAAGTCAGGGAGATCAGAGGCAGATCATCGGGGAGATTCTGAAATCTGTCAGACAGCCGCGACCGGAGAGATAAGGTATGAAAAGTAAGATCATATATATGGTACTGGTGCTGGCTACGTTGTGGGCGGCAGCAGCCGGCAGGGGAGAGTTTGCTTTTTTTTTGCTGGTTTTTGAGCTTCTTTTTGCAGTGTGTATGGCAGCCGGTGTATGGTATGTGGCGGGAAAGCTTAGCGTATCGGCGAAGACGGAAAGTTCTGCAGTCACCAGAGGCGAGCGGGAAAAATTTATTCTTGAGATCGAGAACTCGACGGTTTTTCCGGTCGGAGATATCCAGATCGTGATGGATGTCACAGGCGCAGGCAGGATCATCCGGCACACTGCGGCAGACAGAAAGAGCAGGGATTCGTGGCAGATTTTTCTGGAACCGGTACATTGCGGTTTTTTCAGAGTCGGTGTGACAGAACTCAGAGTATTCGACTATCTTGGACTTTTTTCGGCAAAGATCAGGATTCCTTCTCTTGCCAGGACAATCGCAGTCATCCCCAGAATCCATCCGATGGACGAGGAAACAGTACAGGGATTTTACGGGGAAGAGGAAGACAACGAAAATGCAGCCAGGGCAGATACTGACAGTCAGGAGATTTTTGATACGAGATATTACCATCAGGGAGATATGCTCAAAAATATCCACTGGAAGCTCAGTGCCAAGGAAGATGAACTTCTTGTAAAGGAATTCAGCATGCCTGCCGGTCGGATGGTCAGTGTTTATCTGGATACATCGGGCGGGACGGAAGAAAAAACAACGCCGGATCAGCTGGATGAGTTTCTGGACCTTGCGGCATCTCTGGGAAATGCGCTGGTTGAGAAGGAGCAGTTGTTTGAATATGTCTGGATGGAAAAGGGAACGAAGGAAGCCCTGCATTTCGAGGTGAACGGCAAGGAAGCTTTTTATCAGGCACTGGAGTGTATTCCGGGAATCTGTCAGGGAATATCCGACAATGTTCTGGTGCCGGAGCATGGCGGTGTCAGAATCACGATGGACGGACGGATACAGCGATATTTTCCGGAAGGTGAAGGACGTTTATGAGAAAAAAACAGACACAGAAGGAACAGAACAATATGGAGGTGCTTATCCTGGATTCAGGGTATGTTCCTCAGTCAGAAAAGAAGCAGACAGAGAAAGGTGGAATGTTTCTGTCTTTTCTGGTGCTTTTTGGGGCGGTCGGAGTTCTTGCTGGAAGTCTGGTTTCAGCGTTTTCGATAAGGGATGAGAGATTGTGGCTTCTGATACCGGGAATCTTTCTGTTCAGCCTGTTTTTCAGCTGGTTTTATGCGGACAGAAGGCTGGATTCGAAAAGAATCTATGGCTTTCTTGCAATTGTGATCCTTTACATGGCAGTCTGTTTTGTGCTGCAGAACAGGATCACCGCAGGCTTTTATCAGACAGCTGATTTCGTGATGAGCAGGATCAATCAGGTCTATCATGGAAACATGAGGCTGTATGGAGCATATGAAAGTGGTGATATGGTGATCTTCTGGCTGCCTGTACTTTTTCCGGTGACGGGGCTTCTGGGGGCTGGAATTGTCAGAAGGAGAAACTGGCTTCTGATTCTTTCCATACTGTTTCCGCTGGTCGCGCTGATGATGATCGCCGGAGGCAGACCGGGAAATCTCTGGATGTATTTTCTGGCAATGAGCATTCTGCTTTTGTTTACTGCAGGGCGGAGCCATTTCTGTGGATGGAAAGCGGGGCTTACGGCACTTCTTGCTGCTGTGGTCGTATCTGTCCCGTCATGGTGTATTTCCATGCCATTGGCAGGAGTGGAGATCCCGGCAATTCAAAGAGGCACGACAAGGATACAGAATCGGCTCCTGCAGTCTCTGTGGAGTTTTCTACCGAAGATTTCAGGGGGAAATCTGCAGCTCTCTCTGGAAGGAATCGCCGGAGGGGTGGACAACGGAGAACTCGGAAGGACAGACGGTGTGTTTTTTACCGGGGTGGATGCCCTGAAAGTGACCAGTGTGCAGAGACCTTCGGAGACGGTCTATCTGAGAGGATATATCGGTGAGACTTATACAGGGAACAGTTTTGAGCCGGGAGCGGAGGAAAACTTTCAGAATGCAGCGGCTGTCTGGAAAACAGACGGGGATTCCTCAATCTATATACAGAATCTTCCTTTTTTGAGGACGATGTATTATGAGAAACAGTCGTCAGGAGAGAATACCGGGGAGTCGGATAGTGCAGTGAACCAGATCACAGTAGAGAATCTGAATGCCAACCCAGAGTACACGTATGTTCCATATGATGCTTTTTTGAATGATGTATATCAGATCAGCAACGGGGATGGGGCAGTGTGCGGACAGAGCAGGCAGGATGATATTTTTTCCTGCTACTGGAGAAGCAATGCCAAAGAGATCCTGGAAAGCTATCGTGACGGTAAGGATACTTCCGGTGTGCTGAATGATACGGAAAAATCGTATCGGAATTTTTGCAGTACCTATGATCTTCAGATCCCGGAAAAAGGGCTTGAAAGGCTGAAGAAGGAATGTGCGGAAGCGAAGGAAGAGAATCACTGGGGAGAATCTGAGACGGGTGCAGAGATGCCGGACTGGGCAGTTGCAGATGAGTATGAAGAGATTCGCAAGTATGTGGTAAAAAGACTTCTTCGTGACTGCAGCTATGAGACAGATACGGACAAGCTGAAGGACGGCCAGGATTTTGTGGAGACTTTTCTTTATGACACAAAGGAAGGCTACAGTATGCATTTTGCGGCGGCTGCAACGATGATGTTTCGTATGTTTGGCGTTCCGGCGCGTTATGTGGTGGGATATGTGGCACCACAGGAGCTTTTTTCGGAAAATGCCGACCAGACTTATACTGCCGTTCTGGAGGATGACAATGCGCATACCTGGGTGGAGATCTATCAGCCGTTTCTCGGATGGACTCCGGTGGAAGTGACACCGGGTATGGAAACAGAGTTTGTTGATCAGACAGAAGAGAAAGAGCAGAGTGACCGTGTTCCGGAGGAAGCGAAGACGGAGACGGAAGAGGAAGAAATCAGTGTATCCGGTTTTGCAGTCCGTATTGCCGGCTGGTTCACAGGACACCTTGCAGATATTCTGAAGTTATGCGCTGTACTGTGCTTGCTGATGCTTGTTATTGGAAGCGGAATAAAAATCCGTGCCGCACATAGGGCTCGTTACGGAGCAGGAGAAGATCCGGCAGAGGCAGTGAGGGCGATTTATCGCTATATCTGTCATATTCTGTACAAAAAGGGCATGTCGAAGGACTGCACGGCGGCAGATGGCGGAACGATTCGCTTTATCAGGGATTTCTGTCCTGTATTTACGGAGGAAGATGGCAACAGACTTCAGGAACTGATCCTGAGGGCAAGCTATGGAAATGAACCGGTGACTGAGGAGGAGCGTCTGTGGATGCGTCAGCTCTGCCGGCAGATAAAGCGGTCCGTACGTGGAAAAAAACGTTGACAAAGACCATGTCGGTTGCTATAATACCTGCATGAACAAAGGCGTTCTTTTGGAGGGTAACCTTCCGAAAGTACGCCCTTTTTTTATACTTTTTTAATGATAAATAATAAGGAGAGAATGGCATGGGGAATTATACCAGAGAAGAAATATTACAGATGGTTGAGGAGGAAGACGTAGAGTTTATCCGCCTTCAGTTTACTGATATGTTCGGTGCGATCAAGAATATTGCTGTTACGGCCCGGGAACTTCCGCGTGCATTAAATAACCAGTGTATCATTAACGCGGAACAGATTGCGGGAATGGATCCGGAGAAAGGCTCTGATCTTTATCTTCGTCCGATACCGGACACCTTTGCAATCCTGCCGTGGCGTCCGCAGCAGGGAAAGGTTGCGAGAATGATCTGTGATCTTTACTGTCCGGATGGCACACCATACAAAAACAGTCCGAGATATATTCTGGAGCGTGTGGCAAAAGAGGCAGAGCAGGAGGGATACACCTGCTATATCGATCCGGAATGTGAGTTTTTCTTATTCCATACAGATGATAATGGAATGCCGACAACCGTAACACATGAAAAGGCAGGCTATCTGGATATGAGCCCGCTGGATCTTGGTGAGAATGCAAGACGTGATATGGTACTGACACTGGAAGATATGGGAATGGAAGTAGAATCCTCTCACCATGAGGCAGCACCGGCACAGCATGAGATTGATTTCAGCTATGGTGAGGTGCGTGACATTGCAGACTGTATCATGACTTTCAAGATGGCAGTTCGTATTGTGGCAAAACGTCATGGACTTCATGCCACATTTATGCCGAAGCCAAAGACAGAAGCAAATGGTTCCGGTATGCACATCCAGTTTTCTCTGATCAAAAACGGGGAAAATGTATTTGAATGCGCAGACCGTCCGGGAGAACTCAGTGAAGATGCATATTATTTTATAGGAGGTCTTCTGGCACACAGCAAGGAAATGGCGCTGATCACCAATCCGCTGGTCAACTCCTATAAGCGACTTGTTCCGGGATATGATGCACCGACAGAACTTACATGGACTGAGAATAACCAAAATTCGCTGGTCCGTATTCCGGTAACCAGAGGAGAGGGAATCCGCGTAGAACTCCGAAGCCCTGATGCTTCTGCAAACCCATATGTGGTACTGGCAGTCTGCCTTGCCGCAGGTCTTGACGGAATCAAAAACAAGATCACACCGACAAAATCATCAAATCTTGCGGCACAGGATCAGCAGGCAGAACATCTTCCGGAAACATTAAAGGAAGCAATTGATTATTTTGAGTCCAGTTCATGGGTAAAAGAAGTACTTGGTGAGGAATTTTGCAGGCAGTATGTTGCAGCGAAAAAGAATGAATGGCTGAGATATACCAGACAGGTAACTGACTGGGAAATCGCAGAATATCTGTATCGACTGTAATGAGACTTTACACATACTGTAAGTGAGATGAATAAGACAAGGGGAAGAGGAGAGACACTTTTATGAGCAGTATTGTTATTGCATTACCCAAAATAGAAGATGCCAAAAAAATCCGCAGCGTTCTTGAACGTCACGGATTTACGGTAGCCTCTGTATGCAGTACTGCATCAAGTGCCCTTTCGAATGCCTCGGAACTTGGAAGCGGTGTTCTGATCTGCGGACATCGTCTGCCGGATATGAACTATCTGGATCTGTCTGAGTGTCTGCCGAGAGATTTTGAAATGTTGTTGCTGGCATCTGCGAGGGTGATCTGTGAAGTGCCATCCTCTATTCTTTCAGTGGAGATGCCGATAAAGTCCGGTGATCTGGTCAACACGGTCAGCATGATCCTGATGCAGCAGGATCGCAAGAGACGTAAAGAAAAAAAGAAACCCAAACTTCGTTCGGAGAAAGAACAGAATTATATTTCCAATGCGAAGATGATGCTGATGCAGCGAAATCATTTAAATGAAGAAGATGCATACAGGTATATCCAGAAATCCAGTATGGATTCCGGAACGAATATGGTGGAGACAGCACAGATGCTTCTGATGCTGTTGTATGAAAGTTGATACAGCAATGATGGAAGTAAGGAACGGATTTTTTTGATCCGGACTTCACAATATAAAAAGACGAGATATATGGAGGATGAGGAAATGGAGTTTTTGAACGGTATTTACAAAAAAGAAGTAACCGAATGGGATGAACTGTTAGGTACTTCTCTCTTAAATCAGGAAGTTATTCTGGAAGGAGCCGTTCACAGCATCCGTAATATGGGCGATGTGGCTTTTGTGATCCTGAGAAGAAGAGAGGGACTTTTTCAGACTGTTGTTGAGAATGAAAAAGCAAATCTTTCCGTTCATGATCTGAAAGAAGCGATGACCCTCCGTGTAAAAGGAATTCTGAATGAGGAAGAAAGAGCTCCTCATGGAAGAGAAATCCGTATCCGGGAGGTAGAGATTCTTTCAGCACCGGCAGAACCGATGCCGCTGGCAATTGATAAATGGAAATTAAATACTTCTCTGGAGGCAAAACTGAATTTACGTCCGATCGCACTCCGTAATGTGCAGG
Organism: Blautia sp. Marseille-P3087; assembly: GCF_900120195.1. GTDB lineage: Bacteria > Bacillota > Clostridia > Lachnospirales > Lachnospiraceae > Blautia_A. Next base: position 37,470 of record NZ_LT635539.1, read on the forward strand.
AGCGCTCCAAATTCAAGATTCAGGAAGCGTTGACACGTGCTTTCCGTGATTTCCTCTACGAACAGGGATTTACTGAAATCCATACACCGAAGATCGGGGCAAGAGGAGCCGAGGGTGGTGCAAACCTTTTCAAATTCAGCTATTTCCACAAACCGGCTGTCCTTGCACAGAGCCCGCAGTTTTACAAACAGATGATGGTAGGTGTTTTTGATCGCGTGTTTGAGACCGGACCGGTATTCCGTGCCGAGAAACATAATACCAAACGTCATCTGAACGAATATACCAGTCTTGATTTTGAGATGGGATATATTGACGGATTCGAAGATATCATGGGAATGGAAACAGGATTTCTTCAGTATGCGATGGAACTGCTTAGGAAGGACTATGCAAAGGAACTTCAGATCCTTAAGATCGAACTTCCGAAAGTAGATCAGATTCCGGCGGTACGTTTTGACAAGGCAAAAGAACTTGTCTCTGCAAAATATAACCGCAAGATCCGTAACCCGTATGATCTGGAACCGGAAGAAGAAGCACTGATCGGAAGATATTTCAAAGAAGAATATGATGCTGATTTTGTTTTTGTAACACATTATCCGTCAAAGAAACGTCCATTTTATGCAATGGATGATCCGGCAGATGATAAGTTTACATTAAGCTTTGACCTTCTGTTCCACGGACTGGAAGTAACAACCGGAGGCCAGCGTATCCATGATTACAATCAGCTCAAAGCGAAGATTGCTGCCCGTGGTATGGAAGAAGATGGTATGGAGCAGTATCTGGATACTTTCAAACATGGAATGCCGCCACACGGAGGTCTTGGTATCGGACTGGAGCGTCTGACTATGCAGCTTCTTGGTGAGGAGAATGTCCGTGAAGCATGTCTGTTCCCGAGAGATCTGAACAGACTGGAGCCGTAGGATAAGCAGGAGGAACAAAAATGGCAAAGATCATAGATGATGAAACAATAGAAAATGTATGCATTCTTGCGAAACTTTCTTTAAATGAGGAAGCAAAGGAAAAAGCAAAAGAAGACATGCAGAAGATGCTGGATTATGTGGAAAAGCTGGATGAACTGGATACAAAAGGGGTTGAACCGCTTTCGCATATCTTTGGTGATCAGAATGTATTCCGTGAAGATGTGGTAACAAACGGAGACAATAAAGAAGCAATGCTTGCAAATGCACCGAAGGCAAAAGAAGGACAGTATCAGGTACCGAAGACCATCGGATAACAGAAGTGATCCGGATAGAGGAGAAGAATTATGGAACTGGAAACAATGACAGCATTAGAACTGGCTGCAAAGATAAAACAGCGTCAGATCCATGTAGTGGATGGCGTGAAAGCAGTCTTTGACCAGATTGAGAGTAAAGAAGAAACGGTGCATGCTTACCTTGACCTTTATAAAAAAGAAGCATATGCCCGTGCAAAAGAAGTGGAAAAAGGAATTGCAGACGGCACTTATGCAGGTCCGCTTGCCGGTGTTCCGATCGCAATAAAAGATAATATCTGTATCAAAGGAAAGAAAACAACCTGTGCGTCCAGAATCCTTGAGAATTTTGTTCCACAGTACAATGCGGAGGTCATTGACCGTCTGGAAAAAGCAGGAATGATCATTATAGGTAAGACAAATATGGATGAGTTTGCCATGGGAAGTACTACAGAGACTTCAGCTTACGGAGTGACAAGAAACCCGTGGAACACAGAACATGTTCCGGGCGGCTCTTCCGGTGGTTCCTGTGCGGCAGTTGCAGCAGGAGAAACGTTTATGGCACTCGGATCTGATACCGGTGGATCTATCCGTCAGCCGAGCTCTTTTTGTGGTGTGACCGGAATTAAGCCAACTTACGGTACCGTATCCCGTTATGGTCTGGTTGCCTATGCGTCTTCGCTGGATCAGATCGGACCGGTAGGAAAGAATGTGGCAGACTGTGCCGCTCTTCTTGAAGTGATTGCCGGACGTGATCCGAAAGACAGCACTTCACTTGAAAGAAATGATCTGGATTTCAGTAAGAGTCTGGAAGAAAAGAAACTTCTCGGTATGAAATTCGGTGTGCCGAAAGAATTTCTTGCAAAAGGTCTTGACCCGGAAGTGAAGGATTCTTTTATGAATGTGTTGAAGACACTTACCGAACAGGGCGCAATCGTAGAGTTTTTCTCCGTAGAGACTATGGAATATATGATCCCTGCATATTATATCATTGCCAGCGCAGAGGCAAGCTCAAACCTGGAGCGCTTTGACGGTGTGAAATATGGTTATCGTGCAGCTGAGTATGAGGGATTGCACGACATGTATAAGAAAACGAGAACAGAAGCTTTTGGTGAGGAAGTCAAACGTCGTATTATGCTTGGTTCATTTGTATTAAGTTCCGGATATTATGACGCATATTATCTGAAAGCACTGCGTACAAAAGCACTGATCAAAAAAGAGTTTGATCAGGCATTTGAAAAATATGATGTGATCCTTGCACCGGCTGCGCCTTATACAGCACCAAAGATCGGGGAAAGCCTGAAAGATCCGCTTGCCATGTATCTTGGCGATATTTATACCGTTGCAGTCAATCTCTGTGGTCTGCCGGGAATCACGGTTCCATGTGGAATGGACAAAGCTGGAATGCCGATCGGAATTCAGATGATCGGGGACTGTTTTGCAGAGAAGAAAATCCTCCGTGCAGCCGCTGCCTATGAGGCAGTCAGGGGAGCGTTCCCGACTCCGGAGAAAGGAGGCAAAAAGGCATGAAACAGTATGAGACAGTCATTGGCCTTGAAGTCCATGTAGAACTTGCAACAAAAACAAAGATTTTCTGCGGATGCTCTACAGAGTTTGGTGGCGCTCCGAATACACATACCTGTCCGGTCTGCACCGGTATGCCGGGTTCTCTGCCTGTTCTGAACCGTCAGGTAGTAGAATTTGCACTGAAGGCCGGAATTGCGGCAAACTGCCAGATCAATCAGTATTGTAAATTTGACAGAAAGAACTATTTTTATCCGGATAACCCGCAGAACTATCAGATTTCCCAGCTGTATCTGCCAATCTGCCATGACGGATGGGTAGAAATCGAGACTTCTGCAGGAAATAAAAAAGTCCGCATTCACGAAATGCATATGGAAGAAGACGCAGGTAAACTGATTCATGATGAGTGGGAAGATTGTTCACTGGTAGATTATAACCGAAGCGGTGTGCCGCTGATAGAGATCGTTTCCGAACCGGACATGAGAAGTTCAGAAGAGGTTATTGCATACCTTGAAAAACTGCGCTGTATGATGCAGTATCTCGGTGTATCCGACTGCAAATTGCAGGAAGGTTCCATGCGAGCTGACGTCAACCTGTCTGTTCGTGAAGTCGGAAGTGAATCTTTTGGAACAAGAACAGAGATGAAGAACCTGAACTCCTTTAAGGCAATCGCAAGAGCCATCGAGGGAGAAAGAGAACGTCAGATTGAACTGATCGAAGAGGGAAGAACTGTTATCCAGGAAACACGTCGCTGGGATGATAATAAAGAATCTTCCCATGCAATGAGATCAAAAGAAGATGCCAAAGATTACCGTTATTTCCCGGATCCGGATCTTCCACCGATTCATATTTCTGATGCATGGATTCAAAAGATCCGTGAGTCTCAGCCGGAGCTTAGAGAAGAAAAACTGCTTCGTTATCAGTCGGAATATGAATTATCCGCTTATGATGCTGGAATTCTTACAGAGTCCAGACATCTGTCCCTGTTGTTTGAGGAAGTCGCAAAACTCTGTGGTAACCCGAAGAAAGCAGCCAACTGGTTTATGGGCGAAGTTCTCCGTCTTACCAAAGATAAAGGCCTTGATGTGGAAAAAGTTTCTTTTACACCAAAACATCTTTCAGATCTGATTTCCATGGTGGAGAAAAAAGAAGTCAGCGCCCAGAATGCAAAGAAAGTTTTCGAAAGAGTCTTTGAAGAAGACATTAATCCTGTGGCATATATCGAAGAACACGGGCTGAAAATTGTTGAAGACACCGGACTGCTCAATGATACGTTACAGAAGATCATGGACGAGAACCCCGGCCCCCTGGAAGAACTACTCGGCGGCAAAGAAAAAGTTTTCGGATTCTTTGTCGGTAAGATGATGAGGGAACTGAAGGGCAAAGCAAGTCCGGATGCAGTACGCGAGGCTCTTGTAAAAGAAGTAGAGCGAAGAAAGAATCAGTAGACAGATTAGGAGAGAATATTATGGTTACAGTAAATAAAAATTACCTGAAACTTCCGGGAAGCTATCTTTTTTCCACAATTGCCAAAAAAGTAGCAGCTTATCAGGAAGCAAATCCGGATATACAGATCGTACGTCTGGGAATCGGAGATGTCACACAGCCGCTGGCACCGGCGATCATCGAAGCTCTGCATAAATCCGTTGACGAGATGGCTAATGCAGAAACATTTCATGGATATGCACCGGATCTCGGTTATGAATTCTTACGCAGTGCAATTGCAAAAAACGATTACGAAGCACGCGGATGTGACATTCATGCAGATGAAATCTTTGTTTCTGACGGAGCAAAGAGTGATTCCGGTAACATTCAGGAAATCTTTGGTATTGAGAATAAAGTAGCTGTATGTGACCCGGTTTACCCGGTTTATGTTGACACAAATGTTATGGCGGGCCGTACCGGAGCGTATAATACAAAAAGAGAAAACTTTGACGATGTGATCTATATGCCGTGTCTGGAGGAAAACGGATTCCTTCCGGAATTTCCGACAGAGACTCCGGATCTGATCTATCTCTGCTTCCCGAACAATCCGAGTGGTGCGGCAATCACAAAGGACAAGCTTCAGGAATGGGTAGATTATGCAAATAAAAATGGTGCAGTGATCATTTATGATGCGGCATACGAGGCTTATATTACAGAAGAAAATGTTCCGCACAGTATTTATGAATGTGAAGGTGCACGTACCTGTGCGATCGAGCTTAGAAGCTTTTCAAAAAATGCCGGATTTACAGGTGTCCGCCTTGGGTTTACCGTTGTTCCGAAAGATCTTATAAGAGAAGGTGTTGCACTGCATGACCTCTGGGCAAGACGGCATGGAACAAAATTTAACGGTGCACCGTATATTGTACAGCGCGCCGGTGAAGCTGTTTATTCTCCGGAAGGAAAGGCACAGCTGAAAGAGCAGGTTGCATATTATATGAAAAATGCACATACGATCTACAACGGACTGAAAGAGGCAGGATACTCCGTATCAGGTGGCGTGAATGCACCGTACATCTGGCTGAAGACTCCGAACAATATGAGCTCCTGGGATTTCTTTGATTATCTGCTTGAAAATGCACATGTAGTAGGTACACCGGGATCAGGATTTGGTGCTCATGGAGAAGGCTTCTTCCGTCTGACTGCTTTCGGAAGCTATGAAAATACACAGGAAGCCCTCAGAAGAATCAAGGCATTATAAAAATTTGAATAAACAACCATGCCTTTGGGCAGTGTAAAGAGGTGGTTTTTGACAAACTGCCTCTTTTTCGTTGCCATACGAAAAAATATACCGTATAATCGTAGTGAAATATTTTAAGAATATACGTAGTATTCAGCAGGCAGTATCCCGTAACTGTGCGGGAACTGAACAGTTAAGAAAATACCCGATCCGGGACCAAGGAGTTGTTACAGATGTACATAGAAACAACAGAAAAATTACTGGAATTTATAGAGAAAAGTCCGACTGCATTTCAGGCAGTGGATGAAATGAAAAAACGATTTACGGAAGGTGGATTTCAGGTGCTTTCGGAGAGAGAACACTGGAATCTCATACCGGGTGGAAAATATGTAGTGACCAGAAATAATTCTGCACTGATTGCTTTTGCCATACCGGAAGATCCGCCGTTTGCATTTCATATTATGGCAAGCCACAGTGATTCTCCGACATTCAAGATAAAAGAAAATCCGGAAATGAAAGTGGACGGCAGCTATGTAAAACTGAATGTGGAAAAATATGGCGGAATGCTGATGGCACCGTGGTTTGACCGTCCGCTTTCCATAGCCGGCAGAGTCATTGTTAGAGAGAATGGCGGACTTGTAGAAAAGCTGGTAAACATAGAACGCGATCTGGTGATGATCCCGAATCTTGCTATTCATATGAATCGTGAGGCAAACAACGGAACCGCATATAATCCGCAGAAAGATATGCTGCCTCTTTTTGCAGCAGAAAATACAGACAGAACGCTGCTGGAAATGATTGCAGAGCAGATCGGGGCCGACAGATCAGATATTCTCAGCCACGATTTATTTTTGTATAATCGTATGCCGGGTACGATATGGGGCGTAGATCAGGAATTTGTTTCTTCCGCACGGCTGGATGACTTGCAGTGTGCGTTTTCTTCTATGGAGGGACTTCTGCGGGCAGAAACGAGAGAAAATATTGCAGTACATTGTGTGCTGGATAATGAAGAAGTCGGCAGCGGCACGAAACAGGGGGCGGCATCTACTTTTTTGAAGGACACACTTCTTCGTATCAATACAGGGCTTGGCAGAACTTATGAAGAATATCTGATGACTCTTGCCGGAAGTTTTATGGTTTCTGCGGACAATGCACACGCGCTTCATCCGAATTACGCAGACAAAACAGATCCGGTGAATCATCCGGTTCTGAATAAGGGAATTGTCATTAAATATAATGCAAATCAGAAGTATTGTACAGATGCAGTATCTGCTGCAGAGTTTATAGAGCTTTGTGCAAAGGCGGATGTTCCATATCAGACGTTTGTAAACCGGTCTGATATTGCCGGTGGCTCGACACTGGGCAATATTTCCAATACACAGGTTGCAATGAATACAGTAGATATCGGACTTCCGCAGCTTGCCATGCATTCTCCTTATGAGACTGCAGGTGTAAAAGATACAGAATATCTGATCCGGGTGGCAGGGGAACTTTTTGCATAACAGATTGCCATATAGAGTAGAAAAGAAGGACAATACAATGAGTGATAAAAAAGCAGTTTTTTTTGATGCGGATGGAACTATCTGCGATATGGAAAAAGGAGTACCGGACAGTGCAGTAGAATCAATCAAAAAGCTGGTTGCCAACGGACATCAGGCATGGCTCTGTACCGGAAGAAGCCGGGCGTTTGTATCCTGGTATCTGGAACAGATTCCGTTTACAGGAATCATCAGTGCATGTGGTGCGACCATCGAAAAAGACGGAAAAAGACTGTATAATAACGAAAGAACACCGGAGGTAGCAAAGCTTTCTGTTGAGATACTTCGTAAATATGGGCTGATTCCGGTCATGGAAGGTGCCGACTATATGTATTATGATAAGGATGAATATACGACAGATGTGAACTGGTATACTGATCTGATCACAGAATCACTTGGAGAAAAGTGGAGACCGATCTGTGGAAATGAAAACTGTATGCACATCAACAAGATCAGTGCAAAGAAACAAAAAGGATGCAATGCGCAGCAGGCATGCGCAGAACTTTCTCTGTATTATGATATGATCTATCACGAATCTAATAACTTTGTGGGAAATACGATTGAAATGGTTCCGAAGGGATGTAATAAAGCAGTCGGAATTGCAGCAGTCTGCAGGATTTTTCATATCGCATGGGAAGACACGATCGTATTCGGAGACAGTAACAATGATCTGTCCATGTTTGAATATGCAGCAACAAAGGTGGCAATGGGAAATGCTTCACCGAAGATTAAAGAACTGGCCGATTATGTAACGACGGATATGTTCCATTACGGTATTCGTAACGGACTTGAACATTTAGGGCTTATATAGAAGGAGAAAATATGAAATACGGAAAAATAAGAATCGAGGATGGTAATCTCATTTTTTCCAAACATATGATGATGAATTATCTTCCATGTAAAGATATCTTATGGGCTTACAAAAGAAAAGAAGGAGTAGAAGGCGGGGCACAGAAGCAGTTCAGTACCAGTTCGCTGGTCATAATTACACGCCGTAAAAAAAGATACCAGTTTGATCTGACGGACCGTGAGATTCAGGATTGTATTCAGTTATTGAAAGCACTGAATCCGAACATTGTGACAGGATTTCCGAAAGGCGGCAGGATTCCGCTCCAGAGTCTTCCGAATACAAGAGATCTGGGTGCACTGATGACATCAGACGGACGCCATATTCTTCCGCACAGACTTCTTCGAAGCGGAACACTTTATCATATTTCGATTGCAGATCAGGATACTCTGATGAAAGACTATCATCTGACGACTGTGATCGACTTCCGCACAAAATCGGAAGTTCTGGAAAAACCGGATATAGTTATGGAGGGAGTACAATACTGCGATATACCGATTGTGGACGAGGAAACGACCGGCATTACCAGATCCGGAAAACTGGATGAGATTATAAAAAGTTTTAAAGATATTCCGGAAGATTTAGTACTGAACCAGTATGCTTCACTGGTGCATGATTCCTACAGCGTCAGACAGTATGCGCGTTTTCTGGATGTATTGCTTCATCAGGAAGAAGGGGCAGTATTGTGGCACTGCAGCATCGGCAAAGACCGTGCAGGTGTGGGAACGGCGCTTCTCCTATGTACACTTGGGGTTCCGAGAGAGACAATCTATGAAGACTATATGAAAACAAATCTTTATCTTGATGAGGAAATGAATCATATGGTTCGCTATCTGGAGTCAAAGATGATCGTGGACAACCAAACCATGGACAAGATACGTCTGCTTTATCGTGTAAAAGAAGAATACCTTGACTGTGTATTCGAAACCATCGAAAAAGACTATGGTTCAGTTGAACAGTTTATGAAAAAAGCACTGTACATGAATCCGAAAACGATCGAGGCTCTGCGCAAAAAATACCTTGTATAAAAATACAAAAAAGTGTTTTAAAATTGTAATGTATACAAAATTTTGCATTGACAAACGATGTAATGTTGCTATAATGATAAACATGCAGACAATTTTACGATGGAATTGTTTAAAAGATTAAAGTATTGAAAACACTGCTGTAAATGCAGTGAACAGTAACTTGAAAGCAGGTGCGTTATGCAGAAAAGAATTTTGTCCCTGTTAGTAGATAACACTGCCGGTGTATTAAGTCGTATTGCCGGTCTTTTCAGCCGCAGAGGTTATAATATTGACAGTCTGACAGTCGGCGTGACTGCGGATGAACGATATTCCAGAATGACAGTCGTATGCAGTGGAGACACGATGATTCTGGAACAGATTACAAAACAGCTCGCAAAGCTGGTAGATGTAAGAGATATTAAGGTTCTCGAACCGGATAACAGTGTAAGCCGAGAACTGGTACTTGTGAAGGTCGCAGCGCGGCCGGAGCAGAGAGAGGGAATTATTTCCATTGCAAATATTTTCCGTGCCAATGTCATTGATGTCGGTAAGACTTCTTTAGTCATTGAGATGACCGGAAGTAAGAGTAAGCTCGGTGCTTTTATTGACCTTCTCGGTGAATATGAGATACTGGAACTTGCAAGAACAGGTATCACAGGACTTTCACGTGGTGCCAGCGATGTAAAATTTCTGTAGGATGCAGGGCATTTTACATAGTAGTTTATTACGTTTGCTAAGGGGTACAGCCCTTTAACGATAAATATTATTTTACGAATAGCTTAGGAGGAAACAAAGATGGCAAACAGGATTTTTTACCAGGAAGACTGTAATTTAGGATTACTGGATGGTAAGACAATTGCGATTATCGGTTATGGCAGCCAGGGACATGCACATGCGCTGAACTTAAAGGAGTCCGGATGCAATGTCATTGTTGGTCTGTATGAAGGAAGCAAGTCCTGGAAAAAAGCCGAAGAACAGGGCTTTAAAGTATATACAGCAGCAGAGGCTGCAAAACAGGCTGACATCATCATGATCCTGATCAATGATGAAAAACAGGCCAAACTTTACAAAGAAGATATCGAGCCGAACCTTGAAGAAGGCAACATGCTGATGTTTGCTCATGGTTTCAACATTCATTTTGGATGTATCGTTCCACCAAAATATGTCGATGTTACTATGATTGCACCAAAAGCACCTGGACATACAGTAAGAAGCGAATATCAGGCTGGAAAAGGAACTCCTTGTCTGGTAGCTGTAGAGCAGGATTATACAGGAAAAGCACTTGACAAAGCACTTGCTTATGGACTTGCAATTGGTGGAGCAAGAGCTGGTCTTCTTGAAACTACATTCCGTACAGAGACAGAAACAGACCTTTTCGGAGAGCAGGCAGTTCTCTGTGGTGGTGTTGTTGCACTTATGCAGGCTGGTTTCGAAACACTTTGCGAAGCCGGATATGACCCAAGAAATGCATATTTCGAATGTATCCATGAGATGAAATTGATCGTTGACCTGATCTATCAGTCAGGATTCGCAGGAATGAGATATTCCATCTCCAATACTGCTGAGTACGGCGATTATATCACAGGACCGAAGATTGTTACAGCAGAAACAAAGAAAGCTATGAAACAGATCCTTACAGATATCCAGGATGGTACATTTGCAAAAGATTTCCTGCTTGATATGTCTGATGCAGGAAAACAGGTTCACTTCAAAGCAATGAGAAAACTTGCTTCCGAACATCCGTCAGAAAAAGTTGGCGAAGAAATCCGTAAACTGTACAGCTGGAACGGCGAAGACAAGCTCATTAATAACTAAGTAAATTTTCGATTATAACGGCACATCCTTTTGGATGTGTCGTTTTTTGACGTATCATCCTGTCAAAACATGACGAACGAATTTTATTGACTTTTATGCGCTCAGAGCATAAGATTAAACCATCTTAAGACAATCTTAATTTTATCAATCAATGCAGATCTGCAAAAAATCCATTTATTTTTGTATTTTATTCCACGATAAGAAAGCAGGTGATTTATGCGAATTGCGGAAAAAGCCGCAAGAATTTTACTGACTGTGATCGGCTTTTTCGGTCTTGCTGTTTTTTTTCTACCGAAGATTGGTATTTCTGTGGATATTGTTATGTCTGGTTCTATGGAACCGACGCTAAAAACAGGAGGAATTGTTTTTACAGATACAAAAAGAACAGAGCCATCTGTCGGAGATATTGTGACGTTTCAAAATGCGCAGGGAAAAGTCAGTCACAGAGTAGTTGCAAAACAGAAACAGAGTTACATAACAAAAGGTGATGCAAATAATATGGAGGATGTATCACTGCTGGAACCGGAACAGATCATAGGAACGGTGATTCTGACAGTTCCACTTGTAGGTTATGCAGCAGAGCTTTTAAAGGATAAAACAGTGGGAATGCTGTTGCTGCTCATGATCTTTCAGGAACTGGTCTTTCTGGTAATTGAATGGAAAGGAGAGCGCATCGAAAAAAGGCGCAGAAAACAAATATGAAAAAAAATACAGTGAAAATTATGGCACTGGCAGGAATTTTATGTCTGGCATCAGTTGGAGGCGTGTCTGCGTATCTGACGGATTATGAGAAAGTATCCAATGAGTTTACAGTCGGAAAGGTTGATATCGAATTGAAAGAGCCGGAATGGAAACCTGAAGAAAATAGGATAATTGAACCGTCAAAAGTAATTCATAAAGATCCGCAGATTACGAACACAGGAACAAATGATGCATTTGTATATATGGAAGTTTCAATTCCGATGGCGAATGTGGAGGCGGCGGCAGAAAATGGTGAGCGTCTTGGTAAAAAAGTGCAGGAGTTATTTTCCTTTGAAGCAAAAGACAGCTGGATGCAGCTGAATGCGCAGAATATAGAAAACCGGAGGGTATATACATATGCGTACACCAAAATACTGAAACCGCAGGAGACCTCGGAAACTTTATTTGATACTGTAAAGTTTCTGAATCTGATTGAGGGGCAGCTGGACGGACAGACACTTGAAATTCCGGTCAGAGCCTATGCAATACAGACATCTTATACAGGTGGCAGTTCCGATAATCTTCCGGAACAGATTAAAGCAGCCTATGAAAAATATGTAAATCAGAACAGAGAGCAGGATGGAAAAGTAACGGAATAGCAGAAAGCAGGAAACAGTATGACAGGAAGGAAGAAGAGAATCACAGCTCTGGCGGCTGCAATGGGGATTCTGGTGACTGTGCAGGGAATAGCAGCATATCAGAGTGCTTTTGATACAGCAAAAAATATCATACGTGTGGGAAATAATACAACTGAAATCGGAGAAGAATTTCCTTCTCCGACGCCGATTGTACCGGATAAGAATACGGATATCACGAAAAAAATATGGGTAACAAATCGTGAACAGGGTGCGGAGGGAATGAGCGTAGACTGTTTTGTGCGCGTTTCTCTGGAATATTCAAACAGCGATATCGGCAGGGCTGTCACAATGAAAGGACTGAATACGACCGATTGGGTATACAGCGATGATGGATTTTTTTATTACAAAAATGTATTAAAAGAAGGAGAATCGACCAGACCATTGTGTACAGGGTTCATGGTAGAAGCAGGAAAAATTGAAAAAACATACTGGGAGGAATTGAAGGATTTCCAAATTCAGGTCTATGAGGAGTCGGTAGAGGCAAAACCATATGAATCCTATCAGGCAGCATGGGCAGCTTATGAAAAACAGGGTTGAGAAGGCAGGTGGACATGTGAAGAAAAAAAGAAAAATGCTGGTTGGAATTCTTGCTGCGCTGCTTTGCATGGCAACAGGTGTTTATGGCTATTTTTCGGACAGTCTGGAAATCAAAAATCATATCACCATGGGAGATATTCGGATAAATATGACAGAGTTTGCGCGAAAAGGAAACGGAGAAGTGAAATATCGTGATCCGGCATATATATTTCCTGGCGAACGGATTTCAAAGATTCCGCGTATTAAGAACAGGGCTCTTCCATGTTGGATACGGGCGCATATCAGTTACGGAAGCGATAAAGACGATATGGGAATGTTGAGTGACCGTAATATAGAAGGAATTTCAGCAGGGTGGATAAAGCGAGGGGATTACTATTATTATGCGAAGGTTTTGAAAAAACAGGAATCTGTGGATCTTTTTCAGAGTGTATCTGTTCCAGCAGGATGGACAGAAGAGCATAGTGGGCAGAAACTGAATATTACCGTGCAGGCGGATGCGATACAGGCTGCTAATTTCAAACCGGATTTTAACGCCATGTCACCGTGGGGAAATCAGGAAATTCAGGATTGTGTCCATGAAACAAATGGAACAATGATCTGCAAAAAGGGTGAACGAAAACTGTCTGTGGAATTTCAGGGAAAAGCACACAAACTGATTGCAGTCCCGGATGATTTCTTTGCGAATTTGGAAACGGCAATGCCTGGAGATGTTCTGGCAGATACAGTAAAGGTGTCAAATACGACAAAGAAGGATGCGGAGATTTTTTTCAGAATCAGTACAGAGGGAAGATCAAAAGAAAAAATGGATATGCTGAAAAATATCTGCTTTCAGATTTCCATGGGAAAAAATGTACTTTACAGTGGAACACTGGATGCTGCAAAACTTCAAAAGAATCATTCGCTTGGAGTTTTTAAAAGCAAAGCGTCAGGTGAACTTAAATTCTCACTGGAAATTCCGAAAGAATGGGATAATGCATGGGCTTTAAAGAAAACAGATGTTTCGTGGATATTCTCTGTTCAAGATGAAACTTCTGAGATGGATACGACAGAAGAACAAAGCGAAAATGAAGATCAAAGCTTTTCCGGGGATTCTTTTCAGTCATCTGTTAAGGATACTGGCAGCAAACAGAAATCGTCCGTAAAAACAGGTGATCCCATGCCGGTAGAACTTATGCTCTTACTGTTTCTTGCAGCTGGCATCAGTATACCAGTCATAAAAAAATGGAAAGGGGCGAAAAAATCATGAAAAGAAAAATCACGGGTATCTGTCTTATGGTTGGGATGATTTTAAGTTTGTGGTATGGAATGTCGCTGCCTGTAGAATCAGCAGCAGCTTTTTCGGAAACAGAACAGGCTGTGGATCTGAATCAAAGTATGGAAGGTTTGGAAAATGGAGCGGACAGTGAGGAAGATGAGACAGGGGACACAGAGGACACAGCAGAAGACGAAGCAGATGGAGAGAATGACACAGATGAAATTATTATTGATGCTGAGGAATGTGAAGAGAATCTGACAGAAGATATACCGGACGAAGATGCAGCGGCGGAATTCCCGGATATATCGATTGAGACAGCGGATAATGACAATGGAGCAGAGGCAGTGGCAGAGGAGGTGTTTTCGACAGAAGGAGATGAGGCCGGTGAATTTGACGCAGCAGATCCTGAAGCAATGGTTGCAAGAGCAACGAGCAGCGTCCCGGTGAAATGGGTAGCTGCTGATTATCAGATGAGAAGCGAATATGCATTTACTTATGCCTTTCGGGCAAATACCAGCAGTCTTGTTTCTATCAGCAGGTATAATGGAACTTTGAATACTAAAATGCATAACTGGTATGGCGATGAACGTGGATTTACGGAAGAATACTGTAAAACATTTTTGGGATGCGTAATTGATGATCAGGATTATGCAGATCCTATTACTGCCATATATAGTAATGTAGGGGAGTATAATGGGAAAATTGTAGATTTGAAAGTGACAGCAGTGAAATGGGGACCTGTAAATAAAAATCATATAGGAAATGATGGAAGAAATATTATTCCATGTATATTGTTTTACAAAAACAGAATTGCATTTAATACAATTGGAGTGGGAACTGTAAGATTTCGTTTTGAATTTCTGGATCATGCAACACAGAATAAAATTTCTCCAAAAGGACATGTGACATTGAAGGATCTGGATGCAGGACAGGGAATTCGTGTTTATGATGGTTGGGGTGTAAATCGGATTTATCTGCGCAAAGGCTATAATTATCTGAAAAAAACAACGGCTATGATTGCAAATGGCGCCGTTTACAATGAGCTGACAAGTCTGGAAGGAGAAGATATTGATACTGATGATGTGAAAGCATGGTGCCAGCTTGACTTTGACGGATACTTTATGCTGAACTGGAATTCTCAGGAGAGCTGGAACAATGAGACGTATCCGCAGAATGCGTTTTTTCTGACAACAGGGAAAACAGTAGGTACATATGAACCGAACCCCAAACCGGAAAAAAGAGTGGGAAATGACGGTGCTGCTTATAACAGTATGACAAAACATGAATCTACGCGGACAGATCCTCCATATGGCATAAAGGAAGGAAAAAATTATGATTATGTGATTGCGCAGAGGCTGATGCCTGGCTCCTACAGCTCTTTTGTTCTGAAAGATACACTAGATTCCTGTCTGAAATTCAGAAGTGGAAGCGTTACAACTTCAGCAGGAAAAGATGTGACATCCAGATTCAGAATTGAGAATACGAAAAATACGATTACATTTACTGCAAACACATCTTATCTGAAAAGTGAAGAGGCATTTAATGATGTGACATACTATTTTCGGATAAAAGTTACAGCCGGAAGTAATACAGTAATAAGTTCACATAATCATATAAGTCAGAATGGAAGTGCTTATTCGATTGAAAACAAGGCGTCCAGAACAATTGTATCAGATAAAATAAAGGATACGCAGCAGACAAATTCTTCGTGGGTAAAAGGAGAAATTCCGAGAGAAATTCCGGACGGGCAGATTGTGATCACAAAAAGAATCAGAGAGCAGGACATTATATGGGCGCATGGAAATCCTGTTTTTCGATTCTGTGTGACCGGAACAGATGGAAAAGGTATTTCGCATATGTATGAGGATTTTGTGGAGTTTCGTAAGGGTGAATATCCGACAGATAGAGGATATGCGGTGTTGAGCTGTACGTTTTCGACTATTCCGCTGGGAAGGTACACGGTCAGTGAGAAGAAAACTTTACGTTATGTATTTGAAAGTATTACAGCACAGACGGCAAATGTGAGTCTGAATGACCGGACAGGAACAGTAACACTTGACAAAAATAATAAAAAAGCAGCAGTTACATTTGCAAATAAAAAGACAAAATATGACAGGTATAGTCATACAGATGTTATACGCAATAAAATCAGTATCCGGCACTGAAACGGATAGAAGAAAGTATAGAGAAAACGGTTGCAAAACCGCAGGCTGCTTGATATAATAATCCTCACCGGGGTATGGCGTAGCTTGGTAGCGCGCACGGCTGGGGGCCGTGAGGTCGCAGGTTCAAATCCTGTTGCCCCGATTGAGGACAGAATGGAGAAAAGCTTTGAGATACAGTTATGTATTTCGAAGCTTTTTACTATATTAAATTAGCCCTGATGCATTGAATTTATGTAAAAGATATATTATAATGTAACCTGTGATAGGTTGAGTAACGGACATAATTTCAAAATCACAGAATATGAATCGAAAAAGGAGAAGAGACATGAAACGATTAAAAAAAATCATGGCAATGCTGCTACTCATGCTTCTTGTAGCATCACCGGTTGTTTTAGCAGCATCACAGCCGGTTGAGGTGCAGGCAGCAGCTAAAACGGTACTTAAAAACAAATATTATGGTTACGAAAACGGCAAAAGAGTTTGCAATCAGTGGCGTACAATTAAAGTTGGCAACAGAAGTTTCAGATTTTACTTTGACAAAAATGGCAGAGCATATCATGCAGACAGGAACTATGTAGGAACTACCGGAATTGTTGTAAAAAAAATTAACGGCAGATATTACGGCTTTGACTATCAGGGACACATGATGAAGGGGATTCGTTGTGGAATTACTTCTGAAGATGCAATGCCGGGACTGTATTACTTCAATTCAAATGGTGTGTTTAACAGACAAAAAACAACTGTATACAGAAATGCATCAAAAACATACAAGAACGCAAGACAGATTAAAAAATTACTTGGCAAATACAGTAAGATGCATATCAGCAAAGATTCATGTTTTGGAAACGGCTCCGATGTAACTTATATTTATGGCAGCCTTGCACTGAGTGTGTTCCGCCCGGCAGGAAAGGGAGCAAGTGCAGAAGTTGTAGAAGGTATTATGCAGAGAGATTAAGAAAGAGGAGAAAAATAAATGAAAATGAATAAAAAAATTACCGCAATGATTCTCAGTGCTGTGATCGCAGCAGCTCCGGTGGCAGCTCCGGTTATGGAAGTGCAGACAGTTGCAGCAGCTACTACAACCACAAAAACTTTAAAAAATACATGGAGTAAAGATGGCAGATATTATTACGACCAAAATGGCAGAAAAGTTACCGGTGTAAAGAAAATTGGCAGATATACGTATGTTTTTGCAAAAAACGGCAGACTGGTGACAAACAGACCGTATTACAGATACAATTCCAGAATTTATTATAAAATTGCGAGAAATGGACGTGCGACCAGACTGTCAGCTGTCGAGACACTGGCAGCAATTCGTTATCAGAGATGTGGTAACAACCTGAAAAAGGCATTTAACTGGTCTTCTTCTCTGCGTTATGTAGCAAATTACAGAGTCGCAAGAAAAAATGCAATCTACTATGCTCAGTATGGTTTCCAGAGAGGATGTGGTGACTGTTATGTACAGGCTGCTACATTCTATCAGATGGCAAAAGTTGCAGGATATAATGCAAAATATGTGAGCGGTTATGTGGCAAAAGGTAAAGGTAAAGCGCCACATGCATGGGTTGAAATCAAAATCAGAAACAGAACTTATGTATATGATCCAAACTTCCAGAGTGAGTATGGCAAAAAGGGTTACACCGGATATCAGATCAGATACGGACAGAAGGGAACTCTGAAATATTATAAAACAAAATAAGAGACAGCAGGAGAATTAAAATAATGAAGAAAAAAATTGTAACAGTTTTAATGACAGCAATGCTCGGAAGCAGCATTTTATTTGCACAGACAGCTATGGCAGCAGATACCGCAGAACAGACAGAAGACACTGCAAAAGCAGATGAGACTTCTGAAGAAAAAACAGAAGAATTAAAGACCATCGGTGAAAAACCGGAGAAAGAGACAGAAGGCATTCTGGATGTCAAACTCAAAAACCTGACTGGCAAAGTGATTACCGGTTTTACCATTAAGAATGAAAAAGATGAAAAGTATCCGGATAACTTTCTGAAAGAAGACGACAAGTTTGCAGCAGACGAAGAACGCGAACTGTGGTTTGATCTGAATAAAAAAGATGAAACTTCAGATGCAGAAAAGACAGAGGATGCCAAGACAGAAGAAAATGCTGAGAATACAGAGGAAAAAGAAATTCCGAAATATAATATTCAGCTTACTTTTGAAGATGGAACAACATCTGAAATCCATACATTCCCGTTTGGGGATACAGAGGAAGCAGAACTTCATCTGGAAGGAAGCGTAGCATATCTTGTATTTGACAGCGCCAGCCAGAAGAAATCTATTAATACTCTGGAAAACGAAAAAGCTCTGGCACCGACACCTACTGCTGCTCCGGTTGCGCAGCCGGCAACGGAAAGCTACGACAATAGCTATGATTATAATGAAAGCTATGATTATGATAACAGTTATGATTACGATGACAACAGCTATGATGCTGCAGGATCAGATGACAGTGGATCAGATGAGGGTGGTTCCGCTGACGGCTGTCTGGATAATGCAATTTTAAATTAAATGAAAAGAAAAGGGCAGGGCGCTGCATTAAGGAATTAGTGCAGCGCCCTGTTATGATTTGCTCAGGAGAATTATTATGTCGTTAGTATCAAATCTTTTTTTGCTGTTTGTGGCTGCATCTGTACTGGTTTATTACATAGTGCCTCATAAATGGCAGTGGCTGGTACTTCTTGTATTCAGTTACATTTATTATGTAGCGGGTGGTCCGAGATTTGTTGTGTTTATCCTGTTTTCTACGATCGTCACATGGCTTGCTGCACTTATGATCGAAAAAATGGAAGCGCAGGAAAATCATAAGACAGCACGGAATATATTGATTCTTGGCCTGATTTTAAACTTTGGTATGCTTGGGGCAGTTAAGTATACTAATTTTGCAATCGAAAATCTGAATGCGCTGTTTCATATGAATTTAAGGGGTATGGCAATCCTGCTTCCGCTTGGAATATCATTCTATACTTTTCAGTCATCCGGCTATCTTCTGGATGTCTACTGGAAACGATGTGAGGCTGAGAAGCATCCTCTGAAATATGCATTGTTTGTATCTTTCTTCCCGCAGATCCTTCAGGGGCCGATCGGAAGATACAGCCGTCTTGCAAATCAGTTTTATGCACCACATAAATTCGAGGGAAAAAATATTGCCAGAGGGTTTGAGCGTATTTTATGGGGCTTTTTCAAAAAGATGATCCTTGCAGACTGGGCGGCGGTATTTGTAGATGAGATTTTTGCAAATCCGGATCAGTACAGCGGACTTGCACTTATTGGAATTCTTTTGTATACGCTTCAGCTGTACGCAGACTTTTCCGGAGGAATGGATGTTGTTATTGGTATTGCGTCTATGTTTGGAATCGAACTGGATGAAAACTTCAAGCGTCCGTTCTTTGCAGTTTCCGTTACAGATTTCTGGCATCGCTGGCACATCACGCTTGGTACATGGATGAAGGATTATGTTTTTTATCCGGTTACATTGTCACGCTGGATGGGAAGTTTTAGCAAATGGGCTAAAAAAGTCTTCGGCCGAAAGACAGGTCGTACACTTCCAATCTGTCTTGCAAATATTATTGTTTTCTTTGTAGTTGGTGTATGGCATGGCGCAGCATGGAAATATATTATTTATGGTCTGTATAACGGTCTGATCATAGCGTTCAGTGGTCTTATGGCAGGTAATTATCGCAGCTGGAAAAAGAAACTTCATATCAGCGGAAAAGAAACATGGTATTATGTGTTCACGGTGATCAGGACATTTATCCTTACTGTGATCAGTATGTATTTTGACCGTCCGGACGATATGGGAGTTGCACTGCATATGATGAAACTGTCAGTGACCAGATTTAACCCGTCGCAGATTTTACAGATTCCGGCAGGCAAGCAGGGAACCGCATTCACACCATATGCGCTTCTTATCCTTGCGGTAGGATGTGTAATCTTATTTGTAGTCAGTGTACTTCAGGAGAGAGGTATGAAGATCAGGGAATCCCTGGCAAAACTTCCTCTTCCTGTTACAGTTGCAGTATATTTTTGTCTGCTGGTTTCCATCGGATTCTTTGGTTCCACAGCGGTAGCGAGAGGTTTTATTTATGCACAGTTCTAAAAAAATATTAAAAACAGTTCTTGTACTTGTAATATGTGGTATCCTTCTAAAAGGGCTGGATACTGCACTTTATCCATGTACATTTATGAGAAATGATGTTCATGCTGTCGTCAGCGAACAGTTTGATGATATTATTCTGGGCACCTCTCATGGAAAAATGGATATTGATCCTGAAGTGATGGAAGAAATCACCGGAAGAACAGGACATAATTTATGTGTGGGCGGAGAATACGGAATTGATGCGTATTATCTTGCCCGACTGGTTGCTGAGAAACAGAATCCGAAAAGAATTATTTATGAAGTGGATCCGGGATATTTTGTTTCAGAGAAAGAAGAAGGCAACAATTACCTGCTGTTTTATCATGAATTTCCTTTTTCAAAGGCAAAATTGGAATATTTCTGGAACTCAATCGCAAAATGTAATTTCCGTACGATCCTGTTTCCCTGGTATGAATATTCTCTCAGTTATGAAGTGCCAAAAGTGAAGGAAACATTCCTTCAGAAAATAAAAAAGGATTACAGCATTACAGATCTTAAGAGCGATTCACAGAAATATCATGAGAGCGGTTTTATCGAGAGATATCCAGTGGACATTTCTAAACTGAAAAAGACAGATATCAAATTATATGAAGATGGCAAAGTAACTCCGTCCAATATGAAATATCTGAAGAAGCTGATAGATTTCTGTAAAGAGAATGATATTGAATTTGTGGCAGTAACAACACCGGTTCCAATTGCGACACTGAAAGACCACAGCGACAATTACAATGCCGCATGGAAATATTTCGGTAAATTCTTTGAGGAACAGGGTGTGGATTATATCAATTTTAATACACAATATTTTAAAGCATTCACACATAATGCAAAGGCATATACCGATTATGACGGGCATATGAACGGAGATGCTGCAAGAGCATACTCAAAAGTCCTTGCACAGGTACTGAACCAAACAGAGTCGGCAGACTGACTGAAAGAAAGAAGGGAGAAAAATGAAGAAAAACATTCTGGAATATCTGGAGAAGTCGGCACAAAAATATCCGGATAAAACTGCGTTTGCAGATGAAAATACCTCCTGTACTTTTAAGGAACTGGAATGCACAGGCAGAAAGATAGGAACAGCGTTGAGCAGATATATTGCTCCGAGAAATCCGATTCCGGTTTTTATGGAAAAGAGCGTTGAGACAATAGGTGTGTTTATGGGAGCTGTCTATGCAGGCTGTTTTTATGTTTTGATTGATACGAAACAGCCGGCCAGCCGTCTGAATCAGATTCTGGATATTCTGCAAAGTGAAGTCATCATCACATCAGAAAAATATTTAAAGGATCTGGAAAAACTGGGCTTTGAGGGGAAGGTTCTTATGCTTTCGGAGCTTAATGCTGTACAGGAAGATCCGATAGTACTGGAGACCATCAGAAATCAGGCAGTAGATGTAGATCCGCTGTATGGTATTTTTACTTCGGGTTCTACCGGAACTCCTAAAGGTGTTGTTGTGGGACATCGTTCAGTTCTGGACTTTATTGACTGTTTTACGGAGCTGTTTAATATTACAGAAAAGGATGTTATCGGAAATCAGGCGCCGTGGGATTTTGACGTATCTGTGAAGGATATTTATTCCGGGCTGAAGACCGGTGCAACTGTACAGATTATACCGAAACAGTTATTTTCTTTCCCGACTAAACTGATCGATTTTCTGATTGAGAGAGAAGTTACTACATTAGTATGGGCAGTTTCTGCATTGTGCATTATTTCAACTCTGAATGGATTTGAATATAAGGTACCGGAAAAGATAAATAAAATTCTATTTTCAGGTGAAAGCATGCCGGTGAAGCATCTGAATATCTGGAGAAAATATCTTCCAAATACGATGTATGTAAATATTTACGGTCCGACAGAAATTACCTGTAACTGTACATATTACGTTGTGAACAGAGAATTTCAGCCGGGTGATGTCCTTCCAATGGGAAAAGCTTTTCCGAATGAAAAAGTATTCCTTCTGGATGAAGAGAATCACCTTGTGGAAGAAAGAAATCAGAATGGAGAAGTATGTGTAACCGGAAGTGCACTTGCACTTGGATATTACAGAAATCCGGAGCAGACAGCAAAGGCTTTTGTACAGAACCCGCTTAATGACAGATATCTGGAACCAATGTATCGTACCGGCGATCTGGCGTATTATAATAATCTGGGTGAACTATGCTTTGCAACAAGAAAAGATTTTCAGATTAAACACATGGGACATCGGATCGAATTGGGAGAAATAGAGGCATCAATGGATAAAATCCCTGAGATAATAAGAAGCTGCTGTCTGTTTGATCAGGGTAAAAGTAAAATTGTAGCTTTCTATGAAGGAAATGTTGAGCGAAAAGAGATCGTCAGAGCATTAAAGCAGTATTTGCCAGCGTTTATGGTTCCAAATGCATTTCGTCAGGTGGAACAGATGCCGCTTACTAAAAACGGAAAAATCGACCGCAAAGCACTTATGACAGAATATCAGGAGGACAACAGGTAATGTCAGAATACAGATTTATGAACCAACTGATAGAAAAAGAACATATACCGACACCGGCATATGTCTTTGATCTGGATAAAATGAAAGAATTCGCTGAAAAAGTCAAAAGATGTCTGACCGGGAAAGCAGAAATCTGCTATGCGATGAAAGCAAATCCATTTCTGATAAAACCGATGCTGGAGATTGTTTCTTCTCTGGAAGTATGCTCACCGGGAGAATTTCGAATTTGTGAAAGAGCCGGGATTCCAATGGAAAAAATTGTACTTTCAGGCGTATACAAAAATCCGGATGATATAGCTTATATGCTGGATACTTACGGAAACAGGGGAACTTATACAGTGGAGTCACTTCAGCATCTGGAAGTACTGAATGATACTGCAGTCCGCCACGGAATAACCCTGTCGGTTCTGATACGTGTTACAAGTGGAAATCAGTTTGGTATTGATGAAGCGGAAATACGTAAAATAATTTCAGAAAGAGAAAAATATACAGGTATAGAGATTGAGGGAATACAGTTTTATTCCGGAACACAGAAAAGAAATCTGTCTCAGATGCAGGAAGAACTGAAACATCTGGATACTTTTATCAGAGAGTTAGAGGAAATCGGTGGGATGGAGATCAGGACACTTGAATACGGTCCGGGATTCTTTGTACCATATTTTGTGAAAGATAAAAGTATGCGGACAGAAGAACTTCTGGGAGAATTTGTAGAAATTCTTGATGGATTGCAGTTTAAAGGCAGGATCGTTCTTGAAATGGGCAGGTTTCTGGCTGCCTCCTGTGGATATTACATCACATCGATTGTAGATATGAAAGTAAACAAAGAACAGCCATATGTAATACTGGATGGAGGTATCAATCATTTAAATTATTATGGACAGGCAATGGCGATGAAACATCCGTACTGCAGTCAACTGGACTTTGAAGGCCATGAAAAGACCGGGGATGAAGAACAACACTGGAACTTATGTGGTGCACTTTGTACAGTCAGTGATGTGATCGTAAAACAATTTCCACTGCGAAATCCGAAAATTTGTGATATACTGGTTTTTGAAAGAGTAGGTGCATATTCTGTAACAGAAGGAATTTATCTGTTTCTGAGTCGTCCGCTTCCGAAAATCTATTTCTGGACACAGGCAGATGGACTTCATTTAGTGCGGGATGGCATACATACTGATGTTTTAAATTCAGAAAATTAAAGGGAGAACTAAAATGGAAAAATTAATTGAAATTCTGGAAGACATTCAGCCAGACGCAGATTATGAAAACTGTACAACTTTAATCGATGATGGTATTTTGGATTCTTTTGCAATTCTGTCTATCGTAAGTGAATTACAGGATGAATTTGACATCACGATCACTCCGGCAGATATTATTCCGGATAACTTTAATTCAGCAAAAGCACTCTGGGATATGGTGTGCAGATTAAAAGGCTGATATCAGAAAAATGTGGGGACGCTCTGCTTACGGCAGGGCGTTTTTGCGTATTCAGGGCTATGCGGAAGTAAATTCAGGGCTATGCGGAAGTAAATTCCCACTTGACAATCATCCGTTGACATGTTAGTCTTTATGCATCGACAAAATATGCGAAATGCTTTGATGAGGAATAGTACGTGAGGACTGGAGCACAGAGAACTGTCGGGTGGTGCGAGACAGTAGAAGGAATTCATGGAACTCGCCTTTGAGCATCTGTCCGAATTCCATAATGGATAGTAGGCGCAGACGGTATCCACCGTTATATGGAGAGGATATAAGTACTTTTTAGTTCCGTATCCCATGAGTGTATGAACCGTTCATAAATAAGAGTGGTACCGCGAAGATAGTTGTCTTTCGTCTCTTACAGTAGTCTGTAGAGATGAGAGATTTTTTTTTGCTCTGCACAGCAAAACATTCAGCGAAAATGGAGGAATGATCATGAAAAACGTAACAAAATACAAAAGACAGTATTTTATGCCACCAGTAAAATGTATGAAATGGACAGAAAAAGAATATGTAGATAAAGCCCCGATCTGGTGCAGTGTAGACCTGCGTGACGGAAACCAGGCGCTGGTAATCCCGATGAGCCTTGAGCAGAAAGTGGAATTTTTCAAACTGCTTGTTGAGATTGGATTTAAAGAAATCGAAGTTGGTTTCCCGGCTGCATCTGAAACAGAATATACCTTTATCCGTACACTGATCGAGCAGAACCTGATTCCGGACGATGTAACGATCCAGGTACTGACACAGGCCAGAGAGC
This sequence comes from Blautia sp. Marseille-P3087, assembly GCF_900120195.1. GTDB lineage: Bacteria > Bacillota > Clostridia > Lachnospirales > Lachnospiraceae > Blautia_A. The sequence continues at coordinate 62,266 of NZ_LT635539.1, forward strand.
ACATCATCCGTAAGACTTTTGAAGCAGTCAAAGGTGCTCCGAAGGCAATCGTACATGTATACAACTCTACCTCTGTTGCACAGAGAGAACAGGTGTTTAAGAAATCAAAAGAAGAAATCTTAAAGATTGCCGTAGATGGTGCAACACTTCTGAAAGAACTGGCTGATCAGACAGAAGGAAACTTCCAGTTTGAATACAGCCCGGAGAGCTTTACCGGAACAGAGCCGGAATATGCACTGGAAGTGTGCAACGCAGTCCTGGATGTATGGAAACCAACTGCAGACAACAAAGCAATCATCAACCTGCCGGTTACTGTACAGCACTCCATGCCGCATGTATATGCAAGCCAGGTCGAGTATATGTGTGAAAACTTAAAATATCGTGACAATGTGATTGTATCTCTTCATCCGCACAACGACCGTGGATGTGGCGTTGCAGATTCTGAGATGGGACTGCTTGCAGGCGCAGACAGAATCGAAGGAACATTGTTTGGTAATGGAGAACGTACCGGTAATGTAGATATTGTAACACTTGCCATGAACATGTTTTCACAGGGTGTGGATCCTGAACTGGATTTCTCAAATATGCCGCATGTATGCGAAGTTTACGAAGAATGTACCGGAATGAAAGTAGATGAGAGAAGCCCGTACAGTGGTGCGCTTGTATTTGCAGCATTCTCAGGTTCTCATCAGGATGCTATCGCAAAGGGCATGCACTGGAGAGAAGAAAAAGATCCGAGTCGCTGGACGGTTCCGTATCTGCCGATCGACCCGACCGATGTCGGAAGAAACTACGATGCTGATGTTATCCGTATCAACAGCCAGTCTGGTAAAGGTGGAGTCGGATATATTCTTGAGACAAAATACGGTCTGAACCTGCCTCCGAAAATGCGCGAAGCTATGGGATATGCAGCAAAAGCTGTTTCCGATCACAGCCATAAAGAACTTCATCCGGATGAGATCTTCAACCTGTTTAAATCTACATTTGAAAATATTGTGGAACCATACAGTATCAATGAAGTTCATTTCCAGCAGAAAGATGGCGGTATTACAACCCAGGTAACTTCTACCTTCAATGGTCAGACCATCACGACTGAGGCAACTGGAAACGGACGTCTGGATGCAGTCAGCAATGCACTTAGGAAGGCATACGAGATGAAGTTTACACTGGTAACTTATCAGGAACATGCACTTGAAAAGAGCACCAGCTCCAAAGCGATTGCATATGTCGGTATCCAGAAACCGGACGGCACCCTTGCATGGGGCGCAGGAGTGAATCCTGACATTATCAGAGCCTCTATTGACGCCCTTGTAACTGCTATCAACAACCGTTGATCTTTATTGAATATAAAGCCTTTTTTACATCGACAGTGAAAAGACATTGTCAATGTAAAGAAGGCTTTTTTATGCATATTTCACAGAAAACAAACACAAAAAATATAGATATGACTATGGAAATTTAAAAAAAATTCTGCTAAACTTAAATTAAGTATGCCTGTGCATATTCGAAATTGGATGACAGAAAGGAAACGATACACAGATGCTAAAGATTAAAAGCTATGTGAAAGTAAAAAGCGTTGCAGAAGCGTATGAGCTGAATCAGAAAAAAACAGCAATTGTCCTTGGCGGAATGGTGTGGCTGAAGATGGGAAATCGTAATATTTCCACAGCCATTGATCTTTCGGGGCTGGGGCTGGATACGATTCAGGAATTTGACGATGAATTTGTGATCGGCTGTATGACACCACTTCGGGAACTGGAGATAAATGAAAGTCTGAATGAATACACACATGGAGCCATACAGGAAAGCCTGCGACACATTGTCGGAGTGCAGTTTCGCAACTGTGCGACAGTAGGGGGAAGCATTTGGGGACGCTATGGATTTTCTGATGTGCTGACCATGTTTCTGGGTATGGATACATGGGTGGAACTTTACGATGCAGGAAAGATTCCGCTGACAGAATTTGTAAACCGTAAGAAGGACAATGATATTCTGGTCAATATTATTGTAAAAAAACAGCCTCTTCGTGTCTGTTATATGAGCCAGCGTAATACAAAGACGGATTTCCCGGTACTGACATGCGTAGCATCTATGATCGGAGAAGAAGCGCGGACAGTGATTGGTGCAAGACCGGGACATGCTGTTGTAGTTGAAGATAAAGATCATATTCTTAAAAATTTTAAGAATATGACGAAAAAGCAGCGAGAGGAAGCCATCAGGAAGTTTGCAGAATATGCGGCTGCAAATGTCAAAACTTCCGGAAATATGCGTGCCTCCGCAGAATACAGAACACTTCTTGTTGAAGTGTTCACAAGAAGAACATGGGAAACAGTAGGAGGAATGAAAGATGAATATTAGTTTCTGGCTGAATGGCGCTTACCGCCAGGAAGAGATAGAACCTGGGATGCTTCTCATTGATTTCCTGAGAGAAAAAGGCTGCTTCAGTGTAAAGAGAGGATGCGAGACGGCAAACTGTGGACTTTGTACCGTATTACTTGATGAGAGACCGGTACTGTCATGTTCAGTGCTTGCTGCAAGAATTGATGGCAAAAAAGTTGTGACACTGGAAGGAATGCAGAGAGAGGCGCAGGAGTTTGGAAGCTTTCTTGCAAATGAAGGCGCTGAGCAGTGTGGTTTCTGTAATCCGGGATTTATTATGAATGTATTTGCAATGCTGCGTGAACTCAAAGAGCCTACGGAAGAACAGATCAAAGAATATCTTGCAGGCAACTTATGCAGATGTTCAGGATTTGTTTCTCAGACAACGAGCATTTTGAAATTTCTGAAATACAAAAAAGCACAGGAGGAAGCATAAAATGAAATATGTAAATCAGCCTGTACGCAAAACAGACGCAATGGCACTGGTAACTGGAAAACCGGTGTATACTGATGACCTGGCTCCAAAGGACTGCCTGATCGTAAAAATTCTGCGAAGCCCGCATGCAAACGCATGGGTGGAGGATATCAAGACCGGAAATGCAGAAAAGGTTGCAGGAATCGCATGCATTCTTACCTATAAAGATGTTCCACAGAAACGTTTTACACTGGCAGGACAGACAGCACCGGAGATGAGTCCGGATGACCGTCTGATCATCGACCGTCATGTACGTTTTGTCGGAGATGTAGTTGCAATTGTTGCCGGAGAGACCGAGGAAGCGGTAGATAAAGCATTAAAAAGAATCAAAGTACAGTATCGTGTCGAGGCACCGGTTCTTGATATGCATAAAGCAAAAGACAATCCGATTCTGGTTCATCCGGAAGAAAACTGGAAACTAAAAATCCCGCTTGGTGGAAATAATAAACGTAACTTGTGCGCGGAAGCACTGGAAGAGCACGGTGATGTGGATAAAGTCCTGAGCGAGTGTAAATATACTGTAGAGCAGACTTATCACACAAAAGCAAATCAGCAGACTATGATGGAGACTTTCCGTACGGCCTGTTATATGGATCATTTTGGCAGACTGGTTGTACTTTCATCTACACAGATTCCGTTTCATGTACGAAGAATTGTAGGAAGGGCGTTGGACATTCCGGCATCTAAAGTGCGTGTCATCAAACCTAGGATTGGCGGTGGTTTTGGTGCAAAGCAGACATCCGTCAGTGAAATTTACCCGGCAATCGTTACATGGAAAACCGGTCGTCCGTCAAAGATGATCTTTTCACGATATGAATCTATGATCTGTTCTTCACCGCGTCATGAGATGGAAATTACAGTGCGTGCCGGTGCAGATGAAAATGGAATCATTAAAGCAATTGATGTATATACATTATCAAATACGGGGGCATATGGCGAACACAGTTCCACCACAGTTGGCTTAAGTGGACACAAATCTATAGGTCTTTATCGTCACACAGAAGCATATCGTTTTGCGTTTGATGTAGTTTATACGAATGTACAGGCAGCAGGAGCTTATCGTGGATATGGTGCGACGCAGGGAATCTTTGCTGTCGAATCTGCAGTGAATGAGCTGGCACACAAGATGGGCATGGATCCGGTCAGAATCAAAGAGCTGAACATGCCGATCGAGGGCGGCCCACTTCCGGGATATCCGGATGTTCCTTATGCACAGAGCTGTACCATGGATAAATGTATGGCAAGAGCCAAAGAGATGATGGACTGGGATTCAAAATATCCGTTCCGTGATATGGGCAATGGTAAGGTGCGTGGTGTTGGCGTAGCTATGGCAATGCAGGGTTCTTCGATTGCCGGTGTTGATGTTGGTGGCGCAGATATTAAGTTGAATGAAGACGGATCTTATACTCTGGCACTTGGATGTACAGATATGGGAACCGGATGTGACACCATCATGGCGCAGATCGCGGCAGACTGTCTTGAGACACCGATGGAAAACATTGTTGTATTCAGTGTGGATACTGATATTTCACCATATGATTCCGGTTCTTATGCTTCTTCAACCACATATACCACAGGTGTGGCAGTTATGAAGGCCTGCCAGGAGCTTCGAAAAAAGATCTGTGAACTTGGCGCACAGATGATCGAAGTAGATCAGGACAAAGTGGATTTTGACGGATCGTATGTTTTCTGTGATGGAGAAGAAGAAGAGAAACGAGTATCTTTGGAACAGATTGCCTTAAAGGGTACATTTTTCAATAATATTGAGCTTCAGGTAGTAAAACAGCATTCTTCACCGCTGTCTCCGCCGCCGTTTATGGTGGGTATGGCAGAAGTAGAGGTTGATACAGAAACAGGAACTGTGGAGGTATTGGACTATGTGGCCGCCGTAGATTGTGGAACACCAATTAATCCGAATCTTGCCCGTGTGCAGACCGAGGGAGGTATTGCGCAGGGAATCGGAATGGCACTGTTTGAGGAGGTTCAGTATACCGAAAAAGGTAAGGTCCGTAACAATTCTTTGATGCAGTACAAAATTCCGACCAGAGAAGATTTTGGAAACATCCGTGTGGCATTTGAGAGCAGTTATGAAGAGAGTGGTCCGTTTGGTGCAAAATCAATCGGAGAACTTGTTATTGATACTCCATGTCCGGCAATCGCAGAAGCAATCTATAATGCAACAGGCGTCCGGGTGCGTGAACTTCCGATCACACCGGAGAAGGTTGCGATGGGAATCCTCAAAAAGAAATTGGAGAAATAAAATGAGTATTATTCTGAAAGGAATACTTGCATTATTCTGGTTGCTGCTGGTACCGGCGGCAATCGGAATTCTGTTTATGTCAAAAAGAAAAGACATTTGTCCGGAAGCATGCCTGCCGTTTGGATATCTGGTCTTATTTTCATTGATGGAGATATTCACACTTCCATTGACTTTTTTGAAGGCACCCCTTCATATTCTGACAGTATTGTATGGTGGGGTGGCAGTACTTCTGGCAGTAGTGGGAGTTGTATCGGTTGTTGGAAATAAAGAGAAGAGACAAAATGTGATAAGTGTACAAAAAAGGGAAAATAAGATTACGTTTTACCTTGCGTTGGCGCTTCTTCTTATTATATGCCAGATTGTAATGTGTGCGCTTCTGGCACATATGGATGCAGATGACAGTTTCTTTGTGGCAAGTGCAACAACAGATGTTTATACGGACACTATTTTTGAAGTGAACCCTGATACAGGCAGATATTATATGGTATTGCCGGAGAGATATATCCTTTCTCCGTTTCCGGTATTTCTTGCGGTAGTCAGTCAGCTGAGTGCCGGACTGCACCCTGCGATTATGGCGCATGTGGTATTTCCGGCAGTATTTTTGGGTGTAGTTTATATGGTTCAAAGTCTTTTGAGCAGATGCTGGTTTCCGAATGATCGAAAAGCCCGGGATATTTATTTGCTGCTCGTGGCAGTGCTCAGTAGTTTTTCGGCATATTCTGTTTATAATGCAGGTAATTTTCAGATGGTTCGCCTGTGGCAGGGAAAAGCGATTTTGGCAGCAATCCTGATTCCGATGCTGGTGTATCTGTGCCTGACAATAGTTATGAAAGAAAAAGCGGAATATTCATGGGGATTGATGCTGATGGCAAATTTGAGCTGTTGTCTGGTATCTTCTATGGGAATTATACTGGCACCATTGTTGATCGGAAGCTTTGCAGTCGTGAAGTTGATTTATAAAAAAGATTTTACGTGTATTTGGAAGTGTGCATTGTGCTGTATTCCGACATTGGTTTTGGGACTGATCTTTTTATATGTTCTGTAAACAGGAGAAAACTTGAATGAAAGAATTAATCAATCAGATATTGAATTTCTGGAGCAACTACTGGGGGGACAGCCTTTTCTCATATTTGTTGATTCTTGCAGCTGCTTATTTGCTCATTTTTAAAAGAAAAGAAGAAAATGTAAAATATGTGCTCACCTATCTTCTGATCATGCTCTTTTTGTTTTTCTGTCCTCTTACAGCTGCTGTCATTCAGAAATGCATTGGTGCGAGCGTTTACTGGCGAGTGTTATGGCTGATTCCTTCTTCTCCTGTAATTGCACTGGCAATGACAGAATTGATAAAAGACCATCAGAAAAACATGCAGATGCTTTTGGTGGTATTGTGTATAGGAATCGTTGCAGTGAGTGGAAAGGAAGTATATCTGGCTGGAAATTATACACGTGTTCATAATTATCAGCAGGTGCCGGATGAGGTTGCCGGAATTTGCGAGCTCATTCAGGCGGATGCGCAGGGCGAAAAATTTACATTTGCATCAGACGACGATATAAGTTCATATGTGCGTGTATATGATCCGTCTATTTACAATTTGATAGGAAGAAATGCACGTTCGACACAGGGCAGATCAAGGAAGCTTTATTATGAGATTAATTCGCCGGAGCCAGATTACCGAATAATCGCTATAGGCGGAAAAATACAGATGTGTAATTATCTGGCATTAAGAATTACGGCAGATGAGCAAAAAGAAGTGCTGGCTGAGGCAGGATATCAGGAGATTGGAAGCATTGGAAGATATACCATATTCCGTCTGGGAAATCATGTCACAGATTACAGAAATACAAAAATATTAGGCGATTGAGAAAGTTGTTTATAAATAGCAAATTATTCAAAAACTTTACAAATAGTAAAATATATGCTATATTATAAAAAGCTTTAATAGCCTGCACCTGTAGCTCAGTGGATAGAGCAGTGGTTTCCGGTACCATGTGCGGGGGTTCGATTCCCTTCAGGTGTGTTGCACGAGGTACGGGTCTGCCTCGGTGCGTTGTAAGTTAAGGAGGACAAGAACTTGGATAATTTCAGGGAATGGTTGTCAGATAACCTTCGCTATTTTATGCTTGGCGGAGCGATTCTGGTGATCGTAGCTGTGTTGTTCGTTGGTGTTCGCGCCTGTGTCGGAAGTGGGAAGGGAACTTCAGACGGAGAACAAACAACAGCTCAGGACAACGACCAGGGAACTGATCCTTCTTCTCCGGAAGATGATGGGGAGACAAACGACGGGAAGAAAGAAGAAGACACGAATCCCTTGGAGGATGGCAGCGAAGAAATTGCTGCGCTTATGAACAGTTACTACAAAGCTTTAGGGGACAAAGACATTACCGCATTGAGAACTGTTGTCAATAATCTGACACCCTCAGATGAATCAAAGATCACAAATGCCAAAGATTACATCGAAGGATATCAGGTCAGCAATGTTTATACAAAGAAAGGCTTGGATGATAATTCTTTTGTAGTGTATACACGGGGAAGTTTTGTATGCAAAGGAATTGATACACCGGCACCGTCTTTGTGGAGTTCTTATGTAGTAAAAGACAGTGATAATAATTACAAGATACTTGGTGATCTCGAGCAGAACACACAGGTTTCTGGGTATATGGATTCACTGAAGTCAGACGAAGATGTGCAGAAGCTGACTGCAGAAGTGCAGGTAGCATATGAGCAGGCACAGAAAGATGATCCGGCTCTGGCACAGTTTTTGAATGGACTAGGTGAAGAAGTAGATACTTCTTCCGGCACGAGTGCAGACGGCACAACTCTGACAGTTACAGAAGGATGTAATGTCAGGGCAGAAGCAAGCAGCGACAGTGATATCATAGGTGGTCTTGACACTGGTGATCAGGTTGTGAAAGTAGGTCAGGAGGGTGACTGGATTCAGATCGATTACGATGGCGAGACCGGATATGTTTACAGTGGATTGCTTCAGTAAATAAGAAAAGATAAAAGACACAGGAGTTTTTCCTGTGTCTTTTCTAGTTCTTCAGAGAACCATCCGCCTGAAGTTCATATGTTTTTCCGCCCACAGTGACAGTACCGGTCTGCATGATACCGTCCTGATCCATGTAGTAACGCTTTTTGTCTACTTCGATCCAGCCGGTCTGCATGATACCGTCTTGATTGAAATAATATTTTTTATGATCAGTGTCGGTAAGCCATCCGGTGTAAGGCTGTCCGTCAACCAGAAACATCCAGCTGCTTCCGTTGGCAGTCCATGTACCTTTGGCTGCTTCCGTGGAAACATCATTGTCGTCAGAAACGACCGGCGTTTCGGTTGGTTTCTGAGTGGGTTCTGGTGTTGCTGATGGTGTTGACCCGGAAGTCTTTTTTTTATCTGAATTTTGAGTGCTCGTCTTGTCTTTTGAATCCTTTGCTGATGAAGCTTTGTCTGCTTTCGTGGAGGCCACGGATTCTTTTGTAAAATAGTCTGGATCGTAGGATGACTGACGCAGGAAAAATCCGGAAAAAAGACAAAGCAGAATGACTATGATAAGCAGCAGGGGATTTATCTGTCGGTTATTATCTGACATAATTTTCCTCCTTTGTGCAATCACACAATTACATATTATCTTCATCATACATGATGTGGCGAAAAAATACAAGAGGTGTATAAAATATAAAACTGCCGGTTGCGGACGAAATAAAAACACTATATAATAAAACAATGGACAAAAAAAAGAAATCAGAAGATCAGAATACAATAAGGATAAATAAATATCTGAGCAGTGCCGGAGTGTGTTCCAGAAGGGATGCGGATCGTCTGACAGAAGCCGGAAGAGTTACCATGAACGGGAAAAAAATAGGCACAGGAGAGAGGATACCTGTTGATGCGGTGATCTGTCTGGATGGCAAACCAGTGGAGCGGGAAGAAAGGGAGGTACTGCTTCTTTTTTATAAACCACGTGGACTCGTCTGCAGCACGAAGAAACAGCGACAGGAGACAACAGTAACTGAGTATATTGATTATCCGACGCGGATCTATCCGGTGGGAAGGCTCGATAAAGACTCAGAGGGACTTCTTCTGATGACTAATCAGGGTGAGCTTGTCAATCGAATCATGAGGGCAGGCAATTATCACGAAAAGGAATATCAGGTGACTGTGGACCACGAAGTAACGGATGAATTTGTACGTCATATGCAGACAGGTGTGCCGATACTTGGGACTGTTACGCGACCCTGTACGGTACGTAAGACCGGCAAAACAAGTTTTACAATTGTTTTGACGCAGGGACTGAACCGACAGATTCGCAGGATGTGTGAATACCTCGGATATCAGGTACGTACGCTGAAACGAGTGCGGATTATGAATCTTACACTGAATGGGTTGAAATGTGGGGCATATCGTGAAATACAAAGAGATGAGTGGAGTGAGCTTAAAGAGCTGATACGTGATTCATCAAATGAAACAATAACAGAAACAGGAGGCCATCATGGAAACGGCAGAAGTAACCCGAATGAAAGAACTGGTTCAGAAGCTGAACGAGGCGGCAAAGGCATATTACCAGGAAGACAGAGAAATCATGAGCAACAGGGAGTACGACGCGCTGTACGACGAGCTGGAGCAGGCAGAAAAAATAACAGGAATCGTTCTTGCTGACAGCCCGACCGTTCGTGTCGGATATGAGGCAGTGGACGCGCTTCCGAAGGAAACACATGAATCTCCGATGCTTTCTCTGGACAAAACAAAAGACCGGGAAGTTTTGCGGGGGTTTATAGGAAATCACAAAACGCTGCTGTCATGGAAGATGGACGGTTTGACTATTGTTCTTACTTACGAAAACGGAGAACTGCAGAAGGCAGTCACCAGGGGAAATGGTATCGTTGGAGAAGTTATCACCAACAATGCACGTGTTTTTCGAAACATTCCGTTGAAGATCGCATATCAGGGAAGACTGGTGCTTCGTGGAGAGGCAATCATTACTTACTCTGATTTTGAGCGGATCAATAATTCTATTGAGGATGTTGATGCGAAATACAAGAATCCGCGAAATCTCTGCAGTGGTTCTGTGCGCCAGCTTAATAATCAGATCACGGCCGAGAGAAATGTACGTTTTTATGCATTTGCGCTTGTATCTGCGCAGGATGTTGACATGCATAATTCCAGAGAATTTCAGATGGAATGGCTACGGACACAGGGATTTGAAGTGGTGGAGTATCGTGTGGTAACATCTGAGAATCTGGATGAGGTGATGGATTATTTTGCAGAGAAGATCGTAACCAATGATTTTCCGTCGGACGGGCTTGTGGCATTATATGATGACATTTCTTATGGAGAGTCGCTTGGAAGTACGGCGAAGTTTCCGAGAAATGCGTTTGCTTTTAAATGGGCGGATGAAGTGCGGGAGACGACGCTCCGGGAAATCGAATGGAGTCCGTCAAGGACGGGACTGATTAATCCGATTGCAGTTTTTGATCCGGTGGAACTGGAAGGGACGACAGTCAGCCGGGCCAGTGTTCACAACGTCAGTATTGTAAAAGATCTGAAGCTTGGCATTGGTGATACGATTCAGGTTTATAAGGCAAATATGATCATTCCACAGATTGCGGAGAATCTTACACAGAGTGGAAATCTGGAGATTCCGGATACCTGTCCGGTGTGTGGACAGGAGGCAAAGATAATCTGTGAAAATGATGTGGAAGCATTGTACTGCATGAACCCGGATTGTGTAGCGAAGAAAATCAAGGCATTCACATTGTTCGTCAGCAGAGACGCGATGAACATTGACGGCCTTTCAGAAGCTACTCTGGAAAAATTTATTGCTAAAGGTTTTATTCATAATTTCGGAGATATTTTTGAAATTGAGAAATACAGAGACGAGATAGTTACGATGGACGGTTTCGGAGAGAAATCTTTTGATAATCTTATATCCAGCATTGAGAAGGCAAAAGATACTACAATTGCAAAGGTAATATACAGTCTTGGAATCAGCAATATCGGACTGTCGAATGCAAAAATCATCTGTAGGTATTTTGACGATGATCTGGATAAAATCCGTTCGGCAAAAGAGGAAGAAATCAGTGCGATTGACGGCATCGGGCCGGTCATTGCAGGAAGTCTGACGAAGTATTTTGCGAAGCCTGAGAATAATCAGAAGGTCGACCATCTGATGGGATATCTTCATATTGTAAAAGAAGAAAAAGCTGACAATCAGATTTTTGCAGGAAAGAATTTCGTGATCACGGGAAGCCTGGAGCGTTTCAGCAATCGTGGAGAAGCGAAAAATCTGATTGAATCTCTGGGAGGTAAGGTGACTGGTTCTGTGACCGGAAAAACGAATTATCTGATCAACAATGATGTCAATTCGAATTCTTCAAAAAACAAAAAAGCAAGAGAGCTTGGGATTCCGATTCTTTCCGAAGAAGATTTCCTGAAGCTGGCAGAAGAATCAAAACAGATTGAAATATAGAAGCATGGTAATTAAAGGAGGAATGGGAAATGCCGATTAAGATACAGGGCGATCTGCCTGTAAAAGAAATTCTGGAAAGAGAAAATATATTTGTGATGGACGAAGGAAGAGCGGTTCATCAGGACATTCGTCCGATTCAGATCCTGATTCTGAATCTGATGCCGCTGAAAGAAGAGACGGAACTTCAGCTTCTGCGTTCGCTGTCAAATACACCACTGCAGGTGGATGTGACTTTTATGGCGGTTGAGAGTCATCAGGCCAAAAATACTTCTGTCAGCCATCTGAACAAATTTTATCAGACTTTTTCTGATTTGAAAGATCAGAAGTTTGATGGAATGATCGTGACAGGTGCGCCGGTAGAGCAGATGGAATTTGAGGAAGTGGATTACTGGAAAGAGCTGGAAGAAATCATGGACTGGACAGAAAGCCATGTAACTTCAACGATCTTTTTGTGCTGGGCTGCACAGGCAAGCCTTTATCATTTTTATGGACTTCAGAAACAACAGCTTGACCATAAGATGTTCGGCCTTTTCTGGCACAAAGTACTGAACCGTAAGATTCCGCTTGTGAGAGGATTTGACGATGCTTTTCTGGCACCGCATTCCAGACATACCGAAGTGCCTATCGAAGATATCCGTGCGTGCAAAGAAATTACTATTCTTGCAGAATCCGAAGAAGCAGGACTTTTCCTTGCAATGGCGCAGGGTGGACGCCGGATCTTTGTGATGGGGCACCCGGAATACGACCGCATCACACTGGATGGAGAGTACAAGCGAGATATGGGAAAGGGACTTCCAATCGATCTTCCGAAAAATTATTACAAAGATGATGATCCGGAAAATAAACCACTGCTCCTGTGGCGCGCACATGCAAACAATCTGTACACAAACTGGCTGAATTATTACGTATACCAGAGCACACCGTTTGATCTGTACGGAACACCTGATTTTGCAAGTATAAACATGGATTAATGCGGGTTTGTAGAAATTGCCTGAAAAATAGAAACAGAAATGTTTTCGATGTAAGAGCATCGTTAAAAGTTGGGCTGCAGGTGGAGCAGGGTAAATATCCATCTCGACAGATGTCTTAACTGGGTACCAAGGCTGACAACCAGCAGAAAACTATTTTTCAAAAGAAAGTTTTAGAGGAGTGTGGTTAAGCATCACACTCCTTTTTGCACGGTTTTCTTTATTCTTTGCACTTGGATATCAGGAAGGGATCTTATTGCAATAGGAATCTTCTCTGCAATTTATTTGAAACTTCAAATTCCCCACGCAAATTAATTGCGTGAGGAGAAGTAGCAGTTATCCAAGTTCACAGTCACTGATTGCCTGCATTACGATATTTGTTGTAATGAAATCCTACACAGGGTTGAAAAAGAAAAATCAGGCTCGTATAATAACATAAGTAATTGATTCTGTTGATTCTTATTAAAAGGATACTAACGGGTCACAGGAGGATTTTATGAATTATATGATGGCGATTCTGCCTAAAATGGGTGGTTTCCTTTTACTTGTTCTCATAGGCTTTACTGCTTCACGCACAGGTATAATAAAAAAAGAAGCAATGCCCTCTATTTCCGGATTTTTACTTAGGATTGCGCTACCGGCACTGACGATTGGTTTGATCCTTGAAAATCAGACCACCTTTCAGACAATGACTCAATATGGAAAAATGGTCTTATCACAGATTCTTATGTATTTTGTTATGGCTGCAGGAGGAATCCTTGGAAGCCACATTTGTCATCTTAAAGGAACTACAGCCAATGTTCATTGTGGATGTTCTGTAGGTGGCAATTATGGCTTTTTGGTGATTCCTCTGATCATGACACTGTTTGGTGATCAGGGCGGCAATGTATATATTCCTATATGTTCCGTTATTGATACGACTCTGGTCTGGACTCTGGGTGTTACATTATTTACAAATGGAACCGGACTGAAAGAGAATTCCTGGAAAAAGATCATTATGAATCCAATTTTCCTTTCAATCCTACTGGGTTTATGTCTGACTAGTTTTCATATTTCTGTTCCGGACATAATTTTGAGTACCATTGGTTCTGTTGGCAATACCTGCTACAGTTGGGGGCTGGTTTACCTTGGATGCAGTCTTGGATTTATGAAACTTACCAATATTTTTAAATATAAGTCCATACTGGTCCTGCTTTTTACAAAATCATTTGCACTCCCACTGATAATATACTTCATTTCTCGTCATTTTCTTTCAGAAATTGAAAGTATGATTCTTATGCTGATCTGTGCAGCACCAGCAATGACAACTTCCAGTATGATTGCAGAACAATATAATCTGGACGGAGAATATGCCTCTACAGCTGTGGTAACGACAACTCTGCTTTGTATGTTGATCATACCGCTGCTGTTCTGTCTGATATCATTATAGGAGAGAAAAATGGATTTACTTGTTAAAGATATAGTTAAAATTTGGAATAATGGAGACGCTTCGCTTGTTGCAGGAAAAGAAGGTATTTTACGTAAGGTTGAAGTATTTGATATGATGGAGCAGCCAAATATCAAACCGTGGCTCAGAGAACATTTGATTTTGATAACTACTGGATATGTGATACGAAATGATAAAGAGGCTCTTCTTCAGATTATAAGAGATATGAACGATGCGAATGCGTCAGCTCTTGCAATAAAAACACGTTTTTTTGATGATTTTCCTAAGGAAGCTCTTCAGCTGGCAGATGAATTAAAACTTCCGCTGTTCTTTCTCAACAATAATGCGGGATTTACAGAACTTACCTTTCCAATAATGACTGCAATTGTGGAATCCAGAAGCAATGTTGCACTTGATACCCGTTATCAGATCGGACGTCAGAATAAATCTGAACTGGATCGAAAACTGTTTTTTGATATTATTAATGGAAAAGTTACACAGACCGAGGAAGTAGAATATAGAATCGCTTCTCTTCAGTGGCCATCTGAACCATTTCGTGTGATTGCCCTTTCGCTGGAAACATCAGAGAATTCTTTTCTTTTGGAAATAAAGAAGGAATCCCAGATAAAGGGTATATCCCGAGTTCTTAATAATCATCACATCAAAAATGTAGTTATATGCGGTAAAGAAAAATGTTATGCGATCACAACTTCTTCAATAAATGAGTCCATAATCAAGAAAATGACAGAAGATATGATTCAAAAGACATGCGAAATCAATAACTGTATGTGCTCTGCAATCATCAGCGATATAGTAGAAGATTATCTGGCGCTTCCCAATACCTATCAGCAGATAAAAGAGGGATTTTTGGTTCGTAATGTAAGAAAACAGCAATGGTCTCAGGTTTTTTTATCTGATCTTCAATATGATCGTATTATGTTACGCATGTCTGCTGATAAGGAAGCACTGGCATTTATCAAAAAGAAGCTGGGTCCACTGGTAACCTATGACCGTGTACACGGCACAAAACTTCTTGATACTCTTGAAGCATTTATTCATAATAATTGTTCACGTAAACTGGCAGCAGAGGCACTGTTTCTTCATCGAAATACCATGGCACACAGAATCAGCAAGATAGAAGAAATACTACATTGCAGTCTGGAGGATCCAGATATGATGGATAAATTAGAATTTGCTATAAAATTAAAAATGTATATACATTAAAAACAAATGTGCACCATGCACAATATTTAATTAAAAAAAGTGTGTTACCACCAATGCTTTTAGCGAATTAAAGTGATATAATACAAAACAACATATGTGAAGCCGATGTAGGCGTTCCTACATCGGCTAATTTTGTACTCTGGCCTGCTGTCAACCGGATACGAGCACATATATTTTATAGGAAATGGAGGAGATAACATGGCTAGTAACACAAAGAAAGATTACACACAGATGCATATCAAAGCATCAGAACATCCAAAAGCGTATTCACCGTATATTCTTATTCTGAATATTGTGATGAGCGTCCTTGGTGCTATCATCGGTCTTGAATTGATCGTGCGTACGGGTGTCGCACCAAACACATCTATCGTAGGAGCGTTATTTGCAATCATCATTTCACGTCTGCCTATCGCATTTTTAAAGAAATATCAGAGTATTCACTGCCAGAATATGATTCAGACATCAATTTCGGGAGCAACATTCTCAGCAGCAAACTGCTTCCTGCTTCCGATTGGTATTCCGGTTATTATGGGCAGAATGGATCTTATGTATCCTATGCTTGTTGGTGTATTTCTTGCAACCATCATTGATGCAACAATTCTTTATAAGACATTTGACAGCGAAATGTTTCCGGCAGAAGGAGCATGGCCTCCGGGAGTTGCATCTGCAGAATCTATCCTTGCAGTTGTAGAAAAAGGAAAGAAAGCTTTTTTGCTCATTGTAGGTATGGTCATCGGTGTTGGTGGTAAAATGATCGGTATTCCTACGGATCTTCTCGGTGTTTCCTGGTTCGGCGATTTTGCAGCGATGACAGCTCTTGGCGTAGGATCAATTGTGATCGGTATCATTAAGACAAATGGATTTATTATTGATATCTTCGGCCGTAGCTTTCCAATCATTACCAACATCTTCGGTGAAGGTGCTGATCTAATGGCTTCAAACATGTTCAAATACATGCCTCATGGTATTATGATCGGAGCAGGTCTTGTGTCCCTTATCCAATGCGGCCGTATGCTTTTCAAGAAAGGTGACGGAGACAGTGCAGCAGGTAAGTTTACCTCCAGCATGGCAAATATGAAAAAAGCCCTTGGTGGTGGATATGTTGCATATCTGGTAGTAGCAATTTTATTGGCAATAATTACAGGCATCTGGTCAGAAATGGGTGTTGTTCAGCTGATTATTTGGATTATCTTCTCAGCTTTTGCAGCTATTGCTTCTGAACTGATTGTTGGTATTTCAGCAATGTACTCAGGATGGTTTCCGGGATTTGCGACAGCTCTTATTTTCCTGATCGTTGGAATGTTGATCGGATTCCCATCACTTCCACTTGGAATCCTTGTTGCTTATACTTCTGCAACCGGTCCTGCTTTCTCTGATATGGCATATGATCTTAAATGCGGTTACATCCTTCGTGGATTCGGAAAAGATCAGGAACTTGAGCTCGAAGGAAGAAAACAGCAGTATATCAGTGAAATTGTAGGTTTTGTGGTAGCTTTTATACTTGTGGCAATTATGGCAAAACAGTACTTTGCGCAGGGGCTCTTTGCACCGGTTGATGCTACTTTTGCAGCAACGATTGAAGCTGGCGCAGGCGGAGATGTAGCTAAATGGCTGCTTATCTGGGCAATTCCGGGAGCAATCATCCAGTTCCTTGGCGGATCCAGACAGGTTGGTATTCTTTTTGCAACTGGTCTTCTTGTTGGTTCCACTATTAACGGTCTGACAATTCTGATCGCATTGCTTATTCGCTACATTCTTGTTAAAAAGGACAAAGAAAACGAGCAGACCCTCAATATTATGGGTGCCGGTTCACTTGCCGGAGCAGCTCTGTACAGTTTCTTTACGGCTACATTATCACTTGGTAAAAAGAAATAATAACGGGAGATGATTAATAAAATGAAAACTAAAGGAATCCGTCTTACAAAAGATGTCCTTGATGCTGCACTCACCGGAGGAACCATCCTCGGCGGCGGTGGCGGCGGCGATCCGAAAAAAGGCAGAAAATACGCTGAGATTGCAGTTGATTATACCGATCTCAGACTTATTACAATCGATGAACTGGATGAAAATGATGTACTATTGACAGCTTCTCTGGTAGGTGCACCAAATGCGCCAGCCCAGTTCATGACTCCGAAGGATATCGCAAAAACTGTTGAAATCCTTCAGAAAAACTGTGATTTTAATATTGGCGGAATTATTACAAACGAACAGGGCGGAGAAGCAACAGTAAATGGCTGGCTTCAGGCTGCTGTTACAGGACTTCCGGTTGTTGATGCCCCTTGTAACGGACGAGCTCATCCAACAGGTGTAATGGGAAGCATGAATCTTCACAGACTTGCAGATTATACAACAGTACAGGCCTGTGTTGGCGGTAATCCAGATACTGGAAACCATATCGAATGCTTCTTTGAAGGAACGATCGATCATACGTCCAAGATGGTGCGTCTTGCTTCTATTGAAGCAGGTGGACTGGTCGCAGTAGCACGAAATCCGGTAAAAGTGTCTTATGCACGTGAAAACTGTGCCCTTGGTGGTGTAAGTTATGCAATCGATACAGGAAAAGCGTTCTTAAAAGGATTGGAATCTTCTGTTGAGGATGCAGTCAACAGTGTATGTACTTTCCTGAATGGCCGTGTTCTTGCAAGAGGACCTGTACAGAATTTTTCTATCGAGACAACTGGTGGCTTCGATGTAGGTTATGCTGCTGTTGACGGCTGTGAAATGACATTCTGGAATGAATATGCTACTGCCGAAAAAGATGGCGAGCGTCTTGCAACTTTCCCGGATCTAATTATGACGATCAATGCCAAAACAGGAGAGCCTGTTACAACTGCCATGATGGAAGAGGGACTTGATGTTTATGTAATTGCCACAGACAAAAAGAATCTGAAGCTTTCGCCGACCATGTATGCGCCGGAATTGCTGAAAGCAACCGAAGATGTAATTAAAAAAGACTTAATCAGTCATCTGAGTAAATAGTCGGGAGGAATAATAACATGTTAATGAAAGAAATTATTGCTGCTTATGATGTACTTGACAGTTCGTTTGTAACAGGAGAAGAAGTTAAAAAATATCTTCTCGGGATCAAAGCCGATGCCAATGTAGAAGTCTATGAACTGGTAGGTCCTAAGGGAAGCACAGATATGCTTAAAGTGCGTATTCCTGGTAAAAACGGCAAGACAAATGGTGGAGATGCTCCTACAATCGGACTCCTTGGCAGACTTGGCGGAATTGGCGCACGTCCGGAACGTATTGGCTTTGTATCTGACGGTGATGGCGCACTCTGCGCGGTAGCTCTCGCTGCAAAACTGCTTGATATGCAAAACAAAGGAGACTATCTTGATGGTGATGTATTTATTTCCACACATATCTGTCCACACGCTCCGACAGCTCCGCATGATCCGGTTCCTTTCATGGGTTCACCAGTAGAAATGGCACAGGTAAACAAAGAAGAAGTATCTCCTGACCTTGATGCTCTGCTTGTTGTTGATACAACAAAAGGAAACCGCGTTATCAATACAAGAGGTTTTGCAATTTCTCCAACAGTAAAAGAGGGATATGTATTAAGAACTTCTGAAGATCTTCTTGATCTGATGCAGATCACTACAGGACGTCTTCCATATGTATTCCCACTGGCTACCCAGGATATCACACCTTACGGAAATGATGTGCACCACTTAAATAGTATTCTTCAGCCATGTACAGCTACAGATGCACCTGTTGTTGGTGTAGCTATCACAGCAGAGACAATGGTACCTGGATGCGCTACAGGCGCTACTCATGCTACAGACGTAGAGGAAGCTGCAAGATTTATGTTAGAAGTTGCCAAAGCATATGGAAGAAAACAGTGTAGTTTCTATGATGCTGATGAATATGCACGTCTCCAGAAATTATATGGAAGCATGAAACATCTTCAGACTCTCGGAAACGAATAAGGAGGTTTTGGTATGAAAATAGGTGCAATTACCATCGGTCAGGCTCCGCGAACTGATGTAACAGCAGACATTCTAAGAATCTTTGATGATTCACTGGAACTTGTCCAGGCAGGCGGTCTGGATGGACTTACAAAAGAAGAGATTGCTGAGTTTGCTCCCGGCAAGGATGATTATGTCCTTGTCTCCAGATTGACAGATGGGAGTTCTGTGACATTTGCCGAGCGTCATATCCTGCCAAGACTTCAGGATGCTATTAACCACATGGAAGATGAGGGATGCAGTCTTATCATGATGTTCTGTACAGGAAGTTTTCCGGAGACACTTTCAGCCAAGAATATTCCTATGATCTATCCATGTGAGCTGCTCAATCGCCTTGTTCCGCTGATGACTAAGAAATCAAGCATAATCTGCATGACTCCATCACCACTTCAGACAGAACAATGTGAAGAAAAATGGAAAAACTATGTTGATCATGTAACAGCAATTGCGGCTTCACCATATGGCGACTGGGATGCACTCGAAAAGGCAGCTGAAGAGATTAAAGATCTTGATGCGGATCTGATTGTTCTTGACTGTATAGGTTATACACAGGAAATGAAAAAAATGTTTGCAGAAAAAACCGGTAAGAAAGTTGTTCTTCCAAGAACACTTCTGGCCAGAGTTGTCTCTGAATTAACTGACATCTGAATAGACATATAAGTTATATATGTTCAGTATTTTCCGGACATTTCGCAGGTCCATCAAAGTCCGGCGGAATGTCCGTTTTTTACAAAATAAAAAAATTAACGAAAAGAGGAAGCAATAATGGAAAATTTAGTTAAAATAGCAGAGGGAGTTCTTACTTCATGTCTGGCTGTAAAACCTGGCGAGGAAATTCTGGTTATTACAGATGACAGCCGAAAAGAAATCGGTGAAGCAATCTATGAAGCAGCTGGAAATCTTGGATGCGAAAAAATCCTTATGGTTATGAAAGAAAGAGAAGTAAGTGGGCAGGAGCCACCTAAGGTAATTGCTGAAGCCATGAAAGCGGCTGATGTTGTGATTGCTCCGACAGCTCAGTCACTCACTCATACTAATGCCAGAATTGAGGCGGCGAAAGCAGGCACAAGAGTAGCAACAATGCCAGGTATTACCAGCGAAATGTTTTCACAGGGTGCCATGACTGCCGACTACAGTAAAGTAGAAGAATTAACTGCAAAAGTAACAGAAATGCTCACTAAGGCTTCAAAAGCACGGATCGAAAAAGAGGGAAATGTTCTTACAATCAATCTTGATGGCAGAAATGGAGTTCCAAGTCCCGGAGTATACAAGGAGGCCGGAAAATGTGGAAATCTTCCCTCTGGTGAAGCTTACATTGCTCCGCTAGAAGATGGTTCCGATGGCGAGATGATTATTGATGGATCTATGGTCGGTATTGGAAAACTGGCAAGTCCTTTACATATGACAATTTCAGGAGGAAAGCTTCGTTCAGTAAAAGGAGATAAGAGCGAAAATCTTGATATCCTTCTTAAAAACGAGACCAACGGAACACTCTGTGAACTTGGAATCGGAACTAACGAAGCAGCTATACTGAATGGAATCATTCTTGAAGATGAAAAAGTATATGGAACCGTACACATTGCTTTCGGAACCAATACGTCATTTGGTGGTGTAAATAAAGCGGAATGTCATATGGATGGAATTGTCCTGCGTCCGACATTATATCTGGATGATATTAAAGTTATTGAAAATGGTGTTTTTCTTATCTGATTTTTACGATATAAAGGAGAAATTGAAAATGGATAAAAAATTTAAAGTAGGTCTGATTAGAGTCCTTACAACAGAAGATGAAGAAGTGCTTTCCGCACATGGCAAACAGATTATGTCATATTTCCCTGAACTCCAGGTTGAAACTAAATGTATTCCGGACCAGTATGAGGGAATACACAGTCCTGAACTCGGTGAACTGGCTATCCCCAAAATTGTCAAAACAGCTCAATCCTTCACGGATGTTGATATGATTATCGTAAGCTGTGCGGATGATCCGGGCGTTGCGGAGATTCGTAAGGTTCTCCCGAACATTCCTGTTACTGGCGGCGGCGAGACAACTGTAGCACTTGCTCTTAAATATGGCAGCAAGATTGGTGTGCTTGGAATCACAGACTATGCACCTCAGGCATATAGAAGAATGATTCCTGATCAGATGATACTAGGCAGACCTGAAGGTGTACATAGCACACTGGACCTGATGACACCAGAAGGAAAAGAAAGTGTGCTGAAACTTGGCTTGAAGTTAAAAGAACAAGGCGCAGAAGTAATTGCACTTGCCTGCACTGGTCTTGCAACGATTGGTATAGCCAAAGATCTGGAAAACGAAACAGGACTTCCTGTTATTGACCCGGTTATGGCAGAAGGATTGTTCGCTTATTTCGAATATCTCAGAAAAAAATAATAATACACGTTCATAACGATCAGCTATATGCTGTCAGAAAGGTAGCAAAGATATGTTATTAAATGAAGCTATTCTGAGCCGTCACAGCACACGGTCTTTCCGTCCTGATCCTGTAGACAGAGCGTTGCTGTTTACTTTGGCAGATGCGGCTCAACAGGCACCTTCGGCCAGTAATCTGCAGGCCTGGAGATTTCTGTTTATTACAGATCCACAGCTTAAAGAAAAAGTAGATCTTTTTAGTCCGGGGCTTTCTGGCAAACCGCCAGTCATCCTTGTAGTCTGCTCAGATATGGAGAAGGCATCAAGAAAAGGTGGTAAAAATTCTGAAGTGTACGGATGCCTTATGGATGCATCAATGGCTGCTGAGAATCTCATGCTAAAAGCTACTGAATTAGGGCTTGGAACATGTGCAATCAAATCATACAATGATACAGCGGTTCGTAAAATATTGGAACTTCCAGACAGATATCGTATTGAGATGCTTATCTCTATAGGTTATCCAGATGGTACCCCCCGTTGCCCGAAGCGTCCTCCGGTAGAACAGATATGCTATTTTGATCATATTGAGGAAGAGGAGAGAATTGATGAATAATCCTGAATTCGAATTACTAGTATATCTGATCACCAGTGCCAGAGCGCTTCCAGAAGAGCCGGCAAGTTACGGCTCAATCAGACTTATTGAAGCTGCTTCCAGACTGTGTCAGATTATATGCAATAATGACCCTGATAATAAAACATATTGTGAACTTCTTAACTGTATTGAAACTGATAAGGGAAAAGCCCTGACAGAACCGGAACGTTTTTCAGCCATGCTTGAAAAAGCATCTGAAATATTGGTGGACTGTCTGTAAAATAACATAAAAGGGACTGTTGCAAAATAGAAGCCTGTATAATTTAATTTCGGACTTTGAACTTTTTTTGTATACATGATAATTAAGGTAGTGTATAATAGTTTAAACCGTTAAAAAATATCAGGGGGGACTCAAATGGACGGATCAATGTTTATTGGAACATGGTGGTCACTGGTGCCACCGTTGCTGGCAATTGTGTTGGCATTAGTAACTAAAGAAGTATACAGTTCACTTTTTATTGGTGTTGCAATGGGAGCACTGCTTTATACAGGTTTCCATCCGTGGAATGCATTTGTTGCTTTTTTTGATATCATGAAGAACAGCATGAACTTAAATATTCTGATATTTGATGTGCTACTGGGAATGATCATTGTTCTGATGTCGAAATCGGGTGGTTCAGCTGCGTATGGTAAATGGGCCGGAACTAAGATTAAAAGCAAAAAGAGTGCAATGCTGGCAACAACAGGACTTGGTGTGCTGATTTTTGTGGATGATTATTTTAACTGCCTGACAGTTGGCTCTGTTATGCGCCCTGTGACGGACCGATTCAAAGTATCACGTGCAAAACTGGCATATATTATTGATGCGACAGCAGCACCGGTCTGCATTATCGCGCCGATTTCAAGCTGGGCGGCAGCTGTTAACTCTTATGTTCCGGAAGATGCGGGAATCAGCGGATTTCAGCTTTTCCTTCGGACGATACCATATAATCTGTACGCAATTTTGACGCTGCTTATGGTATTTACGATCATCCTGACAGGGCTGGATTTCGGCCTTATGAAGAAACATGAAAAAAATGCGGCAGCCGGTGATCTGTTTACATCAGGTGGAGAAGAATTTGATCAGGTAAAAGAAGAGGAGATTTCTTCAAATGGAAAAGTAATTGATCTGGTGCTTCCGGTATTGGTTCTGATCGGAACTGCAATTGGTGCCATGATCTATACCGGATTTCTTGGCGGAGCTACAGATGTGGTAACTGCTTTTTCCGGATGTGATGCGGAAACAAGTCTTATTTTTGCGACACTGATCACGGTAATGTTTATGCTGGTACTGTATCTTCCGCGCAAAGTTATTACATTTAAGGGATTTATGGACAGTTTTGTGGAAGGTTTCAAGATGATGATCCCGGCGATTGGAATCCTTATTTTTGCATGGTCTCTTAAGGGAATGGGAGATGCTCTTGAAATTGCTTCTTTCGTAGAGAATCTGGTAGGCTCCAATGCTTCCGCAAGTGTGCTGCTTCCGGCAATTTTGTTCCTTGTAGCAATTTTCCTGTCGTTCTCTACAGGTACAAGCTGGGGAACATTTGCCATTCTTGTTCCGATCGCAATCGCGATGTTCCCGGGTGCGGACAACATGCAGATGATGATCATTGCAGTAGCATCTGTACTTTCAGGTGCAGTATGTGGTGACCATGTATCACCGATTTCTGATACGACGGTCATGTCTTCGGCAGGAGCACAGAGTAATCACATTAACCACGTGACTACACAGATGCAGTATGCAGTAGTTGTTGCTGTAGTATCGGCAATCGGTTATGTGATTGCAGGTTTCGTACATATCTGGTGGCTGGTTCTCGGCATCAGTGCTGTCCTGCTTCTTGTGGTACTGTTTGTGATCAAAGTAGTGACTTCAGATGAAAAAGACGGAGTGAAAAAACGTGCATAAAATTGAGGTACCGTATATTGACCAGAGTGTGAAATATCCTACTGGCTGTGAAAGTGTGTCAGCGGTGATGCTCCTTAAGTATCTGGGATATGAGATGACTGTTGATGAATTTATAAAAAACTGTCTGGAATGCAGAGAGATGGAGATGAGAGACGGAAAGCTTTATGGACCGGATCCGAATGAATATTTCTGTGGAAGTCCCTATGATGAAGATTCTTTCGGGATTTATGCAAAAGGACTTTTAAAGGCTCTTGACAGGGCTGCGGGAACGGAATTTTGTTTTAAAGATGAGTCAGGTACACCGATTCAGAAACTTCTGGAAAAATATATTGATCAGGAGATGCCGGTGGTATTCTGGGCATGCATCAACATGCGAAAGGAGATCACGGGACCGGAATGGAAACTGCTGGATTCTGGAGAGACTTTCTGCTGGACTTCGAATGAACACTGTATGTTGCTGGTGGGGTATGATGAAGAAAAGTATTATTTCAATGACCCGTATAATAACAATGGTGTGATCGGTTATGAGAGAGAACTTGTAGAAAAAAGACATGCAGCACAACATAGTATGGCAATTGGAACAGTGCGAATATAAAATCGAAATTTATAAAAACTTTATTTGAAGAATGCTTACAAATCTGCTATAGTATATGATGGTTATGGTAAACTGCCTTTGAATAAAGAAAGAAGTGTTTATTTTGAGAAAAAAGTCACATATATTACTGGCAAGATATCTGGCAGACCAGATGCCTGCCAATGAAAGTCTTCAATCACATAGAAAAGCCTTTTGCCTGGGCAATATCCTTCCGGATATTCAGCCGTCATTTATAACTAAACGGCATGAATATTTTGGAACATTCGATGAGGTGCAGGGAAAAATCCGACGTCTTGTTCAGTCAGGAGAAAGCTATAATGACCGTGTGTTCTGGCGGCGTGCAGGAGAGGTCATGCATTATATTGCAGATTATTTTACATTTCCGCACAATAAGACTTTTGACGGAACACTTCGTCAGCATAATTCCTATGAGAAACACCTGAAAAATGAATTAAAAGCATTTGTTCAGGAGGGAAAGGCAGAAGCGTATGCAGCGCATGTGATTCGCTTTGAGACGTTGAATCAGCTTCTTGAGTACATCAAAGTTCACCATCGCAGATATATGAATTGCAAACGAAGTGTAGAGGAGGATATTCGTTATATTCTCAGCGTCTGTTATCAGGTATTTCAGGGGCTTTTTCAGCTTTGCATGAAAGATCCGATGGCAGAATATGCGACTGCAGTAATGTAAGTAAAATATGAAAAAAATATGAAATACCGTCGGAGACTTTCTCCGGCGGTTGATTTTTGAATACTGGTATGATAAAATTACGGCAGTTATTGTGTGAGTAAGTTAGAATAAGAAAACATATTTTAAAAGGAATAAAGATGTGTTCTTAGACAGAAGGGAGCAATTTTTACCAGAATGAAGAACAAATATCTGACCAAATGTTTATGTATGACAATATTATCTGCAATGGTTCTGACCAGCCCGCTGAGTGTTATGGCGGCAGAGGAAGATGTTACAATGAGCAGCGAAGGAGATGAGTTTGGTGACGGCAGCGAAGTGACTGATCCGGGGACAGATACACCGACACCGGATCCGGGAACAGATACACCAACGCCAGACCCGGGAACAGATACACCGACACCAGATCCGGGAACAGATACACCAACGCCAGACCCGGGAACAGATACACCGACACCAGATCCGGGAACAGATACGCCGACACCAAATCCGGACACACCGACACCGGCTCCGGGATTTGATGATGGAGGTAAAACCACACCGACAGTTGCACCAACAAATAAACCGACAGTTGCACCAACGCAGATACCGGTAGTAGTACAGTCATTGATTGACAGCATCAATGCGCTGGCAAGACAGACTCTGACACTGAATCAGGCTGCAAAGGTACAGGAACTTCGTGCAGCATATAACAAGCTTTCGGCAGAGCAAAAGAGCCTTGTGACTAATTACAGTTTACTTGTTGGCTTTGAGAGCAAGATTACTGAACTTCAGAAGAAGCAGAATACAGATACTCCAGCGTTTACAGATGGAAGTAAAGCAAGCGAGACCGGCAAGACAGGAACACCGGTTTACTATGTTTCAAATCTTCATGCAGGCAAGGGGTTTTATCTGGACAGCCTGAAAGGCAATTATCAGCTTACATTTTCAGATGATTTTGCATCTGTAATGGATGAGATCGAGACAGAATACAAAGAAAAGAATAAGCTTTCCGATGCGAGTGACAGCAGAACGGATGGGCTTACTACTTCTGCAGATTCTCTGCTTGTACGTAACTGGCAGGATATTCTGGCTGTATATGTGTATGAACAGAGCCAGAAGGGTGTAAAAGAATTTGCACTGAATGCATCAAGTAAGGATGAACTTGCAAAGATTTTTGCACAGATGAACCCGATTGTAAGAGATAAAGATAATATCACACACGTGTCTTATGGAAATTATCATATCAACAATTACATCAAGGAGAACAATATTTCTCAGAATGACAGAGGGGTGCTTAAGAAATATGTAGAAACGGACTGCAAGCTTCTCTGCGCGATTGTTACTGATGCAAAAGGCTTTGTACGTCAGAGCGTAGGAGATGATGTATCAGAAGAGAGAGTAAATGTTATTACCGCAGCATATTCCCTGGTGGGTGAAGTGGGGTATTTCTGGGGTGGTAAATCTACAAAGATCGGCGAGGACCCAAGCTGGGGAACGGCTGAGAAAGTTTCTGCTGCAGGTAGTGCCAGCACCGGAACAGTCAGAGCATACGGACTTGACTGCAGTGGATTTGTTACCTGGTCTGTAATTAATGGATATCTGAATCAGGGGATGCAGAGCAGCGTTGGAGACGGTACATCAGATCAGTGGGAAAAGGCAAATGTAGTCAGTGAACAGGATGCACAGCCGGGCGATCTTGTTTTCCAGAAAGGACCGGAGGCAGGCAGCGACAATCATGTCGGTATTATTTGCGGCAAAACGAATGCAGGTGACTGGATTGCCGTACATTGTTCTTCCGGCAAGAACGGAGTTACGGTAGGTGAAGCATACGGAGCAAGTTTTCGTTATATCCGGCAGCCATCCTTTTATCCGACACAGGCGGAGGTGGCACAGATGCAAAGCGAGGGGGCTTCAGCAAGTAATGCAGAGGCAGTCAGTACGGCAGAGACTACAGATTCAGAAGAAACTCTGACTTCAGGAGAGAATGTCGCAGAAGAAATACTGACATCTGATACAGGAGACAGGGACAGCACTGCCGATGCGAGTGAAGAAGTGGAAATCACAATTGTGGATGATGTTGAAGATGAAGCGTTTACTTCAGGCGACGGCGTGACAGTAACTTCTCCTGTGAAAGATGTACTTCAGGAAATTCTGGACCAGAATGCATTTGATTCATCAGACAGTGACAACGAGATTCTTCCGAAGAAAGCAGATACAGATGACAGCGATATAGAAATTGTATTTGAAGATTAAATTCAGCCCGTGCAGGTTCTTTGCAGCCTGTCACGGGTATTTTAACATTTTTGAGAAACTCAATAATCTGCAAAAAGGAGATTGCTATGAACGAGATGTTACAGCAGTTTATGAATATGATTGAGAATACCAGAAGCATACCTACCATGACTGATATTTCCATGATTGGATTTGGCGTGCTGCTCGTATTCGGGGTGATAAATTGCATTCTTGGCTATCGTCTGCTACGATTTTGGATGATGCTGTGTGGATTTATCATTGGAGCCGGAGTAGGATTCGGCGTGGCTTATTCCAGCGGCGTGACTGAGAAATATATGTATGCCGCGATTATGGTGGGAATCGGTATACTACTTGCAGTGATTGCGTTTGTAAGCTATAAGATAGGTATTTTTATTCTGGGAGCCGGTATTGGAATCGGACTTGGAATTTATATTTTTCATCCGACTTCTTCACTGGTGTTCTTTTTCTGCCTGCTTCTGGGAGCCGGACTGGGAGTACTTGCCATGCGGCAGGCGCGGGAAGTGTTGATCGTCGGAACTTCTCTTCTGGGTGGTGCGATGGCAGGTGTTTCGACGGCAAAGCTTGGCGGGCTTTCTGATTTTCCTTATGGTCTGGGGATGAGTGCAGGTTTTGCAATCCTTGGAATGCTGATTCAGTTTGCGACAAATCGCCGCAAAAAAGATGAAGATGATGAGGAGGAAGACAACGAGGAACTTTATGAAAATGCCGAAAACAGCTCTGATTATGTAGATCCAAAAGAATACATTCCACAGAAAAGAAGCAAAAGAAGACCTGCAAGACAGGAAAACAGAAGAACACTGTCCGCAGCAGAAGAGGAGCGTCTGGATGAAGAAATCGTCAGAGAGATGATGGATGATGATGACCGCGAAGGCGAAGAACTCTGGAAAAAGATTTCAAGACGTGAAGAAAACCGCAAAAATAAAGAAAAACATACAATGAGATAAGACGGGAAAGAGGGACAACATGGCAAAAGAAGCAAAGACAAATGCGATGCGTATGCTGGATAGACAAAAAGTGAAATACGAAGCATTTACATATGAATGTGATGAATTTATTGACGGACTTCATAGTGCGGATCTGATCGGTGCACCTTATGATCAGTCGTTTAAGACGCTTGTGATGGAAGGAAAGAGCGGTGGATACTATGTGTTTGTTGTACCGATCGAAAAAGAGGTAGACCGGAAGGCGGCAGCAAAAGCGGTCAGTGAAAAGACAGTAGATATGATTCATGTAAAAGACATTCTCAAGATTACCGGTTATGTCAGAGGGGGCTGCAGTCCACTGGGGATGAAAAAATTATATCCGACTGTATTTGATGCTTCGGCAGAAAATTTTGATGAAATCTATGTCAGTGGTGGAAGAATCGGACTTACGTTGAAAGTAAATCTGGAGTCTCTGCTCAAGGTAACAAATGGAAAACTGGCAGATATTACCATGAAAGATTGAGCATAAACTGAAAAATTAAACAAAATATTATCGATACGCATAAGAAAAGCTCCCGGAGTTTACATATTCCGGGAGCTTTTACGTGCTTGTTTTAGTTATCAGCAGCGTCTTCTTCATTAACCTGGAAAACATGACGCTTTTTCGCCATTTCATCGCTTGCGAGATATTCATCGTAAGTGGTGATCTTGTCGATCAGTCTTCCGTCAGGAAGGATTTCCATGATACGGTTGGCGGTTGTCTGTACGAACTGATGATCGTGAGAGGCAAAAAGGATGACTCCCGGGAATTTGATCAGACCGTTATTCAGAGCAGTGATCGATTCCATGTCCAGATGGTTGGTCGGCTCATCAAGGAGCAGGATGTTTGCTCCGGAGATCATCATCTTGGATAACAGACAACGGACTTTTTCACCACCGGAAAGAACACGGACCTTTTTGATACCGTCTTCGCCCGGAAAGAGCATTCTTCCAAGGAAACCACGTACATAAGTGGCATCTTTGATCTCGGAGTACTGAGTCAGCCAGTCAGTAATGGTCAGATCGTTATCGAATTCCTGCGTATTATCCTTCGGGAAATAAGCCTGGGAGGTTGTGACGCCCCATTTGTAATTTCCTTCATCCGGTTCGAGTTCTCCGATCAGGATACGGAAGAAGGTTGTGATTGCCTGCTCGTTTGCGCCAACAAAAGCAACTTTATCATCATGTCCAAGTGTGAAGCTGATGTTGTCAAGAACTTTTACACCATCGATGGTTTTTGAAAGGTTTTCAACCATAAGTACTTCATTGCCGATCTCGCGGTTCGGACGGAAGTCGATGTATGGGTATTTACGGCTGGATGGACGCATATCATCAAGCTGGATTTTTTCCAGAGCACGTTTACGTGAAGTCGCCTGCTTGGATTTGGAAGCGTTTGCGCTGAATCGGGAAATAAATTCCTGGAGTTCTTTGATTTTTTCTTCCTTTTTCTTGTTGGCTTCTTTCATCTGTTTAATAAGGAGCTGGCTGGATTCGAACCAGAAGTCATAGTTTCCGGCATACAGCTGGATCTTACCATAATCAATATCTGCGGTATGGGTGCAGACTTTGTTCAGGAAGTAACGGTCATGGGATACAACAATGACGGTATTGTCAAAGTTGATCAGGAATTCTTCCAGCCATTCGATCGCCGGGAGATCCAGATGGTTGGTCGGCTCATCGAGGAGCAGAATATCCGGATTCCCGAAAAGTGCCTGGGCCAGAAGAACTTTGACCTTCTGGCTTCCGGTCAGGTCAGCCATCTGAGTGTAGTGGAGTTCGGTTTCGATTCCGAGTCCGTTCAGAAGGGTGGCAGCATCAGATTCTGCTTCCCATCCGTTCATCTCAGCGAATTCACCCTCGAGTTCGCTGGCGCGGATGCCGTCTTCGTCAGAGAAGTCTTCTTTTGCGTAGATGGCTTCTTTTTCTTTCATGATCTCATACAGTCGGGCGTTTCCCATAATAACGGTATCCAGAACATTGTATGAATCGTATTTGAAGTGATCCTGCTGCAGGAAAGAAAGACGCTGACCCGGTGTGATGACGATATCACCGTTGGTCGGCTCAAGCTGTCCGGACAGGATTTTAAGAAATGTAGATTTACCGGCACCGTTTGCTCCGATCAGACCATAGCAGTTGCCTTCGGTAAATTTGATGTTGACATCTTCAAAAAGTGCTTTTTTGCCAACACGCAGTGTAATATTATTTGCTGAAATCATAATGTACCTCTTTTCTTCGTTATGGTTTCGTTCAGTCATTTTGGGTTCGGACCGTTTTGGCCATTCATTCCCATTTTACAGTAAAGTCAGGAATTTGCAAGTCTTAAATCACAAAAACACATGATTAGGAAAGAGAAGGGCCTGAAAGCTCCATAAAACTTGCATGTTGCTAACTTTTTTGTATGTAAATAGATACAGAAAATGTACAATCCTGATTGGACAATCTGAAATGGCTATGCTATAATAACTATTGGACTTTTAGGCCCTTTCACTGGCCTGAAATAAATTATAATTTTCATCATACCTTTAAGGAGGAAAACAAACTATGGCAAGAAAGATGAAAACCATGGATGGTAACCATGCAGCCGCTCATGCTTCTTATGCATATTCAGATGTAGCTGCTATCTACCCGATCACTCCTTCATCTGTTATGGCGGAAGCAACAGATGAGTGGGCAACACAGGGCAGAAAGAACATCTTTGGACAGGAAGTACAGGTTACAGAGATGCAGTCTGAAGCAGGTGCTGCAGGTGCAGTACACGGATCTCTGGCAGCCGGTGCCCTGACAACTACTTACACTGCATCTCAGGGTCTTCTTCTGATGATCCCGAACCTTTACAAAATCGCTGGTGAGCAGCTTCCGGGCGTAATTAATGTATCTGCTCGTGCACTTGCTTCTCACGCACTTTCCATTTTCGGAGATCACTCCGACGTTATGGCCTGTCGTCAGACTGGATGCGCAATGCTCTGCGAATCATCCGTACAGGAAGTTATGGACCTGACACCGGTTGCTCATCTTGCAGCAATCAAAGGTAAAGTTCCGTTCATCAACTTCTTCGATGGTTTCCGTACATCTCACGAGATCCAGAAGATCGAGACATGGGATTACGAAGATCTGAAAGATATGGCAGATATGGAAGCAATTCAGGCATTCCGTGATCATGCTCTGAACCCGAACCATCCATGTCAGAGAGGTTCTGCTCAGAACCCGGATATCTTCTTCCAGGCAAGAGAAGCATGTAACCCGTTCTACGATGCTCTTCCGGCAGTAGTTCAGGAATACATGGACAAAGTAAATGAAAAGATCGGAACAGACTACAAACTGTTCAACTACTACGGAGCAGAAGATGCTGAGCACATCATTATCGCTATGGGTTCCGTAAACGATACAATCGAGGAGACTATCGATTACCTTGCAGCAGCAGGCAAAAAAGTCGGTGTTGTTAAAGTTCGTCTTTACAGACCATTCTGCGCACAGGCACTGATCGATGCTATCCCGGAAACTGTTAAACAGATCAGCGTTCTTGACAGAACAAAAGAGCCAGGAGCACTTGGCGAGCCTCTGTACCTTGACGTTGTTGCTGCATTAAAAGACAGCAAGTTCAAAGACGTTAAGATCTTTACAGGACGTTATGGTCTTGGTTCAAAAGATACTACACCGGCACAGATCGTTGCAGTATATGAGAACACAACAAAAGAAAAATTCACAATCGGTATCGTTGATGATGTTACAAACCTTTCTCTTGAAACAGGTGCTCCGATTGTTACAACACCAGAAGGAACTACAAACTGTAAGTTCTGGGGCCTTGGAGCTGACGGTACTGTAGGTGCTAACAAGAACTCTATCAAGATCATCGGTGACAACACAGACATGTATGCTCAGGCTTACTTCGATTATGACTCCAAGAAATCCGGTGGTGTTACAATGTCTCACCTTCGTTTTGGAAAGAAACCGATCAAATCTACGTACCTGATCCACAAAGCAAACTTTGTTGCATGTCATAATCCGTCTTATGTAAATAAGTATAACATGGTTCAGGAGCTTGTTGATGGCGGTACATTCCTTCTTAACTGTGCATGGGATATGGAAGGTCTTGAAAAACATCTTCCGGGACAGGTTAAAGCATTCATTGCTAACCACAATATCAAATTCTATACCATCGACGGTGTGAAGATCGGTATTGAGACCGGCATGGGACCAACACGTATCAACACAATCCTTCAGTCTGCATTCTTCAAACTTACAGGAATCATTCCGGAAGATCAGGCTATCGAACTGATGAAAGCAGCTGCAAAAGCTACTTACGGACGTAAGGGTGACGATGTTGTTCAGAAGAACTGGGCAGCTATCGATGCAGGTGCAAAACAGGTTGTAGAAGTTAAAGTTCCGGAAAGCTGGAAAGATGCAGAAGATGAAGGTCTCTTCATGGCTCATGCAACTCATGGCGCTCAGGAAGCACAGGACTTCGTAAACAACATCCAGTGCAAGATCAATGCACAGGAAGGTAACACACTTCCTGTATCCGCATTTACAGAATATGTTGATGGTACTACACCGTCCGGAACAGCTGCATACGAAAAACGTGGTATCGCAGTAAATGTACCGGTATGGCAGCCAGAAAACTGTATCCAGTGTAACCGTTGTGCATATGTCTGCCCACACGCAGCAATCCGTCCGGTAGCACTGACAGAAGAAGAAGCAGCAAACGCTCCTGAGGGAATGGCTACACTTCCGATGACAGGTATGAAAGAATACAAATTCACTATGACTGTATCAGCTTATGACTGTACAGGATGTGGTTCCTGTGCTAATGTATGCCCTGGCAAGAAAGGTGCAAAAGCCCTTGCTATGGAAAACATGGAAGCAAATGCAGGACTTCAGAAATTCTTCGATTATGGAAGAGAACTTCCGATCAAAGAAGAAGTTGTTGCTAAATTCAAAGAAACAACTGTTAAGGGAAGCCAGTTCAAACAGCCTCTGCTTGAGTTCTCCGGAGCATGTGCAGGTTGTGGTGAAACACCTTACGCAAAACTGATCACACAGCTGTTCGGTGACAGAATGTACATTGCAAATGCTACAGGATGCTCCTCTATCTGGGGTAACTCTTCACCGTCTACACCATACACAACCAACGCTAAAGGACAGGGTCCTGCATGGGCTAACTCACTGTTCGAAGACAACGCTGAGTTCGGTTATGGTATGCTTCTTGCTCAGAGAGCTATCCGTGATGGCCTCAAAGCAAAAGTTGAAGCTGTTGTAGCAGAAGGCAAAGATGAAGCAGTTAAAGAAGCTGGTCAGGAATGGCTGGATACATTCTCCGTTGGTGCAACAAACGGTGCAGCAACAGACAAACTGATCGCTGCTCTGGAAGCATGCGGATGCGATGCTGCTAAAGAAATCCTTGCTCAGAAAGATTATCTGTCCAAGAAATCCCAGTGGATCTTCGGTGGTGACGGATGGGCTTACGATATCGGATTCGGTGGTGTTGACCATGTTCTCGCAAGCGGACGTGACATCAACGTTATGGTATTCGATACAGAGGTTTATTCCAACACAGGCGGACAGTCCTCTAAATCTACACCTACAGGTGCAATCGCTCAGTTCGCTGCCGGCGGTAAAGAGACTAAGAAGAAAGATATGGCTTCCATCGCAATGAGCTATGGCTATGTATACGTAGCACAGATCTCTATGGGTGCTGACTTCAACCAGACTGTTAAAGCAATCGCTGAAGCAGAAGCTTATCCGGGACCGTCTCTGATCATTGCATATGCTCCATGTATCAACCATGGTATCAAGAAGGGTATGGCAAAAGCTCAGACAGAAGAAGAACTGGCAGTTAAGTGCGGATACTGGCACAACTTCCGCTTCAACCCGGCAGCAGACAAGAAGTTTGCTCTGGATTCCAAGACACCGGATATGGAGAACTACATGGACTTCCTGAACGGCGAAGTTCGTTACAACTCCTTACAGCGTCAGAATCCTGAAAAAGCTGCAAGACTGTTTGCTAAAAATGAATCTGAAGCAAAAGCTAGATATGCATATCTGAATAAACTGGTAGCAATGTACGGCGAAGAAGAATAATTCTTACTGCGTGCAGTGACGGAATAATTCAGAGATATAGCCGCGGTACTTTTGTACCGCGGCTTTTTGCATTATATATGACATAAAATTTATAAGAGAAAATATGAACATACAAAATAGAAAAAATATGAAAAACAAAAGAAGTAACAGAAGTACAAACGGCAAAAATACGGAATTTTATATTGTATATACAGTGGTATTTCTATTGATTGCGCTTTTTCTCTATCTGAGATTTTATCTGAATGGAAAGTCTCTTGTGTGGAGTCATGACGGAGTGCCGCAGCATCTGAATTCCCTGTCATACTATGGAAGATATCTCAGAGGAATTTTATATACGATATTTGTAGAACATCGTTTTTCGATACCAATGTGGGATCTTCATATTGGCTATGGTTCGGATATTCTGACGACACTGCACTATTATGTCATTGGAGATCCGCTGACGTTACTGTCAGTATTTTGTCCATCTTCCAAAACAGAGATTTTATATGAATTCCTGATTTTTCTCAGAATCTATCTGGCCGGAATTGCGTTCAGCAGATACTGTTTTTATCACAAAAACAGCAGACAGGCGACTTTTATGGGTTGCATGATATATATCTTTGCAGGCTGGACAATTTATGCTGCCATGAAACATCCATATTTTTCAAACCCGATGATCTATCTGCCGTTGATTCTTATGGGAATTGACAAGATATACAAAAAAGAAAGACCATATCTGTTTATCTGGTCGGTGGCGGTAGCCGGATTATCAAGCTTTTACTTTTTCTACATGTTGGGTATTTTTATGGTTTTGTATGCTATATTCCGGTATTTCGAACAGTTTGGAGTCCATTCTCTGAAAAATGTCGGAAAATGGCTGAGTGTTTTTGCGATATACTCGGTAATCGCGGTTTTGATCGCGGCAGTCATATTGCTTCCGGTGATTCTTCCGGTATTTGGAACAGATCGCTTTAAAGCGGAAAACTATGTACCTTTGTTTTATGATAAAGTATATTATCAGAAATATCTGAGCTGTCTGATTGGCGAGAACATGATCCAGTGGGGTGTTGCCGGATTTTCGGCAGTTTCGATGACCGGAAGCTTTGTATTGTTTGCAAAGAAAAAAAAATACAAAACGTTAAAAGCAGGTTTTATTCTGATAAACCTTTTTTTACTGTTCCCATTTGCGGGACATGTACTTAACGGATTCTCGTATGTCTCCAATCGATGGATATGGGCATATGGCATGCTCATGGCATACATTTTTGTGAAGATGTACCCGGAATTATTTAAGCTTTCATTAAAAGAAAAACGTACGATTTTTGTTTTTCTCATAGGATATTGTGTACTGGCGCTTTTGCCGGATGCAGCAAGAACACAGAGAAATCTGGTAGCAGTTCTTTTGCTGGTGCTGGCGACATTTACTGTATTATCATTTGGTGCAGTATTTACAAAAAGAAAAAATCTGATGTTGATGACAGGTGGCTTCCTGATTGCAGGAATTCTTTTTAATATGTATTATCAGTATTCTTACGAAAAAGACTATCTTTCAGAGTTTTCAGATCAGGGAGAAGCTTTGGACAAACTGGAAACAGGAACGGATCTGGCAGTACTGAAAACTGGGGATGAATCAATTTACCGCTATGACCAGATGGGAACACACAGTTATGAAAATTCTTCCATGCAGACAGGTACAAACAGTACTTCTTACTATTTCAGCGTAGCAAGTGGAGATATCACGAACTTTTTTAATGAGGTCGACCTGAATACACCATGGGATTATCATTACGAGAATCTGGACAGCAGAACGATTCTGGATCGTCTTGCAGCAGTAAAATATTTTGTAGTAAAAGCCGGCGAAGAAGAGTATTTGCCGTATGGGTATGATACACTTGCAGCAGAAGCGGAAAAAAAGGATAGATTATATCGCGCATATGAATGCAAAAATGCACTTCCAATAGGATATACTTATGATTCCTATATTCCAGAAAAAAAATATGCGAAAATGTCGACTGTTGAAAAGCAGCAGGCTCTGTTGCAGGGAGTGGTACTGGCAGACAGCGCAGTACCGGAAACGACACCGGAATTTAATGACAGAGAAGTGTCGTATAAACTGGTGACAGGTTCAGGCTGCAAAGAAAAAGATGGGAAACTGATCATTACAAAGGAAAATGCACAGGCAAAACTGGTTTTCGACGGGCTGGATGAATGTGAAACATATCTCATTACAGAAGGCGTTGACTATGAGGCGCTTTCTCCACGTGAGCTGATCAGTGATAAGAAATGGAATAAAATGACGCTCTACGAGCAGAAAAAAGTTCAATACGAAAACAGTAAGTGGAGATACTGGAAAGAAAGTCAGAAGGCATATATTGATGTTACAGGACAATTCCTTGACAAGACGATCAGTATTTTTACAGACAAATATAATGCATACAGTGGTCGATCAGATTTCCTCTGCAATACCGGTTACAGTGAAAAGGGGAAAAAATCCATTACGCTCACTTTTGAAAATACAGGTGTATACTCATATAAAGATATGAAAGTTGTATGCCAGCCGATGAAAAATATAGAGAGTCAGACCAGCAGACTGGGCACGGAAAGCCTGAAAGATGTCAAGATAAAGAATCATGAACTTACAGGCAGTATTTCTGTATCGAAGGATAAAGTCCTTGTGATTTCACTGCCTTACAGCAAAGGCTTTCAGGCATATGTAGATGGTCAGAAAACAGAGTTAAAACAGGCAAACACCATGTACATGGCACTGGAACTCACGAAGGGGGATCATGAGATCCGTATTACATACTATACTCCATATCTGAAGACAGGGCTTGTCTTGACGTGTGTGGGGATATTGTGCTACATTTGTGTGGTGTTAGTTTGCAAAAAGAGAAGAGGAAATAAAGAAACATGAGTAGATTATCTGTCGTACTTCCGGCTTATAATGAGGAACTGATGGTTGGAAAAACATGCAGGGTTCTTCATGAGGTTCTGGCAGAAGCCGGGATTTCGTATGAGCTGGTTCTTGTGGATGATGGATCTAAAGATCATACATGGGAAGAAATACTAAAAGCAGGGGGAAAGGATTCGAATATTCTGGGGGTGCATTTTTCACGTAACTTTGGTAAAGAGGCAGCTGTTTTTGCCGGAATGGCACAGGCGACCGGAGAAGTGGTGGCTGTTATGGACTGTGATCTGCAGCATCCGGCAGAAACTTTGATTGAGATGTACCGGAAATGGGAAGAAGGCTATGAAGTCATTGAAGGCATCAAGAAAAGCCGCGGAAATGAAAGCTTTCTTCATAAAAAGTGCGCAGGATTTTTTTATGGGATTATGTCCAAAGCAACAAAAGTAGACATGCAAAATACCTCTGATTTTAAAATGATGGATCGCAAGGTGGTAAACAGTATTCTTTCTCTGCCGGAAAGAAATATGTTTTTTCGTGCAACTTCGTCATGGGTAGGATACAAGACGGCATATGTGGAATTTGAAGTGCATGAACGGGAAGCAGGTGAATCAAAGTGGTCTGCCTGGTCGCTGATCAAATATGCATTTACCAATATTGTTGCATTTACGACTGCTCCACTTCAGTTTGTGTCGTTTGGCGGAGGTATTTGTTTTGTATGTTCGCTTGTCATGATTATTTATTCACTGATACAATATTTTCGGGGACATGCAATTGAAGGCTATACAACGACAATTTTGCTGCTACTTCTGATCGGAAGCGCAATCATGCTGAGCCTCGGAGTGATCGGCTATTATCTTGCAAAAATTTATGAAGAAGTCAAACGTCGTCCGAGATATATTGTATCTCAGATCATCCATGGGAATAAAGATGTGACAGGTTCTGTCAGAGATGATGCGTAAGAGGAGAAAATAATGAAAAAACTTATCAATCTGATTCTGCGATTCTATGAAAATGATGTGATCAGATACATTTTTTTCGGAGGCTGTACGACACTGGTAAATCTGGTATGTTTCTATGTACTTCGTAAATGCAATCTTGGATTAAATATTGCAAACATCATTTCTATTATTGCAGCGATTATATTTGCATATGTAGTAAATTCAAAGTTTGTATTTCTGGATAAATGTGAGACATTGAGGGACCATGTACAGCCTTTCTGTAAATTTGTCAGTGCAAGACTGCTGACTATGGTGATTGAAGTCGGAGGAGTCTGGCTTCTGGTAGCCCAAATGGGATTCAGTGATATGATTGGAAAATTTGTGACTCAGTTTATAGTACTGGCATTGAATTACATATTCAGCAAATTTTTTGTATTTACTACAGGTAAATAAATACTACAGGATACACAGAGATAACAGGGAGATGGAAAAATGACACTGGAAGAAACTCTTGCTCAAATAAAACCATTAGACGAAAGAGCGATGGAGACTGCGGCGAAACGCTGGGACAGCATTGCAAAACCTCTGCATTCACTCGGCAAAATGGAAAAAATGGTTATTCAGATTGCAGGAATCACCGGAAATCCGGATATGCATATAAACAAAAGGGCACTGGTTCCGATGTGCGCAGATAATGGCGTGGTAGAGGAAGGCGTTACCCAGACAGGACAGGAAGTGACGGCAATCGTCGCAGAAAATTTCCTTTCCGGCGATACCTCTGCATGCGTGATGTGCAGACAGTGCGGAACCAAAGTTATTCCGGTTGACATCGGTATGGCAGTGGACACAAAGGTTGCGACAGATCTGAAAGTTGCATGTGGGACTGCAAATATGACCAAAGGTCCGGCAATGACAAGAGAACAGGCTGTACAGGCACTGGAGGCAGGTATCGAAATGGTACGTCGTCTGAAAGAAGATGGTTATGGACTTCTGGCAACGGGAGAAATGGGAATCGGTAATACTACGACCAGCAGTGCGGTGGCATCTGTACTTCTGAACCGTCCGGTTGAAGAAATGACAGGACGTGGTGCCGGGCTTTCCGGAGACGGACTGAATCGTAAGATTCATGCAATCAAAAAAGCAATTGAGATTAATCAGCCGAATCAGGAAGATGCGATTGATGTACTGGCAAAAGTCGGGGGATTTGATATTGCCGGTATGGCTGGAATGTTCCTTGGCGGTGCGGCATTTGGTGTCCCGGTCGTGATCGATGGATTTATTTCCTGTGTGGCAGCACTGATCGCGCAGCGTATCTGTCCGCAGATGGGAGATTATATGATC
Source organism: Blautia sp. Marseille-P3087 (assembly GCF_900120195.1). Classification (GTDB taxonomy): domain Bacteria; phylum Bacillota; class Clostridia; order Lachnospirales; family Lachnospiraceae; genus Blautia_A. The sequence continues at coordinate 102,096 of NZ_LT635539.1, forward strand.
GCGTCTCATGTTTCGAAAGAACCGGCAGCGCATCTGCTTCTCGAAGCACTTGGCAAAGAGGCAGTACTTCATGGAGAAATGTGTCTGGGAGAGGGAAGCGGAGCCGTGGCACTGTTCCCGTTCCTTGATATGGGAGTTGCCGTCTATGAATCGATGAGTACATTTGAGGATATCCATGTGGACCAGTATGAGGAGCTTGTATAAAAATGATGATACTTGTAACTGGCGGCAGTGGCAGTGGAAAATCTGCCTTCGCGGAAGACTGTATTGTTGCTTTTGGAAATGCCAGGCGCATTTATATAGCAACTATGTACCCGTTTGACGAAGAGAGCAGGAAGCGTGTGAAACGTCATCAGGCTATGCGTCAGGGCAAAGGATTTGATACACTGGAGTGTTACACCGGTCTTTCCCGGGCTTCGGTTCCGAAAGGAACTACGGTCCTTTTGGAATGTATGTCTAATCTTGTTGCAAATGAGATGTTTCAGGAAAATGGTGCACACGAAAATACAGTGAAAGCAGTAGTTGATGGTGTGGAGTTTCTGCAAAAACAGACCGAAAATCTTGTGATCGTAACAAATGAGATCTTTTCAGAAGCGGCAGAATACCAGGGTGATACAAAACTTTATCAGGAATATTTAGGAATGATCAATCAGAAGCTGTCAGATATGGCGGATGAAGTGGTGGAAGTCGTTTACGGAATTCCGGTTTACCAAAAAAAATATAAGGCTTCTGATGTGGACAGGAGGTCAGAAATCCGATGAAAAGTCTCTGGAACAGTTTTAAAATTGCATTTTCCATGTTTTCAAAGATTCCGATGCCTCAGGCAGAGTGGACAGAAGAAAATATGAAATATATGCTTTGCTTTTTTCCGTTCATCGGAACGGCGATAGGTATTGTACTTCTGGCGGCAGAATGGATCTGCAGATATCTGGGGTTCGGAAATTCATTTACGGCAATGGTGCTGGTTCTTGTGCCGGTGATCCTTACAGGTGGAATTCATATTGACGGACTTCTGGATACTTCGGATGCCTTAAGTTCCTGGCGTGACAGGGAAAAACGTCTGGAGATTCTCAAAGATTCACATGCGGGTGCATTTGCAGTTATTACGGCATGTGTATATTTTTTTGTATTATTTGGGACAATGATGCAGATCACAGAAGTAGACGACCGGCCGGCAATGTACCTTCTTGCATGTGGCTATATGGTTTCAAGATGTCTTTCAGGACTTGGTGTGATCACGTTACCAAAGGCGAATGCAAGTGGTACGGTCGCAGAGTTTTCGCGTAAGGCAGAAGATAAAAAAGTGCGAAATACACTGGTGATATATCTTGTGATCCTGGCGACAGTGATGATCTGGATCCAGCCGGTATGGGGCGCTTTCATGTTTGTGACAGCCCTGCTTGTATTTACGTTTTACAGACATAAAGCAATGAAATATTTCGGCGGCACGACCGGCGATCTTTCGGGTTATTTCCTTTGCCTCTGCGAGGCATGGATGCCTTTGGTACTGGCGGTCGTTATGGTGATTTATAAAGTGTGAGGATTAAAATATGAAGATGATCATAGGGGGAGCGTTTCAGGGAAAAACACTTCTGGCAAACAAAATATACCCGGAGATTGTCTGGGTAAACGGTGCGGATGCTGACTGGGAGATGATTGCATCTGCACAGGGAATCCTTTGCTTTCACGAATTTATCCGAAAAGAGATGCAAACCGGAAATGATGTCAGCGAACTTGCAGAACGACTGATTCGGGTCAATCCGCAGGTAGTTCTTGTATCAGATGAAGTGGGATATGGCGTTGTACCTATTGATGCATTTGATAGGGCATATCGTGAAGCAGTTGGCAGAGTATGTACGAAACTTGCCGCATACAGCACGCAGGTGACGAGAGTTGTATGTGGAATAGGGACGGTGATCAAAGATGCTTAAGATCTGGTTGATCCGTCATGGCATGACGGAGGGAAACCGCCATCAGCGTTATATTGGTGTGACTGATGAACCTTTGTGTGAGGAAGGCAGGAAACTGCTCAGAAAGTTTACATATCCAAAGCCGCAGGCGGTATTTGTAAGTCCACTTAAGAGATGCCTTGAGACAGCGGCAATTCTGTTTGATGATCCGAAGGTACGGATCATTGATCAGCTTGCAGAATGTAATTTCGGAGAATTTGAAAATAAAAATTACAAAGAACTTTCCGGTGATCCGAGATATCAGGCATGGATAGACAGCAATGGAATTCTGGCTTTCCCGGGAGGCGAAAGCAAAGAGGAGTGTGCAGTGCGAAATCTGGAAGGTTTTCAGAGAGCGGTTACTGCATGCATACGGGAAGCAATTACAGAGGCAGCACTGGTCGTGCATGGGGGTACGATCATGAATATCATGGAAAAATATGCACTTCCTAAAAAAGAATTTTATGAGTGGCATATCGGGAATGGATGCGGTTATCTTGTGGAACTTGATCCTGTCCTTTGGAAAAAAGACAGGAGAAATCTGAAGCTTCTGGGAGAGCAAAAATAGCTTTTCAGAAGGAAAAAAATATGATATAGTAAAAACAGCGACGGAGCGGACAGGGCTCCGTCGCTGTTTTTATATTGAATGCACAAATTTTTTTTGAACACCAAACTAATCTTGCGAATATAGTTGAAATAAGATAGAAAATATGTTACATTATATAGTACAAAATACCGAAAACTTATGGAAGATTTCATCACAGATTGGAAAAATTTCACAAGGCAGGGAGGGCGCATATGCGGATTATTGGAAACGGAAGAATGATCACACGGGACGAATCCAACGCTTTTTATGAAAATGGAGCAGTAGCAATGGATGGGAACACCATAACCATGGTGGGGACAACAGAAGAAGTAAAAAACACATATCCGGATGCGGAATTTATAGATGCACATGGCGGAGTTATTATGCCGGCTTTTATCAATGTACATGAACATATTTACAGTGCATTTGCGAGAGGATTAAATGTCAACGGATACAGCCCGAAAGGCTTTCTTGATATTCTGGATGGGATGTGGTGGAACATCGACCGTCATCTGACGCTGGAGCAGACGAAGCTTTCTGCGTATGCGACATACATTGATTCTATAAAGAATGGTGTGACAACGGTATTTGACCATCATGCAAGTTTTGGACATATCGAAGGCTCACTGTATATGATCGAAGAAGCGGCAAAAGATCTTGGAGTCCGCACCTGTCTCTGCTATGAAATCTCTGACAGAGACGGAATGGAAAAATCACGGGAATCTGTGATGGAGAATGTAAACTTCATCCGGCATGCGAGTGAAGATGACAGTGATATGCTGGCTGCCATGATGGGAATGCATGCATCTTTTACAATCTCTGATGAGACGATGGCTCTCTGTAATGAGCTGAAACCGGAAGGTGTCGGTTATCACATCCATGTAGCAGAGGGGATTTATGATCTGCATCAGTGCCTGAAAGAGCACAGCAAACGTATTGTTGACCGCCTTTATGACTGGAATATTCTTGGTCCGAAGACTCTTCTCGGACACTGTATTTATATCAATGAACATGAGATGGATCTGATCAAAGAGACAGATACAATGGTAGTGCACAATCCGGAATCGAATATGGGGAATGCCTGTGGATGTCCTCCGACGATGGAACTGGTACACAAGGGCATTCTGACGGGCCTTGGTACAGACGGATATACCCATGATATGATGGAGTCCTGGAAAGTGGCAAACATTCTGCATAAACACCATCTCTGTGATCCGACAGCAGCATGGAGTGAAATTCCGCAGATGTTGTTTGAGGGAAATGCAAAGATTGCGAATCGTTATTTTAAGAAACCTCTTGGTATTCTGAAAGTGGGAGCCGCTGCCGATGTGATCGTGATCGATTATGATCCGCTGACACCGATGGATGCATCCAATTGCAACAGTCATCTCCTGTTTGGGGTAAATGGAAGTATGGTACAGACAACCGTATGTAACGGAGAAATTCTGATGAAAGACCGTGAATTGCTGGTATGTGATGAGAAAAAGATTATGGCAGACTGCCGTCAGGCGGCAGGGGAACTTTCAGAGGATATCAACGGATAATTAATTTCCTGACGGATGGGGAAGCGGTTCAGGAATTCAGGGAGGATACAATATGAGTGATATTATGAAAAGCATTCCATTCGGACAGCTGACGGAATGGATCTTGAATGAATATAAAAAAACAGGTCAGGTGTTTGGTATTCAGAAAGCTTATGTGGCTGATCAGTCAAAAACAATCGAAATATTCGGAAGAAAACTTGAAAATCCGGTGGGACCGGCAGCGGGTCCACATACACAGCTTGCACAGAATCTTGTGGCTGCATATGTCGCAGGTGCCAGATTCTTTGAATTAAAGACCGTGCAGAAAATGGATGGACCGGAGCTTTCAGCATGCATTCCAAAGCCGTGTATCGTGGCGGAAGATGAAGCATACAACTGCGAATGGTCAACAGAACTTTATGTACCGCAGGCAATGGCTGAGTATATTAAAGGCTGGATACTTATTCATGTGATCGCAAAAGAATTCGGACTTGGAAATCCGGACGGATTCCAGTTCAACATGTCCTGTGGCTACAACCTTGAGGGCATCAAAGACAAAAAGATTGATGATTTTATTGAAGGGCTGAAAGATGCCGGAGATACAGCCATCTTTAAAGAGTGTAAACAGTGGTTATGGGAGCATATCAGTCTTTTTGAACATGTGACAAAAGAAGATATCGAGGCGATCCCTGCAGAAATCTGCAATTCGATCACACTTTCCACAATGCACGGATGTCCGCCACAGGAAATTGAAAATATTGTGACATATCTTCTGAAAGAGAAACATATCAACACTTACGTAAAATGCAATCCGACACTTCTTGGCTATGAATTTGTAAGAAAAGCAATGGATGATCTTGGTTATGATTATATGGCATTTACAGATTTCCACTTCAAAGATGATCTGCAGTATGAAGATGCGGTGCCGATGCTGAAACGTCTGATGGAAACTGCTGCACAGGAAGGACTTTCTTTCGGGGTGAAACTGACCAATACATTTCCGGTTGATATTAAGCGCCAGGAACTTCCGGGAGAAGAAATGTATATGTCCGGCAAGGCGTTGTTTCCGCTTTCTATTTCAGTTGCGGCTCGTCTGGCGGAATCTTTTGACGGAAAACTTCCAATGTCTTTCTCGGGAGGGGCGGATCAGAAAAACATTGATCAGATCGTGGGTTGCGGCATCTGGCCGGTTACAGTGGCGACGGTACTTCTGAAACCGGGCGGGTACAAATGGCTGACGCGTATTGCCGAGAAAGCAGATACCTGTGAAATCGAAAAAGACGGGAAGGTTCAGGTAGAAGAACTGAAAAAACTTGCCACGGATTCACTTACAGATGCACATTATCAAAAAACAGTCAAAAAAGCGGCAGGTAAACAAACTGAAGAAAAATCACCTCTTCTTGACTGCCTGAAGAAAAAAGATGCACCGAAAGTAAAAGAATTTACCAGACATAAACGTGTCTGTGGAAACTGTGCAGACGTATGTCCAAACCGTGCAAATGTGCTGATCGAAGTGCCGGAGATGGAACTTTTGCAGATTCTTCACATAGATTATATGTGCAACGAATGTGGAAACTGTCGTTCCTTCTGTCAGTATGCAGGTGCACCGTATAAAGACAAATTTACATTGTTTGCAACGGAAGAAGACATGAAAGACAGTACAAATAACGGATTTACTGTACTTGATGCCGGAACAAAAGAGGTACTGGTACGTATCGGAGACAGACTGGAGAAAGTCAAGGCCGACCAGCCGGCAGAAATTCTTAATGAGGATCTCGGCAAACTGATGTGTACTGTGATTGACGATTATACATATCTGCTTATGTGATATCAGGAAAATGCATACTGCAAAAATCCGCAGATATCATATAAGTAGTGAAAAGGAGAGCCGCTATGGTAACATTTAAGGTGAACGGCAGGACTGTTCAGACTGAAAAAAATCAAAAACTGCTACGATTTCTGCGGGATGAACTTCATCTGACTTCAGTGAAGGATGGATGTAGTGAAGGGGCATGTGGAGCCTGTACCGTGATCATTGACGGAAAGACCTGCAAGGCATGTGTTCCGGATACGGATTCACTGGATGGCAGGGAAGTGATCACGGTGGAAGGTCTGACGGAATGGGAAGAACAGGTTTATACTTATGCATACGGAAAGGCGGGGGCTGTACAGTGTGGCTTCTGCATCCCGGGAATGGTGATGTGTACAAAGGCGCTTCTGGATGTAAATAAAACACCTTCCGATGATGAAATCAGATATGCCCTGCGAAATAACTACTGCCGCTGTACCGGTTATGTAAAGATCATGGATGCGGTTCGGCTTGCAGCAAAGATTCTGGATGCAGGAGTACTTCCGGATGACGGAGACCAGAACTGGGCAATCGGAAACCGTGTGTCGAGGATCGACGTAGAGGAAAAAGTGCTTGGAACAGGCAGATACCCGGATGATTTTTATCTTGATGGAATGCTTTATGGAACGGCACTTCGAAGTCAGTATGCACGTGCCAGAGTACTTTCAATCGATACGTCCAAAGCCAGAGCACTTGAGGGTGTAGAAGCAGTTGTGACTGCCGGGGATATACCGGGAGAAAACAAGATTGGCCATCTGAAACATGATCAGTATACCCTGATACCTGTCGGAGGACTTACACATTATCTGGGAGATGCGATCGCGCTGGTTGCCGCGAAGGACAGGGAAACAGCGGAAAAAGCAAAGAAACTGATAAAAGTAGAATACGAAGTACTGCCACCTGTACACACGATTGAAGAGGCAGCTGCACCGGACGCACACAAGGTGTTTGACGAAGAGGAAAACAATATCTGCGCGCATAAACATATCAGCCGTGGAAACGCAGAAGAAGCAATTCAGAATTCCAAATATGTGATCTCGCATCACTTTGAGACACCGTGGACGGAACATGCTTTTCTGGAACCGGAATGCGCGGTTGCATTTTATGATGAGGATGGGGATGTATTTATTTATTCGACAGACCAGTCGGCACACCAGACACTGCATGAATGTTCCCTTGTACTTGGAACAGATAAAGTAAAAGTGCAGAATGCACTGGTCGGAGGCGGATTCGGTGGAAAAGAAGATATGACGGTTCAGCATCTGGCAGCACTTCTTACTTATGTGACAAAAAAACCGGTCAAAGTAAAACTGACCAGGGCAGAGTCCCTTCTGGTGCATCCGAAACGTCATCCGTTCTATATGGATATGACAATGGGATGTGATGAACATGGAAATATTATGGGAGTAAAAGCTACTGTAGTTTCTGATACCGGAGCATATGCGTCTCTTGGCGGACCGGTGCTCGAACGTGCCTGCACGCATGCGGCAGGACCATATCATTATGAGAATTTCGAAATTGAAGGGACTGCCTATTATACAAATAATCCGCCGGCGGGTGCTTTTCGTGGATTTGGTGTCACCCAGACCTGTTTTGCAACAGAAACACTTCTGAATATGATGGCAGATAGAGTGGGAATCACACCGTGGGAAATTCGTTACCGTAATGCGATACGTCCGGGAGAAGTGCTTCCGAACGGTCAGATCGTAGATGAGTCTACCGGTCTTATTGAGACACTGGAGGCGGTTCGGGAGGATTATGAGACTGCTCTGGCAGAGGGCAAACCGGTCGGAATCGGCTGTGCAATGAAAAATGCGGGTGTCGGTGTCGGCATCCCGGATACCGGACGTGTGAAGCTGATCGTGGAAGACGATGAGAAGCTGCATATCTATTCCGGAGCATCCTGTATCGGACAAGGACTCGGTACCGTTCTTGTACAGATGGTTGTGACCAATACAGATCTGAAACATGAGGATATTGTATACGAAAGAAGCAACACCTGGATTGCACCGGATTCCGGTACGACGTCCGGCTCGAGACAGACACTGATCACCGGAGAAGCATGCCGGAGAGCCTGTGAGAAGCTGATGGAAGACAGAAAAACAGGAAAAAGTCTGAAAGATATGAGGGGAATCGTTTATTACGGAGAATATCTGGCAAAGACGGATCCACTTGGTGCTAATGTGCCGAATCCGGTCTCTCATGTGGCATATGGATATGCAACACAGATGTGTATACTGAATAAAAAGACCGGTAAGATGGAATACATTGTCGCGGCACATGATGTCGGCAAGGCAGTCAATCCGTTGTCCTGCGAAGGGCAGATTGAAGGCGGTGTTGTAATGTCGATGGGATATGCACTCAGAGAAAAATATCCGATTGACGAAAACTGCAGGCCGATTCAGAAATATGGTTCACTTGGATTGTTCCGCGCTCATGAAGTTCCGAAGATCAAAGCAATTGTTGTAGATAAACCGGGATTAAATGTAGCGTGCGGTGCAATCGGTATCGGAGAAATCACGTCGATTCCTACAGCACCGGCGATTGCAGACGCATATTTCCGCTATGACGGAATACGGAGATACAGTCTGCCGCTTACAGATACACCATACGAAAGGAAGTGGTGATATGGCTGTGAAAAAAAGATTTCCGTACCGTGCAGCCCTTGTGGCGTGTAATGGTGGGTGTCGGACGGCAAAAGACGGACAGGGATGCGCTGATGGCTGTATCGGCTGTGGCGCCTGCATACAGGAATGTAAATTCGGGGCGATTTTTCTAAATGAATATGGCGTGGCAGAAGTGGATGAAGAGAAATGTATTGCCTGCGGGAAATGCGCAAAGGTCTGTCCGCAGGAGATTATTCACATTCATGAATGTGCAAACTATATTGTTGTAAAATGCTCAAATAAGAGCAAAGGAGCAGCGGCAAAGAAACAGTGTGAAGTAAGTTGTATCGGCTGCGGTATCTGCGAAAAGACCTGTACGGCAGGAGCCATTCGGGTTACAGAGAATCATGCCGTGATCAATGAAGAACTGTGTTTAAGCTGTGGGATGTGCGCAGTGAAATGTCCACGGCATGTAATTTATGATCTGCGCGGAATATATACAGAAATAAAATGACAGAAGTATTTTAACAGGTAGGTTCTTTTTTCTATTCAAAAGATTTTATTGAGAAAATTTTATGAAGAAGGTGAGTAATCATGATTGGAAAAAGTGTTCCGCGTGTAGACGCATATGAGAAAGTCACCGGAAGAGCAAAATTTACAGAAGATCTACTTCCGAAAAAATGTCTGGTGGCGAAAGTGCTGCATGCAACAATTGGAAATGGAATCGTAAAATCTATTGATACAAGTGAGGCCGAGATCATGGAAGGGGTGGTGAAGGTTGTGACGTTCCATGATGTCCCGGATCATTGCTATCCGACACCGGGACATCCATGGTCTGTGGAACTGGCACATCAGGATGTGGCAGACAGGAATCTGCTGACCGGTCGCGTGCGCTATTATGGAGATGATATTGCAGCGGTTGTTGCAGAGGATGAAATTATTGCATCCAGAGCGTTGAAAAAGATCAAAGTAGAATATGAGGAATATCCGGTGGAAATTCATCCGCGAAAATCCATGTATGGCAGCAAACCACCGATTCATTTCGATAAAAAAGATAATGTACTTGCCCGTTCCAATTACTTTATCGGAGATGTTGATAAGGGTATGGAAGAAGCTGAAACGGTGGTAAAAGGCACATATAAGACTCCAATTGTACAACACTGTCATATCGAAAACCCGATCTCGTATGCTTATATGGAAAAAGGACGGATCGTAGTGGTGACTTCCACTCAGATTCCGCATATTGTACGCCGTGTCATTGGTCAGGCACTGGGAATTCCGTGGGGCAATGTCCGTGTGATTAAGCCGTATATCGGAGGCGGATTCGGAAATAAACAGGATGTTTTATATGAGCCTTTAAACGCTTTTCTGACAACACAGGTAGGCGGCAGACCGGTCAAACTGGATATCAGCAGGGAAGAAACTTTCTGCAATACAAGAACCCGTCATTCCATCGAATTTGATCTTGCAGCAGGTGTGGATAAAGAAGGAAAACTTGTTGCAAAGGATATGCATTCTTATTCCAATCAGGGTGCTTATGCATCGCATGGCCATGCAATCGCAGCGAATGGTCTTACTTCGTGGAGACTGCAATATGCCTGTCCGAATATCCGCGGAGAGGCTTATACGATCTATACCAACACACCGGTAGGCGGTGCAATGCGAGGTTACGGCATTCCGCAGGTATGCTTCGCAATAGAGTGCTTTATGGATGATGTGGCAGAGGCAATCCACATGGATCCACTGGAATTCCGCAGGAAAAACTTAATTGAAGGATATTATGAAGACCGTTATCTGAAACCGATCGCTGCAAATACGAACGGTATTTTTGAATGTTTGAAAAAGGGTGCAGAATATATCCATTGGGATGAAAAAAGAAAAAAATATGCAAAGCAGACAGGAGCGGTACGCAGAGGGGTAGGTATGGCTCTGTTTTCGTATAAAACCGGCGTATGGCCGATTTCACTGGAAATCGCAGGGGCACGTCTTTCACTGAATCAGGATGGCAGTGTGCAGCTTCAGCTTGGTGCAACGGAGATCGGACAGGGAGCGGATACGGTATTTTCACAGATGGTTGCAGAAACACTTCATACAGATATGGCTCATGTACACATCCAGACTGTGCAGGATACGGACGTATCCCCGTTTGATACGGGAGCCTATGCTTCCAGACAGTCTTTTGTAACCGGAACCGCAGTGAAACACTGTGCAGAAATTTTAAGAGACAAGATTCTGGCTTATGCAAAGACTTTACTGCCTGAGGTAGATACCAGAGAACTAAGTCTTCGTGACAACTGGATCTGGGCAGGCGAAGAGCAGGCAATTTCACTTGCTGCACTGGCAGAAGAGAGTTACTACAGTCTGACAAATTCATCTGTTCTGACAGCTGAAGTATCTGAGCAGGTAAAGAAAAACACAATTGCAACCGGTTGTTGCTTTGCTGAAGTTGAAGTCGACATAAAGCTTGGAAAGATAAAAATTCTTCATATCATCAATGTACATGACAGCGGGAAACTTCTGAATCCACAGCTTGCCGAAATGCAGGTACATGGTGGTATGTCGATGGGTATGGGCTATGGTATCAGTGAGCAGCTGATTCTTGACGAAAAGACAGGAAGACCTTTAAATGGTAATCTTCTGGACTATAAACTGATGACGATGCTGGATACGCCGGACATCAAAGCCGATTTTGTGGAAATGGATGATCCGATGGGTCCATATGGAAACAAAGCTCTTGGAGAACCGCCGGCAATTCCGAGTGCACCGGCGATTCGTAACGCAGTGCTTCATGCAACCGGTGTTGCATTTAATGAAAATCCGCTGACACCACAGCGTCTGATCGACGGATTCAAAAAAGCAGGACTTATCTGAGAGGGGGCGCAGATTATGTATGATATTGAGAAATACTATAATGCAAAAACCGTATCAGAGGCAGTCTCGCTTCTGAAAGAACACCCGGATGCCAGAATTATATCAGGTGGCAGTGACGTCCTGATCAAGATCCGTGAGGGCAGAATGGCAGGTACTTCTCTGGTATCCATCCGGGATGTTGAGGAAATTAAAGGTATTACAAGGAACGAGGACGGCGATATTCTGATTGGCGCAGGAACTGTATTTTCACATATTACAGCGGATCCGATCATACAGAAATACATTCCGGTTCTGGGAGAAGCAGTTGACCAGGTTGGCGGTCCGCAGATTCGAAATATAGGTACGATTGGTGGAAATATCTGTAATGGAGCGGTCAGTGCGGACAGTGTACCAACGGTTTTTTCCTACAATTCACTTCTGCATATTGCAAATGAAGACGGAGGCAGGATTGCACCGGTACGGGAATTTTATCTGGGACCGGGACGCGTGGACCTGCATCCGGGCGAGGTACTTACCCATGTGGTGATCCCCAAAAAAGAATATGCAGGATATCACGGACACTATATTAAATATTCGATGCGAAATGCAATGGATATTGCAACGTTGAGCTGCAGTGTGGTCAGCAAAATTGACACAGCAAAAAACATTCTGGAAGATGTACGCATTACCTTTGGCGTGGCAGCACCGGTTCCGTACAGATGTGTGGAGACGGAAGAAAAGCTGAAAGGCAGGACTTTGGATGAGGGTCTTTATCAGGAACTGGAAGAAAGCGTTCGAGGTGAAATTCATCCGAGAGATTCCTGGAGAGCTTCGAGAGATTTCCGCCTTCAGATTGGCGGAGAAATTGCAAAAAGAGCGCTGATTCGTACAGCAGAGCTTGCCGGAGAGGATACCTGTAAGGGAGGTGAAGAAGCATGAAAAAAGAAAAAATACTTGTTCAGTGCGTGGTAAATGGAGAAGAAGTGGCAGAGTATGTTGATCCGAGAGAATCTCTTTTGGATATGCTTCGTAATCACCTCGGGCTGACCTCTGTAAAGAGAGGCTGTGAAGTCGGAGAGTGTGGCGCCTGTACCGTGATCATCGATGGTGAAACCATTGATTCCTGTATTTATCTGGCGGTCTGGGCGGAGGGCAAAAACATCCGCACACTGGAAGGCCTGGAAAAAAACGGTGAGCTGACACGGATTCAGGAAGCTTTTATTGAAGAGGGGGCGGTGCAGTGCGGATTCTGTACACCAGGTTTTATTATGTCGGCAACGGTTCTTCTGGAGCAGGGAAAAGAACTGACCAGAGAAGAAATCAAGAAAAAAATGTCCGGAAATCTCTGCCGCTGCACTGGATATCAGAATATTGTTAATGCAGTGGAAAAAGTTATGCGTGAAAATACGGAAAAAGCAGAGTAAAAATATTGAAAATGACAGCAAGAGAGGAATAGCTTACGATGGAACAAAAAACAACACTGATCGTACGTGGGGGTGGAGATCTTGCGAGCGGTGTGATCCACAGACTTTATAAATGCGGATATCAGGTGCTGGTGCTGGAATGCGAAAGACCAAGTGCGATACGGAGAAAGGTATCTTTTGGTGAAGCAGTTTATGATGGCACTTCTTATGTAGAAGAGGTGACGGGACGTCTGATCACAAATATAAAAGAATGCCCAAAAGTATGGGCAGCAGGAGAAATTCCAATTCTTATAGACGAAGCCGGTGAATCGGTAAAAAGTTTAAAACCGGCAGCAGTGATCGATGCGATTCTTGCAAAAAAGAATCTGGGAACAACCAGAGATATGGCATCTCTGACAATTGCACTTGGACCTGGATTTACAGCACAGAAGGACGTTGATTATGTTGTAGAAACGCAGCGCGGACATAACCTCGGAAGAGTGATAGAGAAAGGCACGGCAGTACCGAATACTGGAATTCCGGGGATTATTGCCGGATATGGAAAAGAGCGTGTGATCCACTCACCGGCTGCCGGTATGGTACACAATTATTCAGAAATCGGTGATATTGTGGAAAAAGACCAGATCATTGCCATGGTGGATGAAACACCGGTATATGCATCACTGACCGGTGTACTGAGGGGTATCATCCGGGATGGATTTGTGGTGCCGGAAGGAATGAAGATCGCGGATATTGATCCACGTAAAGAACAGAAGAAAAATTGTGACACGATTTCAGATAAAGCGCGCTGCATTGCCGGAAGTGTAGTTGAGATTTTACTGTCAGAAGGAGTACTGCCGTGATACGGACGGACTCCATCCTGAAAGCACTGGATATAGATACAGACAGATATCCGGTGCTTTCGGTCGTTGGTGGAGGAGGGAAGACAAGCCTGATTTTCCGGATAATGGAAGAGCTGACGGCCGTGGGCAAAAAGGTGCTTATAACCACAACTACACACATGGCATATGAGCCGGATCGGCCGTTTGCTGAAGATGGAGATATGATAAGTATAAAGCAGAATCTGGAAGAATGCGGATATACGATTGTTGCTTCATTGGACAGAGAAAAACGTAAGATCGGTGCACTGTCAGAAGAAAAGCTGAAAGAAATTAAAGTTTTGGCGGATGTGATGCTGATCGAAGCAGATGGTGCAAAAAGATATCCGTTGAAAGTACCGGCAAGCTGGGAACCTGTTATCTGGGGACAGACAGATCTGGTGATTGCGGTGGCCGGACTTGATGCGGTTGGTGAACCAATATGTAAAGTCTGCCACAGATCGAATCGTGTTGCTGATTTTCTTGGAAAAGAGACAGAAGAGAAGCTTACAGAAGAAGATATTGTAAGGATTGTGTTATCCACAGAAGCTCTCCGAAAATGCGTGGATGGACGAGAATACCGTGTACTGCTGAATAAAGCAGATATCCCGGGGAAATCTCAGGTAGCAGAGAGTATTGCTGACAGGCTGGAAGAACAGGGTATCCATGCAGCCTGGGGAAGCCTGAGAGAGAAAGAATATCATATCTGCGGTAAGTCTGAAACAGAGCGTAAGAGAGCAGCTCAGATGCCATCTAAGAGAGTTAAATTGGCACTTATTATGTTGGCAGCTGGAAACAGCCGACGCTTCGGTTCTAATAAACTGATGTATGAGGTTGACGGAGTGCCCATGTATCAGCGTACTTTAAGACTGCTTCAGAAAGCAGCAGAAAGAATACCGGACAGCCGGATCGTGGTGGTAACACAGCCGCAGTATTCGGAGATTATAGATGTAGTAAAAGAGACTGGCGCAGAAGTTCTGTTTAATCCAAAGCCGGAAAGAGGAATTGCCTCATCTATGCAGATCGGACTGGAAATCGCAAAAGATGCGGATGCATGTTTCTTTACGGTATCCGATCAGCCATGGCTTACGGCGGAAACAATCATTGCACTTTATGACGCGTTTCAGAGCGAAAACAAGGGAATGGCATGCACCCGACATGGTGAAAAAACAGGAAATCCATGTATTTTTTCTAAGAAATATTATAGAAAACTGATGGAAATTACCGGTGATAAAGGAGGCAAACAGATCATAAAAAGATATCCTGAAGATGTGACATATCTTAAAATAAGCGATGAGAGGGAACAGCAGGATGTAGATGTACCGTTGTGATCTCGTTTGACAGGAATGCTGCGACAGTGGGTTAGTGGTGCAGAATAAAAGATGACCATGCAAAAAAAGGAATAGAGTATGTTCCAAGAATTCTGGATACATACTTTATTCCTTTTTAAATAATCGTGTATCATAATTAAAAAATATCAGTAGTATTATTTCTTTGTATTAGTTTTCTTCATAAATCCGTGTTTCTGTGCGTCTTCTTCAGCAAGACGAACTGTTTCTTCAGAAGGATTGGAAATCACTGCCGCGAAGCAGACATCACACGGAGGGTTTTCTTTGACTGCCTGTACGGCTGCAGTAACTGCAGAAACATCACCTGTCACAAAAACTGTTTCATGTCCGCCACATTTGCCGTTTCGTGTAAGAAAAGACACATCGGCTGTTTTCAGCATCTGGTCGGTTACGATGATAGAGTTGCTGCTTCCGACCACTTCTACTAATCCAAATGCTCCATATCTCATTGTATAATCCTCGCTTTAAGTATGTATTCGTATTTTGATTCGGTATTACTTGTTTGCAGTCATGTACATAGCCGGTTCTGTGTCGTGTGCCGGGGATGCGATCACTGTATGAGAAACTACTTTTGCAATTGGCTCTGCGGTGCGGATGGCAGCTTCCATAGCTGCTGTTACATCAGAAACGGAACCACGCATTTTAACACATGCACCTGCACCAAGACGGTTACGTTCGATGTTTTGGATTCTTACATTTGCTGCTTTGGAAGCAGCGTCAAGTGCTACGAAGCAGGCAGCAAAACTGTCAAGTTCAAAAATCCCCACTGCCATACCATTATAATTTTCAGCCATAATACCTCCATCTATTCACTCTGGAATATAAAAATCATTCTAAACTAAATCTATTATATCGTTTTTGGATGTGAAAAACAAGAGATAATTATGTATTTTTGTGGATTTTAAATCATTTAAAATGTGGTTTTATGACAAAAAGAAATGAAAAAACAGTGGGATTATGTTGAAAACCAGGAGGGAAAGGAGAGATTTTAATGAGCACAGAAGAATAACTGGATACAAAAAGAGGAGCGTGCTATAATATACAGAATAAAATGAAATGTGATATATGGTAACATAACAAAGAGGGTGAGACTAAAAAATGAAAGTCCATCAGACGGATTTTTCGAAAGGAAATGTTTACCGAAACATTATTGAAGTATCGCTTCCGATGACATTGGCGCAGCTTTTAAATCTGCTGTACAACATTGTTGACCGTATGTATATAGGAAGGATTCCGGGAGCCGGTGCAACGGCACTGACCGGCGTGGGAATTTGCTTTCCGGTGATCACGATGATTACGGCATTTACATATCTGTTTGGAAATGGCGGCAGTCCGCTCTGTGCAATGGAACTGGGGCGTGGAAATCATGAAGAGGCGGAAAAATTAATGGGAAATACGTTTTCTATGCTTTTGATCTCTAGTATGATTCTGATGGCGGTAAGCTATTTATTTTATAAGCCAATCTTGTATGCATTTGGCGCAAGTGATGTGACATTTTCGTATGCGGGTGATTATATAAAGATTTATCTGATTGGAACGCCGTTTGTCATGATTTCGCTGGGACTGAATCCGTTTATTAACTGTCAGGGATTCGGAAATATGGGAATGATGACCGTACTGATCGGTGCAATTTTGAATATCATTCTGGACCCGTTATTTATATTCGGAATGCATATGGGTGTGAAAGGAGCTGCACTTGCAACGATTCTTTCGCAGATATGTTCCGGAATCTGGGTATTAAGATTTCTGACAGGAAAGAGAGTGACGCTTCGGCTGAACCGGGCGACTATGAAAGTTGAATGGAAGCGTGTAAAAGATATCATGGCGCTTGGAGTTTCCGGATTTATGATGCAGTTTACAAATGGACTGGTACAGATTTTCTGTAATTCAACGCTCCATATGTATGGCGGAGATATTTATGTAGGTGTTATGACGGTATTGAATTCCGTGCGTGATATTGCGACGATGATGGTACATGGTCTGACAAATGGTGCATCACCGGTTATGAGTTTTAATTACGGAGAAAAAGCTTTTGGAAAGGTAAAACAGGCAATCAAATTTGTAACGGTCGTATGTTTTACTTATGCATTGTTTGTGTGGGGAATCATAAAGATTGCACCGGGATTTTTTATCAGATTGTTTAACAGTGATCCGGTACTTCTGGAAAAAGGAGTACCTGCGCTGCACATTTATTTCTTTGGATTTTGTTTTATGGCATTGCAGTTTACCGGGCAGGCTGTATTTGTAGCACTTGGAAAGGCAAAAAGAGCAACATTTTTTTCGATTTTCCGAAAGGTGATCATTGTGGTGCCTTTGACAATATTGTTGCCGAAGGTTAATGGATTTGGTGTAGATGGTGTGTTCTGGGCAGAACCAATCTCAAATCTGGTTGGCGGATGCGCCTGCTTTTTTACCATGCTTTTGACGATTTTGCCGGAATTGAGAGAAGAGAAAAAGTAAGAGAATGTGTATTATAAAAGGAGTATAACCCGATCAGATGAACGGAATTATACTCCTTTTGTCATTTGCATATATTACATATGGATACGGGTCCCTGTTTTGCCGAGGATTCCGTCTTTTGCTTTTTCGAGAAGCGTGATCATGGCAGTGCGTTCAGCATCGGATGCTGCAAAGTCCATAGCTGCCTGTACTTTAGGAAGCATGGAGCCGGGAGCAAACTGTCCCTCATCCACATATTTCTGTGCTTCTGCGACAGTCATTTCGTCCAGCCATTTCTCGTTTTCTTTGCCGAAGTTGACAGCAACTTTTTCGACAGCGGTAAGGATGATCAGCATATCTGCATCCAGCTCTTTTGCAAGCAGACAGCTGGCAAAATCCTTATCAATTACGGCAGAAGCACCTTTCAGGTGATCACCCTGCAGCGTGACAGGGATTCCGCCACCGCCGCAGCAGATGACGATTTTGTTTGCATCTACAAGGCTGTTGATGGCATCCTGTTCAACAATCTCGACTGGCTTTGGAGATGCGACAACACGGCGGTAGCCGCGGCCGGCATCTTCTTTCATGATATAGCCGTATGCTGTTTCTGCATGTTCAGCCTGTTCTTTTGTCATAAAATGCCCAATTGGTTTGCTGGGATTCTGAAAAGCAGGGTCATTTGCATCTACACGTACCTGTGTCACAACGGTAACGACCGGAGTGCGCATGAATCCACGTTTGCGGAGTTCTTCGCGAAGTGCATTCTGCAGATCATAGCCGATGTATGCCTGACTCATAGCAACACAGACGGAGAGAGGTGTATTCGGCTGATTTTTATCTTCTCTGGAAAGCGCTGCCATTGCATTGTTGATCATGCCGACCTGCGGACCGTTGCCATGTACGACAACGACCTGATGACCTTCTTCTATCAGATCGCACAGAGCGCGGGCGGTAGTTTTGACCGCCTGCATCTGCTCCGGAAGTGTATTGCCCAGTGCATTTCCCCCAAGGGCGATAACGATTCGTTTTCTTTTATACATTGTAAAAACCCTTATCAAAAAGATTATTCGAAAATTCTAGGTGCAGCTTTTACTTCCAGCTTTTTCAGGATATCCTGTGGATTTTCGAATTTAGCCAGAAGGATCATAGCTGCGATGATGTATGGTTTGAAGCTTGCTTCTTTGTAAAGCGGGATTCTGTAACGGTCAAATACGGATCCGTCAACTTCACCTGTCTCACAGCTTACACCTGTGATGTCTGCCGGCAGGCAGTGGAGATACAGAGCTTTACCGTCTTTTGTTGTCTTCATAAGTTCTTCTGTGCATGCCCAGTCTTTATGCTCTGCGTTCTGAGCAAGAAGTTCTTTTTCGAGTTTGTCGATTCCGTCGAAATCACCTTCAGCGTACAGATTTGTACGTTTTTCCATAGCTGCGAATGGAGCCCAGCTCTTTGGATATACGATATCAGCATCTTTGAATGCTTCTTCCATACTGTTTGTCTTTGTGAAGGAACCGCCGGTAGTAGCAGCGTTTTTCTTTGCGATTTCTTCAACTTCCGGCATTACGTCATATCCTTCCGGATGAGCAAGAACAACGTCCATACCGAAACGTGTCATCAGACCGATCACACCCTGCGGAACGGAGAGTGGTTTACCGTAGGATGGGGAGTAAGCCCATGTCATGGCAAGTTTTTTGCCTTTGAGGTTCTCAACACCGCCGAATTCATGAATGATGTGAAGCATATCTGCCATACACTGTGTCGGATGGTCAACGTCGCACTGAAGGTTTACGAGAGTCGGTCTCTGTTCAAGGATTCCGTCGTTGTTTCCTTCGGTTACTGCATCCATAAATTCTTTCTGGTATGTGTGGCCTTTGCCGATGTACATGTCATCACGGATACCGATTACATCAGCCATGAAGGATACCATATTTGCTGTTTCACGTACGGTTTCGCCATGTGCGATCTGGGATTTTTTCTCATCAAGATCCTGCACTTCCAGACCAAGAAGGTTACATGCAGAAGCGAAAGAAAAACGTGTACGTGTGGAGTTATCACGGAAAATAGAAATTCCGAGACCGCTTTCGAATACTTTTGTGGAGATGTTGTGTTCTCTCATGAAACGGAGAGCATCAGCAACGGTGAAGACCGCTTCCAGTTCGTCGTCTGTTTTGTCCCAGGTCCAGAAGAAGTCGTTGTTGTACATTTCTTTGAAGTTGAGTTTGTTGAGCTTGTCGATGTAATCCTGTAAAGTTTTCATGTTTTCTCCTTTTTGTGTAGATGGTTGAGTTTTATTTGCAGTAAGAAGTTGGCAGTGCTGCGTATACAGCGGCGCATCTTACGAGGTCTACTTTCCATGTTTTTTCGTTCGGTGCATGTGCCTGTGCTTCAGCACCAGGTCCGAATCCGATGCATGGGATTCCGTTACGTCCCATGATGGATACGCCGTTAGTGGAGAAGGTCCATTTGTCGGTCAGCGGGCGTGCTTTTCTCATTGCTTCTGTTTCAGCGTTTCCGAGACGTGTTTCTCCGTAAAGGTGTTTGTAAGCGTCTTCGAATGCTTTTGTTACTTTGTGGTCTTTCGGAATTGCCCATGTCGGGAAGTAGCATTCAATCTCATATTTGCATCCTGTGTAGGACGGGCGGTCGTAGTTATACATGGAAACAACTACATCATCACCGTATTTCTTAACGCTTGGAAGTGCGCGAATCTCATCCAGGCAGCTTTCCCATGTCTCACCGAATGTCATTCGACGGTCAAGTGATACTGCGCAGGAGTCGGCAACAGCACAGCGGCTTGGAGAGGTATAGAAAATCTGGGATACTGTTACTGTACCGCGTCCGAGAAAACGTGCCTCTTCCCAGTCTGGATTGTATTTCGGGTTGAGCATTTTTACGAGACCCTTGATTTCCGTCTCGTCTGCATCATCGTTTTCGTTGAGGGAACGTACGTCCTGAAGGATGTCGGCCATTTTGTAGATGGCATTGTCACCACGCTCCGGTGCGGAACCATGGCAAGAAACACCTTTGACATCAACACGGATCTCCATACGTCCACGCTGTCCTCTGTAGATACCGCCATCTGTCGGTTCTGTGGAAACAACGAATTCAGGACGGATTTTGTCCTCATTGATGATGTACTGCCAGCAGAGACCATCGCAGTCTTCTTCCTGAACAGTTCCGACAACCATGATCTTGTATCCCTCCGGGATCAGATTCATGTCTTTCATGATCTTTGCACCGTATACAGCAGATACGAGACCACCGCACTGGTCAGACACGCCACGGCCGCCGATTTCTTCGTCTGTTTCATATCCTTCGTATGGATCAAAGTTCCAGTTTTCGATGTTACCGATACCAACGGTATCAATATGTGCATCGAATGCAAGAATCTTGTCACCATTACCCATATAGCCGATAACGTTACCCTGTGGATCGATGGTAACTTCATCGAAGTTCAGCTTTTTCATTTCTGCTTCGATGGTTTCGATATGTTTTCTCTCATCGCAGCTTTCACCCGGGTTTTTGACGATGGCTCTTAAGAATCTGGTCATATCATCCTGATAGTTCTGAGCCGCTTCTTTGATTTTTTCGTAATCCATTTTAGTTCCTCCCATATATAGTTGCTTATTTGCTTAAAGATTTATCGATTCCATAAAGTCCGTCCCAGACGATCTCACGATAACGTACCGGGTCGGTGTCGCCTTCTGTGGAGATAACGAGTACGTTTGAGCTTTCGTCAAGTTTCAGTGCTTCTTTCAGGTCTTTGGCATCTTCATCATGAAGCGCAGTGTAGCACAGACCAAGCGGAACAGAACCGGATTCGCCGGAAACAATGTGTGGATCACTACCGAGCGGGTTTGCATAGATTCTGGTTGCTTTGGCACTCATCCAGTCCGGGCAGGAGGCAAATACGGAAACATGGTTTCGAAGAATATCCCATCCGATCGTATTGGCTTCACCACATGCGAGACCGGCCATGATGGTTTCAAGATCACCACCGACATTTACGAGTTCGCCGGATTCTTTCATGGCGGAACGATACAGGCAGTCAGCAGCGCTTGCTTCGCAGACAACCATAACCGGTGGATTTTCTTTGTATTTGTGAGCAAAATATCCGACAACAGCTCCGGCGAGGGAACCAACACCGGCCTGTACAAATACATGTGTCGGACGGTCAATACCGGCTTCTTTTAACTGCTGGTCAGCTTCCATGACCATGGTTCCGTATCCCTGCATGATCCAGGAAGGAATTTCTTCGTAGCCTTCCCATGCGGTATCCTGAACCATGACACCGTGTTCGGTCTTTGCGGCTTCAGCAGCGGCCATTCTTACGCAGTCATCATAATTGACTTCTTCAATTGTAACAGTAGCACCTTCTTTGGCTATGTTGTCAAAACGCGTTTTGGTAGTGCCCTTCGGCATACGTACAACGGCTTTCTGTCCGAGACGGTTGGCTGCCCATGCAACACCGCGTCCGTGATTTCCGTCAGTTGCGGTAAAGAAAGTAGCCTGTCCGAATTCTTTTCTCAATGCTTCAGAAGAAAGGACTGCATATGGAAGTTCACTGATGTCTTTACCGACTTCTTTGGCTATGTAACGTCCCATTGCGTAGGAACCACCGAGAACCTTGAATGCGTTCAGTCCGAAACGGTAGGACTCATCTTTGCAATGGATACTTTTTACACCAAGATAGGATGCCAGAGCGGCGAGATCCTGAAGCGGAGTAACGGTGTATTGTGGGAAACTTTTGTGAAATTCATTGGCTTTTTTCACGTTTTCTTCAGACATTAATTCGAGATGTTTATCGTCTGACTTTGCAACGTGGTTGACGGTCCATTTTAAACCTTCTGTCATGAGAAAAAACCTCCTTAAAAAAATTCTTTTGAACTCATAATTTTTCTTTTCTAGCTGATTCTATCATATCATAAATATATGATTTTGCAATAGAAATCAAAAAAATTTTTAGGTTTTAACAAAAAAAGTTAGCACACCAGAAAAAAGTTGCATTTATTGAAAAGAGAGAGAGGATATGGTACAATATTTTTTAGATTGCTACACAACAGAAGAGACAAAAAGGAGATTAGAAATATGGCTGTTTTTCAGGCTTTTCGAGCATTGCGGCCGATACCGGAAAAGGCTTCTTCCGTAGCGGCACTTCCGTATGATGTTGTAACCCGCGAAGAAGCAAAGATGATCGGGGACAAGAATTCGGATTCATTTTTGCATGTAGACCGCCCGGAGATGGATCTGCCGGATGAGACCGACCTGTATGATGCAAAGGTCTATGACAAGGCAAGAGAAAATCTTCAGAATATGGAAAGAAATGGTATCCTTAAGCAGGATGAGACACCGTGCTACTATATTTATGAACTGACAAGAAACGGCAGGACACAGACGGGACTGGTTGGCTGCTGTTCTATCGATGACTATATGAATGGCGTTGTAAAGAAGCATGAACTTACAAGAGAAGATAAGGAGCAGGATCGTATCCGCCATGTAGATACCTGTGATGCAAATACCGGTCCGATCTTTCTGGCATGCAGATATCCGCAGGAACTTCTTGACCTGATGGAAGAATGGAAAGCATCACATGATGCAGTCTACGATTTTACGGCTGATGACGGGATCGGACACCGGGCATGGGTGATTGACGGTGAGAAAGAAAAGGCAACGATCGCACAGCAGTTTGGAGAGATTCCTTCCATATACATTGCAGACGGTCATCACAGAGCTGCTTCAGCAGTAAAAGTCGGACTGAAAAGACGTGCGGAGCATCCGGATTATGATGGAACCGAGGAATTCAATTATTTCCTTTCTGTAGTATTTCCGTACGATCAGCTCACGATTCTTGCATATAATCGAGTGGTAAAGGATCTTCATGGTATGGATGAACATGCGTTTATCGCCAGTCTGAAATTTAATTTTGAACTGATGATCATGCCGGGATTTCCGTGCAAACCGGTTGAAAAGCACTGCATGGGTATGTATGTGGGCGGAAACTGGTATCATCTGAAAGCGTGGGATGATGTCTATGCGAAGAAGGACATTGTAGGACAGCTTGATGTCTCGATCCTTCAGGAAAAAATCCTTTCACCGATTCTCGGAATTGGAGACCCTCGCACGGATCAGCGTATCCGTTTCGTAGGAGGCAGCCACAAATTGAGCGAACTAGCACAGATTGCGGATTCGACGGGAGGCGTGGCGTTTGCCATGTTCCCGACTGCGATGGAGGATCTGATGCAGATTGCAGACGAAAGTAAACTGATGCCGCCGAAGTCGACCTGGTTTGAACCGAAACTTCGAAGCGGATTGTTTATTCATAAACTTTCATAACCAATAATAAGGAGGTATTTACGTATGGGACTGATCAAAGCAGCAGCAGGGGCAGCAGGTGGTGTACTGGCTGACCAGTGGAAAGAATATTTTTACTGTGAAGCCATGCCGGCGGATGTTCTGATCACAAAGGCACACAAAAAAGTATCCGGAAGATCATCCAACAAACACGGCTCAGAGAATATTATTTCAAATGGTTCTGTAATTGCAGTCAATGACGGACAGTGTATGCTGATCGTAGAGCAGGGTAAGGTTGTAGATGTATGTGCAGAGCCGGGAGAATACAAATATGATATGTCTACAGAGCCGTCCGTTTTCTGCGGAGATCTGGGAGAGGGGATTCGCAATGTGTTCCAGCAGATCGGCAAACGTTTCACATTCGGAGGAGAGGCCCCGAAGGATCAGAGAGTATACTTTGTCAATACCAAAGAACTTGTAGGAAATAAATACGGCACACCGAATCCGGTGCCTTTCCGTGTAGTAGATGCAAACATCGGACTGGATATCGACATTTCCATCAAATGCTTTGGTGAATACAGCTATCGTATTGCAAACCCGATTCTTTTTTATACCAATGTATGTGGCAATGTGGAAGAAGACTACGAGAGAGAGGAAATCGACGGCCAGTTAAAGAGTGAACTTATGACTGCCCTGCAGCCGGCATTTGCCAGAATTTCCGAGCAGGGAATCCGTTACAGTGCACTTCCGGGACATACACAGGAACTTTCTGATGCACTGAATCAGGTACTTTCCGAAAAATGGAACAATTTACGTGGAATCCGCATTGTTTCACTTGGCGTATCCAGCGTAAAGGCTTCAGAAGAAGATGAAGCAATGATCAAAGAACTTCAGAGAAATGCTGCATTCCGTAATCCGACAATGGCAGCGGCACACATGGTCGGTGCACAGGCAAGTGCGATGCAGGCGGCAGCTTCCAATCAGAATGCCGGACCAGCAATGGCATTTGCAGGACTGAATATGGCAGCAAATGCAGGTGGAGTGAATGCACAGAATTTATTTGCGATGGGAACACAACAGACGCAGCCGATGCAGCCGGTGCAGCCGCAGACTCAGGCAGCAGGAGGATGGACCTGCAGCTGTGGAGCAGTCAATACCGGAAAATTCTGCCAGGAGTGTGGCCAGCCGCGCCCGGCGGGACCGTGGACCTGCAGCTGTGGAGCAACAAACACCGGTAAATTCTGTCAGGAATGCGGAAAACCGAGACCATAAGTATTGTGGAAGGAATAATGTATGGATACAGTAAATTACAAATGTCCAAATTGTTCTGCTGGCCTTGCGTTTGACAGTAAATCTCAGAAAATGAAATGTGAATACTGTGGAAACGCATATTCACTGGAAGAATTGGAACAGCTTGCAGAGCAGCAGGATACAGTTAAAGAAGATACGACGACTCACTGGGAGGGATTTGAGCCGGAACAGTGGCAGTCAGATGAAAAATCAAACATGGCGGTGTGGAGCTGTCCGTCCTGCGGAGCTGAGGTGCTTGCGGAAAAGACAACAGGTGCAACTATTTGTCCGTACTGTGATAATCCGATGATCATGCCGGAGCAATTTGCAGATACCTATCGTCCTGATTATGTGATCCCGTTTAAAAAATCCAAAAAAGAAGCAATAGAGGCGCTTAAGAAGCACTACGAAAAGAAACCGCTTCTGCCCAGGGTGTTCAAAAATGAAAATCATATTGAGGAGATAAAGGCGGTTTATGTACCGTTCTGGCTGTTTGATCTGGATACGGCAGGAAGATTCCAGTATGATGCGACCAGAAGCAGAGTATGGGATGATGATGATTATACATATACAGAGACCAGCCATTATCGCGTAGTACGTGCCGGTAAAATGAAGTTTCAAAAAATTCCGGTTGATGGTTCAAAAGTAATCGATGACACGATGATGGAGGCAATAGAGCCTTATGATTATGCTGATCTCAAGGAATTTAATCTGTCCTATCTTTCAGGATATATGGCGGATAAATATGATCAGGAGCCGGATGATCTGACTGCAAGAGTTTATGAGCGGATGGAGCAGAGTGTGCGGGAAGGCTTCCGGGATTCTGTTGAATGCTATGAAACAGTAACCACCAAGAAAGAAAAGATTACTGTAACAAATAAAGGACAGGTAAAATACGGCCTGTTTCCGGTATGGTTCCTTAATACAAAATGGAATGGACAGACATATTCCTTTGCAATGAATGGTCAGACCGGACATCTGATAGGGGATCTTCCTGTCGGAAAAACGCTGGCAGTCAAGTACTGGTTTAAGCATCATATTCCACTGACTCTTATAATGGCGGCAATTGTTACAGTGTTGCGTCTGAAAGGGGTGATCTGAGTGAAAAAAACAAAATTGTTATTAAGTGGTTTATTGCTCAGTATCAGTCTGGGAATGATTTTGCCTGCGGTTTCCTTTGCAGCCACAGATACGTCTGCCACTTCATCGACAGATGAAAATGACGCAGATGAGACAACAGATGGTGGAGAATTTACATGGGTATATGATGCGTATGGTCTTTTAAGTGATGAACAGTATACAGAACTTGAGGACGAGCTTGCTGAAATATATGATGAGTACAAATATGATGTGGTGCTGGCTATTTCTCCTGATATAGGAGAGGAGCATGATTACAGGAAGTATGTAGCGACATTTATGCAGACGAATGAAATCGGATATGGCGATACTCATGAGGGAATGTGTATTTTTCATCAGCCGGATGCAAGAAATATTACGATCGTATTCCGTGGGGAAACGCAGGATGATTTCACAGAAAGCATTCAGGAAGAAATGCTGGATAAGTGTAAGGAAAGGCTGAAAGCAGATGATCCGTTTGGCGGCTATCAGTCATTGATCAGGGATTTGAAAAGCGGGCTTTCGAGAATCTCTGAGGGCAAAAAAATACGCCCGATGGATATAGATGACGGTACAGTGTCCTCTCGCTTTTTTACAGATCTGCTCATGGCTTTTGTAATTATGGCGATTCCGACAGCACTCATGACATGGCATCAGGTACGTAAAATGAAAACAAAAGTGCAGCAGTCCAACGCCGACCAGTACACGGCAGATGGCGGACTGGAGCTTACTGAAAAAAGGGATATTTTCCTTTATACAACCATGACAAAAACAGAAAAACCAAAGAATGATGATAATGACAGTGATTCCGGAAGTTTTTCCAGTGGCGGAGAGAGTTTTTCAGGCTCCAGCAGTGACTATTAAACGAGTATACAAAAACGGTTCAGTCTCCGGTGGATTCCGGAAACTGAGCCGCTTTTTTGTATACAGTGAATTTGCATCAAAACTGCACAATATGGTACATAAATACTTTGAAGAAGTACAGCAATGTACTGATAAAAATACAATATATAGGAAAAATGCACAAAACTGCTCAATAAAACGCATGATTTGTTGAATGAAAGTGCAATTGTAATTTGCAATGGTTATGATATAATTTCCACTGGTTGAAAACTAAACGTGGGGGTGACATCTTTGAAAAAAACAGTAACATTTTTTGGAATGCTTCTGACCATGCTTTTGATGTGTCCGACAGGTGTCTGGGCCGCAGGCGGCAACGAGACAACCACTCAGGTGCCGGTATGGCTTTGTATTCCGTTTGCAGGACTTCTGCTCTGTATTGCAGTGATGCCGCTGATCAAAGCAGAATGGTGGGAGGCACATCAGCCACATGTCGTTCTTATGTGGATACTTCTGATGGTAATTCCTTTTGTAGTTGTTTATGGTGCAGGGATGGCAACGGAAACGGTTCTCGAATGCATTGTAAATGATTATCTTACTTTTATTGTTCTTTTGTTTGGACTTTTTTGCGTTTCCGGTAACATTACGATGGAGGGAGATTTCGCCGGCTCGCCGCGCGTCAATGCGTGTCTGCTTGCTTTCGGAACACTTTTGTCAAGCTGCATCGGAACGACCGGAGCAAGTATGTTGATGGTTCGTCCTGTCATCAAGATGAATTCATGGAGAAAAAGAAAAAGCCATATCATGGTATTCTTCATCTTTATGGTTTCCAATATGGGAGGATGTCTGACACCAATCGGAGATCCGCCGCTTCTGATGGGCTTTATGCGTGGCGTTCCGTTTTTCTGGAGTCTGCATCTGTTCCCGGTACTTCTGTTTAATATGGTGATCCTGCTGTTTGTATTCTATCATGTAGACAAACTTGCATATCGCAAAGATATTGCACAGGGACGTAAACCGGATATCAGCAAGCCGGGTACAGAATTTCATATTGATGGATTACATAACATTATTTTCCTCGTAATGATCGTGGCAGCGGTTATTTTAAGTGGTGTTCTTCCGGGGCTTTCTGCATTCCAGAATGCTTCTGGTGAGGTGATGGGAATTCATATTTTCGGAGAAGTGACACTGACTTTCCCGGCACTGATTGAGATCGTCATGATCCTGCTTGCAGCATTTTTGTCCTTTAAAACAACGGATAAGAGCATTCGCAGAAGAAACCATTTTACATGGGGTGCAATCAAAGAAGTCGCCGTATTGTTTATTGGTATTTTTGTTACGATGCAGCCGGCACTGATGCTGTTGAAATCACTTGGTCCGCATCTTGGTCTGTCAAGACCGCTGGAAATGTTCTGGGCGACGGGTGCGCTGTCCAGTTTCCTGGATAATACACCAACCTATCTGGTATTCCTTACAACTGCAGGTACACTTGGATTTATGAATGGTGTGACAACAAGTCTAGGAACCGTACCGGTCAAACTTTTGTCCGCTATTTCCTGCGGTGCTGTATTTATGGGAGCCAATACATATATCGGTAATGCGCCGAACTTTATGGTAAAATCAATCTCTGACGAAAACGGTGTTAAAATGCCGTCCTTCTTCGGATACATATTATGGTCACTTGTATTTCTTGTTCCGGTATTTATACTGGATATGCTTGTGTTCTTTATGTAAGGGGGGAGAATTATGTCAGAAAATATCAATCAGGAAATATATACAGAACTTGCCAACCGGATTTATGATCTGGATGGAGAGGTTTATCGTGTACTGGGATCGTCTCTGGGACGTACCTTTACCGGAAATCGTGACACAACGATCCGTACGTTGAGCATGCTGATGTACACAAAACCGGATGGACATCTTCTTCGAAGCGAACTGGCACTGATCAGTAACATGGCGAGAACTATCAAGGATGATGCCGAGAGAAGTCGCCTGATGACAGAATATGATGAGATCCTGAAGGCAATTGAGAAACTTCCGGATATGTTCGGAAAGACAGATATCATCGATGCAGAGCGTGTGGCATTGAACCTTGCTGCAAGACGTGAGAAGATTTCAGAGGATGACCACCTTGTGATCTGTATCAGCCGTACTCAGGGAAGTGCCGGAAATGATATCGGATTCGAACTGGCGGATAATCTCAGAATCAATTACTATGATGTTGAAATCTTTGATCAGGTTCTGAAACGTCTGGAAGCAGAAAAAGATGCCGTACAGGACAAAGAGAATTTTACAGAGTTCAACAAATATGGAAAGAAAACACACGAAAGTCTTCGCACGAAACTGAAAGAGCTGAACCGATATCACGGACTTTCAAAGCAGGATGCAGTTTTCTTCAATATGAGTGATCTGATCTGCGACCTTGCACGGACAGAAGACTGTCTGATCATGGGACGCTGTGCAGATGCAATCCTGAAAAATAACCATATTCCGCATATCAGTATTTTTATCAGTGCACCATTCCAGGTTCGCACACAGCATGTCATGGATGTGCGGAACATGGATATGAAAGAAGCCGTCCGTTTCCTCAAGAAAATGGATAAACAGCATAAGAAATACTATGAATTTTATACTGGTGAGAAATGGGGTAAACCAGAGAATTATGACCTCTGCATCAACAGTGCAAACTATGGAATCAAAGAGACGATTGATGTGATCAAACGTCTTTTGAATCAGCAGACCGTGCAGCGCAATTAAATAAAGCGAAAAGAAAATCCGCAGGATGTTGTCCTAAGAATGACAGCAGACTGCGGATTTTTTATGGGAAATATAAAAATATAAATTATTTATTTACATCAATGTAACTGTACAGAGTATATTTTGATATACCAAAATAACTTGCAACTTTGTCGCCGGATTTTGTGATCAGGAATGCACCGGAATCATTCAGAAACTGAATGGCAGTTACTTTGTCCTCTTTATTCATGAGGGCAACCGGTTTTCCGACCAGGGCAACGGATTCCTCAATCAGGTGATCCAGAAGATCATTGACGCTGTGAGTGATTTCCTTTGGCTTTTCCTCTTTGTTTACAGGAGTGATCAGAGAGTGCAGTGCACTTTCAATCATAGTAAGTTTGGTAATATCGTAGTTGATTCCAAATACATAGTGAAGACTGCCGTCATCGTCACGAATATAGGAAGTACTGCATTTCAGAATCTTACCATCAGAAGTCTTCATCAGATATCCGGGATGATCCTGAATTTCATCCGTCGGATCACTGCCTTTTTTGTTGTTATGGCGGATGACATCAAATACAGCATTGGAAGGACCATCGCCGATCCCTCTGCCGGTAACATGACCATTTTCGATATATACAATAGAATGTTCCGGATCGTTTGTCTTAAGATCGTGGATCACGATTTCACAATCAGGACCAAATTGAGAAGCGAGATCACTTGCAATCTGCTTTAATACAGTCAGACGTCCCATTATTATTCCTCCTCCATGTTATAGTGTTAATATTAATATAACATATATTTTTTTTAAGATAAAGATTTTTCCAGAGAAAAATTAAGGAGCCCTTAAAAAAATTGTTTTAAATTGACCGGAATGCATAGACAGTAGTTGATAGTAGCATGGAAGAATGTTATATTTATATATCATATAGAATGATTTTTTTCGCAGTAAAACAATCATATTTCGGGGGTGGATTTATGAGATATTTATTAAAGAACGGAACTGTTGTTTCAGGAGAAAAATCAGAGCAGATGGATATACTGATAGAAGGGGAAAAGATTGCAGCAGTCGGACATAATCTGCAGGCTGAAGACGCAAAAGTGATTGACGCAGAGGGAAAACTTCTGTTTCCGGGATTTATTGACGGTCATACACATTTTGATCTGGAAGTTGCGTCAACTGTGACGGCAGATGATTTTGAGACCGGTACAAAAGCAGCAATCCTCGGCGGAACGACGCTGGTCATCGATTATGCTTCGCAGGACAAGGGTGGTCATACGCTCAAAGAAGGCCTTAAAAAATGGCATCAGAAGGCAGATAACAAATGTTCCTGTGACTATTCTTTCCACATGTCGATCGTAGAGTGGAACGAAAAGACGGAAGCGGAAGTTCAGGATATGATCGATCAGGGAATTACCAGCTTCAAGCTGTATATGACTTATCCGGCGATGATCGTTAATGATTGTGATATGTACAAAATTCTCAAAAAACTTGGCGAATGCGGTTGTTTTGCCGGTGTACACTGTGAAAATGCCGGAGTGATCGATGCTCTGATTGAAGAGGCAAAAAAAGCAGGTAGACTTGGACCGGAAAATCATCCGCTTGTCCGTCCGGACGATATGGAAGCAGAGGCAGTTCACCGCCTTCTGGTGATTGCAAAAGAAGCCAAAGCACCGGTCATGGTCGTGCATCTGACAAATAAAAAAGCACTGGAAGAAGTACGCAGGGCAAGAAAAGCAGGACAGACTGTTTATGCAGAGACCTGCCCACAGTATCTGCTGCTTGAAGACAGTGTTTATTCAAAACCGGATTTTCAGGGTGCTGTTTATGTATGTGCGCCTCCAATCCGCAAAAAAGAAGATCAGGAGTGCCTGTGGAAGGCTCTTGCAGAGGAAGAACTTCAGACCATAGCGACAGATCAGTGCAGCTTTACACTGGCACAGAAGGCACTTGGAAAAGATGATTTTACAAAGATACCGGGAGGTCTTCCGGGTGTGCAGACGCGGGGAACACTTATTTATACATATGGTGTGCGTGAGGGCAGAATCACGCAGGAACAGATGTGTAAATTCCTGTCAGAAAATCCTGCAAAACTGTATGGCATTTATCCACAAAAAGGTGTGATTGCACCGGGAAGTGACGCGGATATCGTATTGATTGATCCAGAGAAAGAAAGCGTGATTTCGGCTGCAACACATGCGTATAATACTGATAACAATCCATTCGAGGGATTTGAACTGAAATGCGGTATTGACAAGGTTTTCCTTCGTGGAAATCTTGCAGTTGATGATGGCAAACTGGTTCAGGAAAAACTGGGAAAATACATTTTCAGAGGTAAAAAACAAATCTGACCGAATGGGGATAGAATATGAAAAATTTAATAGATAAACTGCACCAGAAGAATTTCTTAAGTGCAGAGGAGTTTCACCGGCTTCTTGCAAATCGTTCACAGGAAGATGAGGAGTATGCGAGAAATCTTGCAAATCAGGTACGACAGCAGGTGTATGGAAATAAAATCTATGTACGTGGACTGATCGAGTTTACAAACTACTGCAAAAATGACTGTTTTTACTGTGGCATTCGGAGAAGTAACAGGGAGGCACAGAGATATCGCCTGACAGAAGAAGACATTTTGACATGCTGTGCCGAAGGATATGAACTCGGTTTTCGGACGTTTGTTCTTCAGGGAGGAGAAGATCCGTTTTTTACCGATGAAAAGATAGTGCACATGATTCATGAAATCAAGAAAAAATATCCGGACTGCGCACTGACACTTTCCATTGGTGAAAAATCCGAAGAAAGCTATCGTGCCTTTCGCGAGGCAGGCGCTGACCGTTATCTCCTGAGGCATGAAACTGCGGATACACGTCACTACAGCAGACTTCATCCATATGAGATGTCGTGTGAACACCGCAAAAACTGTCTGCGTACATTGAAGAAACTGGGATTTCAGACCGGTGCCGGATTTATGGTCGGCTCACCACTTCAGACGATTGATGATCTGGTGGCGGATTTCCTGTTTCTGAAAGAACTGGATCCGGAGATGGTGGGAATCGGGCCGTTTATCCCGCACAAAGATACTCCGTTTGCCGAGGAGCGAGGAGGAACGCTGGAGGATACATTGTTTTATCTGGCGCTTCTGCGTCTGATGCTTCCACATGTATTGCTGCCGGCGACAACGGCGCTTGGAACAATTCATCCAGAAGGACGTGAAATGGGGGTACTTTCAGGGGCAAATGTCGTAATGCCGAACCTTTCTCCGATTTCTGTCCGAAAAAAATACATGCTCTACGATGGCAAAATTTGTACAGGAGATGAATCAGCACAGTGCAGAAGCTGTCTGTCGGGGCGGATGAAACAAATTGGCTGTGAAATCGTTACAGACAGAGGCGATTATAGGAAAAGTGAAGAATAGGTGTTACTGTCCACAGGCAGGAGATGAGCATCACAATAAAAAAGGCTTGCATAATGCCCCGAAGTTGGGGTATAGTGTCTATATGCGTTGTTATGCTATAAAGGAGGAAATATTTTTATGAAGAAATCCAGATTACTGATCCTGCTTGCAGCTCTGGCAGTGGCAGCGTCCGGATGCGGATACAGCACCGGAGGAGAGGATTCCACTGTGACTGTGATCGAAGCAACTCCGACTCCAACTGCAACTCCTACACCGGAAGCTACACCGACTCCGGAAGCTACACCGACTCCGGCCCAGGAAATGTCACAGACAGCAGCAGGTGTAAATATCATAAAACAAAATGCTACATATTATGCGATTGAAGGTGTAAATGTTCGTTCGGACTGCAGTACAGATGCCGAGATCATTACCGGTACGACGGTGGGACAGGCACTGACCAGTACAGGTGTCAGCGAAGACGGACAGTGGGTTGAAGTAACTATCAATAACCAGACCGGTTATGTAAGTGCCAAGTAT
Organism: Blautia sp. Marseille-P3087; assembly: GCF_900120195.1. Classification (GTDB taxonomy): domain Bacteria; phylum Bacillota; class Clostridia; order Lachnospirales; family Lachnospiraceae; genus Blautia_A. The sequence goes on from NZ_LT635539.1 coordinate 135,733, forward strand.
GTTTCCAAAGAAGCACCGGCAGGTACCGCCGCGACAGACACGACTGCGCAGGCTGTACAGTAAATAAGACTATATATGCACAAAGAAACACCGGACTTTATGTAAGCCCGGTGTTTTTGTTCGTTGTCTGAAAGTACATTCAGGTAATGGTCTGGTCAGTTTATTCCGGATAAGTAAGGCGGTCCGGCTGAATGTCATAGAGGACATTTTTGAGATACTTGTCGGCAAGATATTTTGCCATGCCAAGATTCATATCGAGATAGTTACCGCAGTCTTTTGCGGATGCCCCCGGAATCTCTCCCTCGAAATCACGGATAAATTCAAACATTTCAATCATCAGAGGTACGATATCTTTGGACTCATAATCTCCTGCGAGAAGCAGATAGTTGCCGGTACGGCAGCCCATCGGTCCCCAGTAGATGATCTTTGGTCCAAATTCTGCATGGTTACGGAGAAAAGTAGCTGCGAGATGTTCCATGGCATGCAGTTCAGCAGTATTCATGACTGGTTCTTCATTCGGGGAGGTCATACGGATATCAAAAGTGGTGATTACTTCCTCTCCGAGATAATCCTTACGGGAAACATAAATGCCCGGCTGCAGTTTGATATGGTCAATCGTAAAACTTGCGATTTTTTTCATTAAAAATTCATTCCTTTCATATATGATTTAGATGTATATTATGTATGACATTGCTGTATCTATTGTAACAGAGCGGCGCGCTTGATACAAGCAGTGGTTTTGACCGGAATTGACTTTATTTTCGCATAATGTTACACTGTGGATATTGTAAGAAAAAGAAAAGGAGGATCAGATCATGAAATCCAGAGTTCTTGCAGTGCTTTTTGCGGCAATGCTGACAGCGGGTACACTTGCCGGATGTGGCAGCAAAGCAGCAGAAAACACAGAGACCAAAACAGAAGACACAAAAGAAGAAACTGCCAATGATACAGAAGAAAACGTGAGTGATACGGAAGATTCAGAAGAGGAAGATGCTTCTGAAGCAGATACAACAGTGACATTGGAAGATTCGGAGGAAGGAGATGCAGAAGAAGAGGCAGGAGATTCTGTGTTTTCAGATGCTTCCGAAGATGAAAATGCAATTGTGGAAATTGATACAAGTAAAGAACTGACAGGAATCCATCATGCAGATATCAATATCCGTGACTATGGAGAGATTCAGGTAGAGCTTGATGCAGATACAGCACCAGTTACGGTTACAAATTTTGTAAAACTGGTACAGGATGATTTCTATGACGGACTTACTTTCTGGCGCATCATGGATGGATTTATGATGCAGGGCGGAGATCCGAAGGGAAATGGAACAGGCGGTTCCGGTGAGACGATCAAAGGTGAATTTTCCAGTAATGGTGTAGACAATGACATTTCTCATACGCGGGGAACGATCTCTATGGCGAGATCTACCGATCCGGACAGTGCAAGCTCCCAGTTCTTTATTGTACAGTCAGACAGCACTTTTCTGGATGGAGATTATGCAGCATTTGGACATGTTACAGAAGGAATGGACATTGTAGATAAGATCTGTAAGGAAGCAAAGCCTACAGATGATAATGGTTCGATCAAGGCAGATGAGCAGCCGGTGATCGAGAGCATTCGAATGACAGACTGATTTCAGAGTAAGAAAGGCCGATATATCAAATTAAGGTATACCGGTCTTTTTTATACCCAAATATGCAAGAGAAGCTGCCAGTGTCAGGTCCTCTGTATGTGCGCCCTGTTACTACTGACGTATGATCAGCACAGGGATGGGCGGATTGTTCGGACGGTTATAATAGTCGCTTCGTATTACCAGATACTTGTGCGAATCCAGGTTTTTCAGCCAGGAGAGGACAGCATCGCGTTCCTCAAACCCGGAATCGCCTCCGCTGTAGATGCAAAGAGAGATGAGACCGCCTTTTTTCAGAAGGGAAAGACTCCTGGTGAGTGCTTCGATGCTGGAAGAAGCCTGGGTGGCTTTTGTGTGATCGCCACCGGGAAGATAGCCAAGATTAAACACAATACAGCTGACAGATTCGGGCTGTACATAGTGATCCATGTTTGTATGAGATTCCAGAAGCAGTGTGTAATTTTGGGGAGCATCTGCATCCAGAAGTCGCTGACGTGTATGAGCGAGTGCCTGTTCCTGGATATCAAAGGCATATACATGACCTGTTTCCTTACATAATGAACTAAGAAGAATGGTATCGTTGCCGTTTCCCATTGTGGCATCAATGCAGATGTCTCCGGGCTGCACCTGTTCTGTGATAAAGCGGGCACACCATTGCGTGATCTGAACTGCTTTCATAAAGACCTCCGTAAAACTGTATTCTTCTGGATACTATAGTACAGATTTTCTATTTCTTCAATAAAATGCTGTATAAAAAATCGAACACTGGAAAAATACGTTGCAATTACAGACAGGACTGTTATAATGAAACAGATGTAAAAAGCGTGAACGTCAAAGGAGGAGAAGACTATGTTACAGGGGAAGACCGTTCTTCTGGGAGTGACCGGAAGTATTGCGGCATATAAGATTGCATATCTTGCCAGCGCACTGAAGAAACTTCATGCACAGGTTCATGTACTGATGACAAAAAATGCCACAAACTTTATCAATCCGATCACATTTGAATCTCTGACAGGAAACAAATGTCTGGTAGATACCTTTGACCGGAATTTTCAGTTTCAGGTGGAGCATGTATCAATTGCAAAGCAGGCGGATGTGGTGATGATCGCACCGGCGAGCGCAAATGTGATCGGCAAGCTTGCACATGGAATTGCAGATGACATGCTGACAACTACGATCATGGCATGTAAATGTAAAAAAATCATTTCACCAGCCATGAACACCAATATGTACGAAAATCCGATTGTTCAGGACAATCTGGCAATTCTGCAGCATTATGGCTATGAAGTGATCGAACCTGCGAGCGGTTATCTTGCATGTGGAGATACGGGAGCCGGTAAGATGCCGGAGCCGGAAATGCTTCTTGAATATATCCTTCGGGAGATCGCGAAGGAAAAAGATCTGTCAGGGCGTAAAGTTCTGGTAACCGCAGGTCCGACACAGGAAGCCATCGATCCGGTACGCTATATTACGAATCATTCATCGGGAAAGATGGGATATGCCCTGGCAAAAGCAGCAATGCTCCGTGGAGCACAGGTGACTCTGGTCAGTGGTCCGTGTGCCATCGAACCGCCGCCGTTTGTAAAGCTTGTTCCGATAGTAACGGCTAAAGAGATGTTTGATGCAGTGACCTCTGTAAGCTTTGAGCAGGACATTATTATTAAAGCGGCCGCAGTTGCAGATTATCGTCCTGCGAAGGTGTTTGATGATAAGGTCAAGAAGCAGGAAGGCCAGATGAGCATTGAACTGGAAAAAACGGATGATATCCTTCAGTATCTGGGGGACAACCGTGTTCCGGGACAGTTTTTATGTGGATTTTCGATGGAAACACAAAATATGCTTGGTAATTCCAGAGCCAAACTTGGCAAGAAACATCTGGATATGGTGGCAGCCAACAATCTTAAAGTGGCAGGAGCCGGATTCCAGGGAGATACCAATGTGCTGACTCTGATTACACAGGATGAGGACGTATCACTCCAGCTTATGAGCAAGGAGGATGCAGCCAATATCATTCTGGATAAAATCCTTTCGATCATGAAAGAAAGGAAACAGTAACCCGTTCACCAGGAAGCGGGTAAATAAAATTCATATGCCCGCAATTCTGCACCGTATTGTATCCCGCGTAAGGGAACGATAACAAGGAGGAAAACATGAAAACAAAGAAATTTAACACATCACAGCTCACCATTCTGGGACTTATGTCCGGCATCCTTTTTCTGATGGCCTACACACCGCTTGGTTATCTCAATGTAGGACCGCTGGCAGTCACCTTTAATGTGATTCCGGTTGCAATCTGTGCCATTGTCCTTGGACCGACAGGAGGCGCTGTTGCAGGTGCCGTATTTGGACTGACCAGCTATATGCAGGCTATGGGAATCGGTGGAGTAAGTGCTCTCGGCTCAGCTCTTTTTCAGATCAGCCCGGTACTGACTGCTATTCAGTGCTTTGTACCGCGTATTCTGGATGGTATCTGCCTCGGATTAATTTACAGAGTCGTACACAAAAAAGCGAACACCTATGTATCCTGCGCAGTTACAGGATTCTTTTCCGCTTTTCTGAATACCCTGTTTTTTATGAGTGCACTTGTTATGATGTTTGGAAATACAGAACTGATCCAGAATCTTATGGGTGGAAGAAATATCATCGTAGGATGCTGCGTGATGGTTGGGTTCAATGCAATCAGTGAGATGATTTCTTCTACGATCATCACTGCTGCAGTAGGAACTGCTCTTTCAAAAGCACATCTGATTCCGGCAGCCCAGATTGCAAAACCAGATACTGCTGCATAAAAAGTATATAGATCCACAGGTGTGGACATACAGGATTGGAATGAAAAACTATGATTTTAGCTATTGATATCGGAAATACCAACATTGTTGTTGGCTGCATTGACAAAGAAAAAATATATTTGACAGAGCGTATTTCTACGATACGTACCAAGACCGAACTGGAGTATGCAATCGATATCAAGACGATTCTTGATATTCATCATATCAATCGTGCAGATATTGAAGGAGCAATCATTTCTTCCGTTGTTCCGCAGATCACATTCGCCGCGCGTCTTGCGGTACAGAAGATTCTTAAGAAAGATGCGATGATCGTAGGTCCGGGAGTGAAGACCGGGCTGAATATCCTTCTGGATAATCCGGGAGAGATGGGAGCTGACCGCGTGGCTGATGCAGTGGCAGCTCTTGCACAGTATCCTGTTCCGCTTGTGATCGTAGATATGGGGACAGCAACAACAATTTCTGTAGTGGACGATAAGAAGCATTACATCGGGGGAATGATCCTTCCGGGGGTACAGATCTCGCTGGATGCACTGACAAGCAGAGCATCGCAGTTAAGTGGAATCAGTATTGAAGAACCAAAGAAGATTATCGGCAAGAATACAGTGGATTGTATGAAGAGTGGAATTCTCTATGGAAATGCAGCTGCGGTAGACGGTATCATTGATCGGATCGAGGAAGAACTGGGACAGAAAGTTACAGTGATCGCGACAGGAGGAATGTCCAGAAAAATCGTCCCGCACTGTAAACGCGAGATGATCCTGGACGGAGATCTTCTCCTGAAGGGACTTCAGATCATATACGACAAAAACAAATAAAATCAAAAGGCATTGCACATATCTTCAGAAACCGGTGCAAGCAGGCACATAGGCTTATCAGTGACCGGATGTCGGAATTCCAGCTGAAGAGAGTGGAGAGGCTGACGTTTGAAGCAATCATATACCGGATGGTACAGATAATCCGCAGGAAGCGGATGGCCGATGTATCCCATATGCACCCGAATTTGATGGGTGCGCCCGGTTTCAAGATGAATTTCCAGAAGAGAATGTTCGTTTTTGACTTCCAGTCGTTCATAGTGAGTGACAGCAGGTTCTCCGCGAAGAAAGTCTACATGCCGTTCAATAACTGAATCATCCACCCGACTGATCGGTGCAAAAATTGTACCGTTTGGCGGGGTGATACCTTCAACGACCGCCAGATAAGTTCGTCTTATCTGGCGGTTTCTCATTTGTGTGGAGAGTACGGCGGCACTGAAGGCATTTTTGGCAAGAATCAGGGCCCCGGAGGTGTCGCGGTCGAGGCGGTTGATACATCGGAAAGGACTGTGCTCATCCTTTGCATCAAGATAAGCGGCAACACCGTTTGCCAGAGTATTCGTGTAGTTGCCGATGGAAGGATGTACCGGCATATCGGCAGGTTTGTTTATGACCAGGATATCTTCGTCTTCATAAAGAATGGAAAGCGGCATCGAAACAGGGACGATTCCGTCGGAATCAACAGTTTCCAGAAGACGGACCCGGAAATGATCTCCGGCCAGAAGCTGTTCTCTGCCGCCGATCCGCTGACCGTTCCTTGTAAGAGCTTCTTTGTCAGCTTTCATAGAAGAGAGGATGTGTCTGGAAAATCCCTTCTTCCGAAGAAAGTCCAATACGGTCGTACCATGTTCATTTTCTGTGATTTGATAATGAAAAATTCGATTCATAATTCACCCCCGGATATCAATTTGTTTTATCAGAAGACTAGCACAGGTGAGGAATTCTGTCAAATGGATGATTGTGCAAAAATGATAAAGAAAAGTGCAAGAAACGGGATTGCATTTCGTGCGTAAACAAAGTATTCTATAAGTATTGAAAATAAGTAAAAATACCAAAAGGCTTAGATGGGGAGGATATAAAAATGGCAGCAGAAAAAGGACGTGTGACAATACCGACAGACCTTGATGTGATTAAGGAAACACTGGATATTATGGGGGAATGGGGCGCAGATGCAATCCGTGACTGTGATGGAACCGAGTTTCCGCAGGAACTGAAAGATACCGGCGCAAAGATCTATGCAACCTATTATACAACACGTAAAGACAATGCATGGGCGAAGGCACATCCGGAAGAAATCCAGCAGATGTATATTATGACTTCTTTTCATACAGCGGTGGAGGAAAAACTTGAAATTCATCTGATGGATCATCTGTACCCGGACATGCTCGCAGTCAATACTAGAGATGATATTTACAGATGGTGGGAAGTGATTGACCGTACGACAGGTGAGACCGTGGAAAATAAAGACTGGTCTTACGATGCAGAGAGCGGAAATGTCGTGATCCATCCGGCGAAGAAATTCCACGAGTATACGGTAAGCTTTCTTGCATACATCATGTGGGACCCGGTACATATGTACAATGCAGTGGTAAATGAATGGAAGGATGTAGAGCCGCAGATCACTTTTGATGTACGCCAGCCTGCGACAAGAGCACATTCTCTGGAACGTCTCCGTCGTTATCTGGAAAGCCATGAATATGTTGATGTGGTACGTTTTACCACATTTTTCCATCAGTTTACATTGATTTTTGATGAGATGGCAAGGGAAAAATATGTAGACTGGTTCGGTTATTCAGCTTCTGTAAGTCCGTATATCCTGGAACAGTTTGAAAAAGAAGTGGGGTATAAATTCCGCCCGGAATATATCATCGATCAGGGCTATATGAATAATACTTACCGTATTCCGTCAAAAGAATTTAAAGATTTTCAGGCTTTCCAGCGTCGTGAAGTAGCTGCACTTGCAAAAGAAATGGTAGATATTGTGCATGAATACGGAAGAGAAGCCATGATGTTCATGGGGGATCACTGGATCGGTATGGAACCATTTATGGATGAGTTTGCATCCATCGGACTAGATGCAGTTGTCGGAAGCGTTGGAAACGGTGCAACACTGCGCCTTTTCAGTGATATTAAACATGTGAAATACACAGAAGGAAGATTTTTGCCATATTTCTTCCCGGATACCTTCCATGAGGGTGGAGATCCGGTAAAAGAGGCAAAAATCAACTGGGTGACTGCAAGACGTGCGATCCTTAGAAGTCCGATCCAGAGAATCGGTTACGGCGGATATCTGAAACTGGCAATCCAGTTCCCGGACTTTGTAGAATACATCAAGTCCGTGTGCCAGGAATTCCGTACATTATATGATAATATTCAGGGAACAACACCTTATTGTGTGAAAAAAGTAGCAGTTCTGAACTGCTGGGGAAAGATGCGTTCCTGGGGAAACCATATGGTACACCATGCAATCTACTACAAACAGAATTATTCTTATTTCGGAATCATTGAAGCGTTGAGCGGTGCACCGTTTGATGTATCTTTTATCAGCTTTGATGACATCCGTGAAAATCCGGAGCTTCTGAAACAGTTTGATGTCGTTCTGAATGTTGGAGATGCAGATACCGCACAGAGCGGTGGTGAAAACTGGATCGATGAGACGGTTATCACTGCAGTCAAAGAGTTTGTATACAACGGCGGCGGATTTATCGGTGTCGGAGAGCCGGCGGCACATCAGTGGCAGGGACATTTCTTCCAGCTTGATGATGTACTTGGTGTCGAAGAAGAAAACGGTTTCAACCTCAATAAAGACAAATACAACTGGGAAGAACACAAGGATCATTTTATCCTTGCAGACTGTGATGGAGAAGTAGACTTCGGAGAAGGTAAGAAAAATATTTATGCACTTGACAGAACCGAAATCCTGATCCAGAAAGACAATGAAGTACAGATGGCAGTCAGAAGCTTCGGAAAAGGCCGTGGTGTATATATCAGCGGACTTCCGTACAGCTTCAAAAACAGCCGTGTCCTGTACCGGGCAGTGCTCTGGTCAGCATCCGCAGAAGAAGAACTGCACTGCTGGTATTCAACCAATTACAATGTGGAAGTTCACGCATATGTAAAGAATGGTAAATATTGTGTTGTGAATAACACTTATGAGCCACAGGATACGACCGTATACAGAGGTGACGGCAGCAGTTTTGACCTGCATATGGAAGCAAATGAGATTAAGTGGTATGAGATCCAGGAGGGATGAGGGTGAAAAAGATATTTAAGAAGGGTATATTTGCTATTGGTCTGCTTTTCATAGCTATGACCATGCTGACTGTTCCGGCAGGGGCGGCTACAGCGAAGTCAGCGCAGAATGGCTGGGTTCATGTCGGCAGAAATTATAAATACAAGCTGAACGGAAGATATGTGAAAAACAGAATCCAGAGGATTGGAAACAGTTATTACTATTTTGACCGGCAGGGCAATCGCCAGACCGGACTTCAGAAGTATCAGAATTTCCAGTATTATTTTCTGAAAAACGGAAAAATGGTCCGGAATCATTATATAACAATATCCGGGCAGAAATATTACGTGTTCAGAAATGGTAAAATCAGAAAAAACTGCTGGTATAATGGCAAATATTATAACAGTAAGGGGAAACTTGTACGTAATGCAGTGACGTACAATGCTTCCACCAGGGGAAGAATCAACAAAAGAATCCTGGATGAGCAGAGACTTGCGAATTGTTCCAATCTGATGATCGTTGCGCATCCGGATGATGAGACACTGTGGGGCGGTGCTCATTTAAGCGACGGAGGCTGGTTTGTTGTCTGTCTGACAAACGGATATAATGAGGTAAGAGAGGCTGAATTTCAGAGAGCAATGAAAGCCTGGAGATGTAAGGGGATCATATTGAGATATCCGGATGTGCGAGGAGGAAAGCGTTCCGACTGGAAAGACTTCAGAAAAAATATTGCAAAAGACATTGATACGGTCTTACAGTACAAACGCTGGAGGACAGTAGTCACTCATAATCCGGATGGTGAATATGGACATATTCACCACAAACTGACAAACAAGATTGTTACAGAATGCTATTACAAAAACAGTTATAACAGCAATTTCTATTACTTTGGAAAATTCTACTGGAATAATGCACTGAACCAGAAGAAAGGTTCGCTGCGCCAGATTTCCGGACAAAAGGCAAAGCGGAAACAGCAGATCGCCCGGCGGGTATATGTATCACAAAAAATAGCAGTGGATATGTATGAACATATGATACCATATGAGAACTGGGTAAGAGCTGAAAACTGGAATTAATGTGGACGGCATCTGACTGTCATCCGAAAGGATGACAGCAGGTGCCGTTTTGAGGGACAGGAGAAGATACTTATGAAAAATAGAATTAAGTTTTTAGATATTGCAAAGGGAATTGCAATTTTAGCAATTATTGCAGGTCATACAGGACCAGATTGGGTTAAACAATTTGTTTTTACGTTTCATGTACCAGTTTTCTTTATTATAAGCGGTTATTTTCTTAAAGAAGGGAATGATGTGGTATTTGTAAAAAAGAAATTAAAACAATTGTTAACACCGTACGTATTTGGGTGCTGTGGTATTGTGTTGGGAAATATTATAAAGGGAATGGTGTATAAACAGAGTATAGATCAACTGTTACATATTGCAAAGACATGGATTTTGGCATCATTATATGGAAGCGGAACGATTGAATATTCAGGTCTGTTTTATGCAAGAAGAATTGGAGCACTATGGTTTTTGCCAGCACTATTCTTTGCAATGATTATTGTCCAGTATTCTATTAAGAAACCATATGGCTATTTATATATTATAATATGTTCCTATGTGGGATATAAAACGACAAATATGTTTTGGCTCCCACTGAGTATTCAGGCAGGAATGTTTGCATCAATTTTTGTATACATAGGATATATGGCAAAAAAACAGGCGATTTTCAGTAAAGATATATCATGGGCTACAGTTGGGGGGGCATTCAGCATCTGGATAATATGTATTTTTTATGGCGGAAAATTCTATCTGGTGAGAAACTACTGTGGAAATGGTATGTTGGATATTTTGGGAGGAATAACAGGAAGTTATGTGATTTTTTTAACATGCAGATTTGTTGAACAGCATATGGAAAAAATGGCAGTAATGTTAACTTTTTTTGGATGCAATTCACTAGTTGCCCTTTGTATCCATACGTTTGATCTGGATGTGATTTCATGGGAATCAATTATTTTATTTGGAAAACAAACTCTAAGGATTTCTGAAAATAGAGTATTATATATTTTGTTAGCATGTCGACTCATAATATATTCAGTTATAATTGCAGGTGCGAATAAAATTGCTTTATATAAAAGAAAGTAAAATGCATTTATGGTTAGTATAAACACATGGAACAAAGGAGTAAGTGGGAGAGGATAATATTGCTTCAATTTTTTTGTAGGATAATATTGCTTCAATTTTTTTTTGTTTAAAAAACTTGATTTATATGATAAGATAGAAATAGCGTACAAATTCAAATAATGGAGGAAGGAAATGGAAGTCAAAGTATCAGTGATTATTCCGGTTTATAATGTTGAGAAATATCTTCGAGAATGTATAGACAGTATTTTAAATCAGACACTTCATGAATTGGAATTGATTTGCGTAGATGATGGTTCTACAGATGGATCACTAGAAATATTGCAGACATATGAAAAGAAAGACAACAGAGTAACTGTACTTACACAGCATAATCAGGGGGCTGGAGCAGCCAGAAATAAAGGACTGCAGATTGCAAAGGGAGAATATCTTTCATTTCTTGATGCAGATGATTTTTTTGCACCGGGTATGCTTGAAGAAGCGTATAGAAAATGTAAATCAGTTAGTGCTGATGTTTGTGTATATCAGGTTTTACGGTATGATGATACCACCAAGAAAACCTGGTTTGATAAAGGATCATTTCGAAAAGAATTTGCACCGAATAAAGAGGTGTTTTCATATAAGGATATGCCGGATCACATTTTGGATTCTTTTCAGAACTGGGCATGGAATAAGCTCATCAGTCATGAACTGGTTAAAAAATATGATCTTAAATTTCAGGAAATATTCCGGACAAATGACTTACTTTTTGTAGCATCATGTATGATCCTGGCAGAGAGAATTACACTTCTTGAAAAGAAACTGGTATATTATCGTGTTGGAATGAAAAATAATTGCCAGGCCACAAATTATAAATTCCCATTGGATTTTTTGCATGCTTTTTATGCAGTGAGAGAATTTCTCGAAAAAAATAATGTATATGTGCAGGTTGAAAAGAGTTTTGTAAATAAAGCTGTATCGGGCTGTGTGTACAATTTAGATTCAATACGTGACAGTCACGCGAGAAAAGTATTATATGATGAACTGAAAAAAGAAGGATTTGACAGGTTAGGAATTAGCGGAAAAGATAAAGAATACTTCTATGATGAGAAAATTTATAAAAAATATCAGGAGATTTGTATGAATAGTTTTGAAAATTATGAAATTTTAAATGGATCTGAGCCGAAAAAAAGAAAATATTTACAGGAAAAATTTCTTGTAAAAACAGAAAAACCAAAGGTTTCTATTATTGTTCCAATATATAACGTGGAAGATTACCTTGTTGAATGTATGGAAAGTGTTGTACGTCAGACACTGGAAGATATTGAAATTATTTGTATCAATGATGGCTCAACAGATCACTCTTTGGAAATTTTGCAGAAATATGCAGAAATGGATTCTCGTATTATTGTTGTTGATAAAAAGAATGAGGGATACGGCATTGGCATGAACATAGGGCTGGATCGTGCTACTGGTGAGTATGTCGGAATAGTAGAACCAGATGATTACGTGCCGCTGAATATGTATGAGGATCTTTATCTGAAAGCGAAAGAGTACGAACTTGATTTTGTTAAAGCAGATTTTTATCGGTTTAAAACCGCAGAAAATGGAAATATGGAATGCGTATATAATCATCTTACTATGCTTAAAGAAAAATATAATGTGGTATTTGATCCGAGTAATGAACCGGAAGCGTTAAGATATGTGATGAATACGTGGAGCGGTATTTATAGAAATGAATTCCTTCGAAAATATAATATACGTCATCACGAAACACCGGGAGCATCTTTTCAGGATAATGGTTTCTGGATTCAGACTTTCTGTTTTGCGAAAAGGGCTATGATTTTGGACAAACCATATTATATGAATCGCCGTGATAATCCGAATTCGTCAGTAAACAGTCCGGAAAAAGTATATTGCATGAATGAGGAATACAAATATATTAAAGCGATTCTCAGTAAAGATCCTGAATTATGGGATAGATTTAAAGGATATTATTCTTTGAAAAAATTCCAGAATTATATTTTTACTCTTAATCGAATTAATGTCAGATTCAAGAAACAGTATGTTGAAGATATTCATAAGGAGCTTACAGAAGCTGAAAAAATTGGCGAGCTTGACAGGGAGATTTTTCCAGATGCAGACAGAGAGCGATTGGATTTACTTCTTGCTGATCCGGAACTCTTTTATGTGTCATACTGTTCAAATACAAATGCTAAAATGAAAAAGCGCGTAGAAGAACTGGAAAATTCAACCACATGGAAAGTTGGACGTGTGATTACATGCATTCCAAGAAAAATAAAAAAGACTGTAAAGAAAAGCGGAAAGAAATGATGATATAAAAAACAGACACATCAGTTGGCTGAAAAAAATTAATCATTTAAGTAATGACCTGAATAAGATGAAACAGGAAATTCAGAAACAGGAATGACAGGTGTTAGTATTGGAAATTTTGCAGGAGGATTGGTTTTATGAACAATCATTATGATTATCTGGTAGTTGGTGCAGGACTGTATGGTTCGGTATTTGCACATGAAGCAAAAAAGGCAGGCAAATCTGTTCTGGTGATCGACAAACGACCGAACATTGCCGGAAATGTTTTTACAGAAGATATAGAGGGAATTCATGTGCACAAGTATGGCGCACATATTTTCCATACAAATAATAAAAAAGTCTGGAACTATATTACTCAGTTTGCAGAGTTTAACCGCTTTACAAACAGTCCGGTAGCGAATTATCATGGAGAACTCTATTCACTCCCGTTCAATATGTACACATTTAATAAAATGTGGGGTGTTGTGACACCGGAAGAGGCAGAAGCCAAAATTGAAGAGCAGAAGAGAGAAGCAGGAATCACTGAACCGAAGAACCTGGAAGAACAGGCAATTTCTCTTGTGGGAAAGGATATCTTTGAGAAACTGATCAAAGGTTATACGGAGAAGCAGTGGGGACGTGACTGTAAAGACCTTCCGGCATTTATTATCAAACGTCTTCCGGTAAGACTGACTTTTGATAATAACTACTTTAATGCACTTTATCAGGGAATCCCGGTAGGTGGATATACACAGATGGTTGCCAACATGCTGGATGGTGTGGAAGTGCGTCTTGAAGAAGATTATCTGGAGAAAAAAGCAGAGTATGATGCACTTGCGGATAAAGTAATCTATACAGGTCCGATCGATGCATATTTTGGATATTCCATGGGATATCTGGAATATCGTTCTGTACGTTTTGAGACAGAACTTCTGGACAAACCGAATTTCCAGGGAAATGCGGCAGTCAATTATACGGACAGAGAGACACCATGGACAAGGATCATTGAACATAAATGGTTTGAGTTTGGCAGGGATGCAGAAGGCAATGATCTGCCGAAGACTGTGATCAGCCGTGAGTACAGTTCCGAATGGAAACCGGGAGATGAACCATATTATCCTGTGAATGATGAAAAGAACGGTGCACTCTATGAGAAATACAAAGAGCTTGCACAGGCGGAAAAACATGTGGTATTTGGCGGAAGACTGGGTGAATACAAATATTATGATATGGATGCGGTGATTGCATCTGCACTTGATATGTGTGAGAAGGAACTGGCATAAATATAAAACCAGCCGCATGCCAGAAATGAAAGAGGAGAGTTTATGAAAAAAATTGCAACAAAATGGAAATGCTTTGGACTGCTGTTGACGCTGGCTTTTGTACTCTGCCTTTCTGGCGGATTACGGGAAGTATCAGCCGACAGTACAACGTGCAGAGTGATTTTTGCGAACTCTAAAGGAAACTATTCCAGTGGAAGTTATCGCAAATGGACAAGAAGTGTAAAAACCGGAACTACTGTTGAACTTCCGAAGGTAACCAGAAAGGGTTATGAAGCCAGATGGGTTACAGAGATCAATGGAAAACAGCGCAGGTATTTACCGGGACAGTCCGTTACGATCAGACAGAATACAAAATTTTGTCTGAACCTGTATAAATTATATACAGTAAGTTTTTATACTGCAAATGGAAAGAAAGAATACAAAAATCTCAGACAGACAGTTGTAGCGGGTGGAAGAATAAAAATGCCGGTTGGATCTTCGAATACCACATATCAGTTCCAGGGCTGGTCAACAAAAGCAGGCGGAACGGTACAATATAAAAGTGGAGCAAGTGTCAGAGTACGGGGTAATATAAAAGTTTATTCTGTGCTGAAGAAACTATCCGGAACTATTTTATGCAAAAACAATGGGACAGTATGGAAAACAGTTTCCGTGTCAGGAACAGAGAAGTTTCCGGAAGTAGCTATGATAAATGGTGATATGTGCCTGGGATGGTCAATGACGAAAGGCAAATCAACACTTTCTGCATCGGATTTCAAAGCAGGGGATAAAATTCCGACAGGAAACAAAATCTATTATATGGTTGTATATAAAAGTACGATGGACAAGGCTCCTTCATCACTGACGACGGCCTCATCTTATGACAGAATTTATTTTGTTGGTGATTCCAGAATGGTGGATACGAAAAGGGCACTGGGTGGATCTGTTCCATCGAACGTACAGTTTGTTGCAAAAGGCCAGCAGGGGCTGAGCTGGTTTAAAAGTACCGGGTACAGAGAATTACTTCAGGCAGTCTCAAAGAGACCCAGAACAACACGCAAGGCAGTAGTGGTGAATCTGGGAGTAAATGACCTGAGTAATGTGGATGCCTATATTACCTATATGAGTGCTGTTGCGAAAAATTTAAAGCGTTATAATTGTAAGATGTATTATCTGTCAGTAAATCCGGTTAATACAGCTATGATTCAGAGGGTAGGAGCAAGCTATCGGACTCAGGCACAGGTGACTCTGTTCAATGCAAAAATTTATCGCAACCTGTGTTACGGAAGAAATAAAACATTTACGTACATCAATACCTGTACAAATCTTCAGACAAAAGGCTGGATCAGCAACCGGTATAATGCAGGAATTCATGATGGTCTGCATTATTCTAATGCGACATACCTGAAAATTTTTGATTATTGTATGAGGGTACTGAACAGGTAATACTTAGACAAACGAGGTAATCTAAAATGAAACGAGTGATCACTTATGGTACTTTTGATCTGCTCCACTATGGACATATCAATCTGCTGCGGAGAGCCAGACAGCTTGGAGACTATCTGATCGTCGGACTTTCCACAGATGAGTTCAATTGGAATGAAAAACAGAAAAAATGTTATTTCTCTTATGAGAAACGCAAACAGCTTCTTGAGGCAATTCGCTATGTCGATCTCGTTATTCCGGAAGAAAACTGGGAGCAGAAGCGTACTGATGTAAAGGAATACCATGTGGATACGTTTGTAATGGGAGATGACTGGAAGGGAAAATTTGATTTCCTGAAAGAAGAAGGATGTGAAGTCGTGTATCTTCCGAGAACTCCGGAAATTTCCAGCTCACAGATCAAAGAAGATCTTCATACGAAAGAGAATAAAGATGCTGTTTAATTCTTACATTTTTATATTTATATTTCTGCCGCTGACATTTTGTGGATATTACGGGCTGCACCGACTGGGCAGCCCGGTTTTGGCTAAAACAGAACTGATACTGATGTCTTTATGGTTTTATGGATATTTTAATCCGAGTTATCTGTGGATCATGTGCAGCAGTATTCTTGTAAATTACATTCTGTCGCAGTTTCTACAGAAACAATGGAAGATTTCAGGGAAAAAACTTCAGATATTGAAAAATGGTCTGTTATGTATTGGACTGTTCTTTAATCTGGGGCTTATTTTTTATTTCAAATATTATGATTTCTTTGTTGAAAATATGAATAAAGTCTTTTTGTCTGATTTTAACCTGCGTCATGTGGTACTTCCTCTTGGAATCAGCTTTTTTACATTTCAGCAGGTATCTTACATGGTGGATTCATGGCGGGGAGAAACGAAGGAATATAATTTTGTGGACTATGCGTTGTTTGTGACCTTTTTTCCACAGTTGATCGCAGGCCCGATCGTGCTTCACAACGAAATCCTGCCACAGTTTGAAGATAAGAAAAACTGGAAGATTCAATGGGATAATCTGGCGCACGGACTTTATATATTTGCAGCCGGTTTAGTTAAAAAGGTGGTTATTGCAGACACTTTGAGTAAAGCTGTTGCATGGGGATATGGAAATCTCGGACGAAACCTTACTTCTGCAGAGGCCATCA
Organism: Blautia sp. Marseille-P3087; assembly: GCF_900120195.1. Classification (GTDB taxonomy): domain Bacteria; phylum Bacillota; class Clostridia; order Lachnospirales; family Lachnospiraceae; genus Blautia_A. Next base: position 152,476 of record NZ_LT635539.1, read on the forward strand.
TCACTATGCTTGCCTATACATTCCAGATTTATTTTGATTTCAGTGGATATTGTGATATGGCAACAGGTCTTGGTTATTTGTTTAATATTCGGATCCCGATGAATTTTAATTCGCCGTACAAAGCGACTTCAGTTGTGGATTTCTGGAAGCGCTGGCATCTGACATTGACCAGATTTCTTCGTACTTATGTGTATTTCCCGTTAGGCGGGAGCCGCAAGGGTGAAAAGCGGACATATCTTAACATTCTGGTGGTATTTCTTGTAAGCGGGCTCTGGCATGGGGCAAACTGGACATTTATTTTCTGGGGATTTTTACATGGAATCGGAAATGCACTTACCCGTATGTTTCAAAAACAGTGGGAACATCTGCACACAGTAATTCAATGGGGATTTACATTTTTATTTGTGAATCTTACCTGGATTTTTTTTCGGGCGGATTCAATCTCACAGGCGTGGCAGTTTGTCAAACGCATATTTGGACTGAAAAGCTTTAGTGTAAGAACAGGACTTCTGAACACGTTCGGACTGAAAGAACTGCAGTTTGTATACCGTCATGTACCGGTAGTAAACAGATTGATTGCTTCAATACGTGGATTTGACATGCTGATTCTGCTTGGCGCCTCTCTGATTTTGTGCGTTGCGTTCAAAAATAATCAGGAGGCAGAGTTTAAACCGGACAGGAAAAGGGCATTTTGCACCATATTCTGTCTGCTCTGGGGAATCTTTTCGTTGTCCGGGGTTTCAGAATTTCTTTATTTCAATTTTTAAGGAGGCATTATGGAAAGTCGCAGATTTGCAAAAACAGTTCTGGCAGGGACTTTGATACTTCTGGTCACAGCCGGCGGGCTGACCGCAGTGATCGACCCGTTTTTTCATTTCCATAAGCCGCTTAAAAATCTTGAATACCCGTTAAACAGGGGAAGTGAGCGTTATCTGAATGACGGAATCATACGACATTTTGATTATGATGCTGCAATTACGGGTACGTCTATGATGCAGAATTTCAAGACTTCACAGTTTGATGAGTTATTTGGAACAAAATCAATCAAGGTAACATTGACGGGTGAAAATTACTGGTCAGTTGATCAGGAAATACGCAAGATTTTTGATGTAAAATCTGATGTAAAATGTATTTTTCGATGTCTGGATTATCATATGGTGTTTAGATATAAGACGGACTACAACTATGAGGGTGTACCGATATATCTTTATGACGATAACCTGTTCAATGATGTACAGTATATCTTTAATAAAGACATTTTCCTGTATAATACACTGGGAGTGATCAAATATAATCTGGAAGGAAAGAAAACTACGGACATGGACACGTACAGCGAGTGGTCTTCTGTTTATCCTTCCGGCAGAGAGTATGTACTTCGTGATTACAGAATGCCAGAGGAAAAGACTGCGGTTCAGAAGGAATTTTCGGAGAGGGATGCGCAGATTGTGCGCAAAAATGTGGAAGAAAATGTTCTGGATATGGTAAGGGCACATCCGGAGACGACTTTTTACTTTTATACTCCGCCTTACAGCATTGTCTGGTGGTATACGCAGCAGTGTTACGGGAACGTTCTGCGCTACTTTGAGGCGGAAAAACTGCAGGCGGAGATGCTTCTTGAGTATGATAATGTGAAGTTGTATTCCTTTGCAGATATGTTTGATCTGACACAGGATCTTGATAACTACAAAGATGACAAGCATTACAATGCAGAAATCAGTGATAAGATCATAGACTGGATTTATGATGGAACCGGTCTTATTACAAAAGAAAATTATGAGGAACGGATCAGCAAAATGGAAGAGTTTTATTTGAATCAGGTATCAGAGAGTTCTTTTAGTGAATGAAACTGATAGCCCATATCTTCCCATTTTGTAAGTAATTCGTCAAGAATCTGTCCGTTGGTAGCTGAAGTATTATGGAGAAGTACGATGGCACCGGGATGGACACGGCTCAGCAGTTTTTGAAAGGCTTCGTCTTTTGAAGGCTGCTGATTTTGTATCCAGTCAACATAGGCAAGACTCCAGAAAAAAGTGGAATATCCGAGGTCTTTTGCCATCTTAAGATTAGAAGTACTGTAGATGCCTTGTGGCGGGCGGTAAAATTTTGTCATTTTTTCACCGGTGACAGACTCATACAATTCTTCTACATCATCAAGCTGTTTCTGAAAAGCGTCGAGGGAGGAAATTCCGGACATATCGGGATGCGTCATGGTATGGTTTCCTACGATATGTCCCTCCGAAACGATTCGTTTGATAAGTTCCGGATTATCTGAAATAAAATTTCCGACGACAAAAAATACAGCTGGTGCCTGGTGTTTTTTCAGTGCATCAAGTATAAGAGGTGTATTTCCGTTTTCATAGCCGCAGTCGAAGGTGAGATAGATCTTTTTTGCGTCTGTATCTTCCGCGTAATAAGCATTGTAGGGACGAAGTTCTTCGATGGAAGCATTTCCGACAGGCCGCTCACCTTCAGTCTGAAAACTGAGCCCCCAGCTGGCAGATTCGGAACTGGCAGAAGCAGGTGTGCAATCACGGAGAGCTGCATGCAGCTTTCCGAGCTGAGCCCCCAGAATAAACATGCCGCAGAAAAGGAAGAAAAGCTTTAGTATAAAAAGGGAACGCTGGATAGATTTCATGGTACCTCACAGAAACTCTTTTTAAAAATATATGCAGAAATGCAAAAAAAAATAGAGCCATCAGATTTTTATTTTCTGGTGGCTCTTTTAAAATTCATTGTCCAATGGATTTTACCTCCTGTATTTGTTTAAAACATCTGGAATTAAAAATTTACGTTCTTGGTGGTCCGTACCTCTCTTTCATAAAATATAAAGGAAATTCATTTCGTTTCTGGTGGTCTGTACCTCGCTTTCCTGAATTATGGGAAATCACTTACGTTTTCGGTGGTTTCACTCTCCTTTTATTTATTTTGTAGTCCCTTTTGTTTTATGAACTAACTATAGCAGACAAAAGGAAATATGTCAAGAAGAAAATAGATAAAATTTAAAATAATTATATATAATCCGTTAAAATAAAAATAAACGAAAAATAGACTGAAAATAGTGACGCAAACATTTGCATAGAAACAGATGGGCAGGGAAAAATAATATGGAAAAACACTATCAAACAAATCTAAAGGAGGTAAAAACATGTTTCGATATCTTCCGGTACGAAGAATTTTTGCAAGACAGGTTCTGGACTCCAGAGGAAATCCGACTGTGGAGGTGGAAGCTACGGTGGGAGAAGGAATTGTAGGAACGGAAGGGTATACAGCAATCGCCAGTGTACCGTCCGGTGCATCTACAGGAAAGTTTGAAGCCGTGGAATTACGTGACGGTAAAAAAGGATATTATACAGGTTTAAGTGTTGAAAATGCAGTGGAAAATGTCAATACCAAACTGGCAGAGGCAATTGTGGGAGAAAATGCACTGGATCAGAAAAAAATCGATGAAATTTTGATTCATGTAGATGGTACAGACAACAAAAACAGTGTCGGAGCCAATGCTACACTTGGTGTTTCTATGGCGGTGGCAAGAGCAGCGGCGATGGCACTGAGGATTCCGCTTTATCAGTATCTGGGAGGATGTCATGCAGGCAGACTTCCGGTGCCTATGATGAATATTCTGAACGGGGGAAGGCATGCTGACAACACGGTTGACCTTCAGGAGTTTATGATCATGCCGGTTGGCGCGCCGGATTTTCGTGAGGGAATCCGGATGTGTGTGGAAATTTATCAGTTTCTTCGAATCCTTCTGAAAGAACGAAATCTTTCTACGGCTGTCGGAGATGAAGGCGGTTTTGCACCGGATCTTAAAGATGCCCGTGCTGTTCTGGAACTTATGACAGATGCAATACAGAAAGCAGGATACAAACCGGGAGAAGACGTGCAGATTGCGATTGATGCAGCGGCAAGTGAACTGTACGATGAGGAAAAAGGATGTTATTATTTCCCGGGAGAGAGCAGACAGAAAGGTAAAGAAATCCTTCGCGATACAAAAGAGATGATAGCATATTATGAGGACCTTCTGGATGAATTTCCGATCATTTCCATCGAAGACGGTCTGCAGGAAGATGACTGGGAGGGATGGAAACAAATGACAGAAACACTCGGCGGGCGTGTGCAGCTTGTCGGAGATGATCTGTTTGTGACAAATATTAAGAGACTCAAATGTGGAATCCGGCTTCAGACAGCGAATGCCATTTTGATCAAGATGAATCAGATCGGAACTTTAAGTGAAGCGATGGATGCAGTCGAAATGGCCCAAAAAGCCGGATATCGGGCTGTTGTGTCACATCGTTCCGGTGAAACTGAGGATTCGTTTATCGCAGATCTGGCGGTTGCAGTCGGTGCAGGGCAGATCAAAACGGGGGCGCCATGCCGTTCTGACCGTACTTCGAAATACAATCAGCTTCTTCGAATCTGTGACACACTGGAAAATACAGCAGTTTACGAAAATCCATTTGTGGGTGAAAATGAGAATTATCAAAAGGAGAATTAATTAAAATAGTTGAAATCAGAATGTCGTTATGTTACAATATCTTCTAGTTGATTAGGAGGTGTAACTGAAATGCAGATTTTGAGAACTATTCTTACTGTAATTTTTGCCATAGATTGTATTGCTCTTACTGTTGTCGTTCTTATGCAGGAAGGTAAGCAGCAGGGACTTGGCGGCGCGATTTCCGGTGCAGCAGATTCCTATTGGGGAAAGAACAAAGGTCGTTCTATGGAGGGTGGTCTTGTTAGAGCTACCACGATTATGACAGTGTTATTTTTTGTACTGGCAGCAGTTTTGAATATGAATTTTTAAGAATTGTCAGAAGAAAACACTCTTGTATGATCACAAGAGTGCTTTTTTTTCTCAAAACAAAGGAGTTTAAGTGAGCAGAAAGAGAGTTCAGGAAAAGAAGAAGTTTTCCGGAAAAAAGAAATTTGTAAAGGGCAGGGCTGTAAAACAAAAGGCTGTAAAACCAAAAAAAAGAGAGATCCGCGAATGGGAGAAGCAGGGTCTGATCCGTGAGGGAATCTTTATCGGAAATCAGAAGGGCTTTGGATTTGTAGAAGTTGAGGGTGAAGAAGAGGATATTTTTATTCCTGCAAATGCGACAGGGACAGCCATGCATCAGGATCATGTGCGGGTACTGCTCGGGAAAGAACCAAAGAAAGGTAAAAGGCAGGAAGGAACAGTTATCCGTATTCTGGAACGCGCGAATCAGGAAGTGGTCGGAACATTTCAGCGGGAACGCGATTATGGTTTTATTCTCTGTGATAACCAGAAATTTTCAAAGGATGTTTATATTTCAGCCAAAAACAGCAAGGGAGTCCGGGATGGTGACAAGGTAGTTGCAGAGATCATAGATTATGGAGATGCCTCGCATAAGCCGGAAGGTCGTATTACAGAAAATCTCGGTAGCATCAATGCACCTGGGACAGATATTCTGGCTATTGTCAAAAGCTACAAGATTCCGTCGGAATTTCCGGTGAAGGTAATAAATCAGGCACTGCGTGTGCCGGATCATGTGCAGGAGGCTGACCGTGATGGTCGTCTGGATCTTACAGAACTTCGTACGGTAACGATTGATGGAGAAGATGCAAAGGATCTGGATGATGCGGTGTCTTTGACAAAAGAAAACGGAATTTATCATCTGGGGGTTCATATCGCAGATGTCAGCAATTATGTACAGGGTGGGAGTGCGCTGGATAAAGAAGCACTGAAACGTGGGACAAGTGTCTATCTTGCAGACCGTGTGGTACCGATGCTGCCGGAACGGCTTTCAAATGGTATTTGTTCGCTGAATCAGGGAGAAGACCGTCTGACACTCAGCTGCCTGATGGATATTGATGAGACAGGCTGTGTAGTGAATCATCAGATTGCAGAAACAATTATACGCGTAGACCGCCGCATGAGTTATAATCAGGTACGAGAGATCCTTGAAGACGGTGATACAGAAATCAGTCGGGAGTGTCGGGAATTGGTGCCGATGTTTTTCCTGATGAAAGAGCTTTCTGCGCTTCTGAGAGGCAGGAGACATAACCGTGGGTCTATCGATTTTGATTTTCCGGAGAGCAAGATCATACTGAACGGTGCCGGAAGAGCCATCGATGTACAGCCATATGAACATAACGTTGCAACTGATATCATAGAAGATTTCATGTTGATGGCGAATGAGACTGTTGCAAAAGAGTATTGCAAGGGCGAATATCCTTTTGTATACCGTACCCATGAAAATCCGGATCCGGAAAGAGTTGAGTCGCTTCTGACACTTCTTCGACATCAGGGAATTCAGGTACAAAAAGCAGGAGAAGAAATTTCACCGAAAGAGATTCAGGAAATACTGGAGAAGATACAGGGAATTCCGAATGAGGCAATGCTCAGCCGTCTGATACTCCGTACAATGAAACAGGCAAAATATACGACAGAGTGCAGCGGGCATTTCGGACTGGCCGCAAAATATTACTGTCATTTTACATCTCCGATCCGCAGATATCCGGATTTACAGATTCACCGTATCATCCGTGATAATATAAGGGGACGACTTAAGAGAGAAGGAAAGACAGAACATTACCGCGAGATTCTGGAAAGTGTAGCAGAGCAGTCAAGCATCTGTGAACGGCGGGCACAGGAAGCAGAGCGTGAATCCGACCGTCTCAAAAAAGCAGAGTACATGTCCTATCATCTGGGAGAAGAATTCGATGGGATTATTTCCGGAGTGACTGCATACGGGCTTTATGTGGAACTGCATAATACAGTCGAAGGACTTGTGCATATCAGCACATTATCCGATGATTACTATACATTTGATGAAGAAAATTATGAACTGAGCGGAGAACTCACAAAGAAGATATACCATCTGGGACAAAAAGTACGGGTTCGCGTGGCAGATGCGGATGCACTCAGCAGGACAGTGGATTTTACAATTGTTGAATGATTGAACAGGGGAGGTGTGGCTCATGGCAAAAAAAGCAGGGATGAAGCTGGTCGCCAACAACAAAAAAGCATTTCATGATTATTTTATTGAAGATACTTACGAAGCAGGAATTGCACTTGCAGGTACAGAAGTAAAATCACTTCGTGCCGGAAAATGCAGTATCAAAGAATCTTTTATCCGCGTAGAAAAGGGTGAGGTATATATATATGGTATGCATATCAGCCCATACGAAAAAGGAAATATTTTTAATAAAGATCCGATGCGCATAAGAAAACTGCTCCTTCACAGACATGAGATCAACAAGATCGAAGGCAGCCTTCAGGAAAAAGGACTGACACTTGTACCGCTGAAAGTCTATTTCAAAAACAGTCTCGTCAAGCTTGAGATAGGTGTGGCGAGAGGCAAAAAACTCTACGACAAGCGACAGGATATTGCGAAAAAAGACCAGCGGAGAGAAGCGGAAAGAGAGTTTAAAGTAAAGAATCTGTAACTCTAAAAAATGTGTGAATTGATGTACATTTGGTTGACAAGATTCTGATACTCTGTATAATTGTATTAAAAGATGATGTTATATAACTATTCCATATTCAGAATAGGAGGAATTATATATGTTTAAGAAAAAATATCTTGCAGTTGCCGGCTTGATGGCTCTTGCAGTCGTGATTTCCGGCTGTGGAAAGAAGAATTCAGGAGATTCCGTAGTACAGGCTACCCCTACACCGACACAGGAGACAGCTGTTACAGCTACCCCTACACCGGAGCTGATAAATATGGAAGAAACCACTGAGAAGAATATAATGGGAGAGAAAACTTCCACCGCGTCAAAGGTTACGATTGTTAATAAGACCGGATCAGAAGTGGCTGCTATTTATATCCGTGAAACCCCTTCAGATGATTCTGAGGACGATGAATGGGGCGATGATCTTGTAAATGGTATGTTTACACTTAAGAACGGTGAAAATGCAGTTTACTATTATGAGAAGGGAACCTCTTCTGCGACATACGATATCCGTATTACGTATTCTGACGAAGAAAAGAATGAGTGCTTTTTCCGTAAACTTCCACTGAAAACTATGAAGCAGATCACACTTCGCATGGACGGAAGCGGCGATGACGCAATCCCATATGCAACTTATATGACGGCAAGCAGCACAAAAGAAGTTTCTACATTAAATGATGTTAAGAAGCGCCTGGGATTGTCGACAGATGATTCTGAAGATGATTCTTCTGTGACACCGACACCGACAGATTCGGACAATTCCGATTCTAACAGTTCTTCGGATTCTGACAGTAATAATGCAAGTCCGACAAGTACACCATCTGCAGATAATAACTCGGGTTCAGATAGTGACAATACAGATCCGACGAACTCCACGATTCAGACCGCAGAAGGATATATCGGCATGTCTATCGATGATCTGGAAAGCGCTGTTGGCTCTGCCCAGTCGTCAGAATATGATGAAGATGATACGACAGGAACAACTGGATATTATTACTATCCAGATTTTACAGTATCTACTTCAGTAGATGAGGCTGGAAATGAAATTGTAACAGGTATATGGTAAAGAATTCTGATTTTACCGGAACCGGATAACAGAAAGGATAAATTTATGAAAAGAATTTTACTCAAATTAAGTGGGGAAGCTCTTGCCGGAGCTGCAAAGAGAGGATTTGATGAGGAAACAGTCATTGCTGTTGCAAAGCAGATCCGTACGATTTCAGAGGAGGGTACACAGGTAGGTATCGTAATCGGCGGTGGCAACTTCTGGAGAGGTCGTACCAGTGAAACAATCAACCGCAACAAAGCAGATCAGATCGGAATGCTTGCTACGGTTATGAACTGTATTTATGTTTCTGATATCTGCAGATATCTCGGCCTTAAGACAGAAATTTTTACGCCATTTGTATGCGGCGCTTTTACCAGTCTTTATTCTAAAGATGCTGTAGAAGAAGCTTTTGCAGAAGGTAAGATTCTCTTTTTTGCAGGCGGTACAGGACATCCGTATTTTTCTACAGATACAGCAACTGTACTCCGTGCAGTTGAAATTGAGGCTGAAGCAATCCTCCTTGCAAAAGCAGTAGATGGAATTTATGACAGCGATCCGAAGCTTAACCCGAATGCAGTGAAGTATGATGAAATCTCTATCGAAGAAGTTGTAGACAAGAAACTGGCTGCAATGGATCTGACAGCATCCATTATGTGTCTGGAGCAGAAGATGCCGATGTTGGTGTTTGGGCTGGAGGAAAAAGACAGCATCGTAAATGCTGTACATGGCAAATTTACAGGTACAAAAGTAACTGTATAAATTTAATAAAGAGAAGGTAATAAAAATTATAAGAGGGAGATTTTGACAAATGGATGAAAGAGTTCAGAAATATGAGCAGAAAATGACAAAGACATTAAATGGCTTTGAGGAGGAGCTTACAACAATCCGTGCAGGTCGTGCGAATCCGCATATCCTTGATAAAATTACAGTAGATTATTATGGAAGCCCGACACCGCTTCAGCAGGTAGCAAATATTACTGTTCCGGAAGCTCGTATGATTCAGATTCAGCCTTGGGAATCAAGTCTGATCAAGAGCATCGAAAAAGCAATTCTTACATCAGATCTCGGCCTGAATCCGAGCAATGACGGAAAGCTTATCCGTCTGGTTCTGCCGGAGCTTACTGAAGAACGCCGTAAAGAACTTGTAAAGGACGTTAAGAAAAAAGGTGAGGCAGCTAAGGTTGCAGTAAGAAACATTCGCCGTGATGCAAACGATGCATTCAAAAAACTGACTAAACAGGATGTATCCGAAGATGAAGTAAAAGACCTGGAAGATTCTGTACAGAAGCTTACAGATAAGTTCATCAAAAAGATTGACGCAGCAGTAGATACAAAAGCGAAAGAAATTCTGACTGTATAATCACACAGACAGAAAGAGGAGGGAGAGCCGCATTAAGGCTCTCTTTCTGTTGAAATACAGGAATCTTGTCGAAAATAAAAGGAGAACTTATGAAAGTACCGAATCATATTGCGATTATTCTTGACGGCAATGGCAGATGGGCGAAAGCCAAGGGGATGCCGAGAGGATATGGACATATTAAAGGGTGTGCGAACCTTGAAAATATCTGCGATGACATCAAAGATCTCGGAGTAAAATATCTGACAGTCTATGCCTTTTCTACAGAAAACTGGAAGCGTTCCAGAGAAGAAGTTGAGGGACTGATGAAACTGTTCCGCAGCTATCTTAAGAAATGTATGAAGAGTGCGGAGAAAAATCATATGCGTGTAAAGATCATAGGAGATCCTTCTGCATTTGCACCGGACATTCAGGAAAAAATCCGTGAGCTGGAAGAATTTTCAAAAGATTATGATGAATTGTACTTTCAGATTGCCTTAAACTATGGCAGCAGGGATGAAATCGTTCGCGGAGTCCGCAAATTGGCACAGGATGTTGCTGACGGCAAATGTACTCCGTCAGAGATTGATGAATCTTTACTGGAAAATTACCTTGATACAGCCGGAGTTCCAGACCCGGATCTGCTGATCCGTACAAGTGGAGAACAGAGATTATCCAACTTCCTGATGTGGCAGCTTGCATATACAGAATTCTATTTTACAGATGTGCCGTGGCCGGATTTTCACAAAGAAGATCTGATTAAGGCAATCGAAAAATACAATAGCAGGGATCGCCGCTTTGGGGGTGTGAAGGAGGAATAATTATGTTTAAAACAAGACTCATAAGTGGAATTTTGCTTGTGATCGCAGCATTGCTTACGATCATAAGTGGCGGTTATGTGCTCTTTTTTACATTGTTATGTATTTCCCTGATCGGAATGCAGGAGCTTTATAAGGCAATGGGCATACATGAGGATCGTACCGGATTATTGGAAATCGTCGGATATCTGGGTGCTGTTCTTTATTATATCAGCCTGCTCCTTGGCTTTGAAAGCTATGGACTGATGGCAGTGCTGGTTTCTCTGATCCTGGTGATGTTTGTTTATGTATTTACATATCCGAAATATCATGCAAATCAGGTAATGGCAGCGTTTTTTGGTGTGGTTTATGTGGCAGTGATGCTGTCATTCATTCTTATGACAAGAAATCTTCCGGATGGCAAATTTATTGTCTGGCTGATTTTTCTCTGCTCATGGGGATGCGATACCTGCGCGTATTGTGTGGGCATGCTGATCGGTAAGCATAAGATGGCACCGGTGCTCAGTCCGAAGAAGTCAGTAGAAGGCGGTGTCGGCGGAGTTGTCGGGGCTGCACTTTTGGGTGTGATCTATGCTGCTGCGACACAGGGGCCAATGGTGGAATATGCAGTAATCTGTGGGATTGGTGCATTGATTTCCATGGTTGGAGATCTGGCGGCATCCGCAATCAAGAGAAATCAGGGAATCAAGGACTATGGTAAACTGATACCGGGACATGGTGGTATTCTGGATCGTTTTGACAGTGTGATCTTTACTGCGCCGGTTATTTATTATCTTGCCAAAATTATTCTTGGTATCTGATATTGCCAAAGGAGAAAAACATGAAGAAAATTGCAATTTTAGGATCTACAGGTTCGATCGGAACACAGACGCTGGATGTGGTCCGTGCTAATGGAGATATTGAAGTGCTGGGCATCAGCGCCGGAAGAAATATTCAGAAACTGGAAGAACAGGTTCGGGAGTTTTCTCCTCGTCTCGTTGCTGTATGGGATGAAAATGCAGCAAGAGATCTTGCAGATAAGATTAAAGATACAGACACCAAAGTTGTTTCAGGAATGGATGGACTTCTGGAACTGGCGGCTATGCCGGAAACAGAAATTCTTGTTACAGCAATCGTGGGAATGCTTGGAATCCGCCCGACGATTGAAGCTATCCGTGCAGGCAAGGATATAGCACTTGCAAATAAAGAGACGCTTGTGACCGCGGGACATCTGATCATGCCGATGGCAAAAGAATACGGGGTACGGATTCTGCCGGTAGACAGTGAACACAGCGCGATTTTTCAGTCTCTGAATGGAGAACATCGATCAGAAGTACATAAACTTCTGATCACCGCATCGGGAGGTCCTTTCCGTGGGAAAAAGCGTAAAGACCTCGAAGCAGTTACGCTTGCGGATACTCTGAAACATCCAAACTGGGTGATGGGACAGAAGATTACCGTAGATTCTGCGACACTTGTCAATAAAGGTCTGGAAGTTATGGAAGCGAGATGGCTGTTTGATGTAGATCTTGATCATATTCAGGTAGTTGTCCAGCCACAGAGTGTAATTCACTCCATGGTAGAATTTAAGGATGGTGGAATTATTGCACAGCTTGGAACTCCGGATATGCGTCTGCCGATACAGTATGCACTGTATTATCCACACAGAAGATATCTCGGAGGAGACCGCCTGGATTTTGCTGCACTTAAACAGATTACATTTGAAGAACCGGATATGGAGACGTTTCTGGGATTGCCGATGGCAATTCAGGCATCAAGAGCAGGTGGTTCAATGCCAACTGTTTTCAATGCGGCAAATGAGCTGGCAGTACGTAAATTCCTTCATCAGGAAATTGGATTTCTTGATATTTATGATATTATCGCACAGTCGATGGAACGACATAACGTAGTCGAGAATCCAGATCTTGAAGAAATCCTTGCAGTAGAAAGTGACACTTATCAATGGATCGAAAGCAGGTGGTGATTTGAAGATACTGATTGCTGTAATTATTTTCAGTGCAATCATTCTTTTCCATGAATTTGGACATTTTTTGTTTGCAAAATTAAATGGAATCGGGGTTACAGAATTTTCTCTGGGAATGGGACCGAGACTCTTCAGTTTCCAGAAGGGGGAGACTCGTTATTCTCTGAAACTACTCCCAATCGGCGGTTCGTGCGCGATGGTTGGTGAGGACACGGATGAAGAAGAACTCCCGGGTTCTTTTAATGCGGCATCGGTAGGGGGAAGAATCTCTGTTGTTGCGGCGGGTCCGGTGTTTAACTTTATTCTGGCTTTTGTGCTGGCAGTGATTATTGTGGGATTTGTCGGTTATGATCCGTCGGAGGTTGTTGAGGTAGAGAAAGGATCACCTGTAGCGGAAGCGGGTCTTGAAAAGGGTGATGTAATTACAGAATATGATGGTTATCATGTGGATCTGGCGAAAGACCTGTATGTCTATATGTATCTGAATAATCTTGAAGAAGGTGACACCGTCACCATGAAGGTGAAACGTGACGGAGAGACAAGGACAATCACCTATACACCGGATGTTTCTGTACGATATCTTCTTGGGTTCAACCGTTCAGATGCATCTTCTATGACTGTGGAATCTCTGATTGACGGGATGCCGCTTCAGGAAGCGGGATTGCAGGCAGGAGATACGATCACGGCAATCAACGGTACGGAGATTGCAGACGGAGAAGCATATGATGCATATCTGGAAGAGCATCCGCTGTCCGATGAGCCGGTAGAAATCACTTATGAACGTGACGGGCTGGACTACACAGCAACCATTACACCGAGAGAGTATCGTACCCCGCAACTGGGATTTTCTTATAATTTAGGATATACAAAGACATCTGGTCTGCAGGTGTTGAAATACGGCGCACTGGAAATCAAATACATGGTCAGAACGACTCTTTTAAGCCTGAAAGAGCTTGTGACAGGGCAGCTTGGATTTCAGAACTTAAGCGGTCCGGTAGGAGTAGTGGATGCTATCGGAACGACATATGAACAAAGCAAGAGCGAGGGCGCTTTGATGCTCTGGATGAATATGCTGAATATGGCAGTGCTTCTTTCCGCAAACCTTGGTGTAATGAATCTGCTTCCACTCCCGGCACTGGATGGCGGTCGTCTGGTGTTTTTGATTATTGAAGCAATTCGGAGAAAACCAGTCAACCGTGAAATCGAGGGAAGGATTCATTTTGCAGGTTTGATGCTTCTGATGGCATTGATGGTAGTTGTTATGTATAATGACATACTGAAAATTTTTTAAAAATTGAATAAACTGGTTAAAAAAGAGTGTGAATATTGCGGAATAGTTTCACACTCTTTTTCGAAATAGTAAACAAAAGACAGGATATTGTGAGAAGGACAGTGGTGAAGTTGGATAAAAAATTAAGTATTATTATACCTTGTTACAATGTGGAAAAATATATCGCAGAGTGTCTGGAATCTGTTTGTAATGCCAGGGACGCCGAAGTAGAAGTGATATGTGTGAACGATGGTTCTACGGATGGTACGTTGAGTATAATTGAACAGTGGAAACAAAAAGATGACAGGATTATTATTATTAATCAGGAGAATAAAGGAGTTTCGGCAGCCAGAAATCAGGGGTTGAATCTTGCAAAGGGAGAGTTTATCTATTTTCTGGACGGTGATGATAAAGTAGCAGATGTTGCAATTCTGAAAAAGTGCTGTGAACAAATGCAAAGAGATAATCTGGAAATATTGATAGGAGCAGCCAGAAGTTTTTATGAATTTCCTGAACTGCAAAACAAATTTCCTGAATTTGAAAAACGTTATCGCATAGAACATGAATATCCGCCGGTAATGAAAGGGACTGAATTGATGGCGGAGATGCGGCGCAACGGGGAATGGACAGTATCTCAGTCGATGAGGATATATAGAAGAGATTTTCTTCAGGTTAATAATATTCATTATACTGAGGGAAAAATATATGAAGATAATTATGTTTCATTTCTGGGTATGTATCTGGCAGAGCGGACAACTGCGGTAAAAGAAATTTTATATGAAAGAAGAGTTCGGGAAAACTCAATCATGACACAGAAAGTAACGCATAGAAATGTAGAGAGTTACCTTGTGAATTTTATTCAGGATCTTTATCTGATTGCAGAGTACAGAGATGTGACAAAACCAAATATGGGTATGGATTTTCCGCTGGATATTGCCCGCCGGGAAATAAAAAGAACATACAGGCTGTTGGATGAAGAGGAAAAAAGAAAATTTGAAGAATGTCTGACAGAAGAACAGAAGTTTTATTTTGATGTACTTATTCGCAGGGAAATTGAAGTTGTGTATATGCTGGATGCCAAAAGCAGACTTCTGGAGCGTACGGTTAAAGAAAACAAAGAGATGCAGAAGAAACAGGAAAGCAGGATTCGGAAGTTAGAGGAACAGGTTGCAAAGCTGGAAGAAGATAAGAAACAAGAGCACGAAAGAAACGAAAAACATCAAAAAGATCTCAAAAAAGCGAATAAAAAACTCAAAGAATTAAAAGCATCCAATTCATGGAAGATTGGACGTGCGATAACATGGCCGGTAAGAAAACTGAAAGCTATTTTAAGAAAGTTTTCCAATGGTAATGCATAAACTATCCTGAGAGACATTTGTCAGGAGAAATAAATGGATTTTTATAGAAAAGTTCGGGCGCAGCAGGATCAGGTGGATGATGGAACGCTGAAAGTCAGTGTATTTACAGAAGACGGTACGCGTCCGGTGGAAGATGCGCTGGTGCGAATATCTTACACGGGAGAGAGTGGACAGACGGTGGAGGAAGTACGGACAGATTCATCAGGGCAGACACCTGTACTGGATCTGAAAACACCTCCGCTTGAGTACAGTATGGAGCCGGTGGAAGAACAGCCATATGCGGAATATACCATACAGGTAGAAGCGGAAGGATTCGAAAATACGGAGATTGCCGGTACGCAGGTGCTTCCGGGAGTGCAGGCACAGCAGGCGGTAAAAATGGCATTTCGTGCGGAAGCATCGTTTGAGCGTCTGGTGATCGGTCCCCATACTCTGTTTGCAGAATATCCGCCAAAGATTGAAGAATCGGAAGTCAAACCGGTGGATGAGAGCGGCGAAATTGTTTTAAGCAGGGTAGTGATACCGGAATATATTGTGGTACATGACGGTTCGGTAAATGATACGACAGCACCGAACTATTATGAACGGTATCGGGATTATATAAAAAATGTTGCAAGCAGCGAGATCTATGCGACCTGGCCGGATGATACGATCCGTGCAAATATCCTTGCAATCATGTCTTTTACATTGAACCGTGTTTATACGGAATGGTACCGGAATAAGGGCAAAGATTTTACGATCACATCCTCCACAGCGTATGATCACAAGTGGATCCGGGGAAGAAATGTATTTGACAGTATTTCCCGAATTACGGATGAACTTTTTGAAAATTATCTCTCCAGGCCGGATGTGCGCCAGCCGATTCTTACACAGTACTGTGACGGGCATCGGGTACAGTGCAGAAATCGTGGCTGGATGACACAGTGGGGCAGCAAGTCACTGGGAGATCAGGGCTATTCACCGATTGAGATCCTCAGATATTTTTATGGAAATGACATGTATATCAATGTAGCAGAAGAAATTTCAGGTATTCCATCCTCATGGCCGGGATATGATCTGAATATCGGTGCGACAGGAGAAAAAGTGCTCCAGATTCAGGAACAGCTTAATGTGATCGCAGACGCTTATCCGGCAATTCCGAAAGTAAATGCGGATGGGATTTACGGGGAACAGACCAGCGCGTCCGTGCGTAAATTCCAGAATGTGTTCGGGCTTCCGGAAACGGGAATCACGGATTATCCGACATGGTATAAGATACAGGAAATCTATGTTGCGGTCAGCAGAATTGCGGAATTGAACTAAAAATACAAAAAAATAAAAAAATTTATAAAAAAGTGTTGACTTTATGTCATATCTCTGGTATTCTATCACTTGTCGCGAGGAAACAATCCTGCGAAACAGAATATGCGGAAGTGTCGGAACTGGCAGACGAGCAAGACTAAGGATCTTGTGAGCATTGCGCTCGTGTGGGTTCAAGTCCCATCTTCCGCATAATACAAAAAAGACGTTGACATTGTTCAGAACTTTTTGTATAATATCTGTTGTCGCGAATAAGTTATCCGTGAAATGCGATATGCGGAAGTGTCGGAACTGGCAGACGAGCAAGACTAAGGATCTTGTGAGCATTGCGCTCGTGTGGGTTCAAGTCCCATCTTCCGCATAAGAAGCCCTTGATTTTCAAGGGCTTTTTCTTTTGGCAAAACAGACGCCGGAGACTCTTTTTTGACGCGAAATCAGTTATTCAGATGTCGAAATATTTAATCTGAATGATTTTTTTGAAAAAAAGAGGAATTTGAGACTTTGTGCAGAATATAATTAATAAGAGGTATTTTGTCAGTCTATGGAGCCTGTGGAGGACATGCCTATGAATATTCGAGAAAACATGGAACAGAGAGAACTTGAGCTTCTCAGTCCCTATGCTGCACATAGCGGCCATTCACGGGGCAGGGAGCGGATAGAGGAAGAGTGTGATGTACGTACGGTTTATCAGAGAGACCGTGACCGGATATTGCATTGCAAGGCATTCCGGCGGATGAAAGATAAGACGCAGGTTTTTCTTGCACCGCAGGGAGATCATTACAGAAACCGCCTGACGCATACGCTGGAAGTTTCTCAGATTGCGCGTACGATTGCGAAGGCATTGCGATTGAACGAAGATCTGGTTGAGGCAATTGCGCTCGGACATGATCTGGGACATACACCTTTCGGACATGCAGGTGAACGGGCGCTGGATGAAATCCATCCGGGTGGTTTTACACATTATCAGCAGAGTATCAGGGTAGTCCAGATCCTCGAAAAAAGCGGTGAAGGTCTGAATCTTACATGGGAAGTAAGAGAAGGAATCCTGAATCACAGGATCAGTGGCTCACCGACAACTCTGGAAGGTCAGGTTGTGCGTTTTTCTGACAAACTTGCATATATTCATCATGATATGGATGATGCACAGCGGGCAGGCGTTATCACGGAAGATGATATACCGGTCACGCTCCGGATGCTTCTGGGATACACGACGCGTGAGAGACTGAATACCTTTGTTCATGATATTATCGAAAACAGTCTTGAAAAAGATCATATAGAGATGTCTTCGGAGATTTATGAGGCACTTATGGATCTTCGTGGAATCATGTTTCAGAATGTATATACACATCCTGGAGCAAAAGAAGAAGAATTAAAAGCAATCAAAATGCTGAAAAAGCTTTATGTATATTATACAGAAAATCCGGAAGAGATGTCTGAGGAATACCGCCTTCTGATGAAGAGGGGAGAATCGAAAGCGCAGGTTGTGTGTGATTATCTGTCAGGTATGACGGACCAGTATTCCATGGCGAAATTCCGGAAGATCTTCATACCAAAGTCCTGGGAGGTCTATTAAATGGCAGAGGAGGATGAGTATGCGTTATTCGGACGATATCATTGAAGAAGTGCGACAGAAAAATGATATTGTAGATGTAGTATCGCAATACGTCAGATTAACAAGAAGGGGCAGTACATATTTTGGACTCTGTCCGTTTCATAATGAAAAGACTCCTTCGTTTTCTGTGACACCGGGCAAACAGATGTATTACTGTTTCGGATGTGGCGCAGGAGGAAATGTATACAATTTTATTATGGAATACGAGAATTATACATTCGGTGAAGCACTGAAACATCTGGCAGACAGAGCCGGAGTAGAGCTTCCGAAGATCGAGTATTCCAGAGAAGTCAGAGAGAAAGCAGAGCAAAGAGCGGAACTGCTTGAAATCAATAAGCAGGCTGCACAGTATTACTATTATCAGCTCCGTACCGAGGGCGGAAAGATCGGATATCAGTATCTTTCCGGTAGAGGGCTGAGCGAAGAAACAATGCGTAAGTTTGGACTTGGTTATTCTGATAAGTTTGGCGGCGGACTTTACAAATTCCTGAAATCAAAGGGATACAGTGATGAGAGGCTTCGGGAATCCGGACTTTTTAATGTTGATGAACGCCATGGAATGTACGACAAGTTTTGGAATCGTGTGATTTTTCCAATTATGGATGTGAACAACCGTGTGATCGGTTTTGGCGGACGAGTGATGGGTGACGGCAAACCGAAATACCTGAACTCACCGGAAACCAAAATCTTTGATAAGAGCCGAAATCTTTACGGACTGAATATTGCAAGGACAACGAGGAAAAAGTATCTGATCCTCTGCGAAGGCTACATGGATGTGATCTCCATGCATCAGGCAGGATTTACGAATGCGGTAGCATCGCTCGGAACAGCGTTGACCTCCGGTCATGCCAGTCTTCTGAAACGTTATACACAGGAAGTTCTTCTTCTGTATGACAGTGATGAGGCGGGAATCCGGGCGGCTCTTCGAGGAATTCCGATCCTTCGGGATGCCGGAGTCAACTCGAGAGTCGTGAATCTGAAACCATACAAAGACCCGGATGAATTTATCAAAAACATGGGAGCAGAAGCTTTCGAAGAACGCCTCAGACAGGCATCTGACAGTTTTATGTTCCGTGTGAGTATTGCAGAATCGGAATTTCCGATGGATGAGCCGCAGGGGCAGAATCGTTTCTTTGAACGGTGTGCAGAGCTGTTGCTCGAATTAAAAGATGAACTGGAACGTAACCTCTATATTGAGGCAATCGTTAAGAAATACAGGGGACAGTATGGTGTCAGTGTCGAGGATTTAAGAAAAAGGGTCAATACACTGGCGCTGAAGGGAACTCCGGCGGAAAACAGAACACAGCCAAAGACCAGTGGCGGACAGAATAAAAAGAAAAAAGAATCCGCTTCGGATCAGGCACAGAAACTGATGCTGACATGGCTGGTTACTTATCCGGGAATTTTCGATAAAGTGGCACAGTATCTGAATGCAGAGGATTTTATCGTTCCGCTGTATAAGGAAGTGGCACAGATGCTGTTTCGTCAGAGAGAGGAAGAGGGTCAGGTCAATCCTGCCAAGCTTCTGAACAGCTTTACGGACAGTGAAGAGCAGCGGGAAGTCGCATCGCTTTTTAATGCGACGATCCATCTGGAGACACAGCAGGAACAGGATCGGGCTTTTGCAGATACGCTTCTTCGTATCAAGGCAGAAAGCCTTGCAGAAAAAAACCGTAATCTGGATCCGACAGATATGGTGGGATTGCAGCAGATCCTCAAAGAGAAAAAAGAATTGGAAGAACTTGGACGAAAACGTCAGGAACTGCATATTTCTTTTGAATAAGGTTAAAATATAAACACTATATGGAGGGAATGAGCACCTATGGAAATGAATATGGGCAAATTCAGCGAGAAACTGGTAGAACTTCTGGAGCTTGCAAAAAAGAAGAAAAATGTACTGGAATATCAGGAAATCAGCGATTTCTTTAAAGACCAGCCGCTGGAAGTTGAGCAGATGGAAAAGGTTCTGGATTTTCTGGAAGCCAGTGGAGTGGATGTGCTTCGTATTTCAGGAAATGATGAAGAACTGATACTTGATGTGGACGACGATGCCGACATCGAAAAGATGGATGACGAAGAAGAAATCGAACTTGACAAAATCGATCTTTCTGTTCCGGAAGGTGTCAGCATTGAAGATCCGGTTCGTATGTATTTGAAAGAGATCGGTAAGGTCAGCCTTCTTACGGCAGACGAAGAAATTGAGCTTGCAAAACGTATGGAACAGGGTGATGAGGAGGCAAAGAAACGTCTGGCAGAGGCCAACCTCCGTCTGGTAGTCAGCATTGCCAAAAGATACGTAGGACGTGGTATGCTGTTCCTGGATCTGATTCAGGAAGGTAATCTTGGCCTGATTAAAGCCGTTGAGAAATTTGATTATCGTAAAGGTTACAAATTCAGTACCTACGCAACATGGTGGATCCGTCAGGCAATCACAAGAGCAATCGCCGATCAGGCGAGAACCATCCGTATTCCGGTTCATATGGTAGAGACGATCAACAAACTGATTCGTGTTTCCCGTCAGTTACTGCAGGAACTCGGACGTGAACCTACTCCGGAAGAAATCGCAGAAGAAATGAAGATGCCGGTAGAGCGTGTGCGTGAGATTCTCAAGATCTCTCAGGAACCGGTATCTCTGGAAACGCCTATCGGCGAAGAGGAAGACAGCCATCTTGGGGATTTCATTCAGGATGATAATGTACCGGTACCGGCAGATGCAGCTGCATTTACACTTCTGAAAGAGCAGCTGATAGAGGTACTGGGTACACTGACAGAGAGAGAACAGAAAGTACTGCGCCTTCGTTTTGGACTGGACGACGGACGTGCACGTACCCTGGAAGAAGTTGGAAAAGAATTTAACGTTACCAGAGAGCGTATCCGTCAGATCGAGGCGAAAGCACTCCGTAAACTCCGCCATCCGAGCCGCAGCCGTAAACTTAAGGATTATCTGGATTGATGGCAGGCAAGGTGCAGCTGTCAGAGCGGCTGACAGCAATCGCGGAAATGGTAACAGAAGGAAACCGGCTGGTTGATGTGGGATGTGATCATGGATATCTGCCGGTGTACCTGATGCTTCAGCATAAGATTCCTAGAGCAATTGCCACAGATGTGGGCAAAGGTCCTCTGGCAAGAGCGCAGGAACACATCGCACAGTATCATATGGAAGCATACATAGAAACGAGATTGTGCAACGGTTTGTCCGAAATCCGGCCAGGTGAGGGAGACACCCTTGTGATCGCGGGAATGGGCGGACCACTGATGGAGCGAATCTTAAGTGAAGGCAGACATGCACTGCCGGGATTTCAGGAGCTGATTCTGCAGCCGCAGTCGGATATTCCCCACTTCAGACGTTTTGTTATGCAGAACGGTTATCAGATCGTTCAGGAAGAGATGATTCTCGAAGACGGCAAGTTTTATCCAATCATGAAAGTGGTTCAGCATGAAGGAGAACAGCCTGCTGTATGGAGTCGAGAAGAGGAAATGTTTGGACGCCTGCTTCTTGAGAGAAAACATCCGGTACTTAAATTATATCTGGAGCGTGAACTCCGCATTCGAAGTGAGATTTCGGCACAGCTGGAGTCGGCTTCCGGTGATGCAGCGAAGAAGCGCAGAATGGAAGTAGAGGAGGAAAAGCAGTTGATTCTGACTGCCTTAAAACGATATGAAAGTTAAAGAACTGACCGGCTGGCTGGATGGCAGATATCCGTCATCCGCAGCAGAGCACTGGGATAATGTAGGACTTCTGGTCGGAGATGATGAAGAAGAGGTCAGTCATGTATTTCTGGCGCTTGACCTTACTGAGTCGACACTTGCGCAGGCAATAGATGCCGGAGCGGATATGATCATTACTCATCATCCGATGATCTTTGAAGGACAGAAAAAAATTAATAATCATACATTTACAGGACGCAGGATTCTTTCTCTTATAAAGCATAATATTCAGTATTATGCAATGCATACTAACTATGACATACTTGGAATGGCTGAGCTGAGTGCAGATTATCTGCAGCTGACAGACAGAGAAGTTCTTTCCGTTACCGCGGAGACGCAGGATGGTCAGGAGGGATTTGGCCGTGTAGGAGAGCTGCCCCGCAAGATGTCATTAAAAGAATGCGGAGAATTTGTTAAAAATGCATTGTCTTTAAATGATGTAAAGATTTACGGAGATCCGGATACACAGATCGAAAAGGCTGCCATCTGTACCGGAAGCGGCAAGAGTATGATTTCGGATGTTCTTGCAAAGGGTGCGCAGGTTTATGTCACAGGAGACATTGATCATCATACAGGAATTGATGCGGTAGCACAGGGACTGACTATCGTAGATGCCGGTCATTACGGTACAGAATATATTTTTATGAAAGCGATGGAGAACGTTCTGAAAGAACAGTATCCGAATCTTCAGATCACATGTGCAAAGGTGCAGAGTCCGTATATGATATTATAATAAATAAAAGATGCCGTGAACAGGAGGTCTGTTTTATGGATAAAAAGATGTTTAAGGTCGTGATCGCCGGAGAGACAAGGATGTATCCGGAAGGAACCACGTACAGAGAAATTGTTGACGAGATCAGTATACACACGGAAACTCCGGTCATCCTCGTGATGGTAAACGGAAAACTTCGTGAACTTCAGAAGAGACTGAAATCGGACTGTACACTGGAATTTGTGACAACGAAAGACCATATCGGTTTTGAAACTTATAAGCGAAGCGTGTGTCTCGTGCTCCTGCGTGCAATCTATGACGTGGCAGGCAGGGAAAACGTTGATAAAGTAATGATCCACTATTCTGTGGGAAATGGTTACTATTTTACAATGGAAGGAAAAGCAGCTCTTGATCAGGATTTTCTTGATAAAGTAAAGGTACAGATGCACAAACTGGCGGACGAATGTACTCCGATCGGGAAACGTTCTGTCAATACAGATGAGGCAGTAGCACTTTTTCATAGGCATCGGATGTATGATAAGGAAAAATTGTTCCGGTTCCGCCGTGTCTCAAAGGTAAACATCTACAATATCGGTTACTATGATGATTATTTTTATGGCTATATGGCAGACCATGCAGGATATGTACAGTATTTTGACCTGAAACTGTATGATGAGGGATTTGTTCTGGAACTTCCGGAGCGGAAGAACCCGTCCGTGATCCCACCGTTCCAACCGCAGGATAAAATTTTCCATGTGCAGAAGGAATCGCAGGAATGGGCAGAAAAGATGGATATTTCGTATGTCGGCGATCTGAATGACCGAATTACGAAAGAAGGAATCAGCAATATTCTGCTTGTACAGGAAGCTTTACAGGAAGCGAAAATTTCTGATATCGCACAGCGGATCGTATCAGAAGGAAATAAGAAGTTTATCATGATCGCAGGTCCGTCTTCATCAGGAAAGACCTCGTTTTCGCACAGACTTTCCATTCAGCTTACTGCACATGGCATGAAACCGCACCCTATCGGTGTGGACAATTATTTTAAAAACCGTGAAGACACTCCGTTTGATGAATTCGGTGAAAAAAATTATGAATGTCTCGAAGCAATCGATGTGGAGCAGTTCAATAAAGACATGCTGGCGCTTCTTAATGGAGAGCGTGTGGAACTCCCGGTATTTAATTTTAAGACAGGACTGAGAGAGTACAAAGGTGATTTCCTGCAGCTTGGCAAAGATGATGTACTGGTGATCGAGGGAATTCACGGACTGAATGATAAACTCAGTTATGCACTGCCGGCAGAAAGTAAATTCAAAATTTATATCAGCGCACTGACGCAGTTAAATATTGATGAGCATAATCGTATTCCGACAACGGACGGCCGTCTGATCCGCAGAATTGTACGTGATGCACGTACGAGAGGCACTTCAGCAAAGGAGACGATCGCAAGATGGCCTTCTGTCAGAAGAGGAGAAGAGGCAAATATTTTTCCGTATCAGGAAGAGGCAGATGTGATGTTTAACTCAGCGCTTGTATATGAACTTGCCTGCCTGAAAGTATATGCCGAACCGCTTCTGTTTGGAATTGATAAGAGCGAGCCGGAATATCTGGAAGCGAAGCGTCTGTTGAAATTTTTGGATTATTTTATCTCCGTTCCAAGCGAAGATATTCCTCATAATTCTCTGTTGCGAGAATTTGTAGGCGGAAGCTGCTTTGATGTATAATAAGTTGATTTTTTTAGGAAGGGGCTGTCGCTTTAACGAATAAAATTTCGTGAAGCGGCAGCTTCATTTATGCCGTTTTGGGGATTGTTTATTAGATTTCTTCTGATATTTTCTAAAAATGACGTACTTTAATAAGACATCTTTGAGACTTGGAAAATGTGTTTTTAAAAGGTTAAAACTCAGGCACTTTTCATCGGAATAAGTGTGTCCCTGTCTTACCTGTTTGGATTCTGTTATGCATTATGATTCCGGAGAATATTTCTTCCAGAAAACTGAATATTCAGATATGGGAGATGAAAGACGGTGAGAAGGTTGCAGAGCTGTCGGATGATAATAATTCAGCTGAAATAACAGTAGGCCTTACAGATCTTGCGGTTTCTGAAAATCTTTATACGACTCAGAAGGAGAGCTGCTTGAAGAAAATATCTATCAGGCAGGTGAAGCATTGGAACTGCCTCAGGCTCCACAGGGTGATGGTAAATTCGCCGGATGGTTCTGTGACGGGAAAGAAGCAGAAGACGACCAGATTCTTAATGATGATAAGGAGTTTTATGCTGTTTTCCGGCAGGATATCAAAGATGCCCGGATCAGTGATATTCCGGCAAGCTGTTATAACGGAACGGAAATAAAACCAACATTTACTGTGAAATATCAGGATGAGCTGCTTACGGAAAATGCAGATTACACGGTATCATGGAAGAATAATGTTAATATCGGAACAGCAACAGCAGTGATTACCGGCATTGGAAAATTCTTTGGAACAAAAGAGATTTCCTATGTGATCGAAGCTCACAGGTGGAATGGGCCTATGAAGACAGTCAAAGAGCCTACGGCGCTGGTATATGGAAGGGCAGAACGAAAATGTACAGTCTGCGGCAAGACAGAATCAAAGCAGCTTGCAAAACTGAGTCCGAAAATGAAGGTAAATGTATCCAGTATCGTTCTGAAAACGGGACAGAGCACAACAAAGGTAAAAGTTACCGGGCTTGCAAAAGGGGACAGAATTGCGTCATGGACATCCGGCAATAATAAAATCGTGACAGTAAATTCTTCAGGAAAGATTCGGGCAGGTAAGAAAACCGGAAATGCTAAGATTTCTGTTAAGCTTCAAAGTGGACTGCAAAAACAGATCGCTGTAAAGGTTCAGAAGACACCGGTAAAGACAACAAAAATACAGGGAATCCAAAAGAAAATAAGGCTTCGGAAGAAGAAATCCTGTACGCTGGTTCCACAGATTCTGCCAATTACATCAGTGGAGAAGATAACCTTTACCTCATCAAACAAAAAAGTGGCAACTGTCACCTCTAAGGGAAAGGTTACAGCGAAGAAGAAAGGAACTGCAGTTATAACTGTAAAATCCGGAAAGATTAAAGTAAAATGCAAAATTACCGTGCGTTGAAATTAAATCTTTACTTTAATGGTATATTTGTGTTAGAATAGCATTTGCGCAAGCAGGCCAGGTGATCGCGGCTGTACAGACGAAAGGGTACAGACGAGGAAAGTCCGGGCTTCACAGGGCAGGATGCCGGATAACGTCCGGTGGAGGTGACTCCCAGACCAGTGCAACAGAAATAAACCGCCTTCTTCGTGAAGGTAAGGGTGGAAAGGCAGTGTAAGAGACTACCGCCGTTGTGGTAACAGAACGGGCACATGTAAACTCCATTCGAAGCAAGACCGAAACGAAAGCGATACGGCTGCCCGTCGTGCTTTCAGGTAGGTCGCTTGAGCCATCTGGCAACGGATGGCCTAGACAGATGATCACTCAACGACATAACCCGGCTTATCGGCCTGCTTGCAACAAAAAAGAAACGTCATTACGACGTTTCTTTTTTGTTATGTAATTATTTATTACGTTTGCCTCTGTATTTCTCTTCGCAGTATTTGCAGCGGTATACTTCTTTTTCAGGATCAGCAAGGATGAATACATGATCCAGCCCCTGCTCGATTGAAGTGATACAGCGAGGGTTTTTACATTTGATAACGTTTGTTATCTGTTTTGGAAGTTTCAGGATCCTTTTTTCGACGATCTTTTCATCTTTGATGATGTTTACGGTAATGTTGTGATCGATGAAACCGAGGATGTCCAGATCAAGGTTTTCAATCGGGCATTCTACTTTGATGATATCTTTGACACCCATCTTGTTGCTCTTTGCATTTTTGATGATTGCAACTGTGCAGTCAAGTTTGTCGAGTTTCAGGTCATGATAGATTGTCATGGCTTTGCCGGCCTTGATATGGTCAAGTACAAAACCTTCGTGAAGTGCTCCAACGTTTAACATTATACTTCCACCTCCAGTAATCTGAGAATCAGTGCCATACGAACATAGACACCATACTGTGCCTGCTTGAAATATGCGGCACGCGGATCATCATCGACTTCAACGGCAATTTCATTTACTCGCGGAAGCGGATGAAGAATGTACATGTCCTTCGGAGCAAGTTCCATTTTCTGTTTGTCCAGTATGTAGAAGTCTTTCATGCGTACGTAATCCTCTTCGTTGAAGAAACGTTCTTTCTGTACACGTGTCATGTAGAGAATATCGAGTTTCGGAAGTGCATCTTCCAGACGCTCTACTTCTTCGAATTCCACATTGTGTTTCTCAAGGATATCTTCGCGGATATAGCTTGGTACGCGAAGTTCTTCCGGTGAGATCAGGACAAATTTAACATTTGAATAACGAAGTACCAGAGCTTCGATCAGAGAATGAACGGTACGTCCGAATTTCAGGTCACCACACAGACCGATAGTAAGGTCATCAAGCCTTCCTTTAAGGGAACGAATAGTAAGAAGATCGGTAAGCGTCTGAGTAGGATGCTGATGACCACCATCACCGGCGTTGATAACAGGAATAGAAGATGCCATAGAAGCGACCAGCGGAGCACCTTCTTTCGGGTGACGCATAGCACAGATATCTGCATAACAGGAAACAACACGAATTGTATCGGCAACGCTTTCGCCTTTGGAAGCAGAGCTGGAACCGGCTGATGAGAAACCTAAAACTTTGCCGCCGAGGTTCATCATAGCAGCTTCAAAACTTAATCGTGTACGTGTACTTGGTTCATAAAAACAGGTGGCAAGTCGCTTATCGTCGCAGACATGCGCGTATTTGGATGGATTTTTTTCGATGTCGCTGGCCAGTGTCAGAAGATCGTCGAGTTCTTCTTTCGTGAGATCCAACGGGCTCATTAAATGTCTCATGTAATACCTCCCTTGTTGGTGCGGAAAATTGTAAAATTCTCTCTTGCACAATCATATACTAGTGGAATCATTTTTTCAAGATACTTTCGTCAGGATTTTTTCAAAAATAAGTCCGGCGGCAAACCATAGCGGAGCATAGTCAAGACGGATAATTCCACGATACTGAAAAGCTGCACCGCTGTAGTCCCATGGACACATTTCAAACTCTTTCAGAATACTTCCACTGACAAATTCCACAAGATAAAAACCGAACATATAAAGCAGTCCCCGGCAGAAAAAAGGAAACGTGTAAATTCTGGCATACAGAGGGGCGATAACCGCTGCGCAGCCGTAGATGGGAAACATCAGAAGAGAAGTTTTGCCGTTCATGGTGCGCTGACCGGCGAGCAGAGAATGCAGTCCGGTCCAGAGTATTTCAAGACACCATCCGGCAGATCCGCAGAGGAAAAAATTCGAGAGATTCTGATTCATGGCAGACCCTCCTGATCATGTAAAATTGTTGTAAAACTTTGATTCTAGTATGTCCCGGTCTTGAAAAAAAGATACGTAAATGCTATATTAACTAGTAATAAACAATTATCAGTATTAGGAGTACACAAAATGGATTATCAGCAAAGCAGAGCGTATGTAAAAGACGCGGATCAGTACGCGGGAGGCGCTCTGGATCTTACAAATATAAAAGAACTGATGAACCGGCTTGGGAATCCCCAGGATCGGTTAAAATACGTACACGTGGCAGGAACCAACGGCAAGGGTTCGGTGATCGCTTATCTGTATACCACTCTTTCAGATGCAGGATATCGTGTCGGAAGATATATTTCTCCTTCGGTATATTCTTACAGGGAGAAGATGGAAGTGGATGGCAGGGCAGTCAGCCGGGAAGCGTTTGCCGGATATATCACAAGGGTTGCTGCAGCAATTGAAGAAATGACAGAAGAAGGTCTTGCACATCCCACCCCATTTGAAATAGAAACGGCGGTGGCATTTTTATTTTTTGCAGAAGAAAAATGTGATCTTGTCATTCTGGAAGTCGGAATGGGCGGTGATCTGGATGCGACAAATATTATTAAAAACACAGTGCTCGCAGTTCTTGTTCCGATCAGTATGGATCATCAGGCATTTCTTGGAAATACACTTGCAGAGATCGCACAGAAAAAAGCCGGTATCATCAAACCGGGCTGCAGTGTTGTAACGGTCGGACAGCAGCCGGAGACGATGGAAGTTATCCGGGAGGTATGCCGGGAAAAAGGTGCAGATCTGACCGAGACAGATTTAAGTTCTGTAAAAGCGGTTAAGGAAGACTTTGCCGGACAGACACTGGAGTACCAGGGAGAAACATATGAGCTTTCACTGGCAGGATCCTATCAGACAGAGAATGCAGCGCTTGCACTGGACGCACTGGAAGTTTTGAATCATAAAGGCTATCTGACAACTGTTGAACAGCGGAAAAAAGGACTTGAAGAAACAAAATGGAACGGACGCCTGACGATCATCAACAGAGAGCCTTTGTTTATTGTGGATGGGGCACACAATCCGGCAGCAGCAGATATGCTTGAAGATTCAGTGCGCAAATATTTTAAAGGACGGAAGATGTACTTTATCATGGGAGTTTTCCGTGACAAAGATTATTCTTATATTATCAGGAAGTTATGTCCTTATGCAGAACAGATTGTTACGATTGAGACACCGCATAACCCACGGGCACTGCCGGCGCAGGAACTGGCAGAAGCCGTGCGGGAGTGCAATCCACATGTACAGGCAGCAGAGAATATACAGGATGCGGTAAATAAGGTGTTTGCCATGGCTGAGCGAGAGGATCTCATTCTTTCCTTTGGATCGCTTTCTTTTATCGGAGAGATCACAACAATTGTCAAAAACCGGGAGGAAAAGCACTTATGACAGATTTACAGGAATGCCGTAAAGAAATAGATATCATTGATAAGGAAATCTTACGGCTTTTTGAAAAAAGAATGAAAGTCTGCGAGAAGGTTGCAGAATACAAGATACATACAGGCAAGAAGGTACTGGATCCTAAAAGGGAACAGGATAAGATCACGGTTCTTAAGGATTCTGCACACGGTGAATTTAATGAACTTGGTGCACAGGAACTGTTTCAGCAGATCATGGCGATCAGCCGCAAACGTCAGTATCAGCTTCTGACAAAAAATGGTGTCGAAAATGACCTCAAAGACTACAAGATGGTCGATGCACTGCCGCTGACCGGAGTCAATGTAGTATTTCAGGGTGTGGAGGGCGCATACAGCTATGCCGCCATGCGTGCATATTTTTCTGATGCGATCAACAGCTACCATGTAAAGACATTCCGCGATGCGATGGAAGAAGTGGCTTCCGGTAAGGCAGATTATGCAGTACTTCCGATTGAAAATTCGACGGAGGGAATCGTGACAGATATCTACGATCTGCTTACAGAATATCAGCTCTATATTGTCGGAGAGCAGGGTATGAAAGTAGAACATGTGCTGCTCGGTATTCCGGGAACATCTCTTGAAGAGATCAAAACCGTTTATTCTCATCCGCAGGCACTTGCGCAGTGCAAAAAATATCTGGAAAGTCACCCGGACTGGAAAGCTGTCAAGACCGAAAATACAGCAGGTGCAGCAAAGAAGATCCATGAAGAACTGGACAGAACACAGGCAGCGATTGCAAGCCGTGCAGCAGGAGCGCTTTACGGACTTTCTGTTATGGCGGAAAACATCTGCTATAATGAGGAAAATGTCACCAGATTTATTATTGTAAGTGCACATCCGATTTACGAAAAGAGCGCAGCCAAAATCAGCGTAAGCTTCGAGCTGCCTCATGAGAGCGGAACACTTTATCATATGCTGTCACATTTTATTTATAACGGACTGAGCATGACAAAGATCGAATCTCGCCCGATCACCGGAAAGAAATGGGAATACAGATTTTTTGTAGATTTTGAAGGTAATCTGGAAGAACCGGCAGTCAAAAATGCACTGCGCGGTCTTGAAGCAGAGGCAAATCGAATGAGAGTACTTGGAAATTACGGACAGCAGGAGGAAGAATAAAATGACACGTGTAAAAGAATGTGTGCTCTATCGTGGATTTGAGCATGGAGATATACTGGACAAAATGACAGCGCTTATGGATGCAAGTGAAAAATCAGCAGTCAATGCAAGCGAGATGGAAGAAGAATTTTATGAATGCGTCAACGGTCTGATCGAAATTGCAGGTTCTTATGGATTTACGGGAAATCTGTGGCACGATTATCTTACACTTCTTCTGGTAAATCATGAAAATGCATTCAGTACTGCGAGCGAGATCAGAGGTACAATCGAAGGCAGTATCAATCAGCTTGCACTTCATGATTTTGCGATTTTTAAAGAACTCTATGACTTTGATCTGACAGTGCTGGACAAACTGTTCCATACATCCTGCTGTGGAATCCTCTGTAATTATGAAGCACCGCAGGATACCGGCAAAATGTTTAACAAACGTATCCGTGACCGTATCTGTGAGATGAGCAAAACACTGGCAGTTGCCAAAGATACTGAAGAATTTATGGCAGACATGGTCCAGTTTTACAAAGACTTCGGTGTAGGAAAACTCGGACTTCACAAAGCATTCCGCATTGACCATGATGAGAACGGCAGAGCAGTGATCGTACCGGTGACCAGGATCGCGCATGTACGTCTGGATGATCTGGTCGGCTATGAGATACCAAAACAGAAACTCATCGAAAATACAGAGGCATTTGTACGTGGAAGAAAGGCAAATAACTGTCTGCTGTTCGGTGATGCAGGAACAGGTAAATCTTCCAGCATCAAAGGTATTCTGAATCAGTATTATGATGAGGGACTGCGAATCATTGAAGTATATAAGCATCAGTTTGTAGATCTGAATCAGGTTATTGCCCAGATCAAAGACCGCAATTACAAATTTATTATCTACATGGATGATCTTTCTTTCGAAGAATTTGAGATTGAATATAAATATCTGAAAGCCGTGATCGAGGGCGGACTGGAACGCAAACCGGAGAATATTCTGATCTATGCGACAAGCAACCGCCGCCATCTCGTAAGAGAGCGTGCAGGGGATAAGCTGGAAGTAGGCGCAGATGACGATATCCATTCCTCCGATACCGTGCAGGAAAAGCTTTCACTGGTATATCGTTTTGGCGTTCGTATTTACTTTGGTGCGCCGGATCGCAAAGAGTTCCACATGATTGTCAAAACACTTGCGAAACGTAACGGAATCTCAATGCCGGAAGATCAGCTTCTTCTGGAAGCCGGCAAATGGGAAATTTCCCATGGCGGTCTGACAGGACGTACGGCGCAGCAGTTTATTGATCATCTTCTTGGAAAAGAGGAGACACAGGAAGCATAATAATTGGGAAGGAGCGGGAGTGTATGGCAATGACAACTTT
The DNA here is from genome assembly GCF_900120195.1 of Blautia sp. Marseille-P3087. Taxonomy (GTDB): domain Bacteria; phylum Bacillota; class Clostridia; order Lachnospirales; family Lachnospiraceae; genus Blautia_A. The sequence continues at coordinate 184,350 of NZ_LT635539.1, forward strand.
TGCGGCAATCGACATAGGTTCTTATGAGATCAGTATGAAGATCTTTGAATTTTCGAAGAAGATCGGATTTCAGGAACTGAATGATGTCAGATATCGTCTGGAAATCGGTAAGGGGGCTTATTCCAGCGGCAGGCTGGAACCGGAAACAGTAGATACGATTTGCGTGATCTTAAAAGATTTCTCCGGCATGATGAAAGAATTTGGGGTAACAGATTATCGTGCATGTGCGACAAGTGCTTTTCGTGAGATTGTAAATCCGGTAATCGTGCAGGAACAGATCTTTCAGCGGACAGGGATACGAGTCGAGATTTTAAGCAATGCCGAGCAGCATTTTCTGGGATACAAATCTATTGCTGCGATTGAATCCGGATTCAAAAAGATCATTCAGAAAGGAACGGCGATCCTTGATGTTGGTGGTGGTAATCTTCAGGTGTCTCTGTTTGACAAGGATGCGCTGGTAACGACACAGAGTTTCAAGATGGGAAGCATGCGTATTCGTGAGCGGTTGAAAGAACTGGAAAAAACGACAACGCATTACGACCAGCTGATCAAGGAATTTATCCGTAATGATCTGACAGCCTTTCAGAGACTGTATCTGAAAGACCGGGATATCAAAAATGTGATCCTGATGGGTGATTTTCTGACAGATACGATCTTTCAGGAAGAACTCGAAGATCATATTATCACCAGCGAAGAATTTACAAAGAGTTACGAAAAGACGATTTACAAGACCGAGCATGCTCTGGCAGAGGAGATGGACATTGATCCGGAATATGCGTCACTTGTAATCCCGACAATGGTCATCTGCAAGAGCTTTCTGGAAATCTTTCAGGCGGAGTCTGTCTGGGTTCCGGGTGTTTCACTTCTGGATGGAATTGCTTATGACTACGGCGAAAAGAAAAAATTCATCAAAAGCGTCCATAATTTCGAAAATGATATTCTGGTGGCATCGCGAAATATTGCAAAGCGTTATTCTACCGGCAAAGACCATATCAAAGGTACGACGGATATCGCGCTGACTATTTTTGACAGCATGAAAAAAATTCATGGAATGGGAGCAAGAGAACGGCTGCTTCTGCAGATTGCGGTTCAGCTACATGACTGTGGCAAGTATATCAGTATGGCAGATGTGGCTGAGTGTTCCTACCGGATCATTATGGCGACGGAAATTATCGGCCTTTCTACCGAAGAACGAAAGATCATTGCAAGTGCAGTGAGATACAATACAACAGAGTTTGTATATTGCGGAAATTATGACAGAGGACCGGGCATTGACAGGCAGCAGTATCTGCTTGTAGCAAAACTGACGGCAATCCTTCGGCTTGCCAATGCCATGGACCGCAGCCATTATCAGAAGGTTGAGGCACTGAGAGTGGTGCTGAAAGACCGTGAATTGCAGATGATCATTGATTCAAGCAGAGATATTTCTCTGGAACTTGGACTGCTTCGTGATAAGGTACAGTTCTTTGAAGAAGTTTTTGGCATTCGTCTGGTATTAAAGCGCAAACGCAGAGTGTGAGCGGCTGAGGAGGGAAAATATGGATTTTAGTAAATATGAAAAACCGGAATACTATGTAAACAGAGAATTAAGCTGGCTGAAATTCGATGAACGTGTTTTAAGTGAGGCAAGGGACAAAAATCTGCCATTATTTGAGAGACTGAAATTTTTGAGCATCACATCCTCAAACCTGGATGAGTTTTTTATGGTCCGTGTGGCATCTCTGAAAGATCAGGTGCATGCCGGCTATAAGAAAAAAGATATTGCCGGAATGTCTTCCGAGGAGCAGTTAAAGGAAATCAGCACACAGACCCATGAGCTGGTACGTGTACAGTACAGTACGTTCAACCGTTCTGTGCTTCCGGCACTGGAAAAGGTCGGCCTTCATCTGGTGGCAGAACACGAAAATCTGAATGATAAACAGGCAGAATTTGTAGACCGTTATTTTGAAGATAACGTTTATCCGGTACTGACACCGATGGCAATGGATTCTTCCAGACCATTTCCGCTGATCCGTAATAAGACACTGAATATCGGTGCACTGATTGCAAAGAAAAACAATAAAAAGCATACAAAAGAACTGGAATTTGCAACTGTTCAGGTGCCGTCCGTCCTTCCGAGAATCGTCGAGATCCCTTCTGTAAAGAAAGGTGAGAGAACGGTAATTCTTCTCGAAGAGATTATCGAGAGAAACATCGGCAAACTTTTCCTGAGCAATGATGTGGTCTGCGCACATCCGTACAGAATCATGCGAAATGCAGATCTTACGATTGATGAGGATGAGGCAGAAGATCTTCTGGTAGAAATCCAGAAACAGCTCAAGAAACGCCAGTGGGGCGAGGTGATTCGTCTTGAAGCAGAAGAAAAGATGGATAAACGTCTGCTGGACATTCTGAAAAAAGAATTCGAGATCAAAGATGCAGATATTTATAATATTCCGGGACCTCTGGATCTGACTATGCTGATGAAAGTTTACGGTCTGGACGGATTTGATGAGTACAAGAGCCCGAAATATACACCGGCACCGGTTCCGCAGTTCCAGAATGACAAAGATATCTTTGAAGTGATTCGTGAAGGCGATGTATTCCTGCATCATCCATATATGAGTTTTGATCCGGTTGTGGATTTTGTCCGTCAGGCGGCGAAGGATCCAGGCGTACTTGCAATCAAGCAGACTTTGTATCGTGTCAGCGGTCATTCCCCGATAATTGCGGCACTCGCACAGGCTGCCGAAAATGGCAAACAGGTTTCCGTGCTGGTTGAACTGAAAGCACGATTCGACGAGGAAAATAACATTGTCTGGGCGAAAATGCTTGAAAAAGCAGGCTGCCATGTTATCTACGGTCTGGTAGGACTGAAGACACACAGCAAAATCACACTTGTGGTAAGAAGGGAAGAGACAGGCATCCGCAGATATGTACATCTGGCAACCGGTAACTATAATGATTCCACTGCAAAATTGTATACAGACTGTGGTATTTTTACCTGCGATGAACGTTTCGGTGAGGATGCAACTGCAGTCTTTAATATGCTTTCCGGATATTCTGAACCGAAGAAATGGAACCGCCTGATCGTAGCCCCGATTTGGATGAAGGACCGTTTCGTTCAGATGATCGAAAGAGAGGCCGAGCATGCAAAACAGGGAAAACCGGCAGAAATCACTGCAAAGATGAATTCACTTTGCGATCCTGCAATCATTGCAGCACTTTATTATGCATCTTCCTGTGGTGTGCAGATCAATCTGCTTGTCCGTGGAATCTGCTGCCTGAGAACTGGTATTCCGGGAATCAGTGAAAACATCCAGGTGCGATCAATCGTCGGAGAATTTCTGGAGCACAGTCGTATTTTCTATTTCAAAAATGATGGCATTGATGAAATCTATATGGGAAGTGCGGACTGGATGCCGCGAAATCTGGATCGAAGAGTGGAAATTGTCTTTCCGGTAGAGGACGAAAATATCAAAAAGGAAATTCTGCATGTGCTGGATCTTGAATTCCGCGACAATGTCAAAGCACATATTTTACAGCCGGACGGCACATACGAAAAACAGGATAAACGTGGCAAAACGCTTGTAAATTCCCAGATGGAATTCTGCAAAGAAGCACAGCAGAAAGCCAAAAAGCAGAAAAGAGAAGAAAAGAAGCATACTCGCGTCTTTATTCCGGCTGAACCGGTAGCTGATCCGGAGTAATTAAAACGAGAGGAAAGAGAAAATGAATAACGAAAAAGAAAGCTTTCTGAAAAGAAAGAACGTGATCATATCCTTCAAAAGATATGGCATTGATGCGATGGGGTCCATGGCACTTGGACTTTTTGCATCACTTTTGATCGGTACGATCATTAATACGATTGGGCAAAACGTCTGCCCGGGAAGTTTCGTATCAGAGAAACTGCTGGAAATCGGTGGTTATGCAACGAGTGTGACAGGTGCAGCTATGGCGCTTGCAATCGGATATGCCTTACAGGCACCGCCGCTTGTCATGTATTCTCTTTGTGCGGTCGGTGCGGCCTGCAATGCAATAGGCGGTTCAGGCGGACCACTGGCGGGATTTTTTGTCGCAGTGATCACCTGTGAGATCGGCAAATTGGTTTCCAAAGAGACGAAAATCGATATTATTGTAACTCCGGCAGTAACGGTTATTGTCGGTGTAGTACTGGCGATGCTGCTTGCACCAGTGTGCAAAAATATCTGTAATGCGCTTGGTGCATTTATCGGATGGGCAACTGACCTGCGTCCGTTCTGGATGGGCATGATCATTTCAGTAGTGGTAGGAATCGTACTGACACTGCCGATCAGTTCAGCGGCAATCTGTGCGGCTGTAGGCATCAGCGGCGGAGCCGTGCTTGCCGGACTTACAGACGGAAGTGTGACAGTGGAGATCTGGAATGGCCTTGCGCTGGCAGGTGGTGCGGCAACCGCAGGATGCTGTGCGCATATGCTTGGTTTTGCAATCTTGAGCTTTCCGGATAATGGAATCGGCGGTTTTGTGGCGCAGGGACTTGGAACTTCCATGCTTCAGGTACCGAACCTTATGAAAAAGCCGGTTCTCTGGCTCCCTCCTGTGATCACATCTGCAATTACAGGACCGATTGCTACCTGTGTGTTCCATATGAGAAATAACGGACCTGCAATCTCATCAGGAATGGGAACTTCCGGCCTGGTTGGACCAATCGGTGTTGTAACCGGATGGGCACAGATGCCGGAGGGATATCAGACAGGAGCATTTGAGTGGGCAGGCATGATCCTGATCTGTTTTGTGCTGCCGCTTGTGATCACCTGGGTGATCGGTAAGATTTTCCGTGCAAAAGGAATCATCAAGCCGGGAGATCTGAAGATTGATCTGGGCTGAAAATTGTCATAAAAATTGCTTTTTTAAAATTTTTTAAAAAAATTGAAAAAAAGGCTTGCATTTTCCGACTCGCTGATATATACTAAGCAAGTCGGTTGACGCAAGGCCAGTTGGTCAAGGGGTTAAGACGTCGCCCTCTCACGGCGAAAACACGGGTTCGATTCCCGTACTGGCTGCTATAAATATTTTACAGATAATCAGGATCGAGGTCCTGATTATTTTTTTGCCCTGAAATCGATTAAGATTAATATTTGACTTTTTCGGGGAAAATCATGTATGATAAAGAACAAATGTTTGAATGAGTAAAGTAAGAAAAGAAAGGAAAATAGACCGATGGCGAAAAAGGAAACCTACGATGCTGGGAGCATATCTGTTCTGGAAGGACTGGAAGCGGTACGCAAACGTCCGGGCATGTATATTGGAAGTGTATCCCGGAAGGGACTGAATCATCTGATCTACGAGATCGTGGATAATGCAGTAGATGAACATCTGGCAGGATACTGCAGCCTGATCAATGTAGTTCTGGAGAAGGACGGTTCCTGTACTGTAACAGACAACGGACGTGGAATTCCGGTAGATATGCACGAAAAGGGAATGTCTGCGGAGCGACTGGTGTTTACGACGCTTCATGCAGGCGGCAAATTCGATAATTCTGCTTATAAGACAAGTGGTGGACTTCATGGTGTAGGTTCTTCGGTAGTAAATGCACTTTCTACTTATCTGGATATTAAAGTAAGTCGTGATGGCTATGTACATCATGACCATTATGAACGGGGAGTTCCGACTCTTGAACTTGAAAACGGTCTCCTTCCAAAACTTGGCCGGACAAAAGAAACCGGAACCTGTATCAACTTTCTTCCGGATCCGGAGATTTTTGAGAAGACACGTTTTTCTGCGACAGATGTCAAGAGCCGTCTTCATGAGACCGCTTATCTGAATCCGGAACTGACGATCGTATTTGAGGATCTCAGAGGAACAGAACCGGTAAAAGAAGAATATCATGAACCGGAGGGCATCGTTGGCTATATCCGTGACATGAACCACAATACGGAATCACTTCATGAGCCTGTTTATCTGAAAGGCGAGGCAGATGGCATTCAGGTGGAAGTGGCATTTCAGTATACCAATGAGTTCCGTGAAAACGTACTGGGATTCTGCAACAATATCTACAACGCAGAGGGCGGTACACATCTGACCGGATTTAAGACAACGTTTACGACCGTTATGAATACCTATGCCAGAGAGATTGGTGTCCTCAAGGACAAAGATCCGAATTTTACAGGCGCTGATATCCGTAACGGAATGACTGCAGTTGTTTCTATCAAACATCCTGCACCTCGTTTTGAAGGCCAGACAAAGACAAAGCTGGATAATCAGGATGCAGCCAAAGCAACAGGTAAAGTGCTGGGCGAACAGCTGGTGCTTTATTTCGACCGTAATCTGGAAACATTGAAAACCATTCTGTCCTGTGCGGAAAAGGCTGCAAAGATTCGCAAGACGGAAGAACGTGCAAAGACCAACCTTCTTACAAAACAGAAATATTCCTTTGATTCCAATGGTAAACTTGCCAATTGTGAAAAAAAAGACCCGGCACAGTGTGAGATTTTTATTGTCGAGGGTGATTCTGCGGGCGGCTCAGCAAAGACAGCGCGTAACCGTAACTATCAGGCAATCCTCCCGATCCGTGGCAAGATCCTGAATGTAGAAAAAGCGACAATTGATAAAGTGCTTGCGAATGCTGAGATCAAAACCATGATCAATGCATTTGGCTGTGGCTTTTCCGAAGGGTACGGCAATGACTTTGACATCAGTAAGCTTCGTTATGACAAAATTGTGATCATGGCTGATGCCGATGTGGATGGTGCGCATATCTCTACCCTGCTCCTGACACTGTTTTATCGTTTTATGCCGGAACTGATTTATGAGGGACATGTGTATATTGCGATGCCGCCTCTTTATAAGGCCATGCCGAAAAAAGGTCCGGAAGAATACCTCTATGATGATAAAGCTCTGGAAAAATACCGTAAGATTCACAAACCGGGCAGTTTTACACTACAGCGCTACAAAGGTCTTGGAGAAATGGATGCAGAACAGCTCTGGGAGACAACTCTGAATCCTGAGACAAGAAGAATGAAACGTGTTGAGATCGAAGATGCACGTCTTGCTTCCAGCGTAACGGAAGTTCTGATGGGCAGTGAAGTACCTCCGCGTAAAGCATTTATCTATGAACATGCGGCAGATGCGGAACTTGATGTATAAGGTGGGAGAATGATATGGAAACAAAACAGGAAAATGTAATTCGTACCGATTATTCGGAAATTATGCAGAAATCCTATATTGATTATGCGATGAGTGTCATTATTTCACGTGCACTTCCGGATGTGAGAGATGGTCTGAAACCGGTTCAGAGAAGAACACTTTATGATATGTATGAACTGGGGATCCGTTATGACCGCCCATATCGTAAATGCGCCCGTATTGTCGGTGACACCATGGGTAAATATCATCCGCATGGTGACAGTTCCATTTATGATGCGCTGGTTGTGATGGCGCAGGATTTCAAGAAGGGCAGGACGCTGGTAGACGGACATGGAAACTTTGGTTCTATCGAAGGTGACGGAGCAGCGGCCATGCGATATACCGAAGCGCGTCTGGAAAAGCTCACGCAGGAAGTTTTTCTGAGTGATCTCGATAAAAACGTAGTGGATTTTGTGCCGAACTTTGATGAGACGGAGAAAGAACCATCCGTGCTTCCGGTTCGTATTCCGAATATTCTTGTCAATGGTGCAGATGGTATCGCGGTTGGTATGGCGACCAGTATTCCGCCGCACAACCTCGGTGAGGTGATCGATGCGGTCAAGGCTTATATGAAAGATAATACCATCAGCGTAAGAGGTTTGATGCGTTATATCAAAGGACCTGATTTTCCGACTGGCGGTATTGTAGTAAATAAAGATGATCTGCGTAAGATTTACGAGACAGGAAGCGGCAAGATCCGTCTGAGAGGCAAAGTCGAAGTTGAGAAACTCAAAGGCGGCAAAAAGCAGCTCGTCATTACCGAGATTCCGTATACCATGCTCGGAGCAAACATCGGCAAGTTCCTCAATGACGTGGCATCTCTTGTCGAGACAAAGAAGACGACCGACATTGTAGATATTTCAAACCAGTCTTCCAAAGAAGGCATCCGTATCGTGCTTGAACTGAAAAAAGATACCGATGTGGAAAACCTGACCAATATGCTGTACAAGAAGACTCGTCTGGAAGATACTTTCGGTGTTAATATGCTGGCAGTTGCAGATGGACGTCCGGAAACACTAAGCCTGAAACAGATCATCGAGTATCATGTGGATTTCGTCTTTGAGATCACCACAAGAAAATATCATACACTTCTGGACAAAGAACTGGAAAAACAGGAAGTGCAGGAAGGACTGATCAAAGCCTGTGATGTTATTGACCTGATCATTGAGATCCTTCGCGGAAGCAAGAACCGTGAGCAGGTAAAGAAATGTCTGGTCGAAGGAATTACAGAGGGCATCAGGTTTAAATCAAAAGCAAGTGAAAAGGCGGCTGCGAAACTTTTGTTTACAGAAAGACAGGCAAATGCGATTCTGGATATGCGTCTGTATAAACTGATTGGTCTGGAAATCGAAGCGCTGCAGGCAGAATACCAGGAGACGATGAAAAATATCGCACTTTATAAAGATATTCTGGAAAACTATGATTCCATGGCGGCAGTGATCATCAAAGACATGGATGAGATCAAGAAAGAATATGGAAGAAAACGCCGTACGGCAGTCGAGAATGCAGAGGAAGCCGTTTACGAAGAAAAGAAGATGGAAGAGATGGAAGTCTGCTTCCTGATGGATCGCTTCGGCTATATGAAACTGATCGACCAAAATGCGTACGAACGAAATAAAGAAGCAATTCACAACGAAAGCAAATATGTCTTCAGCTGTATGAATACAGATAAGATCTGTATCTTTACAGACAAAGGCAAGATGCATACGATCAAGGCGGCAGATATTCCACTGGTACGCTTCAGAGACAAAGGTACTCCGGCAGATAACTTAAGCAATTACAACAGTGCAGAAGAACGGATGCTGTATGTGGCACCGGTCGGACAGATCCGCACAGACCGCCTGCTGTTTGTGACAAAGTTATCTATGTGCAAACTGGTAGAGGGCGCTGAGTTTGATGTGGCGAAACGTACGATCGCATCGACGAAACTTGCAGAAGATGATGAACTGATCTTTATAGGCGGTTCGGCGGAAATGGAGCAGATCGTATTACAGAGTCATGGTGGATGCTTCCTGCGTTTTTTGAAACAGGAGATTTCCATTATGAAAAAGACGGCCATTGGTGTGCGTGGAATGAAACTTGCCGGCGATGACTATCTGGAACATGCATATCTTCTGGCGGGACATCAGGAATATACGATCACTTATCATGACAAAGAATATTCCCTGAACAAAGTGCGTCTGGCAAAACGTGATACAAAGGGTGTAAAGCCCAGAATATAAAAAACTCCTTGCTTTTCATCAGTGATGGTGATATGATAGGGATAACATGATAACGGATAAACAAGAGAGTGGGCTTCGGTCCACTCTTTTTGCGAGATAATCCGGATGTGCGAAAGGCAGGTGTAAAAATGAGCAGACGGGATGAATATGAACAGAAAGCAGAAGCTTTGCTTTTACCGATCGTAGAGCGAGAGGGATTCGAGCTTGTAGATGTAGAATACGTAAAAGAAGCAGGTAACTGGTATCTTCGCGGATACATTGACAAACCGGGCGGAATCACGGTCAATGACTGTGAGGCAGTCAGCAGGGCATTCAGCGACAAACTGGATGAAAACGATTTTATTGAAGACAGTTATATTATGGAAATCAGTTCGCCGGGTCTTGACAGACCACTGAAAAAAGAAAAGGATTTTGCCAGAAGCATGGGCAGACTGGTAGAAGTCCGGACATATCGTCCAATCGACAAACAGAAAGAATTCTGTGGTGTTCTGGATGCATATGATGAAAACAGTGTTACGATCAATGAGGACGGTGTCTTACGCACATTTGAAAAGAAGGACATTGCCCTGATCCGACTGGCAATTGAATTTTAGGTACGATTCAGATATGCTTTGATAAAATGAGGAGGAAATAAAAAAAATGAACAAAGAGTTAATGGAAGCGCTGGATATCCTGGAAAAAGAAAAAAATATCAGCAAGGATACATTACTGGGAGCTATCGAGCAGTCCCTGATCCAGGCTTGCAAGAACCATTTCGGTAAAGCAGATAATGTGCATGTGACAATTAATCCGGAAACCTGCGATTTCAGCGTTTATGCAGAGCGTGAGGTTAAGGAATTCGTAGAAGATCCTGCAATGGAGATTTCACTGGTAGAAGCACAGAAGCTTAATACCAATGCAGAAATTGGTGATATCATTAAAGTAGAGATCCATTCCAAAGAGTTTGGACGTATCGCAACACAGAATGCAAAGAATGTTATCCTTCAGAAAATCCGTGAAGAAGAACGTAAAGTTCTTTATGATCAGTATTTCGGAATGGAAAAAGAAGTTGTTACCGGTATCGTACAGCGTGTGATGGGCAAGAACGTCAGCGTAAACCTCGGTAAGGCAGACGGTGTCCTCAGTGAAAACGAGCAGGTAAAAGGTGAAGAATTCAAACCAACCGAGAGAATCAAGGTTTATATCCTTGAAGTTAAGGATACACCGAAGGGACCACGTATTCTTCTTTCCAGAACTCATCCGGGACTGGTAAAACGTCTCTTCGAATCTGAAGTTGCAGAAGTGAAAGACGGAACTGTTGAGATCAAGAGCATTGCCAGAGAAGCAGGCTCCCGTACAAAGATCGCTGTATGGAGCAATGATCCGGATGTAGATCCGGTTGGTGCATGTGTTGGTATGAACGGTGCCAGAGTAAACTCCATCGTAGAGGAACTCCGCGGTGAAAAGATTGATATCATCAACTGGGATGAAAACCCGGCAATCCTGATCGAGAATGCACTGAGCCCGGCGAAAGTAATCGCTGTTATGGCAGATCCGGACGAAAAGACAGCACTGGTAGTCGTTCCGGATTATCAGCTTTCTCTTGCAATCGGTAAAGAGGGACAGAATGCACGTCTGGCAGCCCGCCTGACAGGATTCAAGATTGATATCAAGAGCGAGACACAGGCAAGAGAATCCGGTGAGCTCTATGATTATGATGATGAAGATGAGTACTATGATGAGGACGAGTACAGCGAAGAAGATACAGAAGAAACTGCTGAAGATACAGAAGCAGAAGAAGCTGTTTCCGAAGAGCTGACAGAAGAATAATCTATGGCTACAAAAAATAAAACACCTCTGCGTCAGTGTACCGGATGCAGAGAAATGAAAAGCAAAAAAGAAATGATCCGAGTACTGAAGACCCCGGAAAATGAGATCGTGCTGGATGCGACCGGAAGAAAGAACGGCAGAGGTGCCTATGTCTGTCTGTCACAGGAGTGTCTGGAAAAAGCAGTCAAAAGCCGTGGGATCGAGCGCTCATTGAAGATGGCGGTACCGGCTGAGGTCTACGAAGACCTGAAAAAGGAGTTAGCTAATATTGAAAAACAACAATAAAGTGTTATCACTGGTTGGTCTTGCAACAAAAGCGGGCAAGATTGCCAGCGGTGAATTTTCTACAGAAAAATCTGTAAAGACCGGCAAAGGATTTCTGGTTCTGGTAGCGGCTGACGCATCAGAAAACACCAGAAAGAAATTCAGTAATATGTGTGAATTTTATGAAGTTCCGATTTACTTCATCGCAAATAAAGAAGAACTCGGAAAATTCTGCGGAAAAGAATTTCGTGCCAGTCTGGCGGTACAGGATGAAAACTTTGCGAAAGCAATGATGAAAGAACTTGCGAAAACCGAAAAGTAAGAATGAAAACTGGTTTTGATTCATTGACGTAAAGGAGGAACCAATGTGCCGAAGATCAAAGAGCAAGAACATGTCAGAATAAAAGAAAAATCAACACAAGAGGGAAAGGAGCAGATTACCAAGGTGGCAGATGAAAAGATGGTAACAACGAAGGCGGAAGCAGAAAAGACAGAGGCTCCCAAAAAGAAAAAAAATATTATTCGCGTATATCACGCACAGAATGCCAGTGACGGAGGCAAAAACAGACCGAAACGTCCGGCATCAGATAAAAAACCGGCTGCAAGACCGCAGCAGAGAACACAGGCAGCAAAACCGGCTGAGACAGTAGCTAAGAAACCGGCAGCAGAAACTACTGCACCGAAGAAACCGCAGAGTACTCCGGTACAGGAAACACCGACAGCTAAGAAACCGGCTGAGAAACCGGCAGCAGAAGCAGCTCAGACTCAGGCAAGACCGCAGAGAAGCGAGCAGGGTGGCTATAATAACAACAGAAACCAGAACCGCCCGAACAGAGATAATCGTGAGAATCGTGGAGATAACCGCGGTGATAACAGAGGAAACCGTGATTTCCGAAACAATGGAGACAAAAGACCATCTGACCGTGGACCGCAGGGCAACCGTAACGGTGGTGGCCGTCCGCAGAGACAGGGAGAAGGCCGTCCGCAGAGACAGGGAGAAGGCCGTCCGGCACGTCAGGGTGAAGGCAATGGCCGTCCAATGAGAGGTAATGGCCGTCCGCAGCAGGGTGGTCAGGGAAGACCAGGACAGGGCGGAAACGGAAGACCGGACAACAGAGGTGAAGGACGCTTTGGCGGAAATAACCGTGGCGGACAGAGAGCCGGCGGCGGAAGAAGAGATAATGATGCCGTATTCACACCGGAACTGACAAAAACATCCAAGGACAGCAAGAGAGAGCGTGACAGAGAGAATAAGAACAAAAAGAAAGATTTTGAGAAAAATTCCGGTGCAGGTCACAACAGACCGAATCAGGGCGGAAGAAGAAATCTTTCCAGAATTCCGAAAGCTCTTCAGAAACCTGCTCCTCAGCCAAAACAGGAAGAGAAGAAACCAGAAGTAAAAGAGATCACTCTTCCGGAGAAAATGACAATCCGCGAGCTTGCAGAAGCAATGAAGATGCAGCCGTCTGTAATTGTTAAGAAGCTCTTTATGGAAGGCATCATGGTAACTGTAAACCATGAGATCGATTTCGAAAAAGCACAGGAAATCGCACTTGACTACGATATCATTGCAGAACCGGAAGAAAAAGTAGATGTGATCGAAGAACTCCTGAAAGAAGAAGAGGAAGACGAATCCACAATGGTTTCCAGACCGCCGGTTGTCTGCGTTATGGGTCACGTTGACCATGGTAAGACATCCCTTCTGGATGCAATTCGTAATACACATGTAACAAGAGGCGAGGCAGGTGGAATCACACAGCACATCGGTGCCTCTGTTGTTGAAATCAACGGACAGAAGATCACTTTCCTTGATACACCGGGACATGAAGCATTCACAGCAATGCGTATGCGTGGTGCAAACTCTACTGATATTGCGGTACTCGTTGTTGCGGCTGATGATGGTGTCATGCCACAGACTGTTGAGGCTATCAGCCATGCAAAAGCAGCAGGTGTAGAAATCATTGTTGCAATCAACAAGATTGATAAACCAAGTGCAAACATTGAAAGAGTAAAACAGGAACTTTCTGAATATGAACTGATTCCGGAAGACTGGGGCGGAAGCACCATCTTCGTACCGGTATCTGCACATACAGGAGAAGGAATTGATACACTGCTTGAGATGATCCTTCTTTCAGCAGAAGTACTTGAACTGAAAGCGAACCCGAACCGTGCAGCCAGAGGTCTTGTTATCGAGGCTCAGCTTGACAAAGGTAAAGGTCCTGTTGCAACGATCCTTGTACAGAAGGGTACTCTTCATGTAGGTGACTTTATTGCAGCAGGCGCATGTAGCGGTAAGGTACGTGCAATGATGGATGACAGAGGAAGACGTGTCAAAGAAGCAGGACCGTCCACACCGGTTGAGATTCTTGGTCTTGGTGATGTGCCGAATGCAGGTGAGATCCTGATGGCATTCCCGAGTGACAAAGAAGCGAAAAACTTTGCGGCAGCATTTGTTACCGAGAATAAGAAACACCTCCTTGAAGAAACAAAAGGCAAACTTTCCCTTGATAATCTCTTTGATCAGATTCAGGCAAGTGATCTGAAAGAACTGCCGATCATCGTCAAAGCAGATGTACAGGGTTCTGTAGAAGCCGTGAAACAGAGTCTGATCAAACTTTCTAATGAAGAGGTTGTTGTTCGTGTGATCCACGGCGGTGTAGGCGCAGTTAATGAATCCGACGTATCTCTGGCAGCAACTTCCAATGCGATCATCATCGGATTTAACGTTCGTCCGGATGCGATGGCAAAACAGCTTGCAGATCAGGAAGGCGTAGATCTTCGTCTTTACAAAGTTATTTATCAGGCAATCGAAGATGTGGAAGCAGCAATGAAAGGTATGCTTGATCCGGTATTTGAAGAAAAAGTTATCGGTCATGCAGAAGTACGTCAGCTCTTCAAGGCATCCGGTGTCGGTACGATCGCAGGAAGCTATGTTCTGGATGGTATTTTCCAGAGAAACTGCAAAGTACGTATTACAAGAGAAGGCGAGCTGGTATTTGAAGGTGAGCTTGCATCTCTGAAACGATTTAAAGATGACGTTAAAGAAGTAAAAGCAGGATACGAATGTGGTCTTGTATTTGACGGATTCAACGATGTCAAAGAAGAAGATAAAGTAGAAGCGTATATCATGGTAGAAGTGCCAAGATAGGAGTAGATCATAAATGAGAAAAAACAGCATTAAGAATACAAGGATCAATGGGGAGGTTCAGAAGGAACTCAGTTCCATCATCCACGGAGAAATCAAAGATCCGCGGATTCACCCGATGACCTCTGTCATGGCTGTGGAAGTGGCTCCGGATTTGAAGACCTGCAAGGCATATATCAGTGTGCTGGGCAATCAGGAAGCAAAGGAAGCTACGATCAGGGGACTGAACAGTGCGGAAGGATATATCCGCCGTCAGCTTGCCAGAAACCTGAACCTTCGTAATACACCGGAGATTCGTTTTATTCTGGACGAATCAATCGAATACGGTGTAAATATGTCAAAATTAATTGACGATGTTGCAAAAAGAGATGCTTCTTTGGGAAAATCTGAGGAAGAATAAGAGGAATGACCATGAAAAATATAGCAGAAGTACTGGAAAGTGTAAAAACTGTCGGGATTGGCGGACATATCCGTCCGGATGGCGACTGTGTCGGTTCCTGTATGGCACTGTATCTGTATATCAGAACATATTTTCCGGACATTGATGTGACCGTTTATCTTGATCATCCGAAGCCGATCTTCGGACATATTGAATGTATCGATGAAATAAAAACAGAGGCAGATGACAGCATATTTGACCTCTTTATTACCTGTGATGTCAGTGCCAGAGACCGTCTGGCACTTGCAGGTACTCTTTTTGAAAAAGCAAAGAAGACTGTCTGCATCGATCATCATGTGAGCAATCCGGGATTTGCGGATATCAACCATGTTCAGGGAGATATCAGTTCCTGTTGTGAGGTGCTGTACGGAATCCTCGATTCTGGGAAGGTGACACTTCCGATCGCAACCGCAATCTATACAGGAATGGTGCACGACACCGGTGTATTCCAGTATTCATCTACTTCACCGGAGACCATGCGCATTGCCGGTGAGCTGATGAAGACCGGAATTCCGTTCAGCAGGATCATTGATGAATCTTTCTATCAGAAAACATATCTTCAGAATCAGGTTATGGGACGTGTGCTTGCAGAAAGTATCCTTCTCCAGAACGGTACATGCATTATTGGCTATCTGCGAAGAAGAGATATGGATTTCTACGGTGTTGAGGGCAGTGATCTGGATGGTATCGTAAGTCAGCTCCGCCTTACAAAAGGAGTAGAAGTTGCAATCTTTATTTATGAGACAGAGACACAGACATTCAAAGTTTCTCTTCGCTCGAATGGCAAAGTGGACGTAAGTAAAGTTGCTGTTTTCTTTGGCGGCGGCGGACATACAAGGGCAGCAGGATGTGATCTGCATGGCTCTATGTACGATGTGATCAATAATATCACAGCAGAAATTGAACGTCAGCTTACAGAGGAGGACAACGCATAATGGATGGCGTACTGAATATCCGCAAAGAAAAGGGTTTTACTTCCTTTGATGTCGTTGCGAAGCTGCGCGGAATCCTCCATATGAAAAAAATCGGACATACAGGGACACTGGATCCGGAAGCAGAAGGTGTGCTTCCGGTAGTCCTTGGAAAAGCAACCAAACTCGTAGATCTTCTGACTGATAAGCAGAAGACATATGAGGCGCTCATGCATCTGGGGCTGGAGACTGACACACAGGATATGACAGGAACCGTTCTCTGTGAGAAAACTGTTGAAGTGTCAGAAGAGGAAGTCGAGGCTGTGATTCGGGAATTTGTCGGAGAATACCAGCAGATTCCGCCGATGTACTCTGCTCTGAAAGTAGATGGCAAAAAGCTCTATGAGCTTGCACGAGAAGGAAAAACCGTGGAGCGTAAGGCAAGGACGGTTCATTTCTATGAAATTGATATAAAAGAAATAAACCTTCCGTATGTTCGTTTTTCTGTTACGTGCAGTAAGGGAACTTACATTCGTACGCTCTGCCATGATATCGGGCAGAAGCTTGGATGCGGTGGCTGTATGGAAGAACTGATCCGTACCAGATCAGGGAATTTCACATGGGAAGACAGCATGACACTTGCAGAAGTAGAAGATGCAGTCAAAGATGGTACGATTGAAGACCGGGTGATCCGTATCGGGCAGGTACTGAAAGATTATCCGGAAATTTTTTGTACACGTGAAGGTGACCGCCTTCTTGAAAACGGAAATGCCCTTACGGAATATTTTGTAAAAGGCAGCCACAAAGAAGGATGGGTTCGGATGTGTGACAGTCAGGGCGAATTTAAAGGGATTTATCAGTGGGATGAGGCAAAAAACCGCTATCAGCCCCAGAAGATGTTTTTGTAGGCAGGAGTAACAGCATAATATGGAATACGTAAGACTGAGCGGGCAGTTTCCGAAGCTTACCAAAAGTGCAGTGACACTTGGCAAATTTGATGGTATCCACCGTGGACACAGGAAACTGATCCGGACAATTCTGGAGCGCAAAAAAGAATATGGAGAACTTGCCGTAGTGATGGCGTTTGTTTCTGACAGGCAGATGATTTTTACTTCCGAAGAACGGCGGACATATCTCGCAAAAATGGGAGTCGATGTTCTTCTGGAGTGTCCGCTGAATGATGAAATCAAGCATATGAAGGCCGAAAATTTTATTCGTCAGATTTTAAAAGGTGATCTGCAGGCAGAATGCGTAGTTGTCGGTGAGGATTTCCGCTTTGGATATGAACGGAAGGGGACACCGGAATTACTGCAGAAATTCGGCGAAAAATATGAATACGAGACGGTTGTCATTTCAAAAGAGATGGAGGGAAGCCGTAAGATCAGCAGTACTTATATCCGTGAAGAATTAAAAAAGGGCAACATGGAAAAGATACGGGATCTTCTCGGAAGACCTTTTTGCGTGTCAGGAAGAATTGAACATGGCCGGGGGCTGGGACACAGGGATTTCTTTCCTACTGCCAATATCATTCCGCCAAAATCGAAGCTGATGCCGCCAAATGGAGTGTATGTCACTATGTCTCATTTTGAAGACGGAGATTATCCGGGAATCACCAATGTCGGATACAAACCGACGGTCGGAGAAAGTTTTCTTGGTGTGGAGACGAATCTGTTTGACTGTGATCTGGATCTTTATGGAAGAGAATGTACCGTTGATTTTTATAAATTTACCCGCCCGGAGCAGAAGTTTACTTCATTTGAAGCGCTCAAGGCGCAGATTCGGAAAGATATTCAGTCCGGAAAAGAATATTTTCAGAATGAGAATAGTTCGCAAAAAACTTTACGCTTTGAATCAAAATAATTATTTACACGTCATTTGTTTTATGCTATACTAGTCGAGGTGTAAATCAGCCCATATTCAGAGATTGGAATCTCCAACCGTTTCTTAATATGTGGCGGTTCATTAATTATCAAATTATTTTAAGGAGGAAATCAGAATGATTTCAAAAGAAAAAAAACAGGCAATCATGAAAGAATATGCAAGATGTGAAGGCGACACAGGTTCACCGGAAGTACAGGTTGCAGTTCTTACAGCAAGAATTCAGGAACTGACAGAGCATTTACAGACACATCACAAAGATCATCACTCCAGACGCGGTCTGCTGAAGATGGTTGGACAGAGACGTGGACTTCTGGCATACCTGAAGAAAACAGACATCGAAAGATACCGTGCACTGATTGAAAAATTAGGTTTAAGAAAATAATTAGTATGCGGACGGGGCGGATAACCATCCGCCCCATTTTTGCATATAAAAACATCTGAACCTGTCAGACACAAAATTCCAAAAAACAATAACAGAAGTTATTTCCGAGACTACTGAAAAGCTCATTGCGGCCAATGGTTTTTTCAGTTGTTTCGGGCTTCTGTTTACAATGTCAAACACAGATTTTAAAGGAGAAAAAGTATGTACAAAAGTTATTCTATGGAATTAGCCGGCAGAACGCTGACTGTAGATATCGGTCGTGTTGCAAAGCAAGCAAACGGTGCAGCGCTGATGCATTACGGTGACACTACTGTACTTTCCACAGCAACAGCATCCAAAGAGCCGAGAGAAGGAATTGATTTCTTCCCTCTGAGCGTTGAATACGAAGAAAAAATGTATGCAGTAGGCAAAATTCCGGGTGGATTCAATAAGAGAGAAGGAAAGGCAAGCGAGCATGCAATCCTGACTTCCCGTGTTATCGACCGTCCGATGCGTCCGCTGTTCCCAAAAGATTACAGAAACGATGTTACTCTGGTAAACATGGTTATGTCTGTAGATCCGGAATGCAATCCGGAAATCCCGGCTATGCTTGGTTCTTCCATTGCAACCTGTATTTCAGATATTCCGTTTGATGGTCCGTGTGCAACCACACAGGTAGGTCTGATCGATGGCGAGTTCATCATCAACCCGTCACTTGCTCAGAAAGAACTTTCTGATCTTCAGCTTACTGTTGCTTCTACCAGAGAAAAAGTTATCATGATCGAAGCCGGTGCAAATGAAGTTCCGGAAGACACCATGATCGAAGCAATTTACAAAGCACATGATGTAAACCAGGAGATCATCCGCTTTATCGATAAGATCGTTGCAGAATGCGGCAAAGAAAAACATCTTTACGCTTCCTGCGCAGTTCCGGAAGAATTGTTCGAGGCAATCAAAAAGATCGTACCTTCCGAAGAAATGGAAGAAGCTGTATTCACAGACGATAAACAGACAAGAGAAGAAAATATCCGCGAGATCACAGCAAGACTTCAGGATGCATTTGCAGACAATGAAGAATGGCTGGCAGTTCTCGGCGAGGCTGTATACCAGTACCAGAAGAAGACTGTACGTAAGATGATTCTCAAAGATCACAAACGTCCGGACGGTCGCCAGATCACACAGATTCGTCCTCTGGCAGCAGAAGTAGACATTATTCCGAGAGTACACGGTTCTGCAATGTTCACACGTGGACAGACACAGATCTGTACAATGACAACTCTGGCTCCGCTTTCCGAAGCACAGAGAATCGACGGACTGGATGAATTCGAAACATCCAAGAGATATATGCACCACTACAACTTCCCGTCCTACTCTGTAGGTGAGACCAAACCGTCCAGAGGACCGGGACGTCGTGAGATCGGACATGGAGCACTGGCTGAGCGAGCTCTCGTACCGGTACTTCCGTCAGCAGAGGAATTCCCGTACGCAATCCGTACAGTATCTGAGACATTCGAATCCAACGGTTCTACTTCTCAGGCAAGTATCTGTGCATCTACCATGTCTCTTATGGCAGCAGGTGTACCGATCCGTAAACCGGTTGCAGGTATTTCCTGTGGTCTGGTAACAGGTGCTACAGATGATGATTACATCGTTCTGACAGATATCCAGGGTCTGGAAGACTTCTTCGGAGATATGGACTTTAAGGTTGCAGGTACACATGACGGTATCACTGCAATTCAGATGGATATCAAGATCCATGGCCTGACAAGACAGATTGTAGAAGAAGCAATCCGCAGAACAAAAGAAGCAAGAGAGTACATCCTCACAGAGGTTATGGAAAAATGTATCGCAGAGCCTCGTGATCATGTAAACAAATATGCACCGAAGATCGTCCAGATCCAGATCGATCCTCAGAAGATCGGTGATGTAGTAGGTCAGAGAGGAAAGACCATCAACGCGATCATCGAGCGTACAGGTGTACAGATTGACATTACAGATGAAGGAGCAGTATCTATCTGCGGTGTTGACCAGCACGGTATGGATGAAGCAAAGAAAATGATCAAGACGATCGCAACAGATTTCGAAGCAGGACAGATTTTTGAAGGTACTGTTGTAAGCATCAAAGAATTTGGTGCATTCGTTGAGTTTGCTCCTGGCAAAGAAGGTATGGTTCATATCTCCAAGATCAGCGATCACAGAATCAACCGTGTAGAAGATGTTCTGACTCTTGGTGACAAGGTAAAAGTGATCTGCCTTGGTAAAGACAAGATGGGAAGAATGAGTTTCAGTATTAAGGACGTACCGGAAGAAGCATAAATATGAGATATCATAATATAACCAAAGATGATATGCTGAACGGAGACGGGCTTCGGGTTGTTCTGTGGGTTGCCGGTTGCAATCACTGCTGCCGGGATTGCCAGAACCCGATCACCTGGGATCCAAACGGCGGACTTGCATTTACAGAAGCAGAGGAAGCCGAAATATTTACAGAGCTGGATAAAGATTATATCAGTGGGATCACCTTCTCAGGAGGTGATCCACTGCATCCATCGAACATTTCAGCAGTTACTGCTTTTGCGAAAAAAATCCGTGAAAGATATCCGGACAAGACAATCTGGCTGTATACCGGCTCTACATGGGAAGAAATTCAGAATGAAGCAGTCGTACAGTATCTGGATGTCTGTGTAGATGGAGAGTTTCAGGCTGACAAAGCAGATACCTCTCTTCGATGGAAAGGCTCTTCCAATCAGCGTGTCATTAATGTTCCCGCGACACTTCGCGAGGGAAAAATTGTTTTACATTGTGCAAATTAAGCAAGTTTAATTTGCAGATCAAAAGCAAAATACCTGTTATATAAAGAGGCACAGGAGGAAGCATGAGACGAATCGCAAAATTTCATAAAGTAAGTCCTGCACAGTTTGCAAAGGACTGGAAAGATACTTTTCCGACAGCAGATGAGAAAGAAATTTTATCTGTTTACGAAAACATCCGTCTTCCATTAAGGGCAACCGCCGGAAGTGCCGGATATGATTTTTTTGCCCCTGTTGATATTACACTGGCCCCGGGAGAGACTGCAAAGATCCCGACTGGTATCCGCGTGGAAATGGAACAGGACTGGGTACTGAAATGTTACCCGAGAAGCGGACTTGGATTCAAATTCCGTCTCCAGTTAAATAATACAGTGGGAATCATTGACAGTGATTATTTCTATTCGGATAATGAAGGTCATATTTTCTCAAAGATCACAAATGACAGCAACGAAGATAAAACTGTCAGCATTGCAGCCGGTACAGGCTTTATGCAGGGAATCTTTGTAGAGTATGGAATCACGGTAGATGATGAAGCAACCGGAGTCCGCAATGGTGGATTCGGAAGCACCACAGAAAAGAAATAAGACGTAATTAAAATGGAGGTTTCAGCCGATAATGGCGGAAACCTCCGTTTTCTTTAAAAATTATTCGAGCGGTGCACCGGCAGCTTCTGCTTTACGTGCATTGTCCAGCACGATATCAAAAGCTTCGGCAGCTTTTGCATATTCGTCATCGGATTCGATGTTTGCAAGGATCGGATCACCTTTCTCGGTACGGGAGAATTTGTAAAGATAAACTTCTCCGTCCTGATTCTGTCCGTTTTCGTCAAGTGGAAGCAGGGCAATATATTCCTGGGCATCTACCGGGAAGACAGTCAGAATTGCGCATTCGATCTCTGTGTCATCGTCCAGAGTCAGGGTGATGGTATTATGGCTTTCGGTGGAAGAATTGCTGCCGCAGTCCAGTCCGCAGGAAGCACAGTCGCTTGGCGTACAGCCATTTTTCAGTTCGTCACTCATTTGATTTTCCTCACTTTGTTTTCATTATCAGTCTATTTTAACAGATAACAGAAGCGAATACAACGGGAAAGCAAAAATGCCGGAGAAAAGACAGAGAAAATGCGTGAGAAGAAAATAAAAAAATGTGTTTAAACTGTATCGTGAATCATGTATAATGGAAATATCAGACATTTGATCGATTTGAAGGAGTAAATGAGACAATGAAATTGATTTCATGGAATGTAAATGGAATCAGAGCCTGTATTACAAAGGGTTTTGAGGATAGATTTAAGGAGCTGGATGCAGATATTTTCTGTCTGCAGGAGACGAAATGCCAGCAGGGACAGGTTGAGTTGGAGCTTCCGGGGTATCACCAGTACTGGAATTATGCGAACCGCAGAGGGTATTCCGGCACAGCCGTATTTACAAAGAAAGAGCCATTGTCGGTAGTAAATGGAATCGGGATAGAAGCGCACGACAAAGAAGGCCGTGTGATCACACTTGAATTTGAAGAATTTTATTTTGTTACGGTATATACACCGAATTCCCAGAGTGAACTGCGCCGCCTGGAATACAGAATGGAATGGGAACGGGATTTTCTGGCCTATCTTCTGAAATTGCAGGAAAAGAAGCCTGTGATCTGCTGTGGTGATATGAATGTGGCGCATCAGGAAATCGATCTGAAGAATCCGAAGACCAACCGCAAAAATGCAGGTTTTACCGATGAAGAACGAGCATGCTTTTCACGTATGCTGGAAAGCGGATTTGTTGATACTTTCCGCTATTTCTATCCAGATAAAGAAGGAATCTATTCCTGGTGGTCTTATCGCTTTAAGGCACGTGAAAAGAATGCAGGATGGAGAATCGATTATTTTATTGTATCTCCGTCGTTGAAAGACAGACTTCAGGATGCATCGATCCATACAGAAATTATGGGCTCAGATCATTGTCCGGTAGAACTGGATATTGATTTTGAGAAATAATGGATCTGAGCGAAATAAAGTGACAAGGAGAACCGGGAATGGAAAAAAAGAACAGAATCTGTGCGTATAAGGGAGATCCGGTAGTCCCCGGTGTAAACAAAAAGAAAAACGGCATTAATTTTGCAGTGGAGGTTCCAGGTGATACAGAAGCTTCACTGGTATTATATCGAAAGGGGGCTGCGGAACCGGAAACAGAGTTTCCTTTTACAGAGGAGTATCGCACCGGCAGGATGTGTGCGATGCTGGTAACCGGGTTGAGACCGGAACGATATGAATACAATTTCCGCATAGATGGAAAAATCGTACAGGATCCTTTTGCTTGCGTAATCCGTGGGCGCGAGAAATTTGGTGCACCGTTATCGAAAGATGAACATGAGGTTCGCTGTGCATTTCTTTCAGAAAAAGAATATGACTGGGAGGGGGACACCGCACCGGAGATTCCGTACAGTGAAATGATTCTTTACAAAATACATGTACGTGGATATACCAGACAGGCGAAGCTTGCACTTCGAAAAAGAGGTACTTTTGCAGGACTTACTGAGATGATTCCGTACTGGAAAGAGCTTGGGATCAATGCGGTAGAACTGATGCCGGCATATGAATTTCAGGAATGTGTACAGGCAGATTATGCTGTGAATCTGGCAGTTCGTAAGAAATCCGATGACAGAATAAATTACTGGGGATATACCAGGGGATTTTATTTTGCACCGAAAGAATCTTACTGTGCTACGAAGGAACCGGACAGAGAGTTTCGCGATATGATCCGGGCATTGCACAAAGCAGGGATCGAGTGCATTATGGAAATGTATTTCCCTAAGGGAACACCCTCCTTACAGATGATACGCTCACTGTGGTTCTGGAAACTTTATTATCATGTAGACGGCTTTCATCTGCTGGGAGATGGGGTGCAGCAGGATGTGATCGAGCGTGACCCAATCCTTTATGGAACAAAAAAGCTGTTTTCAAATGTTTCAGGGGAAGCAGATGCAGAAAATATGCTTGCAGAATATAATGCCGGATTTATGCTGGATATGAGACGTTTCCTTAAGAGTGATGAAGGAATGATCTCCGGCGCAGAGTTCCATGTGCGAAGAAATACCGGGAATTTTGGTACAGTAAATTATATGGCGGCGCAGGATGGTTTTACGCTGTATGATACTGTTTCTTATAATTATCGCCACAATGAAGCCAATGGCGAGGATAACCGGGATGGCAGTGAATTTAATTATTCATGGAACTGCGGAGTAGAAGGCGGTACGCGAAAGACGGCGGTACGCAGGATGAGAGAACAGCAGATGCGTAATGCGTTTCTGATGCTGCTGCTCAGTCAGGGTACACCAATGATCTATGGCGGAGATGAATTTGCAAATTCACAGGCTGGCAACAACAATGTATGGTGTCAGGACAATCCGACCGGATGGACCGACTGGAAAAATGCCAGAAGACATACCGGACTATCTTCTTTTGTGAAGGAGGCAATCGCTTTTCGCAAAAATCATCCGATTCTCCATATGCCGAAGGAAATGCGTGGTGTAGATTATATGGCAAAAGGTTTCCCGGATGTTTCTGTGCACGGAGAGCGCGCATGGTTTTTAAACCGCGATAATACGAGCCGCCTCCTTGGTATCATGTACTGCGGTGCCTATGCACAGAAGGACGATGGCACAGAAGATGATTTCCTTTATATAGGGATGAATTTTCACTGGGAAAAACGTAATATTGCACTCCCGAATCTTCCGGAGGGAATGAACTGGAAAAAGATAGCAGACACATCCGAGATGGGAGAACCGTGGTTCCGTGAACAGGAGGAACCATACAAAAAATCTGTCAAGATCAATCCACGAACTATCGTGGTGCTGACAGCAAGGCAGGAGGAATCAGAACATGCATCCGTGGCTCCACTTCAAAACGATAACGAGGCATAAACTACTTGTAATGAAATATTGTTTTCGTATAGGGTTATATAAGCAGGGACTGCTTCACGATCTTTCAAAGTATTCTCCGACAGAATTTCTCGTGGGATGCAGATACTATCAGGGAACGAGAAGTCCGAATAATGCAGAGCGAGAAGACATAGGTGTATCTACTTCGTGGCTGCATCACAAGGGGCGCAATAAACATCATTTTGAACACTGGGTAGATTATTCCATTGATGGCGAGCATGTGATCATGGGTGCACAGATGCCGCGAAAATACGTAGCAGAGATGGTAGTCGACCGTATCAGTGCATCCAGAAATTATCTGGGAGATGCTTATGATGACAGCCAGCCGCTGGATTATTTCCTGAAAAGTAAAGAAGAGCTCTGGTTTATCCATCCGCAGACAAAGAAAGAACTTGAGGCACTTCTTCGTATTCTGAATGATCATGGAGAGGAAAAATTACTTCATTATATCAAATACAGATACCTCAGGGGTGAGACCAGAAAAATTAAATATTAAAAAGCAATTGCTTCAAAGCAGGATAAAGCCTTTTTCTATCGAAGAGCAGATAGAGAGAGGCTTTTTGTAATCTTATATTAAAATAAGATTATAAACAGTATATAACAGTTGACAACAGTACTGCACTGTTATATACTGTTTATCAAGGAGGGATGGATATGAACCTGATCATCAATCATACTTCCATGGAACCAATTTATGAGCAGATTATTGCACAGATCAAGGCTGGAATAATCAATGGAACGCTTGTTTCGGGAGAAGCACTTCCGTCAGTGCGGGCACTGTCCAGAGATTTAAAGATCAGTGCACTTACGGTAAAAAAAGCATATGACAGTCTGGAGTCGGAAGGAATGGTGGTAACCGTCCATGGAAAAGGCAGTTTTATTGCAGCGACGAATCAGGAACTTCTGATGGAAGAGCGGCGAAGGGAACTGGAAAAAGAACTGGAGGCAGCAGTGCGCAAAGCGCGGATCGGAGGACTGACCGCACAGGAAATCTGCGAAACATTTCAGATTATAATGGAGGATGGGGAATGTTAATACAGTTGGATCATGTGAAGAAAGAATATGGGGATTTTACACTTGAACTGGATATGCAGATACCGGAAAACAGAGTGACTGGTCTGATCGGTGCAAATGGAGCCGGTAAAAGTACGACATTTAAACTGATGCTGGGATTAATCCGGCCGGACGCAGGAGACGTGAAAGTGTTTGGGAAAAAAGCGGGAGAGCTGAGTGCAGAAGACAGACAAAAGATTGGAACTGTTTTTTCGGACAGCGGTTTTTCAGAATACCTGACAGTGCAGCAGGTGGGCAGAATTATGCAGGAATTTTACCCGGACTTTGAGCCGGAACAGTTTTACAGACGGTGTGAGTACTTTCATATTCCACAGAAGAAAAAAATAAAAGAGTTTTCTACCGGAATGAAGGCCAAATTGAAAATTCTGCTGGCAGTCAGCCACGACAGTCATCTTTTGATTCTTGATGAGCCAACGGCAGGTCTGGATGTGATTGCAAGAGAAGAGATTCTGGATATTCTGCGGGGTTACATGGAAGTGCCGGGACGTTCGATCGTGATCAGTTCTCACATTTCCGGAGATCTTGAACATTTTTGTGATGATCTGTACATGATTGATAAGGGGAAAATAGTACTGCATGAAGATACAGACCGCATTATGGAAGAATATGGATTGCTCAAAATGTCGGAGCAGGAATTCACCGGACTTGATAAAGAATATCTTCTTCGTGTCAAAAAAGAATCTTTTGGTTATAGCTGTCTGACAGATCAGAGAACCTATTATCTGGAAAATTATCCGATGATTGTCAATGAAAAAGGAAATATAGATGAAGTAATCGCTATGCTTGTGAAGGGGGAAAGGGTATGAGAGGATTATTGCGGAAAGATCTGGAACTGGCAAGATTAAACATCAAAATATGGGGAGCCCTGTTTTTTATAGGAGTGATATATCTGTTCAGTGGCAAAAGCATGGATGGTGGCAGCTTTTTTACTGCATATATGGTGTTTGTGAGCATTGGACTGTCTGCCGGAACAATTTCTTATGATACATCAGATCACGGGATGCAATTTCTTTTGACACTGCCTGTGACACGCAGAGAATACGTGAAGGAAAAATATCTGTTCTGTATCGGCCTGACTGCAGTGCTTGGAGTAATCTCTTTGTTGATCAGTATGCTGGTCTATAGGAAGGTTAATATGGAATTACTGGTAAGTGCGGGCGCTGTTTTTTACTGCGCAATATTGTGTCTGGCATTGATGCTGCCGTTGAGACTGAAATACGGAGACAGAGGAAGAATTCTTATGGGAGGTCTTGCTGTTGCTGTTTTTGCAGTCATTGCTTTGTGTAATGAAATATTGCAGAAGTTTCATATAAACGGAAATGTGGAGGATTTTTCCTTCGCCCGGAATGGAGTGGTGATCGCAGTTGGGATGGTGATTGTATGCGTTGGCTGCCTGGGGATTTCTGTGAAAAGCAGCGAACATATTATGGAGAAGATGGAAGAATTTTAATTATGTCATTTATAATTCAATTTAGTCAAAATATATAAAAATGACTAAATTACAATTGTTGATGACGAAATTGAATTGCAAAGGAACCAGTTCAAAAAAACAGGAGAATCATTTCATGAATAAAAATCAGATTTTTATAAAGAGTGGGACAGAATACAAAAAGATGACAAAGGAATTGCTTACAGCAAGTAATCTTGCAGAACTGATCGGCGACCGGTATAAAATGGTCGGGATCAAACCGAATCTGGTGTCGCCATCCGATCCGTCCGAGGGTGGCACCACACATCCGGAAATCGTAGCCGGGATTCTGGAATATCTGAAAGAAAACGGATTTCAGAATATGATGATTCTGGAGGGATCCTGGGTGGGAGACCGTACGGCAGATGCCTTTGAAGTCTGCGGATATCGCAGTCTCTGTGAGAATTATGATGTAAAATTTTATGACACTCAGAAAGATAAGAGTTATGTGAAAAACTGCAGCGGACTGGAACTGAAAATCTGCGAAAGCGTGAAAAAAGTCGATTTTCTTATCAATGTGCCGGTCATGAAAGGACATTGTCAGACAAAAATCACCTGTGCACTGAAAAACATGAAAGGTCTGATTCCAAATACAGAAAAAAGACATTTCCATGCAATGGGACTGCACAAGCCGATTGCACATCTGAATACAGGAATCCATCAGGATTTCATTGTAGTTGATAACATCTGCGGAGATCTGGATTTTGAAGACGGAGGCAATCCGGTTGTGATGAATCGCATCTGGACTGCGATGGATCCGGTACTGGTTGATGCCTGTGTCTGCAAACAGTTACATTATGAAGTAGAAGAAGTGCCATATGTAAAAATGGCAGCAGAACTTGGTGTAGGCTGCGCTGATATTTCAAAAGCAGACATCCAGATTCTTGGAGAAGCAACAGAACATCACATTGCAGAACGACGAAAAGTAGTCGATGTGGCAGATGCAGTAGAAGAAGTAGAATCCTGCAGCGCCTGCTACGGCTACCTGATTCCGGCACTTGATATGCTGAAACAAGAAGGCCTCTTCGAAAAACTCCACGAAAAAATATGTATCGGACAGGGCTACCGTGGAAAGACAGGCGAACTCGGTGTCGGCCATTGCACCCGAAACTTCCGATGTCACGTAGAAGGCTGCCCGCCAACCGAAACTCAGATCTACGAATATTTGAAGGCGTATATTGAGCAACATTCCTAAAGAATAAAAATCAGAATCTAGTTCTATTACAGAATGGACTCAATCTACTATTTATGTTCAGAGAAGCCTGTAAGATATTCGCTATTCAGCAACAGGAATTTCCCTTTCCGTCTGAATGCTCTCTTAAACTATTGAATTCACTTACAACAGGAAACCTCACTCCTCCCAATTCCAAAGTTTAAGAGCCGGAAGCCATATTAATTTAATTATTTGAACTCACAGAAAGAACCCTGAGCAGGGAGTCTCGCAGACATCTGCAGAAGTCGTGCAATTTCTTAGATATGTTCTGGCTGTATTATCCCCTGAAATCGTACTGTTCGAGCAAAATGCGAGTTTACGATTTCAGGGGATGCCTTTTACAGACAGGTCATATCTTAGAAATTACCGACGACGAAGCCGTCTGCGAACTCCCTGCTACAGGGTTCCTTCGTAAAATCAATTACCAATCAATATCCTTCCAGCTCGTTACCTGCAATCTCATCTACTTCTTCATTGCAGCTTCCTTCAGAATCTTCACAACCTCCTCCAGACTGAACTTACTGCTGTCAATACAGAGATCATACTGCCCCATATCCAGCCACTTCTGATCCGTGAAAAACTCAAAATACGCACGACGTTCCTTGTCCATTCTCTTAACAAGTTTCCTTGCACTCTTTTCCTCACGATCCAGTCGTTTCATAACTGTCTGTACACGGTCTTCAAATGGTGCATAGATAAACACTTTCAGAGCATGGTCAGTGAGAATGTTGTTTGCACACCTGCCAACGATCACACAGTCTTCCTGATCGCTTAAAGAAAGAATGATTTCCCTTTGGATGCCAAACAGAACATCATTCATGGGGATCGGATAACGGTCAACACCGATCTGCAGCTCACTGTCAATAGGGAATCCCCATGGACTTGGCCGCTTTTCATCCACTTCTGCCAACTGACTGAGCGGAACCTGCTTTTTACTGCTTGCCAGCTCGATCAGTTCCCGGTCATAAAATCCGATTCCCATTTCTTCGGCAAGAGCCTTTCCGATTATCCGTCCATTACTTCCATACATACGATTGATTGTGATAATACGTTTACTCATATAGCTGCCTCCTCTCAAAGAATCAAACTTTTATATGCTTTTATCATAGTATAATTTTTGGAAAAATTCAATAAAAAAACAAAATAAAATGATAATAATTTATTATATTTGCAATAAAACTGACGAATTAAAATAAGTTTTAAGGTATCTTTAAGGTTAATTCATTTGCCTTTCACAGTTCTCTCAAGAAGTAAACACATCTTTTCGTTAAAGTAATACAAGGAAGTTTTTGTTGAAAGCGGAGATCACGTTTCGGCAGGAACTGTACTTGCAACCGTGGATTCATCATCTGTACTTGAAGCAGTGGAAGATGTTCAGAGCGAACTGACGGAGCTCTGTTATATTTTCAGCTGTGATCGGTATATGTTTCGGCTTGTATCCGGCCTGGAAAGCAGCGGCAAAAAAGCCGATCGAGGCCCTTCGCTATACCGGTTAAAACAGTATCCAAGTTGCTGTGAACGGAGTGAACAGTAGCGATTGTCGGATTTGAGAGACAACCGTCGAACGAAAATGATTGACCATACAGAGGCATGAAAGTTATAATGATCCTGTCAGGGAAAACAGTACTGGAAAAAATTACTTGACATATCTACGCATATTAAATATAATTTTCTTATGCATTACAGAAATGTTACAAAAAGTTAAAAACACGAAACAGTAACGAAAAAAGTAATGACAAAGATGCAAGGAATGTTTGAGTATGAGAAAAACAGGATTAACAAAACAGCATAACAGAAAGGATAAAGACGGCAAAGTACAGAATTCTTCCCTTCATGGATTTGTATCACTGAGCGTCTGTGCGCTTACAGTACTGACTGTGACCGGCGGATGTAAGCTTATCGGAAGCGGAAGACAGAATCAGGTTTATGCTGCATCTGAGCAGAAAAGCAGCACATATACGGTCTATACGGATGATTCTCTGCCAACCGGAATTGCAGGTGTGGTTTCAGGAGTAAATGCAACACCGTCAGCCGGTATGACCGTCAAGCGTATCGGTATTTCCTGTGATGATGTGATTGTTGGTCAGCGTGTCAGCAAAGTTACCAGCAGTGCGGTGGAGATGAATGTCAGCGACTTGATGACGACCACAGTAGATAACTTTGATGCGCAGGTGATTTCTCATTCTTCTTCTGCGAAGATGATGTCGGATGAGGATTATGAGAATCTTCTACAGATCGTAGAGGCAGAAGCAGGCACAGAGGACATTAAAGGTCGTGTTCTGGTAGCAAATGTCATCATGAACCGTATCAAATATCCGGAGTTTCCGAATAATGCGACAGATGTCATCTGGCAGTATATAGATGGTGTGGCACAGTTTTCACCGGTAGCTGATGGACGTATTTCTGAAGTAGTCCCTACCAACGAAACAAAAGAGGCTGTTAAGCAGGCACTGGAAGGTGTGGATTATTCAGAGGGTGCGCTGTTCTTTATCCAGAAATCAGCAGCAGCCAAGAATAACATTCAGTGGTTTGATAAGAACCTTAAAAAGCTGTTTAAACATGGTGTGCATGAATTTTATACATATCCTGAGGCAGTTCAGCAGTAAAATACATAAAAAAAACACAGTGGGTTCCGGGGATACTAAGTGTTTCACCGGAATCTTTTTTGTTTGACAGGAATTATAAAAAATACTTTTTGGGAATGTTCTGTAATTTGCTATGGAATTTTACACGGCAACGTGGTATACTGTGACCAAAAATGAAACAAACTCGAAGAAAGGCAGGAAGGATACATGCAGGTATTATACAAGAGCACAAGAGGCAAAGGCGAAACAGTAACTGCTTCCATGGCAATTTTAAAAGGACTTTCTGAAGATGGAGGTCTGTTTGTACCCACTGAGATTCCGAAACTGGATGTGCCGGCAGAAAAGCTTGCACAGATGACATATCAGGAAACTGCATATGAAGTTATGAGCCGTTTCCTTACAGACTTTACAGAAGAAGAGCTGAAAAACTGTATTGCAAGTGCATACGATGAGAAGTTTGATACTTCTGAGATCGCACCGCTTCATGAGGCTAATGGTGCATATTATCTGGAACTGTTTCATGGTGCGACGATTGCATTTAAAGATATGGCACTTTCTATCCTGCCGCATCTTATGACAACTGCTGCAAAGAAAAATGCAGTCAAAAATGAAATCGTAATCCTTACTGCAACATCCGGCGATACCGGAAAGGCGGCACTTGCAGGTTTTGCGGATGTTCCGGGAACCAGAATCATCGTATTCTATCCGAAACACGGTGTCAGCCCGATTCAGGAAAAGCAGATGGTAACGCAGAAGGGTGACAACACTTATGTAGTTGGAATTACCGGAAACTTTGACGATGCGCAGACAGCAGTCAAGAAGATGTTCAACGACCGTGAGCTTGCAGCAGAACTTGATGGTGCCGGATTCCAGTTTTCCTCTGCAAACTCCATCAATATCGGAAGACTGGTTCCACAGATTGTTTATTATGTATATGCTTACTCCAGACTGGTCGGACAGGGCAAAGTAAAAGCAGGAGACAAGATCAATGTTGTAGTTCCGACAGGTAACTTCGGAAATATTCTTGCTGCTTACTATGCAAAACAGATGGGACTTCCAATCAATAAACTGGTTTGCGCATCCAATGAGAATAAAGTCCTTTTTGATTTCTTCCGTACAGGAACTTATGACAGAAAGAGAGACTTTATCCTTACAACTTCTCCGTCCATGGATATTCTGATTTCCAGCAATCTGGAACGTCTGATCTATCGTCTGACAGGCGAAGATGCACAGAAGTGTGCAGAACTGATGCAGTCATTAAGTGAAGGCGGAGAATATACAATCACTGATGAAATGAAAAAAGGTCTTGCAGATTTCTATGGAAATTACTGCAGCGAAGAAGAAACAAAAGAGACCATCCATAATGTTTACAAAAACAGTGATTATGTGATCGATCCTCATACAGCTGTTGCGGCAGGCGTTTATAAGAAATATCTGAAGGATACAGACGATCATACTGTAACGGTGATTGCATCTACAGCAAGTCCGTACAAATTCACAAGAAGCGTAATGGATGCTGTTGCAGATAAAGAAGAAGACAAAGATGATTTTGCACTGGCAGATCAGCTTTCTGCCATTTCCGGTGTCAAAGTGCCGAAAGCAGTAGAAGAAATCCGTACAGCACCGGTACTGCATGATATTGTAGTAGATGCACCGGATATGCCGGATACTGTCAAAAAAGTTCTCGGCATTCACTGATTTAACAAACACAGAAAAGAATGTTGCTGTGAACAGTAACAAAAGAATCTTTTACAGAAACTTTTTCCAGTATTATGTGTTGAAAAATCACATATAATAGAGTACAATAAAAAAAGAAAATAACTTCTGGAATGTGCGAGACCCCTTTTTTATTTGAACCTACATTGACAAATAGGGACTCCTACATTGTTGAAGTGATGTCAGACCTCTCGTTGTGGTAGGCAGATCTTCAGTTGCGGACACCCATCCTGGCTTAGGCTAGGCGTCAAATGGAAGGGAACGGCATTCCGGATCTTAAAGAAAGAAATGAGTCATAGAGATATGGCTCTTTTTTTGAAGAAGTATTATGTATAGTCAGGTTTGGGAGGAAATTATGGTAACAAAACGAACATTTGGAAAATTATCATCAGGAGAAGAAATTCAGATTTTCCATCTGGAAAATAAAGCCGGTGCTTATGCAGAAATTTCACAGTTTGGTGCAATTCTGGTAAAGCTTTGTGTACCGGACAGAGAAGGTAAACTTACAGATGTAGTTCTGGGGTATGATGATCTTGCAGGCTATGAGGTTAACGGATGCTTCTTTGGCGCGACGATCGGAAGAAGCGGAAACCGTATTGCTGATTCCAGATTTGTGCTGGACGGACAGGAAATCACCCTTACACCGAATGAGGGCAAAAACAATCTGCACAGTGGACCGAATGGTTTTGAGAAAAAAATCTGGAATGCGGCAGAGATTTCCGAGGACAAAAATGCAGTGACATTTTCGAGAATCAGTCCGGATGGAGAGAATGGATTCCCGGGAGAATTTCAGGTTTCTGTTACATATGAAATGACAGAAAATAATGAGCTTCGGATCGTATACGGAGGTGTCTGTGACAGGACAACAGTTGCCAATATGACCAATCATTCTTATTTCAACTTGGCAGGAGAAGGCAGTGGCAAGGCAATGGATCAGTACCTGACGATTCATGCAGAAGCTTATACACCTGTTGGAGAAGGATCTATTCCACTTGGAGAGAATGCACCGGTTGAAGGTACCCCGATGGATTTCCGCACACCACATCAGATTGGCGATGAGATTGAAGCCGACTTCGAGCAGTTAAAGATTACAGGCGGTTATGATCATAACTATGTGACCGATTATTATAACAAAGCCAGTGTCCGTGAGATTGCCCGTGCATGGTCCGAAAAGACCGGTATAGAGATGAGTGTACTGAGTGACTGCCCATGCGTGCAGTTCTATGCAGCCAACTTTGTAGAAAACGAGCATGGTAAGAACGGACATGTCTACAATCAGAGAGAAGCGTTCTGCCTGGAAACACAGGTAGAGCCGAATGCAGTCAATGTAGAAGCGTTCCATTCCCCGGTTCTGGATGCTGGTGAGCGATATTATTCCGAGACCATTTACTGTTTCTCCGTCAGAAAATAAATAAAAGTTATTTTTCCGGCTTTCTTCATATAATGCAGTATGAAGAAGGTCGGATTTTTTATTGGAATAAGTATGATTTTTTATAGTGCTGCAGTGACAAAATGTGTGGCAGAAATTTATGCAGAAGTGCCGGATCCGGTAATTCGTGTGCTGATATCGGATAGTGATTTTCAGTCATATTATCACCCGATGGTGACGGTCGCTTATAACGGCAGGGAAATACGATATGAAGCAGAAGAACTTCAAAAGCAAAAAACAACCATACGTATTCCGGCGCAAAAAGAAGGCATCTGTATTCAATCATTGAAGCGCCAGGATGGTGCACCGGTATATCATGGGAGTATGGAGCTAATACCGGATGAGCAGGGAATTCTACTGGTAAATGAACTGTGTCTGGAAGAATATCTGAAAGGGGTTGTACCAAGTGAAATGCCGTCATCGTATTCGCTTGAAGCACTGAAAGCACAGGCGGTATGTGCAAGAACCTATGCATGGAAACAGATACAGGAGGGCAGACTGACAGAGTATGATGCGGATGTGGATGACAGCGTGAGCTTTCAGGTGTATGGAAATGTTCGGCCACAGGATTCCACGACACATGCCGTCGAAGAAACAAAGGGGCAGATCATATGTCAGAATGGAGAAGCCATCGATGCATATTATTTTTCGACTTCGGCAGGTGTGACCAGCACGGATGAAATCTGGGGTGCTGCAAAGGCTGCTTCTTATCTGAAAAGTGTTCCCTGTAAATTTGATGAACGGGAACCGTGGAGCCGCTGGTCCGTTGAAATTCCGTGGGAAAATATAGAAAAGCGGGCAGAAGCATATCAGGATAAAAAGGATGCTTTGACAGCAATTACAGTGAATGCAAGAAATGAAAGCGGAGCAGTAACCGATCTTACGGTGAGTATGAAAGAAGACTCTTTTGAATTAAAAAATGAATATGAAATCCGGCAGTTCTTTTCTCCGGAGGGCTGCACGATTACAGAAAAGGATGGCACAGAGACTGAAGGAGGAAAATTGTTGCCGAGTGCATATTTTGAACTGGAAATGAAAAAAGGTGAATCTGTGAAGATTACAGGCGGCGGTTACGGGCATGGTGTGGGAATGAGCCAGACGGCGGCAAATGTGATGGCAGAAGAGGGTTACGATTACAGGATAATTCTGGATTATTTTTTCAAAAATATTACAATTGAAAATCTGGGATGACAGAAATATGATTTCATGGTAAAATGTACAACAAACATATTTGACCCTGGGAGAAAAAATATGGAAAAAAAATCAGAAAAAGGCACGATAGCGCTGATCCTTGGCTTTATAAAGCGTATGCAGGAGGATCATATCGGTGCATATGCTGCGCAGGCGGCATATTTCCTGATCATGTCGTTTATTCCTTTTGTGCTGGTGCTCACCGCACTTGTACAGTATACACCGCTTACTTACCGGATGCTCAGACAGGTGATCATCGGGTTTGTACCGGATAATTTACAGGATTTTGTACTCAAGATCATTGCAGAAGTGTTCACGAAGAGTGCAGCAGTCGTACCGATTTCCGGTCTGTTCGCACTGTGGTCTTCCGGCAAGGGCATGCAGTCCCTGATTGCGGGACTGAACGTGATCTATCACGTAAAAGAAACTCGAAACTGGCTGACGAACCGGTTGTATTCGATGTTATATATGTTTTTGTTTATTATTGCGATTATTACCAGTCTTCTGCTTCTGGTTATGGGTAACCGGATACATGCGGAACTGGTTGTTCACATGCCATTACTCGGGAAGGTAGTAGGGAGAATTTTGAGTGCCAAGACATTTCTTGTTTTTGTTGTACTCTTTCTTGTTTTTCTTGTATTGTACAGATACCTGCCAAACAGAAAAGCATCCCTGAAGAGTCAGGTGCCGGGGGCATTTATCATTGCTGTGGCATGGTCAATGTTTTCCTATTTCTTTTCATTGTATTTTACATTTTTTCCGAATTTCAGTAATATGTACGGAAGTCTGTCTGCACTGATCATGGTTATGCTGTGGCTTTATGTATGCATGAATCTCTTGCTTTACGGGGCAGAATTAAATGCATATTTTGAAAAACAGTTCCGCCAGGCACAGTATACTGTATGGCAGCAGATAAAAAAACTGCTTGACAGATTTTTGGCGCTGTGGCATCATAAAGACTGATAAGCGAAAAGCTGTGAAGGCGTTTCAGGAAATTGTTTTCTTACAGAGAGAGGGAGTCATCGGCTGTAAGCTCCTTTAAGTTCAGACAGTTTCTTAATTTCCCGCCGGAGCCTCGTTTCTGAACTTTCAGTAGGAAGCGACGTGGGTGCGCGTTAAGCATAACTCAAGTGCCTGTGGATAATTCCATGGGAAGCAGGGTGGTACCGCGGTTATAATTCCGTCCCTTTTTAGGGACGGATTTTTTTATGTTAAAAAAAGGAGAGTAAAACCATGGATATGAAGGAAAGACTTCAGGAATTAGCTGAAGCAGCCAGAAAACGGATCGAGGAATCAGATCGTCCGGAAAGGCTGAATGAAGTAAAAGTTGCTTACCTTGGCAAAAAGGGTGAGCTGACTGCAATCTTAAAGAGTATGAAAGATGTTGCTCCGGAAGATCGTCCGAAAGTAGGTCAGATGGTAAATGAGACCCGTGTGAAGATCGAAGAACATCTGGAAGCAACCAGAAAGAAACTGGAAGAAGCACTTCGTGAAGAAAAAATGAAAGCAGAAGTGATCGACGTTACACTTCCGGCAAAGAAAGCAATGATCGGTCATCGTCATCCAAACAGCATTGCACTCGAAGAAGTAGAGCGTATTTTCATCGGAATGGGCTACGAAGTAGTAGAGGGTCCGGAAGTGGAATATGCAGATTATAACTTTACAAAACTGAACATTCCGGAAGATCATCCGGCAAGAGATGAGCAGGATACATTCTTTATCAATGATTCTATCCTTCTTCGTTCCCAGACTTCCCCGGTACAGGCGCGTACCATGGAAAAAGGCAAACTGCCGATTCGTATGATCGCACCGGGACGTGTATTCCGTTCTGACGAAGTAGATGCAACACATTCTCCGTCCTTCCATCAGATCGAAGGTCTTGTCATCGACAAGAATATTACATTTGCAGATCTTAAAGGAACTCTGCAGGAGTTTGCACAGGAACTGTTCGGACCGGAGACAAAGACAAAATTCAGACCACATCATTTCCCGTTTACAGAGCCGAGTGCAGAGGTTGATGTTTCCTGCTTTAAATGCGGCGGAAAAGGCTGCCGTTTCTGTAAAGGTTCCGGCTGGATCGAAATCCTCGGCTGCGGTACCGTTCACCCGAACGTGCTCAGAATGTGTGGAATCGATCCTGATGAATATACCGGATTTGCATTTGGCGTAGGTCTGGAACGTATCGCGCTCCTGAAATATGAAATCGATGACATGCGTCTTCTCTATGAGAATGATGTCAGATTTTTAAAACAATTCTAGTTCAATTCAACAGAATTAATTTAA
Source organism: Blautia sp. Marseille-P3087 (assembly GCF_900120195.1). Taxonomy (GTDB): domain Bacteria; phylum Bacillota; class Clostridia; order Lachnospirales; family Lachnospiraceae; genus Blautia_A. Next base: position 222,221 of record NZ_LT635539.1, read on the forward strand.
ATGAACTTTATTCGAAAGGTGGATATAAAACATGAATACATCAATGTCCTGGATTAAAATGTATGTGCCGGATCTGGATGTAACAGCCCAGGAATACACAGATGCCATGACACTGTCAGGAACAAAAGTGGAAGGCTTCGAAAAACTGGATGCAGATCTGGACAAGATCGTGATCGGACAGATTGAAAAAATAGAAAAACATCCTGATGCAGATAAACTGATCATCTGTCAGGTGAATATCGGAACAGAGACTGTTCAGATCGTAACAGGTGCTCCGAACGTCAAAGAAGGAGATAAAGTACCGGTTGTTCTGGACGGCGGTCGTGTTGCCGGCGGTCATGACGGTAAAATGACTTCTGGCGGGATCAAAATCAAAAAGGGAAAACTCAGAGGCGTAGAATCCTGCGGTATGATGTGCTCTATCGAAGAACTGGGAAGCTCAAGAGAAATGTATCCGGAAGCACCGGAATACGGCATTTACATTTTCCCGGAAGATGCAGTAGTTGGAGAAAGTGCAATTAAAGCACTTGGTCTTGATGATGTTGTTATCGAATATGAGATCACATCCAACCGTGTAGACTGCTATGGAGTACTTGGAATTGCAAGAGAAGCAGCTGCTACTTTTGATAAGAAATTCATTCCTCCTGTAGTCAAAGAAACAGGAAACGATGAAAATGCATCTGACTATATCAAAGTTACCGTAGAGGATCCGGAACTTTGCCCGAGATATACAGCAAGAGTTGTAAAAAATGTCAAGATCGGCCCGTCACCGAAATGGATGCAGAGATGCCTTGCTTCCAACGGCATCCGTCCGATCAACAATCTTGTAGACATTACAAACTATGTTATGGAAGAATACGGTCAGCCGATGCACGCATATGATCTGGATACCATCGAAGGCAGAGAAATTATTGTGCGTCGTGCGAAAACCGGAGAGAAATTCGTAACACTGGATGGTCAGGAACGTGAGATGGACGACCAGGTTCTGATGATCTGCGATGGCAGAAAGGCTGTCGGTATCGCAGGTATTATGGGTGGAGAAAATTCCATGATCACAGACAATGTGCATACGGTACTTTTTGAGGCAGCATGCTTTAATGGTACGAACATCCGTCTTTCTTCAAAGCGAATCGGACTTCGTACTGATGCATCCGGTAAATTCGAAAAAGGTCTTGACCCGAACAATGCCAAAGCAGCAATCGACCGTGCCTGCCAGCTTATGGAAGAACTGGGAGCAGGTGAAGTTGTAGGCGGATGTGTAGATATCTGTAATGAGACGAGAGAACCTTCCAGAGTACCGTTTGAGCCGGAGCGCATCAATGCACTTCTCGGAACAGACCTTACAAAAGAAGAAATGCTTGCATACCTTGCAAAAGTTGAACTGACACTGGATCCGGAGACAAACGAGATCGTAGCGCCTACTTTCCGTCAGGATATCCATTGCATGGCAGACGTAGCAGAGGAAGTTGCAAGATTCTTCGGATATGACAAGATTCCGACCACACTTCCAAACGGAGAAGCTACTACAGGTAAACTTCCGTTCAAACTCCGCATCGAGAATGTGGCAAGAGATATCGCAGAATACTGTGGATTCTCCGAAGGAATGACTTATTCTTTCGAAAGCCCGAAGGTATTTGATAAACTTCGCATTCCGCAGGATAGTGATCTTCGTAAAGTTATTACGATCAGTAATCCGCTTGGTGAAGATTACAGTATCATGCGTACGACCACACTGCATGGTATGCTGTCTTCTCTGGCAACCAACTACAACAGAAGAAACAAAGGTGTTCGTCTGTACGAGATCGGTAAAGTTTATCTGCCGAAGGCACTTCCGCTGACTGAGCTTCCGGATGAAAGGACACACTTTACTCTTGGTATGTACGGAGCTGGTGATTTCTTTGACATGAAGGGTGTTGTAGAAGAATTCTTTGAAAAATCCGGCATGAAGAAGAAAGTTCACTATACACCGGACAGCAATAAGACATATCTGCATCCGGGCAGACAGGCCAACATCAGCTATGAAGGCAAAGTAGTCGGCTATCTCGGTGAGGTACATCCGATCGTTGCAGATAATTATGGAATCGGAGAAAGAACATATGTCGCAGTGATTGATATTCAGGATATCCTTGAATTCTGTGGATTCAACCACAAATTCAACGGAATTGCCAAATATCCGGCAGTTACCCGTGACTTAAGTATGGTTGTTCCGAAACATGTGCTTGCTGGCCAGATCGAAGACGTTCTGGAGCAGAGAGGCGGAAAGATTCTTGAATCTTATCAGCTCTTTGATATCTATGAAGGTGCACAGATCAAAGCCGGATACAAATCCATGGCTTATTCTGTTGTATTCCGTGATCATGACAAGACTCTGGAAGAGGCTGAGATCACAGCCGCAATGAAAAAAATCCTGAATGGTCTGACAGACCTTGGAATCGAGCTGAGAAGCTGATGAAACTTTATGTTGTACGGCACGGGGAAACCGTGTGGAACGAACTCCACAAAGTGCAGGGAACGGCGGATATCCCACTTGCAGAGAAGGGAATCGAGCTTGCAGAGAAAACGGGTGAAGCATTAAAAGAAGTCCCGTTTGATCTCTGCATCACAAGCCCTCTTGTGAGAGCGCGAAGGACGGCAGAGCTGATTCTCAAAAAGCAGCCACATAAGGTGCCGGTCATCGAGGACATAAGAATTCAGGAGATCAATTTTGGTGAACTGGAAGGTGTTGTCTGCTTTACAGATGATCATGTGTTTTTGAATGAGCAGATGGAGAAGTTTTTTAATGATCCATGGAAATTTGAACGTCCGAAGAACGGAGAAAATATTTCAGATATTCTTGCACGGACAAAAGAATTCTGGGAAGAGGTAACCGGTAATCCGGATTATCAGGACAAAACGATTCTGATCGCATCACACGGCTGTGCAGTGCGCGCGCTTTTACAGAACATTTATCAGGATCCGCAAGACTTCTGGCATGGACATGTTCCGCCGAACTGTGGTGTGAATATCGTTGAAGTAAAAGATGGTGAGGCTGTGCTTTTGGAAGAAGATAAAGTATATGCATAATGAGACAGGCGGTTCGAAAAGAATCGCCTGTTTTTTCATGTAATTGCCGGAAATATGAAAAATTTGTGAGAAACGGGTAAAGTCAGGAAAACAGCTTGTTCGTAAAATTGTGATATGATATGATAGAAAAGGCAGAAAATAGTATGAAATCAATGCTTTTTTGCAAAAAAACAAGAATAAATTAAATACTACAGGGAGGTTAGCTATGAGGAAAAAAATCATGAATGTCGTGTTGTTTCTGGCTGTGCTTGCAGCTGCTCTCGGAATGACATTGTACGTAGGCAACAGTGCGGCAAGTGTGCTGATCTACAACTTTATTTTTCTCGGTATCATTGCAGTTGTCTATATCGTGGGGCTGTTGGGCGGAATGTTTCGAATGAATAAGCTTTCGCTTGCATTGAAGGATGCGGCGGACGAGCTGGAGGATGCCTTTAAAATGCCGGGAAGAGTAGCACCGGATAAAGTGGCATCACTGAACGGGATTTTTCACCACTCCTATCTGGATAGCAAGATGAAGGCATTTACAGACAGTATTGCGAAGAGTCAGGAAGGAATCGTGGACATCGAAGAATTTCTGAATGAGGATGACCTCGATATGCATGTGCATAAGCGACTTCTGGAAATGGCGCCGGATCTTTTTACCAGTATTGGTATCCTGGGTACCTTCGTAGGTCTGGTATGGGGACTTAAGGATTTCCAGCCGTCGGATTATGAGGCAATGACAAGTTCTGTCTCTTCTCTGGTCGATGGTATCAAGGTTGCATTCCTGACATCTATTTACGGTATTGCATTTTCCATCGTTTATACTTCAGGAATGAAGAGCGAATATTCATCTATGACAGAAAATCTTCAGCTGTTTCTTGATCGCTTTCATACATATGTCATGCCAAGCGCAGAGAGTGAGTCAATGAACCTTCTGGTTGCAAGCCAGAAGAATCAGACAGCGGCCATGAATCAGATGGCAGAGCAGTTTTCAGTAAAAATGGCGGACAGTTTTGAAAAGGTTATTACACCAACTTTCAAAAAAATGAATGATTCTCTGGATACACTGGTTGATTCCGTGACCAGATGCCAGGAAGATGCGGTAAAAGAGATTCTGGATGCATTCCTGAAAGAAATGAATGCGTCATTTGAAACACAGTTTGCAGATTTCGGGAAAGCACTTACTCAGCTGAAAGATGCACAGACGGACAATGTAAACTATACGACAAACCTCTATCAGGCTATGAGCAAGCAGCTCAGTGATGCTTATGTAGAGCATGAGACTACAATGAAAAAGATGCTTGAAGAGTCCATAAGTATTCAGAAAGAATACATTTCTGTGGCTGACCGTATTGTACGGGATAATCAGACAATCCAGAAACAGCAGCAGGCAGATTACCAGCATCTTGCGGATTATCTTAAGGAAGCAGAGACCTCTTCTGCAAAATTCTGGGTTGCATGTAACCAGACCATGCAGAAATATGTCGAGGCTGCAGCGCAGGGAATGGAACGTATTTCCGCAGCGAGCAAAGGTAATGCGGATGTGGCAAAAGCAAATCGTGAAGTTGTTGAGGCGTTTGAACAGAAACTTCAGGATTTTGCACAGTATCAGAAACTGTCCTGTAGGACTATGGAACAGGTTCGTCGTCTGCTTGCAGATATCTCGGCGACAGGAAGCGGAAATAATGTTCAGCTCAGTGGTGGACAGATCGCACAGAGAGAAACGCTGGAACAGCTTCAGGAAACAATTCAGGAGCAGGGCGAACAGCAGCAGGAACTTCTGGAAGAGATTTCCAGAAATATCCGTGAACTTTCCAAAGGTGTACAGAAAGGTAAATTCGGTTTATTCAGATAAAAGGAGAAGCAGATGCGCAAAAAGAAAAAATCAGAAGGAAATGGATTTAATGTCTGGCGTTCTTATTCTGATATGATGGCAGGTGTGCTCCTGCTCTTTGTGCTGATCATGTGTGTGACGCTTTTTCAGGCACAGAAAAGCTATAACGAAAGTCTGCAGGAGCGTGATGAAAAGATTGCGATGCAGGAGCAGTACACGCAGGAACTTCTGGATAAACAGAATGCCATTGATGAAAAGAATGAGACGCTGCAGAATCAGGATGAACAGTTAAAGAGTCAGGATGAGCAGCTTGCCGAGCAGCAGAAACAGCTGGAGGCTCTCGCTGCAAAACTGAAAGAACAGGAATCGACACTGAATGCACAGCAGACAGCACTTGACGAGAAGACAGCACAGCTGAAAGATCAGCAGGCGCAGATCGATCAGATTATCGGTGTAAAGGCTGATGTTATTGAGGCACTGAAAAATGAATTTTCCAAAAATAATATAAATGTTGACATTGATGCACAGACCGGTGCGCTGACTCTGGAAGCGAGTGTAATGTTTGATTATGATCAGGCCGAGCTGACCGATTCCGGTAAACAGGCACTGGAACAGATACTTCCAATCTACTGTAAAGTACTTCTGCAGGATGATTACAAAGATTACCTTGCAGAGATCATTATCGATGGATATACAGATACAGACGGAGATTACAGTTACAATCTGCAGCTGTCTCAGCAGAGATCACTGGCAGTGGCACAGTATCTGATTGATATTCAGGGTAATTTCCTGAATGACGAGCAGTCACAGGAGCTCGAGAAGTACCTGACAGTCAACGGACATTCCATGGCAAATCCGGTGCTGGATGCAGACGGAAATGTAGATAAAGATGCATCCAGACGAGTAGAAGTCAAATTCCGTCTGAAAGACGAAGAAATGATTGACGAACTGAATCAGCTTCTTGCAGGTACAGCCAGCCAGTCAGATACCGCGGATCAGACAGATGCGGAAAATACAGAAAACAATTAAAAACTTCTTGCATTAGCAGGGAGAGTATAGTATAATCAACAATGTTGTAAAAAAGATGGTCCTCTGTTACAGTCGTATGTATTAAGAACATCCAGATAAGAATAGGAGAGAATAAAATGAACGACATTATCAAAAACATCGAAGCTGCTCAGTTAAAAGCAGAAGTACCGGAGTTTCGTGTAGGTGACACAGTAAGAGTACACGCTCTGATCAAAGAAGGAAACCGTGAGAGAATTCAGATCTTTGAAGGAACTGTTCTTAAGAGACAGGGTGGAAGCACCAGAGAAACTTTCACAGTAAGAAAGAGCTCCAATGGTGTAGGCGTTGAGAAAACATGGCCGCTTCATTCCCCACACGTTGTTAAAGTAGAAGTTATCCGTCATGGTAAAGTTCGCCGTGCTAAGCTGAACTACCTGAGAGATCGTGTAGGTAAAGCTGCTAAAGTTAAAGAACGCGTTAGATAAGAAAATTTCAAAGGTTTCAGAAGCAGGGACAATAACGACAGCTATTGTCCCTCTTTTTGCATTGCATATTGAAGAGGTGTCGGTGGCACGTCCACTGATTATACTGTGATTCCATTATGGGAGAATGAATATGGATATAAAAAACTGGAAACAAAGTCCCAAAATTCAGGAAGCAAAAGAAAAACTGGAAGATGAAAAAGTACGCGGCTTTATGCGCTGGGTGTTTGAAATCGTTGTTACACTGGTACTGGCTGCGATGGTTGGTATTATGCTGTTTCAGACAGTGACGATGCAGGAAAGTTCGATGGAACCGACGATTGCGGTTGGTGACCGTTTTTTTATAAACCGTGTGGTATATAAATTCTCTTCCCCAAAAAGAGGAGATCTGATCGTGTTTCGAACGAATGCCAGTGATGATGCAGCACTGCATATCCGGCGTGTGATCGGACTTCCGGGAGAGACAATCCAGATTTCGGGTGGACGGATCCTGATAGATGGGGAAGCATATAAAGAGGGCAAAGATTTTCCTATGATCAGCAATCCGGGGCTTGCGTCCAGTTCCATTACGTTGGAATCCGGTGAATATTTTGTCCTTGGAGATAATCGGAACAACAGTGAAGACAGCCGGTATGCAGATATCGGTATGGTAAAGAAACGTTATATCGCAGGCAAAATCTGGTTTACGTGTGCGCCCTTTGAAAAACTGGGATTTACGAAAGGTTAGGTAATATATGAACGTACAGTGGTATCCGGGTCATATGACCAAAGCAAAGAGACAGATGCAGGAAGACCTGAAGCTGATAGACCTGATTATAGAGCTGGTAGATGCCAGAGTGCCGCTTTCCAGCAGAAATCCGGACATTGATCAGCTCGGACAGAACAAATCACGTCTGATTCTTCTGAATAAGGCGGATCTTGCAGATGAGAGACAGAATGAGGCATGGAAAGAGTATTTTCAGAGTAAAGGTTTTCATGTAGTAAAAGTGGATTCCAGAAATGGAGCTGGCATGAAGACCATACAGAATGTGATTCAGGAAGCATGCAAAGAGAAAATCGAACGCGACCGCAGAAGAGGAATCAAAAATCGACCGATTCGTGCCATGGTTGCGGGAATCCCAAATGTGGGAAAATCTACTTTCATTAATACTTTTGCAGGTAAAGCCTGTGCAAAGACCGGCAACAGACCGGGTGTTACAAAGGGAAAACAGTGGATCCGTCTGAACAAAAATGTAGAACTTCTGGATACACCGGGAATTCTCTGGCCTAAATTTGAGGATCAGGAAGTTGGAATCCGTCTGGCATTTGTGGGTTCGATCAAAGATGATATTTTGAATATGGAAGAACTGGCATTAAAGCTCATCGACTATCTGAAAGCACGTTATACAGGTCTTCTTGAGAAACGCTATGGAATCTCCGAGGCAGGAAATGCCGTAGAAATCCTTGGTGGCATCGCGAAAGCACGCGGTTGCCTCAAAAAAGGGGAAGAACTGGATTATACAAAGGCATCCGGACTTCTGTTTGACGATTTCCGGGGAGGAAAAATTGGGCGCATCACTCTGGAGTGGGCAGAGCAGGAGAAAAACTGATGAAGAAGATCGGTGAAATAAAAGATGAATTTGCAGCGGCGGGAGAAGCCGACTGGCAGAGCATGTGTGATTGCTACCATGAAGATCCCAGAAGTGGTGTACAGAAACTGATCTTGCAGTACGAAAAGAAAATAAAGGCACTGGAAGCAGAGAAACTCCGTATGGAACAGATGATGCAGTATGAGCGCAAATACGAACATCTGGGTTATCTCTGTGGAATAGATGAGGTCGGCAGAGGGCCGTTGGCTGGCCCGGTAGTAGCATGCGCGGTAATTCTTCCGGCGGATCATCAGATTCTGTACCTGAATGATTCAAAGAAGCTGACAGCACATAAAAGAGAAGAACTTTATGATGTGATTCTAAGTGAAGCAGTGGCGGTTGGTATCGGGATGGTCGGACCGGCGAAGATTGATGAGGTCAATATTTTGCAGGCAACCTATGAAGCCATGCGTCAGGCAATAAGCAAGCTGAAGGTTACTCCGCAGCTTCTGCTGAATGATGCGGTTACGATCCCGGAAGTGGAGATTCCGCAGGTACCGATCATAAAAGGCGATGCTAAAAGTGCTTCTATTGCAGCGGCAAGTATTGTGGCGAAGGTTACTCGAGACCGTCTGATGGTCGAATACGATAAAACACTGCCGGGATATGGTTTTGCATCCAATAAAGGCTATGGTTCGACGGAGCACATTGAAGCATTGAAGAAATTTGGACCGACACCAATTCATCGTGCAACATTTATTAAAAACTTTGTGTGACAGTAAAGTTGTGTTACAATAACATAAATTCAAGAATACGAAAGATACCGACATAAAATCAGAAAAGAGTGTTTTGCATCAATAAAAGAAAAACAGGCAGTCGCTATGAAGATCAGGCGGCTGCCTTTCTGGAAAAACAGGGACTGTTGGTGATGGAGAAGAACTTTCGCTGCAAGAGCGGAGAAATCGATCTGATAGCCAGAGATGGGAAATATCTGGTGTTTGTTGAAGTAAAATACCGAAGTTCCGGCGGTAATGGGGTTGCGGCTGCTGCAGTAGACATACATAAACAGAAACGGATCAGTCGTGCAGCAAGTTTTTTCCTGATTCGTTATGGGTATCAGGAACCACCATGCAGATTTGATGTTGTTGCAATTGATGGACAACAGATTCAGTGGATAAGAAATGCATTTGATTATTGTAAGTGACAAAAGAGAGGAAAAATGGGATGGCGGAAATCAGATGGCATGAGGGAACTGCCTCACATATGCAGATAAAAGAAAACAAAGGTGTGACCTGGCTTACATATCCGGCATTTGAACAGTTTGCGGATATTGTGCATGGATTCAGCACAAGGCTGGGTGGAGTAAGTGAAGGGATTTATGCATCCATGAATCTCAGTTTTACAAGAGGAGATAAGGATGCCGCTGTTTATGAAAATTACAGAAGATTTGCGGCTGCACTTGGCTTTTCGGAAAGAGATATCGTGACTTCGGATCAGACACATACGGCGAATGTACGCATTATTACAGAAGAGGACCGCGGAAATGGGATTACGAAGCCCAGACCTTATACAGATGTAGATGGAATGATCACGAATGTACGAGGTCTGGTGCTGGCAACATTTTATGCGGATTGTGTGCCGCTGTATTTTGTTGATCCGGTGCATCATGCGATTGGCCTGTCTCATTCCGGATGGAGAGGGACTGTTGCAAAAATCGGTGCAGTTACGATTCGGAAAATGCAGGAAACATATGGCACAGATCCGGCTGATGTGTATGCGGCCATTGGACCGTCTATCTGCCAGGAGTGCTATGAGGTCAGTGAAGATGTGATACTGGAATTTCAGAAATCTTTTGCACCGGAACACTGGGAAAAACTTTTTTATAAGAAGGAAAACGGAAAATATCAGTTAAATCTCTGGGAAGCAAATAAGATTATTTTTACGGAAGCAGGAATCACGGAGAAGCACATCTCCATGCCTGGAATCTGCACCTGCTGCAATCCGGATTTCCTGTTTTCTCATCGTGCATCGCATGGTAAAAGAGGAAATCTTGGAGCATTTCTCGGATTAAAATAGAAGAAAAATACATGCCAGATATCTGGATGATTCAGCAAAAAATGGGAGCTCGCATAATGCAGGCTCCCATTAAAAATCAGCGATTATTTACTTTTTCCATAAGTTCCATGATCTTTTCGTTGCTGGAACGAACTTTTTCTACGGAAACATCATGATTGATGATATCAATAATACTTGCAAGATATTTACTCATATTTGCTTCGATGTAGTAAGGCTTGGTCAGAAGCTCCGGCAGACGGTAGTTGAGGTTGGTAGTAATGACTTTGTCAATCCAGCCTTTTTCGTAGTATTCATCGAATTTATCAAGACCATCTGTAAACAGACCGTATGTGGTGCAGATGAATACACGTTTTGCGTGGCGCTCTTTAATCTGTTTTGCAACATCCAGCATACTTTCACCGGAAGAAATCATATCGTCGATGATGACAACATCTTTGCCTTCTACGGAATCACCAAGGAATTCGTGTGCAACGATCGGGTTCTTACCGTTTACAACGGTAGAGTAATCACGACGTTTGTAGAACATACCCATGTCTACGCCGAGGATGTTGGAGAAGTACACAGCTCTTGACATAGCACCTTCATCCGGGCTGATGATCATCAGATGATCGTTGTCCAGTTTGAAATCGTTGACTTCTTTTACCAGGGCTTTCAGGAACTGATAGGTTGGGAAAAAGTTATCAAAGCCGTCCAGAGGAATTGCATTCTGAACACGTGGGTCATGTGCATCAAAGGTGATAAAGTTGGATACGCCCATATCTCTTAATTCCTGAAGCATCAGTGCACAGTCAAGAGATTCTCTCTTGGTACGACGGTGCTGACGGCCTTCATAAAGGAATGGCATGATGACATTGATTCTGTGTGCTTTACCGGTAGCGGCGGAAATGATACGCTTCAGATCCTGATAGTGGTTATCCGGAGACATATGGTTCTCGTGGCCGCAGACTTTATAAGTAAGGCTGTAGTTTGTGATATCAACCATGATAAAAAGATCCGTACCACGAACAGATTCTTTGATGTATCCTTTACCTTCGCCTGTACCGAATCGGATAATCTCGGAATCAACCAGAAAAGAAGGCAGGCTGTAACCCTGCGGAATTGTACTTGGCTTTTTCTTTGCTGCAAGTTCTTTACGGAATTTTACAAGTTTCTTGTCAACCTCCTTCGCCAGATCCTGACATCCTTCAAGTGCTACGATACGAATCGGAGCGGTTGGAGTTGATTTTTCAAGTAACTCTATATTTGGCATAATATTCCTCCTAGGTGTAGTTTTCAAACTGAGTCCTAATACATTTATAACATTTGCCCTAAATCCAGTCAAGGAATTTATTGATTTTTACCTTTGAAATTGTTATAGTAGTATTATCTGGGGTAATATGTCCATTGGGATATTAAAATCAAATTCTCATATGACGCAGCTCAGATATGGTCACAAATCAGAAAGGAATTCTATGAAAAAAAAGAAACATGTGATTTCCAGCGTTCTTCCGGGCGGTATTGGTGAAGAACTGGAACTGGAACCGGGAGATGTTCTGGCGGAGATCAATCACCAGCCGGTGGAAGATGTGTTTGATTACCGTTATCTCCTGAATGATGAATATATAGAGCTTTTGATAGAGAAAGCAAATGGCGAGCTCTGGGAGCTCGAAGTTGAAAAGGATTACGACGAAGATCTTGGAATCGAATTTGAGAATGGTCTGATGGATGATTACCGTTCCTGTAGCAATCACTGTATGTTCTGCTTTATCGATCAGATGCCGCCGGGTATGAGAGAGACCCTGTATTTTAAAGATGATGATTCTAGGCTCTCTTTTCTGCAGGGAAACTATGTGACACTGACGAACATGAGTCAGAAAGATATAGACCGTGTGATCAAATACCATCTTTCACCGATTAATGTATCTTTTCAGACGATGAACCCGAAGCTTCGGTGCAAAATGCTGCACAACCGTTTTGCAGGAGATGCATTAAAAAAAGTGGATCAGCTTTATGAGGCAGGGATCACAATGAATGGGCAGATTGTTCTCTGCAAAGGTGTCAATGATGGAGAAGAGCTGGAATACAGCTTGCAGGAAATGGCGAAATATGCACCGGTTCTTCAGAGTGTGTCCGTGGTTCCGGTCGGTCTTACGAAATTCCGTGACGGACTTTATCCGCTGGAGTCATTTACAAAAGAAGATGCAAAAGCAGTTCTGGAGCAGATACACCGCTGGCAGAAGATTATGTACGAAAAACATGGAATCCACTTTATCCATGCGTCAGATGAATGGTACATTCTTGCAGGGGAGAAACTTCCGGAAGAAGGACGCTATGATGGATATCTGCAGCTGGAAAACGGAGTTGGTATGCTCCGGCTTCTGGATACAGAAGTGCGCGAAGCCGTTGCCAATAGAGATGGTGATGACAGGTCATATCATGTTACCGTTGCGACAGGCAGACTAGCAGCACCCTATATAGAGAAATGCATGGAAATCATTCGAGAAAAATATCCGAAGATCACGTTTGAGGTGATCGCCATCAAGAATAATTTCTTTGGCGAAAAAATCACGGTGTCCGGACTTATTACCGGACAGGATCTGACAGAACAGCTTTCCGACAGAAAGCTTGGAGACAGACTTCTGATTCCGTGTAATATGCTGAGGAGTGGGGAAAATGTTTTTCTCGACGACATTACAGTAACTGAACTTTCCGAGAAACTTGGAAGAGAGATTATCGTTGTAGATCCGGCAGGGGCTGACCTTGTATCAGCAGTGCTGGATTCGACAGAAAATAAAAAACAGATAAGGAGACAAATGTATGAGCAAACCGGTAGTGGCAATAGTGGGCAGGCCTAATGTTGGTAAGTCTACGTTATTTAATGCGCTGGCAGGCGAAATGATATCAATTGTAAAAGATACACCGGGTGTTACCCGTGACAGAATTTATGCAGATGTGACATGGCTGGACAAGGCGTTTACACTGATTGATACAGGCGGTATCGAGCCTGACAGTGGAGATATTATTTTATCACAGATGAGAGAGCAGGCACAGATCGCCATCGACACAGCTGATGTAATTGTGTTTATTACAGATGTGCAGCAGGGACTTGTGGATTCTGATGCAAAAGTAGCAGATATGCTGCGCAGAAGCCAGAAACCAGTTGTTTTGGTCGTAAATAAAGTAGACAGTGTCCAGAAATACATGATGGATGTTTATGAGTTTTATAATCTGGGAATCGGTGAACCGATTGCAATTTCAGCAGCAAACCGTACCGGTATTGGTGATATGCTGGATGAAATTGTAAAGGAATTCCCGGAGGATGCGGATACAGATGAGGATGAGGATATTCCGAAGATCGCAGTTGTAGGAAAGCCAAACGTAGGTAAGTCTTCCCTGATCAACAAGCTTCTTGGCGAAGACCGCGTGATTGTTTCGGATATTGCCGGAACAACCAGAGATGCAGTAGATGCAAAAGTTAAATGGAAAGACAGAGAATATATCTTTATTGATACAGCAGGCCTTCGGCGCAAAGGCAAAATCAAAGAAGAACTGGAACGTTACAGCGTGATCCGTACAGTTACGGCAGTGGAGCGTGCAGATGTGGTTGTTGTTGTGATTGATGCAACAGAAGGTGTGACCGAGCAGGATGCAAAGATCGCTGGTATTGCACATGAACGTGGCAAGGGCGTTGTGATCGCAGTTAATAAATGGGATGCAGTTGAAAAAGACGACAAGACCATTTACAAGCACACGAACCGTATCCGCGAAGTACTTGCATACATGCCATATGCAGAACTGGTATTTATCTCTGCAAAATCAGGTCAGCGTCTGCCGAGATTGTTTGAAACAATTGATGCAGTTATTGAGAACCAGACTTTACGTATTCAGACAGGTGTACTCAATGAGATTCTTTCCGAAGCAGTTGCGATGCAGCAGCCGCCGTCAGACAGAGGCAAACGCCTGAAGATCTTCTATATGACACAGGTGGGCGTAAAACCACCGACATTTGTTATTTTTGTAAATGACAAAGAACTGATGCATTTCTCTTACACCAGATATATCGAAAATAAAGTAAGAGATGCATTTGGCTTCAGGGGAACTTCCCTGAAATTTATTATCCGTGAACGCGGGGAAAAGAGCTGAGTAAAATGACGGAACGTTTGATTAGTATTCTGATTGGCTATGTGTTTGGGCTTTTCCAGACATCCTATATCATCGGAAAAATGCACAAAACCGATATTCGCGAGCATGGAAGCGGTAACGCAGGAACGACAAATGCCCTGCGTACTTTCGGAAAGAAAGCAGGGGCAATGACGTTGGTTGGTGATTGCCTGAAATGTGTGCTTGCGATTGCGGTGGTCAGACTGATTTTTGCAGACAGGGCGGCAGAGATAATACCGTTGCTCTGCATTTATGCCGCTGCAGGATGTATTCTCGGACATAATTTCCCGATCACACTTGGATTCCGGGGAGGAAAGGGAATTGCAGCGTCTGTCGGATTCCTGATCGCATTTGACTGGAGACTGTTTGTGATTTGTGCAGTGGTGTTTTTAGCACTCTTTTTTACGACACACTATGTTTCTTTATGCTCTCTGACCTCCTATCTGGCAGCTCTGATTGCGATGATCGTATTTGGAGAAATCAGTGGATATGGTATGGACAGAATACATACGACGGAAATGTATCTTGTGATGGCTGCGCTTACTGTACTGGCATTCTGGCGTCACAGAGCAAATATTGTACGATTATCAAAAGGAACAGAAAGCAAGGTCTTTCTGAGTAAATCAAAAACAAAGAAAGGTTAAATGGTGGGGCAAATGGCAAAAGTAAATGTACTGGGAGCTGGAAGCTGGGGAACAGCCCTTTCACTGCTCCTGCACAAAAACGGACATCAGGTAAAACTCTGGTCAGCACTTGAAAACGAAGTAAAGATGCTGAACGAAAAACGTGAACATGAATCAAAACTTCCGGGAGTTCATATTCCGGAAGAAGTTGAAATCACGACAGACCTCGAGGGATGCCTGGAAGATGTGGATGTAGCAGTTCTTGCTGTGCCGTCTCCTTTTACCAGAAGTACTGCAAAACAGATGGCTCCGTTTGTCAAAGAAGGCCAGATCATTGTCAATGTGGCAAAAGGTGTTGAGGAACATACGCTGATGACTTTGAGTGATATTATCAGTGAAGAGATTCCGACAGCGAATGTCTGTGTCCTTTCCGGTCCGAGCCATGCAGAAGAGGTGGGAAGAGGTCTTCCGACAACCTGCGTAGTCAGCGCTGAAAAAAGGGAAATAGCAGAGTACCTTCAGGGAATATTTATGAGTCCGGTCTTTCGTGTATACACAACCCCGGATATTCTTGGTGTGGAACTTGGCGGGGCACTGAAAAATGTCATCGCACTTGCTGCAGGTACCGCAGATGGTCTTGGATACGGAGATAATACAAAAGCTGCACTGATCACACGTGGAATTGCAGAAATTGCCCGCCTTGGTACAAAGATGGGAGCAAGTCAGGAGACTTTCTACGGACTTACTGGTATGGGAGACCTGATCGTAACCTGCGCGAGTGTTCACAGCCGTAACCGTAAAGCTGGCTATCTTATGGGCAAAGGTTATACCATGCAGCAGGCAATGGACGAAGTAAAGATGGTAGTAGAAGGCGTATATTCTGCAAAAGCGGCGAAGAGCCTTGCGGAAAAGTATGATGTAGATATGCCGATTATTATGGAAGTAAATAAGGTGCTGTTTGAGGACAAATCGGCTGCTGATGCGGTACGTGATCTGATGCTTCGCGATAAAAAAGTGGAAACACCGATGCTTCCGTGGCAATGAACATAAAGATAAAACAACCGATATGAAATACAAAAGATGATACAAGAGAAATATACATAAAAGAAACCGGCTGATCGGTCTGATCAGTCGGTTTTGCTTTGCCATATAAGCACGTAAATGCAATTCTTAAGTCCAAGATAAAAATTAAAAAACAATATCCCTGAGATCCTCCGGAATAGAAGCACTGTGATAATTTTGATTCAGTGTATCAAGAAGATCCATATCTTCCTGGTCAATTGTAAAATCAAAAATTCTGGCATTGGAAGCAATACGTTCCGGGCGAGTGGACTTTGGTATTACAGAAATTCCTTTCTGGATTGCCCAGCGAAGTCCGACCTGTGCCGGCGTATGTGCGTATTTGGTGCCGAGAACACAAAGAATATCATTGTCAAGATAAGCACCTCGCGCCAGAGGGGCATAGGCCTGTACCTGAATTCCGTTTGACTGACAGTATTCAATCAGTTCTTTAGGGTAGCAGAGAGGGTGGCATTCAATCTGGTTGACAACAGGTACGATGCCGGAGACTCTGCGAAGTTCTTCGAGATGGCGAATTTCAAAATTGCTGACACCGATAGAAAGCGCGCGTCCGGATTCAAGGATTTTTTCCATGTCTTTCCATGTGTTTAAGAAACAGCCCGGAACCGGCCAATGAATCAGGTAGAGATCAATGTAATCCAGACCAAGACGGTCAAGACTTCGCTGTAGAGAACCCTCTACATCACCAAGCCGTTGCGCATTATTCCAGATCTTTGTGGTGATGAAAAGATCTTTGCGGGAAATGCCACATTTTGCAAGGGCATGTCCGACAAATTCTTCGTTTTTATAAGCAGATGCCGTATCAAACAGCCGATAACCGTTCTGGACAGCAGCAGTGATCGCTGTTTCTGCCTCGGCATTGTCAGTGATCTTATATAATCCCAGACCGAGTAATGGCATGGTACGGTCATTATTTAAAAATACGGAAGTGGTCAAAATGATTCCTCCTTGTAAGCAAAATCCACAATTTTTGTATATTATACCATGAAATTGTGAAAGAAGAACATCAAATATGTTAAAAAATTAATACAAGTGTTGTGGAATAATGTAAATGATCGGGTGTTATTAATTTAACGACCATGTTATTTACGTAACAAAAACATAAGCTGATGATTTATAAATATGTAAAAAAAAGTAAGAGAACGACAACTGTTTTTGTCTATTTTTTCTTATTATATTCTTGATAAACAGAAATAAAAGATGTATAATGGATTTAATTGATAAATTCTTGTCATAAGTGCGCCTGTTTACAGGCGTTCCGGAGGTAGAACCGGAGAAAGGAGAATAACATGCATCTTATTAAAGATGAGAACGGAAATCTCGTTCAGCACGGACATGAACATACACCGGAGCATTCTCATGAACATACTCATGCGGACGGTGTGACACATACACATTCACACACACATGGCGATGGGGAACACACACATTCTCATGGAGACTGTGGGAGTACAGATCACTGCGGATCCTGTGAGGGCGGTGATTGTAAGAAAGAAACGGTTGCGCTGCTGACATATATGCTTCAGCATAATGAACACCACGCAGCGGAACTCGACCAGATGGCCGACAACCTTGAGAAGATGGGCCTTGGCAATTCAGCTAAGACAATCAAAGAAGCAGTGGCTGATTTCCAGAAAGGCAATATGCGGCTGGGACTTGCGCTGACTTTAGTTAAAGAAGAAATGAAATAATATACCGGACTTCAAAGGTCAAAATGCCACTTATACTTGCAGGTAAAGGCGTTTGAACATGAAATCCGTGAATATAGACAATGACATAATATAGGAGGCAGAAATATGTGTCTTGCAACAGTATATAAAGAAAGTGATGATTCTGTAATCTTCAAAAATGTAGCCAGAATCGATGTGGACGGAAATAAACTTGTACTCAGAGATATCATGGGTGATGAAAGAGTTGTAGAAGGCCGTATCCTTATGGTGGATCTGGCAAACAGCATTGTAAAGCTGGCCTGTGAATAAATCTTAATCAGATCTTAAGGGTGGTAACGAAAACCCATTAGATAAAAAACATATATGTGGAGGTATGTAATATGGCAACAGTAAAATTAACAGAACTGATGAAAGAAAGACAGCTCCTCTCCTTTGAACTCTTCCCGCCGAAGACAGACAAGGGAATGGAAAATCTTCCGGGAACAATTGAACATCTCTGTGAGTTCAAACCGGAATACATTTCTGTTACATACGGAGCAGGCGGCGGAAACGTCGGCACCAACAGAGAAGTATGTCAGATGGTTAAGAAAGCCGGCGCTGTACCGGTAACTCATTTCACAGTTATCAAAAACACAAAAGAGGGAATCAAAGATCAGCTTGAAACTTATTTAAGCGAAGGCGTTGATCATATCCTTGCACTTCGTGGTGACTTCCCGCGTGGAGAGAATTCCACAGGCGGAGATTTCAACTATGCAACAGACCTTGTTAAATTTATCCGTAAAGAATTTGGCGACAAATTTGAAATCGCAGTAGCAGGTTCACCGGAAGGACATATTGCATGTCGCAGTCTGGATGCTGATATATCTGTCCTTAAAATGAAACAGGACAACGGCGCTGACTATATCATGACTCAGCTTTGCTGGGATATGGAACAGTTTGCACGCTGGCAGGACAAGATCCGCAAAGCTGGTGTTACAATGCCAATCGATGTAGGTATTATGCCAATCCTTGATCAGGCTGCTACAATCAACATGGCACTGTCCCGTAACGGCTGTGTAATGGATCGTGAACTTTCCAGACTGATTTCCAAATACTGGATTTTCCCGAACCCATTCGACAAAGCTCCATTCGACGATGCTCTTGAGCAGAAGAAAGAAGATTTCAAGAAAGCCGGCATCGAATATACAATCAAACAGATTGATAAATATCGCGCTCTCGGCGTAGAAGGTATCCATCTGTATGCACTGAACAAGTGGAAAGACGTAAGCGAGATCATCAAAGAATCCGGTATGCGTACACTTGTATAACTCGAAGTAAGACTAGAAAGACTAAATTACGGATTTATAATTTCATAAATGCGGAATTAGAGCAGGAGGCACTCTATTATTATGGCACACGTGATTGCTGTCGCCGGAAAAGGCGGCGTTGGTAAAACTACTTTATGCGGAATGCTGATTCAGTATCTTTGCGAACAGGGCAAAGGACCAATCCTTGCAGTAGATGCAGATGCAAACTCCAATCTGAATGAAGTCCTCGGAGTGGAAGTTGAGACAACTCTCGGCGACGTCAGAGAAGAAATTGCACAGGCAGAACTGGTTAAAGAAAGTCCGATTCCGAAAGGAATGTCCAAAGCAGATTACGCAGAGATGCGTTTTGAGGATGCGTTAACTGAAGAAGATGACTTTGACCTTCTCGTTATGGGAAGAACACAGGGAAAAGGCTGTTACTGTTATGTAAATGGCCTGCTTCAGGCGCAGCTTGCAAAATATCAGAACCACTATCCTTATATCGTTGTGGATAACGAGGCAGGTATGGAACATATCAGCCGAGGTGTCCTTCCGTCCATGCAGACGGCAATCCTTGTCAGTGACTGCTCCAGAAGAGGAGTTCAGGCGGTTGGCAGAATTGCAAAACTGATCGATGAATGCAATATGCATCCGGAATCAGTGGGGCTTATTGTGAACCGTGCACCGAAAGGTGAACTGAATGATGGAATCAAAGAAGAAATAGAGAAACAGGGTCTGCACCTTCTCGGTGTAGTTCCACAGGATGACACAGTCTATGAATATGACTGCGAAGGCCGTCCGACAGCGTCTCTTCCGGAAGATAATCCGGTGAAAGTCGCACTGAAAGAAATTATCAAAAACTTAAATCTGTAAAAAAGACCCTTGCTGTCAAAACTGGCAGCAAGGGCATTTGTGCTGGAAAAAGCACTTTTTATTAATTTAAAAATAACCCATGGCGGGGGATGGGTTCTGTCAGTGAGGTTATTACATAAAAAAGAAAGAAAAGAAAAATACATGTCAAATCATGTATCGTTAAAAGGAGGTCTATAATGAGTGAATTCAAATTAACTACAGTGGAAGAATTTGAAGCTGCTACCAACAGACTGTTGGAAACTGGCGCAAAGGTAGGCGCAGATGCCTGGCAGTTTCGTGTAAAAAACCAGACTCCACACTGTAAGTTCGGTGAGCAGGGTATCTGCTGTCGAATCTGTGCTATGGGACCATGCCGTATCACACCTAAGGCTCCGAGAGGAATCTGCGGATGTGACGCACACGGTATCGTAGGAAGAAACTTCCTGAAATTTACAGCAGGCGGTGCAGCTACTCATTCTGATCACGGTCGTGAGATCTGCCACACACTGTACTGTGCAAAAGAAGACGGAAACTATAAGGTAAAAGATCCTGAGAAACTGATCCGTATCGCAAAAGAATGGGGCGTAGAAACAGAAGGAAAAGATATCTATGATCTGGCTCATGAGATGGCTGAGATCGGTCTGATGGAATATGGTAAACCATTCGGATATCAGAGATTCCTTGACAGAATGCCGGAAGGACAGAAAGAAAAACTGATCGAGAACGAAATCGCACCACGTGCTATCGACCGTGAGGTTGCAACTTCTATGCATATGGCCCATATGGGATGTTCTTCTCTTCCGGAAGCACTTGTAAAACAGTCCCTTCGCTGCGGTATGGCTGATGGATGGGGCGGTTCCATGATGGGAACAGAGTTCTCTGACGTACTGTTCGGAACTCCGAAGCCGATTGATACAGAAGCTAACCTTGGTGTAATGGTTGAAGAAAACGTAAACATCGTTGTACATGGACATGATCCGAGTCTTTCTGAGATGATCTGTGAATATGCAGACAGCAAAGAAATGATCGATTATGCAAAATCCGTAGGAGCTAAAGGAATCACAGTTTCCGGTGTATGCTGTACTTCAAACGAAGTAGCTATGCGTCGTGGTGTTCCGATGGCTGGTAACTTCCTGCAGCAGGAAAACGTAGTACTGACAGGCGCCTGCGAAGCAATCGTAGTAGACGTTCAGTGTATTTTCCCGGCCTTAGGACCTCTGAGCAAATGCTTCCACACCAAATTTATCACAACTTCTCCAATCGCTCAGATGCCGGATTCTGAATTTATCAGATTCAACGCTGAGACAGCAGGAGAAAACGCAAAAGCAATCGTTAAGATGGCTATCGATAACTTCAAGAACAGAAAACCAGAACTTGTACATATCCCGCAGCTGAAACAGAAAGCTACTGTTGGTTACTCAGTAGAAGCAATTGTTAAAGTTCTTGACGGTGTTACAAACTCTCAGGTAGACGAAACAGGAACAACCAAACCGTTACTTGAGTGCATCACTTCCGGTGTTATCCGTGGTGCTGTTGCTATGGTTGGATGTAACAATCCTAAGATCCGTCCTGACTATGCACATATCGAACTGATGAAGAAATGTATCGCAAACGATATCGTTGTCATCGCTTCCGGATGTTCAGCACAGGCAGCTGCAAAAGCTGGTCTGATG
Organism: Blautia sp. Marseille-P3087; assembly: GCF_900120195.1. Lineage (GTDB taxonomy): Bacteria > Bacillota > Clostridia > Lachnospirales > Lachnospiraceae > Blautia_A. The sequence goes on from NZ_LT635539.1 coordinate 243,558, forward strand.
GACAAATCCGCAAGAGAACTCTGCGGTGCAGGTCTGAAACGTGTCTGTGAGCTGGCTGATATCCCGCCGGTACTCCACATGGGATCCTGCGTAGATATCTCCCGTATGATGATCCTGGCTGCTGAACTTGCAAAAGATTCAGGACTTCAGATCAATCAGCTTCCGGTAGTTGGATGTGCTCCTGAGTGGATGTCTGAAAAAGCTGTATCCATCGGTAACTACGTAGTAGGTACCGGTATTGATACCTTCCTTGGTGTTGATCCATATGTTTCCGGTTCTTCAGAGATGGGTGAACTTCTTACAGAAGGAACAAGAAAATGGACAGGTGCTGCTTACACAGTAGAAACAGATATCGAGAAATTAGTTGATCTGATGATCGAAAGAATTGAAGAAAAGAGAACAGCATTAGGAATCTAATCTGCTGTAATCTTAAAAATGTAATAAAAGGTGGATGACATAAAATGAAAATAGCAGTTACAGGAAAAGGCGGCGTAGGCAAAACTACTTTTGCAGCAACGCTCGCGAGATTGTATGCAGCAGAAGGCAGACCGGTACTTGCAGCAGATGTGGATCCGGATGCAAATCTTGGCCTGGCACTGGGGTTTGATGAAGAAACACTGGATTCTATCGTTCCGATTTCCAAAATGCGTAAGCTTGTGGAGGAACGTACAGGAGCAACTGCAGGAAATCAGTTCTATCATCTGAACCCAAAGGTAGACGATATTCCGGATAAATACGGTAAGGTCTGCAACGGCGTACGGCTCCTTGTCCTGGGAACTGTCGAGACAGGCGGCGGCGGATGTGTATGTCCGGAGCATGTAATGCTGAAACGTATTATTAATAATCTGGTGTTGAGAAGAGAAGATGTGGTGATTCTTGATATGGAAGCCGGCCTGGAACATCTCGGCAGAGGAACCACAGAGGGAGTTGACGCATTTATCGTAGTGATCGAACCAGGTGCAAGAAGCGTACAGACCTACAAGAATGTCAAGCGCCTTGCCGGTGATCTTGGAGTAGCACAGGTTAAGGTTGTGGCAAACAAGGTCAGAAACACAGAAGATGAGGAATTTATCCGTTCCAGAATTCCGGCAGAAGACCTTCTTGGCATACTCCATTACAATACGGAGGTTATCGACGCTGACCGTCAGGGTAAATCCCCTTATGATTTCAGTGAGACTGTAACAGCTGAAATCACAAAAATAAAAGAAAAGATTGATCAGAATTCAAATCTGTAAAAACAGGAGGTATTAAAGTGACTTTATTTGATAGAGTATTCGGCGGAAATGATGCTGTATATGGTTTAACAGAGGGCGCTATTGATGGCGCAATTGCTCAGTATGGCGAAGACAAAGCTGTCAGCTTCCCGAACACCGCTTACAGCCTTCCATGTTACTATGCTGTAACAGGAACCAAAGTTACGACTTTAAAAGAATTAAAAGAAGCTCTTGGTGTTGTTAAAACACTTATGACAAGAGAAAAAAGATTAAACGATGCATTCATGTCTGGTGTTGCTACAGCACTTTGCGCAGAATTCATTGAAGTTCTCAAATACATTGATGGCGCAACACCATATGAAGAACCATGCTACGGACATCTTGCAGATGCAGTAATCCGTGAGCTTGGTGTACCGCTTGTAACAGGAGATATCCCTGGTGTAGCTGTAATCCTCGGCTCTGCTCCATCCGTAGAAGAAGGCGTTGCTCTTGTAAAGAGCTATCAGGCACAGGGTATCCTCGTAACACTGGTTGGCGGAATCATCGACCAGGTTGCAGAAGCAGGAATGAAGACAGGTGCAAACGTACGTGTTATTCCGCTTGGCAAAGACGTTACAGCAGTTATCCATGTAGTATCCGTTGCACTTCGTGCAGCACTGATCTTCGGTAATGTAACACCTGGAGATGCAGGCACACTTATGAAATATACAATGGACCGTGTACCGGCATTCGTAAACGCATTCAAACCTCTGGATGACGTGATCGTAGCCTGTGGAGCTGGTGCTATCGCACTTGGATTCCCGGTAATCACAAACGAAACAGAAAACATCTTCCGTGTACCAAAGAGCCTGATCGTTCAGGAAGACGTAAGCAAATTCAATGCTACATCTCTTGAAGCTCGCGACATCAAGATCAAGATCACAAATATCGATATTCCGGTTGCATTTGCATCCGCATTCGAAGGTGAGATCATCCGTCGTAAAGACATGCAGGTTGAGTTCGATGGTTCCCGTGTAGACTGTGCAGAGCTTGTACAGACATGTGACGCTTCCGAAGTAGAAGATCACAAGATTACAGTAGTTGGACCGGAAGTAGACGACATGGAACTTGGAAGCAAGAACAGCATCGCCTATATTGTTAAAGTTGCAGGCAAGAACATGCAGCCAGACTTTGAACCGGTTATCGAACGTAAATTCCATAACTACATCAACTGTATCGAAGGTGTATACCATACAGGACAGCGTGATATGCAGCGTATCCGTATCAGCATTGATGCATTCAACGCAGGCTTCAAGATCAAACATATCGGTGAAGTTCTTTACGCTTCTGTTAAGAACGAGTTTGACGCAGTTGTTGACAAATGTGAAGTTGTTATCTATACAGATCCGGCAGAATGTACAAGAGTACGTCATGAAGTTGCAATCCCGATCTTTGACAAACGTGATGAACGTCTTGATACTCTGACAGATGAATCTGTAGACGTATATTACAGCTGTATCCTCTGCCAGGCATTCTCCCCGAGTCATGTCTGCGTAGTAACGCCAGAAAGACTTGGTCTCTGCGGTGCCGTTTCATGGCTGGATGCAAAAGCAACACATCAGCTTGATCCGAACGGACCTTGCCAGGTTATCACAAAAGAACGTCCGATCGATGAGAACCTTGGTTCTTACGAAGACGTTGATGAAGCAGTTCAGAAATTCTCACAGGGTGCTCTGGAGCACGTTACTCTGTACTCCATCATGCAGGATCCTATGACTTCCTGTGGATGCTTCGAGTGTATCTGCGGTATCGAGCCATTCTCCAACGGTGTTGTAATTGCAAACCGTGAGTATGCAGGCATGACACCACTTGGAATGACATTCCCTGAAATGGCATCCATGACAGGCGGCGGTGTTCAGACACCTGGTTTCATGGGACATGGAAAACACTTCATTTCCTCTAAGAAATTTATGAAGGCTGAAGGCGGTATCGAACGTATCGTATGGATGCCGAAAGAACTGAAAGAATTCGTTGCTGAACGTCTGAATAAGACAGCACAGGAACTTTACGGAATTGAAAACTTCACTGATATGATCGGTGATGAGACAGTAGCAACAGATCCGGAAGCACTGGTTGAATACCTGACCGAAAAAGGACATCCGGCTCTGGCTATGGATCCAATGATGTAACTCCCGCAAAGGAAATGAATGCTCGCATTCATTTTCTGGGGAGTTAACCCTGAGTTTTGAACTGCGACGTAAAGCTGTTGCAAACAGCGAGTCGCAGGAAAAATTCAGGGTTTATCTGAAATGAAAATCGAATCACAACGTAAAGCTGTTACACACAACCGGCTGTGACAGTGCAAAATCTTTGCACATGTGACGATTTTTGATATTTTTTTAACGTAAAAGACCTGTGTTATCTTGTCACTGGTAATTTTATGTAGTATAATAGTAGTTGAGTTTTTAATAATTTAGAGGAGGCTTATGAGAAATGCCGTTTAATCAGAAACCACAGAAATTTAATGCAAAGATTAACGCTGTCACAATCGGAAGCGGAGATAAGACTGTGACAATCGGCGGAGAAAATTCTTTCCCGTTCTACACCTTTGATGCACCGACAGAGAACACACCAAAGATCGGTGTTGAGATTTCAGATCTGGGTCTGGATGAGTTTTCCGAAGGTGTAAAAGCTTATTATGAAGGCGCTACTTCCATGGCTGATATCGCAAAAAAAGCAGCAGCTATCGAAGGCGCAGATTTTGTTGCCCTCATCCTTGACGGTGGAGATCCGAACGGGGTAAACAAATCTATCGATGAACTGATCGAGGTTGTTAAAGAAGTAGCAGGCGCTATTGACTGTCCACTGGTTGTAGAAGGCTGCAAAAACGTAGAGAAGGATGCGGAACTTCTCCCGAAAGTAGCAGAAGTCCTTCAGGGAAGAAATGCCCTTCTTCTTTCCGAAAAAGAAGAAAACTACAAAGCAATCGGTGCAGCAGCAGGTCTTGCTTACAATCAGATCGTCGGCGCTGAATCAGCCGTTGATATCAACCTTGCAAAACAGTTAAACGTTGTTACTACACAGCTTGGTGTTGATGCGAAGAAAATCGTTATGAACATCGGTAGTGCAGCAGCTGGTTACGGATATGAGTACGTTGTTTCTACAATGGACCGTATCAAAGGTGCAGCATTAGGTCAGAATGACAATATGTTGCAGATGCCTATTATTACACCTGTATCCGCAGAGACATGGGCAGTTAAAGAAGCAACCGCTTCTGAAGCTGATATGCCTGAATGGGGATCAGCAGACGAGCGTGGAATCGATATGGAAGTTATGACAGCAGCAGCAGACCTTGCAGCTGGTTCTGATGCCGTAATCTTAAGACATCCGGAGTCTGTCAAGACTATTTCCAAACTGATCAAAGCACTTGCGTAAGGAATAATAGGAGGAAAAAATAGCTATGGCACTGAATGGTATTCAGATTTTTAAATTAACACCAAAGAAAAACTGTAAGGAATGTGGATGTCCGACATGTATGGCTTTCTCCATGAAAGTTGCACAGGGCGCAATGCAGATTGAGCAGTGTCCACATATGTCTGACGAAGCACTGGCTTCTCTGTCTGAGGCAACTGCTCCGCCGATGAAGACAATCAAGATCGGAACAGGTGATGCAGAATTCACTCTCGGAGGAGAAACTGTTCTGTTCAGACATGAAAAAACATTTGTAAGCAAACCAAGATACGCTGTATCCCTTTGCACATGCATGGATGATGCAGAAGTAGATGCTAAGCTTGCAGCAATCCCACATGTAGACTATGACCGTATCGGTGAGAGAATGCATGTAGAGCTTGTATATGTAAACTGTGATGCAGATGCAGACGCAGCAAAATATACAGCACTTGTAGAAAAAGCAAAAGGTCTTGGAAGAACTCTGGTTCTCGGATGTACAGATCCTGAGATCGCAAAAGCAGCTCTTGAAGTATGCAAAGACGGCAAACCGGTTCTGAACGGTGCAAATGCTTCCAACTACGAAGCAATGAATGCTGTTGCTACAGAAGCTGGTGTTGTTCTCGGTGTATCCGGTAAAGACCTGAACGAATTATATGACACAGTAGCAGCACTTGAAAAACTTGGCAACAAGAACCTTGTTCTTGACACAACAGGCGCTGACGTCAAAGAAACCTTCGCAAACACTGTACAGGTTCGTCGTGCAGCACTGAAAGATCAGGACAGAACATTTGGATATCCATCCATCGTTAACCTGGTTAAAATTGCTAAGGGAGATCATCATTTACAGGCAGCACTTGCTTCCGTATTTACAATGAAATACGGTTCCATCATCGTTATGGAACAGATGACCTATGCAGAGGCACTTCCACTGTTCGGTCTTCGTCAGAACGTATATACAGACCCACAGAAACCAATGAAAGTAGAGCCGGGTATCTACCCACTCAACGGAGCAGATGAGAACTCTCTCGTTGTTACAACTGTAGACTTCGCTCTTACATATTTCGTAGTTTCCGGTGAACTGGAGCGTTCCGGTGTTCCGCTTAATCTTGTAATCAATGATGCAGGCGGACTTTCCGTACTGACATCCTGGGCAGCTGGTAAATTCTCCAGCACCAGCATTTCCGAGTACATCAAAGAAGAAGTAGAGCCGAAGGTAAAATGCCGTAAACTCGTTATTCCGGGTAAAGTAGCAGTCCTCAAGGGTGATCTTGAAGCAAAACTTCCGGGATGGGAGATTATCGTAGGACCTAGAGAAGCAGTACAGCTTGTGAAATTCTTAAAAGATATGCAGGCATAAGCCGCATAAAATAAAATTTATGCTCAGGGAGAATGAATACTCCCTGAGACATCTAAAACCATGTAAAGGAGAACACAGGTATGGCAAAATTTGTTACAATCGGAGAGAGACTTTCCACAACAGCACCGGCAGTTAATAAAGCATTCACAGAGAGAGATGCTGAGCCGATCCTCAAGAGAGCAAAACAGCAGCTCGACGCAGGTGCTACATATCTGGATGTTAATATCGGACCAGCAGAAAACGATGGACCGGAACTTATGAAATGGGCTGTAGAACTTCTGCAGAGCAACTTCGACAATGTTCCGCTTGCACTGGATACTTCCAATGTAGCAGCTATCGAAGCTGGTATTTCTGTATACAACCGTTCCAAAGGAAAACCGATCGTAAACTCCGCTGATGCAGCTGGAAGAATCGGATATGTTGATGTTGCAGCAGCAAACGATGCAATCGTTATCGCTCTTTGCAACGGCGAAGGAATCGCAAAAGACAATGACGAACGTATGATGTACATGCAGACTCTGATGGAGAGAGGTATGGAACAGGGTATGGACGTTGAGAACGATATGTGGTTCGACCCGTTATTCCTCGTTATCAAAGGAATGCAGGACAAACAGATGGAAGTCCTTGAATTCATCAAAATGATCTCTGACATGGGAATGAAGAGCACCGGTGGTCTTTCCAATAACTCCAACGGTATGCCGAAACATATCCGTCCGATCATGGACTCCGCTATGGTAGCTATGGCTATGATGCAGGGACTTACCTCAGCAATCGTTAACCCTAACGATCTTCGTCTGATGGAAACAATCAAATCCTGTGACATCATCAAAAATAACTATCTGTACGCAGATTCTTATCTGGAAATCTAATCAGTCTGTCGTTTTTACGACTGTAGGTACAAAAGGGCTGGAGGCTTTGCGGCCTCTGGCCTTTTTTGCATTGCATATCGACGCGAGAAAGGTGGTTACCGCATGTTTAAGGTAACATTTACATTTGAAAATGGCAGTGAGGTAGAAGCATTTGCCAATGCGGGGGATAATCTTCTGGAGGTTGCACGTGGTGCCAATGTAGCAATCGATGCCCCATGTTCCGGAAACGGAGCCTGTGGAAAGTGCCGAGTGCAGTTAAAAAGCGGAGAACTGGACTCAAAGAAAACACTTCATATTTCTGATGAGGAATTTGAGAAGGGCTGGCGTCTTGCATGTATGAGCAAGATCAGTGCTGACGTGGAAGTGCTGGTGCCGGATATCGCTTCTGCATACAAGAGCAGAATGAAAGTGGCTGACTTAAGTTCCAGGGAAGAAATTGCAATTTTTGAAAAAGCAAAAGATCAGGTAGAAGAAACCGGGATTCAGTTGAGAAACAGTCTGGAAGTAGTAGAACTTCAGATGAATGAACCTACTCTGGATGATACCATGCCGGATGTAGAAAGACTGACAAGAGCACTTCGGAAATTTATGAATCTGAAACGGATCAGAGTGCCATACACAGTTCTTCGTAAACTTCCGGATGTACTTCGTGCAAGTAAGTTTTCGGTAAAATGCGTTGTACGTGTGACTCCGGATGATATGTTTGTATACGATATTTTTGACAGCAAAGAAGACGTTGTAATGGGCGGACTTGCTGTGGATATAGGTACGACAACGGTTTCAGCTGTGATCATTGACATGGCAACAGGAGAAATCCTTGCAAAAAGTTCTTCCGGTAATGGTCAGATCCGTTATGGTGCAGATGTAATCAACCGTATCATTGAGACGACAAAACCGGGCGGAATCAAGAAACTGCAGGATGCAGTGATCAAAGAGACAATCAATCCGATGATCCATGAGATGTGCAGAAGCATTCATTTTCCGGAAAGCCAGATCTATCGTATGTGTGTGGCATCCAATACAACAATGAATCATCTGTTTGCAGGAATCAATGCAGATTATCTGCGTACAGAGCCGTATATTCCGGCATTCTTTAAGACAAATTCTCTGTTTGCATCGGATGTGGGAATTGAAATCAACAAAGATGCACACATCATCATGGCACCGAATATCGGAAGCTATGTCGGAGGAGATATTACAGCAGGTACTCTGGTAAGTATGATCTGGAACAGACCGGAGTTTTCACTGTTCATTGACCTTGGTACCAACGGCGAGCTTGTTTTTGGAAACTCTGATTTCATGATGAGTTGTGCCTGCTCAGCAGGACCTGCTTTTGAAGGTGGTGATATCAGTTGTGGTATGCGTGCAACTGACGGAGCTATTGAAGCATGTACAATCGACAAAGAAACGATGGAGCCGACTTACAAAGTTGTCGGTGAACCGGGTACGAAGCCAGTTGGATTATGTGGATCAGGTATCATTGATGTGATCAGTGAACTTTATATGACAGGAATTATCAATCCAAAGGGCAAATTTGTCCGTGAAGGAAAGAGAGTCCGTCACGACCATTATGGAATGGGAAGTTACGTGATCGCATTTGAAGAGGAAGCAGGATCTGCAAAAGATGTCGAGATCACAGAAGTAGATATTGACAACTTCATCCGTGCAAAAGGCGCAATTTTCTCAGCAATCCGCACAATGCTGTCATCACTGGACTTCGATGTATCCATGATAGACGATGTTTATGTTGCTGGTGGTATCGGAAGTGGAATCAATATGCAGAATGCAGTCAATATCGGAATGTTCCCGGATGTACCACTGGATAAATTCCATTATATTGGCAACTCTTCCCTGACTGGTGCATATCTGATGCTTCTTTCAACAGCAGCAGAGAAGAAAACATATGAGCTTGCATCCAATATGACTTATATGGAACTTTCGACAGTTCCGACTTACATGGATGAATTTGTGGGAGCCTGCTTTATCCCGCATACTGATGCATCCATGTTCCCTAACGTAAAACAGAGATAAGAGGTGTGTTATGAGTTCTGACGCAAAAACAACATTTGATCCGACAGAAAATGAATCTGTAGGAGATAAACTCGGATATGAAAAAGACAGCAAAGAACGTCTCCCATGGGAACATTATCTGAGCCAGTACAGAGACGCTGATCCAAAGGAAATTGCCACAAGACTTGGCATTTCTTACAATGAAGAAGAGAAGTATTTTACTTTAAAATTTCTCGGGACAGTATATCAGATTTCATGGCCGGATTTTGAGGTCAGTCATAAAGAGGATGATATGGGATTTTATCCTCTGGAAACTATGGTTTATGCCAGAACTCTGACCATTCGTTTTTTGCTGAACGGTGCCTTCACACAAGGTACCGGCAAATTTAAAACTTACAGGGAAATGCCATGGGGTGAGGTGTATCTCCGTCAGTTTGATGGCCGCTGCATTAAACGTCTGGCATTTTCCTATGGAAACCGTATTAAAGACTTTCAGGCAATCATGGAACATATGCATTGTGAACTGATAAATCATGGTGACATTGCATACCAGCTTGAAATCTTTCCGGGATATCTGGTGCAGATGATCCTGTGGGAGGGGGACGAAGAGTTTCCGCCATCCTCTCAGATCCTGTTTTCAGACAACTTCCCGGTATCCTTTCAGGCAGAAGATATGGCGGTTATGGGTGATGTGATCATCGGATCGCTGAAATCTTTTGCAAAAGTATTATAAATTTCTTGAAAAAAAGGCGGGTAGCCTTTTCATAAAGACATGCATAAATAAAGGAGGTAACTTTTATGGGATTCAAAAGTGACATCGAAATTGCACAGGAGTGCGAAATGCTTCCAATCACAAAAATTGCAGAAAAAGCAGGGATTGATGACAAATATCTGGAGCAGTATGGAAAATACAAAGCAAAGATTGACTACAATCTTCTGAGAGAAAGCGACAGAAAAGATGGCAAGCTGATCCTCATGACAGCAATCAACCCGACACCGGCAGGTGAAGGAAAGACTACTACAACCGTAGGTCTTGCTGATGCTATGCAGAAACTTGGAAAGAACGTTATGGTAGCACTTCGTGAGCCATCCCTCGGACCGGTATTCGGTGTTAAGGGCGGCGCAGCAGGCGGCGGATATGCACAGGTAGTTCCGATGGAAGACATCAACCTTCATTTTACAGGCGACTTCCATGCGATCGGCGCAGCAAACAACCTTCTTGCAGCAATGATCGATAACCATATTTTCCAGGGCAACGCACTGAACATTGACCCGAGAAAGATCACATGGAAGAGATGCGTGGACATGAACGACCGTCAGCTTCGTAACGTAGTAGACGGACTCGGCGGAAGAACAAACGGCATGCCGCGTGAAGACGGATACGACATCACCGTTGCATCCGAGATCATGGCGGTTCTCTGTCTTGCAAGCGACATCAAGGATCTGAAGGAAAGACTTTCCAGAATCATCATCGGATACACCTATGGTAAAGTATCTGAGCAGAAGCCGGTAACAGCCGGTGACCTTCATGCAGAGGGCGCTATGACAGCACTTCTGAAAGACGCCCTGAAACCGAACCTCGTTCAGACACTGGAACATGTTCCGGCGATCGTACATGGCGGACCTTTCGCAAACATTGCTCATGGATGTAACTCTGTAACAGCTACAAAGATGTGTATGAAGCTTGCTGATTACACAATCACAGAGGCTGGATTTGGTGCAGACCTCGGTGCAGAGAAATTCCTCGACATCAAGTGTCGTATGGCAGGACTGCATCCAAGCGCTGTTGTTATCGTAGCAACCGTACGTGCCCTGAAATACAATGGCGGCGTTCCGAAGGCAGACCTGAACAATGAAAATCTGGAAGCACTGGAGAAAGGTCTTCCGAACCTTCTGAAACATGTAAGCAACATCAAGAATGTATATAAGCTTCCTTGTGTTGTTGCAATCAATGCATTCCCGACAGATACCAAGGCAGAGCTTGACCTTGTAGAAGCAAAATGTAAAGAACTCGGCGTAAACGTAGCACTTTCCGAAGTATGGGCAAAAGGCGGCGAAGGCGGAATCAAACTTGCAGAAGAAGTTCTGCGTCTGGTTGAAGAGCCAAACGACTTTACTTATTCCTATGAACTGGAAGGCTCCATCGAGGACAAACTGAATCAGATCGTACAGAAAATCTACGGTGGCAAGAGAGTTGTACTTACAGCAAATGCCCAGAAACAGGCAAAACAGCTTGAGGCTCTTGGCTTCGGCAACTGCCCGATCTGCGTTGCTAAGACACAGTACAGCCTGACAGATGATCAGACAAAACTCGGTGCACCGACAGACTTCGAAGTTACAGTACGTAACCTGAAGATTTCCGCAGGTGCAGGATTTATCGTAGCCCTGACTGNTGAGGACAAACTGAACCAGATCGTACAGAAAATCTACGGCGGCAAGAGAGTTGTACTTACAGCAAATGCCCAGAAACAGGCAAAACAGCTCGAGGCTCTTGGCTTCGGCAACTGCCCGATCTGTGTGGCTAAGACACAGTACAGCCTGACAGATGATCAGACAAAACTCGGTGCACCGACAGACTTCGAAGTTACAGTACGTAACCTGAAGATTTCCGCAGGCGCAGGATTCATCGTAGCCCTGACAGGCGAGATCATGACCATGCCGGGACTGCCGAAAGTACCGGCTGCCGAAAGAATCGATGTAGATGAGACCGGAAAGATTACGGGACTTTTCTGATAAGAATTAAGTCCTATACTAAAAAGGTGTATTTTTGCTTTATAAAGCAAGGAAATTCAGTTTGGAACCTGTGAAAACCCTGAGGGGGAGCATCTCGAAGTTGCACAGGCCGGGAACTGCCCGTCAGCCCGTCAATGGTTTGACAACCTGTAAAAACCCTGAGGGGGAGCATCTCATAGTTGCGAAAGGCCGAAGCTCCCCCTCAGACTCCCCCTTTTTGGCCCCGCTGAAAAGATAAGAGCAAGTTGCGGAGATGTAATAGTTCGGCAATGCGTGTGATACTTGTATAGACAAGTACCGGGGAGTCTATGGTGTTGGTATTGAGATGTAACGTCGACTACCATTTGCTGACATTCCTACTCTGCGTGGCCAGGTGGGGAGCGCGAGGGGAGAGCGGCCTTCGCAACTTTGAGCGTCTCCCCTCGCAGGTTTTCTCATATTTCCAAATATGAACAGGTCTTCAGGATTAATCCTGAAAAATATAAAAGAAAATTGAAAGTATAGAAAAAAGAGCCTTTTATTAGGTACCCTTTTTTCAGGAGGAGAAAAAATGGGATTTTCCACAAGCACATGTACAGAATTTGTAGAGGTACTTGCCTCTAAAGCCCCGGTGCCGGGTGGCGGCGGAGCGTCTGCTCTGGTTGGTGCAGTAGGAACTGCACTTGGTAACATGGTAGGCAGCCTGACAGTAGGCAAGAAAAAATATGCAGATGTTGAAGATGAAATGTGGGAACTGAAAGCAAAATGCGATCAGCTTCAGAAAGATTTCCTGCGTCTGATCGAAAGAGATGCAGAAGTTTTTGAACCGCTTTCCAAAGCATATGGCATGCCAAGAGAAACAGAAGAAGAAAAAGCAGAAAAAGCACGCGTTATGGAAATCGTGCTGAAAGATGCATGTTCCGTTCCGATGGAGATCATGGAAAAATGCTGTGAAGCAATCGAGCTCATCGTAGAATTCGGTGCAAAAGGTTCCAAACTTGCAATCAGTGATGCAGGTGTTGGTGCAGCATTCTGCAAGGCGGCATTAAAAGGTGCCAGCCTGAATGTATACATCAATACAAAATCCATGGCTGACAGAGAATACGCAGAAGAATTAAACAAAAAAGCAGATGCAATGCTTGAAAAATATACAAAGATTGCAGATGAAACATTCGAAAGCGTTCTGGGACGTCTGAAATAGTATTCAGTGACATAATTATTAGCGGAGGAAATATAAAAAATGGCAAAGCAGTTATTAGGTAAAGAAGTAACAGCAGCACTGAACGAAAGAATTAAAGCAAACGTAGCTGAGTTACAGGGAAAGGGTGTTAATCCGACTCTGTGCATCATCCGTGTTGGCGAGAATCCAAGTGATATTTCTTATGAAAGAGGAGCAACAAAACGTTGCGAAACACTGGGCGTTGCATGTGAAAAAATTCTTCTTCCAGGAGATGTAACTCAGGACGAGCTTCTTGCAACTATCGATAAAGTAAATAAAGATGACCATATCCATGGCGTTCTTCTGTTCCGTCCACTTCCGAAACATCTGGATCAGGCAGTGATCGAGAATGCGCTTGCAGCAGAAAAAGACGTAGACTGCATGACAGATCTTTCTATGTCCGGTGTTTACACAGGAAAGAAAATCGGTTTCCCGCCATGTACACCACAGGCCTGTATGGAAATTCTTGATCATTACGGAATCGACTGCACAGGCAAAAAAGCCGTTGTTATCGGAAGAAGCCTTGTAGTTGGAAAACCTGCAGCAATGATGCTTGTTAAGAAAAATGCAACTGTAACAATCTGCCATACAAGAACAGTGGATATGCCATCTGTAGCAAGAGAGGCAGATATCGTGATCGTAGCAGCCGGCCGTGCTGGTGTTGTCGGTGCGGAATATGTAAAAGAAGGACAGACTATCATCGACGTAGGAATCAACGTAAATGCAGAAGGAAAACTTTGTGGTGATGTTGATTATGCAGCAGTTGAACCGATCGTTGATGCAATCACTCCGGTACCGGGCGGTGTTGGAAGTGTTACTACATCTGTTCTTGTAGGACATGTAGTAGAAGCTGCAATGAGAAAGGTTAATGGATGATAAGAAACAAAAAAGCAATACTCTTTTGTTCTCAGATAATACTGACAGGTGCCCTTTTGACAGGGGCACCTTGTCTGGCATCTGGGAGTGAACCGGAGCTGACATCAGTGGATACGACAGAAAGCGTATTTGGAAGCGCAGATACAGAAAATACAGAACCAGATCATTCCGGAGAAGGCCAGATTCATAAACCAGAAAGTTTAGAGGCACCGGATTATACATCGGATCCGGATTTTGTAGATGATTCTACAGACAATACGTATGGTTATTACACAATTATGGGCGAAACGACAGTTTCCCTTGCACAGATGACTTCACAGTATGAAGAACGCGGCGTAGAATACCCGGCAGCAACCTTGAAAGAAGGCGGAGCATCAACCATCGATGAATTTTGCACAATAATTCTTGAGGAAGCGAACGCGGAAGGTGTACGTGGAGAAGTTGTATATGAACAGGCAATGCTGGAAACCGGATGGCTTCAATATGGAGGAGATTCCGGTGCATCACAGTTTAATTTTGCAGGCATTGGAACGACCGGAGGCGGAGTTGCCGGGGTATCTTATCCTGATGTCCGTACAGGAATCCGCGCACAGGTGCAGCATCTGAAGGCTTATGCATGTGAGGAAGCGCTCAATCAGGACTGTGTAGATACAAGATTTGACCTTGTGGCCAGAGGCAGTGCGCCTTATGTAGAATGGCTCGGACAGCAGGAAAATCCGAATGGCGGAGGATGGGCGGCCGGATCTGATTACGGAGAAAAACTTAGAAAATTACTTGCTCAGCTGAAAGCTGAATGATAAAAATATAGACAGAAAACACAGAACAGAGGTTTGAAATAAAGTACAAAACAAAAATACCAGAGGATTATCAGATTAAAAAGTATATCTGATAATATCTCTGGTATTTATATATAAAAGAAAATCTTTAATAATATTTCCTGTAAAAGAGCTGGAAATATATCAGTTAAGTTCGATGTCAACAAGTCCCTTCGGTGGAAGTTTCTTAGAACAGGAAGCAAGGAATTTCTTCAGTTCTTTCGAAGATTTTGCAACCGGTACATTGGTTCCGGCACCGCCCATACATCCACCAGGGCATGCCATACCTTCAATCATACAGCCATTGAGTTTGCCGGCTTTGGCAAGCGCGAGGACTTTTTTGCATTCGGCAAGACTTTCTGCATGTTCGATGTGAACCGGTACATCCGGATAATATTCTTTCAGACATGCTTCGATAGCTCCTGCAACACCGCCTGCAACAGCGTAACCACGTCCGGCTGCCGTTGCATCATGGAGTGAACCATCTTCTTCAAAAGAAGCAGGATCAATTTCACGTGCATCAAACATGGCATCCAGTTCTTCGAAGGTAAGAACAAAATCAACATCACTGCGGACGGTACGGCGCATTGCCTCAAGCTTTTTGGAAGCGCATGGTCCGATAAAAACAACTTTTGCGTCAGGCTGTTCCTGTTTTACCTTACGTGCAGTGGCAACCATCGGTGTCAGTTCCTGAGAAATATTGTCGATCATGGTCGGGAAAAATTTCTTTGCCATCATGGACCAGGATGGACAGCAGGAGGTCAGAAGGAACGGAAGATTACCGGTAGCGACTTCTTTGGCATAATGGTGTGCTTCGGAAATTGCACCGACATCAGCACCGAAAGCAACTTCATGTACATCGGAAAAGCCCAGAACCTGCAGCGCGGTTTTAAATTTACCTGGCGTTACATCATCGCCAAACTGACTGATATATGCCGGGGCAACGATCGCAATAATTTTGTCTCCGTCGCGAAGCGCGTGAGAAAGCTGGAAAATCTGAGATTTATCAGAAATTGCACCAAACGGGCAGCTTACCATACACATACCACATGATACACATTTGTCTTCCAGAATGCTTGCACGGCCCTGCTCATCACTTCCAATCGCTTTGACTCCACATGCCTGCTCGCATGGACGTACGTTGTGTGAGATGGCATCGTATGGACAGGCTGCCTTGCATTTGCCGCATTTGATACATTTTTCCTGATCGATATAAGATTTGCCGTCTTTCATGGAAATCGCACCTTTTGGACATGCCTGCATACATGGATGAGCTACACAGCCACGGCACATATTGCTGACAATGTATTTGTTTGGCGGGCAGGCTGCACATGCAGATGGGATGACCTGCATAAGAGGCGGCTCATAATATTTTTCGTTGATATTGCTGGCTGCAAGACCGTCTGTCAGATGGACGGCTTTGTTTTCCGGGCGAAGAGAAAGTCCCATGGCAAGACGGACTCTTTCGCTGGCAACAGCGCGCTCTCTGTAGATACTTTCACGGTATTTGGCTTTTTCTTCCACGATATTGTAAGGAATTGCTTCAATATCATGAATCAGAGTTTCGTCAGAAGATTCGAATCCGGCTTTAGCAACTTCGGCAAAGACTTTGTGTCGGATTGCCCTGACTGGTGTGTCATAATTTCGCATATATATATCTCCTTAAACTTAATAAGAAATTTTTTCATCTACCTTTCACTATAATAGTGGAAAGAAATTCCAAAAGCAATAAATATTATGTATTTTTACAAGCACAAAAGCCTGAATAGAAATATATTTTGAACAAAGTTGCATATGAATAACAAATTATGCAAAAGTTAGATGAAGAAAACAAGATTGATAAAAAATTATACAATATGTTAAAAACATCACGAAAAAGTCGCGAAAAATAAAAAAATATAATAAATTAATTCAAAATATCTATATTTTCCTTGTTTAAAATATATATTTAATGTATAATTGGAGCTAACAAAGCTGTGTAAATTAGACAAAAACGATGAACGCAGGAAAATCTATTTTCAAACAAGGAGGGAATTGAATGTTAGATCAGTCTTATTACGCGAAGACAGATGAGATCATCGAGCATTACGGACGTAAACCGGCATCACTGATTCCGATTATGCAGGACATTCAGGCAGAATACCGTTATCTTCCGGGAGAGCTTCTGACCTATGTCGCATCAAAGATAGGAGTTACTGAGGCTAAGGCGTACAGTGTAGCTACTTTCTATGAGAATTTTTCTTTTGAGCCGAAAGGAAAATATGTGATCAAAGTCTGTGACGGAACTGCCTGTCATGTGCGTAAATCCATGCCGGTTAAGGAAGCGTTGATGAAAGAGCTTGGACTTAGTAATAAGAAGCATACGACGGACGATATGCTTTTTACAGTAGAAACCGTATCCTGTCTTGGTGCGTGCGGACTGGCACCAACACTTACGGTTAATGATGAAGTACACCCGAAGATGACACCAGAAAAGGCAATCGATCTGTTAAATGAATTGAGAGGTGAGACGGTATGAGTATTGTGAGTAAAGAAGATCTGCTCAACAAGCAGACTGAAGCAAAAAATACCCTGAAATCCTTTACCTGTCGTGTACTTGTCTGTTCCGGTACAGGATGTATTGCTTCCGGCGCACAGAAGATTTACGACGAAATGATGAAATTATGCGAGAATCTGGATTGGGTAAGCGTGGAAATGCAGAAAGATATTCCGCATGTCGGTGTTGTTAAGACCGGATGTCAGGGACTTTGCGAGCTTGGCCCTCTTATGAAAATCGAGCCTTACGATTATCAGTATGTGCATGTACAGGTGGAAGACTGTAAGGAAATCGTAGAGCGTACGGTTATGGAAGGCCAGCCGGTAAGCAGACTGTTTTATCGTGATCATGATACCGTCTGTCCACATCCATCTGATATTCCGTTCCTGAATCAGCAGACAAGAATCGTTCTTGAAAACTGTGGAAATATCGATGCAGAATCTATTGATGAATATATTGCAGCCGGTGGATTTCAGGCTATGGCAAAAGCTTTCTTTGATATGTCTCCGCAGGAGGTTATCGATGAAGTGACAAAATCCGGTCTTCGCGGACGTGGCGGAGCCGGTTTCCCTGCCGGTAAGAAATGGTCACAGGTAGCCCGTCAGAAAGAAAAAGTCCGCTACGTTGTATGTAACGGTGACGAGGGTGATCCGGGTGCATTTATGGATGGCTCCGTAATGGAAGGTGATCCATATAAGATGATCGAAGGTATGGTCATTGCAGCATATGCAGTAGGCGCTGAGAATGGATATATTTATGTACGTGCAGAATATCCTCTTTCCGTAAAACGTCTCCGCATGGCTATCGAGCAGGCGGAAGCGTATGGTCTCCTCGGTGACAATATCCTTGGTTCTGGAATAAATTTCCACTTACATATCAATCGTGGAGCCGGCGCGTTTGTCTGTGGTGAAGGTTCTGCCCTTACCGCATCCATCGAAGGAAAGCGTGGTATGCCGCGTGTAAAACCGCCGCGTACCGTAGAAAAAGGACTCTGGGAAAAACCAACAGTTCTTAATAACGTAGAGACATATGCAAATGTTCCGAAGATCATTCTTCAGGGTGCTGACTGGTTCCGTACCATCGGTACAGAAGGAAGCCCGGGAACAAAGACTTTCTCCCTGACCGGTGCGATCGAAAACACAGGTCTTATCGAAGTTCCGATGGGAACAAGCCTTCGTCATATTATTTATGATATCGGTGGCGGTTTAAAGAGCGGAGCGGCATTCAAGGGTGTACAGATAGGTGGACCTTCCGGTGGATGTCTGATTGAAGATCAGATCGACCGTCCACTTGATTTTGACTCCGTAAAATCGCTGGATGCGATCATGGGTTCCGGTGGACTGGTAGTAATGGACGAAAACACCTGTATGGTAGAAGTGGCCAGATTCTTTATGAACTTTACACAGCGTGAAAGCTGCGGCAAATGTGTTCCATGTCGTGAAGGAACCAAACGTATGCTGGAAATCCTCGAAAGAATCGTAGAAGGAAAGGGCGAAATGTCCGACCTTGATGAACTGGAAGAACTTGCGACCATGGTTCAGAGCATGGCTCTCTGCGGACTTGGAAAGAGTGCACCGCTTCCGGTAATCAGTACTCTGAAACGTTTCCGCGATGAATATGAAGAACACATCCGTGACAAGAAATGTCGTGCAAAAGTCTGCACTGCACTTCGTCAGTTCCATATCAATCCGGAATTCTGTATTGGCTGCGGCAAGTGTGCGAAGAACTGTCCGGCAGCAGCAATATCCGGAAAGATCAAACATCCGTATCATATCGACAATGAGCTTTGTATTAAGTGCGGTACCTGTAAGGATAACTGTAACTTTGATGCAATTTATGTGGAAGCATAGGAAGGGGGCTGACTTATGGGTACAATGACAATTGACGGTAGAAAAGTGGAATTTACCGATGAAAAAAATATCCTTACCGTGATCCGTAACGCAGGCATCAACATTCCGACACTGTGCTATCATTCAGAGATTTCCACATTCGGAGCCTGTCGTTTATGTACGGTTGAAGATGACAGAGGCAAAACATTTGCATCCTGTTCCGAACAGCCGAGAGATGGAATGGTAATTTATACAAATACCGGAAGACTGAGAAACTATCGTAAGCTGATCGTGGAGCTGCTTCTTGCAGCACACTGCCGTGACTGTACAACCTGTATCAAGAGCGGTGAATGTGTACTTCAGGAACTGGCACATCGTCTCGGAGTAAGAAACATCCGATTCGAAAATACAAGAGAGCATCATGAACTGGATTTCAGTTCGCCATCCATAGTACGTGATCCGAATAAATGTATCCTCTGCGGCAACTGTGTACGTGCCTGCGAGGAGATTCAGGGAATCGGAGCACTTGGATTTGCATTCCGTGGAACAGAAGCTATGGTTATGCCGGCATTCAACAAAAAGATTGCAGAAACACAGTGCGTAAACTGTGGCCAGTGCCGTGTATTCTGTCCGACCGGAGCGATTTCCATTCATACAAATTCTGATAAAGTCTGGAAGGCTCTGGCGGATCCGGAAATCCGTGTGGTTGCACAGATCGCTCCGGCAGTTCGTGTAGCCGTTGGTGACCATTACGGCCTCCAGAAAGGCAGAAGTGTAATGGGCAAAATCGTCAATGCACTTCACCGTATGGGATTTGATGAAGTTTATGATACAAGTTTCAGTGCTGACCTTACCATTATGGAAGAAACAGCGGAGTTCCTGGATCGAATCGAAAAAGGAGAAAAACTTCCTCTTCTGACATCCTGTTGTCCTGCATGGGTAAAATTCATCACTGACCAGTATCAGGAATTTATTCCGAATCTTTCTACCTGCAGATCTCCACAGGGAATGATGTCCGCAGTAATTAAAGAATATTTCCGTGATCCGGAGCATGCAGCAGGAAAGAAGACCATTATGGTTTCTGTTATGCCATGTACTGCAAAGAAAGCAGAAGCAGTTCGTCCGAACAGCTATACACATGGAGAGAAAGATACGGATATCGTTATTACGACCACAGAACTGATCCGTATGATTGATAACTTTGGTCTTGACTTTGCATCTCTGGATCCGGAAGCATGTGATATGCCATTTGGATTTGGTTCCGGCGGTGGTGTAATCTTTGGTGTTACCGGTGGTGTTACAGAGGCAGTTCTCCGTCGTCTGAATCCGGATCATTCCAAGGAAACCATGAATGAAATCGCAGAGTGCGGTGTTCGTGGAGAAGAAGGCATCAAAGAATTTACGGTTCCGTATAAAGGAATTGATGTAAAAGTCTGCGTTGCCAGCGGTCTTGCAAATGCAAGAATCGTTATGGATCGTGTAAAGAACGGCGAAGCCGAGTATCATCTGATTGAGATCATGGCATGTCGTCGTGGATGTATCATGGGTGGCGGCCAGCCGACCAGAGCAGGTGACAGAACCAAGTATGCGAGAGCAAAAGGTCTGTACAATGCAGATAATACTATGATCATCAAAAAGTCCGATGAGAACCCGCTTGTACAGGAACTGTATGCCGGATTGCTCAAAGGCAAGGAGCATGAACTGCTTCATAATGAGTTTTATTGATTTGTAATTTGAGGGTATGATGAGAGTAATGTGATATAACACCAAGGTGAGGGGCATATCACTGAGGTGCAATGAGAAGAGCTGACACGGGATCTGTCCCTGCAACCGGCTTGCGTTTCTCGAAATTCTTTCGTTCGCCTATTGATAACTGCTTTTGCAAACTCGCGCTGAAGCGCTCAGACAGTGCAACGCAGTTATCGCTGGAACGAAAAAATTTCGGAAGCCGCACCAGGTTACAGGAGACAGATCCCGGTCAGCTCTTTCTAGTTCCTCATGTTTTATGATTGCCACCTCGGCTGTTATATCGTAAAATCTCAAAATACCCTCAAGTTCAAATGAATCAAGCATTATGACTCCAGTTCATTAGAACTCCCGGTAGGGGCGTCCCGCCCCGGCCCTGAGCCGACTTCGCATCTAGGCAAATTTTTGACGGGTGCGATGAAATTAAATTGTGTGGAGGGGATACCAATTCACAGAAAGAAAGGCAGGCGGTCCGGGGACTCAGCGAGGCTTCCCAGTGAACGACTGTGCCAGCGATGAGTGATTTTGTTCTGTTTGAGCGTCAGCGAGTTAACAAAATTACTCATCCATAGGCGCACGGGAGGACACAGGAAACGAAGCGTGTCACCGGACCGCCTGCCTTTCTTTTGTGAGCTTATATATCCCCTCCCCGCAAATTCCTTCATCCACCCTTGCACAAAAATTCCCGATACGATACAATAAAACAAAAAACATAAAAACAAAAATACACAACACGAAGGAGTGCAACCGACATGCGTGAAATACAAGCATCCATGATTACGGACACCATCGAGAGACTTTGCATCGAAGCCAATCAGGTGCTTCCGGATGATATCAAAAAATCCATCCAGGCCTGTCGTTCCTGTGAGGACGGACAGATTGCCTGTGGCATCCTTGACAACATTATCGAAAATTACGAAATTGCCGAGAACGAACAGGTTCCAATCTGTCAGGATACCGGAATGGCCTGCGTTTTCCTTGAAATCGGACAGGACGTACATATAACAGGCGGAGACCTGAGCGAGGCAGTAGACGAAGGCGTACGCCGCGGCTACACCAACGGTTATCTGCGTAAATCCGTTGTCAAAGATCCGGTTCGCAGAGGAAACACCGGCGATAATACACCGGCAATGCTTTATACAGAAATCGTTCCGGGCGAAAACATCAAAATCACCGTTGGTCCGAAAGGCTTCGGAAGTGAAAACATGAGTGCAATCCGCATGTTTAAGCCATCCGCAGGAATCGAAGGAATTAAAGATTTTATCATCGAAACTGTAGAGACAGCAGGCCCAAACCCATGTCCTCCGATGGTTGTCGGAGTAGGAATCGGCGGTACTTTTGATAAGGCAGCTCTCCTTGCAAAAAAGGCTCTGATGCGCCCGATAGATACCGAAAACGAGGATCCATACTATGCAGACCTTGAGAAAGAAATGCTGGAAAAAATCAACCAGCTTGGTATCGGACCGCAGGGATTCGGAGGAAGAACAACTGCACTTGGTCTGAACATCGAGACCATGCCGACTCACATTGCCGGCATGCCATGTGCGATCAATATCAGCTGCCATGTGACAAGACATAAAACGGAGGTGATCTGAAAATGGAACGACATATTACACTTCCCCTGACAGAAGAACTTGCAAAAAGCCTTCATGCCGGTGATACCGTTTACCTTACCGGAACCATTTACACCTCCCGTGATGCCGGACACAAGAGAATGTGCGAGGCACTTGCCAGAGGAGAAGAACTTCCTTTTGATCCGAAAGATGCAACGATTTATTATGTAGGACCGACTCCGGCAAAACCGGGACAGGTTATCGGTTCCGCAGGACCGACTACAAGCGGACGAATGGATGCCTATGCACCGACCATGATGTCCGTGGGTGCACGAGGTATGATCGGAAAAGGAGCCCGCCTTCCGGAAGTTATAGAAGCAATGAAAAAATATAATGGAGTTTATTTTGGCGCAATCGGCGGAGCAGGCGCACTTCTTGCAAAATGCATCAAAAAAGCAGAACTGGTGGCTTATGAAGATCTCCAATCAGAGGCACTTCGTCGTCTTTATGTCGAAGAAATGCCACTGGTAGTCATCATTGACTGCGAAGGAAACAATCTTTACGAACAGGGAAGAGAATCATACCTGAAAGAACATGGTACAAAAGAATCATAAATCTTGTGCACAACATGAATTAGCTGTGCAGATTTATTCTATAAGAAAACAGACAAAATCATAACAGAAGCCCCTTATGCATATATATGTAACAATACATGGGATTGTGTGAGTATATGCAAGGGGGCTTTTTTATGGAAAAATTTCAGGTTTACCGGGATATTCAGGCAAGAACCGGCGGTGATATATACATAGGCGTTGTAGGACCCGTCCGCACCGGAAAATCCACATTTATCCGCAGATTCATGGAGCTGGTTGCACTGCCGGAGATGGAACCGGCAAAACAGGCAGAAGTACGTGACCAGCTTCCACTAAGTGGATCCGGAAAACTGATCACGACAGTTGAACCGAAATTCATACCGAAAGAGGCAGTGGAAGTGCCTCTCGGAGATGAGCAGAAAGTCCGTATCCGTCTGATCGACTGCGTCGGCTTTCTGGTAAAAGATGCCAGCGGACACATCGAAGAAGGAAAAGAACGAATGGTAAAGACCCCGTGGTTTGAAAAAGCAATTCCGTTTCATGAAGCAGCAGAGACCGGAACACGTAAAGTTATCGAGGAACATGCCACGATCGGCCTTGTGATTACGACGGATGGCAGCTTCGGGGAACTGCCAAGGGAAAACTTTGTCGAAGCAGAGGCAGCGACCATCAGTCAGTTAAAAAAACAACGCAAGCCATTTCTGCTTCTTGTGAATTCTCAGGCACCGTACAAAGAAGAAACACAGGAACTTGTCCACTCCCTTGAGAAAAAATATGGTGTCATTACCATGGCAGCAAACTGTGAACAGCTTCGCAAAGAAGATGTTACCAAAATTCTTTCGAATGTGTTGTATGAATTTCCGGTGACAGAGATTCAGTTTTTTGTTCCGAAATGGGTGGAGATGCTTCCGTCAGATCACGAGCTGAAAGC
This sequence comes from Blautia sp. Marseille-P3087, assembly GCF_900120195.1. Lineage (GTDB taxonomy): Bacteria > Bacillota > Clostridia > Lachnospirales > Lachnospiraceae > Blautia_A. Next base: position 267,247 of record NZ_LT635539.1, read on the forward strand.
ACAGATTCTGGACTGCATTCGCACGAAGATGAAAGGATTTCATCATATCAAAGACATTACCAGAGAATCAGTCACTCTCGGAATTCCGTGTGTGCAGGAAACCATGCTTGAGGAAGTCAGCCTGTCGAGCGGGTGTGTCCGTGTCCGGGTGCAGGTCAAAGATGAATATTATTATAAAATACTCAGTGAAATGAGCGGAATTCAGATGGAGAGCGAATATGATCTGATCCACACGATGAAAGAACTTGCGGCAATGAAAAAACAGTACGTAAAAGTGCAGTCGGCACTGGAAGCAGTTCGCGATACCGGCTATGGTGTTGTTGTTCCGGAGCTTGATGAAATTCAGATTGAGGATCCGTCCGTGATCCGGCAGGGAAGCAAATTCGGAGTAAAAATTAAGTCAAAAAGTCCATCTGTCCATATGATCAAAGCAGAAATCGAGACGGAGATCGCGCCGATCGTAGGCACGGAGCAGCAGGCAAAAGATCTGATCCAGTACATTGGCGAGAGTGGACAAAGAGGCGAAAGCATCTGGGAGACCAATATTTTCGGAAAATCCATCGAGCAGCTTGTGCAGGATGGCATCCGCAGTAAAATTGCCTCGATAGGTGAAGAAAGCCAGTCAAAATTGCAGGATACCATGCAGAAAATTGTCAACGACAGCAAAGGCGGCATGGTCTGCATTATCATCTGAATATTATAAAAAATATAGATATTCTCCATAGTTTATGAAAACACATGATATCATATGAGTAATATGATGCCATGTGTTTTTGCTTACTAAAAAGGCTGGAATGTCGAAAAATGTCGAGAAGATTAAGTGGTTTTAGATATGAAAAATGTATATAATTATAAATTAAAAGATACTGTTTCAGAAAGGAAACATATGAAAAAGGATAATAGAAAAAAAGATTTTTTGGGAACGGTTGTTATTCGCCCATCCTACACACATAATGAGACGGGGCATACATATGGCCGGACACTTTTGAATCCTTATAAAATGGTTACAAAAGAACCAAATACAAACGAGAAAATACATCCTTTTCGATACATGATTACAGCTCAATATCGAATGCATTTACTGGGGAAGACTTTTACTACGCATGCGTTCGTTTTCAGCAGTCAGGATGGGGTTGCAATGAAATGTGCCGAAACAGCTATCTATTGTCTGGGGGATTTTGAGTCTGCGTCTTCTCCATTGTATGCAAGAGTATTACCGAGCGATATTCAGGAAAAATTGAGTCATCGCATTTCGGAGAGGATACTTCCGTCTCATGGTTTATATTGCAACGATATATCCTATATATTAAAAGAATTTGGATACTCACCAATGATATATGCTGGTGCAGAGGATTATCAGCGAATGTTGGAGGACTCTTTTGAAAGCAGCATAGATGCTGAAAAAAATGAAGTTATATCACACTGGGATAATATACACGAAACAAATTTTAAAAACTGGTTTCATTATTATGTAGAATCAGCGATTCCGATACTTGCAGTCACGGCTGTTCGCCCTGATGCGAAAAAACATGCAACTTTAGTTATTGGGCATGGTTTAAAACAAAAGAAAATCACAGAATGCAAACAGTTTAAACTGGGGGATTATCCATGCATTGATACATCACAACTATATAATACGTATATTATAAATGATGATAATCAGATTCCATATGTAGAAGAAGCAATGGATCATTTTACTATAGATAAAAATTATAAGTTAGAAGCATATATTGTACCATTGGAAAAACATGTTTTTTTAGAAGCAGCTGCAGCAGTAACGATTTGTGATACGTTTATTGAAAATCAAAAGGATCGTCTGAAAAAAGCAATTGAAGTTTTTAAAAATCTGTGCTATTCTAAGCTCAGTGAAGTCTCTGATAAAGAGAAAATGGAGGATTTAAAATATCTGATAGAAAGTATTTCTGTGTCGTCTGAGAATCCATTAACAGTTAGATACTATTTGGCAAACAGTGCCGAATATAAACAATTTCGTATAAAAAATGGAATAGACATTGACGAGCAAATATTTTATGCAGATGTGCTTATGCCTAAGTCAGTATGGGTGGCGGAGATATCTACATTTCGTTGTTATCAGGAAGGGTATGTTATTGGGGAAGTTGTATTAGATGCGACTGCTTCAAGCAGATCAAAAGTAGACAGTGTTATTTTGTTAAGAATTTCGGGAAATGGAGTATACAGGTTGCCGCAAGAAACATATACTGATTTAGAGAAAAAGCTTGCAGAAAAAGAAGAAAATATTATGCTTCCCAGCATGTTTATTATGTATAGTAATTTTCAATATTGTAAAGAAAAGGAGTGAATAATTATTTTGAAAATCAATAAATCGTTGCTTGTTACAATGAAACCAGGAGTTCACATAGAGGCAAAGGGATTAATTGGACATTCAGCTGAAATGAATAAAAGAATCGGAAAAAATATAGCAGCAAATGAGCAAAAGATTGAGCTTGGGATGAGAAAAGCTCAGCGAATTCAGATGTAAGGGGAATCACAATAAAGTGATTCCTCTTTTGCATTGTGTTAAATCTTTAATAAATTACCGAATCTAAATACATTTTCCTCATCCATCAACTCTTCAAATTTATTCAGATTCAGATCAGAGTGTTCCAACTCGCGTGAGAAGCGATAACAGATGGAAACCATCTCATCAAAAGAAAAACTTCCGCCATTTTTCAGATAAGTTCCGACTGCCAGATCATGGATCATAAAAGTACATACAATCGCCATTTTTACTTTGGCGAAGATATGCCCGTCGTATACAGCACCGCAGAAATATGTGTAAATCCAGTAGAGCAGGAGCTGTTCTTCCTGAATTTTCCAGTCGGGGTATGCTGTGATAAAGGATTTGTAAATATCAGGTTCCTCAGCAAAATCACCGTCATAAAGCGGCACCAGCGTTTCCTCCAGATATTCATGCCAGCCCGGACGAAGGACTTCCATCTGCGGAATTACTGTCTGCCAGATCTGCTTCCTTAATTCCAATGAGGCAGAATCACAATTCCGGAAATTTGAATCAGATGCCATAACATCAGCATCTTTGTTTGTAGTAACACCTTTACCTGCAGTCCAGCTCCGCACTTTAGCCTGAAATTCTGCCGTAAATCCGGACTTTTCATGTCGTGCGCGGATATCCTCCCACTGGAACAGCTCATTTTTATCCAACGCCAGTTGGAAATCATGCGCGCATGCCAGTAATTTCTGACGGCGCAGCTTCATTGGGACATTTCGATTTTGAATAATAGAAAAAAGATAATCTCTCGTATCCATCAGTGCTGTAAAAAGAAAATAATCAAAATCTTCATAAGTTTCTTCCTTTGAAGGAACTTCCCGTGTCACAAAAGAAATAGTATTCTTGTGAGAAAGAAAAATCCGCGCAGCTTCCGGGCAGGAAAGAGAAAGCGAGTATTCGCGGAGTCCTTCAAACTCCTCGATATGGCGTGGATATTTACGACAGGTGTCACAGAGCATATCTGGTCCGGCTTCGCTGTAAATATCACAGAGGTTTTCTTCATTCAGAAATGCACAGCGGCGATCATACTGACGGAAAGCCTGTTCCGACCAGTCGATATCATTGTGCAGCCGATTGCGAAAAGTCCCTTTGAATTTTTTATACTTTTTCAGGCTTTTTTCGTCAATCATAATCTGCCAGCCGGCACAGCATGTGTCAGGACAGGCTCCTGCAATACAGGAAAATTCTTTATAAAAATCAGGGCGTGTGATCTGCATAGGATAGTCCTTTCTCTGAAAATATAATTCTGCAAAAATAATCATACTTTTCTATCATTATATTTCTATTATAAAATAATACAATCATACTTCCCCTTGCTGTATCTGTCAAATTGGGATATACTGTCAACAACTGAAGTGAAACCAAAAAGGAGAAGACTATGGAAAATTTTATCAATCAGTCACCATTTGTACTGGTACTGGTATTTCTTGTAATAGGATTTGTATTTCTGATAAAAGGAGCGGACTTTTTTGTAGAAGGCAGTTCCAGTATTGCACGCAAACTAAAAGTTCCGTCCATTATCATCGGACTTACGATCGTAGCAATGGGAACATCCCTGCCGGAAACAGCAGTCAGCGTGACCGCATCTCTGGCACATAATAATGAACTTGCCGTCAGCAACGTAGTCGGCTCAAATATTTTTAACCTGATGTTTGTTGTCGGAGTCTGCGCCGTTATCACGCCGATTATGGTACAGCGTGAGACCATCACAAGAGACATCCCGCTTTCCATCATCTGTGCCCTGCTTTTGCTTGGACTTGGCTGTCTGGCAATCGGGGACAAACACAAGATGATCCTTGGGCATCTTGATGGAATTATCTTCCTTGCACTGTTTATAGCCTACATTGTCGTGATGATACGTACTGCAATGAAAGCCAGGGCAGAGGGAAAAAAGACAGAAATCGAGAGTATTGAAGAAGCAGAAGAAAGCACACAGAAACTTCTTTCTTATCCAAAGAGTATTCTTTGTATCGTAGGCGGTGCAGCGGCAATTGCTTTTGGCGGGGACCTGACAGTAGATGCAGCCAGCCGAATCGCAATCGACCTTGGCATGAGCCAGACGCTTGTAGGACTTACAATCGTTTCCATCGGGACTTCCCTTCCGGAGCTTGTTACTTCTCTTGTGGCTGCACGGAAAAATGAAATCGACATGGCAGTTGGAAATGCGGTTGGATCTAATATTTTTAATATCCTGATGGTACTTGGTATTGCGGCATCTATCAGTCCGGTAGCCCTGATTACCGTCAATCTGATTGATATCCTGGTGCTGATTGGATTTTCCATTCTGGTTCTGGTTTATGCGATAACCAACAGAAAAGTTACCCGTACAGAGGGCGCGTCCATGGTGTGCCTGTATCTGATCTACACCATCTATATCATACTCAGGTAACAGAAACCGGGTTGAACATCCGATAGTTTTGTGCTATCATAGACGAAAAATTGATTTTTGTATAATTATGTCTATTTTTTACATTATATTGTAATGCTGCATATATTAAGCAAAAGAGAAGAGGAGAAATATTTATGTGTGGAATCGTAGGTTTTACAGGAAACCATCAGGCAGCACCAATCCTTCTGGATGGACTGTCAAAGCTTGAATACCGTGGATATGATTCAGCCGGAATCGCCATCCGTAATGGAGAAGGCGAGACAGAGGTTATCAAGGCAAAGGGACGTCTGAAAGTACTTGCCGAGAAAACAAACGACGGAGAATCCGTTCCGGGAACCTGTGGTATTGGACATACCCGTTGGGCAACACACGGAGAACCATCCGAAAACAACGCACATCCGCATGTGAGCGATGACGGAAACGTAGTTGCCGTACACAACGGTATCATCGAGAACTATCAGGAACTGAAGGATAAACTGCTTCGCAAAGGGTACGCCTTCTATTCAGAGACTGACACAGAAGTAGCTGTCAAACTTGTAGATTACTATTACAAAAAATACGAAGGAACACCAGTCGATGCAATCAACCATGCTATGGTTCGTATCCGTGGTTCCTATGCACTTGCAATCATGTTTAAAGATTATCCGGAAGAAATCTATGTGGCACGTAAAGACAGCCCGATGATCCTTGGTGTAGCTGACGGAGAATCCTATATAGCATCCGATGTTCCGGCAATTTTGAAATATACAAGAAATGTGTATTATATCGGCAACCTGGAGATGGCTTGTGTCCGCAAAGGTGAGATCACTTTCTACAATCTGGACGGCGAAGAAATCCAGAAAGAAATGAAGACAATTGAATGGGATGCAGAGGCAGCCGAAAAAGCAGGTTTCGAGCATTTCATGATGAAAGAAATCCATGAGCAGCCAAAAGCAGTCAGAGATACCCTGAATTCCGTAGTTAAAGACGGACAGATTGATCTTTCTGAGGTAGGACTTTCCGATGAAGAAATTCAGGAGATCAGCCAGGTATATATCATTGCCTGTGGATCTGCTTATCATGTAGGCATGTCAGCACAGTATATGTTTGAAGATATGGTACGTGTACCGGTTCGTGTAGAGCTTGCATCTGAGTTCCGTTATCGTAATCCGATTCTGGATCAGAAGGCTCTGGCAGTGATCATCAGCCAGTCCGGTGAGACCGCAGACAGTCTTGCAGCACTGCGTCTTTGCAAAAAAGAAGGCATCCGCACAATGGGAATTGTCAACGTAGTCGGTTCCTCCATCGCGCGTGAAGCAGACAATGTATTCTACACACTTGCAGGTCCGGAGATTTCCGTTGCAACTACGAAAGCATACAGCACACAGCTGATCGCTGCTTATGTACTGGCAATCCAGTTTGCGAAAGTAAAAGGTACGATTTCCGAAGAACAGTACAGCACATACATCAAAGAACTTGAGACTCTGCCGGATAAAATCCAGCGAATCATCGATGACAAAGAGCGCCTGCAGTGGTTTGCATCCAAACAGGCAAATTCAAAAGACGTCTTCTTTATCGGCCGTGGAATTGACTATGCAATCAGCATGGAAGGCAGCCTGAAGATGAAGGAAATCAGCTACATTCATTCAGAAGCATATGCAGCAGGTGAGCTGAAGCATGGAACCATCTCCCTTATTGAGGATGGTACACTGGTGATCGGCATCCTCACACAGCCGGCACTTTATGAAAAAACTGTCAGCAACATGGTAGAGTGCAAGAGCCGTGGCGCATATCTGATGGGACTGACTACATTTGGCAACTATAATATCGAAGAAACCGCGGACTTTACCGTATATATCCCGAAGACAGATCCGCACTTTGCAACATCCCTTGCAGTGATTCCGCTGCAGCTTCTGGGATATTATGTCAGCGTTGCAAAAGGTCTTGATGTTGATAAACCGAGAAACCTCGCAAAGAGCGTTACTGTAGAATAAACTATAAATATAATAAACATATCATTAGAAAGCATCATCCGTACATTTGCTTACATGGCAGATTCGGATGGTGCTTTTTCGTAAGTGCTGGAAATCGAAAGATGGTATTACTTTTTCAAAAAGATGACAACAACAGATGTGTTGTGGTAAACTACAAATAGATTGATTACTATGTAGTTAAAACAGTAGAAAAGAGGAAAATCATGCCGAAAATATCCATCATAACTCCGGCTTATAATTGCGAAAAATATCTGGAACAGTCTGTGGACAGCGTCCTTTCTCAGACATGGCAAGACTGGGAACTGCTGATCATAGATGACTGTTCGAAAGACAATACATATGCACTTATGCAAGAACTTGCAAAAAAAGATGAACGTATCCGTATCCTTCAGAATCCACAGAATTCCGGCGCGGCTGCGACCCGCAACAACGGTGTCCGCCAGGCAGCAGGAGAGTGGATCGCGTTTATTGACAGTGATGATCTGTGGGAACCTGACAAACTGGAAAAACAGATGACATTACTTTTGAAAATTCCGGAGGCGGCACTTGTTTTTACAGGCTCTGCATTTATTGATGCACAGGGAAACAGAATCGCGCATATCCTGCATGTACCGGAAAAAATCAACCGCAAAAAACTGCTGGGACAAAACGTCATTTCCTGTTCATCCGTTCTGATCCGCAAAGAGCTGATGAAAGAATTTCCAATGCCGGAAGAAGACGGTATCCACGAAGATTTTGCCACATGGCTTGCCATATTGAACAAGATTCCGTATGCATACGGTGTCGATGAACCACTGCTGATCTACCGCAGATCCGCGACATCCAAATCAGGACAGAAGAGCAAATCCGCACAGATGAACTGGAGAACTTATATCAGGGCAGGAATCCCACTTGGCGCAAGAGTCATTGCAATGATGAAATACACCGTGAATGGTTTGGAAAAATACTTTATGCTTTGGGCGAAGAGGAAAAAATAATGAGTTCAATAAACAGAGATTATCTGATTTTCCCACTTTCCTGTGATCCGGCACTGGAGGAGACAGAGGAAAGAGAAATCTATTATAAATATCTGGATTCAGCATTTGATGAACCGCGTATTCACAATATTGGAATTGCCGGTGGATTTGGCGTGGGTAAAAGCAGTCTGCTCCGCTCTTATGAAAAAAGATATCTGCGAATGGCGAATCTTAAGCAGAAAATTAATAACCCTTTTAAAGACCGGCGCAAAAAGGATGAACCGCGCTTTCTTTATGTTTCCATGGGAGAAAGCCAATGCAATGACAGTGATAATAAGAATGAGACAGAGCGGCGGATTCTTTTGCAGATATATTCTCGATTTCACAAAAAAGACATTCCGTCCAGCAGTTTTGAGATGATTCATGAAAGCACCAGACATCTGAGAACAAAAACAGTAGTCTGCTCTCTGTTTTTGTTTCTTGTATTATTGCTGACATTTTTTACACCGCTTGGGAAACTTCTGAAGGCAACATTACCGGCGGCCAGCATATTTGTTCACTATAAGACAGAGATTCATGCAGCACTTTATCTCATTGTGATCGGTATGGCGGTAATTGGAGGCGGATATCTGACCTATCAGGCACTGACTAAAATGTATGTAAAAACATTGGCTCTGAAAGGAGAGAAAGCGGAAGTCGCAGTAGAAAGAACAGGCACCCGGGACTACCTTGACCAGTATAGTATGGACCTCGTCTACTGTCTGGAACAGACAGCAGAAAAAATCGGACATACCGTTGTGTTTGAAGATATGGATCGAATGAAGACAGACGATGTAATAGAAATTTTTGTCCGTCTGAAAGAAATAAATGCGATGGTCAATCAGAGACTTCCGGAAGATAAATATATTCGCTTTGTTTATGTGGTAAAAGATGAAGTCCTTGCAAGAATGGAACATTACAAATTTTTTGACTATGTATTGCCGGTGCTTCCAGGAATTAACAGAGTAACATCCGAGTACGTTTTCCGGGAAAACCTGAAAAAAATAAATTCGCTTTTAAAGCCAGCAAGCAGTATTGATGAATTGAAAAAGGAACTGGACGATTTTGAAAAACCAGGTAAAGAAAATCTTGTCAGTCTTGTGGCACCATACCTTCTGGACTATCGTTTGCAGTATATGATTTTGAATGATTACAGATTTTTTATGGAATTGAATCTGGTAAACAAGGGAATAAAGCCGGGACAGCATGCGGCAGAGCAGATACTTTCGCTGGCAATTTACAAAAATGTCTGGCCGGAATATTATGACCGGATCAGCAGCGGTCGGACGATGCTTTTTTTTAAAAAAGGAGAAGAGAATCAGAAACAGCCGGAACTTGCTGAGATACTGATGGATAAAAGACGCAATTTTCTTACATATCGCTGCCTGTGTTATCTCGGTTATGACAAAAGCCGCATTGCATATAAGCTTTACTGCTCAGTAGAAGCAGAAAATACTGTAGAAAAGAAAATCTGGATGCTGGATAATCTGCCAAATGATGAATTTACAGAAGAATGTCTGGAGAATATTCTCTTTGTGAATGAAAAGAAAGAGGATGAGGATGAACAAAGAAAAGAATTGTACAAAGAGGTTGTCAGAATTTCTGCAAAAAATTACTATCAGGCATCATTATTTTTCTTCTCAGGGAGATGTTTAAGACTGTGTCTGGAAATCCTTGCGGAATTGATCGACGAAGGGGCATACCAATACATAGATACACTTTGGAGAGATGGACGGGTAACAGATCCAGATGGAACATATGATATTTTCCGCAGCTGCCGGGATCGTGAAGAACTGATCAATTTGAAAGATCTGACAGTAGATCAATTTTCAATACTGATATACGGCCTCAGTTATACAGAGGAATTTGCAGGAGTATGTATGGAAATAAAAGGCTCTGACGAAAAAATTATCAGAGCAGATCTGGGCGAAAGCATCAGACAGGGCGATATTATAGAAATGTTGGATTAATGTGTATACGGAGATGAAAAAAATGAGTGAAAAAGAATGTAAAGTAGATGAGCTTTTGACATGGAATGCGGAGATTATAACTTTTCGGTGAAAGAACTTGCTGATATCTGTGCAGTGTTGAATTTGGATATGCAAGTATCATTTCTTCAGCTCCATGACAGTGCAGAATGATAAAAAATATTTAACAGATAGTAAGATTAAGGAGAAAATTCTTAATACAGATAGAGTGATGCGACATAACGAAACTTAATTCGATGGAATATATCATAAAAATGTGGTATGCTTTAAGTGATAATTAGCAGTTATCCTATATTTTTATTTTAATGTGAGGGATGAAATGGCAACTGTATCAGATTTTAAGCGACAATATACAAAAGCAATTCAGGAAGGCTATGCTGCTATTTTCGCAGGAGCAGGTCTGTCTCGTCCGTCAGGCTTTGTAAACTGGAAAGATCTTTTGAGAGAATTAGCAGAAGAAATTCGGTTAGATGTGGATAAAGAATCTGACTTAGTAGAAGTTGCTCAATATTATTGCAACGAAAAAAGAGGGCGAAGCGACTTGAATGATAAAATTTTGAATCGCTTTATTATTGAATCTCAAGAAAATAGTAGTGTCAATTTATTGGCCGAAATGCCTATACAAACATATTGGACTACCAATTATGATCATTTACTGGAAGATACTTTAAAAAAACATGGAAAACGAATAGATGTTAAAATAGCTCCACAGACACTCTCTACTACATTAGCAGAAAGCGATGCAATTGTATATAAAATGCATGGTGACTGTTTGGATCCTTCGACATGTGTGATAACTAAGGATGATTATGAATTATACAACGAAACAAGGCAATTGTTTACAACCGCTCTACAAGGCGATTTAGTCTCTAAAACTTTTCTTTTTATTGGCTTTAGTTTTGAAGATCCTAATTTAAAATATATTCTTAGTCGAATTCGCAATTTATTGGACACAAACCGACGTAGGCATTATTGCTTGCTGGAAAAAATAAAAAAAGCAGACTATGATAATTTAGATCAGTTTTACTATGATTCAAACAAACAGGAACTGCGTATACATGATTTAATGCGTTATGGTATAGAAGCTGTTTTAATTGACGATTATAATCAAATACCTGATATATTGGCTGATATCCAAAGAGCAACTAAATGTAATAGTATATTTATTTCAGGTGCTGCGCATGAATATGGTAGTGCATGGGAAAAAACTGCTCCTCAATTTATTCGAAATTTAGTCAGGGAACTGTACCGCGAACATTATAAAATCATTACAGGCCATGCCCGTGGGATTGGCAGTTATGTTATCAGCTCTGTTGTAGAAGAATGCCAAAATAATGTATCAAAACTTGAAAAGCATCTTATGATCAAGGCGTTTCCCTATGAAGATAAAGGTAGAAATGATTATCAAAAACTTGTCACAACATATCGTGAAGGTATATTTAAAAACGCTGGAATTGCAATTTTTATGTTTGGCAATAAAATTTCCGATGAAGGTGTTATACTAACGGATGGTGTTTATCAAGAATTTGAAATTGCCAAAAAATTTAATGCATATATTATACCAATAGGTTCTACTGGTTATATGGCAAAGAAAATATGGGACGAAATAAGTTTAAATATAGATAGTTATCCTTATTTAAAAGCTGAAGAATCGGTGCTTAGGGAAAGTATAGAACCTGAAAAAGTTATACATTCTATTTTACAAATTTTAGCAAGAATTCAAAAGGACTTTTAACTTCTCTAATGTTACATAAAAAGAATACAATGCCGAAATATACATATTGTATGTCAGCACATAAGTGGTGTCAAAACAAATGTCTCTTAACAAATTAGCAAAGTTACTCGATATATTTACATACTTGTCCGGAATAGTGGTAAGTGCAGTATAAATTGCACTTGCCACTCCTATAATATTGCAAATTTCAATAATTGCAATACGAAAATCCTGTGAGTAATAAGCTTTACTGTCAAGCAATGTTAACAACGTTTCTTTGCATGGAAAAGATTTCGTTCGCAATAAATCATATTCTATAGAGTTTAATTGCAAATCTAAAATGCAGTCTTTATAATACCTTCCTACAATTCTACATAATATTTCAGTGTGAGTTATGGCATTAAAATCTTTCTGATTTATCTTTTCGAAAGCTCGTCCTTCAAGCCACTGGAGCGTTGTATAAACTTCGCTTTTACCTATATTCACATATATAGGAATAATACAGGTTTGTGAATCTTCTCTTAAATGAAATAGTCTTAGTTCTTCTAATGTCCATGAATGTGCCAAAAATGTATGGTCAATAATTGCAATACAATATGTCGAATTTGCAATCGATTCTCTTATATTTGTATAGATATATTGCCCTGTACTTATTCCGTTCCGATCAATCCAAACGTTAAATCCAAGTGCAGATAATGATTGTGCAAATGGTATTGCTAAAGTTGTTTTTGTTTCTTTGCTATGAGAAATGAAGAAATCGATGTTCATAAGCTACGTGCTCCGATAGTTTATTTAATGGATAACTGCTAATTATCCTTTAATCCACGCATATGCTATACTTTCGAATAAAGATAAACGGCACAAATGCACTACAGCGAAAGTAAAGGAGACAACAGACTATGAGATTAGAAGATAAAGTGGTACAGTACCTGGAATTTTGCAGGTACAGGAAGGAACTGGATGAGAAAACACTCAAAGCATACCGGATTGATCTCCGGCAATATTTCACATATCTTGCTTCGGATGTTCCGTCTAAAGAGCAAATTGAAGAGTATATCACATATTTGCACAGGAAATATAAGCAGAAAACAGTAAAGAGGAAAATTGCATCGGTAAAGGCATTCTATAATTATCTGGAAGATGTGGAAATTATTGCAGAAAATCCATTTCACAAAATCAAAGTCCGCTTTAAGGAAAAAGTGACTCTCCCAAGAATTATCCCACGCGAAGAAATCGAACACATATTGAATCATATATATAAATGCCTTAACAAAAGCACGGAAAAGTCCCGAAGATATATACTGCGGGATGTAGCAGTAGTAGAACTGTTTTTTGCAACCGGAGCAAGGGTATACGAAATTTCAAATATAAAAGAAGACTGCGTAGATCTCCATACCGGCCTTATCAGAATCATGGGCAAGGGTGGTAAGGAAAGGTACGTACAAATCAGTAATACCTCAGTATTGCACATACTGAAACAATATTTTGACGAAAATAAAGCAGAAATCCAGAAAAATGGATTTTTCTTTATAAATAACCGTGGAAGCAGATATACAGAGCAATCAGTTCGACTGATGCTGAAAAAATATACAAAACAGGCGGGAATCAAAAGAAATATCACACCACATATGTTCAGACATTCTTTTGCCACATACCTGATAGAAGAAGGCGTGGATATCAGCTGCGTGCAGCAGATATTGGGACACAGTTCCATAAGAACGACGCAGATATACATCCATATCGCAGCGAAAAAACAGGCAGAAATCCTGCGAGAGCTGCATCCGAGAAACAAGATGAAAATAGCAGGAGCAGCATAAAAAATGACAATAATTCTACAGATATGGTAAAATGAATAATACAGAGAAATAAAAAAAATCAATTTAAAAGATGCTGACATGAAGCAATAATTCGAGAAAAACGACAATTGGACGAGCTTTGTATTCAAGCGTAAATAAACTGGAAATCTTGAGGAAAATCAAAACATGAACGTACTGCGTAGTATATTATTAAGTAAGGATAATCTATTAGATGCAATGGAACGGATGCTGGATGATCTGGGAAACATACATAATCAGGATAATTTCTACGAAAGAATGTTTTCTATGAAAAAGTAAAAGTTTACGCTGTTCAGGATTTTAAGGAAATGTTTCTGGGAAGGTAGAAAAATCTCTCTGTGCCTTGAAAAAATGGACTATATTCAAGGCATAGAAAGGTTTGACTTGAGAAGATTCGTAATATAGATGGTCTAATTCGTTATAATGAATTAGAATATATAATTAAAATGTGATATTCTATAAAAAGAACTTAGTGTAATATTATTTTGTTATTGAGTGTATCGTAAAATGTCAATTGTGAGGGTTTATTCAATTATTTGCGATAATTGTGTAAACTTTTGCATTAAGGCGTCATCGTGTTTGATTGAATCTGCATATGGACAGGCATGACGGCGAAAGTGCGAATCTTTAGGTTGGTTAATGGGATTTTGTGTGAATTCTAGACCCTCTTGATACCAGATGATTCGTGCGGATGGATGATCTGTCAGTTCGATATAACGCTTGGCGCAATAGGAACGATTTTGTGTAGATGTGGAGGACTGACTAAGTAGGTGGTCCACAGTTTTTTGAAAATTTTTAATTGTTAGATTATTGGCATTACGAAAGTAGTAATCTTGAATTAAAACTAGTAATTCATAAACAAGACATGAATAATCCACTTGTTGGGTGGTAATCATGCAATGTAGAAGTTCTGCTTTTTTCCAGATCTTTTCTTGGGTGCGTATATCCAGACTATTCATTAATGTGAGTATAGTGGAATGACACCAACTTATAGTTGCTTCTGAACCGGTGAAATGTGCAGTAAAATGTGCATATTTGTTTATGTAATTGGAATTGAGTTTACCAAAGTCGAGTCGTATATAAAAATCAATAATTTTTTTTAAGTAGGCGGCTACATTGATATCTGGTCCATAGGCTGTTCGAATGACCTGATTTAATTCTGTTTGGTCGATTGCAAGAAGAGTGATGAAATTGTCGATATCGGAAAAAATGTGATGTATATTTTCAAGAACGTGAATGCTGTATTCGGGGAGACAGCGATCTAGCTCATCAACAAAAAAAAGAATAGTTTTCTGTTTTGCAACTTCTTTTATTGAATCGCGGACGGCATCTAAAGCTTTTTTTAAAGAAATAAGGTTATCAAATGCGAACGTGGAAATTTCCTGTTCTTTAATATGCTCATCAAAATTACTAAGTATTTCAATCGGATTTATGCCCATAGTGTTTTTTAACATGTTGCCAATACAATTAACAGCAGATTCTTTTAGAGCCTCAAAAATTCCGTTAGTAGTAGCTGCGGAGGTACAATCTGCTGCCTCCATAATAGAAGATATCATAGGAATAACAGGTTCAGAGTAAAAATTATTCTTCCAGCAGTCATAACGGATAATAAAATAGCGAGAATCGTTGGAAGAATTTTTTTTCACAGAGGAGAGTTCTTCTTCGAGAAGATCGAGAAGGAAAGTTTTTCCACATCCCCATTGTCCATCTATAGCGAAAGTAGAACTAGTTTTTAATCTTGATAAGTTATCAATTACAGTGGTGATATTTTCAATATTTTGCTTCCTTTGTAAATAATCAATCATTATAATTGTCCTCCTTTTATGCATTATCTTTTGGAAAATTGAGGGGATTTGCGCGCGCCTTTCATGCCTGGTTTTTTGCGTTCTTTCATGCGAGAGTCTCTTGTTAGAAAACCTTCTGCTTTTAATATTGTACGGTATTCTAGATCATATTTCAGTAAAGCTCTGGAAATACCGTGCCGGATTGCTCCGGCCTGTCCGGCAATACCTCCACCCTTGACTGTGATATAAGCATCAAATAGTTGAGAAGTGCTGGTGATGAGAAAGGGATGCTGAATTGTTTGAGCGTGCTGTATATTGGTAAAATATTCAGTTGCTTTTCTATGATTAATTGTGATTTTACCTGTACCTTCATATAAAAATACACGTGCAACAGCCTTCTTTCGTCGACCAGTACCATAGTAAGGAGTTAGGGGGGCGCACAGAATATTAAGTTCCGATAGAAAATCATCCAATTCTTCTTGTAATACAGGATTGGTGAGCTGATATCCCCTCAATTGATGGAATAATTGTTTTTCTGAACCAATATATAGTTGACCATTTTCTTTTTGATAAATATGAGGATAATGGCATCCGGCACAATAAAGTGTATTAGTGTAGGATGCCAGAGGATTAATTGAAGTAATATAATCTGGTTTGAGTGGATGAAAACTAAAAATATGGTGTATGTCTCCATCTGCAAGATATAATGTGCCATTTTTTTGGAAAACAGGATATAGAAAACCGGATAAACCAGGAAAAAGGTTCAGATATCCATATAAGTTGTAATAGTCAGCCATATAGTATGCTCCTTTCTTTTGCATTTAAGATGTGTTTTCCGTTTAAAGGGGAATTTGTATTTGATGTTGGATAAATTCAGCACAAAGTTGTTCTATTACAATGTTATATGACGCAGGATGACGACCGCGGTAAATTTCATAAGTTTTAACACAAATGTTTGAGTCATCCTTTGATAATTGATTGAACTCATCAAGAGCCATAAGCTTTTTAGGTAGTATGATACATTCTGCATTACTTAGAAAATCAAAAGATTGTTTTACCACGAGAGAAATGGTTAATTTTTTTTCCGTGATCTCTTTTTGGTTTTGAAATGCGAATATTCGATTGAATGTTTGGGGCGGATTATCATTGATGCATTCAAGAAACTCGTTACAATAATATCCGTGTTGGTAATTGATAATATCACCGAAGAAACAAACAATATATTTGTTTATGCTAAAAAGCTTACTTTTGAGGCGCAAGTCGTCTAGAGTTAATCCAGCGGAATTTTTGAATTTGGTGGGATCAAATGGATAAATTGCTTCAACAAGTTCATTTTCAAGCAGTTTATTAATGTCGAAAATCATTGCCAAAGGACAGTAATATTCTTCTGTATATTCGTAGTTCTTTCGAGGTGTTTTTGAGGCTTTTAATATGACAGGATTTTTCCCATAATAAACGATGCGCTTTGATAAAGAAGTCGAAGCACAATAGGTTTGGTGGGATGGGTTAATACTAGAAGCTGGTTTGATTAGCTGAAGAGCGTAAAAACTATCAAGGGGTTTCATGACCGGTAATTTATTATTGAAAGAAAGAGTGCAAGACTTTTGGGGATTGATGATAAAGTAATTATCTAATTCATTCTCCAGCTTAGATACAGATTCCTGTGCGCACATGTGTGGTTCCTCCTTTGTATTGGTGTATGTTAAGTATAGATGAAGTTTGAGTTAAACACAAGTGAAATTGTGCATGTATACGAAAAAATGCATTGTAACAAAGAAAAGAATGTGCAAAATGCACAAACGTATTAAATATTTTGATACGATATTAAAAATAATGAAGGATATCAAATATACTAATTTGCAAAATGAAATGGTAGTGTCAAATAAGTTATGAAAAAACAGAGCCAAAGAAAAAGGCTCAAATAAACCTTGAAAATTGTAGACATTTATTCCAATAAGCTCTCCGAGGGCTCAGGGCGTTGCCCGAACCCATCCTCGCCGGAAGGCAGGAAAAGGGTGCAGTTGCCCCTTTTCTGCTGGACAGGATAATCAGTGAACTTTATGTCAATAGACTTTCGCGGCATATCCTCACAGCCGGCGAAGTCGTCTGCTTCGGTATTCCACGGTTCTATTGACAACAGTTCCGCTCCGGTGCAGCAGTGCTGTTTTTCTGCATACTCAGAATAGTCTGTTGCCCAAGGAAGATCAGGAGCTGCCATTTGCCGGGCATGTTATCGGCTCCCTGGAGCATTTCTGCTTCGTTAAGTACTTTATATCCTGCATGCTTATGTGGACGCAGAAAGTTATAGTAGGCTACCCAGAGAGCCAGGTCATAGTTGACACCGTCGATGTTATCAAACCGCATTGAAGGGAATCATTGGTACTGAAGCAATGCGTTTTCAGTTTCTGGAAGACAGCAAGATATTGTCACAGAAGGAAAAAGAGCTGTACAGGCAGATTATCAGAATAGACGAGAAGAATCTTGACGTTTATGCAATGTCGGAGGGGATTTTACAGCAGAGCCTTCTGAATCTGTCTGCATTATTGGCGAAACATTATGGCAGACAGGTGATTCTGCTGATTGACGAATATGATGTGCCGTTGGATAAAGCTTTTCAATACGGATACTATGATGAAATGGTATCACTTGTCCGTAATCTGTTTGGAAATGTATTAAAAACAAATCCTAATTTATATTTTGCTGTTCTGACGGGATGCCTCAGAGTTTCGAAAGAAAGTATATTTACCGGTTTGAATAACTTTAAAGTATTGACGATTACGGATGTCAGATTTGATGAATATTTTGGTTTTACGGATGCAGATGTACGGGGGATTCTGGAATACTATGGACTGATGCAGAAGTATGATGCTGTCAGATCCTGGTATGATGGATATCAGTTTGGAAAGGTAGACATATATTGTCCATGGGATGTGATTAGCTATTGTGACAAATTGTGTTCAGATCCAAATGCACAGCCGGAAGATTATTGGTCGAATACGAGTGGAAATGCGATTGTACGACGGTTTATTGATAAGGCGAATTTGCAGACGCGTAGTGAGATTGAACAGTTGATTGAAGGCAGGGAGATTATTAAGGAAATCCATCCGGAGCTGACATACAATGAACTGGATGCCAATATTGAAAATCTTTGGAGTGTCCTTTTTACAACCGGATACCTGACGCAGCGTGGTGAAATTGAAAACGGCAGATTTCATCTGGCTATTCCAAATCGGGAAATCAGGAATCTTTTTATCAGACAGATTCGTGAATGGTTTAAAGAATCAGTGGGGAATGATCGTCGGAAGCTGGACAATCTTTGTGAGGCTTTTCTGAAGAAAGATGCAGAGCTGATTGAAGAACTGCTGGGGGAATATTTGTGGAATACAATCAGTATTCGCGATACGGCTGTTTTTGAGTCAAAAAAAGAAAACTTTTATCATGGTATTTTACTTGACCTTTTGGGGTATAGAAATGACTGGCTTATAAAATCCAATGCAGAATCAGGAAATGGGTATAGTGATATTCTGATTGAAGCACCGTCAAAGCGAATCGGAATTGTCATTGAAGTGAAATATGCAGAAAATGGTGACATGGATACTGCCTGCATAAAAGCAATAAAACAAATTGAAGAAAAACAATATACAGCCAGATTGCAGGAAGATGGTATGCGGACCATTATCAGATATGGAATTGCATGCTATAAGAAAGAGTGCCGGGTAATGGTTGAGGGATAGGGTACCAATTGTAAAAAAAGGAGGCGTGATTTTTTTTAAACGTTATCACGTTTTGCCGAGTGTATACATTAACAGGGCTATCAGTATTGATATCGTGGAATCTTTTTTCAATTGTGAGGTATGTGTAAATGGGGAGATTTGTAAATCCTGGAAATGAGGCGTTCCGGGTCGTTCTGAATTCAGAAATATATATTGATAAAACAGGGCTGATTGAATATACAAACAAGGTGATGAATACCACACAGGCATTTATCTGCAACAGTCGTCCGAGACGTTTTGGAAAGTCAATCACGGCGGATATGCTTACAGCATATTACAGTCGTGCATGTGATTCGGAAAAATTGTTTGAGGGGCTGGAAATCAGCAGGAAAAATGATTTTAAGAAACATTTGAATAAATACGATGTGATTCATCTGGATGTGCAGTGGTGTATGATGGATGCCGGTTCACCGGAAACTACAGTTGCATATATGAATGAACATCTGATTTCGGAATTGCAGGAAATCTATCCGGATATTGTGTTGGATAATGATGAGAAAGTATATGGAGTATTATCCAGAATTAATGCAGCAACGGGAAAGAAATTTGTGGTAATTATTGATGAATGGGATGTCCTGATCAGAGATGAAGCATTGAATCAGAAGGTGCAGGATGAGTATATAGGATTCCTCAGAGGTTTGTTTAAGGGCAGTGAGCCAACAAAGTATATTCAGCTTGCCTATCTGACAGGGATTCTCCCGATAAAAAAAATAGGAACACAGTCAGCACTTAACAATTTTTCTGAATTTACAATGTTAGATGCATCTGTGCTGGCTCCATATATAGGATTTACAGAAGCAGAAGTCAGGAATCTTTGCGCGAAATACAATGAGGACTATGCTAAGGTAAAACAGTGGTATGATGGCTATATGCTGGAAGAATATCAAATATATAATCCAAAGGCTGTCGTAAGTTTGATGCTTCGTGGAAAGTACAAAAGCTACTGGTCGGATACCGGTACTTACGAGGCGGTGGTACCGCTTATAAATATGGGTTTTGACGGATTGAAAACTGCTATAATTGAAATGATTTCCGGGACAGCCGTTGAAGTAGACGTAAGTTCATTTCAGAATGACACGATCAGCTTTGCAAATAGGGACGATGTACTGACATATTTGATTCATCTGGGATATTTGGGTTACGATGAAAAAAATCAGACTGCATTTATTCCGAATGAAGAAATTCGTCAGGAGCTTATGAAAGCAGTAAAACGTAAGAAATGGAATGAGTAGATGAGTTTTCAGCAGGAATCAGATGCATGCTCACAATCGGGTATTTAAGTGCGATGAAGTATTATTTTAAACCGATCAGGGAGTTACCGTCCGGAAGAGGATTCGCAGATTTCGTATTTATACCGAAACCCGAATATACTGGAGATTATCCTGCATTAGTAGTGGAATTGAAATGGAACAAAGATGCTCGGACTGCAATACAGCAGATAAAAGAGAAAAAATATCCGGATACAGTAAGACAGTACACTGGCAAGTTGCTGCTTGTGGGAATTAACTACGATAAAAAAACAAAAGAGCATAGTTGTATAATAGAAAAGGCGGATGTTGAATAAGCAAGATAGATAAAAAGAAACAAACTTAATAAAGGATGAAGCCAGAGTGGAAATCCCAGATTATAGATGGTGTGGAATGAACGCACCTATATAGTCTGGGATTTTGTTTTCGATAATACACGAAAAATGACGAATTATGTCGAAAAACAGAATATGTATTTCGAGATAACGAATAATTGGGCTAAGGATGGATGTGATAAAATATAAAAAAGTTACAAGAGGAGAAGAACATTGAGTAAAGAATTACTTAAGACAGCTTTTGACAAAATGAAAAATATGTCATGCTGTTCATTGCAACTGATTAAAATAAAATCAGGAAAAACGGGAATATCATATTATACCAGAGAGTGTGAGTTGACACCGCCAGAAAAAATTGGTTCGTTTGCACATGAATTAGCAGATAAATATTCAAAAGCAATAGAAGATGGCAAATATGCCAGCGTGGATGAGTATACAGGGGATATTGTAGGAAATGTGATTTACAAACTTGAGGGAGAAAACGCACTGATTTCGGAAGCGTATGGACAATTGCGTAAGGAACTTGCAAATCCTGATACAGAGGGGCGAATTAACGATACAAAATTCAATGCGTATATGCTTCTTGGAGAAGTAGAGCTTGGCTCTGAGACTGTTCCGATAAAGTTTATTTCGATGCAATCGCCAATGATGAATATGAAAAATAAATTTTGGTTTAAGATTGAAAGGAACGCGTTCAGGGAAATTGATGAGCCTATATTAAATTTAAAAAAATCTATAGATGTAGTTATCTTGAAAGATACAATATACATGCTCACGCTTGCAGGTGAAAACTTATTTGCGATGGAAAGAGCGTACAAAGCAGTTTGTAATAATAAAGTAAATGAAATTATAGAATGTGGCTTTCTAACTGATGAGGCAGTATTTCAGAAAATTGCAACATCTGGTCAAAATCCAAGAAGATTTGTGGCATATAATCAGTCTCGGCTTGAGGCTATGAAAAATGTAAGTAAAAGGAAAAAACTGGCGAAGATGTTTAATCTTAAATTAAGTGGCAGCAACATCGATACAAACGATGAGAAAACAGCTACACGACTGGTAAAATTTCTCTGCAATAAGGCGATGCTGGATCCATTGAATGATTTACCAGTGGAAGTGGCTGCGGCCAAGAGCTGGCAGTGATACGGGGGCTGTGATGATATTTCAGATGAGCATGTATTATCTTTCATTTGCACCACTTTGGATTTTGGTATTTTTGACAGATATTTTCAGCATATGTGACAATGACAAATATTTGGTAACAGAATATATCAGTATTGTGCTGATTCTGTTTTTCATGGTTATTGCAGTGCGGCGAATGAGAAATAAATTGAATTCTAAAAACAGTGATAATGTGAAATGTATATGTCTGGAAGAAGTACAGGAAGAAAAGTTCCTTGTGGCAGAGTTTTTAATGTCTTTTATTTTTCCGATGTTTGCATTTGATTTTACAAATCATCAGGGAGCTGTTTTATTTTTGGTGTTTTTTATTATATTTGGCTGGCTCTGCATCAAACATAATTATTTTTGTGTGAATGTAGTTCTTGAAGTTATGGGTTACAAAATATATAACTGCAAATATAAGAATGAAGACAACGAACTGGTTGAGAAAAAGATATTAAGCAAAAAGTATTTAAAAAAGAATGTTGGCGAAAAAATACGAGTGAGATATCTGAATAATGAATATGTTTTAGATTGCACGGAAGTATTAAAAGAAGAGCTAAATTAAGGACAGCAAATAAGACAATCGAGACTGTTTTTTTTATATGGTAAATACAATGAATGTATGGCACAATAATTGTGATGATTCCGATTCAAGCAAATATAATGTAAAATTTGCTGATCTTACAGGGAAAGAAAAAGAAGAATGGTATGATAAGATAAT
Source organism: Blautia sp. Marseille-P3087 (assembly GCF_900120195.1). Taxonomy (GTDB): domain Bacteria; phylum Bacillota; class Clostridia; order Lachnospirales; family Lachnospiraceae; genus Blautia_A. Next base: position 289,689 of record NZ_LT635539.1, read on the forward strand.
TAAACAAAAAATAAAAAACTTCCCCTCCCCAGAGTGATTTTTCTCGATTTTTTACGTATTTATTATAGAGAGGTTTTTAGCCTGTCAAATAAATACGATGGGGAGAAGAATTGCGAATGAAAAAAAGAACAGCAGACAGTACAATTAATGACACAGTGAAAAAGAAACGATACAACCCTGATCAGAGATGCAGTGAACTGATTCGGCATATTCAGGAGCATTGTGAGAGAAACTCAGTTTCTTATTATGCATTGGCGAGAGAAGCTGATATTTCTACATCTACGCTGCATGCGTTGATGTCGGGAAAAACCAGACCATATTTGTATACAGTTTATAAAATTTGCAATGCATTAAATATTTCGATACTGGATCTGATGGTGGAGGATGAGGACAGAGCGGTGAAGACAGGACTGAACCACGGGGAAAGAATGCTGATCTCGCAATACCGGAAGTGTTCAGAATCGAAGAAACGGATGCTGGAAGTCTATATGGACATGCTGACACAGTTTAAAGAGAAGAAGTGATGCGGAATTTATAAAGTTTCGTATACTTTTCGGAAAAAAGGTTTCATGGTATGATGATTTATGTGAAAATCGTTGCCATGAACCTTTTTTCTTGCTATAATTAAACACCGTAAAAGGCGACGATGCAGATTTATGTCTGTATCGTATTATAGAAAGGACGAATGCAAAGAATATGGTCGATATACATGCACATATTCTGCCGGGGCTGGATGATGGCGCTGAATCTGTGGAAGAAGCACTTCGGATGGCGTCGATTGCAGCAGAATCCGGAATATATCATATGGCGGCGACCAGTCACGGAAATTATTATCCCTATACGATAGAACAGTATAATGATGCATTTCACAGATTACAGGAAGCGATTACAGCACATAAGATTCCATTGAAATTGTATTCTGGAATGGAAATTTTTCTGGATGATGATGCTTTTTTGCACCTGGAGCGAGGAGAACTTCTTACATTAAATCATACAAATTATCTTCTGGTAGAGTTTGATTTTGGAGAAATGCCGTCAAATATGATCAGGCGTATCCAGAAGCTGCAGAAGATGGGATATCGTGTGGTTGTGGCACATCCGGAGCGATATATTGCTGTGCAGAAAGATCCTGAGCTGGCACTCTTTTTGTATGAGCAGGATTGTACGCTTCAGGTTAATGGAGGAAGTCTGCTGGGGATGTTTGGACGCAGGTGTCGTCAGGCATCTGAGCGGCTGATGGGAGAAGGGATAGCGGGTGTGATCGCGACAGATGCGCATGATACAGAATATCGTTCTCCGGATATTCAGGAACTGGTGAATTATCTTACACAGAATTACGGTTTTTCAGTAATGAAGATGCTGTTATCGGAAAATCCGAGCAGGATCTTAAAAGGTTATGACATTCTCCGACAGGAGTATGAAGAGGGAAAAGAGGAGTAGAAATACATGAAGAAAGCAAGGATTATTCTTGGAATCCTGTGTGTGATCTCAGCGGTTGGCTGTGGTTATTACGTACAGAAAAGCCGGGAAAATATAGACACAGAGGGACCGAAGCTGGAAGCAGCGTCAGACACTCTTGAAGTGAGTATCAATGCGACAGAGGATGAACTGACAAAGGATGTGGTTGCTGAGGACAAAAAAGACGGCAATGTTTCAGACAGTATCATCATTGAGAACATTACCAAAAAAGTCGGTGGTAATGAAAATCAATTTGAAATTACTTATGTCGGTTTTGATAAATCCAGTAATTCGGGAAGACTGAAACGAAATCTGGTATATACCGATTATACAAAAACACATTTTGCACTTTCACAGGAACTTCGTTTTCCGGAGAACCAGGCAGTTTCATTGCTGGATTACATTACGGCAGAAGATTGTATTGATGGTGATGTAAGCCCGTTTATTATTGTTGATGGAGAGGAAAATCTTCAGCAGGAACCGTCTGCCGGTATTTATGATTGCACGGTTTCTGTTACCAACAGTGTCGGAGATACTGTGCAGCTGCCGCTTCAGGTAGAAATTTACGAAGACAGCTATGAAGCGAGATCATTTCGCCCGTATGTTGTGCTAACAGATTATCTGATATATCATAAAAAAGGTGAAGATCTGGATCTTCGTAAACTGATCGATCATGTGGAAGATCAGGGGTATTGTAAAATCGATTATGGTGAAATGGTTTCTGTCAGAAACAATAAAGGTGAAACCGAAGAAGTGACTGAGCAGATTGCAAATGGTTCAAAGGAAAATTGGGTCAACATTTCACAGATCACGGTAAATTCAAATGTTGACATTAATCAGGAAGGGGTCTACACAGTAGTGTATTCTTATACCTCAGCAGATAATGGCTATCAGGGAGATACGCGACTGACAGTAGTAGTTGAATAATATGGGAGAGAATGTAATGAATCAGGAAATGAACCGGCCGTCACAGGCCAGTAGTATGCCGGTAGATCTGCCATATATATGCAGACACCTCTGGAAAAATATTTTTGTGATACTTATGAGTGCCTGCATTGTCGGGATTGCGGCATTTGTGGGACTGGATATGTATATGGGCAGTTCTTACACTGCATCGATGAATCTTTCAGTTATAGCAAGGGATAATTCGGGAACAAGACTCAATGACGGAAGTCTGAATACAGCAATTACCCGTAACCTGAATGTGCTGAACAGTGATATGCTGGCAGAACAGATCTGTAAAGATTCTCAGATAGAGCGCCTTCCGGGTACGATCAGTGCTTCTCAGGTGGCAGATACGAATATGATTACTTTGAATGCGACGGCATCTTCGGCAGAAGAGGCTCTTCGGCTGCTGAAATCTGCGCTTGAGAGTTATCCGACACTGACCGGATATTTTGAGTCCGGTTATATGTTCCGTAATCTGACCGCTTTATCAGCAGATAATATTCAGAAACAGGATGCGCGCCCGTTATATTATGCAGCACTGGCAGCACTGCTTGTACTCGCAGGTGGAGTTGGTCTGACTGTCTTTTTGTGTATGTCTACGGATAAAGTGTACAATCGTCAGCAGGCTGCAATGGTGCTGGATATTCCGGTATTAAATACGATACACTATTTCCGCAAAAAGAAAAATCAGAAAGCAATTTTGATTTCTGACAGTGCGACGACCGGTGATTATGAGGAAGAGCTTGACCGCCTTACAACGCGCGTAGAATCAGAGATGAATAAAAATGATCAGAAAGTGCTGATGGTTACTTCGATTCGTGAAAATGAAGGAAAATCTACGATTACTGTAAATCTGGCATTGAATCTTTCACGACGTGGAAAAAAAGTAATGCTGATTGACTGTGATATGCGTCGTCCTGCTGTTGCGAAGATTTTTGATGCAGAGGTAGAAGAAGGAACAGGTCTTTCGGATCTTCTGGCAGGAGACAGCACACTGAAAGATGTTATGCGCAGAGACAGCCGTTATAAATATCTCAGATGTGTTTTTCAGAATAAAGCAATCGCGGAACCGGATAAATTGCTGGAAGATGAGGCATTTAAGACGTTGCTTTGCAAAATTGCTTCCCGTATGGACTATGTGATTCTTGATACGCCTCCGCTTGGTATTGTCCGCGATGCGGAAATTATTTCGGCGGCAGCAGATTCTGTATTACTTGTAATCCGTCAGGATCTTGCACATGCATCGGAAATTAATGATGCGGTAGATGTACTGGATGAAACAGGTGTTACTGTGCTTGGCGGTGTCCTGAATATGGCTTTCGGTGACAAAAACAGTGTCAGCCGCAACAAACGATACGGAAAATATTATTATGGTTATGGCGACAAAAGCAAATAAGATATTTTACAAACGGTAAGGCAGGAGAGAAAATATGCAGTCCGAAACACGTGAAATAACAAGAACATATAATGGGCAGGATCAGATAGATCTGATGGAAATGCTTGAGGATTATCTGCGTTGTCTGAAAAAATACTGGCTTCAGTTACTGTTGGTTCTTATTACGGTAGCGGCAGCGACCGTTACTTATATGAATTATACATATTCGCCGGTTTATTCTGCGAAGATCACTTATGCAGTCAAAAAGACAGGAGATACATCGGTAGATTCTTCTCTGACAAGGAGACTCAGCAGTTCAGTCGGAACAATTACAGATGCTCCGGAATTCAGAGATGAACTTTCTGCAAATATGGCGGATTCTGTTCCGGAAAAGTCATTCTGGTTCAGTTCGCAGTACACAGATGGAGCAAACTTATATACTATTTCTGTGAATTCAGGAAAATATAAGTATGTGGATGAACTTTTGGATGCATTCCAGAAAATATATCCTTCATGGGTGGATAAGTCCAATGGTTCGGTGGATCTGGAAATTGTTGATATTACCAATGCTTCAGCAACCCCGGTAAATGAATATTCTCTGATCGATTATCTGGTAAAAGGAATTCTGGCAGGACTGGTAATCGTGGTATGTCTGGCAACACTTTATGTACAGACACTTCATACTGTCCGCAAAGAGAAGGACATGCGGAAAGTTACATCGAGAAGCTGTGTTGCTGTGATTCCTGATGTAAAAATCAAAAAGCGCAGCAAGAGTACGAAATCTCAGCTGCTTATCAGCAACAAGAGAATTGACTGGGGATATAAGCAGTCCCTTCTTTCTGTACAGTCCAGACTTGATATGCAGATGGAGAAAAACGGACAGAAAGTTCTTCTTGTCAGCAGTACACTTCCTCAGGAAGGTAAAAGCCATATATCTGTAAACCTTGCACTTGCAGCACTGCAGAATGACAAAAAGACTGTGATCATTGATGGTGATATGAGAAATCCATCTGTCGGAAGAATGTTTGGCTTTGAGGGACAGTCTCTCGGGTTAAGTGATTATTTTGAAGGAAAAGCCGATGTAGAAGAAATCATGATCAAAAGCGGAAATCTTTCAGTGATCAGCGCCGGTACAAAGAATGGTGGTATTTCAGGAATCATTTCCGACAGTAAAATGCAGGATCTGATGGAATACCTGCGCAGAAATTTTGATTTTATTGTTATTGATACTCCGCCGGCAGGATTGTTTTCTGATGCGGATATTCTGGCAAAATATGCAGATACCGTCTTATATGTGGTAAGATACGATCACGCTTCTGTGAAGGAAATTCAGGAAGGAATGTCTTCCTTTATTCAGAATAACAAGCTGTTTGGATATGTGATCAACCAGAGCCATGGATCTTTATCGTCTTATGGCAAATATGGAAAATATGGATATTCAAAGTATGGCCACTATGGTCATTACGGCAAATACAAACGTTATATCAAGACAGCCGAAAAAGAAATGAATACAGAAGATTCTCTGTAAGAGGGGGAGATCGGTATGAAAAATAAATTAATAGTGACGTTTTTTCTCTTGATTTTATGTGCCGGATCAGTTACAACAGCGCTGAAATCATTTGATAACGTGCAGAATAATATTGCAACTGCAAAAAAAATACAGACGGCACGTCTGGAGGCGGCGAAGGTTACACCGACACCGACGCCTGAACCTCAGGCAGAGCCGGAACTAAGTGCGACACCGACACCGGAACCGGTGGATCCGGCGATTCCGGTACTTACTTTAACGAGTGATACGATTGAGATTACGGCGGGAAGTTCTTTTTCTGTAATTTCACCTGTTGCAGATATTACGGATGATAAGGATGACAGAAGTTCTCTGTTTCGCAATATTCATGTAACAGGAGATTATAATTTGTATACGCCTGGACAGTATACACTTCAGTATGTGGCGACGGACAGTGACGGACATACTTCACTGCCGGAGACACTGACATTGATCGTGAAATAGCGAGGAGAACGTATGCAGAATATAGGTAGGATGTTTAAAGGGGTTGGAGAATTATCTTCAACCCTGAATACGATTTCAGGTCTGGCATTTGTTGTGGTGTTTATTTTATGCATAGCCGCACTTATTATGTCATGGCTTGTTGTTCCGGGGTTACATTGGAGAACCTCTTCTAAAAATAGATTCAGAAAGACCGCTGTATGGGTGGCAATCGTACTCTATGTGTTTGCGCTTCTGGGTATTATGTTTGTTATGAGAGACCCGGGGCAGGGGTATCAGCTCCGTCTGCTGCCTTTATATGGACTGAAAGATGCAGCATTGCTTAAAACAGAACTGCTTGGTGATCTGGGGAATTTTATTATATTTATTCCGCTGGGAATATTGTTTATGGCACAGTGCACGAGTGAGCAGCCTGTTGTGTGGACAATGATGTTCTCTTTTGGTTTTGGCCTTTTGACAGAACTGCTTCAGTATATCGCCAAAATGGGCATTTTTTCGCCGGAAGAGATGATCTGTGCAGCATTAGGCGGAACACTGGGCGGTCTGCTGACTTATGCATGGCAGAAAACAAAAGGTAAAAAGAAACCGCTTGGTATTCTTTTGCGTGTAGCGTTTAGCCTGTGCCTTGTGGTTGTAATTTTTGTGACGACAGTTTTCGGGACATATCATGTCCTCCGTGTCGGTGGCGAAAAAAACATGCAGGAGAATGTCAGCAATGCTGAACTGAAAATGCAGTCAGACGTAAAGAAGGCGGGAAGTTCTGATCTGATCTGGCGTGATGGAAAAGCCTACCGTTTCAATGATGAAATCATTACGGTTTTGTGTATGGGTATTGACCAGCAGACGGAAGACATTGAACAAAAAGAGGATGTTTCTGGAGAAAGCGGTCAGGCGGACAGTATTTTTCTGGCTGTATTGAACCCGACCCAAAAACAGTTAAGCGTACTTGCGATATCCCGAGATACAATGACTGAAATAGCCACATACGATGCGAAAGGAAATTATATCGGAGATTCTTTAAATCATCTTGGTCTGGAATATGCTTTTGGTGATGGTAAGGAAAAAAGCTGTCAGTATATGGTTGATGCAGTATCCAAATTGTTTTATGGAATTCCGATCAATGGATATGTCGCGTTTAATATGGAGACAATCTCGCAGTTGAATGATGCTGTCGGAGGTGTGACGGTAACTGTTCCGGAGGGTGAGAATATATCAGATAAGCTGAAATCCGGTGAGACAGTGACTCTGAACGGGGACGATGCGGTTTCTTTTGTAAGATATCGAGATACATCTGTAGAGGGCAGCAATAATCTGCGAATTGCGCGTCAGAAGCAGTATCTGATCAATTTCTTTTCCGGGGCTGTGAAGGCGGTGCAGAAAGATGTTTCACTTCCGGGAAAACTGTATCAGGATTTTTCTTCAGAAATGGTGACCAGCATTGGTCTGGATGATGCAGTTTATCTGGTTACAGAAGCAACGGAAATGAGCTTCGGCGAGGACAGCCTGACTGTATTACAGGGAGAAACAAAGACCGGAGACGTCTATGACGAAGTATATATCGACGAGGATGCATTATATGATCTGATTCTTAAAACATTCTATACGGAGGTTGAGATAGGATGAAAATAAGGACGATGATCACAGCGGGACTTTTGGTGCTTCTGCTTTGTATTGTGGGAGCAATTGCAGGAATATATCTTTTTCATTCGCAGGAGCAGCAGGAAAATCCGGATGTATATGCGTGGATTTCCATTCCGGGAACGGATATAGATGCACCGGTTCTGCAGCATTCGGAAGACAATTCCTTTTATGCAGCGCATGACGCGGAGGGAGAGGAAAATCCGGCAGGAGCACTTTATACGGAGAACTACAATCACACAAATTTCGATGATCCGCTTACGGTGATATATGGAAATGACAATCAGGATGGTTCTATGTTTGGAGGGCTGTATCAATATGCAGATGATGCATATATGAAAGAACATGCATGGATCTATATCACCTTTGACAATGCAGAGTATAAATATAAAGTTTTTGCTGCATATAAATCAGATTCCAGGCATATCATGGAACGGTTTAATTCAGGCAAAGAAGAAGCAAACCGCAAAGCTTACCTGGAAAGTATTATGGACAACAGGACAATGGGGGCTCAGATTGACGAAAATGCTCAGGTGACTGCAGATTCAAAGCTTCTTACATTGTCCACACATGATGATTCTGATCCGGAGGGCAGATTCCTTGTGCAGGCATATCTGGTTGAAAAAGAAGAAAAAAGCAATTGATGCATAAAAATAAATGTGCTATAATGTTTCCTATCGAGAAAAGATGAATATAATTATAATTTTATACATGGAGGTACAGGTATGAAAGCGAAAAAACTTATGACAACAGTTCTGGCAGCGTCAGCAGTTCTTGCAATGTCAGTGAATGCAATGGCAGCTGGCAGCATCACAAATGCGGTAGATACAAATAACGTTTCTGCCACACAGACATCCAGAAAGATTGTAGGAGAGAAGGAAGTGCTTTCTACAGAAACAGTTGGTGTCAAACTTGAAAATGTTGAGGCAGATACTTTTGAGAAAGACTTGCAGAGGGAAGTAGATATCCTGAACGACTGCGATGCAGAGACTACTTTACAGGCTGCATTTGAAGGAGTTTATGGTGCTGATAAAGTGCCGGTGATCAATGTTTATGATAAGGATGTAAATATTGTTGAAGAAGCGATTCTGAAAGACTACAAATTCCTTTCACGTGTGATGAATCTGACAATCGATGCAGAGCCGACAGAGGAAGAACCGGTAGAAGTTACCTTTACAGTAAACAATCTTACAGACAAGATTGAGCCATTCATTCTCCATCATTGTGAAGAACACGGATGGGAGATTCTTGAGACAGAAGCTGTAGAAGGCGCTGACAATCAGATCACTGCATCTTTCCATTCAGCAGGCGGTCCGGTTGCAGTTGTATATCGTGAGCTTCCGGAAGAAGATGGAGAGACAGATACAGACGTAGTCGCTCCGTAATAAATATGTATCACCAGAGGAAAGTCATCAGGCTTTCCTCTTTTTTTGTTTCATCCACATTTCAATATATTCCATCTGTTCCTGATCAGAGACTTCCTGTGAGCCGTAATCATCGCCGGCGGCAAGGCAGCAAAACAGTACGAATCCCTGCAGGCAGAAAAACACGATAAGTACAACTATGATCAAAAAAGACACCCCCTTTAGAGTGAAGTGGAATATAGTATTATAAATCCTCTTTTTGGAGTATATGCATGAATCAGCCATTTTATACTGGAAAAGGCATCGGAGTGGCAATTCTTGACACGGGAATTTATCAGCATATTGATTTTGACAGCAGAATCTGTGCTTTTGCGGATTTTATTTCAAATAAAAAAATGGCATATGACGACAACGGGCATGGAACTTGCGTGGCAGGAATCCTTGCCGGAAGCGGTGCTGCATCGATGGGAAAATATAAAGGTGCGGCACCGGGGTGTCATCTTGCAGTGCTGAAAGTGCTGGATCGGTTTGGCAACGGGAATAAAGAAGATGTACTGAAAGCATTTGACTGGATCTTGCGTAACCGGCAGCGATATAATATTCGGATCGTGAATATTTCTGTTGGGACGACATATCGGACACGGAGTGAGCAGGATGTACTTGTAAAGGGCGTGGAAAAGTTGTGGGACGAAGGTCTTGTAGTAGTTGCTGCTGCCGGTAATCAGGGACCGGATCCGGGAAGCGTTACAGCACCGGGCTGCAGCAAAAAAATCATCACAGTTGGTTCCAGTGACATGCTTTCCGGTAAACGTGCTGTGTCTGGGAGAGGACCGACATTTGAATGTGTGTGTAAACCGGATCTGGTGGTACCGGGGAAAAACATCATGGCATGTTCGCCCGGTGCAGGCAATCTCTATAGTATGAAAAGCGGCACGTCCATGTCGACGCCTCTGGTATCCGGGACGATTGCACTTGCACTGGAAAAAGATCCACTGCTCACAAATCTTGAGATCAAAATGATGCTGCGGGAGAGTACGGAGGATATGGGACTGCCGAGAAATCAGCAGGGCTGGGGAAAATTTAACTGTCAAAAATTTCTGGCGTTATAAAAGGTTGCTATAAAATTTTACTATAGTAAAGACTGAAAGTATTGACGTAAATCCTTTTTTCGGATAGAATAATAGGAAAATTGGAATTGTGAAAAGTAAAACATTTACAAAATCAGATATCAAGCAAGGGAGAAGTATTATGAAAAAAATTCAAATGACGACACCGCTGGTAGAAATGGACGGAGACGAAATGACCAGAATCCTCTGGAAGATGATTAAAGACGAACTCCTTCTTCCATTTATTGATCTGAACACAGAGTATTATGATCTTGGATTGAATTATCGTAACGAGACAGATGATCAGGTAACGATTGATGCTGCAGAAGCTACGAAGAAATATGGCGTTGCAGTAAAATGTGCGACAATCACACCGAATCATGCACGTATGGATGAATACGATCTGAAGAAGATGTACAAGAGTCCGAATGGTACGATCCGTGCGATCCTTGATGGAACTGTTTTCCGTGCGCCGATCGTTGTAAAGGGAATTGAGCCATGTGTACGTAACTGGAAAAAGCCGATCACACTTGCGCGTCATGCATACGGTGATATTTATAAAAATACCGAAATGTACATTGACAAACCGGGTAAAGTTGAGCTTGTCTATACATCAGAAGACGGTGAAGAGAAACGTTCCCTTGTACAGGAATTTAAGGCACCGGGAGTTGCGATGGGTATGCACAATATGACTGCATCCATCGAAAGCTTTGCAAGAAGCTGCTTCAACTATGCGCTTGATACAAAGCAGGATGTGTGGTTTGGTGCGAAAGATACCATTTCCAAGACATACGATGCTAAATTTAAGGAAGTTTTCCAGACGATCTTTGATACAGAGTTTAAAGATAAATTCGAAGAAGCAGGTCTGACATATTTCTACAGCCTGATTGATGATATCGTTGCACGTGTTATGAAAGCAGAAGGTGGATTTATCTGGGCATGCAAGAACTATGACGGAGACGTTATGAGTGATATGGTTTCTTCTGCATTTGGTTCACTTGCGATGATGACTTCCGTGCTGGTTTCTCCGCAGGGCTATTATGAATATGAAGCTGCACATGGAACTGTTCAGAGACATTATTATCGTCATCTTGAAGGCAAAGAGACTTCTACCAACTCTGTAGCAACTATCTTCGCATGGACAGGAGCACTCCGTAAACGTGGCGAACTGGACAACAATCAGGAGCTTTCTGATTTTGCGGACAAACTGGAAAAAGCAACTCTTTCTACGATTGAAGACGGCAAGATGACAAAAGACCTTGCACTGATCACCAGTATCGAAAATCCGACTGTACTGAACAGCCGTGACTTCATCCTTGCTATCAGAGAAGAACTGGAAAAAATGTTATAACTAAGACAAGAAGAGCCATTGTACCGGATGATGATACAATGGCTCATATCTTTTGAAAGTGGGAGACTTATGCAAGAGTCTCCCATTTTTCGTATAATTCCTCAAGTTCCTGCTGAATCTTGTCTTTTTCACGGCTCAGTTCAGCGCATCGTCCGACATTGGTGCATACGTCCGGCAGAACAAGGGTGTCGTCAATTTCTTTATCGCGGGTCTCGAGTTCTTCGATACGTTTTTCGACTTTTTTCAGCTCGTTTTCCTGCTTACGTTTGCGTGCCTGTTCTTCTTTTTGCTGCTGCCAGGTGAGCTTTCCTTCAGAAGGTGCCTCTTCTTTGGATTCAACGGAAGTTTCAGCAGCAGAAGGTGCATACTTCTCAGTCAGTTCTTCTTTTTTCTCAAGATAATAATCGTAATCACCTATGTAATTTACAACAGACTGATTAGTCAGATCTAGAATACGTGTTGCAGTCTGATTGATGAAATAACGGTCATGTGATACGTAGAGAACGGTTCCTGTATAGCTGTTCAGTGCTTCTTCAAGGATTTCCTTTGAAGCAATGTCGAGGTGGTTGGTCGGCTCATCGAGGATCAGGAAGTTTGCTTCGGAGAGCATCAGCTTCGCGAGGGATACACGTCCGCGCTCGCCACCGGAAAGTGCGGAGATTTCTTTAAAAACATCATCTCCGGTAAACAAAAATGCTGCGAGCATATTGCGGATTTCTGTTTCTGTGAGAGTCGGGTACGTATCGGAAATTTCCTGAAAAATAGTTTTCTCAGCATGCAGGACATGATGTTCCTGATCGTAATATCCGATCTGTACCTTTACTCCGAGTGAGAAACTTCCGGCATCGGCATCGAGAAGCCCGTTGAGTATCTTGAGCATCGTGGTCTTGCCGGTACCGTTGTTACCGATCAGGGCAACACGCTCACCGCGTTTGATCTGGAAGGAAATATTGGAAAAAAGTTTTTGCTGCGGAAAGCTCTTGGCAAGTTCTTCGACAGTCAGAACGTCATTTCCGCTGACTACACGTGGTTCGAGAGAGAGACGCATCTGACTCTGGACTTCGAGCGGCTTTTCGATCCGCTGAATTTTGTTCAGCATTTTTTCACGGCTTTCGGCACGCTTGATAGATTTTTCTCTGTTGAAAGATTTCAGCTTGACAATGACAGCTTCCTGATGCTTGATGTCGCGCTGCTGGTTCAGGTAGGCTTTGTACTGTGCATCACGGAGCTGCGCCTTCTTTTCTGCGTAGGCGGAATAGTTTCCGCTGTACATGCGGACGTGACTGGCTTCGATTTCAACGACCTTGGTTACAACTTTATCGAGAAAATAACGGTCATGGGAAACGATGAATACAGCGCCCGGATAATTCAGAAGATAAGTTTCCAGCCAGGCGATGCTTTCCATATCGAGGTGGTTGGTCGGCTCATCGAGAAGCAGGATATCCGGTTTGGAAATCAGCAGTTTACCGAGTGCGACACGTGTTTTCTGACCACCTGAAAGAGTGGCCACCTGTTTGTTGAAATCTTCTTCGGCGAAACCAAGACCATTCAGGACACCCATCAGCTCACTCTTATAAGCGTAGCCGTTTTCAAGTTCAAATTCGTGGGTCAGGCGGGTGTAACTGTTCATCAGCCGATCGAGCTCTTCGCCTGAAGCATGTTTCATCTCAAGCTCCATGGAACGCATGCGTTCTTCCATGTCGATGATGTATTGTTTGGTGCTGAGCAGCTCTTCGTAGACGGTACGATGTCCTTGTACATCCTGATACTGTGCGAGATAACCGATCTGCTTGTCCTTCATGAGGACGACCTGACCGGAATCAGCATGCAGCTCGTTCATGATGATGCGGAGAAGAGTCGTTTTGCCTGCACCGTTATTGCCGATCAGAGCGGCTTTTTCCCGTTCTTCTATATGAAATGAGGCATCTTCCAGAATCACTTTTTCACCAAAGGATTTCGAGATGCCCTGACATGATAAAATCATAATCTTTCCTCCATTGTAAATATACCGTAATGATTATAAAAGTAAAAACTTTTTTTGTAAAGAAAAACCGCAAAAATTGTACGTATTTCACAACAAAGATTGACAATAAAATGTCATTTCGTTATAATTAACGGGAAAGTGTAAGGAGGGACAACGGTGGAAGCAAAACAGATTTCAAAAGCTGTGATCAAAAGACTGCCGCGTTACTATAGATACCTGGGTGAACTTCTGGAGGATAATGTAGAGCGTATTTCTTCAAATGACCTTAGTAAGAAAATGCGTGTAACGGCATCACAGATCAGACAGGACTTAAATAACTTTGGGGGATTTGGACAGCAGGGTTACGGATATAACGTAAAATATTTATATACAGAGATTGGTAAGATCCTTGGTCTGGATACGGTACATCCGATGATTATTGTCGGTGCCGGTAATCTCGGTCAGGCGCTTGCCAATTACGTAGAATTTGAGAAACGTGGATTCAAACTTGTTGGTATTTTTGATGTAAACCCGGTGCTCGAGGGCATCGCGGTACGGGGAATTGAAATTCAGATGATCAGTGATCTGCCATTCTTCCTTAAGAAAAATAATGTGGAGATCGCGATTTTGACGTTGCCGAAAAACAAAGCGATAGATATGGCGGATATCCTTATCGAAAATGGAATCAAGGCAATCTGGAATTTTGCACATGTGGATCTGGATACACCGGACGGTGTAATTGTAGAGAACGTTCATCTTTCTGAAAGTCTGATGACATTGTCATATAATCTCAGCCAGTATCGGCAGCAACATGTGGATGATGAGAAATAATTCAGGACAGGCTGTTGCATGGCTCCTTTTCAGGAGATGCTGTGTAATAGCCTGTCTGTTGTTATAAGCAGGAGGTGACCGGATGAAACAGGTAGTGATCTGCCAGGAAATGAAATCCTGTGACAGTTACACGATTGAGAAGATGGGAGTACCGTCCTGTGTGCTTATGGAGCGGGCGGCTCTGAAAGTTGTAGAAGAACTGGAAAAAAGATTTACAACAGAGAATATAAAGCAAAAGATCCTGTGCGTCTGTGGAAGTGGAAATAATGGCGGAGATGGTGTGGCTATTGCGAGAATCCTGCATCAGCACGGCTATCAGAGCGCAATTTATCTGGCAGGAAATCCGGATCACAGGACGGAAGAAATGCAGCGACAGTGCCAGATTGCCGTAAATTATCAGGTGCCTGTTGTGAATAACCTGCATAATGAGGAATATACTACTATAGTAGATGCCATTTTCGGCGTTGGACTGACCAGAGAGGTAAAGGGTGAATACCGTGAACTGATCGCTGAACTGAATGAGATGTCCGGATGGAAAGTAGCTGTTGATCTGCCTTCGGGAGTGGATGGCGATACCGGTATTGAACTTGGAATTGCATTTCGCGCAGACCTTACGGTGACGTTTGCTTTTCGTAAGGCAGGGCTTTGCCTGTATCCGGGAAGAAAGCTTGCCGGTCAGATTGTAGTCGCGGATGTTGGCATCTACAGAGAAGATGGGGCAGAACCGAAGCTGTTTTCGATGGAAAAATCGGATCTGCGTGAATTGCCGGAGAAAGAGGCAGAGGGAAACAAAGGTACTTTTGGAAAAGTACTTGTGGTTGCCGGAAGCCCGGGAATGTGTGGCGCAGCATTCTTAAGTGCTTCGGGAGCCTTTGCAACAGGAGCCGGAATGGTAAAAATTATAACACCTGAGGAAAACCGGATTCCGCTTCAGACCATGCTTCCGGAGGCGATGATTTCATGCACCGGAGACTGGGAAAATGATTTTAACTGGAGTGACGTGCTGGTGATCGGGCCGGGAATCGGAATGACGGTGAAGGCGGCTGATAAAGTGCGGTTTTTCCTTAAAAAAGCAAAGCAGGAGGGAAAGCCGGTTGTGCTGGATGCGGATGGATTGAATCTTCTGGCAGAGAATCCGGAATGGAAAAAATATCTGGGCAGTCATGTGATTCTGACACCGCATATGGGTGAGATGAGCCGTCTGACTGGTAAATCAATCAGAGAATTAAAGAGTGACCGGGCAGGTGCGGCACGTGCACTTGTGGCGGAGACCGGGGCGGTATGCGTACTGAAAGATGCGTGTACAGTGACAGCGGCGCCGGATGGACGTGCATGGATCAATCTTTTGGGAAATGCGGGTATGGCAACCGCAGGAAGTGGAGATGTTTTGTCCGGGGTGCTTGCCGGTATGCAGGCAATGTATCTGGAAACACCAATTGAGGAGAAAGATGTCGGATTTTATGCGGCGCTTGGCACCCTGCTTCATGGCGCAGGTGGTGATCAGGCTGCGCTGCGAAAAGGCATGGCTGGCATGAAGGCCGGAGATGTAGCCTGTGGTGTTGCGGAAATTTTAAAAGAACAACAGAACTTTAAGAAATAAAAGTTTTGAAATACAAAGGAGAGCTTTATCATGAAAAAATTTGACAGAGTGAAGGCAGTTGTTTCTCTGGATGCAATTGCACACAACTTCGAAGAAATGAAAAAAAATATAGCAGAGGGAACAAAGATTGTAGCTGTCATTAAGGCTGATGGTTATGGCCATGGTGCGGAAGCAATCGCGCGTCTGATCGAAGACTATGAATACATCTGGGGATTTGCGACAGCTACACCGGAGGAAGCGCTCCAGTTAAGAGATGCCGGAATTGACAAACCGATTCTTATTCTTGGAATTGTTTTTGAAGAATATTATAAAGAACTGATCGCACATGAAGTACGTATGACCGTCTGTGAATATGAGATGGCTGCGGCACTTTCCGAGGAAGCTGTCCGTCAGGGCAAGCAGGTACATATACACATCGGACTGGATACGGGAATGAGCCGTATAGGATTTGCCGATGTACCGGAAAGTGTAGAGACGATCAAAAAGATCGCGGATCTTCCGAATGTAGAGATCGAAGGTATGTTTACACATTTTGCAAGAGCAGATGAGACGGACCGTTCTCCTGCAATCACACAGCTGAACCGTTATCTTGCATTTGCAGAGCTTCTTGAAAAAGCAGGAGTGGAGATCCCGATGAAACACTGTTCCAACAGTGCAGGTATCATCCGCGTTCCGGAGGCAAATTTGAACGCAGTAAGAGCCGGTATTACGATCTATGGCATTTATCCGTCAAACGAAGTAGAGAGAGACATTGTAAAACTGATTCCTGCAATGGAATTAAAGAGCCACGTATCATACGTCAAAGATCTTCCGGCAGGTACACCGATCAGTTATGGCGGTACATTTGCATCTGAAAAAGACCTGCGTGTGGCAACAATTCCGGTAGGTTATGCAGACGGATATCCGAGAAGCCTTTCTAATAAAGGCTGGGTTCTGATCCACGGACAGAAAGCTCCGATCATCGGAAGAGTCTGCATGGATCAGTTTATGATAGATGTAACAGACATTCCGGATGTAAAACACGGAGATGAAGTTACTCTGATCGGAAAAGACGGAGATGAATTTATCAGTATTGAGACATTTGGTGATCTGTCAGGCAGATTTTCTTATGAATTTGCATGTGACATCAGCAAACGTGTACCGAGAGTCTATATAAAAGACGGCAGAGAATGGGGAGATCTGACCTTCTTTAAATAAACTTCCGGATTGTGGGGACAGCCCGGAAAGATTCCTGCAGACTGAAAAGGATGCAGTGAAAATACCACGCATGTATACACAGAAGAAAAATGGAAATACTAATTCCAGAGAAAAAAGAATCGGAGTGTGATTGTGTGGTAATTAAGCGAGGGGATATTTTTTACGCAGATTTAAGACCGGTTGTCGGAAGTGAACAGGGCGGTGTGCGTCCGGTCCTGATCATACAGAATGATGTCGGCAACCGTCACAGCCCTACGGTGATCTGCGCGGCTATTACATCAAAGATGAATAAGGCAAAGCTGCCGACGCACATAGAGATCGATGCATCTGCATATGGAATCGAAAAGGATTCTGTAATCTTGCTGGAACAGCTGCGTACCATTGACAAAAAACGTCTGAAAGATAAGGTCTGTCATCTGGATCAGGTGATGCTGGACCGGGTAAATCATGCACTTGAGATCAGTCTGGAGCTTACTTTTTAGCTGTTTAAAGGTGTTATCCTTGACGAACGTAAGTGAAAGTGCTATATTTTATCAGTAATTATGCAGAGTTGTAACTGTTCAGTACATTCACAGTTACGTATATTTTACATTTGAAATCAGTAAGACAGATCGTGGAAGGAAAAGGAAACAAAATGGACGATGGCAGTCGCCTGCCCCTTGAGGAGGGGCATGTAAAGAAAAAATCAGGGATATTTGATAAACTGACACATATTTTTCATGGGAAGCAACAGGATGCAGTGACCGAGAAAGAAATCATTTCCATGGTGGATGAGGCACATGAGAAAGGTGTCCTTCACAAGGATGAAGCTGAAATGATCCAGAATATTTTTGCTTTCGAGGATAAGGAAGTGGGTGCTGTCATGACGCATCGAAGCCATGTGGCAGCGTTTGCGCTGGAAGATCTGCTCAAAGATGTGGTGGAACATATGATGGAAGAGGGAAATTCCCGCTATCCTGTCTGTGGAGAGGATATGGATGATATCCGGGGCCTGATCCATTATAAGGATGCGTTGAAATTCTTTACACAGAATTCATGGGCGAAGTTCAAACCATTGAAAGAACTGCCGGGATTGATACGTAAAGTGACTTTTGTTCCGGAGACCAGACACATCGGTCAGCTTTTTCGTACCATGCAGGCCAGACAGGTACATATGGCGGTTGTGGTGGATGAATATGGTCAGACAGCAGGTATCGTGACGATGGAAGATATTCTGGAAGAGATCGTCGGTGATATTTTTGATGAGTACGATGAAAGTAAAGATACATTCCGACCCCAGGTGGACAACAGTATCATCATTGACGGACTTGCGAGTCTTACGGATGTAGAGCAGGAGCTGGATATTGATTTCGGAGATGTTGAGATGGAGACACTCAACGGATATCTGACGGAGCATCTGGGACACATACCTGCCCAGGATGATCTCGACAGAGAAATAGTTGCAAACGGCTACAGATTTAAGATTCTTTCGCTGGGCAACCGGACGATCGGAAGGGTCAGAGCCGAGAAAATAAATGACAAAGAAACAAAAGGAGAGAGTGAAACATGTCAGGACATTCAAAATTCGCAAACATAAAGCACAAAAAGGAAAAAAATGATGCCAAAAAGGGTAAGATTTTTACTGTTATCGGCCGTGAGATCGTTATGGCTGTAAAGGCCGGCGGTCCGGACCCGAACAACAACAGCAAACTTCGTGATGTCATTGCAAAAGCAAAAGCAAACAACATGCCGAACGATACAATCGACCGTGGCATCAAGAAAGCAGCAGGTGCAGATTCCGCAGACAGTTACGAGCATGCTACATACGAAGGTTATGGCCCGAATGGTGTTGCAATCATCGTTGAAACTCTGACAGACAACAAAAACCGTACAGCAAGTAATGTTAGAAATGCATTTACAAAAGGTTACGGAAGCATCGGAACACAGGGGTGTGTATCCTTCATGTTTGACCAGAAAGGTCAGATCATCATTGATAAAGAAGAACTGGAAGACGAATGCGGCGATATGGATGCAGATGAGCTGATGATGACTGCTCTTGATGCTGGCGCTGAGGACTTCAATGAAGAAGAAGACAGCTTTGAGATCCTTACCGCTCCGGACGATTTCAGTGCAGTACGTGAAGCTCTGGAAAAAGCAGGAATTCCGATGGTAGAAGCACAGGTTGCCATGGTTCCGCAGACATACGTAGAACTGACAGATGAACAGGATGTTAAGAATCTTCAGAGAACACTGGATCTTCTCGATGAAGACGATGATGTTACAGACGTTTGGACAAACTGGGACGAATGATTCATCAGAAATTGATTTGAAAAGATACATCTGAATAAAATTGATTTGTATAAGTAAGGGTACTTCTGCTTGCCGGATTAAGAAAGAATCACTTAAGTCTGATGGAGAAGCTGGATGCAGTCCTGATGTATATGAATCCATAGTTTTACACAAAATACCTTCATGAATGTACATGGAGGTATTTTTATGTCTGAAAACAAAAATGAAAAACAGCAGGAAATTGATACACAGAAAGAACAGGATGAGCAGATCAGGGAGACGGGACAGCTTACGCTTGATCAGAACAAAAGGAAACACAGGATTGAACTTCTGACGATCATTGGCGAGGTAGAAGGGCATGACAGTGCGCCTTCACAGAGTAAGACAACGAAGTATGAACATGTCCTTCCGAAACTGGCATTGATTGAGGATGATAAAGACGTGGATGGACTGTTAATCCTTTTGAATACAGTCGGGGGAGATGTTGAAGCGGGACTTGCAATCGCGGAAATGATCGCATCTTTGAGTATTCCTACAGTTTCTCTTGTGCTGGGAGGCGGGCATTCGATCGGAGTGCCGATGGCGGTGTCGGCAGATTATTCTTTTGCAGTGCCGAGTGCAACGATGGTGATTCATCCGGTGCGTTCCAGCGGAATGTTTATCGGTGTGGCGCAGTCTTACCGGAATATCGAGAAAATTCAGGACCGCATTACTGGTTTTATTGCGGCACATTCCGATACGACACAGGAACGGCTCGAGGAACTGATGCTGGATACCAGTCAGCTTGTCAAAGATGTAGGAACGATGCTTGAAGGAAGAGAAGCAGTCAAGGAAGGGCTGATTGATGAGATCGGCGGAATACGGGAGGCGCTTGCACGGCTGCATCAGATGATTGAAGAAAAAAAGCTGAAGGCAGGAAAGTAATATGAAAAAATAGTCGGTTTTATGCATGTTTATAAATCTTTTCCTTGTAATAGGAAAGATTTTAGCGTATTATTATTAAGGGATTGAATGAATATACGCTAGGAGGGAAACAATGTATAAGATTTTAAAAGCTGAGACACTGGCAGCTAAGATCCATCTTATGGTCGTTCACGCACCGCGTGTTGCAAGCCACTGTCAGCCAGGACAATTTATCATCGTAAAAATGGATGAAAAGGGAGAGAGAATTCCGCTTACAATCTGTGACTATGATCGTGAAGAAGGCACAGTAACAATCGTATTCCAGGAAGTTGGTGCATCTACTATCAGGATGTCCGAATTAAAAGCAGGAGATTCTTTCCGTGATTTTGTAGGACCTCTGGGATGTCCTTCTGAATTTGTTAACGAGGATATTGAAGAATTAAAGAAAAAGAAAATGGTATTTATTGCCGGAGGTGTTGGTACCGCACCGGTTTACCCACAGGTAAAATGGCTGAAAGAACATGGTATTACTGCAGATGTAATCCTTGGTTCCAAGACTAAAGATATGGTTATTCTTGAAAAAGAACTTGCAGCAGTTTCCAACCTTTATGTTACAACAGATGACGGATCTTACGGACGTTCCGGTATGGTTACAAAGACTCTGGAAGATCTCGTTACAAACGAGGGCAAACAGTATGATGTCTGTGTTGCAATCGGACCTATGATCATGATGAAATTTGTCTGTCTTCTTACTAAGAAGCTGGGCATCCATACAATCGTCAGCATGAACCCGATCATGGTAGACGGAACAGGTATGTGTGGAGCATGCCGTCTTCAGGTTGGTGATGAGATTAAATTTGCCTGTGTAGACGGACCGGAATTTGACGGACACCTTGTAGATTTCGATCAGGCTATGAAGAGAAGCCAGATGTACAAGACTGAAGAAGGTCGTGCATTACTGAAGCTTCAGGAAGGCGATACCCACCACGGTGGATGCGGACAGTGCGGAGGTGACAAGTAATGGCAGATGCAAAAATGTTAAAAAAAGTACCTGTAAGAGAACAGGATCCGAAGGTACGTGCAACAAACTTTGAAGAAGTTTGTCTTGGATATAATCAGGAAGAAGCAATGGAAGAAGCTCAGAGATGTCTGGGCTGCAAGAAACCTAAATGCGTAGAGGGCTGTCCGGTATCTATCGATATTCCTGGATTCATCGAGCAGATCAAAGAAGGCAACATGGAAGAAGCTTACAAAGTAATCGGACTTTCTTCCGCACTTCCGGCTATCTGTGGTCGTGTATGTCCGCAGGAGTCCCAGTGTGAAGGACAGTGTATCCGTGGTAAGAAGGGCGAAGCTGTTTCTATCGGTAAACTGGAGAGATTTGTTGCTGACTACGCTCTGGAGCATGATATCAAACCAGCCGGCGCAGAAGTGAAGAACGGACACAAAGTCGCAGTTATCGGTTCCGGTCCGTCCGGTCTTACCTGTGCAGGTGATCTTGCAAAAGCAGGTTATGATGTAACTGTATTTGAAGCACTTCATGAACTCGGCGGCGTTCTTGTTTATGGTATTCCGGAATTCCGTCTTCCAAAACAGAAAGTCGTTAAGAAAGAAATCGCAAAAGTCAAAGAACTTGGCGTTAAATTTGAAACAAACGTTGTCATCGGTAAATCCACAACGATCGATCAGCTGATCGAGGATGAAGGATTTGAGGCAGTATTTATCGGTTCCGGTGCAGGTCTTCCAATGTTTATGGGAATCCCGGGTGAGAACGCAAGTGGTGTATTCTCTGCAAACGAATACCTGACAAGAAGCAACCTGATGAAAGCTTTCGATGATTCTTATGATACACCGATCGCAGCAGGCAAGAAAGTTGCCGTTGTCGGTGGTGGTAACGTAGCTATGGACGCAGCAAGAACTGCTCTGAGACTTGGTGCAGAAGTACATATCGTTTACAGAAGAAGTGAAGCAGAGCTTCCGGCACGAGCTGAAGAAGTTCATCATGCAAAAGAAGAAGGTATTATCTTTGATCTTCTTACAAATCCGAAGGAAATCCTTGTTGACGAAAACGGTCATGTACATGGCATGAAAGTTGTCAAGATGGAACTCGGCGAGCCGGATGCATCCGGAAGAAGACGTCCGGTAGAGATTCCGGGATCTGAGTATGACATGGATGTAGATACAGTCATCATGTCCCTTGGTACTTCTCCGAATCCATTGATTTCTTCCACTACAAAAGGTCTTGAAATCAACAAGAGAAGATGTATTGTTGCCGAAGAAGAAACAGGTAAGACATCCAAAGACGGTGTTTACGCCGGTGGTGATGCCGTTACTGGTGCAGCTACTGTTATCCTTGCTATGGGAGCAGGTAAAGCTGGTGCAAAAGGTATTGACGAATATCTGAAAAACAAATAATAAGCAATGCTTATGCGAAGAAGCCTTTGACCGCGGATGGGATGCGGTCAAAAGGCTTTTTTTTTTCTGGAAAATGTGTTATACTGACCACTGGTAATGTGCCTTATTATCGGAAAAGCACACGTAAATCAAAAGAAAAGGGAAAAATTATGACGGTTTTATACATCATTTTACTTGCCATTGTGCAGGGAATTACAGAGTTTTTACCGGTCAGCAGTTTCGGACATCTCTGTTTTCTGCAGAATTTTCTCGGTATGGAGCACGGATCGGGTGTCCTGCTTGAGACCATGCTGCATCTGGGAACACTGGCAGCAATTTTTATGACATTCCAGAAGGACATACGACACCTTGCGTTCGAAGCGCTGGACATGTTTATGGATCTGATCGGAAATGCAAATCTGTACATACACAACAGAAGGACAGGAGATCAGCTTCATTATACACGCATTATCAGTAATGTATATCGGAAGTTTGTGGTTTTGCTTCTTGTATCTATGATTCCGACTGTATTTCTGGGTTATGCTGCAAGACGACTGGTTTCGGTATCCGCTACGTCCGTATTGATTCCGGGGGCCGGAATTCTTGTGACAGGTATTCTTTTGCTGGTTATTGATTTGAGCCGTGTTGGTGGTACGAAGGCAGCGAAAGATGCCCATTTTTCTGATGCAATGTGGATCGGTATCTGTCAGGGACTTTCTGTATTTCCGGGACTTTCCAGAAGTGGACTTACGATCAGTGCGGGATTAATGAGTGGATTTTCACGCACATTTGCGGTTAAATATTCTTACATATTATCAATCCCGGCAATCATCGGTGCGATGATCATGGAGCTTGGTCAGTTCGGCTCCGCAGACATGACAGTAGGACTT
The DNA here is from genome assembly GCF_900120195.1 of Blautia sp. Marseille-P3087. Taxonomy (GTDB): domain Bacteria; phylum Bacillota; class Clostridia; order Lachnospirales; family Lachnospiraceae; genus Blautia_A. The sequence continues at coordinate 312,983 of NZ_LT635539.1, forward strand.
GGATTTGCCTATGTATTTGGCATGATCATTGCGGCAGTGGTCGGCATGTTTGCGATACGTACCTGCCTGCGCCTGGTGCATAAAGGAAAATTCCGCTACTTTGCTTATTATTGTTTCCTTGCAGGATTTATTGCCCTGATAACGAATTCTGCATTATAAAGCTTGAAATTTTAGGAGGGGTGCCAGAGTGGCAGCAACAAAGAAACCGACCAACCGAAAAGGGACCGGCAGGTCTTCTTCCGGACGTAAAAATACAAAAAAGAAAACGACAGCGAAACAGAGTGTAACCAGTGGATTTCAGACAGAAATTATTCTGCTTATAATTCTGGCAGCTTCGATCATTCTGATTTTCAGTAACCTTGGAATGGGAGGCACTGTCGGTGCAACGATCAGCGCGGCATTTTTTGGCGTGATGGGCATCCTTGCGTATCTGTTTCCGCTTCTGATCTTCGGATGTGCGGTCTTTCTGGTATCGAACCGCAGGAACCCGCTGGCATACAAAAAGGCGCTTGCGGTACTGGTATTTGGTATCTTTCTGTGTGGACTGATCCAGCTTCTGACGGAAGGATATATGCCGAGTATGACACTGGCTGATTATTATTCTGTAAGTTCAGTTTATCATACCGGTGGAGGCGTGATCGGCGGCGCAATCTGTATTTCGACTACCTCTGCATTTGGTGTGGCGGGTGGTTATGTGATCATTGTTCTTGTATTATTGATTTCTCTGATCCTTGTAACGCAGAAATCTTTCTTCGGATTTGTGTTCCGTGTGTGGGATGCTGTCTGTGCGCTTGCACGTGATGGCCGCGATATGTATATGGAAGGTCAGCCGGAACGTGACCTGAGAAAAGAACTTCGCGTACAGGAACGCCGTCAGCGAAAAGAAGAACGTCAGGCACAGCGTATCCGTGAACTGGAGGAAGCACTGGCAGAAGATGCAGAAGATGAAAATGTTGCAGCAAAGGCAGAAAAAGAGAATGCAGGAGAAACGGAAGCGTCTAAAAAATCGGCATCGAAAAAGAAACGTACAGGATTTCTTGAAGGTACGAAGCTGGCGCCTTGTGAAAATAAAACCGAAGATATGGGGACTCCTGTGCCATTGCAGGAAGCAGACTTTGAAATCCATCGTGCAGAGCCGGTATATGAAGAACCTGTATATGAAGAACCCGTATACGAAGAACCAGAAGTGCATGAGGAGCAGGGCTTTGAACCAGAAGAGAAGATGCCTTATGAAGAACCGCAGGCTCACTATGTGACTGAGCAGCATAGCGATTACGGTGCACCACAAGAGATTTATCCTGAGGCAGAGCCGGATTATGATCCACAGCCGGTACAGAGCGAAACAGTGTATAAATCAGATGCGACAGTCGATGCGTCAGAATCTCAGCCGACTGTTGCTGCGGAAAAAGTCCCTTCACAGCCTGCTAAGAATCCGAAATCTTCTCCGAAGGAGATCGAGAACGGAATTCAGAACATCCAAAAAGAAATTATACAGAAGAATGAAGTGGTCAAAAAGGAATATCATTATCCGCCGCTGAAGCTTCTGAAGCGTGGTGACGGTAAATCACAGGGAGATTCTGACGAACATCTTCGCAAAACAGCGAAGAAACTGCAGGATACACTGCATAACTTCGGGGTGAATGTCACAGTCACAAATGTAAGCTGTGGACCGACAGTTACCCGTTATGAACTCCAGCCGGAGATGGGCGTAAAGGTAAGTAAAATCGTAAATCTTGCAGACGATATCAAGCTGAACCTTGCGACACCGGATATTCGTATCGAAGCACCGATACCGGGCAAGGCTGCCGTCGGTATTGAAGTGCCGAATAAAGAAAACCATGCGGTCATGTTGAGAGAACTGCTGCAGTCACAGGAATTCCAGACTGCAAAATCAAAACTGGCGTTTGCTGTCGGCAAAGATATCGCAGGCAAACCGGTCGTTACGGATATCGCAAAGATGCCGCATCTTCTGATTGCGGGAGCAACCGGTTCCGGTAAATCTGTATGTATCAATACGCTGATCGTCAGCATTTTATATAAAGCGAAGCCGGAAGAAGTCAAACTTATCATGATTGACCCGAAAGTAGTAGAGCTGAGTGTATACAACGGAATTCCACATCTGTTGATCCCTGTAGTGACCGACCCGAAAAAGGCTGCCGGTGCACTGAACTGGGCTGTTACGGAGATGATGGGCCGTTACAATACTTTTGCGGAGTTTGGTGTCCGCAATTTGCAGGAATACAATCGAAAGGTTGATGGAATGCGTATTCCGGAAGGAGAAGAACGACCGGAACGTATGCCGCAGATCGTGATCGTGGTAGACGAGCTTGCTGACCTTATGATGGTTGCACCGGGCGAAGTTGAGGATGCAATCTGCCGTCTGGCACAGCTTGCACGTGCAGCAGGTATTCATCTGATCATTGCAACACAGCGTCCGTCTGTAAACGTTATTACCGGTCTGATCAAGGCAAATATGCCGTCCCGAATCGCTTTCTCTGTTTCTTCGGGTGTAGACTCCAGAACGATTCTGGATATGAATGGTGCCGAGAAACTTCTGGGTAAAGGAGATATGCTGTTTTATCCGCAGGGCTATCAGAAACCGGCACGACTGCAGGGCGCGTTTGTATCGGATGAAGAAGTCAGCGCAATTGTTGATTTTCTTGCAGATAAGAATCCGGGAACACAGTACAATGCACAGATCGAACAGCAGGTAAATACGGTCAGTCTGTCTGCAGGAGGTGCTTCTTCCGGGGATGAGAGAGATGTTTATTTCGTGGATGCCGGTAAATTTATCATCGAGAAAGAAAAGGCATCTATCGGTATGCTTCAGAGAATGTTCAAAATCGGCTTTAACAGAGCGGCAAGGATCATGGATCAGTTGTGTGATGCAGGAGTTGTAGGTCCGGAAGAAGGAACAAAACCGCGTAAAGTACTGATGTCGCAGGAACAGTTTGAAAATTACTTAGAGGAAAATGGCTGATGGAGATAAGAATCGTAACAGTTGGAAAAATTAAAGAGAAATATCTGAATGACGGAATTGCAGAATATGCGAAACGTCTCAGCCGTTACTGTAAGCTTACATTCTGCCAGGTTACGGATGAAAAGACACCGGACAAAGCTTCGGATGCATTGAACGAACAGATCAAAAATACAGAAGCTCAGCGCCTGATGAAGCAGATCCGTGAACAGGATTATGTGATCGCACTTGCACTTGATGGCAAGATGTTGGATTCCATAGAACTTTCTCAAAAAATCAGCCGTCTGGGGGTCGAGGGCAAAAGTTCGATCGCTTTTGTGATCGGCGGTTCGCTTGGACTTGGAGATGAAGTGCTTAGGAGAGCAGATTATAAGCTCAGTTTTTCAAAAATGACTTTTCCACATCAGCTTATGCAGATGATTCTACTCGAACAGATCTATCGGAGCTATCGGATCATGAACAACGAACCGTACCACAAATGACGGCAGCAATAAAGATACATTCCGGACAGTCCGGTTTGTAATAAAGGATTCCATAAAGGAGGATAAGTGATATGACAACAGAAAGAATAGAGAACATGGCAGGCGGCCAGGGACACGTACTGATCAAAAGACTTCTCAATGAAAAACAGTTAAACGGTAAATGTGGCCTGTATGCAGAAGTAACACTGGAGCCGGGATGTTCTCTGGGATACCACGAACATCACAACGAAAGCGAAACTTATTATATCCTTTCAGGAAAAGGCATCTACAGCGACAACGGCACACTGCGTATGGTGAAAGCCGGTGATGTGACCTTTACACCGGACGGCCAGGGGCATGGAATGACAAATACCGGCGATGAAGACCTTGTTTTCATGGCACTGATCATTCTGGACTAATAAGCGAAACGGAGGAAGTACACATGGCTGAACTGGATACTGCAAAATTCGAAGAATTTATTTCCGCGTATCCGATATATGAATATCGCATTCTGGACACATCTGATCTTTCTGTAGCAACAAGAGTACGTCAGATCTGCAGGCAGGAATGTGAACGATATGGAAGTACATGGGCCTGTCCTCCGGCTGTCGGTACGCTTGAGGAGTGCGAAAAAAGGATCCGCAGCTATGGGAAGGCTGTGTTTTTTTCCAGTGTTGCAGAGGTTTCAGATCTTATGAATATGCAGGAAATGCTTTCTACAAGGGATGCGCATGAAGATCTGACTACCGAAGTTGCCGGATTTTTAAAAGAACAGGGATTTGATACATTTACTCTGTCGACGGAATCCTGCGATATCTGTGAAACCTGTGCCTATACACAGGGCGAACCGTGCAGATTTCCGGAAAGGATGCATCCCTGTCTGGAAAGTCATGGTGTTGTGGTGAGCGAGATTGTTGAGAAAGAACACATGGAATATAGTCTGGGCGGAAATACCATTCTCTGGTTTTCTATGGTCCTGTACCGGGCAGCATAAATATTACATAACGAAGACCTCTCTGGCATAAAGTAGTGATAAAGACCGGAGAGGTTCTTTTTATGAAAAAAGAAAAAGAGCGAAAGAACTGGCGAGGAAATCTGGTCACTTCACTGGAGGTTCCAGGTGATCTTGCTATGAAAGAAACCATAGTGACACTTACCGGGCGAAGCCATGCGATAATCTGCAATTACAAAAGCATTCTCCGGTATCAGCAGGAAGAAATCATTGTGCTGGGATTTCATGGAAAGATAGCCATCCGGGGGAAAAGACTCATGATTCCGAAATATACACCGGAGGAAATGCAGATAGAGGGGATGATATCAGAAATTGTAATGGGATAATTGTAATAGGATAATTATAATAGAACGTCAGGAGGCTGCTATGAGAGATCTGACCGGATTTCGAAAAGGCATCGTCAGAATTCGGGTTCAGGGAGAACAGACAGAGCGCTTTCTTAATCTCTGCAAAGCCCGTAAAATAAAAATTTCAAGTCTGGATCGAACCGGGGAACAAAGCCTGGAGGGAGATTTTGGAATACAGGATTTTTTGCGGCTTTCACCGATTCGCAGAAAAACAGGTGTAAAAATACATATTCTTGAAAAACATGGACTGCCCTTCTTTTTTTACCGAAGTAAAAAGAGAAAGGCTTTTTTTATCGGTATCTTTGTTTGTGCGTTGCTTTTGCTGGGATTATCGGGGCGAATCTGGGAAATTGATGTGTCAGGAAATGCGCGGAACAGTACACAGGAGATATTGGATTTTCTTAAGGAGGAGGGTATTGTGCATGGGATGCAGCGGAGTAAGATCAGCTGCAATGCTATTGCTGCGACAATCAGGGAAAATTATAATGATATTACGTGGGTGTCGGTCAGAATAGAAGGAACGCGGCTTGTGCTTACAGTCAAGGAGGGAGTTTTTACAGAGGCAGTGGAGAAGGAGAAAAATACTCCCTGTAATCTGACCGCAGATCAGAATGGTGTGATTGTCCGTATGATCACGCGGGCAGGATATCCGAAACTTCATGTCGGTGAGGAATGCCATATCGGAGATGTGCTGGTTTCCGGCTGTCTGGAGCTGAAAAATGACAGTCAGGAAGTGGTAAGATACGAAGGTGTTCATGCTGATGCTGATATTTATATAAAGAGAAAAAAGGCTTATTATCGGGAAATTCCTCTGCAATACCAGTCAGAGGAATATGATGGAAGGGAACGAAAAAGCTATTTTTTTAAAACAGGAAATACTTATCTGGAATTTGGAAAAAGTGCCGAAAAAAACTGGCAGAACACTGTCGAGGAGCAGATTCTCCGGCTGACAGACAGTTTTCGGCTGCCGTTCACAGTGGGTAAAATCACCCGGAAATACTACGAAACAGTGCCCAGAGAATACACGGAAAAAGAGGTTCGCGCGCTTGCGTGGCGCACTTTACAGCTTTACGAGGAAAAATTAATTGAAAAAGGGGTTCAAATATCTGCAAATAATGTTAAAATAGAGGTTGACCACAAGACCTGTATAAGCAAGGGTTTTCTGGAAATTATAGAAAAAATCGGAAGGGAGACTCCTGTAGAAATACCGGAGCAGCCTGCAGAAAGGACAACAGAGGATGGCGAACAGCATTATTGAGCTATATACGCAGGTTCCTGCAGATCTGGAGGGAAACGTGTTCGGACAATTTGACGAACACCTGAAACTGATTGAACGGACACTGAATGTCACACTGATCTCAAGGGATGGGATGTTGAAGATTCTCGGTACAGAGCAGAGTGCCACTCAGGCAAAAAAACTGATAGAAGAACTGGTGGGGCTTGCCGGAAAGGGCAACACCATTACGAGACAGAATGTAAGTTACGGATTATCACTTGCGATGGAAGAACGTAACCAGATACTTACAGAGATAGATAAAGATTTTATCTGCAATACGATACAGGGACGTCCTATTAAGCCGAAGACTTTAGGACAAAAGGATTATGTAGAGCAGATCCGCAAAAAAATGATCGTCTTTGGTATCGGACCGGCGGGAACCGGTAAGACATACCTTGCAATGGCGATGGCAGTCACTGCATTTCGAAATGAAGAGGTCAGCCGTATCATTCTGACACGACCGGCAATCGAAGCAGGTGAAAAGCTTGGCTTCCTGCCCGGTGATCTGCAGAGTAAGGTGGATCCATATCTTCGTCCGCTGTATGATGCACTGTATCAGATTATGGGTGCAGACAGCTTTGCAAAAAACATGGAGCGTGGACTGATCGAGGTCGCACCGCTTGCCTATATGAGAGGACGTACACTGGATAATGCCTTTATCATTCTGGATGAGGCGCAGAATACGACACCGGCACAGATGAAGATGTTTCTGACACGTATCGGTTTTGGCTCAAAAGTTGTCGTGACCGGTGATGCTTCACAGAAAGACCTTCCGCGTGATGCAGTATCCGGTCTTGATGTAGCGGCAAAAGTACTCAAAAAGATTGATGACATCGGCTTTTGCCAGCTTACCAGCAAGGATGTTGTGAGACATCCGCTTGTGCAGCAGATCGTCCAGGCTTATGACGATTATGAAAAGAAACAGAAACCATCCCGCGCTACGGGAAGTACAAAGACAGTCCGGAGGAAAAAGAATGACCATACAGATTGATTATGAAGCAGAACGAAAACTTGACATAGATTACGAGACACTGGCATCAAAAGTAGCTGAGCATATCCTTGAGACAGAACATTGCCCGTATGATGTCTGCGTAAACCTTGTGATCACGGACAATGAAGAGATTAAGCGTGTGAATACAGAATTCCGCTCAATCGGAGCGCCGACGGATGTGCTTTCTTTCCCGATGATCCCGTTTGAGACACCGGCAGATTATTCAGTTATTGAAGGTGATGACAGTTATTTTGATCTCGATACAGAAGAACTGATTCTTGGCGATGTGATGATTTCCGTAGACAAGGTTTATGCACAGGCAGAAGAATACGGACATAGTACCGAAAGAGAGTTCAGCTTTCTTTTTGCACACAGCATGCTTCATCTTCTCGGATATGACCATATGGAACCGGACGAGGCAGCAGTGATGGAGGCGAAACAGGCAAAAGCACTGGAAGATCTGGGAATCACCAGATAAACAGATTAATATACTGGAGAATAGATAACATGAATTACCGTGAATTACTGAAAGACAAAAAACGTATCGTGGTCAAGGTTGGCTCTTCGTCCCTTATCCACAAAGAAACCAACAAACTGGATCTTCGCAAGCTGGAGGTTCTTGTCCGTGAATTAAGCGATCTTCACAATCAGGGCAAAGATGTCGTACTGGTCACTTCCGGTGCGGTGGCAGTCGGCGCATCTGCGTTCGGAATGCATGAAAAGCCCGTGGAATTAAAGAAAAAACAGGCCTGCTCTGCAGTCGGACAGGCACGTCTGATGATGATCTATCAGAAACTTTTTTCAGAATATAATCAGATGGCGGCACAGATTCTGATGACCAAAAACACAATGGTCAATAATCTGAACCGCATAAATGCCCGAAATACATTTGAAGAACTGCTTGAACTCGGGGCAATTCCTGTTGTCAATGAAAACGACTCGATTTCAAGTTATGAGCTGGAAATGCTGGAATCTTTCGGTGATAACGATACACTGTCAGCAGTGATCGCAGGACTGATCGGTGCGGATCTTCTGATCCTGCTTTCAGACATTGACGGTCTCTTTACCGATGACCCGAACACCAATCCGGATGCAGAGTTTATTGATACCGTGGAGAAACTGGATGACCGTCTGCTCAGCATGGGCAAAGGTCCGAAGAGTAAGGTCGGAACCGGCGGTATGGCGACGAAGCTGACTGCTGCCGAGATTGCGACATCCGCGGGAGCAGATATGATCATTGCCAACGGCAGAGATTTCCATGTCATCCACAAGATCATCGAAGGCAGAAAATACGGTACTTTGTTTGCCGGTAACAAAAAAGAAGAATTTTATCTGATCGACTATATAGAAAAGCTTCTCTAGGAGGAAACCGATATGATGGACAATGAAAAAATCGACCGCATCAACACACTTGCGCATAAGGCAAAGAGTGTAGGTCTTACAGAAGAAGAAAAGAAAGAACAGGCAGAACTCAGGAAAGAATATCTGGCGGCTGTACGTCAGAATCTGCAAGCACAGCTCAACAACATCGATGTCAAAGAAAAAGATGGTTCAGTTACAAATCTGGGTGAAAAATATGGAAGAAAAAAAGCAAATTAGAAAACAGATATTTGCAGCGCGAAAAGCACATACCGATGTACAGATCGAAGAATGGAGCCGGATGATCGCAGATCGGGTGATCACACTTCCAGAATATAAGGATGCGAAGCGTATTCTTGCCTATGCAGATTATAACCATGAAGTTATGACCGGTTTTATCATCGAAGCGGCATGGCGGGATGGTAAGGAAGTTGCCGTACCGAAGGTAGTCGGTCAGGATATGGTGTTTTATAAACTAACAGATTTTGCACAGCTTGAAAAGGGCTACTTCGGGATTCCGGAGCCGGCAGGAGGCGAGATTGTTCAGTGGGAAGATGCCATGATGGTCATGCCGGGGGTGGCTTTTGACAGAGAAAATCACCGGGTCGGTTATGGCGGTGGCTTTTATGACCGCTTCCTTGAAAAACATCCTTGTATCAGACGTGTGGCAGTGGCATTTGAATTTCAGATGCTTCCGGAAGTACCGACAGAACCCACGGATATTTCACCGGAGATCATTGTTACAGAAAAATCAGCTTATCATCTTAAATAAACGGGCAGAAGCCCCGGGGAGGTCATGCAATGAATAAAATGCTGTTAGAACTTGGAATAAACGCAAAAGAAGCAGAAAATACCATGCGCACGATCACGACAGACCAGAAGAATCAGGTGCTTGCGGCGGTTGCCGGTCATCTGGTCGAATCGACAGACAAATTACTGGAAGCGAATGCAGTCGATGTGGCGAATGCGAAGCAGAACCACATGCCGGAAGGTCTGGTAGATCGTCTTATGTTGAGCCCGGAGAGAATCGAAGGCATGGCAGAAGGACTCAGACAGCTAGTGGCGCTTGAAGATCCGATCGGTGAAGTCACCGGTATGAAAAAACGTCCGAATGGACTCCTTATCGGGCAGAAACGTGTGCCGCTCGGTGTGGTCGGTATTATTTATGAGGCGCGTCCAAATGTGACAGCCGATGCATTTGGCCTCTGTTTTAAAACAGGCAATGTGGTGATCCTGAAAGGCGGTAGTGACGCAATCCATTCTAATGCAGCAATTGTGGACTGTATCCGTGAATCTCTGAAAGCATGCGGTGTTACGGAAAATGCGATTCAGCTTATTGCAGATACTTCCAGAGAGACCGCAGCAGAATTTATGAAAATGAATGAGTATGTGGATGTACTTATTCCGAGAGGCGGTAAGGGCCTGATCAAAGCGGTCGTGAACCAGAGTACGATTCCGGTAATTGAGACCGGTACGGGAAACTGTCATATTTATGTAGATGAGAGTGCAGATCTGGATATGGCAGTAAATATTATTCTTAATGCCAAGACACAGCGTGTTGGTGTCTGCAATGCGTGTGAATCACTTCTGGTACATGGCAATATTAAGGAAAAACTTCTTCCGGTACTTGCAAAGAAGCTGAAAGAAAAGCATGTGGAAATGCGTGCAGATAAAGAAGCACATGAACTGATGCCGGGTTCTGTAGATGCCACAGAAGAAGACTGGGGCACAGAATATCTGGATTACATACTGTCAATCAAAGTGGTGTATTCTGTAGACGAGGCAATTGCGCATATCAACCGTTATAACACAGGACACTCTGAGGCTATCATCACCAATGATTATACCAATGCCCAGAAGTTCCTTGATGAAGTGGATGCGGCGGCAGTATATGTAAATGCCTCTACGAGATTTACTGACGGATTTGAGTTCGGTTATGGTGCAGAGATCGGCATCAGTACCCAGAAGCTTCACGCCAGAGGACCTATGGGACTGCTTGCCCTGACGACAACGAAATATATCATCTATGGAAACGGACAGATTCGCAGGTAATATTGGACAAAAGAGCGCATGTGTTGATTTGACATTTAAAGTGTGCGTGTGTATAATTAGTTACAGCTTACAGACTCATAATGGAGGAACATTAAATTGAGACGAAAACAGTTATTTGCAATAATTCTTGCAGGGGCACTTGCAGCAGGAAGCGCTCCGGCAGCAGTATTTGCCGCTGAGAGCGATATGGCAGCCATGTCAGAAGAAGGCACCGGTGATGCCGGTTTCGAAGAAGCAGGAAGCGAAGACGGAAGCAGCGATGCAGAAACACCTGTAACAGATGGCGGAGATGCAGCAACAGATGAGACCCCGGCGGATAATACAACGACAGATGAACCACCGGCGGATAATACAACGACAGATGAACCCCCGGCGGCGGATAATACAACGACAGATGAGACTCCGGCGACAGGAGATGCCGCTGCGGATGCGACACCGACAGAAGAGGCTCAGACACAGGAGCAGACTGACGAAAATAAAGAAGTGGATAAGCAGGAAGGCGAGACTCCGACGGAGACAGCAGGGATTGTACTTGCTGATGCCGAAGGCAATCAGATTCTGGATCAGGATGGTAAAGCAATGTCCTATACAACTTTAGAGGAAGCCGTTGCCGGTGCAGAAGCTTATTCAGCAGCAAATCCGGATGCAGCAGTATATATTCAGCTTACAGAATCTATTGAACTTGATAAAACAATTACAGTGAGTGGAAAAGTGAATATTCGTGCTGCGAAAGACGGAGTTACAATTTCCAGAAAAGAAGATGGTACTTTTACAGGAACTATGTTCTCTGTAAGTGGAGAAGGTAGCTGGCTTCAGTTATTTGCAGATGGTACCCCAGATTCGACTCTTACAGTTTCCGGTAAGTGCTCAGAAGATGGCGCTGTACCTGCAGATGGGGCAATTGTAGATATTTCAGACAGTGCAAAATTTGGGTTAAACCCGAATGTAACGCTGACAGAAAATGATTATGAGGCAGGTGGTGCTGCAATTAATTGCAACACCGGTACAATCGTTTTTACCGGTGGTAAGGTTACCGGTAATACAGTTGGTGATAAAGGTGCAGTATACAGTAATAAAGATGTGTCTGTGGAAGGTGATGTAAGTGTTACCGGAAATAACGGAAACAAGAACATAACTCTGGACGGTTCTGCAAAACTGATTGTTACAGGAGCATTGACTGGTAAATCTTCATTCAGTCATAAAGGCGAAAAAGCAGGCCTGGAAGTAATTAAGGCTGGAAAAGATGCGTCTGGAAAAGATGTCTCAAAAGATGTCTTTACAGCAGCTGTAAAAAATATCAGCTACGAAAACTCATCAAAATATGAATATTCTACAGCTTCAAATGGTCTTTCTGTTTCTCTGAAAGAGGTAAAGAAGGATCCGGAGCCGGAGAAGCCGGCAAATTATACACTGTCTTATAAAACAGGCTCATTAAAATGGCTCAGCCATACCTCTGTACAGGCAAAATATTCAGTTACAGGAGACTGTGAGTGGACATATTTCTTTGTAGATGCTACGGCAGATAGTGCAACAATTAATTCGACATACAAAGCAATGAAGAGCAAGCTTAAATTTACAGCTGTAAAAGCCAATACGGAATTTACTGTAGTTGCGGAAAATGTCCCGGAAACAGCGCCCAGGTTTATCGTTCTTACAAGAAGAAATTCAAGTGACACGAAACCTAAGGCAATTTCGTGTAGCCTAGCAACGGCAAAAATGAAAAAAGCGCGTCCGACAGAACCAAAGGAAGATGACAATAATAACAATAACACTCAGACAGCCCGTACCCATACAGTAACAGATGGTGCAAGGGTAGAAGGTCTGGATGGAGAAATCAAGTTCTTTTCTAAGAGATATGTTTCATTCACTGCGATTGGTGCAGGAACGGAGGACAGTGCACCATATGTAAAAGGTGATGTGAGATGGATTCCTGTATATTGGAAATTCCCGGGCAGTGACAGCACTCATACTACATGGAGCATAGGTGGCAAAAACGGAAAGGGTATTCAGCCGTCAAACGGAGCTTCTACACAGGATTTTACGATTCAGATCTACTGTGAGAAACAGATTCATAATGGAACTACATGGCAGGATACCGATGTAGTGGAGTATTTTACGAAAAAATTCACTATAGCCAGCTACACAGATGAAGAAGAACAGCAGTGGCTGAAGGATAATGGCTATATAACAGATGACACAGACGGCGACAATGATGGCAGTGGCGATGGCAGTGGCAATGGCAGCGGAGCTGGCGGTACAGATGCAGAACTGACTGCAACGGCAGCAGCATCTGCAAAAGATGCAGGCTCCAAATCCAAATCTGCAGTATCTACAGCCGACGAATCCCCGATCGGCACAATGTCTGTACTCGCAGCACTTTCACTTCTTGCAGGCGGTTATGTAGTAGTCCGCAAACGCAAAAAAGAAGAAATCTGATTTTACATAAGAAATATTTTTAAGAGGCAGGTCTTTTGACCTGTCTCTTTTCATATACTGATAGAGGAACAAATAACTTTTTTCATACATAGCAGGAATGAAGATATGATCAAAACAAACAACACACTCTGTACATATGAAGAACTTTATTACGAAATGTGGGAAACGGCAGGACGCTACAGCAGGATTACACGCTTTCAGGTGATCGGAAGTTCTCATGATGAACGACTGATACCGGCAGTATGGGTGGGAAATGGCACTCAGACAGTCTTTTGTATCGCCGGAATGATCGGCACAGACAGATATATGCCGGGTTATCTGGTGGAGATGATGAAAGAATACACAAGAGCCTGGGAATGTGGCTGGAAGCTTGAAGAGATCTATGATCTCAGAGATTTATTTGAAAAGTGGACAATCTGTTTTGTTCCGCTTCTGAATCCGGATGGCTATGAAATTTATGAGAATGATTTCTTTGCCATACGTAATCCCATCTATCGGCAGATGCTACGTATGCAGGAAGTCTCCTGCAAAGAATTTACCGGCAATGCGCGGGGAACAGAACTCAGAAAAAATTTTCCTACCGGTTATTACCGAAGAAAGCAGATCCACCAGCAGCCTGCAAGTGAAAATGAAACAAAAGCGCTGGTAAGAATGTTTCAGGATGATCCGGGTCGGGGACTCCTTTCCTTTGGATATGCCGGCAAAAGAATCGTTTATTTTCGGCAGCCACAGGCATTCAGCGCAAACCAGAAATCATACCGTATGGCAAGACATCTGCAAAAATGCAGTGCATCCGACATGGACAAAAAGAATTTCCATCTCGAAGATGTGGAACCTGCAGGCCGTCAGGGGTATGGTTCTCCTGAACAATTTTACGCAGAAATTTGCCATCAGCCGGCGTTTCGTATTGAAGTGCCCTGTGAAAATGCTGCGCATGATACTTCGATTGAAAAACAGACAGAATACAGAGAAATCCATACACTGCCGCTGGAATATATTTTTTCACTGTAATCGGAAGTACAAATCGATGGTATAGAGGAGATAACGCTTGCACAAGCCCTGAAATTACGGTATGATTATAAGATGCAATTAATTAATTTACCATTATAAATGATTATTATAACGAAGGAGTCAGTACGAAATGACAAACGAATCCTCTAAAGAGAAAAATATTACAAGCGCAGAAGAAACCCTGCGCCAGCGTTCATTTATAGAACTTGCACAGGCATTAACCGCACAGAAATCCAATGCGGCAGGCCGTCCGCTTACCTATTGCCTGACAACATTCGGATGCCAGATGAATGAAAAGCAGTCTGAGGCCGTAGCGGGAATTATGGACGAAATCGGATATGTACGACAGGATAATGAAGAGGCAGATGTGGTCTTGTACAATACCTGTACTGTCCGCGAGAATGCAAACCTCAAAGTATACGGAAGACTTGGCCATCTGCATAGTCTGAAAGACCGCAATCCGGATATGAAGATTATTCTTTTTGGCTGTATGATGCAGGAACAGCATGTGGTTGACAAGATCAGGAAGTCTTATCCATTTGTAGACCTTGTATTCGGAACACACAACATCTTTAAATTTGCAGAGCTTTTCTATGAGATGCTGCAGTCGGATCAGCAGATCATCAATATCTGGGAAGGAACAGACCAGATCGTAGAAGATCTTCCGACAGAACGTAATTATACATTTAAGTCAGGTGTTAATATCATGTTTGGCTGCAACAATTTCTGCAGTTACTGTATTGTACCATACGTACGCGGACGTGAGAGAAGCCGTGAACCGGAAGCAATCGTAAAAGAGGTAAAACGTCTGGTTGCAGATGGTGTCTCAGAGGTCATGCTTCTCGGACAGAACGTAAACTCTTATGGAAAAACACTGGAACATCCGGTTACATTCGCACAGCTTCTGGAAATGCTGGAAGATGTGGAAGGCCTGAAGCGTATCCGCTTTATGACTTCTCATCCGAAGGATCTTTCTGATGAACTGATCGAAACAATGGCAAAAAGTAAAAAAATCTGTCATCATCTTCATTTGCCGCTTCAGTCCGGAAGCAGCCGTATCCTGAAGATCATGAACAGACGCTACGATAAGGAAAAATATCTGGATCTGGTCGAAAAGATCCGCAAGGCAATCCCGGATATTTCCCTGACTACAGATATCATTGTTGGTTTCCCGGGAGAGACTGAAGAGGATTTTCAGGAAACTCTGGATGTTGTGGCAAAATGTGGTTATGATACTGCATTTACGTTCCTTTATTCAAAGAGAAGTGACACACCTGCTGCTGCTATGGAGAATCAGGTTCCGCAGGATGTGGCGAAAGAGCGTTTCAACCGTCTTCTTGCACTGGTACAGAAGGAGGGTCGTACACGTTCTTCCAGATTTGAAGGTTCCATCCAGGAAGTACTGGTAGAGGAAGAAAGCAAAGAAAAAGGAATTTTTACAGGAAGAACCGAATATAATCTTCTTGTACATTTCCCGGGCAGTGCCGATCTTCTTGGTAAGTATGTCAAAGTCAGCCTTGATGAGTGTCACGGCTTCTATTACATGGGCTCTCTTGTCGAAGAATAAGGGCAGATTTGACAGCTTTGGAGGAATGTGGTACTGTAACGGAGAAGAAAGTAGTGTATTTATACATGCTCAGGAGGAAAATTATTATGAGAAAAAGAAATGCAAAAACAACAGTTAAGTCAACAGAAGCAATTGCTGAAACAGCAGCAAAAGTAAAAGAGACTGTAAAAACAGCAGCCAAAAAAGTTGAGGCTTCCGCACCGGCTGAGAAGACAGCAGAGGTTGTAAAGGAAGTTGTAAACAAAGCACCGGAAGTTGTTCAGAAAGCAGAAAAAACAGTTAAGACTGCTACAAAGACAGCAACCAAGACTGTTCGCAAAGCAGCTGGCGTAAGAGTAAAAGAAGTATCTCTTGAAATCTTCGAAACAAACGTTTCTATGAAAGACGTAGAGAAAGCAGTCAAAAAAGCAGTTGCAGATAAAGGATTGACAGGAGATGTCAGCATCTACATTAACGCTGAGAGACGTGCTGCATACTACACAGTAAATCAGGAAGGTTCTGACGAATACAAAGTAGACCTTGGAAATTTATAATTTATGAAGCTGTATCTTGCTCCACTTGAGGGAATCACGAATCATATTTATCGTAAAGCTCTTTATGAATGTTTCGGAGGTTTTGATAAATATTTCATTCCTTTTATCAGGGCAAAACAGAACCTGAATTTCAGCGGCAGAGAAAAAAAAGACATTGATCCGGAAAACAATCAGGGAATGTATGCGGTTCCGCAGATCCTGACCAGAAATGCAGAGGATTTTCTGCATACGGCGTCGCAGCTCGCCGGGCTCGGTTATCGGGAAATTAATCTGAATCTTGGGTGTCCGTCAAAGACAGTAGTTACGAAAGGCTGTGGTGCGGGTTTTCTTGAGAGACCGGATGAACTGGAACGTTTTCTTGATTATATTTTTGCAAATACCGATTTGAAAATATCCATAAAGACGCGACTGGGTATGGATGATGCGGAGGAATTTGAAGATTTACTGGAAATTTATAATCGCTTTCCACTGGAAGAACTGATCGTTCATCCGAGAGTTCAGAAAGACTTTTATAAAAATATTCCGAATCTGGAAGCTTTTGAACATGCAGTTCAAAAGAGTAAAAATCCGCTTTGCTACAATGGGGATATTTTTTCGGCAGAAGATTTTGCAAAAGTGCAGGAACGCTTTTCGTCTGTAGATTGTTTTATGATGGGACGCGGTGTACTGGCGTTGCCTTCTCTTGCAAGAGAGATCCGAGGCGGAAAGGCTGCTGATAAAGAGGAGATACGTAAGTTTCACGATATTGTATATCATACATACTGTCAGGAAGTATCCGGAGACAGAAATGTCCTTTTCAAAATGAAAGAACTCTGGTTTTATCTGGCACCGATGTTTACTGACAGCAAAAAATATGTTAAAAAGATCAAAAAAAGTGAAAAATGTGCGGTGTATGAATGTGCGGTGAACGAATTGTTCGCAAATTGTCCGTTCAATATTACAGCCGGACAGTAAAAGAAAAGGAAAGGGAATACGTTAAAGTGTCCCTTTCCTTTCGTGCTTCTTTGTATTAATAGAAAGCAATTATTCTTCTGCATAGTCGCCGTTATCAGAGGATGTGGTGTCATCTGTGCCGGTGTTATCCGGTTCGTAATAGGTGAATCCGTCACCGCCATCGTCGGTGCTGTCAGGATAATCGTAATCACCCGGCTGTGAAATACCCTCATCAACTACGTTATCACCGGAACCGTCATCATAATTGTTGTCAGTGGATGAATCGATATTGGAATTGTCCGTGTCAGAAGTATCCGTGCCGGTATCTGAACTGGTATCTGAACTGTTATCATAAGACGGGTCATAACTGTCGGAATTATCCGAAGAATCGTCATAATCATAATTGCTGTCCTGAGTATAAATCGGAAATCCGGCATCTTCTTCCTGTGAGGAACGGATCGCCTCAGCTTCTGCTGCTGTCTCTGGTGCTTCTGTAACCGTGGCACGGGCTTTGGCAGCTACGACAGCGTCCTTTGGTACTACTGCATAAATAGCAAACATGGCGCAGGAAAAAACGAGCGCCATCATGGCAATGTGTATTTCGTCTCTGTATTTCATAGATATCCCTCTTTGCTTATGTGTTTGATCTTTTCATAGTATATCATGTCCTGAGCTGTTTTTGTAAAGAAAATTCTACCACAATTGCAATATTTTGCGTTCCATTGTAAAATAGGACTATTCCAGGAAAGTGAAAGAAAAAAATGAGTGATAAAGTTGTTATCTGCCTCGAAAAAGGCGGACAGAGAGATATGGCGGAAGCCTTTGCCAGACGCACAGGCTATCGCATTGCAGAAAAACAGGGAGAATATCTGACAGTTCTTTTCAGTGCAAAAGGAGTGTCTCTGACAGGTTTCGGACTGACTTATCAGGGTGATTTTGAAAATATGCTTCATCGTGTCACGAATGGCAGACTGCAGCATGAAATGCTGGTTCGTGCGGCCAAGTCGGAGAAACCCGGTCGTAAGGCAATTGATGCGACAGCCGGTATGGGTGAAGATGCATTCCTTCTGGCAGCGCAGGGTTATGAGGTTACATTGTATGAACAGAATCCGGTGATCGCGGCACTTCTGAAGGATGCACTGCGCCGTGCGAAGAAACATATGGTTTTAAAAGACATTGCGGCCCGAATGAAACTGATTGAGGGCAACAGCGTAGAATGCCTGGCGAAACAGCTTGATTCGGTAGATGTGATCTATCTCGATCCGATGTTCCCGGCAAGACAGAAATCCAGCCTGATCAATAAAAAACTTCAGCTGATCCAGAAGCTTGAGCCGCCGTGCTCCGAAGAGACGGATCTGTTCGATGCGGCAATCAGGGCAAATCCGGAAAAAATTATTGTAAAAAGGCCGTTGAAGAGTGAATTCCTCGCCGGCAGAAAACCATCCTACACCTTAAACGGAAAGGCAATCCGGTATGACTGCTACACTTTATAGAAATTTTCTCATCACCGCACCTTGAACCCCCTGTTTATTTATGTTAAAATTAAAAAGTTTCAAAAATACAACTAACAACTACCTGACCATGTTTCACACAGTTTTCCAAATGATCATTACTGTGAAAAGACATGGTCATACTTAAGATAAAGAGGTATATAGCCTCACATTAAAAGGAGATTACAAACACAATGGCAATGAGTCCGATGATGCAGGAATACTGCAAAACAAAGGAAAAATATAAGGATTGTGTGCTTTTTTACAGGCTGGGTGACTTTTATGAAATGTTCTTTGACGATGCGCTTCTTGTATCTAAAGAACTGGAACTGACACTGACCGGAAAGGACTGCGGACTGGAAGAACGTGCGCCGATGTGCGGTATTCCGTTCCATGCATCCGAAGTGTATATTAAACGACTGATCGAAAAAGGGCATAAGGTTGCAATCTGTGAACAGGTCGAAGACCCGAAGAAAGCAAAGGGACTTGTAAAGCGTGAAGTCATCCGTGTGGTAACACCGGGAACAACGCTGGATGCCACATCACTGGATGAATCCAAAAACAACTATCTGATGTCGATCGTTTCACTCGAAGACCATTTTGGCTGTGCCATTGCAGATATTACGACTGGTGACTGTTTCCTCACTGAGGTAGACAGACCACAGAAACTGCTTGACGAGATCAACAAATTCGTTCCGGCAGAAATTATCTGTAATGACGCCTTTTTTATGAGCGGAGTTGATACAGAAGATTTAAAAGAACGCCTGAGAATCTGCATCTTTCCGCTGGATAACTGGTATTTTGATGACAGCCTCTGCCAGCGTACTCTGAAAGAACATTTTCATGTAAATACACTGGAAGGACTGGGACTGCAGGATTATGACAGCGGCGTGATCGCAGCAGGTGCTTTGTTCCAGTATCTCAACGAGACGCAAAAAACAGCGCTGTCACATATGGCAACGATCCACCCGTATACCGCAGATAAATTTATGCTGATCGACAGTTCTACAAGACGAAATCTTGAACTTGTAGAAACACTTCGCGAAAAACAGAAACGTGGATCTCTTCTGTGGGTTCTGGATAAGACAAAGACTGCGATGGGCGCCCGTACACTGCGTGGTTATGTAGAGCAGCCACTGATCGATGCCCAGGAGATCAACCGGAGGCTGGCAGCAGTTGAGGAACTGACACAAAAACCGATGCTCCGCGAAGAAATCAGAGAATACTTAAATCCTGTCTATGATCTTGAGCGACTGGTCAGCCGTATCAGCTATCAGTCCGCAAATCCGAGAGATATGGTTTCTTTTGCATCTTCGCTTGAAATGCTTCCGTTTATTCGTCAGATCCTGAAAGATTTCGAAGCGCCTGTCCTGAAGCAGATCTATGAAGATATGGATCCGCTGGAAGATGTGACGGATCTGATCAAACGTGCGATTGTAGAAGATCCGCCGCTTGCACAGAAAGACGGAGGTATCATTCGGGAGGGCTTTAATGCGGATGTTGATAAATACCGTCGTTCCCGTACAGACGGTAAGAAATGGCTGGCGGAACTTGAAGCAAGAGAAAAAGAACGTACCGGTATCAAGAACCTCAAGATCAAATATAATCGTGTATTCGGCTATTCTCTGGAAGTGACAAATTCATTCAAAGACCAGGTTCCGGACAACTATGTTCGTAAACAGACCCTGGCAAATGCAGAACGTTATATTACACAGGAACTGAAAGACCTGGAAGATCTGATCCTTGGTGCGGAAGACCGTCTCTATGCCCTGGAATATGAACTGTTTGCAGATGTAAGAGAAAAGGTCGGTCAGGAAGTTGTACGTATCCAGAAGACTGCAAAAGCAGTTGCGGCACTCGATGTATTTGCTTCACTTGCACTTGTGGCAGAACGCAACAATTTCGTGAAACCAAAGATCAACGAAAATGGTGTCCTTGACATCAAAGGCGGACGCCATCCGGTCGTTGAGCAGATGATTGAAAATGACATGTTCATTGCGAACGATACATATCTGGACAACCAGAAAAAGCGTGTTTCTGTTATTACGGGACCGAATATGGCTGGTAAATCTACTTACATGCGCCAGACGGCACTGATCGTTCTGATGGCACAGATCGGAAGTTTTGTTCCGGCAGAAAAAGCAAATATCGGTATCGTGGATCGTATCTTTACCCGTGTGGGTGCGTCTGATGATCTTGCAAGCGGTCAGAGTACTTTTATGGTAGAGATGACAGAGGTTGCAAATATTCTCCGTAATGCTACTGCAAAGAGCCTTCTGATCCTCGATGAGATCGGACGTGGTACAAGTACATTTGACGGACTTGCCATCGCCTGGGCAGTGATCGAACATATCAGCAATACAAAGCTTTGCGGCGCGAAGACTCTTTTTGCGACACACTATCACGAACTGACCGAGCTGGAAGGCAAGATTCCGGGAGTGAATAATTACTGTATTGCAGTCAAAGAAAAGGGCGACGATATTGTTTTTCTTCGAAAGATTGTCAAAGGCGGTGCTGACAAGAGTTATGGTATTCAGGTTGCCAAGCTGGCAGGTGTTCCGGATTCTGTTATCAGCCGCGCAAAAGAGCTGGTAGAGGAACTGAGCGACGCGGACATTACAGCTGCCGTTAAGGATCTGACCGCTCCGAAGAAAAAACAGAAAATCATGTATGATCAGGTAGACATGGCACAGATGTCACTTTTTGACACCGTGCAGGACAATGATATCGTAGATGAAATCCGTGATCTTGATATGACACATCTGACACCGATGGAAGCTATGAATATTTTATATAATTTACAGAACAAGATCAAAAATCGCTGGTAAAAGGGCAGGGTGAGGTGCTTTGAAAAAAATTGCAGTTTTAGATCAGAACACAATTGACAAGATTGCTGCCGGAGAGGTAGTGGAGCGTCCATCTTCGGTTGTAAAAGAACTGGTAGAGAATGCCATAGATGCCGGAGCAACGGCTGTGACTGTGGAGATCACAGATGGCGGAAAAAAGCTGATCCGTATCACAGATAATGGATCTGGAATGGAATCTGAGCAGATTCCGCTTGCATTTTTGCGTCATGCGACAAGTAAAATTGAAAAGGTCGAAGATTTGGAGCACATTGCATCGCTGGGCTTCCGTGGGGAGGCACTTTCCAGTATTGCAGCTGTTTCACAGGTAGAACTGATCACAAAAACTCCTTCAGATATCAGCGGTTCCCGTTATGTGATTGAAGGTGGGAAGGAAATTGCGCTGGAAGAGCTCGGAGCGCCGGAAGGAACGACGTTTCTTGTGCGAAATCTTTTTTATAATACACCGGCGAGAAGTAAATTCCTGAAATCAGATATGACAGAAGCAAATTATATCCATACACTGATGGAACAGCTTGCCCTGTCCCACCCGGAGATTTCGTTTAAATATATTCAGAACAAACAGGTCAAACTGCATACATCCGGAAATTACAGTGTGAAAGATGTAATATACAGCGTGTATGGCAGGGAAATTGCAAAAGCTCTTCTGGATGTAAACTATGAAAATTCTTTTATGAAAGTAGAAGGATTTGTAGGAAAACCGGAGATTGCCAGAGGAAACCGCAGTTTTGAGAATTATTATATCAATGGCCGTTATGTAAAAAACAATATCATCACAAAGGCTATTGAAAATGCATACAGAGGCTTTCTGATGCAACATAAATTTCCATTTGTTTCGCTGCGCATGGAGATGGAGGGAAATGATCTCGATGTCAACGTACACCCGGCGAAAAGAGAGGTACGCTTTGCCAGAGAACAGGAAGTTTATGATGCAGTGTATGATATGGTACGCAGTGCACTGACCAGAAGGGAAATGATACCGAAAGTATCTGTAGACAGTACTCCTGCAAAAACAGAAACAAAAGAAGAAAAAATCACCCGTGCTGCGGTACCGGAACCGTTTGAAACGAAACGCCGTGAAGAAATGTACCCGAACACGGTGAGAAAGCCAGAAGTACAGGCAAATTTAAATCCAAAACCGGAAGTACAGGCAAATTTAAATCCAAAGCCTGAAGCAAGGGATGGCTTAAATGAAAGAACGGAAATACGAAAGCCTCTTTCACAGAGTACCCCATCCAAAACACTTGTCAGTGAACCGGCAGCAGAATACAGACCTGCATTCTCTAAGGCAGAGGAAGAAATGTTCAGTGGTACACTTCGTGAAAACCAGAAACTGGATGAAGAGAAGAAGCTGACAGAATTAAAGCCGACAGAAGAGCCGGAAAAGAAACAGGCGCCTCCGCAGCAGCTGGAGCTTTTTGAAGAGAAACTTCTTGCACCGGAATCCAGAAGCCGTATCCGCGTAATCGGACAGATTTTTGATACTTACTGGCTGGTGCAGTTTGAAGATAATTTTTATATCATCGATCAGCACGCGGCACACGAAAAAGTATATTACGAGCGTATGGTGAAACAGTTCCGTGAACATTCCATCGATTCGCAGTATCTGAGTCCGCCGATGATCGTTACTTTAAGTATGCAGGAAGAAGAAGTACTGAATTCAAATAAAGACTATTTTGAACAATTCGGTTTTGAAATTGAGAATTTCGGTGGGCGTGAGTATCGTATCAGCGCCGTTCCGTCGAACCTTTATGGGTTGACGGAGGAAGATCTGTTTCTGGAGATGCTTGACAATCTTTCTGGTAACAACAGCACAGACGCGTTGGATATTTTTGCATCAAAACTTGCTACTATGGCATGCAAAGCAGCAGTAAAAGGCAATCATGCGATGTCTTTTGAAGAAGCGGAAAAGCTGATCGACGAGCTTCTGACACTGGATAATCCGTATCATTGTCCGCACGGACGTCCGACAATCATTGCGATGACGCGCACAGAACTGGAAAAGAAATTTAAAAGAATTGTATAAAAATACAGGAGCAGTTATGAAAAGACCTTTAATTGTCCTTACCGGACCGACGGCAGTGGGAAAAACAAGCCTGTCTATTTCACTTGCAAAGGCGGTGAACGGGGAAATTATTTCTGCGGATTCCATGCAGGTATATAAAAGAATGGATATCGGCTCGGCAAAAATCCGTAAGGAAGAAATGCAGGGCGTGGAGCATTATCTGGTGGATGTACTTGAACCGGAAGAGGAATTTCATATTGTGAAATTTCAGGAGATGGCAAAAGCTGCCATGGAAGAAATCTATGCAAAAGGAAAAGTACCGATTCTTGTCGGCGGAACTGGATTTTATATTCAGGCAGTAACAAGAGATATTGATTTTACAGAGGCGCAGCAGGAAAATACCTACCGTGCCGAACTGGAAAAGCTGGCAGAAGAAAAAGGTGCCGAGTATCTTCATGAGCGTCTTCGCGAGGTCGATCCGGCGAGTGCAGAGTCGATTCATGCCAATAATGTCAAACGTGTGATCAGGGCACTGGAATTTTATCATCAAAACGGAACACCGATTTCTGAACATAATGAAGAACAGAAAAAACAGGTAAGCCCATATAATCTTGCCTATTTTGTGCTGAATGCTCCACGTGAAATTTTATATGAGAGAATTGACAGGCGCGTGGATCAGATGCTGGAAGAAGGTCTGGTAAAAGAAGTCGAAGAGCTTAAGCGAGAAGGCTGCCATCGTGGAATGGTTTCCATGCAGGGACTTGGTTATAAGGAAATCCTTGCGTATCTGGAAGGAGAATATCCGCTGGAAGAAGCAGTGCGCATTCTGAAACGCGACACCAGACATTTTGCGAAGCGGCAGCTTACCTGGTTCCGAAGAGAGTCTGATGTGATCTGGGTAGATAAAGAGAAATTTGACTGGGATGAAAAAGAAATCCTGAAATATATGAAACACATTTGTGAGGAAAGGAAGATCGTTTAGTATGAAAGAACTTTATGAACAGCTTGGGATTTCTTCTCAGGTATATGATTTTGGGGCAGAGATCGAAGAATCGCTGAAGGAACGTTTTGAGCAGTTTGATAAAACAGCAGAATACAATCAGCTTAAAGTGCTGATGGCAATGCAGAAAAATAAAGTAAGCGCAGAGTGTTTTCAGTCTTCTTCCGGTTATGGATATGATGATTTTGGAAGAGATACCCTGGAGAAAGTCTATGCGGACACCTTCCATACAGAAGCCTGTCTGATCCGTTCACAGATTACCTGTGGTACACATGCACTTGCAATTGCACTTTTTGGAAATCTCCGTCCGGGTGATGAACTTCTTGCACCGGCAGGAAAACCATATGATACTCTGGAAGAGGTAATTGGAATCCGTCCATCCAGAGGTTCTCTTGCAGAATATGGTGTAACCTACAGACAGGTTGATCTGAAAGAAGACGGAACATTCGATTATGATGCGATTCGTGCAGCTATCAATGAAAAAACAAAACTTGTCGAAATTCAGCGTTCAAAAGGTTATCAGACAAGACCGTCATATTCTGTAAAACAGATTGGAGAACTGATCTCTTTTGTCAAGAGTATCAAGCCGGATGTGATCTGTATGGTTGACAACTGCTACGGAGAATTTGTAGATACAGTAGAACCGAGTGATGTAGGTGCAGACATGATCGTTGGTTCTCTGATCAAAAATCCGGGAGGCGGACTTGCACCGATCGGTGGTTATATTGCAGGAACAAAAGAATGCGTGGAAAATGCAGCAACACGTATGACCTGTCCTGGACTTGGCATGGAAGTCGGAGCATCTCTTGGTGTAAATCGCTCTTTCTATCAGGGATTTTTCCTTGCGCCAATGGTGACGAAGGGCGCGTTAAAGGGTGCTGTGTTTGCAGCAAATATTTATGAAAAACTTGGTTTCCCGGTTGTTCCGAACGGAAGTGAACCACGTCAGGATATCATTCAGGCAGTGACTTTGGGTACGCCGGAAGGGCTGATTGCATTCTGCAAGGGCATTCAGGCAGCGGCACCGGTAGACAGCTATGTAGATCCGGAACCGTGGGATATGCCGGGATATGACAGTCAGGTAATCATGGCGGCAGGTGCTTTTGTGCAGGGATCTTCAATCGAACTTTCTGCAGACGGTCCGGTCAAACCGCCATATGCAGTTTATTTCCAGGGCGGACTCACATGGGAACATGCAAAACTCGGTGTACTGATGTCTTTACAGAAACTTGTTGACGCAAAGATTGTGACACTTCCCTGATCAGGGAAAAAGGGAGAAAGTATGAGTGAAAATCTGCAGGTGATCGTGATTGGCGGCGGCGCATCCGGACTGACTGCAGCAGTTGTGGCGGCACAGAATGGTGCAACAGTAACTGTTCTTGAACAGAACGAAAATCCGGGCCGTAAGATCTGCGTGACCGGAAACGGCCGCTGCAATCTGACCAACAAAAATATGCAGCCGGAGATTTTTCGGGGAGAACATCCGGAAATTGTGCAAAGCGTCCTGAAACAGTTTTCCATGGAAGATACGCTGGAGTTTTTTGGACAGATAGGTGTGGCTTTTGTCGACCGCAATGGTTGGGTATATCCCAGAAGCAATCAGGCAAAATGTATCCCGGAATTGATGGTTCAAAAAGCACATTCTCTGAAAGTAAAAATCAAAACAAGAGAAAAAGTGAAGGACATTTATAAGGAAAACGGCAGATGGAAAGTCCGGACAGAAGGATGGATTTATGAATGCGACAGGGTGATACTGGCGAATGGTTCCAGTGCATCACAGGTTCCTGGTTCTGACGGAAGCGGATATGCAATCGCGGAGAACCTCGGACATCGGATCATCAGACCACTGCCGGCTCTTACAGGACTGCGCTGCAGGGGAAATGCTTTTTCTGCCTGGGCAGGCGTGCGTACGGAGGGTGAAGTGACCCTGCTTCTGGATGGAAAGCCGTTTTGTAAAGAACGGGGCGAACTTCAGCTTACGGATTATGGCATTTCGGGAATTCCGGTCTTTCAGCTAAGCAGATATGCAGTCCGTGCATTGGCAGAAGGCAAAATAGCAGAACTTTCTGTTAATTTTTTCCCGGAGTATACGACGGAAGAACTGACAAAACTGCTGGATAAACGCCGAGAACTTTGTCCGTATCAGTCGGCAGTGGAACTCCTTGTAGGACTCTTGCCGGATAAACTGATCCGTGCTTTCCGCAAACAAAAGGATCTGATTCAGACGCTGACTTCATACAGACTGACGGTCAAAGAAAGCACTGGACTGGAACAGGCCCAGGTTTGCTCCGGTGGTGTTGACACAACTCAGGTAAATACAGAAACACTTGAATCACATATTCATAAAGGGCTTTATTTTGCAGGAGAACTTCTGGATATTGATGGTCCGTGCGGTGGCTATAATCTGCAGTGGGCATGGTCAAGCGGCGCGGTAGCCGGCTTACACAGTGCGAGGGAGAAGTTATGATACGTATTACACAGTTAAAACTTCCTGTTGATCACAGGCAGGAGCAGTTACGAAAAAAAATAGCCAGAATTCTGAAATGCGGGGAAGATACTTTTTCTTATGAAATCGTACGTCAGTCATTGGATGCCCGCCATAAAGACGATAAAAAATTTGTCTATACAGTAGACGTGAGTACTCCGGCAGAAAAGAAGCTGCTTCGCAAAAACAGAGATAAAAATGTGACTTTCTTTGAGAAAAAAGAATATTGTTTCCCGAAATCGGGCGAAGAGATTCTGAAGAATCCTCCGGTAGTTGTCGGAAGCGGACCGGCAGGTCTTTTCTGTGCATGGTATCTGGCAAGAGCGGGTTATCGGCCGCTGGTACTGGAGCGCGGACAGGAAGCGCAGAAGCGTAAGGAAACGGTTGATCGTTTCTGGAAAGACGGGATTCTTGATCCGGAGTCCAATGTACAGTTTGGAGAAGGCGGCGCAGGAACGTTTTCTGATGGAAAGCTGAATACGCTGGTAAAAGATCCGAACGGACGTAATCATGAAGTGCTGAAACGTTTTGTGGAGGCGGGAGCACCGCAGGAAATCGTATATCAGCAGAAACCGCACCTCGGAACGGATGTGCTGATTGGGATTGTTGAGACCATGCGTCATCAGATTGAAGAAATGGGCGGGGCGTTCCGTTTTGAATCAAAAGTAACAGACCTTTGTATGGAAAAAGGACGGCTTTGTGCTGTGGAAATAAATGACAAAGAAAAAATACCGGCAGAAGTCTGTGTACTTGCACTTGGACACAGTGCCCGTGATACTTTTTCCATGCTGCACAGACGTGGAATCTTTATGCAGCCGAAATCATTTGCAGTAGGGCTTCGTATGGAGCATCCGCAGAAGATGATCAATATGGATCTTTATGGTGAAGAAGAAAACAAAGTGCTGGGAGCAGCCAGCTATAAGGTGACGTATACCTGTGAGAATGGCAGAGGCATTTATTCGTTCTGCATGTGTCCGGGAGGTTATGTAGTCAATGCATCCTCAGAAGCGGGTATGCTTGCAGTCAACGGGATGAGTTATCAGGCACGTGACAGCAAAAATGCCAACAGTGCGCTGATCGTTACTGTTTCACCGGAGGATTTTCCGGAGCAGGGGGCTCTTGGAGGTATTGCTTTTCAGAGGAATCTGGAAAAGGCAGCATGGGAACTTGGAAAAGGCAGAATCCCGGTACAGCTTTTCGGAGATTTCAAAGAACACAGGAAAAGTATGAAATTTGGCGAGGTTATGCCACAGATGAAAGGGGCATATGTCCTTGCAGATGTACGTTCGATTCTTCCGAAAGTAATTGGAGATTCCATCGAAGAAGGTGTGACTGCATTCGGCAGAAAAATAAAAGGTTTCGACCGTCCGGATGCACTTTTAAGCGGCATCGAAAGCCGTACATCCTCGCCTGTGCGTATTGTGCGGGACAAACAGGGATGTGCAAATATCGAGGGAATTTACCCCTGCGGCGAAGGCGCAGGATATGCGGGAGGTATTACTTCTGCGGCTATGGACGGGATAAAAATCGCTGAGTTCATATGTGAAAAATTTAAGAATTTCTAGGAGGGAGTGTACATCTCCCTCTTTTTATGCTAAAATAATCTTTGATTCTTTTGGGAATCTGTCACAGAGAGCGGACAGGTAAATCAAATGAACCATACGATCAAAGAAATGCCGGAATCACAGAGACCTTATGAGAAATGCATACGGGAAGGTGAAGGCTCTTTAAGTGACAGCGAACTTCTGGCAGTGATACTTCGGACAGGGACCAGAGGAAGTAATTCACTGACTCTGGCAAATGATATTTTAAAACACATGGAGCAGTCTTCTTATCCGGGACTTCCGGGGATTATTCACAGTTCATTGCCTGAACTGCGCAGGATTCATGGAATAGGTGTCGTCAAGGCAGTACAGCTTAAATGCATTGGGGAACTGTCAAAGCGAATCGCCAGTGAGGCCGCAAGGTCTATGCTGGATTTTAAAAATCCGGATTCGATCGCAGCGTATTATATGGAACAGCTTCGCCATCAGGAGCAGGAAGTGATGATCTGCATGATGCTGGATAATCAGAACCATCTGCTTGGTGATACAGTGCTGTCTAAAGGAACCGTCAATGCGACGCTGATCACTCCGAGGGAAGTCTTTTTGGAAGCTCTGCGTTATCATGCGGTCAACCTGATATTGATTCACAATCATCCGGGAGGAAATCCATCCCCCAGTGTATGCGACAGAGAAATTACGGAGAGGATCAGTCAGGCGGGTGAGATGCTTGGTATCTGTCTGCTGGATCATATTATCATCGGTGATCAGAGATACGTAAGTTTTAGAGAACAGGGATTGTTGGACGAATATCCGGTATGAAGGGATTGTTTTATGCTTTTAAGAAAAACATACGGAATAGATCTGGGAAGCAGCAGCATTAAAGTCTATTCCTTTTTTAAAAACAAAAGTTATATGGAAAAGAACATGCTTGCGTCAAAAGGACGCAGGATCATCGCCGTGGGCAATGAAGCGTACGATATGTTTGAAAAAGCACCTGCTGATATCGTAGTTAATTCGCCGATGGCTTTTGGTATGATTGCCAATCTGGAACTGCAGGAAATTGCACTGTACAGTATGATGAAAAAAATTGACCGTTTTCTCGGTATCGGTTCCGATATGTTTTTTTCGGTACCACTTGATATGACGGCTATCGAAAAAAGGGCATACTATCATGTGGCGAACGGACACTGGCTCCGTCAGAACAAAGTATATATGGTGGAAGCCCCGATCGCAGATGCGATTGCCATGGGAGTGGATCTTAATAAAAATGCGGGAAGCATGATTGTTAATATCGGCGCACAGAGCACGCAGTTTTCGGTCATTACTGACGGCAAGATCATCATTGCCAGGAAAATTCCGATCGGTGGCAGACAGATGAATGAAGCAATCTGCAATGAGATACGTAAGCGTTACAATCTTCAGATCGGTACGCGTACGGGAAAACGTTTGAAACTTGCGATGGGACGTTTGAACGACCAGCGCAAGGATGCGCGTAAAGTCGTTGGTATCGACGGAATATCCGGCCTTCCGAGAGAAGAAGTAATTTCCGGATATGTAGTCAATGCGGGAATCATGAATTGCGTCAACGATATTGCGGCAGAGATGAAGACATTTCTTGAGCGTATTCCGCCGCAGATTTCCTACCATATTGCCCGTGAGGGGATTTTTCTTACAGGCGGCAGTACAAAGATTCCATACATAGATAATTATCTTGCAAGTTACACCGGCTTTTCGTTTAAGCTTTCAGATCTTTACGAAAAGGCAACTGTCACAGGTCTGGAAAAAATCATCCGTGACCGTGACCTGATGAAGTGGGCTCAGCCCGTAAAACAACGTAAATTATGATCTTTTAGGGGTATGATACATGAAAAACCTGAAAAAAAAGTTTCAGTTTCGTCTACATTTAAAAAGTAAACATCTGCTTGTTATTATGACGCTTTTCTGCGGAAGTACCATTGTTGCTACGCTTGCTTCCGGGATTACGACAGTACCGTTTCAGGAGGCAGTGGGAACAATTGTAGTTCCTTTTGAAAAAAGCATTAATACGATTGGTGTATGGCTTACTGATCTCCATAAGGCATTCAAGGACAAACAGGATCTTGTAGATGCAAATGAGGAACTTCAGAATACAGTAGATACACTGACGGAGCAGAATAATATTCTGATTCAGAACCAGTCTGAGCTTACGCGGCTTCAGGAACTGTACAAGCTGGATGAGGAGTATTCCGATTATCCGAAGGTTGCGGCAAGAATCATTTCTAAAGATCCGGGCAACTGGTATGATACATTTATGATCAATAAGGGCAGCAAAGACGGAATACGTGTAGACAATAACGTTATTGCCGGAAAAGGCCTGGTTGGTATTGTCACAGAAGTCGGCAGTAACTGGGCAACTGTCCGTTCGATCATTGACGACAGTAGCAATGTAAGTGCAATGACTGTCGGTACCGATGATACCTGCGTAGTCGAAGGAGATCTGGAGCTGATCGATGAGGGTAAACTGCGTTTTACACAGCTCTATGATAAAGAAGATAAAGTAACAGCAGGAGAACGGGTTGTTACTTCAAATATCAGTGAGAAATATGTTGAAGGACTTTTTATCGGATATGTCAGTGAGATTTCACTGGATTCCAACAATTTGACAAAGACAGGTACACTTGTTACACCTGTTGATTTTCAGCATCTCAAAGATGTGTTTGTCATTACCGTAAATAAACAGGATTCCATAGAGGAAGGAGAACAGTGATGAGAAGCAAGATTGTGCTGCTTGTGACGACAGTTGTCTGTTTTCTGATTCAGTCGACTGTGTTGCATCTGATATCTATTGGTTCGATCACACCTAATCTGCTGCTGATTCTCTGTGTTTCCATGGGACTTATGCGGGGGCGTAAGGTGGGCTTATGGACAGGCTTTTTCAGCGGTCTTCTGATAGATCTGTTTTATGGATCTGTATTTGGTTTCTATGCACTGATCTATATGTATGTCGGCTTTTTCAGCGGTTACGCATTTCGTATTTATTATGATGATGACATTAAAGTGCCGATCATGCTGACAGTGATCATGGATACATTTTACAATCTTGCAGTATATGGACTGCAGTTTCTGCTTCGGGGAAGACTGGGACTGGGTACATATTTTACAAGAATCATCGTTCCGGAAGTTTTTTACACAGTGTTCCTTACTGTGATCGTGTATCGGATTTTTCACTATATTAACTATCATTTCATGAGCGCAACAAGGAAAGAAAGTGAGTCTATTTGGGTACTAAAATAAAAAAACTATTCAAAAAAATTCAG
Organism: Blautia sp. Marseille-P3087; assembly: GCF_900120195.1. GTDB lineage: Bacteria > Bacillota > Clostridia > Lachnospirales > Lachnospiraceae > Blautia_A. The sequence goes on from NZ_LT635539.1 coordinate 344,622, forward strand.
TTAAAGAGAACGTCTGTACTTCTTCTTGTCTTTTTTCTTATGGCATTTGTACTGATCAGACAGTTATTTAATCTCCAGATCATTCAGGGAGAAAACTATATAAATGAGTTTCAGACAAGAACGACTAAGACACGTGTGCTTAAGAGTACCCGTGGAAATATTTATGACAAAAATAATAAACTCATCGCGTCAAATGTTCTGTCGTATTCTCTTACATTTGAGGACAACGGAACATATGATACAACAAGGGAAAAGAACCTCACATTGAACGGGGTTGCATATAAAGTATTAAAGATCCTTGCATCCAACGGAGATTCGTTGTCGAATTCTTTCCATATTCAGCTGGATAAAGACGGAAATTACAGTTTTGATGTAGATGAAGGATTTACACTGAACCGATTTCGGGCGGATATTTACGGTCATGCTCTGATCGATGATCTGACGGAAGATGAGGCAGATGCAACGGCGGATGAGATGATGAGTTATCTTACCGGAAACAAGGGATTTTCTATTGTTCTTTATGGAGATAATGCTTACACAGATGCAGAGTTGAAGCAATACGGCCTTCCAAAAGAACTTACGAAACAGGAAATCCTGAATATTGCAATCATGCGTTATGAACTCAGCACAAACAGTTTCCAGAAATACATGGCAGTTACGATTGCGACCAATGTCAGTGAAAGTACAGTTGCTGCTGTAATGGAAAATCAGAATGAATTACAGGGTATTGATGTGCTGGAAGATTCTGTCCGTCAGTATGTAGATGATGACAGCATGGGACCTCTTCTCGGTTATACCGGACGTGCATCTGCGGAAGAGCTGGAAAGTCTCAAAAAACAAAATTCAGATTATTCCAATGATGCGATCATTGGTAAAGCCGGCATTGAACAGTATATGGAACTTCAGTTACAGGGCAAAGACGGCCAGGAAACAGTTACGGTCGATAACCTTGGTAAAGTACTTAAGATTGACAATAATACAACCGTAGAACCGGTTGCCGGAAATGACGTCTATCTTTCTGTAGATTCTGACTGGCAGAGTGCTATTTATCAGATTCTGAAACAGCGTGTGGCAGGTATCCTTCTGAATAAGATCGAGGCAGTCAAAGAATATGATTATGAAGGTGAAAATGATGCCAGCCGGATCATCATTCCGATTTATGATGTTTACAATGCACTGATTTCCAACAGCGTGATTGATATTGATAAATTCAGTGACGAGAAGGCCTCCGATACAGAAAAAAATCTTTATGCCAAATTTCAACAAAAGCAGCAGGAAGTTTTTGATACAATAACTAACAGGCTGACAAGTTCAAATCCGGCAGCCTACAAAGATGAAAGTAAAGAAGTACAGGAATATTTAAGTTATATCTGTGATACGGTTCTGAGAGATACACTTGGTGTCATTGACAAAAATGCTGTAGATACTTCTGATGCGACTTATCAGGCATGGGCGAATGACCAGAGTATCAGCCTGAAAGATTATCTGAATTATGCAGCGAGCCAGAACTGGATCAATATTTCGGTAATCTCTCCAAAAGGAGAATATCTGGATTCCCAGGAAATTTATCAGGCGTTGACGGATTATGTGATAGATTATCTGAAGACAGATACCGGATTTTCAAAACTTCTGTATAAATACCTGCTTATGAATGATCAGATCTCCGGGCAGCAGATTTGTCTGGTGCTGTATGAACAGGGCGTTCTGTCAAAAGAAGATAACTGTTATGAAAATCTGGCTTCCGGTGCAATGTCGGCATATGATTTTATGATCAATAAGATTTCTGATCTTGAGATTGAACCGGCACAGCTGGCACTGACTCCGTGTTCTGCATCTGCGGTAGTTACAGATGCAAAGACCGGTAAGGTACTGGCATGCGTTTCTTATCCGGGATATGACAACAACCGTCTCAGTAACAACATGGATACATCTTATTACACGAAACTTGCACTTGATCAGTCGAGTCCGTTCTTTAATAAGGCAACACAGCAGACAACAGCACCTGGTTCTACTCTTAAGCTTCTGTCCGCGGTCACTGGTATGATGGAAGGCATTATTGATGATGGCACTTATTTTGACTGTACAGGTGAATTCGATTTGGTAACACCATCTATCTGGTGCTGGAATAAGCAGGGTCATGGACCACTTGAAATCAGAGGGGCAATCGAACAGTCCTGTAACTATTTCTTTAATATGGTCGGTTTTCTTGCAGGCAAGAATTCAGACGGAGATTTTTCTGAGAACTTAAGTCTGACGAAACTTCAGAAATATGCATCAGAGTTTTATCTGGACAAAAAGAGCGGGATCGAGATTTCTGAGGCATCACCACATGTTTCAGACAGCAAAGCGGTACCGTCTTATATTGGACAGGGTAACCATCTGTTTACAACAACACAGCTGGCCCGTTATGCAACAGCACTTGCCACTTCCGGAACAGTCTATGATCTGTCACTCCTTGATAAGGTAACTGATGCACAGGGCAAAACGATTGAAGAATATGCGCCATCAGTTGCAAATGAGATGAGTGATGTTCCGAGTAATGTATGGGAAGATATTCATGACGGTATGCGTCGAGTGGTAGAAACTCATGAGCAGTTTAACGGGCTGGGAGTGACATTATCCGGTAAGACAGGTACAGCGGAGCTTGATATTTACCATCCGAACCATGGTCTTTTTATCGGATATACTACATCATCCGAGTCAAATGAACCGGAATATTCTATTGCAGTCAGAATTGCGAACGGCTATACTTCCGGTAATGCATGTCTGACAGCAAATGATATATTAAAATATATTTACAATCTGGCAGATGAAGATACCATTCTGACAGGCTATGCCTCCAGTGATACCAGTAATACATCAAATGACTGATGTGTCTTCCGAAAGAGATCTTTCCGGAAATGGCAGAAAAAGCTACGCAGGAGAATACCAGAAGTCTGGAACATATTTTCAGGAGGGAACAAAAATGGGAGAAGTCATAGTAGTAACATCCGGCAAGGGTGGAGTCGGTAAAACGACAACAGTTGCGAATCTCGGAACAGGCCTTGCCATGCTGAACAAAAAAACAGTCGTAGTAGATACCGATATCGGACTTCGTAATCTGGACGTTATTCTTGGTCTGGAAAACAGGATTGTATATAATCTGGTGGATGTCATCAACGGAAGCTGCAGACTGAAACAGGCATTGATCAAAGACCGACGCTATCCGGATCTGTTTTTGCTTCCGTCAGCTCAGACGAAGGATAAGTCTGCTGTTTCACCGGAGCAGATGATCAAACTGACAGATGAACTCAGGGAAGAATTTGATTATGTCCTTTTGGACTGTCCTGCAGGGATAGAGCAGGGATTTCGGAATGCGATAGCGGGAGCTGATAAGGCAATCGTAGTGACTACTCCGGAAGTGTCAGCAATTCGCGATGCAGACCGAATTATCGGACTTCTGGAGGCATCGGACCTTCGAGACATCCATCTGATCATAAACCGCTTAAGACCAGATATGATTGCCAGGGGTGATATGATGTCTGTGGATGATGTAACAGAAATTCTTGCTGTGGATCTGATCGGAACTATTCTTGATGATGAGCAGATTGTTGTGGCTGCCAATCAGGGAGAGCCGCTGTCCGGACAGAATTCTCAGGCAGAAGAAGAATATAAGAATATCTGCCGGAGAATTCTCGGGGAGGAAGTACCGTTTGCGGAGCTGAAACAGAAAAAAGGTATGTTCAGGAGATTAAGCGATATCTTTCATAAATAGACAGTTGATTCTGTTTCCGTTAAGCTTCGTTAAAGGAGGGTGTTCCCTGTGAAATCTGTCAATAAGATAAAAGGCCGTTCGGCAGAATACGCAAGAAAGAGGATGACACTTCTTCTTGTGTCGGAACGGCTTGACTGCTCTCCGCAAATGATAAATATGCTGAAAAACGATTTGATCCGTACCGTAAAAAAATATATTCCAGTGGATGAGAAGGGGGTTAATATCTGTATTACACAGGAACCTCCGATCATTCATGCAAAGATACCGGTACGGTCTGAAAATAAAGGAATACAGGAAAATGATAAAACAATATAAATTAAGATTTTACAATTTCAGACTGGTAATATTTTTGCTGGCAATCAGTACGTTTGGTATTATACTGGTCGGAAGCGCAAGAGAGGATCTGATGACCAAGCAGCTTGCCGGAGTTATTATCGGTTTTATTATTATGGTAATCCTTTCATTGATGGATTATTCATGGATTTCAAATTTTCAGTGGATCATGTACGGCGCCAATATCGTTTTGCTTCTGATTGTGCGTCTGTTTGGTGATTCGGCTAACGGTGCGGCAAGATGGATTGATTTTGGTTTTATTCGATTTCAGCCGACTGAGCTGTCAAAGATTATAATAATATTGTTTTTTGCACGATTTTTTATGGATCATGAGGAAGACCTGAATACGGTTCGGACACTGGCAAAATCTGTAATTCTTCTGGCAATCCCGCTGATTCTTATTTATGAACAGCCGGATATGAAAAATACACTGATGATGCTTGCTGTATTTTGTATTCTGATCTATATTGCAGGATTGAGCTATAAGGTCATTGGCGGAATGTTTCTGATCATAATCCCGCTTTCTATTATTTTTTTATCAATTGTTGTTCAGCCGGATCAGAATCTGATCAAAGATTATCAGAGAAAACGTATTATGGCTTTCCTTTATCCAGAGAACGAAGAATATGGCGACGATATTGAACAGCAGAATAACTCCAAGACAGCAATTGCTTCGGGTGAACTGATCGGCAAAAAACTTTCCGGAGATAAAGAAGTGGCCTCTGTAAATGAGGGGAACTTCGTATCAGAGAATCAGACAGACTTTATTTTTGCTGTAGCCGGTGAGGAATATGGTTTTATGGGATGCTGTGCAATCGTCCTTCTGCTGCTGGCAATTTCGGTAGAATGTATTCGGATGAGCCTCAGGGCAAAAGACCTGTCGGGGAAGATTATATGCTGCGGTATGGCAAGTATTGTATCACTCCAGAGTTTCCTGAATATCTGCGTGGCGACAGGAATTGCACCAAATACCGGTACACCGCTTCCTTTTGTCAGTTATGGACTTACGTCTCTTGTGAGTCTTTATATTGGTATGGGACTGGTATTGAATGTAGGACTTCAGAGCAGCGCCTACAATAAAGAAATCCGCAAGAACACGATCGATAAGAAAGAGGATTATTTATGACAGAAAGACAGCAAAAAAGAAATACAGCAGGACAGGGACAGCGACGCAAAACAGCAAGACCGGAGCAATTGACCAGAAAAGCTCCTGAAACGGCACGTCTGCAGGCGCGCAGAAATCCGAGAAGAACTCCGAGAATACGCAAAATGCGCCGGAAACGTATAAAAAGTACGGTTATACTGGTACTTTTTCTGTTAGTTGTTTTTGCTGGTGCATTCGGTGGCTTTTATGTCCTCAGAGGAGGCAGTATTTCCACTCCGGCGCAGGCATATGACATTACCAGAGAATTTCAGCATCAGAGTCTTGTAGGAACCAGTCAGAGAGCATCAGCATTTGCGGCGGATCTCTGTGTGGTAGACGGGGATCAGCCAATGGATTCTGTATCGCTGGAAGATGGACAGGAGGGCGTTTTGCTGGATTTGAAAGATAAATCCGTGTTATTTGCCAAAAGTGCATATGAGCGTGTATATCCGGCCAGCATCACAAAAATCATTACAGCACTCCTTGCGTTTAAGAACAGCAACATGGATGATGTAGTGACAATTTCACAGGAAAACATTACATTAGAGGAGGGTTCTCAGGTAGTAGGATTTCAGGAAGGTGATCAGGTGACAATGGATCAGCTGGTACATTGTCTTCTTGTTTATTCCGGAAATGATGCTGCATCTGCAATTGCGACACACGTAGGTGGTACGACAGAGAATTTTGTTTCCATGATGAATGAGTATGCTGCTCAGCTTGGATGTACAGGAACTCATTTTACGAATCCACATGGGTTGCAGGATGAAAACCATTATACAACACCATATGATATTTATCTGATGTTGAAAGAGGCATTGAATTATCCGGAATTTACAGAGATTACACAGATGCCGAGTTATACTGTTACATTTACACACAGTGACGGATCAGAGGACAGTGTGGCACTGACTGCAACGGACCATTATCTGACGGGCGAGGCAAATGTGCCGAAAGGTGTTACAGTTCTTGGAGGAAAGACCGGTACGACAAACAGTGCGGGTAACTGCCTGGCGTTACTCAGCCAGAATTCTTATGGCTCTCCATATATTTCGATTGTTATGGGAGCATCAAGTAAAGAGCTTCTTTACCAGCAGATGACATCACTCCTTGAAAAAATAAATCAGTAGATACAATAGACAAAAGCCTTTACTGTTCAACTGTTTACAGTAAAGGCTTAAAATTTCACAAAAAGTTACATTTATCTATTGAAATTTGAGATAAAATGCACTATAATACAAACATATTAATTATCGTTTTTGTTCAAAATTAATATTATATTGTGTCTAAGGAGGAAAACAGGATGGTTGAACTGATCGTAGGTAAGAAAGGTAAGGGCAAAACAAAAGTACTGTTAGACAAAGTGAACGGCGCAATTAAAGAAGCCAATGGCAGCATTGTTTACTTAGATAAAAGTGCAAAACATATGTATGAATTAAATAATAAAGTTCGTCTGATCGATGTATCTGGATATCCGATTAAGAATGCAGACGAGTTTGTAGGATTTGTTTGTGGTATTATTTCTCAGGATCATGATCTTGAGCAGATTTATCTTGACAGTTTCCTGACAACAGCGAAACTTGAGGGACAGGATGTTACAAATGCATTAGAGCAGTTAAGTGCAGTTGGCGAGAAGTTCAACGTAAAATTTGTTGTAAGTATGTCTCTTGACAAAGAAGAAGTTCCTGCTTCCTTACAGGACAAGATTATTACAGCATTATAAACCGTAAAAAAGAAATTCGGGATTAGTCTTTTTAAACCATATAAGGTACATATGATGGGGTAATCAGAGAGGATTCTGTTGGGGGACAGGATCCTCTTTTTGTGCAATTATATTGTGCAAATTGTATAGTTGATCAAGCGTTGACTTTTAAGAAGGCATACGTTATAATGTGTACGTCAAAAAAGAATTCTAAAGTAAAGGCAGGTGAACAGAATGGATAATTGTGATTCTCACGGGCGAAGTAGTTACACAGGACAGAAATTAAAAGCAGTCTGTGAGTACAGTTACTACATTCTGTTTTAATTTGGTTATTATTCTCTTTTTCATTTCCAGATAATTTTCTGTTCTGTAAAAATCCCTGAACACAATTAAGTTCAAATCAGATATTTGACATGTTTTGCAGAAAGACATGCTTTTTTTGTGTTGCCATGTTTATTGATGGCAGCTTCTATGGCTATGCCTTTTTGTACGATTATTATGGGAAAAAAGGAGGAAATACAGAATGGAAAAAAGGGTACAGGATTATGGAAAAGAAATCCTGAATGTTGTGAGAAGCAATGTTTCTCCGGCAGTTCTGGCAAAGAGACTTCAGGATTTCCACGAAAATGATCTTGCAGATGTTCTGGAAGAACTGTCTGTAGTAGAACGCTGTAAGCTCTATCGTGTACTGGATATGGATATGCTGTCCGATATTTTTGAGTATACGGATGAAGATACCGTAGTAAAGTATCTGGAAGAAATGGAGGTAAAAAAAGCTGCAGCAATACTGTCAAAGATGGAAACAAATGTACTGGCAGATGTACTTCAGCAGTTTGAACGCTCCAAAAGAAAGATTTTAATTGAGCTTCTTGATGATAAAGTAAGACACGATATTGAACTGATCACGTCATTTGATGACGATGAGATCGGTAGTCGTATGACAACGAATTATATTGTGATACATGAAAACATCAGTGTCAAAGAGGCAATGAGTCAGCTGGTCACACAGGCGGCAGAGAATGATAATATCTCAACGATTTTTGTAATCAATGATGCTGAAGAATTTTATGGAGCAATTGATCTTAAGGACCTCATTATCGCGAGACAGAATCATCCGCTGGAGGAACTGATCGTTACTTCTTATCCATATGTTTATGGAACGGAACTGATTGATGACTGTATCGAAAATCTGAAAGATTATTCCGAAGATTCGATTCCGGTGCTGGATAATGATAACCGTCTTCTGGGCGTTATTACTTCGGCGAATATCGTAGATCTTGTTGATGATGAAATGGGAGAGGACTATGCGAAGCTGGCTGGTCTGACTGCGGAGGAAGATCTGCAGGAACCATTGAAAGAAAGTATGAAAAAAAGAATGCCATGGCTGATCATTCTTTTGGGATTGGGTATGGTAGTTTCTTCTGTTGTTGGGGTATTCGAAAAAGTTGTTACAAATCTGCCGATTATCATGTGCTTCCAGTCACTGATTCTTGATATGGCAGGAAATGTCGGCACACAGTCTCTGGCTGTCACAATCCGTGTCCTTATGGATGAATCACTTACCGGCAGACAGAAACTGGAACTTGTACTGAAAGAGATGAAAATTGGCCTCTGTAACGGTGGGGTACTTGGTATTTTATCCTTCGTACTGATTGGTCTGTATATCTGGCTGTTTAAGGGAAAAACGCTGGTATTTGCATATGCGGTCTCCGGCTGTATTGGTCTTTCCCTGCTTCTGGCAATGCTGATATCAAGTGCGGTGGGAACCTGTATTCCTCTGTTTTTCAAAAAGATCCATATCGATCCGGCAGTTGCATCCGGACCGTTGATCACCACAGTAAATGACCTGGTTGCGGTTATTTCCTACTATGGACTGAGCTGGATTTTTTTGATCGAGGTACTTCATCTTTAATCTTCACGAAGTCTGACTGCTGTGGCTGCCTGACGCCGTCTGGCATCGTCTAAGGCTGCGTAATGTTTCTTGGTAGTATTGACATCCTTATGCCCCAGAACGTCCGCTACAAGGTAAATATCGCCGGTTTCCTGATACAGGGCTGTGCCATATGTACTGCGGAGTTTATGGGGCGTTATTTTTTTGGTAGTTGTGATCTGGCGGGAGTACTTTTTGACCATGTTTTCGACTGCCTGCACGCCCATACGTTTGCGCTGAGCAGAGTAGAAGAGAGCATGTTCATGTCCGGCGAGAGGAGTGATAACTTCGCGTATCTCCAGATAGCGTTTCAGAGCTTTTTCAACTTCTTCACCAAAATAAACAACCATTTCGTTGCCACCTTTTCGGGTGACTTTAATTCCATTATTTTTAAAATCTACATCTTCAATATCAAGACCGACACATTCAGATACACGGATTCCGGTGCCGAGAAGAAGCGTGACGATTGCCAGGTCACGTTCCTTTGTTTTTTCGTAATATACACGTTTCTGACCGGTCAGGCTGTCTCCACAGTGCTCGATATAGTCCAAAAGCAACGCAACTTCATCTGTATCCAGGCGGATAATGCTTTTGTCATGGATTTTCGGGACATCAATCAGGACAGTCGGGTTTGTGTGGATCATTTCACGTTTATAATAATAAGCATAAAAACTGCGCAGAGCAGAAATTTTGCGCTTTAATCCACGTTCACCGTTGGTTTCGGTTTTGTCACCATTCTGGTATATCTTGAGATATTCCATGTATTCTTCAAGATCGACGGCTTTGATCTGATCAAGGACAGCCACAGAAAAATCAGTCATTGCATAATTTTTGAATGCCGGATTTTCATCAAGAAGAAACTGAAAAAAAATTCGTATGTCGTATGCATAAGAAATTCGTGTCTTTGTGGTTGTCGTAGAATCAATGGCACGAAAATAATCTTTGCAAAACGCAGGCAGCGTCGAAAGAACCTGCCGAAGCTTTAAGATATTTTCGGTATCGGTATGTTCACGGTAAGTGGTTCTTGAGGTATTTACGGGCATAATAAAAACTCCTTATATATCTATTTGAAAAACTCGGGTTTGTCGTATAGATCTATTGTATTCATAAAATATCCTATTCATCGTTGTTATAAAATCTTTTCATCTAAAATGATCGTAAACGGTCCGTCGTTAAGAAGGGACACTTTCATGTCTGCACCAAATTCGCCATGCTCAACAACCGGAACAGATTTCTTTGCTTCATCGATCATATATTCATACAAAGCTTCCGCCATATGTGGTTCTCCGGCTTCGATAAAGCTTGGCCGATTTCCTTTCTTACAGTTTGCATATAGGGTAAACTGCGACACGATTAGCAATTCACCATCTACATCTTTCAATGATAAATTGGTTTTACCATTTTCATCTTCAAAAATGCGAAGACCGAGAAGTTTGCGAAGATATTTATCTGCAATTTCCTTTGTATCGTCCTGACCGGCTCCGACAAAAACAAGAAGTCCCTTCCCTATTTTTCCGATTGTATTTCCATCTACCTGTACCTCCGCATGAAGTACACGCTGAATGACCAGACGCATAAATATTCCTCCGATTATTTTTATTTAAACTTAAATATTTCAGACAATACATCTATTATAGCATGTTTGGACAAAGAAAAAAAGCTCCGACTCAGTAATCCTGCCAGATGCAGTTTGATGAATCGGAACTGTAAATTTAAGAATATGTAGCTTTAACGAGATGCTTTTGTTGAATCAAAAATTTTAATAGATTCGATAATCGCTTTGACGGTATTGTCGATTCCGTACTTGCTGCTGTCAATGCAGAGGTTGTAGCTCTTGGCAGATCCCCATTTTTTATTCGTGTAATAATTATAATAACTTGCTCTGCTCTTATCGGTTTTGGTGATGATATCGCGTGCTTCCTTAGGTGTTTTATTGTATTTGGCGGCAATCCGGTTGATTCGCCAGTCAAAATCTGCGTGTACGAAAACACTGAAACAGTCTTTCCAGTCAGCAAGAGCATAATCAGCACAACGGCCGACCATTACACACGGACCTTCTCCTGCAAGCTTCTTGATAGCATCAAACTGTGCAAGGAAAATCTTGTGATTCATAGGCATATCTGAAAAACCTGCGGAGGAATAACCAAATGAATAGGTGTCCATCACGAGTGAATAAAGAAAACTGTTTGTTGGTTTCTCATCGTGATGTTCAAAAAGTTCTTTACAGATACCGCTGTCATTTGCTGCATGCTCCAACAGTTCTTTATCATAATATTTAATGCCGAAATAATTGGCAATCTCCTGTCCGATCTGTCTGCCACCACTTCCATATTCACGCCCGATTGTAATAATTGAACTAGTATTGTTCATAATAGACACTCCCTTCTGCAAGAATCATATTGACATTATACAATATATACAAAGAAAATCCAACTATTTTCTCAATTTTTCTAAAAGTTTTGAAAAATATTCAGGCAAAGGAGCTTCGAACTCCAGATATTCTCCCGTTATCGGATGAACAAAACCAAGAATCATTGCATGTAATGCCTGGCCCTGAAGGTGATAAGGATTTTTGGAAGAACCATATACAGTATCTCCGAGAAGCGGATGTCCGAGGCTTGCCATATGAACACGGATCTGGTGTGTACGACCTGTTTCCAGACGGCATTCAATATAAGTTGCCTGTCCAAAACGCTCAAGTACTTTATAATGTGTGATTGCCTCTTTGCCGTTTTTATGGTTGATTGCCATTTTTTTGCGGTCTGTAGGATGACGGCCGACAGGTGCATTGACAGTTCCTTCATCTTCTTTGAGGTTTCCCTGCACAACCGCGCGATAACGGCGTTTGATGCTGTGTTCTTTGAGCTGTTCGGCAAGGTCACGGTGTACGACATCATCTTTGCAGATCAGAAGCGCACCGGTGGTATCTTTGTCAATTCGGTGTACAATACCTGGGCGAAGCACTCCGTTAATACCGGATAAATGTTCTCCACAGTGTGCCATAACGGCATTGACAAGTGTGCCGGAAGTATGTCCGGCACTGGGATGTACGACCATGTCTTTTGGTTTGTTTACGACAAGTACATAGTCATCTTCATACAGAATATCCAGAGGAATATTTTCCGGGAGGATATCCAGAACTTCCGGATCAGGGATATGAAACTCGATATAATCTCCGGACTGAGTCTTATAATTGGCTTTGATGACGCGGCCATTTACGAGCACCTGTTCTTCTTTGAGAAGTTTCTGAATATAAGAACGGGAATGCTCCGGACACTGATCCGCAAGATAACGGTCGATCCGTATATTGTTTGCGGATGCATCTACGTTAAATTCTAATGTTTCCATGTGTTATCCTTTATGATTAATAAAATAAAAATCTTCATCTTTGTAGCGGAAAATAACAAACACCGCCAGCAGAATGCCGCCACAGACAACGTAGATATCGGCAATATTGAATACCGGAAAATCAATCAGAGAAAAATAAATAAAGTCTGTGACATAACCGTAAAATGCGCGGTCGATAAAATTGCCGAGTGCGCCGCTGAAAAGAATTCCGCCAATGATGCTCAGAGGCGCGTAATAGCCGTTTTTAGGAATTCTGGCATATAAATAGAGAATTCCTGCGCAGAAGGCAACGCAAAGGATTAAAAACAGGATCTGGCGCCCCTGAAGCAATCCAAAAGCCATGCCGCGGTTTTCTACGTACTGAAATTCAAGAACGTCCGGAATCAGTATGATTCCGGATGTCTCCTTCAGATATTTTACTGCCAGATGTTTGGTAAGCTGATCAATGACAGTCAGGATGGTAATTCCTCCGAACCAGAGTAGCATATACCAGATCTGGCTGTTCTGTTGGGATTTTTTTTTCATTGAAGAATCTCCTGAATACCGGAAAGAAGTTCTTCATCTGTCACGGTGCGGTCAATAAAGCTTTTGCCGATGCCGTTCATCAGAATGAATTTGATGGTGCCCTGTTCCATCTTTTTGTCTTTTTTGGTAGCGGCAAGCACCTTTTGCGGATCCAGACCATTTACATGAGCCGGAAGACGATAAAGTTCACAGCCGGTTCTGATCTGCAGATACTCGTTTTCGGTAAGAAGGCCACGCTTCATAGAGATGAAAGCTGCGGCAACAAGACCGATTGCAACACACTGTCCGTGAAGAAGCTGAAAATCCATCAGCTTTTCGACAGCATGTCCGATAGTATGCCCAAGGTTTAAAAGAGCACGTTCACCCTGCTCTTTCGGATCACGTTCTACGACGCCGGCTTTGATCTCACAGCAACGCCGGATCATCTGGGCAAGAAGTTCCGGATCAAGATTCTGAATGGTCTTTTGATGCTCACACACAAAGTGATAAAAATCACCATCACAGATCAGTCCGGTTTTTAAGACTTCACCCATTCCGCATGCAAACTGCGTATCAGGAAGGCTTTTCAGTGTCTGAAGATTCATATAGACAAGACGTGGCTGATGAAATGCTCCGACCATATTTTTGTACTGGCTAAAATCTACACCGGTTTTGCCTCCGACACTGCTGTCCACCTGAGCGAGAAGTGTGGTTGGTACCTGAATAAAATCGATTCCGCGAAGGTAAGTTGCTGCACTGAATCCTGCGAGGTCACCAACGACACCGCCTCCAAGTGCAACAATCAGACTTTTACGATCCAGCTCAGATTCGATCAGTTTTTCGTACAGATTCTGTACGGTATGAAGATGCTTGCTTTTTTCGCCTGCCTCAAAAACAAAAAGGGAAATAGACGAGGCAACAGAAGAAAGGGCAGATTTCAGAGAATCCGCGTACAAGGGTGCAACGTTGGTATCGGAAACAATACACATTTTGCGACTGTCTAGCCCTTCTGTACGGATGGCGTCTGCAAGGGAACCAAATCCCTCTTCGAAATATATCGGATAATAAAAATCACCGCTGCGCTTTACCTGTAATGGTTCTGTTTTCATAATATGGTCCTCCTCATCTATTTGTAGCGTGATAATTTTATGCTGTAGCGACCTTTTTTCGTCTGACCGAAAACCCCCTCATAGCGAAAGCGTCCCTTGCTGCGGACGGAAATAATATCACCGTCTTTGGGTTCATATCCATTAGAAGTAATCAGTTTGCCGTTTACGAAGACCTGACCACCTTCAATGAAGGAAACCATGCTGCTGCGGGAACTCTGAAAAGCAAGCCCGATCAGACTGTCCAGACGAACAGATGCACATGTACCGCTGATCGTTTCAAACTGCGGTGTCGGGAAGTGCTCCGGATTGTCAACTCTGGAAATTTTCATAGTGGTATGACGTACCCGGGTGAGATTTTCAATAATATAATCCGAAATTTTATTGTGGCAGAATATCCAGGCCGTGTGTTCCTGCACAAGGATGTCCCCGATCACGGAACGCTCAATACCGAGATTGAGGACAGCTCCCAGAAAGTCACGATGTGTCAGTGATTCAGAAAATTTGGCTGCCAGAGGTTCGATTTTTAGACATGTGATCGGGTATTCCCACGGAAACAAAAGAGCATCAGGATGAAATGCCACCATCTGACGCTCTGCTTGCTCATAACCGCCTGAGCATTCTGTGATTACGCCCGGCATCTGATTCTTTTGTTCATTTACAATATTTTGTTCGTTTAAATTAAGAAAATCCGAAAAGGTGACAATATCTCTCTGATAAGAGAGATTTGCCAGTTCCCGGATCCTCTTGATAAAGAATTCGTCTTTGTTCATTGATCTTAGTATCCTGCTCTTACGGACGGAATGGAATTACCACCGAGAATATTCTGAAGGTCTCCGGTAATATCTACGTTATATGGTCCAAGAATAAAGATATAACTGGATACTTTCTGAAGACTTCCACCCAGAGAATAACATGCTCCTGAAGTAAAGTCGATGATACGCTGTGCAAGTTCCATATCGATTCCCTCAAGATTCAGGATTACGGTAGAGTTATCAACAAGTGTATCTGCAATTTCACGTGTATCTTCCATAGAGGTTGGGCGAATAACACAGACTTCCATGTTAGCTGCCTGTGAACCTTTGCGGCTGCTTCTCATAGGTGTGATTTTTGAAGAAGTACGTGCAGGCTTGTCCTGCTTGAATGTTGTCTTCGGAACAGAGATGGATTTGGATGCGGACTGTTTGGAAACAGGAGTCTCCGGTTCATCATCGAAATCATCATAGTCATCCTCTTCGGATTTTTTGGAGAATTTCTGGAAGAACTTCTTGACTGGCTTGTCTTCCCGGTCTTCATCGAGAAAATCATCGTCATCACCGTCAAGGAGATCATCATCTAAATAATCATCCTCATCGTAGTCATCATTCAGTTTTACAGCATCTAAAAGTTTATCTAAAACACTCATTTTAATCTCCAATCTTATTGTTCTGCGCGTCAGACTGCATAATTTCTTTCACCGAAAATTCCGGTTCCGACGCGAACCATTGTAGCGCCTTCCTGCACGGCTACCTGATAATCTCCGGTCATACCCATGCTCAAAACACTCATATTAACATTATTAATGTTTTTGGCAGCAATGTCAACACTTAATTTCTTTAATTGACGGAAAATGCCGCGGTTCTCTTCCGGATCTTCTACATATGGAGCAATCGTCATAAGCCCTTCTATATGTATATGCGGAAAGACTGCGACAGATTCCACGAGAGAAAGAACTTCTTCGGTTTTCAGACCGAATTTACTCTCCTCCTGCGCCACGTTTACCTCGATAAGAACCGGAACAGTAACATTATGCCTGGCTGCTTCATGCTCGATCGTTTCTGCAAGACGCAGAGAATCCACGGAATGGATAAGAGCCACTTTATCTACAATATATTTGACTTTGTTGCGCTGCAGATGTCCGATCATGTGCCAGCGGATATCAGACGGAAGCTGCGGTACCTTATCCATGATCTCCTGTACTTTGTTTTCTCCGAAATCCCTGGAACCGGCATCATATGCTTCCTGAAGCATAGACACAGGCTTGGTTTTGCTGACAGAGATCAATGTAACCTCTTTCGGGTCACGCCCTGCTTTTCTGCATGCAAGTTCAATGTTTTTTCTTACCTGTTCAAGATTTTCTGCTACCATAATAGATTAAGCCTCCTGATTCGTATATATCTAGTATAAAATCTCTTCTTCATTTACTTTGTCTGCATTTCGGACGATATGGTCATAACGGGAAAGACCGTATGAGGTGGATTTGGATGCAATGGCATATTCTTCGTTCTGATCAAGGATTTCAATCCGGCGGAATACCGCATATCCCTGATTAATGCAATAAACACCTTCGAGTACACCTACATCACTTACAACGTATTTACTCTGGTCCTTCTGGCTGACGATTACATCACCCTCGGCAAATGACTTCTTATCTACATAATAAATATATGATTTCTGGTCTTCAGGTTTGTCCGCATTATCAGCAGTGTCTTCCTCAATGCTGGCATAGATGGAAGCCTTGACAAAGGAAAGACTGTCGTTATTGTCTTTACCCTGCACCATGAAACCGATATCCTGACTGTCTTCGTTTTTTGTTGAATATTTGGAAGGAATCAGATAAAATTCCTTGGTCACAATGGAGGAAAGTGGAATCTTAAGACCGGTCACAGTATTGGTAACCAGCTCTATTTCCAGAAAACGATCTGCTGCATAACGGATTAAACCTTTGTTAAAATCAATCTTACCGTATTTGGAACCGTCAATTTCGACAATGCTGAAATCGCCGGTCTGTGTCATATCGTCTTTCAGAAATTTTACACGCACAGTACTGCGGTCGGCAAGTTTTGCGGCCTGTTTGGCACTGAGCGGAATCATAAGACTCCAGTTTTCATTAGATATCAGTGTATACAAGCTGTCACCGGCTGACACTGAATTCTGCGTCTTTAAGTCTGTTTCATGGTACGCATTCTGGTCGAAATCTTCAGTGCTCAGTGAGGATACAGACTTGTTCTCATATCCGTCCATAGAGTAAAGAACGATGCCGTCCTGCTCTGCTTTACTTAAGGTCTGATTACCATAAGAAACCACACTGGATGTGGAATCGGAAGAATCTGATGAAGAAGTTCCTCCGGTAACACCGGCATACTGAAGAATGCTGCCTTCCAGATTGTACTTAAAACTGTAGGTAGTGTTAAATTTGCTGGCATTGAAGCCTTTTGAAAAGCTCTGGAGCTGGCTTCGGATGCTGGAAAGTTCTTCATTACTTAATTCTGTCGTGCCTTCTGTTTTTTTGGAACTGCTGATGCCGTATACTACACCGTTTGCATTGATCTTGGAACCTTCACGGGCATAATAATTAACATAACCGCCGGTCTCCGCTTTGTGAACGGTCTCCTCACGTATAGCAAGACCGGTATACGTTTCGTTTCGGGAAAGTGGTCCTGCAATTACCAGATAGGATTCGATGTTTGAAGAAGTCAGATAAAGAATCATACTGAACAGCATATAAATAAACAATACACCAAACAGCATGGTTCCGATATTCATGCCGAATAAGTTTTTAAGTTTTTTGAGGATGCCGGAACCGGATCCGTTTTGTTTATTATTAACAGGCAAAAAAATGCCTCCTTTATTTTCTAATTCTCATTAAAAATCATATAAAAAGACAATACAAGTATTGTAACATTTTGTGGGGTATCTGACAAGAAAAAGGCAAAATAATTAAGGCAGAAAACAAATATATATGGAAAACGAACATATTTTCCGAATATCTGTTTGCTATTTCTGAAAGGGTATGTTATACTTTTTTTAAAAAATAATGTTCATATTTCTTGGAGGTGAACCTATGTCATACGGTCGAATCAGTAAAAAACAGCAGGAAATTCTTGATTATATAAAAAACGAAATTCTGAACCGTGGATTTCCACCGGCAGTACGTGAAATCTGTGAGGCGGTTAATCTGAAATCCACTTCTTCGGTTCATTCACATCTGGAAGCACTGGAAAAGAATGGATATATCCGCAGAGATGCCACAAAGCCCAGAGCAATCGAGATCATCGATGATAATTTTAATTTAGTACGCAGAGAGGTTGTCAATGTACCGCTTGTAGGTACGGTTGCGGCCGGCCAGCCGATTCTGGCAGTAGAGAATATCGAAGGTTATTTCCCGGTGCCGGCAGAATACATGCCGAATGCACAGAGCTTCATGCTGAAAGTTAAGGGAGAAAGTATGGTAAATGCAGGAATCTTTGATGGTGATCAGGTGCTGGTAAAGCAGCAGGCTTCGGCATCTAACGGAGATATTGTCGTAGCGCTGGTAGAAGATTCTGCTACAGTGAAGACTTTTTATAAAGAGGATGGCTATTATCGTCTTCAGCCGGAAAATGATTCTATGGATCCGATTCTGGTACATGGTGATATTCAGATACTTGGAAAGGTATTTGGTGTGTTCCGCCTTTATCAGTAATCAGCAGATCATACTGCTGAAATTTGCA
Organism: Blautia sp. Marseille-P3087; assembly: GCF_900120195.1. Classification (GTDB taxonomy): domain Bacteria; phylum Bacillota; class Clostridia; order Lachnospirales; family Lachnospiraceae; genus Blautia_A. The sequence goes on from NZ_LT635539.1 coordinate 362,912, forward strand.
TATGAAAAATCAAAAGACATGTCCGTAAGTCTTTGTATGACTCTGCGGGCATGTCTTTTTTGTTGATTTGATTTACATAATTTTATTATTGTAAACTTATTTTAAAAAATCAGCACTATCCAGTTCTTTTCCATCTCTCCAGATTCGTTCCAGATCATAGAAAAGACGGTTTTCTTCATCGAAAACATGGATGATCACATCGCCGTAATCCATCAGGATCCAGTTGGAACCACGGGTTCCTTCTACCTGTTTGGGCTCATAACCGGCTCTTCCGAGCTGTTCTTCTACATTATCGACGATTGCCTGTACCTGATTCAGGTTGTTTCCGCTTGCGATAATGAAATAATCAGCAATTACAGATACTTCGTGAATGTCGATTACTTTGATATCAATTGCTTTTTTGTCATCGATCGCCTTGCAGGCGATACGTACCATTTCCTGTTCTTTATTCATAGTTATCTCATCCTTTCCGGTCAGACAGAAAATCAGATGTTATCTGCTCTCCTGCCGTTCCTTATGTAAGGTGTCATAATAGGCGAATGCATCTTTTGTTGCAGAATCGACATCATCCGGATTTTTGTCAAGATAAGTCAGGGTATCCCGGAGAATTGCATACATACATTCATTCAGATCCTCGAAAGCAAGCTTACGGACTTCAGTCAGGTTCGGTGCTTTATTTCTCGCCGGTTCAATATAATCTGCAATATAAACAATCTTTTCGAGGGTACTCATCTCTGGCTTACCGGTAGTATGGAATGTGATGGAAGAAAGAATTTCTTCATCAGTGATTCCGTATTTTGCACGTGCAATATAAGCTCCGAGTTTGGCATGAAGAAGAAAAGGATGTTCCTTTTCAAATGGAGTAACCGGGATATTGTGTTCTGCACACATTTTTAGTTTCTTTTTATTTGGAATGCATTTTGCGCTGTCATGGAGCAGCCCTGCAGCCTGGGCATCTTTGAGGTCATATCCGTGGACCATTGCCAGCGAGGCGCAGGTAAACATAACACCGAGCGTATGCTCAAAACGATCTTCATCGAGATATTTGGAAAGTTTTTTCTGCATTTTTATAAAATCGTAATCAGCCATTCGTTTCGGATGCTCCTTCCGTAATATGATAAATATGGTGCTCATTGATATAGTCGGCAACTGCGTCTGGTACATAATAACGAAGGCTTTTGCCCTCCTGATGCCATTGGCGCAGCAGCTGACTGGAAATATCAATATTCATGGTGTCCAGCCGTACAAAATGACCATGATAAAGCTGTGTCAGACGTTCCATTTCTTCAGACAGCTCTTTTACGGGTGTATGGTCTCTCGTGGCAACTACGATCGTACATGCAGCACAGATTCTCTCGGGCTTCATCCAGGTGGTGAAACTGTATAGGGAATCTGCACCGATGATAAAGTAGTAATCGGTATCAGGGTTCTGCTTTCTGAGATTCTCAAGTGTGTGATACGTGTAAGATAAACCATGGTCATGCATCTCAATCAGAGAAAGCTCAAAATGGGGATTTCCGGTAATCGCCCGCTCTACCATGGCAACTCTCTGCTCATCGGTTGCACGGCCGGCGCGGTTACGTTTATGAGGCGGATTGCCAGCGGGCATAAACCATATTTTATCCAGCCCAAGCTGTTCATATGTTTTTTCTCCCAGAATCAGATGGCCTATATGGATCGGATCAAAAGTTCCGCCCATGATCCCGATTTTTTTTCGTCTGGTATCCATGCTGGTTTTACTTCCTTCCTGAATATATTTTGGACAATATATGCCGGTTTATGGAAGAATGATTTTCTTTTTGTCTTTTTTACCTTCGCGGTAAAGAACGATTTTTCTTCCGATTACCTGAACAACTTCAGAATGTGTTCTTTCTGCAAGGACTTCTGCCATCTGGCGAGGATCGTCCAGACAGTTCTGGAGAACGCTGATCTTGATCAGTTCACGGGCTGCAAGAGCTTCGTCAACGGAAGCGGTATTTTCCGGTGTCACACTGCCCTTTCCGAGCTGCATGATCGGATCCATCTTCATCGCAAGGCTTTTCAGATATGCTCTCTGTTTACTTGTCATATTTTTACGACCTTTCTGTTATTTGTAATAATCAAAGTCAAAACCGTACATGCGGACAGTATTGCCTTCTTCGATTCCTGCTTTTTCGAGTTCTTCAAGAATACCGCCTTCTTTGAGGAAACGCTGAAAGAAAGCAAAACCTTTTTCGGAGTCCAGATTGGTATAGCCAAGCATTTTTTCAATCTTCGGACCTTCCACAACAAAAATTCCAGGATCTTCAGGAAGCCTTTCGACTGTAAATGGAAGGTTCTCTGTAAACAATTCGTCTTCAGGGAAGAATTCCTGTTCGAATACGATACGCTCGGCAGGAACACTCTGAAGAAGCTCTTTGATCGCAAAGAGAAGTTCTTTGATGCCCTGTCCGGTTACTGCAGAGATCGGGTAGACTTTGATTCCTTTTGGTTCAAATTCTGCTCTTAATTTCTCTATTGGGTTTTCATCATCGCCGTCAAAAATACAGTCCACTTTATTAGCGGCAATAAGCTGAGGTCTGGCTGCGATTTCCGGATTGTATGCTTCGAGTTCGTGATTGATCTTGTAAATATCATCAATCGGATCACGGCCTTCGGTAGATGCTGCATCTACAATGTGTACCAGCACTCTGGTACGTTCGATATGACGAAGAAATTCATGTCCCAGACCGACTCCCTCAGAAGCTCCTTCAATCAGTCCCGGGATATCTGCGATAACAAAACCGCCGTTTGCGGTGTCAACAACACCAAGATTCGGACTTAATGTTGTAAAGTGATAATTGGCAATTTTGGGCTGGGCGTTGGTAACACGGGACAGGAATGTGGATTTTCCGACATTTGGAAAACCTACAAGACCTACGTCTGCAATTACCTTTAATTCAAGAAGCACTTCAAGCTCCTGCGCAGGCTGTCCCGGCTGTGCATATTTCGGAACCTGCATGGTAGGAGTTGCATAATGCTGGTTTCCTTTACCACCACGTCCGCCTTTTAAGACAATCTGGCGGCGGTTTTCACCGGACATATCGGCAATAACCTTGCGGGACTGTGCTTCCATAATGACAGTTCCTTCCGGTACTTTCAGGATGATATCATCTCCGTCTGCACCGTGGCAACGTTTCTTGCCGCCTTCCTGTCCATCCTGTGCTTTGAATTTGTGTTTATGACGGTATTCGCCGAGTGTGTTCTGGCCTTCATCTACTTCGAAGATCACATCGCCGCCGCGTCCGCCGTCGCCACCGTCAGGACCGCCATTGGGTACATAAAGCTCCCGGCGAAAGCTTACATGTCCGTCTCCGCCTTTTCCTGAACGGATGATAATTTTTGCTCTGTCTGCAAACATATGTCGCTCCTTATTATTTTTGGATTCAAAGAAAGGCTCCAAACCTGAACGATTTGAAGCCTCACGCTGAACTTGATTATTCTGCCTCTACCGGAACGATAGAAACCTGTTTCTTATCGCGTCCTTTTCTGGTGAATCTTACTACACCATCTGTCAGTGCAAATAATGTATAATCTTTACCACAGCCTACGTTCTCACCTGCATGAATCTTGGTTCCACGCTGTCTGTAAAGGATGTTTCCAGCTTTAACAAACTGTCCGTCTGCTCTTTTGGCACCTAATCTCTTGGATTCGGAGTCACGGCCGTTCTTTGTAGAACCAACACCTTTTTTATGTGCGAATAACTGAAGGTTCATTTTCATCATGTCGTTACACCTCCCTGACTTTTACTTTTAAATAACGTTTTGAATAACTATGTTCAATTTCTGTCAGACCAAGAAGTAATGAATTCATCAAAAGTGTTCCACCCTCCGAAATCGGAGCTGTAAAAGTAAAAGAAACAAAACCGTCCTTTTCTTTTGCTTTAATGGAATCCTTAGTCAGCTGTTCCAGAGAATTGACGGTATTGATTACCAGAGCGGAAACAGCGGCACATATAATGTCCTGCCCTTCTTCTGCATAATCGGCATGTCCTTCAGAAACAAAACTGATATAGGAATTATTTTTCTTGCTGACTGTCACTGTAATCATGCAAACACCAGATTAAGCGTTGATCTTTTCGATTTTAACTTTTGTAAACTGCTGTCTGTGACCGTTTTTCTTGTGATATCCAGTTTTTCTTTTGTATTTGTAAACGATAACTTTTTTAGCTTTTCCGTTTTCAACTACAGAAGCGGTAACACTGGCATTAGCTACATCAGCTCCAACTTTTAAACCTTCATTGCTAACTGCAAGAACGTTATCAAAAGTAACGGTTTCACCAGCTTCAACACCGAGCTTTTCAACTCTGATTACGTCGCCCTCGGCAACTTTGTACTGTTTACCACCTGTTGCAATAATTGCGTACATCTGTGGCACCTCCTATAATCTTTACTCGCCAGATATGGTGGATGAGGATTTATGATAAAATCTCATGCGCTTAAACCTCTCTGTGCGGCATCTGCTATATAATAGCATGGGATTTGGAATGCGTCAAGAGAGATTTTTCTTTTTTTGTAAAAAAGAATTAAAAAATGGAAAAGAGATTGCGAGGGGGAGGATCTCGGAGTTGCGAACGGCCGAATCTCCCCCTCGCGCTCCCCCTTTTTGGCCACCGCTGAAAAGCGAATGGCGGGTATGGGGAAGAAGATTAAATATGGAGAAAGTGTTAGTTGTTCAAAAGATTGGACGCTAAAATGAAGCTAAATGGTTGAAAGGCTGTGGATGTCTTCGATTACGGGGCGGCGGACTTTCTGGCGGGTCATCTCGAGGATATGAAGTGGGGTTATATCAACTGCTGTGCATTTGACGGGATCCTTGCGCAGATGTTTTTGTAAAACATGAAAAAGTTCGTCCTGGTGGTCGGTATTCTGCATGTTGATAAAATCGATCAGGATGATGCCGGAAAGGTTCCGAAGGCGAAGTTGTCTGGCAATTTCTGCTGCTGCCTCGAGGTTGATTTTGCGGTAGGTCTCTTCTGCTTTTTTCTTACCGGTGTATTTGCCACTGTTGACATCAATGGATACAAATGCTTCTGTCTGTTGGATCACGAGAAAACCTCCACTCTTCAGCCATATTTTTTCATGGCAGATTTCATCGATGGCGCTTTCCAGACTATGCAGCTTATATAATGGAAGGAGTTTGTCCTGATACAAATTAAGTATTGCCAGTTTTTCAGGCTGAAATTCATTCAGATAATCAGAAATTTTTGTGTGCATTTCCGAAATATCTGTAACAATCTCATCCAGATCTCTGCCGTAAATGTCGCGCACAGCAGAAAGATAAAAAGGCTCGGACTCATACAGAAGGCTGAAACAGGTGCGGTTTCTTCCATATACGGCAACCTTTTCGTACTGTTTCTTAAGCATATCCAGTTCATGAAAAAATTCTTCTTTGGAAGCATCGGCGGCATTTGTGCGGGCGATAAGTCCATATCCACGGTCAGGAATATTTCTTTCATCATCTAGCCATTTACTCAATTTGCTGCTTTCCTCTTTGGAAAGTTTGTTGGAAATTCCGATTTTGCGATTGCCTGTGGTAAGAACCAGAAATTTGCCGGAAAAATTCAGATTGGCGGTAAGCGCCGGGAGTTTGCCCTTCATGGCATCCCGGTTTATTTGTACCAGAATCTGGTCACCGGGACGAAGCGGCTGTCCTTCCCTGTGACCGTCTGCGAATATGGCATGTTCACATTGGTTCAGTGGCAGATAACCATTGACAGAATCATTCAGGCGGACAAATGCTGCCTGAATGTTGGTTGCAATTTTTTCTACCTGTCCTACGTAAATATTATTTAAGATATTTTTCTTTCCGGAAGGTTCCAGACGAAGTTCAATGACTTTCTGATCTTTTACAACTGCGCAGACAGTACACAGAACTTCGCGAAGATACATTTCTGTAATTACAAGCTTATTCAACTTTCTCACCTAATGCTTCCATAGAAACAAGTTTCAGATGTTCTTCATCGCCTTTGTTGGCATAGATTTCGCGGCGTTCGATCATATATGCGAACGGAAGCGGCTCCTCGCCCATCCATCGAAGGAATGTATCCATGACAAGTTCCGGTTTGGTGTAGTTGGAACTTGCGGAAGCGAGCTGCATGAAAATACCTTCGCCATCGAGACGCATCTCATAAATATATGGACGGATATCTATGGTCTTTTCACTGCGCTTTGTTTTCTTGGTCACGATGATCTCTTTCTGGGCAAGAAATCCGTCCAGTTTCTCTCTCCAGGATGCAGCAGGTTCTTTTCCATCACGAAACTGTACAAAATAGTCTGCTGCTGCTACCAGAGCCATGGCGGTGCTTGCTTTGCCGTCTTCTACCTGACGGGCAGAACATACGGAAACACCGTCTGCCATGACAGCATTCAGTCGTTCCTCGATTTCCTTTGTCGGAACAGTGTCTGTCAGTTCCATATCAAAATATTCTCCGAGACTGGTAGTTCCTACACCGAGTGGTGCTGCAAAGGACATGATCATATGTGGGCTGTATCCACCTGAAAACGCGACTGGAAGCTCTGCTCTGCGAATTGCTTTCTGGAAATAACGCATGGTGTCCAGATGACCGACGAATTTCATATGTCCGGTTTTGGCAAATTTAATTCTTACTTTCACAGCACACACCTCCTTTGTATTTGAGAACACCACAGCCGGAACATTTCTGGCGACAGTTTGGCGTTACAGTTTCTGCTTTGGCCTGCTCCCATTCACGAATCAGGAATTTTTTGGTCACACCTGCATCAATGAAGTCCCATGGAAGGATTTCATCTGTGCTGCGTTCACGCAGTGTATAAAATTCGATGTCAACACCTGTCTCTTTGAAAGCTTCTTTCCAGATATCGTAGTGGAAACTTTCGGACCAGGCATCGTAAAGAGCACCCTTTTCGTATGCTTTAAGAATAACTTTGGAGCAGCGTCTGTCACCTCTTGCGAGAAAACCTTCGAGTACAGTAACGTCCGGCTCGTGCCAGTTGTAGCGTATGCTTCTCTGATTTAACTGAGAGCGGATTTCATTTTTGACAATTTTTGCCTTTTCGATGAAATCTTCTTCACGGAACATAGGAGCCCACTGGAATGGAGTGAAAGGCTTCGGTACAAAGAATGAGGTACTGACATTGATCTGGACTTTCCCTTTGCGCTGTTCCTTTGGAACGGTTTCGTAGTAAGTTTCTGCAATCTTCTGAGCAAGATGTGCAATCCCCTTCATATCATCTTCTGTTTCTGTAGGAAGACCGAGCATAAAATAAAGTTTTACCTGATTCCATCCGCCTTTGAAGGCTTCTCCGGCACCGTGAAGGATATCTTCTTCCGTAAGTCCTTTGTTGATAACGTTACGAAGCCTCTGGGAACCTGCTTCCGGTGCAAAAGTCAGACTGCTTTTTTTGACATCCTGTACCTTACTCATGACATCCAGTGCAAATGCATCAATTCGGAGTGACGGCAGGGAAATATTGACTGCCTCATCACGGAATTCATCAATCAGAAAATTTACGATTTCTTTCAGATGACTGTAATCACTGGAACTTAAAGAACTTAAGGAAATTTCTTCGTGTCCTGTTTTCTGAAGCATGGTTCTTGCAGCTTTTTTCAGTTTTTCCACGTCGCGTTCTCGTGTTGGACGGTAGATCATACCTGCCTGGCAGAAACGGCATCCACGGATACATCCTCTCTGAATCTCCAGAGTGACACGGTCCTGTGTTGCCTTGATATGAGGAACGACCGGAGCCTCCAGATTGTTGTAATCCTTATCCATGTCAATGATCAGCTGTTTTTCTACTTTTTCCGATACACCTTCGCATGTCGGATGAAAAGATTCGATCGTACCGTCTTCTTTATAGGTGACTGCATAAAGTGATGGTACGTAGATTCCAGGAATCTGTGCAGCTTTCAGAAGAAAATCCGATCTGCTGCCACCGGCTTTTTTGTTTGCTTTATATGCATCAAAAAGTGCATCATAAACGGTCTCGCCTTCTCCAATATAAAAGAGGTCAAAGAATTCTGCCAGAGGTTCTGGATTGTATGCACAGGCACCACCGCCGATTATGACTGGATCATTTTCTTCGCGGTCAGCTGACAAAAGTGCGATTCCGCTGAGATCCAGAAGCTGAAGGACATTTGTATAACACATCTCATATCCGAGAGTAATGCCGAGAAAATCAAAATCTTTTACCGGGTCCTGAGATTCCAGAGTGAACAGAGGAATATGTTCTTCTCTCATGATTTTGTCAAGATCTGTCCACGGAGAAAAAAGACGCTCGCACCATACGTCGTCTCTTTTGTTAAACATATCATATAAAATCATCATGCCGAGGTTTGACATACCGATTTCATAGACATCCGGGAATGCCATCGCAAACCGGATATCTACGTCCTCTTTGTTTTTCATAACTGCATTGACTTCACCGCCGATGTAACGGGCGGCTTTGTCGATCTGCAGGAGTATTTCATCGCGTAATGCTAGTTTTCTCATAGTTTTCCTTTCAAAGGTTCATATATAACAGGTTACATGAAGAGATATCTGCCACTGTTCACAAATAGTATCCCGCGACATAATGATATTTCTTCACAGTATTCCTATTATATATGGTTTGCATGGGGAATTCAAGCAATAATTAGTGTGACAGATAAAGGAAAATCAACGTTCAAGTATGCCGGCATCTCTTAGATTTGCAAGCAGTGCATTAAAGTCCTCTACAATGTCGTCCAGATTGTTGGCATCCCCCACGGCAGTTGCCGGTGTCACTGTTCCAGCAGGTCCGGTAGCCCCCGTAGCTCCAGTAGCCCCGGTAGCGCCGGTTGAACCAGTAGCTCCCTGCTCTCCGGCAGGTCCAGTAGCCCCGGTTGCTCCAGTTGAACCAGTAGCTCCCTGCTCTCCGGCAGGTCCGGTAGCACCGGTAGGTCCAGTAGCACCGGTAGGCCCGGTAGCCCCAGTTGCTCCGGTATATCCCTGAATTCCAGGTTCGCCCTGCGGTCCCTGTGGGCCTATAGGACCAGGTACTCCCGGGCATCCTCTTGGTCCTGTCGGTCCTGTCGGCCCCGGACAGCCTCTGTTACATTCGCAGTGATTGTTATTTCCAAAACACGATGTACAGGATACATCATCATGTCTGTCCTGCTGCATCTCCAGCTCATTCTGTTTGCGGCGTCTCAACAACATACTATATTCACCTCATACTGCAAATAACTTTCCATACAGTATATGAGCAACAGAATCTAACTGTGCACACAGGATAATGCTATTGTTACTGCTTACAGCAGGAATGCTATAATTTTTTTATCATTCCAATCCATACTTTTCTCTGAAATAATTCGTATTATATTTTACTCCCGGATCATCCGGTTTTTCTTTGCTTGCTTTTTTGTGAAAAAAGAAAGCCTGCTCATGACATCCCATTCTGTCATAGCAGACACAAAGCTGCATATATGGTACAAAGCCATGACATTCTGCCATAAAAAAACCACCCTTCTTTTTTTCAGAAGGAGCGGTAAGTGCCTGACCGTACCAGTAAGCGGCCTGTCTGTACCACTTTCTTTCCAGAAAGATTTTTCCAATCTCGCAGCAGATTTCAGCTCTGGGAATATCCAGCGTCAGACTGTACAGAAAAGCTTCGAGTGCAGCATCGTTTTTTTTAAGTTTGTTATAACACTGTCCGAGAATCATACAGGCATCTATGCGATTCTCAATCCATGTACCCGGCTCTTCCAGAAAAGCTTCGAGTACATCTGCGGTTTCCTGATACTTTTGATGATAAAACAATTCTCGTCCATAATACAATTGGTGTCGTGGTTCCAGCTTTTCCTCCTCAGCCAGCATTTTCTGATAAATTCGAAGATTCCTATCCGGATCTCTCTGAGTGCATTTTCGATGTTGGATTTTTATATCTGAATAAAAAATGTTCCCCGTTGGCGTTATCGCCTCATGAACTTTTCCGCTCCACCGGAAATTTTCTGAAGTTTTAAGAATTCTTTCCCTGTAGTAAGAGAATGTCACCTTTCCAGTGCTGTCAAAACAAGCAGCATATTCCATCATCACTACATCGACTTTTTTATCAAGGGATGCTTTCAGCAGTTTAAGTTTCTCCAGATTCTTTTCATCCATAACATCGTCCGCATCCAGCCACATCCAGTAATCCGTGCGTACTTTTTCTACAAGAAAATTCCTTGCAGCAGAAAAATCATCACACCAGGGAAAATCAAATACCTGAGAGGTATATTGTCCGGCAATCTCTTTCGTTCTGTCCGAAGAACCGGTATCTGCAATCAGAATTTCATCCACAATCTCCGAAACAGGGTTTAATATCCTTTCCAGCACAGCTTCTTCATTTTTTACGATCATACAAAGGGTGAGTGAAATCATATTTGATGATTATCCTTTATGATTTTATAAAATTTATGTATCTTTTATTTGCTATATACCCGTTGGTAAGTATCTGACGGTTTTCGAAAATATTTCTCAGCAGATAAAAAGCAATCAATTGTAAGCAAAAAGGACAGGCCTGTAGCAGACCTGCCCTTTTGAGTATGATTTTATCTGCAGCTGTCGGTCTCTGCCATTTGGCTCATGGCTGGATTGCCGTCCAGATGCTGCATGTTTAATGTTTTTCTTTTCATCCGCTCTTCCTCGGAATGTTTCAGGATAAAGTCCTTGATTTCTTTGGAATGTTTGATATGGCACAGTTTGAGATCCGGGTCTGTAACATCGCCTGTAAAGCAATGAATGGTTCCGAGTCCCAGCATACGCTCCAGCAGAGTACTCTCCAGACGTACATCAATTACTTTATAAAGGTAACAGTCATTCTCCTCTTTTCTCAATAATCCGTTGTTTATTGTTATGATCTCATCTGTAACGGTATAAGAGGTAAAAGTCCATGGTAAGCCAAGAAACATGGAACGCTTTTTTTCTGTATAGGTCATCATTAATCCTCCCTCGTTGTTTTTGCTTTATTTTATCACATAAAGGAACAATTTGCCAGATGCAATAAGGTCAGATCTACCATCCGGTGTTTGCTGCAAAAAACAATATAATTATCTGTACAAAAAGGATGAGGGGGATACCCAATGTAAAATTAAGCTTTTGTGTTTTATGGCGAAACAGGTACATGGCAGCCAGTCCGCCGATGGAGCCGCCGATCAGAGAAAGTCTGAAAAGTGTAGAAACCCGTATTCTTGAACGATGATGTATCGCATTAAACTTATCAATTCCAAACACAGCGAACGTAACAAGATTTATGATGATCAGATAAATATACACTCCTCTGTGTCGGATAAAAAAATCCTGAAAATTGGCGAGCAGATGATAGTCAAAATTGTTCATTGGCAATTACCTACCTTCTGGCAAGTTCGTTGGTGATCTCTTCCCAGGTGGCTCCTTTTTCGACCATGAGGACCATGGCGTGGTACAGAAAATCAGAAATCTCGTATTTGATTTCTTCTTTGTCCGGGTTCTTAGCAGCAATGATGATCTCTGTGCACTCTTCGCCAACTTTTTTGAGTATCTTGTCAATGCCCTTGTCGAAGAGATAGTTGGTATAGGAGCCTTCCTTCGGATGAAGTTTGCGGTCGGCGATGACATCATATACATCCTGGAATACATGAAGCGGATTGGTGTCGTTGGATTCCTTCTGAACCAGAGGTTTGAAGAAACAGCTTCTGCTGCCGGTATGGCAGGCCGCTCCGATCTGATCTACTTTTGCAAGGATCGTGTCGTTGTCACAATCAAGAGCAAGTGACTTGACATATTGGAAATGGCCGGACGTAAGTCCCTTAAGCCAGAGCTCCTGGCGGCTGCGGCTCCAGTATGTCATTTTTCCTGTTTTGAGTGTATTATTAAAAGCTTCTTCATTCATATATGCGACCATAAGTACCTGATCAGTTTTATAATCCTGAACGACTACCGGAATCAGTCCGTCACTGTTCAGTTTAAAATCAGCCCATGCAATGGCACTCTCAAAGGTAACAACAGGAATTCCGTCTGCTTTACAGTCTGTCTTGAAATCCTGAAGAGAAATATCAAGAGAGCTGATATAGGCACCGCTTAAAGCATACACAGAATTCTTCTGAAGCAGAGATTTAAGTGCGGCAGTCTTGCTTACTTCTGTATGAAGGATGATTTTGATAGAGGAACATGCATGAATTTCATCTTGAATGGTATCAAGTGCAAGGACTTCATCTGCAAATGACTCGATCAATGCCTGGTTTGCGGTGAATTCTTCCGTAGAAGAAATACAGACTGCCATTTTTTCTTTGCCGAAACGTCTGGATACTTCTTCAAGAAGCGAAATATTATTGGCTTTTGAAAAATTCAGGACGACCTTTGCACAGCCGGCATAAAGAAGTTTTTTGACGTCTTCCATGCGATTGATATTGCCTGCTGCCATAACAGGAATTTCGGCAGCAGAACAGATGCTCTTAATGTTGGAAATGGCCTGTTCATGCTCTGTGTCTCCGGAAGAAATATCAAAAATGAGAAGTTCATCAGCGCCATTGTCTCGGTAAAAACGGACAAGATTTTCTATGTTTCCGTCACCGAACAGATTTCTCTGACCAAAACCGGTGACTGCTTTTCCTGACTGCAGATACAGACAGGGAATCAATAATTTATCTGCCATGGCTGAATTTCCTCCTTATGCAAGACTTCCCTTAGTAGAAAGTACGTCTGTAATACGCGGATCAAAAGAAACCGCCTGATCCAGAGCTTTTGCAAAGCTTTTGAACATTGCTTCTGCGACATGGTGACTGTTGCCACCGGTAAGAACTTTGATATGCAGATTCATTCCACAGGAATAAGAAATGGCATAGAAAAATTCTTTTACCATTTCGGTGGACATATCTCCGATTTTTTCAGATGTAAATTCTGCATCCCATGAAAAATAAGGGCGTCCGGATAAATCAATAGCACACAGCACCAGAACTTCATCCATAGGCAGAATACAGCTTCCGTAGCGGCGGATGCCTTTTTTGTCCCCAATGGTCTCTTTGATTGCGGAACCAAGCACAATACCGGTATCTTCGATCGTGTGATGATCGTCTACCTGGAGGTCACCGTGTACCCGTATGGCCAGGTCAAAAAGTCCGTGGCGGGTAAAACCATCCAGCATATGATCAAAAAATCCGACACCGGTCTCAATATCTGAGTAACCGGTTCCGTCGAGATTTAGTTTTAATTTGATTTCAGTTTCTTTGGTGTTTCGTTCTACAGAAGCTTCTCTTGCCATGGCTTCTCCTCCTACTGTTCTTCGTCTTCGAACCGTACCGCAATGGAATTTGCGTGTGCAGTCAGCTGTTCGGATGTAGCAAACTGTTCGATATCTTTGTGAATCTTACGCAGTGCCTCTCTTGAATAATATACGATGCTTGACTTCTTGACAAAATCGTCTACGGAAAGTGCGGAGAAAAATTTTGCTGTTCCGTTTGTCGGAAGGACGTGGTTTGGTCCTGCAAAATAATCACCGAGAGGTTCAGAACTATTTTCTCCGATAAAGATGGCACCTGCATTACGTACTTTCATCATAACTTCAAACGGATTTGCAGTCACGATCTCCATATGTTCAGAAGCAATGGCATTTGCTGCATCAATTGCCTCGTCCATGTCTTCGGCAATCAGGATATAGCCAAAATTGTCGAGAGACTTCTGGATGATCTCTTTTCGGGAAAGAACTTTGACAAAACCATCAACTTCTTCGCTGACTTTTGCCGCAAATTCTTTGCTTGTGGTAATCAGGATTGCGGAAGCAAGTTCGTCGTGTTCTGCCTGAGAAAGAAGGTCTGCAGCTACATATCTCGGATTAGCAGTTTCATCGGCAAGAACAAGAATCTCACTTGGTCCTGCAATGGAATCAATGCTGACATATCCATATACGGCTTTTTTGGCGAGAGCAACAAAAATATTGCCAGGTCCTACGATCTTGTCAACTTTCGGGATACTTTCTGTACCGTAGGCAAGAGCACCGATCGCCTGTGCACCGCCGACTTTGTAGATTTCATCAGCACCGGCTTCTTTTGCGGCAACAAGTGTGGACGGATTTACTTTACCGTCTTTTCCCGGAGGGGTGGTCATAACGATCTGGTCAACACCTGCAACTTTGGCAGGTACGATGTTCATAAGAACGGAGGAAGGATATACTGCCTTGCCACCCGGTACATATACACCGACTCTTTCAAGGGCAGTTACTTTCTGACCGAGCATGGTTCCGTTTGTTTCGCTGGTAAACCAGCTGTTCTGTCTCTGCTTTTCGTGATAGCTTCTGATATTGACAAGTGCTTTACGGATGACATCGATCAGCACCGGATCCACAGCTTCATAAGCTTCTTTGATCTCTTCTTCGGTGACTTTGATCGTATCTGCGGTAATTTCAGTTTTGTCAAATTCTTTAGTATAGGCAAAAAGGGCGGAATCACCTTCTGTTTTTACTTTGTGAAGAATCTCATCAACGGCAGATTCGAATTTGCCGTAGTTATTTGGGCTTCGTTTCAGGAGATTTTCCAGAATATCTTTTGTGCTTTCTTTTGTAAGTGCTACTGTACGCATTGTGCTCATCCCTTCTGTTTTTATTTATCAATTACATTTCGAAGATCACGGATCAGATTGCGGATTCGTTCATCTTCCATTTTCATGCTGACTTGATTGACAACCATTCTTGCAGAAAGCGGGCAGACTTCTTCGAGAACATTCAATCCGTTTTCACGGAGTGTGCTTCCTGTTTCTACAATGTCGACGATCACTTCGGACAGTCCGACAATCGGAGCAAGTTCGATGGAACCGTTCAGTTTGATGATTTCTACGGTCTGATGTTTTTTGTTATAGAAATAATCTTTTGCAATATTCGGATATTTGGTTGCTACGCGGATCAGCTGATTATTCTGCAGAAGTTCACGGGCGCTTTCCGGTCCGCAGACGCACATACGGCATTTTCCGAAACCGAGATCCATGACTTCATACATTTTGCGTCCTTCTTCAAGGATGATGTCTTTGCCGGTAACGCCGATATCAGCGGCACCGTACTCAACATAGGTAGGTACGTCAGGACCTTTTGCAAGGAAAAAACGTAATTTCAGTTCTTCGTTGACGAAAATAAGTTTACGCGTATCTTTATCACGCATCTCCTCACAGGTGATACCGATTTTTTCAAACATGTCCAGGGTTTTCTGGGCAAGTCGTCCTTTTGTAAGTGCAACAGTAAGATATCTCATATCAGCAGTCCTCCTTTTCGCGGCGCAGGGCAACGGATGTACCCTTGCTTCTGAGTTCCTGAGCTTCCCGGATGGCTTCACAGCGGTTTGCCTCAGTATAAGTCAGGATGACCGGCGCTTTCTTTTTCGGAAGGCTGATCTTCTGTCTGGACAATGCCATGAGCAGATTATCTACAGCAAGTCCGAAACCGATGGAGGCAGCAGGCTTTCCGAAATGTTTCAGAAGTTCATTGTAGCGGCCGCCTTTTACGACCGGTTCACCGGTTCCATAGGTGTATGCCTGAAAAATGATTCCGGTATAATACTGCAGTTTGCTGAGCATACCAAAATCAAAACTGATATATTTTTCGTATCCGTAGATTTTAAGAATCTCATAAATCTCTTCCAGACGTTCTACGGCTTTGATCGCACAGATATTGTCTGTCAGACTGCGTGCTTTTGCGAGAACTTCTGCAGAGCCAAAGAGATGAGGCAGTTCCAGGAAAGCTTTTTCCAGATTTGTCGGGATATTCTGGCTGCGGACAAGATCTTCTACGCCAAAGTAATTCTTCTGAGAAATCAGAGAACGGAGATTTTCTTCTGCTTCGGTATCCAATCCTGCGTCCTGCAGAAGTGATTTGAAGTAATCCACCTGTCCGACACTGACCTGAAATTCTTTCAGACCGGATTTAAGAAGACATTCTACAGTCATGGCAAGAAGTTCCGCATCTGCTTCGGCAGAATCATCACCGATACGCTCGACACCCATCTGTGTCGTTTCTTTCAGACGTCCCTGATAACTGGAGTTATTAATGAAAGTGTTTCCTGTATAGGACAGTGTGACAACTTCCTGCTCTGGATTGAAATAAGTGGCGCAGGCTCTGGAAACAGACGGGGTAAAGTCCGGACGTAATACCAGAGTGTTTCCTTCACGGTCAAAAAATTTATAAAGATCCTTGGATGGAATCGTTCCAACCTCTCTGCTGAAAACTTCAAAATATTCAAAAGAAGGAGTTTCAATCTCCTCATATCCATAGGAATCAAATACTGTGCGGATTTCTGTCTGAAGATGATGCTTCTGACTGCACTCTCCGTTGTAAATATCGCGTACACCTTCCGGCGTGTGAAAAATTCGCTGCATAATCGTTTCCTCCTCATTATATGAGAAACACTTTAACGTGCTACCATGCTACTATATAAAACAAAGAAATTATAATAGGAAAAGCAGAAATTGTCAATCCCGCAATTTCAAATCTGTCTGGATTCCATCAAGATACGGAATCAGGAATCCATTTTTCTTTTGAAGATAATAAATGTTATTTAATTCTTCGCGTCGAAAACTTTTGCGCCCGCCCTCTTTCATGCGGTTCCAGAAAATTATCAGATCACGTAATGGCAGGTAATAAAATAAATCAGCATGACTGAAAAAGATAAGAAAAAAAGCAATGCCCCCCTGCTGTTCGAATGCATTCATAAACTCGACCTGGTGTGGGTGGATATTGCTTAATGGGAATGTATCAACACTGCATTCTTTGGCATCGAAGCAGACAGGAATTCCCTGTACAGCGCCGATGTAATCGACGGTACTTCTCTGTTCAAAGTAAGCAAGTGTGATATGCCGGTTTTCTTTGTCCATGCGGACCGGTGTGATCGGTGTGGGAATCTTCTGGATCAGGGCAAGCTTTTTCTCGGCGTATTGTTCGTTTGTACGATTGATGAGATCCTCCAGGGTAGAACCCCGGAGGCCTCTGCTGTTCCATGTTGCCATATATATTCCTCTTATTTCAGAAGCTTGATGGATGGATAATAGCGAACGATTGCTTTTCCTACAATCTCATCAAAGGAAACAAAGGTGTTCTTCCAGAATCTGGAATCTCTGGAATATTCACGGTTGTCTCCGAGCATGAAGTAACTGTTTTCCGGCACTGTGTACGGACCATAATTTCCGGTCGGTACTTCTGGTACAAAACTGTCATCCAGAGGTTCATCGGAACCGTTTATGTAGACTTTTCCGTCACGGATTTCAACAGTCTCACCCGGGAGTCCGATCAGACGTTTGATAAACAGCTGGCTTTCGTCATCCGGGAACTTGAAGATGATGATATCAAAACGTTCCGGGTCTTTTGTTTGGTATGAAATATGTTTGCCGAAAAGATCAAAGTTAAGTCCGTATGCCATACGAAATCCGAAGATACGGTCACCGGTCATGATCGTGTTTTCCATAGATTCAGAAGGAATCTTTGCATTGATAAGAACTACGTTGTTTACCACAAGAACAACGACAACAACAATAATGATCATTTTTATATAATCCCAGATTTCATTCCAGATTTTCATAATAACTCTCCTCTAAGTGTTCTTCTTTTAATATGGTTAAAAACTGCTTTGGCAAAGGTGCAAGGAAACATTTGCCGGACAATGTGGCGAACTTTCCGGTAAGCTCCGGGAAAGTCAGCCGGTATGCATGAAGCAGCTGATGATTCAGATGATATTTTTCATGGAAATAACGGTTAAATTCTTTTTGACCGTATTTCATATCGCCGGCAAGGGGATGGCCCTCGGAGGCAAGATGGGCGCGGATCTGATGTGTCCGTCCGGTGATCAGACGCACACGCAGAAGCGTCATATGACTTGTATGCCCCAGCGGTTCATAGCGTGTTTCTATGGGCTGGGAATCTTTTATTTTTGTTTTTGATATAGTTACTTTATTAAGCTTTGTGTCTTTGTAAAGATATCCGCGGATTTGTTCCTTTTCGGTCAGGATACCTTTGACAATGCAGAGATAATCCTTATGGATCGTGCGGTCGTGAAACAGGGAGGACAATTCCTGAAGTCCGGCGAGGGACTTTCCTGCTGCGACGATACCGCTTGTATTTTTGTCCAGGCGGTTGCATACAGATGGATGAAAAGTACGCAGTCCTTCTTCTGTAATTGAACCATTATTTAAAAGGTATCCGATCAGATATTCTACGAGTGATGGTTCTTTTGTATCATCAGGCTGAGAAAGCATGCCGACAGGTTTGTTGATTAAAAGAATATCACTGTCTTCGTAGAGAATATCAAGATCTGTCACTGCTCTCGCAGTCTGTTTCTGCTGGCTGAATTTTGCAAAAGTGTCATCACCTAAAAAAAGTTTTATCTGATCTCCGGTCTGAAGCTTTTCGTTTCCACTTGCTTTTTTGCCGTTTAAGGTGATGTTTTTCTTGCGGAGCATCTTATAAAAGAAACTTTTGGGTGCATTTCCCAGCAGTTTTGCAAGATATTTGTCAAAGCGCTGCCCCGCTTCATTATCTGTAATCTGAAATTCTTTCATATAGCTCCTTTACAGGCAGATCGCAAGGATGGTGTGTTTGATCAGCTCATCTCTTGACAGATCCGGGTATTTTTCATCCGGACGGAATTTGATGCCCTCTTCCAGAGATTCTTTATGTTCATTCATAGAATCAAGACGTTCCAGAAACTGCTCCAGTCTGGTAAATATCTTTACATTGACTTTGAAACCGTTTCCGTGGAGAATCTTCTGCGCTTCCTGTTCCATAAATGCAAGATTGATTTTGGGATCGCTGCTGTAGCCGACGACAACATTTCCGCAGATTGCAAATGCGTCGATGGAAGCACTTTTTTCATAAAAGGTCATGTACATTTCGTAGGACATGGTAAGCTTTCCAGCATGCTGGCTGATTTTTTTATAAACAGAAGCATCCAGTGGTCTGGCACGAAAGATCATGATCAGGCTGACCAGTGATTTACATGCAGGCAGACAGCCGACAACTGCTACGACAGTCCAGATCGTCAGTCTTGTATGAAAATATAATAATGCAGTGAAAAAAATCAACAATGGTACAGCAAACAAAATGGATGTGATGAGAATACGCCTTTTTTTCTCTGAGGAAAGGTATCCGAAATCGCCCTTGCTTCTGTTGGAAAATATATTTATTTTGCTCATGAAACGCTCCTTTTGTTATTTTCGAGTCTTTTTCTTGTGGGTATTACGGATCGTTCGACCGGTCCTTTTTCCGGAGGATGCTTTATGACCAGTGGAAGTACGCTCTGTACGCTGGTTGTTGTCTTTACTGTCTCGCTCCGGACGGATCAGGCATTTCGGTCCAAAGCCAACCAGATCCATCCGACCTGCTTTTTTGAGTCCTTCAAGGACCAGCTTGCGGTTGGCGGGATTTTTGTACTGCATCAGTGCACGCTGAATTGCTTTTTCGTGAGGATCCCTTGGTACATAAACCGGTGTTCCGTCTCTCGGATCAATGCCGGTATAATACATACAGGTAGACAGCGTAGATGGTGTCGGATAGAAATCCTGTACCTGTTCCGGTGTGAAACCGAGATCACGTACATATTCAGCAAGTTTTACCGCGTCTTTGAGCGTACATCCCGGATGGGATGACATAAAATAAGGTACCGCGTACTGTTTTTTGCCGGTAGCCTGATTTTCTTTGTCATAAGCCTTAAGGAAAGCCTCATAGACCTGATGGTTTGGTTTTCCCATATAATGAAGTACCTGATTGGAAACATGTTCCGGTGCTACACGGAGCTGACCGCTGATATGGTGCTTTACAAGTTCTTTCAAAAAAACAGGACTCTTGTCTGCAACTACATAATCAAACCGGACGCCTGAACGGATAAATACTTTTTTGACACCTGGAATTTCACGCAGTTTCCGAAGCAGAGAAACGTAATCTGAATGATCCACTCTGAGATTTTTGCAGGGTTCAGGAAACAGACACTGCCTGTTCTGGCAGACACCCTTTGTCAGCTGTTTCTGACACGAAGGCTGACGGAAATCTGCGGTAGGTCCGCCGACATCATGAATATAACCTTTGAAATCCGGATCCTGAGTCATTTTTATGGCTTCTCTGAGTATAGATTCATGACTCCTGGTCTGCAGAATCCTTCCCTGATGAAAAGTCAGCGCACAGAAACTACAGCCGCCAAAACAACCACGGTTGCTTGTGAGACTGAATTTGATTTCTTCCAGAGCAGGAATGCCGCCCATGGAATCATAGACCGGATGCCATGTCTCACGATACGGAAGATCGTAGACATCGTCCATCTCCTGCTGTGTCAGAGGAAGCGCCGGCGGATTCTGTATGACATATCCTCTGTTACCATAATCTTCTGCAAGCGGATGTGCAGTGAACGGATCTGTATTGCGATACTGTATATTGAAACTTTCGGCATATGTTTTTTTGTCTGCAGTGACGGCTTCAAAAGATGGAAGTACAATCGGATCATAAACACGGGAAAGTTCTTTGCTTTTGAAGACGGTCCCCGGAATATAGGTGATTTCCTCGACCGGAATTCCGCTCTGAAGAGCTTCTGCAATCTGGATGATGGAATGCTCTCCCATTCCATATGAAATCAGATCGGCACCGGAATCCATAAGGACGCTGCGGCGCACACGGTTACTCCAGTAGTCATAATGTGCCAGACGACGAAGGCTTGCCTCGATGCCGCCGAGAATGATCGGTGTATGTTTGTAGGTCTGGCGGATTAGATTGCTGTAAACAACCGTTGGCATATCCGGTCGGAGCCCCATCTGTCCTCCCGGCGAATATGCATCTTTCTGACGGTGTTTACGTGATACGGTATAATGGTTTACCATCGAGTCCATATTTCCGGCCGTAACAAGAAATCCGAGACGTGGCTCACCAAATACCTGAATACTTTCTTTTTTGCGCCAGTCAGGCTGTGCAATGATTCCGACCCGATATCCTCTGCTCTCCAGCAGCCGGCTGATGATCGCGGAACCAAAAGAAGGATGGTCGATGTAGGCATCACCGGTAACGTAGACAAAGTCCACGCAGTCCCATCCTCTTTTCTGCATATCTTTTTTGTTTATTGGTAAAAAATCCTGCATGCGTTACTCCTAAAATGATACGGACTGTGCACGATAGCCCTCGGCAATAATATCAAGCTGACGGTGAAAACGTGCAAGCTGCTGCAGATCCTTCGTGCGGAAGACACGTAAAAATTCGTCCTGAATTTTTTCGACTTCCCGTTTGTTGGAAATCTTGTAAAGATTTTCGATGCTGAGAAGGATATCTTTGACAAGATTGGACTGCATCTGAGAAGAATTCTGCGCATCCATGATCTCATTGCGGACAGAGGACATTTCATGATCCAGTGCAATGATAGCGTCGGCTGCATTGCTGAGTCGTTCTGCTACATGCAAAGGCATTTCACCTTTGTATTTGTATTGCAGGGAATGTTCAATCGTTGCCCAGAAATTCATTGCCATAGTACGAATCTGGATTTCTGCCTGAAGTCTCTTCGGACCGCTGATCGTATCTACAGTATAATAAATAATCAGATGATAACTTCGGTATCCGCTCTGTTTGATGTGTTTGAGGTAATTTTTTTCACTTTTTATCACCATATCGCTGCGGTTTCGGATAATCGCGGCAACAGTATCAATATCTTCTTCGAACTGACATATGATACGAATTCCGGCGATGTCTTCTATTTCTTCTTCCATTTTATCCATCGGGATATGCTTGCGCTGCATTTTTTCCAGAATGCTTGGAAGACTTTTTACACGACCGCTGACCTGCTCTATCGGAGAATACAGGTCGTTTTGCTTATGTTCATCTATAATATGTTCAAATTTTACCATCAGTTCTCTGACGGCAAGCTCATATGGACATAAAATACTTCTCCATAACTGTATTTCCATATAAATCGCTCCTTGACGAGTTGTTGCATTGAAGAAATGTTCCATAGTACCGGAAGACAAAACTTCTCGTACATTATAACACAGATTGCAGATATTATGTTAAGAATATGTATACTTTCTTGTGTTTTTTCGAAGAATGTCCAGGATGTGGTAGGGATTTACACTCATCTCGTCAGTGTATAAGGTGGGAATATAAATTCCCAGATGCAGATGAACCGGGAATTTTCCGACGGTTCCCTCTTCTCCGTAGCCGGTATTTCCCATAAATCCAAGTATGTCTCCGGCAGAAACAGTATCACCGACTGTGAGATCCGGTTCATAAGAGGCAAGGTGCGCATAATAAAAAAAGGCACCGGATTCAGAACGGATTCCAATTCGGTAACCGCCGAGAGGAAGCCAGCCTTTCTGTTCGATGATGCCATCGGTGATGCTGATGATTGGATAATAGTTCGAAATGTTGCGCGAAGCAAAAATATCGGTACCTTCGTGCCTGCGTTCTCCTCCGTAGCTGCGTGGTGTCAGCCAGCTGTTTTCAAAAAAGACTGCTGTATCTGCAACAGGAAAGTATTCCAGATCCGACCAGATCATTTCATAACATTTTTTCAGAAGAAGAAATTCTTCTCTTTTGTATTTCAGATAAGGCGTTGTGTTTGTGGAGACAGTTTCGGGATGAAAATGTCCGTCAAGCATGGTTACAGTAAGAAATTTTGCGAATGACTGTCCGGAATCGGAAAGCTCGGATAATTTTTCATATAATGAAGGAGAAAGGAACTGTTCGCGAAAGAATTCCGAATTACAGGAGACAAAAGTAAGATTTGAAACATGGCTCCGGTCCTGAATCAGCCAGATTATGCTACAGCAGTTCAGAATCAGAAAAAGCAGAATGATAAAGAAAAAAAGACGATTTGATTTCATACAGAAGAAAGCCTTTCTGTAAAGATCTCTTCACAGTATATGCAGAAAAATCCCGCCAGAGTGCGGGATCTTCTGTATATAAATATCGGTTGTAAATATTTCAGAATCAGTCTTTTAACTGTTCCAGAACTTTGACAAGATAATTCCATACACGTTCTGTGGAGGCAATGTCGAGAACCTCTTCAGAGGTGTGGATGCCTTTCATGTTTGGTCCGAGAGATACACAGTCAAGACCTTCAATCTTTTTGTAGAAAAGACCGCATTCGAGACCTGCATGGATGGCAACAACTTCCGGTTTCTGTCCGTACATTTCCTCGTAAACAGATACCATTTTGTCACGGAGAGGGGAATCTTTGCGGTATTCCCATGCCGGGTAAGCACCCTGAATTTCAAATTCTCCACCGAGGAATTCGGTCAGATACTGGATTTTATCAGAAAGAGCATCTCGGGCTGCTTCTACGGAGCTTCTGACACTGGAACTGGCGAAGAATTCATCGTCGGACAGCTTGACGATACCGATGTTTGTAGATGTTTCCACTAAACCTTCAATGTTGCCGCTCATTTTCTGTATGCCAAACGGAATCTGTACAAGGTAGAATAATACTTTTTCACGGCTGGTCGGATGAAGCACATCAGTTTCTGCATATCCTTCTTCTGTAATCTGGACAGTGATGTTGCTATCAGTACCTGCGTATTCTTCACGTATCCCTTTTTCTGCTTTGGCGGCACAGGCTTTTACTGCTTCGATATCTTCTCTGGCAACAAGGATTTCACATACGGCTTCTCTTGTGATGGCATTGTCTTTCTGACCACCTTCATAAGAAATGATTTCATAATCGGTGTCCTGTTTGAGAGCATAGAGAAATCTTCCCATAACAATGTTGGCATTTGCGCGTTTTTTATCAATTTCAGAACCGGAATGTCCGCCCATAAGTCCACAGACTTTTATCTGAAGTTTTTCACCCTCTGCTGCAACGCGCTGAACCGGAATGTGGCTGACTGCGGAAAGACCTCCGGCACAGCTGATCCAGAGACTTCCTTCTGCTTCAGAATCCATATTGATCATGCGTTTGCCGCTGAGTACGCTGCAATCCAGTCCGAAAGCTCCGAGAAGACCGATCTCTTCATCTACAGTAACCAGAACCTCCAATGCTGGGTGAGGGATGTCTGTGCTGTCAAGAAGTGCAAGGGAGTAAGCAACTGCAATGCCATCATCACCGCCGAGAGTGGTTCCGTTTGCAGATACGTATCCGTCTTTGACAGAAAGGTTCAGACCGTCTTTTGTAAAGTCATGCTCTACATCAGGCCTTTTTTCGCAGACCATATCCATATGTCCCTGAAGGATAACGGTCGGAGCATTTTCGTATCCTGGGGTCGCGGGTTTGTAGATAACGACGTTGTTCAGTTCATCCTGAACATATTTGAAGCCATGCTCTTTTGCAAAATCTACAAGATAATCACTGATCTGTCTGGTGTTTCTGGAACCATGCGGGATCTTGCAGATTTCCTCAAAATAATAAAAGACTTTTTTCGGTTCGCAATTTTCTAATACTCTCATATTGATTTCCTCCATGAAATAAATGATAACAATCATTATTTGTTATATTTTATCGACATATCTGTCTGATATGTGGCATAAAGTAAAGCAAAGCATATAAAAAATATGAATATGAAAAGACTTTTTTTTACAATATTCTGCGTCATGCAGATTGGTTTTATACTTGTGTATCCGGCGGAAGCGCTTAAAGCAGCCAGAGAAGGCTTGAATCTGTGGCTGAATGTCATGATTCCGACACTCCTGCCTTTTCTTATCCTTACCGGAATACTGGTGCAGACAGACCAGATTAGCCGGTTACTGGCACCGCTTAAAAAACTATGGAAAATTGTTTTGGGTATTTCTCCTGCCGGTGCATATGCAGTTCTGGTCGGAATGCTGTGTGGTTATCCTATGGGGGCAAAAACAACATCGGATCTTTATGAAAATGGAGAGATTACCCAAAATGAAGCAGAATATCTGCTTACCTTTGTGAATCAGCCAAGCCCGGTATTTGTTCGTACATATCTGTGTCAGATCTGTCTGAATGGCAGTGTTCCATTTTGCAGAATGCTGTTGATTCTTCTTGTGTCTGAATGGATGACAGCACAGTTTTTTCGTTTTATAGTTTTCAGAAAGAAAAACTATTTCCGTGAAGAAACATTTACGAAAAAAGAGACACCCGTCATAAGCTCACCAGGAGCTTTTCTGGATGTCTCCATTATGAATGGGTTTGAAACAATTACCCGGCTGGGTGGATACATTCTTATGTTTTCAATTTTGTCCGCCTGCATCAGTCGCTGGTATATACCACATAGTGTTCCGGGATATTTGCTGACCGGAATACTGGAACTGACTACCGGTCTATATCGTCTGCAATTGCTGGTACTGCCGGACATAACAAAAGGTATGCTGGCAGTTTTCCTTACTGCATGTGGCGGAATCTGTATAACTGCCCAGACCAGAAGTCTTGTGACAAAAGAACTGTCCGTAAAATTCTATATTGTGGCAAAACTTCTGAATGGTGTAATTGCTGTGGCTTTATTCTTATTCGTCACCAAGATCGTCTAAAAGACTGTCTTCTTCCGGTGCCTTACTAAGATCCTCATGATAAGATCCTGTCATGGCTGCAGCCTGTGCAGTCTGCGGAGCCAGTTCTTGACGGTTGTGGTTTACAACATCAAGGCAGCTCTGAAGAGAATCAATAAATCCTTTGTATTTGCCGCCGGCATCTTCAAGAGTCTGAGTCAGTACAGAACCGATGTTTGCCATCATATCATCTGTATAAGTGATGGCGCTCAGACGAATACTGTTTGCATCCTGAGTGGCGGAATCAAGGATTTCCTGTGCCTGCTTGTTGGCTGCATTGATGGTATCGTTTGCCTGTGCGTATGCTTTCTGCATGATCTCATGCTGTGTGACAAGTTCCTGGGCCTTTGCCTGTGCATCCGCGATGATACCGTCTGCTTTGGACTGTGCATCTTCCAGAATGGCATCCTTATTGCTGATGATCTTCTGATAACGTTTGATCTCGTCCGGTGTTTTCAGACGAAGCTCTCTTAAGAGCTCTTCGATCTCTTCTTTGTTTACAATGATCTTTGTTGCGGATAAAGGCTGGAATTTACAGCTCTCTATAAACTCGTCAATTTCATCAATAATCTGTTCGATTCTGCTGCTCATAGTATATTCTCCATTCTCTTTAATTTTTCTCGTTTACCTGCTGAAGTTTCGCGCGTAATGTCGTGGTGATCTCCGGCGGCGCAAATTTTGACAAATCTCCTCCGAAGCGGGCGACTTCCTTCATAATGGTGGAACTGACATAAGCATATTCCAGACTGGTAGTGAGGAATACAGTATCTACATCAGGAGCAAGAACTCGATTTGTCTGTGCCATCTGGAGTTCATACTCAAAGTCCGTGACAGCACGCAAACCACGCACGATTACCTGTGCGTGATTCTCTCTTGCGAAATTAACAGAAAGACCGTCAAATGGTTTAATGATTACATTTGGTATGTCTTTTGTCGCCTTTTCCAATATATTAACACGTTCTTCCACAGAAAACAACGGACTTTTTGAAGAATTATACAAAACTCCGACTACTACTCTGTCGAAAGAGACGCTTGCACGCCGGATGACATCCAGATGACCATAGGTCGCCGGATCAAAACTTCCGGGGTATACTGCTGTTACCATGTGTGATCTCACTTTCTTTTATACAAAAATACATGTTTGTTTGTCTTGTATTCTTTAGAGCGTGCCAGTTCATATCCGAGATCGGTCACATAGGAAAAATCCGTATGCAGATCAGCTTCTGTGATGATCAGTGTGTGTTCATCAGCAAGTGAGCTGTCTGTCAGGTATTCAAGAACCTGACGTTCCAGATCGTGATTATATGGCGGATCCATAAAAATACAGTCAAAGGCTCCTCCGCCCTCAAGGGAACGAAGTGCCTGTAAAACATCCATGTTCAGAAGTTTACCATGTTCGGCAAGCTTTGTAAATGAAAGATTGTCACGGATACAGTTGCAGGCCCTTGGATTCTTTTCTACGAATACAGCATATGCAGCGCCACGGCTTAATGCTTCAATGCCAATTCCTCCGCTTCCGCTGAAAAGATCAAGAAAGCGGCAGTCAGGCATTTCAGGCTGCAGAATATTGAACAGTGTTTCTTTTATACGGTCAGTTGTCGGTCGTGTTTCCATGCCAGGTACGGTTTTGAGATTAAGCCGTCTGGCTGTTCCTGCTATTACTCTCATTTTAAATTCAGTCTCCAATCCAGATCACCACGGGCAAGTCCGAGAATCAGAAGTTCAGCGGTTGCGATATTGGTAGCAACCGGGATATTATACTGGTCACAGCGCATGACTATAGCCTGAATATCAGGTTCTTTTGGATCCATCATAACAGGATTATAAAAAAGAATGACCATATCAAGATCCTGACGCTCTACCATTTCCATAAACTGTTTGTCTCCGCCAATGCTTCCTGCAAGAAACTTATGCACATGAAGGTTTGTGGCTTCTTCAATTCGACGACCGGTAGTTCCTGTGGCATAAACCTCATGCTTGGCGAGTATATTCTTGTATGCGATACAGAAATCTTCGATAAGTACTTTTTTACTGTTGTGTGCAATGATTCCTAAATTCATCGTTCATCTCTCCATTTTCACCAATACATTACTGGTTTTTTAGTTATAATATAGCTATTCTCATATATTATAACAAGTCAACAAAAAATTGGCAATTATTTCTTGAAAATTTATACAAAAAAACAGTGCAGTCCGGAATCTGATTACAGATTTTGGAGCTGCACTGTCTTTATCCTGAATAATTCAGGAGTTTAGGTTATTGATCAGAATGCTCAGTACTGTTCGTTCTGGGAACTTCCGGACATCTGGCGTTCCTGCTGTTCGATCATCTTTTTGACCATATAGCCGCCGACGCTTCCGTTCTGTTTGGAAGTCAGGTTTCCGTTATATCCATCTGTAAGCGGTACTCCCAGTTCGTTTGCAACCTCAAATTTAAAACGATCAAGAGCGCCTTTTGCTTCTGGTACAACTGCTCTGTTAGAAGAAGTATTTTTTGTCATGATTATTTCCTCCTTGGTTTTCGTTTAATTGGATGTTACAGTGCTAGTATATGAAGGATACAGAAAAATAAACTGGAACTTACTGGTTTAACTGGAAATAAAAAATTCAGATGACCATAAAGATCATCTGAACCTGATTGAAAAAATAATATTGAAGTCATAAAATTATAAACCGATGAAGCCGGTAATATCGTTGTTGATTACGTAATGTGCACCATTGTCTTCTGGTTTGATATAAATCTTAAGATCTGTAAGATCGGCTTCTTTTTTGCCCATTTCTTCTGTCCAGATTTTTTTGATGCTGTCTACAATATCTTTTTCGGATACTTCTTTACCAAGCCACTGTACATATACTTCGGTATTTAAAGAAACAGCTTTTTTGGAAGCAGTTTTTCTGACAGTAGTCTTTCTGGTAGTTGCTTTTTTAACAGTTGCTTTAACTGCAGCTTTTGCAGTAGTTGTCTTTTTTGCAGGAGCCTCTTTTTCAGTAGCCGGTTTCGCAGTAGATGTCTTGAGTTCTGCTTTTTTTGTTGTGGTTCTTGTAGCCATAATAGCCTCCTTACAAGATGATTATGTTTTTACGGTACTAGAATACTACGATTTGTCAGAATTTGCAACTGTTCTTTCAGAAGCTGATTCTGCGGAAGCGTCAGGTCAGGATCCAGTGAAAGGATTTCTGAAGCTGCCTCACTGGCGGATTTCAGAATGGAGGAATCGTTATAAATGTCCCCGATGCGAAATTCCATCACACCGCTCTGGCGGATGCCAAACAGATCTCCCGGTCCGCGGAGTTTTAAATCTTCACCGGCGATATAAAATCCATCGTTGGATTTATTAAGAATTTCCAGTCGTTTTGAGGTGGTGTCTTCTTTATTTCCCTGTACAAAAATACAATATGACTGATGTTCTCCACGGCCGACACGTCCGCGGAGCTGGTGAAGCTGTGCAAGACCGAAACGCTCTGCATTTTCAACCATCATGACTGTAGCATTCGGCACGTTAACACCGACTTCAACAACGGTAGTTGAAACCAGAATCTGTATCTTGTTTGCCGCGAAACGCTCCATGATCTGATTTTTTTCGGAGGCTTTCATTTTGCCGTGAAGATATTCTATCTGAATATCTGACGGAAAGACAGATTTGATTTTTGCAGTATAATCCAGGACATTTTCTGCGTCGAGTCCTTCACTCTCTTCTACCATCGGACAGATGATATATACCTGTCTTCCCTCCTGCACCTGTTTTTGGATAAAGGAATATGCCTTTGGGCGATAAGAAATATCTACAACACAGTTTTTGATCGGAAGTCTTTTGGCAGGAAGCTCGTCGATCACAGAGATATCGAGATCTCCGTACAAAATGATTGCCAGAGTTCTTGGAATCGGTGTTGCACTCATGACGAGAACATTGGGCGGGTTTCCGCGTTCAGCAAGCGATTCGCGCTGCTTGACACCGAAGCGGTGCTGCTCATCAGTGATGACAAGTGAAAGATTTTTGTAGATTACTTTTTCCTGAATCAGTGCGTGTGTACCGATGATGATCTGTGCTTCGCCCGAAGCAATTTTTGCATAAATTTCACGCTTTTCTTTTGCAGTATTGGAACCTGTGAGCAGTACTGTACAAAAATCAAGCCCCTGCTGTTTTAATAATCTCATAAAACTTTCATAATGTTGTTTTGCAAGGACTTCTGTCGGAACCATCAATGCAGACTGATAACCGTTTTCGCAGGAAAGAATCATGGCAAGAAAAGCGATGATCGTTTTTCCGCTTCCTACATCGCCCTGTACCAGACGCGACATAAGTGCCTGTCCGGACATATCACGTTCAATCTCATACCAGGTATTTAGCTGGGCGTTTGTCAGAGAATAAGGAAGGTTTTCAATGATTTGTTCGGTAATCCAGGTTTTCTGAATCGGAAAATAATTGGGAGTTTCTTCATTTTTTTCTTTCATCATCTGGATGGACAGGATGAACAGCAGAAATTCATCAAAAACAAGACGCTTTCTGGAAACAAGCAGTTCTTCCATGCTGAGCGGGAAATGAATAGTGCGCAGTGCATAATTAATGTCTGCAAGCTGGTAACGCTGTCGGATATCTTCCGAAAGAAATTCACTGTACATAGGAAGATTTTCAAGAAGCTGCCGGATTGTTTTGGTAATGGTTTTGTTGGAAAGTCCGCTTGTCAGGCCGTAGATTGGCTGCAGGCTGTGCAGAATCTCTTCGTATGCTGCCGGGGTAAAAACTTCCGGATGTTCCATCTGAATCCGGTCTTGTTTTTTGATGACCCGTCCACGTAATACGAAAGTACTGCCTTTTTTGAGAATTGTTCTCAAGTATGGCATGTTGAACCATATGACGGAAAGTTTTCCACTCTGGTCGGCAACTGTTGCGGTGATGATCTGTTTTCCGCCCGTTGAACGAACATAAACGCCGGAACATACCGCAGCAGAGACGGCTTTCACCGTCCCCTCTTCAAGGTCTGCGATATCCACCGGCGCTTCAAATGCGTCATAATTTCTTGGATAATAGTGAAGGAGATCTTCGGTATCATAGATACCGAGTTTAAAAAAAAGTTTTTCCGTTTTTTCTCCGACACCTTTTAAGGTCTGTAAACTCTGTCTCATTTTCCTACTCTACAGAAATAATGTAATAGTAAATTGGCTGACCGCCGTTGTTGACTTCAACTTCACAGTCAGGATACTTCTCTTCCAGTGTGGAAGCAAGTTCTTCTGCTTTTTCTTCAGAAGCATCTGCACCGTAATAAATACTGATTACTTCAGCATCATCGGTCATCATGGCATCTACAGTAGCAACTGCAACGTTTTCTTTGCCACTGCCTACAGCAAGGATTCCTTTGTCGCCGATACCCATGATATCTCCTTCGTGGATTTCTTTGGCATCGATTCGGGTATCACGAACGGCATAAGTGATCTGGCCTGTCTGGACACGGGTAATCGCATCTGTCATCTCGGCTGTGTTTTCATCATCTGTTTTTTCAGGGACGAAGCTGATCAGAGCAGTTACACCTTGAGGAATTGTTTTGGTCGGGATGACAATGATCTTTTTGTCTTCTGTCAGGTCACGAGCCTGATTTGCTGCAAGAATGATGTTTTTGTTGTTTGGTAAAATGTAAATGGTCTTTGCATTTACTTTATCAATGGCATTCAGCATGTCCTCAGTACTCGGATTCATAGTCTGACCGCCTTCAATCAGGTAATCAACACCGAGTTCACGGAAGATATCAGTAAGACCGGCACCTGCGGAAACAGCAATAAATCCGGTCTCTTTCGGCGGTGTCTGCTTCTTCTCTTCTTCGGTCTGCTGTCTGGCAAGCTTTTCTGCGTCTTTGATCAGTTTTTCCTGATGCTCTTCACGCATATTATCGATTTTCATGCGGGAAAGTGCTCCGTATGTCAGTGCACGTTCAAATGCCTGTCCCGGATGATTTGTATGCACATGTACTTTTACAATTTCATCATCTGCAACAAGAACGATGGAATCTCCGATGGAAGTAAGGAATTCCTTGAAAGAACGCTCTTCTTCGATCGGCATCGGTTTGTCCAGAAGAATGATAAACTCAGTGCAGTAACCGAATTTGATATCGGCTTCTGCCTGCTGAGAGATCTTTGTGACTGCGGCTGCACCCGGTTTTTCGAAATCGGAATAATCGATTTCTTTGCCGAGGAAACCATCGATTGCTCCTCGCAGAACTTCCAGAAGACCCTGTCCGCCGGAGTCTACAACACCTGCTTCTTTCAGTACAGGGAGCATTTCCGGTGTACGGGAAAGAGTATATTCTGCGTGCTCGAATACTTCATGAAAAAACGGCTCAAGTTCTTCTGCTTCCGGTGCAATCTCGGATGCTTTGAGAGCAGCTTCTTTTGCAACAGTCAGGATAGTTCCCTCTTTTGGTTTCATAACTGCTTTGTAGGCAGTCTCAACTGCTTTTTCCATGGCGGCTGCAATGGAAAGTGCATCCAGTTCTTTAGACTTTCTTACGCTTCTTGTAAATCCACGAAGAAGCTGGGAAAGAATAACACCGGAGTTTCCTCTTGCACCACGTAAGGAGCCGGAAGAAATTGCCTTTGCAAGTGTTTCCATATCCGGATCTGTCAGGGCGCCGACTTCAGCGGCTGCTGACATGATCGTCATTGTCATATTTGTACCGGTATCCCCGTCAGGAACAGGGAATACGTTTAATTCATTAATCCATTCTTTTTTTGCTTCCAGATTTTTGGCACCGGCCAGAAACATTCTGGAAAGTACTTTGGCATCTATGGTTTTCATGTTCACCACAAGTTCCTCCTCTGATTTCTTAATCTATGGCGCGAACGCCCTCCACATAGATGTTGATTTTTTCGATTTCCATGCCAGTGAAATCTTCAACTTTATATTTGACGTTGCTGACAAGATTGTCTGCAATTGTACTGATATTTACGCCATAAGCAACAATAACATGGAAATTCAGGCGGATCTTGTTTTCGTCGGTGATAGTTACACTGATACCATGTTTCAGGCTGTCTTTGCGAAGCAGTTTGACAAGGCCATCCTTTACGCTGACTGCGGCCATTCCGATAATACCGAAACATTCCACTGCTACACTTCCTGCATAGGTGGCAATTACGTCTGTATCAATGACGATCTGCCCCAATCCGGAATCTATACGTCCACTCATATAGGTACCTCCAATTTTTTTAGTATGCATGTATTATAACCTTTTTTTGTACAAAAAGGAATATTAATTTTGAGAATTTCTATTTTTTACTTGCAAAAGGTAAATTCATCTGTTAAAATAAGACCTGTTGAAAAAAAGCGTCAAGGAGGTGCTATCATGGCTAAATGCGCAGTTTGTGAAAAAGGTGCTTATTTCGGAAATAATGTAAGTCATTCACATAGAAGATCTAATAAAATGTGGAAATCTAACGTGAAATCCGTTAGAGTTAAAACCGCTACTGGCGGTGCACAGAAGATGTATGTATGTACTTCTTGTCTGAGATCCGGAAAAGTAGAAAGAGCATAAGATTTCATGATTATGAACGATAAGTAAGGCACGGGAAGATTGATCCCGTGCCTTTATTCGTTGCAAAAACCGGAGAATCATCATCTGCTCTCCGGCCCTCATCTGCAAAACATATGGTATCCGCACAGAAGGCAAAGTCCGGCGGAAATAACAATGATCACATTTTCAGAGATCAGCATACCGATCACCATACCGATTCCAATGCAAAAAAGCATCAGACCCAAAAGTCTTCCCACAATCCGAACCTCATCTTAAGAGCTTATAATATTATATGCAGGAAAACTTTCGGGAATACAGATTTCTGTATATGGTTTATGCTTCTTCGCTCCCGGCCTTGGTACTGCTGTCTGCAGTTGTATCATCTTTGCCGAATCCACTTGCAAAACGGTCTACAAAATCCGGAACCATATCCAGAACTTTGGTAAGTCCATCCTGATTTTTGACATTTACAAGCTTTGTGGAACCGTTCTGGATTACAAGTACGGCACTTGGTGTCAGCTTTCCGGTCATTCCGCCGCCGCCGTTGCTCTTTTTGTCTCCTTCGAATGCACCGGCACCTACACCAAAAGAAACATCTACCAGTGGAAGGATGATAGTGTCACCTACATGAATTGCCTCGCCCACTACGGTTTTTGCGGAGATGAATGCATCCAGTCCTTTAAAAAGAGAGTTTACAGTATCTTTGAAATTGTTTTCGCCTGACATAATCAGTCCTCCTTATGTTTATGTTTCCATCGTCTGATGACATATTTGATATTCTTATTAAAATACAGCTCCAGAGCGGTCTTTATGAGGAATACTCCATAGATCCGTCCTTTCAGGCTGATATTTCCTTTGAGTATATTTTTATCTTCAAATACAGGAGTTACGGCAATACAGTTTTTGTGAAGTGGAATGGTCATACCGAGAACTGCCAGTACGCTTCCTGTGATGGAGGGATCTGTGCTTCCAAAAGTAAGATTCCCCTTTGTTTTTGTCGGAAATACATGACGGAGCAGCTTTATGAAATGGTCCTTTACGAGAGTGATCGCTGCTTTGACCCGTGGATGTTCGAGAAAATCTCGAAACATATTTATTTTATCACAGATATTTTTGATTGTTAATGTGAAATTTTCGATGTTTTTTGGTATTCCGCATAACTTTTGCCAAAATCTTCTGAGTGATTCAAAAAATGCACGAAGCTTATATCCCAGACTGTAACACAGATTTTCAATCTTCCGAATCAGACGCTGCTGATCTTCGGAGATTGTTTCGTCTAAAGTTTCGTCTGTCGAAGAATATGTGTGGGATTCTTCTCTGGAGACAGAATCCTCGGTACGAGAAGTGCCTGCGAGAGATTGAGAATCTGATAATGATTTATGTGTTTCTGCATTTATGACATCTTTTTGCGTAAGTGTTTGTATTTGAGGTTTAGAGGTATCAGATGTTTGCTGCTTTTTCTTCTTACGGTTTCTAAAATAGTTCAATAATCTCAATAATGGGATTCCCAATATTCGCAGTTCATATCCGGCGGTTCGATCTTTGTAATCAAGCCGGAATGAAATTCCTCCGAAAAGCCAGCTGATTCTTGCACTTGCAGATGCATCGAAAAATGAACCCTCTTCTTTGGCTGCGCTGGCCTGATAGCGTACCGGACAAAACAGTATAAGAAGAAGTGCCAATACGACAAGCCCCAGCAGAATTGCAAGAAGCACCAATATGAATTTTATCAGTATCCACAGAATATGTAGCATAAAGTCACCTGTTTTTCCAATATTCTTTTATTTCAAATCCGCCGGTTTCAGAGAAAATTGTCTGAATCATTTCTGTAACAAGATCCATTGCGTCCTCTTTTCCTTTGGCAATACCTACAATTTCCGGACACATATCTGCTGCGCTTTCCTGAATGAGGGTCAGTGCAGGAAGTATTTCGAGAAGATTGCAGGGATTCTCTGATAATGTGATCAGATAAATGCCCGGGACAGGCTTTCCGTGTTCCAGACGGCGGCGGATACGGGAAATATTTTTGATTCCCGGTCCGATATAATAGTTTTTGTGCCATTTCAGCATACTGGTTCCTGGCTCCTTCTGTGCAGAAAATAGTGTTTATAAAAGGATGCCCCCTTTTATAAAATTTAAACGAAAAATAAACAGGGCTGCGAATGCTGCAACCCTGTTATGGATACATTTTATGCAGAGCAGTTATACTCTGCGCTGTTTCCCCCAGAGTCCCTGACTCCGCATTTCCAGATATTCCTGATATGCTTTTTCTACAATCTGTTTCTCGTTGGAGAAACGGAGAAGATGATAGATTTCATGGAATTTGTAATATCCGGAATCTACAAAAAATTCTTCTCTCTGAGGTCTGCTATGATAATTATCAGCCGTCATCAGATACCAATGTACTTCTTTTGTAACGATATCTTCAGGTACAGTAAAATTATAGTGGCTTTTGCCGATATATTTTACGACAGTAGCCCTTACTCCTGCTTCTTCATGTACCTCGCGTAAGGCAGTTTCAATGTGTGTCTCGCCCGGTTCTACGGTTCCTTTTGGGAGCACCCAACCTTCATAACGGTTCTTATAAGATTTATAAAGTGCCAGTATCTTACCTCGATAAATTACCACACCGCCACAGCTTGTTGCTTCTATCATTTTGCAATTTCCTCCTGTAATGCGTGTGAGTTTCATATCTTGAACTGCATATAGTATAACTCTTTTTTGGTCGACTGGCAACTGTTTATCAATTATTGCTGATCAAAATGATAAGCGTCAAAAAGATCTGCTGCGATCGGTACGGCTGCTTCGCTTCCGGTACCACCACCCTCAACGATTACAGCAACAACAAGATCAGGATCATCAACGTTAGAATATCCGATAAACCAGGAATGACTGGAGCCATTTTCGTCATATTCTGCAGAACCAGTCTTACCGGCTACTGTATACCCCCTGCCATTTAAGGCGGAAGCGGTGCCGCTTTCTACAACACCTTTCATCAGTTTACCGAGGATTGCAGCCTCGTTGCTTGTCATCAGACGTTTGTACGTAGTTGGCTCAGTTGTTTGGATAGTGTCTCCGTTTGCATTGACGATTTTATCAATCAGATATGGCTTCATGAGGACACCATTGTTTGCGATAGCACTTGTGATGAGTGACATATGCATTGGAGAAACAAGAGTGTTTCCCTGACCGATGGCAGTCTGCATGATCAATGGAATGCCAGAACTTCCGTCCAGTGAGAAACTGCTCTTACGATAAGAATTAAGTGGCAGTTTTTTATTAAAAAGAAGATCTTCGCTTGTTTTTAACAGAGATGCGCCGCCGAGTTCTGTACCGATCTCAGCAAAGGCACAGTTGCAGGAATTGGCAAATGCCGTATAAAAATCTTCGGTACCATGCACGTTTCCATTGTAACACTGGATAGTATGTCCTTCTTTTGTGATGCTTCCCTGACAGTCAAAAGAAAATCCGTTAAAACTTCCGTGTGTGCGGAAATAATCAAGTGCAGTGACTACTTTAAAAGTCGATCCAGGAGGATACTGCCCCATGGTGGCTCTGTTGAGCAGACTGCTGTTGGTTTCGTCATTTACAAGACTGTCCCAGTTTTCGGAAATGGTGTTGGGATCGAAATCCGGTTTGCTGACCATTGCAAGTATCTTGCCGGTAGATGGCTCAAGTGCAACAACGGCCCCTCTTCTGTCACCGAGAGAATTATATGCAGTGGTCTGAAGGTCAGCACTCAGAGTAGATACTACGCTGTCACCGGTATTTTTGGTTCCCATAAATTCATTACGGATCTGATTCAGGAAAAATTCGTGCGAAGAAAGCAGCTGAAAGTTTGCTTCGGATTCAAGACCGCTTTTTCCGTTGGTGTCATATCCGACTACGTGTGCAAATGTATTTCCATAAGGATAAGAACGCTCTTCTGTTCCATCTTCAGAGACGTTTGTCTGGGCAAGTACTTCCCCGTCGGAAGATAGAATACTGCCACGGACTACCCGGTCAGAAAAGGTATCCTGACGTGTGTTATACGGGCTGTTGATAAAGTCATCACTTTTTATGGCGTTGAAATAAATAAGATAAGCGATCAACCCCATAAAAATAGCCATGAAAAATACAGACACACAGGTATAGCTTCGATTTCTGGCACGGCGTCTTTTAGATCTGGCGCGTTCTTCCAATTTCCTCTCTCTCTCTGATTCTCTGTATTGCCTCTTGTCTTCGTTTTTCAAATTCCTCGTCCTCGTCTTCTCTTAAAATATAAAGTCCCTGAATAATCGCAAGCATCAGTATTGTACACAATAATGAACTTCCGCCGTAGCTTACGAGAGGGAGCGTTACACCGGTCATAGGGATAAATTTGGTTGCACCGCCGATCGTAAGGAAAACCTGAAATGCATATTCAGTACCAAGTCCCAGCGCAATCAGTTTGTAAAAAGGATTGATGATACGCAGTGCAATATTTACGATCATAAGGAAAAAACTCATACATACAAGGATCAGGCAGATGGCAAAAATGCCTCCAAGT
The DNA here is from genome assembly GCF_900120195.1 of Blautia sp. Marseille-P3087. Taxonomy (GTDB): domain Bacteria; phylum Bacillota; class Clostridia; order Lachnospirales; family Lachnospiraceae; genus Blautia_A. The sequence continues at coordinate 400,351 of NZ_LT635539.1, forward strand.
TCCTCACAGATCGCACTGAAAATAAAATCATTTTTGACGACTGGGATAGATTCCGGTGATCCCTGACAGAGTCCCATGCCAAACCATCCGCCGGTGCCGATTGCAAAAAGTGACTGTACGATCTGGTAACCTTCGTTCTGATAAACAGCCATCGGGTCTTTCCAGGCGCTTACTCTCTGACGGACATGTCCGAAAAGATGATAAGCAACAACAGATGCACCGGAACCTCCGACAATACCAAGTCCGAGGTAGCCGACATTTCTTGTGGCAACATAAACCATAATAAGGTATGCGGCAAAAAAGATCACGGCACTTCCAAGGTCTTTGGAAAGTACAAGAATCCCGACGTGAAGTGCAGCAACGACTGTCACCTGCACAATGGCACGGAAACTGGTATCTCTTGATAAAAAGGATGCCATGAAAAATACAAAAGTGATTTTAATCGCTTCGGAGGGCTGTACACCCATAAGAGACAGCTTCGCACCGTAGCTTGTCCTTGCAAGAGCGAAAACTGCGCCAAGCAGGACAATACCAATACCGGCATAGACCCATGTCAGCTTACGTAAGAAACGCATCTTGCGGATCATTACGGGAATGATCAGTGCAATGCCACTGGCTCCGGCTGCGATAAGAAGCTGTTTCTGTGCTGCGGAGATATCCAGTCTGCACAGCATGATAAAACCGACGCTTAAAAGCATACACATATTGTTCAGAAGAAGTATGGATGCTTTTTTGTAAAAGAGACGATACAAAATCTGGATTGCAGCAAAAAACAACAGCATCTCCGCATAAAATTCGACAACCTGAAAGTTAAAGGTTTTCAGATAGATTATCAGAAATGCAGTAAAATCAATGAAAAAGATCAACAGAAGCTGCTGGCGTAAAAGTTCATTACGCTCTTCCTCATCAGACTGGCGTACTGTATAAAAACAGTGAAAAGTATAAATGATCATCAACGTCAGGATGATATATTTGGAAAGTTCTACTATTACATTAATCATATGCCCTATTCGGCTCCTCTTTTAAAATGTCCTTTTGTATAATTTCTCTCTGCCGGAATCTTATGATGAAGGTAGACATCCAGAAATTCCTGAAGGATTTTAGCTGCCTGAGCTGGTGCTTCTGTAGTAAAATTCAGACGGAAATTACGAATTCCGAGATTTCGCACCTTATCTGCTTCCTGCAGAAGTCCAAGTGGAAGGCTGTTATAAAGGATATTATAACAATGCTTTTCTTTTGCTGTAGTTCCGGTTTTCCATGGGTGACAGACACAGATGCTGCAGAATTCCTTATCGTAACGATCTTTCAAAACCATGGACTGTTCGTTGCAGTCACAGCCCTGCGTGTTCTTGCGTACACACTGTGCGGAAAGCATCAGAGGAATACTGCCATATAGAATCATTTCGCTGCCGATATTGTTACGGTGAAGAAGTTCTTTCTCGTTGAGCTCATAAGGGAGTGTATTTCTGAGAATATTTTCGTTTTCCCAGAATGAAATTGCCTCATCATTCCATGTATACATGGAAGCGTCCAGAATGCAGTATTTTTGCAATCCAAGTTCTCTGAGCATTCCGTAAGTCTCGAGATTCCGTACAAGAAAGCCTTTCAGTCTGCCATCAGAAAGCCATAAACGACAGCTATCAAAAAGTCCTTTTGGTGCGCTGCCTCTGGTGATATAAGGAAGTGAAAGATACAGCTCTTTTTCTTTATATATGTCGGAATTTATCAATTCTTTCAGTGCATCATAATATACATACAGTCCGTATATCTCAGGATTTTTGCAGAGTGCTGCTGCCTGCTCTCTGGTTTCGCAGGAAACCCGGAACCTAAGTGTTTGTTCGGAAGGAACAGCATTCTTAGCTGTGCTGTATCGGATCTGACCGGAAACAGTACGCTTCTGCCTGCTGTAAAGTCTTTCTTCGAGAAGCTGTATTGCATTTCTTCGAAGTTCATTCAGTACACGGATCGGAACAAAAATCTGCTCTCCCATCTCAATATTCAGAGAATTCCAGATAAATGGTGTGTTTCCGAGCTTTTCCATCTGCTGCCTGATTCGTGTCCCGGCCATAGGCTGATCTTTGGCGAACTGTACTTCTTCAGCAGTTGCGGTGATATGAGCGTCACGGCAGGAAATATCGAGTATCGCCGGAGCACCCGGATACAGAATCAAAGTTCCGCTGACAGGTTCTTTACGTGAAGGAAGTGCTTCAGGAAGCCCATTTGATTTTTTGTCGTTTGTAAATGCCATCATAGAAGGCCCGTTTGACTGTCTGTAATATCCCTGACAGGAGCCTCCGCGGCTGAAAATATCAAGGAGATACTGACGATCCTGATCTGTGATATGATATGGTTTGCTATTATTAAGAAGTATATCCAGATATTTCCGATACATTCCGGTGACAGCAGCTGTATATCCCGGCTGTTTCATACGGCCTTCAATCTTTAGAGAGGTAACACCCGCATTTATGATCTCGGGTAAAAGATCAAGGGTACACATATCTTTGAGACTTAGAGGACAAAAATCTTTTTGTGTTTTGTAATGACGGGCATCAGGGGTACGCACCTGGTAAGGAAGGCGGCACGGCTGTGCACAGCGCCCACGGTTTCCACTTCGGCCGCCAAGCATACTGCTCATAAGACATTGTCCTGAAAAGCTGTAACAAAGTGCACCATGAATAAATGCTTCGATTTCAATAGAGCTTGCCTGATGCATGGCAGAAAGTTCTTCAAGAGACAGTTCTCTGGCAGCAACCACACGGGTAGCACCCTGGTTTTCCAGGAATTTCATTCCCTCAGGGCCGGTCACAGTCATCTGTGTACTGGCATGAAGATGAAGCTCTGGAAAATTATTTCGGATAAACTGAAATACGCCAAAATCCTGTACAATGACCGCATCAAGTCCTTCTTCGTATAAAGGGCGAAGGGAATCATATAAACGTTCTTTGAGCTCTCTGTTTTTGAGAAGTGTATTTACAGTCAGATAAAGCTTTTTTCCATGAATGTGAGACGTATGAATTGCACGGATCAGCTCTTCCTGTGTAAAATTGCGCGCATATGCTCTTGCACCGAAGTCAGGGCCACCAACATAAACGGCATCGGCACCTGCGCCAAGGGCTGCTTCAAAAGCTTCATAAGAACCTGCCGGTGCAAGAAGTTCGATTTCGTGTGTTATATTCAAAATATATCATCCTTTTCTAAAAAATGGATTTAAACAAATAAAGAGGACTACCGAAGCAATCCCCTTCCTGCTTTACTTAAGCAATTTGTCAATTTCCTCATTCAGATCCTTGACTTTATCTTCGAGAAGCTCTTTCTGATGCTGGGCTTCCTGCTGCTTTTTCTCTGTTTCTTCGATCTTCATGCGAAGCGCGATGAGTTCGTGCTTCAGTTCGTACATTTCCTGATCTTTCTGCTGGAGATCCTGTTCGAAGATCTCAGCCTGTTTTTTTGCTTTGAAATAGTCATCTGTGACATTCAGACTCAGTAATGTATGTTTTGTTTCGGCGGACTGACGGGAATATCCCGGCATTTCGCTTAATTCTGCCATTTTATTATTTATATAAGATGCAACTTTCTGGAAATACTCCTCAGATTCGTAACCTCCCAGAGTGAAGATCTTGCCTCCGATTACTACCTGCGCCGTATTTTTGACTGCCATAACAAGCCTCCCGTAAATTTGTAGTTTCTTCCAACCATTATAATCGAATTTTGTAGAAATGTATAGGAATTTTTACGAATTGTTTTCAAAAATGTATTCTGTATTAATCCTGAACGGGTTTCTCAAATCCGAGATGCTCGTAAGCCAGTGCAGACGCGGTACGGCCACGCGGCGTACGGTTCAGAAATCCATTCTGCAAAAGATACGGTTCATACACATCTTCCAGAGTTCCGGCATCCTCTCCGATGGCGGCTGCCAGTGTCTCCAGACCGACAGGGCCACCCTGAAAATTGACGATCAGAGTTTGCAGAATGCGGCGGTCAATCTTGTCGAGACCGTATTGATCTACTTCCAGAAGATCGAGTGCAAATACAGCTACTTCGTAAGTGATCCGTCCATCGTATTTTACCTGTGCGAAATCACGCACTCTCTTGAGAAGGCGATTTGCAAGACGAGGGGTACCTCTGGAGCGTTTGGCGATTTCGGCAGCTCCCCGTGTATCAATTTCCACTCCGAGAACCTCCGCAGAACGAAGTATGATCGTCTGTAGCTCTTTTTGATCATAAAATTCCAGATGATGCATGACACCAAAACGGTCACGCAGAGGCGCTGATAACAAACCGGCCCTTGTCGTGGCACCGACCAGCGTAAATTTCGGGAGATCGAGACGGATGGATCTGGCAGAAGCGCCCTTGCCGATCATAATATCAATTGCAAAGTCCTCCATCGCAGGGTAAAGAACTTCTTCTACCTGGCGGTTCAGACGGTGAATTTCATCGACAAACAAAATGTCACCTTCCTGAAGGTTGTTCAGAATAGCTGCCATTTCACCGGGCTTTTCGATTGCAGGACCGGAAGTGACCTTCATGTGTGTACCCATCTCATTGGCAATGATGCCGGATAAGGTGGTTTTACCAAGTCCGGGAGGACCGTAAAACAGTACATGATCCAGCGCATCGTGCCGTTGTTTTGCTGCTTCTATATAAATTTTAAGTGTTTTTTTAGTTTTTTCCTGACCGATGTATTCATCTAGTGTCTGAGGTCGAAGATTTCCCTCTAGAGGAAGATCTTCTTCGGTCACATCGGTGGTGATCATTCTTTTATCCATTGCTAATCTTTACTCCAATCAGAAGAGTTTCAGGGCGGCTTTCAAAAGACCTTCTACGTCGTCAGGTGAGACATCCGTGACTTTACGGACGGCTTTCATAGCTTCTGTACTGCTGTAACCGAGAGCAACCAGAGCTTCTACTGCTTCTTGTCTGCCATCATGAAGGACAGAACCGGAAAGGTTCGTAGCTTCCTGTTCGTGGGCAAGCTTTTTCTCGAAAGCATCTTCAAGTTTCAGCTTGTCTTTCAGTTCCAGAATCAGTTTCTGGGCGGTTTTCTTACCAATGCCAGGTGCCCGGGAAATTGTCTTAATGTCATCGGAAAGGACAGCAAAACGAAGTTCATCTGCAGTGAGCCCGGCAAGTACTCCGAGAGCTGCCTTAGGGCCGATACCGTTGACGTTCAGAAGCAGCCGGAACATTTCCAGATCATCTCTGGAAAGAAAACCATATAACTGCATGGCATCCTCTCTTACATGAAAATATGTATGAATCTTAACTTCCCCCTCTGAACGTGAGGCCTGTTCGATAGATGAACCTGTCATAAAAATCTCATATCCAATTCCGCCGGCTTCCAGAATAACAGAATTTTCGGTGGTATCGGCTACAAGACCGCGAATAAATGAAATCATGCTGTCTCTCCTGTGATTTATAAAATCCGTAAAACTTACTCTTCCAATGATAACATAGGAAACTGTAAAAAGCAAACATCTATTCGAATAAATCGGTGGACGCGCCAGCATGCAAAAATCCGGCGAAGGGAAAACTCCTCCGCCGGATCATCCAAACTGTATTTAAAGAATAACGTGTCTTGGGCATGCTTCTTTACATGCACCGCAATTTGTACATTTGTCATAATCAATATGTGCACAGAAGTCAGTAACAGTGATCGCACCGTTTGGACAGGTCTTCTCACATTTTTTACATCCGATACATCCGATCTCACAGGCGGTAGTTACTGCTTTGCCCTTTGCATGGGAACTGCATCCTACGAATGTCTGCTGTTCGTATGGCACAAGTTCGATCAGGTGATGCGGACATTTGGCAATACATTTACCACAGGCTTTGCAGGCTTCTCGGTTAACGACTGCAACACCATTTACGATATGGATCGCATCAAACGGACAGGCTTTTACACAGCTTCCGAATCCCATACAACCGTAATTACAGGCTTTGGATCCGCCGCCTGGGATAAATGCCATCATTTCACAGTCTTCTACACCGGTATAAGTGTAATTATCGTTTGTCTTTTCGCAGGTACCGGTACATTTTACAAATGCAGCCATACGGGTGGATTCTACAACTTCCTGTCCCATGATTCCTGCAATCACTTTGCCGACTGCTTCTCCGCCTACCGGACAGGCATTGACAGGTGCTTCGCCTTTTGCGATTGCAGCTGCCAGACCGTCACAGCCGGGATATCCGCAGCCACCGCAGTTGTTTCCCGGAAGGGCTTCACGAACTGCAACTTCACGTTCATCTGTTTCAACAGCAAATTTCTTGCCGGCAACGCTCAGGAAAATACCGATAAAGAGGCCGACGGCTGCAACAACTACGGTTGCGGTAATAATTGCTCCAATATTCATAACGATGCCTCCTTAAATTAATCCTGAAAATCCGAAGAATGCAATCGCCATCAGACCTGCTGTAAGAAGTACAGTAGGGAATCCTTTGAAAGCTTCCGGAATATCATTATACTGAATTTTTTCGCGGATACCGGCCATGAGTGTAATGGAAATCGTAAAACCTACAGCGGTGGCAAATCCGTTGACGGTACCCTGAAGAATATTGTATTCGTCCTGTACGTTTGTAAGTGCAACACCAAGAACTGCACAGTTTGTTGTAATCAGAGGAAGGTATACACCAAGTGCCTTATAAAGAGATGGAACACATTTTTTGAGGAACATCTCTACAAACTGAACCAGTGCGGCAATGATCAGGATAAATACGATTGTCTGCAAATACTCCATACCTGAAGGAACAAGGATGAATTTGTAGATCAGTCCGGTAACGAAGGAAGACAATGTAATAACGAATACAAGGGCTCCACCCATTCCGACTGCAGTCTCGGTCTTTTTGGAAACACCAAAGAAAGGACAGAGACCAAGGAACTGGCTCAGTACTACGTTATGGACAATGGCAGAGCTGACAAGGATAATCAATAATTCTTTCATGCCTGTTTGCCTCCTTTACACATGGTATTGTTGCAGGAATCACAGCCTGAACAGCAGCCACATCCTTCACTTGGATCAATTCCGCGTTTTGCTGCACCGACTTTGAATTTGTTCTGAAGTGCAGCAAGCATGGCAAGTACGAAGAATGCGCCAGGAGCAAGGATAAAAATTGTGATCGGCTCATATCCCATTTTGCCGTCAGCGGCAAGCGGAAGAATCTGCTGTCCGAAGAGCTGGCCTGCGCCGAGAAGTTCGCGGACTGCACCGATACAGGTGATACTTAAGGTGAATCCGAGACCCATTCCAATACCATCAAAGAGCGATGGGATCGGAGGATTTTTGGAAGCATATGCTTCGGCACGGCCAAGGATGATACAGTTTACTACGATCAGCGGGATGTAAATACCGAGTGCGGAATACAGACTCGGAATAAAGCCCTGCAGGAGCATCTGTACGATGGTAACAAAAGATGCTACGACAACGATAAATGCAGGCATACGTACGCCGTCCGGAATGAATTTTCTAAGAAGAGAGATCATCAGGTTGGACATTGCCAGAACTACCGTAGTGGTAAGTCCCATTCCGATACCGTTGATTGCAGATGTTGTAACAGCCAGTGTAGGACACATGCCCAATACCAGCACAAAAGTAGGATTTTCTTTAATAATACCGTTTACAAGACGTTCGGCAGGTGTGTTTGCTTTCATGACTCTGCTCCTCCTTCCACATACCGAAATGCACAGAGACCGGCGTTCACACCGTTTGTCATGGCATTTGTTGTAATGGTTGCGCCGCTGATGGCATCAATCTCGTCATCAGAAGAAGCGCCTGTTTTTGTGTAGGTGAATTTTTCTACGTTTTTGTCTTTAAACTGATTCTTGAAATCATCTGTGGTAGCTTTCATACCAAGACCGGCGGTTTCACTGATGGATAAGATGGAAATTCCATTCAGTGTTCCATCATTCTGAACACCCATTGCGAACTGAATGTCACCGCCGTAGCCTTCAGAATCAGTAATTGTAAATGCATATCCGAGAGTTTCGCCGGAAGCATCTTCTGCTACCATGATCTCATCGATCGTCTGAGCAGAGAATCCGTTATCATTAAGATATCCAACAAGATCTTCTGCCTGACCTTTGTCATCAAGAGAATATTCGCTGAAACCGGAAGCATCTTCGAAAACAGTCTTGTAAGCTTCCTCTTTGGATTTTTCGGCCTGAGCCGCAATCGGTCCGGCTGTGATGTCCTGTACGACACCAAGGGCAAGACCTGCAACCAGAGTGATCACGGTAATGGAAATGGTGTTTTTTAAGATTGTATTCATGCTTTTTTACCTCCTTTTCCAAAGGCAACCGGCTTAGTTGCTTTTTCAATGATCGGAACCAGAAGGTTGCAGAAAATGATCGCATAGGAAACACCTTCTGCGGAACCGCCGAAGAGACGGAAAACGGCAGTTACAATACCAAGGCAGCAGCCATATACGAGCTGGCCCTTTGGCGTGATCGGTGTGGTGACATAATCAGTTGCCATGAACCATGCACCGAGCATCAGACCGCCTCCGAAAAGATGGCTGAGCAGGTAATTTATGTCAAAGCCCATTCCGGAGCCGAGCATGTAAAGGATTACAAATACAGCAAAGCTTCCGATGTATGTAAGCGGTACTTTAAAATCGATTACTTTAAAAGCAAGAAGGATCACTGCACCGATCAGGATCGCAATTGCAGAAGTTTCACCAATTGTTCCGTGAATATTACCAATAAACAGATTTTTGACAGGAATAGAATCTGCTGTAAATCCGCTGTTTTTGAGTTCGGCAAGTGCGGTCGCACCTGTAACGGTATCAATACAGTGATATCCGCTGAGCTTGTCCACTGCGAAATTGGTCATTTTGCCTGCAAAAGAAATCATCAGGAAACATCTTGCAGCAAGTGCCGGGTTCATGAAATTCTGACCGAGACCGCCGAAAAGCTGTTTTACTACGATGATTGCAAAAGCACTGCCAAGTACCGGCATCCACAGCGGAATCTGCGGTGGCATGTTGAGTGCAAGCAGAAGGCCTGTTACTACTGCACTGAAATCGTTGATGGTGTTCTTTTTATGCATCAGACGGTTATACAGCCATTCAAAGAAAACGCTGGATGCAACCGTCACAAGTACAACAAGAAGTGCACGGAAGCCGAAGTTCCAGATACCAAACAGTGTGGTTGGAAGCAGCGCAATCACAACGAGCTGCATGATTCGGCTGGTTGTCATTTTGTCCCTGACATGGGGATTAGATGATACGTTATACATTTGTTCCATTTCTTTTCCTCCCCCTTATTTCTTCCTGCGGCTGGCAAGAACCATTTTACGCATGGATTTGATGCTCTGGGTCAGCGGTCTCTTTGCCGGACAGATATAACTGCAGCAGCCGCATTCGCAGCATTCCATACCATCCATTGCTTCAAAACCTGCCATATCACCACGCTCTGCCAGTTTGGCAAGACGGGCTGGAAGAACGTGGCCGGGACAGACACTTACACAGCGTCCGCAGTTGATGCAGGCTGTCTGGATTTCCTGTGCTTCGGATACAGCATCATGTTCAAGGAACAGGAATGCAGAAGTTGTTTTTGTACATGGTACATGAAGGTCATATAAAGCAAATCCCATCATAGGACCACCGGAAATTGCTTTTGCAATTTTTGCTTTCAGTCCACCGGCAGCATCTACCAGTTCGGACATATCGGTGCCGGAAAGAACGAGAAGGTTCTTTGGCTCTTTGATGCCATCACCGGACATGGTAACAACACGGCTGTTGACCGGTCTTCCGAGAATAACAGCCTTATATACGGAGATTACAGTTTCAACATTGTCTACTACGCATCCTACATCGGCAGGAAGCATGCTGGAGTTGATCTCACGTCCTGTTGCTGCATAGATCAGGGTACGCTCACCACCCTGTGGGTATTTGGTCATGACTTCTTTTACTTCGATACGGTCGATGTCTTTGACCAGTTCTTTCATTTTTGCGATGCAGTCCGGTTTGTTGTCTTCGATACAGATATAACCTTTTGCGGAATCAAAAAGAGTCAGGATAACCTGAAGTCCTTTTACGACTTTTTCCGGTTCTTCGATCATACGGCGATAGTCGCTGGTGATATAAGGTTCGCACTCTGCTCCGTTTACAAGAATATATTCGATCTTGGAAGGATCCTTCGGTGCAAGTTTAACGTGTGTCGGGAAGCCGGCACCACCCATACCTACAACACCGCCTTCTTTGATACGGTTCAGGATTTCTTCCTTTGTCAGATCTTCCAGACGAGTCTCCTGGTACTCAACTTCCTGATACTGCTGGTCGTTTTCGATTACGATACAGTCGACCATAGATCCGGTAGCATTCAGATGCTTCTCAATGCCTTTTACGGTACCGGATACAGATGCATGCAGCGGTACAGAAACAAATCCGCCTGCATCCGCAATTTTCTGTCCGGCAAGAACTGTGTCACCCTTTTTTACACATGGAACCGATGGAGCACCAATGTGCTGAGAAAGTGGATAGACCAGATCACCCTTTGGGAGATACTTCTCAATCGGATGGTCTTTGGATAGTTCCTTACCTTCGTAAGGATGGATTCCGCCCCTAAAGGTCAGTTTTCCCATATATTTTTCCTCCTTATTTTATAAGCATCAGTTCTGCTTATATTCTTTTTCTTTTTCATGTCCGGTCACTGTCAGTTTTGTTCATATTAACAGTAACTCTGACTATACTATACATCTTTTTGGAGAAAAATTCACTATCGAATTTTCAAAATATTGTGTATAATTAAATACAATCACGAAAGGGATAAAAGACTATGATTGTTAAAAAAATACCTATTTTACAAGGATTTCCAGCTCCTGATACCGTTAATTATTTGTCGAATGTCAAAAATGAATTATCAGACAATAATGCGATTTTTTACGATATTGAGACAACAGGACTATCAAGATATACTGCTTCTGTTTATCTGATCGGTGCGGTCCATTATGAGAAAAATCAGTGGATGCTTTACCAGTGGATGGCTGAAAATGAAGAGGAAGAAGCTGCTGTTTTACAGGAATTTTCTGTATTTTTGGAAAATGTGGGGTATACGATACAGTATAATGGAAATCGTTTTGACCAGCCTTTTCTGGAAGAACGCTATCGGAAATACAAAATGGACTCTCCGTTTGTAGAAAAACCATCTGTAGATATCTATCAGTTGTTAAAACCATGTCAGAGTTTACTCAAACTGACCAGAATGAAACAGCCAGACCTGGAAAAAATTGTAGGAATTCATAACAGAAAATACGTAGATGGAGGCCAATGTATCCGTCTTTACAGGAATTTCATAAAAAAAAGGCAGTCGAAAATCGCTGAGGAAGTTATGGGACATAATGAAGAAGATCTTTTGGGGCTTGGAAAAATCTTTCCGATGCTCTCCTTTCGGAAGCTTTATGATGGTGAATATCATCCGAAGCATTGTGAAGTAATCGATCAGGAACTGAAAATGACGCTGGAACTTCCTGTGGCAGTTCCGATAAGTGTTTCATGCGGAAATACTTCCTTTTATTTGACGGTATCTGAGCAGGAGGCAAAAATCCTTGTACATCTGAATCACGGAAAACTGCGTCAGTATTATCGGAATTATAAAGATTATGAATATATTCCGGGCGAAGATACGGCAATGCCAAAATCCATCAGCAAATATATGGATAAAAGTCTTCGCTTTGCAGCAACACCACAGACTTGCTATACCTGGTTCCGATGTGACGAAAGTTTTTTAAACGATCCAGCAAAACAAATGCACTATCTGACACACACGCTCTCGTTTTTTCTTGATAATTTTAATAAATAATCAGAGGACACGCCTCCGGCGTCTCCTTAATCTGCAATGTGAAAAAGCCCCGGCAATTCTGCCGGGGCTTCAAAATTCTTAAATTATTCTTCTGTAGCTTCTTCAGTCGGAGCTTCCAGAGCTTTCATGCTAAGGCTGATCTTCTTGTCTTCGCTGTTGAAGTCAACAACTTTAGCCTGAATTTCCTGTCCGATGGAAAGTACATCAGATGGTTTTGCAACATGTTCTCTGGAAATCTGAGATACATGAAGAAGTGCATCGATTCCAGGTGCAAGTTCAACAAAAGCACCGAAATCTGTCATACGAGCAACTTTACCAGTAACAACATTACCTACAGCAAAATCTTCAGCTGCGGAAAGCCATGGATTCTCTTCCGGGAATTTCATGGAAAGTGCAATCTTGTCACCATTGATTTCTTTGATGAGCACTTTTACTTCATCACCTACATTGAAGACCTTCTTCGGGTTTTCAACTCTGCCCCAGGACATTTCGGAGATATGAAGAAGTCCGTCTGCTCCACCAAGATCGATGAAAGCACCAAAATCTGTAACATTCTTTACAGTACCGGTTACAGTATCACCAACATGGATTTTCTCCATAAGTTCTTTCTGCTTTTCTGCTTTTTCTGCAAGAAGAAGCTGTTTACGGTTACCGATGATACGGCGTCTTCTTGGGTTGAATTCTGTGATAACGAATTCGATTTCTTTATCTGCATATTTAGAAAGGTCTTTTTCATATGTGTCGGAAACAAGGCTTGCAGGAATGAACACTCTTGCTTCTTCTACGTTTACACAAAGTCCGCCATCCAGTACCTGTGTTACAGGTGCTTTCAGTACTTCCTGTGATTCGAAAGCAGCTTCCAGACGTTTGTTGCCTTTTTCTGCAGCGAGTCTCTTGTAAGTCAGGATAACCTGTCCTTCACCGTCATTGACTTTCAGTACTTTTGCTTCCATGCTGTCACCAACATGAACTGCATCTGTGAGTACAAGTGAAGCATCATTGGAATATTCACTCTTAGTGATAATACCGTCTGCTTTATAACCGATATTCAGGATGATCTCATCATCTTTAACATCAATGACTGTACCCTGTACGATCTCTCCATTTCTGATTGTTTTTACGGAATCCTCCAGCATCTGTTCAAAACTCAATTCTGACATGTTCTTGAACCTCCTCAATAATTTTCTTTGGGGTGGATGCCCCTGCTGTGATACCTACATAACTACTGTGATGGAACATTTCAGAATCCAAGTCTACAGGTGTTTGTATATAGTAAGTATTTCCACATTCCTCTTTGCATATTTCAAACAGCTTTTGAGTATTGGAACTATGTCTGCCACCAATGACAAGCATAGTGTCTACCTCTCCGGCTATGTTTTGCGCTTCTTTCTGCCGTTCTTCAGTAGCATTACAAATAGTGTTTAAAATATCGCCCATATTTAAAACACTATTATCATACCTCTTTTTGCATAGAATTTCAACTAATTCTTGAAATTTGTTGTAATTAAATGTCGTCTGTGAAACAACACAGATTTCTTTGCCTTCCGGTGGAAGAAACTGCTCTGTGTCCTCTTTGTTTTTCAGAACGGTGTATGCGCCCTCACACCAGCCGCAGATTCCCTTGACTTCGGGGTGGCCCGGATCACCGAAAATAACGATGTGTTTTCCGACCTGGCTCTGCTTTTCGACAATTCGGTGTATCTTGAGTACGAAAGGACAGGTAACATCAACATAGTCCAGATGATTTGTTTCCAGTTTATCGTAAACTTCCCTGCCTACACCGTGGGAACGAATCACAACTGTTCCTTCGGAAAGAGTATCAAGGTCCTTTTCTTCGATTACCTGAACACCTCTTGCGGCAAGATCAGATACGACTTCTTCGTTGTGGATGATCGGACCGAGTGTATAGATCGGCTGTATACCCTGCTCGATAAGCTGATATACTTTATCTACTGCTCTTTTGACACCGAAACAGAAACCGGCAGTTCTGGCAACTTTAACTTTCATGAGAATCTTCTCCTGTTGTTTTTGATCTGAAAATCTGAAGGATACGGTCTACGACCTGCTGGATTGTAAGATCGGAAGAATCTACAAGCACAGCATCTTCGGCCTGGCGCAGAGGGGAAATCTCACGGCTCATATCACGCTGATCTCTTTCTTCGATATCTTTCTGAATGTCATCCAGATTACAGACAGTTCCTTTTTCCTGAAGTTCGAGATAACGTCTCCTGGCACGGGTAAGGGAACTTGCGGTCAGATAGATCTTTACATCTGCGTCCGGAAGAATCGTTGTACCGATATCGCGGCCATCCATAACAACACTCATATCTTTTGCAAGTTTGCGCTGCAAACTGAGCAGTTTTTCGCGTACACGCGGAACTGCAGAACTTACAGATGCCATATTTCCGACTTCTTCTGTACGCAGGTATGAATTTACATTCTCTCCGTTCAGAAGCACGATCTGCTCTCCATTCTGATATTCGATAGAAATTTCTGCGTCCTGACAGATGTTTCCGATCTGCTCTGTGTCGTCTCTATTGACTTTTCTGCGCAGAAGATAAAGTGCCATGGCACGATACATGGCTCCTGTATCTACATAAATAAATGATAGTTCTCTTGCCACACGTCGGGCAATCGTACTTTTGCCGGCACCTGCCGGTCCGTCAATTGCAATATTGTAGATCATTGTGTATCCTCCTGTTTATTCCTGCATACATCTGTTGCTGCGAGATATGCGGTTGACCATGCAATCTGAAGATTATAACCGCCGGTCACAGCATCAAGATCAAGCACTTCTCCGATAAAATACAGGTTTTTTATTTTTTTTGATTCCATAGTTCCGGGCTGGATCTCTCTGACAGATACTCCGCCACGGGTGATGACCGCTTCCGAAAAGCCGCCAAGACCGGTAATGGTAAATGGAAAAGCTTTTATCAGGGCACCGAAGGCCAAGCGCTCTTCTCTTGAAATGTCGTGAATGACTTTATCTTCCGGAATCGGACCGAGTCCGATGATCACAGGTGTGAGTGACGATGGGAAAAGTACACCGATCACATTTTTGAACTGTTTATTCTGTGCAGAAGAAAACTCGCGGAGAATGCGATCGTCAAGCTGTTCGTGTGATAATGCCGGTTTGAGGTCCAGATAAGCACTCAGTTCCTCTCCTTTTTGGAGAAATTTACCGATTTTGGCACTGGCTGACAGAACAAGCGGTCCGGTAATTCCGAAATGAGTGAACATCATTTCACCAAAATCCTGATAAACTGTCTTTTTGCCACGTTTGATAGTAAGTTCTACATTTCGCAGAGAAAGGCCTTTCATCAGAGGAATATATGCTTCTTTTGTGGTGAGTGGTACAAGAGACGGCATACATTCTGTAACTGTATGTCCTGTTTCAACAGCAAAACGATATCCGTCTCCGGTCGAGCCGGTAGTCGGATAAGATAGACCTCCGGTTGCAACGATCACTGCATCGGCAGTATATACTTTATTATCCGTAAGCTGTATTCCGGTTACTATTCCATTTTCTGTAAGAAGATTTTTAACTTCGCTTCGAAGATGGATCTGTACACTGTATTTTTTCATCAACTGTTCCAGTCCATGAATAATATCCGAAGAATGGTCAGATACCGGAAAAACACGGTTGCCCCGCTCTGTCTTAAGGGAAACCCCGGCATCTTCCAGTAATTGCATCATATCCTGACTGGTAAAAGAATAAAATGCACTGTAAAGAAATTTTGGATTACTCATAACAGCCTGAAGTAATTCTTCGGGATCACAGTTATTTGTAACATTACATCTTCCCTTACCTGTAATATATACTTTCTTTCCGAGCTTTTCGTTTTTTTCGAATAGAGTAACTGCACAGCCGTTTTTTGCTGATATGATGGAAGCCAGCATTCCGGCTGCGCCGCCACCTACAATGATTACTTTGTTCATAAATGCCCTTTCTGCAAAACAGACCCGTCAGATAATCTGACGGGCCTGTACCTTTGTTTTATACCGGATATGCTCCGTTCTTTGTATCTGCTGCTTTTTCGTCTACTTTTTTCTCCTGTGCCTGACGATACTTGAAGAAATCCGTAGCTACCTGTGGGAACAGTGCATAGGATAATACGTCCTCATCCTGCTCTTTGTAAGGAGCAACTTCTTTTTCGAGTTTGTCCAACTCATTGTCAATAAGATCAGCCGGACGGCATGTGATCGGTTCAGCATCACCGATGCATTTTTTCTGTACTTCCGGATTGAATGGCTTAACAGTTGCACCGTATTTTCCTAAGAGAATGTCTTTTGTCTCTTTGGTGACCATTTTGTATCTTTCGCCCATGAGTACGTTGAATACAGCCTGTGTACCAACGATCTGGGAAGACGGAGTAACGAGCGGTGGCTCACCAAGGTCTTTACGTACCTTCGGAACTTCTTCCAGAACATTATAGAATTTATCTTCTGCATGCTGTTCTTTCAGCTGAGATGTCAGGTTGGAAAGCATACCGCCTGGTACCTGATACAGAAGAGTCTTGATGTTTACACCAAGGTTTTTCGGATTGAGAAGTCCGCTGTCAAGTGCATCATCACGGATCGGACGGAAGTAATCAGCAATCTCAGCGAGGAGTTTCTGATCAAATCCTGTGTCATATGGTGTGCCTTTGAAGGTCTCAACCATAACCTCTGTTGCCGGCTGTGATGTACCGAGAGCAAATGGAGACATTGCTGTATCGATGATATCAACGCCTGCTTCTACTGCTTTCAGGTATGTCATGGAAGCAACACCGGATGTGTAATGTGTATGAAGATCGATCGGGATGCTGACAGCATCTTTGAGTGCTCCTACAAGCTCAGTTGCTTTGTATGGAAGCAGAAGACCTGCCATATCTTTGATACAGATAGAATCTGCACCCATCTCTTCGATACGCTTTGCGATGTTTACCCAGTAATCAAGTGTGTATGCATCACCTAATGTATAAGAAAGAGCAACCTGTGCATGTGCTTTTTCTTTGTTGGCAGCTTTTACAGCTGTCTGAAGGTTACGCATATCGTTAAGGCAGTCAAAAATACGGATGATGTCGATTCCGTTTGCAGCAGATTTCTGTACAAAGTACTCTACTACATCGTCTGCGTATGGACGATATCCAAGGATATTCTGTCCACGGAACAGCATCTGAAGTTTGGTGTTTTTGAAGCCGTCACGTAATTTACGAAGTCTTTCCCATGGGTCTTCCTTGAGGAAACGAAGTGAAGCATCGAAAGTAGCTCCACCCCAGCACTCTACTGCATGGTAGCCGACTTTATCCATTTTATCAACGATTGGGAGCATCTGCTCTGTGGTAAGTCTTGTTGCGATCAGAGACTGATGCGCATCACGGAGAACAGTTTCCACAATTTTTACAGGTTTTTTTTCTAATTCAGCCATTATGTTTTCTCCTTATATTTATTATACGGAAGTTCGAATCACTAAATTCAGATTTTGCCAGAGGCTCGTCTTCATCAAGTTCCTCAAATTAAACTCCAAAGATTGCCATAAATGTTCCGGCCGCAACGGCTGTACCGATTACACCGGCTACGTTTGGTCCCATGGCATGCATCAGCAGGAAGTTTGTAGGATCTGCTTCTGCACCGACTTTCTGAGAAACTCGTGCTGCCATAGGAACGGCAGATACACCTGCGGAACCAATCAGAGGATTGATCTTTCCACCGGAGAGTTTGCACATCAGTTTACCAAGCATACATCCACCGAATGTACCGAACGCGAATGCTACAAGTCCGAGAACAACGATTTTCAGAGTATCAACATTAAGGAATGCTTCTGCACTTGTGGAAGCGCCTACAGATGTACCAAGCAGGATAACTACGATGTACATCAGGGCATTGGATGCAGTCTCTGTAAGCTGTTTAACAACACCTGATTCACGGAACAGGTTACCGAGCATCAGCATACCTACCAGCGGAGCTGTTGTAGGAAGAAGTAAGCATACGACGATAGTGATTACGATCGGGAAAAGAATTTTTTCCAGTTTGCTTACCGGACGAAGCTGATCCATTTTGATTTTACGTTCTTTCTCTGTAGTACAGAGTTTCATGATCGGTGGCTGAATGATTGGAACCAGTGACATATAAGAGTATGCCGCCACCGCGATCGGTCCCATTAATGTGGTTTGTCCGAGTTTTCCGGCAAGGAAAATGGAGGTAGGACCATCTGCACCGCCGATAATGGAAATTGCCGCTGCTGCTTTTCCGTTGAATCCAAGGAAGATTGCAAGGAAGTAAGCAACGTAGATACCAAGCTGTGCAGCTGCTCCGAGAAGGAAACTCTTCGGATTGGCAATCAGCGGACCGAAGTCTGTCATCGCACCAACACCCATGAAGATCAGGGATGGAAGGATACTCCACTCATCAAGCAGGTAGAAGTAATGCAGAAGACCACCAACACCGTTGGACATGTCTTCCGGATTTGCCATAATGTCCGGGTAGATGTTTACCAGAAGCATACCAAAAGCGATCGGAACCAGAAGAAGCGGTTCAAATCCTTTCTTGATAGCAAGGAATAAGAATACACACGCCACCGCAATCATCAGGTAGTTTCCCCATGTAAGGTTGAAGAATGCTGTCTGATGGATCAGGTTGGACAAGGTTTCTGTTACATAAGACATTTGATTACCTCCCGTCCTAGTTCATTGTAGCCAGAGTATCTCCGTTTTCTACGGATGCACCTTCGGATGTATCGATGCTGGCTACTGTACCATCCTGTGGAGCAACAACCGGGATTTCCATTTTCATGGATTCCAGAATGATGATATTGTCACCGGCTTTTACTGCCTGGCCGGCAGATGCTACGATTTTGAGAACTTTGCCCGGTACGGAAGCGGTAACTTTGACTGCGCCTGCACCTGCTGCCGGAGCTGCTGCTTTTGGTGCTGCTGCCGGAGCGGCCTTAGGAGCTGCAACTGGTGCTGCTGCCGGAGCGGAAACGCTGCCTGTTTCTTCTACAGTAACTTCATATGCTGTTCCGTTTACAGTGATTGTATAACTTTTCATTTTAAATCCTCCTAATTGTCAATTACCTTTTTTTGCGGTTGATTTTGCGGATGGAACGAACAACAAATCCGTCTGTTGAAGTTCCTTCGGATGCTGCGATAGCTGCTGCGATCACGGCAATCAGTTCTGAATTGTCAGCTTCCTGTACAGGATCTGCTGCAACCGTAGCCGGTGTCGGAGCTGCTGCTGCCTCTTCTGCCGCTTTTTTCTTTGCTTTCGCTTCCTGTGCTCCGGATCCCGGAATAAACTGGAACAGGGAGATCAGGAAAATCAGCATAATAAGAATTACAAATACGGTTCCAAGTCCCATAACTGTATTCAGCGCTGCATTTTTCATAGTAGTAGCAAAAGAATATTTAACATCTACAGAAAGTGATGTAGGTGTCAGGTTCTTGTCGAATACGTAAATGAATTCAGCATCTTCTTTTTCAAAAGTAACAGGTACGGTTGCTGTATATTCATCATTGGAATATTCAATTTCAACAGAGCCTGTCTCTTTCATATCGCCGAGTTCTTCTTTTGCACCATTCCATGCAGTCATAGCATTTTCTGTAAAGTCGTCACCGGATTCCATGTATGCTTCAATCTGCTCATCAGTCAGCGGAATAATGGTTTCGGTCAGTCCCTCAGCGGTTGTTTCGATAGTTGTTTTTGTCTGATCGTCAATTTCACCGTCTGCCAGAACCAGTGATGCACCGGAAAATGTAATGGATGCGGCACATACAACTGCTGTCAGGACGGAGGAAGCTTTTTTAAACATCTGATTCATATGCTCACCTCACTTAGACTGTGCCATGTTTTTTGGATGGACGGTCTTCTCTCTTTGTGAAAAGCATTTCAAAAGCTCCGATTACGTATTTACGTGTATCAGCAGGAGCGATCACTGTGTCAACATAGCCTCTTGCTGCTGCGGATTCTACATTGGACTGAAGTTCTCTGTATGCAGCTGTTTTTTCATTCAGAACGGAAGCTTCTTCACCCGGATACATGATCTTTGCTGCGAGAGAAGCATCCATCATACCGATTTCTGCGTTGTCCCATGCATATACAAGATCTGCACCTACGGATTTGCTGTTCATTGCTACATATGCTGTACCATATGCTTTACCGATCACAACATTTACTTTCGGAACGGTTGCATCAGCAAATGCATGGATCATTTCACCAACTGCTTTTGCAATCATTTTTTCGCTGCAGAGAGTTGCTTTGAATCCTGTAACATTGGTAAGTGTCAGAACAGGGATATCAAATGCATCACAGAATTTTACAAATCCGGCTGCTTTTCTTGCGCCTCTTGCAGAGATGGTTCCGTCGAATTCTTCGGCTTTGTTGCCCTCTGCATCATACACTTCTGTTCTGTTTGCTACTGCACCAACAGTTGCTCCGTTCAGGCGAAGGAAACCTGTAACAACGTCTTTGCCGTAATCTTTCTTTGTCTCGAAAAAGATACCATTATCAGCAATTCTGGAAAGTGCAATGGATGTATCTCCGGCACATGCTGCGATGTCATCGCATGTACGGTTGAGATCATCTGTGCATTCTACGAAAGAATCATTGTCTTCAAAGTTTGAAGGAAGAAGGCCAATCAGCTGGCGGATCTGTCCGAGGATTTCTTCTTCAGAACCTGTGCCGTCGATAAGACCTGTCTCTTCGCTCTGGAATGCTGCTGCGGCTGTATCACATTTTTCAGTGTAGTTGCCGTCCAGTGCGTTCGGGCTGTTTACAAACATTTTGCCATTCTTGGATTCGATGAATGTAAAGTCTGTAAGTGCCGGGATGATTGCCATACCGCCACCGCATGTACCGAAAACTGCTGTGATCTGCGGAATCATTCCGGAAGCCAGTGTCTGTTTCAGGTAAATGGAACCAAATGCCTCAAGAGCATCAGTTGCTTCCTGAAGACGCATACCTGCACAGTCAACAAGACCGATTACAGGAGCTCCTGTCTTCATTGCAAGATCATACAGAGCGGTAATCTTTCTGGCATGCATTTCGCCGACGGTTCCGTTTAATACGGAAGCATCCTGGCTGTATACATATACAAGATTTCCGTCAATTACACCATATCCGGTGATAACACCGTCTGAAGGCGCTTTTGTTTCAGTTAAATTGAAATCAGTGGCTCTGGCTGTTACACTTTTTCCGATTTCAACAAAACTGTTTGCGTCAAGCAAAGAAGTGATTCTTGTGCCTGCTAAGCTTTGTGTTGCATTACTCATTCTTTCTTGCCCTCCATTTTATAAAATTTTAAATATAACCAAAATTTTAGCCGATTATAATTGTAACCTTTTTTGAAGTGGATTTCAACATTTTTCATGTTTTTTTGTTAAAACTTTAACTTCCTGTGTCGTTTAATGTACAGTGTTTGCTTTTCTGCCGATATATTTACAAAAAAACTTCTCCCGGTAAAGGAGAAGTTTTCGATGCTCTATTCTGGATTTCGGATGTTCATTAATGAAAGAAATTTCTGAAAACAAGTTCTGCGCAATACAAAAACGTGATTCTGTCAACGTTCTGTACGGCAAGTATCGGAAAAGATGTAATCTTCTGCCCGTTGAGCATATAAACAACTCTGCCTATCTGCTCTCCTTTTCTGACCGGTGCCTGCAATTCGTTTTTCAGACGTACCTGATATTGCAGGCGGTCATCATTATTCAGAAGAATCTTCTGCTGTTTCTCATCTTCAGTAGCTTTGACCTGACCTCTGATGTAGATGGTGCCATCCGGTAAAAAATCATCTGTATGGGAATCACTCTCCGGGATGCCGCCTTTTACCGGGATATAGGACAGATCTGGCTCCTGCCAGAAACTGCGGTAGTAAAAATTATTTTTGCCGTAATCCAGAAGTTTTAGTGTATCGTGCCATTTGTAAGTTTTGTGTCCGGGCCATCCGGCGGCAAGAAGTGCAATGATAAATGTACGGTCATCTTTTTGAACGGCACAGACATAACAGTATCCGGCATCACCGGTAAATCCGGTTTTTCCGGCGAGCACTCCGTCTGTCATGGAAAATAGTGCATTTGTATTATGAACAGAAAAAGTCCGTTTTTTACTCAGGTCAGAAAAAGAATACTCTTTTGTCTGTGCAATTTTTAAGAATATCTTATTTTTGATGGCATAACGCATGATCAGGGCAAGATCCGATGCAGTTGTGTGATGTGTCCCATCACTGTCTTCGGCATCCAGTCCGTTGGGCGTAATGAAATGTGTATCCATGCATCCGATCTCACGTGCTTTGGCATTCATCATGTCGGAAAATCCCTCTACGGAACCGCCGATATGTTCAGCAATTGCTACGGCAGAATCATTGTGGCTCTGAAGGAGCAGAGAATACAAAAGGTCTTCCAGATAATACTGCTCACCTTTTTGGAGTCCGAGTTTTACCTGTGGCTGGGAAGCTGCATTGGCAGATACCTGCACGTAATCATCACCATCGCTGTTCTCCAGTGCAAGAATGCAGGTGAGTATTTTTGTTGTGCTGGCATTCGGACGGGGCGTTTCCCCCTCTTTTTCATAAAGGATTCTGCCTGAGTCTGCATCCATCAGAACGGCAGACAGTGCATACAGATCATCCGAAAGCTGTGGCACCATCAGAATTGCATGATCCAGAGCCACGGCATGAACCGGGAGCTGACAACACAGATTACATATAAGAATTACATAGATAAACACACTGCATCTGAATTTCATAGTCCACCTCACTTATATGGACTATTTTATGCAGACAGGCAGGCTTTATTCTCAGAGACTGTTATCCGTTATAAGTATGATACCAGCGGTCTGACAGTGGCTGATCGTGTATGGAAAGCTGATACAGTTCAGTAAGCTCTTCCGATGCGGCAAGAAGTGCCTTATCAAACAGTGTGTGTAATTTATGAACCGGTACAGCGCTGCCGGGAAAGGGATCTTTTTCCATAAAGTATTCCATCATTTCAGCAGAAAGTTTTTTGCCCGTGATACGGGATAAAAAGGTAAGAAATTTTTTCCTTCTGCCGTGATTATCATAGACAAGGCAGTTCGTAATCAGTTTCATAAACTTCAGGGATGTATGGATTTCACGGGTACGGATCTTCGGAATTGCACGATGTATTACGCGTGCATAGGTCATACGTGGTATGACACCGCATGACGGATAATAATGATATGGATTTTTGCCTGTCTCAAGCATCAGGGTACGGTCGAACTCCTTTTCAAGGAGAGTATGTGAGATCACTTCTTTTTCTGCCATTTCGTATACATATGGATGACAGGTGCTGTCCAGCAGGTAATGGCATGCAAATCCAAGAAGATATGCCAACAGTTTTTCATCTTTTTTCTGTCGTACAATCGTCATGCCTCTTTCGAAAAAAGGAGCTGCTGCTTCGCGGTGCATAGCAATTCCGGTACCGGTGACTCTGGCATTTGGAATGTCATAAAAAAGAATATCCGGTCCGTGCAGGCCGATTCGAAAAAGATTTTTGTTTTTTCGGATGATCTGTTTAATTTCAGGATTCAGAAAGGCATATGCTTTCTGACCGAATAAATCATGGGCATAGGTAGTGGGCATAGGATACATCCTTTCTTTTTTATGGGTTTGTCGGTTTTATAAAGTAATTTGCCTGTGAAGGTTCAGACATCCAGACGAAGCTGAATCTCCTCTTCAGCTTCTGCCTTAAAATCTTCCAGGCGTACCGGATCTACAGAAGGCAGTTCCTCAAGGCCCTGTACTCCGAAGCAACGTAAAAACTCTTCAGTGGTACCAAAAAGGATCGGACGCCCCGGAGCATCCAGACGTCCAAGTTCTTTGACAAGTTCGTATTCGACCAGTTTGTTGATCGCATGGTCACATTTTACGCCTCGGATCTTTTCGATTTCAGCTTTTGTAACAGGCTGTTTATATGCAATGATAGACAATGTCTCCAGCATGACGTCAGTAAGTGCGGGCTTTTTTGGGTGCATTGCAAGACGTATCAGACACTCATAGTATTCTTTTTTGCTGCACATCTGGTAAGACTGCTCAAGTTCTATGATCTGAATGCCACGATCCTCCTGCTGGTAACGGTCCATCATATTCTGCAGGATTTTCCGTGTTGTTTCTT
The DNA here is from genome assembly GCF_900120195.1 of Blautia sp. Marseille-P3087. Classification (GTDB taxonomy): domain Bacteria; phylum Bacillota; class Clostridia; order Lachnospirales; family Lachnospiraceae; genus Blautia_A. Next base: position 424,255 of record NZ_LT635539.1, read on the forward strand.
TGTCCTGCTGGATCGCGTCTGCAATCTGTGCAAGTTCAACGGAATTTCCCATTGTAAATAAGATGGCCTCGATCGCGGCTTCCAATTTCTTTATTTCCATATATTTATCCTCAATTTCTTCTTATTCGTCGGCAAATTCTGTCAGATGCATCCAGGTATCCGGCTCCTGTACGACATCTACCTGAATATCATCAAAAAGTTCTTCCTGACGAATATGAATATATCCCATTTTCATAAGTTCCAGAATGGACAGGAAGGTTACAATCACCTGCACACGGGAAGACTGTTTGGTCAGAAGCTGGCGAAAACTAAATTTACGATGCTGTGCGGCGTAAGTTTTCATGGAGAGCATTTTGTCTGAAAGACTGACTTCTTCCTTTTCAATGGTGCCGAATTTGCTTCGGATCGGGTCTATTTTAGCCTCCTGTCGTTTCAGGATAGACTGATAAATGCTGTTCAGTTTTTGGAGGGTCAGACCTTCAAGAAGCTCTGAAGGATCCACCGGTTCTTTGTATTTCAGTACTTCATCCGGAAGATCGGGAGTTCTGAAATACACACCGGCTGCATTGTCCATATAATCTTTAAGTTCATAGGACATGTACTTGTACATCTTATATTCAAGAAGCTTCTGGACAAGTTCTTCTCGCGGATCTTCCTCTTCTCCCTCATCATTGATTTCCTTCGGAAGGAGCATTTTGCATTTGATGTCAAGCAGGGTTGCTGCCATGACCATAAATTCACTCATGGTGCCAAGGTCTTCTTTTTCCATGGAGTGCAGATACTCCATATACTGATCGGTGATTTCTACGATCGGGATGTCATATATATCAATTTTGTTTTTTTCGATGAGGTGAAGGAGAAGGTCAAGCGGTCCTTCAAATACATTGATTTTAACGGGAATTGCCATTTCCGTGTACCTTTCTGTTTTTGTGTGGATGCCCGGTGTGCTTCCGGGCAGGAACAAGATCAACAAGAATCAGTTCCCGTGGGTTATGGATGCGGACCGGAATCGTGTGTTCTCCAAGTCCGGCACTGACTATCATGTGCTGACTGCCTCTGGTAAATTTACCGCAGCAGTAAGGCGGAAGGAAAAGATACTGTGGGCAGGTAAGTCCATGGTTTTCATTAAGACGAAGAATTCCTCCGTGATAATGACCGGATAGTATCAGATCGGCACCCCATGAAAAATACGTATTACCGTATTTGGGATTGTGCGCAAGCAGTACATTAACTCCCGGCTGCGAAGGCATAGCGATGAGTTCCTCCATAGTGGTAAGACTGAGGGAGGGGGAATTGGGCTTGTGATAATATTCGATTGGAAGTTCGAGCCCGTGAAAAACAAAGTCACTGCCCTGAAGTTCAACTGCCATATGTTCGTTGTGCAAAAAACAGATCCCGGCGCTGGTCAGCAGTTTTTCATAATTCAGATAAAAGTTCCTGGTTTCCGGATTAAGATACATCTTGTATTCATGATTGCCAAGCACATAAAAAACAGGAGCAATCTCGCACAGACGCAAAAAAAGCCCTGCTGCTGCTTCGAGAGTTTCCGTCGATCCGTGAACGACCATGTCGCCCACGACAAGGATGGCATCTGGGTTTGCATCGATGATTGCTTTGTACAGTGTCTGATGATTTTTGCCAAATACAAGCCCGTGCAGATCAGCAAGGACTGCAAAAGTAACTTTACGATGTCCGGTAAGTCCGGCACAGGATATGCTATATGTGCGTGTTCTGAATGTTTTCATGTATCTCCTCTGTTAAAAAATTATTTACCGAATCCACAGGCCGGAAAAGTACAGACATCACAGTTCAGGCAAAGGCCGCCTTCTCCATAGGCACAGATTTCGTCTGCACGAACGGGATCATCCGCCATGATCCGTGGAAGGATCAGATCAAAAACAGTTCTGCGGGCATACATGACACAGCCAGGAAGTCCGATGATCGGAATGGTTCTGCCATCCTTGTGATAATATGCCAGCAGTAACATGGCACCCGGAAGTACCGGTGCTCCGTAGGTGACGATATCAGCGCCGGTATCTTTAATGGCACCCGGGGTGCGGTCATCAGGATCTACGCTCATACCTCCACTACACAGAACCAGATCAGCGCCCGCTTCGATAAAATGAAGAATATCAGAAGTAATCGTCTGGCGGTCGTCACCCGGCAGAGTCTGCCCGATCATCTGGCAGTTGTATTCGGAGAGTTTCTCTTTCAGTACCGGAGTAAAAGTATCTTTGATCAGACCCTTTTGTACTTCACTTCCGGTTGTAACGATACCGGCTTTTTTTGTATGAAAAGGAAGCAGGGAAAAAATCGACTCTTCGCCTGCCGCTTCTACTGCCCGATCCATTTTTCCCTTTTCAATGACAAGTGGAATAATTCGTGTACCGGCAATTTTGGCACCTTTTTTTACCGGGAAATCACCATGTCTTGAAGCAATCATCATTTCGCCGAGACTGTTGACCGCTATAAGTGCATCTCGTCGAATTTTGAGAAGTCCATCGCAGTCTGCAATCAGTTCGATTTTACCTTCTTTGATATCACTTCCGTGCATGTGGGAATCGGCGCAGATGCGGTACAAAATCTCCGCGGCTTCATTCTCATGGAGAACACCCTCCTGCTTTTCCCATACATAGAGATGTTCCTTTCCTACAGAAAGAAGAAGTGGAATATCTTCTTCTTTTACGATGTGGCCTTTTTTGAAGAGAACACCTTTCTTTTCGTCTTTGATGATCTGTGTAATGTCATGACATAATACATGCCCCACAGCATTTTCAGTTTTGATTTCTTTCATTTGTTCTGCATGCTCCTGTCTTCAGATGATCTGCTGAATAACCATTTAGATTTTATTATACCTCGTATGCCATAATCTTGTCAAAATATTTCCGCGTGCACGAGATGCTGTCTGAAACAGCGTTACAGCCCGCTTCGTTCACAGTAACGAAACAGCTACAGACAGAAGGCATCAAAGGTTTGTAAAAGGCAGTCTGAAAAGCGCAAACGTGCAACAGATTCTGCATATAGTATCGGGATTCGACCGAGTTCCTGTCCGTTTCGGGGATGAAGATAGATTATCTCTCCTGCTTTACTGTCGGCGCTAAGAGGTGCCTCAGCCTTATCGGGAAGTTTAAGCTCTTTCCCCGGCGTTGTTATTTTTTCTCCATCTGTACTTACATATCGAAATGTATCTGCATACTTTAAGGACACTTTGGAAGAAATTCCCTTTTGTACTGTAATTTCCGGGAGAGGATCCGGCTGCTCATCAATATACAGACTGCAGCGGGCAAAACCGTAATCCAGAAGAGATGCGGCATCTTTTAACCTTGCTTTATAATCCGGAGCAGCCATTACAATGGAAAGAAGGGAAAGTCCGCCGCGTTCTGCCACTGCTGAAAGACAAAATTTTGCTTTGCTGGTGCTGCCTGTTTTGAGCCCCTTGCATCCCGGATATGTACGGATCAGACGATTGGTATTTGTAAGACCGAATTCCTTTGTTCCTTGTGCAGTAACGTGGGTGATGTTTTCCATCCAGATTGAGGAATATTCAAAAATCTGAGGATGATTTCGAATCAGTTCTCGGCTCATAAGCGCAATATCATAGGCTGTTGTATAATGGGCATCAGAATCAGTCAGACCACAACAGTCGGCAAAATGTGTGTTTTTCATACCAAGTTCCAAAGCGCGCTGATTCATTCGGTCCACAAAGCTCTGCTCACTCCCTGCAATATGTTCTGCCATTGCAACACTGGCATCATTCCCGGAAGCAATGACAATGCATTTGATCATGGTCTCAACGTTTTGCTGTTCGCCCTCTTCAAGAAAGACCTGTGATCCACCCATAGATTTTGCATGTGCGCTTGTGGTGACTATATCGTCCAGAGACAATTTTCCGGATTCGAGTTGTTCAAAAATCAGAAGTAATGTCATGACTTTTGTGACGCTCGCCGGACTTCTTCTGGTATTACTGTCCTTTTCATAAAGGATTTTGCCTGTTTCGACTTCCATCAGAATTCCGCTGGCTGCTGAAATTTCAAGGGAAGTATTTTCGGTTTCTGCTAAGACGGGAAATATTGTTCCCAGAATCATACAGATAGTCAATAGAATTCCTGTGATCCGCAGTTGTTTTCTTTTCATAGTGACCTCACAAAATTCTGCTTGTTATTATTGTAGGGACAGCTTATAAAAAATATGCCTTTTATATAGGGATGAATAAACAAAAACAGAACATCTTCCATGAGAAATATACTTCATGAAAAATATTCTGCAATTATTTCCTGACTGATCAGAGTAAAGGGGCAAAAAGCCGTAAGATGCTCTGAAATGCCCGGACAACAATATTTCTGTTCTTACAGAAGTCAATGCTGATCGGATCACAGTATTTTAAAGTTTGGTTAAAATCATCAAGGATATCCTGAATGACTTTGTTCTTATAGAACCATACCCCATTTTCGAAATGGAGATACAGACTTCGATAATCCAGGTTGATTGTTCCTACGACTGCTATCTCATCGTCACACACAAAAGATTTTGCATGCAGAAAACCAGGCTGGTATTCATAGATGCGGACGCCTGCTTCCAGAAGCTGCTCATAATAAGACTGCGTGAGTAAAAAGACCATCTTCTTATCAGGAATTCCAGGTGTCATAATGCGGACATCCACGCCGCTTTTGGCAGCAAGGCAGAGCGCTGTCATCATTTCATTATCAATAATCAGGTAAGGGGTACAGATATAGACATATTTACGTGCACGGTTAATGATGTTCAGATAAACATTCTCACCTACGATTTCTCCATCCAGAGGGGTATCACTGTATGGCTGCACAAATCCATTGCCTGCAAATGGCTCCTGATGAAACCTGTGCGGCATGTGTATTTCATGATCAATCGGTTCGCTGGAATTGTTGATCACATTCCACATATGCAAAAACATGACAGTCATATTCCAGACAGCCTCTCCCTTTAACATGACAGCAGTATCTTTCCAGTGACCGAAACGCTTCTTCTGATTAATATATTCATCGGCAAGGTTGATTCCGCCGGTAAAACCGGTATGTCCATCAATGACGCAGATCTTGCGGTGATCACGGTTATTCTGTACGATATTGAGCAGAGGGCGGAATGGATTAAATATCCGACACTGAATGCCTTTTTCTTTCAGAAAACGGTCGTAATGATATGGTAAAGTGGTCAGACAGCCGAAACCGTCATAAATCAGACGGACATCAACTCCTTCTGATGCCTTGCGTTCCAGTATATCAAGAATCGTACGCCACATTACGCCATCGTTGATGATGAAGTATTCAATATAAATATAATGCTGTGCCTGTTCAAGTTCGCGGACAAGAACAGGAAACATATCATCTCCCACCTGAAAATACTCTGCGGTAGTATTTTCGTGTACCGGGAAACTGGAATATCGGAGAATGTAGTTGGACTGTACTGCAGCAGACAGTGAATCAGCTTCCAGATGTCTGATTGTTTCTTTTTTAGACTCCATAAACGGAATGCTTTCTTTCTGTACCTGAGCATATTTATTCTGAATTGCCTGAGCGATTCGTGATTTACCAAACAGAAGATACAGCATAACGCCGAAAACAGGGGAAACGAGAATCAGGATCGTCCATCCGAGTTTGTAGGACGGATTGATTTTTTTGTTTACGATCCAGAGCACAACTAAAACACTGATGATAGCAATCGCGTTTGAAATATATTTAGAATATGCTGCCAGTCTCCAGACGGTGATCATCAGCCATGCGAGCTGAAGCATCAGGGCGACGGCAACATAGAAAATTCGATTGAATAATAACTGTAAAATTTTCTTGAAGGTATGAATAATTCGATGCATATAATTCCCTTTAGTTTACTTATACAGTATTGTTAAATAGGTGACGATTGATAATCTTAAAAATCCCTGACGGAATTGTCGTCAGGGATTTTTGCGCACAATTAATTATATTTACGTTTTCTTGCGGCTTCAGATTTTTTCTTACGACGAACGCTTGGTTTCTCGTAATGCTCTCTCTTGCGGATTTCCTGCTGGATACCTGCTTTTGCACAGCTTCTCTTGAATCTGCGAAGAGCGCTATCTAAAGTCTCGTTTTCTTTTACGATAACGTTTGACATAGACTCACACCTAACCTCCCTCCAGTTGTAGATTGTGCTAAAATACAACTGTCTGGGTATTTTTCTTGCACGAGTATTATTATATAACATAGCTGTGACATTCGTCAACATTTTTTGGCTAAATTTAGGAAAAAATTATTTTGCCGAAAAATGCATGATTTTTAGTGAATCTGCTGTTCCAGAATTCCGGCTGCTGCGTCGATTGCTTCCTGAGCTTTTTCAGGATTTTTACCGCCGGCCTGTGCCATGTTCGGACGACCGCCGCCGCCACCGCCTACGATTGCCGCAACACCTTTGATCAGGTTACCGGCATGTGCTCCGGCTTTCTGTGCTGCATCAGTAGCCATTGCAAGAAGATTTACTTTACCTCCGTTTACAGCTGCGAGGACAACAACACCTTCTCCGATCTTTTCTTTGAGCTGATCACCGAGATCACGAAGTCCGTTCATGTCAATGCCTTCTACCCTGGATGCGAGGAGTTTTACTCCTTTGACATCTACGATCTGGTTCATGACATCGCCGAGAGATCCCTGAGCAAGTTTACTTTTGAGGGATTCGTTTTCACTCTGGAGAGCTTTGACATCTGCCTGAAGATGTGCAATTTTTTCTGCAACTTCTGCCGGCTGTGCCTTGAGGGCTTTGGCCGCTTCATGGAGCATGGCTTCCTGTTTCTTATAGTATTCGATAACACCGTTACCTGTCAGTGCTTCGATACGACGTACACCGGCTGCAACACCAGCCTCAGATACGATTTTGAAGAGCATGATGGAGCTTGTATTTTTTACATGTGTACCACCGCAAAGCTCTCTGGAGAAGTCTCCCATGGATACAACACGTACCTTCTGGTCATATTTCTCACCGAACAGTGCCATAGCACCGGATTTTTTGGCTTCTTCGATATCCATAATGTTTGTCTCAACAGGGAGAGCTGCCTGGATCTCTTTGTTTACAAGAGCTTCTGCTTCTGCAATTTCATCAGGAGTCATTGCCTGGAAATGCGCAAAGTCAAAACGAAGTCTGTCCGGTGTTACCAGAGAACCTTTCTGTTCTACATGAGAGCCAAGGACAGTTTTGAGCGCCTTCTGAAGAAGATGTGTTGCGCTGTGGTTTTTCTCTGTATCACGACGAGCCTGCTCATTGACTTTAAGGGAAACGGTTTCTCCTGTGGAGAGCATTCCGGATTCCATATATCCGACATGACCGAATTTGCCGCCGCGAAGTTTGATTGTATCTTCTACTACAAATTTGCCGTTTGCAGTCTCAATCACGCCACAGTCACCTTCCTGACCGCCCATGGTAGCATAGAATGGTGTTCCTTTTACAAATACAGTTCCCTTCTGGCCTTCCATCAGTGAGGTAACGATTTCTTTTTCTGTGGTAAGAACAGTAATCTCTGAATCGTAGGTAAGGTGATCATATCCTTCGAATTCTGTAGTTACGTTGACATCAATCTCATCATATACAGTAGCATCTGCACCCATGTAGTTAGTTACTTCACGAGAAGTACGCGCTTTGACTCTCTGCTCTTCCATTGCTTTCTGGAAACCATCTTCATCAATGGTATATCCCTTTTCTTCAAGAATCTCTTTAGTGAGATCAAGCGGGAATCCGTAAGTATCATAAAGTTTGAATGCATTTTCACCGGAAAGAGTTTTTTCTCCGGCTGCTTTCATCTCTTCTTCCATGTCACCAAGGATGCGAAGACCCTGATCAATTGTTTTGTTAAACTGATTCTCTTCGTTAGTCAGGACTTTGAAGATGAATTCTTTCTTTTCTTCCAGCTCCGGATAGCCGGCTTTGGATCCGTTGATTACTTCCTCACTGAGTTTTGCAAGGAAAGGTCCCTTGATTCCCAGAAGACGTCCATGACGTGCTGCACGGCGGATCAGACGGCGGAGTACATATCCACGACCTTCATTGGTTGGCATGATACCATCGGAGATCATAAATGTAGCGGAACGGATATGGTCTGTGATCAGACGGATGGATACGTCATCCTGATAATTCTTTTCGTATTCTTTGCCGGAAATTTCACAGACAAGGTTACGAAGGGCACAGATTGTATCTACGTCAAAGATAGAATCAACGTCCTGAACAATAACTGCCAGGCGCTCCAGGCCCATACCTGTATCGATATTTTTCTGTTTCAGTGTGGTATAGTTGCCATTTCCGTCGTTTTCAAACTGGGTAAATACGTTGTTCCATACTTCCATGTAACGGTCACAGTCACAGCCTACTGTACAGCCTGGTTTACCGCATCCGTATTTTTCTCCACGGTCATAATAAATCTCAGAGCATGGACCGCAAGGACCTGCGCCATGCTCCCAGAAATTGTCTTCTTTGCCGAAACGGAAGATTCGCTCAGCCGGGATGCCGACTTCTTTGTTCCAGATGTCGAATGCTTCGTCATCATCCTGGTATACAGAAGGATACAGTCTGTCAGCATCGAGACCAACTACTTCTGTCAGGAATTCCCAGGACCAGTGGATTGCTTCAGTCTTAAAGTAATCACCAAAAGAGAAGTTACCGAGCATTTCAAAGAATGTACCATGACGTGCGGTTTTACCGACGTTTTCGATGTCACCGGTACGGATGCACTTCTGGCATGTGGTGACTCTTGTTCTTGGCGGAATCTCTGCACCTGTAAAATATGGTTTCAGCGGAGCCATACCTGCGTTGATCAGCAGAAGGCTCTTATCTCCCTGTGGTACCAGAGAGAAGCTTTTCATTACGAGATGTCCTTTACTCTCCATAAAATCAAGGAACATCTGACGAAGTTCGTTTACTCCGTATTTCTTCATGATTATTTCCTCCTAAAAGTATTTTGTAGCAAATACTTATTTAACATAAACTTTGTTGAATTTCTTTTTGCCTCGTTTGAGGACAACACCATCACCTGCAAGGCTGTCTTTTGCTACAGTATGTTTGATGTCAGTAATCTTCTCACCATCGATGGAAACTCCACCCTGCTCAATCGCACGACGTCCCTCAGAACGTGTCGGAACAAGCCCAGCTTTGATCAGCATAGTGATCAGATCAATAGTATCATCTTCTGTGAAATCCTCTTCTGTAAGCTCTGTGCTGGGCATATGTGCTGTGTCAGCTCCGCCGGAGAACAGTACTCTCGCACCTTCCTGTGCCTTCTTGGCTTCTTCTTCACCATGTACAAGATTGGTCAGTTCATAAGCAAGAATTTCTTTTGCTTTATTTAACTGGCTGCCTTCCCAGGTTGCCATCTCATCAATCTGTTCAAGCGGAAGGAATGTAAGAAGACGCATACATTTGATAACATCTGCATCGTCAACATTCCTCCAGTACTGATAGAAATCAAACGGAGAAGTCTTATTCGGATCCAGCCATACGGCACCGGACTGTGTCTTGCCCATCTTCTTGCCTTCAGAATTCAGAAGCAGGGTGATGGTCATTGCATATGCATCTTTGCCGAGTTTACGACGAATCAGTTCTGTACCACCGAGCATATTGCTCCACTGGTCATCACCACCGAACTGCATATTGCAGCCATATTTCTGATATAACATATAGAAGTCATAGCTCTGCATGATCATGTAGTTAAATTCAAGGAAGCTTAAACCTCTTTCCATACGCTGTTTGTAGCATTCGGCTGTCAGCATACGGTTTACTGAAAAATGCGCACCTACATCACGAAGCATATCAACATAGTTCAGATTCAGAAGCCAGTCAGCGTTGTTGACCATCAGAGCTTTGCCGTCAGAAAAATCGATGAAACGGGACATCTGTTTCTTGAAGCAGTCAATGTTGTGCTGGATGGTTTCTTTGGTCATCATCTGACGCATATCTGTTCTTCCGGACGGGTCACCGATCATACCTGTACCACCGCCGAGAAGTGCAATCGGGCGGTTGCCTGCCATCTGAAGACGTTTCATCAGGCAGAGTGCCATGAAATGTCCTACATGAAGGCTGTCTGCGGTAGGGTCAAAGCCGATATAGAAAGTAGCTTTGCCGTTGTTTACCATTTCTTTGATTTCATCTTCGTCTGTTACCTGGGCAATCAGGCCTCGCGCCTTAAGTTCTTCCCATACTGTCATAATTCAATTCCTCCTGTATAAAAAGCCCGGTTCCTGTCCGCTTAGGACGAGAACCGGGTCCCGTGATACCACCTAAATTCGCAGGAAAAGATTCCCACCTCATTGAGCACGATAACGAGTGCCGATCCGTCGCAGCCTACTGAAAAAATTCGGTGCGAAGCTCCGGGATGTATTCACAAAAGTTCTGCACGCGCCTCTCACCATCCGGCAACTCTCTGTGTGTGTTCCTTATGCTACTTCTTCCCTTCAAAGCCTATGTAATATACTTCTAAAAGTATACAAAGTGAAAAAATGTTTGTCAAGGGTGATTTTGGCATTTGAAGGAAAAGACAGTCACACATAGATGTCTCTCTTCATAATATGAAGTGTGAACAAAATCTGGAGGATTTTACCATGAGTGATTTAGCTGCTACAAACTGTGGATGCGGAAATGACGGCTGTGGTTGCAACAATAACTGTGGATGTGGATGCGGTAATGGAAACAGTCTTTTCGGAGATAATTCCTGTAGCTGTATTCTCTGGATCATCTGCCTGATGTGTCTCTGTGGAAACAATGGCTGTGGAAATGGCTGTGGCTGCGGTAATGATTCATGCTGGATCATCATTGTACTGCTCCTGCTCTGCGGTGGCGGATGTGGATGTGGAAACAACGGCTGTGGCTGCTGAAATCCAATGCCGGGCAGAGGTTAATCCCTCTGCCTTTTTTGCATTGTATATCGAGGCTTCACCGGTGGCGTGCCTTTTGATTGGTGTTGGTGTTCCTGGTCCGACCGCTCTTTTTGGGGCTTTTGCTTCTGATTCTGCTTTTTTTGTATACACTGCAGATCTATTTCATAAAAAGAATTGCCATCTATGACAAGCCGTTCATTTTTTGAAGTGTCCATATCATTCTGCCTTTCTAAAGGAAGTCTAATTTATCATATGTCAAAACAGCGTGGCCGGACATAAAATATTAAGCAAAAGCATATAGTTTCGAAAAAGGAGGCGTTTGATGGAAATGGAACAGGGTGTAATTTCTCAGACAGCTCTGGATCAGCTTGTATGCAGTGAACAGTCTCAGATGCTGAAAGCATTAATACCATATACTTCCTCCAAAAGTCAGCAGTTTCTTGCATTGTATGCCAAGCTCACGGAATTGCAGAATACACTCGCACTGTTTCGTGGCGCGCAGAATGACGTGCAGATCTGCAGCATGAAAGAAAAAACAGATCCTTTGGAGATGCTGGAGGATATTCGACAATTCAGTTACGGAAAAAGCCGTCAACAGCTTAACCAGATCAAAGATATGCTTGTAATGCTGCAATTATTAAAAACGATCAGTGAGTAAAAAGAATTCATATAAGAAATAAAAGATTCCTGATATTTATAGAAAGGTAAAAATATGGCCGAAAACAGAAATGAAGACTGGAAGAAGGATCCAAAACTTGAAGATATTGATGCCGCAAAACTGGATATGCTTCAGAAACTCGCAGAAAAAGGAAGCGGAAAATCCGCTTCCGATATGCTTCCTTTTCTTATGAGTGCCGCTGCCTCCGGTAAGAAGAATGGACTCAATTTTTCACAAAATGAAATCTCTGCCGTTCTCGAAGTGATGAAGACCGGAAAATCTCCGCAGGAAATAGCCAAAATTGACAAAATCGTTAACCTTATGCGAATGATCCGCTGACAGATTTTATCATTGTATTTTTGATTGTATTACTCCTGCATGGAGAGAACAGATTTGTTCTGCCAGATATATGTGACCAGTGAAATAATGGTCAGTGCAAGTGACAGCCAGATAAAGATCTGTTCCAGTATAACGAAGATTCCGCCAAAGTGAAGAATCAGTAAAATGATCATGATCATCTGGGAGACAGTTTTGAACTTGCCCCAGTAGTTTGCTGCAATTACAATGCCGTTTTCGGCTGCAATCAGACGGAATCCGCTGATGATAAATTCACGGCCGATAATGATGATTACAAACCATGCCGGCAGGCGGTTAAGTTCGATCATGCAAATCATCGCAGAGCAGACAAGAAGTTTATCCGCAAGAGGATCCATAAATTTACCAAAATTTGTAACAAGATTATTTTTGCGTGCCAGATATCCGTCAAACCAGTCGGTAACGCTGGCACCTACAAATAATGCAAGTGAGATGTAACGGTTTGCATCACCGCCCCATCCGGTAAGAAGAAAAACAACAAGGAACGGAACGATAATCATTCTGGCAACTGTAAGTTTATTTGGTGTATTCATCAGTCAACTCTCCTATCAAATCGTATTCCAAAGCTCCTGTAACGGTTACTTTTGCAAAATCACCGGTAACAAGCAATTCTCCTGTCTGTACAAATATATATCCGTCTACTTTCGGGGCGTCCCCATAAGTACGGCCAATATAAGCGCTTTCACCGGAAACTTTTCCTTCAATCATAACCAGAACTTCCTGTCCGATACGGTCATTTCCTTTATCGAAGGAAATTTCCTGCTGAAGCTCCATGATCTCGTCACGGCGTGCTTCTTTTACTTCTTCGGGAACCTGACCTTCCATAGTCTCGGCAGGTGTACCTTCTTCCGGGGAATACGTAAATACACCCAGACGGTCAAATTCAATCTCATCAACAAATTCCATAAGTTCCTGATGATCTTCTTCTGTTTCACCCGGGAAGCCGGTAATCAGGGAAGTACGGAGCACAATATCCGGAATTTCGTGGCGAAGTTTGGTGATGATATCAATAAGCTGCTGTTTAGAAGTACGGCGCCCCATGCGGCGAAGAATTTTGTCACTTGCATGCTGAATCGGAAGATCCAGATAATGACAGATCTTAGGCTCTTCTTTCATAACCTGAATCAGCTCGTCGTAAATTTCCTCCGGATAGCAGTAAAGCACCCGAATCCATCGGATTCCCTTGATCTGACAGAGTTTCTTAAGAAGCAGGTGCAGAGTTTTTCTGCCGTAAAGGTCTGTGCCATATACGGTGGTTTCCTGTGCTACCAGAATCAGCTCCCTGACACCCTGAGATGCCATATATTCGGCCTGTTTCAGAAGGCGTTCTTCCGGTACGCTGCGGAATTTGCCACGAAGGGAAGGGATAATGCAGTAAGTACAGTGCTTATCACAGCCTTCGGCAATCTTGAGGTAGCCGAAATGTCCTCCCGTGGTGATTACTCTGCGGCCGCAGTCTTCCGGGAGTTCATTGATATCGCGGAATTCCTGGAAGATATTACCTGCCTGCACTTCGTTTAAAGCCTTGACGATATCTCCATAGGAAGTTGTTCCGAGTACGGCATCAACTTCCGGAATTTCCTGTATGATTTCCTCTTTGTATCGTTGTGCCATACATCCTGTTACAATCAAAACCTTACAGATTCCGGATTTTTTATATTCTGCCATTTCAAGGATGGTGTTGACGCTCTCTTCTTTGGCGTCATGAATAAAACAACATGTGTTAATGACAATGGCATCGGCTTCCTCTTCGGAATCGACAATTTCGTGTCCGTTTGCTGTGAGCAGTCCAAGCATTTCTTCAGAATCAGCAAGGTTTTTGTCACAACCCAGTGATATAAATAATATTTTCATAAAATCTCCTGACAATACATAATCAGAAGACGAACGCCTTCTGATCATGGGTTTTAACTGATATAAATATTAGACAAACCTTACTCGTTATCGTCAACAGGCGTTTCTTCAACTGTTTCCGGTGCTTCTTCTGTTGCCGGAGCAGTTGTTTCTTCATCGCTTTCAGCGGCAACGATTTTTACTTCCCCTTTATAAAGTTCATCAATAGCAACGGAGAGAGGTTTTTTATCAGCAGCATTCGGTACAAGCGGTTCTGCACCCGCAATGAGCTGTCTTGCTCTTTTGCTGGTTGCAAGTACCAGAGAATAACGGCTGTTCAGCATCATGGTGTTATCGTCTTCCTCTGCGTTATTATTAATTGCCTGAATAAGTTCTGAATATGATGGATGTAACATCTTATTTATCTCCTTTCATAAAGATCCGAGCTTCCTGCTGGATCGTGTTGATGAATTCTTCATTGCGCTGTGCCTTTGCACGTTCGCTTAAAATAATCTGGTGAAGACGGTCTACACAGTCTTCCACCTGATCATTGACTAAAATATAATCATAAGAAGGCATTCCTTCAGCTTCTTCTGATGCACGTTTGAGACGGGACTCGATTACATCGGCAGTTTCAGTACCACGTCCTACAAGACGATTGCGGAGCTCTTCAAAACTCGGTGGTGTAACAAAGACCAGAACAGCCTCCTGATTCTTTGCTTTGATCTGCATAGCTCCCTGAATCTCAATCTCAAGAATCACGTTTTTGCCTTTGGCAAGCATTTCTTCTACATAAAAACGAGGAGTACCATAATAATTGTCTACATATCTGGCGTACTCGAGAAATTCATCATTCTCGATCATGGCTTCTACTTCTTCTTTTGTTTTAAAGAAGTATTCGATGCCATCCCGTTCTCCTTCACGGGGGTTTCTCGTAGTAACAGAGATTGATAATGCATAATCATCATATTTCTGTATAAGACGTTTCATAACGGTACCTTTGCCGGCTCCCGAGAAGCCGGAAACAACTGTTAAAACACCTTTACTCATGCTCATCTTCCTTTTCTTCGTAATCATATGCTTCTGCAAAACGTCTGGCAATCGTTTCAGGCTGTAGTGCAGAAAGGACAAGGTAATCATCGGAAGTTACAATAACTGCTTTTGTCTTACGTCCCTGTGTTGCATCGATCAGTTCCCGTGTACCCTTGATGCTCTGGATCATCCGTTTTACCGGGGCAGCATCCGGACTTACAACCGCAACGATCTTGCGGGAATTTACGACATTTCCAAATCCGATGTTGATCAGTTTAGCCAAAACTCCCCTGCCTCCGTTATTCTATATTCTGAATCTGTTCGCGAATCTTTTCGATTTCTGTTTTCAGATCAATTGCAATGTCCGAAACTTCGAGGTCACTGGATTTGGAGAGAATCGTATTGGCCTCGCGGTTCATTTCCTGAGCCATAAAATCCATCTTACGTCCAACACCTTCTTTTTCTTCGAGAATCTTCTGCATTCCGTGAATATGGCTGTGCAGACGAACCGTTTCTTCATCATTACAGATCTTATCGGAAAAAAGAACAACTTCCGCTGCGATGCGATTGTCGTCAATCTGTGAATCTTCAAGAAGCTCGTGTACCTTCTGTTCCAGCTTCTCACGATATTCCTGAACAACTTTCGGTGAGCGTTCTTCTACTCGGTTTACCTTTTCATCCAGACCTGCGAGCTTGTCAAGAAGATCTTCTTTCAGATGTTGTCCCTCTCTGGTCCGTGTCTCAACAAAACGAACACAGGCTTCGTTAAGTGGTTCTTCGAGAAGTTTCCATAACTGTTCTTCATCCACAGACTGTTCTTCCATGGTCAAAACTTCAGGATATCTGGACAAGGTGGTCGCGCGGACATCATTTTCAAGATGAAACTCTTCTGCCATCTGATTCAGATAAGAAAGATATTCTGCGGCCAGTTCTTTATTGTATTTGAGTGTGTAATCATTTGAAGTATAATCTTCATAAGTAATGAATACATCTACCTTACCGCGCTGCATATACTGCTTCATAAGATTACGTACCTGACCCTCCAGCATATTGAAACGCCGTGGCATTTTAATATTCAGATCCAGGTACCTGTGATTGACAGATTTCATTTCTACCGTAATACGGCACTGTTCTGTCACTTTTTCTGCATGGCCGAAGCCTGTCATACTTTTTATCATAAGTTTTCTCTCTTTGCAAGTCTCATTTTCTACATACAGATTTATTATAGAGCATTCTAAAAAGGTAGTCAATTTCTTTTTATGACATGGAGTTGTTTTTTTGTATGAATACACTTTCTTATGCTAAATGGTTACATTGACACATTGCCATGTCACGAGGTACAATATCAGCGAGTCATTCAGAAGGGAATTACATATAAAATGAAAGAAAAATTAAAACACTTTTCGCTTCTGACTGCAAGTACGCTGATCATGGCAGTCGGAACATACTTTTTTAAATTTACAAACAATTTTACGTTTGGAGGAATCACCGGTCTTGCGGTTTTGGTTGCAGATAAGACATCTATTTCTGCCAGTGACTTTTCCTTCATTGTAAATATGCTGCTTCTGGTACTCGGATTTGTGGTACTTGGTAAAAAATTTGCCGCAAAGACAGCATATTGCAGTATTCTTCTTTCAGTTGCACTTTCTACACTGGAACGTGTCTGTCCGATGGATCATCCGCTGACAGATCAGACCATGCTGGAGCTCTGTTTTGCGATTGCACTTCCGGCACTTGGTTCTGCGATCCTGTTTAATATCGGTTCATCAAGCGGCGGTACGGACATCATTGCAATGATACTTAAGAAATACAGCAGTTTTGATATCGGGAAGGCACTTCTTGTGACTGATATTATGATCACTGTTGCGGGATGTTTTGTTTTTGATATCAAAACAGGACTGTATTCTTTCCTCGGTCTTACGATCCGCTCTTTTATGATCGACAACTTTATTGAGGGATTTAATCTTTCGAAATATTTCAATGTTGTCTGTGATGAGCCGGAACCGATCTGCAATTTCCTTGTTCATGAGCTGAAACGAAGCGCGACGATCGTTCATGCGCAGGGAGCTTTTTCAGGAAAAGACAAATATATCGTATTTACCGTACTCAGCCGTCCTCAGGCAGTACGTCTTCGTAACTTTATTAAAGAAAACCAGCCGAGTGCATTTATGTTGATTTCTAATACAAGCGAAATCATCGGTAAGGGATTCCACAGCATCTGATACAAACTAAAGGAGAAATAAAATGGCATTTGATGGCATCACCATTTCTGCAATGGTACAGGAATTACATAAAAATCTGGATAACGGCCGTTTTAACAAAATTGCACAACCAGAGGCGGATGCCCTGATGATCACCGGAAAGGGGGCAAACGGACAGTGCAGGTTATTTATTTCTGCAAGTCCTTCTCTCCCGTTGATCTATTTTACAGGCAAAAACAAACCAAGTCCCCTGACCGCACCAAACTTCTGTATGCTGCTCCGCAAGCATCTGGGAAGTGCAAGAATCGGAAAAATCATGCAGCCGGGACTGGAACGTGTGGTAGAGTTTGAACTGGAACATTTAAACGAATTGGGCGATCCATGTAAAAAATATCTGATCGTTGAACTGATGGGGAAATACAGCAACATCATCTTCTGTGATGAGAACAGGATGATCCTTGACAGCATCAAGCATGTGTCTTCGCATATGAGTTCCGTCCGGGAAGTTCTTCCGGGGAGAGATTATTTTCTTCCGCAGACCCAGGAAAAACAGGATCCTCTGATGATCACGGAAGAAATGTTTAAAGAATCTGTATGTAAAAAGCCGTGTAATATTGCAAAGGCAATCTATACAACACTGACCGGAATCAGTCCTCTGATTGCGGAAGAAATCTGCTATCGTGCTTCCATTGACGGAAGTGATGCGGCACAGTCACTTGACGAAAATGCAGCAACACATCTCTATCATACTTTCCACCGTCTGATCGAACAGGTGCAGGAGGGAGATTTTACTCCGAGCATTATTTACAGAGATGATGAGCCGGTAGAATATGCTGTTCTTCCACTCACGCAGTACGGACCGGAATATCACAGCCAGACATTTGAATCTGTTTCAGAAATGCTGGAAACTTACTATGCATCGAAAGAGATTCTGACGAGGATCCGTCAGAAATCTTCTGATCTTCGAAGAATCGTGCAGACAGCTCTTGAGCGAAACCGTAAGAAACTGGTTCTCCAGCAGAAGCAAATGAAAGATACTGCCAAAAAGGACAAATATAAAGTATACGGAGAGTTAATCAATACGTATGGTTATGGGCTGGAAGACGGATGCAAATCATTCAAAGCGCTGAATTATTATACAAATGAAGAAATAACAATTCCTCTGGATAAGACAATGACACCGGGTGAAAATGCGAAGAAATATTTTGATCGTTACGGTAAGCTGAAACGCACCGAAGAGGCGTTGACAGAGCAGATCGCGGATACTGAAGCTGAAATCGAGCATCTGGAATCTATATCAAATGCACTGGACATTGCACGTGCAGAGAGCGATCTTGCCCAGATCAAAGAAGAACTGACAGAATATGGTTATATAAAGAAACACTATACAAATAAAAAAGGTCAGAAAGCGCAGACAAAATCAAAACCGTTCCATTATATTTCCAGTGATGGATTTGATATCTTTGTAGGAAAAAACAATTATCAGAATGATGAGCTGACATTTAAAATGGCAACCGGCAATGACTGGTGGTTTCATGCCAAAAAAATGGCGGGTTCCCATGTTGTTGTGAAGACTCCGGACGGAGAACTTCCGGACCGTACTTTCGAGGAGGCCGGACGTCTTGCTGCCTACTATTCAAAAGGCAGAACCGCTCCTAAAGTAGAGATTGATTATATTCAGAAAAAACACGTCAAAAAACCAGGCGGCGCCAAACCGGGATTTGTAGTCTATTATACAAACTACTCTCTTATGGCCGCACCTGATATCTCAGACATCAAAGAAGCCCCCCGGTCATAAACCGGAGGGCTTTTTTTGATACTTCTCTTATAAATCCTGATACTTTTTATTTGGCAACAAAGTTGACAATCTTATTTGGAACATAGATTTCTTTGATCAGGTTTTTGCCTTCAATGAAAGATGCAATTCTCTCATCTGCTTTTGCAATCTCGAATGCTTTTTCTTTATCGCAGCCGTTCGGGATTACAATAGTTCCTCTTACTTTGCCATTAACCTGAACACCGATTTCAACAGTCTTGGCAACAGTCTTACCTTCATCGTATACCGGCCATGGAGCAACTGCAAGCAGTCCCTCACCACCGAGAAATTCCCAGATTTCTTCGCAGAGATGCGGAGCAAACGGGCTTAAGAGCTTGATAAAGATGCCTAAATCTTCTTTGCCGATATGACCTTCTGCAGTGATCTCATTGATCAGAGTCATGAGACTTGCGATTGCAGTATTGAATTTCAGGTTTTCTATGTCGGAAGAAACTTTCTTGATGGTACGGTGAATCTTCATCTCCAGTTCGTCGGAAACAGGTGCTTCGGAAAGGATATCAGTCAGACCTGCAACACGATCAAGGAATTTTTTACAGCCTTTTACAGAGCTGTCACTCCACGGAGTTGCTGCGCCATAATCACCCATAAATAATACATAAGTACGAAGGGTATCTGCACCGTACTCTTCTACAATGTCAAGCGGATCGACAACGTTTCCTTTGGATTTGCTCATCTTGTCTCCGTCCGGTCCGAGGATCAGTCCCTGGATAGAACGTTTTGCGTATGGCTCCGGAGTATTGACAACACCGAGATCATACAGGAAATGATGCCAGAATCTGGAATAAATCATATGTCTGGTAACGTGTTCCATACCACCGTTGTACCAGTCAACAGGCATCCAGTATTTGAGTTTGTCCATATCAGCCAGTGCCTGTGTGTTGTGCGGATCAGTGTATCTTAAGAAATACCAGGAAGATCCCGCCCACTGAGGCATGGTATCTGTTTCACGTTTTGCCGGCGCACCACATTTCGGGCATGTGCAGTTTACGAAGGAATCAATCTTTGCAAGTGGTGACTGTCCATCTTCACCCGGCTCAAAATCTTTGACATCTGGCAAACGAAGCGGAAGTTCTTCTTCTGGAACAGCTACAACACCACATTTCGGGCAATGGATAAGCGGAATAGGCTCGCCCCAGTATCTCTGACGGTTGAATGCCCAGTCTTTCATCTTGTACTGAACACCGGCTTTACCGATACCTTTCTTTTCAAGTTCTTCAAGCATACGCTCGATAGAATCCTTTTTCTTTGTATAGCCGTTAAGAAATTCAGAGTTGACCATTTCTCCGTCACCAGTATAAGCTTCTTTGGAGATATCGCCACCTTTGATAACTTCGATGATATCAATACCGAATTTCTTTGCGAAATCATAGTCACGCTGATCATGTGCCGGAACTGCCATAATTGCACCTGTACCATAGCCCATCATTACATAGTCTGCAATGTAGATCGGAATCTTCTTACCGTTGACAGGGTTGATTCCTTCCAGTCCCTGAATACGCACACCGGTCTTGTCTTTGACAAGCTGTGTTCTCTCGAACTCGGTTTTTTTTGCACATTCATTACGATATGCAGTAATCTCGTCCATGTTAGCGACTTTGTCTTTGTATTTGTCGATGATCGGATGTTCCGGAGCGATTACCATAAAAGTAACACCGAACAGGGTATCCGGTCTGGTTGTATAGATTTCAAGTTTTTCATCAATGCCATCAATGTCAAAGTTTACGAATGCACCCTTTGATTTGCCGATCCAGTGAATCTGCTGCTGTTTTACATTGTCAGGATAATCAACATCTTTCAGACCTTCCAGAAGCTTATCAGCATACTGAGTGATACGCAGATACCATACGTCTTTAGATTTCTGTACAACTTCGCTGTGACAGATATCACATTTACCGCCCTGGCTGTCTTCATTGGAAAGTACAACCTTACAGTGCGGGCAATAGTTTACGAGAGTTCTGTCTCTGAATACAAGACCTTTTTCGAACATTTTGAGGAAGATCCACTGTGTCCATTTGTAGTAATCCTCGTCTGTAGTATCGATGACACGGTTCCAGTCAAAAGAAAATCCGACTTTTTTTAACTGGTTGGAGAATTTCTTGATATTCTCGTCAGTGATGATACGTGGATGTGTACCGGTCTTTACGGCATAGTTCTCAGTAGGAAGACCGAATGCATCAAATCCGATCGGGAAAAGTACATTGTATCCTTCCATACGACGTTTACGTGAAATAACCTCAAGGCTTGAGTATGCTTTGATGTGACCGACATGCATACCGGCACCACTTGGATATGGGAATTCTACAAGACCATAGAATTTTGGCTTGTCGCTGTTGTCTTTGGCTTCGAAGACTTTGCTTTCTTCCCATTTTGCCTGCCACTTGGGCTCGATCTTTTTAAACATGTATTTCATTTCTATGTTTCCTCCAACATTGTTATCTAAAAATCAATTCTAATTCAATACGTTCCGTTTGTCAATGCTTCTGTTGCGGTACTGGAGAGGCGTCTTATCTCTGTGATGGATCTTTTTTATATACCGAAAGCCCTTCACCTCAATTTAAAGTGAAGGGCTTTCTATGTGATTTGATGTTATAGATGCAGATTATTCAGCAGCATCAACTTTACTTGCTCTTGCTTCGATTTCTTTTGCCTGGATATCACTCGGAGCCTGTTCATAACGGGCAAATTCATAAGAGAAGTCTCCGCTTCCGCCGGTCATGGAACGAAGCGTTGTAGAATATCCGTAAATCTCAAGCTGCGGAACATCGGCTTCAATGATGGTATTACCTTCGTGATCCGGATTCATGCCGAGTACACGGCCGCGACGTTTGTTCAGGTCACCCATAACATCACCTGTATATTTATCCGGAACGATTACCTTCATGGAAACAATTGGCTCAAGAAGTACAGGAGATGCATCCATGAAACCTTTCTTGAAGGCAAGGATCGTTGCCATCTTAAATGCCATTTCTGAAGAATCAACCGGATGGAAAGATCCATCATAAAGAGTAGCTTTTACACCAACTACCGGATATGCAGCCAGAGGTCCTTTCTGAACGCATTCCTGCAGACCTTTTTCAACAGCCGGGAAGTAGTTCTTCGGTACAGCACCACCAACTACTACCTGTTCAAATACATATGGAGTCTCCAGATCACCGGACGGCTCAAAACGCATCTTAACATGTCCATACTGTCCATGTCCGCCAGACTGCTTCTTATGTTTGCCTTCTACGTCAGAGTTTTTACGGATGGTTTCGCGGAAGGCAACCTTCGGTTTGGAAAGTTCAATCTCTACTTTGTAGCGCTCTTTCAGTTTGCTGACTACGATGTCAAGATGCTGATCACCCATACCGTAAAGGAGTGTCTGTCTGTTGGCTGAATCATTTACTACACGGAGGGTTTTATCCTCGCTTGCCATTTTTGCAAGAGACTGTGAAATCTTGTCTTCGTCACCTTTCTTGACAGCTTTATATCTCTTATAGGTATACGGTGTAGAGATTACTGCTTTCGGATAAAGCACCGGTGCAGATTTAGCTGCAAGGCTGTCACCTGTCTGCACGCTTGCAAGTTTGGCAATTGCACCGATATCGCCTGCATGAAGCTCCGGAACTTCGATCGGTTTGGAGCCTTCGAGCACATATAGTTTGTTCAAACGTTCTTCAACACCCTTTTCTACGTTGAGCAGAGTATCATCGGATTTGATAACACCGGAGGCAACCTTAATAAGAGAATATTTGCCAAGGAACGGATCTGCGATCGTCTTCCATACATATGCAGATTTTGTTTTTGCAAAATCATAATTGGCTTCAAAAATTTCATTGGTCTTCTGGGAAATACCGTTGCAGGAACGTTTGTCCGGGCTCGGGAAATATCCGCAGATATCATCGAGAAGGTTGGATACACCACGAAGATTGATCGGGGAACCCATGCATACCGGAACGATGCTTGCGTCCTGTACATTTGTTGCAAGTGCTGCGGAAACTTCTGTTACGGAGAACTCATCTCCTTCGAAGTAACGATCCATAAATTCTTCGCTGGTCTCTGCTACAGATTCCATAAGGATATCATGGTATTTTTCCAGATATTCATCCAGGTACTCCGGAACATCACATGGTTCCTTGCCTGCTTTGTCAATATATTTACGACCTGCCTGTTTGACAACATTTACGTAACCGACAAATTTACCGTCTTCACGGATCGGGAAATGAAGCGGTGCGATCTTTTTGCCATAAAGTTCGGTCAGTTCTTCCACTACTTTTCGATAGCTGACGTCATCCACATCCATGTCTGTTACGAAGAACATACGCGGAAGTTTATATTTTTCACAGAGGTTCCATGCTTTCTGAGTACCTACCTGTACACCGGCTTTACCGGAAACAACGATGATTGCCGCATCTGCTGCGCTGACAGCCTCTTCTACTTCCCCCACAAAATCAAAATATCCCGGTGTGTCAAGTACATTGACTTTTACTTTATCCCATGGTACCGGAATCAAAGTAGTCGAAACAGAAAAATGTCTTTTGATCTCTTCTTTATCAAAATCACTAACGGTATTTCCATCCTCTACTCTGCCAAGGCGGTTAGTCATTCCTGCCAGATAAGCCATTGCCTCTGCTAATGTGGTCTTTCCGGATCCCCCATGACCTAAAAGAACCACATTGCGGATTCGGTCAGTTCTATAAACGTCCATATGTAATACCTCCCTGTTTGTCTAATATGTTCATATTTTACTAAAAATTCTTGCACTTTTCAAGTATTTTATATAATTTTAACAACATTTTTTATTCGAATTGTGTATAATTTTAACGAATTTACCGATTTTATCGCTTTATTTGACATTTATAGTATATTCTTTTAAAATAAGAACATAGTTTTTATTAATGTGACTTGGGAAAGGATACAAAACATCATGAAAACCATTGGTTTTATCGGGCTTGGCCTTATCGGAGGATCTATCGCAAAAACGATCCGCAAATTTCATCCAGATTATCATATTCTGGCATACGCAAAACACAAAGAAACTCTGGCTGCAGCACTCAGCTGTAATGCCATCGACGCTGTACTGGAAGAAAAGGATGAGCGATACCGTACCTGCGATTATATTTTCCTCTGCGCACCGGTAGAATACAATATAGAATATCTGAAATACTTAAAGGATGTGATTTCTGATGACTGCATCATCACTGATGCCGGCAGCGTAAAAGGACCGATCCACAAAGCAGTTGAGGAGCTTGGCATGGAACACTGCTTCATAGGTGGTCATCCGATGGCAGGTTCTGAACAGTCCGGATTTGAACATTCTTCTGACCATCTGCTTGAGAATGCATATTACATACTGACTCCGGGCGGTGAAGTCCCGCTGGAAAAACTGACGAAATTTTCAGAACTGATTGATTCGCTTGGTTCCATTCCGATGGTCCTTACTGCAGAAGAACATGATTTTATTACTGCAGGTGTCAGCCATCTTCCGCATATTATTGCTTCTTCTCTCGTTAATCTGGTCAATACGTTGGATAATGAAGCAGAATATATGAAAACGATCGCTGCCGGAGGTTTCCGAGATATTACAAGAATCGCTTCTTCTTCCCCGGTTATGTGGGAACAGATCTGCGTGGAAAATCACGAAAATATTTCCACAGTGCTTGATGAGTATATCCGTATGCTGATTCAGATCCGTTGTTCTATCGATAATCAGGAATCTGAAAATCTTTACGATATGTTTGCACGTTCCAGAGATTATCGTGATTCAATCGATGCAACATCCTCAGGTCTGATCAACAAGACCTATGTGCTGTATATTGACATTGTAGATGAAGCTGGTGGCATCGCAACGATTGCAACAATCCTTGCTATGGAAGGCATCAGTATCAAAAATATCGGCATCATTCATAACCGTGAATTTGAACAAGGTGTCCTGAAAATCGAATTCTACGAACAGGGTGCGATGCAGAAAGGCTGTGCACTTCTCAAAAAACGTAATTACATTGTATATGAACGGTAGGTAATTATATGGAAATCAAAAAACAGACCAATTTAAGAGGTATGCTGATGGTACCGGGGGATAAATCCATCTCCCACCGTGCAGTTATGTTTGGCTCTCTTGCAAAAGGAACTACTCGTATTTCACATTTTCTGGAAGGTGCCGACTGTCTGTCGACAATTGCATGTTTTCGCAAAATGGGTATTGATATCGAACGAAATGCTTCTGAGATTCTGGTACACGGTAAGGGCCTTCACGGTCTCTCTGCTCCGGATGGTATTCTGGATGTGGGCAACAGTGGTACAACAACCCGCCTGATCTCAGGTATTCTTGCCGGACAGAATTTTACTTCAGAACTGGATGGCGACGATTCTATTCGCACCCGGCCAATGAAAAGAATCATGACACCTCTTACTTCTATGGGAGCAGATATCACAAGTAAACGGGATAATGGCTGTGCACCGCTTGTTATTGATGGAAAAACGCTTCACGGAATCCACTATGATTCTCCGGTCGCTTCTGCGCAGGTAAAGTCCTGTGTACTTCTTGCCGGTATGTATGCAGATAGTATTACAAGTGTTACGGAGCCGTTTCTTTCCCGTAACCATACAGAAATCATGCTGAACTATTTCGGTGCAAAAGTTACTTCCGAAGGAACTACTGCTTCCATCGTACCGGAACCGGCACTGAACGGCCGCGAGATTCAGGTACCTGGAGATATTTCCTCCGCTGCTTATTTCATTGCAGCAGGACTTCTTACTCCGGGCAGTGAGATTCTTCTGAAAAATGTCGGCATTAACCCGACAAGAGCTGGTATTTTGAAAGTCTGCATGGATATGGGGGCAGATATCACACTCCTTAATGAGAGTACTGAGGGTGAGCCGACAGCGGATCTTCTTATCCGCACAAGCAATCTGAAGGGAACAACGATTGAAGGCGGAATCATCCCGACTCTGATCGACGAGATTCCGATGATCGCAGTTATGGCCGCGTTTGCAGATGGTACAACGGTCATCCGTGATGCACAGGAATTGAAGGTTAAAGAATCTGATCGTATTACAGTTATGGTTGACAATTTGAAACGTATGGGTGCTGACATTGAAGGCACTGAGGACGGGATGATCATCCATGGAGGCAAACCAATGCATGGCGCAGCTATCGATTCTCATCTGGATCATCGCGTGGCAATGTCCTTTGCGGTTGCAGGTACGATCTGTGATGGTACCATGGATATCCTGAATGGAGACTGTGTAAATATATCATATCCGGAATTTTATAATGATCTTTACAGCTTAGGAAAATAATAAAATGAGAATAAAGCCTGTCATTGCATGAAAATGTGATGACAGTTTTTTTATGTTTCGAAAATGTATACTCTCCTGCCTCAGAAGACATCCTAAAAATAACTCAAATATCGGTTTCTATTGTATTAAAGTACAGGAGGTATCTATGAAAATTTTATTTTACGGTGCAAAAGATTATGATCAACAGTTTTTTGACAAACTGAGGCCGGAATATCCGGATATTGAATTTGTATTTATTGAATCCAACTTATATAAAGAAACCACTTCCCTTGCCGCTGGATATGACGGAATCTGCGCTTTCGTAAATGCAGACCTCAGCGCAGATGTAATCGAAGAACTACGTCATCAGGGAGTCCGTCTGATTCTGATGCGCTGTGCCGGATATAATAATGTTGATCTTGCAAAGGCAAAAGAATGTGGAATTCCTGTGTTGCGCGTACCGGGGTATTCACCAGAAGCCGTTGCAGAGCATGCAATGGCACTTGTCCTGACGGCAAACCGCCATACGCATAAAGCATA
Organism: Blautia sp. Marseille-P3087; assembly: GCF_900120195.1. Classification (GTDB taxonomy): domain Bacteria; phylum Bacillota; class Clostridia; order Lachnospirales; family Lachnospiraceae; genus Blautia_A. Next base: position 450,850 of record NZ_LT635539.1, read on the forward strand.
TATTAAATGTCGTGAAAATAATTTTTCATTGAATGGTCTTATGGGAATCAATCTTTACGGGAAAACAGCCGGGATCGTCGGTACAGGAAAAATCGGTCTTGCAATGGCACGGATATGTCAGGGATTTGGTATGAAAGTTCTGGCATATGATCCGTTCCCAAATGAAAAAACAGGACTTCCCTATGTTTCTCTGGGACAGCTTTTTTCGTCCAGTGACCTGATCAGTCTGCATTGTCCTCTCACACCGGAGACACATCATATAGTTAACCGGGAATCTATTTCTCATATGAAAGAGGGAGTCATTCTTGTAAACACTTCCAGGGGAGGCCTGATCTGTACAGAAGATCTGATTGCCGGCATTCGTGATCATAAGTTTTTTGCGGTCGGGCTGGATGTGTATGAGGAAGAATCAGATTTTGTTTACGAAGACATGTCGGAATATATCCTGAAGACCTCTACAGTGCAGAGACTTCTCTCTTTCCCGAATGTTGCACTGACTTCTCATCAGGGATTTTTTACAGAGGAAGCACTGACCAATATTGCAGAAACAACACTGAAGAATGCAGAGGCCTTCAGGACAAACATGGAATTAAAGAATGAGGTATCTTTGTAAAAATTATTTTGAGTAAGCTTCTCTTAATAAAGAGATTTCTTTTGTCCATCCTTCGTCATCGTTTGGCGTTTCAAGGATAAAAGGAATCTCTTTTAATTTTGGATGACGAATCACACGCACAAGAGCATCCAGACCGATTTTACCCTCTCCTATCCGTGCATGGCGGTCTTTGTGGCTTCCAAGGTCATTAAGACTGTCGTTTAGATGAACAGCTTTTAATTTATCCAGTCCGATGATATGATCAAATTCATCAAGAACACCATCCAGATCATTCACAATATCATAGCCGCCATCCCATACATGACAGGTATCCAGACAGACTCCTATTTTATCATTCATATGTACAAGATCAATAATTTCTCTGAGCTCTTCAAAATTCCGCCCTACTTCACTGCCCTTGCCAGACATGGTCTCAAGCAGAACTGTAGTGGTCTGTCCTTCGGTAAACACATCATTGAGGATTTCAGCTATCTTCTGAATTCCAGTCTCTGCTCCCTGTCCTACATGACTGCCCGGATGAAAGTTATAATAATTTCCCGGGATGTATTCCATTCTTCGAAGATCATCCGCAAATGTCTCTCTTGCAAAATCCCGGAGATTTTCTTTTGCAGCGCAGGCATTTAATGTGTATGGCGCATGTGCAACAATTTTTCCGAAGTGATAGGATTCTGCAAGTTCGAGAAACTTATGTATGTCTTTTTCGTCGATGGCTTTTGCCTTTCCTCCGCGAGGATTTCTTGTAAAAAATGCAAATGTATTTCCACCATTTGCAATCATCTGTTTCGCCATGGCAGTGTATCCTTTTGAAGATGAAGTGTGGTTTCCAATATATAAAGTTGTCATAAAAAAATCTCCTTTATTAGTTTCTGAAAAGTTATTGACGGAAGCCCCCAAAGTTCTTATACTTTCCTTAAATGACAAATATTGACATTTTTTGAGAAAATATGTTACAGGGGAGAAGGGGAAAATATATGAAACAGTCTGTCCATAAAAAGCGTCCGGTTCATAACAAAGCGGTGCACAAAAAGAGTAAAATATTAAAAAAATCGCAATATTACAGACAACAACAGCTTCGATACAGAATTTTCGGTGTTGCTGCCATTCTGGTTATTGTGTTACTGATCCTTCTGATCAAAAGCTGCGCTTCTGGTAAAGCGAAACCGGCTTCGTCTGGTCAGGTACAGACTGAAGAAAAGATTACTGTTACACCGGAACCTGCTATGGATCCGGTATCACTTACAATCAGTGTTGTCGGTGACTGCACACTTGGCACGGATGAAGAATTTGATTATGATACAAGTCTGAATGCATATTACGATAACAATGGTCCGGACTATTTCTTTGCAAATGTAAAAAATATTTTTGAGGCGGATAACCTTACGATTGCAAACTTTGAAGGTACACTTACGGATTCTGAGGATCGTGAAGATAAGCAGTTTGCATTTAAAGCGCCTGCGTCTTATGCTGATATTCTTACTGCCGGCTCTGTTGAAGCAGTCAATACTGCAAATAACCACAGTCATGATTATGGAGACCAGAGTTTTGATGATACTTTAAGTGCTCTGGACGCAGCAGGTATCATTCATTTTGGCTATGATGAAACCGCGGTCACTGAGGTAAATGGTATCAAAGTCGGTATGGTCGGTATTTATGAACTTAATGATCATCTCGGCAGAGAGGAACAGTTGAAACAAAATATTGAAAAGGTTAAAAAAGATGGTGCACAGCTGATCATTGTTATCTTCCACTGGGGAAACGAAAAAGAAGAAGTCCCGGACAGTAATCAGACTACGCTTGGACATCTTGCAATTGATCTTGGTGCCGATCTTGTATGTGGACACCATCCTCATGTCCTTCAGGGAATTGAGGAATACAAAGGCAAAAACATTGTTTACAGTCTCGGCAACTTCTGTTTTGGAGGAAACGCTTATCCGAGTGATATGGATACAATGATCTTTCAGCAGACCTTTACAATTGATTCAAATGGTGTAAAAGCTGACAATGTTACAAATATCATTCCGTGTTCTATTTCATCCGATTCTGACTACAATAATTACCAGCCGACACCGGCCAGTGGCGAGGAAGCAGACCGTATCCTGCAGAAGATTCAGGAACGCAGTTCCTGGATTGGAAGCGGATCTACGGAAAATTCTGAAGGGAACGATACCTACGAAGATTCAGAAGGTATTGACTCTGAAGATTCATCCGAAGATTATTCGGGCGATGAGGATCTCACGGATTCTTACGACGAAATGTAAGATCGAGAAGTCGGATTTCCGGGATATTACCTACCGTCTTCAATAATTCATTCAGGAAATCGTCAATCAGTGGATGTTCGCTTCTCTGGTCATTCATAATTGCATAGCAAGTACGATACTCCGGACCGTTTTCAATGGAAACGATCCGGCAGTTTTCTTTTTCGGCAAGTTTTCGACCAAGAGTTGCCGGCATGATCGCCCATGCATTTTTCAGATCCAGAAGCTGTCTGAGCAGTGCCATATTGTCCAGCATGACTTTTACTTTGGGGTCATTGCCAAACCAGTAATCGTGCCACATAAGGAAGGTATTGCTCCATGGAATATAGATTTCATCCGCACTGTCAAGCTGTGAAGGAAGAAGTCCATCCTGGTATGGCGCCTCTTCTCCGCATACAAAGACAAGCTGCTCTTCAAAGAGAGGAATTGTTTGTACTTTCTTAAAAAAATGCGGATTTGTGATCAGACCAAGATCCGCATCTTTGTTTTCGACTGCTTTATAAGAAAGATTAGACTGCATGGTATTGATATGCAGGCTGCATTTTGGATGTTCCTCAAGGAAATTACCAATGACTTGTGGCATAAAATAAAAGTTCATACTGTCAACATTCACAATTCGAAGCTGTGTCGAAGGCTGTTCAAATTTGATTTTTCCTGTCTCAATCCATAACTGCTCCCATTTGCGCGCAATCGGGACAAAACGCTGTCCGGCTTCGGTAAGCTCCAGTGTACGGGAACCTTTTTTGCGTATGATCAGTTCTGTTCCGAGCTCTTCTTCCAGCGCAGACAGACGATGGCTGAGGGCAGGCTGTGATACAAACAGGCTCTCAGCCGCTTTAGAAAGGGACGGACTGGATGCAATGGTAAGAAAGGTATGTATGTCTGTGTAATTCATGAAATTCCTCCATATATAAAAGTGATTTATATTATATAGATAAAATATTAATTTTACAATATATATATGCAAGATTATAATAAATCCAGTGAATTTAAGAAAAGGAATGATTTAAATGGATGAAGCGACACTAGAAAGGCATCTGCATCTTACGATGACGTTGATTGGTGGTTTTATGGGTGGCTATGCAATCCTTAACCGTCATGATGTATTTGGCTCTGCACAGACAGGAAATATGATTTCTCTTGCAATGGATGCCGTGGGACATCCGGATGAACAGTGGTTTTTCCGTGTACTGGCATTGGTGATCTACATTGTTTCCATGGCAGCAACTGTAGTAATCTCTCATAAAATATCAAAAATAAATCAAAAAAGACTCAGCATCCTGATTGATGGAGCAGTATTACTGATCCTTGGATTTTATCCCAAGGAAATGAATCCGTTTGTTGCATTGTTTCCGATATTTTTTGCTACTGCTTTTCAGTGGTGTTCTTTTAAGGGTACCGATGGTTTTGCAAGTTCCAGTATTTTTTCTACAAATAATCTGCGTCAGTGTGTTACAGGATTTACCGAATATCTGTGCAGCAAAGATACAGAATCTCTTCGAAGAGGAATCTATTTCGGAAAGGTACTGATCTGCTTTTACGGAGGAGCTGCAATTGCTTTTCTTTCCTGCAAACTTCTTGATCTGAAAGGATCCTGGATCGCAATTTTACCGACAGTTGCAGCATTCGTTATGTGTAATGCAGAATATGTTTTATATGACGTTAAAAAAAAGGATATCCTCAAGGCATCTGCCTGAGGGTATCCTTTTTACTGTTCTTATACATAAGAGTCCAAGTGGCTCTCTTTTATTTATGCTGCATCATCTGCTGCTTTTGTCTCACCATCTGCGCTGCTGTCTGTTGCGCTTGTATCCTGATCTTCATCTGTTGCGGTCATGCTTTCAACTGCTGAGGTAAGGATAGTCTCAAGCTGTGTTGCAAGTTCATCCGGAACACCGGCTGCCTTAATATTTGCAAGGAAAGTATCCCAGTTGATATTTGCTACATATTCAGTCATTGCTGCATCATCAGAACCATCATAAGTCTTATCCAGAGAAGTCAGATCCGGAATATCTACGCCATCTCCATATCCGCTGCTTATTGTAAGTGTAGCGATCGGTGCACCGGATGTTGTAACAGTCAGACCTATAGAACTTGCATCTGTAGACGCATCAGACTCAAGATTGATCACCATACCAAATCCTGCCAGCGGGTTGGATGCTGCTTCGCTTTCTTCGTCTGTGGTTGTATCATCAGCTTCTGCGGCCGGGAAGGTTACATTTAATGTTCCATTATAGTAGCCTGCTTTTTCTGGTTTGGTCTCGAGGTTTTCAACGTTAATATCAGCTGCCTCTGTTCCGTCTATTGCGAAGATATAATCTCCATTCAGAAGTCCATCACTGGTTGTGCCGCTTCCGGTCAGTGTAAGGGAAGAATCCTCTGCCGTAATTTCAAGAAGTAATGCGGAAGTATCACCATCAGATGGTGCTTTCCATGTGAATACAGGAGTAGTTTCTGCTCCGTCTATGACGGCAAATTCACGTCCGACGATTCTATTGTCTGCATTTACCCATACTTTTGAGGAAAATACAGGATCTTCGGAAACTTCTCCGTCAGCAGATCCGATACTGTCAAGCGCATCTGCTACAGCATCCTCAAACTGCTGATACTGGTTTTCTCCATCGGAGGCACCTGCCCACTGTTCAAATAAACCTTTGATCTCAGCATCATCTTTGGCTGCAGTCAGGATTCCCTCTGCCATAGCTGTAACAGCTTTTTCAGAAACAGTTCCCTCATATGCAGTACAGTCTTCGCTGATGCCATCTACAGATACAGACTCTTCAACAGAAGATCCTTCTTCGATATTATCAATGATAATATTTCCGTAGCGGTCAAGAAGTGTTCCGAGTGTATCAGAATCCGGAAGTGCAGAAGAAAGATCTGACAGTGCATTCATGTAGGTGCTCATGATTTCCTGAGAGTTCTCTGCAACACCATTGGTGGTGGTGACTGTACTCTGAATCGGTGCTGTAATATATCCCTCGGACAGCTGTGGAATCTGAATATACTCAGCCATGTTTGCAAGATCCATGTAGAGATTCAGATCACACAGTTTGGTGTCGTTCAGAAGTAATCCACTGGCAATGGCTTCCACACCATCTTTGATGGTAATATCACTGTCAAAAGTAAAACTCTGAAGCCAGGAAACATCGGTGCCTCCCATAAGCGCACCGGCAAGTGCCCGTCCAGTATCTTCTACAGTCAGTGTAAATGTGCCTTTTGTTCCTTTGCAGGCTTTCTGGTAATTCTCAAGATAGCCGTCCCATGCTTCCGGTAATTTACTTACTACATTTGCAAGTGCAGTTTTTTCTGTTTCCTGATAGGAACCTGCTGCGAATACGGTGCTGCTGCCGGAAACAACCAGAGAAGCTCCCATTGCTGTAACAACAGCCTTTTTTAAAATCTGTCTGGTACGATTCATCATAAATTTTCCTCCATTTATTGTGATGATTGTATAGATATAGACAGTTTACCATGCTTTTGTCGAATATACAATATTTTTGAAGAATTATGGCACGATTGACTTTTTATTCTGTATTGTTGTATTATATATTCACATAAGAATCTTAAGACTTATCGAAAAGAGGAAATTTTCATGACAGAGACAGAGATTAAAACGCTGATTGAAAATCAGAGAAACTTTTTTCATACCGGTGATACTTTTCCGGTAAAAAAACGTATCGAGAAGCTTCGTAAATTAAAAACGGCTGTTTTGCAGCACGAGACAGAGATTAATGAAGCATTGAAAAAAGACCTTGGCAAAAGTGCTTTCGAAAGTTATATGTGCGAAACAGGACTTGTCTTAAGTGAACTTACACATATGCTCCATCATGTAAGAGAATATGCCGAGAGACAGGATGTACCGACACCGATGGCACAGTTTGCTGCGCACAGTTATAAGAAACCGGTTCCTTACGGTGTAGTTCTTATTATGAGTCCATGGAACTATCCGCTTCTGCTTTCTCTGGATCCTCTGATCGACGCGATTGCCGCCGGTAATACGGTAATCCTGAAACCAAGTGCCTTCTCTCCTGCCACAACCGCAGTTGTCAAAGCGATTCTTGCAGAATGTTTTGATCCTTCTTATGTGGCGGTGGTCGAAGGAGGACGTGAAGAAAATACAGCTCTTCTGAGCGAACGATTTGATTATATCTTTTTTACGGGAAGTCAGCATGTCGGCAGAGAGGTTATGACAAAGGCCGCTGTACACCTGACTCCGGTCACGCTGGAATTAGGAGGAAAAAGTCCATGTATCGTTGACCGCCGATGCAATTTGAAACTGGCAGCCAGACGTATCGTGTTTGGTAAACTTCTGAACTGTGGACAGACCTGCGTTGCCCCGGATTATATTTACTGCGACCGTAAAATCAGGGACAAACTGGTACGGCAGATCATCCGGCAGATTAACCGGCAATATACGACGGAACCACTTAAAAATCCGGATTATGGAAAAATCATCAATGAGAAACATTTTCGTCGGCTGCTCGGACTGATCAATAAAGAAAAAGTTGCTGCCGGTGGAAATTATAATGAGGAAACGCTGCAGATTGAGCCTACGGTACTTGATAACGTAACCTTCGAAGACGCAGTCATGCAGGAAGAAATTTTTGGTCCGCTTCTTCCGATCGTTACCTATGATTCAATCGATGAAGCAATCGAAAAAATCAATTCCATGGCACATCCGCTGGCAGTTTATGTATTTACTTCCAGAGGAAGACTTGCAAACAAAGTGATGGAACGCTGTGATTTTGGCGGTGGCTGTATCAATGATACACTGGTACATCTTGCAACTTCCGAAATGGGATTCGGCGGATTTGGCGAAAGCGGAATGGGAGCATATCATGGCGAAGAAGGTTTCCGCACCTTTACACATTACAAGAGCATTGTAAATAAAAAGACCTGGCCGGACCTTTCCATACGGTATCAGCCATATACCCCTAAGAACGAAAAGAAACTCCGGAAGTTCCTGAAATGACCAGGAGCTCTCCGGAGCTTTTTCTTACAGATACTTTTTATCTGCAGATAATATCGTTTTGTGTACTTTTTTTCTGACAAAATAGAAACAGATTACCTGCATAAGGATTGTCAGAATCCAGGATACAGGGTAAGAAATAAACAAAAATGACAGGGATCTGTGGTTCGGAAAAAGTCCGAAGATCCATACAATTCTTGTTCCTACAGTACCAATGATAGAAAGGATCATAGGCACACCGGAATGACCCATTCCGCGAAGTGCACCCGGAAACAGATCCATCAGTCCGCAGCAGAAATACGGCACTGTTGTATAGGCAAGTATTTCAATCCCGCACTGAATAACCTTTGGATCACTGGTATATAATCGTAACAGTTCATTTCCAAAGAAGTATGCGCCACACCCAAGTGTAAACGAAAAAACAAAAGATAGGATTATGCAGTCAATGAGAATTTTATCCATACGTTTTGTCTTCCGCACTCCGTAATTCTGACTGGTGAAACTCATGCATGACTGTGTAATGGAGTTTACAGAAATATATAAAAAGCCGAAGATATTGTTGGCTGCTGTATATCCTGCCATTGCAGTTGAACCGAATGAATTGACAGAGGACTGTAATAATGCATTGGAAAGATTGATAACTGTGCTCTGGATTCCGGCAGGTACACCAACCTGAAAAATCTGCTTCAGATAGAAGCTTTTGATGGTCAGTTTTGAAAAGCGGAGCTGATAACTTCCTTCCGAATGATGCAGACAGCGAAGAACAAGCACACAGGATATAAACTGTGATACAACGGTTCCTATCGCAACACCGGCAACTCCCATATCAAAAACAATGACCAGAAGTAAATTTAATCCTGCATTTGCAAGTCCTGAGATGATCAAAAAAATCAAGGGTCTTTTTGTATCTCCTACTGCTCTTAAAATGGCGGCGCCGTAATTGTACAGCATAAAGAATGGCATACCAAGAAAATATATTCTCATATACAGGGTGGACTGGTCAATGACATTATCCGGTGTACTCATAATTTCCAGAGCAACTTTCGAAAACAGAAGTCCTACAAAAGCCATAATGATACCGCTAATAAGTGCCAATGTGATCGAGGTATGTACTGTCTCCGACATTTCTTTATATTTGCCGGAAGCATAAAAACGTGCTGCAAGCACATTTGCACCGAGTGATATACCAATAAATAAGTTGGTAAAAACTGCAATCAATGCAGTAGTCGATCCGACAGCAGCCAGAGCCTGGCTTCCGGTAAACTGTCCGACAACGATAATGTCAACTGCGTTAAACATAAGCTGCAGAATACCGGAAAGCATCAAAGGCAATGAAAAAGAGATCAGCTTGTCCATGATTGATCCATTGCACATATCAATTTCATATTTGTTATTTTTCAAAACTACTCCCCCACTTTGTAACGTAAATTTCCATATGCCATTATACGAGGCTGTGTTTTGTTTTTCAACCTCTTTTTAGTGTGGCTGGATTTTTTATCTTTAGTAAATATAATGTTGGCAAGTGTTTCCAGCGCCTGATCCCGGATGATAATATCTGTTTTTTATGATATCTTCAAGGTTGCAGACAGCTTCGTCCAGTTTTGTCTGTCCGCTTTCGATTCTGCTGATTTCAAGAATTCCATTCCCCATATACATATTCATATTCCCATCCAGAAAAAAATATATATTAACGTTCAAACATATCGCCCTGCATTTTCTGAAGTCTCATGTATAAACTTTCTTTTCATATATGTATATGTTTCTGCTATATTCATATGTAATTCTCCCGAATACCATGAAATGATTACCTAAAATCACTAAAAATATTTCAAATTTATTATACTCTTTTAAACAATATGCTGTCAAATTCTTTAACAAACGGGTTTTCAAAGAAAAAACTATAAAAAAGACCCCCACGATACAGTTTCCTGTAAAGTGAGGGTCGGTACTACTCCGTTGGGACACAAATATCAGGTTAACTTAATAGCCTTATAAACTGCTGTTAAGCGTTCTTTTCTGCGATAGCTGCCTGTGCTGCTGCAAGACGAGCGATCGGTACACGGAACGGTGAGCAGGATACATAGTTCAGACCAATCTTATGGCAGAACTCTACGGAAGACGGATCTCCACCATGCTCTCCACAAATACCTACATGGAGGTTCGGGTTAACCGGTCTGCCCAGTTCGATAGCCATCTTCATGAGTTTGCCAACGCCAACCTGATCAAGTTTAGCAAATGGGTCATTCTCGAAGATCTTAGCATCGTAGTAAGCGTTCAGGAATTTACCTGCATCATCACGGGAGAAGCCATATGTCATCTGTGTAAGGTCGTTTGTACCGAAGCAGAAGAAGTCAGCTTCTTTAGCAATATCGTCAGCAGTAAGAGCTGCTCTCGGAATCTCGATCATAGTACCAACTTCATACTGAAGGTCGGAACCAGCTGCTTTGATCTCAGCGTCTGCAGTTTCTACTACGAATTTCTTAACATATTTAAGCTCTTTGATATCGCCAACAAGCGGGATCATGATTTCCGGTTTGATTGCCCAATCCGGATGAGCATTTTTAACTTTGATTGCTGCACGGATAACTGCTGTTGTCTGCATCTTGGCAATTTCTGGATAAGTAACTGCAAGACGGCATCCACGATGACCCATCATTGGATTGAACTCATGGAGAGAATCAATGATAGTTTTGATTTCTTCAACGGTTTTGCCCTGAGCATCTGCAAGTTTCTTGATGTCAGCTTCTTCAGTAGGAACGAATTCATGAAGTGGCGGATCCAGGAAACGGATAGTAACCGGGTTGCCTTCCAGTGCTTCGAACAGTCCTTCGAAGTCTTCCTGCTGATATGGAAGAATTTTTGCAAGAGCTGTTTCTCTTTCTTCTACTGTTGTGGAGCAGATCATTTCACGGAATGCATCGATACGTCCCTCACCGAAGAACATATGCTCTGTACGGCAAAGTCCGATACCTTCTGCACCAAGCTCAACTGCTTTCTTAGCATCAGCCGGTGTATCTGCGTTTGTACGAACTTTCATAGTTCTGTATTTGTCAGCCCAAGCCATGATACGGCCGAACTCACCAGCGATTGTAGCGTCTACAGTCGGGATGATTCCGTCGTAGATGTTACCTGTTGTACCATCGATGGAGATGAAGTCTCCTTCATGGAATTCTTTGCCAGCCAGTGTGAATTTCTTGTTTTCTTCATCCATAGCGATATCACCGCATCCGGATACACAGCACTCACCCATACCACGGGCAACTACTGCTGCGTGAGAAGTCATACCACCACGAACTGTCAGGATACCCTGAGCAGATTTCATACCTGTGATATCTTCCGGAGATGTCTCAAGACGTACAAGAACGACTTTTTCTCCTCTTTCTGCCCATTCAACAGCATCATCTGCTGTGAATACGATTTTACCGCAAGCAGCTCCTGGAGAAGCACCAAGGCCTTTACCCATCGGTGTAGCAGCTTTAAGAGCAGCTGCATCGAACTGCGGATGAAGCAGAGTATCAAGGTTACGTGGGTCGATCATTGCAACAGCTTCTTCTTCTGTTCTCATTCCCTCATCAACGAGGTCACAAGCGATCTTCAGAGCAGCCTGTGCAGTTCTTTTACCATTACGTGTCTGCAGCATGTAAAGTTTACCGTGCTCTACAGTGAACTCCATATCCTGCATATCTCTGTAGTGGTCTTCCAGAGTTTTGCAAACCTGTTTGAACTGTACGAATGCTTCCGGGAATTTCTGTTCCATTTCGGTGATGTGCATAGGTGTACGAACACCGGCAACAACGTCTTCACCCTGAGCGTTTGTCAGGAATTCACCGAACAGACCGTTAGCTCCTGTAGCAGGGTCACGTGTGAAAGCAACACCTGTACCACAGTCATCACCCATGTTACCGAATGCCATCATCTGTACGTTAACAGCTGTTCCCCAGGAATATGGGATATCGTTGTCACGACGATAAACGTTTGCACGCGGGTTGTCCCATGAACGGAATACGGCTTTGATAGCACCCATTAACTGTTCCTTAGGATCAGTTGGGAATTCAGCACCGATTTTTTCTTTATATTCAGCTTTGAACTGTTCTGCAAGTTCTTTAAGATCTTCAGCTGTAAGTTCAACGTCCTGTTTAACGCCTCTCTTAGCTTTCATTTCGTCGATCAGTTCTTCGAAATATTTCTTACCAACTTCCATAACTACGTCAGAGTACATCTGAATGAATCTTCTGTAGCAGTCCCAAGCCCAACGTGGGTTGTTGGATTTCTCAGCAAGAGTATTAACTACTTCTTCATTTAAACCAAGGTTCAGGATAGTATCCATCATACCAGGCATGGAAGCTCTGGCACCAGAACGAACGGAAACAAGCAGAGGATTTTCTTTGTCACCGAATTTCTTACCGGTAACTCCTTCCATTTTAGTGATTGCTTCCATGATCTGAGCCATGATCTCGTCATTGATCTGTCTTCCGTCTTCATAGTACTGTGTGCAGGCTTCTGTTGTGATTGTAAAGCCCTGCGGTACAGGAAGACCAAGGTTTGTCATTTCAGCAAGGTTGGCACCTTTACCACCCAGAAGGTTTCTCATATTAGCGTTACCTTCTGTAAACATGTAAACCCATTTTGCCATTTTACATTTTCCTCCTAATTATTGTTCTTTTCACATAAAAACTATGTTTTATACGCACATAATTATTGTATAGACTTTAGTACAAATAGTCAAGGTTAAACTGTCAAAAAATGGGGAAAGTTTTTAGCATGATGCAAAAACTTTCCCCATTTGTACGCTGTATTATCAGCGTCTCTTCTTCAGATTAAGTACAAGATGTCTCGGAAGACCATTTACCATAATCGGCTGATAATCTCCCTGAATGAGCGGACTGATATAATCTACAAAGTCTTTTGTAACATAGGTGGCATCTTTATTCATCCAGCTGCGCGGTACGACTTTTTCTTCGTTTGCAATGCGGTGCACATCATAAATACCTGTCGTGGCCATATATGGATCATCAGATACACGGTCAATAACAATCATCTTACCGGTATCTCCTTCATCTGCAGCTTTGACCGCAGCACCGCCAACCATAAATGCCTCATCAATGTCTACTCGGGATGCCATGTGAGAAGCGCTTCTCTGTAAAGTAGAGAGTTCTACTGCTCTCGTCTTGCATCCGCATTCTGCTGCAAGGAAGTTTGCCAGATATGTTGCGGTTCCGGCAAGCTGTTTATGACCGAAGGCATCTACGTAATCACCCGAGCTTCCGAGTTCGCATATATACCGACCGTCAGCAAGGCGGATTCCCTCTGAAACAGCAATAACCACGGAAGATTTTTTCTTAATGAGATCTTTGACTTTGGTAAGAAACTTATCAATATCAAACGGAACCTCCGGAAGATAAATAAGATCTGGTCCGTCACAATCTTCTGTGCGGGCAAGTGCTGTTGCTCCGGTAAGCCATCCTGCATTGCGTCCCATAATTTCCATAATCGTGATCATGCTCTTTTTGTAGGTAAGTCCCTGTGCATCACGGATGACCTCTTTTGTTGATGCGCCGATATATTTAGCTGCACTTCCGAATCCAGGAGTATGGTCAGTCAGTGCAAGGTCATTGTCAATAGTCTTTGGAACACCCAGGAATTTCTGTGTCTGTCCAGTCAGAATCGCATAATCAGAGAGTTTTTTGATCGTATCCATGGAATCATTGCCGCCGATATAGATAAAGGCATCAATATCCAGACGGTTCAGAATGTCAAAGATCTTTTCATAGATGGATTTGTCTTCGTGAATCTCCGGAAGTTTGAAACGGCAGGAACCGAGGAATGCAGATGGTGTCCGTTTCAGTAATTCAATGTCAAGTTCAGAATGAATCTGGGTAGAAAGATCAATGTATTGTTCGTCCAGAAGTCCCTGAATACCATGGAGCATACCGTATACTTTATCAAAGCCACGTTCGATGGCGTTTTTGTATACGCCTGCAAGGCTGGAGTTGATTACGGATGTCGGACCACCGGACTGTCCTACGATGATATTACGTTTTTTTGCCATACTGTTCTCTCCTTTGCGTCGCATATAATGTATAATTTTAACAAGTATTATATAAATAGTCAAGTTTATTTGTGCAGTATGTATTATTTGCAAAATAAAGATAAGTGTATATAAGAAGAAAATGCCTATACAGGGGCACGGACGCAGTATGTATTCTTGTGATTATGCTCATGTGAGAGACTTCTAATATACTAACCAGCCAGAAGATATACTAAAAACGCCCGGCAAAACAGCATAACTCGCTTACGCTCAGACAATGCTGTTTTTTCGGGCAACATATATTTCTGGCTGTTAAGTATATTCACGAAGTATCTCAGGCTCGCAGAATCACAAGAATATAACTGCTGGCCGTGATATTATGAAGCAATTTTTTTATATACATTTACTTTTACGGTAATTTCAACACTACTCTCCTGCATAAACAGTTTCTTGACGGGGAGAGATTGGCGGCGGGCGGAGCCGCCGCGATCCAGATGCCCGCGCCTGCCCGGCGCAGCATATCTTCGCAGAAAAGCTTTACCCCTTCTAAGTACATATAAAGAAAACGTAAAACACCCACCGATCTGATATCTGAATACAAGCGCTCTGCAGGAAACCAGCCAGTTCTTAGATGTGCATGAATCGTATTATATACAAAAATCATACTGTCTGAGCGAAGCGAGTTTATGATTTTTGTATATGCATTTAACGATGAAATTCACATCTTAGAACTGACGGTTTCCGAAGCCTGTTTGTATTTCAGATACCAGTTCCGGTGGGTGATATTTGTTTAATCTTTATTTACTTAGAATGTAAACTTATCAGCGAAATATGCATCAAGTTCATCAATCTTAATACGTACCTGCTCCATGGTATCACGGTCACGTACAGTAACAGCTCCATCATTTTCAGACTCAAAGTCATAAGTAACGCAGAACGGTGTACCGATCTCATCCTGTCTTCTGTAACGTTTACCGATGTTTCCACGGTCATCGTATTCGCAGTTGTATTTCTTGCTGAGCTGCTGATAAATCTTCTCTGCACCTTCATTCAGCTTTTTGGAAAGCGGAAGGATACCGATCTTAACAGGTGCAAGTACCGGGTGGAAATGAAGTACAGTACGTACATCATTCTTCTCAGCGTCAAGCACTTCCTCATCGTATGCACTGCAGAGGAATGCAAGCACCATACGGTCAGCACCGAGTGACGGCTCGATAACATATGGAATGTATTTCTGTTTCTTCTCGTCATCGAAGTATGTCAGATCCTGTCCGGATACATTCTGATGCTGTGTCAGGTCATAATCTGTTCTGTCGGCAATACCCCACAGTTCGCCCCATCCAAACGGGAAGAGGAATTCTACGTCTGTAGTAGCTTTGCTGTAGAAGCTCAGTTCTTCTTTGTCATGGTCACGATAACGAACCTCATCTTCTTTAAGGCCAAGGGAACTCAGCCAGTCAAGGCAGAACTTCTTCCAGTATGCAAACCACTCGAGGTCTGTATCCGGTTCACAGAAGAATTCAAGTTCCATCTGCTCGAACTCACGTGTACGGAATGTAAAGTTACCCGGTGTGATCTCGTTACGGAAAGATTTACCGATCTGGCCGATACCGAACGGGATTTTTTTACGGGATGTTCTCTGTACGTTCTTAAAGTTGACAAAGATACCCTGTGCTGTTTCAGGTCTTAAATAAACTGTATTTTTGGCATCTTCTGTTACACCCTGGAATGTCTTGAACATCAGGTTGAACTGACGGATGTCTGTGAAATTGTGCTTGCCGCAGGATGGACACGCTACTTCGTGTTCTTTGATGAAGTCCATCATTTTTTCCTGAGACCATGCATCTACACTGCCTTCAATCTCGATGTCATGATCTGCACAGAAATCTTCGATCAGTTTGTCCGCGCGGAAACGCTCGTGGCATTCTTTACAGTCCATCAGAGGATCGGAAAATCCGCCAAGATGACCGGAAGCAACCCAAGTCTGTGGGTTCATCAGGATCGCACAGTCAACGCCGACATTGTACGGAGATTCCTGAATAAATTTCTGCCACCATGCACGTTTTACATTATTTTTTAATTCTACACCGAGATTACCGTAATCCCAGGTATTTGCCAGACCACCGTAAATTTCAGAGCCCGGATAGACGAATCCTCTGGCTTTTGCCAGAGCAACGATTTTCTCCATTGTTTTTTCCATGATAGTTCTCCTCTTTGTTTTATTCGTTGCGTTTTCTCAACATTATACCGCATTTAAAATATATTTCAACTTTTTTATTGGATTTACTTACTTCATGACTTCAAGAATCTGAAGACTTTTGAATTTTCTGTCTGTATTTCGTGCTGTATACAGATGGATGATCTGTTCGAGCTCCAGAAGCACTTCCGGTTCTACACGGAAAGAATAAAGCCGCCCCATCGGCGCTGTAGCTATGTAACGCATGGCATATAAGGCGGATGGCGAGATACGTCTTGCATCTCTCTTTCCCAGAGCACAGGATATGCAGAGAATTCCATGCATATCCTGCGAAAAGAAGCAGTCTTCGCCGTCCGAAATCTCTTTTTCGCAGCCGGTGCACTGAAAAAGCTGTGGGCAAAGTCCCTGCTCGACCATCGTACGCAGCTCATAGATACAGCGTATCAGCCGGTTATCCAGCTGCTGGTTCATCAGTGCTTTTACTGTCACATAGAGAAGATTCATCATCTCTTTTTCGTCGGTTCCTTCTCTTCCGAAATAATCCGCCAGCTCCAGAAAATAATATCCATAATAGACTCCCGGCTGCATTGTCGCCAGTTCTACAAAATGATGGGTAACTGATACCTGATTCAGATTGTAGCTTGTCCGCCCCTCATATAATGTAAAATTACCAAATACAAAAGGATCCGCAGCCGCCATGAACGGACTGTTCAGACGTCTGGCCCCTTTTGCAAAGGCGGAAATCTTGCCGCGCTCTCTGGTCAGAAGTACAATACGTTTATCATATTCGCCTACAGGCATTGCCGAGATTACGACACCCTGTACGGTAATAAGATCACTCATCTTTCAGATTCCCTTTTTCAGATTAATCTTTTTAAATTTCTTTCTTGTCATAACCGAAGTTTTTGATCATAAAGTCGCTGTCGCGCCAGTCTTTTTTGACTTTTACCCAGAGTTTCAGGTTGACTTTTGCATCCAGCATACGCTCCAACTCATAACGTGCATTGCTGCCGATCTTTTTCAGCATGGCACCCTGTTTGCCAATGATAATACCTTTATGAGAATCACGTTCACAGATGATGGTCGCGTCAATATCAACCAGACGGTTTTTGCCCGGACGTTCTTTCATTCGGTCAATGGCAACGGCGATTCCGTGAGGAATCTCAGCATCAAGTGCATGCAGTGCTTTTTCACGGATAATTTCCGCGGCGATCTGTCTCTGCGGCTGGTCTGTCACAGTGTCCTCATCATAAAACATCGGACCGTACGGCAGATATTTCAGAATACTCGGAATGATATCTTCGGTATTCTGGTTACGAAGTGCAGAGCACGGAATGATCTCATCAAAATCATAAAGCTTGCGATAAGTATCGATTGCCTTCAGAATTTCATCTTTGTCTACGGTATCTACTTTGTTGATTACCAGAATGACCGGAATATGAAGTCCCTGTAACTGCTCTGCAATATGACGTTCTCCTGCCCCTATAAAAGTTGTCGGCTCTACCAGCCACAGGATAACATCAACGTCTTTTAAGGTACGTTCGGCAACCTGTACCATATATTCACCGAGTTTGTTTTTGGCCTTGTGAATACCCGGTGTATCCAGAAAGACGATCTGACCGTCATCGCAGGTATAAACTGTCTGGATACGGTTACGGGTTGTCTGTGGTTTCTTCGAAGTAATTGCGATCTTCTGTCCGATCAGATGATTCATCAGTGTGGATTTTCCGACATTCGGTCGTCCGATGATTGCAGTAAAACCTGATTTAAAATTTTCTTTCATTTAACAGCTCCTGTAAATTCTCTTTTGTTCAACCATTGATCAGTGGAAGTACAGTATCAAACAGTTCTTTTTCTTTATTGATTGCCGGCTCACTTCCCACGACACAGATTGCATCATTTGAAAGTACTGCTTCAATCAGTGGAGCAAGTGCCTGCATGGATACGGAATCTGCATTCAGGATCTCGTCTCTTTCTTTTTGTGCCATTTCTTCTGTAACACCGCAGAACCATGCATTTTTGGAAATTGCTCCCTGCATCTTCGGAGTACGCGGAACATCTTTGCCGCTGATGGTTCCGATGATATATTTGGTCATTTCTCGTTCATCTGCATTAAAGTTACGTACATATTCCGGAATGCCTTTAAATACATCCAGTGTACGTTTCAGGTGCGGATCACGATAGGATACGAAGAAACTTTCCCCACTGCGTTTAAAGCCGCTCATGCATCCATATGCACCGCCTTTGACACGGATATTTGTCCAGAGATAATCATAGCTCAATGCAACTTTTAAAATATTCAGAGCACCGGAGTATGCAAAACCTTTTTTACGGAAGTTTCCTGTCTGGGCAACATACTGCACCTGACCGGAAGTTGTAAAGGCTTCGTTTTTCTTTTCGCATGTAATGCTCTGTTCGCCGATTTCCACAGCTTCCTGATGAAGTGTCTGACGAAGGGCTTTTACCTGCTTCCGGACATCACTGAGAGATTCTCTCTCTCCGGTATAACTGATGCACAGATATTCCGGACGAAGAAGCTCTCTCATAAGTTCTGTAAGTTCAGCAACCAGAGTTTCTTTTCGTTCTTCAAATTCCCGATCCAGTGTTTCAATAAACTGATAATACGCAATTCCTGCCATCGCATCCTGAAATGCCGCCATCGGAGAAGTATAGGATGCAGCACGAAGAACTGCGGTCGAATGTCCGGCACTTACAAGAGACGACTGGGCTCTTGATTTTACCTGTGAAATAATCTCATGAAGTCTTCTGGTATCTTCAAGGCTGGAAGTATTGAGAATTTCACGGATCATTTTAAAGAGTACATCTGTCTTTGGATACATGGTCTTTCCGCGTACAGAGAAAAATGCCCGAAACTCATCAATCGATTCTGCATGATCAAAAACTTCTACTCCGCACATGATACCACCAGTCTCTGCATTGATCTCATTTGTGAGTTCGCCGTAAGTATAATGCGCAGTATCGACATACCCCAGAACGGACTTGAGAAGTCCGAGATACGGAACTTTCTCTGCCGGAAGATCCTTCACATCAAACATCAGATCAAGATAGCCGATACCGTTAGTAGGTACTTCATGATAAAGGAACAGACTTCCGTCAATATCCAACGCTTCATTTGTAAATGGAGTGATCTCTTTGCGGATGTCTTCTCTTTTCAGCATAGGAATGCATTTTGCAGTTTCCGGATCTTCCGGAGTTTCCTGATATCGTTCAAGCTCGACAGTCTTCTGAACCATCTCTGCCTTTTCTTCATCATTAAGTGATGCAAGATGTGCAGCAAGTTTCTCTTCGAGGGCCTTTGCCCTACGGGCAGTCAGACCTCTTGACGGGTTCAGTGTCAGGATCGAGCCGTGTGTATTATCAAGCAGATATTTCTGAATCAGTCCTTCAAAATATCGCTGATTTTTTAATTCTTTCAGTTTGTCAAACACAGGAATCAGCTGCACCTGTGCAAATGGATGCTCATCATCATAGAGCCAGTTGTCCAGAATATCCAGTCCGTAGATCAGTCCCTTCGGGTAGGAAGAGAAATCTGCTTCTCTGTAACGAAATTCCATGCAGTTGATGCCAGCCTCAAGTGCCTTCGGATCAATACCGTTCTGAACGATTTCTGTCAGAACACGGCGAATAATGGAAACGAACTCTTCTTTGCGTGACGGATCTGCACCTTTTGCAATGACATCGAAGTATGTCTGACGAATACCGTCTTCATAAGAACCATACACATCAGATCCGATCTCTGCATCCAGAAGCGCTTTCTTAAGAGGTGCGCCAGGTGCTCCAAGCAGTGCATAATCCAGCACATCAAATGCAGTACATTCGAGACTGTTCATTGCATTTCCTGTGACAACACTGTATGCAAGATAAGAATTGTTTTCTTCACTCTCGCTCTCGGCAACAGGGTATTCCATGACAAGATCATGCATTTTATCAAATGGTTTCTGCTCCTGAATTTCGGAATCAACATGTAAACTGTCAAATACAGAAAGATATTTTTTGTCAATGAAATCAAGTTTTTCTGTCATATCCATATTTCCATACAGATAAATAAAACTGTTGGACGGATGATAATAAGTTCTGTGAAAATCAAGGAACTCTTCGTAGGAAAGATCCGGGATATTTTCCGGGTCTCCGCCTGATTCACAGCCATACGTAATATCAGGGAAAAGAGAATTCATGATATCTCTTTCCAGAACATCATCCGGTGAAGAAAATGCACCCTTCATTTCGTTATATACAACGCCATTGTAAGTCAGCGGACCTTCCGTGTTTTCAAGATGATAATTCCATCCTTCCTGACGGAAAATTTCTTCTTTTTTGTAAATATTCGGATAAAATACCGCATCCAGATAGACATGCATCAGATTCTGAAAATCCTGATCATTGCAGCTTGCTACAGGATAACAGGTCTTGTCCGGATAAGTCATTGCATTTAAGAACGTATTCAGTGAGCCTTTTACAAGCTCTACAAAAGGATCTTTCAGCGGAAAGTCCTTCGATCCACACAAAACACTGTGTTCGAGAATGTGAGCCACACCGGTGCTGTTTTTGGGCGGGGTGCGGAATGCAATGTTGAAGACTTTGTTTTCATCATCGTTTTCGATTGCCATAACTCTGGCACCTGTTTTGATATGTCGAAACAGATAACCGGTTGAACGGATATCGTTCAGCTTTTCTTTTTTAACTAATTTATATGCCGTTAAACTGTCTAAATTCATTATTGCCTCCGATTTACATAGTACATATAGTATTTCTTAACAGAGCGTATTTATTCCGGGAATCCGCTCTCTTCCGGATATTCCTGCCCATAAACTTCATGAGCGGCTTTTGTGACAAGTGCCAGCTCTTCTTCCAGATTAAGATCCTTTGGAAGACGGATGGCTGTCTCATAAATGTCTCTCTTCATTTTGGCTTCGGAACTTTCTTTTTTGATAGTGATAAGCCCACAAAGAATACTGTTGTAGTTTTTGTCCTGCGCACAAAGAGTCATGTAAAATTTCACGAGATGCTTGCACTCTCTGTAAAGAAGCTCTTCGTGAAGCGGACTTTTGGCACGAATTTCGCGAAATTTGACATCATCGAGTTCTTTCAGGATTTCCTTCTGTGCTTTTCCCGGACCAAATATTTTGTGACCGGCATTGCGGTTAAACTCAAGAGCCATCCAGAATTTCAGATAACCGTCAGCAATGCCGCCATCATTTGTGGTATTTTTGTACCGTGCCTCATAGATTTCACGGCGGATTTCATTTGCTTCCTGATCCTCTCCGGATGCAATGGCCTGATCCAGAAGTTGTTTACGTTTTTTCGGTTCGGTCTCTCTATAATACTGTGCGATAATTGGTGTATCCATATGTCCTTCTCCTTTGATGGTATATTCTTTTGATCAGATTTCAGATATAAAAAAACCCTTTTTCTCCTCAATATGCCTATTATAGCAAATTGAAGTAAAAAAGGGTAGTCCTGTTTTTAGAGGATCAGCATGGCATCCCCAAAGGAGAAAAAGCGGTAACGTTCTTTTACTGCTTCTTCGTAAGCTGCCATGATATATTCTTTTCCTGCAAGTGCAGAAACCAACATAAGCAGTGTAGATTCCGGAAGATGGAAATTTGTAATCAGTCCATCGATCATTTTAAACTTGTAACCCGGATAAATAAAAATTTCTGTCCATCCACTTCCAGCATGGAGAATACCATTTTCATCAGTTGCGGATTCCAGTGTACGGCAGCTTGTCGTTCCTACGGAAATTACTCTTCCGCTGTTCTTTTTGGTATCGTTGATCAGTTTGGCCTGGTCTTCTTCTACCATATAAAATTCAGAATGCATATGATGACTTTCTACATCGTCAACTTTTACCGGACGAAAAGTACCAAGACCGACATGCAAAGTTACATGCGCAATCTTTACTCCTTTTTCTTCGACCTGCTTCATCAATTCTTTCGTAAAATGAAGACCGGCTGTCGGAGCTGCCGCAGAACCGTCATTCTTTGCATAAACAGTCTGGTAACGGTTTTTGTCTTTTAATTTATGTGTGATATACGGAGGAAGCGGCATTTCACCGAGCTGGTCGAGAATTTCTTCAAAAATCCCATCATAATGAAACTGGATCAGACGGTTTCCCTCATCGACAATATCGATAATCTCTCCTGTCAGGATTCCATCACCAAATGTAATCTTTGCTCCCGGGCGTGCTTTCTTTCCTGGTTTTACAAGACATTCCCAGATATCATTTTCTTTGCGTTTCAGAAGAAGGATCTCAATAAGTGCTCCTGTTTCTTCTTTATGTCCGTACAATCTGGCCGGAATGACTCTTGTATCATTAATTACCAGACAGTCTCCTTCTTTAAGATAGTCGAGAATGTCCGTAAAATGTCTATGTTCAAAAGATCCGTCTTCCATTGAAAGATGAAGAAGTCTGGAAGAACTTCTGTCCTCCAGCGGATCCTGTGCAATCAGTTCTTTCGGCAGATCATAATAAAAATCTGATGTTTTCATAAACTGCTCCTTTATTCCTTTGAAGCCTCATTTTCTGCGGCTTTCCACTCTTTTTTCCATTGACGTACCTGACTCCATTCTTTGTTTGTCAGGTCTGCTTTTTTAAGAAGATCCGGTCGTCTCTTTGCTGTTCGCATGACCGACTGCTCACGTCTCCATGCCTCGATATTGGCGTGATGTCCGGAAAGAAGCACCGGAGGAACCTTCTGCCCATGCCATTCTTCCGGACGGCTGTACTGCGGGTATTCGAGAAGATTACCGGCAAAAGACTCTGTCTCACCGGATTCCTGATTGCTCAGAACCCCGGGCACCATTCGGGAAATGGAATCCATCATAACCATTGCCGGAAGCTCGCCTCCGGTCAGTACATAATCACCGATCGATACATAGTCAGTAACGATTTCATCCAGTACACGCTCATCAATACCCTCATAATGGCCGCAAAGAAATACCAAATCCCTTTCTTGGGCAAGCTCTTTCGCCATCTCCTGATGAAAGACTTTTCCCTGAGGGGTCAGATAAACGACTCTTGGACGATAACCGATTTTTTCTTTGATAGCTTCATATGAAAGATAGACCGGCTCTGCCTGCATCAGCATTCCGGCCCCGCCTCCATATGGATAATCATCTACTTTCTGGTGCTTGTTAAAAGCATAATCACGGATATTTACAGCATTTATAGAAAGATAACCGCCTGCAATCGCACGCCCGATGATACTCGTATGCATCCCCTGCTCGATCATCTCCGGAAAAAGTGTTAAAATGTGAAAATTCATTTATAAAAGCCCCTTCATCAAATGTACTGTCATGGTATTTTTCTCAAGATCTACATCAAGAATACATTCTTTGATCGCCGGAAGAAGAACTTCTCCATGCTCATTTGAGTCAATGATATAAACATCATTTGCTCCTGTCTCCATGACATCGCGAAGCGTTCCGAATTCTGTTCCGTCTTCGAGGACAACTTTCAATCCCTGAAGATCAGCAATATAGTATTCATCCTCGCCCAGCTCCTGTGCTTCTTCTCGCGGTATCCAGAGATCTTTTCCTTTGTATTTTTCGATGTCATTAATGTTGTCAATGCCATCGAATTTTAAAATGACAAGGTTCTTAAAAAAACGGACATTTTTGATGTCCAGTCTGCGAAGTTCCCTGCCGGTGTCCAGAAGTACATATTCCAGCTCAAGAAAACGTTCCGCGTCATCTGTTGTAGGAAAAACTTTGATTTCGCCGCGAACTCCGTGAGTTGTGGTGATCACGCCGACTTTTAATAAATCTTCCATAAAAAACTCCCTTTAAAAAAGGAGCTATGTCTCCACAGCTCCGATCCTTTTTATTGCAGAATGTCTACAATTACTTTTTTGCTGCTCTTTGAAGAAGCCGCTTTTACTACAGTACGGATTGCCTTGGCAATACGTCCCTGTCTTCCGATGACCTTTCCCATGTCGGAAGGTCCTACTTTCAGTTCGATGATAACTGCATCATCTTTTTCGTTTTCGGTGACAACCACCTCATCCGGATGTTCTACAAGAGACTTTGCAATTACTTCAACCAATTCTTTCATTACATACCTCCCTGTACTGTCTATGAAAGGACTTCACAGAAATACCTTCTAACATAATAGCTTCGGAAGTATTTCTTATTTCTCGATTCCTGCTTCTTTGAAGATCTTAGCAACAACGTCTGTAGGCTGAGCACCTGCAGCAAGCCATTTTTTAGCTTCTTCTTCGTTTACTTTGTAAGCACTTGGCTCGATGTTCGGATCATATGTTCCGATTTCAGCGATGCATTTTCCGTCACGTTTGCTGCGGGAATCTGCAACTACGATTCTATAAAAAGGTGCTTTCTTCTGTCCCATTCTTCTTAATCTGATTTTTACTGCCATTTTTGTTTTCCTCCATTATAATATCTTTGTTTGTATTTACATTTATTAAAAAGGAAGCTTGAAGCCGCCTCTTTTACCCATTTTACCGCCCATCATACCGGGCATCTGCTTCATAAGCTTTCGACTCTGTTCGAACTGCTTGACCAGACGGTTTACTTCTGTAATATCCACGCCTGCGCCTCTGGCAATTCTGTTTTTGCGGGAAGGATTCAGGATTCCCGGATTACTTCTTTCTTTAGGTGTCATGGAAAGAATGATCGCTTTCGTTCTGTCGAGTGCTTTTTCATCAATCATGCCTTCCAGATCTTTCATCTTACTGCCTACACCCGGAAGCATATTTAAAACACTGCCGATACCTCCCATTTTATTCATCTGTTCCATACTGGTGAGGTAATCGTTGAAGTCAAACTCCATCTTTTTAAGCTTTTTCTGCATCTCAGCTGCCTGATCCTGATCAAGAGCTGCCTCAGCCTTCTCAATAAGGCTCATTACATCTCCCATGCCGAGGATTCGGGATGCCATTCGTTCCGGATAGAACTGTTCGAGATCGGAAAGCTTCTCTCCCATACCGACATAAAGAATCGGTTTTCCTGTAACTGCTTTAATGGAAAGCGCCGCACCGCCACGGGTATCACCATCCATCTTGGTAAGGATGACTCCGTCAATGCCAACCTTTTCAGCAAAAGTCTTTGCAACATTTACTGCATCCTGACCTGTCATTGCATCCACTGTCAGAAGTGTACAGTCTACATTGACATTTGCCTTGATATCTGCAAGTTCCTGCATCATGTTTTCATCCACATGAAGACGTCCTGCGGTATCAATAAGTACTACATTCTGCTGATTTGCTTTTGCGTGCTCGATGGCTGCTTTCGCAATATCAACCGGGTTTTGTTTATCACCCATGGAAAAGACTTCTACTCCCTGCTTCTCTCCATTGACCTGAAGCTGTGTGATCGCAGCCGGACGATAAACGTCACAGGCAACCAGAAGCGGTCTTCTGCCTTTGGATTTTAATTTACCTGCAAGTTTGGCAACGGTCGTTGTCTTACCGGCGCCCTGCAGACCAGCCATCATAATAACAGTGATTTCGTTTCCCTGCTTCAGCGGAAGCTCGGTTGTCTCACTTCCCATCAGACTTACAAGTTCTTCGTTTACAATCTTGATTACCATCTGACCGGGATTCAGACCGTTCATAACGTCCTGTCCTACCGCACGTTCCTGAACCGCCTTCGTAAACTGCTTAACAACCTTGAAGTTGACATCCGCTTCCAGAAGAGCCATCTTTACTTCTTTTAAAGCAACTTTAACATCCTCTTCTGTAAGACGTCCCTTACCGCGGAGCTTTTTGAAAACATTTTGTAATTTATCTGTCAAGCTTTCAAATGCCATACTTTATAACTCCTCTAATATCTCACTGGAGATTTCTGAAATATCACTGGCACCGTACCCTGAGGCAAGCTTTTGAATTTTCTGTACCTGCCTGCGGATATTTACAAATTTCTCAACCAGATGAAGTCTTGCTTCATAATCTTCCAGCGTATGATTACATCGTTTGATCATATCATGTACGCCCTGCCGACTGATTCCGAGATCTTCAGCCACTTCGCTTAAGGAGTAATCTTCCAGAACTACGCTTTCATATACCTGCTGCTGCCGTTCTGTAAGCAGTTCTCCATAAAAATCGTATAACAATGTCTGTTCAACAAACTTTTCCATTTGTAACCACCTTGGCTATCATACATGATTTATATTTGTGTGTCAAGTATTTTTTCTTGACATCGAATTTTTTTATTTTTTATAAAGTGTCTGCCGGATTTTCCGCTTCAAACTCAAATACACAGCGGTCATATGCATTAATCACATGTGTATCCATATATTTGTCATATCGTTTGTGCTGTCTTCCGTAAGACATATGCACATGTCCATGAAGGAAGTATTTCGGATGATACTTTTCGATCAGGCTACGAAAAATTTTAAAGCCCTGATGAGGAAGATCTCTGGCATCATTCAGCTGATAAGCCGGCGCATGCGTGACAAGAATATCAAATCCCCTTCTCCAGAGTATCTTCGGAAGAAGTTTGAATACTCTGTGCCGCATCTGCCACTCCGTATACTGATATTGCCCGGGCTTATATCTCATGGAACCGCCGAGTCCCATGATGCGGACACCCTCATGAACATAAATTTTATCGTCAATGCAGATGCATCCGTCCGGTGGGATCCGTTCATATTTGTCATCATGATTTCCATGTACATACAGAACGGGAGCCGAAGTAAACGTTGCAAGAAAGGAAAGATACCTCGGATCCAGATCCCCGCAGGAAATGATCAGGTCAATTCCCTCAAGCTTGCTCTTTTCGAAATAATCCCACAGATATTTTGATTCTTCATCTGCTATGGCAAGTATTTTCATAAAACTGCTTATCCCTTCTGTTTCTCCACACCAGATTGTTCCGTAACCGGTTGTGCCTGCTCAGTCAGTTCCCATGATGCCGGAATCGCACCGACAACATTATCCGCCAGCCAGTTCATGGTCATGATCTCTTCCGGTGAAAGAATTTTGTTCGGATCTGACTGTATCATACCATCCTGTGAATACAGAATCCCCGAAAACGGATGATATTCGCCCGTCGCAATCGCATGTTTTAACATAGAAAGCAGTTTCTGTGTACCAATCGGAAGTTTCTGTGAATAGATCACATCAATTACTTCTGCAGAAAGTCCCCACCAGTAATTGATTGCTTTAGTCTCATCTTTGTTGTCATCATATTTCCATGTACCATCCATGATCGTGCGGATCAGCTGCTCATAAAATTTGCCCCAGTGCCAGAGCGGCATTGCCAGATTGTGCGGTCCCTCTTCTGTCAGATGATACAGCCCGAAATAGCGGGATGCATCTTCCGGAATAACCATATCTTTACCAGAAACAACGGTAACACCCTTTTTCTGAACATTTTCCATGGCAAGCCTGATATCTACATCTTTTAATGTAGACCATTCCAGATAAACCCTTGCACGGGGATTTATCATCTTTGCCCCCAGTGCGAATGCATTGATATTCGCAATGGTACCGAAAATCGGATAATCTGCAATGTATGCAAGCTGTCCGTTTTCGGACATTGCTCCGGCAACAGCTCCCATAAGAAACTTGGCTTCATACATACGTGCATAATAAGTACGGATATAACGGTGTGACGTATTCAGCGAACAGTTCAGAATTTTTACATTTGGATGGTCGATAGCCGCCTGCACACTTGCTTTTACAAACTCCGGTGTAGTTGTAAAAATAATGTTGCAGTCCTTTCGGATGGCTTCGTAAATTGCTTTTTCTGCAAGATCCTGTGTAAGATTTTCATAGCATTCTGTTGTGACTTCTTCCGGGAAAGTCTGTTCCAGATGCAGTCTTCCAAGTTCATGCGCGTAGGTCCACGCAGAAGTAGCCGGTGTCTTTGCATACAAAAATGCAATCTTCAGCTTCGGCGTACTTGCCGGAAGCAACCGATCCAGCAGAGATTTCTTTTCGGTTCTGGACGGATCCATCTTGAGATCAATTTTCTGATTGTGTTCCAGAAGTTTGAATTCTTCCCAGGTTTTTGCAACCAGTTCTTTCATTTCATTGGTAGTTTTCTGATCAATCACTTCATAATTATAAATTGTCAGGAATGCAAGAAATGCATCTCCGGTCGTGATAGACAGTTTCTTTCCGCCAAGTGCTTCATATTCTATTGAAAAACGCGAATAAACAGAGCTGAACAGCAACCGGTCATCATCTGTCCAGACATCTTTTGGCCCCTTGCCGAATGCAGCCTGAAGTCTAACAAAACTTCCAGGTTTCGTAAACCAGATATAATTGATCTGGGTAACTGCATAGAAATCCACAAACTCATAGTAAAGTTTATTTTCTTTCTGGTCTGTCCGCGGAGGAAGGATTCTGGTCACATATCCGGGCACAGATACCGCATCAAAATATTTCAGGACGCTGACACGTTTGTTGCCTTCCTGTACATAAAATTTATTCATGTATTCGTAAGCTTTGATCGGTTCACGAATTCCTTTATCAATATGACTCTGGCTTAAGGTTGCCCATTTGTATGCAAATTCTGTGTTTTCTCTTAAGATCGGCATAAAATTGCCGGCAAAAGCATTGCTCCTGCCATCACTTTTTGTTCCGACTATCTGATCGATTGGTATCTGTACAAGTCCGAGTGGAACTTCAGAATAAGATCCCTTCGGAGGCAGGATATCATCAAGAACCTGAAGTGTCGGTAATTCCCCCCGCATCATTCTTGCCTGATAATCCTTTTTGCCGAGTTTATAAGCTTTCTGATAATCTTCCATTGTAAATGATGCCATACTCATTCACCTCTGTCTGAATTCTGAATAACGGGATACTTACAGGCTTGCGCGGATTACTTTCGGTCTGCATCCTGCATCTTCTAATGCCTGTACAATTTTTTTCTTATGTTCTGTACCGTATGCTTCCATCGTTACTTTCAGCTCCACAGCCGCATAACGGTTAGTACTGATAAACTGGTTGTGATCAAGTTTGATGACATTACCCTGATTTTCCGCAATAATAGATGCCACACGCACCAGTTCACCCGGTTTGTCCGGAATCAATACGGAAACGGTAAAGATACGGTCTCTCTGAATCAGTCCATGCTGTACCACTGAGGACATTGTGATCACATCCATGTTACCGCCACTTAAGATAGATACCACCTTTTTACCGGTGAAGTTCAGATGACGGAGTGCTGCAACTGTCAGAAGGCCGGAGTTTTCTACGATCATCTTATGATTTTCTACCATATCAAGGAATGCAACAATCAGTTCATCATCATCAATGGTGATCACATCATCCAGATTTTCCTGCAGATACGGGAAGATATGCTCTCCCGGTGTCTGTACAGCGGTACCATCTGCAATCGTATTTACATGTGGAAGTGTCACGACCTCACCTTTTTCAAGCGATGCTTTCATACATGCAGCTCCGGATGGCTCCACACCGATAACTTTGATATGTGGATTGAGGAGTTTTGCAAGTGTGGAAACACCTGTTGCAAGACCGCCTCCGCCGATTGGAACAAGAATGTAATCTACAAGAGGAAGCTCCTGTACAATTTCCATTGCAATTGTACCCTGGCCTGTTGCAACGGCAGGATCATCAAACGGATGGATAAAGGTATATCCCTCTTTTTCTGCAAGCTCCAGTGCATAGGCACAAGCTTCATCATAAACGTCACCTTTCAGAATAACTTCAGCACCGTAACTCTTTGTACGTTCTACTTTGATAAGTGGTGTGGTGGTCGGCATAACGATCACGGCTTTTGCTCCGAATTTGTGTGCCGCATAAGCCACACCCTGTGCATGGTTTCCTGCTGATGCTGCGATCAGACCTTTTGCACGCTCTTCCTCTGTCAGGGTACTGATCTTGTAATATGCCCCACGTACTTTGTATGCACCGGTACGCTGCATGTTTTCTGGCTTCAGATATACTTTGTTTCCGGTGAGATCTGAAAAATAGCTGCTTTTGATCAGCTTGGTTTCCTGAGTTACTTTTTTTACAATTTCTGATGCCTCTTCAAAGCTCTCTAATGTAAGCATTTTTGCTCCTCCTGTAATTTCCTCGGTCTACTCTTCTGTGTGTAATTCGTTCTGGTCAATATCAAACAGTGCATTTACGAATGCATCAGCATCAAATTTCTGCAGATCGTCGATCGTTTCTCCAACTCCAATATATTTTACCGGAATATCCAGCTCGGACTGGATTGCAACTGCAATTCCGCCTTTGGCTGTCCCGTCCAGTTTTGTAAGAATAATACCATTTACATTTGCAACTTCTGCAAACTGTTTTGCCTGTGCAAGCGCATTCTGACCTGTCGTTCCATCCAGAACAACAAGTGTTTCAAGATAAGCTTCCGGATATTCTCTCTCAAGAATACGGTAGATTTTGCGAAGTTCCTCCATCAGGTTTTTCTTGTTGTGGAGACGTCCTGCTGTATCACATATCAGTACATCCGCATTACGTGCTTTGGCTGCCGCCACTGCGTCATAGACGATGGATGCCGGATCAGCACCTTCCTGACCGCCGATCAGGTCTACTCCTGCACGCGATGCCCACTGTGCAAGCTGTTCTCCTGCTGCTGCACGGAATGTATCTGCTGCTGCAAGGATAACTTTCTTACCCTGGTCTTTGAGTTTACCGGCGAGTTTACCGACGGAAGTGGTTTTTCCGACTCCGTTTACGCCGATCACAAGAATTACGGATTTGCGGTTTTCAAACTCATATTCTGTACTGTCAACCCGCATCTGCTCTTTGATACTGTTGATCAGAAGCTGCTTGCATTCCATCGGGTTTTTGATATGCTGGGCGGATACCTGTTCTTTCAGATGCTCAATGATGGATGAAGTGGCATTGATTCCGATATCACCCATGATGAGGATTTCTTCCAGTTCTTCGTAAAAATCCTCATCAATGCTGGAATATCCGCTAAAAATGGAATCAAAGCCAGCCACGATATTGTCACGCGTTTTGGTCAGTCCACTGACCAGCCGCTTAAAAAAGCCTTTCTTTTCTTCTGACATACTCATGCCTCCTTATTTATGAATTTATTTTGTCAGCTGATTTTCTACCAGATCTACCGATACAAGGGTAGAAACACCTTTTTCCTGCATGGTGATACCATACAGACGGTCCGCAGCATTCATCGTGCCACGTCTGTGTGTAATAATAATAAACTGCGTATTTTTTGTTAATTTCTGAAGATAAGATGCAAAACGTCCGACGTTGGAATCATCCAGCGCTGCCTCAATCTCGTCAAGAAGACAGAACGGTGATGGTTTCAGGTTCTGGATTGCAAAAAGAAGGGCAATTGCCGTCAGTGCTTTTTCTCCACCGGAAAGCTGCATCATATTCTGAAGTTTCTTTCCGGGAGGCTGTGAAATGATCCGGATTCCTGCTTCAAGAATATCCTCATCCTCTGCAAGCTCCAGTGTTCCCTTTCCGCCACCGAACAATTCTTTAAAGGCCTTGTCAAATTCCCTCTGAATATCACGGAATTTTTCAGTAAACTGTTTGCGCATTCCCTCGTCCAGCTCCTGAATGATTCCTTCCAGTGTTTCTTCTGCTTTGACAATATCTTCGTACTGCGCGGATAAAAATGTATGACGTTCAAGAAGATTTTTGTAATCTTCGATTGCGTTGACATTGACGGAACCCAGCTTACGGATTTCATCCTTGATACGAAGAACATCTTTTTTGATCGTCTGCCGGTCTGTCAGCTCCTCTTTTCGGTACTGAAGGGCATTGTTCGGTGTGATTTCATATTCTTCCCACATATAGGAAATCTGGGATTCCCGCTGCTCTTCAATTTTTTCTGCCTGACTGCGCAGACGGAAACACTCTTTATCAAGCAACGATGTCTTTTCAGAGAGATGATCCCTCTTTTCGAAAAAAGACTTGTGGCTGGTACTGCGTTTTTCCTTTTCTTCCTGCCATTCGATACGTCTGGCATCCAGAACCTCTTCCTTACCTGTACATTCGGTAACAGCTTTTTTGAGTTCTTCAATACCGTCCTCTTTTTTATGTATTTCTTCGGCACTTCTGGAAAGATTTTCAGTGATTTCTTCGGACTCCCTGTGGTATGCTTCAATCTCATTTTCCAGACGGCTGATATTTTCCTGAAGGAAATGGTTCTGCTGCTCCAGAGATGATTCTTCCAGACGGATCTTTTCAAGTACATGATTTTTCTCTGTCTCTTCTGCCTTCCATTCCTCTAATTCTTTTTGCTTTGTCTCGATGAAAACTTCAAGTTCTTTTTCATCTTTCTGGGAATCTTCCAGTTCACGGGCGATGCTGCTGTGATCCTGACGGATCTCGCCTGCCTGCTGTCGCAATTCCTCCTGTTCGCGTTCGATCCGGCGGTAACTGCTCTGAATTTCATCTTCTTTTTCCTGAATCTGGGCAAGATTCATCTTTGCGGTATTCTGCTCGACATACTTCTGTTGCAGCTGCTGCTGGAAATCAGCAATGGTATCTCGAAGTACATTACGTCTGCTGCGATTTTCACCGATCGCACGCTGCGTCTCTTCAAGTTCTTTCTTGAGGATTCCGACGCTTCTCTCCAGTTCTTCAATCTCACGTCGTCTTCCGAGCAGATTACTGTTATTTTTGAACGCACCACCTGTCATGGAACCGCCCGGGCTTAAAGATTCACCCTCGATTGTAACCATACGGAGACTGTGACGGTATTTTTTACCAATAGCAATCGCATGGTCAATATTATCTACGACCAGCACACGACCAAGAAGATACATAACGAGTTCGCTGTACTCAGCATCTGCTTCTACAAGCGTATTTGCTGTTCCGACAACACCCGGTTCACGCAGGACATCTTTCTGCGCAAGGCCACCACGTCCACTGATATTGGAAAGCGGAAGGAAAGTTGCCCTTCCGTAGCGGTTCTTCTTCAAAAAGCTGATCATACGCTTCGCAGTCTGTTCATTATCTGTAACAATATTCTGGATACTGCCACCAAGTGCTGTCTCGATAGCAACTTCATAATCTTTCTGTACATGAATAATATCGGCAACTACGCCCCGGATACCCGGTTCACGGCTTTTTTGCTCCATAACGCGACGGATACTGTTACCGTAACCATCATACCTCTCTGTAATGTTGCGGAGAGATTCCAGACGGGATGCCTCCCTGTGATATGCAGTTTGTCCGATTTCCATCTGAGAATTCTGTTTCTTTAATTTTTCCTGAATCTGATGGATTTCTTCATCGAGACGTACACATTCTGCATTTGTTGACTGAATTACATTGGTCACCGCATCATATTGTTTCTGCGCTTTCTCACGGTCACTTTCCAGAATTGCTTCTTCACTCTTCAAACGAAGGATACGCTGACTGACTTCTGCCTTACGGATATCAAGCTGTTCCATCATGGCATCAAATCGCTGTGCTTTACCTTTGGTTGTCGCACGGCTGTTGAGAATCTCAATGATCTCATTTTTGCCGTCTTCCACTGCCTGTGTACATTCATCTACATTGGAGACAATATTTTCGAGAGATTCTGTCTCTTTTTTCAGATTGTCTCTGGTTTCTTTTAATCTATTGTAAAGAGCTGCCCTTTCTTCGGTCAGCTTTTCTTTTTCTTCGCTTCGCTTCTGAAGATCGTCTTTTAACACTGTCAGACGTGATCTGAAATGTTCACTGTTTTGTCTGCCGGATGATATCTGTTCTTCAAGGACTTTGACCTGCCCCTCATACTGCTGTTTGAGAAGTGCATTTTCCTGCTGTTCCTCTTTCAGCGCATCCAGCTTTGTATTCAGCTCTTCCAGTTCCTGTTCCAGGCGCTCATACTCTGCCTTTGTCTGTTCGTATGCCGACTGCGCCTCGTCAAGTTCCTGCTGTGCCTGCGAAAGCTTTGTTTCCAGCTCATTCAGAAGTTCGCCTGTACGCTGGTGATCCAGAAGGAAAAGGTTGATATCCAGTTCTTTCAGTTCGTCTCTTTTTGCAAGATAAATTCTGGCTGTTTCGGACTGACGTTCCAGAGGTCCGAGCTGTTTGGTCAGCTCACTTAAAATATCTGTCACACGCACAAGATTCTGTCTTTCTTCATCCAATTTCTTGAGTGTGGTTATTTTTCTTCGTTTAAATTTGACGATTCCGGCAGCCTCGTCAAAAAGCTCCCGTCGTTCTTCCGGCTTACCACTCAGGATCTTGTCAATCTGTCCCTGTCCGATAATAGAATAACCTTCTTTACCGATACCGGTATCATAAAACATCTCCTGAATGTCTTTCAGACGGCAGCCGCTTCCATTGATCAGATATTCGCTTTCACCGGAACGGTAAAGTCTTCTGGCAACAGTCACCTCGTTATAGTCTACCGGAAGTTTGTGATCGCTGTTATCCAGTGTGATTGAAACAGATGCAAAGCTTAAAGGCTTTCTGTTTTCTGTACCGGAAAATATGACATCCTGCATATTTCCGCCTCGAAGCTGCTTGGCGCTCTGTTCACCGAGTACCCATCGTACTGCATCACCGACATTACTCTTGCCACTGCCGTTCGGTCCGACGATTCCGGTGATTCCGTTGTGAAATTCAAAGTTGATTTTCTGAGCAAAGGATTTGAAGCCATATACTTCAATATTCTTTAAATACATATCTCACCTGCCCGTTTAATTTGTGGCTGTCAGAATTTCTTTTCCTGAATCGCCTGATAGGCAGCTGCCTGTTCTGCTGCCTTTTTAGTGTGACCCGTGCCATTTCCCACAACCTGACCGTTAACCTGAACGACTACAGTAAAGCATTTATCATGATCCGGTCCCTCTTCACCTGTAAGTACATATTCAATCGGCTGAAGTCCCTTTTCCTGTACAAGCTCCTGAAGAATCGTTTTGCTGTCATAAAAAAGCTGTTTATGTTCAATATCATTCAGAATAAAATTCAGAACAAATTTTTTCGCATTGGAAAAACCACCGTCCAGGTAGATTGCGCCAAGAAGCGCCTCTGTCGCATCGGAAACGATAGAATCACGGTTACGTCCTCCTGTCATGTTTTCTCCCTTACCGAGAAGCAGAAATTCCGGAAGACCAAATTCTCTTGCGCAATATGCCAGGCTTGGTTCACACACAAGACTTGCACGTTTTTTTGTCAGCTCACCTTCCGGGATCTGCGGAAATTTTTTGTAAAGAAAATCACTGCTGATCAGTTCAAGTACAGCATCTCCAAGAAACTCCAGACGTTCATTACATCCAAGTTTTCCGAGTTTTTTTTCATTTGCATAAGAACTGTGTGTCAGCGCCTGTCTCAGCAGTTTTTTGTTCTGAAATGTATATCCTATAATCTGTTCCAACTGTTCCATTTTATTGTCCTTCTTTTTTTATTCTTTATCCGGTGCCTCAAAATGAACCGACTGAATACGTTCTGCAATTTTTTCGTTGATCTTCTGCTGTTTGAACTGCACACACTGGAAAATCGCGTGTTTGATCTCAACAGCCTTCGCGCTTCCATGCGTCTTGACAACAAGTCCTTTGAGTCCGAGAAGCGGAGCCCCACCGTATTCGGTAGCATCAAAACTCTTCAGAGTCTGTTTCAGTGCAGGTTTTACCAGAAGTGCTCCAATCTTGCTCTTCATGGTACTCATCATTCCTTCTTTTATTTTGTGGATCAGCTCAGAGCTGACACCTTCATAAAGTTTGAGAATGACATTTCCGACAAAAGCTTCGCAGACAATAACGTCTGCATAGCCGGCTGGAATATCCCTTGCTTCAATACTTCCGATAAAGTTGATTCCCTCTGCTTCTTTAAGAAGCGGGAAGGTCTCTTTGACAAGTGCATTGCCTTTTTCTTCTTCTGCACCATTATTGACAATCGCAACACGTGGATTTTTGATTCCGACAACATGCTCCATATAGATGGAACCCATTTTTGCAAACTGTACCAGATGAGATGGTCTTGCATCTACATTTGCTCCACAGTCAATCAGAAGCGAGACTCCCTTGGCGGTCGGAATCAGCGGGGCAAGCGGCGGTCTCTCAACGCCTTTGCTTCTGCCCACCAGCACCTGCCCGCCTACAAGAACTGCTCCGGTACTTCCGGACGAAACAAACGCATCTGCTTTTTGTTCTTTGACCATTTTCAGCCCGATAACGATGGAAGAATCTTTCTTCTTACGGATTGCAAATACCGGAGGTTCTGCTGTTTCGATTACTTCTGTTGCATTTACCACCTCAATCCTGTCTGTCGGATAATCCTGATATTTCTTAAGTTCTGAATAGATCACTTCCTCCTGTCCTGTAAGAATCACCTGAATATCATCCCGCTCCTTCACAGCGTCCACTGCAGCTCTGACTGGTTCCACAGGTGCAAGATCTCCGCCCATGGCATCTACAACAACTTTTACTAATTCTGCCATATTGTTCCTCCTGTATATTCTGTATCTATTTAAAAATGTCCTGTAATGATTGTAAAAAATCTCAAACTTTATCATACTAAAGAATCAGCAGAAAATCAACCCTGTTCCTGGTTGATTCTGCTGATTCCATATATCAGATATAGAATTTTCTATTTCTGTGCTTCAATCTGTTCTGCAAGATCATTCAGATACACCCAGCGGTCCATCTTTTCTTCAAGCTGTGCCTCTGCTTCTTCTTTTTGCTGTGTAAGTTCATTTAACTTACCGGAATTTGTTGCATTAGCCATGATATCAGCATCCAGTTTCTCAATTTTGCTCTCCAGCGCTGCAATATCATCATCAATCGTTTCAAATTCACGCTGCTCTTTGTAACTGAATTTCAGTTTTGAAGGACGATTTTGTTTCCATGTTTTTATGGATTCTTTCTCTTCAGCAGAATCAGCAGAAACATTTTTTGAAGCAGAAGATTTTGCGGACAGTATTTCCTCTGAAAGGCCTTTACGTTTTTTTGCTTCAAGGTAATCTGTGTAGCCACCTTCATACTGTGTAAGATTTCCCTCACGGTCAAACTCAAAAATACGGTCTGCAAGATTATCAAGGAAATAACGGTCATGCGATACGGCGATCACAATACCTGCAAAAGAATTCAGATAATCTTCCAGAATCGTCAGTGTAGGAATATCTATATCATTGGTAATCTCGTCAAGCAGCAGCACGTTTGGAGCAGATGCGAGTACTTTCAAAAGATAGAGGCGCTTCTTTTCACCACCGGAAAGCTTCTCGATTGGTGCATACTGCATGGCAGCATCAAACAGAAACTGCTCAAGAAGTTTTGATGCACTGATCAGTCCATCCTTTGTCGGAATAAACTCTGCAACGTCTTTGATATAATCAATAACGCGCTGCGAAGTATTCATATCTTCGATTTCCTGTGAAAAATATCCGATCTTTACAGTATCACCGATTTCAACCTCTCCGCTGTCCGGCTGAATGATTCCTGCTATGATTTTAAGAAGAGTGGATTTTCCGCAGCCGTTCGGCCCTATGATACCGAGACGCTGATTTTTCAGAACAATATAATCAAAGTCCCTGATGCATACACGGTCACCGAATCTTTTTGAAATATGATGCAGTTCAATTGTTTTTTTGCCCATTCTCGTCTCGACAGAATCGATTGCAACATTGGAATCCCGTACAGGTGCTGACAAATTTTTCATTTCTTCCAGACGGTCAAGACGTGCTCTCTGCTTTGTGCTTCTCGCGCGACATCCACGTTTTGCCCATTCAATCTCCATACGGAGGATACTCTGTTTTTTACGCTCAGAAGCCATTTCCATTTCTTCACGCTGAGCTTTTAATTCAAGAAATTCCGAATACTTTGCTTCATAACTGTAAAGTTTACCGTGGCTGATCTCCAGTATCTTATTCGTAACGCGATCAAGAAAATAACGGTCATGTGTAACCATGATCACAATTCCCTTAAAGCGGTTAAGATAATCTTCAAGCCAGGACGACATCTCATTATCCAGATGGTTGGTCGGCTCATCAAGGATCAGCACATCGGTGGGATTTACAAGCACGGCAGCCAGCGCTACACGTTTTTTTTGTCCGCCGGAAAGATGTGCGATCTCTTCTTCGTGCTCCTCGATTCCCAGTTTATTCAGGACCATATGTGCTTCTGTCTCCGGATTCCAGCTCTGTTCTCTCTGACCCTGTGTCACATAGGAAAGAATCGTAGCCCCTTCCGGGAAAGTCGGATGCTGAGAAAGAAAACTGATACGCAGGCCATTCTGCATGATCACCTGACCGTCATCTGCTTCTTCCAGTCCTGCAAGGATACGCAGAAATGTTGTCTTTCCTGTTCCATTGATTCCGATGATTCCTATCTTGTCTCCCTGATGGATTCCGCAGGAAATATCATCAAAGATCACTTTATCTCCATAAATTTTACTGATATGTTCCAGGTTTAAAACATTCATGTCTTTTTCTCCTCGCCGTTAAATCTGTGATTCTTTTTTTGGAAATTTCATAAAATAATAAATAATAAACAAAACAGCGGTAATTCCCCACGAAACCGGATAACTCAGCATGATCGTGTTGATTCCGGAATGAGTCGGGAAGACACCGAACATCCATATAATACGGATCAAACATACACCGCCACATGTAAGCAGCATCGGAACCAGCACCCGTCCTGCTCCACGGAGTGCACCGGACAAAATACCGATCACAACATACATAAAATATGACGGAAGCAGGAAATGCATCATATCCACGCCAATCCGAACAACTCCCTCGTCCGTCGTAAACAGACGGTAAAGAGGACCTGCCAGTGCATACAGGACACCGCTTACCAGAAACGCTCCTGCATATGCCATCACCATGCATACACCCACGCTCTTTCGCATCCTGCGCACTTTCCCTGCACCAAAATTCTGACCGACAAAGGTTGTGATCGAGATTCCAAAGGCATTGACAACCATCCAGTAAACTGCATCGATCTTTGCAAAGGTTCCCCAGGCAGCCACCGTATCGGTACCAAGTTCGTTGACAAACACCTGAATGATCAGGTTTGCAATCGTGTACATCGTTGCTTCCAGTGCTGCCGGGACGCCGATTCTAAGAACTGCACGAAGAGATACTCTGTAAAAACGAATTTCCCGAAGCTTTAACCGAAACAACGGATGCTCCTTCATCAGCATTGATGTAACCAGAATCGAGCTGATTCCCTGACAGGTGACAGTTGCCAAAGCAACACCCATAACTCCCAGGTGAAAAATCACTACAAGCAGGATATCAAGAACGATATTCAGTCCGCAGGTGACCATCAGGACGTACAGAGGTCTTCTGGAATCTCCTACGGCACGGAGAATTGATGCCCCCATATTATATATAATATTGAAAATCATTCCACAGAAATAAATATGTAGATAAAGTCTGGAATCAGCCATTAATTCCTGTGGTGTCTTCATAAGTTCAAGCACCGTATTCGTAAGAAAAAGCCCGATCACAGCCACCACCAGACCAATCGCAATACCAAATGCATAGGAAGTGTGAAGTGTCTTATTTAAATTCTTTCTATCTTTTGCTCCGTAAAACTGCGCCACAATGACGGAAGCTCCGGATGTCAGACCGACAAAAACTTCCACGACTAGATTTACAATCTGATTTACAGAACCACCGACCGCCGCCAGTGCTTCTTTACCTACAAAACGACCGACAACAATACTGTCGGCCGTGTTATATATCTGTTGAAAAAACGTTCCGATTACAATTGGAAAAAAGAAAATCAAAAGCTGTTTCCAGATCACACCCTCTGTGATCTGATTCTTCTGTTCCATAGAATTCCTCCACGATACTATAATAATTCCTTATCTGTACAAGTATAACAGAGGTAAGTCTGAAAAGCAATGCAGAGAAAAACCGTCCTGCATAAAATTTCTTTTACACAAGACGGCGTCTCTTTTTTACTTTATAGAAAAAAACAGAACCCCGTATCAGGATTCTGTTTCTCATAATCTGTGATTAGTCTTCAACTTTCACGATTTCTTTCTTGTTGTAGCTTCCGCATTCTTTACAAACTCTGTGAGGCATCATCAGAGCACCACATTTGCTGCATTTTACCAGATTCGGAGCGCTCATCTTCCAGTTTGCACGTCTTTTATCACGTCTAGCTTTAGATGATTTGTTCTTTGGACATATGGACATAGGTTACACCTCCTTAAATTTACTAAATATATCACTGATAGCCGCCATACGTGGATCCTTTGGTTCCTCAGCACATCCGCAGGATCCTTTATTCAGATTCTTCCCGCATCGGCTGCAGATTCCTTTACAGTCTTCTCTGCAAAGGACTTTCAAAGGCCAGCTCATCAGTACCTCAAGATAGACCAACCGGTCCACATCCAGGTCCATACCAGTGAGATAGTCGTTCTCATCCAGATCCTGTACTCTTTCAGTATCAGATTTCTTCATATCAAGTTTCTGCTCAATTTCATACGGAATCTTAACAGCAACCTGCTCCAGACAACGATCGCACGGAATACCTACAGTTACACTGCCGATTCCCTTCAGCTCAAGAACCTTATTACCTGTATTTGTTATCTCAAGTTCTACCGGTGTTTTCTCCAGAATCGGATAATCTCCCATCTGAAATGAAATCTTGTCCAACTCAAGTTCCGGCTGGAGCTGTATATGTTTTCCTTCACTGTCTGTAACATCTGATAAATGAATCTGCATAGTTCTCTCCTATTCACACTTTATCAATTATACATAGGAGGTACCTGTTTGTCAACGAAATTTTTATTTTTATTTCTATATTTTTCCGCTGTTTTATTTCTCCACAACTTCACTCCGAACAGGAATGGATGCCGTCGCGCCGGCTCTGGAAACTGCAATCGCGGATGCCTTTGCAGCAAGCTTGAGCCCGTCCTGAACAGGCATTCCATCAATAATAGATGAAATGAAATATCCGGTAAATGTATCCCCTGCCGCTGTCGTATCAACAGCCTTTACTTTAAAAATTCCCTGACGGTAAATTCCTGTTTCATCCTGATATACGGAACCGTCGCCCCCAAGTGTCAGAACGACTTTTGCCTTTGGATAAAGTTCTTTCACTTTCGCAAGAATTCTGTCAGGTTCTTTTTCTCCGGTAATCTGGAATCCTTCGATCTCATTCATCAGGAAAAGACTTATCTTCGACAGATCACATTTTTCAAGTGCACTGTCAAAAGGTGATGGATTCAGAATGATCATCATTTTCTTTTCGTATGCACGGTCAATGATATAATCCAGTTCATTGATTTCATTCTGAAGGAGGATGATATCACCCTCATCAAAAGAATCCAGAACTGAATCTACAAATTCCTTTGTCATACTTCTGTTTGAGCCTCCAAAAAGGAGGATACAGTTCTGACCATTCCGGTCAACCTGAATGACTGTATGACCGCATGGCCCCGGAATCTGCCTGATAAACTCTGCATTTACACCGTTCTCTTTACATACTTCAAGCAATGGTTCGCCGCCTTCTCCGATCAGTCCGGCATGATATACAGGAATCCCGGCCTTTGCCAGTGCAATGGACTGGTTCAGACCTTTACCGCCACAAAAGGTCTGTCTGCTTTTTGATGCCTGTGTCTCTCCGGGAATCAGAATGGATTCCACCTGGTACACATAGTCCAGATTAAGAGAACCAAAATTTAATACTTTCATTTCTTAAATTCCCCCATTTCTTTCAATCGGATTATGATTTATTTTCATATTACTATATGACTGACAGTAGTGAAAAAAAGGGCCTGCCAGTGACAAGCCCTTTTTAATCCATTTATAACTTATTATTTTACTAAAGCTACTGTATCTCTGCAGATTGCAAGTTCTTCATTGGTAGGAATAACTGCAACCTTAACTTTGGAAGACGGAGTAGAGATAACGATTTCTTCGCTGAATGTATCATTTGCTTTGTCATCGATCTCAACACCGAGGTATCCGAAGTAGCTGCAGACATCTTTACGAAGCTGTCCTACGTTTTCACCGATACCAGCGGTAAATACGATTGCATCTACACCGTTCATGGCTGCCACATAACCACCAACGAATTTAGCGATACCATAGCAAAGTACATCATAAGCGTTCTTTGCATCTTCGTTTCCGTCTGCAATTGCAGCTCTGATATCACGCATGTCACTGCCGACTCCGGACATACCCTGAAGACCAGATTTCTTATTCAGGACATTCATAACACCTGCAATATCAAGATTTTCTTTCTTTGCGATAAACTCAACGATTGCAGGGTCAATGTTACCGGAACGTGTTCCCATTACAACACCTTCAAGTGGTGTAAGACCCATAGTTGTATCTACGCATTTACCGTTTTTTACAGCACTGATGGAAGAGCCGTTTCCAAGGTGACATACGATAACTTTGGAGTTATCTTTATCAAGTCCAAGGAATTCAACAGCACGTTTGGATACGAAGCTGTGGGAGGTTCCGTGGAAGCCGTATCTTCTTACTTTATATTTCTTATAGTATTCAATCGGAAGTCCGTACAGATATGCTTTTGCAGGCATTGTCTGATGGAAAGCTGTATCAAATACACCTACCTGCGGTACGCCCGGCATCAGCTCAGAGCAGACATCAATACCGATCAGGTTTGCAGGATTGTGAAGAGGTGCAAGATCATTGCACTCTTTTACTGCTGCGATCATTTCATCTGTGATTACTGCAGAAGCTGCAAATTTCTCACCGCCATGTACGACACGGTGTCCGATTGCATCTACTTCTTTAAGGCTCTTGATTGCACCTGTTTTTTCATTTGTAAGAGCGTCCAGAACGAACTGGATAGCTTCTTTATGAGTAGGCATAGCACATTCTGTGATTTCTTTGTCAAGTCCGGCTTTCTGATAAACCAGTCTTCCATCGATACCGATTCTTTCGCAAAGACCCTTTGCAAGAACGTCTTCTGTATCAGAGTTGATCAGCTGATATTTCAGTGAAGAACTTCCGCAGTTAATTACCAATACATTCATTTTAATATTCTCCTATTCGATATGATTCAGATATGTAGATCTTATTTATCCTCAGCCTGGCACTGTACAGCAGTAATTGCAACAACACCAACGATATCATCTGCAGAGCATCCTCTGGAAAGGTCGTTGACCGGTTTTGCGATACCCTGTGTAACAGGTCCGTAAGCTTCTGCTTTACCAAGGCGCTGAGCAAGCTTGTATCCGATGTTTCCTGCATCAAGGTCAGGGAATACCAGAACATTTGCTTTACCTGCAACTTCGCTGCCCGGTGCTTTGGATGCGCCAACGCTCGGTACGATTGCTGCGTCAAGCTGGAATTCACCATCAAGTTTGAGTTCCGGATGCTCTTCTTTTGCGATTCTTGTAGCTTCTACCATCTTATCTACGTCGGCATGTTTTGCACTTCCCTTTGTTGAGTGTGAAAGCATGGCAACGATCGGCTCTTCCTCAACAAGAAGCTGGAAGGATTCAGCAGAAGAAGCAGCGATAGCAGAAAGTTCTTCCGGAGTCGGGTTC
The DNA here is from genome assembly GCF_900120195.1 of Blautia sp. Marseille-P3087. Classification (GTDB taxonomy): domain Bacteria; phylum Bacillota; class Clostridia; order Lachnospirales; family Lachnospiraceae; genus Blautia_A. The sequence goes on from NZ_LT635539.1 coordinate 494,277, forward strand.
TGGTTCAGGCCGGAGTCAGCAAATACAAATGCACCGTTTGCACCGTATTCGCAATCCGGAACTACGATCAGGAAGAAAGCGGATACAAGCTTTGTTCCCGGTTTTGTTTTCAGAATCTGCAGACATGGACGGAGTGTATCTGCTGTAGAATGGCATGCACCGGATACCATACCGTCTGCATCACCCATTTTTACCATCATTACACCATAGTATGGGTACTGAGTATGAAGGATCTCTTTTGCTTTTTCAGGTGTCATACCTTTTTTAGCTCTCAGTTCTACAAATTTGTCAATGTATGCCTGAGTTTTGTCAGATGTCTCTGGATCAACGATGGTTGCTCCGGAGATATCGAATCCGCCTTCAGCAGCTTTCTTATTGATTTCTTCTTCGTTACCGATGAGGATGATCTTAGCAACTCCCTCTTTAAGAATCTTATCAGTTGCCTCGATAGTTCTCATATCCTCTGTCTCTGGCAGTACGATAGTTTTGATGCTTTTTTTTGCTCTTTCTTTGAGTAAATCAACAAATCCCATGATTAAATGGCTCCTTTCGTTATTTCGGTCAAATGACCGCGTGAGAGTCTGAAACATGATCTCACAGCTAGAATCATTATACCCCCTGTTTTCGCGCATTTCAAGTAGTTGACAAGGAGATTCTTCCAAAGAGTGGTATTTTTTGACGTGCAATCCTGACAGAATGACGAAAAATTCTGCGTTCCGTATTTTAGTGATAATATTGTCACGCTTCCAACACTGTGTTACAATATCGAAATCAGCCAAAATATACAAAAAGAAGTAGGAAGGCAATATGAAAGTAACTGGAATCATAGCAGAATATAACCCTTTTCACAGAGGACATAAATACCAGATAGATTACTGCAAAAAAGAGCTACATTCAGATTATGTGGTCGTTGCCATGAGTGGCGATTATGTACAGAGAGGTACACCGGCGCTTCTCTCAAAACATGCTCGGGCAGAAATGGCACTTCGATGTGGCGCGGATCTCGTGCTTGAATTGCCGGTATCGGTGAGCACAGCCAGTGCGGAAGCCTTTGCTATGGGTGCTGTCTCTATGCTGGATGGACTACGTGTTATAGACCATCTCTGTTTCGGTAGTGAATATGGGAAAGTTTCTGCTTTGCGGGAACTGGCTGCTGTTCTTGTCAGTGAGCCCAAAGAATACCGTCTGTTTCTGAAAGAATTCTTAAGTGCAGGCTGCTCTTTCCCGTCAGCACGCAGTCAGGCACTGGTGGAATATTTCAAAAACCCTCATAACTTCGAAGGAGATACTTTCGACGGCATTCTGACTCCGCTTTTGAATCAGATCACACAAATTTTAAATTCACCCAACAACATTCTCGGAATTGAATATTGTAAGGCTTTAAATCGGCTGAAAAGTAATATAAAACCAGTTACATTGAAACGCCAGGGGATGGGGTATCACGATACGCTTACCGTTGCTTCTTCTGCTCATGCCGTATCTGCTGACATTTCCGGCAAAAATCTCCCCTTCGCCTCTGCTTCTGCCATTCGTGAACTTTTAACTTCCACTCTCACACAGGAAACAATTGCACAGATTTCTGCACAGGTTCCGGATGAGGCTTCCGCATTCTTTGTTTCTTCTCTGCGAAACAATGGATACCTGAGTGAAGAGGTTCTGGACGATCTTCTTATCTATCGAATCATGTACGAAGATGCAGAATCTCTTTCGCAATATCTGGATGTTTCGGGAAATCTTGCAGAACGCATAATAAACTGTCGAAATGAGATCTCCGGTTTCACACAGGCCGCTTCTCTTTTGAAAACAAAAGATCTTACCCAGACACGCATTCAGCGTGCACTGCTTCACTCAATTTTACAGATACGCGAAGCTCCTCTGTTGGTTCCTTATTCACGCGTACTCGGATTTCGCAAAGAAAGCAGTCCGCTTCTGAAAGAAATCAAAAAAAACAGTGCCATTCCAGTGCTTACAAAACTTGCCGATGCCGATGCATTCCTCGATGAGACAGGAAAACGCCTCCTGAGCGAGACAACAGCAGCATCCAACCTTTATGAAAAGCTTCTCTGCAAAAAAAACGGACAGAAATTTATTCACGAATATCAGAAACAGATAGTTATTTTATAACTAAATATGTAAAACAAAAACAGCCGTCATCGATTTGGAAATATTATCTCTTCCCTCTCGATGATGGCTGTTCTGCTATTTGATATTATTCTGACAGCAGGATTCTGTCATTATCAAGAGCCTTTCCGGCTCCGCTTCTGAACTTCTTAAGAAGTCCCTCAACTGTCATGTTCTTTTTCTCTTCGCCACCGATATCCAGAACTATCTTACCGGAATCCATCATTAAAATTCTGTTTCCAAGATCAATTGCGGACTGCATATTGTGTGTGATCATCAGACAGGTAAGCTGATGTTCTTCTACTATACGTCTGGTCAGAGACAGGACTTTCTCTGCCGTTCCCGGATCAAGTGCTGCAGTATGCTCATCCAGAAGAAGCAGTTTCGGCGGATTCATTGTTGCCATAAGAAGTGTCAGCGCCTGTCGCTGACCACCGGAAAGAAGTCCGACCGGATGACTCATGCGTTCTTCCAGTCCGATATCCAGTTTCTTTAATTCTTCACAGAAACGCTCTTTTTCCTGTTTGGTCGTATGGGAAAGCCAGCCACCTCTGCCGGCTGCAAGCGCAAGATTTTCTTCAATCGTCATTCCCGGAGCAGTCCCCCTCATCGGATCCTGATACAGGCGTCCGATACTTTTGGCACGTACATGCTGTGGAGTAAATGTAATATCTTCTCCATCCAGAATAATCGAGCCGGAATCTGTAAGGAAATCCCCGCAGACCGCATTAAAAAATGTAGATTTACCGGCACCGTTAGAACCGATGATCGTGGCAAAATCACCTTTTTTTAATTCAAGCGAAAAATCTTCCAGAGCCTTTTTTTCATTTACAGTGCCCGGATTAAATGTTTTTGAAATATGGCTGATTTTTAACATGGATCATCTGCCTCCTTTTTGGTGTGTCATCCTGCGTCGGATCTGCGGCCACTGTTTTTTCAGATATGGACCGGAAATTGCAAGAACAACAATAACAGAAGATACAAGTTTCAGCATAAATGCCGGCATATTAAACCGGAGCGCGATCGTATATACAAGGCGGAAAATAAAGGAACCAAGTACCATTCCCACTGCTCTTGCAAAGATGCCGCCATGTCCGAGAAGTGTACCTCCAATCAGAAGGGATGCCAGTGCGATGGTGACCATACCCTGTCCGATATTGATATCTACGGATTTCTGCGACTGAGACAGAAGGCATCCGGAAAGTGCGGTAAAAGCATTTGCAACGCACAGACCGATGACTGTTGTAAATACCGGGTTGATGGAAGAAGATTTTACCATATCAGAGTTATTTCCTGTTGCTCTGATCGCAAGACCGAGTCTTGTTTTCAGAAAAAATACAAGAAATATAATTACGAGAATCACCGCGATTGCTGCAATGATGATATCTTCTCTGCCTTTTAACGGAGTTCCGGCAAGTGCATCCTTCATCATACTGAACACCGTTGTTGTACGGTTCATATTGATCAGGGACGAGCCGCCCATGACCGCAATATTTACAGAATATAAAGCTGTATTTACGATAATTCCGGCAAGCAGACTGTCCACACCGAGTTTTGTCTGCAGAATCGCAGTTACAAAACCGGAAAGAACTCCAGCAGCCATTGCTGCCACAATAGACAGAAACGGATGCCCGCTAACAGCTACTACCGCTCCCACAGCGGCACCAAAAGTAAAGCAGCCGTCTGTGGAAAGGTCACAGACATTCAACATAGAATAACTAAGAAACAGGGCAAGAACTGTCAGCGAACAGATCAGTCCAAGTTTCAGGGCAGTCTCTCCAAGAGAGAGCATTGTTGCAATTGTCACGGTAATTTCCTCCAATTGGTATTATTGGTTATAACAACCTTATTTTGTTTCTACATCATCAAAGCTTTCTGCAGTAGTAATTTCATTTACCTGTGTGCAAAGCGGCTCAAATGCTGTCTTGACAGTATCAAAATCAAGACCAAGCGCTTCACATGTTTCTGTGTTGACAGTTGCAGTGCCATTGTCAAATGTTTCAACAGCTGTTTCAGATGGTTTTGCTCCATCTACAAGGATGTCAGCGATCATATCAGCTGTTTTCTGTCCGAGATTTGCATAGTCAACGCCATATCCTACAAATGCACCGTTCAGTGCGAAAGAATCAGCTCCTGTGTAGTGAGGGATGCCTGCTTCAATGAATTTTTCATAGATAGAAAGCTCTGCTGTCATAATGGTATTATCTGTTGGTGTGAAAACTGCATCCACGCCATCGGCGATGAGTGCTTCTGCTGCAAGCTGAACTTCATCTGTTGTTGTTCCGGTACGCTCTACGTATTCGATACCTTCTTCATCAAGATAATCCTTTGCTTCCTGAATCGCTGTTGTGGAAGAATCCTGTCCGACATCATAAAGAAGTCCGACTTTCTTTACATCCGGGTTCTGTGCCTGGATCAGTTTCATAATCGAAGAAGTATCCAGATAATCACTTGTTCCGGTAATGTTTGCTCCCGGTGCTTCCAGAGAATCTACCAGGCCGGAACCAACCGGATCGGAAACAGCGGAAAATACGACCGGTGTATCTGTTCCTTCTGTTGCAGACTGCATACGCATTGCTACCGGTGTAGCTACACCAACCATCAGGTCTACATTGTCAGCCTGGAAGTCGGAAATGATCTGTTCCATAACACTGGCATCTGCATTGCAGTTATCATAAGATACATCAAAAGTAATACCTTTTTCTTCTCCGATCTCTTCCAGACGGGACTGAATATTGTCTACGATCTGATTCAGGGAAGCATCATCTACATAATTGCAGATGCCTACTTTAAAATCATCTGCCATTACCGGGGAAGCCATCATCATACTGGTTGCTACTGCTGCTGCGATTACTAACATTCTTTTTTTCATAGTCTTTTTCCTCTCTCTTTCTACATTTTATGTGCCATGAGAAAAAAAGAACCGTCCCAAGCTATGCTTGAGACGGTAATAATTTCTTATTATCGCGGTACCACTCAAATTGACGTATCGTCCACTTTCTCATGTACAAACATACACTCCTGATTGATAACGGGTTCGGTTCCCGTCAGCGCCTACTCTTATGATCATCATTTCGGGCTGCCCTCGAAAGGCCATTCAATAATCTGCCTCATACAGGATTCCACCACTACCTGCTCTCTGAAATGATTCAGGATTATTTACTCTTCTTTCTCATCGGTTTTGCTGTTTTCTACTTTACCACAGGAAATTGTGAATGTCAATCATTTTTTATAAAACTGAACAAAGGTTTTTTCAGACTGAGTGCCAGTGACAGAGGATCCACATGACCATTGACTGCAAGTATTGCCGGATCGTATTTCCAGAGCTGAATTTCCGACTGTGTTTCTGCATTCAAAAGTTCGTGGCCGCCTGTATAATGAAAGTCCTTTTTATTTACTGCATAGGATGGATAACCTTTTCCTTCTTCTGTGTCTGCTATTATGCCGCCTTTTATAACATCTTTATCAAGATAAATTATGTCTGCCAGCGGTGAAATCAGATACGGTTCCAGTTTATATAAAATCTCATCCGGTGAACTCTTTCCCTTCAGATATTTCTGTACACCGGTCTTTCCTGTTTCAAAACACCCGGTCTTTTCAAGCTGGCGAAAAGCACGTGTTATCGTCATTGCAGAACACCCCAGCGCTTTTACTGCACCATGCATATAGATACAGTTTTCTTTAGCATAGTACCAGTAGAAGAGCAGTAGTTGTGTGGACGGCTGTAACGTTTCCGTACTTTGTATTTCCATTCGATACTTTTCTTCAAGACAGGTACCCATAAACGGAAGATAAATCTGACTGTCCGGCACTATAAATGAAATATGTGCTTTTATGAATGCAGTCCTTCTGTATGCGTCTATCATATCCATAATGAAAACTACAGGCAGTGCTTCTTCCATTTGGATACGACGAAGTTGCTTCTTCAAAGAGCCAATCTGACTTAGTTTATCTTTGGGCCATAGGAAAATACATTTCATTTTATCAAGTTCCACAAGCCGCATTTCATATCGTTCGGTAATGTAATATGGTAACTCCAATTCACCTTTCCAACGATGATATTTCACTGACACACCAAGCATTTTCTCCAGATATTCCATTCTGTTATTCTCCCATATATATTTATAACTTAAAAATCATATTATAACATATATAATGTTATATCATAATTATTATGTTAAATAAAGGATTTTCAATAATTTTGCACAAAAAATCCCCTGACAGAGGATTCTCCGGGATTTCCGGAAATATCTCCTTCAGGGGATTCGTTATTATAACATCGTCCAGTAAAAATCAGACATTTTCTTGTTTCGCATCAGTTCTTGAAGCTGTGGATCGGTGCCGGGATGCGTCCACCGCGCTCTACAAACGCATCACAGGAGAACTTGTTAACCGGCATGATCGGAGCATATCCGAGAAGTCCGCCAAACTCTACTGTCTCTCCTACTCCTTTACCGATAACAGGGATTACACGTACTGCTGTTGTCTTCTGATTGATCATACCAATCGCAGATTCATCAGCAATGATACCCGCAATTGTAGATGCCTTTGTATCACCCGGAATTGCAATCATATCAAGACCTACAGAGCAGACACAGGTCATTGCTTCGAGTTTTTCTAGTGTCAGTGCACCTAGATTTACAGAATCAATCATTCCCTGATCCTCGCTGACCGGAATAAATGCACCGCTCAGACCGCCTACTGCCTGTGCTGCCATAACACCGCCTTTTTTGACCTGGTCATTCAAGAGTGCAAGTGCTGCGGTCGTTCCAGGTGCTCCTACTCTCTCAAGACCAATCTCTTCGAGAATTTCTGCCACACTGTCGCCAATTGCCGGTGTCGGTGCAAGAGAAAGGTCCACAATTCCGAACGGTACATTCAAACGCCTTGATGCTTCCTGTGCAACAAGCTGTCCCACGCGCGTTACTTTAAATGCTGTACGCTTGATCATTTCACATAAGGTCTGGAAATCAGCACCGCGAACAGATTCCAGTGCTGTTTTGACTACGCCAGGGCCGCTGACACCGACATTAATAATACAGTCTGCTTCTGTCACACCATGGAAAGCACCTGCCATAAACGGGTTATCATCCGGTGCATTACAGAATACTACAAGCTTCGCACAACCAAGAGAATCCTGCTCTTTGGATGCTTCTGCAGTTTCAAGAACAATCTCACCCATTAGTTTTACCGCATCCATATTGATACCAGTCTTTGTGGAACCTACATTAACGGAGCTGCATACACGTTCTGTCACTGCAAGTGCCTGTGGAATAGAACGAATCAAGAGTTCTTCTGCCGGTGTCATACCCTTACATACCAGAGCAGAATATCCACCGATAAAGTTTACGCCGATTGTTTTTGCTGCACGATCCAGCGTCTTAGCTATAGATACAAAATCTTCTGTCGTATGGCATGCCACACCGCCGATTAAAGCGATCGGTGTCACGGAAACACGTTTATTCACAACAGGAATACCAAATTCTGCTGCAATCTTGTCTCCTGTAGCAACCAGATCTTTTGCTTTGGTTGTGATTTTGTTGTATATCTTTTCATTCATGATATCGAGATCACTGTCAATACAATCCAGAAGGCTGATTCCCATTGTGATAGTACGCACATCCAGATTTTCCTGCTCGATCATCTTATTTGTCTCATTAACCTCAAAAATATTGATCATGTCAACTCTCCTTTTCTGTATGATACGATTAAATACGATGCATTACATTAAAGATATCTTCGTGCTGACAGCGGATCACTACGCCGATCTTATCGCCGATTTCAGAAAGTTCCTTTGAAAGAGCAGCTGCGTCTTTTTCTGATTTGCTGGTATCTGCAACCATCATCATGTTAAAATATCCCTGTACGATAGTCTGAGAAATATCCAGAATATTTACATTGTTGTCTGCAAGATACGTACATACCTTTGCGATGATGCCTACTGTGTCATTTCCTACTACTGTAATTATTGTTTTTTTCATGACTTTTATCCTTTCTTTTATACGGTAACTACATCGGAAATCAAATCCCGTTTCGCTACCTGAATTCTGAAATCTTTTGATTTGTAAGGGTTGTCTCCCAGTGTTACCTCTGAACAAACAGTCTCGTACGCAAGCTCTTCATAATTATTTTCTCTGCTTAGATGCCCCAGAAAAATTGATTTCATGTTGTCATGAAGCAATCTGCATAACAGTCTGCCTGCGTTTTCATTGGAAAGATGTCCCCGTTCTCCGAGGATACGTTGTTTCAGATAATATGGATATCTGCCTACCTGCAGCATCCGGATATCATGATTTGCTTCCAGAAGAAGAGCATCCAGATTCTGAAGGTTTTCAATGATATAATCGTTATATTTTCCAAGGTCGGTCGCAATTCCCACAGAATGCCCTTCACATTCCAGTCTATAACCGACCGGCTGTGCTGCATCATGCGGAATAGAAAAAGGTTTTACCGTAAGATCTCCGATTTCAAACGATTCATCCTCTTTTATTTCATGAAAAATCTCGTCCGGAATCTTGCCAAGTGCATTGGTACGGGCCATTGCGTCCACAGTGCCTCCTGTCGTATAGATCGGAATTCCGTATTTTCTTGATATAACCCCCAGCCCTTTGATATGATCGGAATGTTCATGCGTGATCAGAATTCCGTCCAGATCACGTCCGGTAAGATCAAGACTGTTTAAACCGGCCTCCATCTTTTTGCCACTGATCCCGGTATCGACAAGTACATGCGTATTCTCTGAACCTACGTAAATACAGTTTCCGCTGCTTCCGCTCGCAATACTGCAAAATCTCATAATTTCTTAATCCCTTCTTCTATCTGGTGCCATGTTTCCTCTGGCAGACCGTTATTTGTAATCACATAATCCGTATTCTGCCGGAAAAACGCCTCGGAAGCCTGTCTCTTTATGATGCTCAGAGCTTTTTCTCTTGTGTAACCTCTGCTGCTCATAAGACGTTCTATACGTATCTCCTGATCCGTATGTACATACCAGACCTGATCACAGAAAGCATCATACTTTTCTTCCAGAAGAAGCGCTGCCTCTACTACGACCAGAGAACAGCCGGCTTCCCTTTGCTGTTCAATCTGGTTCAATATAAATTGGCGAACAGCCGGATGAATAATCGCATCCAGACTCTGACGCATTACCTCACTGCCAAATACTACATCGGAAACCATCTTCCGGTCAATGGTTTTGTCATTTTTTATGACTCGTTTTCCAAATAATGCAACCACACTGTCATAACAGATCCCATCAGGCTCCATAACAAGATGTCCGACCAGATCCGCCTGAATCACATATGCATGATATTTTTCTTTCAGAAAATCAAGCACTGTGCTTTTGCCGGCGCCGACACCGCCTGTAATTCCCAGAATTTTCATCTTATTTTGCCTCGTACCAGTTGCTGCCTTCATGCATGTCTACTTCAAGTTCTACAGAAAGATTTGCCGCACCTTTCATTTCTTCTTCCAGAATTCGGGACACAATCTCCAGCTCGTCTTTCTTTGTCTCGATCAGCAGTTCGTCATGCACCTGAAGCACCAGCCGCGATTTCAGCCCTTCCTGCCTGATTCTCTTATAGACTCGGTTCATCGCAATTTTAATAATATCCGCTGCAGTTCCCTGTATCGGAGAATTCATAGCTACACGTTCACCGAAAGAACGCTGCATAAAATTGCCGGACTTCAGTTCCGGTATCGGACGTCTCCGTCCGAACATGGTCGTCACATATCCTTTTTCTTTTCCTTCGGCAACAAGACCATCCAGAAAACTTTTTATTTTCGGATATGTTTCAAAATACTTTTCAATATACTCTGCTGCTTCTTTTCGGGTAATGCTTAAGTCCTGGCTGAGTCCGAAAGAGCTGATTCCATACACAATTCCGAAGTTTACCGCTTTTGCATTCCGTCGCTGAAGAGACGTTACTTCTTCAAACGGAACATGAAATACCTGCGACGCAGTCAGACGGTGAATGTCCTGCGCCTCCCTGTATGCCTGAATCAGAGTCTCATCTCCGGACATATGTGCAAGTACCCGGAGTTCGATCTGTGAGTAATCGGCATCCAGAAATACGTATCCGTCCTCCGGTACAAAAACTTTACGGATCAGACGACCGAGTTCCATACGTACCGGAATGTTCTGAAGGTTCGGTTCCGTACTGCTAATTCGTCCGGTGGCTGTAATCGTCTGATTAAATGTGGAATGGATTCTTCCATCCGGCTCAATGACTGCCGCAAGACCATCTGCATAAGTAGATTTCAGTTTTGCAAGCTGTCGATATTCCAGAATATCTTTGACGATCGGATGCTCTGGTGCCAGTTTCTCAAGGATATCGGCTGCTGTGGAATAACCGCTCTTTGTTTTTCTGCCTCCGGGAAGTCCCATTTTTTCAAAAAGTATCGTTCCGAGCTGCTTCGGAGAATTGATATTAAATTCTTCACCGGCCTCCTCATAAATCTGTTTTTCCAGTTCTTCAATACGCACCTGAAGTTTTTTTCCATATGTTTTTAATTCTTCACCTTTTACGCAGATTCCATATTTCTCCATAGAATCCAGCGTAAAAATCAATGGAAGTTCAATCTCCCGATAAACCTGCCACATACCACTGTCTTTCATCGAGATTTCGAGTGGAATACGTGCAGTAAGCGCGGTGTATGCCATATAACAGCCATATGGCATCAAACCGTCCGACGAACCCTCCCACACCTTTTTAAGGGAATCTTTACCCAGCAGATCCTCCCGTGTAGGAAGAAGTATTCCGTCCAGATATTCCTTCGCAACATCATCGTATGTGTATGTGGATTTCAGCGGATTCAGAAGATATGCTCCGATTCCGATGTCAAAGACCTGCGTTTCATCTTCGAGCGGCACACGTTTCAAAAACTGTTTGATATCCAGCGCACAAAGAACTGTTGTTTTTGCCAGATCTTTCAGGGATGCGCACAGAAAATCCCCGGTAAGCAGTCCCTCCACTGGCATATAGTATATTTCTTCTTTTTCAAGGGCAATCCCAAGGCCATAAACACTTTCTTTATCTGCAAGAAGCGAAATTCCGACATATGCCTTACCGGCTGCTTTTTTAAATAATGCATCTGCACCGGAAAGGTCATTGCAGACAAAGAAGTTCTGTTCGATTGGATTTTCCGGCACAACCGCTGTATCAAATTTTGAAAGAAGATTTTTGAATTCAAGTCGTTTGCAGAGCTGATATGCCTCTGGCGTATAGAGGTTCTTCAGTTCTGCTTCTTCATAAGAATAATCTATCGGACTATCTGTATTGATTGTCGCAAGTGTTTTACTTAAAACAGCCATATCATAATGTTCACGCAGTGATTCTTTTGCTTTATTCGGCTTCACTTCCTCCAGATGCGCATAGGCGTTTTCTATTGAACCAAACTCTACGACCATCTTTGTTGCTGTCTTTTCACCAACTCCAGGGATGCCCGGAATATTGTCAGCAGAATCTCCCATCAGGGCTTTTAACTCAATGATCTGCGGTGGTGTTACCTGATATTTTTCAATAACTTCCTGTGTATGGAAGTTCTCGATGGTTGTCTTTCCTCTCGAAGTCTTCGGAAGGCGAATCAGGACTTTTTCTGTTGCAAGCTGGAGAAGGTCACGGTCACCGGACAGAATCGTTACATCCATGCCAGCTTTTTCACTTCGTACAGCCAGTGTTCCTAGAAGATCATCCGCCTCAAATCCCGGTTTGTAAACAATCTTGATGCCCATTGCCGTAAGCACATCTTTGATCAGCGGCACCTGTTCCCTTAATTCTTCCGGCATCGGTTTACGGGTCCCTTTGTATGCATTGTAAATTTTGTGACGGAATGTAGGCTCGTGAAGATCAAAAGCAACCGTCAGATATTTTGGCTTCTCCTCCTCAAGGATACGAAAAAGAATGTTAAGGAATCCATAAACCGCGCCTGTATGTCTGCCTTCGGAGTTTGTCAGATCCGGAAGTCCGTAAAATGCGCGATTCAGAATACTATGTCCATCAATCAGTAAAATTTTGTCACTCAAAATGTGTTCCCCCTGTATCTATTTATAGGAAATGTGCTATATCCATGATAAAAAATATAATAAAAATAAGCAACAGAATCGCAAATACTGCCAGCAAAAGACCTGTCAGGAAATGAAACCACCGTTTCTTACGGATATATCTGCGTGATTTTCGGATATCCTGATCCAGAAGTTTACGAAAATCAAGTACCGAACCATCTTCCGGCTCATCCAGCTGCTGTATTGCTTCATGCACAATAAAATATGTCTCAAGTTCATCATAACAGGACGAACAATGACTGATATGATCCAGAAATTCTTCAAGTTCATCGACGCTTAAGCTATGATTGATGTATTTGGTCACCATGCTCTCAGCGGTTCTGCATTCAATATCCGGCATTCTTTCTTCCTCCTGTCCCTGTTTTCACTTCTTTGTAGTATAGCACAAAAAGAGGTACTTCACAACGACCGTTTCGTCGGAAGCACCTCTTTCATATATAAGGTCCTGCTATTCTTCTGTTACAGCAGCCGGAGTTTCTTCCGGTGCCTCGAGTATTTTCATAAATTCATCACCTGTGATCGTCTCATGCTCATACAGATATTTTGCCAGCTCATGAAGTTTGCCGATATTGTCCTGAAGGATCTGCAGCGCTTTCTCATGCTGTCTCTTTACAAGCTCTACAACTTTCTTATCGAGAAGTGTCTGCGTCTCAAAAGAGCAGGCAAGGCTGGAATCTCCGCCTAGATACTGGTTGCTGATATTTTCCATGGCAACCATATCAAAATCATCACTCATGCCGTAGCGTGAAATCATTGCTCTTGCAATCTTGGTTGCCTGTTCAATATCATTGGAAGCACCTGTTGTAATAGAATGAAAGATAAGTTCTTCCGCTGCACGCCCGCCTGTAAAAGTAGCAATCTTATTTTCCAGTTCTTCTTTTGACATCAGGTAATGCTCATTATCATCAACCTGCATCGTGTAGCCCAGCGCACCCGATGTACGTGGAATAATTGTAATTTTGTGAACAGGAGCAGATTCTGTCTGTTTGGCTGCGACAAGTGCATGTCCAATTTCATGATAGGATACGATCAGTTTCTCTTTATTAGAAAGAACACGATTTTTCTTCTGGTATCCTGCAATAACTACTTCAATGCTTTCTTCAAAGTCTGCCTGCGTAGCAAATTTACGTCCGTCGCGAACTGCACGAAGTGCTGCTTCATTGACAATATTGGCAAGTTCCGCACCAGAAGCTCCGGCAGCTGCCTTTGCAATATCATCAAATCGAACAGTATCTGCAATTTTAATTTTCTTTGCATGAACTTTCAGAATCTCTTCTCTACCCTGCAGATCCGGAAGTTCTACCGGAATACGGCGGTCAAAACGTCCCGGACGGAGAAGTGCCGGATCAAGTGAATCCGGACGGTTGGTTGCTGCCAGGATTACAACACCCTTAGATCCATCAAATCCATCCATTTCTGTAAGGAGCTGGTTCAGGGTCTGCTCTCTCTCGTCATTTCCGCCTGTAAAACCGGCACCGTCACGTTTCTTACCAATTGTATCAATTTCATCAATAAATACAATACACGGAGCCTTCTCATTTGCCTGTTTGAAAAGATCTCGTACTTTCGCAGCACCCATACCGACAAACATTTCTACGAATTCAGAACCGGAGATTGAGAAAAACGGAACTTCCGCCTCACCTGCAACTGCTTTTGCAAGAAGTGTCTTACCTGTACCAGGTGGCCCCACAAGCAGAGCTCCCTTCGGCATAGACGCACCAATCTCTGTATATTTCTGAGGATTGTGCAGATAATCTACGATTTCAGTAAGAAGCTCCTTCGCCTCGTCTTCTCCGGCAACATCGGAAAATTTAATTCCTGTGGAGGATTTTACATAAACCTTTGCATTGCTCTTTCCGAAAGACATTGCCCCACCAGGGCCTCCGCCCATAGAGGACATCATCTTCTTACTCAGCCAGCGTCCGATAAAGATAAAGATTACGATCGGAACGATATAGCTCAAAAGAAGTGTCATAAGGATTGATGGACTTTCCGGAAGAACTTCATCCATAGTTACACCCGCATCCAGCAGACGATTGACCAGATCAGCATCATCCATCTTGACTGTCTTGCATAAAACAGTTCCATCTGTATCGTCAGCTTTCATTTCATAATAAATATAACTTTCTTCTACAGTTGCTTTGGTGACGTTGCCTTTCTCCACATTTTCAATAAAAGTAGAATAATCGGTCTTCTGCACACTTCTTTCCTGTACAGCCGGAACCACAAGCATATTCAAAATAATAATAATAATACCTGCAATAATGTAATAGACATACATTGGTATCTTTTCTGGCTTTTTGCGATTAAACTTCATTTATATGTTTCCTCCAAAATCATTTATGTCATGTACCATACCATTTTTATGGTACATATTCAATGTTCTTTCTGTGAAATAAAATGAAATATTATAAACTTTTCATAAAGCTCTGTATATATCCTGTTCAATTAAATACAAAAAAGGATTCTCTGTAAACCAGAGAACCCTTATGCCGCTGGCCGGACTCGAACCGGCACGGTTTCCCGCTTGATTTTGAGTCAAGTGCGTCTGCCAATTCCGCCACAGCGGCAAATGAACCGAAAATTATATTACCATAATTTTCAGTTCACTGCAAGCATTTTAATGTAATAATTGCAAATTATTTTTATAATTTGTCTTCATCTTCAAGCATTTTTTCATAGATCGGGAAGCAGTCAAATGTTGCGAAATAATCTCTTGGTGTTTCTGCACGACGGATCATATCAAAGCTTCCATCTTCGTGAAGAAGAATCTCTGCGGATTTCAGCTTACCATTGTAATTATATCCCATAGCAAATCCATGTGCACCAGTATCATGAATTACAAGCAGATCTCCCATCCCAATCTCCGGAAGATAGCGGTCAATCGCAAACTTATCATTGTTTTCGCAAAGGGAACCGGTAATATCATACAGATGATCGCACGGCTTGTCTTCTTTACCCATAACAGTGATGTGATGGTATGCACCATACATTGCAGGACGCATAAGGTTAACTGCACACGCATCTACACCGATGTATTCTTTGTGTGTATGTTTCTCATGGATTGCTTTTGTAACAAGGCATCCATACGGTCCCATCATGAAGCGGCCAAGCTCAGTATAAATTGCAACATCGCCCATTCCTGCCGGAACCAGAACTTCTTCATATACCTTACGTACACCTTCTCCGATCACGCGAATATCATTTGGTGTCTGCTCTGGTCTGTAAGGAATACCAATACCTCCTGAAAGATTGATGAATCCGATATGGGCTCCGGTTTCTTTCTGAAGTTTTACAGCAAGTTCAAACATAACTTTTGCAAGCATAGGATAATATTCATTTGTTACTGTATTACTTGCAAGAAAAGCATGGATACCGAATTCTTCGGCGCCTTTTGCTTTCAGTGTACGGAACGCCTCAAAGATCTGATCTGTTGTCATACCATATTTGGCATCACCCGGATTATCCATAATGTCGTTACTAATCTTAAACAGTCCGCCCGGATTATAACGGCAGCTGATCGTCTTCGGAATATAACCGACAGCTTTCTCTACAGCTTCAATATGTGTGATATCGTCAAGGTTGATGATCCCACCGATCTCATTTGCATAGCGGAACTCTGCCTCCGGTGTATCATTGGATGAAAACATGATATCACCTTTTTTGCAGCCGATTGCTTTGGAAAGCATCAGTTCAGTCATAGAGGAACAGTCACATCCACATCCGTACTCCTGAAGAATCTGGATCAGATATGGATTCGGTGTTGCTTTAACTGCGAAGAATTCTTTAAATCCTTTATTCCATGCAAAGGCTTCTTTTAATGCTTTGGCGTTTTCACGGATTCCCTTCTCATCATAAAGGTGAAAAGGTGTAGGGAATTTCTCAGTGATTTCCTGCAGTTTTTCCAGTGTTACAAACGGCTTTTTTTTCATAATATTTATCTCCTCGTATAGCATTATTTCACATGCTGATGTGTAAACAGATGATCCTGACAATATTCATAATTGCCATTACATTTTGAACAGAAACGGAATTCCAGATTCGGATCATCCTTTTCTGTGCGTCCACAAATTGCACATTTGTGTTTTGTAATTCCTCCTGTTGCCGGATTCACCCGACTCTGTGCCATGGCTTTCTTAAATTCTCTGCGGCGATGCACTTCTTTCGGGTTATAACGCTGCATATTCCTTGTGCTGAAGAAAAACAGAATAAAGTTAAGCAGTGATGCAAGTATCGGCACTGCCATCACCCACAATCCGACACGGATATAGGAGATCATGTTGTACAGAATAATTGCGCCGTACACACCTGCCATCCATTTCATCTTGATCGGAATCACAAACCATAACAAAATCTGCATATCCGGATAACTCATCGCATATGCCAGGAAGACGGAAAGACTGACATAATAAGTCGTAAACACGCCTCCGCCAATCATATAGGTCATACCATCGATCACTACAAAACCACCTGTAATGAAATAGGTAATAAATGCTGCGATCAGCACAAACAAAAGTCCTGAAAAAATATACAGGGTATAACGAAAACTGCCCCATGTACGTTCCAGTGACGTACCTACCGGATAATAGAAAAACAAAATAGAAATTACAAACAAAAAGAAATTACCGGTACTCGGCGGATAGATGACCCAGGTCACAAGTCTCCAGATCTGCCCCTGAAGAATCTTGGATACATCAAGGCTCATCATACTGAGCATCGAAGGATTCATATAACTCAGCAGATACCCAACCACATAACAGATAATCACATAGACTGTCAGGTTCGGAATTCCTCTTCCCCTGAATTTACGTTCCATTTTATCGATCCAATTCATAAGACACTTTTCTCCTTTTTCTGTTGATTTATACAGTCCGGAAAGATGAATTGTATTTGTTGCCAAATAAATCAAAAATACTTTTTCTTGGACAGGAACATTGCCGCAACAATACTCGCACCGATAGAAATCAGAATTACGATTGCAAATCCCAGTGTTGTGCTTGAAAAAGGCATACCTGACGGAGCAAGGTTCATTCCATAGGCACTGAAAATAATCGTCGGAATACTCATGACAATCGTGATCACCGACAGTATCTTCATCACATCGTTCAGATTATTCGAGATAACAGATGCAAAAGCATCCATCATACTACGCAGGATACCACTGTAGATATTTGCCATCTCGATCGCCTGTGTGTTCTCGATAATGACATCTTCAAGTAGTTCCGTATCTTCGGGATATTTCTTAATACTTTCAACCTTGATCAGTTTCTCGAGTACAGCCTCATTCGAACGCAGAGAAGTCGTAAAGTATACCAGTGATTTCTCCAGTTCAAGTAACTCTATCAGTTCCTGATTTCGTGGTGAAAAATGGAGCTTCTCCTCCACCTGTTCACTCTTTTTGTCTATGATACGCAGATAACGCAGGTACATACTGGCATTGCGGTAAAGAATCTGCAGAATAAAACGTGTCTTCATATAAGTGAAGAAATTACGTACACGGCCCTCCATAAAACGTGTCAGAACCTGTGTATCCTCCAGGCATACCGTAAAGATCATTTTATCAGTAACAATAATACCAAGTGGGATCGTACCATACCAGTCTTTATCATTTCGCTCTTCGATCATAGGAACATCAACCAGAATCAGAGTGTAAGTATCCTCCACCTCAATACGTGACCGTTCTTCTTCATCCAAAGGAGCCCTCAGATCATCAACTTCGATCTGGAACTGTTCAGATATTTCAAATATTTCTGTTGCTGTAGGATTTGTAAGGGCAATCCAACATCCATCCTGCGGTTCCTGAATTTCATGAATGGCACCGTCTGATGTCCGAAACATTCTAACCACGATTACACTCCCCTTCCACTCTCTTTTTGGGTCATATGGTCAATTATAAAATGCCGTATAATTTTTGTCAATTCCAACTGAATTGTATTTACAAAATTTTATTCAATTTATACGTTAAAGTGACATAGTGCAAATTGTAGACTTTCTATATTTAATATGTTAAGATTAACTACAGTTAATAAGGGAGGACTCAATACTTATGAATAAATCCAGCTTCGGCTCACATTTCACCGTAACTACATGGGGCGAATCCCACGGAAAAGCTCTGGGTGCAGTCATTGACGGCTGTCCTGCGGGGCTTTCTCTCTCAGAAGAAGATATCCAGAAATTTCTGGACAGACGCAAACCAGGACAAAGCCGCTATACAACCGCACGTAAGGAGGGCGATCTCGTAGAAATCCTCTCCGGTGTCTTCGAAGGAAAAACAACCGGAACTCCGATTTCCCTGATGGTGCGAAACACTGACCAGCGCTCCCGTGACTACGGTAATATTGCTTATTCTTATCGTCCGGGACATGCAGATTATACCTTTGATGCGAAATATGGCTTCCGTGATTACCGTGGCGGTGGACGATCTTCAGGCCGTGAAACGATCGGACGTGTTGCTTCCGGTGCAGTTGCATCCAGACTCCTTGCATCATTGGGTATTTCGTTCTGCACCTACACGAAATCTATCGGACCGGTCTCTATTAAAGAATATAACCCTGAAGAAATAAACAACAATGCATTCTATATGCCGGATGCAGATGCTGCTGCCAAGGCAGGTACTTATCTTGAGGAATGTATGAAAAATCAGGACAGCGCGGGTGGTGTGATCGAATGCCGCATCAGCGGTGTCCCTGCCGGTCTCGGAAATCCTGTTTTTGAAAAGCTTGATGCCATGCTCTCTCAGGCAGTCATGTCTGTCGGTGCAGTCAAAGCTGTTGAGATTGGTGATGGTATTCAGGTTGCTCATATGAAAGGTTCAGAAGATAACGACGGATTTTTAATCAAAGACAACGTGATAACTAAAACTTCCAATCATGCCGGCGGTATTATGGGTGGAATCAGTGATGGCAGCGAGATCATCCTTCGCGCCTACATCAAGCCAACACCTTCAATCAGTCAGCCTCAGCCGACGGTCACCAGCCAGGGTGAACAGATTTCCCTTGAAATACATGGCAGACATGATCCTGTCATTGTCCCGAGAGCAGTTGTTGTTGTCGAATCCATGTGTGCCCTCACCATTACAGATGCATTATTTGCTAATATGACTTCAAGACTTGATAAAATTCAGGAATTTTACTCAAAATAGCCATAAAAAGATCCCACAGCTTAAAACTGAGGGATCTTTTTAAATTATCGATATTTTATCACAAACTATTACTGCTCATCATCTTCCTCATCAGATAACGGCTTGACAGCTTCAAAATCCTGAGGTACAGGCCACATATGAATGCTGTTTGGAGTCTCAACTTTATGGGGTTTATCATTCATAACGATGATGTTATTGTCATAGTCAACTTTGAAAGTAGTGATAGTATTGCTTGCATGATTTGCGACAGCAATATGCTGGTTATCCGGAAAGATCACAAGATCCTTCGGATAATCTCCACTGATTGGCAGTGTAAACTTCTTTTCGAGAAGTCCTGTTTCTGCATCAATCTCATACATAGAAACTGTATTTTCTCCTGCAGTTGTACAGAACAGATGCTTGCCATCTGGTGCAAGAGCCAGACCGGAAGCTGCATTATGAATCGCATCTTTATCATGCTTTTTACTCAGCGTGGAAACACTCTGTAAAAGCTCAAATTCCGGATTGACTCCGCTGCCATCATACCTGTATACCTTAATCTCGTTGCTCAATTCAAACAAAATGTACGCATATTTGCCATCCGCACTGAAACGGATGATCCTCGGTCCACTCTCTCTCGGACAACGAAGAATATCAACCAGTTCAAGCTTGTGACGTCTCTTATTGATACGATAGATTTTGACCTGATCAATACCATTGTCAACTGCGCAGAGATATTTATTGTCCGGTGTCGGTCGTACGCAGTTTACATGTGGACGGAAGTTACGCTCAGCGACACTTCCAAGTCCTTTATGGAACACGCCGTCCATAATACGTCCAAGACTTCCATCTTTATGCGTATGTACAACAGTCACCTTACCATCATGATATCCTGCTACATACAAATATCTGCCGTCTACGTCTGTGGCAAGAAAACAGCCTCTCATTCCGTCAATTCCCACACTGTTGATACGGGTGAGGTCTCCATGCTCGTCACGCTGGAATACCGCAACACCCTCATCCTCTATGGAATACAGGAACTTACCGTTTTTGGAAACTGCTGTGTGTGATGCATTGCTGACCTTCACTTCGCCTCGCTCGATCAGTTTGCCGTTCTCTACATCTACATCATAGACCTGAATGCCTTTGCTGTTGCCATGGGTATATGTTCCCACATAAGCCACATATTTCTTGTTCCCCATTATACTGCCTCCTAAAATTCGATGAATATGTGCGAAAGCTCTATCCGCATTTGGTGTCCTAATTATAGCACATTCCATTTATAAGAACAAGTTGACATTCTACGTTGAATGTGTATTTTCTTACATACTTTACTTCATAAAATACTCTCGTACTTTAGAAAGTGTGTTTTCAATCACAGCATCTGTATGCGCTGTGGAAAGGAACATTGCCTCAAACTGAGACGGTGCCAGATGAATTCCTGATTTCAGCATTGCAAGAAAATAATCTGCAAATGCCTTTGTATCGGATGTTTTTGCACTTGTATAATCGACCACTTCATTTTCTGTAAAGAAAAGGCTTCCTAAAGATGAAACATGATTTACATGGTATGGCTTTTTATATTCTTTAAGAATCTGTTCGATTCCACCATAAAGTTTTTCGCCCTTTTCTTCCAGTTCCTTATAAACTTCCTGATGTTCATACAGATATTTCAGCTGTGTCAGACCTGCAGCCATTGCAATCGGATTACCACTCAATGTACCTGCCTGGTAAACCGGGCCTGCTGGAGAAACCATCTCCATGATTTCTTTTTTGCCGCCGTATGCACCAACCGGCATACCTGCACCAATAATTTTACCATAAGTAACCATATCCGGTATCACACCAAAATATTCTGCTGCTCCGCCAAATGCAAGACGGAATCCTGTAATAACTTCATCAAAGATCAGTAATGTTCCGTGCTCGGTACAGAGACTGCGAAGACCTTCCAGGAAGCCTTTCTTTGGCGGAACCACACCCATATTGGCTGCAACAGGTTCCACAATCACCGCCGCCACCTGTCCCGGTGCCTGTTCCAGAAGTGCTTTTACGCTGTTCAGATCATTATAAACTGCTGTCATGGTATCCTGTGTGCAGCCTTTTGGTACTCCGGCACTGTCCGGTACACCACTTGTCATCACACCGGAACCGGCACTTACCAGAAGTGCATCACTGTGTCCATGATAACATCCTGCAAATTTGATGATCTTATCACGACCGGTATAACCCCTGGCCGCACGAATTGCACTCATGACAGCCTCTGTGCCGGAATTGACCATACGCACCATCTCAACATGCGGAAGATGTTCACAGATAAATTCCGCCATCTCTACTTCTATCTCCGTAGCACATCCAAAACTCAGACCGTCTGCGCAGGCTTCAACTACTGCTTCCCGGATCTGTGGGAAATTATGACCGAGGATCATCGGTCCCCAGGAATCGATATAATCTACGTATTCATTGCCATCTACATCATAAATGTGACAGCCATCTGCACGTTTGATAAATCTCGGAGCCATTCCGATCGCACCATACGCTCTGACCGGACTGTTGACGCCGCCCGGAATTCTTTTTACTGCACGTTCAAATAATTCTTCTGATCTTCCCATTAGCCGATTCTCCCTTCATCGATAAAGCGGGCAAGCTCTTTTGCATAGTAAGTCAGATAAATAGAAGCTCCTGCACGATAGGCACTTGCAGCCATCTCACAGACAATTCTGTCTTCTTCGATCCATCCCATCTTGGCAGCTGCTTTGACCATTGCATATTCACCGCTTACACTGTAAGTAGCAATCGGAACATTTGTTGCCTTGTAAACTTCCGAAACCATATCCAGATAAGACATTGCAGGTTTGATCATAATGATGTCTGCGCCCTCTTCGATATCTGTCAGTGCTTCTTTCATTCCCTCACGACGATTATGAAAATCCATCTGATAACTCTTACGGTCACCAAAGGATGGAGCAGAACCTGCAGCATCACGGAACGGACCATAAAATGCAGATGCATATTTGACTGCATAGGACATGATCGGAGTTTCTTTATGTCCTGCCTTGTCCAGACATTCACGGATTGCACGTACACGGCCGTCCATCATATCAGAAGGTGCCACCATATCTGCGCCGGCTTCTACATGAGAAAGTGCTGTTTTTGCAAGTAATTCAAGTGTTGCATCATTCTCTACTTCATGACCGCAGAGAACACCGCAGTGTCCATGTGAAGTATATTCGCACATGCACACATCTGTAATATAATAAAGATCCGGGAACTGTTTTTTAGCTTCTCTTAAAGCTTTCTGTACGATTCCGTTTTCATCGTAAGCACCACTTCCCACTTCATCTTTGTGATCCGGGATTCCAAAAAGCATGATATTGCTCACACCAGCCTTCTGTAAACGTTCCAGTTCGTAAGGAAGACGATCTACGCTGTAGCGGTACTGTCCTTCCATAGATGGAATTTCTTCCTCAACACCTGTACCTTCCTTTACAAAAAGCGGATAGATCAGAGAAGATTTATCAATCCTTGTTTCTCTCACCATTTTACGGAGTGTTTCACTTCCGCGAAGTCTTCTTGGTCTCTGAATAAGATCCATTGTTGCTGCACCTCTTTCTTATCTTAAAAATGTTATTTGTTTTTTATCTTCACAACGAGATCGATCAAAGCCTCAATCGTTGCTTTTTCTGCCACATATGTCTGCATGCCGTATGCATCAGCCGCAGCTTTTGTCTGTTTGCCGATACATGCTGCCACAACACCGGAATAATCTGCAAGTGCTGTGCTTTCGACAAATCCTTTTACCGTTGATGCACTTGTAAATACCACACAGTCGATAGAACCTGTACGAATTTCTTCTCCAACATTGATCAGCCGGCTTTTTTCATAGACGGTATCATATGTTGCAATATCATCCACCCTGGCACCATGAGTTTTAAGAATCTTTACAAGATTTTCATTTCCTTTTCGTGCTCTTGGGAGAAGAATTTTCTCTCCGCCTGTGAGTTTTGCCGCAAGGGCTTCTCCCAGTGCATCTCCATCATAAATTTCCGGAATAAGATCTACGAGAATACCTCTTTCTTCCAGTACTTTCGCAGTTCCCTGACCGATTGCCGCAATACGTACTCCTGCCAGACTACGGATATCTTTGTGCGCATTTTTCAGTTCTTCAAAGAAAATCTCTGCGCCTGTCGGACTTGTAAAAGTAATCCACTGATAAGTGTCTATTCTGTCAAATGCATGCCAAAGCTCCGTCTGCTCATCCAGTGCAACAGTTCTGACAGACGGCAGTTCCAACACTTCTGCCCCTCTTCTTCGAAGATCATCTGCGGTACGGGAACTGCGTCCCTTCGGTCTGGTTACAAGCACTTTCCATCCTGCAAGAGAAAGTTTTTCATACCATCCGAAGTCTGCTGCAAGCTTACATACTTTACCGACTACAATAATTGCCGGTGTCTCGATTCCCTGCCTTTCTACCTCTTCTTTCAGAGTGGAAACGGTTGCTACAACGCGCTTCTGATCAGCTGTCGTTCCCTTCTGGAGAACTGCCGCCGGCATATCCGGATCCATTCCTGCATTAAGAAGTCCCTGGCAGATATCAGCAAGTGCTGCAATTCCCATAAGAAAAACCAGCGTTCCCTTCGTATCTGTCAGCGCCTTAAAATCAATGTCATATTTTTTCCCTGCTCTCCGATGTCCGGTAATGATATGCACTGATGAACAGAAATCACGATGTGTAACCGGAATTCCGTTGTATGCCGGTACTGCAATGGAAGATGTAACTCCCGGAACGATCTCATACGGAATTTCATTTTCTGTCAGAAGTTCCAGTTCTTCTCCGCCACGTCCGAAAAGGAACGGATCACCGCCTTTGAGGCGGACAACACGATTTCCCTTCAGGGCTTCCTCCAGAAGCACCTGATTGATTCCTTCCTGTGGAATCGTATGTTTATCTGCACGTTTTCCTACATTTATTAATCTTGCCTCTGTCGGAATTTTTGCCAGAACACCCTGACCTACAAGACTGTCATAAACAACAACATCTGCTGCTTTAAGGACTTCCATTCCCTTCAAAGTAAATAGACCGATATCTCCAGGTCCGGCTCCAACAAGCCATACTTTTCCCTTTTTCATAATGAAAGCCCTCCTGTTATGTCATTTTCATATATATCCTGCATCCGTTTGGCAAGGTCTCTGCCCAGTTTTTCTGCCTCTGATTTCGGTCCCCGGATGCTGTCTTTAAAATAACGACCGTCACATTCCCTGTAATAGAGTCCGCGAAGAAAGAGTTCATCTCCCTCTACCACACCAAAAGCGGCAACCGGCGAAGAACAGCCTCCGTTCAGATATTTTACAAAAGCACGCTCTGCACTGCCTGCAATCCATGCTTTTTCATCTCGATAGCCTTCCAGATAATCATATGTCAGATCCCATCTTCCCTGCACAGCAAGGATTCCCTGACCTGCTGCCGGAAGCATCTCATCCTCTGAAAAATACCGGCAGATTCGATTTCCTAAGCCAAGGCGTTTCAGGCCTGCTGCAGCAAGAATCAGACCGGAATATTCTCCATTGTCCAGTTTCTGTAAACGGGTCTGAAGATTTCCACGAATACTTTTTACTTCCATTTCCGGATATAGTTCTTTAAGCTGAAGCGTACGCCGAAGGCTTGAACATCCCAGCGGTTTCGTAGGATCCAGTTCACCGACTCCCTGCGGGAGCACCAGAACATCCCTCGGATCTTCTCTCTTTGAAAACGCAAGAAGAGGAAGTTCTCCAGGAACTTCCATCGGCATATCTTTCAGGCTGTGAACCGACAACATGGTTCTGCCCTCCAGCAGTGCTTTATCCAGTTCTTTTACAAAGAGGCCCTTGCCTCCGACCTTATCAAGTGTCCGGTCTAAAATTTTATCACCTGTCGTTTTCATTGTCAGAATCTCAACATCCAGCTCCGGATGCTGTGTTTTTATGTAATCGCGCACCATCTCACTCTGCAAAACTGCCAGACGGCTCTCCCTGCTTCCAATGATCACTTTATTCTGCACTTCTGTCTTCACCATCTGATGCCTCCATTGCTTCCTGAATTGCGATACGGACTTTTTTTGCGCGGCTGTGATCCAGCCCACTTGCTGTAATTCCGACAACCACTTCATCCTTCATATAAATACCCGGGAAATAGAAATCGCATTTACTCTTATCGTCGGCAACATTTACATAGATGCCCTCTTCCTTACAGACACGGTAAATCTCATCATTCAGTTTCCAGTCATTTGTTGCTGCGATCACCATATATGCCATGTCAAAATCCGAACGTTTGACCGCGCGTGTGATCAGATGAACATATCCTGTCTTTCCGAGTTCCTGCAGTTCCATCGTACACTTCGGTGCAATTGCAGTAATATTTCTTGTAAACTGCAAAAGTGTCCGTACTCTTCTGGTCGCAATATTGCCACCGCCTACAACGACGATTTTTTTGTCTGACAGATCAATAAACATTGGAAAATATCGTTTAGTCTTCATATACCTTCTCCAATCCTGCAACACATTCCAGAAAAGCTTCCTGATTCAGACTGTCCCTAAGACCGAAAATCATTTTATTAACAACTTTTCCAGCTGCGGTGTCTACTGCCTCAAGAAGACTTGCCCTGTCTTCTTCCTGCATCGGTGTTTTTTTGAGAATTTTTTCGATACGCAGATTCAGATCCTGCACTGCTTCCGCACGGATTTCCTGAATTCTCGGAATAACGTCACGGCCATCCAGCCACTGAAAAAATTCTGCCATCTGTTCTTCTACGATCGAAGCTGCTTTTATAAGACTCTCATGTGCCTCCGGCGAAAGTCTTTCTGTACGGAAGCTGTCCATATCATAAAGCGTAATTCCGTCCCTGCTGCCAAGAGACGGATCAATGTCCCTCGGAACTGCAAGATCAAGAAGCAGGAGCGGTTTTTCCAATACAACATCCTGAAAAAGTTCATCCCTCAGAGTAAAGTTCGGACTGGCTGTAGCACTTACTACAACGTCACAGTTCGGCAAAAATCTCATTCGCTCTCCATAATGAATACGGCTGCATCCAATCGGAATACTGACAAGTCCGCTTCGATACTGGCGGACTGTGACTGTTACATTGGCTCCGGCATCGCGAAGCGTCTGTGCGGCAACTTTTCCCATTTCACCATTTCCGATGACCATACATGTTTTGCCATGCATATCATAACCCTGTTCTTTCAAATGGCTGACTGCCTGATGAATAACAGAAGGATTCCCATGTGCAAGAGGAGCTTCTGTCTTGATCTTTTTTCCAGCGGTTACAGCCATACGAAACAGTACTTCCAGCACACTGTCTGTTGTAAAATGCTCACGTGCAAGATTTAGAGCATCCTTAATCTGCGTTAGAATCTGATCTTCACCGAGAATCTGAGATTTCAGTCCTCCGGCAAGATAAAAAAGATGCTCTACAGCTTCC
The DNA here is from genome assembly GCF_900120195.1 of Blautia sp. Marseille-P3087. Classification (GTDB taxonomy): domain Bacteria; phylum Bacillota; class Clostridia; order Lachnospirales; family Lachnospiraceae; genus Blautia_A. Next base: position 521,035 of record NZ_LT635539.1, read on the forward strand.
TTATCTTTGCGTGTGATAAAATATTTTTCGTAAGAAGTATCCTGTATCCCCTTCAGACGGCACAGACACTCATACATGGAAATTTCCTGTTCTTCTTCGTGACTGGTCCATATTTCAAGTCGGTTGCAGGTCGACAAAATGATACAGCCATAAATTCCTGCCGTCTCTTTAAGTCTTTCCATTGCTTCTCCCGCATTTTTCTTTGTAAACGCAAACAGAGCCCGAATATCTACGGGTGCTCTGTCGTGATCAATTCCTATCATGGATATTGTCATGATATTGTGTTTCTCCTTTGTCTGACTATATCCTTTCCTGAATGGGATATACCATATCCGCGTGGATCCTTCAGGAAAACATACTATTTTAATAATAGTATGTTCGAGAAAAGTTGTCAATAAAATTTACATGGGGTTTTCCTGTGTGTTTTGAAAGAAAAACAATATCTTTAAATCTCTACATTTTTTGTTGCAATCATATCCACCCCTGTGTGTGCGACATCACGCAGAATCACATCTCCGATATGTACAGGAGCCGGTACAGTAATTTCCTTCATTGCACGAACACAGGCAAAAATTTTATCTTTCGGAATATCTTCTTTTGTTTTAACAGACACCACAGGTTCCGTTCCACCACTTACACGAACGGTCGTTGTCACGATTCTGGTCGGATTCGTAACCTCTTTTTTTCCATATACGGCACCTCTTTTGCAGCTATTTCCTTCTATACTTATGACTTCTGTGTCCTCAAGTTTCACAGTAAGAGGACATCCCATCGGGCAGCCGATGCATGTCAGATTTCTGATTTCCATATCTATTCCTCCTCGATTTTTAATGTAATTTTCTGCAATAAAAGATTCTTCATTATCTGTTCTCTGGTAAGTTTGATCTGCTCCATCTCCCCCGGAGCTACGACCGGACGTTTGCGGTGAAGGATTCTTTCTCCATCGAGATAGCAGCTTATATAGCAGTTTTTGTATACACCTCCGACGCGGAATCGAACAGTCAGTTCTTCCGGCATATGATCCGGACGTATTACAGACGGAACCGTATAACGTACCCCCTTTTCCGAAAACAGAATGATTTCTTTTTCTGTCAGATTTTTTGTATTTTCCTGGCTTCTGCATGCATTCTGTACATAAAGTGAGGCATTTCGTCCAGCCATAGCCGCTTCTTCCGATACAAAGTCAACCAGGTCATGTACATGAAGCACGTTTCCGCATGCAAAAACACCCTCTATATTTGTCTCCAGACTTTCATTGACTTTCGGACCGGATGTCACAGGATTCATTTCTATACCCATGCCGCGTGATAATTCATTTTCTGGAATCAGCCCGACAGAAAGAAGTAATGTATCACACTCATATTCTTCTTCCGTACCCGGAATCGGTCTGCCCTCTGCATTGACTTCGGCAAGAGTGATTCCTTCCACACGTTCTTTACCTTTAATATCAATTACCGTATGGCTTAATTTCAACGGAATCCCAAAATCATCCAGACACTGCACAATGTTTCGTTTCAGGCCGCCGGAATAAGGCATCAGCTCTGCAACCACCTGCACGTCTGCCCCTTCCAGCGTCATTCTCCTTGCCATAATCAGACCGATGTCACCGGAACCTAAGATCACAACTTTTCGCCCCGGAAGATACCCTTCAATGTTTACCAGACGTTGTGCCGTTCCTGCTGAAAAAATCCCTGCCGGACGATAGCCTGGTATGTTCAGTGCTCCTCTTGAACGTTCACGGCAGCCCATTGCAAGAATTACGGCTTTTGCCTGAATCTGAAACATTCCTTCTTCCTGGTTCATTGCTGTTACGACTTCGTCTGCGCTGATATCCATAACCATAGTATGTAATTTGTATTCTATCCGAAGTTCCTCTGCCTGCGTAATAAATCTTCCCGCATACTCCGGCCCTGTCAATTCTTCCTGGAATGTATGCAGCCCGAATCCATTATGAATGCACTGATTCAAAATTCCGCCAAGTTTGTCGTCACGTTCAAGAATCAAAACACTTTCTGTTCCGTTTTTTCTGGCTGCCACAGCTGCAGAAAGTCCTGCCGGACCTCCGCCGATGATCACAATATCATAATTTTTCATTTTGTTTTCCTCCTCAAAATGTATCCTTATTGATTCCTTCGATAATTCGGGAATTTCCGCCGGATTTTGTAATTTCTTCAATCGATTTTCCAAGCTCACGGCTCAGGATCTCCATAACCTTAGGTGAACAGAATCCCGCTTGGCATCGTCCCATACCGGCACGTGTACGCCTCTTAACTCCATCCAGTGATTTTGCCCCCAGCGGCCTTTTGATTGCATCTATGATTTCTCCCTCTGTCACCATCTCGCAGCGGCAGATGATATTTCCATATGCAGGATTCTTATGAATTATTTCATTCCGTTTTTCAAGCGTCATCGAATTCAGATCCGGTAATCCTGTTCTTGTGGAAATAAAATCTATTTTTTCTTTCAGATCATATTTTTTCTGTACAAGTTTTCCAATAACTTCACCTATTGCCGGTGCACTGGAAAGTCCCGGTGATTCAATTCCCGCACAGTCTATAAAATCATTTTCTGTTTCTCCGATGACAAAATCATCTCCGTCTTCGTGTGCACGCAAACCGGCAAATGAAGTAATCACCTGTCGTGTTGGAATATTTTTCACACTGTCTGCAGATTTTTCAATAACTTGCTGTAACCCGTCCCGTGTTGTATTCACACCTTCTTTATTTTCAATATCCATTGCAGTCGGTCCAATCAGAAGATTTCCATGAACCGTCGGTGTGACAAGAACACCTTTTCCAAATTTTCCCGGAAGAGTAAAAATCGTTCTTCTTACATGATTACCGGCACTTTTATCCAGCAGACAATATTCTCCTTTTCGTGGGGTAATATGAAGTTTCTTTTCACTTACCATATTGTGGATCTTGTCTGCATACACACCGGCTGCATTGACAATACACTTCGCATTGTATTCTCCCTTACCGGTTGTGATTTTCCATCCTTTTGCCTCTCGTTCAATTTGCTGCACTTCCGTATTAAAATGGAATGACACACCATTTGTATATGCGTTTTCTGCAAAAGCAATCGTCATATGAAACGGACATACAATTCCGGCTGTTGGTGCATATAAAGCCGCATAGACTTTATCGGAAACATTTGGCTCCATCGAAAGCACTTCATCTCTGTTCAGGATCTGAAGCTCTTCTACCCCATTTTCGATTCCTCTGTCATAAAGTTTTTTAAGATCCGGATAAGCTTTTTCATCCAGACAAAGCACAAGTGAACCATTCCGTCTAAACGGAAAGTCAAGCTCTCTTGAAAGTGATTCGATCATTTCATTTCCCCTCACATTCAATCTGGCTTTCCATGAGCCCGGTTCTGCATCATACCCTGCATGAATAATCGCACTGTTTGCTTTTGAGGTACCGCAGCAGACATCCTCTTCTCTTTCCAGCACACAGACTTTACACTGATAACGTGACAGTTCCCGTGCAATTGCTGTACCTGTCACTCCTGCACCAATAATAATCACATCATAGTTTTTCATATTTATATCCTCCTGTATCGTAAAAAGCCTGACAAATAAACCCATGTCTTATGGATCTACTGTCAGGCTCTCTTTTCTCTTGCCTAAATATTTAATTTGAATTCAGTCACTTAAAAGTGACTCCTAATCATTAATCTTCTTCGTCTCTTGCCCAGCCATAGGCATATTTGACTGCTTTTTCCCATCCTTTGATTCGCTTAACTCTCTCTGTATCCGCGATCTGGGGAGTAAAGGTTTTATCAATCGCCCAATTCTTAAGTACATCTTCCTTGCTCGTCCAGTAGTTTACTGCAAGACCTGCCAGATAAGCTGCACCCATCGCAGTAGTCTCGACACATTGCGGACGATTTACCGGTGCATTGATGATATCTGCCTGTGTCTGCATCAGAAAATCATTCGCACTCGCGCCACCATCGACTTTCAGTGAAGCAAGCTGAATTCCGGAATCGGCTTTCATCGACTGTAATACATCATTTACCTGATATGCCAGAGATTCCAGAGTTGCACGGATAATATGGTATTTATTTACGCCTCGGGTGATTCCAACGATTGTACCTCTCGCATACTGATCCCAGTGTGGTGCTCCAAGTCCAGTAAATGCCGGAACAACGTAGCAGCCATTTGTATCCTTTACTTTCTTTGCCATATATTCAGAATCTTCAGCAGAATCAATCAGGCGCATCTCATCACGCAGCCACTGGATTGCAGCCCCTGCCACAAAGATAGATCCCTCCAGCGCGTAATTTACTTTTCCATCAAGCCCCCAGGCAATTGTTGTAACAAGGCCATTCTCGGAAAACACCGGTTTCTCACCTGTATTCATAAGCAGGAAACAACCGGTACCATATGTATTTTTTGCTTCACCGGCCTGAAAACAGGTCTGCCCAAACAATGCGGACTGCTGATCTCCCGCTGCACCTGCAATCGGTATCGGACCGCCTAAAAATGACGGATCTGCCATACCGTAAACACAGCTGGACGGTTTCGGTGTCGGAAGCATACATCTCGGAATATCTAATTCTTCAAGGATTTCTTCATCCCACTGTAAAGTATTGATATTAAAAAGCATTGTACGGGATGCATTGGAATAATCCGTAATATGAACCGCACCCTTCGTCAGTTTCCAGATCAGCCAGGTCTCAACTGTTCCAAAAAGCAGATCTCCACGCTCTGCTTTTTCTCTGGCTCCCGGCACATTGTCGAGAATCCATTTTACTTTTGTTGCAGAAAAATAGGCATCTATCACAAGACCGGTCTTCATACGGAATTTATCGGTAAGACCTTTTGCCTTCAGTGAATCACAGTATTCGGATGTTCTGCGGCACTGCCAGACAATTGCATGATAGATCGGGTCTCCGGTGTTTTTATCCCATACGATTGCAGTCTCTCGCTGATTTGTAATACCGATTGCAGAAATATCATGTGCTTCTGCACCAATCATATTCATAGCTTCTACTGCCACACCAAGCATACTTGCCCAGATTTCATCTGCATCGTGTTCCACCCAGCCGGGCTTCGGGAAATACTGATGAAATTCCCTCTGTGCCACACTGCACATTTCACCTTTTTCATTAAATAAAATGCATCGGTTGCTGGTGGTACCCGCGTCCAGCGCCATTACATATTTTTGCATATAAAAAGCCTCCCTCATAAAAGAGTTTCTTTTATAATATCGTTTTTATATTCCTCTTATTTATCTTATTAAACAAAATCTTTTATAATTAGTCAATAGGATATCGACTTCTCAGGATACAATTCTATAATAATCAGATAAATTATCAGGGAATGGAATTACAGTTTCCATACGTTGTGGTTGGTGGAGGATACGGCGGTGGCGCCGGCGGTGAGGGCTCCCATAACGGATTCTTTGTCGATAATGAGACCTCCGGCGATTACGGGTACTTTGATTTCAGAGCAAAGTTTCTGAATGACTTTTGGCATTGCACCAGGCAGGACTTCTATAAAATCTGGATGGACGATATGCTGCTGTGTCAGAATATTCTCGTAAGCCATTGAATCCAGTAGGAAATAACGCAGTACCGTATACAGCGAAAGTTCTTTTGCTTTTTTGATCAATGATGGTTTTGTGGTAATAATTCCATCGGCATCGGTATTATTTTTCAGATATTCAACTGCTATCTCGCGTGGGCTTAATCCTCCGACCAGATCTACATGCACCATGGCAATCTTGCCTGCAGCCTTGATTTTCTTTACAATATCTCCAATCGAACATATATCCCCAAACAAAACAAAGACAACTCGTATGTCCTCCAGCTTACAGCATCCTTCCAGATCATCCATACTTTTTACTGCCGCAATGATCGGATTGTCCTCCACCGCATCCCAAAATTCCTGTTCCATTCCATGCCCTTTCTCTGGTCATAAATCCATTATCTACAACCACCTGGTATTCTATATATTCTAATATATCATATTCATTTTTGATAAACAAACAAAAACAGGTAAGAATTCTGTAAAATTCCTGCCTGTCTTTGGTATTTCCCGTCTTGTTCTTTTAAAGACAATACCATAACTAAATAATATTTGCTCACGTATAAATAATATGCTCATATACGACCGCGTGGCCAACAAGGGGGAGTCTGAGGGGGAAGTGCGGCCTTCGCAACTGTGAGCTCTTCCCCCTCAGATTCTTTTTTCAAATATCAAGGTTTCGGGGCACCCACGAAGGCTCCTAAGGAAGTTCCCTTAGATCACCCAAAAATTATCGGTGCAAACAACTTTTCTGTATGTCTCAAATCTGAACCATTTATTATGCAATTCGGATCTGTTTTCTGCAGTTGCTGCTTTCACTTCTTCGAGGAATTTGTCCAATTCTGCTCTGTTTTTCACAAGCAGTGCCATCCCACGCTCATCCACTACCGGCAGTCCCATGTAGCGATAATCTTCAATCTTCTGAATATCTTCAACTTTACCGTCACGAATCAGGACAGCTGCACCGTCCTCAACGGACAAAATATCAAAGTATTCCGGATATTTGAAGCTGTCACCGGAAACCGGCACTGCATCTCCTACATGATAGGTTTTCCTATCAGATCCTGTTTTGGACATCATAGCATTTTCCAGATTGAAGTAAAATTCTTCAAACACATAACCGCCGACTTTGATATCGTCCTTCTGGAAATATGGTTTTTCGCTGTCATTTTCTACCGTTTCCAGTACACCGCATGCAGAAGTCATATGGCTGACACGGTCGATCAGGATCATTTCACCAAGTGTTTTATGTTTCTTAAATTCATCCAGCACAATTTTTTCTGCCAGTTCGATTTCGCAAAGTGCAATTTCATTTTTTTCGATATAATCAGCAGAAATATGTTCTCCTGTGTTGACATCGATTTTATATTTGATACTGCGGATAAATCCCGGAATCCTCTTAGTACCGAGTTTTACCAGATACTCTTTTCCGAGAGTCAGTCTGCTGTCATCCATCCAGAGAAGCGTTGCTGTAAAGCTTTTTGCAACGGAAAGCTGTGCCTGATCTGTCAGGACACATCCACGGCTGACATCCACTTCTTTGTCAAGCTGGATTGTCACTGCCTGGCCTGTCACTGCTTCCTCTACGGATGTACTTCCATTCAGTAATGTTTTGACTGTTGCAGTTTCATTGCTCGGAAGTGTGGTTATGGTCTCTCCGACTTTGATCCTGCCACTTTCAATCTGTCCCTGAAATCCTCTGAATTCATGATTTGGACGGCATACACGCTGTACTGGCATATAGAATCCGGCTTCGCTCTCAGTCTCTGTCACATCAACCGTTTCCAGATGATCCAGAAGTGTTTTTCCTGTATACCATGGCATATTTTCGGATTTGACAGTCACATTGTCACCTTCAGTCGCGCTGACTGGAACGATCACAACATCCTGAAGTCCGAGACTTTCAGAAAGCTCATTAATGTCTTTTATAATTTCATTAAATCTCTCTTCACTATAATCCACAAGATCCATTTTGTTGACTGCAAATACAAAGTGATGAATTCCCATCAGCTCACAGATACGGCTGTGGCGTCTTGTCTGTACCGGAACACCCTGTTTTGCATCGACCAAAATGATTGCAAGCTGTGCAAAGGAAGCACCAACTGCCATATTTCTTGTATATTCTTCATGACCAGGTGTATCTGCAACAATAAAGCTTCTTTTATCTGTAGTAAAATAACGATAAGCCACGTCGATTGTGATACCCTGTTCTCTTTCTGCCATCAGGCCGTCGAGAAGAAGTGAATAATCGATCGCACCACCTCTGGATCCAACTTTGCTGTCAAGGATCAGGGCTTTTTCCTGATCTGCATAAAGCAGTTTTGAATCATAAAGTATATGTCCGATCAGTGTGGATTTTCCATCATCCACACTTCCGCAGGTAATAAATTTCAGTAAACCACTCATTTAGAAATACCCCTCTCTCTTTCTCTTTTCCATGCTCGCTGCACCACCGTCAGAATCGATGATTCGGCTGGTTCTTTCGGATTCCACAGAACTTAATGTCTCATCAATGATTGCATCAAGTGTATCTGCTTCTGAAAGGATACCTCCGGTCAGCGGATAACAGCCCAGTGTACGGAAACGTACTTTTTTCATCTCCGGTTTTTCTCCCGGTTTCAGACGCATACGCTCATCATCCACCATGATGATATTTCCGTCACGATATACCACCGGACGTTCTTTTGCAAAATAAAGAGGTACGATCGGAATATTTTCTCTCTGTATGTACTGCCAGATATCTTTTTCTGTCCAGTTGGAGATTGGAAAAACACGAATGCTCTCGCCTTTGTTGATCTCAGTATTATAAAGCTTCCACATTTCCGGTCTCTGATTTTTCGGATCCCACGCATGATTTTCGTTGCGGAAAGAAAAGATACGTTCTTTTGCACGGCTCTTTTCTTCATCACGACGGCCGCCGCCAAAAGCTGCTGTAAAACCATATTTGTTCAGAGCCTGTTTCAGAGCTTGTGTTTTCATGATATCTGTATAAGCTGAACCGTGATCGAAAGGATTGATTCCCTGCTTTACACCATCTTCGTTAATATATTCCAGCATCTCGATTCCAAGATCTTTTGCTGTCTTATCACGAAACTCAATCATTTCTTTAAATTTCCATGTTGTATTGACATGTAAAAACGGGAAAGGCGGTTTTTCCGGATAAAAAGCTTTCAGTGCAAGATGAAGCATTACTGAGCTGTCTTTTCCGATGGAATAAAGCATTACTGGTTTTTCGCATTCTGCTGCCACTTCCCGGATAATATATATTGCTTCTGCTTCCAGTTCATCTAAATGTGATAATCCGCTCATATTTGGTCTCCTGTCTTAATATTTATTGGAATTTCTCCGGTCAACACTGATCACAAGTTCGCTGCCGTCTGCTCTGGTGATATTCCAGTTGAGAAGATCACCTTTTTGTGTGACATTCATTGTTCCACCCATGCCGCCGATGTCTGCACCAAGATAGAATTCAATGGCTCCTGCCCTGCATTCTTTTACGCAGGAAACACAGCCCCAGCAATTCTTCGGGTATTTCATGACTGCCTTTTTATCTATGATCTGAATGAGGGTGCCTGGACATACTTCCTGACATTTTCCGCAGCCGATACAGCGGTCTTTACGAATTTGTATGCTCATAAGTATCCCCCTTTATCAGATCCCGGAACAGAATATGGAGCTTGCCGTCTTCCATTCTGGAATTTACATATTTTTCAAATTTTTCATCTGTCTCCGGATGATCAAGATTTTCGTTAAATGAATGCCAGCGTGTTTCTTTTCTGTTTTTGAGATGTTCGATCAGAACCTGACAGACAAGAAGTCTTTCTTTTAACTCGTAAGCAAAAAGGAGCTCATGCATATCCTCTGCCCCGATCTGCTCTGCCAGTTCACTTAAACGCGCGATTTTTTCTTCTGCAAGTTTTAACTGTTTTTCATTAAACTGATAATTGCTTGCGATTCCGCCTGCATATTCGTCCATAACTTTCTGCATGGCTTCTTCCAGATCATCAATTGTAAATAATCCGTTCTGTGTACTGCGGATTTTTTCGTAATCTTTCAAAATCACCTGTGCCTGTTTTTCGATTGTGGACGTTGTTTCATCAGAATCACTTTTCAGCTGTTCGATGATTGCAAAAGAGGCAATCTTGCCCTCAGCCAGAGCACCAGTTACATATTTCTGCGGACATCCGCCAGCAACATCACCGGCCGCATACAGTCCGTGAATGGTCGTTTTTCTCTTTGTATCTACCCAGAAACCACTTGCCGTATGACCACCTACAATATATGGCTCTGTTCCCTGAATCTCTACGTCCTGTTCACTCGGCATTTTGCCGTTTTCAATCCATTTAAGGGTCTGGCTCGGTGCCATGTTCAGATATGCTTTCAGAAGATCCCGATCCTGCTCGGACGTGATACCGGAAGTCTGAAGATAACACGGACCATGTCCCAGCTGGTTTTCTCTGACTGTTCCATAAACTCTCTGGCTGGTTGTCAGGCCATAGATATGCTCGTAAACTTCGCCTTTTGAATTAACCTGCTTTGCCTGTACACCCTGCGCAATGGTTCCGGTCGGAGCAATTGTATCTTTGCATCTCAGTGCAATAAAACGCATCTCAAAGGTTGTCATCTCTGCACCGGAACGGATTCCCATCGCATATCCGGCTCCTGTGTTAAAAGGAGGATACCACATTTTATGTCTGGAAAATCCCGGGTTGTTTGGTTTATAAATGCCTGCAGCGCCACCTGTTGCGATCAGGACTGCCTTTGCATGAATCACATAGGCTGTTTCTTCCATAATGGAAAAACCGACTGCGCCATAAACACTTCCGTTTTCTGTAAGAAGATCTGTAATATTTACGTAATTTAGAACGTCTACATTTTTGCTTTTGTATACAGCATCTGCAAGAAGTGGTTTGAAGTTCTCGCCATTGATCTTAATGTTGCGGTTACCTCTCGCCACATAGTCTCCGTTTTCATCTTTGAGAATTACAAGACCGAGGCTTTCCATGTCTGCTGTTACATTGTTAAATTCTTCGGCTGCCGTCAGAAGCAGGTCATTTCTGACGATGCCTGCTGCATCTTTTGTTGCGTAGTCTACATAATCCTGAGGTTTACGTCCTTTGACGATATATGCATTGATGGCGTTAACACCAGCTGCCAGACAGCCGCTTCGTTTGATATTTGCTTTCTCTGCTACCAGAACAGAAGCATCTGAATTTCTGCTGATTGTAAGTGCCGCGTAACAGCCTGCGGTACCGCCGCCGATAATCAGGACATCTGTATCTATCTGTTTTACCTGTAAGGATTTGCTCATGGTTCTTTCTTCCTGACTTTATTCTGTAATCTCGATTTCGTGGATCGTAACGTTTTTTTCTTTGTCGATTTCAAATGCTTTCAGCACCGGATTTCCTTCCTCCATAAGGGAAAGGATAAGATATTCGATGGTCGGATCAAATGCCAGTCGTTTGTCTTCCTCTGACGGACGGGAAGGGGATTCAGGATGGGAATGGAAGTTCCCTATGATTTTATATCCGTTTGCTCTGGCATCTTTGAGTGCTTTAAGCTGTTCTTTCGGATCCATGGAGAAGTGTTCTATGCTGGCATCTACGTTTGTGAGGAGATAGACTTTTGTGACGGTGATCTCCTCATCTTCTTTGGTTCCTGCGAGGAGGCCGCATGACTCGTTCGGGAGGCCGGCAGTACAGTGTTCCAGGATGGTGGTGTAATCGGATTTTTTCAAATATAGTTTCATAATAAAACTCCTCGATGTTGTCAAGTTACGTGTGTGCAATAATCAATTCAACGAAGATACGCTTTCGCTGCCCTCGACTGGCAGCAGTACATAAGTGACCAGAATACGGTCACTAAGTACTGGCCGTCTCAGAGCATCTTCTTATGAATTATTATTCACACACTGTTTCTCGAAATATGTTCGTCGTACAATTGTCGTGTGGGCCGCAGTAATAGTTACGTTCATAATTGCAAACCAGCAAGTATCTGTATTTAAGAATTTCTATAAGTACTTCTGCAATATACAAATATAAGCCTTTTCTTTCCGGTACATGACATATGTCAGGCTGCGTTACGTCCTGTCTGCAATTTCCAGTGTGTGGATAATTATTTCGTGAGAAGACGCTCTGAGACGGCCGGTACTTAGGGATTGTTTTTTAATCCCTTAGTATCCGCTGCCAGTCGAAGGCAGCGAGAGCGTGTCTTCGATGAAATACTTATCCAACACACGTAGTCCTCGCATTTTCCCACTATCGCAGCATTACATATGCATGTCACATTCCGCCTGCTCGTAGTCGATCAGTTTTGTGATGGTCGGGTGATCGCCGCATACCGGGCAGTCATGGTTCTTAGGAAGTTTGATCGTACGGAAAGTCATTGTCAGTGCATCATAAGTAAGAAGTCTGCCTGTCAGGAGATCTCCTTTTCCGATGATGTATTTCACTGCTTCCATTGCCTGTAGGCTTCCGATGACTCCGCCCATGGCTCCGATAACTCCGGCCTGCTTACAGGTCGGCACTGCATCCTTCGGCGGCGGATCCTTAAATACGCATCTGTAACATGGTCCTTCTCCCGGCACATACGTCATAAGCTGACCTTTGAAACGAATGATTCCTGCATGGGAGAATGGCTTCTGTGCCATGACACATGCATCATTGATAAGGAATTTTGCCGGGAAGTTATCTGTTCCGTCGATGATGAAATCATAATCCTTGATGATGTCCATGATATTTTCTGATGTGATAAACTTACGGTATGTATTAACTTTGACATCCGGGTTGATTGCCTGCATGGTTTCTTTTGCAGATTTTACTTTCGCCTTGCCAAGGTCTGCCGTTGTATGGATGACCTGTCTCTGAAGATTGGAAAGATCAACTTCATCGGCATCTGCAATTCCAATGGTTCCAACTCCGGCTGCTGCCAGATACATAGCTGCCGGTGCTCCAAGTCCGCCTGCGCCAATGATCAGTACACTGGAATTCAGAAGCTTCTTCTGTCCCTTCGCACCAACCTCTTTGAGGATGATGTGGCGGGAATAGCGCTCTAACTGTTCGTTTGTAAATGCCATTATCTTGCGCCTCCTCCCATGAAGTACAGAAATTCAACTTCATCACCATCTTTAACTTCTGTAGATTCGAAAGCACCACTTTCTATAAATTCGTCATTGATTGTTACGGTAACATACTGTGGTGTCTCTACGTCTTCTTTTTCAATCAGTTCCTTTACGGTAAGTCCTTCCGGGTATTCCTTCTTCTCTCCTTCAACTTTAATAAACATATCTCTTATCTCCTTTTATACTCAAAATTTGTGAAATTGGTTGTCAGATCATCTTCTTGTGAAAATGTTTATGAATCCCCTGAATATCCCCAACAAGTTCTTAAATAATTTTACAGCTTTGACAAGAATAATTAACCGTTTCACAGGAATTTCTCAACCATTGTCGTGCTTCCCGCCGGCAGGCTGGCTACCCACCGTCTTGATAATTTCCAGTGTGCGGATAAATATTTCGGGAGAAGATGCTCTGAGACGGCCAGTACTTAGAAACCGTATTTTGGTTTCTTACGTACTGCTGCCAGTCGAAGGCAGCGAGAGCGTATCTTCGATGAAATATTTATCTGACACATGTAAACTTATCAAACGTATTTTTCAAACAACTCTTCTATTTCTTCCTGTTCTTTCAGTCCTACAGTCTTTCCTTTTGCTTCTCCGTTTACGAAGCAGATCACTGTCGGAACTGACATGACTTTGTATTTCTCAGCCAGTTCTTTGTCATAATTCACATTTACTTTGTAGATGTAAATATTATCTTCATTCTCGTCTTCAATGTCTCCGAGGATTCCTGCCATCTGTTTGCACGGGATGCAGCTATCAGAATAGAAATCCACAAGAACCGGCTTGTCTGCTTTTAACACCTTTTCTTCAAAGTTCTCTGCATTGATTCTGAGTGCCATATCATTCATCCTCTACTTTCTTAACGATCAGGGTAAATGTATCATCCCCGTTGTCAGTGAGTTTCAGAATCTGATGTCCTTCTTCTTTAATGCTTCGCGGTACATTCTGTACCGGTTCTCCGTTATTCATACGGACTGCAAGGATCTGTCCATCGTCCAGTTCCTCAAGTGCAACCTTTGCTTTTACAAATGTTACCGGGCAGACAACATCTGTAATATCTACAGTATCATCAATCTTATAATCAGCCATCATAAGCTCCTTTCAGTACTTCGTACAGTTTTTCTTCTCCAACTCTGTCAATTGTAAATTTGAATCGCTCTCCTGCATTTGCATGATCTGCAAAAAACTGAATTGCCGCATCTGTCACACGGAAAAGCTGTTCTTCGGATGTTATCAGCGGAAGGAATTCTCTTCCTTTACTGATATGGTTTCCAAAAGTACCGCCAAATGATACAAGAAATGCTTTATTTACGTCCCATGCATCAACCGGGCAAGATTTTGCGCAACGTCCACAGTAATTACATAGCTGAGTGTCGATTACGAGCTTGCCATCCTGAAAAGTAACTGCTTCTTCCCTGCAGGCTTTTTCACAGACACCACAGTGAATACAGGTATCCTCTTTCCAGCTGATCTGTGCAGCGCCCTTGATTCCTACATCATTTTCTTCAGCTTTGAGGCAGTTGTTCTGACAGCCTGTTACACCAAATTTGAATTTATGCGGAAGCTCACGTCCGAAATATCTTTCATTTAATTTAACAGCTATATCATAACTGTTGATATTTCCACTCGGACAGACTGCATTTCCCTGACATGCTGTCACTGTTCGAACGCGTGGTCCGCAGACACCCGGGCGACATCCGCCCTTAGCAAGATCTACTGTCACATCATCAATATCATCTAATTTAATAAAAGGAATCTCTACACCCTGTCTGGATGTCAGATGTACGTAGCCATCTCCGTATTTCTCTGCAACCTCTGCAATTTTTTTGAGGTTTTCAGCGGTAAGTGCACCACCGACGCAGGCAAGTCTCAGGGAAAAATTGTTTTTCTGTTTCTGACGCATAAAGCCGCCTTTTTTTAATGTTGCGTAATCAACTTTCGCCATTTTTGTCCTCTCCTTCTATTACTCTTCTGAAATCTTCTTTTAAATCTTCAATATCTTCTATTCCCACACTGATTCGAATCATATCATCATATACACCGGAAAGTTCTTTTTCTTCCTGTGTCAGATGTGCCGCAATTGTGCTGGATGGATGTATCGCAAGTGTTTTCGTATCTCCTATATTTGATACCAGCCATGGGATCCTCAGTTCATTCAGGATTCGGAAAGCACGTTCTCTGCTTCCTGCTCTTAATGTAATGATTGCTCCGTACCCACCATGGAACTGTTGTGCCGCAATCTTATGATATGGATGTTCCGAAAGACCGGGATAGGAAACAGTAATTCCATGACCAAGTTCTTTCAAAAACTCCGCCAGCTCCATGGCGTTACTACAGTGGCGCTGCATTCGAAGTCCAAGTGTTTCAAGTCCGAGTGTATTCAAAAATGCATTCTGCGGTGCCAGACAGGCGCCCATACTTCGAAATAAACCGTTTCGCAGTTTTGCAAGATATGCAAATGGACCGAACTTCTTAAATTCTGCCATACCCGGAAATTTCTCTGCATTCCATTTGAAACCGCCGCCGCTGATCAAAATTCCACTGATTGCATCACTGCTCCCGTTTATATATTTTGAGGAGGAATGAATCACGATGTCAGCTCCAAGCTTTAACGGATTGATCAGATATGGGGTTGCAACTGTATTATCTACCAGAAACGGAACCCCATACTTATGTGCAATTTCCGCCACTCCCTGAATATCCGTTACATCCAGTTTCGGATTGCCAATTGTTTCTGCAAAAACAGCTTTGGTCTGAGGTGTAATCTCCGTTTCAAAAGCCTGTGGTGTATTCTCTCGTACATAAGTTGTCGTAATCCCGTAAGCTTTCAGTTCATCCAGAAGTTCTACTGTGCCGCCGTACAATCCTGCCGCTGCAACTACATGATCACCATTTTGCAGGATATTCATAAGAGCCATAGTCAATGCCGCCATTCCTGACGCGCATGCCACACTTCCTATTCCACCCTCAAGCTTCGTCATTCGTTTCTCAAAAGCTTCAACTGTCGGATTGTTGATTCTTGTATATGAATATCCGGCCCGTTTATTTGCAAAAATCTTTTCGAGTTCCTCTGCTGTATCGTGACGGAATGCACTGGACTGGTAGACCGGAACCTGTGTCGCGCCAAAAGGATTTGTCTCCTCTGTCCCATGAAGCAAAGTTGTATTAAAACCGTATTCTTTCATTCCTGTGCTCCCTTATATCCTTTCTTTTTGTTGCTATTACTATATACCCATAAACATACCATGTCAATATGTATTATATGTTTTTTCCAGTTTTTCCTTTTTCAGGATAACACAAACATTAAAAAACAGGACCAGATCAGTTCAATGACAAATCTGTCCTGTTTTACTTCTTTTACGGACTCGTTATACTTGCAAAATTCGTCCTGTCTCAGATTACATAATCACCCATATCTGCATTTTGTTCAAGCAGATCTTCCAGTGTGATTCCGTCAAAATATTCATTGATCAACTTGTAAAAATTTTCCCACATCTGTAATGTCTTGCAGGATGATGCTCTCTCGCACTGATTCGGATGATCATCAAGACATGCTACCGGTGCCATTGAGCCTTCTGTAATTCTTAAAATACTGCCGATCGTATATTCTGCCGGAGTTTTGGCCAGACGATATCCGCCTCCTTTTCCGCGTAATGCCTTTACAAACTTCTGTTTACTCAGTACAGATACAATGGATTCCAGATACTTTTCTGAAATCTCCTGTCTTCTCGCAATGTCCATTAATGGAATATATTCTCCATTGTTATGCTCTGCAAGATCCAGCATAACACGAAGTGCATAACGTCCTCTTGTTGATATTTTCATGTAAATCCCTCCATATATACCTATTATACTACAAGGTTATAGGGAAAACAAGTAATATCGTCAAATCACAAGATAATCTTCTCTTGCTGAACGGTTTTCCAACGCATAAACTTTGTTTTCTTTTATAACAAAAATGCGCTGTACAAAAACGTCTACTGTCTCCCCTGTATGTACAAGCGTTTCATCCAGTCCCCTTCGCGCGCTCAACTGAATATCTCCTACTTTCAGTCCCAGTTCAAAATAACTGCCGCGGAAGGCGACACGTTCTACCACCGCTTCTGATGCAGAACTTTTGTATTTCTGCACTTCATTTTTTCTGGTCACTTTGACAAATTCCGGACGGACGATTGCATGCTCTGCTCCGGCAATATCTTCAAAATAGTTGAAAATGTGATAATCCTTCACAATTGCTGCCTGACCAAAGAAAGATGCGCTGAAAGCAGTTTCCGGGCGCTGATATACTTCCACCGGACTTCCCTTCTGCTCAATGTGACCTTTGTTTGTAATAATGATCTCATCTGCAACTTCAATCGCCTCATCCTGGTCATGTGTGACAAAGATACTGGTGATACCGAGTTTTTCAATCATGTCTTTCAGCCATGTCCTAAGTTCCTGTCGAATTTTTGCATCAATAGCGGCAAATGGTTCATCCAGAAGCAAAAGCTGCGGATTAGGCGCCAGCGCCCTTGCAAAAGCAACCCTCTGTCTCTGACCACCGGACAGTTGGCTCGGATATCTTTTTTCCAGTCCTTTAAGGCCGATCAGTTCTATCAGCTCCGTTACTCTTTTTTTGATATAAGTTTTGTCAGCTTTCTGTACTTTCAGGCCAAATGCTATATTGTCATAAACAGTCATATAACGAAACAGCGCGTAGCTCTGGAATACAAAACCGATGCCGCGCTCACTTGCCGGAATGTTATTTACTACTTTTCCGTCGATGACGATCTTTCCGCTGTCCGGCTGTTCCAATCCGGCAATCATACGCAGGATCGTTGTTTTTCCGCTTCCACTTGGTCCTAAAAGTCCGATCAGTTTTCCTTTCTCAATTCCGAAGGAAACATGATCCGATGCTTTATAATCTCCAAAAGTCTTATTGATGTCTTTTAATTCCACGTACATTATGCTTCCTCCTTTTTGCCCCGGTGCTCCATGATGCTTCGTATAATCAGAAGAATCACCGCCATAATCACAAGAATTGACGATACTGCGAATGCCGGCACATACTGAAATTCATTAAATAAAATTTCCACATGCAGTGGCAGCGTATTTGTCAGACCTCTGAGGTGCCCGGATAATACCGATACGGCACCGAATTCTCCCATTGCCCTTGCTGTACATAAAACTATTCCGTACAGAAGCGCCCATTTGATATGTGGAAATGTGATTTTTGAAAAAATAGTCCAGCCTTTCGCTCCCATCAGTGCTGCTGCTTCTTCCTCATCTGTCCCGATGGATTCCAGCACCGGAAGAAGTTCACGGAAAACAAATGGAAACGTCACAAATACTGTGGCAAGAATAATTCCCGGCACTGCAAATACAATCTGAATCCCGGCTTTTTGCAGATACGGATACAAAATACTCTGTTTTCCGAATACGAGCAGATAAATCAGACCAGCGATGATTGGAGAAACAGTAACCGGTACATCGATCAGTGTTGTCAGGATTTTTTTCCCTTTAAACTGAAATCTCGTCACTGCCCATGCCGCACACAATCCGAAAAAGGTATTACAGAGCACAGCGATCACTGTTGCCTTTAAGGTCAGCATCAGTGCATCAATCGTATAAGAATCTGTCACAGCTTCGACATAAATCTGCCAGCCTTTTTTTAATGTTTCCGTAACAACAACAAACAACGGCAGCACCAGCATCACGAAAAGAAAGAGGACGCTGATTCCAATCAGCAGATATTTTACTGCTTTTGATTCTGTTTTATTATTTTCCATCAGATGGCTCCTCCTCTCAATCTTTTTGAATTACGTGCCTGCATCAGATTCATCAGAAATAAGATTAAAAACGATGCAATGAGCATGACCAGTGCAATGGATGTTGCACTCTGGTAATCAAATTCCTGCAGTTCCGACATGATGATCAGTGGTGTGATTTCTGTTTCATACGGTCGGTTTCCTGCAATAAACACAACGCTTCCGTATTCTCCGAGGCAGCGCCCGAATGCAAGCCCTGTTCCGGTCAGAAGCGGAGGCAGAAGTTCCGGAAGAATTACTCTTCGAAAAATCAGCCCCGGTTTTGCACCCATGACACGTGCTGCTTCTTCATAAGAACCATCCAGTTTTTCAAGCACAGGCTGTACTGCCCTTGCTACAAACGGAATTCCTACAAAAATCAATGCAAATGTAATACCCAGTTTGGTATAAGCGATCTTGATACCGAATTTTGCAAAAAAACTTCCGATCAGTCCCTGGTCTGCTGTAAGAGATGTGAGCGAAATGCCTGCTACTGCTGTCGGCAGTGCAAAAGGAAGCTCTATCATCCCATCCATGATCCGTTTGCCAGGAAATTCATAACGCACCAGCACCCAGGCAAGAATCAGTCCCATCACAGCGTTGACCAGTGATGCACCAAGTGCTGTGATAAAACTTACGTAAAAGCTGGACAATACTCTTTTTCTTGTGATTACTTCGAAAAACTCTTTCAGTCCAAGCTGTGAAGAATATACTACAAGTGATGCCAGCGGAATCAGGACTATGATACTCAGCATCGTGATCGTCACACCCATTGTCAGTCCGAATCCGGGAATCACTCTTTTTTTACTTTTTTTCATAATATCCGCTCCTCATCTTTTAGTTGCCGTAAATTCTGTCAAATACTCCGCCGTCTGCAAAATGTTTCTGCTGAACTTCCTGCCATCCTCCGAAATCATCGATGGTCTTCAATTCCATGCTGAGGTCAAAAACATCTTTATATTCGTTTAAGATCTGTTTATTTACCGGGCGATAATAATTCTGTGCGGCAATGCGCTGTGCCTCATCAGAATACAGATAATTCAGATATTCTCTTGAAACCTCTTCCGTACCACGGTTTTCTGCCACTTCGTCAACAACTGCTACAGACGGCTGTGCAAGTACACTGATGCTCGGATTCACAATTTCAAACTCATCCGGATCATCTGTCACAGAGAGAAAAGCTTCATTTTCCCATGCAATCAGGACATCTCCCTGTCCATTTTCTACAAAGGAGGTTGTTGCACTTCTTGCACCGGAATCCAGCACAAGAACATTCTGATATAAATTTTTGATAAAATTTTCCATTTGCGCTTCATCACCATCGTATTGTTTCTGTGCATATGCCCATGCCGCAAGGTAATTCCAGCGGGCACCACCGGAAGTTTTTGGATTTGGGGTAATGACATCCACATCATCCCGAATCAGGTCATTCCAGTCCTGAATGTTTTTCGGATTACCTTTTCTTACAAGAAATACGATCGTTGATGTATAAGGTGCGCTGTCATCAGGAAGTTCCTCTTTCCATCTGTCTCTGATCATCCCTGAATTTTCGATTGCATCGATATCATATTCAAGGGCCAGTGTCACAACATCTGCCTGAAGTCCATTGATCACTTCAAGTGCCTGTTTGCCGGAACCTCCATGTGACTGGATGACATCGACATCCTGTCCTGTTTTTTCTTTCCAGTGTTCTTTGAATATTTTATTATAGGATTCATACAGTTCTCTTGTCGGATCATAAGAAACATTAATAATATGTACATTCGTTCCTGCTCCGGCATCGTAGGAACAGATGCCGGCAAATCCGGCGATTCCAAGAACTGCTGCCAGACAGAGGTTTCGAAATTTCTTTTTCTTCATTTGTGCCACTCCCTGTAGATTATTATAACATATGCAAATGATATGTTTTATGTTAATGGCATTATATACCAATAAACATATCTTTTAAATATGTTTATTAGAAAACGTTTGCACAGCTTGAAATTTCAGAAAAAAACAGCCGCTGTCATTTCGACAGCAGCTGCTCAATATTCCTGTATTTATTTCACATCATCATAGGTATCAAGGAAATTATGTCGTACCCCATCCTGCTTATATCCAATAACGGTGTTGAGGTTGACATTCTCCACACTTCGAAAAATATTATATTCAATAACCGGATCTTTCTGGGCAAGTTCATGGATCAGTTCTTTAATCTCAGCCCTCTTTGAACCTTTTTCTGTACCGCCGCAGGATGCACAGTGCTCTGTAAAGCGGCATGCACACTGGATAAAATGCAGGTCATTATAATTTGCCCAGTGAATGATATCCGCCTCACGGATTAAGTACAGGGGGCGGATCAGCTCCATACCCTCAAAGTTTGTACTGTGAAGTTTCGGCATCATGGTCTGCACCTGTGCGCCATAAAGCATTCCCATAAGAATCGTCTCGATCACATCATCATAATGATGACCAAGCGCAATTTTGTTACATCCAAGTTCTTTTGCCTTACTATAAAGATATCCCCTTCTCATACGTGCGCAGAGATAGCACGGAGACTGCTCCTCAGAGGCTACAATATTGAAAATGTCTGATTCAAACACTGTAATCGGCACATTTAGAATCTTTGCATTATCTTTGATAGTCTGGTAGTTTATTTCATTATAACCCGGATTCATCACAAGAAAAACAACTTCGAAATTTTTCTTTCCATGACGGGAAAGCTCCTGAAAAAGCTTTGCCATCAGCATGGAATCCTTGCCTCCGGAAATACAGACCGCAATCTTGTCTCCATCCTGTACCAGTTCATATTCCCGGATTGCCTTTGTAAAACGTCTCCAGATCGGTTTACGAAATTTCTTGATAATACTACGTTCAATATCCTTTGTACGCTGCTCTGCTTCATTGTGATTTGCCATCAATCTGCCGAGTTTGAGCTTCAGCCATGCACGATAGCCGTTTTTGACACTGTAGATCTCATATCCCTGTTCCGTCAGTTCTTCCGCGATCTCCTCACTCTTCTGCCCGGTATAACAAACCAGATAGACCGGACAGTCCCTGCGAATCTCATCCATATGCTCTTCAAGCTCTTCCCAGTATATATTGACTGCACCCGGATAAGTCTCTTTTTCAAAGTCAGCCTTATCACGGATATCTATTACCTGTTTTTCCCTTGTATCCTTTTCTAATTCTTCAATCGTTCTTATACACATATCAATCTTCCTTTATCTTTTCACATATTCCCCGGCTGTAATGTTACTGTTCATTCCGTTCACAGTAACTACTATATACAGTAATCACTCCAGAAACTTTCCGAAACATGTGAACAGCTGTTTCTCACAAGAAGTTTTCCTGACAGTTCCATCCTCACAACACCACTGTGTCCGCCCTTCATCCGGTCCAGAAGAAGATACAGCGCAAAACGTCCCATTTCCTCTTTCGGAAGGCCAACAGTTGTCAGCATCGGTTTCGTATACTGTGCCTCTTCAATATCATCACTCGCTATTATCGACGGAGTAAAATAGAGATTTCTGCATCGCCGCAGACATTTTAGCATTCCCACAGCTGTAATATCATTCGCACAGTAAATTCCGGTTGGACAGTCTTCAGATTTCAGAAGTTTCTCCATTGCCTCAAAACCTTCAATCTCGGTCTGGTTCGACTCTACAACATATTCCGGTATCACATCCAGATGGTTCTGCTTCAATGTATCCAGATATCCGTTATAACGGTCTTCATTCCTGCATCCACCCACATAACCGATATTACGATGTCCCAGTGAGATCAGATGCTCTACTGCCATCGCGGCAATCTTTTTGCCGTCGCAAAGGACCTCATCTACTTCATAATTCGTTGAATTTCGGTTTACTGAAACCACGCTCCGGTATTTCTGATTCAGTTTTTTCAGGGCAAGCGGATTACATCGCCCGATAATGATCAGACCATCCTTTTTTTCTTCTGTCTCAGTATACATGCCCTGAATGATCTGGTCAAGATTTTCTCTCCGGCATTTTCGGTCATCTGAAAAGAACGGTTTGTACCACACCTTTGAAAGGATACAGTTCTGTCCATGAATTTCACTTTCTATAATATGAAGAAGCTCTGTAAAAAAAGGATCCGTTCTGGACTCATCTGTTCTAGTCATCAGAACATGAATATGCCAGATTTTGCTTTCTTTTGCCTGTGTTCCTTTTTTGAGGTTACGTGCCGCTTCATTTGGGACATAATTCAACTCCATTGCAATGGACCAAACTTTTTCTCTGAGACCCGGTACGGAACATCTGTAATCGGGCTTATTCAGGATACGGGAAACAGTTGATACCGATACTCCTGCTTTTTCTGCGATTTTTTTAATTGACATGTGTATTTCCTCTTTCTGCCAGACATACGCTGCGTATATAAGAATAACCGGAAGCCAAAGCGACAAAGCCGCCTGAAACCTCCGGTCATATTCAGATATAGTACATTTCCTGTTTTTCATAATGATCGGCATAATATCCGGTCATCTGTGCCAAAGTAAGATTTGACAGAATCTGATCAAGCTCCTGATTGACGGAATCCACCACCAGTTTCTGAATCGTATCGGAGATTCCTTTGTAACTGTTTTCCGCCAGAACATCCTCATCTTCGAGATGATAGCTTCCCTCCAGGGCTTCTACCACGGATGCAACAGTGATCTCGTCAGCATCTTTTGCCAGATTGTATCCTCCCTGCGAGCCTTTGACACTTTTTACGATACCCGTCCTTCGAAACGAGGCAAATATGTGTTCCAGAAACTGTAAAGAAATGTCATTTCTCTCAGCAATGGTTTTCAGGGCTACCGGTGTGGTGGACGGCTGTGCTGCCAGATCCACCAACGCAGTGAGACCATATCTGGTTTTTTTACAGAATTTCAATTACTGAATTGCCTTGAAAGCTTCATCCAGATCCTGAATGATATCATCGATATTTTCCGTTCCGATAGAGAGACGGATAGTGTTCGGTTTGATACCCTGATCCAGAAGTTCTTCCTCTGTGCACTGGCTGTGGGTGGTGGTTGCCGGATGGATAACCAGTGATTTAACATCCGCTACGTTTGCAAGCAGTGAAAACAGTTCCAGATTGTCGATGAAATCTTTGGCTGTCTGTGCATCTCCCTTAATTTCGAATGTGAAGATAGATCCACCGCCATTCGGGAAGTATTTTGCATACAGTGCTTTCTGGCTCTCATCATCTGTTACAGACGGATGATGTACTTTTTCAACCTGCGGATGATTGTTGAGGTACTGAACAACTTTCAGTGCGTTCTCTACATGACGCTCTACACGAAGAGACAGTGTTTCCAGTCCCTGGAGGAAGATAAAGGAGCTTACAGGAGAGATCGTTGCACCTGTGTCACGAAGAAGGATTGCACGAATCTTTGTAACAAACGCTGCCGGTCCGCATGCTTTTGTGAAGCTGATTCCATGGTAGCTCGGGTTTGGCTCTGTCAGGGACGGGAATTTACCGGAAGCTTCCCAGTCGAATTTACCGCCTTCTATGATTACACCACCGATAGTTGTTCCGTGTCCACCGATAAACTTGGTTGCTGAATGAACAACGATATCTGCACCGTACTCAATCGGTCTTACAAGGTAAGGTGTTGCAAATGTATTATCTACAACAAGCGGAATCTGATGTCTGTGTGCGATTTCTGCGCATGCTTCAACATCAACTACATCAGAGTTCGGGTTTCCAAGAGTCTCGATATAAAGTGCTTTTGTGTTGTCCTGAATTGCATTTTCTACTTCTTCAAGATTGAAGATATCAACAAATGTTGTTGTGATTCCGTATGCCGGAAGTGTATGCTCCAGAAGGTTTGTTGTTCCACCGTAGATATTCTTTGCTGCTACAATATGATCCCCGTTCTGTGCAAGGTTTTCGATTGTGTAAGTGATTGCTGCTGCACCGGAAGCTACTGCAAGTGCTGCGCTGCCACCTTCAAGAGCTGCGATTCTCTTTTCGAATACATCTTCTGTCGGGTTTGTCAGACGTCCGTAGATGTTACCTGCATCTGCAAGTCCGAAACGTGCTGCTGCATGGTCGCAGTTACGGAATACATATGAAGATGTCTGATAGATTGGAACAGCTCTTGCATCAGTAACCGGATCCGGCTGTTCCTGTCCTACATGAAGCTGAAGTGTTTCGAATTTAAATTTTCTATTTTCTCTTGTAATTTTTTCACCCATGGATCTAATCCTCTTTTCTGTTTTTTAGTAACTGTTCAGTACCTTCACAGTTACGAGTCAAAATGCATTCCAAATCACCTTCGGTGATGGCATTTTGCCTTATATGTCTCGGGATTTTGGCAAAAAATATGCCAAAACGCCTCGCGGGATACTACCTTCTGAATAGTTACGTTTTTTATTATTATTTATGTCCGCTATATATACATTATGAAATGCTGCGCAGCAAGATTACTCTGTAAACAATGCTGTTGAATAATATCTGTCACCTGTATCCGGAAGAAGAGCTACGATTGTTTTACCTTTGTTTTCCGGACGTTTTGCCTGCTCGATTGCTGCATAGAGAGTCGCACCTGAGGAAATACCAACCAGGACACCTTCTTTCTTTGCAAGAAGTTTCGCTGTTGTAAAGCATACTTCGTTATCGATCGGCATAATCTCATCATAAACCTGTGTATTCAGCACTTCCGGAACAAATCCTGCACCGATGCCCTGAATCTTATGTGGTCCGCCTTTTCCTTCGGAAAGTACCGGAGAAGTTGCCGGCTCCACTGCTACGATCTTGACATTCGGATTTTTCTCTTTCAGGTATTCACCTGTTCCGGTAAGTGTTCCGCCTGTACCAACACCTGCAATAAAGATATCTACCTTACCGTCTGTATCATTCCAGATCTCAGGACCTGTGGTAGCTTTATGTGCTGCCGGGTTTGCAGGGTTTACAAACTGTCCAGGAATAAAACTGTTCGGAATCTCTTTTGCAAGTTCATCTGCTTTTGCGATAGCACCTTTCATTCCCTTGGCACCTTCTGTAAGAACCAGCTCTGCTCCGTATGCTTTCAGGATATTTCTACGTTCGATACTCATTGTCTCAGGCATTGTAAGAATGATTCTGTATCCTTTCGCTGCTGCGATGGATGCGAGTCCGATACCTGTATTTCCGGAAGTAGGCTCGATGATTACGGAACCTTCTTTCAGAAGTCCTTTTGCTTCTGCATCTTCGATCATAGCTTTTGCAATTCTGTCCTTAACGCTTCCTGCCGGATTGAAGTACTCAAGCTTTACAAGTACTGTTGCTTCCAGTCCAAGCTCTTTCTCTATATTTGTTACTTCTACCAGTGGAGTGTTGCCGATCAGTCCAAGGGTTCCTTTATAAATGTTTGCCATAATAGTTACCACCTTTCCCTGTATTTTCATCTTGTTTTATTAACATACCTCTTTGATATGTTTAGTATGTTATTCTATTTTTAATAAATTGTCAATAGGTTTTGGAAAAAAATTGAACTTTTTTCGATGCTATAGTATAATCCTGATTACGCGAAAATTTATTTTAGGAGAATACATTTATTATGGAACATCAATCCCCAAAAGCAATTCTGGTTGTCAGCTTCGGCACCAGTTATGAAGCTTCACGAAAAGCAACGATAGAAATAATCGAACAGGATATTGCAGATGCATTTCCTGATCACAGAATCTATCATGCATGGACCAGTAAATTTATCATCTCTATTCTGAAAAAAAGAGACAGTATTTCCATTCCTACTGTGTGTGAAGCAATGGAACAGATGATTCATGATGGCATTCGGTCACTCATCGTTCAACCCACACATATTCTGGATGGCATTGAAAACAACGTTATGAAAGAGGCAGTTCTTTCTTATAAAGATTCTTTTGATCAGATTGTTTTCGGTGCTCCACTTCTTGCCACTTCAGAGGACGAAACACGTGCGATTGCAGCTGTAACTTCTGAATTTAAAAACTTAAAAGAAACGGACGCTCTTGTCCTTATGGGACATGGCACCACTCATCAGATAAATACTGCTTATGCAGAACTTGACCGGCATTTCAAATCACTTGGACATTCCAATGTCTTTATCGGAACAGTCGAGGCCGATCCGACTATTCATAATCTTGTGAAGGAAGTAACTGCCTTCCATCCAACCGGTATTTATCTGACACCTTTTATGATCGTTGCAGGAGATCACGCACATAATGACATGGCAGGAGATGCTCCGGATTCATGGGTCAGTCAGTTTAGCTCTGCCGGCTTTGAAGTATGTCCCGTCCTGAAAGGCCTCGGTGAGTACCCAGGCATACGTGCGCTCTTTGTAGAACATGTAAAAGAAGCAATCTCTGCACTTTATTAATTATCAGTACACAAAAAGGTCCGGATTCCGAATATATCAGATGATCCAGACCTTTTTCTGTCTTTTTCTAATTTGATTCAATTTCAGGTATCCTGCCGACTCTTTTTGCAGATCTGTATTCCCGCCAGAAGCAGAATCGGAAATACGATTGCAGCAAAAATTCCCATTCGCAGATTATTTCCAAGATTACTTGAAACAAATCCTGCCAGTGTCGGACCTCCGGAGCATCCAAGATCCCCCGCCAGCGCAAGCAGTGCAAACATTGCTGTACCGCCGCCCCGTATCGATGCCGATGCAATACTGAATGTACCCGGCCACATAATTCCTACAGAAAATCCACAGATTGCACAGCCCAACAGACTGAGCAGAGGATTCGGTACAAAAGAAATACAAAGATAGGAAATCACACAAAGTATACTACTGTATGTCATGAATCTCTTCAAATCGATTTTTTCACCGTATTTACCATAAAGAAGCCTTGCCAGCCCCATCAAAAAAGCAAATGACATCGGACCTGCGAGATCTCCCACAGTTTTACTTACTTTCAGGCCCTCTTCCGCAAAAGTAGATGCCCACTGGCTGACAGCCTGTTCACTGGCTCCTGCACAGGTCATCATCAGCATTACCACCCAGAAAATCTTTTTACCAAAAAGTTCACGGATCGTAAGCCCTTTCTCACCCTCTTCATGCAGCGAATAGATTGGTGAAAACAGAAAGACGATTCCATTCAGCACCGGAATAACTGCCCAGATACGTGCAAGGATCTTCCAGTTTTCAATTCCCATCGTACTGAAAAAAATAGTTGAAATCAGTACTACTCCGACATGTCCCCAACAATAAAACGAATGCAGAAGGCTCATTGCTTTTTCTTTATTATCTGTCGGACATGCCTCTATGATCGGACTGATCAATACTTCAAGCAAGCCTCCACCTACTGCATAAATGGCAACAGCAATCAGGATTCCGGCAAAAGGATCTGCTGTAAGCTCCGGAAGCAATGTCAATGCCAAAAGGCCGACTGCTGAACAAATATGCGCGATCGTCACCGATGCTTTGTATCCGATTCGGTCTACAAATCCTGCAGACAAAAGATCGATCAGAAGCTGGATTATAAAGTTGATCGTGATCAGAAGTGTAATCTTTGACAGCGGAATCTGGTATGTCTTCTGAAACGTTACAAATAATAATGGTACAAAGTTATTGACGATTGCCTGCACAATATATCCTACAAAACAGGCATACATCGTTCTTTTATAAGATGTTTTCATTATTTCTCCATTTGTTTTAAATCTCTTTCTGTCATAACATCTGCATCCTGACTTCCGGCATCAGTTGTTCTATCAGCGCGCTGTCCGGTGGTTTCGTACCGACAGTTATTACAGCACCTGCTGACACAGCCATGCAAAGTCTTACCATTTCTTTTTCAGAAAGCTTTCTGTCATGGGCATATGCCAGTGCAGCCACCATTGCATCTCCGGCACCAACTGTGGAATGTGCTTTCACTGGCAAAGCAGGACAGTTTATCTTATAGTTTTCTCCTGCAAAAACAGCTCCGTCTTTTCCCATAGAAACTGCCACTGTCTGTATTCCTTTTTCGTGGAAGTTTTCTGCGGTTTCAATAATTTCGTAAACAGTCAGAACGTGATCTGTGCCAGTGTATTCTTCAAGTTCCGATCGATTTGGTTTTATTATATCCGGAACTGCCTTTAATGCCAGCCGAAACAATTCTCCATCTGCATCCAAAAGAACTTTGCCGCCCTTTTTATGGACACATTCTGTAATCTCTGCATAGATAGTTTTTCTGACTCCGCCTGGAACACTTCCCGCAAGAACGACCAGTGTCTCATTGTCTGTATACGTACAGATTTTCTGAATCAGTGCTTCTGTCTGATTTTCCGTAATTGCCGGTCCCGGTTCATTGAGTTCAGTCACACCTCCGACACAGTCAAAAATTTTTGTGTTGGTTCTCGTATCTCCATCCACATAGATAAAATCATGACGGATATTCCGGGCATTTAATACATTTTCGATTGTCTTGCCGGTATTTCCTCCAAGGAACCCCATAGCAAGACTTTCCCCTCCAAGCGCATGGATCGTTTTGGAAACATTAATTCCCTTGCCGCCGGCATCATACTCGATCCGCCGGATACGATTCAGAGCGTATGGCTGAAATTTGTCAACCTCCACCGTCTTGTCGATTGCCGGATTCATTGTTACTGTTATAATCATTTTTTACTCCTGTAACTTTTAGCAGCGATTTCTTTTGTTTACGAAATAATTAAGGATTCCGCCTCCGACAATGATCACCATTGCCACTGCTACGACACGTTTGGCCGCCTCCTGCGGAAGCTGACTCTTAGATCCGATAGAATCTGAATAAAAAGTCAGATTATAGTCGATCTCATGTGGTGCTCCCATTGCAGTGGTATCTGCGATTACAGGCATTGCCTCATCCATGGAAAGCACCGGAATCTCAAAGACGGAATTCATTCCTTCTTCATTTGTCGGAAGATATTTCTCTCCATCCACGATCATGTAATCATAATTGGAACTGCTCCACTGAATCTGGGCATATGCCTTCCCGTCTTCTACCGTAAGGATCGTCGGGGAAGTTACACTTGCCTTACCACTTCCACCTTCAAGATCTACCTGTATGGAATATTCCCCGTCCTCTTTATCGACTGACATTACATCCGCCTGACATACACCGGAAAAAGCTACAATCCCTGTAAATGCCGCCGCAAGCAGCCAGGTAATTTTTTTCTTCATAATTTATTACTCCATTTTCTCATTTTCTCACCTAATATAACACAGCAAATCTTACATTGCAAACACTATACACTTCTAGTATAATAAAAAGAATGTGATTTAAATTAATCTTAAAATTATCAGGAGGATTTGTATAATGAAAGGAACTTTATTTGGAGTTGGCGTCGGACCTGGAGATCCGGAATTAATGACACTGAAAGCAGTACGTATGATCCGTGAAAACGAGGTCATTGCAGTACCGGGTGCTGATGTCAGAGAAACCGTTGCTTATAAAATTGCTGTTCAGGCAGTACCGGAGCTTGCAGATAAGGAACTTCTTCCAATCTACATGCCGATGACCCATGATGCCGAAGAACTGGAACTCAATCATGCAAAAGGAGCCAAGACTCTTGAATCTTATCTGGATCAGGGAAAAAATATTGTTTTCCTGACTCTCGGGGATCCATGTGTTTATTCTACATTTTCCTATCTGCAGCATCGTGTGGAAGCAGACGGATATCATACAGAACTTGTCAGCGGAATCACTTCTTTTTGTGCAGCCGCAGCTCGCCTGAATATTTCTCTGTCCGAGTGGAATGAACAGCTTCATATCATTCCAGCCGTTCACCGTCTGGACAATGAACTGACAGAATCCGGAAATTATATTCTGATGAAATCCGGCAAAAAAATGAATCAGGTAAAGGAAATCCTGTCACGAAGCGGTAAGGATGTTCTGATGGTTGAAAACTGTGGTATGCCGGATGAGCATATTTACCACAGCGTAGAAGAAATCCCGGATGATGCTGGATACTATTCTCTGATCATTGCAAAGGAGCACAAATGATCGAAACCAGAAATCTGACAAAAACTTTTGACAATTTCACGGCCGTAGATTCTCTGGATCTGAAAATTGAGACCGGAGAGTTTTTCGGTCTTCTCGGTCCCAACGGTGCCGGTAAGACAACAACGATCAGTCTTCTCTCAACCCTCCTGCTTCCTACAAAGGGCGAGATTCTGATCGATGGTCAGAAACTTACCCGAAACCGTCCGGATCTCAAGCGCAAGATCAGTGTGATCACGCAGGAATATTCCATGCGTCAGGATATGAATATGGACGAGATCATGGAATACCAGGGTCGGCTTTATTTTATGCCTCGTAAGGAGATCAAACGACGCACGGAAGAGCTGCTGGAATTCTGTGATCTGATCAAATTCCGCAAACGTACAGTACGTAAACTTTCCGGCGGTATGAAACGTAAGCTGATGGTTTGTCGTGCACTTCTGACAGATCCGGAAATTCTGCTTCTTGATGAACCGACTGCCGGTATGGATGCATTGTCCCGTCGTCAGATGTGGAATCTTCTCCGCAAACTGAACGGCAAAAATCTGACTATCCTGCTCACAACACATTATATGGAGGAAGCACAGAATCTCTGCAGCCGTGTAGCACTGATGGATCATGGCAAACTGGAGGAAGTCAGCACACCATCTGCCCTGATAAACAGTCTTGGTAATTATACTGTAGATGAATTTTCAGGTGATGAAACAAAAAGTCACTATTTCCACACCCGTGAAGAAGCGATTGCCTATCTCTCCGGTCTTTCCGGTCAGGCTTCCTTACGTGAAACAACGCTGGAGGATGTTTTTGTCGAACGTGCCGGCAGACATCTGATGCCATCATAGGGGGGACTGAGTATGGGAATTATTACAATTTTATGGGAAAAATGGGTGGAATTTCGAAGAGATTTTTATAAAATCACTCTGGCCGCGATGATTGCACCTCTGATGTATCTTGTTGTATTCGGAATGGGTATCCAGACGATATCGCACGGAGAACCATATCTTAACTTTCTGATTCCGGGTGTCGTCTCACTGACAACTATGAACGGAAGTTTTAATGCAATCGCGCAGAATCTGAATGTACAGCGTCTTTATGAAAAGGCATTTGACCAGGTTATGATCTCACCGACACCTCTGTGGCAGTTTATCGCAGGACAGATCATCGGTGGAAGTCTCCGTGGTTTTTATGCCGGTGGAGTGATCCTGATTCTGACACTGCCGATTGATACAGGTCTGATCTTTAATGGATGGTCTTTTCTGATCATGTTTTTGAATGGTGCTGTCTTTTCTGCAATCGGTGTTGTGGTTTCTTTCCTTGCAAAGAACCATGCAGATGTGCCGCGTTTTTCGAATTATATCATTATGCCGATGGCATATCTCTGTAATACATTTTTTTCTACGGAAAAGCTGCCTGGGATTCTCGGAAAGTTTGTGTCTGCGCTTCCGCTTTCACAGACCAGCCATATGATCCGAAGTATTTCCGCAGGGGAAGGCCTTCAGATGACGGGAATCGCCGTACTGGGGGCATATCTCGTGGTGTTTACTGCGATTGCATCGTGGTTTATATATAAAAAGAAGAATCTGTAAGGGTATTATTTACGAAAAGGCTACATGTATCTGTTCTGCCACAGGCTTCAGAGTTTTTGACAGTAGACTGCTCACGCAGTCATTCAGAAGAAAGGACAGGTTCTGTGCCAAAGCTGCGTTTTCTACTCAGAACATGCGCCTGTTTGCTGCCAGTCGCCCAAACTCGCCTGCGACTCAAACAGTGGGCTTGATGGCCGCAGCTGGCATGTTCTTCGCTACGAAAGCCTCGCTGACGGCGTAGAACCTGTTCTTTTTCTGAATCTACTGCTGAACTTAGCTGCTGTCATAATAAAAGTCAGCCAGGAAAGGCACATGCAGCCTTTTCTGTCCATTATACCTTACAAGGATTCCGGTAGCCGCAGGCGCAGTAGACTCGCTCCGAGCGGAACACCCTCGCTAGTTTGAATTTGCGGCTGATTTGTTGTCTGTTGAAAAAACAGGAAAGCTTCGTACGATCTGTGAGTTCACTTCCGGACTCCGAAGCCTGTGATCGAACAGATCTTACGAAGCTTTCCGTAATTTCAACAACGCCTAAAATCAGCGGGCTAACTCATACAAATACTTCTCAAAACAAATTCCTTCATTGCGGTCTGTCTCTTCTTCAACCGCATCGCGTATCCCTTTTGCAAGAAAATTTACTGCTTTTCGGACAGACTCCACCGTATCCGTTCCTTTCACCATCCCGGCACTTAACACCGACGCAAACAGATCTCCCGTTCCGGAATAACTTCCGCCATGCTTCTGTGCTTTTATCCACTGGACAGAATCCCGGCTGCAGATCAGATTTCCCATCTCCTGCACGCCATCTTTTATCGGCAGATCAATCCCGGTAATGACTACTTCCGTCTCATACGCTCTCGCAAGCTTATATCCCGTCTCCTCTACAAATCTCACCAGATCATTTTCTTCAAAATCACAAAGTTCTGTCCATACTTCATGTGCACGCTCCCTGCCATAAAGCAACAACAGCGCCTCCGTCAGATTTGGCGTAATCACAGCTGCTTTTTTCGCCAGAAAACGCATCTTCTCACAAAGCTCCTCTGTATAAATCGGGTATTCCTCTCCGTCGTCTCCCATTACAGGATCCACCAGAATCTTCACATTCTCTCCCCCGAACAGTGCTATAAACGACAAAACCTTATCCGCCTGTGCCGCATCCGCAAGAAACCCCGTATAGATTCCGTCTGGCTGAAAGTCAAGTTTCTTCCATTCATCCATAATCTTATCCATACGGTCTGTATAATCATCACAAAAATAGGACGGAAAACCTGTCTGGCAGCTCAGCACTGCAGTCGGCAGCGGACATGCCTGGATTCCCATCACAGAGATCACCGGAATTGCCGCTGTAAGAGAACATTTTCCCAGTCCTGAAAGATCATTTAACACCGCAATTTTTTTCAATCTCAATTCTCCTTATCTTGCATTTTGTCACATTCTGGTTTAGAATAGCACCTAAGTGTATTTAGAAAAATAACCACTTTTACTCATTTTTCAGGGGACAGTTTATGAGCTTAGCATTTCATTCAAATAAAGAAAGCCTGTATCTGCAGGTATATGATCATTATAAAAATCTTATCATGGAAAACCGTCTTCCGGCCGGAAGCCGTATGCCTTCTCTCCGCCAATGTGCTGCTGAATTAAAACTCAGCCGTACCACGATCGAGAATGCCTATCTGCAGCTTGCTGCCGACGGCTACATTATTGCACGCGCGCAGAGTGGATACTATGTGACCGACATTGCCTCACAGGATCCGGTATCACCCGTATCTCGTCATCCCAGTTTTCCACCGGTAAAATATGATTTTGCCTCCAATGGGGTAGACCATGAAAGTTTTCGCTTTGATCTGTGGCAGCGCTATCTTAAAAGCGCCCTTCGCCAGAGTGAACGTCTCCTTTCCTATGGGGAGCCACAGGGAGAAGCCGATCTGCGCCAGGTACTTGCCGACTATATCCGTCAGCGTAGAAATGTAAACTGTTCTGCCGACGATATAGTTATCGGAGCCGGAGTTCAGAGCCTTCTTAATATTCTCTGCCCTCTTATCCGTCACAAAAAGACCGTTTCTTTTCCGAACGCTTCTTTCGTACAGGGAAGTACGATCTTTGCAGATTATGATTTTGATGTACGTTACCGCAATAAAAACTGTGACGTCATTTATGTTTCTCCTGCACATATGACCAAATGGGGGGAAATCATGCCGGTCAGCCGTCGTATGGAACTGGTGCATCATGCTGCCGAAAAAGGCAGTCTGATCATTGAAGACGATTATGAAAATGAATTTGTCTATTTTCAGCGGCCGACACCTTCACTCTTTAATCTTGCAGGCGGACACGGAGTAGTTTATATAGGCTCTTTTTCCCGTCTGCTGCTTCCGTCTATTCGCTTAAGTTTTATGGTCCTGCCGCCTTCTCTGTCCGAAAAATACGCTGCTGTCGCAGAAAGATACAGTCAGACAGCTTCTAAAGTTGAACAGATTGCGCTCTGTCAGTTTATACGTGACGGACATCTGACGTCACAGACAAAAAAATTAAAAAAGTTATACGCTCAAAAACTGAAAGAACTTAAAACTGTAGTTCAAAATATGTTTGGTGAAAACTGTACAATTCAGACCGGTGCTGCCGGAACCAGCCTTGCACTGACTGTTCCGTATACCCGTACCGGACTTGAACTAAAAAAAGAAGCCCGCATGAACGGGCTATCCATCCTGATTCTCGAAGAAAATGCAGATGCGATTACACTTCTGCTTTCCTGCTCTTCGATTGCAACAGATGAATTTGTACCGTCATGTCGGCTTCTGAAGAACATTCTGAATTAATCTCTTCGATTATCAATCATATAAAGCAGTGCATTACAGATGCAGGCGGCGATATTACTTCCGCCCTTACGGCCTTTTGCAACAATATACGGAGCACCGGATTCCATGATAAGCTCTTTTGACTGCACTACATTGACAAAACCAACCGGTACACCGATGATCAGCTCCGGAGCCAGTTTACCGTCCTCGATCAGTTCATAGAGACGCACCAGTGCTGTCGGTGCATTTCCAATCGCAAAAATCAGTTTTTTGTCCAGGGAAGCAGCCTTATCCATACTTGCTGTCGCACGGGTCGTTCCGTTCTCTTTTGCAATTTTTGCAACATCCTCGTCCGACATAAAGCAGTATACTTCGCCGCCATAACGGGCAAGTGCACGTTTATTAATCCCTGCTTTTGCCATTTGTGTATCTGTCACTATACAGGCTCCTGCTTTGATTGCCTCAAGCGCACGCTGCACGACTCCTTCAGAAAAACAGAGGTTTTCTGCATAATCAAAGTCTGCGCTTGTATGGATACATCTTTTAACGATCAACTCCGTTCCCGGCACCAGCTGTGTATCTCCAAGCTCCTCTGTAATGATCTCAAAGCTTCTCTTTTCGATCTCCATCGGCTTTACATTTTCAAGTTCTACTTTCATTCCTGTGCCTCTCCTTCTGTCTCGATTCCCTCTTCCAGGATTTCATAAATCCGTTTCATATCCAGATGTTTGCGAAGCTCCGAAGCAAGAATATCATACTGTGTTTCTTTAAAAGCCGCAAAATCCACTCCTGCCATATCAGAGACATCGATGCCTTTTTTCTCTCCAACTGCACGCACAAGCCCCATTGCCACATCTTCTTTATCAAAAATACCATGCACGTAGGTACCACATACATTCTTTCGGAAGGTACCCTCTGTTTTTTCTGTTCCTGTCACACTGTCGCAGGTAAAGGTACTTGCAGTCGCACCGTCTTTTCGTCTGCTCTCTCCCATATGGATCTCATAACCGGTAAATTCCACATTAGAAAGTGTCTCGAATTCCTGATCCATCTCCAAAAATCTTCCATTTACCTGTGTGCGTGTTTTTTTCTCGGCAAAAACCGTATCCATCGGAAGAAGTCCCATTCCACGCATACTTCCACCAGCTTCGACACCATACGGATCACTTAAAGTCTCACCAAGCATCTGATAACCCCCGCAGATTCCGAAGATAAGCGTACCTGATGCTGCCGCCTTCAAAATTAATGTTTCCATGCCACTTTCGCGAAGCCACTTCAGATCCTCCATGGTGTTTTTGGTTCCCGGTAAAAAGATCACATCCGGATGCATCAGATCTGATGGATGCTGTACATACCGAAGTGATACTCCCGGAATACTTTCCAGCGGATTAAAATCTGTAAAGTTTGAAATACGTGGTATACGGATAACAGCCATATCGATCTGTCCAACTTCCTGCGGACGCTCAAAACGTTCTGTAAGGCTGTCCTCATCTTCCACCTGAATGTTCATATACGGTGCAACACCAACAACCGGAATGCCACATTTCTCTTCCAGCATGGCAACTCCCGGATCCAGAATAGTCTTGTCTCCGCGGAATTTATTGATGATCAGACCTTTGATCATCTTTCGCTCATCTTCTTCGAGAAGCTCCACCGTGCCGTACAGCTGCGCAAAAACGCCGCCACGATCGATATCTCCCGCAAGAAGAACCGGAGACTTTGCCATCTTTGCCATTCCCATGTTGACAATGTCTTCGCTTTTCAGATTGATCTCAGCCGGACTCCCCGCACCTTCAATGACGATAATGTCATTTTCCTCTGCCAGTTTGTTGAATGCCTTCATAATATCCGGCACCAGTTTTTTCTTATATTTGAAATAATCCCGGGCACTCATCGTTCCGAGGACTTCCCCGTTGACAATTACCTGAGAGCCAACATCATTGGTTGGTTTTAAAAGGATCGGGTTCATAAGGACTGATGGTTCTATCCCTGCCGCCTCAGCCTGCATGACCTGCGCCCTTCCCATCTCCAGACCTTCGCTCGTAATAAATGAATTCAATGCCATATTCTGGGATTTGAACGGAGCTACCCGATACCCGTCCTGATGAAAAATCCTGCACAGTCCTGCCGCAAGAAGACTTTTTCCTGCATTGGACATCGTACCCTGTATCATGATCGTTTTTGCCATTTATGATTCCTCCTGCATGGACTGTATAAGCTTTTCATTCTCTTCATGTGTGCGGACAGCAACCCGGTAATATCCTCTTTTCAGTCCGAAATAATTGCTGCAGTCACGGATCAGAATACCGTGCTCTACACATTTTTCAAACAGATTCTCCGGTCCTTTAAAGAAAATATAATTCGCCTCAGACGGAAAAACTTCCATTCCTAGTTCCTGTAATTTTTCCTTGAGGTACTTCGCTTCCTCAAATACCATCTGCCGACCGTTTTCGACATACTCTTTTTCTTTCAGTGCCGCAATTCCTGCTTCCTGTGCCATCACAGAAATATTCCAGGGCTGTGTGACCATCGTCATTTTTTCAAGTAATTCTGTATTTTCCGAGATTCCGTAACCAAGACGGACACCCGCCATCGCATAACGCTTTGTAAATGCTTTCAGAAGAAAAAGATTGTGATACCTTGATAGCTGGGCTTTCAGTGAATGTTTCTCCGGTTCTTTTATGAAATCCAGAAAACACTCATCTACAACAAGAAAAATCTCCATCTCCCTGCATATACGTAAAATTCGGAACAAAAGATCCCGGTCTATGGAAATTCCGGTAGGATTATTGGGATTACACAGAAAAACTAT
The DNA here is from genome assembly GCF_900120195.1 of Blautia sp. Marseille-P3087. Classification (GTDB taxonomy): domain Bacteria; phylum Bacillota; class Clostridia; order Lachnospirales; family Lachnospiraceae; genus Blautia_A. The sequence goes on from NZ_LT635539.1 coordinate 558,581, forward strand.
ATCCAGATCTTTGTGCAGCCAGTTCACAAAATCTTCCTGCAGCGTAAAACCATGTTCCTCTTTTAAAAGAACATGTTCAACTTTACAGTCCACACTCGCAAGTGCCTGCTCATACTCTGCAAATGTCGGTCCCGGCAGCAGCGCTTTCTTCGGTTTCAGCGCATGGCACAGAGAAAATACTATTTCCGCCGCACCATTTCCACAGATGATATGCTCTGATTCTACCTCCTCATATGCTGCAATTGCCTCTTTGAGCGGCTGATATCCGACCTGCGGGTAATCTTTTATCTGTTCCAGACTGTCACGTACTGCCTGTTTCACACTTTCCGGAGTTCCAAGCGGATTACAGTTCGCCGAAAAGTCAAGGCAGTTTTTGTAAGTATATATATTGCCTCCATGTACGTGCTTCGTCATTTCAGTTTCCTCCTGCCTGTTTCGGCATCAAAATATAAAAATCAGAGTAACTGTTCAGTACCCTCACAGTTACGAGTCAAAATGCATTCCAAATCACCTTCGGTGATGGCATTTTGCCTTATATGTCTCGGGATTTTGGCAAAAAACATGCCAAAACGCCTCGCGGGATACTATCTTCTGAATAGTTACAAATCAGACTCTGTATTCAACTCCAGCACAAAATAAGTACGATTCTGATGAACAGGAACAGAACGACTCCGGTAATTGCTGTCGCATACAAAAGTCGGTTTGCACGACGAATATCCTCCGATTCAATCAATCTGATCGGATCACCAATCGTTGGTTTTTCATATAATTTTCCAAAATAATATGCATTACCTGCAAGCTGGACATCCAAAGCACCCGCCATTACAGATTCTGTCTGTGCAGAATTCGGACTTGTGTGATTACGACTGTCCCGCCGAAAAATTTTCCAGGCATTCCAGCCATCAAATCCGCTAAAATATGCAGCCAGAACCATCAATCCGCCTGATATTCTGGATGGCAGATAATTCGCCGCGTCGTCAAGCTTTGCCGCACATCGTCCGAAATAAAGATAACGGTCGTTTTTGTATCCAAGCATGGAATCCATGGTGTTGATTCCTTTATAAAGAAACATCAGAGGCGCACCACCGATTGCCATATAAAGCATCGGTGCAATGACACCATCTGAAGCATTTTCCGCCACGGTCTCAACCGCCGCTTTCGTCACTCCTTCTTCCGTAAGTGCCGTTGTATCACGGCCTACGATCATGGATACCGCCTTACGTGCTTCTTCCAGCGTTCCGTATTTCAGGCGATCATAAACCCTCATACTTTCATCTTTTAAAGATCTGGTTGCCAGAAGCTGGTAACACCAAAAGCTTTCCAGAAGCAACGCAAGCCCTGGAACCTTCGGATACAATGAATAAAGAATCACTCCCGGAATTCCAAAGGAAAGAATACAGACAAGCAGAACTTCGATCAGTCCGCCGGTCAGTTCCCCGGAGCTTGTTTTCGGTAAGATCTTTCGAATTCTTTTTTCAAGGAAAGAGATCAGATTACCGATCAGACAGACCGGGTGGTACAGCCATCTCGGATCTCCGAATATCAGATCAAGTATAAATCCTGCTGCCAGCGCTATGGTGTGGTATATCAAGTGTTTCTCCCTTCCCGATGTTTTATATTCCAAAACATCTCTGCTCTTTTTCATTTATTCATAACTGTTCAGTACCTTCTCAGTTACGTTTGTTCTTTATCTGGCATCCTGACGACCGTACTGGCTGCACTTACGAAGAAAAGCCTCCGGCACCTTCGGATTGCCATAAAAATACAGGTGCGGAAATCCCGCCATCATGGTATCTGTGCCATGAATGCAATTCCATTTCCTGTGGCTCTGTGGTTTCTTCGCATCAAAATCGTCCCCACAGTTTTCAGAATCGAAATAATGAAATTCATGTGCAGGTATTCCACCCATATCATTCATTCCAAAAACTTCTTTCTTCTGTGTCAGAGTCACGTAACCAAAACGATTCAGTCTCTGCGTACGATAAGCTCTGCCGGAAATCACGCCCGCCATATGATAGCTGTTTCCATCCATGGCCTCCATCTCATCATGAAGATACATAAAGCCACCGCATTCTGCCAGACACGGCATTCCATCATTCAATACACGGCGTACATCCTCCCGCATGCTCGCATTCGCTTCTAATTCTTTGGCATTAAGTTCCGGATAACCACCGCCCAAAATCAGCCCTTTAAGGTTCTCCGGAAGATGTACATCTCGCATTGGTGAAAAAGTTACCAGCTCTGCTCCCATACTTTTAAGGAGCCGGAAATTATCTTTATAATAAAAACAAAATGCTTCATCCTCAGCAACACCGATTCGTACTGGTTTTTCCAGATGAAAAGAAATTTGCGGCTCTGCTACCTGAACTTCCGGTGCATCTGCGGCAAGCTTTAGTATTTCATCAATCTCCAGTGTATCTTCCAGTATTCTTGCAAGTTTCTGTAATCTTTCACGAAGCTGCGGAATCTCATCAGGAAGTACCAGACCAAGATGTCTGCTCTCGATTACACAGTCTTCAACTTTTGGCACATAACCCAGAACCGAAAGTCCGGTCTCTTTTTCCAGAAGTTCTTTCATTCTCGGATAAAGCATCGGAGACATCTGATTCAGGATCACACCTTTAATGTGACTGTCCTTTCGGTATTCGGCAAAACCTTTGATATAAGCCGCGAGTGACATGCTCATTCCCTTGCTGTTTACGATCAGAATAGCCGGCGTATCTGTAACAGAAGCGAGATCATAAGCGCTCGCCTGTGTTGTCGTTCCTGCAACTCCGTCATAATATCCCATAACGCCTTCCATCACCGCGATCTCACAATTTGCAGCATTTTCTGAAAGAAGATACCGCGTAACTTCCGGAGATGTAAAAAATGTATCCAGATTTGCAGATTTTGCACCGATCACACGACTGTGAAACATTGGATCAATATAATCCGGACCACATTTAAAAGATGCCACAGTAAGATTTCTGTTTACCAGTGCCTGCAAAAGCCCGCAGGTAATCAGCGTTTTTCCACTTCCACTTGCGCCTGCTGCCAGAAGGATTCTGGGAATTCTCATAAGCTCATCTCCTTTTTGTGTGCCTGTACTGTGATAATATAGATTGGATTTTCTCCCAGCATCATATGGTACCTGCCGATATTTTTAGCTCTTGACACGGCAAGCTGAACCACTTCTGATTCCCATTCCTTATCTGCACCAAATTCCTCAAGTTTTCGTATACAGGAAATCGCCTCTGAAACCGTTTCCAGCGTAATACAGTTAATTACGATCCGCACTTGTGGATTTTTGGCAAGTAACAGATTTATGATCTTATCAAGATTTCCTGATGAGCCTCCGATAAATGCATGCGTCGGTGCCGGAAGGTCTTCCATAGCCTCCGGTGCGGTTCCCGCTATGATCTGCATTTGATCCAGTGCAAATTTCTTTTTATTTGCTTTCAGAAGATTAAGTGCATCTTCTTTCTTTTCGATTGCATAAACCTGTCCCTGTGAAGCCCTCAGCGCCATTTCTACCGATACAGAACCTGTACCGGCACCTATATCGTAACATACAGAATTTTCATCTAATTTCAGTTTCGTCAGTGATACACTTCTCACTTCACTCTTTGTCATAGGTGCCTTACCTCGCAGAAATACCTCATCTGGCATTCCATGTGTCGCCGGAAGCGGTTCTGCCTCCGGATTGTATACACAGACGACGCTGAGCGGATCCGCCTTGTAATCAGTCAGTTCACGCGCCATTTTTGCAAAGATCTTCTCATCCGGGTATGACAGTTTTTCTCCAACATACACTATAACCTCACCCATGCCATATCCGGTCAGTTTCTTTGCCAGTTCCGCCACACCATCTGCGGTTCCGAGAATTGCAAAAGTTTTCTCATATGAATAAATCAGTGAAATAAGATTACAGTTCTTTCCATGTGCACTGACGATCTTCGCGTTGTCCCAGGAAAGTCCGATTTTTGACATAAAATACACAACAGATGAAATCCCACAAATGATCTCCGGCTGTATGGATGCCTCTCCAAATAGTTCGAGAAGTTTTCTGGCGCCACTGTAAAAACCAACATCCCCGGAAAGTGCAACCACTATATTGCTATACTCCGGATGATTTTGAATATAATCTACGATTTCCCTGCTTCTGTATTCATAAAACACTTCCTGCCCCGGAAGTGCCACTGCATCTGCAATCCGTCTGGCACCAATGATGAGATCCGCCTTTTCTACAGCTCTTTTTCCCTGTATGGTAAGCGTATCCTCACTGCCCATACCAATTCCAAGAAGTGTAATATGCTGATTTCCCTCACAGAAAAAATATTTTGCAAGCATTCTTTTACACTCGGTAAGAGAAATACCTTCCTCCTGCACCGGTCTTCCTATAATCACCGGAATTACACCGCACGCAAACGCAGCATCGATTTTTTCCTGAAAACCGCCGGCTTTACCGGAATCTTTCGTAACAAGATACTGACATTCATACTGCCGGAGCGTTGCTTCATTCATTTCCTTCGAAAACGGTCCCTGCATGGCGATCAGATGTTTTCCCTCAAAGCCAAGTTTCTGACAGGCTTCAACCACAGCCGGAAGTGAAAGTACACGAGCATAGATTCTTTCCTGATAATCCGGTAACGTCGTAAAAGCTGCCAGTTCTTTACTTCCGGTCGTAAGAAAAATTCTTCCCTCTCTGTCTCGAAGGTATTCTACCGCCTGTTCTGCTGTTTCCACATAAACAGCATTCTGCGACTGACTTTCGGCTCTTAAGACACGTATATACGAAATGCCGGATGCAAGTGCCGCACTTTTGATATTTTTTGTTACTTCCGTTGCATAGGGGTGTGTCGCATCCAGAATAAACTCCGGCAGTTCTTTATGAAAAAGTTCTGTCATCTCCTGTTCATCCAGACGCTTTGCCTGTATTTTAAGATAATCTCCTGCCTCTAGTGAATGAGAACCGTATTCTGTTGCCACACAAGCAAGGGCAGAAATTTTATTTGCAGAAAGAAAACGGCAGATTTCATATCCTTCCGTTGTACCGGCAAAAACAATTGCCTTATACATCGCGATATCCTCTCGGTGTCACCATCTTACCGTTAATTTCTTTTGTCTGAGAATTACCGATAAATACGGTTGTAAACATATCAACTTTTGTATCACGCAGTTCTTTCAGTGTCATAACATGATATTCTTCCCCTTCACGTCCGATGTTGCAGACAGTTCCGCAGACGGTTTCCGGGGATTTATACTGCATCATCAGATCACACGCTTTCTGAAGATAATCATGTCGTTTTTTACTTGACGGATTATAGAGACAGATCACAAAATCTGCCTGTGATGCACCAAGCAATCTTGCTTCGATTTTTTCCCATGGAGTAAGAAGATCACTTAAACTGATCAGGCAGAAATCATGAATCAATGGTGCTCCGAGAACAGCGGCGCCCCCAAGAGCGGCTGTTACGCCCGGTACAATTTCAAGTTCAACTTCCGGATATTTTGTACCAACTTCATACATTAGACCAGCCATTCCATATACACCTGCATCTCCGCTGCAGATCATGGAAACACTTTTGCCCTTCATTGCCTCCTCAAAAGCAAGTACACAACGGTCTACTTCTTTTTTCATCGGAGTCGTCAGAAATTCTTTATCCGGAAATGTATCTTTTACAAGGTCTACATAAACCGTATAACCGATTATGGTATCACTGTTTTTTAATGCCTGCATGGCAATTCCGGTCATCTGGTCACAGCCTCCCGGTCCGATTCCTACAACATATATTTTATTCAAAATGTACCTCCCAGTCCCGGAGCGCCAGCGCCGTAGTCACGCCGTTACGCCCTGTTTTCTTTTTTATCAGTCTGCCCTGCTCCGCGCCCAGGACCGCACTTCTCTCACAGACATTTCCTACACCTGTGATCTTTTTTACAAATTCTGATTCTTCAAATGTCCCTTTTGCATTCTGCAGCTCTGCCTCGCCAAATGTACAAAAAGGAATGTTCCAGTCTGCCGCCAGTGCAAGAATTCCCTGCTCCTCTTTTTTCAGGGAAATACTTGCGATCTGACTGACTGCTTCCTGATAAATACTTTCTGACTCCAGACAGGCTTCCGCTTCCTGCCGGATGATCTCTGCTTCTTTATCTTTTTTACATCCAAGACCAAGAACAACAGCCTTTGGCACGATCTGCACTGTAGATGTAAAAGGCAGACATGCACGATGCACTGTCACGGCAATCCCTGCCTCTGGTTTACCTGAATCTTCCGGAGTGCATACTTTCAGTCCTCTCGGAAGTGACCCTGCCCATGGAAATTCACTGTAAAACCCGACAGATTCACCTGCCAGTATTGCCGCAGATACTTCTTTCGCGGCTTTCATATTAAAGATCGCACAGTGATTATTCTTTGCAAATACATCCACCGCAAATCGGTCATGGAGATCCGTTGCCGTTGTCACCACCGGCTCTGCCCCAAGTATTTCTGCTGTTTTAAGCGCAAGTGCATTTGCACCTCCAAGATGTCCGGACAAAAGTGAGATGACGAATTTTCCGCATTCATCGACCACTAACACTGCCGGATCTGATTTCTTACTTGCAACATAAGGGGCAATGCTGCGCACTGCGATTCCACATGCACCGACAAAAATAAGTCCGTCATCTGTCTTGAAATGATGTCCTGTCCAGACTGCTGTATTCTCTGCAATGGAATCTTCCAGATATTTACTTTTCTTAAAAAGATTGGTCGTAAACCCACACTGCAGCAGTCCTTTTTGAAGCTGCTCTGCCGTAGTATAGCCAGTCAGACTGAAACAGATGATCGAAATTTGCATCTTCTTTTCCTTTAGCTTAATTCTTATTTTGTTGCTTCTCTGAATTCCGTCGTAAATCCCGGATCATACAGCTTAGAGCGGTCATAATGTGCCGCACTCACAGAATCTCCAATGATCATCAAAGCGGTTTTCGTGATATTATTTTCTGCTGCTGTTTTTGCAAGTGTGCCTACTGTGCAGACAAATTTCTTTTCATCCGGCCATGTTGCCTTATAAACGATTGCAGCCGGTGTGTCTTCCTTATATCCGCCCTCGATCAGTCTTCTGCTCAGTTCTTCCAGCATACCGGTACTTAAAAATACAACCATCGTTGCCTGATGTGCCGCAAAAGACTGGATACTTTCCCTGGATGGAACCGGTGTACGGCCTTCCATTCTTGTAATGATCACACTCTGGGAAATATCCGGAAGTGTATATTCAAGATTCAGAGCACTGGCTGCCCCACAGAACGCACTGACACCCGGACAGTAATCATAGGCAATGCCTTTTTCATCCAGAATGTCCATCTGCTCTCTGATCGCGCCATAGATACACGGATCTCCGGTATGAAGCCTTACTGTCATTTTGCCCTCTGCTTCAGCACGTTCCATAACTGCAATAACTTCTTCAAGTGTCATTTTTGCACTGTTATGAATTGTGCAGACATCTTTGCTGTATTCCAGAAGCTGCGGATTTACCAGAGATCCTGCATAAATAATCACATCTGCCTCTTCCAGATACTGTTTTCCTCTTACTGTGATAAGATCCGGTGATCCCGGTCCTGCTCCTACAAAATGAATCATATTATTTTTCTCCTTTGCTTATCTTATTTATCAGTTCACCGGCATCTGCTGTCTGTCCCAGATATCCATATTCATTCGAAAAAACAACTGCTCCGAGCAATATCTGATGATAGGAATGATGATCAAGATAAAACTGGATCTGCCGCATGATCTCCTCCATCGTTTTTTTCAGAATTTGATTACTGTCCAACACCTGCAGTGCCTCATCTGTCGTATTACAATCAAGAACTTCTCTCGCACACTCAAGTGTACATCCGCAACGGATTGCCGCTGCACAGAGTGTTTCCATTCTCGCATCCGCATTGTGAGAATGTGTATTCATGATTCCGGCAGCCACCTTGACAAATTTTCCGATATGCGAGATAAAGAGAATTCCCTTTGCTCCCATATTGATTGCCATATCAATTGTTTCACCGACATAATTACTGCATTTCATATTTTTTTCAAAGGGAAGATCCATATGTGCTCTCAGATAATCCGCTCCATAATTTCCCGGTGTGACCAATAAGTAGTTTTCACCCTGTGCAAGACGCTGTGACATTTCTACCCGTATACTGTCAACCAGTGCCTTCTCACTCATCGGCTCCACGATTCCAGAAGTTCCGAGAATCGAAATGCCTCCTTTTATTCCAAGCCGCGGATTAAACGTCTTCGCCGCAATCTTCTCTCCATCCGGCACAGAGATTGTAGCTTTCAGATTGCCTTCATACTGGTATCTGTCCGCTGCTTCCTCCAGCACCCTGCATATCATGGAACGAGGAACCGGATTGATCGCCGCCTCGCCGACTTTTTGTGAAAGTCCCGGTTTTGTCACTCTGCCAACACCAATACCACCATCGACGATCCATTCTCTCTTTCCTGAAACTTTCTCAACCTTTGCATATACAAGTACTCCATCCGTTGTGTCCGGATCATCCCCAGCCTGTTTGCGGACGGCACATGTCACTGCATTATTCTCAATGGTAATATCATGTAATTCCAGATGAAGAAGTATTCCCTTTGGTGTCATAAGAGAAATTTCACGGATGATACTGCCGCCAAGAAGCATTTCAGCTGCTCCTTTTGCGGCTCCTGCGGCACAGGAACCGGTCGTATAACCCATTCGGAGTTTTTTATTATTTTTGATTACATAAAAATCTTCCAGTCCTGTTTTGTGCTCCATAAAATCCTCCTTATTACATACCTAATCATTATATTATTTTGCCAAAAACTTGTCAATGAAAGGAAATCTTTGTGCGGCAGTATGACGAAAAAGCTGAATCTTAAATAGACTCAGCTTTCATTGCAAACATAAAATTTTCAGATGTTTTATACATCATTGATTTCTCTTCGAAGTTTGTGGAAATCACCTACAGCTTTCCATCCAATCTTTACGATTTTCTTAATATTGATAGAGTTCACGCCGCCCTGTCTCGGCTTAAAAGTAATCGGAATAAATATGACTTTTTCATGATGATACACAAAATAGGTCGTAAACATGATATTCGGAATATTGAAATTTTTCGGAAGTTTTCCTATATATTTTTCAACCAGCGATGTCTTCATCAGCCGAAACGGTGCATTCGCATCTTCGATTTTTACGCCAAAAATCATCCGAAGAAGCAGACAGACAATATTCTCTACAAATTTGCGGTCTTTCCCATCTCCACGTTCAATACGGTTTCCGATCACTGCATCATACTTTTCCCTTGCTTCCCAGAACTCTTCAAATTCTGCCGGATCTGTTTGTCCGTCGGAATCTGTCTGAAAAATATAATCCGCATCGTGTCTGATTGCATATCGATAACCATACAGTACCGTATCTCCATGTCCGCCATTTGCTTTTGTCAATGGTGTAAACAGCGGTTTATCTTTCGCCAGTTTCTGCATAATCTCGTAAGTGTTGTCTTTGCTTCCATCGTTGATTATCACAAGTCTTGACTCACCATTTCCATTGTGTCTCTCAACGATCGGATACCAGTCGTCTATACATTGTTCAATATTCATTCCCTCATTGTAGGCTGGAATGATCACATATAATTTTTCCATAAGTCTCCCAAACTAACCAAATATCATCAGATTTGATGATTCCTGACTGCCAAAATTAATAAATAATGATCGGATATCCTCCGTCTATCGTATTGTAGATCAAAGCCGCCTGATCTGTAGGAAGATTGATGCAGCCATGGCTTCCTGCGCCGGATTTGTATCTGTTTCCGCCAAAAGAAGACTGCCAGGATGCATCATGAAGTCCCTGACCATATACAAAAGGCATCCAGTATTTTACGGTTACATTATAGCCATATTCCGAACTCGAAAGATTGTACGGGCTTGCCTTATATGCAATCGGCCATGCTCCACGGTAAGTTTCTCGTCCGGCTTTCGGTGCACCGCTTACAATATCTGTCTCTGTCACCAGTGCTCCATCCTTATAAAGCCAAAGATGCTGATTATCAAGGCTTACTTCTATGTAACTTCCGGCAAGATCATCACTGCCATTTCGCTGCATGGCACTGATGCTGTAAACCGGATCACGGCTTACTTTACTGCCACTGGCAATATCCTTCAGAAGCTGCTGTAGTTCTCCATCCTGATCGATCTGAAATCCATATTCATTGTCTGATACTGTCACATCATTTCCATAAGAAGTATGGAATGTACGAGGTACATAGATCGTATTATATTTCGTTGCAAGATCCTGTACGTATGTCTTTACCGCATCCTGATCTACACTGATACTGTCAGAAGATATCTGAAGCCATGACTCGATCGTTGACGTATCAACCACCTGAGTTTCATTTCCAAGTGTATAGGTAACTGTCGAACTGCGGTATTTATTCAGCTTTTCATTTAGTCCAGAAAGCTTGTTCTGCATATCATCTGAAACTGTCACAGATGGCTGCTGATATACATCTGTTCCCATAACAAGCTTGATCTCGCCTCCAAGAAGCTGTGACGGAAAAAGAGACTCCAGTGACTGGTCAACATATGCCAGCAAACGAGACTCATCAATCTGATTTCCCTGTACATCACTGATCAGGGTAAACTGCTTCTGATTCTCATTGTACTGAATTGCTGCATCTACTGATGCAGTTCGTTCTTTATCCCCAAAATTTGATTCCTGAAGTGCTGTTTTTTCCTGTTCTTCATCCTTCTGGATTTCATAAGGAATCTTCTGATCTTCCTGTGTCGCAAACAGTTTTCGGTTGGCTTCTCTGGTCTTCTGAAGTTCAGTAAGCTGTGTTTTAAGCGCATCTTCATTCAGATCATAACCAAGATTTCCAAGAGTCGTTTTATATACGACTTCACCATCTTCCTGAAAAGCAACTTTTCGTTCACGGAAATCTTTCAGAATCTTCTGCTCAGCTTTATCAACAGTGAGTGTGGAAACATCAAGACCATAGATGGAAATCTTCCTTCCAAGTGTATTCGTATCTGCAATATACAGGTAAATAAAAAGTCCTGCGATCAGGATCACCATCGCACCGATGCATCCACCCAGTATGATCTTCTTTGTCTTCCTGCTTACCTTGAATTTCTTCCCCATAATTTATTCCTCGTATCTGCTGTAGTGTAAATTTATGAATACATTTTGTGTTTTATTATAGCATCCATATAAAATCACACGTAATCTTGAATTTCTATTTTTTGCCAGTCATATGTTTCAGCTTCTTAGGAATATACAATAATGCTTTACCGGCTTTTAATGTTGTGCTGGATTTCAGTTTCTTAAGCTCTTTTTCTGCTTTTTTTGCTCTCGACTGCCATTCTTTCATTTCCTGCGCCTGTCTGAAAAGATATTCCACCGCACTGCATTCTTTCATCTGCATATAAATCTGATATTTTGCAGCATTATAAGAGTAACATTCTTCTTCCGTGAAATCATCCAGATCAAATTCTGCAAATATTTCATTATTCAGTCGCTCATAAATCTGGCAGAATGCTTCTCCTGCTTTAAGTGAACACATATTGTAAATGCTCACTCCAAAAGCAAGGTTTTTAAAGCTCGTCTCTACAGTATCATACAAGTCCAGTTCTTTCAATTTATCACGGATTGCCTTTAATGCCTCATACCAGTCCCATGGAGTTTTCGTATTATTTGCCTGAAGGCTGGTGCTTCTCTGGCGATAATTGACAAGAACTTCCTGAATCATCGTGATTCTTTTTGCAAGGACAAGTGCCATATTTACAAAGTAAATATCATTCGAACGTGAAAGCGCCATAAATTCAAGCTTATTTTCATCGATCAGGCTCTTTTTAAACAAGCTTGTCCATGGGCATCCCGTACCAATATTGAAAACGTATGGAAATGACTTTCCTTCTACCGGCATCGTCTGCGGAATATATTCTTTCTTCTGTATAACATTACTTTTTCTGTATTTTCCGGTATCACCAAAATAAAGCCTTGCATCATACATGCAGACATCTGCCTGATCTTCTTTGATCTTATTCAGACTGTGTTCCATAAGTTCCGATTCAAAGAAATCATCACTGTCCAGAAACAGCAGATATTCTCCCTTTGCTCTTTTGATCCCCTCATTTCTCATCAGTCCGGCTTTTCCGCAATGATCCATTCCTACATATTGAAAACGTGGATCAGATACTGCATATTCCTTAATGATATCGACTGTTCTGTCATCCGAACCATCATCCACACAAAGAACTTCAAAATCTGTAAATGTCTGCTTTTTCAGACTTTCCAGACATTCTCCAATATACTCTTCTACATTATAAGAAGGGATAATGACTGTTATCTCTGGTTTTTTATTATTATTTGTATATGTTTCCATCCAAATACCCTCGATCAGATCTTTTTGTCTCAGTATAGCATAACCCCTGTTTTTCGTAAACAGATCAATAAAGACTTTCTGTCACTCCCTTTTTATGATATGATAAATACAATATCAGCAAAGGAGTATCGATATGAATCAGACAGTTTCTGACTATCGTTTTAAATTTTCTGTTGTCACAGCTGTTTATAATGTTGAACCATATCTTGCCGAAGCCATTGAAAGCATCCTGGCTCAGGATATCGGTTTTGAAGAATCCGTGGAAATGGTTCTTGTAGATGACGGTTCTACAGATGGATCCGGTGCAATCTGTGATGAATATCAGCAGAAATTTCCAAACAATATTAAAGTAATACACAAAAAAAACGGTGGCGCTGCATGTGCCCGCAATACCGGAATCAGCCATTGCGAAGGACAGTATATCAGTTTTATGGACGCTGATGACAGACTGACTTCCAGTACTTTATCCGATGTATATGGCTTTTTCAACACCTGTGATGCAAATATTCCGTTTGTATCTGTACCTATTTATTTCTTTGAAAAAAGAGATTTCGGTCACCGTCTCAATTACAAATACGAATGCGAAAGTTCCCGTATCATTGATCTTGCCCATGAATATTCATTTGTTCAAATGTCTGCCTCATCTGCGTTTTTCAGACACAAAATCCTTCAGGATCGTTCTTTTGACACAACTTTAAAATATGCAGAAGATGCAAAACTGATCATGGATATCCTCCTTGACTATCCACAATATGGAATCGTACCTTCCGGCCGTTATATGTACCGTACCCGAAATGCGCTGGATTCTGCGTTAAATGTTTCCAAGCACCGTAAAGAATGGTATATTGACAGCCTTAAATATTACACATTCTGGGCACTGGATGAATCTGAGCGTCGACTGGGATATATCCCGGATTTTGTTCAGTATACGATCATGTATGATCTTCTGGCACGTTTCCGGATGAAAAAATTTCCGGATGGTGTAATGACTTCACATGAAAAAGAATCTTTTCTGAGTATGTTATTTCGTGCGTTACAGCGAATCGACGATCATATCGTCATGGAGCAGCATAATCTTTCTCCGGAATTATGTGATTACTTATTAAGTATAAAAAAAGCACCGGATTCCGGTACTTTTGTTTATGATGCGGATGCTGAAGATCAGTATTTTCATTACAGTGATCTCGATTCACGCTCCAGCGGATCTTTTCCTGTAAACCTTGAAGCGCTTGACTTCGCAGAAAATGAACTGACTATACATGGTTTTTTTAAAGTCTATACGCGTTTTCCGACCCCTTCTAAGTTATTTCTGCGACTTACCTCCGAGAAGGGAACACAGACTTTAGACTGTAATTTAGAGGAAGACCGCAGTAAAGGTGCCGCCTTTAATGAACACCAATTGTCTGTAACAGAATATTTTACAGCCTCTATTCCGTATAAGCTTCTCAAAACGAAAACAACAGTTGAATTGTGCATGCTTTCCGGAGACCATGTAATCAGGTTTCATAAACTGAAACGGAAACCAGAATTCCCAATTACCAAAAAAGAAAAGATTTTCCGCCTCGGCAAAAAATCCTATTATCTTTCTCTCTCTCCACAGGCATTCTCTTTCAAACCTGCAACACCTGTGACTTATCTCAAACGACAGACAAAACGATGTATTAATGCTGTGCGTTGTCGTCTGTAAACACAACTTATATCAAAAAAGCTCCCGGTATATGCCACACATCCAAAGTCCAATTTGGAATAAATGCCACATACCGGGAGTTTGATTGTACCAGAATTACATTGCTATAGTTTTCTATTTTAATTTAATTGCCGACTCATCATTTGTCTCAGCTATAATGAAATGGGGTCTGTGTTTTGTCTCCAGATACGTCTTGGATATGTACTGCCCCATAATTCCCAGGCATAAAAGCTGAATTCCTCCGATAAAAATAACTACACAGATGATAGAAGCCCAGCCTGCAACCGGGTCTCCGAATATCAGCCGACGGATAATGATGACCGCAAGCGCCAAAAACGAAAAGAATGTCATCGTTGTTCCAAACCAGGACGCTATGCTCAAAGGAACATGTGAAAAATTAATGATTCCATCAATCGCATATTTAAACAATTTCCAAAAATTCCATTTCGTTTCCCCAGCTACTCTCTCCACATTTTCATATGGCATCCAGTAAGTCCGAAATCCCACCCAGCCAAAAAGACCTTTGGAAAATCGGTTGTACTCACCCATGGCAACAATTGCCTCTACCATACTCTTTTTCATAAGACGGAAATCCCTGGCTCCATCCACAATATCTGATTCAGATATTCTGTTCATAATACTGTAAAATCTTCTTGCAAACCAGCTTCTTATAATTGGCTCGCCCTCGCGGCTCACCCTTCTCGTTGCCACGCTGTCATATTCGCCTGTTTTAAGTATCTTAAGCATTTCAGGCAACAGCGCCGGCGGATCCTGAAGATCTGCATCCATAACCGCAATATAATCACCTTTTGCATTGCAAAAGCCTGCATACATCGCAGCTTCTTTTCCGAAATTACGTGAAAACGACAGATAAATCACGTGAGAATCTTTTGCAGAAAGTGCTTTCAGCTCTTTCAGTGTTTCATCTTTTGATCCGTCATTTACAAACAGCAGCTCATATTCCTCACCAATTTCCTGCAGGATACGTGTTGCTTCTTTGTGAAAAAGAGGAAGCGCCTCCTGTTCATTATAGCAGGGAACGATAATAGAAATCATAATAACCTCCTTAGTTAAATGATTTATGTTTACCATTTTATCTCTTTTTGAAATTAGTCACGTTTAAAAATATCACGAGTATATACTTTATCCTTCACATCATCGAGGCAGGAATCATATCTGTTTGCAATAATTGCCTGACTCTTCTTTTTGAATTTCTTAAGATCATTTACCACAACTGAACCAAAGAATGTTTCACCATTTTCCAGAGTCGGTTCATAGATGATAACAGTAGCTCCCTTAGCTTTGATTCGTTTCATAACCCCCTGAATAGAGGATTGTCTGAAGTTATCTGAATTGGATTTCATAGTTAAGCGGTATACACCGATAACACATTCTTTCTCCTGATCCGGAGTAAAATCACCTCTATTATAATAGTCATAATATCCTGCCATATTTAATACCTGATCAGCAATAAAATCCTTTCTGGTTCTATTACTTTCTACAATAGCAGAGATCATATTCTGTGGCACATCATTGAAATTGGCCAGAAGCTGCTTCGTATCCTTTGGCAGACAATATCCACCATATCCAAAGCTTGGATTATTATAATGAGAGCCAATACGTGGATCCAGACATACACCATTAATGATTTCCTGCGTATTTAACCCTTTTGATTCCGCATATGTGTCAAGCTCATTAAAATAAGATACTCGAAGCGCAAGGTATGTATTTGCAAAAAGTTTAACTGCCTCAGCTTCTGTAAAGCCCATAAATAATGTATCGATATTTTTTTTGATTGCTCCCTGCTGAAGAAGTTTTGCAAAAATTTCTGCTCTTTCTCTGGACTCTTCATCACATGACACAATAATTCTTGATGGATACAGATTATCATAAAGCGCCTTTGATTCGCGAAGGAATTCAGGACTGAAAATAATATTTTTAGTGTTATATTTCTTCCTGACAGACTCTGTATATCCAACAGGAATCGTTGATTTAATAATCATAGTAGCGTTCGGATTAACTTTTAAAGCTAACTCGATAACTGCTTCTACTGCAGAACAATCGAAAAAGTTTTTCTTACTGTCATAATTGGTCGGAGCTGCTATAACAATGAAATCCGCATTCTTATAAGCTGTTTCACCATCAAGCGTTGCTGTCAGATCAAGTGTCTTTTCTGCCAGATACTTTTCAATATATTCATCCTGAATAGGTGATTTTCGGTTATTTATAAGATTCACCTTATCCGGAATAATATCAACTGCCATTACATGGTTGTGCTGAGACAGAAGCGTCGCAATGGATAATCCCACATAACCGGTACCGGCAACAGCAATATTATACTTTTTATCAATAACTGACTTTTGCAAATCCGCTTTATCATCTTCAAACAAATCAACAACTTCAAAATTAAGTACTTCACCGATAGCCTGAAGTTGATCGATAGAAGGAGTATAATCACAGCTTTCCAGGCGGCTGATCATGCCTCTGTTAATTCCGGTAGCTTCTGCAAGCTGAACCTGAGTCATTTTTAATTCTTTTCTTTTGCTGATTATAGTATCAGCCATTTTGGTCATAGATAATTTTTTCATAGCTGCCCTCCAAATGATATTATTTATAACATTTTCCATGTTATATAATAGTTATTTATCTAAATTAATATAATAATAACAAGTATAAATGACAATGTCAATCGCAAAAACATTTGGTCTGTAAATATTCAATATTTCATACGAAAATGTTATTTCAAATTACAAATATAAAAATATCAGGATTGCCACAAAATTAATTGTCTGTGTGAATCGTAGAATGGTTATCAGAACAGCCCGGGATAAAAGATGATGAATGAAAGTATCTGAAAAACTAGAAATTTATAAAAATAAAAAATAACTTGTATTCAGTGTAGGAATACAAGTGTAGAAGTAATGTACTAATAATGTACTAGCGGCTTACTTTCGAAAGATTTCAGCCGCTTTGTACATCTGTTTAAACCCTTGATTTTACTGGATTATTTAGAACTTGCCTGCATCTGCAGCTTCCTGTACCGCTACTGCAACAGCAACAGTCATACCAACCATCGGGTTGTTACCTGCGCCGATAAGACCCATCATCTCTACATGAGCCGGTACGGAAGAAGATCCTGCGAACTGAGCGTCAGAATGCATACGTCCAAGAGTATCTGTCATACCGTAGGAAGCAGGACCTGCTGCCATGTTGTCCGGGTGAAGTGTACGTCCTGTACCACCACCTGATGCAACAGAGAAGTATTTCTTGCCTTTTTCGTTACATTCTTTCTTGTATGTACCTGCAACCGGATGCTGGAAACGTGTCGGGTTTGTGGAGTTACCTGTGATAGAAACGTCAACGCCTTCTTTCCACATGATAGCAACACCTTCCGGAACGCTGTTTGCGCCGTAGCAGTTAACTTTTGCACGAAGTCCTTCAGAGTAGGATTTACGGAATACTTCTTTAACTTCGTTCTTGTACGGATCATACTCTGTCTCTACATATGTAAAGCCGTTGATACGGGAGATGATCTGTGCAGCGTCTTTTCCAAGACCGTTCAGGATAACACGAAGAGGTTTTTTACGAACTTTGTTTGCTTTTTCTGCGATACCGATAGCACCCTCAGCAGCTGCGAAAGACTCATGTCCTGCAAGGAAGCAGAAGCAGTCTGTCTCTTCTTCAAGAAGCATTTTACCAAGGTTACCATGTCCAAGACCTACTTTACGTGTATCAGCAACGGATCCAGGAATACAGAATGCCTGAAGACCTTCACCGATAGCTGCTGCAGCATCAGCTGCTCTTCTGCAGTCTTTTTTGATTGCGATAGCTGCACCTACGATGTATGCCCAGCAAGCGTTCTCAAAACAGATCGGCTGAATGCCTTTGATCTGGTTGTATACGTCAAGACCTGCATCTTTAGTGATTTTTTCTGCTTCTTCGATAGAAGCGATTCCATAGCTGTTTAAAACTGAATTGATTTTGTCAATTCGTCTCTCATATGATTCAAATAAAGCCATTTACTTATCCTCCTGAAATTATAATCGGTATAATTATTCTTTACGTGGGTCGATGATCTTAACAGCATCTGCAACACGGCCATACTGACCTTTTGCTTTTTCCCATGCAGTGTTCGGATCGTCACCTTTTTTGATGAAATCAGTCATTTTGCCAAGGCTTACGAACTGATAACCGATAATTTCATTATCTTCGTCAAGAGCGATACCTGTAACATAGCCTTCTGCCATTTCCAGATAACGAGGACCTTTTTTGAGTGTTCCGTACATTGTACCAACCTGAGAACGAAGTCCTTTACCAAGGTCTTCAAGTCCTGCACCTACTGCAAGTCCGTCTTCAGAAAAAGCAGACTGAGAACGTCCATAAACAATCTGAAGGAACAGTTCTCTCATCGCTGTATTGATAGCATCACAAACAAGGTCTGTATTCAGAGCTTCCATAACAGTAAGTCCCGGAAGAATCTCAGAAGCCATTGCTGCGGAATGAGTCATACCTGAACATCCGATTGTCTCAACCAGTGCTTCCTGGATGATACCTTCTTTTACGTTCAGGGACAGCTTACAAGCACCCTGCTGAGGAGCACACCAGCCTACACCATGTGTGAAACCGGAAATGTCCTTTACTTCCTTAGCCTGAACCCATTTTGCTTCTTCCGGAATCGGAGCAGCTCCGTGATGCACACCCTGTGCAACTGGGCACATTTCTTCTACTTCGCGTGAATAAATCATGTTAAAACTCCTTTCAAGTATAGATTTACTTATAATGTTGTTAAAAAGATAGACTACTAACAACCTGACAGTATTTTCTCACAAAGTCCTACTGTTAGTCCAGTCAAACTTAAATCAAAAATGCGAAGATTTGACATTATTATACACATAATTGCTGTTGTGACGTCTTTATGGTAAAATCAAAGAAAAAAGTCAAAGGAGCTTTAACGATGTCCAGCAAACTTCCACCCAGCATTTTTCCGGCACGTTTTCAGATCTTAAGCGGCAGTATGCTCAAAGTGATCGCATGTATCGCCATGCTGATCGACCATACCGGTGCTATTGTCCTCAGCCAATATCAGCCAGCTCTCACAAATCTATTTTATATTAATGGAAGGGGTATCTCCGCATACCGCATTGTACGCGATATCGGACGTTGCGCCTTTCCAATCTTTTGTTTCCTTATTGTAGAAGGTTTCCTGCATACACATGACCGCCGGAAATACGGCAGAAATCTCCTGTTGTTCGCACTGATTTCCGAAATTCCGTGGAACTATATGTTTGCCAACTCCTGGCATTATACTGATAAACAAAATGTATTTTTTACACTCTTTCTCGGATATCTGGCATTCTGTGCGCTGGAATATTTCTGGGAAACACCATGGATGCAGCTTGCCTCTCTTCTGGCACTGCTTGGCATCTCTATCGTACTCCATGCAGATTACGGCTGGCGTGGTTTTATCTTTCTTGTCCTGATGTATCTTCTCCGAAACGAAAAGGTCTCTCAGGCAATCGTCGGAAGCTGCTGGCTCAGCTATGAATGGAAGGCCTGTTTCGCGTTTATTTCTATTAACATGTATAATGGAAAACGCGGCTTTATCCATGGAAAAGCCGCGAAATATTTCTTCTATTTATTTTATCCTTTACATATCACGATTCTCGTGATCATAAGGAACCTGTATTTTCTTTCTTAAAGCAGATTCAATCTGTTTAATTTTTCTTAACAATCTCGGCTGCGTTTTTGTAGATACTGTCTGCCGGAATGCAGCCTCTTACCGGTGAAAGCGGATAAATATTGCTGTTTCTGCCGATCACAGTTCCCGGATTCAGTACAGAACCACAGCCGACCTCTACATGGTCACCCAGCATTGCACCGAATTTCTTAAGACCTGTCTCAATTTTTTCTTCTCCGTCTTTGACAACAACCAGTTTCTTGTCAGACTTCACATTTGAGCAGATAGAACCTGCACCCATATGAGATTTATAGCCAAGAACAGCATCACCGACATAATTGTAATGCGGAACCTGTACTTTATTAAAGAGTACGGCATTTTTAAGTTCTGTGGAATTTCCTACAACAGCTCCCTCTCCTACGATTGCATTTCCACGGATAAATGCACAGTGACGTACTTCTGCGTCTTTTCCGATGATCGCCGGTCCATGAATATAAGCAGTCGGTGCAACGGTTGCTGATCTTGCGATCCAGATATTGCCCTCACGGCACTCATACTCAGACGGGCTGAGTGTCGGACCAAGTTTCATGATAAATTCTCCGATCTCCGGAAGCACTTCCCACGGGTATGTTTTTCCTTCGAATAATTCTGCAGCAATTGTTTCATTCAGATCCAGAAGATTTGAAATTGTAAAATCTTTTAACATAATTATGCTTTTCCTCCTCGTTTCGCAGTTGTCGGTTTCTTTGTATAATTGGCTGCCGCAGCATCAAAAAACTGCCGCAATGCATATTGATAATTGCTCTGCTCTACCTGATTAGTACGCACCCTGACAAAATGTTCCAGCTTCTCCATATATTCCTGCGGAGTAATACTTCCCTCAGCAACATAAGTCAGCCCCTTTTCCCAGCTTGCCGTCAGCTCCGGATTCAGAAGGGAACGTATTGAACAGTTTACCACATCAAAGATCATCTCTCCCAGAAGTGTAGGTGTGATCACCTGTGTCTTTTTATTGAGAGACAGATATTTAATAGAAACAAGTTTCTTAAGGATTTCCGCTCTTGTCGCACTGGTACCGATTCCGCTTCCTTTGATCTGCGCCCTCAGTTCTTCATCCTCAATCAGCTGTCCGGCATTTTCCATCGCAAGGATCATAGATCCGGAATTGTAACGTTTCGGTGGTGAAGTCTCGCCTTCTTTGATATTCAGCGCATCTACCGTCAGTATATCATTCTTTTTGAGTGCCTGCAATGCATTCAGCAGCTGTGAATCACATGACACATCTTCATCCTCATTTTTCTCTGCATCTTTCTCCGCCAGAGATTTCTTCGCAAAAGAATTGGTCGCATATTTCAGATAGCCTTCTTCCTGCAGCACCTTAAAACTGGAAAAAAATTTCTCACCCTGCATCTCCGTAGTCAGACTGACTTTCTGATAAACTGCCGGCGGACAAAATACACACAGAAAACGACGCACGATCGTCTCGTAAACTCTCTGTGACGTCAGAGAAAGTCCGTTCAGCGCGTTCAGCCCCTGTCCGGTCGGTATGATTGCATAGTGGTCTGTAATCTGTTTGTCATTGACATATCTGGTCTTTGCTATTGACTTATATGAACCCATCTGTAGAATTTCTTCGGCAGCGTTATCAATAGCCGGATAGCGGCGCAGACCGGAGATATTTTTGTAGATTTCTTTTGCTACTGCGCTCGATAATACTCGCGCATCGGTTCGTGGATAGGTAACAAGTTTCTTTTCATACAGTTCCTGCGTGATCCGAAGTGTCTCATCCGGGCTGATCTTAAAAAGTTTGGAACATACATTCTGAAGCTCCGCCAGATTGAATAAAAGCGGCGGATTTTTATTTTCTTTTTTGCGCTCGACCTTTTCGACACGACAGCTCAATGGATGCTGTGCCTGAAGCATACCAATCAGTTCTTCAGCATGCTTCTTTTCTTTAAATCCGTTTTCTTTGTACAGGTACGGAGACTGAAAATATCTGCTGCCGTCTACGGCTCTCCACTCTCCTTCAAAACGCTCTCCCTCCAGCACAATACTGGAAAGTACACGGTAAAACGGAGTCTTCACAAAAGATCGGATTTCCCGTTCTCTTCGCACGACCATGCCAAGTACACAGGTCATTACCCTGCCGACGGAAATTGCCTGATGCTTACTGTTCAGATAATTGGAAACACTGTTCCCATAACGAAGCGTCAGTACTCTGGAAAAATTAATTCCCATCAGATAGTCTTCTTTTGCACGAAGATACGCAGAATCTGCCAGATTATCATAGGCCGAAAGTTCTTTTGCCTCGCGGATACCACGCAGGATTTCTTCTTCTGTCTGGGAATCGATCCAGACACGCCGCTGATCCTTATCTTTTACGCCTGCCATCTGAGCCACAAGGCGGTAGATATACTCTCCTTCGCGCCCAGAGTCGGTACACACGTAGATTGTCTCTACATCCGGACGGTTCAGAAGCCCCTTAACAATGTTAAACTGTTTCTGAACTCCCGGAATCACTTCATATTTAAATTCACGCGGCAAAAAAGGCAGGGTATCTAAACTCCACCTTTTGTACTTGATATCATATTTCTCAGGATAGCTCATAGTGACCAGATGCCCTACGCACCAGGTCACTACGGAATCTTCTGATTCCAGATAGCCATCCCTTCTCTGTCCATTAATTTTTAACGCCTTAGCAAATTCCTGAGCAACACTTGGTTTCTCAGCTATGTATAAGGATTTACCCATATTACTTATCTGCACTCATCTTTCTGAGAGGCCATGCAAGCAACACTGCACCGCCTACCATATTTCCTAAAGTGACGATCACCATGCTCTTGATCATTGCCCCAATGGAAAGTCCCGGTACAAGGCACGCTGCGGTAACAAAAATACCCATATTTGCCACGCAGTGCTCGAATCCGCTGACAACGAATCCGGAAATACACATAACGATCATCAAAAATTTCGCTGCTTCACTTTTCAGTTTGATGCCACAAAGAACCCCTAAACATACAAAGAAATTACATAAAACTGCACGGAAGAACATCTGTCCTGCCGGAATTGCAAGTTTGTTTCCGATAAATCCGGCAAAATAATCTCCCGTTCCTGATGCTCCCGCCCACACAAAAATCAGGGAAAGAATCAGACATCCGACAAAATTTCCAATGTAGCTGATCAGCCATACCTTGCCGGCTTCACCCCAGCTTACTTTTTTGTCATAAGCTCCAAATGCCATAACAAGATTGTTTCCAGTAAACAATTCACCGCCTACCAGCGAGATCAGAAGAACTGCGATTGAAAACACCAGTGCCCCGAGGAATTTCCCCCATGCCGGTTCCTCAGCACCTGAAAAAACATTTCCGACCACATTGGAAAAGATCATGGCAACTACAATAAAAAAGCCCGCCATGATTGCCCGCACAAAATACTTGAAGAAATTGTCCTTCAATAAAGTGCTCTTTGCGATTGCCGCATTTGACAGTTTTTCTACATCCTCATGATTCATAAAAAAGACCTCCCTTTCCCGGGAACATCGTTTCTTGTATACGTTTGTCCCCTCCACATATTGTATTCTTGAATTATATCATTTTCGATAAAAATTCTCAATACATATAGTATGAAGTTTGATATTTTTATGACAATTTTACATTCCTTTTTGATAACTGTCAGTTATCGAATCAGTAATGTATGCTTTTCCCTGTCAATTACTTCCCCGATCACTGCACATGAAAGTGATAATTCTTTCAGTTCCCTCAGTATTTCATCTGCTTCTTCTGCCGGAACTGCTGCCAGAAGTCCGCCGGAAGTCTGTGGATCAAACACAAGGTCTTCGAGCCAGAGCTTCGCAGTACTTACATAGCCTGTTTTTGCTGCAAATTCTCTGTTACGATATGCGCCACCGGGTATCAGTCCCATAGATGCATATTCTTCCACATCCGGAAAAATCGGAAGCGCCTGTGAATCTATTACAAGCGTCTTGTCGCTGCCAGCTGCCATTTCTGTGCCATGACCGCCAAGACCGAATCCGGTAATATCTGTACAGGCATGAATCGTATATTTCTTAAGGATCTCACATGCATACTTGTTTAAAGTCTTCATGGATTTCAGTACAGCTTCCCGTGCTCTCTCCGAAACAAGATCTGCTTTGATTGCTGTATTGATGATTCCGGCACCAAGCGGTTTTGTCAGGATCAGTTTATCACCGGTCTGTGCGCCATAATTTTTCCAGAATTTATCCGGATGAACAAAACCGGTCACACTCAGCCCGTATTTCGGTGTATCATCCTGTATCGTATGTCCTCCTGCAAGTACTGCTCCTGCCTCCAGAACTTTGTCTGCACCGCCCTTAAGGATTTCACCCAAAATTGCTGTGTCCATGTCCTTTGGAAACGCAACAATATTAAGTGCAGTCTTTGGTTCTCCGCCCATTGCATACACATCACTTAAAGCATTCGCCGCCGCAATCTGTCCGAAATCATAAGGATCATCCGCAACCGGTGTAAAGAAATCCAGTGTCTGGATCATGGCAAGCTCATCTGAAATCTTATATACAGCCGCATCATCTGAAGTTTCAGTCCCAACCAGAAGATGAGAATCCTGAAATTTCGGCAGCCCGCAAAGTACACCGGCAAGCGTTCCCGGTCCGACTTTTGCGGCACAGCCACAGTTTGGCGCAAGTTTTGTAAGATATACCTTTTCCATTTTACCGAATTTCCTTTCTGTCTTAATCCTTTTCATCTATGATAACATAATTTTTCTTTTTTCTCCATGTCTTTTTTGATAGAAAAACTGCCCGGGCGAATTCTACCCGGGCAGTTTCTTATTATTCAGAGCATATTATTTCTTAGTGATGTAGCCTTTTGCTTTCAATGTTTCGGCACAGAGAACAGCTCCGCCTGCAGCACCTCTTACAGTGTTGTGGGAAAGTCCTACGAATTTGTAATCGTAAACTTTGTCCTCACGAAGACGTCCGATAGATACGCCCATGCCATTTTCATAGTTAACATCCTCGCTTACCTGCGGACGGTTGTCTTCTTCGAGATACTGAATAAAATGCTTCGGTGCACTCGGAAGTTCTAATTCCTGCGGAAGTCCCTTGAAGTTTCGGAGGGCTTCGATCAGCTGTTCTTTTGTAGGTTTCTTACGGAATTTTACAAATACAGCTGCTGTATGTCCGTTCAGTACCGGAACACGCAGACACTGGCATGTGATAACAGGTTCTGTAGCCGGTACGATCACACCGTCTTCAATCTTGCCCCACAGTCTCAGTGGCTCTTTTTCACTCTTTTCTTCTTCTCCGCCAATGTACGGGATAATGTTGTGTTCCATTTCAGGCCAGTCTTTAAATGTCTTTCCTGCTCCGGAGATTGCCTGGTATGTAGTGGCAACTACTTCATATGGCTCAAATTCTTTCCATGCAGTAAGGACCGGTGCATAGCTCTGGATGGAGCAGTTTGGTTTTACAGCGATGAAACCTTTCTTTGTGCCAAGACGTTTCTGCTGATATTTGATAACATCAAAGTGTTCCGGGTTGATTTCCGGTACTACCATCGGTACATCCGGTGTCCAGCGGTGAGCGCTGTTGTTGGATACGACCGGTGTCTCTGTCTTTGCATATTCTTCTTCAATTGCTTTGATCTCGTCTTTAGACATATCAACTGCGGAAAATACAAAATCTACAGTAGATGCAACTTTTTCTACTTCGTTGACATTCATAACAACGATTTTCTTCACTGCTTCCGGCATCGGAGTATCCATTTTCCATCTGCCGCCTACAGCTTCTTCATATGTTTTTCCGGCACTTCTCGGGCTTGCAGCAAGGGTAACCACTTCAAACCACGGATGATTCTCCAGAAGAGAAATAAATCTCTGTCCTACCATACCTGTAGCGCCTAAAATGCCGACTCTCAGTTTTTCGCTCATAACAATGTTCTCCTCATTCTTTTATTTCGCATGTGTCTTTGTGTAGCACACATCTGTTTTCCTTGTACATACTATACCACTTCATCAGAAATTGCAAGATGTTTTTAATTATTTTTCAGATATTCTTTATTTGCCGCAATAATCTGCTCCATAACCTTCGGTCCCGGAGCGCCATAAGTTTCACGCTTTTCGACACAGGTCTTCATGCTGATTGCTTCATAGATATCCTGTTCAAATACCGGTGAAATCTCTTTGTATTCTTCCAGGGAAAGCTCATCAAGAGAGATTCCCTTATCAATACAGGTAAGTACCAGACGGCCTACGATGCCATGGGCATCACGGAACGGAACCCCGTGGTTTACCAGATAATCCGCTGCATCTGTCGCATTTGTGAAGCCGTTCTTTGCACTGGATTCCATTATATCTTTACGGAATTCCATAGTAGAAACCATTCCGGTAAACAATGCGATACATCCCTTTACAGTATCAATTGCATCGAAAGTCAGCTCTTTGTCTTCCTGCATATCTTTGTTGTATGCAAGCGGAATGCCCTTCATTGTAGTAAGGATGGATGTCAGAGCACCATACACACGACCGGTCTTTCCTCTTACAAGTTCGGCAATATCAGGATTCTTTTTCTGTGGCATGATACTGCTTCCGGTACTGTAAGCATCGTCAATCTCAACAAAACGATATTCGTTGGAGTTCCAGAGAATGATCTCCTCACAGAAACGGCTCAGATGCATCATAACTGTCGACATTGCAGAAAGAAGTTCAATCACATAGTCTCTGTCAGATACTGAGTCCATGCTGTTTCTTGTCGGCTCATCAAATCCCAGAAGCTCTGCTGTATAAAATCTGTCAAGCGGATAAGTAGTTCCCGCAAGCGCTCCTGCACCAAGCGGACAGGTATTCATACGTTTGCGGATATCTGCCATACGGCTTCTGTCTCTGCGGAACATTTCAAAATATGCACCTACATGATGTGCCAGTGTTACAGGCTGTGCTTTCTGCAAATGGGTAAATCCCGGCATGTATGTATGAACATTGTTTTCCATAATAGTCTGCAATGCTTCGAGAAGTTTCTTAAGTTCTGCATCGATTTCTTCAATTTCATCACGTACATAAAGTTTCATATCCAGTGCAACCTGGTCGTTACGGCTTCTTCCGGTATGAAGCTTCTTACCCGGATCACCGATACGGTCGATCAGATTAGCCTCTACAAAACTGTGGATATCCTCATATTCTGCTGTGATCTCCAGCTTTCCGGATTCTACATCGGCAAGGATGCCATCCAGTCCTTCCAGGATCTGGTCTCTCTCTTCTTCTGTCAGTATTCCCTGCTTCGCAAGCATTCTTACATGCGCCTTGCTTCCGCGGATATCCTGTTTATAAAATTTCTGATCAAATGAAATTGACGCATTAAAATTGTATACCAGTTTGTCCGTTTCCTTTGTGAAACGTCCTCCCCATAACTGTGCCATAATTTCCTCCTTGTTGTACGGTAAAGTTTGCATTCCACTGAACTTTCGTCCAAAGATGCATAAGTTTCTATCAGTTTACCACATTCCAGTGAAAAATCAAATAGCCGAACTCTCTGAAATCTGTTTTTGTTTCATTTTTTCTTCCTGTTCCCGCTTTGAAAACACACAGCCGCAATAGTTTTGCCGGTACAGATCGTACTCATGAGATAATTCGATGGAACGTTTGTAGCCGTTTTTCTTTTTGAAATCAGAAGGCAGATGCGGAACCTTATAGATTTCTGCCAGTTCTTCCCCGATCTCGTTGATCTTTTCGGCGTTCTTCAGCGGGCTGATGGAAAGTGTCGTAGTAAAGTAGTCATAATTGCCTTTCTGTGCCAGTCTGGCCGCTTCTTCCATACGGAGTCTATAACATTTGAAACAGCGCTCGCCGCCCTCCGGCACTTTTTCCAGCCCCTTTGCCATATCATAAAAAATCCGGGGATCGTAATTTCCCTCCTCAATGTGTACCGGATGTGTAAAAGACATTTCTGATACAAGACGACGGATCTCTGCAACTCGCTTATGGTATTCCTCTTCTAATGAGATATTAGGATTGTAAAAAAATACAGTAATCTCAAAGTACTGAGATAAGTATTCCAGTACATAACTGCTGCATGGTGCACAACAGCTGTGCAAAAAAAGACGGGGGACTTTTTTTTCTTTTTTAATATTTTCGATAAGCTTATCCAGCTCTTTCTGATAATTTCGTTTATTCAATTCTGTTACCTTCTTTTCAATGATATCTGTAAATCGTAACTGTTCAGTACCCTCACAGTTACAAGTCCTGTCATATATCATAGCACATGAAATGTTTTTCGCATATCTTAAAATATAGATTCTCGGAGGTATATTTATGAAACCCCTTCTGGAAATCAGAGACGTTTCGCTCTCTTATCATACATCTGCCGGAGAAACACCCGCACTTTCCCACCTGACATTTGATCTGATGCCCGGAGAATTTCTGGCGGTTGTCGGTCCGTCCGGCTGTGGAAAATCCACTCTTTTGAATCTGATCTGCGGACTTTTAAGTGCAGAAGAAGGCACTATACTGATGAATGATACAGTTCCCTCTCCCGGTGATCCACGAATCGGATATATGCTTCAGAAAGATCATCTTCTCGAATGGCGTACAATCTATCAGAATGTAACCCTCGGTCTTGAGATCCGTCGGGAACTCACTTCCGCAAAGCTGGAATATATTGAAGAAATGCTCTGCACTTATGGGCTTGACAAATTTCGAAATGCACGCCCTTCTCAGTTATCTGGTGGCATGCGTCAGCGTGCGGCACTGATCCGCACGCTTGCCCTGAAGCCAGAACTTCTCCTGCTTGACGAGCCTTTTTCCGCTTTGGATTATCAGACTCGCCTGAATGTCAGTGACGATATTGGACGGATTTTGAAGAAAGAGGGAAAACCTGCCATTCTGGTCACTCATGATATTTCTGAAGCAATCAGCATGGCAGACCGGGTGATCATCCTGACAAAACGTCCGGCAACTGTTGCTCGTATTGTGACCATCGATCTCGGTCTTACCGACCGGACACCACTTTCTTCCCGAAACGCTCCGCAATTCAAATCTTATTTTAATCTTATCTGGAAGGAGCTGAATCAATATGTCTGAGCATTCACCTGCACAAAAGCAGTATCTTCTCCGTGTAAAACGTGAAAAAAATCTGATTCACGTGTCCAGAATCCTTCTGTTTCTGGGCTTTCTGATTTTATGGGAGATTTCCGCCCGTTTCGGATGGATTGATTCCTTTATTTTCAGCAGTCCGTCGGAGATCTGGATAACTTTTCTTAAGATGCTGAAAGACCAGTCTCTGTTTACACATATTGGGATCACACTTGCCGAAACGCTCGTCAGTTTTGTATTCACGGTTCTTCTTGGTATCGGCACAGCCGTCCTTCTCTGGACATGTCCCAGACTTTCACATGTTCTTGAACCATATCTGGTGGTACTGAACAGTCTTCCGAAATCTGCACTTGCTCCTCTCCTCATCGTATGGCTGGGTGCAAATATACGAACGATCATCGTCGCCGGAATCTCCGTTGCAATCTTTGGCTCCATCATTAATCTTTATACAGGATTCCGTGAAGTCGATCCCGAAAAGCAGAAGCTCATCCAAACGCTCGGTGGCAGTAAAAAAGACGAACTGACAAAAATTGTCCTTCCGTCTTCTGTTCCACTTATTTTAAGCGTAATGAAAGTAAATATCGGTCTTTGCCTGGTTGGTGTGATCATCGGAGAATTTATCGGTGCAAGACAGGGACTCGGTTACCTGATCATCTACGGTTCGCAGACATTTAAACTCACCTGGGTGCTCATGTCCATCGTGATCCTGTGCATGATCGCAATGGGGCTGTATGCCGCACTGGATCTCATCGAAAAACACGTCCGAAAGAGATAAATTGAAGTTCAGGTCATCCATTTTCAGTACAATGCTTCATTTTGGCTGACCTGAATTGATTTTTTTACCACACCCTCTCTCACATCCACCGCTGGCGGTATTTCCAGCTCCAGGCCATCCGAAAGAGAATCGTCGTCAGTGTCATTCCTGCTGCCATACTTGCCGCAAAAAGAATTGTATAGGTTCCATCTGCGCAGAACTTATCCCACTCCTGCATCATCATCCAGTTCATGGTCCGGTACAGGGCAGCTCCCGGAATCAGCGGAATCGTTGCCGAGACAAGAAACACTGTAACCGGAGTCTTGTGAATCCGTGCCATACATTCTGCATACAAAGTAATTGTCACCGTTGACCAGAAACCACAGATATATGGACTGGATGTCCATATCCCGACTATAAGATAAACTGCCCATGACAGGCACCCGCCAAGAGCCGCAAACCAGAGTTTTTTTCCATGTATATTAAATAATACTGCAAATCCAAGCGATCCCGTAAAGGAAACCAGCAATTGTATCATCTCATGCATAATTTTCTCCTTTGTCTAAAACAAAAGATTCGCCGCCGTGAATCCCAGCCCAACCACAAATGCCAGCAATACGGATTCCATACAGCGTATCAATCCTGTGATCGTATCACCTGAAAACAGATCTCGCAGAGAATTCGTAAATGCAATTCCCGGTATCAAAAGCATGATATTTCCGATACTGATCAGATCTGCACGATGTCCCAGGCCGATAAGAACCGCGAAGTTAGCCAGAATGCCACCCACTCCGCAGCACAAAAATACCGTTATCAGCGAATTCAGCGAACTCTTTTTCAGAAATGATTCCAAAAGTTTCAGAACGATTCCAATCAAAGCCGACGCAATCATATCCTGAAAGTCTCCCCCGAAAAACACAGAAAAAGATCCGGAAATAACAGCATAAATAAGAATCTGCATCCGCAAAGAATATGTCGGTCTCCGGTCTATCTCACTCAACCGTGAACCGATTTCCGCCGGTTCCGGCCTGTATTCACAGATATATCTCGAAAGCTGATTCAGATCTTCCAGTCTGCCAAGATCATTCGCCATTCCACGCACGCGCCTTGTCTGCGTACAGATGCCAAAATTGCCATACATCGTTGTCACAATACTGGAAGTAATAGAAAATACATCTACCCTCTCTGCCCCATATGCCATACAGATACGCCGTATGGTATCTTCTACACGACCAACCTCTGCACCACTGATCAGAAGCTGTTCTCCAATTGTCATTGCATAGTACAGATACTGTTCTGCTTCCTCACACCTCATTCGGCCTTTCCTCCTTTCAGTTCATTCCAAACGATTTTCCTTTAAGTGGAAGTCCCGCAACTTCTGCGAGCCGTCGCACTCCCATCTCTGCTGTTGATACATCGCTTTCTACATGATTATAATCGGTTGCACTGTAATCAAACAAAATATTTCCCTGTGCTTCAAATTCCTCATCTCTGTCCCAGAAATAAAAACGCATCGGTTCACATGCAAACGCATTGATCTGATAGCCTACATCGCCCTGCGGAAGTTCTGTCCCGTTCAACTTCATAAACGCTTTCCGAAGTTCCTCTGCATGTCCGGAAAAAGTCTCTGCAAACACATCCGTCACACCAATCTTATATGCCGGTGCAAACGGCCTCGCATTTCGAAGATCCGCAAACGGCACCCATTTATCCATAAAAAAAGCCTGTTCTTTTACATAGCCGAACAATGTATAAATATTCAGCATTTCCGTCGCATTGGCCTCGGTCTTTCCATCCAGCCGTTCAATTTTGCCGTCTGATTCCCGGACTCCAAAAGGCACGCCAAAATGCACAATTTTCAGATAGCCGTCCTCCTGCTTCAGTTCCGGAAGTTTTTTCATCAGCTCCGCTTTATCCATCCGGAGAAATTTTTCTGCCCATTCATCGCAGAGTTTTATATAATTAGATACTCTTTCCTCTTTCAAAATTTTTCTCCTTACATAATTTCATCATCAGACTTTTGTCCTTTGCATGATACCCCTGGCAGATATTTTTCTGCACCAAAAGACTTTCCACAGAAATATTTTCTATAGAAAGTCTCTTACATACATTACGATGATTTTACTTTATTCCAGAGATCACCGTATACCTGATCTGCCTCGGTACCAAGATACTGGAATGTTTCCAGATTATCATACCTGGACAGATCCGGGAAGGCGATTTCGCTGTTACGGATAGATTCATCCTCAATCAGCTCTCTTGCGGCCTCATTCGGTGTAGAATAAGTGATATATTCAAAGTTTTTGAGTGCAATGTCCGGTCTGCAGAGGAAATTGATGAATTTTTCCGCATTTTCCTTATGCTCTGCATTCTTCGGGATTACCCAGGAATCGATCCAGATATTGGAACCTTCCTTCGGAATCACATATTCAAGATTTGGATTCTCTTTCTGTGTATAAATTGCTTCACCGGAATAAATAACACCCAGAGCCGCCTCGTTTCCAATCATCTTGTCACGCACCTGATCAATAACATACGCCTGCACCAGCGGTTTCTGCTCGATTAGCAGATTTTTCGCCTCATTCAGCTCATCAAGATCCGTAGAATTCAGTGAATAACCAAGATATTTCAGCGTCGCGCCAAACGCATCACGCACAGAATCCTGCATCAGGATATTATCTTTGTATTTCGGATTCCAGAGGATAGACCAGCTGTCGACTGGTTCATCAACCATTGTCTTATTGTACAGAATACCAACGGTTCCCCAGCAGTATGGCACGGAATATTTATTTTCCGGATCAAACTGTCTGGACTGTTCAAGGTACTGCTTGCCGATATTTTTCAGATTCGGAATGTTATCAAAGTTAATCTCGGAAAGCAGATCATTCTCTATCATTCGCTGGATCATATAATCGCTCGGGCAGACCACATCATATGCGATTGCGCCGGAGCTTACCTTCGGATAAAGGATCTCGTTTGTCTCAAATTCCTCATAAACTACATGGATGCCGGTTTCTTCTTCAAACATCGTCAGGACATCCGGATCGATATACTCACCCCAGTTATAAACGATCAGTTCCTCGCCACCCATGACGCCGCCTTCTTTTGCATAGTAGAAACCGCCGCCGATAAATACGATACAGATTACTACCGGGATCACACGCTGAATAAGTACTTTTTTGATTTTGGATGGTCTGCGCACTTTCTTTCGAACCGGAACTTCCTCTTCTTCCTTCGGAGAATAGTTTACCAGAAGCAGAAGGACAAGAACTGTCACGAACATAATCGTAGACAGTGCATAGATTTCCGGCTTGATGCCTTTTCGTACCTCAGTATAAATTTTGGTAGAAAGTGTATCAATACCCGGACCCTTCGTAAAATGTGTGATAACAAAATCATCCAGTGACATGGTAAATGCCATCATAAATCCGGAAAAAACGCCTGGTACAATATCAGGAAAAACGACCTTAAAAAACGCTTTCAACGGAGAAGCACCGAGATCCAGTGCCGCTTCATAAGTATAGCGATTTGTCTGCTTCAGCTTCGGAGCCACACTTAAAATCACGTACGGAATATTAAATGTGATATGTGCAATCAGAATTGTTCCGAATCCAAGTGTCATACGAAACGCGATAAAAAGAAGCATCAGGGAAACCCCCATAACGATCTCTGCATTCATCATCGGAATATTGGTAAGTCCCATATACATAGTCTTCCATTTCTGCTTCATACCCTGAATCGCAATCGCCGCAGCCGTTCCGATAAGTGTTGCAACTGCTGCCGAAATAAATGCAATGATCAGCGTCGTATAGAATGCACTCATGATCTGTTCATTCTGGAACAATTCCTTATACCATTTCAGGGTAAAGCCGCCCCACTTAGCCCTCGTCTTTGACTGGTTAAAAGAAAGTACGACAAGCGTAACGATCGGTGCATATAACAAAATAAAAATCAGGGTCAGATATATCTTCTGTAAATATTTTCTGATCAAAATGCTGACCCTCCTTCTTCTTTATCGTATTTTGCAACAAGTGCCATACTTGCAATGATAAATACCATCAGTACAAGAGACAGTCCGCTTCCTACATGCCAGTTACTGTTCTGCTTGAAGGACTGCTCGATCACGTTTCCGATCAGCAGAATCTTGCCGCCCCCCAGAAGGTCGGAAATAACAAATGTTGTCAGCGCCGGTACAAATACCATCGTAATACCGCTGATCACACCCGGAATACTCAATGGAAAAATAACCTTGCAAAATGTCTGTACTGAGTTTGCTCCCAGATCACGCGCTGCATTGATCACGTTTCGGTCAATCTTGATAAGAACATTGTAGATCGGAAGCACCATAAATGGCAGGAAGTTATAAACCATACCGAGAATAATGGCATACGGTGTATTGATGATCTCAAGTGCCGGCAAATGCAAAAATCCAAGTACACTGTTGATGACACCGTTTTTTTCAAGCAGTGTCTGCCATGCCAGTGTACGGAGAAGAAAGTTCATCCACATCGGTAAAATAAAAATCAGAACGATAAAACTTGTCTGATTGACCTGCTTCTGGCTCAGGATCATTGCAAGTGGATACGCAAGAACCAGACAGATCAGTGTACTCAAAAATGACAGAAGCAGGGACATTCCCAGAGCCTTCAGATTTTCCGGTGTCGTAATCTGGGCAAGATTCGAAAAGGTAAATGTCCCCTCATCACTCGTAAACGCATAATACACGATCACCAGCAATGGAATCACGACAAAGGATACTGACCAGAACAGATAAGGTCCGGCAAGCATACGCTTATTCTTCAATATTTACCGCCTCCTCATCTTCGGATTCCGGTTTTTTCATAATCTGTATGTCAAACGGGTCTACATGGATACTGACTTCCGTTCCTACCGGAAACATATCTGTGCTGTGTACCAGCCACTCGTAATTATTCGCCATGACCTCCATCTCATAATGGACACCCTTGAAGATCATATGTGTGACAACACCATCAATACTTCCCTGTCCCGGTTTCAAAAGATCAATATCTTCCGGACGGATGACTACATCGACCGGTTTGTTCTGACCGAATCCTTCATCCACGCACGGAAAATTAACGCCAAGTATCTTGACCAGACGATCTTGCACCATAGTCGCGGAGATGATATTACTTTCTCCGATGAAATCTGCAACAAAAGCGTTTTCCGGTTCATTATAGATTTTTTCCGGGGTACCGATTTGCTGGATGTATCCCTGGTTCATGACCACAATCGTATCAGACATAGTAAGCGCCTCTTCCTGATCATGTGTAACGTACAGAAATGTGATTCCAAGCTCATTTTTAAGCCTGATCAGCTCATACTGCATATCCTGCCGAAGTTTCAGATCAAGTGCTCCAAGCGGCTCATCAAGAAGCAGCACTTTCGGCTCATTTACAATAGCTCTTGCAATCGCAATACGCTGCTGCTGGCCTCCGCTCAAAGAATCCGGCATACGATTTTCGAATCCGTCCAGATTGACAAGCTTCAGCGCATATTTGATCTTGTCATAAATATACTGCTTGCTTTTATTTTTTATCTTTAATCCAAAGGCAATATTATCTGCAATATTCATATGAGTGAATAATGCATATTTCTGAAATACGGTATTAAGCTGACGTTTATTAGGCGGAAGATTCGTAATGTCCTGTCCATCAAAGATCACACGTCCCTTATCAGGTGTCTCAAATCCGCCTAAAATACGAAGTGTAGTTGTTTTTCCGCATCCACTCGGCCCAAGAAGCGTCAGGAATTCGTTTTCTCTGATGTACAGATTCAACTCATCCAGGACGGTCTGCATTCCATAAGATTTAGAAATGTCGATCAAGTCGATCAGCTTATTGCTCATTGGCTGTTCCTCCCTAAAAATCCCCTCTTTTGTAAAAAAACATATGAATAGTAGCTTTACTTTTGTATCACAAAAATCTCCTGATTTCAATATGTTTTATGATATTTAACATAAATTTATCATGGATGGAGCCAGCTACTGTGTATTTTTGCCAGAAGTCTTGCATTATGATATGCCATTTTTAATGTCAGGCATGTCCTTCCAAGATATTTTCTACCGTCTTCTGTCTTTACACAGGCAAGTGCAAGATCGGCGTTTGCAGGATTCTGCAGACACACCGGTACCAGAAACTGAATGCTGTGATTATAATATTGCGGAACAGCCGTACGATAATCTGCTTCCAGCATATGTTTCGTCTGGCGAAGTGCTCCATCAAAAATCTGTACCTTCATCCCACTGTTGCGGATACATTCCGGAAGCCGCATATTGTTTTCTGCCTCTTCAAAGATATGCTCGTACTGCGGAAGAATATCCAATGTTGTATCAAAGACAAGTTCCGCGGGATCTTTGACATATTCCGCCCGCTTCGGAAGACTGACAATTCCTGATTTCAGTAAATAATACTCCGTATAAAATCCCTCCAGATACCATCTCTGCCTGTCCGGGACGAGATTCGGGATAAAATATGCATATACCGGCTGATAATATCGGTTAAATAATCCGGTATTAAAAATCGCATATTCAGCTGTTTCCAGTATTTTTCCTTCTTCATAAACTCTCTGAAAAGTGTGTTCCAGATATCCTTTCAGTATGCCATTATCATCTGCACCGTCAAAACTCCATTTCTCCGGAACGACCCGGGAAAGATTTTGTATCTGCCGGTTATAATTTCCGCAGTACGTATAATCAAACAAATTCAATTCATCTACCTCCTGCACCATAAAATTAACTACTTATATAAATATTGTATTTGGGAAATCATCCGACAGAACCGCCGGTATAGAATATACATTAAAAATAGCACAGATCCACCCAAAGTGCAATTTCGAGTTTTGGCGAATCCTGTCTTCCATTGCAGATGGCGACATGTTATAATAAAGAACTGAAATAAGCACTTTCCGACAGGAATGCGGAGCTTACAGGCAAGTTGCTTATGTATTTTATTTTTCATCAAGGAGGCAACTATCTAATGACAAAAGAAGAATTTCGAAAGCTGACTGAACAAACGCTTATTCTGGACGGGGCAACCGGATCCAATCTGATGGCGAGCGGTATGCCTCGAGGTATCTGCACAGAGACATGGGTCATTGATCATAAAGATATCATTCAGAATCTGCAGCGTGCTTATATAAAGGCTGGCAGTCAGGTGATTTATGCTCCGACATTTGGCGGAAATCGTCTTAACCTCGAAAAACATGGTCTCGCTGACCGTATTGAAGAAATCAACCGTACACTTGTAGGTTATTCTAAGGAACTTGCCGGAAACGGTGTCTATGTAGCCGGTGATATTACAACCTCCGGTTCCTTTATCACAGCAGATGGTGATTATACCTACGCAGAGGCTTTTGATATGTATCAGGAGCAGATTCGTATTCTGGCTGATTCCGGCATCGACCTGATTGCAGCAGAAACCATGATTAACATCGAAGAAACTCTTGCAGCCGTGGACGCTGCTGCTTCTGTCTGCGATCTTCCGATCATGTGCACCATGACTGTTGAAGCTGACGGAAGTATCTTCAGTGGCGGAAATGCAATTGAAGCAGCCATTTCTCTGGAAGCCGCCGGTGCAGATGCAGTCGGTATTAACTGCTCTGTCGGACCAGATCAGCTTGTATCTGTCGTTCGAAACATCCAGGAGAATGTATCAATTCCGGTTATTGCCAAACCAAACGCAGGTATGCCGGTCATCGACGACAGCGGCAATGCAGTCTACAGCATGCATGCTGAGGACTTCGCCTGCCACATGAAGGTTCTGGTTGAAAACGGAGCTTCCGTAGTCGGTGGATGCTGCGGCACCACTCCTGCATTCATCAAGGCTCTGCACGATGCGATAAGATAAGCCTCACATTTAAAGGGCATTGCTTCATGGTTGTACGATCACCCGTGAAACAATGCCCTGGTTTTTTATATTATTTTACTTTTATTGCCTTCTCCGGGCACATTTCCTGGCAGCAGAAACACCGGATACATTTCCTGTAATCGTAAACTGGTGGATTTTCTCTGCCCTTTCGGAAATCCACAGCCTTATCCGGTACAGGACAGCTCTTTACGCAAATTCCGCAACGAATGCATCGCTCCGGCTCAATGTACGGT
Source organism: Blautia sp. Marseille-P3087 (assembly GCF_900120195.1). GTDB lineage: Bacteria > Bacillota > Clostridia > Lachnospirales > Lachnospiraceae > Blautia_A. The sequence continues at coordinate 596,274 of NZ_LT635539.1, forward strand.
TTCTTCTGGAAAATATTCAGCGCTTTTGCAAGCCGCTCCCACATACCCGAACACGCCACACGCCGATCTACATCAAAATACGGATTTCCATACTGGGCAACAGCATCTTCCATACTGATCATTCCGGCAGGAGTCATGATCTCTATCTCTTCTTTTTTCCAGGTACCAAGTCCCATCTTTTCGCCATGATAATTGGTCGGTACCATTTCCGGCTTAAGATGTATCAGGTTACAAAACACACTGTCCAGTGCTACAGGGTCCTGCGACATCAACATCACATTCATTGGTGCCGGATCTCCGGAACCTGGTCCGTTCCCTTCCATCGCAACAATGCCATCCATAATATAAAGCCTTGGCTTTACATACTGATTCAGATCGACAAGCATTCTCGCAAAACTATCTGCACTCGGATAAAGGGTATGTCCTTTCGCCTTATGGAATCCATAGATAAAGCCATAACTGTTTTTTACTGCGCCGGTAATTCTCTCCAACGCATGCGTCTTCATCTTGCAAAGAGAAATCACACAGTCTTTTTCCAGAAGTTCTTTCGGCAGGATAAATTCTTTTGCCTGAATCCCCTCCGGATATTCTACACGTATTCCCTTCGAATAATCAATTGCCGTAATCCCATACTTTTCCAGATACCTGTCGATTCCGGTACCATGAATCACTCTGGTTGTCGTACCATTACCACAGGAATCAGCAAGTGAAAGATCCTGATATCCCTTTTCTCTCATCAATCTGGCAAACATACCGACTACAGACGGATGCGTGATGACTGCTTTGTCAACTTCTGCTTTTTTGAGCAGATTGGGTTTCAGCAGAATAGACTCTTCTTTCTTTACAATCTTCTCGATTCCGCCCAGAAGCTCCAGGCCGATTTCAAGATTCTCATAAACAATTTCTTCCCTGTATGAACTACAGGGAAGAAGAATTACTTTACTTTTTTTATTCATTATTATCCTCATTTACTTCCGGTGCAGATACTCCACTAAGATCTGTTTCCCGAATTGCTTTACGGACAGGAAGTACGCACGCCGGTACAACTGAAAGAAAATCAACTCCCATTTCAAGGAATTTACCGGTAAGAGCTGTATCCGCAGCAAGCTCCCCACAAATTCCAACGCGCTTTCCTTCTTTATGTGCCGATTCCACCACCATTCGCACCATACGAAGGACGGCCGGATGATGGTCATTGTACTTGTCCTTCAAAAGCGGATTCTGACGGTCCATCGCCAGCGTATACTGTGTAAGATCATTCGTTCCGATGCTCAGAAAATCTACTCTGATTGCAAGTTCACGGCTGATCATAACTGCTGCCGGTGTCTCGATCATGATTCCTGTCATGATATCCTTAAATGGAATATCTTTCTCGCGCAGGCCTTCCTTCACTTCCCCGATAATCATCTCAATCTCATCCATTTCTTCTTCGGAATCGATCATTGGAAACATCATCGCGAGATTGCCGTAAGCACTGGCACGATAGATTGCGCGAAGCTGTGCCTTAAACATTCTTCTTCGATCCAGACAGAGACGGATTCCGCGGTTACCCATGATCGGATTGGTCTCCTGCGGAATGTCCAGATAAGGTGCCTGCTTATCTGCGCCAAGATCTGCAGTACGAATCACAGCCAGCCGTTCTCCCATCGTCTCAGCCACTTTTTTATACGCACGGAACAACTCGTTTTCTCTCGGATAATTCTCACGACCGAGGTACTGGAATTCACTTCGAAGAAGTCCGATACCCTTCGCACCGTAATAAAGCACGCTGCTCAGGTCACTCATGTTGCCGATATTTGCATAAAGTCCGATCTTTCTTCCATCTTTTGTCTCATCCTTCTGGGCTTTTAATTCAAGAAGAGCCTCTCGCTCCCTGTGGTCTGCCTCGAGGCGAATTTCATATTCCCGTCGGATCTCCGCATCCGGATTCAGATAAAATGTGCCGGTATATCCGTCTACAATTGCAGTCATTCCATCCCACTCATCATCAGCGGCAATGTCAACCAGCGTCGGGATTTCCATTGTCTTCGCCATGATCGATGCATGCGAAACGGTAGAACCATGGTGCATGACCACTGCGAGAAGTTTATCTTTATCCATTTCCATGATTTCCGTCGGAGACAGCGCCTCCGCCACAAGGATCACCGGCTCATCCCCGAGGTTGATGCGGATTGCCGCACCACCAAGGATCTGAATCAGGCGATTGGAAATCTCCTGCATATCGTTGATTCGTCTGCGAATGACCGGTTCTTCCAGATTACGGAATGTCTCAACAAGCTCATCTCTATTGATCATAACTGCATAAGCAGCATTCACCTTTTCATGGGCAATGCTGCTTTCGATTGCATTCTGATAACTTTCTGATTCCAGAAGTTTGATCTGTCTTAAGAAAACATGTGCCTCCTGCTCATTGAGGAGCCGGCTGGCTTCATACAGTTCGTGTAATTTATGAACTGCCTGAAGCCTTGCTTCCTGAAAATCGCTGATTTCTTTTTTAATGTTGCTGACCAGACACTGACGTATCTGGTACTCCCCTCTGCTGTAATACAGTACTTTGCCGATGGCTATTCCTGAAAAGGTAGCAATACCTTTATAGATTTCCATCCTGCTTCCCCCTTGTTCTTATCAGTCGCAGGCTGCCTTAAATTCTGTCCAGTTCTTATTGTAAGCTTCTTCTGCTTCTGCGCTGATATTTTCTACTGCGGAACCTTCTGTTACAGAATCCGGTACAACGAGATTCTGGTTTTCCAGAAGTGAATCTGCTGCTTTATTTGTACAGTAGTATCCAATGTAATCAAAGCATTTTGCTGCATTTTCCGGCTGAAGGATGTAATCCATAAACTGATATGCTTCATCCTTATCCGGTGCTTCACTCGGAATGAACATACCCATTACACCAAATCCAAGACCCTCTTCCGGATATACGACCTTAAGGTCCGGGTTTTCCTGAAGGGCTGCAGTTACCTGTGATGTATAAAGGAATGCCACACTTGCTTCTCCATTAAGGAGAGAATCCTGTGTATTGTCATCCTGGATCAGACGAACATTCGGAGCAAGCTCGAGAAGTTTTTTGCCTGTTTTTGCAATATCATCCAGGTTCTGATCGTTGAAATCCTGACCAAGCGCCAAATTTGTAATACCATTGATAACACGATAGTTTGCTGTCAGTGCAATGCTGTCCTCAAGAGATTCATCCCAGAGATCTCCATAACCTTTGATGTCAATGTCTACCATATCCGGATCATAAACGATCAGCGGAATTCCTGCGCCGTACGGAGCGGTATATTCATCATTCGGATCATAGAACTGGCCCTGATACAATGGATTGATGTTGTCCCATCCGGATAATTTGGAAGTATCAAGTTTTTCTACAAGTCCTTCCTGGATTGCTGTTTCGATAATATAGTCATCTGCAACAACGACGTCATAATCTCCGCCTTTTGCCATGGAAAGCTTCTCCAGCATGTTTTCATCTGTATCAAAGTTGGAATATACCACTTTTATTCCAGTTTCTTCTTCGAAGCCATCCAGTACTTCCTGCGGAAACATGTTTTCCCATGTGTAAAGTACCAGTTCCTTGGAATCTGCGCTTACAGATACGCTGAATGCAGGAACTACCATTGCTGCACATAATGCACATACTAACAATTTTTTCATATTCGTCTCTCCTCTTCTAGTCTTTCTTGTCTCTAGATAACCTCTTTACAAAGTCCAGACATGTTCAGTATAACTTACTTTGCCCTTATTGAAAAGAGTTTATTAGCTGTTTTTGTTGTTTCCCTTTGTCACCTTGCCTATCATTGTATAAACGAATAAAATCAGAACCGTAAAGACAAGCATGATTGTACATAGGGCATTTACCTCCGGTGTAACTCCTGTCTTGATCTGCGTATACACTTTAATCGGCAGAGTTGCCAGACGTGGTCCGTTAATAAAAATGCTGATTACGACATCATCCATGGACATAGCAAATGCCAGAAGTGATCCGGACATAACTGCCGGCATAATAAGCGGAAGAATGATGTCCCAGAAAGCCCGAAACGGTCCGGCTCCAAGATCTCTGGCCGCCTCTTCAAGCGAAGGATCCATACCCGCAAGTCTTGCCTTGACCTCCATCAGAATATACGGCACACAGAATACCGTATGGCCGATCAACAGTGTCAGCATACCAAACGGCAGATTCATCATATAGAAAAATGCCATCAGTACCATACCGAGAATGATTTCCGGAATCATGAGCGGAAGAATGGAAATATATTCCAAAATGCCTTTTGTTTTCCAGTGGATTCTGGAAAGGCCGACCGCACCCAGAGTTCCGATCACTGCGGAGACAAAGCAGCTTATCACACCAAGGAATAAACTGTTGCCCAGTGCTTCCAGCATCGCATCATCATGAATCAGTTCCTGATACCATTTCAGTGAAAATCCGGTAAATCTTACAGGGAGTTTTGATTCATTAAATGAAAATACAATGACGACCGCGATCGGCAGATACATCAGTACAAAAATCAGACCCAGATAAAATCCGGAGAGTTTTGAATTTTTCTTTTTCATCCCACACCCTCCAATTCTTTTGCATTTGTTATTTTACGATACAACATGATCATAAGAGTTGTCAGAACCATCAGAACAACTGCCAGCGCTGCTGCAAACGGCCAGTTATTTCCTTTTGTCATCTGCTCCTGAATCAGACTTCCGACAAGGACGATTTTGTTGCCACCGAGGATATCTGCAATAAAAAACAGTCCCATGGACGGAATAAATGTCAGGATCACCCCGGATAAAAGCCCCGGAAGTGTCAGTTTAAAAGACACCGTCCAAAAAGCCTTCATCGGACTTGCGCCGAGATCTCTTGCTGCTTCTACAAGTGACCAGTCCAGTTTCTCTGCACTCGAATATACAGAAAGGATCATAAACGGCAAAAGTACATAAGTCATACCGATTACGATTGCGGGATAACTGTACAAGATCCTCAGAGGCTTTTCAATCAGTCCCAGACTTTTTAATACGTGATTTAAAAGTCCTTTTGTCTGCAGGATTATCATCCATCCATAAAGACGTATCAGTGAATTTACCCAGAACGGCAGCATCAGAAAGATCATCGCACGTTTTTTCCATTTATCAGACAGCTTTGCCATAAAATATCCAAACGGATAACCGAGCAGACAAATGATGAGTGTACTGGTTACCGCCAGCTGAAAGGATCCTGTAAATGTCTTCATATATACCGGATCAAGGATTTTACGATAATTATCAAGGGTAAAAATCCATTCTACACCATGTCCTGCCTTCGGCTGTGCAAAACTTAAGGCAACCATATAAAGCAGAGGACCCGCAACAAAGATCAGTGTAAAAATATACAGTGGCAGGATCATCCAGACAGAGCCGGATTTCTGTTTTTTCATACTTCTGCCCCTCTTTCTGCTTCGTCCGGAAGATCAACCAGAACCGCATTTTCTGCTGCAAAGGAACAGGTTACTTTCTGTCCCGGCTCCACACCTGCATCAATGCCATGTCTGTTTGCAACAACTTCTGTTCCGTCTGCAAGTTTCAGTACGACACGAAGAAGACCACCTGCAAAACTTTTTTCAATAACTTCTGCCGGAAGGCCCTCTCCGCAGTTTTCATCAAAGATCAGATTTTCGCTTCGGACAGCCAGAGTAACTGGCTTACCCACCTTAAGTTCTCTGCCTTCAGATACAACAAGAACGCTGCCTCCGGCAATGGCAATCTTAAGGTCTGCACCTTCTCTTCCTTCCACTGTACCTTTCAGGATATTGGCATTTCCAACGAATGTCGCTACATAGCTCGTTTGGGGATGATTATAAATCTCATCCGGTGTTCCGATCTGCTCGAAAGTACCCTGATTCATAACTGCGATACGATCAGACATATTGATGGCCTCTTCCTGATCATGCGTGATATAGATAAAAGTAATACCAAGTTTTTTCTGTAATTTCTTCAGTTCAAGCTGCATGGCACGGCGAAGCTGGAGATCCAGAGCGCCAAGAGGTTCATCGAGAAGAAGGACCTTCGGATTATTGACCAGTGCTCTTGCGATTGCCACACGCTGTCTCTGTCCTCCGGATAGCTCGGACGGCTTTCTTTTCTCAAATCCCGGAAGCTGCACGAGATCCAACATCTCCGATACACGTTTCTTAATCTCCGCTTTCGGTGTTTTTTTCAGTTTCAGTCCATATCCGATATTGTCTGCAACTGTCATATGCGGAAAGAGTGCATAATTCTGAAATACTGTATTGACATCACGCGCCTCCGGTGCCAGGCCGGTCACATCTCTGCCATCAAGGAATACTCTCCCGGAATCCGGTGTTTCAAGTCCTGCTATAATACGCAGTGTTGTCGTCTTTCCGCAGCCGGAAGATCCAAGGAGCGTGATAAACTCTCCTTTATCAATCGAAAGACTGATCTCCTTCAATACGGTCTCTTCTTTTGAAAACGACTTTTTTATCTCTTTTAATTCCAAACATTTTTCTGTCATTTTTCTTCTGTCTGTCCTCCTGCTGTTTTTCTTATTATATTAATCAGCCTTTTTCTCTGTGATTTTCTTTACATATTGTATGTAGCTGTCTTTATCAAAAAACGGTGTGTAGCTGTCTTTGATTTCTTTTGCCTCTTCTCCGCCATTTCGAAGGAGCTTATATGCAGTCAGTGCCAGAAGCTTCGCCGGCAAAATATAAGCTTTTTCCGGATCGGTGATCTTAAAGTCAGCCCCGTGTAGTTTACCTTCAAATCCTTTAAAAGTAAAATTAACGATCGGAAGAAGGTGACTCAGATCCCCTACATCGGTACAGGCATTATTGAAATCGCCTTTTTGTACTGTGCGATAATCGAGTCCCAGATCATTTGCCGCCTCAATCAGCGCTTCATCTGCCTCACGAGGAAGAATCGGCATATAGCCTTGAAGGACTTCTCTTTCTATTTTCCCACCAAAAGCATAGGCTGAACCGGCATACGCACGGTTTACCATCTCCATAACCTGCTCGATCCGCTCCAATGATGCCGCACGTACCTTCGTCTCAATGACTGCCTCATCCGGCACACTGTTGATCACATCGCCTGCCTTACGGATCACATTGTGAAGTCTCACATGATCTTCCTCCCGGAAAGTCTCTCTCATCAGCCCCATCATCTGGATTGCACTGGTCGTGATGCTTAAGGCATTTACTCCATTCCACGGATCAATCGCCCCATGTGCTGCCTTTCCCCGTACTGTCACTTGCTCTGCCGTATAGCCGTTGCATGGAGGATTTCCAAGGTAAAAATCTTCTTTTACCGGGACCATATGCACATGTGTCGTAAGTGCAATATCTGTATCATCAAATACCCCTGTTCGGATCATCTCACTCTTACCACAACAAAATTCGATTCCTTGTTCTTTCAGGCGGGTACGCTTATCTGCATCAATATATTCTTCTGCCGGAACCGCAAGAAAATTCACATTGCCATCCAGCTCTTCCTGTATTTCCGGATCAGCCATTGCAATCGCGCAGCCGATCATCGCTGCCATCTGTGCATGGTGTCCGCAGGCATGAGCAACCCCGGTCTGTCTGTCAGCCATCGGATGAGAATGGCATCCGATCGCATCCAGCTCGCCAATCACAGTCAGCGTCGGACCGTCTTTTCGCCTCGTCTCACCTTTTACCCCGGTAAAGGCAAGGTTCTCTGTCAATTTATAACCGAGAGATTTCAAAAACTCTGCCGTTTTTCCGGCCGTCCGTACTTCTTCAAACCCTGGCTCCGGATGTGCAGCAATATCCTCTGCAAATGCAATAATCTGTTCTCTGTGCGCATCTATTCGTTCGAGAATACATTTCTCGGTTTCATCTATCATTCAACTCATCTCCCTCTGTAGATGCTTCTCATTTCGCAACGCTTTTATGAGTTAATACGTTATATAAATAATATATTCATATTCTCCTATCATAACATAAATTTTACTCATTGCAAGCACTGAAAAAAATGCATGCCCACTGAAAAACTTTTTCTTGCAATTTTGCTGAAATACGGTATAATATATTTTGTGTCTAAACATAAGCTGAAATAGCTCAGTTGGTAGAGCACTTCACTCGTAATGAAGGGGTCGTGGGTTCGAGTCCCATTTTCAGCTTTATTTTTTTTCCAAAAACAGCCGCCAGTTTCAAACTGACGGCTGTTTTATTATACTGCAATATCTTTTTTTATGTTCTTTTTCGCTGTTGTTTTTTGGGCTGTTGTTGTCTTTTTTGCCGGTATTTTCTTCGCAGCAACCTTCTTTGCGGCTGCTTTCTTTGTGCTGTCTTTCTTCGCGGCTATTTTTCGGGTTGTTTTCTTTGCCGTTTCCGGCTTCTTCGCAGCTACTGCAAGCTTCTCTGGTTTCTTTCCCGGTGTGCAGGAAAATACAGCTACACCAAGTGCCGGGATCTTGAAGGTAACGGAATACTCTCTTTCATCGCACTCTGCCTGCTTGCAGGTCTTTGCACGCAGATTAACGATTCCCTGTCCGCCATATTCTTTGCGGTCACTGTTGAAGATTTCTTTATATTTTCCATAGAAAGGAACTCCCACCTGATAATTTTCATATGGAACTGCCGCAAAGTTGCAAACTGCCAGAAGTGTTTCATCCGGGTTTTCCGTCTTACGAAGGAATGTCAGGACATTTTCTTCATATTTCATAAGCTGGATCCATTCAAATCCCTCATAATCATCATCCATCTGATACATAGCCGGCTGTGAAACGTACAGTTCATTCAGATCATGAATAAATTTCTGAAGTTCTTCCGGTGCCTCTTTATCCGGTGCCATCATCTTACATCCCGGATGAAGCATCATATAAGAATATGCCGCACGGATCTGACTCATCTTTTGCGCATCATCCCCAGGAAGTTTCGCCATAAAGCTTTCCTGGTCGCCGGTCTGGCGGCTTCCAAGTGGAAGCACAAAGTGCTCACAGTACGTGTACAGCATAGACAATGTCAGCTGGTCATGGACATACTGGCGCTCAATCGGATCTTTCGACAGATAATTCAGGAAATCTCCAGCCCAGTTGTTGTTCCATTTATAAGAAAAACCAATATTATCATCCTCCACGCTTCCTGTCAGTTCTGACCAGAGACCGTCCTCCTGCGCGATAGTCATCGTTCCCGGCAGTTTTTTCTGTAGTATGGAATTCAGATGTTTCAGAAATTCTACTGCTTCAAGATTTTCATTTGTTCCGTAGATATTCGGTCTCCACTGTCCATATTCTCTGCCAAAATCAAGATACAGCATAGAATCGACATCGTCCAGCCTCAGACCATCTGCATGATAAAATTCCATCCAGTAAAACGCATTGGAAAGAAGGAAATCCTTAACCATAGGGCTGTCAAAATTAAATAACAGAGTTCCCCACATCGGATGAATTGCCATGGACGGATCTGGATTTTCGTAAAGCGGTGTACCATCAAAAAGTTCGAGTCCGCCTTCCTCACGTGGGAAGTGTGACGGTGTCCAGTCCAGAATTACACCGATATTCTCTTTGTGAAGTGCATTGACCAGCTGCTGAAAATCTTCCGGCATTCCGAACCGACGATCCGGTGCATAATAAGCAAAGGTGCTGTACTCTCCGGAATCCTCATTCAGATATTCCATCACCGGATGAAGTTCCACATGGGTATATTTCAGTTTTTTTACATAATCGACCAGTTCCTGCGGATTTTCCCAGGCAGTCAGGCTTGTCTCATAAATAGATACTGGCTGATGACGATCCTTGTATTTCTCACGTGCATCCATCCACGCAGCATCATCCCACACATAATTACGCAGGTCTTTGACAACAGATGCTGATGCCGGCGGGAGTTCCGTACATACTGCATACGGATCCGATTTCAGTTGGATCGTACCACCTTTTAGTTTCATTTCGTATTTATAAACTGCACCATCCCCAACTCCGGGAATAAACAGTTCGTAGATTCCTGACATCGGCATACGGTGCATCATATGGCATCTGCCATCCCAGTTATTAAAGTCTCCGACTACACTGACACGAAGTGCATTCGGTGCCCATACAGCAAAGCTGGTTCCGGTCACTCCGTCTATCTCTTTCGGATGCGCTCCCAGTTTTTCATATGCATGGTAATACACACCGGCACAGAAAGCCTTTTCTTCGTCCTCGGTAATCTGTACAGGAAATGCATATGGATCTGCCACCGTACGGACTTCTTTGCTTTTCGTGATGCGGTACTGGTATGACGGAATCTTGCGCATAGGAAGCATTACTGCAAAATATCCCGCCTCATCCTGTTTTTCCATCTTGTAGGTCTTTGTATCTACAAGTACTTCCACACTGTCTGCATCCGGAAAGAATCCCTGTACCAATACTCCATCAGCTGTCATTCGCGGTGCCATCAGATCACGCGGTGCTGCCTCTTCCCCGTAAACAACCGCTTCAATCTCTGGCCAATCCATATATTTATATACTTTGCTTTCCATAAAGTCCCTCCTGTCTCTATTTCATCAGGATTTTCTCCCGAATTGTAATCCTCTGTTTTAGTTTAGCATTTTTTTTGTAAAAAATAAAGAAAAGAACGAAATTAGTTTGACAAAACAACCTTACTACGATAAATTGATGATAGTATCTTTCTTTCTAAAAAGAAAAACTACAGCTACTTAAGGAGGTTTTAATCCTATGAAAAAAAAACAGTTTGACGTAACAGCTCTCGGTGAGTTGCTGATCGATTTTACAGAAAATGGAGAAAGTTCTCAGGGAAATCCTCTGATGGAAGCCAATCCGGGCGGTGCACCCTGCAACGTACTTGCCATGCTGGAGCGTCTTGGCAAAAAAACAGCTTTCATCGGCAAAGTCGGTAAAGATATGTTTGGTAATCAGTTAAAATCGGCGGTGGAGGAAGTCGGTATCGATACGCGTAATCTGATTCTTGACGAAAACTACCACACAACGCTCGCTTTCGTTCATACATATCCGGACGGTGACCGCGACTTTTCTTTCTACCGTGATCCGGGTGCCGATATGATGCTTACAAAAGAGGAAGTACAGAGAGATCTGATCCAGTCCTCCCGTATTTTCCATTTCGGTACACTTTCTTCAACTCATGAAGGTGTGCGCGCGGCTACACGCCATGCCATCGAACTAGCAAAAGATGCCGGATGCATCATCACTTTTGATCCAAATCTGCGTCCGCCACTCTGGAAATCTCTGGATGATGCAAAAGCAGAGATTGAATATGGCATGTCCAAATGCGACGTCTTAAAAATTTCCGATAACGAAGTGGAATTTATGTGCGGAACCACAGACTACGACAAAGGCGCTGCCATGATTCAGGAAAAATACAACATTCCACTTATTCTTGTCACTATGGGAAAAGACGGAAGCCGTGCTTATTACAAAAATATGCGTGTAGAAGTTGCTCCGTTCCTTCAGGAAAACACGATTGAAACGACCGGTGCAGGTGATACCTTCTGCGCAAGCACTTTAAATTATGTACTTGACCACGGCCTTGAGGATCTGACCGAAGAAAACTTAAAAGAGCTGCTTACCTTTGCAAACGCTGCTGCTTCTCTGATCACCACACGTAAAGGTGCTCTGAGAGTCATGCCGACACGCGAAGAAGTCGAAAACTTTATTGCAAGCCGTAAGTAAAACTTATATAGACAGCAAAAAAGCCCCGGACAATTATGTCCGGGACTTTTTATGGCTACGGGGTACTCCTCTTTATTATTTAATCACACGTACTTTGGATACACCTTCGATTGCTCTCAGTTCATCCAGTGCCTCTTTGGATGCTGCACTTTCCAGATCAATGATGGTATATGCATATCCGCCACGGCTCTTGTTGGTCATGTCGGCAATGTTCAGACCTTCACTTCCGAGAATCTTTGTGAACTGACTGATCATGTTCGGGATATTTTTGTGAGCAATGGTAATACGTCCGACTGCTACACAGGTTCCCATATCGCAGTTCGGGAAGTTTACAGAGTTTTTGATATTTCCGTTTTCAAGGAAATCTCTTACTTCTTTCACTGCCATTACTGCACAGTTTTCTTCGGATTCCTCTGTAGATGCACCAAGATGTGGTGTTACAAGGATTCCCTGTCTTCCTGCAACCAGCGGGTTTGCAAAGTCTGTTACATATTTCTTAACCTTTCCGCTGTCAAGTGCTTCGATCAATGCTTCTTCATCTACAAGAAGATCTCTCGCAAAGTTCAAAAGTACAACACCGTCTTTCATCTTTGTGAAAGCCTCTCTGTCTATCATCTTGCGAGTATTATCGGTAAGCGGTACATGGATGGTGATGTAATCGCACTGGCTGTAGATCTCATCCAGAGATTTGCTGTGTTTGATGGTTCTGGAAAGGTTCCACGCTGCATCAATGGATATAAAAGGGTCATATCCGTAAACTTCCATACCAAGATGTGTTGCAGAGTTTGCAACCATTGCTCCGATTGCACCGAGACCGATGATACCAAGCTTTTTACCGCTGATCTCGCATCCTGCAAACTGTTTTTTCTGTTTTTCAGCCAGTTTGTCAATATGTTCTTTATCTTCTTCATGTGCTACCCATTCGATACCGCCAACGATATCACGTGAAGCAAGAAGCATACCTGCAAGGACAAGCTCTTTGACTCCGTTTGCATTTGCTCCCGGTGTATTAAATACAACAATACCTTTTTCTGCACACGCGTCAACAGGAATGTTGTTGACACCAGCACCTGCACGTGCGATGACTTTGACATGCTCCGGAAGTTCCATGTCATGCATTTTTGCACTTCTTACCAAAACTGCATCGGCATTGTTCAGGTCTTCTGTCTGTTTGTATTCTTCTCCAAATAGTCCGAGACCTGTCTGGGAAATTGGATTGAGGCATTTATACTGGAACATTATGCATTTTCCTCCTCGAATTTTTTCATGAATGCAACGAGAGCTTCTACGCCTTCTTTTGGCATTGCATTATAGATACTTGCACGCATACCGCCTACTGTTCTGTGTCCTTTGAGGTTTACAAGACCTGCTGCCTTTGCTTCTTTTACGAATTTGGCATCCATGTCTTTGTCACCTGTAACAAAAGGAACGTTCATCAGAGAACGGGAAGCCGGCTCTACTGTGCCTTTGAAGAGTTTGCTCTGATCAAGGAAATTATAGAGAATTTTTGCTTTCTCAATATTTCTTCTCTGCATTTCTTCCAGACCGCCCATAGCTTTCAGCCATTTGAAGACTTTGCCACATACATAAATGCAGTAAGCATTCGGGGTATTGTAAAGGGAGCCTGCATCTGCATGCGTTTTGTATGTAAGCATGGTTGGTGTTCCCGGAAGAACATCCTCTGTGATGAGGTCTTCACGGATGATTGCGATAACCATACCTGCAGGTCCGATATTTTTCTGAACGCCACCATAGATAATGCCATATTTGCTTACATCTACAGGCTCAGATAAGAAGCAGGAAGAAACATCTGCTACCAGAGTTTTGCCTTTTGTGTTCGGAAGTGTTTTGAATTTTGTTCCGTAAATTGTATTATTTTCACAAATGTATACATAATCTGCATCCGGGCTGATCGGAAGATCGCTGCAGTCCGGAATATAGGAGAAGGTTTTGTCCTCGGAAGATGCAATTTTGTTTACTTTTCCGTATTTCTGTGCTTCCTGGTAAGCTTTTTTGGCCCACTGACCGGTAACGATATAGTCAGCAACTCCATTTTTCATAAGGTTCATCGGAATCATGGCAAACTGCTGTGATGCACCGCCCTGAAGGAATAATACCTTATAGTTGTCCGGAATGTTCATCAGATCTCTTAAATCCTGCTCTGCATCATCGATGATTTTCTGGAACTCAGGGCTTCTGTGACTCATTTCCATAACGGACATGCCGCTTCCCTGGTAATCCATCATTTCTGCTGCGACTTCTTTCAGCACAGGTTCCGGCAGTACGGCCGGTCCTGCAGAAAAATTATACACTCTGCTCATTGTTCTTCATATCCTCCTCGTCAAATACATCATTAAGACTTGCACCTGCCGGCACCATCGGGAACACGCTGAGATCCTGATCGATCCAGCAGTCCAGTACCACAGGTCCTTCTGTAGCCAGCGCCTCGCGGATCGCCGGTTCTACTTCTTCCATCTTCGTAACACGGATTGCCTTCGCACCCATGCCCTCAGATATTTTCACAAAATCCACTGCGTCGTCAAGAACGGTATGTGAATATCTGTGGTCATAGAATAAGGTCTGCCACTGACGAACCATACCAAGTACATGATTGTTCAAAACAATCTGTAACAGCTGTTTACGGCATCGTACTGCGGTTGCGATCTCATTCATATTCATTCGAAAACAGCCGTCTCCTGCAATGTTGACCACTGTTTTGTCCGGCCTGCCCATTTTTGCGCCGATTGCAGCTCCAAGTCCGTATCCCATTGTTCCGAGACCACCGGAAGTCAGGAAAGTACGTGGTTCTTTGTACTTGAAGTACTGTGCAGCCCACATCTGATGCTGACCGACATCTGTTGAAATAATTGCATCGCCATTGGTGATTTCATAAAGTTTCTCTATAATGTATGGTCCGGTAAGCTGTGAATGATCATAATTCAGTGGATATTTTGCTTTCATCTCCTGAATATGTTCGATCCACTCCGGATGCTTTTCTTCCGGAATCATTTCCAGAAGTCTGCGGAGAACTTCTCTTACATCTCCGATCACAGACGCATCTACCACAACATTCTTATTGATTTCTGCCGCATCAACATCAATCTGAAGAATCTTTGCCTGATTTGCAAAAGTCTTCGCATTACCTGTTACACGATCACTGAAACGAGCGCCGAGTACGATCAGAAGGTCGCACTGTGTCACGCCAAGGTCGGAAGTCTTTGTTCCATGCATACCAAGCATACCGGTATACAGAGGATCTTCTCCTGAAAACGCTCCCTTACCCATCAGACTGTCGCAAACCGGTGCCTGAATCTTGTGCGCCAGTTCACTGATTTCTTTTGATGCTCCGGAAATAACAGAACCGCCTCCGACAAAGATATACGGTTTCTGTGCTTCCTCGATCATCTGTGCTGCAACCTCAAGGTCTTCTTTGCGAATCGTCTCGACTTCTCGATTAATCGTAGCCGGACGGCGAACGGAATACTCATAAGTGGCTGCTGTCACGTCTTTTGTTACATCTACCAGTACCGGACCCGGACGTCCGCTTTTGGCAATATAAAAAGCCTTGCGAATCGTATCAGCCAGCATGGAAATGTCTTTTACGATAAAACTGTGTTTTGTGATCGGCATTACGATACCGGCAATATCAACCTCCTGGAAGGAATCTCTTCCAAGAAGTGGTTTTCCTACGTTCGCGGTGATTGCCACCACCGGAACAGAATCCATGTATGCGGTCGCAATACCTGTAACCAGATTTGTGGCCCCAGGGCCGGAGGTTGCCAGACATACTCCGACTTTTCCTGTAGCACGGGCATAACCATCTGCGGCATGAGAAGCACCCTGTTCATGAGATGTCAGAACATGATGGATCTCATCACTGTGTTTATAGAGAGCATCATAGACATTGAGGATCGCACCTCCCGGATAACCAAAAACAGTATCTACTTTCTGTTCTTTCAGGCATTCAATGATAATCTCTGCACCTGTAAGCTGCATTGTATTTCCTCCTGTATGAATCTTTACTTTATATTATTTTGCTTTCGGAACTTCAAGGATTGCTCCTCTGTTTCCTGAGGTAACCATTGCAGCATATCTTGCAAGATATCCGGTTGTAACTCGTGGCTCACGTGGCTGCCATTTTGCTTTTCTTGCTTCCATTTCTTCATCAGAAACTTTAACTTCCAGTTTCAGTTCCGGAATATTGATGCTGATAATGTCGCCTTCTTCGATCAGAGCGATCGGACCGCCTACAGCTGCTTCTGGTGAAACGTGTCCGATAGAAGCACCACGGGATGCACCGCTGAAACGTCCGTCTGTAATAAGAGCTACAGAAGAACCAAGTCCCATTCCTGCAATTGCCGAAGTCGGGTTCAGCATCTCTCTCATTCCGGGGCCGCCTTTCGGTCCTTCATAACGGATAACAACAACATCTCCTGCTACGATCTTGCCGCCTTTAATCGCTGCGATCGCATCTTCTTCACAGTCAAAGACTCTTGCCGGACCTTCATGTACCATCATCTCTTCTACAACTGCGGAACGTTTAACAACACCACCGTCCGGAGCAATATTTCCTTTAAGTACTGCAAGGCCGCCTGTCTGACTGTACGGGTTTTCAATCGGGCGGATAACTTCCGGATTGAGGTTTACACAGTCTTTGATGTTTTCGCCTACTGTTTTGCCTGTTACTGTCATGCATTCTGTATAAAGAAGTCCTTTTTTGTTCAGCTCGTTCATAACTGCATAAACACCACCTGCTTCATTCAGATCTTCCATATAAGTCGGGCCTGCTGGTGCTAGGTGACAGAGGTTTGGCGTCTTTGCACTGATCTCATTTGCAAAGCTGATATCAAAATCCATACCGACTTCATGAGCGATTGCCGGAAGATGAAGCATACTGTTGGTAGAACATCCAAGTGCCATATCTACTGTCAGTGCGTTCAGAATGGCTTCTTTTGTCATGATGTCGCGCGGACGGATATTTCTGCGATACATTTCCATAACCTGCATACCCGCATGTTTTGCAAGACGAATACGCTCGGAATATACAGCAGGAATGGTTCCATTTCCACGAAGTCCCATACCAAGAACCTCTGTCAGACAGTTCATAGAGTTTGCAGTATACATACCGGAACAGGATCCACATGTAGGACATGTTTTGTTCTCAAATTCTGTAAGTTCGTCTTCTGTGATCTTACCTGCTGCATAAGATCCGACAGCTTCGAACATACTGGAAAGGCTTGTCTTATGTCCGTGTATATGGCCCGCCATCATCGGACCGCCGCTTACGAAAACGGTGGGAACGTTCAGTCTGGCAGCAGCCATCAGAAGTCCAGGTACATTTTTGTCACAGTTCGGGACCATAACAAGGGCATCAAACTGATGAGCCATTGCCATTGCCTCTGTAGAATCAGCGATCAGATCTCTTGTTACCAGAGAATATTTCATTCCGACATGTCCCATTGCAATACCGTCACAGACAGCGATTGCCGGGAATACAATTGGTGTACCGCCAGCCATTGCAACGCCCTGTTTCACAGCTGCAACAATCTTGTCAAGATTCATATGACCCGGTACGATCTCATTATAGGAACTTACAATACCTACTAAAGGACGTTCCATTTCTTCTTTTGTTAATCCAAGGGCATTAAACAGGGAACGGTGAGGTGCCTGCTGTGAACCCGTCTTTACTGAATCACTTCTCATTTTTCTGTCTCCTCTTTATTTAAAACTCTCGTTATAAGGCTGCTGCGATCAGATCGCCCATCTCTTTTGTTCCAACTGCCTTGCATCCTTCTGACATGATATCACCTGTACGATATCCGTCTGTCAGAACTTTCTGTACAGCCGCTTCTACTGCATCTGCTTCCTCATCAAGATTCAGTGAGTACCGGAGTAACATTGCTGCGGAAAGGATCGTAGCAATCGGGTTTGCCTTATTCTGTCCTGCAATATCCGGCGCAGATCCGTGACTTGGCTCATACAGACCGAATTTTGTTTCATTCAGACTTGCGGAAGAAAGCATTCCGATGGAACCAGTTACCATACTGGCCTCGTCAGATAAGATATCACCGAACATGTTCTCTGTAAGAATAACATCGAACTGTCCCGGATCATGTACAAGCTGCATTGCACAGTTGTCAACCAGCATATGTTCCAGTGTTACTTCCGGATAATCCTTTGCGACTTCTTCTACAACTTTTCTCCAGAGTCTGGAAGAATCCAGTACGTTTGCCTTGTCAACGCTTGTGACTTTCTTTCTTCTCTTCATTGCAATGTCAAATGCCTTGATGGCAATACGACGGATCTCATTTTCATTATAGGAAAGTGTATCGATTGCTTTCTTTACACCATCTTCTTCAATTGTTTTTCTTTCTCCGAAATAAAGACCGCCGGTAAGCTCACGGACAATGATCATATCAAATCCGTCTTCCCCTATCACTTCTTTCTTGATCGGGCAGGCTTCCTCGAGTTCTTTATACAGGTATGCCGGACGAAGGTTTGCAAAAAGATTCAATGCTTTACGAATTGCAAGAAGTCCTGCTTCCGGACGTTTGGACGGCTCAAGTTTGTACCACGGAGATGTCCTGGCATCACCACCGATAGAACCCATCAGAACTGCATCAGAAGCTTTTGCTGTTGCAATTGCTTCATCTGTAAGCGGTACGCCGTGAACGTCAATAGAAGCTCCGCCGAGAAGCACCTCTGAATATGTAAATGTATGATGATATTTTTCACATACTTTATCAAGAACTTTTTTTGCTTCATTTACGATTTCCGGACCGATACCGTCTCCTCGAATTAATGCGATCTTGTATTCCATTTCTTCATTTCCTCTCTCTGCACCACACGAAAACCGCAGAGTCCTTTCCTTCTGGATATTGTTATTATAATAACGCACTTTTTTACACTTTTCAACCCTTTACTACGTAAAAGTTTGAACGTGTTACAAATGCGAATAATTCCTATACCCCATTTCAACGGAATTTTGAAAAAAAAGAAGTGCCGCATCTTACGCAGCACTTACTTTCTTATTTGCAGTTATGCGGATGCCTGTTCTGCCTTCTCCACTTCTGCAATAGCCTGTTTTCTCATTGGGATACGGCAGTTCTTGTTATTGCCGAATTCTACGATGACATCTTCTTCTGTCATATCGATGATCACTCCATAGAAGCCGCTTGTAGTAACGATGCTGTCACCGACTTCCATACTGTTGAGCATTGCCTGAAGTCTCTTCTGCTCTTTCTTCTGAGGACGGATCATCAGGAAATACATAACTCCAAAGATAACTACCATCCATAAAATCATCATACCCATACTCGCGGTACTTTCGTTCATTTCAGATTCCTCCTGTCTGCTGACTTACATTCCTGCTGTTCAGGAACACTATATATCATCATACACAAAAAAGCCCGTAACTTCAAGTGTTTTTCGATTTTTTATACGATTTAAAGCTTTTCGCTTATTTCTGCTCTCCTGCTGCAAATCCTTCCAGACGCATTTTCTTATATTCAGCAAATCTTCCCTCATCCAGCGCATCACGGATTTCTTCCATCATATGGTTATAGAAATATAGATTATGCAGCACACAGAGACGCATACCAAGCATTTCTTTTGCCTTCAAAAGGTGACGAATATAAGCTCTGCTGTAATGACGGCATGCCGGACAGCCACAGCCTTCTTCGATCGGACGGCTATCCAGTTCATATTTGGCATTGAACATATTCATCTTGCCATGGTTGGTATATACATGTCCGTGGCGTCCATTACGACTCGGATATACGCAGTCAAAGAAATCAATACCTCTCTCAACACCTTCCAGAATGTTTGCCGGGGTTCCGACACCCATAAGATAGGTTGGCTTATCCTGCGGAAGATACGGAACGACTGCATCAAGGATACGATACATTTCTTCATGTGTCTCACCAACTGCAAGCCCGCCAACTGCATAGCCATCCAGGTCCATCTTTGCAATCTCTTTTGCATGTTCAATACGGATATCTTCATAAATAGCTCCCTGATTGATACCAAACAGAAGCTGTTCTTTATTAATGGTGTCCGGCAGGCTGTTGAGACGTGCCATCTCTTTTTTGCATCGTGCAAGCCAGCGTGTCGTACGCTCTACAGATTTCTGTACATAATCTTTCTCTGCCACACTGCTCGGACATTCATCAAAAGCCATCGCGATGGTAGAGCCGAGATTAGACTGGATCTGCATGCTTTCTTCCGGTCCCATAAAAATCTTGTGGCCGTCAATGTGCGACTGGAAATGCACACCTTCTTCTTTTATCTTGCGTAGTTTTGCAAGGGAAAACACCTGGAATCCGCCGGAATCTGTCAATATCGGTCTCTCCCAGTTCATAAACTTATGCAGGCCGCCAAGCTGTTTGACGATCTTATCGCCTGGGCGGACATGCAAATGATACGTATTAGAAAGCTCCACCTGTGTTCCGATCTCATAAAGATCCTGTGTAGAAACCGCACCTTTGATTGCGCCAATTGTTCCTACATTCATAAACACAGGAGTCTGAATCGTGCCATGCACAGTCTCAAACTGCGCACGCTTCGCACGACCCTCAGTCTTCATTAATGTATATTTTGCCATATTAAACCTCTTTATTCAGATTCTTCTGTGCTGTGGACAGCATCAGTTTGATTCGGTTCAGCTGATTTACTTCACTTGCACCCGGATCATAATCGATCGCAACGATATTTGCTCCCGGATGTTCCCTGCGGATTGCCTTGATAACTCCCTTTCCTACGATATGGTTCGGAAGGCATGCAAATGGCTGGATGCAGACGATGTTCGGTACACCACCGTGAATCAGCTCCATCATTTCACCGGTCAGGAACCATCCTTCACCAGTCTGGTTACCCGGTGATACGATCGGCTCTGCCAGTTTTGCCAGATCTGCAATATTTGCAGACGGTGTAAAATGACGGCTCTGTGCAAGTGCTTCATTTGCGGTTCCTCTTAGCCACTCGATAGCTTTGATTCCCCAGTTTGCGATCGTTGCTTTATTTTTCTTAAATCCAAGGAACTCAGATTTAAAGTTCTGATTATAAAAACAGTAATTGATAAAGTCTATCAGATCCGGGCACACTGCCTCGGCACCCTCTGCTTCCAGAAGTTCTGCCAGATGATTGTTTGCTGCCGGAAGGAATTTGACAAGAATCTCTCCGACGATACCAACTCTTGGCTTCTTCTCTCCGGTGATCGGGATCATATCAAACTCATGTACCATCTCACGGCACATCTTCTTAAACTGACCATGGCTGACACTGCTTCCTTGCAGGAAAGAGATTACCCTCTGTTCCCAGATTTTATGTTTACGGTTGACAATTCCCGGCTCTGCCTCATATGGACGCATACGATAAACACATTTCATCAGAATGTCACCAAATACTGCTCCATAGCAGATACGCTTGATAAGCGGAAGTGTCAGTTTGAATCCCGGATTGCTTTCCAGACCACTTAAGTTGATGGAAATAACCGGAACCTGTTCCATACCGGTTTTCTTTAATGCACGGCGGATAAACGCAATATAGTTGGATGCACGGCATCCGCCGCCTGTCTGTGACATGATGACAGCTGTCTTATTCAAATCATATTTGCCGGAAAGAAGGGCATCCATAACCTGGCCGACTACCATCAAAGAAGGATAGCATGCATCATTGTTTACATATTTCAGTCCGACATCTACCGCATGTTTGTTGTCATTAGGAAGGACTTCCAGGTGATAACCGCAGGTATTAAATGCCGCCTGTAAGATTCCGAAGTGGAACGGAGACATCTGCGGGCAAAGGATCGTATAATCCTTACGCATCTGTTTGGTAAATACAACTTTTTCGATAGAGGACGGTCTGATCTCACGCTCTTTGTGCTGTGCATCTTTTGCACGGAGTGCAGCCAGCAGGGAACGTACACGGATTCGTGCCGCACCGAGATTATTAACCTCATCGATTTTTAAGCATGTATAGATCTTACCGCTTCTTTCAAGAATCTCATAAACCTCGTCTGTAGTAACAGCGTCCAGACCACAACCAAAGGAGTTCAGCTGGATCAGATCAAGATTATCCTGTGTTTTGACATAGTTTGCTGCCGCATACAGACGTGAATGATACATCCACTGGTCATTGACACGAATCGGGCGTTCTACTTCCCCGAGGTGAGAAACAGAATCTTCAGTCAGTACCGCAATACCGTAGCTGTTGATCAGATCCGGAATACCATGATGAATTTCCGGGTCGATGTGATACGGACGACCTGCAAGTACGATACCGCGTCTTCCTGTCTCTTTCATATACTGAATGGTCTCTTCGCCCTTTTTCTGAACATCTTTACGCGCCTGCGCAAGTTCTTCCCATGCAGCATGGGCTGCTGCTTTGACTTCTTCTGCCGGAATATCTTTAAATACTTCAACCAGACGGTCTGTAAGGATTGCTTCCGTCGTAAATGCCATGAACGGATTCATGAATTTAATGCTCGGATCTTTCAGCTCATCTACATTGTTCTTGATGTTCTCTGCATAAGAAGTGACAATCGGGCAGTTGTAATGATTGACTGCATCAGGGAACTCATTACGTTCATATGGTACACAGGGATAGAAAATAAATTTCACACCTTTTTTGATCAGCCAGCTCACATGCCCGTGTGCCAGTTTTGCCGGATAACATTCAGATTCACTCGGAATGGACTCAATACCCAGCTCATAGATCTTACGTGTGGAAGTCGGCGAAAGTATGACTTCGTATTTCAGCTTCGTAAAGAAAGTGAACCAGAACGGATAGTTTTCAAACATATTCAGAACACGCGGGATACCCACCTGGCCTCTGGTCGCCTGATCTGCACTGAGCGGCTCATAGGAAAACAGTCTTTTGTATTTATATTCATAAAGATTCGGAACATGATCTTTGTTCTTTTCTTTACCGATGCCTCGTTCACAGCGGTTTCCGCTGACAAACTGACGTCCGCCAGTGAATTTGTTGATTGTCAGACGGCAGTTGTTTGTACATCCGCGACAATTTGCCATAGATGTTGTATATTTCAGTTCATTGATCTTGTCAATGGAAAGCATTGTGGTTTCTTTGCCTTCCTCATAACGCTCTCTCGCAATCAGTGCAGCACCGAAAGCTCCCATAATACCGGCAATATCCGGACGAATAGCTTCACAGTTGGCAATACGTTCAAAGCTTCGAAGAACAGCGTCATTGTAGAAGGTACCACCCTGTACAACGATATGTCTGCCAAGTTCAGTCGCATCGGAAACTTTGATAACTTTGTAAAGAGCATTCTTAATAACAGAATAAGCCAGACCTGCTGAAATATCTGATACCTCTGCGCCTTCCTTCTGTGCCTGTTTTACCTTTGAGTTCATAAATACGGTACAACGTGTTCCCAGATCAATCGGATGTTTTGCATAAAGAGCAGCTTTTGCAAAATCCTGTACACTGTAGTTCAGGGATTTCGCAAATGTCTCAATAAAGGAACCGCAGCCGGAGGAGCATGCTTCATTAAGCTGTACACTGTCTACGGTCTGGTTCTTGATCTTGATACATTTCATATCCTGACCACCGATGTCGAGGATACAGTCTACTTCCGGATCAAAAAATGCAGCAGCATAATAATGGGAAACCGTCTCAACCTCGCCCTCATCAAGAAGAAGTGCAGCCTTGATCAGTGCCTCGCCGTAACCGGTAGAACATGCATAGGCGATCTTTGCACCTTCAGGAAGTATCGAATAGATTTCCTGAATGGAACGGATTGCAGTCTTGAGCGGACTTCCGTTGTTGTTGCTGTAAAATGAATACAGAAGACTTCCGTCCTCTCCTACCAGTGCAGTCTTTGTCGTCGTTGATCCTGCATCAATACCAAGGTAACAGTTTCCTTTATAGGAAGCCAGATCTCCAGTCGTAACCTTGTAGGAAGACTGTCTCTTATTAAATTCTTCATAATCTTGTTCTGTCGCAAACAGCGGCTCCATACGCTCTACTTCAAAGTCAAGCTTAATAGAATGACGAAGTCTGTCTTTCAATTCAATAAGAGAAACTTTGACATCCTCTTTTGCATTCAGTGCAGAACCGATTGCTGCAAACAGATGAGAGTTCTCCGGCACGATCGTATGCTCATCGTCCAGTTTCAAAGTACGGATAAACGCAGTTTTTAACTCAGAAAGGAAATGCAGCGGACCGCCCAGAAATGCTACATGTCCACGGATTGGCTTACCACAGGCCAGACCGGAAATCGTCTGATTGACAACTGCCTGAAAAATAGATGCTGAAAGGTCTTCCTTCGTTGCGCCTTCATTTATCAGCGGCTGTATATCTGTCTTTGCAAATACGCCGCATCGTGCAGCGATCGGATAAAGTGCCTTGTAATTCTTTGCATATTCATTCAAACCGGTAGCATCTGTCTGTAGAAGTGATGCCATCTGGTCGATAAAGGAACCTGTACCACCGGCACAGATACCATTCATTCGCTGCTCGATATTTCCGCCTTCAAAATAAATAATCTTTGCATCCTCACCACCAAGCTCGATTGCAACGTCTGTCTGCGGTGCAATCTTCTGTAAGGATGTAGATACAGCGATTACCTCCTGCACAAATGGAATCTCCAGATGATTTGCCAGCGTCAGTCCGCCGGAGCCAGTAATTACCGGACTGAGTGTCATCTCTCCCAGCTGTGCATGTGCTTTTTCCAGAAGATCTGCCAGTGTCTCCTGAATATTTGCAAAATGTCGTTCGTAATCTGCAAATAACAGCTTTTCATTTTCATCAAGAATCGCGATCTTTACTGTCGTAGATCCGATGTCAATTCCCAATGTGTATGTATTCAATAAATCGACCTCCTCGTCATAAATCTGTATCTTCAGATATGAATATAACGTGTTTCTTCTTATTAAAAGTATTTTTCAAAATCCAATTCCGTAACATTATACGACAAAGTTTTACAAATGACAATGACCAACTTTCACAATTTGTCTCACATCCCACGGCATAACTTTGTTTGATTATCAAACTTTATAAATAAAAAGAATATCTGCCCTCTGTTCAGCAGATATTCCTTATTTTTTCTTATTATCAGGTCATCTTCCACCTATCGTCTGATCTTCTGGGCAATTCTGACGAGATAAGCGCCACCCGGCATTCTGGAAAGTCTCTCGGATGCTGTTTTGTCCACGAGAATATATACCAGAAAATATGCCATAGCTGCCAGAATGATTGCCACACCAAGACAGATGACATTTGACGGAAGCAGTGCATACAGTCCATAATACACACCAGCTGCCACAACACCCATCACGGCAGATGCAATGATCGGACTTACGTATGCCGCTTTCCACGGATTCTTATAATCCAGATATTTTTTCATAAAGAAATCGTTCAGCACACATACCACGATTGCATAAACGATCATCGCAACCAGCAGTGCATAAATCCCAAGGTTCGTAAACATCAGAAGTGCTACCACGACAACTACATCAACCACAAGTGCCACAGCTGCTGTTATCATCGGAATCTTCGGTTTACCGATTCCCTGAAGGACACCGTTTGAAATGTTGGACATACCATTCAAAAGAATAGTAAATGAACCCAGCATAAGAAGCTGTCCTGCCACACCATTCGTTCCATGAAAAAGAAGTGACACAATCGGCTGTGCCAATACAGCAAGACCTACCGCACATGGGATAGAAATGAACATAGAAAGCTGTACTGTCTGATCTACTCTTCTGCTTGTCTCATCGATATCCCCGGTCGCATACAATGCAGAAACTTCCGGAATCATGGAAGTCGGTGCCGCACTGGAAAGTGTCAGCGGGATATTGATAATGCTCATAAAATATGTCGCATATTCTGCATATAACATACTGATCGTATCTGCATCCATACCATGATTGCCCATAATCTCGGAATACAGGACGCCATTCAGATATCCGTTAATATTGTAAATAAAAGAGCTTAAGATGATCGGGGAAACAATAAGAATGATCAGTTTCAGAATTTCTCCATAAGATTCTTCTTTATGGACACGGTCTCTGTCTACTCTTCTTCTTATTGCCCTTCGGTTAACACCATATACCATCAACATGAACAAAAGCGCAATAACAACGCCCGCAGTCGTACCTACTGTCGAACCGGCTGCACCCCATTTTGCCACACTTCCGTCACTGCCGTCTGTAAAATATCTGATAAACAGCCATGCAGCGATCAGGCTGACTGCCGCATTAAATATCTGCTCCAGAATCTGTGAGATCGAGGTCGGCATCATATTACGATATGCCTGAAAATATCCTCTGTACACTCCAAGTATACCGGACAGAAAGATTGTCGGTGATAAAATCTGAAGTGCAAGTATCGCATTTGGCTGATTACTTGGGATAATAAATCTCGCCCCAAACAGGCACACCAGCGCCACAATTCCGCCTACGATTGCTGCATAGATCAGGGAACCGTGAAAAATCTTCTGTGCATTTTTGTAATCTTTTAAAGCTATTCGTTCTGAAATCAATTTGGACACCGCCTGCGGAATACTGAAAGAGGCGATCATCAGAAGAATCATATAGGCATTTTGGGCAAGACTGATATATCCCATTCCCATATTGCCTACGATCGATGAAAGCGGACTCTTATAGAGAAGACCAATGACCTTCGAGATCATCGCCGCAATCATCAGAAAAGATGCATTTTTTACAAGATTATTCTTCTGACCCATGTTTACTCCTTGATTTCCTGTTGTGTTTTATTTTCGATCTGCCAGTCAATCGGCTCCAGACCGTTCTGAACTAAAAATTCATTTGTCTTGCTGAAATGTCTGCATCCGAAAAAACCTCTGTATGCAGAAAGCGGGCTCGGATGAGGTGCTTCCAGGATCAGATGTTTCGGGTTATTGAGCATGGATTTTTTCATCTGTGCCGGGCGTCCCCACAGAAGAAATACAATCGGTCTGTCCTGCTCATTGAGGATACGGATTGCCGCGTCTGTAAACTGCTCCCATCCGATTCCTCTGTGTGAATTGGCCTGATGTGCGCGTACTGTCAGTACCGTGTTCAGCATCAGCACGCCCTGTCTCGCCCATTTTTCCAGATAACCGTTATCCGGGATATAACAGCCAAGATCATCATGAAGCTCCTGATAAATGTTCACCAGTGACGGCGGGATCTCTACATCCTTTTTTACAGAAAAACAAAGTCCATGTGCCTGTCCGTCATTGTGATACGGATCCTGTCCAAGTATCACGACCTTGACCTGGCTTAACGGTGTAAAATGAAATGCATTGAACATATCATCTGCCGGAGGAAAAATCTTCCGTGTCTGATACTCCTGCATGACGGTTTTATATAATTTTGTGTAATATGGCTGATGAAATTCACCTTTTAATGCTTCCAGCCATTCTCCTGATAAAGGAGCCATTTTCCTTCACCTCTTATCTTCTTACGGAGATTCCCCTCTCTGCCAGATAATCTTTTACCTGACGGATCTCCAGTTCTTTATAATGGAATAAAGACGCTGCCAACGCCGCATCCGCACCACCTTCTGTCAGTGCATCATAAAAGTGTTTGAGTGTTCCTGCACCGCCGGAAGCAATGACAGGAATGCTGACTGCATCCGCGATCGCACGTGTAAGCTCGATATCATAACCGGCTTTTGTTCCGTCACAGTCCATACTGGTAAGAAGGATTTCACCGGCACCGAGTGCTTCGGCTTTCTTTGCCCATTCTACGGCATCCAGACCGGTATCCAGACGTCCGCCATGTTTATAAATATTCCAGCCTCCATCCGGTCTTCTCTTTGCATCAATCGCAAGCACTACGCACTGACTGCCGAATTTCTCCGCCGCTTCACGGATCAGTTCCGGACGGTCTATTGCTGCGGAGTTTACCGAGATCTTGTCTGCACCTTCACGGAGAAGCATCTTAAAATCATCAACCGTGCGAATCCCGCCGCCTACTGTAAATGGGATAAATACACAGGCAGCAACTTTGCGTACCATATCAACTACCGTCTCACGCTGCTCACAGGATGCAGTAATGTCAAGAAAAACAAGTTCATCTGCACCGGCAGCATCATATGCTTTTGCAATCTCAACCGGATCACCGGCATCCCTAAGATCTACGAAATTTACTCCCTTCACGACACGGCCCTTGTTGACATCCAGGCAGGGAATGATTCTCTTTGTAAACATCTCAGTTCCCCTCCTTTTCAAGCTTTGCAAAATTTTCCAGTATTTTCAGTCCGTATTTACTGCTCTTTTCCGGATGGAACTGACATGCAAATACATTGTCTTTTTCTACAGATGCATGGATCGTTGTACTGTAATCTGTCACCGCTTTGACAATCTGCGGCTCTTCTGCATGTAAATAATAAGAATGTACAAAATATACATACGTCTCTTCCGGAATACCACGAAACAGTCTGCCATCATTCTGAAGATGAAGTGAATTCCATCCCATATGCGGAATCTTAAGCCCCTCAGACGGAGGAATCCTTAATATACGACCTTTAAGGATACCAAGCCCCTCTACTCCCGGAGTCTCTTCACTGCTCTCAAAAAGGAGCTGCAGTCCCAGGCAGATTCCCAGGAACGGTGTGTTATTTTTTACCATTTCTTTAATTACAGGTACCAGATTATATCTATGAAGATTCTCCATTGCCTGTCCGAAGCTTCCGACACCCGGAAGGATCACTTTGTCTGCTTTTAAAAGCACCTGCGGATCTCTGGAAACAACAGTCTCCTCTCCAAGATATGAAAGTGCCTTTTCCACACTGCGAATATTGCCTGCGTCATAATCAATAATTCCAATCATTGTCTCTCACATCCTGTCTTTATCGAATATCTTCAAGTATAACCCAAAAAAAGACAGATGCAAAGCTATTTCTTCACATCTGTCCTATTTTGTATGGTTTTACTGATTCTTCTTATCTAATGTGAACCAGAATTCAACGCCATTGTCGTAGTTTTTGACACCGTATTGCTGATGGAGTCCTTCCATGATTGCCTTGACAATCGACAGACCAATGCCGCTTCCGCCGTACTCTCTCGTTCTCGCCTTATCTACCTTATAGAATTTGTTCCAGAGATTCGGAACATCTGCTTCTGGTATAGGTTTACCGGTATTAAATACAGTAACTTTCACATGGTCATCTTCCGTAAGTACACGGATCTCGATTTCCCTGTCTCCCTCCAGATGATTCAGTGCATTACTTGTATAGTTCGTTACAACTTCTTCAATCTTGAATTCATCTGCCCACACATAAACCGGTTTATCAGCATTGAAACTTACTTTTGCTTCTTTTTGCTGAATCATGATATCCATCGACTGCAGGACCCCTCGGATCACACTGACAATATCAAAACGTTCTACTGTCATCTCATCCCTTCCGGATTCCAGCTGATTCAAAGTGAGAAGATTACGGACAAGCTTGTTCATCTTACCGGCTTCATCCATAATGACATCACAGTAAAACTCCCTGCTCTCCGGATCTTCGGAAATATTTTCTTTCAGACCTTCTGCATAGCCCTGTACCAGTGCGATCGGCGTCTTCAACTCATGAGATACATTATTCAGGAACTCCTGTCTCATCTGATCGATCCGTTCTTTGTTCTCAATATCTTTCTGGAGCTGATTATTGACAGATTTCAATTCAGAGATTGTCTTTTCAAGCTGTTCTGACATCCGGTTAAAATTCTCACCCAGTTCATCGATCTCATTGCCGGAATGGCTCTGGTATTTTGCCTCAAAATCCAGATCACTCATCTTTGTAGAAAGAAGCGTCAGTTCACTGATCGGACGCGTGATACGTTTCGTCACAAACCAGATTACAAGGCCGCTGATAACGATGATCATAATGCCGACATAGAAATAGAATTTATTGGATATGGAGACGCTCTCACGAATGCTTTCCAGAGGTGTACGGATCAGGAAATAACAACCGTTATCCATCTCTCCCCAGCTCTCCACGTATTCCATGCCTGCAAAGCGGTCACTCACCTGCTGGATAACATAATTGTCATTCTGCTGGATAACTTTTGCATGGTCGTTCTTCTTATCAAGATCATACACATATCCTACCAGCCGCGCCTCCAGAAGATCTTCGTTACTTCCTACCGCACATACAGTCTGTCCGTCCGCAGTAATCACGATCCAGGTCAGGTTATTCTCTGAACTGTCCTTAAACATTGCATCTGAAACTTCTGCACTGCAGCTTCCATCCGATGTAGTCTCGACTTTAAGATCCTCCAGATTCTCGACCGCTTCCTGCAGCACCTCCGTTTTTTTGCTGATGTAATAATGCTCCAGAAACAGACCATTGATCACAGTCGTTATGACCATGGAAAGAAGTAAAAGCCCGATAAACCAGACCGAGATCTGCAGACGCAGTGGGTGAAATTTTTTCTTTTTTACTTTCACGCCAGATCTCTGTGGTTTTTTCATTGTGCATCTACCTCAAATTTGTATCCCATTCCCCAGACAGTCTTAATGTATTCTCCTTTATCGCCCATTTTGCTTCGCAGTTTCTTGACATGGGTGTCAATGGTACGTGCATCACCAAAATAATCATAGTTCCACACAGAATTTAAGATTTTCTCTCTGGAAAGGGCAATTCCCTGATTTTCAAGGAAATATGTCAGAAGTTCAAATTCTTTAAAACTGAGTTCCATAGGTTTTCCATCCACCGTCGCCTGGTGTGCAGATTTGTCGATTACGATTCCACCGGCGGCAAGTACATCATTACCGGCATCCTGACCGGTTCTTCGAAGGATTGCCTCCACGCGTGCAACAAGGATTTTCGGACTGAACGGCTTTGAAATATATTCATCCACGCCCAGGTCAAACCCGAGAAGTTCATCACGCTCATCTCCTCTGGCTGTCAGCATAATGATCGGCACTTTAGAGTTTTTGCGGATCTCACGGCACACTTCCCACCCATCCATCTTCGGCATCATTACATCAAGTATCAACAGCGCAATATCTTTTTCTTCATAAAAAATGTCCATTGCCTCTTCACCGTCACCGGCTTCCAGTACGTGGAAATTTTTCTTCTCAAGGAAATCCTTTACA
Source organism: Blautia sp. Marseille-P3087 (assembly GCF_900120195.1). Lineage (GTDB taxonomy): Bacteria > Bacillota > Clostridia > Lachnospirales > Lachnospiraceae > Blautia_A. The sequence goes on from NZ_LT635539.1 coordinate 626,967, forward strand.
AGCTTGCGCATACGGCTTTCATCATCTACTACAAGAATCTTCGGGGCTTCCATTATTCTTACCTCCATCAATAGTTTTACATTTTCTTTATCTTAGCAGAGATTTATGTAGGTTTTGTGAACGTATTACGGAAATTTCAGGTAAATCGTCAAAAAGTCGGAAACCAGATACCGGTTCCCGACTTCTTTTCGCATCGTTATATTCAATTTTATAAGATTATGCAAGTGCTTTGCCAAGTGCTTTGCAGCTTTCTACTGCATCGTCATCCGGCTCATCCTGGCAAATGACACCGTCGGATACAAGAACTGCACCGTCTTCTTTGCATTTGTCTTCCCAATTATGCATCCATTCTCCGTCTCCCCATCCATATGAACCGAAAAGTCCGAGTTTTTTGCCGGAAAGCTTTGCTTCGCAGGAGCTGAACATTGGTTCAAATTCGTCTTCCTCAAGAACTTCATCGCCCATAGCCGGACAGCCAAATGCGATTGCATCAAATTCATCTACTTTATCAGTGGAAAAATCGGACGTTTCAAAAGTTGTCACTTCTGCGCCTGCTGCCTTTGCACCTTCTGCCACTGCATTTGCCATAGATTCTGTGTTTCCTGTGGAGCTCCAATAAACTACTGCTACTTTACTCATCTTACTTTACCTTATCCTTTCTATTTATGCTGCAACAGTCAACTGAAGGATTGAACGTCCATCTGCAAACAAACGTCTGTAGATTTCTGAACATTTCTTCAGTTTACGGAAAAGGATCCGGGTCTGCTGTTCATCCCCGTATACTTTCCAGATTCCGCAACACTTATAATTTTTACCCTTCTGTTCGATAAAACCAGTTACATCATCCAACGGATATCCAAGGAACAGCCCCACTTCATGAGGGAAACAGTCGTTTTCAAAGAAGCGCTCCTGAAGCTTTCTGATACAGCAGTCAGCTTCCTGACACTCATAGCCACAGTTATTCAGCAATGTGCAGGCACCTTCACAGCTTAAATCCTGTTGCAGTTTTTTCTTGCGGTATACATAAACAAGAGCTTTGTACTCACTCATTCTAAGTACTTCCACAAAAACACCTCTGCTATTCAGCTTATTATTTTCCTCTTCAATTTCTTTATAAAAGCCATCCCTGTTCTCAGGTGTGTAAGTAAACATGTTTGCAGTTTTGATTCCTGCCAGCGTAGGCGCGCAGTGTGCTATGATTTCAGCTTCTAACATCCTCAGATCCCCTTGTGAATTAGTTTTATCTAACTATCGGTTTTAAATTTACGGATATGTTTCCATACCCGTAAATTTATTATCTGTTAGTTATTTCTAACTGGTATGATAGTACAATATTTTCCGCGTGCTGTCAAGAGTTTTTTGTGATTAACTTTTTATAGTTTATTATCGGATCAAAGTACAGATTTCATGGAATCCATGCCAATCAAAAGCGTTGATGTATTATGAAGCAATGCAGACATTGTCGGCTGGATCACTCCGGTCACACCAAGCGCGATCAGACTTCCGTTGATGCCAACGATACGCCTGTAATTCTTGTGGATCTTGTCCATCAGACCATTACTGATTTCTTTGAGTGTTACCATAACACTCAGATCATCTGCACCGATCGTGATATCTGCAATTTCTCTTGCAAGTTCTGCCCCGTCACTGATTGCAATACCGACATCGGCTGCTGACAGAGCCGGTGAATCATTGATACCATCCCCTACCATCAACACTTTGCGGCCCTGTGCTTTTGCTTCTTCTACAAATTTTGCCTTATCCTCAGGAAGAACTTCTGAATAATATTTGTCGACACCAACTTTCGCTGCGATTGCTTTTGCAGTACGATCACTGTCGCCGGTCATCATAACGATCTGGGTAAATCCGGCTTTTCTTAATGCCTTAATTACCTCCGGTCCCTCCGGGCGGAGCGGATCTTCAATACAGATTACCGCTGCCAGTTCTCCCTCGATACCAAGATACAGATGAGAATATTCTTCCGGAAGGTTTTTGAAAATCTCTTCTTTTCCTGTCGGAATCGCGCATTTCTCATCTTCAAAGACAAAATGATGGCTTCCAATGATTGCTTTTCGTCCGTTTACAGTTGTAGAAATACCATGTGCCACGATATATTCAACTTTTGAGTGCATTTCTTCATGTGTCAGGCCACGTTCTTTCGCAGCGTCCATAACCGCTTTCGCCATAGAATGCGGGAAGTGTTCTTCCATGCAGGCCGCCAGTCTCAGCAGATTTTCTTTGGAGTCGCCGTTGAAAGATACTATATCTGCAACTGTCGGCTGCGCTTTTGTCAACGTACCCGTCTTATCAAATACGATTGTATCAGCCTCTGCCACTGCTTCCATGAACTTACCGCCTTTTACCGTGATATGATGCGCATTTGCCTCGCGGATTGCTGCAAGTACAGAAATCGGCATGGCAAGTTTCAGTGCACATGAGAAGTCAACCATCAGAATAGACAGTGCCTTCGTCACATTTCTGGTAAGTGCATAGGTAAGTGCAGTTCCGGCAAGTGTATACGGAACAAGGCTGTCTGCAAGATGCTCTGCCTTACTTTCTACCGCAGATTTCAGTTTCTCTGTTTCTTCGATCATTGTCACGATCTTTTCGAACTTGGTAGATCCGGATGTTTCTTTTACACGGATGGTAAGTTCGCCCTCTTCGAGAACAGTTCCTGCATAAACATAGCTTTCTGTATGTTTGGCAACCGGCATGGATTCACCTGTCAGGGAAGCCTCATTGACCGTTGCCTCTCCATCTGTAACAACACCGTCAAACGGAATCACAGTTCCCATATGTATACGTACCCGATCACCCGGTTTGATCGTATCTGTGCCGACCTGAACTTCTGTGTCGTCCGTAACCAGCCATACTTTACTTACATTCAGGGACATACTTCGCGCAAGATCATCCACAGATTTCTTATGCGTCCAGTCTTCCAGTATCTCACCAAATCCAAGCAGGAACATGACGGAAGATGCTGTACTGAAATCACCTCTTAAGATAGACACACCAATTGCAGTTGCATCCAGTACCGGTACCTCGATTCTGCATTTTGCAAGTGTACAGACACCCTTCCAGATGTATTTTACGGATTTAAGTGTGGTAAGGAATGTACGGATCGGAAGAGGAAGGAAAATTTTCTTTCCATAATGAAGTACCACATGGTTGACCATTTTTTCCCAGTATTCCCCGTTCATTTCTCTGCCGGAATTCTGAAGATAGCTCTCCGGTGCCTCTGCCTTCTCATAAGAAAATCCCTGTACCGCTTTCAGAATCTCTTCTCTGCTTCCCCAAAAGCTGATCACAGCATCCTGGTTTCGTTCTACGACCTTTGCAGCTGTTACTCCCTCGAGATTTGTCAGGAAATATTCCAGCTGATCTGCCTGTCTGCATGTCATTCGTTTCTGACAGATATGAAGTCTTACTCTGCCTCTGATCTCATGTTCTATTTTAAATCTCATATTATCATCACCTTTAGTTATAAAAACACCTGCAGTGCTTGACCACAGGTGTCTTTTATTTATTCCTCTTCTGCTGCAGTTTCCTCTGTTTCTTTAAAGGACTCTTCCTCAGCAGTATCTTCAAATACTTCCTCAGCTGCTGCACGGTCTTCGTTGATCTGCTGTGCTTCTGCGTAAATGTCTTCTGCGTTTTCCTGAACTTTAGATACAGTCTTCATTACGCAGTCTTTTGCACGAAGAACTGCTGCTGTACAGTTTGTGTAAACTTTTTTTGCATCTTTGCTGGAAAGAAGTTTAATTCCTGCTGTGCCAAATAATACTCCTGCTGCAAATACTCCGCTGTGTTTCTTATCAAATTTAATCATGGTAAATTCCTCCTCTATATCATTAATTTTTTATCATTTTCACCGCCTCGTTGCCTTGGCATTACACATATTATAAATTCTTCAAAGCAAAAGTCCAGACTAACTTGAGTAAATGAGAAATTTTCTCAATGTCATCAAAAATCAAAGGTATTTCACCGCTTTGTATATTTTTTCGGCAGAAACCGGTTAGTTGCCGCTTTCTACCAGTACTTTACTTACTCTTCTTGACTGAAGATAGCCGCAGGATTCCATACCCTTTTCAATAATTTTACAAAGCTTTTCATTATCAAGGCGGATGTTCGTCTGGTCATCCAGCTGCACACAACAGATTGGTACCCCTGCCTGCTCATCGCAGAGCCGGTAAGCACTTTTTCTTTTTAATGCACCGATTTCCTCCAGAAGATTGATCATTCTGTATATCGTTGCCATTCCGATGTTGGGATCTTTCTTCGATGCAAGGAAATAGATTTCTTTACAGCATGTACATTCTTCCTGAAGAATAATATCAAGTATGATTTTTCTCTGTTTTGTGATTCTGCAGCCCTCACGTCTGAGTCTGTCCACAATGGCACTGCGCTGCATACTGCCTCTCTGATACTGCTGATTACGGAAGGATTCCCGAGCAGAATCTGATGTATGATCATATATTTCTTCTTGTAGTACTTCCATTTTCGCTCCTCCTGATCCGACCGGTTTGTTTTCTGTTACCTTACTTCGCGTTCGGTAACTGTAGTTTGTTTTAGCTATCACAAGTTTATATCTTCTAACTAGTGCTGTCAAGATTTTTTCTTATTTTTATAAATTCCATCAAAAACAACGCAACTATACTTGACAAGCAACCGTGTTCTTTCATATAATAAGAATCAGTCAGAACAAAAGCATCGTCTGTTTACCAGTAATATCGGAAGATTTTTTATTTGTCTTTCGTACCTTTTCAGGGCTTGTACTGGTTTCGACGGGGGCTTTGAAGTTGAGGCAGCCATCCGCAGACTCCTGGACTGCGCATCAACCGGGAAACTAAATATAAACGCAGACGAACAGTACGCGTTAGCAGCCTAAGCGCTGCTCGTCAGCCCTAGAGCACTCACACTTTAGGAATCTGGCGTCGACTATGTGAGAAACCTTGCCGGGTAAGCTTTGCCCCGGTAGATGTATCATGAAGCTACTGAAGCAGTAAGCCTGTCGGTGGGCGTGCTGCCGAGGGAATGTCAAATCAGCGACTGTGATGGGAGATACCGCAAGGGATAGGCTTTCGGACGCGGGTTCGATTCCCGCCAGGTCCATTTTGGAATATCTCATAGATCTGTAAGATCATAACAACAAAAAACTGACGTTCATCCTGAAACCACGGGATGGACGTCAGCTTTTTTTCAATGAAATCAAATTATTTAATTTTCATTAAAAAGTTACTGTTCTAAAAGAATTATATATATCTCTCCTGCAACTGGCTGTCATACATTTGCTTAGACCCTATAGTTTTGCGTCACCAGATTTCCCCGGCTATGCCTTTTTATTAAAATAAATATAGTCTTTTATTGCATAAACGTTAATAAGTTCCATTTTTACAGATTTTTGTTTCTGTGATACTATTCCGCATGTGCAAGGCACTGACCCTGATTATTTAATACCCCCATATTCATGAGCATTTTTATTGCATCTCCCATTCCTGCTACATAAGACATGTCTGCATATCTTTCATCTCTTGATTCCAGGCATGCTATATAGTCATCAATTACTCTTCTGATCGTATGGGGAATATTCAGGCTGTTGTACCGTTCTTCCAGATAAACAAGATCTCCGTTGTCCTGCTGAATATATTCATCAGAAGCAAATATTCTCTGCCTCCTTTCTTTCATCATTGTTTCAATGTAATTTGCGATTACGATTTCAGTTTTATTTTCCAATTTTCTTCCTCCGTTTGTGCAATAACTATAGGTTTCATCATCATTCTATATTCCGACTCGTCTTTACGTCAACTCAATTCGTCATACAATTACATAGCTTTTTCGACAAATGCGGTCTTTGGGGTCAGTCGTTTTTTCCTGATTTTATGCGCTTTCTCAGTCTTTTTTGTGTGATTTGTTTTTTCCGCAGCTCGTCCATCATTTTTACAAGAATTTTCTTTACTTTTTTCATGTTTTCGAATAATATTGTAGGTATGTGCATATCCGCAGATGAATAAATATGCATTCAACAGAAGGGAGAGGAACTTATGACAACATCACACATCTGTATTATGATAGCGATCATCGTCTATCTGGGTGCTATGCTCTATGTTGGATACCTGTGTTCCAAGAAAAACAACGACACCTCTGATTTCTATCTGGGCGGCCGAAAACTTGGACCACTTGTTACTGCAATGAGCGCTGAGGCATCCGATATGAGCAGCTGGCTTCTGATGGGACTTCCCGGACTAGCCTATCTTTCCGGAATCGCAGATGCCGGATGGACTGCTATCGGCCTGGCGATCGGAACCTATCTCAACTGGAAGATCGTAGCAAAAAGAATTCGCCTCTACACACATGTGTCCGGCAATTCTATCACACTGCCATCCTTTTTCAGCAACCGTTTCCGCGATAATCGAAAAATCCTGCAGTCAATCGGAGCTATTTTTATTGTTATTTTCTTTATTCCATATACAGCTTCCGGATTTGCTGCATGCGGCAAGCTTTTCTCCAGTCTTTTTGGAGTAAGCTATCTGACAGCAATGATCATCAGTGCACTTGTCATTGTCGGATATACCACTCTGGGTGGTTTCCTTGCAGCATCTACAACAGACTTTATCCAAAGCATCATCATGTCCATCGCACTGATCATTGTATTTGGCTTCGGTGTTTCTGTAGCAGGCGGTCCTTCCGCAGTTATTGATCATGCAAGATCCCTTCCGGGATATCTCACTATGATGACTACTTACGATCCGGTAAGTGGCACAGAAGCTGCCTACCCGCTCATTAATATCATATCCATGCTTGCATGGGGACTTGGATATTTCGGAATGCCGCATATTCTTCTTCGTTTCATGGCAATCGAAGATGAAAAGAAACTTTCTTTATCCAGAAAAGTTGCAACCACATGGGTTGTAATTTCACTTGCTGTTGCCGTACTGATCGGTGTGATCGGTCTTGGTATGACAGAAGCCGGCAAACTCGAAATGCTTCAGGGCTCTGCTTCCGAAACGATTATTGTTAAGATTGCAGATCTTTTAAGTACATATGGTATAATTCCGGCGCTGCTCGGTGGTACGATTCTTGCCGGTATCCTTGCTTCCACCATGTCAACAGCTGATTCGCAGCTGCTGGCTGCTTCTTCCGCGGTTTCTTCCGACCTTCTCGGAAGCATCCTTAGGAAAAAAGCAGACAAGAAAGAAAGCATGGTTGCTGACCGTGTTACACTGCTTCTGATTGCAGTAATTGCTGTTATCATTGCCCGTAACCCGGACAGTTCCGTATTCAACATCGTTTCCTTTGCATGGGCAGGTTTCGGTGCTGTATTCGGCCCGGTTGTACTGTTTGCCTTATTCTGGCGTCGTACCAACTGGCAGGGAGCTCTCGCAGGAATGGTTTCCGGCGGTGTTATGGTATTCGTATGGAAATACCTTGTCCGTCCAAATGTATCTTTCCTGAATTTCTATGAACTGCTCCCTGCATTTCTGTTTTCCAGTATCCTGATCATTCTGGTGAGCCTTGCTACAAAAGCACCATCCAAAGAAATCACCGATGAATTTGATCTGGTACAGAAAAAAATGGCAGAGTAAAAAACGGACCGGCTGTTAGCCGGTCCATTTTTTATTACCATATATAAGAGAAAATTGAAGCTCCTATAACTGTACAGAGTCCGCATACAACGATTGCAAGACTGCTCATAGCGCCCTCTACTTCTCCCATTTCCATTGCTCTTGCCGTACCAACTGCATGAGATGCGGTACCGATTGCAAGACCTTTTGAGATAGTATTACGGATACGGAACATTTTGCAGATAAATTCTGCCGACATATTTCCGAGTACACCGGTAATAATAATAACTGCAACGGAAATCGTCACATAGCCGCCAAGTTCCTCCGAAACACCCATTCCGATTGCGGTTGTGATTGATTTCGGAAGCATGGTGACATATTCTTTATGGTTCAACCCGAACACCATTGACATTGCCAGTACGGAACCCAGACTTGCAAGCACTCCTGAAAGAACACCCGTCATAATTGCCACGATATTCTTTTTCAGAAGATCCAGCTGCAGATACAATGGAATTGCCAGACAGACTGTTGCAGGAGTCAAAAGATAGCTCAGGTATTTTGCACTCATATTATAACTGTCATAATCTACATGAAAAACAACAAGAAATACAATCACAAGTGCTATGGAGATCAGAAGCGGATTTAAAATCGCCAGTTTCCATTTACGCTGTGCTGCAAGACCAATCTCATATGCAAGCAGGCTGATCACAATTCCTATCGTTGCAGAACTTAAGATCAGATTATCCATATTACTTTTTCCCCTCTTTTTTTGAAATTAAAAAATCTGTTACTTTTCCGGTTACAATCATGACTACAAACGTAGATACCACTGTGATCACAAGCAGCGGCACCAAAAAAGGCTGCAGCTGACTCCATGAAGTGATCAGCCCAACCCCTGCCGGTATAAACATAAGCGGCATGATCTCGATCAGAAACTCTCCGGTCTCTTTCACATGTTCTACTTTGATCACCTTTGCCAGAAGAAGTACAAACATCAGAATCAGTCCGTAAATACTGCCCGGTATCGGAAGCGGGATAAAATATTTCATGATCTCACCCACACATGTCACAGCAAGAATGATTCCAAATTGTCTAAGGTATTTCACTATATTCGCCTCCCGAATTAAAATCTGGTCATTATCCGTATAATCTTTACGAACAACGAATCGTCATTTATTATAGCACACCGTCTTTTGTCGTAACAAGTCAAATAAAGTACAAAAAATCGCCATATTTCAGGCGATTTTTTATTAAAATATTTTATTAATGTCAATTTTTGGTCTTTCATGCATTACTCACATCTGCTATATGCAGCTTCATAAAAGAACTCCTGCGAATTCAGCGGCGTATCCTCTACTTTTCTTACATTGTCCATAATACTGTATTGCTTCAAAATCAAATACAAGGGTGGTTTATGTAAAATTTGTGGAAAATTCTTCATTCATTTCTTTATTAGGATGTCGGAAAGTTTGCGCTTCGGTACGTAGTGTACGTCGTTTTCATCGCGGTAGTAGGCGATATTTTCGCCTTCTTCAATTTCTTTGATGATGATTTTCTCGGCTGGTTTGCCGAATGCCACGATCAGTACCGGTGCAAGGTTCTCAGCCAGATTCAGTTCTTTTTTGACAGAATCTGCATTGTAATTTCCAATCATGCAACCGCCAAGTCCTTTCTCAGCTGCTGCAAGGAGCATGGTCTGTGCTACAATTCCGACATCTTTCTGATATCTCGGAATAGATGCTCCCAGATTTAAGTCCTGACAGATGATGATAAATCCTGTCGGGCACATCCCCGGGTGCGGAAGCTTCATCTGCGGCAGTGCTCTCGCCCAGTTTGTCAGTTTCTGGATGCGTGAAACTTCTTCTTTTTCCCATGCCAGATAATAACGGAACGGCTGTGCATTCACGCTGGACGGTGCATAACGTGCACAATCTACAAAATCCTCCAGCTCTTCTTTGATAAAATGATATGACTCGTCATATCCTCTGTAGCTTCTGCTTGCTTTTACTATATCTTTAAACATATCATTCTCCCATATCTTTTGCACACTGTTTTAGCTTTTCTCTGATTGGCAGATGGTACGGACATCTCGGCTCACATTTGCCGCATTCGATACATGCGGATGCCTTTACCGGCAATGTGCGGTATCGGTCTTTTGCCCAGTCTGCCAGATCATATCTCTGCAAATATCCTGCAAAAAGGAAGACGCTCGGAATATTGATACCGACTGTACAAGGTGCACAATAATTGCAGCGACGGCAGAAATCGTTACCAAGCTGTTCACGAATCTTGTCCATCTTAGCCAGTTCCTCTTCGGTAAGTGGTTCTGTATTAGAACATGCTTTGATATTTTCATCCAGCTCATGAACTTCTGCCATTCCCGGGATGACAACTGTCACATCTGGGTTGGAACAGACATAGCGCAGTGCCAGCGTAGCATCTTCGATTGCTCCGCCTGCCAGTGGTTTCATATCAATAAATCCAATATTTTTCTCTGCACATCTGTGGAGCAGCTCTGCTCCCTGCTGTTCTACAATGTTATATGGGAACATGATCGTTTCTACCCAGTCCAGATCAAGCGCACGCTCAAATACAGCAGTAGAATGCGCAGTAAGACCGATATGACCAATCTTGCCCACTGATTTTGCTTCCATAAGCGCCTCCAGAGCGCCACCCTCACCGATTACCTGATCAAGCTGTTCCATACTCGGGTTATGAACCTGATAAAGATCAATATAATCTGTACGGAAATTTTTCAGACTGGTTTCAATATCAGCAGCCATTGCTTCCTTTGTTCTTGCCATGGACTTCGTTGCAAGCACGAATTTATCACGAATTCCTTCCAGTCCATATCCGATATACTGCTCACTGACTGTATATCCTCTCGCAGAATCAATATAATTGATTCCCCTCTTCATCATTGTATGAAGAAGCTTTTTGGTTCCTTCCTCATCGATTTTCTGGATTGGAATGCCTCCGAATCCCATACGTGAAATCTTTAATCCTGTCTTTCCAAGCGTTCTATATTCCATGATATCATTCTCCTTATTCTGTTAAAAAATATTTCTCTGTATAAAAAAATACCACCGAATCTCTCCGGTGGTATCATCACTTCTAATCAATTATACACGAGACAGATATTCACCTGTTCTTGTATCGATTTTCAGTTTGTCTCCCTGGTTTACAAACAGAGGAACCATTACCTGTGCGCCTGTCTCAACAGTTGCCGGTTTGGTTGCACCCTGTGCAGTATTTCCGGCGAATCCTGGCTCTGTCTCGATAACTTCAAGCTCTACGAACAGAGGCGGCTCAATAGCATATACATTGCCATTCCAGGAGCAAACTTTAACAACTTCGTTTTCTTTAACGAATTTGAGGGAGTCACCTACCTGCTCTTTCGTAAGTGCTACCTGATCATAAGTTTCTGTATTCATGAAGTTGTAAAGGTCTCCATCATTGTACAGATAGCTCATATCAACACGGTCAATACGTGCCTGCGGGAACTTCTCTGTAGGACGGAAAGATTTTTCCAGTACAGCTCCTGTGATAATATTTTTATATTTTGTTCTTACGAATGCAGCGCCCTTTCCAGGTTTTACATGCTGGAACTCAACGATCTGACATACATTTCCTTCAATTTCAATTGTGACACCGTTTCTGAAATCACCTGCAGAAATCATTTTAATTATCCTCCTTCTTTGTGTGTTCGCTACCAACTATTTTATAATATACAGAAAGTTTTTTCAACTATTTTTTTCATATGTAGACAATTTCTCTTCAATTTCTTTAATAAGTTCCTCAAATGGCACTTCTCCGGTAACGACCTGAATGTCTGCAAACTTCTGATATACCGGATCTCTCTGTTTCAAAAGCTTCTTGATCTTGTCATCCCGGTCTTCTCCGTCAAGCATCGGATCTTTCTTGGAATCTGCCAGACGCTTTTTCAGCGTGGTCAGTGATCCTTTCAGATATACGACCGTTCCCAGTTCTTTAAGATATTTTTCGTTTTGTTCCTGAAGCGGAACTCCTGCACCCAGTGAGATTACTTTTCGCTCCGGGTCCTGAATCAGTTGCTTCAAGGCAACTGTTTCCAATGCACGATAATATGGTTCTCCAAATTTCTCAAAAATTTCCCGCGCTGAAAGATTCATTTTTTTGGTGATAAGTTTGTCAAGATCGACAAACTGCAGCCCCAGATCTTTAGAAAGCTGCTTTCCTACTCTTGTTTTACCTGAACCCATAAACCCAATGATAACCACGTGGTTCATGAAATCCCCTCCTCCTTTTTGTAAAAATGTAGTACTATTTTTTCCAGATATCGTTTCAGAACGATCTGGATTTCTTCTTTTGGATGGATCGGCTTTACGAGAATATTGCGGATGCCGGTCCTTTTGGCTCCGTATACATCTGTAAAAAGCTGATCCCCTATAAAAATCGTATTGCCGGTATCCGTTCCCAGAAGTTCCATTGCCTTCCGGTAGTTCTTCACAGACGGCTTGTGGGCATTTTCGATATATCTGGCCTGAATCGCATCTGCAAAAGGCGCCACCCGCTCAATTTGATTGTTTGACAGAAGGCAGTAACCAAAGCCGATTCCGCGAAGCCGTTCAAAAAGAGCTATCGCCCTGTCATCTGCCGGTGCCCCGTGAGGCACCAGCGTATTATCAATGTCATAGATCAGTCCACGATACCCTTCTTCGTAAAGCTTCTCGTAGTCGATCTCATATGCTGAATCCAGATATTCATCCGGAAAAAAACAACGAAACATCCTTTTCTCCTGTCTGTAACTTTTATCGTTCATCAAGCGGAACATATGCCGCTTCCGGAAGAACGTTCTTGTATGCCGGACGAATGATCTTGTCTGTATTGATCAGCTCCTCCATACGATGTGCACTCCAGCCTACGATACGAGCTACCGCAAACATCGGTGTATAGAGTTCAAGCGGAAGATCCAGCATACTATATACAAATCCACTGTAAAAATCTACATTGGCACTGACACCTTTGTAGATTCGTCTCTCTTCTGCGATTACTTCCGGAGCCATCCACTCTACCATGGAATACAGGCGATAATCTTTCATGCGGCCTTTTTCTTTGGCAAGGCTTTCTACGAAGCCTTTCAGGACTTCTGCTCTCGGATCCGATACCGAATAGATTGCATGTCCCATACCATAAATAAGACCTCTCTTATCAAATGCTTCTTTATGAAGAAGGCGTTTCAGATAATTTCTTACTTCGTCTTCATCCTCCCAGTTATGCACTTCTTTCTTCATGTCCTGGAACATCTGAATGACCTTAATGTTGGCACCACCGTGTTTTGGTCCTTTCAGGGAGCCAAGTGCAGCCGCTACAGCAGAATATGTATCCGTTCCGGATGAAGAAACTACATGTGTCGTAAAGGTAGAGTTATTACCACCGCCGTGCTCCATATGAAGGATCAGCGCAAGATCAAGAATCTTTGCTTCCAGATCTGTATATTTTTTGTCCGGTCTCAACATACGCAGGATATTTTCCGCTGTGGAAAGTTCCCTCTTCGGATTGTGTATATAAAGACTCTTTCCTCTTACATAATGATTATATACCTGATATCCGTAAACGGAAAGAAGCGGAAATACACTGATCAGGTTCAGACACTGACGCATAACATTCGGAAGTGAAATATCATCCGGATTATTATCATAAGAATACAGTGTCAGCACACTTCTGGAAAGTGCATTCATAATATCACGTCCCGGTGCTTTCATTATAACATCTCTTACGAAATTTGTCGGTAATGAACGTTGATTTGCAAGTAATTTCTGAAAATCTTCCAGTTCTTTTCTGTCTGGCAGCTTACCATAAAGGAGAAGATATGTCGTCTCTTCAAATCCGAAACGGTTATCTCTTACAAATCCAGCTGTCAGATCCTTGATATTATACCCACGGTAATAAAGACTTCCCGCACAGGGAACTTCCTTACCATCTACGACTTTTACTGCCTGTACATTGGAAACCTGTGTGAGTCCGGCAAGGACACCTTTACCATTGATATCACGAAGGCCCCTCTTTACATCATATTTTCCATAAAGAGACAGATCTATACTGGAATGATCTTTGCATTCCTGTGTCAGTCGTTCGATTTCCGGTGTTACCTTTGTGTTAAATCCTGCCATGTAATATTGCTCCTTTCAGAAATTCAGATTTTTTTCTCCGCTTCTTTTTCTCCGCTTTTCCTCCTCAAAATAAAACCTTATAATAATGTAACTCTTTACTTATGCTGACGATAAGAACTTAAGAACTCACGCAGCTTTTCCGATGCGCGCTCAAGCTGTCTGACGTTCGGCAGATAAACCACTCTGAAGTGATCCGGCTGCATCCAGTTAAATCCCTTACCCGGAACAAGAAGCACCTGCTTCTCATGAAGAAAATCCAGTGCAAACTGCTCATCATCCGTGATGTTGAATTTTTCTGTATCGATCTTCGGGAAAATATAAAATGCCGCATGTGGTTTGACAACAGAAATTCCCGGAATATCTCTCAGTGCATTGTAGATGCATTCTCTCTGCTCATAAACTCTTCCGCCCGGTTTGATATATTCGGTAACACTCTGATATCCGCCCAGTGCAGTCTGCACAATGGACTGAGCCGGAACATTAGAACACAGACGCATGGAAGACAGCATCTTGATTCCTTCTATGTAACCTTTAGCTTTGTCCTTCGCACCGCTTAAGATCATCCAGCCAATACGAAAACCTGCAATCATATGTGACTTCGAAAGTCCGGAAAATGTCACACAGAAAACATCCGGTGCCAGAGATGCGATGGAAGTATGTTCATATTCATCCATAACCAGACGGTCATAAATCTCATCCGAAAAGATAATCAGTTCTTTCTCTCTTGCGATCTGTGCGATCTGCTCCAGAATTTCCTTCGGATAAACTGCTCCGGTTGGGTTGTTTGGGTTGATGATAACGATTGCCTTTGTTTTGTCTGTAATCTTGCTTCGGATATCGTCAATATCCGGATACCAGTCGGACTGTTCATCACAAATATAATGTACCACATTACCACCGGCCAGTGTTGCTGTCGCTGTCCAAAGCGGATAATCCGGTGCCGGAATCAGGATCTCATCACCATTATCAAGAAGTGCCTGCATGCAGAGATTGATCAGCTCACTGACACCATTTCCTGTATAAATATCATTCATTGAAACATTTGGAATATTTCGAAGCTGCGCATACTGCATAATTGCCTTACGTGCTGAAAAAATCCCTTTCGAATCAGAATATCCCTGAGATGTACGAATGTTGCTGAGCATGTCCAGAATGACTTCCTGAGGAGCGGAAAAACCGAACGGATATGGATTTCCGATATTCAGTTTCAGGATTTCCTTTCCTTCATCTTCCATTCTCGCCGCCTCGTCAACCACCGGGCCTCTCACATCATACAGTACATTATCGAGTTTCGTTGATTTGTCAAATGTTCTCATTTTTTCACTCCTCTCCATGAGTTTTCTATTCGTATTGTAATATAATCTCATATTCAGACACTTTTCGCAAGGTAAAATTCCATACAAAATTTTGTTTGCGCCCCGAAATATATTTTTTTTATTTTTTTTACAATTTTCTTTGCAACTTTACCACTTTCGTGTATAATAGTTCATGGACAAATGTCTTACACAGATAGACATGATTCAATAAGCGAATGAGGAGGAAATCAACATGTCTTACACAGAAGAAGTTTATGAAAGAGTCGTTGCACAGAATCCTGGCGAGCCAGAATTCCATCAGGCAGTAAAAGAAGTTCTGGATTCTCTTAAAGTTGTTATCGACCGTAATGAAGAAAAATACCGCAGTCTTTCCATTCTGGAACGTCTGGTAGAGCCAGAAAGAATTATTTCTTTCCGTGTTCCGTGGGTAGATGACAACGGAACCGTACAGGTTAACAAAGGATATCGTGTACAGTTCAACAGCGCAATCGGACCTTACAAAGGTGGTCTTCGTTTCCATCCTACAGTAAACCAGAGCATTCTGAAATTCCTCGGTTTCGAACAGGTATTCAAAAACTCTCTGACGGGTCTTCCGATCGGCGGTGGTAAAGGTGGTTCCAACTTCAATCCTAAAGGCAAATCCGACAGAGAAGTTATGGCATTCTGCCAGAGCTTTATGACAGAGCTCTGCAAATATATCGGCGCAGACACAGACGTACCGGCTGGTGACATCGGCGTTGGCGGACGTGAGATCGGTTATCTTTTCGGACAGTACAAACGTGTTCGCGATCTCTATGAAGGTGTCCTGACAGGTAAAGGACTTACCTATGGTGGTTCTCTGATCCGCACAGAAGCAACAGGATACGGTGTTGTATATATCCTTAATGAACTGATGAAAGATCACAGCGATTCTCTCGACGGAAAGACTGTTGTTGTTACAGGTTCCGGTAACGTTGCTATTTACGCAGTACAGAAAGCTACTCAGCTTGGTGCAAAAGTTGTTGCTATGTGCGACTCCAACGGATACATCTATGATCCGAACGGTATCAACCTTGATGTAGTGAAAGATATCAAAGAAGTAAAACGTGGACGTATCAAAGAATATGCTGACCGCGTAGAAGGCGCTACCTATACAGAAGGTGTTGGCATCTGGAACATCAAATGTGATGTATATCTTCCATGCGCAACTCAGAATGAACTTGATGTTGACGGCGTAAAGACCCTCGTTGCAAACGGATGCAAATATATTGTAGAAGGTGCTAATATGCCTACTACAAGAGAAGCAACAGAGTACGCTATGGATAACGGTATTCTCTTCCTTCCGGGAAAAGCTGCAAACGCTGGTGGTGTTGCTACCTCCGCACTGGAAATGAGCCAGAACTCCCAGAGACTTTCCTGGACATCTGACGAAGTTGATGCGAAACTTCATCAGATCATGGTTGACATCTACGCTAAGATCAGCGATGCCGCAAAACGTTATGACCTGACAGACAACTATGTTGCCGGCGCAAACATTGCAGGTTTCGAAAAAGTTGTAGATGCTATGATCGCTCAGGGTATTGTTTAATTCTCTGACTGTATAAAAGCATAATTTTTAAGGCGTTCCGGTTCTGACCGGAGCGCCTTTTTATTGGATAATTCAGCTTAATGCTTCTCTCCTGTTTCCTTATTCTTCTTATGGCTCCATGAATTTCTTCAGCTCATCCATAAATGTGCTGACATCTTTAAATTCACGATATACGGACGCAAAACGTACATAAGCAACTGCATCCAGGTCTTTCAGATGTTCCATCACAATCTCGCCAATACGGGTACTTGGAATCTCCCTGTCCGCACTGTCAAAGATGTCCCCTTCTATAGAATCCATCGTCATTTCAATCTTTTCTATCGGTATAGGACGCTTGTAGCAAGCGCGTAAGATTCCATCCTGAATCTTTGCACGGTCATACTGTTCACGTGTCTGGTCTTTCTTGATCACACTCAGTGGAATCGTCTCTACCTTTTCGTATGTAGTAAAACGTTTGCCGCAGGATTCGCACATTCTTCTTCTGCGGATGGAATTGGTGTCTTCTACCGGTCTTGAGTCTACAACTTTACTGTTATCCTGATTACAAAATGGGCATCTCACAGTATTTACCCCTCTTTCCCCTTTAATAAAATAATTATATTTATTTTTTCTGACAGTGTCAACAAAAGGTCATGTATATCTGTAAAAAATATTCATATATTAAAAAAAACGGTGTTTTTATGAGACTTTGTGAGCTTCGACAGAAAGAAATCATTAATACCTGCACCTGCAAAAGCCTCGGCTGTCCCGTCGATCTGGAATTTGACTGTACCACAGGACGCATAAATGCCCTGATCGTCCCGGGTCCCGCTAAATTTTGCTGTTTCTTCGGTCACGACAATGAATATGTCATTCCATGGAACTGTATTCGCCAGATTGGTGATGACATTATCCTCGTAGAAATCCAGGAGGAAAAATGTTTTCATAAAGAACACCTTCTCTGATCCTGTCAAGGTCTATTATTTTTTATATTTTTTTCAAAAAAGAATATTTCTCATCCTCCCTGTGAATCATTTGTAATACCAAATGAAATAAGGAGGATATTTCGATGGCACTTAATAAAGTAGAAATCTGCGGGGTCAACACTTCCAGTCTTCCGGTCTTAAAGCAGGAAGAAAAAGATGAACTGTTCCGGCGTATCAAACAGGGCGACACCGAAGCCAGGGAACAGTATATTAAAGGAAATCTGCGTCTTGTGTTAAGTGTTATCCGACGTTTCCAGAACAGCAACGAAAATCCTGATGACCTGTTTCAGATTGGCTGCATCGGCCTTATGAAGGCGGTTGATAATTTTGACGATACCCTGATGGTCAAATTTTCTACTTATGCAGTTCCGATGATCATCGGTGAGATCCGCCGTTATCTGCGAGATTATAACAGCATCCGTGTCAGCCGCTCCCTGCGTGACATTGCCTACAAAGCTATTTATGCAAAAGAAAATTACATCCGCCAGAATCTGAAAGAACCTGCCATGGAAGAAATTGCAGAAGAAATCGGCATTGAAAAAGAAATGATTGTCTATGCACTTGATGCTATACAGAATCCTGTCAGTCTCTACGAGCCTGTCTATTCCGAAGGCGGTGATACCCTCTACGTTATGGATCAGATCAGTGACCGCAAAAACAAAGAAGAACACTGGCTGGAAAGGCTGTCTCTCAAAGAAGCCATGAAACGGCTCGGCAATCGCGAACGTCACATCATTGAAATGCGTTTTTACGAAGGAAAAACACAGATGGAAGTCGCAGATGAAATTGGAATCTCACAGGCGCAGGTCAGCCGCCTCGAAAAAAATGCTCTCAAAACCATGCGGAATTATCTCCGCCCATGATCTCGCTCTATATAACGTCAAAAGAAAAAGCCCCTATTTCAGGGCTTTTTCCAGTTCATTAATAATGATCTTTAATGCTTTGATACGTGCATATTTTTTATCTACAGATTCAAGGATATGCCATGGTGCAAATGTAGTACTTGTCTTTTTGAGCATTTCATTAACAGCTTCTTCATACTGATCCCATTTTTCACGGTTGCGCCAGTCTTCATCTGTGATCTTCCACTGTTTTTCCGGATTATTCTGACGCTCGGTAAAACGTTCAAGCTGTGTATCTTTGTCGATCTGTACCCAGAATTTAATAATCACAGCGCCCCAGTCATGCAGTTCTTTTTCAAACTCATTCATTTCATTATACGCACGTTTCCAGTCATTTTCACTGCAGAATCCTTCAAGACGTTCCACCATAACACGTCCATACCATGTACGGTCAAAAATTGTGATATGTCCGTCCTTCGGAAGCCTTGTCCAAAATCTCCAGAGATAATGTCGTGCTTTTTCATGCGGCTCCGGACTTGCGATCGGCTGCACCTCATATCCGCGCGGATCCAGCGCACCGGTGACTCTCTTGATGTTTCCGCCCTTTCCGGCAGCATCCCATCCTTCATAGGTAATAATTACCGGCACACGTTTACGATACAGGCGGTTATGCAATTCTCCGAGCCTGCTCTGTAATTTCTTTAATTCTTTCTGATATTCCTCTTCATCTATTGTCTTGCCTTCCAGCTCAACATCTTTCAGTTTCGGCATTTTCACAAGTGGAAATACATTCTGGAGAATCGGTACGGAATGACTCTGATTCTGCAATGCAACCTCTATACTGCTTACCAGTATATCCATAACCTGCAGTTCTGCCCACTTTTTATCCGCCGCATCTATGATATACCATGGGGAAGTTGACATGTTGGTATCTTTCATATAACGGTCGATCACATTTTCGCATTTTTTGTAATGCTTGTGCTGCCATTTATCAGCACCGGTCACACGCCACTTCGTATCTTCTTTGCCCAGAAGCTTCTCCATGCGCTTTCCTTGCTCATCTTTATCGATCTGCATGAAAAATTTCAGTACAAGATATCCATTATCGGTCAGCTGGCGTTCAAATCGGCGGATACTTTCAATTCTTTTTTCATACAAATCACCTTCCAGATCACCGGTGAGAACATCCATGACACTCTGCTCCATCCAGCCAGAATCGAGGAATGTAAATTTGCCTTCTTCCGGGATCTGTTTCATATAACGATACAAAAACGGTCTGCGCAGTTCTTCTTCTGTCGGTGAAGACATCGTTGCAACTTTGAAAAAACGAGGATCAATATTTTTGATCACTTTGCCGATCATACTGCCTTTACCTGCCGCGCTCCATCCTTCAAAAAGAACCAGCACCGGCAGCTTATGCTCCTTGATCTTCATCTGGAGGTCATACAGACTGCTTTTCGTTTTTTCAAGCTGTATTTTCATTTCTTCCCTGTCCGGCATTTCGCCCGGCGTCCATGATTTTAACATATAGATTCCCCATTTCTTTTTTTGTACATAGTATATCATACTTAATCATAGAATATAAATTATTTTTGTGCATTTTTTACTATTTATGTGAAAAAGCACATAAAAAAACAGAACCATCTGTTTTCGGACGATTCTGTCTTTTATTTTATAAACAAGATCAGGAAAGTTCCAGTTTTCCGGTATATAACTGGTAATAGGTACCCTTCTGTCTGATCAGATCTTTATGATCACCTCTCTCGATGATCTTTCCATGTTCAAGTACAATGATCGCATCACTGTTTCGGATTGTGGAAAGACGATGGGCAATAACAAATACAGTACGTCCCTTCATCAGGTTATCCATACCTTTTTGTACAATGCTCTCTGTACGGGTATCAATACTGGAAGTTGCCTCATCCAGAATCAGTACCGGAGGATCTGCAACTGCTGCACGCGCGATAGAAAGAAGCTGTCTCTGTCCCTGTGACAGTTCCTCACCGTCTCCGCTCAGCATAGTATCATATCCCTTCGGGAGCATCTGGATAAACTGGTCTGCATGTGCAAGTTTTGCAGCTGCATAAATTTCTTCATCCGTTGCATCCAGTTTACCATATCGGATATTGTCACGGATCGTTCCGGTAAAGAGGTGTGTATCCTGCAGAACGATTCCCAGTGAATGGCGCAGATCATCTTTTTTGATCTTTGTAATGTTGATTCCATCGTAGCGGATCTTACCTTTCTGAATATCGTAGAAACGATTGATCAGGTTGGTGATCGTTGTCTTTCCTGCACCGGTAGAACCTACAAATGCAAGCTTCTGTCCCGGTTTTGCATACAGGCTGATATCATGAAGGATTGTCTTGTCCTCATTATATCCAAAGGTTACATCTTCAAATCGTACATCACCCTTTAACTCTGTATAAGATACGGAACCGTCTGCAGAATGTGGATGCTTCCATGCCCACATACCGGTTCTCTCTTTGCATTCCACGATGTTGCCGTCTGCATCTTTTCTTGCATTGACAAGAGTGACATAGCCCTCATCCTCTTCCGGCTTTTCATCGATCAGATTGAAGATACGCTCCGCTCCGGCAAGTGCCATAACGATGGAATTGAACTGCTGTGCCACCTGCATAAACGGCTGTGTAAAGCTCTTCGTAAACTGAAGATAAGAAGCCATGACACCGAGCGTGATTCCGCCGACTCCGGCAACGGAAAGCACACCTCCGAGAACCGCTGTCAGTACAAACTGTAGGTTACCGATATTTCCGATCACCGGTCCCATCATATTCCCGTACTTGTTTGCCTGCGCTGCGCTCTCAAAAAGTGCTTCATTCAGTCTGTCAAACTCTTCTTCCGATTTTTTCTCATGGTTGAACACCTTTACAACACGCTGACCGTTCATTCGTTCTTCTACGAATCCTGTTACATCAGCAAGTGACATCTGCTGGCGTACAAAATATTTTCCACTCTTTCCGCCAATCTTTCCTGTGACAGTCATCATCACAAAAATGATCAGCACTGCAAGAATTGTCAGAAGCGGGCTTAACACCAGCATCGAAATAAATGTTACAACAATCGTGAACAATGCCATCAATGCCTGTGGAATTGCCTGGCTGATCATCTGACGCAAAGTGTCCGTATCATTGGTATAAAGACTCATGACAGATCCATTTGTGTTCTGATCAAAATAACGGATCGGAAGTGTCTGCATATGTTCAAACATATCGTCACGTACTCTTTTGAGCACACCCTGTCCGATATAAACCATCATTCTTGTATAGATAAATGTGGCAACAACACCTGCAAAGAAAATGCATCCAAGAACTGCCAGTGCTTTATAAAGGCCTTCAAAATCCGGGGTTTTCTGCCCGATCAACGGAAGGATAAAATCATCCAGAAGGTAACGAAGAGAAAGGGATACCGCAGTTGTCGCAACTGCACTGATAAGAATACAGAAAAATACAAGGATAAACTGAAGCTTATATTTTTCTGTCACATATTTCAAAAGACGTTTCGCTGTCTTTATGTCATTTTGCGTCATTCTTGTTTTCTTTTTCTTATTCATCCTCTTCGCCTCCTTTCACCTGTGATTCATATACTTCTCTGTAGATTTCATTTGTTTTCAAAAGTTCCTCAGAGGTTCCCACACCGGCAATCTTACCACCATCAAGCACAATGATCTGGTCTGCATCTTCGATCGAGGAAACTCTCTGTGCAATGATGATCTTGGTCGTATCCGGAATTTCTTCACGGAATGCCTTACGAATCAGCGCAT
The DNA here is from genome assembly GCF_900120195.1 of Blautia sp. Marseille-P3087. Classification (GTDB taxonomy): domain Bacteria; phylum Bacillota; class Clostridia; order Lachnospirales; family Lachnospiraceae; genus Blautia_A. The sequence continues at coordinate 649,155 of NZ_LT635539.1, forward strand.
CTGTCTTTGTATCTACCGCACTGGTAGAATCATCCAGAATCAGAATCTTCGGTTTCTTAAGCAACGCACGTGCAATACAGAGACGCTGTTTCTGTCCACCGGAGACATTGTTTCCTCCCTGCACGATCATAGTGTTATATCCTTCCGGAAACTCGCTGACAAACCCATCTGCCTGTGCAAGACGGCATACTCTTTTAACATCTTCATCACTGGCATGTTCGTCGCCCCAGCGAATATTCTCATAGATCGTACCGGAAAATAATACGTTTTTCTGCAAAACCATGGATACCTGATCTCTCAGAACTTCCAGATTGTAGTCACGTACGTCAACTCCGGCTACCTTAACAGCTCCGGAAGTAACATCATAAAGACGCGGGATCATCTGCACAAGAGTGGATTTTGCACTTCCTGTACCACCAATGATTCCGACTGTCTGGCCTGATTTGACATGAAGATTTACATCCCTCAGGGAAAGATTTCCACCCTCACCTGCATAGCTGAAATCTACATGGTCGAAAACAATTTCACCGTTTTTGACTTCTTTTACCGCATCAGTCTTATCCTGCATCTCCGGGACTTCATCAAGTACTTCTGTGATACGGTCTGTAGATGCCTCTGCGATCATGATCATAACAAATACAAATGTTACCATATTCAGTGACATCAGAATCTGCAGTGCATATACGATCACGCTTGTCAGTTCACCTGTCTCCATAGTTCCGAACACAATACTGCGTCCGCCGATCAGTGCGATCAGAATCACAACCGCGTACATCATAAACTGCAGAACCGGAGAGTTCCATGCCACGATTTTTTCTGCTTTTGTGAACAGCGTATATACATAATCAGATACACCATGGAATTTATTTACTTCATAGTCCTCTCTTACAAAGGCCTTGACAACACGAGCTGCATTGACATTTTCCTGAACAGAATTATTCAGTTCATCATACTCATCAAATACCTTTATAAAATGCGGATGTGCCTTTTTTGCAATAAACAGCAGTGTTCCGCCAAGAAGCGGGATAACAACCAGGAAAAGCAGGGCAACCTTTACATTGATCATCAGGGTCATGATCCAGGAAAGAAGTATCATGATCGGTGCCCTTGCCAGAAGGCGGATACTCATCATATATGCCATCTGGACATTTGTAATATCTGTTGTCATTCGTGTGACCAGTCCCGATGTGGAGAAATGGTCAATATTTTTGAAGGAAAAATCCTGTACCTTGTAGAAAATATCATGACGAAGATTTTTTGCATATCCGGCAGCTGCCACAGCCGCCATATTTCCTGCCTGCACACCAAAAAACAGAGCAAGCATCGCCATAATCACAAGAATCACTCCACGCTGTACAATATATCCCAGATCACCATTTGCAATACCCACATCAATGATCTTTGCCATTTCCAGCGGAATGAGCACTTCCATCAATACCTCCAGAATTACCAGTATCGGAGCCAGTATAGACTCTTTTTTGTATTCCCTGATTGATTTAAACAGTTTCTTGTTCATTTTTTCTGTCAGCCTCCTTATCTGTCTTTTTATTCATTTCCGAAAGATTGTGATACATCTGACACAATACTTTTTTACAGGTTATAACATCTTCCTCCGAAATTCCTTTTGTAAGATAATTCTCCGTAAACGCAATATGCTTCAGAAGAATCGGTCTCAGTTCTTCCGCTTTTGGAGTTGGCACTATTTTTTTCAGACGGGCATCTTTTTCTACACTTTCTCGGTATATATACCCATGCTTCTCCATCAGCTTCAGTATTCCGGTTACAGTAGATTTACGAATCTGAAATTCTTCTTCAATATCTTTTTGATAAAGATCCCTGTGGAGAGATTCCAGAAGAACAAATTTCAACACATGTTTTTGCATGACCGTCAGTTCATCATTTTCAATTACAGACTCCATACCATTTGAATTCCGCTTCATCTGATGCGACAACATATGAATCAGTCTTCCCATGTGAGCATTTTCCAGTTTTTCATCAAATTCGCACATTTTCTCTCCTTTCTCAATTTTAGTTCGCGTCCTAACTTTTGACATTATACAAATCATCATGCGGAAAGTCAACAGCTTTTTTGTGTCTTTTTGGACACAATTTACAACCATCTTTCCTATAAAGTAAAAAAAATGTCCCATTATAAGGACATTTTTTCGCTTTCGTATATTGTTCTTACTTCCTCTGCTCTGGTTCGATGCGGAAAGCAGATATTTCCAAGCTGTTTTACCGGCATGACTCCCATCAGAGAATTCGTAACAAAGCATTCTTCATAATACATCAGTTCATCCGGATAGATGATTGTCTCCACCACGCTGAATTTTGACATTACGTATTCTCGCAGAATTCCCGGCAATAATCCACAGGACAGCTGCGGTGTATAGATCATATTTTTGCGCACAAAGAAAATATTGCTGACTGTTCCCTCGCTGATCTGGCCTTTTGTATTGACAAAGACCTTCTCATTGATACCGGCTGCCGCTGCAGCTCTTTTTTCAAGGATACAGTCACCATAATTCAAGGTCTTGTGATAAACCAGCGGAGATGTCTCATTTCTGCGCACTTTACTGATGTCTGCCACAAAGCCTTTTGCATAATCCTCTTCAGAATATGTATTCGTTCTCATCTGGAAAAATAAGTTTTCGGCTGAACAGACAATTTTTAATACACCATGATCTGTGAACTTAGAACCCTGACCTGCAAGATACGACAACACCCTTTCCCTTGAAAGTCCACGTTCACTGCACGAGCCAAGTTTAAAAAAATCTGCTGCCTGTTCCAGTCTTTCCAGATGTTTTTCAAGCAGTATTGGCTTTCCCTTTTCGACAGCAATCGTTTCAAACGCACCCATCCCGAACAGAAAACCTTCATCTAACCTGATATCCATACTTTACTCTCCAATTACTTATTTCATAGCCTGAAGAACCGCCTTCGCTTTCTGAAGTGTTTCTTCATATTCAAATTCCAGATCGGACTCTGCGGTAATACCGCCGCCCACACCCAGATAATATTTTCCATCTTTATGCAACGCAGTCCTGATCACAATATTAAAATCACAGTCACCATCCAGTGTCAAATAACCGATAGATCCTGTGTAAAGATTTCGTTTATTATTTTCCAGCTCATCAATGATTTCCATTGCACGATACTTCGGTGCTCCCGTAATCGACCCTCCAGGAAAAGCTGCCTCAAGAAGATCCATGACCGTTTTTCCTTCTTCCAGATTTCCCTCAATATCCGAAACCAGATGGAATACCGTTGCATATTCTTCTACTGTAAAAAGCTCAGTCACCTTAACGCTTCCCGGACGGCATACTCTGTTCAGATCATTACGTTCGAGATCCACGATCATCAGGAGTTCACTTTTGTCCTTCTCGGAATTTTCAAGTTCTGTCCGCATGAGCAGATCTTCTTCCGGTGTCTCCCCGCGCTTACGTGTGCCTTTGATCGGTCGTGTATTTACATGCCCCTTCTGCATTTTAAGAAAACGTTCCGGTGACGCACACACGATCTGAAAATCCCCATAATCAAAATAGCCGCCAAACGTAGACGGATTATTTTTCCGAAGATCATAAAACACATCCAACGGTACTTTATCACTTTTCACAGTGAGCTGCTGTGTCATATTGGCAATGTAGATATCTCCCTCTATAATATAACGGATCATACGATCTACTGCCTGCTTGTATTCGTCCTTCGCAAAATTCGGTCGCACTTCGATCGGATATTCTGTATCTGACTCTTTCTGCATATACACCGGTTTCCCGTTTATCCGGGTCTCCATCTCATCCAGCAGTTTCGCAGCTTCCCTCGTGTTGCCATTCGCAATCAAATATGTACGCTGTTCCTGCCTGTCCTCTATAATAAAGAAATCATAAAAGACAAGTACCGCATCCGGAATCGAGACAAGATTCTCTTTCGCAGAATCCACTTCCATCAATTTTCTTCCATATTCATAGGAAAAATATCCTATTGCACCGGAAATTATCGGAAGCTCTGTATTATTTTTGTCTTTGTGTTCTGCCAGATACTTTTTCAGGTATTCTTCAAAAGAATATGTTGTTTCTTTCTCTCCATTAATATAGAAGCTATTCTCATCCTTCACCAGTTTCAGATATGGCACAGCACCTATGATTGAATAACGTCCAAGCCGGTTAACCAGAGAAGAATCCAGGAATGCACTGTCTTCCTCTCCTGCAAAATATCTATAAAGCTCTGCTGCATTTCTGGCAGGCTTCATTTCTTTTATAATACGGGTTTTATTATACATCGTTTTCTTTCCTCTGTCCATTATGACGGACATTTCCTTTATCTTTTTTTCGTACGGTTTGTACTATATCGTTTTAGTTAATGTGTACATTCCGCAATTCGGCAGAAATTTTCAAGCAATTCATGCCCATACTCTGTCAGCACTGCCTCTGGATGAAACTGAACTCCATACAACGGAAGGTTCTTATGTGAAAGCCCCATCACCGCACCATCCTCTGACACAGCGTCGATATGGTAATCCGCCGGAATGCTGTTCTCTTTTACAATCAGCGAATGATAACGCGTTACTTTGAACTTTTTCGGAAGTCCTTCAAAAACACCGGTTCCCATATTTGTGATATCCGTCACCTTTCCATGCATCGGCCGCTCACCTTTTTTTACCGTTGCGCCACAACAGTATCCAAGTACCTGATGTCCGAGACAGACGCCAAGAATCGGGATTTTTCCCCGCAAACGTTCCACAGTCTGTACACAGACTTCTGCATCCCACGGACGTTTCGGTCCGGGGGACAGAATGATTCCCTGTGGCTGCATTTTTTCTATTTCATCCACGGTGATCTGATCGCTTCTTTTTACAACAATCTCCCTTCCAAGCTCCTCAAAGTAAGCCTTCAGGTTATAGACAAATGAATCATAGTTGTCGATCATTAAATACATAGCGTCCTCCCTGTCATCAAATCGCGGATAAAATAAAAAAAGAGACAACGAGTGTGCGTATTTTCATGCACACAGTCGTTATCCCTGATTGATCCGTAATCTGTGAAATTTTTATCTGTTTCTTTGCTTTTCTTCTATAGATAGCTTTATGCTATCATATCTCTCATTTCACGTCAATAATTATTCAACCTGAATATTTTTTTCAACAAATTACCCCTTTTCTATCAAATACATCTATGCTATACTGTACGGGAAATGAATGATATGCAAAATAGGATCTTATGCGTCAAGTGTTCAGCGAATGGGGAGTTGTCGCCGAAACGAAAAGTCCGTCTTACGGTATAGGATCCGCACCCGTTGCGACAATATAAGAGGCTATCTCATATTGTGTAGGGATACGTTTTTCGACATACGTTCTATCACAATTGGAGATATCTTTTTTTGTTTTATTTTACAAATACATTGACAAAAAGCAGACAATCTCCACGATACACAATATCATTATAATAGGAGGTTGTTTTTTTATGGTAGACAAACAAAAAGTAGAACAGGCAATCCGACTTCTCCTTGAAGGAATCGGTGAAGATACAGAACGTGAAGGACTGAAAGATACCCCGGACCGCATTGCACGTATGTGCATGGAAATCTACGGTGGTCTGGATGAGGAAGCAGATCAGCACCTCGCCAAACAATTTAAAGTAGAAAATAACGAAATGGTCCTGGAAAAAGACATCACATTCTATTCCATGTGTGAGCATCATCTGATGCCATTTTACGGAAAAGCTCACATTGCTTACATACCCAACGGCAGAGTTACCGGGCTCAGCAAACTTGCCCGTACCGTAGATGTTTATGCAAGAAGGCCGCAGATTCAGGAGCGTCTGACTGTACAGATTGCCGATGCACTCGAGCGTGCGCTGAATCCCAGGGGCGTTATGGTCATGCTTGAAGCAGAACATACCTGTATGACGATGCGTGGCATCAAAAAACCGGGCAGCAAGACCATCACCACAGTAACACGAGGGGACTTTAAGACAGACCGTGAACTTCAGAAACAGTTTCTCTCTATGGTAAAAGACTGATGTCTGCTGATATGACAAGAGTTCAGGCCATCTGGCAGCATCCGCTTTATCAAAAACACCTGACTGCGCTTACCCGGCTGGAGGCTGACCGCATTTTCTGTCGCCACACCCCGGAGCATTTTCTTGATGTGGCAAGACTGACTTACATTTTTGCGCTGGAGCGAAATCTTGACTGTTCCCGTGAGCTGATCTACTGCACTGCCCTTCTCCATGACATTGGCCGTGCCGAGCAGTACACAAATGGTATTCCGCACGATGAGGCAGGTGTCTCTATAGCAGGACAGATTTTATCTGATCTGAACTTTACAGAAGAGGAAAAAAGCCAGATCCTGAATGCCATTGGAGAACATCGTTCCTCTAACGAAAATCTCCCGGTACTCAGCCGGCTTATTTATGAAGCAGACAAAAAATCACGTAATTGTTTCCTGTGTCCTGCTGAGAAAGAATGCTACTGGGCTCCTGAGAAAAAAAATATGACGATTCAATATTAAAAGGAGAATCTTTAAAATGAAAATTGGAAATCGTGAATTTGACGTAAAAAACAGAACCTATATTATGGGAATCCTGAATGTCACACCGGATTCTTTCTCTGATGGCGGTAAATGGGACTCTATGGATCATGCTCTGAAGCATGCTGAGACAATGATTGCCGAGGGTGCTGATATTCTGGATGTCGGCGGAGAATCCACCCGACCGGGACATACTCCGGTAAGCGCCGAAGAAGAGGCGGCCCGTGTCGTTCCGATCATTGAGGCGCTTCGCAAACATTTTGATGTTCCGATTTCTGTAGATACATATAAAGGAAGTGTTGCTGACGTTGCCGTACAGGCAGGCGCTGATCTTGTCAATGATGTATGGGGACTGAAATATGATCCGAAAATGGCAGGTGTAATAGCCAAACACGATGTAGCCTGCTGCCTGATGCACAACAAGGCCAACACAGAATACAACAATTTTCTCACCGACATGCTTACCGAAACGCAGGAATGCGTAAATATCGCGCGCAAGGCAGGCATCAAAGATGAACGTATTATTCTTGACCCGGGTGTAGGATTTGGAAAAACATATGAAATGAACCTTGAAACCATGAACCATCTGGAGCTTTTTCAGCATCTCGGATTCCCGGTACTTCTCGGCACTTCCCGTAAATCCATGATCGGTCTTACACTCGATCTCCCAGTTGACCAGCGTGTCGAGGGAACAATTGCCACTTCTGTCATTGGAGTTATGAAAGGCTGTGCTTTTGTACGTGTTCATGATGTAAAAGAAAACAGACGTGCTGTACTGATGACCGAAGCGATTCTCGGCAGAAACATCAAATAAAGAGATAATTAAAAGGATTAAAAATAAATGGATATTATTGAGATTAAAAACCTTGAGATTTTTGCTAACCACGGAGTTTTTCCGGAGGAAAATGTACTCGGTCAGAAATTCGTCGTATCAGCCAAACTTTATACCAGTACACGTAAAGCCGGTCTGACAGATGAGCTGACTGCTTCGATTCACTATGGAGAAGTCAGCCAGATGATCACAAAGTTCACCAAAGAGCATACCTACAAGCTTCTGGAAACTCTTGCTGAAAACCTCTGTCAGATGCTTTTGCATGAATTTCCACTGATGAATGCAATTACTCTGCGTATTGAAAAGCCATGGGCACCGGTCGGACTTCCACTGGATACAGTTGCAGTAGAAATCACGCGTGGATGGCACACCGCTTATGTTGCTTTTGGTTCTAACCTCGGAGATAAAAAGAAATATATCGATGATGGCATTCAGGGCCTTCGGAACACTCCCGACTGTGAAGTCGAGGCCGTATCAGAATATCTTGTCACAGAACCCTATGGAGGTGTAGAACAGGATGAATTTCTCAATGGTGTGCTCCGTCTCCGCACGCTTCTGACTCCAGAAGAACTGCTTGACCGTCTTCACGAACTGGAGGCTGCCGCCAACAGAGAACGCATCATCCACTGGGGGCCTCGTACCCTTGATCTGGACATTCTGTTTTATGACAATGAAATCATTGATACCCCGAATCTCCATATTCCTCATATTGATATGGAAAACCGCGATTTTGTGCTGAAACCGCTGGATGAGATTGCTCCGTATTACCGCCATCCGGTTCTGAACAAAACCATCCATCAGCTTCTTAATGAGCTTCTTTCAAAAAGCAATTAAAAATGTCAAAACTTCTGAGTCCCGGTCATACACCAAGACTCAGAAGTTTTTTTGCTTCTTCAAGACGTTCATAAAACTGTTCGTAGAAATCTTTTTTCTCATCGTACTCTTTATAATAGAAGCGACTGAGTACATACATATTCAGATTCTTAATAAGATCTGCATCTTCTGTCTGATAAAAAACCTCCTGCACATCAAGAAGAAACTGATGCCACTCCCATATAAATTTTTCATATTGTTTCAAATTCGGTGTATCTAGCCATTTTTTTACTTTGATCTTTGAACGGTTTTTCTTCGTACATTCATGGATCTGCAAAATATATTTAAACCCCTCTTCCGAATAATATCTTCCGAGTGGGAACAAACGGCAGAATCCCGGACGAATTGCATGGACCACGCATCTTCCTTCTTCGTTTAGAAATACACAACGTTCTTCTGCTCCTTTCATTGCAAGATGCGGAAGAATGTTTCCATCCGAAATTCCAAGTTCCAGCACATTACCAATCAGATCTTCGGGAGTTCTCTGAAGTCCCCGGCTCAATCGGCAGACATCATAGGGGTCCAGAAGCACAGAATCCCCCATCCCCTTACAGCAGTCGCAGCAGCCTTTACAGTCCTGACAGTCCGCTTTTACCATATCATTTGCATCATATAATTTTCCATCTGAAATTTCTTCCAGCGTTACTTCACGTCGCATAGATTTTCCTCTTTCTTCCTATACTGTTCCTATATTACTTGCATGACTTATGATACAGGACTATAATAGTGCTTGTCAATCATCAAGAAAAACGGAGGAACAGAAAATGCGATCTCTCGCAATCTATCTAAAAAACTATAAGAAAGAAAGCATTCTTGCACCTTTCTTCAAATTTCTGGAAGTTGTGTTCGATCTGCTTGTTCCGGTAGTAATTGCCCAGATCATTGATGTGGGTATCACAGGAAATGACCGTTTATACATCATTGAACGATTTTTTATCCTTGTGCTTATGGCAGCCGCCGGACTTACAGTCAGTATCACTGCCCAGTTTTTTGCAGCGAAAGCCAGTGTAGGATTTGCCACAGAACTGAGGCAGGCTGTTTATGACCATATTCAGAAGCTTTCCTATACAGAACTTGATACTCTGGGAACCGATACACTGATCACCCGTCTCACCGACGATATCAACCAGGTACAGAATGGCGTAAACATGGGACTTCGCCTTCTTCTTCGAAGTCCTTTTATTGTGCTTGGTTCCATGGTCATGGCATTCACGATCAATACTCGCTGTGCCCTGATTTTTGCTGTTGCCATTCCGGTACTTTTCCTTGTGGTATTTGTTATCATGTATCTCAGCATCCCACTTTTTGGTAAGGTACAGAGACGCCTTGATACAGTTACCGGTCTCACCAGAGAAAACCTGACCGGTGTACGTGTCATTCGTGCTTTCTGCCGTGAAGAAGAAGCAGTCCGTGAATTTGACGAGAGCAATACCGCACTTACAAAATTAAATGAATTTGTCGGAAAGCTTTCCGCTCTCCTCAATCCGGTCACCTATGTGCTCATCAACATTGCTACCGTTATCCTGATCAATAATGCAGGACTTCAGGTAAACTTAGGTAACATGCAGCAGGGTGAAGTTGTTGCGCTTTACAATTACATGGCACAAATGATCATTGAGCTCATCAAACTTGCATCTCTGATCATTACTCTGAACAAATCTGCCGCATGTGCAAACCGTGTTGCCGACATCCTTAAAGTAAAAACTTCCATGGATTATCCGGATAACACCGCTTCTGCTTCCGCAGCCGCTGAAAATGCCGTAGAATTTCAGGATGTTACCTTTGCCTATGCAGGCACAGGCGCACCAAGTCTTTCTGATATCTGCTTTTCTGTAAAGAAAGGCCAGACTGTCGGAATCATCGGTGGTACCGGCAGTGGTAAATCCACTCTCGTCAACCTGATCGCACGTTTTTACGATGCCACAAAGGGAACGATTATGATAAATGGGCAGGATATCCGAACCTACAGCCAGCATGATCTTCGTGAAAAAATCGGTGTTGTACCGCAACGTGCAGCACTTTTTAAGGGGACGATCCGCGAAAATATGAAATGGGGGCGCGAAGATGCAACCGATGAAGAAATCTGGGATGCACTGACCACTGCCCAGGCACGTGAAATCGTTGAGGGAAAAGACGGTCAGCTTAATTTCAAGCTGGAACAGAATGGACGAAATCTTTCCGGAGGTCAGCGTCAGCGACTGACAATTGCCCGTGCTGTCGTTAAGAAACCTGAATTTCTGATCCTTGATGACAGTGCAAGCGCACTTGACTTTGCCACAGATGCCGCACTTCGTAAATCTCTTCATCAGTTAAGCGGAAATATTACCACTTTCCTCGTCTCACAGCGTGCCGCAAGTATCCGTCAGGCCGATCTGATCCTTGTTCTGAATGACGGTGAACTTGTCGGCAAGGGCATTCATGATGACCTGATCCGTACCTGTGACATTTACCGTGAGATCTATTTCTCCCAGTTTCCGGAAGAACGGGCGAAATATACTTCATCAAATACTGCCGTATCCGGTGGAACTATGGAGGTGGTATCATGAACAAAACAACAAATGATACAGCAAATGCAAGCAGTATGGAGACTCTCTGGAAAGTACTCCGTTTCATCGGAAAATACCGTTTTCTCCTGATCTTAAGCATTATTCTGGCAGCTGTATCCGTTATTCTTCAATTATACGTGCCGGTACTTTTTGGTAACGCGATCGATCAGGTCGTTGCCGAACACGACGTAAACTTCAGTATGATGTGGTACTATCTGACAAGAATTCTTGTCATGGTCATCATCTCCAGTGTCGCTACCTGGATCATGAACATCATCAACAACCGCATGACTTTCCGTACAGTACAGGATATCCGCGCAAAAGCGATCCGTCAGATTCAGGTACTGCCGCTCTCCTATCTGGACAGCCACAGCACCGGTGACATCATCAGCCGTATCATCGCCGATACCGATATCCTTTCCGATGGTCTTCTTCTCGGATTTACACAGTTGTTTTCCGGAATTGTAACCATCATCGGAACTCTGATCTTTATGTTTTCCAAAAACATCCGGATCACCCTGATGGTCATTATCCTCACCCCGGTCAGTTTCTTTGTAGCAAGATTCATTTCTTCCCGCTCTTTCCATATGTTCCGGAAACAGAGCGATGCACGTGGCCGTCAGACAGCCCTTATTGAAGAAATGATCGGTAACCAGAAGATCGTACAGGCTTTTGGGTATGAAGATAAATCTTCCGCACGTTTTGCAGAAATTAACAATGAGTTGAAAGAATACAGCCAAAAAGCCGTCTTCTACAGCAGTCTGACCAATCCGTCCACCCGTTTCGTAAACAATGTTATTTACGCAGGTGTTGCACTTGTCGGTGCATTTATGATTCCGGGCGGTGCACTTACTGTCGGCGGTCTCTCTGTATTGCTTTCCTACGCAAACCAGTACATGAAACCGTTCAACGACATCAGTTCTGTTATCACAGAACTTCAGAACGCACTTGCATGTGCGACCAGAATCTTTGCACTTCTTGAAGAATCTCCGGAAAGTGCAGATCCGAAAGAAGCCCTTACTGATGCAAAAGGCGAGGTCAAGATTGATCATGTCAGCTTCCGCTATGTTACTGATAAAAAGCTGATAGAAAACTTCAATCTCCATGCAGAACCGGGCAAACGTATCGCGATCGTCGGTCCGACCGGCTGTGGAAAGACCACCTTTATCAACCTGCTGATGCGTTTCTACGATGTGACCGGTGGCACCATTTCCATTGACGGACACCCGATCAATGAAATTTCCCGCCACTCCCTGAGGAGCAGTTTCGGTATGGTACTTCAGGATACATGGATCAAGAACGGAACTGTCCGTGACAATATTAATATCGGAAAACCTGATGCTACCGATGGAGAGATCATTGAAGCAGCAAAACGTTCCCACAGTTGGGAATTTATCCGCCGACTTCCAAATGGGCTGGATTCTCAGTTAAAAGAGGACAGCTTAAGCCAGGGCGAAAAACAGCTTCTCTGTATCACACGTGTTATGCTGTGTCTGCCGCCTATGCTGATTCTGGACGAAGCGACCTCAAGCATCGATACCAGAACAGAGCTTATGGTCCAGGAGGCATTTGACCGTCTTATGGAAGGACGTACCAGTTTTATCGTTGCACATCGTCTCTCCACAATCCGCAATGCCGATGAAATTCTTGTTATGAAAGACGGAAGTATCATCGAACAGGGTTCTCATGACAACCTTATGGCAAAAGGCGGATTCTACCAGAATCTGTACAACAGTCAGTTCGTAAAAGTATCTGAATAATTTTATATATTACAAAACCCGTCAGAGCAGTTGGTTTTATGCCATCCGCCCCGACGGGTTTTCTTTTTGGGTTTTATTTATTTGACTGAAGGACTACTGTCGTCATTCTTCTTTATTTTTCTGTGCAGCCAGATATTCTTCTGTGAGTGCTACTGCATCACGGATACAGTCCGGACAACTTCTGAGGACTTTACCTGTCTCTACGCCTTTTAATTCTTTACAGAGATATGAGCCGTTCTGCTCTTTAAATTTTGCAGCATACTCTCTGACTTTTTTGTAGGTATCGCCTTTCGTCATTTTTCCTTTTTCCGGATTGCCCACACTGTTCTGCAGACCAATGATCATCATCATTCCGGAAAGTGCGCCGCACACCTCCATCATTCCCATGCCAAGTCCGAATCCTTCTGCAATACGGAACATCTCTTCCTCGTCCACTCCGAATTCTTTACAGAATGAACATGCAACTGCCTGTGCACAATTGTATCCTTTGTCATGAAATGTGATTGCCTGTTCTGCTTTTGTACTCATTTTGATTCCTTCTTTCTATCGTTTTCGTTTTCTTTCGGATTTATTCGATATTACTATATCAGAATTATTACAATTTATCCACCATTCTGTTGAATATACTCTCATATAATGGTATAATTATTCTTAATATTAGAGTAAAAGGGCGTATTTTTATGAGTATAACAAATGTGCTGTACAGCCGCTCAGAGTTTCTCGAGAACGTAAACGATTTCCTTAAAAGCCATGCACTGTCTGACTGGTGTATCATATCTATTGATATTGAACGATTCAAATTATTTAATAACTGGTACGGTCAGGAAGCCGGAGATATCCTGCTTACCAATATCAGTCAGTATCTGCTTCGTATTCAGCAGATGAAAGGCTATCTCGCCGGTTATTTTGGGGGAGATCATTTCTTCATGTGTATTCCGGACGATGACCAGCTTATCAACCTGATTTATAAAACGATCCGGAGCTATATCGGCATCCACAGCCAGAACGAGGGATTTCTGCCTATCATTGGCATCTATTCTATCCCTGATGATCGTCCGGATGTTGCAACGATGTGCAACAATGCACAGCTCGCAGGTTCTGATATAAAAGGCAATTTTAATAAACGTATTTCTTATTTCACTGATGAAATCATAAATCAGCTCGAAAAGGAACAGCAGATGATCCACGATGTAACAGTCGGTCTGGAAAATAAAGAATTCACCTTTTATCTCCAACCAAAATGCAACAGCGAAACAGGTGCTATCGTCAGTATGGAGGCACTCTCTCGCTGGATCAGTCCGGTTCGTGGTTTTGTTGCCCCCGGTGAGTTCATCCCGTTTCTTGAAAATAACGGCATGATCACTTCACTTGATACATATATCTGGGATGCCGTGTGCCAGACGCTTTCCTACTGGAAACATGATCACCTTTATGTTGTTCCTATTTCAATCAATGTATCTGTTACTGATATCGAAACGATCAATGTTCCTGAATACCTGCAGGATCTCATCACAAAATACGACCTTTCTCCTGAGATGCTGCTTGTTGAAATTACAGAGACGGCCTTTTCAGAAAACAATATCATTGTAAGAGAAACCATCGATCAGCTTCATCAACACGGTTTCTGCGTTCTGATGGATGATTTCGGAAGTGGCTACTCTTCTCTTAACATGTTAAAAGACACAAATGTTGATATTTTGAAACTTGATATGAAGTTCATCGAAATGAATCCGGAAAACTGCCAAAGGGGAATTCAGATCATCGATTCTATTGTCAATATGGCACATAAACTCAACCTGCCGATTATTGCAGAAGGTGTAGAAAGCCCTGAACAGATTAAAATGCTGCGTTCTATGAATTGTATCTATGCGCAGGGATATTATTTCTACAAACCAATGCCGATCAGCGATGCAGAGGATCTTCTAACCACAGTTCCTCACGAGAAGTACCATCACGTATGCAAACAGGATCCGGCTGATTCTCGAAATACCGCGGATGCGTTTCATGAAGCATCAGTTACGCATTCTATTTTCAAGATTCTTGCAGAAAATTCACTTGTTCTCGCCAGATTAAATCTGAATAACGGTGAATACGAAATTTTAAAAAGAGATTACCGGCTCCATGGATGTGGACTTGAAATGGAACATGATTTTGAATCATACAACCGTCGCATATTAAATGAAAAGCTGATCCATCCGGATGATGAAGAGCGGTATCGCGCCAGAATCACATTGTCCTCATTGCATGATTTCTTTTTTGACGGCAAAAAACAGCTCAGCTATCAATTTTGCCGTCAGTTGAATAATGAATATACTCACACTGTTATGGATTTTTTTGCAGGCAACCGGTGTGATGTACAAAATCCATGGATTGTTGTACTTATTCGAGAAATATCTTGACAGTGCACAGTGAAAAGTGCTATTTTTACTGTAAAATTTTAAAAATCATATGACGAGGTGCAAAGACATGCAGGAATTAAAACCAATTAAAGAAGGTAAAGTACGTGAGATCTATGATAACGGAGACAGTCTGATCATGGTAGCTACTGATCGTATCAGTTGTTTCGATGTTATCCTGAACAATGAAGTGACCAAGAAAGGAACAGTACTGACACAGATGTCCAAGTTCTGGTTCGACCTGACCGAAGACATTCTGCCTAATCACATGATTTCTGTTGATGTAAAAGACATGCCGGAATTTTTCCAGCAGGAAAAATATGCTGGAAAATCCATGATGTGCCGCAAGCTGAACATGCTTCCGATCGAGTGCATCGTTCGTGGCTATATCACAGGCAGCGGCTGGAAAAGCTATCAGGAAAACGGTACCGTATGCGGCATCACACTTCCTGAAGGTTTAAAAGAATCTGACAAGCTTCCGGAGCCAATTTACACCCCGTCAACAAAAGCCGAGATCGGTGACCACGATGAGAACATTTCTTTCGAACAGAGTATAGATCATCTTGAGAAATATTTCCCGGGCAGAGGTCAGGAACTCGCAGAAAAACTGCGCGACAATACCATTGCCCTCTATAAAAAATGTGCAGAATACGCACTGAGCAAAGGTATCATCATTGCTGACACCAAATTCGAGTTCGGTCTGGATGAAGACGGAAATATGGTAATCGGTGATGAAATGCTGACACCGGACAGCTCCCGTTTCTGGCCTGCAGACGGTTACGAACCTGGACATGGACAGCCATCTTTCGACAAGCAGTTTGCACGTGACTGGCTGACCTCTAATCCGGGAAATGACTGGACACTTCCACAGGAAATCGTGGATAAAACCATCGAAAAATACCTGCAGGCATACAAAATGCTTACCGGCAAAGATCTTGACTAATATATATTAAAGGAGTGAATTTTACGAGTGGACGCAAGTGACACTTACCAGTTGATTATCCTGATCATACTACTGGCATTATCTGCATTTTTTTCATCAAATGAGACTGCACTTATGGCAGTCAATAAAATCCGGCTTCGTACGCTTGCCGATGAAGGCAATAAAAGAGCAGCCAAAGTTCTGGACATTGTCGAGAACCATACTTCCAAAATGCTCAGTGCCATACTGATTGGAAATAACCTTGTTAATATCACCGCTTCCTCTCTTGCCACCTCACTGGCATACAGCTTTGGCGGCTACATGATAAGTATCGCCACAGCTGCATTAACGGTGGCAATCCTTATTTTCGGTGAAATTACACCAAAGAATTACGCTACATTAAACGCAGAAAAAATTACATTACGTTATATTCCGGTTCTCAGCTTTTTCATGACGATTATGACTCCGTTCATCTTCATCATCGATTTGTTTTCAAGAATCTTTATGAAGCTTCTGCGAGTGGATTCGGATGCAGCCAATAAAGCCATGACCGAAGAAGAGCTTCGTACGATTGTTGATGTCAGTCATGAGGACGGTGTCATCGAATCTGATGAGAAAAAAATGATCTACAATGTGTTTGATCTCGGGGATGCCGATGCAAAAGACATCATGGTTCCACGTGTCAACGTCACATTTGCCGATGTAAATTCGACTTATGAAGAACTGATTGATATTTTCCGCGAAGACCGTTTTACCCGTCTGCCTGTATACGAAGACACACAGGACAATATCGTCGGAATCATTAATATGAAGGATCTCCTTCTCTATGATCCCGATGAACGATTTGATATCCGCAGTTTTCTCCGCAAACCTCATTTCACATATGAGTACAAAGACATTTCCGAACTTCTTGTAGAGATGCGTGAATCCACTTTCAATATTGCCATTGTTCTTGACGAGTACGGTGAAATGACAGGACTCATTACTCTGGAAGATATTCTGGAGGAGATTGTCGGTGAGATACATGATGAATACGATGAAAATGAAAATGAACTGATCAAAAAACTTTCTGATCGCGAATATGTCATTGAAGGATCTATGAGTCTTGATGATGTTAATGACCATCTTGGAACACATCTTGAATCAGAAGACTATGATTCACTTGGCGGTCTTGTGATTGAACATCTGGATCGTCTGCCCGTCGCAGGAGATCAGGTAATCACCTCTGACGGTATCCGCCTTGTCGTTGACAAGCTTGATAAAAACCGTATCGAAAATGTACGTGTATTTCTTCCTGAAAAGGGACCTGATGAACCCCAAGTAAACGATTCTGATGTATCTGCAGAATCTTAAATGATCTAGTTGAATCTGATCTTCACATGCAATAATCTCTTCATAATTCTTATAAAGATCACAATTATCTTCAAAAAGGAAAAATAATTTGCGCAATAAAAGACTGTACTGAATATAAACTGTACAGTCTTTTTCTAATACTTATTTTATTCTGCAATCGTTTTCACGGTTTCCTTTTTGCTGAACTGTAACAGATCCAGCAGGACTTCATATACTGCTTCATTCCCTTTTACAATGATTGCAAATTCTTCTCTTGCCTCATTCAGGCGGTGAAAAAGCGTGCGTACCGCAGTCGGTTTCTGATGCTTCTGTCTCTGTTCACGCAGATAGCCTTTCTCATCGTAATAGTAACGTTCATCTATTATAAAAACGAGTTGATTTTGATAGCCTTTCAGAAGAATGCCTGCTTCTTCGTCATCATTTGCATACACCACCTGAATATGCGGATAATAACGTACCATTCTTTTTTCAGGTAAATGCATCATATTTTGAATGAAAGATGAAAGTTCTGCATTTGTACGGATACGGTTTGTCAGATGAAAGCTCTGAATATCCGGCAGATGCTCGATTTCACGGAGCATGGTCCTGTCCATTTCTTCATCTGAAATCATATCTTCATCGTCACCGGAAAAGATTACCGGATGCTTCTCGCTCAGCTCCAGTATCCTATGGAGTTCCTTCACCGAAAGTAAATGCGCCTCATCTACCAGAATTGCACTGTATTCCTTAAGATCCGGACATTCTTCAAGCTGGCTGTCCGATAAAAATGCGATCCGTAACAATCTGTCGTGCAAGATTTTCCATTCTTTTCCGGTTTCTCCACAGTGGATCATACATACCTTCTGATGTACCGAAAGCTTCATTGCTATGTCATAAAGCAATAACGTTTTCCCTGTTCCCGGCAGACCACTGAACCAGAAGTAACCGTACTTGACTTTTCGTATTTTATCCAATATTCTCCGCTCAATATCCTTCTGCTGCGAAGTCAGAAAATATTCTTTATTCAGAAATCTTTCCGGCTCGGTCACTGGTGAAAACAGATACATTTCTGCCTGAAAAAGATCTTCGATATCTCCCTCATAATCTTTGCCGTGTCTCTGTAAGGCAAGACACAGCTGATCCCAGTCTGCCTCAACAATATGATCATGATTGTTCAGTCGTACCAGACGTTCCTGGCTGCTGATATATGTATAAGACTGAATCATTTTCCCCTGCACAGACAGATAATATCGATTCTGTAAAAGCTGTTTGCGTACTGCCTCGTCTGAGACTTTTCCACTTTTTAATTCAATATTTACAATCTGATCGTCTTTTATCTGCAGAAGGTCAAATTCCTTGCCAAGTCTCGGGACCTGAAACGAATAAAAAAAACGCAACGCATGTACATCCTGCATATGCACCTCCAGCTCTCGTACCAGCGCTTTCATACTTTCCAGTTCCCATTCCCGCATTTTCAGGAAATATGTTCTTCCCGATAACTGCCGCTCCAGTTTCTGCAGGCACTCAATATTCTGATTTCTTGTAATCGTATAAATTGAAATAGACTTCATTTCCTTCCACCTGCTCCGACATCTCGTTTTACTCTCTTATTCTATGCTTACTCTTTGATCTCTGCCCATGCTTCTTTCAGCCGATCCAGTGAATATCCTGCATTGGCAGGACTTGTAGACGGCAGTTTATGTGCTTTGATTCCGTTTACCGGATAAATGTATTTGCAGTACAGCTCATAAGCCTTGCCACCGTTAGTATAAATAGTCTGTATATCTGCAATCTTAAGAATTTCCGACAGATCGTTCGGTATCACGTCTCGGATGCTGGCATCAGACGAGCCTTCGATTTCACAGCTTTTGATTACATCCCAGACTGCAATGTGATTTGCAAGCAGCATTGCTTTCTTTTCTTCTATTGTATGTGGAACTTCACATCCCAGGATTCCGGCAAGTACCTTCCAGAAACGGTTCTGTTTATGTCCGTAGAAAAACTGCTGTTCCCTGGACTTTACCGATGGAAAACTCCCCAGAACCAGGATTCTGGAGTTTGCATCATAGACCGGTGGAATTGTGTGTTTTATCATGGTGATCCTCCTTTCCACTAAATAGCAACTCATGTAGCGCTAAACAATCACTATATATCTCAATCTCATATCAACACCTCCAGATTTCTTCTCCTTCAGCATCATAGACAGCAATGCTGTGCACCACCTTGACAAATACTTAAAGTCGAATGTATGTTCTTTATTATTTTAGCATATACGCAGTAATTATTCCAGTGCCAAAATTATATTCAAAAGGCTTTCGTTAAATATCCATAATGGCAAGTTTTGATTAGTCTGTTTCTTCTATTATCAATTTGCTTTTTCAAAGTCGCTGCTTTCTTATCTTTCATACAAAAACATATTGACTCTATAGACCGATTAGTCTATTTTATAAATAGCTTATATAACATTCTTGGAGGAGTATATGATAGATATGATTTCTAATTATGAAAAAGCAAAAATTTCTATGGCACGCGTTTTCCTGCAATATGATCAGGCTGCAATGATACATAAATATTCATTAGAATACGATTCTGGCTGGTTATATATTACTTTATGTTATTCAAAAGATGGTTGCCATCTGGCTAATGAATTTGTAAACATAAACAGTCTTTCTACAATCATGGCTGGAAATCTTTCCCAGAACAGCGGATTTTTTAAGAATACCGCTGACTTTTTTAACGGAAAAACCGTTGAATTACGTAATGCCTGTGTAGCTCTTTCCGGAAAGGAACTGGGAAAAGGAGATGTTGCTTTCGAATTAAAACTTTTTCCTTTTTTGCCGATTATCATTCGTTTCTGGGAGGCTGATGACGAATTCCCGGCAAGTATTCAAATTCTTACAGACAGGAATACTTTAGATTACATGCATTATGAAACGCTTATGTTTGCACTTACACATCTGTTTTCCAGACTGAAGGAGGAAATGCAAAATGAAGAAAGGTGAAGAATCCAGACAACGCCTAATCGAATGTGCTGCTGAATTATTTTGGAAAAATGGGTATTCTGCCACTGGAATCAGCGAAATTCTAAAACAAACAGGCCTTCCAAAAGGATCTTTTTATTTTTATTTCAAAAGCAAGGATGATCTGGCAACAGCAGTGACGGAATACTATCAAAAAATCTTACTGGAACAATTTCGAAGCAGTTCTCAGGGAAATGACTGGGAAAGTTTTATAGAAGAAATCTTCGATTATTTATTCGGAAGGGCAACTGGACAGACATTTGCAGGCTGCCCATATGCGGTGATGGGCATGGAAACAGCCCTTAGCAAGCCAGCGGTTGCATCTGTATTTATGGAAGGACTAAAAAAATTCGAACAGATTTTTCAGGAAGTATTGTTATACTCCGGATTGTCTCCAGATCATGCAAAGATTCTTTCTCAGCGTATGCTTTCCATCTATCAGGGATATCTTCTTCTTGGACGAATCAACAACAATACTTCCTTTTTGAAAAATGCAAGAAAAAATATGCTTGAAATGTATCGAGAATACCGATCATATCATGAAATCTGAATGGAGCCCTCAAAAATGAAGGGGCACATTCTTCAAGCCCTCTCCAGTCTGCCGTCAGATGTGGATACTATTTTTGTAGCTATGGGTTCTGCGGCGGATCATGGCAGGATGTGTCCTGCTCTAAAACCCTGGTGATTCCCAGAGTTGCTGACTGTGTTGCACTTACACTAACCACACCAGAACAATATGCCCTGGATCTGAAAGAACCAGGGCATATGTACCTGTTCAGAAATTGAGAAAATGGATTTTCTGTTCAGGCCATTTATGAAAGTCTTCTGAAGGAATATGATAAAGAAATGGCAGATATTGTCAACATGTATTTTGAGTATTATTACTATCTGGATATTATTGACAATGGTCTGTACAACTGCTATGACTTGAATTATATGGAACGTGCACAGGCAGATGCCGACAGGATTCATGCCGAACTGGATTTTGTACCTGGAAGTAATATTCTTCTGGAAAAGCTGAACGGAAACAATCATGAAAAACAATAAACTTTTTACCAGCCTTGCCAAAATTCTAGAATACTCTACTTTTCGGCACTTATTTATCTTTTCTTGACAGCAAACAGACTGTCTCGCAATGTTCGGTCGCGGGGAACATATCAAACGGTACTGCTGTGACTGCACGATAGCCGTGTTTGGTAAGGTATTTGAGGTCACGGGCAAGTGTTGTCGGCTCGCAGGAAACGTACACGATCCGTTTCGGACGTAACGTCACTACAGAGGATAAAAACTTCTCGTCACTTCCGCTGCGTGGCGGATCCATGAATACAACATCCACACTTTCGCCTTCATTTGCCATCTGGCGCATAAACACACTTACATCATTACGGTAGAATCGCACATTTTTGATTCCGTTTCGTTTTGCATTGACAATTGCGTCTTTGACTGCATCCGGATTCAGTTCCACACTGACGACCTCTTTTGCCTTGTCGCTGGCAATCAGACCGATCGTACCGATTCCACAGTATGCATCGATCACCCGTTCTTTTCCTGTCAGTCCGGCAAGCTCGATTGCTTTTGCATAAAGCTTCTCTGTCTGAACCGGATTGACCTGATAAAAAGATTTTGAAGAAATGCGAAAGGTATGTCCACAAAGCTCATCTTCAATGTACCCTTTACCGTACAGTACGGTTTCTTTTTCGCCAAGAACCATACTTGTCTTCTGATCATTGACATTCAAAATAATCGTCGTAATCTCCGGATGAAGTTTACGAAGTGCTTTTACAAAATTGTTTTTGGATGGCAGAATCGGGGAGCCAAGTACAAGAACCACCATCACCTGTCCACTGTGATAACCGGTGCGTACCAGCACATGGCGAAACAATCCGTATCCGGTGTCCTCATTATAGGTCTTTATCTTAAATGATTTCAGAAGTCCGCGAATATCGCAGATAATCGCATCTGCTCTCTTATCTTCAATCAGACATTCATCAACGGGTACGATAAAATGCGTTCCCTGTTGGTATGTTCCTGAAATCACGGTACCGTCCTTTCGATGGCCGAATACAGCATGTACTTTGTTTCTGTAATGGAACGGATCCTCCATTCTGATGATCTTCTCTGTCTTGCAATATGGCTGAAGAAGTTTACTTACATGATTCTGTTTCTTTTTCAGTTGCTTCTCATAAGGCATATCCAGAAGCTGACATCCGCCACATTTTCCATGCACCGGACAGAGTGATTTTTCAGTCTTCTTTGAAGCCACTTTTTTAGGCTCGCATTTTTCGTCTGTTGTCTTCTGTTGCTTTTTCACCGATTCTTTATAAGTTTTCTTTATCATATATGTGTTGTTTTTTGTCTTCTTTTCTTCACTCTTAAAATCTCGTTTCTGTCCAAATTTCTTCGTTAGTTTCTTCTCAGCCATTTATACTCCCTCTCCATCAAATTCCGGTATAAAACTTTCTTTTGCCGTTTCACCTTCCTGAATAAAACCATTATTCAATCCCAGCGAAATTGCATAATCAATCAGTCTCTCATATTCTCTGTCTGTTACTTTTCGTGATAACTGCGGATCATCTTTCATCGCCGGCATCGGTGTGTATTGGTTCATCATGCTTATATAAATTTTGTCTCCATAAGTTTTATACAGATACTTTAATACATTTTTTGAATTTTTTACATGTCCCGGCAATAACAGATGTCGAACGATCACACCTCGCTTCATCATCCCGCGGCTGTCAAATTCTGGCATTCCCGTCTGCCGAACCATCTCCTCCAGTGCCAGCTTCGCCACCTGCGGATAATCCTTCGCATGAGAATACTTCCCTGCAAGTTCTGGATCCATATACTTAAAATCCGGCAGATAAATATCCACCAGGCCATCGAGCATGTTAAGCATCTCTGTTTTCTCATAGCCACTGCTGTTATATACGACCGGGATATGCAGTCCCCGTGCCTTTGCTCTTTTCAGCGCTTCCGCCACCTGTGGCAGAAACTGTCCTGCCGTCACCAGATTAATATTATTTGCCTTCTGTTCCTGCAGATTCAAAAAAATGTCCACAAGGTGTTCGATCGTAATCTGCTTCCCGCTCTGTCCTCTTGATATGCGTCTGTTCTGGCAAAATCCGCATCCCAGCGAACAGCCTGAAAAAAACACAGCTCCCGATCCTTCTTTTCCGGAAATGCAGGGTTCCTCCCACATATGAAGAGCAGCCCTTGCAACCATCACTTTTGCATCTACGCCACAGAATCCTTTCTTTCCTTTCAGCCGGTTCACGTCACACTCTCTCGGACAGAGCCTGCAGGCTTCCATCAAATGCAGGATCATATCTGTTTCGTTCATCTGATCTTTATCTCCAAATATCATTTTTGTGCGTCCTGATACTACCCATTCTATCCACAGTAGTCACACTTTTTTCTATTCTATCAGAAATTGTGAACATTGACAAATATAGTCTCTTATTTTATAATTATCTCCATAGTTGTACCGCGGATTTTCGGTCCTGAGTGTTTTATATGCTTGGGATTTTTTTATAGACTTTAAAGCGAATTTATCCGCTTTATTGTATAGAAGGAGGTAGTCTATTGAGACAGATTTCAGGAAATAAATTACTGGTAAAAGCCTTAAAAGAAGAAGGCGTAACCACCTTATTCGGTTACCCGGGCGCATGCACCATCGATATCAGTGATGAACTATATCGCCAGAGTGGCATTGACATCATCCTGCCGCGTCATGAACAGGCACTTGTCCATGAGGCAGATGCTTACGCAAGAACTACAGGAAAGGTCGGTGTCTGTCTGGTAACCAGCGGCCCGGGAGCTACCAATCTCGTCACCGGACTTGCTACAGCAAACTATGACAGCGTGCCACTTGTCTGCTTCACCGGACAGGTTGCACGTCATCTGATCGGAAATGATGCTTTTCAGGAAGTTGACATTGTCGGCATTACACGTAGCATTACAAAATACGGAGTCACTGTCCGCAACCGTGAAGATCTCGGCCGCATCATTAAAGAAGCTTTTTATATCGCAAGAACCGGCCGCCCCGGTCCTGTCCTGATCGACCTTCCAAAAGATGTCATGGCAGAACTCGGCAGTGCAGAATATCCAAAGAACGTCAATATCCGTGGTTATAAACCAAATACCAGCGTACATATGGGACAGCTAAAGAAAGCTCTGAAGATGCTTCAAAAAGCAAAAAAGCCTCTGTTCCTCGCCGGCGGTGGTGTTAACATTGCCAATGCAAATGAGATTTTTACCTCCGTTGTAGAAAAAACTCAGATTCCGGTTGTTACAACCGTTATGGGCCGCGGTGCTATCTCCACGAAACATCCTCTCTTTATCGGAAATCTCGGCATGCATGGTGCTTATGCTGCAAATATGGCTGTTACCAACTGTGATCTTCTTTTTTCCATCGGTACACGTTTTAACGATCGTATCACCGGTAAACTCCACGAGTTTGCCCCGAATGCCCAGATCGTTCATATCGATATCGACACAGCATCTATTTCCAGAAATATCCATGTAGATGTCCCAATCGTTGCCGATGCTAAAGAAGCCATCACAAAAATGGCTGAATATGTTACTGAATGTAATACGAAAAAATGGCGTGCGGAAATCGATGCATGGAAAAACGAACATCCGCTTACTATGAAGAACCGTCCGCTGATGGGACCTCTGGATATTTTCGCTGAGATCAATAAACAGTTTGACAAAGCGATCATCGTAACCGATGTCGGACAGCATCAGATGTTGACCTCCCAGTTCGTAGATATCACTGAGAACCGTAAACTTGTCATGTCCGGCGGACTCGGAACCATGGGATACGGACTTCCGGGAGCAATCGGTGCACAGATTGGTAATCCGGGTACTCCTGTCATCTCCATTTCCGGTGATGGCGGTATGCAGATGAACATTCAGGAACTGGCAACTGCTGTTCTTGAAGAATTGCCGATTATCAACTGCATCTTCAATAATACTTACCTTGGTATGGTACGTCAGTGGCAGAAACTTTTCTACGGAAAACGTTACTCCATGACTAACTTAAGATCCGGTGCACTTTCCCGCCGAACAGACGGACAGGAATATCCAAAATATACTCCGGATTTTATCAAGCTTGCTGAAAGTTATGGTGCAAAGGGAATCCGCGTAACTTCACGTGAAGAAATTGCAGCTGCATTTGAAGAAGCGCGTACAAGCACAAAGGTACCTACCGTGATCGAATTTATCATTGATCCGGAAGAAATGGTTTATCCGATGGTCAAACCAGGCGGAACACTGGCTGATCTGATTATGGATTGTTAGGAGGAATCAAAAATGGATAAAGGAATGAAAACTAGATGGATCTCTCTTTACGTTGAAAATCAGGTCGGTGTACTTTCCAAAATCTCCGGACTTTTTTCCGGGAAGTCCTATAACCTGGACAGTCTTACTGTAGGTACTACAGAAGATCCGACCGTCTCCAGAATGACGATTGCAACCGTCAGCGATGATGAAACATTTGAGCAGATCAAAAAACAGCTCAACCGCATGGTAGAAGTCATTAAAGTCATCGACTTCACTGATGTATTTGTCCGCATGAAAGAAATTTTATATGTAAAAGTACGGAAATGTTCTCCTGCTGATAAAGTAGAATTGTTTCAGATTGCAGAAACCTTCAAAGCCAGAGTCATTGACTATGGCAAAGACAGTCTGCTTCTCGAATTTATACAGACGGCAACCAAAAATGACGCAGTTGTTAAACTGATCAAAGAAGAATTCAAAAATATAGAAGTGGTACGCGGAGGCAGTGTGGGTATCGAATCCATTAGTATGATGGAACGCTGATACCCTGCCAGTCCGCTTTTATCAGTCGATCAGATCGTTCTGAAATCTTGAAAGATGTTCATATGGAAGGATCAGGCGGCCGCGGTACAATCCGCAGCCGTCATTGATCAGACTGTTATTTACTGCCGAAAACATATTCACATCCAGTTCGGACAATTCCAGTCCGAGCAGCTTCATCCCCCGCTCATAAGCCTCATCAAAATAAATGCATTCCCCTTTCGGAATGGCATCTCTTCTGACTCTTTCACTCTCCTGCTTTTTCTCATATCCAAGATGATTGGCAGGTCCGATTTCCGCTATGTCATCCATTGTCTTTGTACGAAGCTGAACCTCCATATAAGACCTTGAACTGTTATCATAAAATGTAATATGTAAAGACTGATATTCATCCGGTTCTGTCCCGCAAATATAATCCCTGTAGTATGGTCGTACATCTTCATTTAAAAGCGAAGAGGTACTTTCTTTTACACCATTTGCCGATTCCGCCGTAAATCCTCTCTCCTCAAGAAAACCCGGAAGTACATTGGCAATTTCATATAAATATTTCAGTTCTTCCTTCTCACGATCCCCTTCACATTTCAGATGACACCTCGGCATCGCGATCACAATACGATACGCAATGAAATCACGAAAACAACTGAGCCTGTTTTTCAGCTCCGTAAGCGACGGATATTTCCCGTGTTCTGTATAATAATTATAAATATACTCTACAACATACCCATTAAACTTTTCTTCTGCACGTATCAGTGACTTGATCCGCCCCCGAAACGTAAACGCAAGAAACGGATATTCTTTTGCCATATATTTATAAAATTCTCTGATCTGTTGAGACTGCGCAGTAAGGAAATCATTATGTTCCAGAAGTTCTCTGATCAGAATCAGGAAATTACAGTGGATCATATCGATTTCATTATGCGTTTTCTTTGCATCTTTTCTGAGATCATGAATATAATTATGCAAAATACGAAGTATCGTATCTCCTGAATAAAGGTAGTCATTTAGTGTAATCATAACTGTCGCCTCCTTTCTCCTCATTTTACCAGAAACTATCACTTTATCAAGCTTTATGTTTCATTTCCTCTTCCTGATTCTATTATTGACATTTTCCCTCCCTAAAAGCTAAAATAGGCAATAGCAGACAGGACTGACAGAAAGGATTTTTGAGACATGGATGGTTTACAGTTTGAACATCGCTGTGCAGAATTATTACGTTACCGCGGATTTCACAAAGTTACCGTAACCAAGGGAAGTGGTGACCAGGGCGTTGACATTCTTGCGCAGAAAAACGGATTGAAGTATGGAATCCAGTGCAAATATTACTCTCATCCCGTTGGCAACAAAGCCATTCAGGAAGCCTATGCCGGTGCAGATTTCTATGACTGTGATGCCGCCATGGTCATGACAAACAATACCTTTACCCGCGCAGCAAGAGAGCTCGCAGAAAAGCTCGAAGTCGAACTCTGGGAGTACTGCTCGCCAAATGGCAGTTCACCTTTTGTAACTCGCCTGATGCGCATTTTTAATGCTTTTTTTCTGCTGACCGGTGTTGCTATGAGTATTTCCGCAGGTCTGCTTGATTTTCCGCAGAATACTCTTACAAATTATATTTCATTTCTCATGCTGATCCTTGCCGCATTGTCCGGCCTGATCGGCTGGAATCATTTTCTGCCATGTATACTGTCCGGAATGTTGTACTTTTGTTTTTTTCTGGCCTTTGTGCTTCCACTGATACTTCTGTCCGATTCCAACTGGTACGGAATCCTGATGTTGCTTCCGTCTCTGATCACCGTCGTTCACGCAATGTACGCAAGATTTCGGAACCGCGAACCGGTTCAGTAACAAAGTTCCTGCATCAGATCATGCACGGTTGTCATCTCATGAATACGGTCCACATTTTCTCCGCAGAAAATGAGACCGTTCTTTATGTCTCCTCTGACTGCATCGATCAGTGCTTTTGTGATACAATACGGCACTGACCGCGGATCACATTTCTCGAGACAATTATAACATTTTGTGATCGGTTTTCTGGCATTTTCCAGACCTTTGATAAATTCATTTCGAAGAGCTCTTCCCGGCATTCCGACCGGACTCTGAATAATCTGGATATCTTCTTTCTTTGCATTTATATAAGCCTGTTTATATTCTTCAGCAGCGTCACATTCCGCTGTTGTCACAAACCGGCTGGCAATCTGCACCCCATCAGCCCCTAATTCCAGTGCATGATCAATGTCACTTCTGTCAAAAATCCCCCCTGCCACAATCACCGGAATCTTTGTATGAAATTTTTCTTCATATACTTTTTTACATTCAATAATTTCTTTAATCTCCTGATCATAATCAAGTGCTTCCACATCCTTTAACTGCTCTCGTGAAAACCCCAGATGACCTCCGGCCTTCGGTCCTTCAATCACAAGAAAATCGGCTGTACGCTCATAACGATGCGCCCACATTTTCAAAATCAGCTGCGCAGCTCTTTTAGAAGAAACGATTGGTGCAATTTTTGTTACACTGTCTCCGACTAATTTGGGCAGATCCATCGGAAGTCCGGCTCCGCTGATGATTACGTCTGCGCCGGCCTTCACAGCTTCCTGCACATGCTCTTTGTAATGTTTCAGTGCCACCATGATATTGACACCAACCAGACCTCTGCCGCCAGCGATCTCTTTTGCCCGGCGGATGTGTTTACTTATGGCAAGGCGGTTACATCCTGCCTGATCCCGTTCAAACCCTTCCTCATCATATCCAATCTGTGCCGTCGAAATAATCCCGATGCCTCCTTCTGCCGCCACTGCACCGGCAAGAGAGCTTCTGCTGACACCAACTCCCATACCGCCCTGAATGATTGGTTTCTCTGCTGTCAGTTCCCCTATCTGAAGTGGTTTTAATGATGTATTGTCTGTATGCATAGTATCTCCTTTTTCTTTCTGATATTTATTTTGATTATCAAACTATTTGTTAGTATAAATCTTTTCACTATGTATGTCAACGTTTTATTGTTTTATTTTCTTTGTGATATAGTTTTTATTACTACGTTTATGTGTAAAAAAGGAAAGACATCATCAGTCTTTCCCGTTCGTCCCAAATACTTTTTTCAAATGTACATTCATAATGAAGAAATACATTACGATCAACAGCGCCGCCGCCAGCGACCATGCGGCCGGTCCTGCCAGACAGACTCCTGTATAACTGCGCATTTCTCCGGCGATCACTGCCACAACTCCACGTCCGATCAGCTCTGCCACACCGGCCATCATCGGCAGAAGTCCATAACCAAGTCCCTGAATTCCGTTTCGATAAATGTTTACGATTGCCAGCGGAATGAAGAAAATTCCGATACATTTCAGATAAACATCAACAGAACTCATGATCACATTTACATCTTCTGATACAAACAGATAGGTCATAAATTTTCCCACCGTCATAATGAACGCTGCGGCTGCAACAGAATACACGGCACCGATGATCGTGCATGCTCGGAATCCTTCACGGATACGCTTTACAGAACCGGCGCCCATATTCTGCGCACCATAGGTTGCCATAGTTGTTCCCATAGCTACATATGCCTGTGTGACTACCTGTTCGATTTTTCCTGCTGCAGTATATGCCGCAACCAGTGTAGATCCCAGAATGTTTAATGACGACTGTACCATCATCGTTCCGATAGCTGTGATTGAATACTGCAATGCCATCGGAATTCCTATACGAAGCTGATTTTTGTATATATCACTTTCTACATAGAAATCTTCCCTTTTCAGATGAAGCACCGGCACCTTCGCAATAATATAAAACAAACAAAGCACTCCGGATGTTCCCTGTGCAATCACGGTCGCTACTGCTGCTCCTTTTGCGCCCATATGAAATCCTATGATAAACACCAGATCCAGCACAATATTCAAAAGTGCACTGATAATCAGAAAATACAGTGGAAGTTTACTGTTTCCCAGTGCACGCAGAATACTGGACAATAAATTGTACAACATCTGCGCAAGGATTCCGCCGCTGACGATCATGATATATGCATACGCATCCGCAAAAATATCAGACGGCGTATTCATCAAAGTCAGAAGAGGTTTCATAAATACCATAAACAATACGGTAAGCAGAGCACCCACAATAAAGGATAACACCCCTGCGCCTACTACTGTCTTGCGCATGCTTTTCATATCTCCGGCTCCGAATTTCTGTGCCGTAAGTACGGTAAATCCCGCAGTCATGCCGACTACAAACCCATAAATCAGAAACATGATCGTACCCGTACTTCCGACTGCCGCCAGCGCTTTATTGCCGACAAATTTACCAACGATCACGGCATCGGCCATATTGTAAAACTGCTGAAATACATTTCCAATAAAAATCGGAAGCGTAAAGCTTAAAATAATCTTCATTGGATTTCCAACAGTCATGTCATTTTGCATTGATTTCATATTTAATTATCACCTTTCAGCTGTCTTTTTTGTCTGTATACAATCCGTAAATCATAGCACTACAACCTTGTTTTTCTTTGCTCTGATACATTACACTGTCAGCATTTTTGTACAGCTCATCAAAAGAAACTTCCTCAGTTCCCTCGTAAAAACATGCTCCCATACTTATTTCTATACTTTTCCCCTCCATTTCCTCAATATCGATCTGTCTGATATTCTCAAACAGTCTTGAAAAAAATTTCTCTGCTGCCTTTTGCTCCATAATTCCCGGCATAAATATTGCAAACTCATCGCCTCCAAGGCGAAAAGCCACATCCTTATCACGGCATAATTTCTGTAAAGTTTCTGTAATGGCTATGATAACCTTGTCCCCTACAGCGTGACCATATGTATCATTTATGGATTTAAATTTATCACAGTAGATCAGGCAGAGCAATCCTGCTTTTCTTTCTTTCAATGTTAATTATCCTCTGATGAATATAGCTATAATCATTCAGTTTTTCCGTATTAAATGACCTGTACCTGAATAACGTTCTTCTCATACGTATCCTCTCCCTTTACTCTCGAACAAGCTTTATTATATTACACTAATTATAATGAAGCAGCCGCTTACCCATTCAATAAGCAAGCGGCTTTGTCATTAAATCATCTCAAAATGTTTCAAGGCATCCTTTATTGCTTCCACTTTCTCGGCTGTCGGATATTTTCTGGGATGTTTCAATTCTTCTACTGCATTAGGAGCGTCATACATTGGCAAGCCCAAACTTCTCTTCACCTCTGCTATATACGCAGTATGTACTTTGAAGCCATATTTAGCTTCTATATATTCCTTTATCATCTTGTATATAACTCGCTCTTTCGGCTTGTATGCCTCAACTCTTTTAGCGACATTATCCAACGGTACTTTTCCCTCACCCTCGCCAAACTCAACTTTTACGTTGATATGTCCATCTGGCTTTTTGTGGGAAAGCAGTGCTACCGTCTCCACATGCGTTGATTTCATCTTACATTCCTTCCTGTCTCGTCCATCTTATCCAACAGTTTTTTATAAATATGTGCTACAAGCCAAGGTTCCGAAGATTTTTTTAATGCTTCTTCCGGAGCGAACCAAGCTACTCCACTGTTCTCGTCTTCTTTTATTGAAACAGTTTCTTCAGAATCCGCTTCAAGAAGATAGGTTATATTAAGATGCAAATGACTGGAAATATAGCTGCCATTTTTAATATGACCATCTACTGTAAGTGATTCTAGAGAAAAAATATCCTCTGTTACAGGACAGACTTTTTTAATTCCTGTCTCTTCTTTGACTTCGCGCATGGCAACTGCCAGAAGATCTGTTTCTCCATCTGCATGTCCGCCAACCCATGACCATGAATCATAAATATTATGATATACCATAAGGACTTTGCTTCTGTCTTTGTTTACCACCCAACCAGTTGCAGTAATATGAGCAATTTTATTTTCTCTTGAAAATGCATCCTCATTGTCCATGATCCACTCTAAAAGAAGATATTTATCTTTTTCTTCCTGTTCATTAAAAGCTTTATACTTTTTTATCTGACTTATCAATTCGAATCTGTTCATTCTGTCATCTCCCTATGTAGTCTATATTGCTATTCCTCCGGCAATACAAAATGCGCATTTCCAGCCTCAAGTCCATCAATCAAGATGTTCTGTCCTGTACAAAAAAGAGTTGTTACAGTCATAAAATATGCCCACTTGCAGAACCAATTATCAATACTGCCTTTATCCCTGGATGAATTCCATATATTTCTTAATCTGGTTGCTGCCCATCGTGTGCCAGCCACTGACATTTCGTCAGCTGCATATTCTTAAATATTGCTTTAAAGGATGACTCTTCCGGTGAGCAGGCATAAACTCCAAACCGAATTTGATTTCCACCTTCATGAAGATGACAGACACGCATCTGGGAAAACTTAATCCCATCTGCTGAACACTCTATACAATAATCATCTTCCCTTCTGCTTAAACGATACCACATTTTCTTTACATCCGCACGAATTTCTGTAGTTGCCCAATCTGAATAACCATGATTGGTTACCACACTTCCAAGATGTTGAAATTTTTTATTTTCATATTCGATAGAACCTTTTAACCAATTCTCACTATCCAGATAAAGTACAATCCCACACTGATCAAATCTCGTATGACTATCCATAAAATCGGTCTCAACTACAAAACTGAAATATTTTTCATTCGTTTCCATCTGCAGAACAGGCGCATTATCATTCCTAAAATGATAATATGTTCTCTGCCATAAATCTGTATGAGGTTCTGTGACAATCTCAATCTCATTTTCCGTAATTTTATATTCTTTTGGTTCACGAATCCATTTGAAATTCTTAATATCAATTTTCATCCATCATATCCCCCATAAACTTTATTGAAAGAAATTTTTGCCTTGCAAAAATAAAAAGCATGATTAATAAAATAACCGGGAACAAAAGTCCAACTCCCATACCTGCACGAATATTGTCTCCTGCACTTTGTGTAACACGTCCAACAATCCCCGGACCTATGCTTCCACCCAGGTCTCCCGCCATAGCAAGCAAAGCAAACATAGCCGTTCCACCTGCCGGAAATCTTTCTGATGAAATACTGATTGTGCCGGGCCACATAATCCCAACAGAAAAGCCACAGATAATACATCCAATCAAACCTGATATCGGATTCGACGATACAGAAGCAAGCAGGTAGCATATCACGCATAAAATTCCAGATCCGATCATAAATTTCATCAGATCTATTTTATCACCATATTTTCCGAAAATTATACGACTGATTCCCATTGTAACAGCAAACATGCAGGGACCGGCCAGGTCACCAACTGTCTTTGACAGCCCCAGAGCAGCCTCCGCATAAGCAGATGCCCATTGTGCCATAGCCAGTTCTGATGCACCGGAGCAAATCATTAAACATATGGAAATCCAGAAAAGAGGTTTTCGAAACAGTTCTTTTATTCCCATTCCTTCCCCCTCATCTACCAAATGCTCGATCGGACAGGTTGCAAAATTATAGATATTTATGGCCGGAACAAGTGCCCATAAGACAGCCAGCCATTTCCAGCTGTCCATGCCAAACACCGCAAAAAACAATGTGGAAATCACAATCGTTCCCACTGCTCCCCAACAATAAAAAGAGTGAAGCAGACTCATCGTTGCCTCTTTGTTATCAAATGGACACGCCTCCACTATCGGGCTGCAAAGTACTTCAATCAGACCACTTCCAACTGCATATACTATCACACTCAGGATAATTCCAACAAGCGGTTCCGGCAAAAGATCCGGCAAAAAAGCCAGACCAACCAATCCTGCTGCGGAACACACCTCAGAAATAACAATACAGATACGATACCCTATTTTGTCCACAAACTTAGCACAAAACAGGTCTACCAACAACTGTGTAAGGAAAAAGCAGGTAGAAATCAATGCGATTTTTCCAAGTGCAATCTGATAATCATTATGAAATTTTAAAAATAACAATGGGGCAAAATTAGCTGCAATTGCCTGTGTAATAAATCCCATATAACAGGCTCTTTTTGTTTTCTGATAATTTGACATGGTCATCACTCCTTTTGTTTTCTACAACATATTTTAATCACATTTCCATCCTCACACAGAAAGCATCCTTCATAATTTCCCGATATATAACGAGGCTCATAATTAACGGTAAATCCCGCTTCTATCAGATTGATCATTAATTTATTTACCTTCCTCTTATTGCCAACATACAGAGAAAGACTCTTTCCTGATATGGAATTTTCTATTTTCACCATTATTTTCATAAGATATTAGGAATCACCAATCCTTTTTTCCAGCTCTGATATTTTTTACTGTTCTTCTCTTAATAGACAAATTTTCATATACACGTTTTCCCCATCCCTGTAGGAGCGAATATTTCAATATTATCCCCCTCCATCATTATTTCACTTTCATTTAACCATTTAAATATCATGTTCTTTCACCTCGTTTTTTATTGAATTATATAACATAATATCTTTGTTTTCATTGATTTATTTCCGAAATTTATTGTATAATATCGTAAAATGTGTTTCAAAGAAGGAAGTTTCTATGAATATAAATACAACCTATACTAAAATCATTACAGATGAAGATTTGATGGAAACAATTCAGCACGGAAGCAATCTCTATCCTTTCCAGTTTTATTATGAAGATCTGTCAGTTTTTGATTTCAACTGTGTCGAATGGCACTGGCATACAGAATTGGAGTTTATTTATATTGAATCCGGAACCGTTACTTTGTGGATTGGGGAAGATCAATTTAATTTAACCGAAGGAAATGGTATATTCATTAATACAAAGGTAATCCATCGCCTTTATTCTCCCTCAAAAGCCCTCATTCCCAATTTTGTATTTATGCCTTCTTTTATTGCCCCTTGCGACAGCCTGATTTATCAGAAATATATTCTGCCGATCATTTCTTACCCATTGCCATTTCTCATATTTCATAAAGAAGTATGCTGGCAAGCAAAGGTTTTATCTATCATGCGGCAAATTATTTCTGCACAGGATTCCGTTTCGTCCAAAGAACTCCTTACCAGTTCTCTCCTTCAGAATCTCTGGCTGGAAATATTTGAAAACACAGACATTTCATACCAGGAAGAGCACAAGGAGCATTCAACCGCTTCTCAAGCCCGGTTACAGCTCATGATGCAATTTATCCACCTAAATTACTCACGGAGTATCTCATTGGATGATATTGCAGAACAGGCAATGGTCAGTAAGAGTACCGCTTTGAATCTGTTTCGGAAATATTTACATATAACGCCGGTTAACTATCTCATTAACTACCGTTTAAAACAGGCCGGTCAGTTGCTTTCAAAAACTGAGAAAAAAGTCAGTCTCATTTCTTCTGAGACAGGATTTCATAACGTTGACTATTTTTGCAGATTATTCAAAAAACGCTACAAATTAACCCCAACGGAGTACCGGAAACAGAAGCACTTTCTGTAAACCTGTTTACCATATTTCCTGAAAGAAAAAGGCGCCTCCAACGTTTTCATGGAGACGCCTTTTTGATATGATTCATGTTTCTCGTTATATTATTACAAGTCAAATTCATACATATTAAAAAATATTTTTCCCGTAGACGGATAGTCCAGTTTGATATCGCCTTTATACTGAAACTGTCGCTCAATCTGCAGTAAATATTTAAAGAACAACTCTCTAAGCTCTGCATCAAACTTATACAGACTGACTATTTCTTCAAAACTTGTTCCTGCTTTATCTTTTTTGTGTTTGATATTCTAAAAAGATGTTTATATCCTCCCATAAGAGGAAACTATCCTATTTGCCGTAACATCTCTTCCGCATATTCTCTGTCTTTTATTCTTATTCCCTTTTCATCACTGATCCAGGAAACCTGGTCACTAAAAGAAGAGAATTTTTTCGGTGTCTGCATATCATTTCTCCTTAAACCAAAAGAGGGAGAGACCCGCAGGCTCTCCCCCGCCTGTAGGCTTCGCAAGTTTCTACAGAACGATCACTGAGCTTAGTATATATCATTTCAAATGTCCTGTCAATATGCCAAAACATTCCCTGTCGTATCAGCTCGAAATTATTCTATGCTACTTTTCTCCAAATTATCATTCTTTTTTATCAGCTTTTAAAATTTATTTGATTTAAAAATGCATAAAAAAAGCGACAGTCTGATTTACATTTTGTATTTCAGGAAACTGCCACTTCTTTTTCTTCTTTATCAGGAAAAATTAGCCCATACCATCCACCAGAATCTTCTTCCACTGATGCCTGACTGTAATATGGCTATACAAGATATTTACACTTTATTCATTCAGGATGACAGCATCTCAGATGCGAAAAAGAAAAATCTGACTCCCTTATATAAACCAGCCAGTTTAAGACTGCTGTTTCTTGCAAAACTGATTTCTTTTGGCATGGAACGCCAATTCATCAAACGTAATACCCAAAATCAGAAGCTGCTCGCCGGAGGCGCTTTATCCCCCATTGTGCTGGATTATATTATGGACAGTGAGGTTCCGAAACCATGCCGTCATTTTATCGAAAGAGATAAAGAACTGGAAGAATTATATACCATGCTTGAGGAAAACCGTCATGTTTTTCTTTGCGGAATCGCCGGAATCGGAAAAAGTGAACTTGCCAAAGCCTACGCAAAGCGGTACATAAAGCAATACACCAATATCCTTTATGTAGAATATACCGGCAATCTTCATCAGGATATTACTGACATGGATTTTATTGACGATCTTCCGGAAAGCACTGAACAGGAACGGTTTCAAA
The DNA here is from genome assembly GCF_900120195.1 of Blautia sp. Marseille-P3087. Lineage (GTDB taxonomy): Bacteria > Bacillota > Clostridia > Lachnospirales > Lachnospiraceae > Blautia_A. The sequence goes on from NZ_LT635539.1 coordinate 685,908, forward strand.
GACATAACCGTTTCCTGCGTTCCCTGAAATCTGATACTCTGCCATTAAAAGAAATAGAGGATATGAACGCTCTCTTCCAGCTGGCATCAGTATTTTATTCAGAGGCAAACACGTACCGGGCAACAGTTGAAAAGATCATCGAAACTGTTCACTCTCATACTTTTGCCGTGGAACTGGCAGCAAAACTTCTGGAAAATGCATTTCCATACATAGATAACTATAACTACCACAAAGGTATGAATGGAATCATTCAGGAACTGAAGGGGCTGTTAAAGACAAAAAACATTGGAACCGACTCTGACCGGGCATTATTACTAGATTTTCAGGCAACTCTTGAAACCAAACCTGAAAAAGCAATAAAACTGGAAAAAGATGCACTTGCCCAGATAGAAACTATCACTGTTGACAATGCTCGCCTTGTTTCCAACCTTCATGCCAATCTGGGTGGACTTTACCGCATGAATGGTCATCCCGATCTTGCAAGAGAACACATGGAAAAAAGTATCTCACTGCTTGACCAATTTAACCTGCTTCATATAAATGACAGCATACCTCAGATTGCCAATTATGCAATGTTCCTGACAGAACAGCAGGAACCCGAAAGAGGAATCTCCGAATTGCAAAAATTATCCGGCATCATCAAGGAATACCATTCCGATCACTGTCTGGATTATGCCAAAGTACAGGCAACCCTTGGAACCATTTATCTGATGACTGCCAATCTTCCGCAAGCTAAAACACATTTTAAAAGAGCTTTCAAAATATATGAAAAGATCTGGACTGATGAACCAGAAATGATTGAAGCAAAATATCAGTAAATCCAAGAGTTATATCCACAGGTTGGTTTCTTTCTTGGACAACAGCTATCAGACTTTTTAACAAAACAGACATAATTTTACGGCGGACATAATTGTTCGCCGTAAAATTTCTTTTTCCCACTTTTGGGAGAAAGTACTTATTTCAGTTTTCCATATATCTCATCCGTTACTATTTCACACCATTCGGATGATGTTTTTTCTCCCGGTACTTCAATTGCCAGATGTGAAAACCATTCATCTGGTGCTGCTCCATGCCAGTGTTTTACTTCTGCCGGAATATTGACACAATCTCCAGGTTTCATTTCTACTGCTTCTTTTCCTTCTTCCTGATAGTATCCACGTCCTGCAATGCAGATAAGAATCTGCCCGCCTCCGCTTTTTGCATGATGAATATGCCAGTTATTCCTGCAACCAGGTTCAAAAGTCACATTGAAAATTCCAACCTGTGACGTAGACACAGGAGCCAAAAAACTTTTCCCTGTAAAATATTGTGCAAATTTATCATTTGGCTCTCCAATCGGGAATATCATCTTTTTAGCATGAGCTCTCATTGCTTCATCTTCATATGAAAGATCACCTTCGTCTATACTCCAGACATCTTTTGCAAGATTGAATGCCGCCCATCCTTTTGGCCACCCTGCATAAAATGCTATATGGGTAATCACGGCTGCAATTTCTTTCTGAGTCACTCCATGAGCTTTTGCATTTTCAAAATGATGTACTAAAGATGTATTAATCATTCCTGAAGCGATAAGTGCTGTGACTGTTATAATACATCTTGTCTTTACATCAATATCCTGATTATTCCAGTTTTCTCCAAACAAAACATCATCATTAAAATGTGCAAACTGTGGTGCAAATTCATTCAGTGCGTTTCTTCCTGCTGTCTGTACAATTTTTTTCACTTTAATCACCTGTCCTTATTTTAACTTTGCTCCATCCTTAAAAGCATTTCCCACACGTTCTCCAAGTCTGTAATATCCGTGATGTACCGGATCATATGTAATTGGTATAAACTTACTAAGTTTTCATTGCTCACCTCTTTTATTTCTTCTGTATTTTTGAACCTCCAAACACCTGCGACATCGGCATATGGGCAAGCATCTCATCAATAGATTTTACTTCATCCTGAGTCAGCTTTATATCTGCTGATTCCATATTTTCTTCCAGTCTATTTACTTTTCTTGTTCCCGGAATTGGTACGATATATGGTTTCTTTGCAAGCATCCATGCAAGAGAAATCTGTGCAGGCGTGGCATTTTTTTCTTCTGCAATCACTTTTATCCAGGACATAAATTCATTATTTTCCTTTAATCCTTCTTCTGTAAACTGTGGCATTGCGCTTCGATAATCTCCCGGCTTTTCAAATTCCCCATGGGAATGATATGCTGCTGTCAGTAATCCATTTGCAAGCGGCGAAAATGCAACAAATCCTATTTTCAATTCTTCAAGCACCGGGAATAATTTCTCATAATCCCTGTACATCATGGAATATCTGTTCTGAATCGCTGTAACCGGGCATACTTTATGTGCACGTCGAATAATCTCTTCACTGGCTTCTGATAACCCCCAGTGTGTGATTTTTCCCTGCTCCATTAACTCCTTCATAGCTCCTGCCGTCTCTTCAATCGGTACAGTCATGTCGATACGATGAATATAATATAAATCAAGATGGTCTGTGTTAAGTCTCATTAAAGATCCCTCAATCGATGCTTTAATCGTCTCCGGTCGTCCATCAGGAATCAAAGGTTTATTTACAGTTGTTGCAGTTTCATCAAAACGTATCCCACACTTTGATGCAAGGACAATTTTGTTTCTATATGGCCTTAACACTTCCCCAAGCAGTTTTTCATTGTGATGAGGGTCTTTTGTTGTTCCGTATATCTCTGCCGTATCAAAAAATGTGCAGCCTTCATCGATCGCTTTTTCAATCAATTCTTCTGCTTCTTTCTGTGTTGAAACAGTTCCATATGCATGACTCATTCCCATACATCCAAATCCGATTTCTGATACTTCTAAGTCTCTTCCTAAAATTCTTATCTCCATCTTTATCTTCCTTTTCTATATTTCAAACTTTACTGTAAGTATAAGAAAAAGAGACTCCGGACAGAAGTCTCTCTTTGTTAGGCAGTTTAAACCTAAAGGTTATGTCTTACTTATTACGATTCCTCCAAATATTTTTATATTCTTTTATAATCCAAGACTGTCTATCCATGAACTGATATCTGCTTCAGACGCTCCACCATGGAATCGTTCCCCTTCTTTCCAGTCACCTGTTCCTGTCATCTCTTCCAGAAGATTACCGCTGTCACCGATTCCCGAGGTCGCTGCTGTACAGAATGGGATGACTGTTTTTCCTGTAAAGTCATTCTCTTTTACAAAGTTATCTACTGGCCATGCTGCAATTCCCCACCAGATAGGGAAGCCAATGTATACCGTATCATATGAATCCCAGTTATCAACTGTTGTAGATACCAGTTCCACATCTCTTAAGCTCTCATCATCATGTTCTCTTGACACCCGGCTGTCATCATCTGTCCAGTCAAGGTCATCATCTGTATATGGCTCCACAGGCTCTATTTCAAACAGATCTGCCTCTGTAATTTTTGCTATCTTTTCAGCAACATCTTTTGTATTTCCTGAAGCTGAATAATATACAACCAATGTTTTTCCATTTCCTGTTGATGTATTTTCTGTTGTATCTGTAGTGTTTTCGGAATTTGTATCCGCTTCTTCATTTCCAGACTGGTTTGTACTTGTAGACTGGCTGTCATTATTAGAAGCAGACTGGTTGGTATTGCTTGTTCCACATCCTGCCATCAAACCGATTGCCACGATGCATGTTAAGAGTACTGCTGCTATTTTCTTTGTTTTCATTCTAAGGTCACCTCCTGTCGTATAAAATGTTTGTCACGCTAATTTCTATCGGATGAAATTGGTAAATACAAAATCCGGTGCCTTTGGCATTTCAATTCCCATTTTTGTCGCAACATTTTTACAGTTAATGAAATATGCCATATTGTTTCCAAGGATCTGCATAACCTGCATTCCTTCGAGATCCTGTTTTACTTCATCCGGATTCGTCCCATGTACCATATTCCAATATCTCGATGTGATAATCGGCATCTGCATCAGACCAAAATATTTATTTACCTGATCCCATGTGGCCGTTGTTCCGGCCCTTCTTGCTGAAATTACCACAGCGGCAGGTTTCAGGCGGAATCTGTCGCCGCCACCGTTTAAATCGGCATAAAAGACTCTGTCCATAAAGGATGTGATTGCACCGCCTGCACCACCCCAGTGTACCGGAGTTCCAAATACGAATCCGTCATAATCCCCTGCTATTTCCAGAAATTCATTCACGATATCATCCAGGATGCATTTATTTTTTTCCTGACATTTTCTGCAGGCAATACATCCTGAAATCGGCTTGTTTCCAATCCAAAAAATATCTGTACTTATGCCATTTTCATTTAATGCACTGGATACTTCACAAAGAGCTGTATAAGTACAGCCATTTTTGTGTGGACTGCCATTGACAAGTAATACTTTCATTGATTTTTTCCTCTTATGCTTACCAGTTCTTTTTTTCTTTTGAACTGTCATTATTCTTTTTTCTTTCCTCAACCATCTTCACGAACCATTCCACCATATTCGGATCCTGATGCGAGAAGAAGGAACTTGTCTTCTTGTCCAGTTCTGCAATAGTCTTCATATCTTCATCAGAAAGTGTGAAATCAAAAACATTAAAGTTTTCTTCCATTCTCTCAATGTGTGTTGATTTCGGAATAACCACTACCCCTCTCTGAATATGCCAGCGAAGCATAATCTGTGCCGGAGTCTTCTGATATTTTTCTGCAATCTCTGCGATGACAGGATTCTCAAAGGTGCCTCCTCTGCCCTCACCGAATGGTGCCCATGCTTCTAACCGGATATCATATTTGTCTGCCCATTCCTTCATCTCTTTCTGCTGATTGAAGATGTGGGTTTCCACCTGATTTACCATAGGTTTAATGCGGTTGAAGGATGCAAAATCAACCATTCTGTCTACATAAAAGTTGGAAATTCCGATTGCTCTGATTTTTCCCTCATCGTACAGATCTTCCAATGCATGGTAAGCACCGTAAGCATCTGAAAATGGCTGGTGAAGCAATACCAGATCCAGATAATCTGTCTTTAACTTTTTCATGGATTCAAGAACTGATTTCTTTGCTTCTTCATATCCATAATGTTCAACCCACACCTTTGTTGTAAGGAAGATTTCTTCTCTTGGAATGCCTGACTTTTGGATTGCATTCCCAACCTCTTCCTCATTAAAATAACTCTGTGCTGTATCAATCGCCCGGTATCCAACTTTTAAAGCATCAAGCACACATCTTTCACATTCCTCTTTTGTTACCTGATATACGCCATATCCCAGTATTGGCATTTTTACACCATTATTTAATGAAATATATTCCATTGTCGTATCCTCCTTGTTTGTTTTCTTTCATTCATCTTACATTCATACTATAATACTGATAGATTCCTTTGAGAAGTTTCGATAAGTTTTTCAGTCTTAACCTTTCGGTTTATTCTGGTTCTTACTGATTGAACAGCCATCCCATAATTTCTTTGTCACGACAAAACAGATAGCCACCGCCATGCTGATAAGTGACCGGTGTTCCTTCAAAGTAATCTTTATCTTTTACATCCAGTACCACCAGTTTATCAATCTCTGATTCCGATAATCCCTGTTCTTTGTAAAGCTCATGTATCTGCTGGTATGCCTCTTTAAAAGGTTCTGATCCATAGTATTCGTCGCTTTCGCCAATCACAAAATATACCGGCGTTTTCATCTCCACAACCGGCTCATATGCACCATCCCACTGAGAGCTGCACATAAGTGCCGCTGTATATAATTCCGGCTGCTTTGCCAATACCAGTGACAGGGTTTCTCCTCCTCCGGAATAACCATTAATATATACTTTCGATGGATTAATAATATAATGCGCCAGAACCAGGTTTTGAAAAGTAGATATATACCATGATTACCATTGCTAAAATAACAACTCCAATAATTGTAAGTACTAATTTCCGCTTTTCCATAAATACACCACCTTCTTTCAGTATGAACCTTTTCGTTTTCTCTTACCTGTTTTCTTTAGAAACACTCCACTATAATATCCAATAAATGCTATCAATATCATTACTGCCAGATAATCCAGCAGAAAAGGAAATATCCCCTTTTCATAATCATAAAATACAAAATGCATCCTCATAATCAGATAATCTCCTATCTGTCTCCTGTAAAATGCATATAAACCATAACCTGCAATTACGACTGCAACAAATCTTGCCACCCATTTTCTGATAACGGATGGACTTTTCCATAATCGTCCTGCCATTGCTACCGCTATATTCCAATGAAATCCGAGATGTAATGACATCACCACCAGTCCCCAGTATGCGCAAAACATATGTATCTGTCTGGCTGTCATATATGTTCCAGAAATCTTTATCCATTTAAATATGTGATTTGACAATAATATTCCACTTATCATGGAACCCATTATAAGAATAAGCATGATGATAACCAGTACTGTCTGTATCACTCTGAACGCATTATATTTTCCTTTCCTTACAGAGGCCACCCATTTATGATTCAGTATGTAATGTGAAATAAAAAGCACAAGCATCGCCATACCAATCCACTCATGTGCAGTCTCGCTGAGCAGACTATATGGCATAAGAAGAAGCAAACATATCGTCATTCCTATATCTATCAATATTTTTGCTGTAAATCGTTTATTTTTCATATCCTACCTCTTATCTAAAGCATTCATATTGTCTTTATCTGCATATAGTATCCTCCATTTTCACTTCAGCTAAAGTATAACAAAACGAGACTCCATTAGAAGTCTCGTTTTGTTATTCAGTATTAACCTTTAGGTTTCTACTCGCATGTATTCAATTTTCATTTTACCTTGTTAATAGCATTTATCAGCCGCTTAACCTTAATGGACGGTTTTTTCGAATGAAGAATGCCAAACGGCATAGTATAATCCCACTCTACTGGAATGATTCTGATCAGTGGATGAACACTTTCCCAGCTCTTGAATGCCAGTAATACCTCATTATTGTTTTCGCATCGGTTAAATGCTTCTACATTGTACAGATTAAAGTCTACAATATTGATTTCAGGATGATTTTTCATCATATCATCCCTTAGCATATCGCCATAATAACTCCATCCTCTTCGCATGAGCATAAGATTTTCTCCAGACAGATCATCAAGTGTTATTTTTTCTTTTTTTGCCAGCCTGTGATGAATTGATACCGCCACACAAAATGGTTCTCTTGAAATCTCAGTGCCATCACAGCCTCTGAGTTCAAGCATTGTTTCATCAAAGATTCCAGCTATCACATCAATATTCTTTCCCATATTAGCCAGTATCTCTCTTGCATTCTCTGGTGTATTTTCAAATGTAATCAATTTAAACTTCATCTCCGGATATATTTTCTGTATCTTGGGCCAAAGTTCCACAAAAACTTCCGGTGGCGTCATCGGAGATATTCCAACACGAATGATTTCTTCATTATGATTCATTGCTTCCTGCGCCCGTATCAACGATTCTTGTGAATATTGAATCAGATATTTTGCATCCTGATAGAGCGATTTACCAGCTTCCGTAATAATAAGACCTCTGTGTGTTCTTTCAAATAATTGCAAATCTAAGCTGTTTTCCAAAGAATTTATCTGTTTAATAACCGCAGGTGCACTTATATATAATTCTTCTGCCGCTTTACTAAAGCTTCCAGCTTCGACAACGCAGATAAATGTATCAAGTTGTGGATTATACATCATGTAATTCACTCCTTTGTTCTTATATACATGTTAGCAATAACGTTTTTTATTTCTATTGGCTTAACACTTGATATTATACTTCAACTCAAAAAATATTGCATCTTTTTCTCAATTTCCCCTCAATGCCTTTTTCCTCCGATTTTCGTATGCTTATCTCACAGCAAACCATGCAGCTACCATCATCAGTTGGGCAAGGCATGGTAGCAGACCGCTGTGAAATCAACCGTCAGATTCGTGCGGATAACAAAATGCTCCGAGAATTAAAAGCAAAAGTAGCAAAACTGGCTGAAGCTGTAGAAAAGTCTATTCCGATAATTGCAGAAACATTGGAAGTAATCCGAAATCACATGATTTTTACACAATATCATTTGCTCCACAATGAGATGCAAAAAGAAGTGATCCATGACTGGATGAATCATTTTAATCCAATACTAAATAAATACTACATCGTTAAAAAGAAACTCAAAGCTAAAGTTACAGAACGGAAAGAGCTGAATGTAAAAAAGAGAAAACCAGTATTTTGAATCCCATTCAGCATATAAAATTGAATCAGCAGCTTACCACTGTTACCGAAGAAATTGAAGAACTGAAATCAAGGAAAGAGCAGCTAATCTTCTAGGCACAATGCTCTACCGATAAAGATATGACAAATCTATCCAAGAAATATGACCAGATGAATAACAATCTTGATATCCTGGATTCTCAGGATATCTCGCTCCAAAAACAGCTTGAAAAAGACGCCGCCGCTTTCCGGGAAGAAAAATTTCGTCCTGAACCAGAACAATATACCGAGTTACTGGATACCAGAATCCAGATACGTCCTGATTTCCGGGATAAGCTGATTGAACAGCTCAAGGGGACTTTCGGTAAATATTATGACTATCACCGTCGTGATATTGCAACCAATGAGGTGGATTATCTCAATGTGGAGGATCCTGATGTTCTCCCATCGTGCATGGGAACTTGAATATCAGAGAAAGCAGGAAATACGGCGAAATCAGCCTGCCAAAGCTAAGAAAAGGTCATATGATATAGAATTATAACCGTCTTTGAATAGATACAAAGAGATCAAACCACTTATGGCAGATCTGAAGCGTGTATATGCAGCTCCTACAGAAGAAGTTGCATTGGCAGAACTGGACAGCTTTGACGAAAAATGGAGCGGGAAATACCCTAAGATTGCAAAGTCATGGAAAGATAACTGGGCAAATCTTTCAACCTATTTTAAGTATCCGGAAGCTGTCAGACGTCTGATCTATACCACGAACACGATTGAAGGATTTAACCGCCAGCTCCGGAAAGTCACCAAATCCAAGACGGTATTTCCATCCGATGACATTCTCTTGAAAATGCTGTATCTGGCCATGATAGATATCACCAAGAAATGGACGGGACACCGTCAGGATTGGGGACAGATCCATTCTCAGCTGGAAATTTTCTTCGAAGAAAGATTGGAAAGGTTATAAGCAGAATGCATGCTAGACAGGGCTGGCACAGCCAGTCCTGCTTGACATGCCCTAAAACTGCATTATAATACAAACAAGGACAGAACCCTGAAAAACAGGTTCTGTCCTCGATAACTAACGACATATCTTATATCAGTTTTTTCTGTTTACACAAAACTTGAAACGCTCTCGGTAAAAAAGGGGGGCTTTTTTCTTAAAAACGAAATCTCTGATAAAGGAATTTCTTCATTCTAATGATTGTCCATCTCTCTCAAACCTGCTTCAATCTCCGGTCTCATCTTTTCAAGCTTTCCTAACGGAATGAGAAGAAGAATCATAAGGATACATGGGATCACCGCACCAAATACATAAATGTATTTGATTCCTGCCAGTGTCATTGCTGTCTGTGTTTTTGCCAGTCCATCATAACCGATGAAAGAAAGTAACCCACCTAATAATGCTCCTCCGAGTCCTGCTCCGACTTTATTTCCAAAGCTTGTTCCACTGAAGTAAATACTCTGCATTGGAAGTTTTGTCTTATATCTTCCATAATCAGCTGCAGCTGATGTGTATACACTAAAACTTGCAAGAAGCGGACATGTTCCAATTCCTTTCAGAAGAAGGGCAATAAATACAACGGTTACACTCTTAGGTACAAGAAGGATAGACCCCATTCCTGCCGCCACAACAACCAGTCCGGCGATTGTTACATTTTTTGTTCCGAATTTGTTCATAAGCGGTACACACAGCGGAATTCCGAAGAACTTCGGGGCATACATTGCTACTGACATCAGAGAGAAGATAATTGGATTCTTCAAAATCTGGTTTGCATAATAGATTCCTGTGCTTCCAACCATTGCAAGCTGAAGGTTCAACAAAAGACCAATTGCTGTTGTGCAAAGAAAATACTGGTTTGTAAACAGTGCTTTCAGGCACGCTCCAAGCCCTACTTTCTCACCTTTTTTCGCTTCTACAGAATGACGTTCCTTTGTATTTTTCATAAATACATATAGGAATACATATCCAACAAAAACTGCCAGGATCATGAATACGGTCCAGCCCTTCTGTCCGCCGCCAAATACTGTTACAAGCGGCATAGCACTCATGGAAATAACAAGACTTGTCATGGACTGGATTGTCTGGAAACTTGCTCCAAGAGCTGTTCTGTCTGCTACATTATCTGTGATCAAAGCAACGGAAGTGGATACTCCAACACCTGTCATTGTGTTAAAAATACCTGTAAAGACAAAATACAGAACTGTTCCGTAAATAATCATTCCCGTTGTTCCAATATGTGGCACATTAAACAACAATGCTGCTGAAAATCCGCTGAATAATCCACCAACTAAGATCCACGGTTTTGCTTTTCCCATTTTCGTTTTTGTCTTATCAATGAGAACCCCCATCAAGATATCTGAAATACCATCAAAAATTCTTGCCACAAGGAAAATCATTCCAACAGCAGCTGCCGGGATTCCTGCAACGTCTGTAAAATACATTGACAAAAATGAGCCGCAGATCAATGCTCCAATGTTCACTGCCGGTGATGCCATACCATAAGATATGATTTCTTTTTTCGATAATCTCTTACCTGTATTTTTACTCATCCTTTTTCCTCTTTTCTTTCGTTCTTTCCTACTTTTACTATCTAATAAATCTATAAACCTTCTTAAATATTCAACTGGAAGTTCCACTGATATTCTCCACTTCCAGTCATAATGCATTTTCCAGTCGGCAGACAGATCATTGCTTTTGTATTGCATGGGATCTTCACCCGAATGGATCCTTTTGATTCTTTCACTTTCCAGACTACCTGCAGAACGCCATTCGGTGTATGCTGAGTACATTTTACATCGGTCAATCCACATTTCATATCTGGACAAATCATAACAGATTCATAACCCGGTGCCAGCTCTTTGATCCCCCCGATTTCGCGGTAGATCCAATCCATCACACAACCGAATGCATAATGATTATAACTGTAAGTACTGACCTGTCCATCTTCTCCGATTGCGCCCCAGCTCTCCCACATCGTCGTTGCTCCATGTTCTACTTCATAAAGCCAGCTCGGGCATTTTGTCTGGAACAGAATTTTATAAGCAGTGTCTCTGTAACCATTCTCACAAAGTACATCCAACAAATAGTGAACACTTAAAAATCCTGTATCAAGACAATTATCATTCTCCTGGATCATCTCATTGAGATGTGCAGCCATCTTCGGCTGTAACTCTTTCTGACAAAGGTGATTCTTCAATGCAATAACATACAGTCCCTGGAGTTCTTTCTCCAATGTACCATCTTTACTTACATATTCTTCGATGAATGCCTCACGAATCTTTTCATACAGTTGTCTGTATTCTTTGGCATCCTCTGTCTGTCCGAGAATCTCTGCAATCTCTGCCATTGTAGCCGCTGTATTTGCGAAATAAGCCGGTGCGACATAACGCATTGTCTGTCTTGCCGTCTGGATCATTGCAGTTCCATCCGGATTTCCCAGAACCATACTTGGAACAAGCCAGTCTGCATAATGGAAATCTGTATTCCACAGATAATGGCTGCGTTCCTGATGTTCTTTATCCCAGGTCTCATATTCCTCCGGATGATGGTTCCATGCACGTTCTTTGATGTAATTAATCCAGCGTTTCATCGCCGGGTAATTTTCTTCCAATACACGTTTATCTCCATATTCCCGGTATAATGTAAGCGGAACCTGTTCTACTGTATCTCCCCATCCGCAGCTCGTATGGAATTTCGTCGTTACATTCGCCATCGTCTTGTAAGATTTCAGATATGGAACAACATTCGGGATTTCACCTTTTTCCATCTGTTCTGCTCTTACATTCATCATCCAGCGGGTTAAGAATGCATCTGCCTGCCGGTTCTTACACATTGTCGGTGCAAATACCATGATATCTCCACCCCATCCGGCACGCTCTCTCTGCGGACAGTCTGTAGGAATTGAGATTGTGTTTGTCACTTGGCTCCACCAGATATTCTGGATCAGCTTATTCAACTCTTTGTGAGAAGTTTCTACTGTTCCGATATCTTCCATTTCACTTGAAAGAACAAAGATCTTAAAGTTTTCCGTCGTCATCTCACCCGGCCATCCGGTCACTCTTACATAACGGAATCCATGCCATGTAAAATGTGGTCTATAGGTTTGTTTTCCCTCTTTCGTCACATATACATCCTGCTGTTCTTTATTCACTCCGATAATGTTATTATAATAGTTTCCTTCTTCGTCTAAAACCTCTGAATGCTCTAATTTGATTGTTTTTCCTGCCTCTGCATCCAATGTAATTTCTACATTTCCTGCAACAATCTGTCCAACATCAAGAATATATTCTCCTTTTGGTGAACGAATAATTTCTTTCGGCTGTAAAATTTTTACTGATTTTACCGACGCTCCATACTGTCCAATCAGATTCTCAAATCCATACTCTGCTTTTTTCACTGGTTTCCAGTCATCCGCAGGGAACTCTGCTGTATCCCAGTTCGGCATCTCCAGTCTTGCATCATATTTTTCTCCAACGAAAATATCTGATCTTACAAGAGGACCCGTATGTGATACTCCATTTTCTGCTGAAACAGTCTGAACAGTTCCATCTTCAAATGTGATTCTTGCTTCCAGAAGAAGCCCTGTTGTATCACCAAACTGACAACTGTCACCTGACATTCCGGTTCTTCCGCTCCACCAACCATCAGCCAGCTCTACTCCAATTACATTTTTCCCTTCCCTGAGTCTTTCTGTAACATCATAAGTCTGATACATTAAAATTTTTTCATACGACATAAGATCTGGCGTCATTTCTCGTTCATCTGCTCTGGATCCGTTCAGTGATAATCTGTAAAATCCGTGTGCTGTAGTATAGATTCTTGCTTTTACCGGTGTTTTCTCCAGCTCAAATGGAATTCTTATGTACTGTACCGGCTGGAATTCTGCAAAATCTCTTTCCTTTCCCTTGTGTGGATCATTAAACAAGCTCTGGCGGTTCATCGTCTTTCCCTTGGAGCTGTCCTCTGTAGGTATCTGTTCCGGTTCAATCCAAGAAGCCTTCCATTCTGTTCCCAATTTGCCCGTTTCAAATCTACCTTCAATTTCTGCACTTTCCTGTAAATTATTCCATACTGTTATATGAACATTATATTCGGTCATTGGTTCAGGCTGAAAATGTTCAAGTGAAAGAAGTACATTCTCTTTACTTTCCACTCTTCCACTATCCGCTTTTGCATTTCCCCACTGATCTGTAACTTTAATCTGATATGCACTTTGGAAAATACTTTCCTTTTTGCTGTGCAGCTCCCATGAAAATCGTGGTTTCTCACAGTCCAGACCAATTGGATTCTTCTGGTTTTCTGTTCTGAAATGTTCTAGCCAAAAACCTGTTCCCTCTTTTTCCATCTCTCTCTCCTTTCCAAGAACACTTATTTTCTTGCTTTCTGAGACGAAGTATAATACAATATCTTTCAAGTAAAAACTGATAATACTGCTGATATACCATATAATCTTGCCCAAAGGAGGATTTAATTATGTTTGATAAAATTCCGCTTCTTATGTTTCAATGGAAAATTCCGAGAACTCCCAAAAATAAAAAACTCTTTTCCGACTTCTCTTTTTCTTTTCCAAAAGATGCCATGAGTGCCACAGATGCATCCTTTTCTGATTTTGCTCTGGATGGCACACAGCACTTTATTCATCTGCGCCCAATTTCAGACTATACCAGGGAGCACTTCCTATACCTGCAGTCTTTCGTTTATCTTGAATCGAAATCCGCATATTTCACAAGACGGCAGAATTATTTTTCTTTTCTGATTCAGTATACTTACGAGGGAAGTGGAATTCTTGAATATGAAAATAAAACCTATCTGTTGACTCCTGGGACCGGTTTCCTGATTGATTGCCGTAAACCACACTATTACCACACAGAGTCAACTAACTGGACTCATAGTGATATTCATTTTAATGGAATTTCTGCCGATTACTTTTGTCAGCTTTGGGAAAAGAATGGGGATATTTCTTTTTCAATCCCAAAAGCTGAATTTCAAAACGCATTAGAAAACATCCTGTATCACTATACCAATTTCAGTATTGAAAGAGATTTTCTCGTATCAAACCGGCTGGAATCACTATTGCTTTTACTTTTCCATAAACGTAATGAAAGTACGATGTCTTCCGATAAAGTCATCCCAGAAAATATCCGGTATCTGATTAAATATATGGAAAGTAATTATGCCAAACCACTTACTTTAGATTCCCTTTCTGCCTTTGCCGGAATTTCAAAATTTCATCTGAGCCGGGAATTTAAGAAGTACACAGGACAATCCCCAAATGAATTTCTGATTGATCTCCGGCTTGCAAATGCAAAGTTTCTCCTGTCAGACACCAACCTTCCATGCTACAAAATTGGAGAATTATCTGGAATCTCAGACTTCAATAATTTTGTCCGTTTATTTAAGAAAGATACGAACATGACGCCGGCACAATACAGGAAACAGAATGCACTGCAATAATATATGCCTGCATATTTCAGCAAATTTGTATGGTTGTTTGGCAATATAATCTGTTTTTTTTCTAAATAATCCATATTACAATCTGCTTCACAGAGCAAGAAAACATTGTTATTTATTTTGATATTTAACATTTTTACGAAATGAAGGAGAATACTTTTATGGAAATTGTAACACTGTTGATTCACCAAAATATCATTATGGTCGTCTATATGGCGTGTGGATATTTTCTGTATAAAAAGAAAATTATTACAAAAGCCGGAAGCGGTGATCTCGGAAAAATGCTGCTTTATCTTGTAATGCCAATGGCCATTATCAAGTCATACATCCGGGAATTTTCTGTTGATCTGCTTTTGAGTTTTCTGATCTCCTTTGGAATCTCTTTAATGGCATTAATTCTGGCTATTTTGATCAGTAAACTTTGTTTTAAAAATACCTCTGTTGTAAAACAGTTTGGAAGTGCATTTTCCAATGCAGGCTTTATTGGAATTCCTCTTGTACAGATGGTCTTAGGTGAAGAAGCTGTCTTCTATGTAGCTTCCTTTGTCGCTCTTTTAAATATTCTTCAATGGACTTACGGTGTCTTCATCTTTACCAAAGATAAATCTGTCATCAGTATAAAGAAAATTATCACAAATCCTATTGTGATTGGACTGTGCATCGGATTGTTATTATTCTTTCTTCCGATACAACTTCCAGCTGAGATTACTTCCGTTATCTCAACGCTGGCCTCTATGAATGGACCTTTGGCAATGATCGTACTTGGAACTTATCTGGCTCAGATCAGACTTTCTGAATTATTTAATGATAAAGGAACTTATCTTTGCTCCGTTATCCGTTTATTTCTGATTCCAGTGGCAACTGCACTTCTTTTACTTGCACTGCCGGATGAATACAAGACGATGAAACTGGCTTTGTTATTCGCTGCCGCTGCTCCTGTCGGTGCAAATGTAGCGATTTTCGCCCAGCTCTACGGTCAGGATTATACAGAGGCTGTAAAAGATGTTTGCATGAGTACGGTCTTCAGTATTGTCAGCATGCCGGTGATCACTTTATTAATGAATACCATAGGATAATCCTGCCTATGATATAGATTAGGAAATCAAGAAAGGGGATTTTCACAATGGAAAAAAACACAAATAAAGCTCAAGACAGAATGCAACAGTTTTTTGCAGGAGAAAAACTCAAAACATTAAAACGTTATCAGTATCTTAATAAGATTGCCCAGAAGGGAAAAGTACTTTTTACAGGATCTTCCCTAATGGAACAATTTCCGGTAAATGAAATGTTAATGACTGAAAACATTCCCCTTACCGCTTATAACCGTGGAATCGGCGGATATACAACTGATGATATGCTGGAGCATATGGAGGAAATGATCTTCGGTACAGAACCGTCAACTATCTTTATCAATATCGGAACTAATGATATCGGAAGTAGCGGTTATAAGTTGGAGCATCTGATTGAAAACTATGAAAAAATTCTTCAGCAAATTCGTGAACGGCTTGGGAATGTTAAAATCTATCTGATTGCTTATTATCCAATCAACGACGCACCGGATGTAGCTACTCTGGCATGGGTGAAACAAGTATTAGCAACACGAACCATTGAAAATATTAATAAAGCCAATCAGGCTGTAAAAGAGCTAGCTGATAAAATGAACTGTGAATACATTGACCTGAATGTCGGATTAACTGATGAGAATGGTCGTCTGAAAAAGGAATTTACAATTGAAGGAATTCATATGTATCCGAATGGATATCGGGTTGTTTTGGAAAATCTGAAACCTTATTTAAAGAATATTTCAAAATAATTTTGAATATATTTTTAAGTTTAAGAACATCAAAAAATATATTTAATCCTAAAGGAAAAGAGGTAATCCGTCGTCATTCTTCCTTGACTGGTTACCTAAACCTGATGATGTACGGAAAGCCCTTTTCTATCACAATGTCATTAACTTAAAAGCAGAGATATGGGAGTATCCCAAAGTTTGTATAAACCTCCAAACTGATGTAAGATAGAATTACTCAGTTTGGAGGTTTATTTTATGGCAAGAAAAAAGGATTCACCACCAAAAGCAGCGCTTAGAGAACTCATGGGAAACTACCTGAAAGAAAACAATGTAAAAGTAAAAGATGGAACAGATGTTAATTCCATTATGCAGGATATGATGTCTATCATTTTGAAAGGTGCCCTTGATCAGGAACTGGATGAAAAACTGGGATATTCCAAGTATGATTATCGAAATAAAGAAACCGATAATTCCAGGAATGGACATTCCCAGAAAACGTTACATACCAGTTACGGAGATATGGAGATTGATATTCCAAGGGATCGAAAAGGTGACTTCGAACCACAGGTTGTAAAGAAGTATCAGAATTCGATTACGCAGGACATGGAAGAAAAGATCATTTCCATGTACGTAATGAGGGGCAGATTGTAAAACGTGCTGTTTACATTGCGATTGGGATCGATATGGAAGGACGTAAGGATGTCCTCGGAATGTATGTTGGTCAAAATGAAAGTGCCAAGCTCTGACTCTCCATCCTGAATGGCCTGAAAAACCGGGGTGTAGAAGATATATTGATTGCGTGTGTGGATGGACTGACCGGTTTTCCACAGGCAATTGAAGCAGTATTTCCCCAAACCGAGATCCAGCAGTGCATAATCCATCAGATCAGGAATACCACGAAATTTGTTTCTTACAAAGAGATCAAACCACTTATGGCAGATCTGAAGCGTGTATATGCAGCTCCTACAGAAGAAGTTGCATTGGCAGAACTGGACAGCTTTGACGAAAAATGGAGCGGGAAATACCCTAAGACTGCAAAGTCATGGAAAGATAACTGGGCAAATCTTTCAACATATTTTAAGTATCCGGAAGCTGTCAGACGTCTGATCTATACCACGAACACGATTGAAGGATTTAACCGCCAGCTCCGGAAAGTCACCAAATCCAAGACGGTATTTCCATCCGATGACAGTCTCTTGAAAATGCTGTATCTGGCCATGATAGATATCACCAAGAAATGGACGGGACACCGTCAGGATTGGGGACAGATCCATTCTCAGCTGGAAATTTTCTTCGAAGAAAGATTGGAAAGGTTATAAGCAGAATGCATGCTAAGCAGGGCTGGCACAGCCAGTCCTGCTTGACATACCATAAAACCGCATTATAATACAAACAAGGACAGAACCCTGAAAAACAGGTTCTGTCCTCGATAACTAATGACATATCTTATATCAGTTTTTTCTGTTTACACAACACTTGAAACGCTCTCCAACCGTCTCAAGTGTTGATAACTTTTCCAAGGAAATCATATGCTCATCCGATTTCTCCTTGTCCAAAGAAATCCCCTTGATTTGTACTACTTCCTTGCCTTCTTTAATAATCGGTACCGGAAACTGAAACTTAATATTCTGAATCCAATCTCCATCTTCCCGTCTTTCCGGGAATATATCAATGCGTTCAATAAATGCCTGCATGAACTGCTTCTTTTCTGCATCCATACATTCCGAATACACTTCATTAAAGGCACCTAAAAATCTGTATATACTATCCGCATCAATTTGATTTTTCTTAAACTCATAAATCTGAGACTTCAGTTCTGCCATTGTTTCTTCCACTTCATATCATGGTAATCTATCTATATTTGTGAAACGAGGAATCCGGTGTGGATAATCATCGCCCGAGAGCAGGTAACAGCCCCTGCCGTCATTTAAAAAATACTGCTGCAATGCCGTGGCAAGTGTTGTTTTTCCGGAACCGGAGCCACCGTAAATGCTGATGACCATGCGATTTTTGGTATTCCTCTCACACCATTTCTATACTTTTTCGTATAATACTCCAGCCTCTTTCAGCTCTGTAAAAACAAACTGATACGCCTCATATTCTCTGGTAAACGGCGGAAGCGGAATTCCCGCATGCATCAGTGCTGCACCGGAATACTGTCTGCTGCTCTGTTCTTCCAAATACACGGCATCCGGTTTTAACCCACGCAGGCGGACATAAACGGCTGCCTGATTTGCCTCTACCCTAAGACGCACTGCGCTGACTAATGCATGATCCTGTTCCTCTGACACCGTCATCCATGCCGCAATTTCATCCATAAACGGATCGGACAGCCGCCAGTAGGTTCCCTCGTTAATAAGCGTTTCATACTTCTTGTATGTTTTAATCTGTTCCCGGATCTGCTGTTTTTCCTCATCGGATAAAAGCGCCGGGTTTAATTCGTAACCGAAGGTTCCAGCCATCGCCGTCACCCCTCGGGTGTGGAAACTTGTCACCCGTCCGGTCTGGTGGTTCGGCACCGCTGAAACGTGCGCCCCCATTACGGAAACCGGATAGAAAAACGACGTTCCGTACTGAATTCTTGTGCGGTTGATTGCATCGGTATTATCACTACACCAGATCTGTGGGGAATAATAAAGCATTCCTGCGTCAAATCTGCCGCCGCCACCGCTGCATCCCTCAAGCAGAAGATCCGGATACCGGCTGCACAGGCGCTCCATAAAATTATAAACACCAAGCACGTAATCATAGGAAAGATTTCCGGCATAGACATCTGCCATACTGCGGTTCATATCCCACTTGACATAATCAATTTTTCCCTGATCCAGCACGGCACAAATCTGATCAAATACACAGTCGCGCACTTCTTTTCTGGAAAAATCAAGCAGTAACTGGTTTCTCGAGCGCACCGGCTTTTTCCCCGGAATCTGAATTGCCCAGTCCGGATGTGCCCGGTAAAGGTCGCTGTCTTCATTGACCATCTCCGGCTCAATCCAAATGCCAAATTTCACCCCCTGATTATGCACACGGGTAATAAGCTCTGCCAGGCTTCCCCCCAGTTTCTTTTCATTGACCTGCCAATCCCCTAGGGAAGAATTATCATCGTTTCTTTTCCCAAACCAGCCGTCATCCATCACTACCATATCAATTCCAAGGGAAGCAGCTTCTTTTGCCAGATCCACGATCGTATCTCCCGTAAAATCGAAATATGCTGCCTCCCAGCTGTTGATCAGCACCGGGCGCTGCATATGGACATATTTGCTGCGGCACACATGGTTGCGGATGCAGTTATGATATTGCTGCGACAGTGCAGACAATCCGTCTGCCGAATAAGACAAAATGACTTCCGGTACCGTAAAGGTTTCTCCTTCCGCAAGCGGATAGGAAAACAGTTCTTCATTTAAACCTAGAAGCAGGCGCGTCTGGTTGAACTGATCTTTTTCTGCCTCACAGGAGAAATTTCCGCTGTATACAAACAGCATTCCATAGCAGATGCCTGCGGTCTCTGTTGTTCCTTTTTCTGCCAAAATCACTGCCGGATTATACTGATGGCTGGACGTTCCCCTGCGGCTGCCAAACGCAATGGTTCCATGCCCTAGCGACGTACGCTCCAGATTGCGCTCCATGGCATGCTTTCCATAAAACCGCAGGACATCAAAATCTCCCTGTACAAAATCCAGACAGGCTGCCGCTGCCTTTTCGATCGTAATCTGCCCAGTTCCCGTATTTTTAATCTGGACGCTCCTTGTAATGACATCGTTTTCTTCCAAAACACCATACAGCAGATGAACTTCAACCTGTGCGTTTTCGTCTGCAAGGACAATTTCCAGTGTCTGTGCTTCCTCTTTGTCTGCCCAGACAGCCGGAAGTCCCTGTAACTGGTATTTGCCGCTTCGGATCTCATAACTTTTAAAAAGCAGATCTGCGCTTTCCACCCCTTTTTCATTTTTGATATTCAGCGCAATATTGCGGTAATCCCCAGTTCCAATGGAAGGATACTCCTGTGGCAGCGCATCCAGCGAATAGGTGCGGTCCATGCCCGCTGCATAAGGATTTCCGGAAAATCCACGGTCTGCATAGGTTAAAACATAATCCATGGGGCTGTTTGTTTTATCTCCATAGTACAGATGCAGCAGATATCCCAGTGGATCGACCTGCATCTGATAAGTTGTATGCGCTGTATGCAGGGTAAAGATTTTTTTATTTGGATGATATATAATTGCCATAGAAGCCACCTCGTTTTATTTTTTATCCTTTGACTGCGCCGTTTGCCACACCATTCAAAATCTGTTTCTGACAGATCATATAAAAGATCATGATCGGGATCAGTGCCAGAATATAGGAGGCAAACGCCAGATTGTAATTGGTTCCAAACTGTGTCTGGAAGTTAAGCTGTGCAAGCGGCAGCGTATTCTGTCCGGTTCCGGACATGATCACAAGCGGTGTCATAACATCGTTCCATGTTCCAAGGGCTGTCAGAATCGCAACCGTCGCATGCATCGGTTTCATCATCGGGAATACCACTCTCCAGTAAGTCGTCCAGGTACTTGCCCCATCAATATCTGCTGCTTCTTCGAGTGCTTCCGGAATATTTTTTAAATATCCACTGTAAAGCAGGACATTCATTGGCATGTAAAATACCAGATACAACACGATGACACCGGCACGGTTTCCAAGTCCCATGTGTGCCGTCTGTTTTACCAGAGGCATCATTAAGATGGAAAATGGAACAAACATACCACTGACAATATACAGATAGATAAAACGGAAACTTTTTCTTCTTGCCATGCCCCTCCCGATCACATAGCCTGCAATCGAGTGGATCAGAATTGCCAGTACGATCGTTACCAGAGTGATCAGTAAACTGTTTCCAAGAGAACGCCAGAAATCGGTCACTTCCATTGCCTGACGGAAGTTTTCAAAACTCCATTGTTTCGGGAAAGAAAGTGCACCCGCCACATCGTTTGTCATCTCACTCGGTTTCTTAAATGCAATAATCACTGCCATATACAGTGGGAAAAATACAGTTAATGTCCCCAGAATCAGAACAATTGTAAGTACCAAGTTTGTTTTCTGCTTTTTTTTCATCATAACTGCTCCTCCTTCTTATTCATAACTGTCATCTGGAAAAGTGAAATCGCCACGATCACAATAAAGAATATAACTGCATTTGCACTCTGGAATCCAAACTGTCCGCCATCCATACCGTTTTTATATATCAGATAAGAAATGGATTCCGTGCTCTGTGCCGGACCTCCCTTGGTCAATGACATAATCTGATCGAATACCATGAGGAAATTCTTTGTGCTCAGCACCAGATTGATCGTTACAAACGGCATAACCAGTGGAAATGTTACTTTCCAGAACTGTTTCCATTTACTTGCTCCGTCAAGCATACTCGCCTCGTATACTTCCTCCGGGACGGTCTGCAGACCGGAAATATAAATAATGGTATTCATGGCAACTGCCTGCCATACACCAACAATCAGCACACCAATCCATGCGTATTTTTCACTTGCAAGAATACTGTTCTGTAAAAATCCAATATGGAACACATTTCCCACAGTTGGAAGAATGTAAGTAAAAATAAAACTAAAAATATAACCGATGACAAGTCCTCCTAAAATATTCGGTACAAAATAAATACCGCGCAGTGCACTTTTAAAACGGATTGCACTGTTTAATCCAACTGCCATGATCAGACTCAGCACATTTACCAGTATCGTTCCTGCCAGTGCATATTTAAACGTAAACAAATAGCTTTTTCCCACTCGGGAATCCGTAAACAGATCTGCATAGTTCCGGAATCCAACATAATCGTAAGTTCCATATCCTTTATAATTGGTAAAACTGTAAATCACACCTTTGATCATTGGAAGTGTATTGAATGCAAAAAATAAGATTACAACCGGTATGATAACCGCCCAGAATGTTTTGTCCCTGTTTGACATTTTCTTTTTCATTGTGCATCCTCCTGTTCTTTCTGATAATCCTGTACTTTCCGAATCAGATCCCGGTTATAGCGCTTCCAGTCGGAATCAAATTTTTTCAAAAACTTTTCCTGTGCATTATCGCTTGTATCCAGCAGGAACGTCTGGATCATGGCATCCACACTCATCTCACTCGGATAATGGTGATCCTGATAATCTGCCATGCGGTTGTTTTCAATGTAAGGACGCATATCCTTGAGTGTTTCCGGAATTGCAAAATCCCCGTCTTTGCAGGCAATTCCGCCCTGATCATCCAGATAAATCTGAATGGTCTCATCGTCATACAGATATTTTAAAACTTCATATGCAGCCTCTTTATTTTTGCATGCTTTCATTACGGAAAACTGCAGATCAATTCCTGAATTTAATACATTGTCTGATTCGTTATCATTTGCAGGAAATGTAAAAGAGCCGATATTCATGTCCGGGTTGACCGATTTAATCTGCGGAATTGCATAGCTTCCGATCGGATACATGGCAGCTTCCCCACGGGCAAATGCTGTACAGGCATCGTTATAACCGTATGCATACGGATTTTTTTCGGCGTAATCCAAAAGCGCACGCATCTTTTCTGCTACCGGTCCATACGTATCGGAAAATGTGGTATTTCCCATATTTACCTGATTGCAGGTGTCCGAATCGGTAAGTCCGACCGCCAGCGCATTCCACGGAGCCAGACAGGTCCAGGTATCTTTAAATCCCAGATACAGCGGAAGTGTTCCGCTCTGTTTTATTTCATTACACAGTGTGGTAAATTCCTGCCAGGTGGTCGGAACTTTCCAGCCATTTTCCTCAAACAGATCTTTGTTATATAAAATTCCTGCCGCGTTTGCCACATATGGAAGTGCATACGTGCCATCCTTTGGAATAAACTCCAGTTCCTTATCCATATCCAGATATGCCTGTTTTACGGTCTGGACTTCATCCAGATCGGAAATATCATCAAACAGATCTGCATCTAAAAAGTTGGAATAGTTGATGTCTCCTCCGATTGCGATGATATCCGGATAATCCTCCCGGATAAAACGTGTCTTTAAAATAGTCATTGCTTCGTTTGGAGATGAAATCGTCAAATGAATGTCATCATGTGTTTCATTGAACCGCTTTTCAATTTTTTCAAATGCCTTAACTGCTTCTGGTTTGTAGGAAACCACTTCAATCTCCGTTTTTCCATCCGCCCTTTTTTCGCTTCCGCATCCAGCAAGTCCTGTCATACACATACCAAGTGCAAGCACAGCCGCAAGACCACGGAAAATATTCCTTTTTGCCATATTCCTCTCTCCTTTTCTTAAATATATCCGCTTGCCTTTTTGATAATCTAATTATAACATACCTTTATGCGTCCTTAAATACCCATATTTTTTTAATTTTATATCTAAATGCAATATTTTGTGCTATAATAGATACTAATATCGCATTTTGGTATATAAGGAGTATTTTATGAGCAATATATTATTTAATATTTTTCCGAATGAAAATTTTATTGATCTGTGTATGTATCAGTTTGGATATGAACAGTGTGATCCCGGTCATTCTTTTGGTCCTGCCACACGCAATCACTATCTGTTCCATTACATTCTTTCCGGAACCGGAACCCTTATGGCTGACAATGCAAAAGGTGAAACACAGACCTATTCCATAAAAAGCGGGCAGGGATTTATTATTTTTCCCGGTCAGATCAACACCTACATTGCCGATAAACAGCTTCCCTGGGAATATATGTGGATTGAATTTGATGGCTTGCGTATAAAAGAAGCTTTAAGTGTCACAGATTTGTGTAAAGATGTGCCCATTTATCATTCACACTCCAAAGAATTGCGTGAAAAACTTGCTGATGAAATGCTTTATATTGTAAATCATCCTCATGAATCTTCTTTTCATCTCATTGGCCATCTGTATTTATTTATGGATTATCTGCTGCAGTCAGCAAAATCTACTAAGCTGGTTTCCAGTGGGCGCATGAGTGATTATTATATAAAAGAAGCAATCAATTATATTGAACAGAATTTTCAGAATAATATCTCGATCGAAGATATCGCTACAGTATGTGGCATCAACCGGAGTTATTTGGGGAAAATCTTCCGCAACTCTATTGGCCGCTCTCCGCAGGAATTTCTTATGAACTACCGCATGGTAAAGGCTACCGAATTATTAAAGCTGACATCCTTATCTATTGCGGACATCAGTTCCGCTGTCGGATACGAAAATCAGCTTCATTTTTCCCGTGCATTTAAAAATATTTATGGTGTCTCCCCACGGGAATGGAGAAATCAGAACAAGTAACAATAGATAAGATAGATATCATTCCTATCAGTCTTAATATCTCTCAGTATCATTACCTTGTCCATTGAACATTTCCATATCAGCAAAAAGGACATCCCCTGACCTGTAAAATCTACAGTTCTGGAATGTCCTTTTTACCCATACTTCACTATATTTTTAACACATGATGCTGTATCTCTTCATTCTCATCATGTAGTGCCAGCTCATACCATGCGTTAATCTGCTTATCATATTTTTCCTGATTCGTGCATTTATCCGTTATTCTTCTTGCATCAAGCATTACCGCAGTCTGCCAGATAAGCATGTTACAATTCGGATATTCCTTTATAAATCTCAATGCCCATTCATAAGTCTTTTCATAGCCTTCTTCTGAAAACATCCTGTCCATCTTCCTGATAATTTCTTCGATTTCAGTATCTGAAAGTTTTTCATGAAAAGAAAGTAATGTATCAAGTGAAATATCAAGCAGTCTTGCAATTGGTGCCAGCAGTTCAATATCCGGCTTGGAATTACTATTCTCCCATTTGCTTCATCTCCTAAAAAATTCAAAAGCTTTTGTATACTCAGCATATCAGATTCATATAGATTGCTCAATTGAACAGTGTTTAATTTCTATTCAATTTAATTAACCAGTAGGAAATGTTGCTAAAATACTGTTTAGATTTATCATACATACAAAATGGAAGTTATCTATTTCTCCTCTTCGTTAAGACCTAGTTCATTACATATTACTTGCTATCCCTGATACCTTATTCTTTCTACCAGCGTTTCCTTTTTCAGATTACTGCTTAAAACGCAGGAAAGTACAATCTGCAACAGACCGACAAAAAAAATCATAATAAAAATTGGTACGATTGGAACATGATAGATATTCATTCCAAATATTCCATTATGTTTTGCATAGGAAAAAAGTGCATAGCCGAGCGACAGACCAATGATCAAAGCTACGCATATGGTACCAACCGTAAACATCATTCCCTGTAACTGCAGACATAAATTTAATTGTTTATTTGTCATACCCACAGCCTGTAATACACCATATTCCTGCTTTTTTGTCGTAATATTCATGATTATGGTGTTTGCCATATTCATAAAACCAATGAGTCCTACAACCGCCATAAACAGATAACAGCCAAGCTTCATCATGCGAGCTGTGAATTCTGCAGATTGTAACTGTGCATGATAGGTATCCATTTTTATATGCGAAGTATTAGGAATCAAAGTATTCAGACTCTGTTCCACAGATGCAACATCTTTTTTATCACAGTCCACCCACAGATAGCCATAGGCTGTTCCCCTCGGATTCATGGAACGATATACACCTTCCGGAATGACAAGATAAGTGTCCGCGCTTACAAAGGATCCTGCAATCTTTCCCTGATAGGTATAGGTTTCACTTCCATTCTCAAAATCAAATGCAATGGATTCACCCGGAGCATATCCATCTTGTTCCATCCACATCAACCAACCAAAGAAAATTTCACCATTCTTTACCGCCTGATCATAGTCCATAGAGC
This sequence comes from Blautia sp. Marseille-P3087, assembly GCF_900120195.1. Classification (GTDB taxonomy): domain Bacteria; phylum Bacillota; class Clostridia; order Lachnospirales; family Lachnospiraceae; genus Blautia_A. The sequence goes on from NZ_LT635539.1 coordinate 712,108, forward strand.
CAATATCCCCGTCTTGGCGCATAAACTCAAAATCATTTTTACTCACAATATCAGCCGGAAATCTTGTTCCGTTCAGATTTACAGAGACAATCTCTCTCGTCATGACATCTGTCACTCCTGGAATGCTTTTGATTTCTTCAATCATTGAATCATTCAATGGATTATCCGTCAGAATCGTATCCAGATTATTCTCCGGATATCTTTCATCGTACTCAGCAGAATAGTCAAGCTGCAGTTCAAATTGTCCATGATTAACGGAAAGACGTGCTTCATGCCCCGTATCAATATTTCCTACATAATTAGAGATAATCACAAACAATGCGCAGGAAAGCCCCAGTGTGAGGATGGTACCAATGGTTCTTTTTGGATTACCCGTTATATTTGCCATTGCCATAGAAAACACGGTGACATTTTTTCTGCCATTTCGTTTTCCTTTTTTATGTGTTTCTGCATTTTCTATATACCGTGTTGCTTCGATAGGTGAAATCCGTGAAACAATTTTCATTGGTTTACGCAGCGCCAAAGCAACGGTAAAAAATGACACAAAAATACATAGAAGCATAACAGGCAGGGAAAACAGTGGCATCTGCTGATTTTGGACTCCCATAGAGCCAGTTCCGGTTGATACAAGGTTTCCCTGTTCTACCAGCCAGTTAAAACCGCATTTTGCAATCAGAAAGCCAAGGAGCAATCCAACTGGTATTGAAGAAATTGTCAAAAACATACCCTCTCTGAAGATCAGTTGTTTCATCTGCTTTTTTGTTGCTCCCAGAGCCTTGATTTTTCCATACTCCTGTATCTTGTTAGCAATACCGACCTGAAAAATATTATAAATGACCACAACAGAGAAAAGTACAATTGCAAGAATCAAAACCCCGCATACCGCAATCGTTTCATAACTCGGCTGCAAGACCCATTGCAAATAGAGATCATTGACTATAACGTTTTTTTCTTCGATCCCACAAGCTGCTGCAATCTGCTTTATAACCGAATCAATATTATTCATAGATACATTTGCAGAATCATTTAAAGTAAAATAAATATTATACTGTCTGTCATTCTCTGCGACATGCTCATCATAAAACTCCTGTGACCCGAAAGCAACATAAGATGCCTCGATGGTATACTCATCCCGATCATATAGGATTCCGCTGACAACAAATTCTTCCGGCTTATATTCTGACTGCATCCCTGCGCGGTAATCCAGTGTAACCGTATCTCCGATCTTTACATCACCATACCCCATTGCACGAAAAAATGCTCTTCCTGCGGCAATTTCCTGCATTTTTTCCGGATACTTTCCTTCCTTCAACTCATATTCTTTATTATAAGGAAGCATTTTTCTTGCAGTCTCATCCATGCAGACAAACCCGCCTTTTTCATTGCCTTTTATGATACCTTCGATGCACATAGTGCCTGTAGCATCTATTTCCGCACGGCGGTTTACTTCTTTTAACTGCGATCCGTCTGCGGAAACAAACAGACCATAATTGTTTCCATATGATCCTGCCGCCTGACTTTTCTGTAAATGAATTACCCCATTTCCCACAGTACTGATGATAACAAGCAGCATCGTGGTCAGACAGATTGCCATCATGATCAGTATACTTCTTGTCCTGTTCCTTTTGTCATTGCTATATGCAATCCTGCTTATTGTCTTCATCTGAAATCCACCACCTGTCCGTCCTCAATCACCAGAATACGGTCAGCGACCTGTGCAATTTCGTCATCATGGGTAATCATTACAATTGTCTGTCCATATTTTTTTGCTGTCATCTTAAGCAGAGCGATTACCTCATCACTGGTCTTAGAATCAAGATTTCCTGTCGGCTCATCTGCAAATATAATTTCCGGACGATTCACCAGTGCTCTTGCGATTGCTACTCTCTGCTGCTGTCCTCCGGATAACTGATTTGGCAGATTATAAATCCGGTTTTCAATCCCCAGAGTTGCAATAATATCATTTACATACGCTTCATCCACTTTGCTTCCATCCAGCCCCAGTGGCAGTACAATATTTTCCCAGATATTAACAGATGAAACCAGATTAAATGCCTGAAAAACAAATCCGATTTTTCTTCTGCGGAAAACAGCAAGGGCATCTTCCTTCATCCTGTATAAATCTTTCCCTGCTAAAGTAACACTGCCTTTTGTCGGGGTGTCTAGCCCTCCAAGCATATGAAGTAATGTACTTTTACCGGAACCTGACTTTCCAACAATTGCGACAAATTCTCCCTGCTCAATCTGAATGTCCACCTGATTGACCGCTTTGACCTGATTCTCACCTGCGCCATAAAATTTACAAAGCTGCTTGGTTTCTAATATCACACTCATGTGTTGCCTCCCTTTTTAATTCTGTAAAGTGTACCTTTTCAACCTACATCCAAATTGTATCAGGACAATCTTTCATTTCACTTTCAAAAAACGAGCAGAAGTCTTACAGAATTGTAAGATTTCTGCCCACTTAAAATTTAACCAACATATGGTAATTGAATCACAAACGTGCTTCCTTTTTTCTTTTTGCCGGAGGTTACCATGATTGTACCTCCGTGCTTTTCGATAATTTCTCTCGATAGAAAAAGTCCGATTCCTGTACCACTCTTTTCCATGACCTCCCTGGAACTTCCTCTGTAAAATCGTTGAAAAATTTTGTGATACTCATTCTGCGGAATACCAATTCCCTGATCCTCAATTTCCATTCTTACAAGATCGTTTCTTTTTTGTAACCGGATAAATATTTTTGAACCACCCGGACTGTACTTGACCGCATTATCCAGAACGTTGATCACAGCTTCACCAAGCCACCTTTTATCCTGCATAATCGTGCATGTTTCCAACTCTTTTTCATAGTCAAAAACGAATTCAATTTCTTTCTCATCCGCTTTAGGATAAGTGCGATTCACAGCAGATATGACAGTATCCATAAGCGGAAGTTTTTTCTTATTAATCTGAATCAGTCCAGTTTCCATCTTGGATATTTCAAGAAGCGACTGCAATAATGTCTCCAGTCCATCCAGAGCACTCCGACAACGGATACGAAACTCCTCCTGTTCTGTGGCACTTAAGTCATTCTGCATCAGCACACTAAAACATGTATCCAAAGCTGCAACCGGTGTCTTTAACTGGTGAGAAATATCAGAAACCATTTCTTTCGTGTTCTCTTTTTCTTCCCGTGCTTCTTCCTTTAGCAACTGAATATGATGTCCGATTGCTTCAAGCTGGTCATTCAATTTTTCCAGTTCTGCTGGATTTTCCGTTTTCAGTAAAGCATCAAATTTATTTTCACGGAATCTGATCAGAATTTCTTCCAACTGGTCTAAAATTTTCTGATGACACGCATCTTCTTTTTTCTTCCAATAAAGTAAAAAAGTCAAAAGAAGCACGCATATCACAGTGCTTACAGCACCGGTCACCATAACCTGATGCCGGAATTGCATATAAAATGCATTCCCTTTATTTCCCCAGTATCCATATTGCTCCAATAATTGCTTTCCCTGTTCGTTGGTTTCAATATCCTTATCCTTAAGCAATTCCGAAACAGCATCCAGCCCGGAAACTTCTTCCTTTGCAGCAATCTCTGTCATAAGATTCATTTTATATTTGTAATCTTCATAAAACACATACGTGGTAAAGCAATTTAATATTGCAAACACTAATATGACCGGCAATACCAACGACAAGGCTGATGTGAGTTTCCTGTGATATCTCTTTGTCACTGCCTTACCTCCTGATTCCATATATATCCAAGTCCTCTGATATTCTTTATATAGACCGGTGCAGCCGGATTGTCTTCAATTTTCTCACGGAGTCTTCTGATATTGACAGCGATTGTATTTTCATCCACAAAATCACCTTCCAGATCAAACACATTTTCCAATATTTGTGTTTTTGAAAGAATCTGTTTCGGATTCTGAAGAAAAAAAGTCAGCATTTTCAACTCCGTTTTTGTCAGACTGATTTCACGACTCTTTATCAGGACTTTCATTTCTCCTGCGATAAATACGATATCTCCCGAAATCATCTTTCCGGCTTCCGTTTTCTCCTGTCTGCGGCGGAAATATGCTTCTATTTTCAAAAGAAGTACCGAAAGACTAAACGGCTTTGTAATATAATCATCTGCCCCTGCTTCATATCCCATGACCTGATCCATCTCCTGATCTAGTGCTGTAAGACAAATAATGTATATATTATAATTGCATCTCATCCACCTTACAAATTCCAGTCCATTCCCATCCGGAAGATTCACATCACAAATGGTAACATCCACATTATTATCACTTGCAATTCTTTTCGCTTTTTTCACTGATTCTGCTGAAAAAACCTCATATCCGGATTTTTTCAGTGAGAATGTAATTCCACGATTTAAATTTTCATCATCTTCAACCACGAGTATACCTGGCATAGCATATGCACCTCTCTTTATTAACTATTCATCTTAAAATGCTTCAATGCCTCCACAATTGCACTCTCTTTATCTTCTGGATACTGCGGTTGCCTGCTATCTTCATTTTTAGGTAAATTAGGACTTGGAACAAGTTCCAAGTCTGTCGCGGCAGTCGTCGAATTGCCCTGCAAGCAGTCCATTCTCCTCGTTGCAACGCGCAAATTCTTTCCAACCTCAATTCCGCATTTTCTCTTTACCTGTGAGATATACAGATTGGAAACCTTCATGCCGGCATTATGTTCAGCCACATACTTCTTTATCTCATCATATGTAGCCTTAGTCTCTGCAGATGTTATATCCATATCATCAAGTTCAATCGTGACATTAATGTAATCATCCGGCTTTTGTTTCAGTTGGGACAAAAGAACTACCGTCTCGACATGGCTCGATAGGTCCGGATTGATGTCAGTTTTCGAGAACCGTTCCAGACTAATATGAAATGTTGAAAAATATCTCCGTTTGTTTGCGGAAACATATCAACAAATTCTGTAGCAAAAAAGTATTGATACATTTCGTTATCCATGTCACACTCTGAACCTCGCCCGTCCACGGAAAAAGTTCAACTTTTTTATTCGTTTCTACTATTATAGTGATTCCAACATAAAAGTCAAATTTGACGAAGAACTGCCATCGTCTCCACCTTGTCTGTTCTTCGTACTTATAACAGGTCAAACGCTATTTTTCATCCCGACTGATGACCCAACTCCCATGCACTCGACCTTGGCAAACTGAAAATTTTAATGGCGATGCTACTACTTCTTCGCATTCTCTTCCAGTTCCAGCATGTACTTATCAAAGTCAGACATAAACAGCCTATCCTGAATGACACGATATTTTTCAAATTCGGTTTCGGCCTTTGCCTTGGCAATTTCAGCAGTGATTTTACCTGCATCCTGAAGGACCTCTCTGTCATCTGCCATCAGGAATAGATCCAGTCGCTTTGCCCAGTCCTCCATTGTCATCGGAATATGACGTTCCGCACGATCCTCTGCCAAATCCAGATAAGCAGATACAATACGTTCCAGTGAACGCATTTCCTGCTCACTCAAATAATTCTTTGCAACGCTCACATCGCTTTTTACAATCTTACCTTCCGGTGCTGCTGCCCAAGTGGTTAATCCCATATGTGGCTTATCAGCATCGGCACGTTCATAAATCAACTTCGCTGCTGTATGTCCGTGAACTGCATAATGCATCTTGTTTTGGACCTTTGCAAAGAACTGCTTTGTTGTTTTTGCTGTTCTGTCATAATCAAGAGCTGTAGCATAGATATCCGTTATCTTCTGGTAAAATCTACGTTCAGAAAGACGGATTTCACGAATCTGCTCAAGCAAACGATCGAAGTATTCTACTGTAAGCACAGAGCCACCATTTTTCAAACGCTCATCATCCATAACCCAGCCTTTGATGGTGTAGTCCTTCACGATGCCATTGGCCCACTTGCGAAACTGTACTGCTCGCTCATTATTAACCTTGAATCCAACCGCAATAATCATTTGAAGATTATAATGCTTTGTATCACGAGTCACCTGACGTGAACCTTCGGTTTGAACTATTCGGAAATTCCGAATAGTTGCAGACTCTTCTAATTCGCTATCTGCATAAATCTTTTTAATATGTTCATTTATCGTTGGCAAACCAACGTCATACAATGTGGCCATCATCTTCTGTGTCAGCCATATATTCTCATCCTCATAGCGCATCTCAATGCTGTCCTGCTGATCACCGATAGATGCAACATAAGTCAGGTATTCCGCTGCGCTGGAACGGATGGTTATTTCGTCTTTTTTCTTTTTCAAATAAGAGGCCTCCTTTAACGTCCCAAAATCATTATTCTGCCTGTGCATCAAAGGATTGTTTCACGATTTCCATGATTTGATCTAACTCATCCTGATGCTCCATAAACAATTCTACATCGCCATTTCCCCAACGTCCTAAGCCAGTAATATCTTTGCAAATACCATTAAGCTTACTTTTCTTTCAGCATATTTCAACTTTAGTTTACCTTACTATATTTCTAATAATTTTTCAATTCAAATCCGCGCAAAATAAAACCTCTATCGTTTGCAAAGGTGTGCACTTTTGAAAGTAAAACAACCGTCTCTACATGTGTTGTCACTAGCATAGGAACACACATCCTTTACCTCGTCTGCGATATGGGAACACATTTCTTTCGCTTTTTCTACTGCTTTTGATTTCTTCCCAAATCGTTCTTTTGCGTTTCCAATTTCATTTTTGAATCCTGTTTTATATATGAAAATGATTTTATAGGGATCTTTCTTCCATGAGATTACAGCAAACGTAGTAGTAACGTCTATCAAAAGGCTTTTACATATTAGATAAAATCATGTAAAATTTCTTTTACATAGCTTAATTGCAGTCTATTTAGCTTGTTTCTTGACTACTCATGAAAAATATTTTTACTTTCGCCCCACCTGTATTTTCAGAATTTGAAAGTTTAATCCCTCCGCCATATTTTTCAGCCACAGTTTTTGCAAAAAATAGTCCCATCCCATAATGGGCTTCGCCATTTCTACTTGTGTCATCCATAAAAAACTGCTCTGTGCCATGCAATAATGCTTCTTTTGTAAATCCTGATCCACTATCTTCCACAATGAATGTCAGCTGACCATCCTGCTCCTTTGCACCAATATAGATGATTTCCTTTTCTTTCGTATGCTCCACTGCATTCTGAATCACATTCATTACAGCCCGAAACATTGGATCATAAGCAATCGTTACCTTTTTATCACTTTGCTGTGCCTTCCAGTTTATTTTCTGATGGCAGATTTCTGCCAGCCCGAGTGCCTGTTCCTTTATATCTGCGAAAAAATCTTCTAACCTCACCGTTGTATAGGTAACATCACTGCAATTCCATGATTTTGTGACATCTATCAACTGTTTTACATAACTTTGTATCTGTGTTGTGCCGTTCAAAACATAAGTGATATTATTCTTCTGTTCTGTGGTCAGTTCAGTCTCTGAAAGTAGTTCTGCATTTCCCCGTACAATCGTAAGAGGTGTTTTAATATCATGCGCCAAAGCAGACATCTGTTGTTTCTTTTCCTGCTCTGTTTTCCACTGCTTTTCTAAAGATTCTCGCAATGCATCTCGCATATCATCGATTGCCGATAAACAGTCATCAAACTCTTTGATACCGGAACAGGATGTCTCATATTCCAGATTTTGATCCTTTATTTGTCTGATTGCGTCTAATACAGGCTGCATCTGCTTTTTGATTCTTTTTCCAAAACGTATGGACGGAATGATGATAATCGCTACCGCTCCAATCACTGACATAATACTCATCACATTCTGTGGTCCTATAAAATGCTCCCTCAAAAAAGCTGAATGATATTGAGGTGTCAGGCGATATTGCAATACAACATATTCATTTTCCCTTACAATTACTTTATAAAAATATTTCCCGGATGCGTTTCCGTACTTTGCAACATTCCATGCTATCTGTTCGTATTGTTCTGACAGATCTCCACCTATTTTCTCTCCATTCTCTGAAAAGATTACATAATCACAAAGTGCAGGAATCATCTCAGCAGTTACTTTATCCGCACGTAAAATCGTATCATATGCTTCATTAATCTTTTGCTCTGCATAATTCGCCGGATAGATACAGCCCACACTAATCAAAAGGTACAGCAGCAGCCAAGCAACAATCACCAAACCTACTAATGATCCAAGCATGACCAGTACATATCTCATAAAAATCCAGCTGAGTGCATTGCTTCTCTTTACTCTTCCCATTTATATCCAATCCCCCAGACTGTTTTTATCGGTGTATAATCATAATCCGCAAATTTTGCTCTTATATTTTTGATATGCGTGATAATGGTACTGTCATTACTCTCACTGTCAAAACCAAAGACCTCTTCTAAAATCTGTTCTTTCGAGAAAACCTGTCCCCTGTTTTTAGCCAGGAATTCACAAATTTCGTACTCCGCTTTCGTAAGAGGAAGTTCCTTATCATCAACCAATAGTTTCTTTTGAGATATTTGAATACAGACCCTCCCCAAAACCATCCGGACAGAATGTTCCCTGTGCTCTCTTCTAAGATGTGCATGAATCCTTGCCCGAAGTTCCATCACTCCAAATGGCTTTGAAATATAATCATCTGCTCCCAACGAAAGTCCGTTCACCAGACTTTTTTCCTCCGTTTTTGCGGTAAGAAACAAAATCGGACAATCCACAAGTGCCCTGATTCTTTTGCATAATTCAAAGCCGTCCATTCCAGGCATCATAATGTCAAGTAAAATCAGGTCATAACGATGTAATTCTTCCATATTAAGTTTCAGCGGATTACTTACTTTGGTAACCAGATGTCCATCCTTATTCAAAATGCTTTCTATCATTTCCAGAATTGCCGGTTCATCATCAACTGCCAGTATTTTTGCCATAGTTTCCCTCGATTCTATTCCGATATTCTGTTTCCTTCCCAGTGGTTTACCCACCAAAAATAGTATACCATACTAATCCCTGTAAATATTAAGCAACCTGGTATGAATGACAACCATTCACCTACACTAGTTTCTCCCAATACAGATTGCAGATAAGTATATGGTACTCTACCCGTCCAGCAGACAAATACATATTTCCACACATAATCTCCAAGTCCGGTAAGCATCAATGCACTAATTAGTCCTGATATAATCCCTGCTCCAATGGATACCCCTTTTCCAAACTGAAAAGCCAGAATCAGCTGCCACAGATAAAGTGGAACACTGCTTCCCCACAGCAGCAATGCTGCAAATATACATCCTTTCATGATTTTGATATCGCTTGATGCGATTCTTCCAAATCCAATTCCGAATATGATTGCTGTCAATAGGATAGAGCACAGACACAAAACCAGTAGCATCAACAGTTTCGATAAAAATGCTGCAGGTTTATCCGGTAAAGACAATAGATTTTGAAAATCACCTGCATTTTGTTCCTGTTCCATCACACTTGCTGTAAAAATTCCAATAAGTACCGGAAGTCCTGCTCCTATTGCCTGATAAAATGCAATCACTTTCATATTTTCATTCCATGGTGAAAAAAAGTAATATATTAAAAATATAACGCTGGTTATAATCGGAATCAGTAAGTGTGCCAGAATCACAGATGTTCCTTTCATCTTTCGCAAGTCTGCATTAAGAGATCTTCCAATCATCTTATTTCACCTCTCTTCTCTCAAACCATTTCAAAAACAGAACCGTTACAAAAACAAACCAGATGATTGAGAGACACATTCCCGGAACAATGACTCCCGTATCCAAAAGAGGATTCCCTGCTTCTGCGGCAAGTCCATTTGGTAAAACATGAAGCAACGGGCACATCATCCTCATAGGAATTGCAGAGACAAGTACATACCAGATTCTGGTTTGTGATATTACCACACCGCTGACGGTAATAAATAGGCAGACGAACAGGTTTACAATCATTCCAAAGCGTTCACTTAAAAATAAAGCTACCGGAATCTCCCATAATTCAGAAACCGTCAGAAACAATACTGCAATCAACGCTCCTCCAACTGGAACATGTGTCGTTAGAAGAAAGCCTCCAAGCGTTGCTCCTGCAAACACAATCACATTAGAAAACAAAATCATGTACCCAATATAAATAATTTTCCCCAGCACCAATTTTCTTCTGTCTGTGGGAATAGTCGTTAAATGATAGTATTTTATCTTTTTCTCCTGCGCCACAGAAAGATAACAAAATAGAGCAATCATCCCCGGCAGCAAAAGTGTATACCACCAGTTCCAAACACTTTCTGCATAAGCATTTGTCATCCCAAGAGTAAATATAAATGCCATGACAAATGTAAGAAGAGGAAATCCCCAGATAAACTTTTTTCGCATGGTTCTTTTGGCTTTTTGATGTTCTGCTTTTATAATATTAACCATGGATTTCACCTGCTTTCTGGTTTTTTCTTACCACATTCATAAACAAATCTTCAAGATTATCTCCCTGCTTTAATGCTCCTTCGTATCCTAAGATTCCACCTGAAATAATCCCGACTTTATCTGCAAGTAACTGTACCTCTGAGAGAATATGACTGGAGAGAATTACAGTGATTCCCTGTTCCGGAAAAGACCGGATCAGCTCTCGTAATTCCTCGATGCCTATTGGATCTAATCCATTCGTAGGTTCATCCAATATCAAAAGTTCCGGTTCTCCAAGCAATGCCATTGCAATGCCTAGTCTTTGCTTCATTCCCAAAGAAAACTGTCCTGCTTTCTTCTTTCCGGTGTTTGTAAGTGATACAATCTGCAAGACCTCACCAATTCTATTTTCATCTGTACCAAGCAATAATTGTCTTACCTTCAAATTCTCTCTGGCGGAAAGATTTTCATAAATAGGCGGATTTTCAATTAACGCTCCTATTTTTGATAAATCTTTCCTATCCCATGTTATTCCATCAAAGTAAATCTTGCCTGCAGTTGGTTTCATCATACCGGTCAGCATTTTCAATATGGTAGATTTACCAGCACCATTCGGTCCAAGCAGTCCATAAATCTGTCCCTTTTCTATATTAAGTGAAACATTATTTACCGCTTTCTGTTTTCTAAAATATTTACATAGATTTTGTGTCTGCAACATCATTTTCATCTTTACCATTCATCCTTCCTTCTATATTTCATTTCTTACTGAAATATAATCTATCAGGAAAAAATAAAGATTTGATGAAGATTTATTCTCGTATGGAATAAACCATCAATTGAATATCATTATCAGAACTCGGCTTTCCACTGAAATCAGCAAAACTGTTACAAATACGAAGTCCCAGTTTACCGAATATCTCCGTGATTTCATGCAAACTATATAACCTTATAGGATTTCCTTCTTTTATTTCAGGCTTATAAAATGCTTCTCCATACATATAGTCTACCTGCCCATATATCAGTGTTTTTCTTTCCTTCTCCCATTCAAAAGCAGATAATGTAAGTCCCTTTTCTCCTGCATCCCATAACTTACACGGGAAATGTGTTTCTGCATAGCTTCCATTCATGATATCCATAAAGTGCTTTCCACCTTTTTTTAATGCTTTCGCAATAACAGAAAAAATCTTATGATTTTCCTCATCGTCTTCAAGATATCCTATTGCTCCGTCCGCCATATTCAGCACAACATCAAATTCCTTATCAAATGTAATCGTGCGAATGTCCTGACAAAAGAACTTTGCATTCAAACTTTCTTCTTTTGCCTGCTCGTTTGCATAATCTATGTACGCTGGTGTAATATCAATACCAGTAATCAAAACAAATGGCTGATTCACTCTCCATAACTTTACTCACTCCGCTAAGTAACTGCTCGAAGTCCTTCTTTTCAAGATAGTAACTGATTCCTAACAGGCTGCCAAATGCTTTAGAACCCTTCTCATAACCAAATGTTAAAAGCTCATTCTTCCATTCTGGATCTGCCAGATCACAAGGAACATTAACAGCCGATGCCTTAAGATTTGCCTTTTTGATTCGCTCTGCCTTATCCTTTAACAACTCTGGATAATCAAGTTCGTACACTTTTGTTGCACTATCTTTGTTTCTTAACGCATACAGTCAATCAGAATATAATCATATTCATCCTTCAGCAGTTCCAGATACTCTTTCAGTACTTTTTCCCTATCCTCAACAGTAAATAAGGACATATCCATTCCGGCAAGCAATTTATTGGACGGAATCAGGTCCATCCCTTCTTCATGGTGCAGGACTGCTTCCTTTGGATCAAACTCCAGCCCCATGATGATATTTTCCATCATACTCTTTAAAGTCACTTTGAGATTTTTGGGAAATCCCAGTCCCATTGTCAGATGTCCCTGTGGATCTGCATCTACCAGCACTACTTTTTTCCCATTCTTTGTCAGTCCGGCTCCCAGATTGATGGTTGTCGTCGTCTTGGCTACTCCGCCCTTCTGATTTGCAATAGCAATTACTTTACACATATACTTTCCTCCGATTTACTGTTTTTCTTCTACTTCTACATAAACACGAAAATATTTACTTGTTCCTTTATTTGCGTAAGCATCAGATATTTCCAGGACATCCAGTTCCTTATGCTTTTCCAAAATACGGCGAAACCATTGAATGTCCTTTAAAGTACCCTGTAATCTAATTTTCAGCATATATATCCTCCCAGTCTTTGTAAAAGCAATATTCTGGATAACGGATTTTAATGGCTTCCCAGAAATACCGGGCATATCCACAGCAAAACAGATCCTCTACGGTATAACACTGACATTCTTTCAACTGATCTTCTTCTGCTTCGTAATCTCCGACGCTTGGTGTTCCATTACAATACAGGTTAAATGCCATACGGACGATTCGTAAACTTCCACTGGTCTGCCACCCTTCCTGCAGGCATTCCGTTTTTACACATCCAGTTTTAAAATTATAGATTTTATTCACATTATTTCTTGTGTCCCTGTCGATACCCAGGCAATAAACCAAAGCCCGATGGTAAACATCCTGATATCTGCATTTTTTCAGATATTCCTCATAAAATTTTTCGTGTTCCCTGCTCTTGAAAGTAATTGTTCGAGAATTGCTATTCTCTGCTCTTAACGCTGTGTTTGTCATTCTCATTTTCCTCCTGAATTTTTAATATTTGGGTATAAAAAAGACACTCCATTTCTGGAATGCCCCATAAAAAATAGGGACACCCGCTTTTAACAAGTATCCCTATAATCTATCAATGATCTGATAGCTCTCTATTCATTTTCATATTCAAGATTCTTTGTGTTCCCCGTCCCGAGGTCTAACGCAACAACAACGGTTACTTTCTTCACAAGGCTCTTTTCTTTGTGATTTTCACCTATTTTTCTGAAACTGAAAAACTCCACAAAGTGCGTAAATTCAAGGATTTCTACATATTTTTCCTTTGTAACAACACCACAGTCTCAACGGTACTTTCGTTGTCCCAACAAAGTTCCTGTGTTTCCCTATCTCCAAAATACACCGGAAAACGGAACTTTATGTGCTTCAGGAATCTGCCATCTGGCTGCTCCTGCTCATAAATGTCCACCTGTTCCACAAAGCTGTTAAGAAATTCTTTCTTCTCTAGGTCGGTGAACTTATCATATAGTTTATCAAAATATAAGAGAAATTGATAGACGTTTTCTTCTGATATTTTCTGTTGCTGGATATTCAGCAGGCGGTTCTTAACTTCATCTATACTGTTCTCCACGCCTTCGATCTCATCGTACAGACGGTATAACCTTGTCTCCATATCCTGATATTTCTTCTCATAAAATTTATCCATAATATCCAGACTGTCCATCTGCTGTCCAAGTCTTGCTTTTGCTCCGGTCAGCTGCCTGTGCTGCTTTTCCAATCCGTCAATCTCTTTTTCTATTTCTTCTGTATCTATTCTTGAACCAATTTTATTCAGAATTGCTTCTTCAAATTTAGGATTCTTCACCAGCTTCCGAATAACCTCTTCCACTGCATTGTTAATCTTCTCCTCACTCCATTGTTTACGATATCCACATTTATGACCGTCTACCAGACGACGATGTTTACAGGCATAATAGAAATAATCCTTATATAAGGTTCCGTCTTTCTTTTTCTTTCGGTTCACGTTCCCATACATACCGCTTCCACATAACGGACAGCTCAATATTCCGGATAAAATATGCTCATGATCCAGACTATGTGTCTTTTCATATTTCACACCCGTTTTTTCCCGTTTTTGATGAGCAAGCTCCCAGTCTGTTTCTGAGATGATTCCTTCATGGATACCATCGTGCAGCATATAATTTTCCTGCTTTACAATGCGATATTCATTTCTTGTTCCAGAAACTTTCTCGTTCTTCCTTCGTCCATAAGCCAACTTTCCACAGTATACCGGATTATCCAGAACACCTTTTATAAAGGAAGAGGCAAATGCGTCCAATGTATTATTCTGTCGTTTTTTCTTTTTATATCCATGCTGGTTCAGCCATGCAGCAATCGCAGAGATTCCCATATTAGTATGAATAAATTTGTCATAAATCAAACGAATAATCTCCGCTTCGTCCTCTGCAATCTGTAATTCTCCATTTACCAATTCATAACCATATGGAGCGAATCCTCCGTTCCATTTTCCTTCCCTGGCTTTCTGCTTACGTCCTTCCATTGTCTGAACAAGGATATTCTCTCGTTCAATCTCTGCCACCGCAGACAGAACAGAAATCATCAGCTTTCCGCTATCTTTTGAGCTGTCAATCCCATCTTCAACACAGATCAGATTCACTCCAAAATCCTGCATCCTCTGCAAAGAGTTTAATACATCTGCCGCATTACGACCGAATCTGGAAAGCTTGAACACCAATACAAACTGTACCTCATCTGTTCCATTCTCAATATTATCTAACATTCTCTGAAATTCCGGTCTGCCCTCTACGCTCTTTCCAGACTTACCTTCATCGGAATACTCATTTACGATTTCCATGTTTTGAAATTCCGCATATCTCTTGAGTTTTTCTTTCTGAGCATCCAGACTGTAGCCATCTACCTGCATGGTTGTGGATACTCTGGTATATATATCGCATTTAATCTTTTTATTCTTCATAATCTTCCTCGCAGTATAACTCTGTTTTATTGTCCCAACCTTATTTTAGTACTTGTTCCAACTACTTTCAATACTTATTTTCCGTATTGACGCATTTCTTCGCCAATCATATAATTAAGTTAGATACAGAGCATTTCTGTTATCAAAATATTACCCGCCCACCATCGGCGACTTATAAATGATTGGCTCGAAAATATTGTTCGCTTACCGGAAGCGTCTAATAAATGTCCGGCTTGAAAATTATTTAGAAATAATTTCTGTTTTTGATATTGTGTTTTTATCACACATTGCATATACTATAAATACACAAAAAAGCCAAAAAAGAGGAGGTGTTAGTATGGCTACTTCAAGTATTACTCATAATTTTGTCGTATCCAATCCAAATAGCGTAAAGCGTTTTGTCGCAGCAATTGACGAAGCTGACCGTGACCGCACACCAAAGCAGACACTTCCCGGACGTCAGTTAACAAACCCACAGGAAATCTTAGCTTTAATGTCAAAAAGGAAGAAAAAACATGTCTGATAAATATTTTACCGTTAATATTCGGGCATATTTGGATAAAGACGAACCGACATATATCGGAGAGGAAAGTCTTTACGACTTACTCTCCGATTTTTCTTGTCCCAAAAATCCCGATGTGGAATACTTTTTATTACATAATGCGATTGAGTTTACCAAAAAAGATCAATCTATCACTTATCTGGTATTTGATGCTGAAGATGCTTCACTGGTTGGTTATTTTTCACTTACAGTAAAACCCATCTCTGTCCGTGCTTCAAATATCAGCAAGACAATGGCAAAAAAGCTGTCCCGTGTCAGTATTTTGGATGAAGAAACACACTCCTATACTACCGCAGCTTACCTGATCGCCCAGTTGGGAAAGAACTATTCTCTTCCAAAGGAAAAACGAATTCCTGGAAATATTCTACTGGGATTTGCACTGGAAACCATATCCAGTCTCAAATATTCCGTAGGTGGCGTTATGGAGTTTCTTGAATGCGAAGATAATGAATTTCTTCTGAGCTTTTATACGCAGAATCATTTCAAGCCATTTGATACTCGTATTACCGCTTCTCAGAATAATGAGCCACACACTCTGCATCAGCTTTTAAAATTTATTTGATTTAAAAATGCATGAAAAAAGCGACAGTCTGATTTACATTTTGTATTTCAGGAAACTGCCACTTCTTTTTCTTCCTTATTCTGTTTTTCTTCCTCCAACTCCCGGAGGACTTCTTCGCCGTACTTATCAATCATCCGTACCAGAAAATCAATGCACCGCTCAAATTCAATATTCTGTTGCATAAGCTCCTCCCGTCATTGTTTTGATCTGAGCTTATTTTACAGAACCTGCCGGAAAACCACATTGAATAGAAATTGATTGCAAATTGACACAATCACTTTAAAAATATCCACATTTTCTTGAACCGAATATATGTTCGTGTTATGATAGATATACTCAATCTTAACTACGAAAGGGGAATTTCTATTGAATCGATGCGATTTTTCTTCTATTAGCACTTGCTTAAAAAATCATATCAGCGAAAGTAATCAAATGAGTCAGCCTGATTTTTTATACGAATTATTTGAAGATTTTATGGATGATCCGGCAAATCAGGATTTTTCAATGGACAACGGTCTGGTTTGCCGCTGGATGACTGGTCAGGCTAAAATCAGTCCTAAAATATCCGCTTACTATTCCAAGCCATCCAATCAGGAAAAATTAGCCCATACCATCCACCAGAATCTTCTTCCACTGATGTCTGACTGTAATATGACTATACAAGATATTTACACTTTATTCATTCAGGATGACAGCATCTCAGATGCAAAAAAGAAAAATCTGGCTTCTCTGTACAAACCAGCCAGTTCAAGACTGCTGTTTCTTGCAAAACTGATTTCTTTTGGCATGGAACGCCAATTCATCAAACGTAATACCAAAAATCAGAAGCTACTCGCCGGAGGGGCTTTATCCCCCATTGTGCTGGATTATATTATGGATAGTGAGGTTCCGAAACCATGCCGTCATTTTATCGGAAGAGATAAAGAACTGGAAGAATTATATACCATGCTTGAGGAAAACCGTCATGTTTTTCTTTGCAGAATCGCCGGAATCGGAAAAAGTGAACTTGCCAAAGCCTACGCAAAGCGGTACATAAAGCAATACACCAATATCCTTTATGTAGAATATACCGGCAATCTTCATCAGGATATTACTGACATGGATTTTATTGACGATCTTCCGGAAAGCACTGAACAGGAACGGTTTCAAAGACATAACCGTTTTCTGCGTTCCCTGAAATCTGATACTCTGCTTATCATAGATAATTTTAATGTCACTGCTACACAAGACAGCTTTCTGGCAGTAGTATTAAAATATCGCTGCCAGATTTTGTTTACAACCAGAAGCAAACTGGATGAATACTGTACTCTGCCATTAAAAGAAATATCAGATATGAACGCTCTCTTCCAGCTGGCATCAGTATTTTATTCAGAGGCAGACACGTACCGGGCAACAGTTGAAAAGATCATCGAAACTGTTCACTCTCATACTTTTGCCGTGGAACTGGCAGCAAAACTTCTGGAAAATGGAATCTCGACTCCAGACCAGTTATTAACAAGACTTCAAGTGGAAAAAGCATCTTTCCATAACGAAGATAAAATTAAAATAATCAAAGATGGACAAAGCAGCAAAGCCACCTATTATAGTCATATCCATACGCTGTTTTCTTTATACACTTTATCTCTTAAACAGCAGGATATCATGTGTAATATGTGCTTTCTTCCTTCCACCGGTATTTCTGCCCGTATATTTGCCAAATGGCTGGAACTGTCCACACTAAATGAAATCAACGATTTAATTGAGACTGGTTTCGTTCAGACAACAACACGTCGCACTATCTCTCTGCATCCGATGATTCAGGAAATCACCCTTTCAGAGACAAAACCATCTGTAAGTAGTTGTCACACGTTGCTGGATTCTTTGCAGCACATATGTTTAATGCATGGAATGGAAGTAGATTATTATAAAAAGCTATTTCAAACAATCGGAAATATCATAGAATTGATTGAAAAAGATGATATGCCAAAGTATCTGCTTTTTCTGGAAAATGCATTTCCATACATGGATAACTATAACTATCACAAAGGTATGAAGGGAATCATTCAGGAACTGAAGGTGCTGTTAAAGACAAAAAGCATTGGCACCAACTCTGACCGAGCGTTATTACTGGATTTTCAAGCAACCCTTGAAACCAAACCTGAAAAAGCAATAAAACTGGAAAAGGATGCACTTGCCCAGATAGAAAATATCACTGCTGACAATGCTCGTCTTGTTTCCAACCTTCATGCCAATCTCGGTGGACTTTACCGCATAAACGGTCATCTGAAAGCTTTTGTCAAGGGGGTGCGTGGATATTTTTCATATTACTTACGCAGATTCTCTCTCTGCTTCTGCCTGAATAATGCGTTTCAACCTGTCCTCCGCAGTCAAACCGCTACTATGGTCAAAAAACACTTTGACTTTATAATTTGTTTTGCCTTGCTTAATCACAAAAACTCCATCCGGTTTGTTTTTCTCCGAATGGTTATTTGGGGTGGGTAGTGTACTGTTCACAATATTTGTCATACGATATTCCTCCTACTTAAATGAAAAAAGCCCGACAAGGAAAGGTCTGACAACGAAGTTCCGACAACGGACATCAGAAAACCTTTTTTCTTTATCGGGCGATACTATCTTTTTACTATTTCCTTTTTCTTTATAATATTGGTTGTCATGGTTGTCAGAAAGGGAAAAGTGCCGCAATATCAAGGCTTTCGGGATTTTCGCCCGACAACCAGACCGACAACCGGCTCGACAACCGAAGCGACAACTGGCTTTTATTTTTGCTTCAACCATTCTTCCGGAAGTCCTAACTGTTCCATTTCCTCTGTCGGGATTTCCTGAAAACCATCCATGCTGTTGTCAGGCTCGTTGTCGTTCCTGATACGCTCCCAGCCTTTTTGTCTGCGGTAAGGCTCTGGAAAATACCTAGGATCTAGGATTGCTGAACGCCCTCCAGCCTGTGACAGCGTTATTCATAATGTCGTTGATCTCTCGCAGTTCCCATTGTTTCGGTTCGTCATAATCATGCCCCAGTGCTTCCTTATAAAGCTGTTTGGAACAGACCATGCTGCCGGAATAGCGTTCCAAATAGTCTAAAATCTGTCCTGCCTTTGTGTCCTCCGGCATAAAGTCCTTTTGGTGGGCTTTCAGATAAGCGTTCATAGCCGGACTGAATCTCAGACGGAAATTGCCGCTTCTGTAAATCTCCATAGCCTCTGCCCACATCTGATTGATATACTCTCTGGAAGCCTGTTCATCCGCCAAAATATGAACCTCAGCCCTTTCAGGATAGACCATAACCGGAACGAAGCGGCGGTTGCCTGTTCGGTCAAGGGGAAGAAAGTCAAGGGTATTAGAAGAACCTCCAAACACACATTGTCGTTTTCTGTCTGCCGGATGTGTTTCATACGGTATCTTATAGGTTTCCTTTTGGCGGCTCAGAAAGGATTTGATTTCTTCAATGCTCTTAGCGTTGGCGGTTGCAATCATTTCCGACATTTCAATAATCCAATGCCCCTGCATTTTGCGGTACACGTTTTCATCATCCAGCTTTTTCAAGTCATCAGAGAACCAATCATCATTGACCGCAAGCAAACGGAAGAAAGAGGACTTTCCGGCTCCCTGACCGCCTACAAGACAGAGCATTACCTCAAATTTGCACCCCGGCTTAAAGGCTCGTGAGATAGCACCCAACAGAAACAACTTCAATGCTTCATAGGTGTAATCATCTGTATCAGAACCGAGAAAGTGGTGCAGACAGAAGCGTATGCGTTCCGTTCCGTCCCATTGCAGGGCATTGAGAAAATCACAGACAGGATGGTAACGGTTTTCGTTGGCAATAACCGCAACTGCGTCTATGATTTTCTTCTCTACGGTCAATCCATAGTTTTCTTCAAAATATAGGAGCAGATATTTCACATCTACATCCGTCAATGTCGGGCTGTCACGATACCAGCCGAGGGGCTTCACAATGTCGATTCTTTCGGTCAGAAGATTTTTTCGGATAGCCCCTTTCAAAAGTGGGTCATATTGCAGAACACGCTTATAATTTGCGGCAGTATTATAAACCTTACCTTTCTCGCTCTGCTCTAAGCTGTTTCGGATTTCTTCTACTGTGCATGGTTCTGTCTGCTGACAGTTCTGCAATTCGCTGTTCAAGTTTCAACGCCTCCTTTCTCTGTTCTGCCACAAGTGCTTTTCGTTCCTCCAATGAACCATACAGAAGAATATCAAGCAGATATTCGATATAGTTCTTCCTGTGCAGTGCTTCTGCAAACAGAGGATTCCATTCCTCATCCGGCTGTTTAGGAGCGTATTTCTTTTCCCATTCTCTAAGAAGATGAAAATAATCCGTCAGCACCTTGTAGCAATGATTTTCTCCTTTTTGATACTTCTGTTCCGGTGTCGGCTCACGAATACGAGGGCGGACACTGGGCTTTTGTCGGCTGTCATAGTTAAGACCAAAATCTTCAGCAAGTTTGACAGCAGCTTCCCTCAGCCCGATACCGAATAGCTTCGCTGTCAGATCAACAGCGTCTCCGGTTGCTCCGCAGCCAAAACAGTAATAGCGTTCATCCAGCTTCATACTGGGGGACTTATCCGAGTGAAACGGACAGCACGCTATACCTGTGCGACCCACTTTCAAGCCATAGGCTTCTGCGGCTTGTCGGGCAGTAACATTTTCTTTTACAACTTCAAATACATTCATGTGACTCCTTTCCTGAAACGAAAAAAGCACCTGTCATTTTCAAAACGAAAACAGCAAGTGCCTTAGAGTTCCATATTCAATTTTGGGTGCAAAAAAGCAGGAGACCTTTTCGGATTTCCTGCTTAGTAAAGCTGTGAAGATTTATTAGTAAGAAGATGTCTAAATTTTATTTCTCATCTTCTACAAATTCAAATAACTCCTCCACTGTAACATGAAATACTTTTGCAATATCCATGGCTAATTTAAGAGACGGATTATATCTGCCATTTTCAAGGTGAACTATCGTTTCTCGTCTCGCACCAACAAGCTCTGCAAGTTCGCTTTGCTTATATCCTGCCTGCTCACGATATTCTTTAATTTTTGTAACAAGAGCCATATCATACCCCCTTGCTATCTATAATCACAAACATCAATGTTCTAATAATAGATAAAATCAAAATAGTTAAAACTATAATCCACCCAACTACGCCCATATTGATAGCATCAACATGACCCAAAACAGCACATCCCCAGGCAACTACAACCATAACAGCGACAAAAACCTTCAAGCAAAATGAATCACATCGTTTCAAGTTTCGCTCTGCCATTTCATCAATTCCTTCCTTTTTGTATTTCTTAATTTCTCATTTGCTGAAATGCAAAAAAAGCAGCAAGGAAACAACCAAGTACAAGCTGTAAAGTTAGATACCAGTCTTTCCAATCCGTTCTTGCCCACATCCAGTAGTAAGATGCAAGAATGATTGCGTAGATTATTTTTGTTCCAACAATTTCTCTTAAAGATACTTTTTTATTCATGTTTCTTCCTCCAATGTTATATATTTCGCACTTGCTATGTTATAAATATATCACTCAGATATACAAATGTCAATAGCAAAAGTGAAATATTTTTAACTTAGTTTTCTGACAAACTTACCCTCCCTAAAGCAAAAGCACCTGTCATTTTCAAAGTGAAAACAGCAAGTGCTTTAGAGTTCCATATTCAATTTGGGGTGCAAAAAAGCAGGAGACCTTTTCAGATTTCCTGCTTCTTCTAAATGATAATTATTTCGTCTAATTACTGAAAATCGGGAATTTCCTCACAAAATTCCTCGTTATAATAAGGCACGCCATCTTTGATACCCATAGTGATTTTTGAATCTAAATCCAAATAGTATCCCTCATACTGATAATCTGCCACTTCTTCTGATTCCTCTATCAATTTCTTCAGAGTTTCAGCAGCTTGCAAACTCTCAGCATTGTTCAGACCACCAATCGCCGGTCCGCTGCTTCCCTCATACACTTCCAAGTAAATTTTTTCAGAAGACTCCGACTCAACAAATAGAATATAAGAGTAAGCGTCTTCAAAATTCTGTGTTTCATAATTGGGTTCTCCAAATAATGCACGCAGTCTGCCATAGGCGATTACAGGTTCTAAATCTAAGTTTGTAAGATTGCTGCTGTTTTCCGGTATACTTGTCAGGCTTGTGTCTTTCTTGAAATCAGATATTGTCATAGCATTTTCTCCTCGTATGGTAACTTCCAATTAACCTAATCATCTCGATTTTTCTCTCGAAATAATTGCTCCATATTTGGTATGTGGCAAAAATTCAACTTCTAAAAAATCGTTTTCATCAATGTATTCTGAAAAAACCGTAATTTCAAATACTTTTCCTGTATCTTCATCCTTTACAAAAATGCTTCTACGTTCATGAGAAACATCCGCACCACCATGACTTTGTTCAATAGTATAGCCTTTAATGTAAAAATATTCTTTATTAATTATGTACGGAATATCAAAAATAATTTTCATTATATATACTAAAATAAAAATTACCGTTATTAATAACATTAAATTAGCACCTCTAAGTAATTTAATATCATTTCTACCGTTATATTTATATTGCTCTACAACACTTTTTTTCTTAAAAAAAAGTGCAAATAAAAACTTTCTTTTTTTATACAATACACTATATAACATAATACTGCTATTCCAAACAATATCCCTCTTATTTCAAGTCTAAAAATACTAAATTCCATTTTATGCCTCCCCACAACCAAATAATTCTGTTTTTATATAATCATATATCTCTCCTGCTACTCCATCTCTTATCGATTCAACTAATTGTGCAATATATCCTTTTAATAATGTTTTAAGATGCATTGCACCTGTCCCATTAACAAGCCTTGTTATTCCTCCTGCAAAAATTGCTTGATAGTTATTTCTTCCTGCATTTAATCCTTTTATTTTTATTTTTGATCCTATACCGCCTAAGATACCTCCTAAAATCAAATCTTCAAGTACATCCAAGCTGATTTGTTCTATTCCCCTTTTATTTGTTCCTGTCATCGTTTCAAGACTTTCCCCAACTAATGTTGATGTTCCACTTGAAATCCCTCCAATAATAAAGGGCTTTGATAAAAAATTTAGTATCTTTTCAGAAGCGCCTATAGTTGTACCTACTTTTCCTATAGCTGAAGGTGCTCCCAAAATTCCACCTAATGCACCACCAAATGCTGAACCAATATACGTTTCAATACTGGAAAATTGTACCAGTAAGAGATCTGGTGTTCTCCGCTTTCCTTTTTTATCCGAATAAGTACTGCTTCTTCTTTATCCTAATCTTCCACATTATTTATCAATCACATTACAGATATTTTTTCATCCTTTAATCTCATTAGCAAAACTTCTACATTTTCATTATATCTGTCTATTTTTATTGGTTTTTCTCCTTTTACATAAATAATTATGTACTCCTTTTCTATTATACTTTTGTGTTGCTCAACCTTTGTAATCTCTTTAAATTCAACTGTCCGCATTTTCTTTAGAAAATCTTTCTTATAAAGTTTGTCTTGTACTTCCAGTTGATCATACCAATAGACACCGCTGTAATAAAGCAACAGTAAATCTATCACTCCCAGCAACAGATACATCCAAATTTTCCCATCTCGAGTCAAAAATAATACAATTGTAAAAAAAGTATAAATGCAGAAACCTATGATAGGCAATATTTTCCGGATAATCATTGGCTCTACGATGCAGTGCTCTTTCGTAGATGGAATCAATTCTTCTTCATCTATCCCCCTTTTTTTCAAAATAATTAGTAAATCATAAACATCTCCTTCTGCATCCATTTCATACTGGAATATCTTTTTCTCCCCCTGATAAAAGCGATATTGATTTCTTCTCTTTCCTACGCATCTTGTAATATCTTCAATTCTATATTTCCTTGTAATTCCTAATGCAGAACGGTAGATAATCTCTTGTGTGTCATATTCTATCTTCCATATGTATCCATATAATGTCAGAACAATTCCTAATACTGTAAATCCTATAGATACCAACAAACAAATCAACATAAAATAACAATTTTCTATCTGTTGTACAAATTCCCATTTGAAGATCTGACTTAAAATAAAAGCAATAGTTGTACAACCAAAAAATATTCCGCATGGTAATCCTACTTTCAAGATGCTGGGTGCTGTAATTATATATTTTTTTGTCTGCTTTCTGGATTTCTGCTTTTTGGTTACCTCAACGTCTTTCTGTTCCTTATATTTTTTCATAGCGTATTCAGCTATTCTTATGGATAAAAGAATGCTGATTACTGGTACAAGTTCTTTAATATTCATAGCTGGTCTCCTATCCCATTACTCCACAAATTTCTAACGTTTCTTCACCATCTTTATCGACCTTAATATTGTTGCTTAATATCGACATTATCCAATCATCACTGTTTTCTATTGGCAAAAAATCTTTTAACATATCTTTAATATATCCTCGTACATTGTTCCCTAATGCACAACCGCTTAAGCATAGTGAAACAAGTAACACCAATGTTAATAATTTTTTCATGATAGCCGTTACCTCTTTAAGATTCTCAAATAGTGTATCTCCATTATACTTCATCAACCTAAAGAATGGAAGATATTTTCTTGCTCCCTAAAGCAAAAGCACCTGTCATTTTCAAAGTGAAAACAGCAAGTGCCTTAGAGTTCCATATCCTGTTTTTTGCTTTTCGCCGGAATTGTCCGGCTGACTTCACGCTCTGCCATTTCCTTCTTCTTGCGGCTCAACTGATCTATAATGGAACTTTTGGCTTTCTTCTTGATTTGCTCCGTTCCGGCTTTTTTGACCTCCGGTTTCATCAGCGTAGTTTGGATTTTCTGAATGGTTGATTTCATAGCATTTGTGATTCTTGCAATCACGCCATCCAATCGTTTCGTTGCATACTCGATTTCTTTCTTTGAAGCCTTACGCTCAGGGGAGAGAACCCACGCTTTAGACTGCTCCACAAGCTTAATATCCTCCTTGTGCGTTTCCAGTTTCACAGTATCAGCAACGACCTCAACCGCCTTGTCATAGGCAATATCAGCAACCTCATCCACCAGAGCTTCCACATCCTCAATCTTCATCGTGAGTTCTTCCAACTTTTGCTCCTGTGCTGCCAGTTGCTCCTTTTGCTTGAAAAGAATATAGTCCTGTTTTTCCAGATAAGCACGACCACCATATTCCGGTTCTTCTTCCAGTTGTAAGCCATGCTTTTTCGCCACATCAAACAGAAGCACTCGGCAGGCTGAATCGAAAGTCATCTTGCGGTTGTTTTTTCTTCCGACCGGCTTCTCCGGTTCCGGCAGTTCAAACCCCAGTGCTTCCAAAGCCTTTTCCTGTTGTGGGGCAATCTCCCCATATTGATTTTCACAGTCGAACACATGACGCTCGTGAATATGAGGGGTGCTTTCATCCAAGTGAAGCGCCCAATTCAGGATATGGACATGAGAGCCGAAACGCTCATTTACGATTTCCATAAATTCTGTGACGATCTCAATGAGCAATTCCGGTGGAACATGATTATCAAGCGTTCCAATCTGATAGACCGTTTCCTCTGGACAGGTCTTTTTGCTTTTGAGTAAATCTCCGGTTTCCTTATTTCTTTCAGGGTGTCGGTTCTTCACATTTCTTTCGTTCTGTCCGGTCACAAAATCACGATACCGCTGACGATAGAAAAGCTGTTCCACATCTTCAAAAGTGGCAGACAGCTCATTTTCCTTTTCGGGATTTTTGAAATTGCGGAAGCCATTGTAACAGTCCCAATAGAGATTTTGTTTGGCTCGTTCTTCGTCAATGTGTTCGCTGTTGGCAATATCAAAGCTGCGGTCATTGTGCTTCGGATTATAGACGCCATTCTTTCCGGCTCGTCCATTGTGCCTTGTTAATTTCACATGAGTTCCTCCTTTTCTTTTTGATTTCCCCGACAGGGGAGAAGGGCAGCGAAGCTGATTCCTTGCGGCTTTCTGCGTCAAGTAATACCCAGTACTAAGTGGCGAAACGCCACTTAACTGGGCAAGGCTGCCGCCCTTGACCTGCACAGGGGTATTGCATTCCCTGTACCCATGCACAAAGGGTTGCACCCTCCGTACTCCCGCCCGAACAAACTGACTTCGCCCCGTCCCAAGCTCTGTCAGTTCCTTCGGTTTTACAAAACAGTCCACCGGACTATTTTGCAAAAAGAAAAACCGACGCATGATCGCTTTACGCTCAATACATCGGTTTCTTCATCTGACCTTGACGGTCATATTCAGTTGTGGCAGATTAGCCAATTTGAAAAATTACTCTGGCACATCTACTGAATAACTTAGATTGTTTCCTCTCTTGTCGCTCTTTAAATCATCATAATACCATAGATACATCGTTCTGTCATATACATTGATTTCAATAACACCATCTGGCTTTTGACCTTCTACTTCTAATGAGTAAATTTCCTTATCATGTGCATAGCCAAAAACAAATCTGGTATCTGGATAATTTGGATTCAAGTCCTGTTGAAAATCACTTAATTTTAAAGATGAACGAATTAGTTCTGTAATATCAGATATAAGAATGCTATCCGCTTTAGTTGTAACCGGTGTAGCATTCATAAATGCATATTGTACACTTGCTTCCTCCACCTGTTTTTTGCAGCGTGCCATCACAAAACCTTGAACGGGATCGTTATCGCTTCCTGCCCGATAGAAAATAGTATCATACTGTTTGCCATTCCATATATGCAATATTTCATCAACATGATTAAGAAAATCTTCTGGAACAGAAAATTCTTCATTTTCAGCATTCAAAGGAGAATTCAAAATAGCTTCTTCGACAGAACTATAATATATGAGTTCAGAATCCTTTTTATCGTAATCACTCAAATTGAATTCGACATATGCATTGTCTTTATTGTCATCTTCCGGAACATAAGTATAACGACCATTTTCAATATGGTCATCATAATCAACAAACAGTCCAATACATATCAGCGCTGCAAAAATCAAAAAAACTATTCCTACAATGATTAGCAATATTTTCAAAAATTTTTTCATACAAAAGTCCACCTTCTTGCTTCATTTCAGTAAATTATATCATACCGATATGAACAATTCAATTCACGCTCTATCAAGTAGTTTTTTACTTACCTATAACGCACATTTCCGCAAAATCCATAGTCTCCGATACTTTCCTCACAGGCGATATACAGTCGGAATTCTGTCAGCTCATGAAATAAGAAAAACCGACGCATGATCGCTTTACGCTCAATACATCGGTTTCTTCATCTGACCTTGACGGTCATATTCAGTTGTGGCAGATTACAGGTAATCTACAAATTTCCCAAAACAAAATAGGATATTTATTTTTATTCTATTCAACTACATACCCATATTCTGTGTGTGGTAAATACCTTACAGTTATCTTATCTCCTAAATCGCTACCTGTTCCCCAATATTTTAATGAATGTTCTTCTCCAGTTTTCTCATCTCTAATATGTATTCTTCTTTCACTATTAGAGTTTTCTCCTGACATTGCACCTTGTGTAACTTCTCCGGTAACTTCAACTAAATTGTTAGGTAGTAAATAAGGTATATCCAAGCAACAAGGAACAGTTATAAATATACCGAGAATCAATAACCCAACAACTGCCATCACATTGATTATTTTTTCCCATTTTTGATATTTTATTTTTTCTTCTTCATTGACAGCCTTTCGTTTTATAAACTTCCCATTTTTCTTTCTATGCAAAACATACATAATTAAGACTATAAATGATACTATAATCACTCCAAAAGTTCTAAACATCAATAATGCCATAAATTTGTACTCCTTTCAAAGCGACACGCTATTTATTAACAGCTTTATCAGCTAATCTTTTATCTCCCCATGGCGTTTTCAGCATAGGCTCATTATCAATAATTCCTGCTCTTAAAATTTCAAGGGGTTTTTCTAATTGTAAGATGTTTTTATTATCTATAATAATAGCAGTTTGAAATTCCTCAAAACTTTCAAAAACTCTGTCTTGAAATATAAAAGATATATTTTCTTTACATTCCTCTGCGTTAGCAGGTAAAACACAGGAACCCATCACATATTTTTTCTCATTATAGGAAAACTCAATAAGAGTAAAAGCCATATCATTATCATAATCAGACTTGATAATTTCCATTAGATCTTTTGCTTCAATAATGAGCGTTGGCTTTTCATTTTTCTTAAAACCAAACATGAATAACACCTCCAAGAATTAACTTTATCTTATTTTTCATTATACTTCATCAACTTAACGAATGGAAGAAAAAATTTGTGTGCAGAGTTCCTGTTCAAGCCTTGTAACGCGCATTTATGCAAAATCCATAGTCACCGATACTTTCCTCACGGGTGATATACAGTCGGAATTCTGTCAGCTCATGAAATAAGAAAAACCGACGCATGATCGCTTTACGCTCAATACATCGGTTTCTTCATCTGACCTTGACGGTCATATTCAGTTGTGGCAGATTACAGGTAATCTACAAATTTCCCAAAACAAAATAGGATATTTATTTTTATTCTATTCAACTACATACCCATATTCTGTGTGTGGTAAATACCTTACAGTTATCTTATCTCCTAAATCGCTACCTGTTCCCCAATATTTTAATGAATGTTCTTCTCCAGTTTTCTCATCTCTAATATGTATTCTTCTTTCACTATTAGAGTTTTCTCCTGACATTGCACCTTGTGTAACTTCTCCGGTAACTTCAACTAAATTGTTAGGTAGTAAATAAGGTATATCCAAGCAACAAGGAACAGTTATAAATATACCGAGAATCAATAACCCAACAACTGCCATCACATTGATTATTTTTTCCCATTTTTGATATTTTATTTTTTCTTCTTCATTGACAGCCTTTCGTTTTATAAACTTCCCATTTTTCTTTCTATGCAAAACATACATAATTAAGACTATAAATGATACTATAATCACTCCAAAAGTTCTAAACATCAATAATGCCATAAATTTGTACTCCTTTCAAAGCGACACGCTATTTATTAACAGCTTTATCAGCTAATCTTTTATCTCCCCATGGCGTTTTCAGCATAGGCTCATTATCAATAATTCCTGCTCTTAAAATTTCAAGGGGTTTTTCTAATTGTAAGATGTTTTTATTATCTATAATAATAGCAGTTTGAAATTCCTCAAAACTTTCAAAAACTCTGTCTTGAAATATAAAAGATATATTTTCTTTACATTCCTCTGCGTTAGCAGGTAAAACACAGGAACCCATCACATATTTTTTCTCATTATAGGAAAACTCAATAAGAGTAAAAGCCATATCATTATCATAATCAGACTTGATAATTTCCATTAGATCTTTTGCTTCAATAATGAGCGTTGGCTTTTCATTTTTCTTAAAACCAAACATGAATAACACCTCCAAGAATTAACTTTATCTTATTTTTCATTATACTTCATCAACTTAACGAATGGAAGAAAAAATTTGTGTGCAGAGTTCCTGTTCAAGCCTTGTAACGCGCATTTATGCAAAATCCATAGTCTCCGATACTTTCCTCACAGGTGATATACAGTCGGAATTCTGTCAGCTCATGAAATAAGAAAAACCGACGCATGATCGCTTTACGCTCAATACATCGGTTTCTTCATCTGACCTTGACGGTCATATTCAGTTGTGGCAGATTACAGGTAATCTACAAAAATTATTTTTTCCATATAACTTCCCCACAATGCGGACACTTTTTGGGAATGATTAAATTGCTATTTTCATATTGAATTAAAGATATTTTCTTATTCTTGCGGTCACAAATATCTTTAACTTCTTTATTTACAAGACTACCTCCTTCTTCTCCTAAATATCCCAAAGTAGTCTTATACCATGGAAATTTTCCTTTACATACAGGGCATTTCCATAAAAACAGGAAAATGTATTCAAAAAAGAAAGACACCAACCACATCAAAAAGGTTAAGAAAAATATGACTAAGCAAACAAGTCTAATATAATCAGGCAACACTCCTTTTATAGGCAACATTTCTTTTAGAAAAACCGCAATTCCCCCTACAACAAGTGATGGCACACAAATATATGGCAAAATACGAAATATTTTTTTATTCACTATACTTATCTTGTTTAATGAAGAAATATTTTTATATACAAATTCTACCTTACTTTTTTCCATATATACTGCCTCCCGAAAAGCTCACTTCTAAAATTATCTTTTGTCTATTATACTTCATCAGCCTAAAGAATGGAAGAAAAATTTTGTGTACAGAGTTCCTGTTCAAACCTTGTAACGCACATTTTGGCAAAATCCATAGTCCCCGATACTTTCCTCACAGGCGATAGGCAACGGTCAAAACATCAGGTCTGCACCTGACATTTTAACCGCATATCAGCCCTGATTATCACATTATCCCTGCTGGCTGTTCAGCCCATGCTTTTTCGCATATTCGCTGGCTTTCTGTCTGCGTTCCTCACTGTAAGGCGGCAGGAAACGGATAGACAGACGGGACTTTGCCAGCTCATAAGAAACACCGCCTTGAACATTGGATTTTTCCAGTCGGCAAAGGTCAGGGTACTTCTTAGCAAAAGCAGCCAACCTCTTTTTCAATCCGGCGTTGTGGGTGTAGATATTTGCCTTGTCCTCGCCCTCATTAAAGAGAACGATTGTTTCTTTCTCAATCTTCGTCAGTCTCGTCATAGCAGCCCTCCCTATGGTTTTTCAACACACGCAGCTTGCAGTAAAAGCAGCGATACCACCTTTCAACACCCTCAGCACTCAGCTTGACGGAAAGCATATAAAACAGCTTCTTCGCCACTGGATCGGGTGCAAGGGCAGCTACCATACGCAAACGCTCGACAGTTGCTTTCAGGTTCGGACAGCCAAAGGCATAAAGGGCTTCCATTTCATTCCGGTTCATCTTCATTGTGTTTTCCTCCTTAAAGTTTGATAAATGAAAAGCGACAGACACTTCATAAGGAAATACCTGTCGCTTCGTTTACGATACAAATTTGTTGGTTTTGGACTTGATAAAATCAGCAGTAAATCATTTCCTGTCTGATGATTTCTTCGGCTCGGTTACGGATAGAGTTCATGGACTGTACCCACAACATCTGATTGTCTGCTTTCATGGTTTCGGTCACGCCCTCGGCTTGTTTCATCTGCTCAATGATAAGGCTGCACCTTTCCGTTGCCTGTTCGTTCAGGTCAGCAAGGTAAGTATGCAGTTCGCCGGATAAACAGAGGGCAGAGAACCTTGCAGGGCGGTACTGCTCCAAATATGTCCTGTGCAGTCTGCCCCACATACCGATAGGGCGGTGTTCCTCCGGTAGCTTCAAGTCCGGCACATAGTAATCGCCCACAAGAACATAGTCCAGACCGTTGCTTTTGTCATGGATTCGTGATTTTAATTCTGTCATGCTATTTTTTCTCCTTTCACTTTTTGCCGATTTGATTTGCTTGTGACGTTCTGTTCAACACACACATTGCTATCAGAACTTTTTTCTTCTGCTATACGCTCATGCTCCGCAAATTCTTTTGATTTCTCACGAATCTTTTTCATATACTTACGATTGGATTCTCGTTTTCTGCGAAGTCGTTCCGCCTCTTTTTCAGCAGCAATCCTTTCTTCCTCTGTTGGTTCATGCTGCTCCACAGGTACTTGAAATTGCCCGACATAGTTAAGATATATCTCCACCTCTGTGGTGCGGTCTGCACCTTTTCCTTGTGGCTCGTGAACCAGAATTTTGTCGATAAATTCATTTATCATGGCAGGAGTAAGTTCTGTAATATTCTCATACTTTTTAACCAGCTTTAGAAAACGCTCCACATTATTTTGACCGCCTATAATCCGTTGCATATCAGCGGTGTCAGTCTCAATAATCTTGTTTAGCTCGTTCTGCTCATTTTCATAATCAGTAAGCATACTCTGAAAAAGCCTGTCCGGTAATCTTCCAATCACATTATCCTCGTAGATTTTCCTGATGAGCATATCCAGTTCGTGAACTCGCTTCTGATTTCTTTCAATGCGTTTTTTTACAGTTTCAGAAACAGCAATATCTTTCATCGCCGATTCTTCTTGCAGAGAATAGACAAACTCCTGCTCATTCAAAGAAACATAATGGCAAGTCTCTTGTATGGTTTTCAGAATGATGCTTTTAAGTGCTTTTGTTGAAATATGGTGGCAAGTACAATGTCGGTCATACTTCTGATAAGCAAGATTATATGTGGAACATTCATAACAATCTGCCGGATTGGAATAACTTGTCCTTTTTTCGCCTTTGGCAGTATAGTATATTCTTTCTCGCCCTTTCCGCTGCCTGTGATTATACATCGGCGCACCACAATCAGCACAGTAAATCTTTCCGGTCAGAACATTAGGCTCGCCCATAGGATCTGCTTTTCTTACATTCTGTCTTAACTTTTGAGCAAGCAGCCATGTTTCTTCATCGACAATAGGCTCTTGTGTATCATCAAAAACCACCCAATCTTCCTTATCTGCCCTTTTCGTCTTTTTGTCCTTATAGGAATTTTTGAATGTCCTGAAATTGACAGTCTTTCCGATATACTCTGGTCGGGCAATCAGAGTAGTAACCTGATTTCCTCGCCACATATACGGATTTTCTTTGTCATAGTTGCTTGCATGATTTCCAAGTCCCTTTTTGCCAAGATAATAAGATGGTCTTTCAATTTTTTCTTCTGAAAGTTCTCTTGCTATCTGATAAGGTCCTTTTCCCTCAATAGTCATGCGATAAATTCTGCGGACTACTTCAGCAGCTTCTTCATCAATAATCCAATGGTCGGGGTTTTCGGGGTCTTTCAAATAGCCGTATGGTGGGATATTACTTGTATGAGCGTTGCCGGAAGAACCTCTGGATTTCAGTACAGCTTTAATTTTCTTACTTGTGTCCCTGACAAAC
Source organism: Blautia sp. Marseille-P3087 (assembly GCF_900120195.1). GTDB lineage: Bacteria > Bacillota > Clostridia > Lachnospirales > Lachnospiraceae > Blautia_A. Next base: position 745,106 of record NZ_LT635539.1, read on the forward strand.
CACTCATTCATGATATTCAGAAAAGGGGCAAACTCACTGGTTTCTTGACGGTCACTGTCAATACCATTATTGATTGCTATAAATCGAACTTCCTTTTCTCTAAACAGAATGTCAGTGAAAAAACCTACTTGCAGATGATCTCTGCCGATTCTGGACATATCTTTGCAGATACAGGCAGTGATTTCTCCGTTTTTAACACCTTCAACAAGTCTGTTCCATGAAGGTCTGTCAAAGGTCGCTCCACTCCAACCATCATCGGTAAAATGAACAAGATTCGTAAAGCCATGTTTTATAGCATAATCTTCAAGCATTTGCTTTTGATGAACGATACTGTTACTCTCTCCAGCATTATCATCATCACGAGACAGTCTTTCATACAAAGCAGTAATGCCATTGCTTCTATCTTTTTTTCTTCTCATGCTGAACTCCTTTCTTCAATTCCTATCCACTCCTTACGCTCACAAAATATCACATCCCGATCTTGCAAGAGAACACATGGAAAAAAGTATCTCACTGCTTGACCAATTTAACCTGCTTCATATAAATGACAGCATACCTCAGATTGCCAATTATGCAATGTTCCTGACAGAACAGCAGGAACCCGAAAGAGGAATCTCCGAATTGCAAAAATTATCCGGCATCATCAAGGAATACCATTCCGATGAATGTCTGGATTATGCCAAAGTACAGGAAACCCTTGCAACCATTTATCTGATGACCGCCAATCTTTCACACGCCAAAACACATTTTAAAAAAGCTTTCAAAATATATGAAAAGATCTGGGCTGATGAGCCTGAAATGATTGAAGCAAAATATCTGGAGATTCAGGAGTTATATCCACAGATTGGATTTTCCATTGGAAAAACTCTATCCGGTCTTTTAACAAAATAAGTACAATTTACGGCGGGCAACTTGCCCGCCGTTATATTCAACTATTCGTCAAATAAATATATGCATCTTCCAAAGTGATATCATTATCCAGGACACAATTCTCATTTGACTTTCCTTTGCTTAATATTTTCATATGAATTCCATTTTCTACATACTGCTTAGATGAAATAGAATAATTGGCTTCTAACAAACGGGCCTCTTCTGCATTTTGTACCGTACAATTCCAAACACAGCCCTTTGCATTTTCCAGCAATCCACTCACGCTTCCGGAATATAAAAAACTTCCTTTTTTCATAATGGCAAGCTGTGTACAGGTTGCTGCTAAATCTTCTACTACATGAGTGGAAAACAGCACCGTTCTATCCTTTGAAAAATCAACCAGAAGATTGCGGATCCTGATTCTTTCTTCCGGATCTAACCCAGTTGTTGGTTCGTCAATAATCAAAAAATCCGGATTATTAAGAAGTGCCTGTATGAGTCCGACACGTCTCTTCATACCACCAGATAATTGTCGCATTTTTTTATTCTGATGCTCTGTAAGAGAAGTCTTTTCCAGATAATAGGTAATTCTTTGTTCGAGGTCATTTCTGGATACTCCTGACAGTCCCCCCATATATACAAGACATTCTTTCACCGTAAGATTCGGATATAAGTCGATTTCCTGTGGAAGATAACCAATCTTTTTCTGTATTTTCTCATAATTTCCCTCGTTATATAGAATTCCATCAAGGGAAACCATTCCTTCCGTTTGTTTTAAAACGGTTGTAAGAACCCTCATCAAAGTGGTTTTTCCAGCACCATTCTCACCCAAAAGTCCGTAAATTCCCTTGGGTATTTCAAGAGATGCCTTATTTACTGCAACTACACCATTTTTAAATCTAACTGTTAAATCATTTATTCTAATACTCATAATCTATCCTCTTTTCTTTAAAGCCATTGGTAATACTGCAAATAAAAACAGCCCCGTTATAAAAGACACAAGCGTTCCATAAATCCAACTCTCGGACATTAATTGAGTAGGTTCACAAAAGCTGAAAGAGAACAATCCCAGATTTCCGAAAAATGAACTTCCCGCTTTTGATATAAGTCCAATGACAATTCCAAATAAACATCCAATACCTGCCCACATATTTCGAAGCAATGTACACAAAATCACAGTGCATATACTCCAAAACCAGATAGTTCCAAACATTGCAATGAAATATAAAAGAAATATCTGAATACCCGAAATGCCTTCGTTTACACCGCCCGGTTTTTGCCAGAAAAACAAAACATATCCAACACAAGAAAGTATTAATAAATATAATATTTGAACGCCCACTCTCTGCGATATTACTTTTAACTGCTTTTTTTGATCATACAAATGAAATACATCGGCACGCTTACTTTTTACTTCCATCAAATATGTGTCACTACAAAAAATAATTGTTAAAAATGCTATTGGAGACTGAATTGCTGAACCGATTTCTTCATAGTATATAATCGGATGAATAACACACAATATCAGTATAAATGCACATGAATAAAAAATCTTATATAACGATAGGCAGTTTTTTAGTTCCGTTTTCAATGAACCCTCCTCCTTTTCCAGATTGTAACAGAAATACATACTAATATAACAGATGCGATCACAAGCATAATCTGATTTATATTTGACATTTTGGCTGCATGTGTTTCAAAAAACCTGCCAGGAAATCGCACCATAATAGAGAACGGTCTCATATAATAAATATCATTCTTCTTGGTCAGCATATTTGAATATATAATGTGTAAAAACAAAACTGGTGCTGCCGGAAGCGGATTTTTAAATATTAATGCTGTAATTGTATAGACACAACATATCATCAAAAGATTCGGCACAATATAGATCAGAGAATTCACGCAAAAATCAATTGGTGTTACCGGAAATCCCGATTCTAAAGACGTTTTCAAACACAGCATAAAGAATATAACATTCAAAATCACTAATACGCCCAACATACTAATGAATCCGCTTATTATTTTCCCACATATATATTGGATTGCCGTAACAGGCTTTGTATGTAATAATTCATAGGTATTTTTTCGTGTATCCTGAATAAATAAAAATGATAGCAAGACTGTTGCAAAAAAGGCCATATGCAATCCTGCAAAATCCGTGAACTTTTTGGCAAAGTACCAGGAAAAAGAATGTTCGGATAATTTCCGCTCGATATAATGATTGATTTCTTCTGCTGTCCCCTTATGAATTTCAAGGTTCTCATAAGCATATATTGCATTATAATAGCCATATTGGGATTCCAAAAACTCAGAAGCAGTCTTTACATCCATATTCTGAATTTCTTTCATTACATGATCCGCTTCCTGCCTGCTAAATCCAAAACCATTTTGGGAGGTGTCCATTAACGTCTCTTTGATCGTATCTTCCCACTCCCTTCTTCTTTCTTTATCATCAGATGTGGGAATGTACCCATCCATGACATCGGCATCTTCCAATTCTACATCATTTTGTGTGACCTGTTCATTCTGTTTGATATAATGAATTTGCAAATACGGTGACAGACATTGATACATACTGGCAACTATAATAATCAAGCCAATCCACAAAACAGGGTTCTTTAAATAATCAAGTATACTTCTTTTTATGATTGTTTTCATTGTATCTCTTCCTTTCTTTATTTCTTTAACAACATCATACAAATCAATTCTCAATAAATTCACAACAAAAAAAGACTAAAACCACTTTATTTGTGATTTCAGCCTTATAAAGTATTTTTATTCAGCTTTAAAAAGAGCTTCTACATAAGCACCACCCTGTCTGGCATTATATATTTTCAAATTTCCTCCATGCTTTTCACAGAAAATACGAGAAATATACATACCAAGGCCAAAATGCTTTAAATCATCTTGCGGATTCTTATGATAAAATGGCTCTGTTACTTTTTCCTCGGTATCCACAAATCCTATTCCATCATCTTCAACAGAAATTATAAGAAAACCATCCTTTTTCTTTATCTGCAAAGCAATACTTTTTTGTGCATATCGAACCGCATTTTCCAGTAAGTTGTCTATCACTTCCATGACAAGTTCCTCATCCACTTTCACAATGTTTTGTTCCTGCGCTCTTTCTACCTTACATAATTTACTTTCCTTCTTGGACAGCATGGCAGCTTCTGCCTCAATCTTTTTTGCCAGTTCCGATAATTCTATCTCTGAGCATTGCAGTTCCCTCTGTTCTAAATGGGACATTTTTCTCATGTTTTCCGTGAAATGCTCTATACGGTCAATCTGATACATGCCTGTTTGTAAGATATCAATAACATCCTCTGTTTTTATACTCTCAGCAGAAACAAACTCTAAGAGCATTTCCTGATACCCACGCAATATGGAAAGTGGAGAACGTATATCATGTGCAATTGCATTCCGCAAAGCCTTCTCGTCATCAATCATTCGCCACATCTTTCTGTTGTTATCTGCTAAAGCACTTCGCATCATTTCAAATTCTTTACACAAAGTTCCCATCTCATCTTTATTTTCATAGGACACATGGAAATCCAGTTCATTATCTGCAATCATTTGCGAGGCATCTTTTAGTTCCTGTAGAGGTGTCTTTAACTTATTTTTATAAAAAAAGAATACCGCAGCAACACTCCCAACAATCGAAAAAATCAGTACCGAATATGTTTCCATAAAGTCACACATTTCCGAAAGATGATAGTCCAAACGATTCATCTGCGATTGATTAGGTCTTGATATCTCAATCTCGTATTTCTTTCCATATTGCCGAAACACGTCCGTATAATCTGCATAATCAATATATTTTTCCCATATTTTATTCTGCATATTTCTTGCAAAATGAACTGTAAATCCAGATAACAGAAATGCTGCCGTTAAGCTGATCACAAAATAAAGCAGAATTGTTTTTTTCAGTGACAAGTTTCTTATTTTTTCCATCGGTATCCAATCCCCCATACAGTTTCTATGTATTCTTTTTCTGAATAATCTGCTATTTTTTTCCTTATACGCCGTACTAATTCCGTTATCGTTCTACTATCCCCTTCCGCATCATATCCACAGACTTGTGCATATATACGTTCTTTATCAAACACCTGCCCTGGATGCATGGATAAGAATTCAATAATCTGATATTCAATTTTTGTGAACTCCATCCTGTGTCCAGCTATAGCTACTATTTTTTCAGAATAATCAATCAGCATTTCATCCATGAAACGGTATTCCGTTTTTTGTTGATGCCTTTCTTCTCTCTTTATGTTTGTGACAATCCTTGCTTCCAACTCCCGAAGACTAAATGGTTTCGTAATATAATCATCCCCACCCGAAAGCAACCCATTAATTTTATCATCTTCATCAACTCTTGCTGTTAGAAACAAAATCGGACATAACACTTTACTACGTATCAGACGACATACTTCAATCCCATCCATGCGTGGCATATTGATATCCAACAAAATAATATCCGGTTTCATTTTTATTTTATTTAATGCTTCCATTCCGTCTGTAGCCGTAATGGTTTCATATTGTTTCATATTAAAATAACTACAAAGCATTTTCACCAATTCTTTATCATCATCGACAACTAAAATCTTGTATTTCATCCAAACCACCTCCAGTATCCATATTATACGATAAAAAACAATGAAATCACAACAAGAGTACATGAAGAACGTAAGCACAATATATCTTTTTTCTCAATTTCCCCTCAATGCCTTTTTCCTCCGATCTTCTTATGCTTATCTCACAGCAGAGCAGCACCACACCGGTATGACCTGCTGAATCAATCAATACGAAAACGGAGATGTTTTTTTATGCAGGTGGGACAGCAAAAACCTCCTGTGGCTGATTGCTTTCACAGAAGGTCTTATTTGTTTATGCTGTCACATTTTCATTTTTCAGATATGATTGTCTTTCTCACACACCAGCCTTTCATAATCCAGAAATCCTCGAATATACATTTCTTTTTCCATAATCCCTTCCATGGAATTTTTCGCTGAAATAATTCTGTCCAATGCCTGCCACATCTCCTGTCCGTCACCTCTGAGGACTGGTTCCAGTATTTCTATGTAATGATGAATTTCTGCTTCCAGAGAAAACGTCTCTGGATCGGATTCAAGAAATTATTTTCAAACACAGAATCCATATATGGCTCTATGTCCTTGGCATTTCCCCACCTTGCGGAACCGTATTCTACACCCTGTCGGAACTTCTTGACATTCTTGGCTTTGTAATACACCACAAGTCGGAGTGCTATGCCGCCTGCCACACCAATCAGTAAATCCCTTGGGTGGAAGCTGGGCAAGGGATTGGCAAACAGCTTATCAAGGCGGTTCATGATTGCCATCATCTTATCGGAAGCATTTGTCCCCTCCGATACTCTCCACAACCATGCAACCTTGTCACAGAAATACCCAGCAAAGATATAGGGCAGATTCAAAAGCACTAGCTTCTTGGTATCCATACCTCCTGCTTTTGCTTTCAGATTTTTCGGGATTTCCGTCAGGTCTTTGGTTATGCCTTCAATGATGTTACTCAAAGGCTCTGCCCCCTGTCCTTATTCTTTTCCCGGCTCCGTTCTCTGTTCTTATTCTGTGATACTGCATCCCTAAAGCGTTTCAGTTTCTCCCTTACGGAAGTCCTGCCCTTTCGTTTCTCATTACCATAAACAAATTCCTTGAATGCCTGTGCTACTGCATCGGCATCCCTGCCCTTGAAAAATACCACATATTTCGGCGGGTCCGTTGTCTTGTCTTTCTTGACGGCAAAATCAACATTATATTTACGAGCTACCCGCTCAAAGGATTTGATATTGCCGTCCGTCACTTCGATAGACGAAACTCCCACGCCTTCGCCAACCAGCTTTTTCACAGAAGTTTTACCATGCGTTTTCTGTGCTTTCTGCCTGCGGTGGTTCAGATACATCCGCATTGCAGCCTTCAAGACGTTGGCATCCAATTTAGCGGTCTTAATTACAAGAGCGATTGTTTTCTGCGTTACTTCCTCTTACATAAGTACCTCCGATCTGCATTTCCATGTGCGTATGCTCCGCTAAGGTGGAACATACAGCCGATGTAATAAATACCTCATAATTCTCCTTTCCGCTTCTGGACATCGTGTCCAAAAGCAATAAAAAAGGGCAGCTATAAATCTCTCGACTTATAACTGCCCTGACGCTGTTTTATTTTTATTATTCTATTTCAAACTGACAAACAATAGTCTATCACTTCATTTCTACTATAATACTACTTTTCAAAAGCAGCAAAAATTTCCCTAAGTAGCAAATCGCACTCTTCCCATTCATCTAAAACAAGTTGATCCTGACTTCTTTTAACCTTCAATTTAAACTGTTTCAACACTTCTGATTTAGAAACTATTTCACCTTGATATGCATCTACTTTATCAATATAGGATTTCCAACGAACAGGCTCGTATTCTCCACTTTTTTTCAGAATATCCTTACCAAGAAACATTTCTATTGAGCAAGCACGACCATTAATATTGTCTATTGAACTTCCTCCCGGTCCAATAGTTGGATAATGGAGACACATTTCTAAATCTGGCAAGTGCATAATTCTTACATTTGATGGAATTGGAATATTTTTTAAAACTTTTATTTCACTTAAACCAGCTGAATCATTATCATATAATGCAATAATTCTATTCCTGATTCCAGCAGCAATAAATGCTTTTAAATAATGCGTTAAGTAATTTGTACTTCCCTGCACAACATAAGTTGAAAAATCAATAAAAGAATAAAACTTTACCATGTGAGGATACAACAATTTCATTGCTTCAGATATAACTCTTGCATCTGTACTACCTTCTGTAAGTATAACTGTCTTAGATACTAAATACTCTTTTTCCTCTGGAACCTCATCACACCATCCACCCTCAAATAGATTTGTATAATCAAGAGTAATTATGTCTTCCGATTTAAATGCTTCTAAAATAATACGAAATACATCCCACGGTGATCCTATTTCTTCATCTAAATAATAGAAATCAATGCCAAAATATGTATCATCCTTACAATGTGGTAATGAGTCTAATACTATTTTCTCGCACAGAGAATTGTTCTCTCCCCTGCATTTCTCTAATGATATATAATCACCATTCTCATAAATATCGGACGCTAATATTGAAGAATACTTTTTTACTGCTCGGGCCCAATTTTCAAAGGTATACTCTCTTTCAATATTGTCACTATCGACTTCATCATCAAAATCATCTTCTAAGTAGTCTAAATAATTCTTCTTATGGTATTCAAATAAACTTTTTGCCTTTAGAGTTGTATGTCCCATTACATCTAAACACATTTTTGCATTATTAACAGTCGTAGTAAAATATCGTCTAGTAATACTTTCATCTAGTTCTTTGTCAAATACTTCTTCTATCGTCAAATCATCTTGACTAAAAATTGATAATAAATCACCAAAAGTATTTTTGCGTGATAAAAATTCATAACTTCCAATACATAGTCCAACAATCTCTCCCATGTTACCTCCTTGTCAGCGTTTTCTTCTTTGATTAAGTGTTACTATATATTACTAATTCAGTACCATGGACCAGTATGAAGCATCCCCCAAGAATTGAACTAGTATGTTTACTATGATTACATTATTACTGCAAGCTGAAATCTACCGAATCAAAATAACTTATATACATGGTTCATCAACTTTATATAACTGTTATTTCCCCAAGATGTACTGGTTCTTTTAGTTTAATTCTTTCATATCTCACCCTACTTTTCATTTCCCGTATTTCCGAGAACACATCACTTAATATTAATTGCCTCTTAGATGAATTATTTTCAAATAAATAAGCAAGCATAAAAATTGGAATGGCATGCCGATTTGTTCCATTATCATGATACTGTATCCTTTTATCAACAAAAAGATATAAGGTATCAACGTCTCCTTCCCTTGTAAAGTCAATCTGATTATCAAATAGCTCATTTAGTCTATTAATATCTCTTTCAAGATAGGTTTGATGTTTTTCCAATTGATTATCATATATTTTTTTTAAGGCATCTTCAATTCTTATATAATTCTCACGGTTTTGATATACATTTTCCTTCCATTTACATTCAATAATTAGCAACTTTTTGCCTATTTTATCATATATTGCAACATCAATATCACTATTAAGGGGCTTTCCCTTAAATGTCTCATTAGGTACTGAATAAACATAATTTGTATTATAAAGAATATTCGAATATTTATTCACATGATTAACAATATAATCAATTATTGACTGAGAAACCGTCTCATCCTTATTCTCGAAACGTATTCCTTTGTAGTAATGTCCATTTACTATCGAGAATTGAAAATCATTCAATACTATGGAGCTTGGTATCCAGATAATTTTATTCTTAAATTTTAACAGGGGAAATTCAGTAAAATTTCCACTTGTCACGTTAACATCCATCGAAAAATAATCTATATAACTCATTACAGAATCTCTCGAGATTCCTATTTGCCTCCCTAATGCTAATATTTTGACGAGATCATACTGACATACATATTCCAATTCACCCACCATAGTCGACGAAGCCAACATATACTTCTGCATACAAAGCCTACTCAGATAATAAAGCAATGCCAAAAATGTGGTCAACTCATCTTTGCTCCCAATAATCACTTTATTCGTATTATCATCTAAGCTTCTAAGTGAAGACGACGATATCTTATTTAAGTCTGACATTACACGTTTCTTACACAACTCGAAATATTTAGTATCAATAACATTTGCCATTCTATTTAGTATATTATAAAAAATATAAATCTTCTGAGGATGTTTTATTAACTCTTTCACATTGATTTTATCCTGCAAGTATTTCTCACATTCAACAAATATTTCTTTTTCTACCTCAAAATTCAAAGTATCATCTAAACCATAATAATATAATAATTCTTTATGATATTTTTCTGAAATAACAGGAAAATAGAAACCATATGTATTATCATCTTCAGGTTTTATCATTACCTTTGAAGCGCAATCACGTATTTCTCTTATTTGCTCTCCCCGCTTAAATTCGTCGTGCAATTGTAATACATACTCAACAAATGAATATTCTTCACCTAAACTAGGAACATATCTTTTCTTTGAAAACAAAATCTTCCTATCGGATATGAGCACCCTATGTATGTACCAATATATAGCTTCTCGAAGAGGATTTACTAAAATGAGATATTCATTAGAATCACCCAATCCCGCAGCTAAAGATTCTTCAGATTTCATTTTATAGTTCATTTCTAACACGATAAGTGGAAAAAGAATCTCATAATAGAAATCATGATTAAATAACTGTAATTTTTCAGAAAATACTCTGTCGACATCATTTTGTATAGCATCTGCAATTTTCTTTCTTAATTCATACTCTTGCTGTCTCTCCATATACCTCACCTTTTCTCATCAAATAATGTTCTTCTTAGCATGTTTTTCCATACGGAATTCCTTATAATCTATTAAATATGAATTGCATTCGTTTTTACAACTGGAATTTATTTCTCTCTTAGAACGAATTTTTTGAAGTAAGAAAGCAATACTTTCCACATATGATTACAATGAACGAACCGATATAGTATCACAAAAGTTTTATGGAGTAGCTGTTTTCTTACATAACACTGCCAAAGGTAAGGAAGGATCAGGTGCTTTCTTTTCACAATAGATGACATTGGTTTTGCATCCAAGATAACGATAAATTTCCATCGCCTGCGATGACAATGCATAATCACAGGTAACAAAATAGTTACATTTTGACGCATAACAGATATGATCAACATCATAAAAACCACTTCTAATGGTTCTGTAAAACTCACGATCATAAGTAGGATAAAAAGCTTTATATGTAAACTTTGTGCGCTTCTCAATTTTATTTCTGTGATAGCCTAATGCATTCATTAGTATAAAAAGAAGCCGAACCGCTTCTCTAATCTCGGAAAAGATTCTTTCCTTTTTACAATAATCCTTAAAGTCCTCAACTGGAAAACGAGAACCACAAATCTCGTAAAATACCCTATTAATGCTTTCGTTATCAATCATCTCATTCTTCGGATCAAATAACTGTGTAGATGTTAACAAAGAAATTTCCTTTCTGTGTGTTTCCACCTCTTTTTCGTCCCATCTGAGTAATCCACACGTTTTTTCCTCTAGAGTCTCAAATGTAGCGCATTCTGACTCTTCAGCATATTGATTCAAAACCTGAAGTTTTTTCGCACGGTCAAAGCACACTTCTACAGGTTCTGTGAGAATTTTGAGACATCCGTCCCGAACCGGAAGGACTTCGCAGTTGCTACAAATTTTTGAAATATTATCTCGCCGTTTGCCCTCAAATATAGAATTGTCCATCCTACATACTTCCTCCATATGAGTAGGACTATACACAAATTGAATTTCATCCATTTCGGCATAATTATACAGTTGTGTGTGGAAAACTTCATTACTCTCATATAGTTGATAAACGCCAAAATCCATATACACAAGCGTTTTCTTTTCCAATACACATAACGGAATGTTCTTCGTCTGAAAGTCTCTACAAGTTGTTTTTATTTCAGTGTTCAGAATGTTGTCGATAGACCGTACTCTGTTCCATTCGTTCAGACTAATTTGAAGTTCCTTACGATCTTTTTTTCCAGATATTTCCTTAACAACTGAACACTTTTTATCAATTCCAACCAGTCCACTCCGCTCGGACACTCATCCCACTGTTCACAAAAACCAACCGCTTCTAAATAATAATCTGCGATTACTGCTTCTATCTCTAATTTTTATGTTTTCTCCATATCATCACTATGCATATTTTTAGCAATCATTTCTAAGTCACTAAAAATAGTATAAGGTAAAACAGAACAAATATCACATCTTAGATCAATCTGATTAAGTCCCTTTTCTGTCATCAAAATGCTCGCATAAGTATTATATATATATCGATAATAAACAAAACATTCTGGTGTTGAGCATTTCCGGTCTGCGTATTTTGGTACATCATTTTCCGGATTAGGACATTCATGAAGCTCATGTATCTTGTCCAACAGGTGCAGCAAGGCATAATAATATTTCATCAGTATTAAATCAGCACATCGATCCTTTACGTTTTTCAACTGATTTTTTTCTCTTTCTCGTTGATACAAGTACATTCCCGCATAATTCGGCAAATCTTTACAGACTTTGCAAACCCAATTAATATCATTATCCGTACCTTCACAGGCAATATGACTATTAAAATTTTCGCTCATATTACACACTCCTTTGCACAATAAAACATTTTCATCTATTTTTAACTTACAAATACCAAGTTGCAAATCTCATTTTGCATTTCTATATGAAGTTACAATATGACTTGGTGCAAATAATACTGATGCAATAATCAATAACACTGAACTACTCATAATCCCACTAAGCAGGAATAAAATTGAAAGAATAATTGCACAGTAAATCATTCCATCATAGCCCTCCTCAAATACCGATTGAACAAAATCGCTGCGCGATGGCCTGCCAAGGCTGTAGCGCAGTTTTATTTTTATTAAAAAGCAGAGGAATTACTTTTCATAATCCGTTATTGTTAAGTTACCACACGAAACAACTGAACTAAGAAAGCTCCACTGCCTATGATAAGAATAACATTTTCCAGTCTCTTCCGCAATCGGAATTATGACGCTAATGCACCTCCGAATAGGTAGATGTAATTATTAACACTACTTATTTTGGAGGTTTTATTATGTATAACGATATTTTTGAATCTATCCGCAATGAAGCGGAAAAACGTAACCTGCGTGAAAGAACTATTCAACTGTATTGCTCTGATGTCAGTTACTTCCTTCGTTGGATCGGAAAAAATGTTTCTGATCTTACACTTGAAGATGCGGAAAGTTTTCTTACTGCCAAACGTCTGGAAGGAAGGTCTCCTGAAACTCACAATCACTATCGGTCTGCAATAAAGTTCTTATATAAAAAGGTGCTGAAGACTGTCTGGGATGATGACACTGTTCCAGCTATGAAAAGAGAGCGCAATCTTCCTGCCGTTCTGTCCCGCGATGAAATAAATGCAATCATTGACGCCACTCCGAATCTGAAACATAAAGCGATTATTGCAACTATGTATTCTTCCGGATTACGTGTATCGGAGGTTGTTCATCTTCATTATGATGACATTTCACGTACCAACATGACAATTCATGTTCGTGAAACCAAAGGAAGAATTGACAGGTATACAATTCTGTCTCAAAAGAATTTAGACCTTCTCACAGAGTATTGGTACAAATGTGGTCGTCCCAAAGATATCCTTTTCCCAAGTTCCTGGTCCGGTGGATATCTTGATATAGCCAGTGTTAACCAGTTCTTTAAGAAAAGTGCTAAACTCGCCGGCATTAACCGTCATGTTTCCTCTCATGCGTGCCGTCATAGTTTTGCCAGCCACTTATTCGAAAGTGGCACAGATATAAAATATATCCAGTCACTTCTGGGACATGTTGATCCTCGCTCTACAGATGTTTACCTTCATGTGAGCAACAAGACAATTCTGGGAATCCGCAGCCCGTTCGACAACCCGGAAGGTGGTGAATCATGAGTAAGGATTGTACGATTCAGGATGTTTTTCATCGTTTTTATTCATCTTTTGAATCCACACATAGTATTTCTCCCGCTCAGAGAAAAGCCGCTTACCACATCATGAATTGCAAAACCGGCGCCTTTGGTGTGAATGTAAGCGTATGCGAGGACTGCGGCTGCATATCAGTCCACTATAACTCCTGCCGTGACAGGTGCTGTCCTATGTGTCAGGAGTTTCCAAAAGAAAAATGGGTAGATGCACGGCGTGAGGATATCTTAGATGCTCCTTATTTCCATGTGGTTTTTACAGTTCCGGAAGAACTTAATCCCATTATCTACAGCAACCAGAAAGTCTTATACACTGCTCTTTATCATGCGGCTTCAGATACTCTCAGTGAACTTGCTGCTGATTGTAAATATCTTGGGACTGATATCGGCTATATCTGTATCCTTCATACATGGGGAAGTACCATGAATTTTCATCCTCATATCCATGCGATTGTTCTTGGTGGAGGGCTGGATGTGAAAAATCATTGGAAAGACAACGGGAAAGATTTTTTCCTTCCGATTAAGATAATCTCAAAAACGTTTCGTGGAAAATACATGGCTGAACTTAGGCAACTTTGGGAAAATGACAAACTTGAATTTCATGGCTCAGCTGCCTTGGAAAAAATCTATCCGGTCTTTAAATTATGCTTTGATTTTCCAGAAAATACTTTGTTTTTCATGAGTATGAATACAATTTTTACTTATTTCCGTATCTGCGAAAACTCTTATAAATAAAAAGCAGTAAGGCTATTGCCATCACTGTATACATTACCATTACAAGCGGAATTTGTCGAAATACACAATTCCCAATCTGATAAATAAGTGGGACTTTTACACTTGCCTGTACATTTGTCAAAATTGTTGGTACCAAATTGAAAAGCGTTGTATACCCAGAAAGTGCCCGTCCTATAAATGGCAATAAGCAATATAAAAAGAACGGAATGCAAACAGCGACACTAATTGTATGCATTTTAGCCGCTACTAACATAGACACTGAAGCCGCCAGCATACTGGCTATAAATCCACATACAACTGTCAACAAATAGTATTGTCCATATGACATAATGTAAATACTATATGCCTGATACATTTGATAGGGTGTATTCATACCACTGGTTCCCATAATTCCAAAACAAATCACACTAAGTAATATAATTTCCATACAATAAATCATAACTGTCGTAGCTATTCCTGCCAGTATTTTTGTTTTAACAGCTTTTGTACGTCCATACTTTGTAGAGAAAAATACTGCATCTGCTTTTGTCTGAAAATCATCTGCAAATATTCCAGCACAAATAAAACCAACTATGATTGCCAGAATAATGGAATACGTTTCTACATACATAATCATAGTATCCCACGAACTATAAGATTCGTATTCTACTGGTAATTTTATTTCATTATATTTCTTTTCCAAGTATTTTTTCTGAACAGAAGTCTTTCCATATTCTTCTGCCATCTTTTCCATATTTTTATGATAAGTGTCATAGAACTCTTGTATATTTTCTTCTGTAATTTGATTTAGAACACTTTCATCATATTCTGCATCCGGTGTTAATACCGATATTATAAAACCCCTAATATCATCTATCGGTTGTAATGTCGTTCCATAAATCGCATTTTCTTCTGAGGATTGTGTCATCGCATTTTTATTTTGTTCTATAACCTTTCCAAGTTCATCTTCTGTCAATGTACCTTTCCATGCTCGTCTGTTATCTGTAAGTTTTCTTGTTGCCATAATTCCAGTACTAGCATTTCCATTCTCATCCACATAGCGATTACTTGTAACTGCAAATCCGCTAAAAATGACAGCAAGTATCAATGCCAATCCGATTGCAAATACATTAATTTTCTTTGAAAAAATTCGTTTTAATTCTAATTTAAGCATCTTGTTTTTCCTCCGATTTTTCTCCAAAATAAAATAGAAATGCATCTTCCAGATTTTTTTCTACAGCCACAGCATCTTCTGTTGGCTTTTCTATTGAAATAATTCTAAGCTCTGCTCCGGTTTTTGTTGTTTTTATATTTCCAACCAAATATTCATTCATATATTTGTCTATCATACTTCTCGAAACATTACATTGCCATACCTTTTCTTTCATAGAAGATACTAAATCTTCCGCAGTACCTGCATAAAAAAGTTCTCCATCTTTCATTAACATAATGTTATTCGCAATGTACTCAATATCCGATACAATATGTGTAGACAAGAGCACCAAACGTTCTTCCGACAATTCACTAATTAAATTACGAAAACGTATTCTTTCATTCGGGTCTAATCCAGCGGTAGGTTCGTCCAGGACAAGAATTTGCGGATCGTTTAACATCGCTTGTGCTATTCCTACACGTCTAACCATTCCTCCAGACAAATTCTTCATTTTTCTTTTACTAAATTTTTCCATTCCTACTTGATTTAATAATTGCTTCACTTTTTTTCTGGCAAACGGCATTTTTAACCCTTTTATAGAAGAAATGTACATCATATAATCATATACGGTCAAATCTGGATAATATCCAAAATCCTGTGGTAAATATCCCAGAACGTCTCGGTATTCACCTCCTAGTTTCCATATATCTTTACCATTCCATAATATTTGTCCTTCTGATGGTTGAACAATCGTACAAAGCATACGCATTAATGTGGTCTTTCCTGCTCCATTTACTCCAAGCAGTCCATAAATTCCTTTTTCCATAACACAATTCACTTTATTAACAGCATTTACTTCTCCGTATTGTTTTGTTACATTTTTAAATTCTAATTTCATACGTGTAATCCTCCAAAATTTTTTCATCAAATACTAATGACTTCTGAACACAAAAAACAAAATATACAAAAGTCAATATCAGCATAGCCACCCATACCGGAGTTACAATTTTCTGATAAATAACATCATTTGCAACAATCATCATCCATAAACCAACCCATACCAGACAGGAAAGCACTGCTATATATTCTGATTTTTCCCATCTGCTGTACAATACACGAAAACATATACAACATGAAACATTTACTGGAAGCAAAAAATTAACCACCAAATCACTTAACGAGAGTATTGTTGTTTGATATGTAATTGCCAAAAACACCATAACAATCACCAGATCCACTACTCCAAACATTAACATTCTTGCTGTACAAATCTGACGCAGTGTGTAATAAGACGCCTGCTCAATTTCAATCGCACCATTTCTTCTGTTTTTCCAAATTTCCGGGACAATCAGAACCACAAATATTGTGGCAGATATTCCCATAATCCTCATCATATCTTTTATGTCTGACGTATAATTACTCAACCATATCCATAGACACATAAGAATACAACCTTGTAAAATCCACCATCTTTTTTTTATGAATTTTGTCTGCTCATACAAAAATTCAAAATAAGATGTTCTATGCGATTGTTTCGATAAAATTGACTCTGACAAAATATTCTGACATGCTTTTACTGTTCTGTTTTCTGCTTCAATCCTTACATATTTTTTTTCAATCTCCTCTTTATATTCCTTTATTTGTTGCTTATATTTCATCATAGTTTTTCACCTCCAACTCTTTCATCAAAAGTTCTTTTGCTCTTCCAATTCGATATTTTACAAGCGAAAGTTTTATATGAAGTAATTCTGCAATTTCTCTTTGTTTCAATTCTTGAAAAAAATATAAAACTGCCGTTTCTCTAATTTCTTCCGGTAACTTTCTCACTGCCTGTTCAATAGTTAATCGGACTCCTAGCTCTTCTACATGATTTTTACTACAGTCCTCTGATTTTAGCAGTTCCTCTGATGGAATATCTTTTTTCTTTTTGTAATAATTTTTAACGGTATTTCCGGCAATTGTATAAAGATAATTCTTAACTTTTCCATATTCTTTATATCTATATAAATTGGAAAAGAAACGTGTAAATACTTCTTGTGTCAAATCCTCTGCCTCATAGGGATCATTGATATGTAGCAAACAATATTGATATATACTTGAGTAATATTTTTTGACCAGTTTTTCACAAGCATCTTCATCTCCTGCTCTTGCTAGATGTACTAACAAAGAATCAGTTTTGTATTCCATTCGCAAATTTGCCTCCCTCTGTTTTCTAAATAATATAACAATCCTACTATAAAAAAAGTTAGGATTTTCTTTTGTTTTTATTTATATTTTTCTAAATATTCTTCCAAACATAAATTTTCTTCTTTCATTATTTTAGCGACAGTCGTTCCAACATAAAGAAAACCAGTATTTTGAATCCCATCCAGCATATAAAATTGAATCAGCAGCTTACCACTGTTACCGAAGAAATTGAAGAACTGAAATCAAGGAAAGAGCAGCTAATCTTCCAGGCACAATGCTCTACCGATAAAGATATGACAAATCTATCCAAGAAATATGACCAGATGAATAACTATCTTGATATCTTGGATTCTCAGGACATCTCGCTCAAAAAACAGCTTGAAAAAGATGCCGCCGCTTTCCGGGAAGAAAAATTTCGTCCTGAACCTGAACAGTATACAGAATTGCTGGACACCAGAATCCAGATACGTCCTGATTTCCGTGATAAACTAATCGAGCAGCTCAAAGGTACTTTTGGTAAGTATTATGACTATCACCGCCGTGATATTGCCGCCAATGAGGTGGATTATCTCAATGTGGAAGATTCGGATGTCTTCTCCCATCGTGCATGGGAACTTAAATATCAGCGAGAACAGGAAATGCGGCGAAATCAGCCTGCAAAAGCTAAGAAAAAGTCCTATGATATGGAATTGTAATCATCTTCGAGTAGATAACATGCTCTTACAAATCTCTTGTTCAAAAATAAACTCCTTTCAAAAAGGCGTATGGAAATCAAAACTTCCATACGCCTTTTTATATTCTGCTCTTCAACTTGTCTAAAAGTTGACTAAAAATATATCACCGTTCATATGATACAATAATTTCTTTACTATCTGCTGTTTTATAATCAATTGTTCCCAAATTACCAATCAAATCAAATGTCATATCTGCATTAACCTGCAATTCATCTTCAAGCTTGACTGCAGACGGCTCATCTTTTAGAAAAACTGTTAATCCATAAGGCTCTGTTTCAGACTGTATCTCTATACTATCATATGAGTATCCCTCCGGATACTCTTGACCGCTTACAATATTTATAACATTCGAAGAATCTCCTACATAATCTGTCTTATACTGCGATAGATCAGGAATTTCGTACAGTTTTTCTTTTTTTCCACACGCCGAAATCAACATTATTGACATGGCAACTAACATAATTGCAAGTACTTTTTTCTTCATAGAAACACCTCCCGAAAGCTTTATTCAACACTTTTCGATTTGAGTAAAAGCCCAAGGGACTTTAATGTCCCTTACGCTTTTCTCTTTTCTTTCGCTGTTTCAGTTCAAACATTCGCTGCTCTTCTGCCTCTTTTTTCTTGCGTCTTTTCTCTTTGCGTTCCTGCTTGTTCTGTTCCTGCTGTAATTTCAACGCCTGTTGCGATTTTGTACCAATGCCTATTTCCAGCATCTGTTTCTTTGCTTCCCGCTGCATCCGTTTCGGATTTCTTTTGATATCCTTTACAACAGTTTCAACAACCGGACTGAATTTCAAACTGAAATAGCACTTTTGAATATATTCCTGTACTTCATAATCTTTTGGCTCTGCACCAAATGTTACCTTTGCCACAGATAATTTACCATCTTCGATGCGTTCAAAGATTCCCACCCAAAACGGCTCTTCAAAAAATACTGTCAGCTTTCCATTTACTTTGTCCATAAGAATCCCTCCTAAAATTGATTGAACAAAGAATGGACAACCCGGAGGGGCAGGTTACTTACCCTATTTATATAGGACGGCCGGGCTACCTACCGGCTCTGGCACATCAAAGATGTACGTTGCGTTTTTATCTTTGCGTTTATAATCAAGCCATATGGCACGATTAACTTAATTCTGTAACTTCTAAGTTACGTTCCTCCAAAATATTCTTCTTACTTCATAAGATTCTATCTTCTGTTCAAATCATACCATATGATTAATGCATTTTCTATATACTTTCTTGATAACCAGCAAAAAGCTCCCGAAGGAGCTTTCCACGTTTTAAATGTACGCTAATTCGCTTAACACAATCTCTTCTGCATCATTCCTTATTTCCCATGAAGAATGTTGTAAATTAGTAATATCCACAACGATAGCAGGTAATTTAATTATTCGTATTTTTTCCCGATAATGTAAATCGAAACTACCATACCACCTAATATCATAATTAAGAAAATTTTATTCAAAATATCCCATAAAGCTATATTGAGACAATTGATTATTATAATACATGCAAGAGGATATAGAACAACCGTTGCAAGTGTCCATATTTTTAAAGTTGTGCAGATGTATATCCAATTTCCATTGTTAAAAGATAAACCAACTAGATGTATTCTAAAAATTCCTTGCGAAACATAATTTATCTTGTTGGCATCATAATATGTTGGTAATATGTCTTTTGCAAAGAAACAAAACCATGCACCAAATAAAAGCATTCCCACGGTAACCAGCAATATATCCCCTTTCATCTCAGCTAATGAACTTCCAGATACAACTAACATAATAATTTCTGTAATAGATATAAAAAAACATAACAAATATGCTAATATCCAGTTTTTTCTATGCTGATGAATAGAATTCCTAACAGCCATATCGAGAGAGCCTACTACCAATTCCTCGACTTCTTTTGTATCAATATTTTTCTGTGTATCTATTTTTTCTCCACGTAACAATTCTGTAACGGTAACATCTAATATATCAGCTATTGGTATGAGTAATACGACATTAGGCATACTAAGACCACGTTCCCATTTGCTGACCGTTTTATCCGATACATATAATTTTTCAGCCAAATCCTTTTGAGTTAAATTCTTTTTCTTTCTTAATTCGGTTACAAATAAACCGAATTTTTCATTACTAATTTGATACATACATCCACCTCCTGCACACATATTATAATGGGAGTACGCATAAATCAATCGACTAGTAGTAGAATTGCAGAATATTAGCACAAATATATCAAATAATCTCCCCATTATAATTATTTCTGTGAAGTTATATTCGGATATTTTTTAAGCCATACTGTGGAATAATTAAATCTGTGTAACTTATAACCATGGCAGAAAAAAACAACCTTCCGGAACTTAGAAAAG
Source organism: Blautia sp. Marseille-P3087 (assembly GCF_900120195.1). Classification (GTDB taxonomy): domain Bacteria; phylum Bacillota; class Clostridia; order Lachnospirales; family Lachnospiraceae; genus Blautia_A. Next base: position 765,750 of record NZ_LT635539.1, read on the forward strand.
GTTACCTGATATGGAATTGTAATTTGATTCTTCTTTGAACCCTTACAAATGCAGAAGCTGAACAAATAGGATTTTTCTTCCTACCTGTTCAGCTCTTTGTTTACCTGTAAATCAATTCATTTAACACAATCTCTTCTGCCATATTACGAATACCATTTACTGCTCTGACCCATGCCATCTGGTCACGAGCTTTCAATTCTTCCGTAATGCCCTGCCGCTCCATCATCTGACGCACCAGAATATCCATTCTCTCCTGTGCTTCATCGTCCACAGTATTCAAATGTTCTGTCAGTCTGTCTTCTAACATATACAAAGAATACATTGCCAGACGATGCTCTTTCAGATATGTTTTTCGCATCATTCCATATTTCCCATAATGCGGTTCTTCATCTGTACTGATAAGATTCGGATAGTAAATTCCATCTGCGCCAAGTGTGTAGGTTCCACCCATTTTTTCAAATGTGCTTTTCATGTGTTATTCCTCCTTGAAATCAGCGATGTCCTTAGATCATCGCATAATATTTCAGGGCAGCCTTGATAGCATCTTCTTTCTCTTTCGGGCATTGTGGAACTCTTGCATTTTCTGATTTTGGAAGATTATAGTTTTCTCCCACTTCAATTCCACATTTGCGTTTTACCTGAGAAATATATAAACTTGAAACCTTCAAGCCAAATTCTTTCAGCACATAATCTTTGATTTCCTGATAGGTTGCTTTCAACTCGGCACTGGTGGCATCCAGCTCGTCCAGGTCTAAGTCGATCTCTATCGTGTCATCTGGTTTTTGTTGGGACAAAAGAACAACCGTCTCGACATGCACTGTCTGAGGGAACTGATCAACTCCGCAGACTTTTTTTAACTCATATCCATTGTCACATAAAAATCTCAGATCCCTCGCCAGTGTTGCGCTGTCGCAGCTTACATATACCACACGTTTCGGCTGCATTTTCAGGATCGTCTTAAGAAGCATTTCATCGCATCCCTTTCGTGGTGGATCGACTACGATCACATCTGCATACACGCCATTTTTCTCATATTCACGCGGCAACACTTCTTCTGCCTTTCCGACAAAGAACTCTACATTGTCAATTTCGTTAAGATGTGCATTTCTTCTGGCATCTTCAATAGCCGCCGGAACGATTTCCACACCACGGACAAATTTGGCCTTCTGCGCAAGGAAAAGCGAAATGGTTCCAATTCCACAGTAAAGATCCCATACTGTTTCCTCTCCATGGAGATCCGCATATTCCAGTGCTTTGGAATACAGCTTCCATGTCTGATGCGGATTTACCTGAAAGAAGGACAACGGCGAAATTTCATAAGAAATATCTCCGATCTTATCTGTAATGTATTCTTTTCCCCAGATTGTTTTAACCTTGTCACCGAGAATTACATTATTTCGTTTTTTATTGATATTCAGGGAAATACTTGTCATGCCCGGAATTTCGCCAAGCTTTTCCACCAGTTCTTTCTGATGCGGAAGATCCTGCCCATTGATGATCAGACAGACCATCAGCTCTCCGGTAAAAAATCCGTAACGGACAAAAATATGGCGAACCAGACCTTTTCCGGTCATTTCATCATAAGGAGCAATGTTATACTTTTCCATATGTGCGATCACACGATCCAGAACTTCTTTATTCTGCGGAATCCCGAGTGCACAGTCACGATTCTCAATAATGGCATGTGTACGGCCTGCATAAAAACCGGTCACGATCCTGCCTTCTTTATTTCTTCCGACCGGAAACTGAGCTTTATTACGGTAGTGATACGGCTCGTCCATTCCGATCAGCGGCTCCATCGGAAGCTCCTTAAATCCACCAATCCGTTCCAGATGTCCGCGAAGCTTTTTCTCCTTAAAAGCTTTCTGCTCTTCATAGGAAACAGCCTGCAGCTGGCAGCCACCACACTGACGGGCAGACGGGCAAATCGGCTCTACACGATATGGAGATGGTTTCAGAATCTCCATCAGGCGTCCGTAACCGTAGTTCTTTTTTGCTTTCATGATTTTGGCTGTAACTGTATCTCCAATGACTGCGTCCTTTACAAAAACAGTGAAGCCATCAGCTTTGCCAATGCCTTCACCGTCTGTTCCGCAATCCACAATTTCTAACGTAACAATGTCATTTTTACGATATTCCATGAGGATCAAACGTCTCCTGTTCTTCTCAGATTTGATTCAAAAAGTCTGTTATATCCAAGCCATTCCTTCTTGCCCTTGTCTGCTGCAAAAATCTCTGTCAGCGTCTCCATCCGGGCATCTGTATTATCCGCAAGATTCAGCGCAACTGCTTCTGCAAGTGCAGGTTTTTTCGGTGAACCATACTCCAGTTCTCCATGATGCGCCAGAATGCAATGCACAAGCTGATTTTCCAGTGTTTCAGGGAAATTCGGAATGTCTTTTGCCAGATCATGGATCATCTGTGCACCGATGATAATATGTCCAAGAAGCTGGCCTTCATCTGTATAGTCATTTAAAGGAAAAGAAGAAAGTTCTTTTGTCTTGCCGACATCATGAAGAAGTGCAGCAGTGATCAGCAGATCTCTTTTGAGCAGTGGATAAGCATTTGCCATGTAATCACAAAGCTTCGTAACACTTAAAGTATGCTCCATTAATCCACCGATAAATCCATGATGAACCGTCTTTGCAGCAGAATGTTCCTGAAAAGATTTCAGAAATTCTTTATCTTCCACAAAGAGTTTATTCAAAAGTGCGGACAGGTATTCATTTTTTACTGTTTTGATCATGTTTAAAATCTGTCCGTACATGTCATCTGTACTGTTTTCGCTGACCGGAAGATAATCAGCCGGATTATACTCTCCTTCGGAAGCTTTGCGGACTCTTTTGATATTCAACTGCATTGCTCCTGCAAAAGTCGTAACATCTCCAACTACATCAATATAATCCAGTGTGTCAAAATCATCAATTCCGAGAGAATTCGGATCCCAGATTTTACCATCCAGTACACCTGTCTTGTCCTGCAGGATCACATTATCGTACGGCTTGCCGTTTTTTGTCATTGCTGACTGTTTCTGCTTGCAGAGGTAAATTCCGCTGACACGGTCTCCCTCATGTAATTCATTGATAAAACGCATATATTTTTGCCTTTCTATTTTTCCTTTATTATTACATTCAATTCTACGTTCACATATGTACCATAAGAATTTCTACGATAGATCTCAAGTTTGACTTTTGAGCCTCTGTTCAGACTCTGAAGCATCGAAGAGTAGTCGTCCATAGACCGGATTTCCTGTCCGTCAAGTGTATGTACAATATCTCCGCTTTGAACACCGGCTGTCATTGCCGGAGAATCAGATTCAACTGAATCCACATAGATGCCCTCCGGAAGTTCCAGATTTTCTACCTGATATTCTGAAATCGTTGCTCCGTGGATTCCGATATAACAGATATCGTCTCCATTCGCCATGCCCTCCAGAAGCGAACGAAGCTGCGTTGCCTCGACTGCACGAATCACACTGTTGTTCTCATCTTCCTGTCCGCCGCAGATGATCCCGACTACCTCTCCTGACATATTTAGAAGAAGGCCGCCTCCGTCTTCACTTCCTACCATATTTGTCGTCAGCATTCCATATTCTTCATCTGCCACTTTCATAGTGCCCGTAACAGCAGTAATCATCCCACTGACAAGAGAATCATAATCTCCTGTCGGACTTCCCACTGCGATCACAGCATCCATCTGTTCGATGTCATCGTCTCCGGCAAGTGCTACCTGCGGAATATCTTTTGCCGTTGCCTCTTTTACATCAGTAAAAGGAACCTGGAATACCAGGAAACCGGTGCGGCTGTCACTCTTGCAAAGCGTAGCATCTGCCATATCTCCATTCGAAAATGTCACCTGAAATTTTCCGGCATCATTCATATTGTCAGAATACGTCATGATGTAAAATGCCTCATCATTTTTGAGGAAAACAAATCCCTCTTCTTCACCATATTTCAAAACCGAATCATCCAGAAGATCGGCATCATTTCCCAATGCCAGAATTCGCACCAGTGCCTTACGTGGTACTTCTGCAACATTTCGCACCAGTTCTGCCCATGCATCATCTGCTGCCGTGTCCTTAGCAGCTATGTCTTCTGCTGTAGATGACTGCGCTTCATTCTGACCGGATTCCTTCGTATTAGCCGTTCCTTCTCCTGTTTCTGTCTGCTCCTGTTCTTTCAGATCAGCCGGTGCTTCCGTAACAGCCGGTATCAGGGTGACTTCTGTATGATGATCTGTCGAATCTTCAATCGTTTCAATCACTCCCGGCAGAAATAATGCTACAGTTCCAACCGTACAGCCGCCAAAAATCACACCACATACAGCCGCTGTCAGAAATTTCTTTACAGGGCTTTTTCTGTCTGTCGGACGTTCCTTAATTGTCTCTTTTATAAAAGAATAATTCTCCGAGGATGGTTTCTTATCACTCCGCTTAACCATAAGAATCCTCCTATAAGTTCAAACCTGATAATTCATAAATTATTTTAGCAAAATTTTATGAAATTTTTATGAACAATTCTTTTCGATTTTTATCATGTTTCATCAAGTGCATTTTTCCTTATATTTACGGACTGTTCGGTACTTTAAAATCGTATTTTCGTTGAAGGAATTTATGTTTTCAAAAGAAATCGTGATCACCCGAGTACCCAGGCTGTTTTTCTTACTATGTTCGTGATAAAATTACAGTAATTACAAAAGCTTCCCATTGCTTTCTTTTTACAGGAGGATTTTTCAATGCAGGAAATACATCATTTTTTTCACTCATTATTCAGCCTCACCCTTGATTTCCGTGTCCGTCTGTTTAATATTCTGGCTTTAGAAGGCACTGTGATCAGCCTGATCATGATTTTTCTGATTGTTTTTCCGGCGATGTTTTTTTCCAGCAGCGGATATCATGGCGGCATGCCGGCCTTCTTCGTGTTTGCCATTATTTTTACCGTGCTGATGCTGGAAAAAACACGGGCTCTGATCGTTTCTCTGCTGGAGCTTGTCCTATATATAGAAATGTAGATGCGCTTGCATGCCAGACTGATGATTATACATTTGGACTTTTTATCCTGACTCCGTCAGACTCCTATGATAAGGCCGCTGAAAAGGAAGCTACAGAGCTGATCAAATCCATAGATTTTGTTTACGCAGAGTATGTGGATATGGTCATGACGGATTACTTCCAGGTTCTTACCCCGGAGCGCTGGAAATATCTCTGCCGTTATGAAACGACCGAAACCGAAAATGGTGGATATAAACTGACTTATTACAATGAGGATGTTCCTGTGCTGACCCTGGAAGCCATACCTGATTTCCCTGTCGGGTTCGTGCGTCTCTAAAACACAAAAAAGAGAGCCCTCAGAGTTCGCACCTCCGGGGGCTTTTGCCTGTATTTCTGTGTCTGCGGGTACAGGCTGTCGCTTTTAAAAAAGCTATTGCCTTATAACTTCCGCTAACATCGACAGCAACTTATCAACCTGGATCGGCTTTGCGATATGACCATTCATTCCGGCTGCAATAGCCTCTCTCTTATCTTCTTCAAATGCATTTGCTGTCATTGCAATGATCGGTATGCACGCTTTATCCTTATCTGGCAGGTTTCTGATTGCCTGCGTTGCTTTATAACCGTCCATTTGGGGCATCTGGATATCCATAAGGATCATATCATATGTTCCTGTTGGCATTTCCATTATTCTGTTTACGCACTGAATACCATTCTCCACACGCTCTGTCTTAAGGCCGGCACGCTCAAGGATTGCCTCTGCAATCTCCGCATTCAGATCATTATCCTCCGCCAGAAGGATATTCCTGCCTTCAAGGATTTCACTTCCTGTTCCGGACTCTTCAATGTACTCTTTTACATAATAGCTTTCATCCGCTATCCTGTGCTTTAATGTAACTGTAAAAGTGCTGCCCTTTCCAAGTTCACTCTCTACATTTATTATTCCACCAAGCAGCTCAACATATTTCTTAACGATTGACATCCCAAGTCCGGTTCCTGCGATTTTGCTCTTTGTGGTGTTCTGCTCACGTGTGAATGCTTCAAAAATCTTTGTCTGATAATCCTGACTCATACCGATTCCGGTATCACTGACACTAATCCTCACTATCATGTATCCAGACTCATCACAAGATAATTCATCTACATCTACCATAACAGAACCACCGGCCGGAGTATATTTTATGGCATTGCTGAGGATATTGACGAATATTTCTTTTACCTTGGTAACATCTGTCAGTACATGCTCATGTTCTACATTCATCGCGTAATGAAGCACAATATTCTTTTTCATTGCTTTCTCATCAAACACTGCAAACAAAGACTTCCAGACATCTTCAATCCGGCAGTAATTCTCATCAAGCTCCATCCTTCCACTCTCAATTCTGGCCATATCCAGTACATTATTTATGATTGACAGGAGAAGAGTTCCTGACTGCTGTAGTTTTTCCAAATGCTCTGAAGTTTCAGGCAGCCCTTTTCCTTTCAGCTCATCCTCCATAAGCTGTGCATAACCAAGAATTGCATTCATAGGAGTACGGATGTCATGTGACATATTGTTAAGAAAACGGGTCTTTGACAGACTGGCATCCTCTGCTTTTTTCAAAGCGATTTCCAGTTTGTCATTGAGCTTTTGTGTATCATTTGCCGCAAGCTTTGCAACAGCTTCTGCTTTCCTTGCCTTCCGTAAAAGTACCAGGATAATGCCAATGATGCCAAGTGAAGAAAATCCTGCCGTGACAAAAAAAGCAGGCATATTGTCTTTTACAAAGTCCCAAAATGTCACCTTATCTGCTGTACTGTCATAGATAGCAAGTGCGCTTGTAAGCATGTCAGACGGCATGGCTTTTAAAGTTTTATTCAATATCGATAAGAGGGTTCCTTCTCCACCTCTTACTGCAAAACACGCTTCCATTGTTTTGGTAAGTGGAACACTCTTGAAATCTCGATTGTTATCATACTTCAGTGCCTGACTGGTTCCTATGAGAAAACAGTCTGCTTTTTCATTCATAACCATATCTGCGGCATCCTCAAGCGAATCATAATCTACCATCTTCCATTGCGGATAACCGAAAGCAATATGCTGTTTTAAGGCGTCTTTTTCCTTTGGTACAGCTACTGTATACACCCTGTTCTCATCAAACTTTCCCTCATCCGTTACCGCCATCAGGTTGTAGGTCCAGGCTGTGTTTGTAAGTGCATACCCGTTTTTTTCTGCGAGATCAGGATTTCTGCCGGCATAAAAAACTACATCAATCTCACAATTCTGCAGAGCCTGCGTCATTTCGTCATAGCTGTCATATTCCTGTATATAAAATTTCAGTGACTGATTCCCCAGACAGTCTTTGGCATAGGAGACATATTCTGATAGCATACCCATTAGTTTTCCAGTTTCTTCGTCCATGGAAAAGATTGCCGGATCATTATTCAAAAATCCTATGCGGATGTCACCTTGTTCTTCCAGCCAGGACTTTTCTTCGCCTGTAAGAATCTGACTATAATCAAGGGTAAAATACTTCTTATACAAATCGGCCTTAAAAAAAGGACTATCCTGTTCTAGCTGACGCATTGCCCAATCCAGCTCTGTCTTGATATCGCTGCGTTCTTTATTTATTGCAAAATATATGCCAGATTTACCAATCGTGGTAACAGATGCTATTCCCTGTTCAGACCAGATGGATTCCTCCAGGGATACAAAACAGTCAATCTCATGATTTGCTAATTTCTTTTCGACATCATCATCACTATTCACATTTACATGTTCTGTATGTATGCCATTCTTATTTTCCCATTCTGTCAGCATGATTTCAGGTTCTGTGCCTAAGAGCACGCCTACACGTTTTCCATCCAGCGACTTAAAATCAGAGGTTTCAATATCCATATCCGATAAATCAGCATAAAGGATATATTTTTCCTCACCCATCGGTTCATCCGGGAAAAGCATCTTTTGTGCACGTTCATCGGTGTAAGAGATATCGCCCATGATATCAATCTCACCATTTTCAAGCTTGTCAAAACAGTTGGACCAGTCACATTTCACATACTCAAATTTCCATCCGGTATAGCCTGCCAGAGCCTGCATAAGCTCGTAGCCATAACCCCGTCTGACACCATTTTTATCAACATAATCAAAGGTATCCTCAAATGAACCGACACGGATGATCTGTGACTGCTTTTCATCGTTATCCGTCTCAGCAGCCTGGCAAGGTACTGTCAATATTATCCATATTACTAAAACCACAAATATACCTGCACATAGTACGGTTGATTTTTTTCTATTATTATCCATATTTTTTGTTTCCTTTATTTGTGGGGGCTAATACTCCGGACAGCTAATTCAGGTTTCTCTGCAGGGTGCTGATCAATTCCTCTATGACAATTGGTTTGGACAGGAACCCATCCATACCGTATTCCAGTGCTTTCTTTCTGTCTTCATCAAAGGCATTGGCAGTCATGGCAAGGATAGTGATTCCCGACAGTGCAGGATCATCCAACGCACGGATCTGCTTTGTAGCTTCATATCCGTTCATTACCGGCATCTGCACATCCATCAGCACCAGATCATACTTACCTGATGTTGAATTTTTAACTTTCTCCACTGCCTCTGCTCCATTTTCTGCGGTATCAACCAGGAATCCATATTCATTAAGGATCTCCACCGCAATTTCTCTGTTCAGTTCATTATCTTCCACAAGCAGTATACATCTGCCTCTGAAATCTGAACCTGCTGCCGGAAGAACCGAATCTTCTGGTTCAGACTGACTCTGGCCGATGGCAGTCATCAAAGTTTCTCTGATATCCGACATGAACAGAGGTTTCGCACAGAATGCAGTCACTCCTGCTGCCCTGGCCTCTGCTTCGATATCAGACCAGTCATAAGCAGTCAGGATAATGATCGGTGTATCATCACCAAGGCTGCGGATCTGACGGGTGACCTCTATCCCATTCATATCCGGCAGACGCCAGTCGATGATATAAGCGTGGAATGCATCTCCAAGTTCCATAGACTGTCGTGCACGTAGAACAGCTTCCTTGCCGGAAAGTGTCCATTCCGAACGCATTCCAACCCTCACAAGCATTTTTGTCACGCTGTCACAGGTATTAAAATCGTCGTCTACAACCAGCGCCTTAAGGCCCTCCAGTTCAGCAATCTTCTCTATACGTTGGTGCTCAGACTGAATCCGGAATGGCAGACGAACAATAAATTCGGTGCCTTTGCCCTGTTCTGTCTGAACCTCAATGGTTCCGCCCATCATATCCACAATGTTCTTAGTGATGGCCATGCCAAGTCCTGTGCCCTGGGTCCTGCTGACTGTGGAAGTACGCTCCCTCTCAAAAGGAGCAAAGATCTTCTGTACAAATTCCTGGCTCATGCCGATTCCGTTATCCTTTACCCGGATCTCGTACAGCTCACTGCCTTTCTGTGTTCCAGGACGCTGTCTGATCCGGACAGAAACGGTTCCTCCTGCAGGTGTAAATTTAACTGCATTTGACAAAAGATTCAGCAACACCTGGTTCAGACGCGTCTTGTCACAATAGACATCCTCATTCGTAATATCCATTGCATCCATATAAAGTTCCAGCTGCTTCGCATGAATCTGCCCACTGATGATCGTCTTCAGGTCATGAAGTACATCCGACAGACTGACTTCTGTTTCTTCCAGATGGATCTTTCCACTCTCAATCCGGCTCATATCCAGTATATCGTTGATCAGTGAGAGCAGATGGTTACTGGAAGAAAGAATTTTCCCAAGATAATCCCGTACTCTTTCCTTATCATCAATATTACTTACAGCCAGTGTAGTAAAACCGATGATTGCATTCATTGGTGTCCGGATATCGTGAGACATATTGGAAAGGAAAGTACTCTTTGCCTTGTTTGCTGTCTCTGCAGCACGTACTGCCTCAGAAAGTGCCTGATTCATATTCCTGTCAGAGGTACGGTCCGACATAACCAGAATATATTTCTTCTTCCGGTTCACCTCACTGCCCATTGCCACAATATGAAACCAGCGTCGTTCTCCTGTTTTCTGATGAAGATATTCAAAATCCCATTCCTGCTGTTCCGAAGTCTGGATTCCCTCCAGATAATTCTTCTTCGAATTCTCAGAATCCCATGGATGCAGTTTTCCCAGAATATAAATATCCTTCCGGATCTGTTCTACCGTAAATCCCATCAGTTTTTCCACATTCGGGCTGACATAATCTGCCTGATATGTTTTGGCGTCCAGCATCAGGAAAACATCATCCACATTCATTGACAGCTTTTGAAACAGCTCATCCCTGTACAGGATCTCTGTATCTTTTCTCCTGAGACTTGCCCTGCTTTTTTGAATAATAAAGCTGATAAGTAAAGCTGCAATACAGAGCACAACCACACTGACAAGAAGCATTGTACTGCGCTGCAGACTGTTCATACTGGCGTTGACGATATCCTCCCTTACAAGTCCCAGAAACATCCAGTCCTGGATATCCGATTTTTCATAGACCAGATAGTAATTCTCTTTATCCAGATTCACCAGCATCGCATCGGTACGTCCTGCTTTAAACTTTTCCGAAAGCTCATTGATTTCTTTTTCGGACATGTCTGAATGTTCTCTCAGAACGCCAAAGAAGTTATACACGTTCCCCCATGACTCAGAAGAATGATCGACCACAACACGGCCATCCGGATGAACAGTAAAACTCTGAGCATCTCCATTGAAGGCAGAAATATCCAGCACATCTACAATATCAGAATTTTCATACGCAATGGCAATTGCATCATATTCAAATCCCTGATAGATTCCATGCGCCCTGGGAGTGGCAAAAACAAGCAGCTGAGATTTTCCGGGAACTGTTGCATTCGCAATAACATCATTTCCCTGCCGGATCTCCTCTTCAGTATTTCCCTGTAATCCAAGGTACCCGTTTTCCCCTGTTGCCGTCTTATAGTTCCCGTCAGCTGACAGAAAAAAGAATTCCAAAAAGCCGGCATCTTCCTGCGCTTTCTTAATATAATCATGAATTTCATCTTCGCTGGAAATATTCTGCAGATTCTCCCCCCACATATGAAGATAGGTCAGGTTCTTATCTGTCAGTTCCCTCAGCATGTTATCAGACTGATGAAAAACTTCCGTCAGATGAGAAACACTTTCCTCATAAATAGTTTTCGACACAAATCTGGAATACCGGAAAACCAACAGAACAATTCCCAGTAAAACAGCTGTAAAGACAGCTATCCGGAATCGTTTTCCCATGACAGGTTTCTTTCTACCTTTATTATGATTCTTAATATCCATTCTTCTCACCTCAGAGTCATGTAGTCTTCAGGCTCTGCAAGAATGGCATCACCATCTGAAATATGTCCTGTCCAAGTATCTTTCACAGTGGTATCTCCTCCCTCAAACACAATATTCTCATCTGCAGGATAAGCTTCCATATGTTTTGGTGTCGCAAGGCAGGTTACCGTAAAAGTATCCTCGTCCTGAACTTTTTTTCCATCTTTTGTAACTTTGCTCAATGTGTAACCATCATCTGTTTCTTTGACTTCCACGGAAATGCCACTGACCACAGGCAGAGAGCCCCGGTTAAACGGAGTAAATCCGCCCTCATAGCCTTCTACAAAGTTTTTAACTGTCTCTTTCAGTTCGGCTCCGCTCATCTTGCTGCTGTAAGCCGAAAGACCATTTGGCATGATCATGTCTCCCGCCATTTTTTCTGTATAGCCGGCTTTCAGCACATTTCCCGTAAAGCTGTTTCCGGTTGCGATCAGCACATCCGTCCCATAAATGCCACGCAGAGTGTTTGCCATAACAGAATATGCCGTGTTCCCGCCGCTACTATGAAAACGGTTGGAATAAGATTTCTGTGAATCCAGCACGATATCCTCAGAAGCAGATTCTTCTTCAAGAAGCTGCGTGTTAAATGACTCATAGGCCTGCCCTGCATCATATTCTCCTGAGATCATCTTAGACACCACATCCCTGGAAACGGAGAAAAAGTCATTTGATGCAATGCGGATATACATATGGTTTTCTTCGATCACAGGTTTCACATCCTTCAGGTATTCTGTAAGCTTAAGATCCACATCCTGACTGTAGCTTAACAGATCCTGTCCATCATAAACAATCCTGTTCTGCGCATCCGCTGAAAGCATTGTGTTCAGCACCTTCATTGCTTTCTTTCTGCGTGTTTCATCTTTTGTCAGATCACGGTTTAAAGCCATCTGGAAATATGGCGTAGTCATAATCCACTTTTCACCGTTCTCCTGAAAGAATGGAAGAAATGTCGTGTTTATGCCCTGATCCTGAAACATTTTTACACCGGCAGAACTGCCAAAGTACATGGCAAGCTTGCCGCTTTGATACATCTCAACTATATCGTCATAATTTATATCCAGATCATCCTGGCTAAGCCCTGTATCCTGGATGAACTGCTCCATACGTTCAAAAGCCTTCGGCCAGACAGTACTGTCCAGTCCTTCTCTCTTTGTATTATCCGGGTCACTGTAGGCAGTACGCCACTTACGTCCTTCTACAGAAGACAACTCTGATGCTGACAACCCCTGCAGTGTCTCCATACAGGTATAATCATAATAATAGTCTGCAGTAAAGCCACGAATACCCACTTGTTCAAATGCCTGGCAGGCAGAAACAAAGCTTTCATAATCTGCCGGAAGAGGAATATCATACTTTTCAAAAAGGTCTTTGTTCACTACAAAACCATGCGCATCCGCACACACCGGGAGCCAGTTTACGCTTCCATCCTCATTCATAAAATTGCTGAGATAGGTATCATAGACAGCACCTGCCTCATTGGTTGTGGAAAGATCCATCAGACTGTCTTTCATCGGGCTTGCATCATGCAGCGAAAAACGACAACAGGTTATAATATCCGGTAATCCACCATTTTCCTTAAGGAACTTATAGAAATCCAGATCATTATTCCCGACTACAAATTCAACGTTGATATCCGGAAGCTGTTCCTGGATATATGGTGCATATTTTTCATACAGATTTGTGCTCCATAAGTACACCGTGATTGTTTCTGCATCTTCTTTTTCCGCACTTTTACTGCCACATGCTGACAGAAGTGATACGGCTGTCACCATTGCCAGAAGTGCAGCCAAAACTCTGTTCCATTTTTTCTGTTTCATTACGAGTCCTCCTTAATTTATTTTGCACTGTCAATATATCCAATAATTCCTATATAGCCATCTTTCTTTAATGGAGACCACAACGTATGCAATTTCAGATTATACAGCTGACGGTTATTTTCCAGCTTCGCTTCTATCTGCACAGAGATTTCTTTATCCTGCACAGATGTATGAGCCAGTAACCCCTTGATATGTTGAACATCTTCTTCACTTACTTCAAACTCTTTGAATACATCAAATTTTGGATCATCTCTCTGATATAGTGTCTGCTGATTTTCATTTATTATAGTCAGCTGACCTGAAACTGCATTGTAATCAACAGAGTTCCTGCCACTGTTTTTCTTAAAGAAATCTATCTTTTCCTGCATGACTTTGATGAGATGCTGGGAATAGTTTTTGCGCGGTAAAGATTTTTCACTGAGAATTTCATTAGAGAGCCTCTGTGCTTCATAATACTGTTTACTATCATCCGTCTCGTTACTGAATATTTTGAAAATCCGGGGGCTTAGCTCTTTCAAACACTTAAGAAGGATTGGATTAAACTGGCCGCACTGTCCATCCAGAATCATTTTGATTGCTGTATCATGATCGAATGCTTTCTTGTAACATCTTTCACTGGTAAGTGCATCATAAACATCAGCAATCGATACAACCTGCGCAGAAATCGGTATCTCTTCACCTTTCAGTCCATCCGGATATCCCTTTCCATCCCATCTTTCATGATGCCACCTGCAGATTTCCCATGCAGTATGCACCAGCGGCTTTTCTTGTGGTAAGTGTATATCCTGGATTATATCTGCTCCAAGCTTACTATGAGTTTTCATGATCTTAAATTCTTCATCCGTCAGTCTTCCTGGTTTATTCAGTATTTCTTCCGGGATATAGATTTTACCGATATCATGAAGTGAAGATGCAGTTGTGATCAAAGCAATATCTGCTTCTGTCAGATGATAGACGTCCGTTATTTTTATCAGTTGTCTCAGCATCATTTCCGTTGCTGTTTTAATATGCAGGATGTGTTCCCTGCTCTCACTGTTACGGGATCCCAGAATACTACTTAGAATTCTGATCATAATATTATTATTTTCTTCTTTTTCATAAATCTGGTCTACAACCACATTGACCAGATTATTTTGATTTGCATAAAGGCTCAGCGTGTTCTGGACCCTTTTCTTTACAATAACAGAGTCAAACGGCCGTGTGATATAGTCTGTGATTCCCATCTCATATGCTTCTCGCATAGTATCAACAGATTCTTCAGAAGAGATCATAATTACAGGAGTTTCTTCAATACACTGACTTCTTTTCATTATTTTCAGGACTTCAAAGCCGTTCATCTGTGGCATATTGATATCCAAAAGCATCAGATCAATCCCAATATTTTCTCCTATCATCTGGATTGCCTGATTTCCATTTTCAGCTTCCAGATAATTATAAGTTTCTCCGAGAATCTCCTTCAATATATCCCTGTTAAATTTTGAATCATCTACAATCAGTATTTTTTGTCTTTTATCCATATTTTTTCATCACTCCACCAATCTATGAATTACTTTTATCAGTAATTCTACGTCAACAGGCTTAGCAACATGTTCATCCATTCCTGCTTCTTTTGCTCTTATTCTGTCCTCCGCGAACGCATTTGCTGTCATTGCAATGATCGGTATTGCCTTTGCATCCTCTTTGTCCAGAGACCTGATCATCTTTGCAGCTTCATAACCATTCATGACCGGCATCATGATATCCATAAGAATAACATCAAACTCACCAGACCTGCTTTTTTCGAATATCTTAACAGCTTCTTGTCCATCCCAGGCTTTGGTCACCTCAGCACCTTCATTCTGAAGCATAAATTCTGCAATTTCCATGTTCAGCTCATTATCTTCCGCCAGAAGAATGTGCAGCCCGCGGATGGAAACTTCTGTTTTTTCTCCGGTTTCAACTTTGCTGTCCCTGTCTGTATCAATCCGGAATGGAACCCTGATCACAAATGTCGTCCCTACGCCTTCTACGCTTTCAAAGGTAATCGTTCCACCCATTTTCTCAATCAGTTTCTTTGCAATCGGCATTCCCAGACCTGTTCCGGCAAATTTTGTACGGCTTCCTGAATGTTCCTGTGCAAATGGTTCAAAAATATGTTTTTGGAACTCTTCTGTCATTCCGATTCCGGTATCCCGGCAGACAAATTCCATTGTCGTCGTTTCTGGCTGTCCGGATGGAATTTCAATACAGCTGATATAGATGTGTCCGTTTTCTCTGTTATATTTCATCGCATTGGACAGAATATTCATCATCACACGTTTCACATACCCCGGACTTCCAATAAGATCACGATGTGTGATTTCTTTTTTCTCCCATTTGATCTGAATATTCTGTTCTGCTGCCATCTGCTCGATCACAACAAATACTTCCCTGGAAATTTTGCTCAGATTAAATGGAATCTCTTCCAGAACGATTTCACCTGACTCAAGCTTACTCATGTCCAGAACATCATTTACCAGTTCCAGCAGCAGATTGGATGCCTCTTTCACCTTTGTTCTGTATTCTGTCTGTTTCTCCATATTATCTGCATAATGTTCTGCCATATTGACCAGACCGCAGATTCCATTGATCGGAGTCCTGATATCATGGCTCATTCGCTGAAGAAACTCTGTTTTTGCCTCATTGGCAGCTTCTGCCTTTTTTGCTGCTATCAGAAGTTCTGCCTTATATTTTTCATCTTTTTCCTGTTCCAGTTTCTGATGTACCTGATTGGTTCTGTGACTCCAGAATAAGAATATACTGAATATCAGAAAATAAAGAAAAACAACACCTGCTACACTTAATGGAAGGTTATGAAACACTTCAATGTCCGGAAGATATGCATAAATATAATAATCCCGCTGCTTCAGCATGATTCCGTAACACCCGGTTCCTTCATTCTTCAAATGATAAATGTGCTGACTGTCTGTATGCTTTTTCATTGCCTGAACGACCTCGTTGCCGGATGTATTCTGCCCTAACATGCTCTCATCATTGCTAGCAACAACTGTTCCATCATCTGCAACAATAATCGTTCCATCCTTCTGGACACTATAGCCGTTTAAAAGCCCCTGTATCGTCAATGTGTAGTTTCTGACAAATTCCGGAGATGTATAATAATAAACAGCAACGATACCCGGTGCATCTTTTCTGGCACAGGCTGCAATGTCGATACGTGACCCGTCTTCTCTGATAAAACGTTCCGAATAAGATCTTTCTTCATATCCGGCAAAATCCATGATAATTTCTTTTTGCAGATACTCCGTAATCTCATTGGCAAGAGATTCATCCGTGCTGTATTCACAGTCCGTCTTTCCTTCTTTATCCAGTACAATGATACCATCCACCCAGAGAGTCTGCAGATTTCCTTTCAGCAATTCCCGGCTCAGCTGACCGCCGTTTTCTGTTTCCATGTTAATATTTGTACTCATCTGTCTGGCACTTTCAATAGCACGGAGAAGGCTCTTGGATTCCGAAGATTCATTATAATGAGTGTAGGTTGAACACTGCACTTTGACATAATTTACAATCTCCACCATTCTTTTCTCTGCTTCCGCTTTTTCTGCGTGGAAGAAATAAAACAGAGAGACTACAGCCACACAGATTCCAATCAGACCACCGATCAGCCGGATTCGTTTTTCTTTTTTCTTTCTCTTAATATCCAAGATCATCCACCTCCAGATACTTTTCCGGATCATCCAGATATTTTCCAACGATTTTCAGAGTCGTGCCGTCCTGCCGCATTTCTTCCAGAGTCTGGTTCATCTGCTCACAGATTCCTCTGTCATCATCTTTTGCGAAAGCAACACCTATTCCGGTGAGCATCAAAGGTTCTTCCAGGATACGGAAGCTTGCATCATAATCTTTCATATACTGGACAATCGATTCCTCATGTGCGGCAGCTGCATCTACATATCCTTTCCCCAGGAACGTATAGATCAGCTCTCTGTGTCCAAGACTGATCAGATTTCCCAGTTTTGGGATTCTCTCATCTGTCCGGTTCAGAAAGATGCCTTCCGGTTTGGTTGTGGACTGAACAGCCAGGTTCTTTCCCTCCAGGTCACTCAGTTTATAGATATCACTGTTTTCATTTACAGCAACCACCTGACGGCTTACTATGTACGGTCCGGCCCATCGGTAATCATCAAGGCGTCCTTCCATGGAAAAACAGCCCATGATACAGTCAATCTCTCCGCTCTCCACCAGTTCTTTTTTCTTCTCCCAGTCAATCTGGACAACATCCACCTGATATCCCATTCTTTTGAAAGCTTCTGCCGCCAGTTCTACATCTATGCCCGTAGGCTCACCATCTTCATTCAGATAATTGTATGGTGGATAGTTGTCGCTGCCAAGCGTGATGACCGGCTTTTCGGTTTCTTTATTTCTGCTGTCTGTATTTTTACACCCTGTCAGGGTGACTGCTAAAATTCCCACAAGCAGAATGCCTGCGATCACTCTTTTTTCTTTCATTTCTTTTCCATCCCTGCTATTTTTTTGATTTTCATATTATTCTCTCTTCCCGATAAAATCATGATGATTACGTCTGTGAAATAACATCATAAAAATAAAAAAACACCGTCTCACAGACAGTGCACCTCATTTTATGCAACTGGCTGCCATTTTACAGGCCCTGTAGCTTTGCGTCCCAGACTTTCATCTGGTTTGCCGATTTCCTTATTATAACTTTTAAACGTGTGCAAAAAACTGCTTTTATTATACTTTAATGCTATATTCTACACAAGAAAAACCTTACTGATTTAATGATTAAAAGTAAAACAAGGTTGCTGTGAACGGAATAAACAGTAACAAAACAAGAACAGTCACTATATATACTCGCACACCTTTTTCTTTTATCATACTGCCACTTCTGCTATAACACAATAGATTACAATTCGACACTTTTCGACAAGTATTTCTGAAGAGTCGGATTTTATGAAGTTTTTATGAACAATTCTTTTCGATTTTTCGTCACGTTTTATCAAGTGCATTTTTCCTTGTATTTACGGGCTTTTCGGGATTTTTCACTCGTCTTTTCGTTCCATCTTTGTTCATCACGTTCCTTTTAAATGTCACAAAAATTGTCACAATGAAAAAAGCTATTGCCTGGTAAAGACAACAGCTTTCTGATTCTATCCTATTTTCACGATTCCTTCGGTCTTGCTCATTTCATTTTGTACCCTGACTTCATCAACATGATTATACCGTTCCATCGTCATGGTTATGTCTGCGTGTCCCATTATGTATTGCAGGCTCTTGACATCCATACCGCTTTCCGCCGCTCTGGTGCAGAATGTATGCCGCAATATATGTGCGCTGATATGAGGCAGCAGGAAAGGCTCTCTGTGCTCCTTATCAGCCTGTTTAAGCTCTTTCTTGTTGTAGGCCTTGATTATGTTACGTAAAGCACTGTCAAGGACCTGTGGAGCAAGCTGGTTGCCCTGATGATTAAGGAAAACAAAGTTCTTCAAGCCTGCTACTGGCTGTTCCTTTGCACGCTTCCCCAGTAACAGATCATACTCTCTCTGCTTCATCAGAACCTTTTTTGCAGTCTTTGTTAATGGGATGTCTCTTTCTCCTGCTTCTGTCTTCAATGGCTGAATATGGAACTTACAGCCGGTTCCGTCCAGATTCCGATACACCAGCTGTCTACGTACATGGATCATGTTCTTTTCCAGGTCAATATCATCCCAGAGCAGGCCGCCCAGTTCACCAACACGAAGCCCTGTAGATAATGCAAATACGATCAGCGGATAATGGATTTTATACGAATTGCTTTTTCTCGTAAACTCTAACATGATTTCCTGTTCCTCAATTGTCAAAGCTCTTTTCCTGCTCACTTCTTTATCAATTCCTTTTCTGCTTCCCTTTGCCGGATTCTTCCTGATCATATCAGAATCAACTGCTGCCTGCAGACATTCCGATAATATAATGTGATATGCCCTGATCGTTCCAGGTGAATATCCCTTTTCCAGTAAATCCGCATACAGTCTCTTTACGTGGATCTGTTTTATTTCTGAAATCTTCATTATTCCCAAGGCACTGGGAGCAATGGCGTTTTTCCAGTACGATTTATAGTTGCATCGTGTACTGTCTCTGATGTTCTTCTTCGTGCTCATGAACAGCCGGAAGAACTCATTTAATGTCAAATTTCCACCCTTTGTATAAATCCCATCCATCTGGTCACGTTTTATCTGTTCTTCCTTTTTTCTCAGCTCTGCCAGGGTAAGTGCATATACAGTGCTACGTTTCCCGTTGCTATCCGTCCATTTATAACAGTACCGGCCATCTTTGTTCTGCGATTCACCTACACGCAATACACGTCCTTTATTGTCTACTCTTTTAGCTCTCGCCATGCTGTCACTCCTTTAAGGAAAGGGCAGCAGTTGCCGCCCCTCGCTGTGATTGTACTATTTTATTCCCAGAAAACTACAAACAAATCTGAAAATTGTATATGTTTGGGCATGATCTGCTGTCTCTAACAGCTCTATGCTTTTCTTTTTATAGTCCATATTTTAATATCCTCTGTTTTTTAATACTCTGGCAATGAATCTATAGAAGAATTCAAGCAGGCTATCATCATTTACCTTCTGTAATATCTCAATAGTTTCTTTCTTGTAATCCATATTAGTACCCCCACTGCTTCTTAAATGAGACAATTACGTTATACAAAAAATTCAGAAATTTCTCGCTCTGGATTTCATTCAGAAAATTTTCAATTTCTTTTTTATAATCCATGCTATGCCTCCGCCACTTTCGTATTATCTTTTATTCTCCTTACCATCAGATAATTAGCAAGGTTATGTACTCTCTTAAGGTCTTCCAGATCATTCATCATTAAAGCATCTGTAATCAGCCAGAAACGCTCCTGATCTTCCTCTGGCAGCTTCATAAATACTTCATTACTGGAACAAGCCACCTGAAAGAGTTCTGCCAACTCATAGGTGTGCTGTAATGATCTTCTATCTTTGTTGGCCTGGACAACGTCCACGATTGCTTCTCTGCAAGGGACCTGTGTTAATGTACATTTTTTCATCACTCTTCGCCCTCCTGTTCTTCCTCTTCTTCCGGCGGCTGCTGATTATACGCAGCTCGCACAAAATTTTGAGCCATTTCTAAACACTTATAATCGTGAAATTTCAACACAAAATTAATAATATCCATCTTCTTCCGTAAAATTTCACGCTGACCGAGAACAAACATCCAGTCTTCTGTAACTGCCTTTGCTTCCTCTTTTGCCTCCTGCAGTTGCTCTTTAAGATCTGCAATAATCTCTGTCGCCATAACCACACCTGCACCTTCTGTCTCCTGTGCCGGAACACCAGTGGTCCGCATCACTTCTACTGCTTCTTCTGCCTTTAATACTTCCTTTTTACTCATTTCTCATTCTCCTCTCTCTAACTCACGAATACTGTCACATACCTTTGCGGATATAAACCCACCAAAGAAAATCATAAGAACGTCCATTACTGATATCATTCTGTCCATTCCTTTCTTTTGTTGTCTGAGGGGAATGAGTATGTTATAATACGCACAGCCCCTCAATTTTGATCGTTTGTCGGGTTACTATGCCTTTATCAGAGTTGCCGCTCTGGTAAGGGCTTTTTATTAAATTGCTTCTACCTGAGACTTTCCGAAGAAACTGGCTTTGTATGTTGCCCCATCTTCTCTACTTCCCCAGATCAGAGAACATCGGAATAATGCTGATGCTCCATGCTTTACCTTATAACCAAGCTCTTTCCACTTAGCAAAGGTATTGGTTTCCTCCGTGATGCCTGCTGCATGTTTCGCATCTTCGATTCTCTTTGCATTGATTTCTTCTGCCTTTGCAGATAACCATGCTCTGTGAAGTGCTTCTGCAAAGCGGATATTCTTTGTCTTGCGGTAAACTTTCCATGCTTTGAACATGATCTTGCTGAGATTGTACTTCATGTTGCTGTCCTCCTTTGCTTTTCAAGGTCTCTCAGCCTTTCAAGCATCTTCCTGACTATTGATATGCCCTATTGCGATTCTCACAGGTATATGGCTTGAAGTATTGGGGGCTTTCGGCTCTCCCGGCTGTTGTCTGTTCCCTTGAACTGATTATAGTATAAACATTTCCGTTTATAATGTCAATAGTTTTGTTTAAATAATTTTATTTCTTTTTTCCACTTTAATGTTGTCTTTTTAAATATTATCGTTTATAATTTATTTATATATAGTGAAATTTATTTATATATTAAACATCAAATATTAGAGGTGAATTATTATGGCAGTTTCAGAACAGGTCAAAATATTATGTGTCAAACTCGGTATAAGTGTATCTGAGCTTGCTCGCTTATATGGTTCAAGTCCTCAAGCATTTAACCAAAAATTAAAGCGAGAGGGATTTACTCCAGCAGAACTCAAAAAAGTAGCAGAAGCAGCAGGATGTATCTATCAAAGTTCGTTTATTCTTCCTAACGGGGATAAAGTAACCGATTAATAATATGAAATACTCTCATACTCAAATTATAAAAACTAATTTCCCATTATGGGGCATTCCGCATACTGATCCTATTTATATTCTGGTCCCGTCTTCTATAGTAAATTCCGGAAAATCAGTCGATTACTATAACAATTCTGTTAATTTTTCAGAGATAGATAAAGATATTAGGCGCGGATTATACCAAATAGTAGCACCTATTCCTGATACAAATACCAAACAAATTTTCGAATCGTATATATTAGGATTAAAGAGTCTTCTTGAAAATTGTAATTATCAAGTTTTTAACGTTTGGGACTATGGATTGTTATATATTATTGAAAATACATTAATCCTTTATATTTCTATAAATATCGAATTTACTAATTCACTTGTTGTTGAAGAAATATTCGATGCTGGACATTATGATTTCGGAATAAAAAAATACACTCGCACAATTCCCTTGTGTTCTTACTGGGGATTTAATGGTATTTTGGGCTATTCAAATCCATATCACATAAGTAAGTATGAACTAATTAACGCTGCGTTTCCTAATCTACAAATAAATGATTTATACAACAAATGGGAGGGAATTCCGTATTCTTATGCACTATTCGATCTTAAAGAAGAGCCTTATCATGGGATTGCAATTTGTCATACCAATGCGAAACAAACTTTAAAAAAAATATATGACATTGGTTCAGATCTCTTGTTTGCCTGCGTTACATGTTCTAACCCAAAACACTTCAATACCTGGGCAGGATTAAAATATTTATTTACTTTTAATTCCGATATGCATACTGTTTTAACTGGTCGTTTGAATGGTACTTTTGATATTTCATGGAGAAAGAAAAATTTAGGAAATGGAAAACTCGGTATCGAAGAAAAAGGAATGTCATTTTGCTGGCTCACTGCATATATGAAATCTTATAATGATGTAGAATTATTAAAATCCATTGAAAAGGGAATGTATGCAGATATTGATTTATATGAATATTCAATTCCAGAAAATAAATGGAAATCAGAGCAACTTATGTTTCAATTAATAACCCAAATGTTTCCTAAAAAACCTGTTTACTATCAATATCGTGCCGATTTCTTAAAACAAGGAAACAGTCAATTGAGTTATGACGTTTTTATACCAAGTCTTCATCTAGCTTTTGAATATCAGGGGAAGCAACATTTTGAACCTATTGATTTTTTCGGTGGAAAAGATGGCTTTGAAAAACAACAATGGCGCGACAAGCAGAAACTCAAACTCAGCATTGAAAATCATATAACTCTTGTATACATCAATTATTGGGATGACTTAAACGTTCAATTAATACAGCAACGAATCAAAGAAGCCCAGCGTAGAAATCAAATATAGTATATTTATCCAGGCAGCCAGTAGAGCGGCTGTGGTTCCCTGATCCTGAGCCTTGACAGGAGGGAATGCTTATGAGCGATTATGAGATTTTTATGATAGTTCTGACGACAGCCAGCTTAATTGTATCTATCCTTACATACACACATAAGAAATAGCCGCCCTGCTCTCTGGTAAAGAATAGGCGGCTAAATCTTAGCTAAACATATTTGCCAGAACGGGGAACCTTGACTTCCCTTACTGGCTGTCTTGATAAGTATATTATATGCCAGCTTCAGGAATTTGTCAATTTCCCGTTACAAATCACCCATATCTCTTACTATCCCCATTTTCTTCTTATACCGCTTCGAGGTATGCCAAATCTTTCACCGCTTCAAGTCGTTTCTTACAATCCCTGTATATTCCCTGATAATGTTTCCCTTGCATAATTCCCAGGTCAACCTCATGCAAAATAATATTTTCCATTAAAGATAAGTTATTAAGCTGCATCACCGTAGCTTCGTCCCTTTTATTGATTCCTGCCATTTTATTTGCCAGTCTGGTATAAGTCATATAAAGCATTTCTGCATGACTACTGCCCTGTCCCTTTGCATACTCAACAAGTTTCTGAATCGTATCCGTCTCTGCCTTTCTGGTAAGCTTTCCTGCCTTCCGGGTTTCAATCCACATCTGAGTAGATTTCTCACGGATAAAGTTCTCCATCTGATTAAATGCCCGGATATACTGCAATTTCCATTCAAGAGCTTCTTTCCCGGTAAAGCCCATTGCTAAAAGAGAAAAGCCATCACGATTCATATAAAATTTTCTATATGATTGCCCGTTACCAGATTTGTAAGAAGAAATCTTAAACATTATTTTCACAGCTGAATTTTCAGCAATGAGATTATCAATACTCTGCAAAACGTTTTTATGTTCTTTTCCAAACTTCTCAGCTACCTGCAAACTATCACACACAGCTTCATCATTCTTTAAATAAACAAGTTCATTCATCTGCACGCCTTTCTTTAGCTATATCCAAAAATACCATCTTATTCCATCAATTTATTAATTTCTCGCCTGTTCCTCGCCTGTTCGAGCAAATATATCGATGTTAATCGACAGTTCAGGCACTCCCGGTTCTTGCCGCCTTTTTTACCATTCTTCACGGCTTCCTCACGGCTTCATTCTCAACAACACTCCTTAAAATAGTGAAAAAGCTCCTTGAACCGTAGGTTCGGCAGCAGGATTTTTATTAAATGCCAGCATCATCGCTTCTACTGTTTTATCGGCTCATTTAACCTTTTTATCTGCTCTCCCTTACAACTTTACCTCAAGCACTTTGCAATCGTTTCTTGCCCTGTTTTATCCTTGTGTTGCTGTATTTTCAGACCTGTTCTGTTTCAGTCTTTCTCCCATCTGCTGCCGCTGTTCCTCTGTGTACTGCCTTGGCGGAGAAATCCGAAGCCAGGATACTGGAACATGAGCACAAATGCTTCCGTCCTCGTTATCCGCAATGATCCGGCAATCTTCTGGGTGCTTCTCTGCCAGCTTGCGGATTGCAGACTTATACCGGCCCTGTGAGAATGATAAAGTTGCTCTGGTACCGTTGGTCATAAATTCAATTACATTTTCGTTACATCCATCCATAAAAATCTCCTTTTCGTTTTGTTCGATAATAATTATAGTCTTATTTTTCGGGGTTCGCTCAGGCTTCGTTCTAACGCACTTTACTCTTTTAGGGACTCCGAAATCTCCGAATATCTACGCGCGTAATCGTGTCAACAAACTCCTTTGCGTGCGTAATCGCGTCCACGAATCCCCATACTCCCGACATTTTTTGTTTAAAAATCCATCAATTTGTAATCATCTTTAATATCATCAGGTAATCCCTTAAAAAGAAAATTCTGAGGCATTCTTCGCAGTACTCCAACAATTTCAAATCGCTGTTCACTCTCCAACATAGTTTTTATTTCTGGATATTCTTCAACATTCTTTGTATACCATGACTTCTGCTGTGGCGGAGAATACCGTGGATCATCACGCACATACAGGAACAGCCACTCTATACACAGGCTCATTGTAAATTGAACATGCAACCCACATTCGTAATAATATTGAGCTATCATTAATGCATCATGAAGTGTAGTTGTTATCCGCTCTGGTTCCTGATAATTTCCCTCTGGATAATATTTCACGATACATTCATCTTTCATAAAACTCCATGGAGCAATGGACACAAACGGAGCATGATCTGCCTGAACCGCCATTACCATCTGAGCTCTTTGGTATAAAGCATCAAGCCTTTTAATCAACGGACTTCCCATGATTCACCACCACCTTTAAATATGCAAATCCTTTGTCTGTTTCTTCGTCCCATTATGCCCCTGTGATTTCTTTCTGGCATTTTCCCTTTTGCAAGCTCTCAACCACTGATGTAACTCCGGCACGCTTGTAGCCCTTATCGTTACACGCTTATTTCTTCTCGGCATTTAATACTCCTTCCTCTGGCAAACGTGGAATATTAAGAATGATGGTCGTTACAACGCTATGCTTCTGCTGAAATTCAGCCAATTTCTTCTCATTGTAAATACCATCTTCGCCCAATATTGTATAAAGTCTTTCCTTTCCGGGAACAGGCTTTACCATGATCAAGTGAATAGTATCTGCTTTCTTTTGCAATAGCATAGCCCGTTCTTCTGCTTGCTTTAATCTTGCTTGTATATTCATTATGTCCGCCTCCGCTGTGATTTCTGTTCCTGTTCTACTTGTGACATCAATTCTTCCATAGCTTTCAGACGTTCAATCACATCTACATTCTTTGTCCACTGAGAACACTGTGACAATGCTGCATTAGCCGCGTTCACTCTGATCTGTGCCGGCACTTCCGTATCAGTGGCTGTATTGACCAACACTGCTGCGCATTCTCCAAGTTTTCCCTGCAGGTATGCAATTGCTCCTGTTACGGCCTCGTTTCTTGCCTCAGAATACTTACGCTGGAAGCTGTCTGAATGAATCACAGTATAAATTGTAGGTCTGGGAATCTTCGTCTTTTTGGATATCTCACTTATATTTGGACACGTTAAAAATGCCTGTACTAATATGTCCTCACGTGCTTCTGCTGATATACCTTTTGCCATAGTAATCACCCCTAACTAATCAATGATATTTTCCAATATATAAAAACAGACAGTTTTGACAGGTTCTATTCCAATTTTTAGAACGGATATCTATTACATGCCTTTAATGCCTCCCGGAACACAGCCAGCGTTTTCTTCCGGTATGCATAGAAATCTTTACGATCAAGTGGAACAAAGTTCTTTTTATTCATCTTGTCATAGCTCATTCCAATTACGATACAACAATAAAGTTCGTAACAAACGTTCGGATACACTTCTGCTGCGCACTGTAACAACAATATCTTGTCCCTCATTTCAAGCTTTCGACAAAACTCATTAAATTTCTTATCTTCATCTTCTGAAAATCCATAATCTTCATAAGTTGCTTCCCTCGTAAGCATTTTTCTTCCTCCCTGTGTTCTCCCTGCCACACTTTTTAGCATGACAGGGAATTGCTTTATGCCAGTTCAAACGGGTTTCTGCCGCTTGCATTCTGTCTCAACTTTGCTTCTTCAATAATTTCATCGAATACTGTTCTTCGGTTAATCTGAGCGGTAAATCTGACGTTTCCGCCACTCTGCTGTCCGCCAGATTCTTCACGAACAATCTTTCTGAGCAGTGCTTCTGGTGTTTCAATGTTATTGCCCTGCTTCTGGTCACCAAGGACAGCCAGAAATTCACTTCTAGGTGGAATAACTGCACCTTTAGCTAGGTATGGAACTGTATTCACCCTTGGCAAACTCATATTGTAATAGCCCCATCTCCGGTTGCCTGTAGGACCCGTTACATCATAAGAAAAGCTGAATGCTCTTTCGATTCCAGACAGAGAACTATTAATATTTCCTATCGTGCTGTTTACTTTTCCAACAACATTATTCAATGTCCTTGTGATTCCACTGGTTGCATTTGAAATCCCGTTTGCCAGATTGTTTCCCATCCTCGTTCCGATAGACTTCATCTCACGTGCCAGCCCTTCCAGGCTTCTTTCTGTATTCCGAATCATCTCAGAAATTATCTGTGCAATACGTTCACCGGCCCATTTCCATTTATTGGTCATGGTATTGTACTGACCGGAGAAATGACTATCTACCGTCTTCTGCATCTCTCCAAGCTTCAGATTTGCATGCTGCTTCATCTGATCAAGGTTCTTATCCACCTCCGCTGCTGAATTGCCCCAGTTTGTCACTGTCGCTGTACTCACACCGCCGGAGGCGTCCTCTGCCGCTTTCTGGAGTCCTGCCAGATTCGTTTCTGCATCTGTCTTCATCTTTCCGGTAGAAGTCGTTACAGTCTGCTGCGCACCAACAATATTTTTATCTACGCTGGTCTTTGTTACCTGTACTGCATTTGGGAATACCTCTGAAAAAATCCTTGCAGCAGTCTCAGTATTTCCGCCCATATTCTTAACTGCTGCCATGACGTTGTTATATGCATCCTGTGCAGTACCACCAGAATCCACTGTTCTTTCCAGTGCGTTCAATAACTGTCCCTGTTCATCCGTTCCAAGATGCATCTGATTTGTCAAATTTCCAATAACAAGTTTCAGATCATCGTAAGATTTCTGAGCACTCTGGCTTCCAAGATTGATCTGGCTTGCCATGTTGGTTGTATCCCTGCCGAGTGTTTTAATGGATTCTGACAGGATATCAAACATATCATCTGTGACAAGCCCCTTCTGTCTCAATGTCTCGAATGCCTGTGTTGCCTGCTCAGATGTCACACCCATTTCACCCAGCTTATCAATAAGTTTCTGCGTTGCACTGGACTTTTCCTCAGCAGTCATTCCCTCTTTCTCAAGAGACTCTTTCAGATTCCAGATTTCTGTTGCAGAACCGGATATGATATCACCACGCCGCTGTAATGTCTGGATGAAATTATCCATGGTATTTCCAAATGTACCACCGACACCATTACCGCCCTGCATGGTCTCTACCATTTTGGCAATCTCAGAAGTAGCTGCGGCCGCCGCAACACCCACACCGGCAATTAGCCCTGCAGTGCCTACCAGTGGGGTAATAGCTGATGCAAGGGAAGTAAAGCTTCCTGCCGCATCTTTTACTGCATTGCCTAAAAGTGTAGTCAGATTACCGGACAATTCTCCGATGGCTTCGGATCCGATCAGTTTCTTTCCAATTGCCTTTAGTAGTAATTTTACGAGGTCACTAATTCCCGTTATATCTGCCATCTTCACTGCAATAAATGCTTTACCAAGAAAAGCAGCTATCTTACCGGCTGTTCCGCTCGCCTCCATGCCATCAAACAGGCCTCCGAGCGATTTGACAACAGCTTTTATCACCTGCTTCAGGTGTCCAAGCCAGTCAACTTGTGTCAGCATATCTCCGACACCTTTTCCAAAAGCCTCCCAGTCTGTCTTTTCTGCCATATCCACTAGGGATCCGCACAGATTGTCCAGAAAGGCTTCCAACTTACGTCCATTCGCTTTCCAGTCAAATTCCGATACAAAGGTGTTGATACCACCGGCAATGTTATTTACCAGCTCTGACCAGTCAAAACGCTCTGTAAAGCTGTACAATGATGTGAATGCACCATTTAATCCGGTTGCCAGTGTATCTCCGATTTCTGAAAGAGAAAATCTTGATACAGCACCATTCAGGCCATCCGCAACCGCCTGTCCAATTTCCTTATACGGAAGGTTATGGACCATTCCGTTAAAGATATTCCAGGCAATCATAAACCGATTTCCTATGAGCTGTCCAAGATTGTTCCAGTTGACTTCCCGAACAAAGCCGGCGATTCCGGTTGCAAATTTCTTACCAAGGTTTTTCCAGTCAATTCCTGTAATCAAAAGATTCAGCGTATTTATAATCGTGTTGATACCGGCACCAACCGTCCGCCCCATCAAATCCCAGTCGATGTGATTTACCAGACTGTTAAATGTTCTGGTAAATGCATTGCAGAATTTCGTTATCTTAGGACCAACCTTTTTCCAGCTGATAGCATCATAGACTTTTTGAAGTCCTTTATTTATTCCACTGGCAATATAAGCTCCAAGACCTTCCCAGGCTTCCGATTTAATGAGCTTCTTGATTTTATCCGCAATTCCTTTAATACTATTTGCAATCGGGACCGTTTCAAACATCTGTCCCGGTGTAGGTGCTTTGTATCCACCGGAATCATCTGTTCCTGCACTCCCACTGGTTGAAGCTTTATGCACCTCGTCCAACGAAGAAAGATAGTCTTTTGTCTGCTTCGATGCCTTTTTCGCATTCTTCGAGGTCTTATCAAGGCTTGCCGCATAATCTTCCTGCACTCCAACAGCTTTTACAAAAGTATCCTGTCCGGTTAATGCTGCTGCAAACATTCCCACATAAGTAATTGCCCTGGAAATCATATCAATAAATCTTGACATGATCGGAGCTACCGCGGTGAGAACAGGTGCAAAGGCTGTAGCAAATGAGTTTTTCAGCCTCGTCATGCTGGACATTAAAGAGGAGATTGCTGAATTGGTACTGTTAGAATACTGTGCCAGATTTTCAAATCCGGTCTTCACACCATCACTGACAGCACTTATCGCCCGGAATACCCCTGAAAACAGCAACGACATTCCCAGCATTCGGGAAAGACTCATTCTCGACCGATTTGTCTGTTTGTTCAGATTAAACATGTTCTCTACAGCTTTTTTCATCGCTGAGACCATGCTCTTAATCGAGGAACCGGCACTTCTCAATGCTGAACCCATATTCTTTACAACCATACCTACACGGGCAGCAGCCTTTTGAAGATTCTGCATGGCCTGTGCCAGCCGGTTGTTTTTCTGTCGGTATTCCTCAACCTTGTTTTTCAGATTATTGTATGATGAATACAGCCTTCCATTTATACGTTCCAACTTCTGCGACTCCGTATTATACTTCTCGGCTGTACCCTTATACGCATCTGTTGATGTGGGATTCACATAGGCCCTTCCAGTTGCCTGCATCTCTTTCTGTTTCCGCTGTAACCGGTCAATATCTGCCCAGATACCGTCCATCTGTTTGTCAAGTTCCTTAAGCGGTGCAGAGTCTATCGAAAAGCCCATGTCCAGCCATTCACGCTGTTTCGCTTCTATCTTTTCAAACTCATCTTCCAGAGTTTTCATATCGTCTTTGAGCTTTTTATATTCTTCTGTCTCGATCTTGACCTTGCTCAGTTCTTCCAGCTTCGATTTCAACTCTGACACTTTACGTTCCTGTTTCTCATAATTCTGATACAGGTCCGTTATCGCTGTTATCTGCCTCTGGAAAGAACTTTTTGCTGAATCGCCCATCTTCGATACCTGTGCGGATATTCTGGTCATTCCAGCCTTTACAGCATTCATTCCTTTCGACACACCGCCGGTATCTATTCTGGTATCAATGATAATTGAACCATCTGCCATGTTATATCTGCCTCCAAACTATTTGAGGTTCGGGCACTGAATCCTGTTTCCAATGCCGTTATATACTCAGGACCATCCCGTTACCAGGACAGCCCTGTTATGTAGCTACGCTTCGGCTACTTCTTTCTTTGCGTATTTGTCAGTATACTTTTTTATCCTTTTCTGCTGTGCCTTTTCCCTTGCATCCAGCTCTTTTTCGATGATTCCACCAATTACAGTGATAATCTGTTCTGCGAACATTTCCCCGCTGTCGAGAATGGTAAACGGACTGGTAATCTTGAAGAAACTCTCTGATACAGGAGCACCAAACAACAGATCAATCTTTTCACCAGCTTCTTTTTCCAGATCCGGTAGAATTTCCTCGAAGTCTTTGTCCTTGATTTTGTCATTGATTCCTGTAAAGAAAGTTGCTGCCTCTTTATACCTCTTTAAAATACCTGCATCTGAAGGAATAAATCTGAACACACCCAGATCATTTCCGTCCTGGTCTGCAATCTGGTATGTCTTCGCACCAGTCTGAACTATTACCTTTTCCATTAATCTTCCTCCTCGCTTTCCTGTTCTTCTGCTTTCAGCTGTTCTTCCAGTTCATTAAGCTCCCTAATCCCATCCATGCATTCTGTGACCTTATCTGCTGTAGCTCTCATTGAATTGCGTACCTCATCACTTTGAACGAAATCCGCATAAAGCTCTCCGATATGTCCAGCCGCATTAGCCAGAGAACTAAATACCCCCTTCTGCAACCTCATTCTTTCCGTGTATAAACGTCTCTGATCTGAAATCTTTTTCTTTCTTCCCATGTCACTTACCTCCATTCTGTCTGTCATAAATAGCCGCCAGCTCACATACAATCACAAATAACAAAAGTGCAATAACTACCACCAATATCACCTCCGCAACAATGAAATATTACCTGTTACATATATTTTACCATCAAACCTGACCACAGTTGTGGTACATGTTTGCCCCATCTTGCACCGTTCAGTCTGGCATGATATGATGAATCACAAGGGTGACCGCCCTCATTACTCTTTCATACTGGCAGCAGGATTACTTCTTTTGGATTTTGTTTCTAAATTCCTGACAACAGCACAAAGAAGGTCCTCACACAGCCGAGAATGATGATGATTCTTCCGTAACACTTCTAATTCTTTCATCATTCCCTGCCAGTATGCATCGTCTTCAGGTCTGCTCGGAGGATACAGCTTTTTGTATAACCTCCAGCAACCCGTGAAGATGTCATATATCTGCTTTAATTCTTCTTTACCATCCATTAGCTACTCCTCCGGCATGATATACGCTTTTTCTCCTGCTGCATACTTTTGAAACATATCATTCAACACTTCTTTCGCGCGTTCTGGACTTGCATATTCTGCAATACCAAAATCACCCTCACAAATACGGTTCTTACTTACATAACTGATATACGTCATTTTAAAATTTAAAACTCTTGTTTTATCCTGTGTCATTATTTTCATAATTATTGTCCTTTCCGGCGGTAAGCCGCCTATAAAATCCATTACAAAATCCAACTACAGACTACAACTACAATCGTTCCAAAGAGTTTAAAGTTTTCTTTATATACCCTTATATCCCTCTATTATTATCTTTTATATATTTCTTTTTATAGAATGTAGTATTTGTAGAATATGTAGAAACACTTGTAAATACTGAGTTTAAGCGAACTACATTCATTCTACAAACTTCACTACAATTCATAAAAACAACCGCAAAATTACTTAATCAAACGGAAGCTCCATTTGTTCTTGCTCTGAAACAACAACAAACTCAGAATTTTCAGATTCCTCTTCTGTAGTTTTCATTGCTATTTTTCTGAAGCCTCGTTGTTGTCCATATCCATCAAATTTACGTGGTGTTTTAAGCCTTTCCCATCCCGGTACTTTAGCAACAATGTTATTTATTTCTGATGCCTGCCAGTTTTTAGGCGGTATAGTTTCCTTTAATGCTTCAAACCATATTTCTCTTGCACACACCTGAGTTTTCCCTTCCAAGTAGTCCATAATAATTCCACGCTTGCCATCATCTGCCATATTTGCCTCTTGAAGCTCTTTAGCCTGCTGCATACATTTTTCCGAAAGTATCAACTCTGGATCTTCGTTTTTCCAAATATGCACTGCTTCCGCCCATGCCTGTTTTATATCGTCCATGACTTCTGGTGCAAAAAGGCTCTTAGATGGTTTTATAACGCCTGTATGAATAATAAGAAAACGCCTGTTTCCTGTCTCATCCTGCAAGAAATCATCTTTATTAGTGGTTCCAGCAAATACACACTGTCTATAAAACGTGTCTGCTCGCCTTTCATAAGGAATCCTATATTTGTCCTGTGTGGCTGTCAGGAATCGCTTTACGCTCTCCACACCGCCCGCCGTCCTTGCCAAAGATTTAAGTTCTGCAAGCTCAATGATCCATGATCCGGTAAGCGACTGGACCGCTTTGTCTGAATCCAAGCTGTCCAATGAATCATTGAACCATGAATCGTCCAAAGCCATCAATTTCAGAAACGTACTCTTGCCAATGCCCTGTGACCCCTGTAAAATAATTGTATAATCAAATTTACTTCCGGGTTTATACACTCTTGAAACAGCTCCTAACATCCATAAGCACATTACCTGGTATGTATAATCAGAATCCTCTGCTCCAAGATATTCCGGTAGCAGGCTTCTTATATGCTCTTTTCCATCCCATGTAAGGGAATCCAGTAATTCTCTTACTGGGTGGAATTTATTCCGCATAGAAACATTTTTCAATGCATCTGCAAAGTCCTGTCGGCTTTTAAGCCCATAATCAGCCTGTATCAGTGAAAATAGGGCTGAATCATCATGACTGCTCCATGCTCTGCAATTATTCTCATTTTCCCATGGTACATTACCATATAAGTAAGGTTGTTGTGCAAACTCATTAAGGCGGATTTTTCCGGCAAAACGACTGTCTTTATCCATAACGATTTCAAAATTATGTACAAGCTGTTTTACGCTTTTTACATTTCCATCTTCATCATAGTTGCAGTCGAGGAATTTAAAGACTAATGCCGGACCTCCAGCTACTTCGTCCTTGCTTTTTTGTGTTACGGCCCGTTTTTTGCCTACATCTTGCTTCTGATCTTGCTGAACATCTGTACAAACCTTCTCTGTATCGTCAACATTCCTTATTAGATTTTCAAATTCTTCAACAGTATGTCCTGCTTCAAAATAATCAGTAATGTCTGCTTTAGGCACCTCTGGCATTGGAATAATTATCTTGATACTCTTAGCAGTACCTTTTAAGTCTCTTACAACAGTAGACGCTAATTTCTTTCCCGGATCATCATTATCTGCCAAAACTATCACATCTGCATCTTTACAAAGTTCAGATACATTTTTATTCCAGTCATTAGCACCACCACATGAAAAAGCAGTATATCCTTTTTTTACTAAGGTATTAACATCTTTCTCACCTTCTGGAATAAATACTGATTCTTTTCTCTCAATAGCCCTTTTTATACTGGATATGCTTCCGTATACTGCATTAAACGTTTTCTTATTTTTCCCATTTAGGCCATAAGCAAAACGTTCATTACTCAAGATTCCAAAAAGCATTTTCTTGCCTTCTAATCGTACTTTCGTATAAGCATAATCACCATTAATGGAAGCATAATTGTACACAGCCTCGATTTTTCTTTTTTCACGATTCTCTATGTACGCTCGCCATCTTTCCTTTGCCAATCCATCTCCGTAAAATAAATCTGACATTTTTAATCCTGCTGCATCAACAACTTTCTCAGCACTACATCCAGCATGACACATAATCAATGCTCGATCATTACCATCCGTAAGTGTTAAACTAGCCTTTGTATCTACATGTGCCGGACAAATGCATTGCGCCTTGCCTGTCCCGCGTTTCATAACTTGAAAGTGTGATAAAATCCTTTCAAAAGTCAATTCTTATCACCTTCCAACTCTTCCAAAAGTTCTCTTGCACTCTCCAAAACCCGTAAAGTATTCTCTCCTCGATTCTCAAGCGTGCGAATAAACTTCCGAATTTCCATTGTGTCTCCTGCTGCTGGAAGATAATAGCCTCCAGGCGGCGTGGTGTTTGATAATATGACTTTGCCAGCCTTACGTTCTGCTTCGATCTGTTTTTGAAGCATTCGGACACTGGAAAAGTGACATTTCACAGTAAGGTACTCTGGTGTCAGTGCGTTTTCTTTCCCCGGCAGCAGGTTTTCATATACTCCCATAGAATCACCGCATTACTCAGAGATTTCGTCCAGATATTTTCTGATTTTTGCTACATTCCATAAAACGCGTCTTCCTACATAAATCTTTGCTCCTGCTGCCACTCCAATTTCTGTTGCAGTTTTAATACCTGCGTGCGTTAATGCCTGAAGCCCTGCGGTATCGACTGTTAAATCATTAAATGATACATTGTGTTCGTTTGTTTTTATCATGCTTTCACCTCGTATTCACTTCGTCTTATTAACTGTTTGCTATTTACAAGTCTAATTGTATCTGATATGATATAGGTAAACAATTACCTATTTACTACTCATTGTTGGAGGAATATTGAATGAAAATAAGTAATAATATACCTATAATTGAGCATGAAGATGTAATAAACACATTTACTAAAAATCTGAAAAAGAAACGTAAAGAAAAAGGATATACACAAAGACAATTGGCAGATATACTTGATGTAACTCTTAAAACATACAGATCTTGGGAAAAAAACACCTTACCCAAAACATTAGAACTAATTAACTTATCAACAATTCTCGACTGTGATGTAGACTTTTTATTGGGTAGACTACAATCTGATACTCATTTTCAGGCATATATAGATAAAACTTATGCGCTCTCTCCTGATGCTTTTCAAAAATTAAGCATATTAAATATGTATCAAATTAGAAAAGAAAATTCCACATATAGAGAGATTGCCACTGACTGGAATATAATATTGGATTACCTTATAACAACTGAAAACGGTAATTTACTATTAGATCAAATCAGACAATATGCAACCTCTTGTAATACTAATATTTCAAATAGTTATTGTTATCATGCACTCCTTACTGGTAAAGAAAAACATGGGCGTAATACAATCAAAGATTTAAATTCTTTATCTGCGATTCTTAAATCTCTTGATGAATTGCAAATATATATGTCTAATCTCAATGTAGAAAAATATCGAGCTAAATTTTACGATTTAAAAGCAACATTCCTTGAAACAGAGAATATTTCAAACAAAAAAGCACCCAATACCTCTCCTGATTCCCCTTAAGTAGATCCGGTTGTTTCCCTCGTCTACTTAAGAGGCATCAAGCCATAGGCATTGAGTGCTTTTAACATGTATGGCCTAATTTTTAAATACATCCTCTACTATTTCGTCCATTTCTTTTTCTGTTGGTAAGGCATCAGCCTTGCTCGCAACTGAATTGTACGGAATTTCCATATCCTCTTTATAGCGTTTTTTAACTATACCATTCAAAATAATCTCACCTAACACTATTAGTAAAAAACTTCCTATAATCACTAATATTGATATAATACATTTATTTGTTTTTCCTGCTTCCCCGTATATTCCGACTATATAACCTGCGCCAATATAGAAAAATGCGCATCTGTTCATAAATATTTCTCGCACAACTTCTTGTACTCTCTCTTTTTCCAAAACAATATTATCTTTGTTATCTCTTTCCACCAAATTACTACCCGGAAAATATCTATCAATTATTTGATTGTGAGTATTTCTACAATAATTAATAATCAAAATAACTGCGCCTGCAAGTTGCAAAGATATCGCAATAATGTATATAACTGTAACTTTTTCCATTCCTATTTCTCCTCCCGTTTTTCTTTTATCATATCTTCAATTATGTAACAGTACAACAATTACAATTCGACATTTTTCGACAAATCAAAACCGCACCTTCACACAAATAAGATTATTGGAGTGCAAAATTAGTATTGCTATTGTACGGACATTTGCATATAATAAAGATAGATGGAAACACTACTCACGAAAGGAGATGTTTTATATGGCTACAAAATCAGCAAATTTATATGCAAGGATTGAACCGGATGTCAAAGAAAAAGCAGAAAGTATCCTGTCTACACTTGGTATCCCTGCTTCCAGTGCTATCAATATGTTTTATAAACAGATTATCTTACAGAGAGGACTTCCGTTTGAAGTAAAAATACCATCTGCCAGACCTGTTGACATCAACACATTATTAGAAGCAGAGTTCAATGAAGAATTGGAGAAGGGCTATGCGGATATGCAGGCTGGACGGACAAAAAATGCTAAGAAAGCCTTTGCTGACATTCGCAAGGATTATGGCTTATGATATATGAAGTAGAAGTATCCGAACAGGCTGACTGTGATTTAAGAGGAATTTTTGAATATATTGCTTTTGAATTACAATCGCCGGAAAATGCAAGCGGACAGCTTGACCGTCTGGAAGAACAGATGTTAAGTCTGGATACGATGCCGGAACGTTATCGAAAATATGAAAAAGAACCGTGGAAAAGTCGTGGACTTCGTATATTGCCAGTAGACAATTATGTAGTATTTTATATTCCAGATAACGCTAGAAAGGTTGTAACAATACTTAGAGTAATGTATGCCGGACGTGACATAGACAATCAGTTAAATCTCCACACAAAGCAATAAAGGATATGATTTAAAGCAGTCTTTCATTTATGATCGGCTGCTTTTTTCATACTCAAAATTAAAAAGAAAACATCATATCTTTTCTACTGCTTTCTTAGCCAGTAAATTTATGTTTTTCCCGGCATTTGTCACAACAATGTCACAAAACCCTCATTCCCCACTCACTGCCTATTCCCGCAAGCCCTGTAAATACAATACTGAGAGAAAATCATACCCGGATTTTATGAAATTTTTATGAACAAAATTTCACATTTTTCTTTTCATTCCTGCCTAAATCATGTAGAATAGAAACTGGTAAACTAAGCCAATTCAGCAACGAGGAGTAATTATGAATCAAAAAGCACTTAATGCATTGGAATATCCAAAAATCATAGAAAAACTTACAGACAAGGCTTCTTCCTATATGGGTAAGCAGCTCTGTAAAAATCTGGAACCCTCCACCGATCTTGAAGAGATCCGTCTGATGCAGCTTCAGACGAAGGATGCCCTGACAAGACTTTTTCAGAAAGGCTCTGTTTCTTTCGGAAATGTCAAAGACGTACGTGGGTCCCTGAAACGTCTGGAAATCGGAAGTTCTCTCGGTATTCAGGAAATTCTTGCTATCTGCGCTCTTCTGGAAAATACTTCCAGAGTCAAAGCATATTCACGTAAAGAGCGAAACGATCTTCCGGTCGATTCTCTGGATGGTATGTTTGATGTACTTTCTCCACTGACACCACTCTCTGCCGAAATTCGCAGATGTATTATTTCTGAGGATGAGTTCAGTGATGATGCAAGCCCGGCACTTCGCCAGATCCGCCGCAATATGAAAATCACAAATGACCGAATCCACACACAGCTCGCTTCACTGGTAAACGGCGGTGCCCGTACTTATCTGCAGGATTCTGTCATCACCATGCGAAACGGCAGATACTGTATTCCGGTCAAAGCCGAATACAAAGGTCAGGTTCCCGGAATGATCCACGACCAGTCCTCCACCGGTTCTACACTTTTCATCGAACCGATGTCTGTTGTTAAATTAAATAACGACATTCGCGAACTGGAGTTACAGGAGCAAAAAGAAATCGAAGTGATCCTTGCAGATCTCAGCCAGCAGATTGCACTGGAACAGGAAACTATTTCACTGAATCTTAAGATCATGGTACAGCTTGATTTCATTTTTGCAAGAGCTGCACTTGCCATGGATATGAATGCCAGCGAACCGATTTTTAACGATGAAGGACGCATCAATCTCAAAAAGGCCCGCCATCCACTCATCAACAAAAAGAAAGTGGTCCCAATCGACATCCGGCTCGGTGACACATTTGATCTTCTTGTCATCACAGGTCCGAATACCGGTGGTAAAACCGTATCCCTCAAGACAGTCGGCCTTCTGACTCTTATGGGACAGTCCGGGCTTCATATTCCGACACTTGACCGCAGCGAACTTGCACTTTTTCATGAAGTTTATGCAGACATTGGTGATGAACAGAGTATTGAACAGTCCTTAAGTACTTTTTCCTCACATATGACCAATATTGTTTCTTTTCTGGATAAAGCAGACCGTCATTCTCTCGTACTTTTTGATGAGCTCTGTTCCGGAACGGACCCGACAGAAGGCGCAGCACTTGCCATCTCCATTCTCTCTTATCTTCACGAGCGTGGAATCCGGACCATGGCAACTACTCACTACAGTGAACTGAAGATATTTGCCCTCTCCGCGTCAGGTGTCGAAAATGCCTGCTGTGAATTTGATGTAGAAACCTTAAGCCCGACCTATCGTCTCCTGATCGGTATTCCGGGTAAAAGTAATGCCTTTGCAATTTCCTCCAAACTCGGCATTCCTCAGTCCATCATTGAAAAAGCAAAAGAACAGATCAATGAACAGGACGAGTCTTTCGAAGACGTCCTGACTTCTCTCGAAGAAAGCCGTGTCACAATTGAAAACGAACGCACGGAAATTGCACAGTACAAACAGGAAATCGAAACACTAAAAAAACAGTTAGAAAGCAAACAGGAAAAGCTGGATGTTCAGAAAGACCGCATCATCCGTCAGGCAAACGAAGAAGCCCACAAAGTTCTGCAGGAAGCAAAAGATTATGCAGATCAGACCATGAAGCTTTTCCATAAATTCCATAATGATTATGTAGATACGGCGGCCGTGGAACGGGAACGTCAGAAACTTCGTCAGAAACTCAATAAAACAGAACAAAAGATGTCTCAGCCAGCTGCCAAAAAGAAGCCAAAGAAAGAGCTCACCGCAAAAGATGTCCGTCCGGGTGATACTGTACGTGTCCTCAGTATGAATCTCAAAGGTACGATCAGTACGCGCCCTGATTCCAAAGGATATCTGTTTGTACAGATGGGAATCATCCGTTCCAAAGTTCATATTTCTGATCTGGAACTGATTGATGAACCGGTGATCACTACACCTTCTCTTTCCCGGACCGGAGCCGGAAAGATCCGCATGTCAAAATCTGCAAGCGTCTCCACCGAGATCAACCTTCTCGGCAAAACCGTTGACGAGGCGATTGCAGAGCTGGACAAGTATCTGGATGATGCATATATCGCACATCTGAAAACAGTACGAATCGTTCACGGTAAGGGAACCGGCGCACTTAGAAAAGGTGTACACAATTACCTGAAACGCCAGAAGCATGTCGCATCCTACCGTCTCGGTGAATTTGGCGAGGGCGATGCCGGTGTTACAATCGTAGAATTCAAGAAATAACAGAAAGGCGAATACCATGGTAACAAAACAGAAAATCTTAATCGTAGATGACGACAACAACATTGCTGAACTGATTTCTTTATATCTTACAAAAGAATGTTTTGAAACCAGAATCGTAAATGACGGAGAACAGGCACTGAAAGAATTCAATACTTTTCATCCTGACCTGATTCTGCTCGATCTGATGCTTCCGGGAATCGACGGTTATCAGGTCTGTCGCGAAATCCGTCACAATTCCGACGTTCCGATCATTATGCTTTCTGCCAAAGGAGAAACTTTTGACAAAGTTCTCGGTCTGGAACTTGGTGCCGACGACTATATTATCAAACCTTTTGACACAAAGGAACTGGTTGCCCGTGTACGCGCCGTTCTCCGTCGTTTCAAGGTTCGTCAGCCAGCCGGTAACCCTGATGAAAAATGTGTAAGTTTCCCGGATCTGACAATCAATCTTACCAACTATTCTGTCACCTATATGGGCAGACAGGTGGATATGCCGCCAAAAGAACTGGAACTGCTCTATTTTCTGGCAGCCTCTCCAAATCAGGTATTTACCAGAGAGCAGCTTCTTGACCATATCTGGGGATATGAATATATTGGCGATACCCGAACCGTAGACGTACACATCAAACGTCTGCGTGAAAAAATCAAAGATCATCCGCAGTGGAGCCTTTCCACCGTCTGGGGCATCGGTTATAAATTTGAGGTCAAAAACAAATGAAAAAGAAACTGATCTCGGTGTTTTTTGGCATATATATCCTGCTTGGTGTACTCGGATTTTTTGTGGTAACATACGTGGGCTCCCATCTTCTGGAAAACCAGCTGGAAAAATCCATCAGTTCCGATATGTATCAGACTGCGCACCGGATTGCCAAAAGTGATCTGGTCAGCCACAGCATTACCTCTTCTGATATGGAAGAAATCCAGAACAATCTGTCTCTTGCCACAGGTAATGATACGATCATCTGGATCATTAACAGCAACGGTCAGCTCATCCTGAGTACACGCAAGGATATTTCTCCTGATCATCCGATTGATCTGGATGGTTTTAATCCTGCTTCCTGGGGAAGCAACTATTACCAGATTGGGAACTTCTATGGTTATTTCCCGGAAGCTCGTTTAAGCACGATTGCTCCGATCATTGAAGATATGAATATCAAAGGGTATGTTGCTGTTCATTATCTGATGAGTGACCTCTACCAGAGCCGCAGCGGTCTTTTGTGGATCATCCAGCTTCTGTATATCATCACTTATCTGGTTGCAGCAGCGCTCTTTCTGTGGTACAGCCGGTATATCCGCCGTCCACTGAGGGAAATCACAAAAGGTGCTTCAGAATTTGCAAACGGAAATCTTTCTTATCAGATCCCCCTTGATTCCGAAAATGAAATGGGCTATCTGGCAAAAAACCTGAACTACATGGCTGATAAACTGAATCGCAGCGGAGAATACCAGAGACAGTTTATTTCCAATATTTCCCACGATTTCCGTTCTCCGCTTACCTCTATCAAAGGATATATAGAGGCAATGATCGACGGTACGATTCCTGTGGAAATGCAGGAAAAGTACTTAAAGATCATCTCCTACGAAACAGAGCGTCTGGAAAAGCTTACCCGCGGGCTTCTGACTCTCAACGAACTCGATATTCAAAAACGTATGCTGAACATTCAGCCTTTTGATATCAACGGTGTAATCAAAGCAACCGCAGCCTCCTTTGAGGGTTCCTGCACCAGCCGTAATATTCTTCTGGAGCTGATTCTGTCCGGCAAGGAACTGCTGGCACAGGCCGACATGGAACAGATCCAGCAGGTTTTGTATAATCTTCTCAGTAATGCAATCAAATTCAGTCCGGATAACTCAACGATTACGATTGAAACCACCGAAAAGAATGGCAAAATCTTTGTTTCTGTCAAAGATCACGGAATCGGAATCCCCAAAGCAAGCATTCATAAAATATGGGAACGTTTTTACAAAATCGACCGATCCCGTGGCAAAGACCAGAAAGGCACCGGTCTCGGTCTGGCAATTGTCAAAGAAATCATCAACGCACATGGTCAGCACATCAATGTTATCAGTACTGAAGGTATCGGCACCGAATTTATTTTTACATTAGAAAAGGCAAAGTAGTGCCACATGCCCAGTTTATGCGGGTTTCCAGTTTTTATTTGTGACCAACGTGTGACTAACCAGAATATTCTAATGCTTTCAAAGATGATACAATATTCTCCGGCAGATGGGTACCTGCCGGAGTTTCTTCTTATATTACTGTTTCTTCAGATATCTCTTTGCAGCAAATCCATAGTACTTACCGGCAATCCGGATATAGTTCCATTCTGACTTGTCTGCTGCCTTGATGGTATCGCATACATCTATCAGATTTCCTTTCTTCAGGAGTGGCCACTTTTTAATCTTCGGCTTCTCTGCACCAGCCCAGGAACGCACATTGAGTTCTGTTGCTGTAACTTTCGCTACATACTTCGGTGTCTTGTTCAGCTTAATTGCTGTCGCTGTTGATGTCTGATCTGCGGTTGCACCGTAATCGATCCAGACATATCCGTCAATCGCGGAATCTGTGAGCTTATATTTTTTGTTCCGGCACGCGCCGCCATTGGCAACAACGCCTGGTGCACTGGAAGTGTTACCTTCGTTTGTATACACGTACTTTGTATCGTATGTACGCACGGATCCAATGTGAGCGCCATTCCGGAAGATGATCAGTGCCCCTTTCTTTGGAGTCTTCTTCCATGTGCCGTTTGCTTTTGCATGTCGTGTGACGCTCTGGCAGTTGTAGAAACCGCCGCCCATGATTTCCAGCGCCTTACTCAGTCCGAATACTTTTACCAGTTTCCAGAACTGATATATCGCACACCATGGCTGTCCCTGGCATCCTGGCTGTCCCCAGCTGTTGACATCTCGTGCAAACTTTGTGTAGTTGTTATATCCTGCATTACGCTGGAAGTCGTCCAGATATGCGAGTGTACCTTTTTCCAGATATGGCTTACCGGTTCCTTCTCCGGCATAGAAATCACCAAGATCGTTGAATTCCTGCAGTTTTGTTTTTGTTGACACTGCTGTTACCTCCTTCTGTGGTTCTGTATAATCCTTGTAAAATACATCTCTGTCTACGTTACCGGAGATTCCCGGAATTTTCGCTTTTGAGCTGTACTGCCATCCAATACCAATATCCGGCCGGAGCCTTTCCTGCAGGGTTCCGCTGTCATTGGCTGGATAGCGGGCAATCCAGAACTCATATTTTCTGAGGTGACTGCAGATCACGTTCATGTACCAGTCAAGGTTGCAGTAGATTGCAAACTTGTACCCTGCTGCCTCGATGATCTTCCGGAAGGCATCCGCCATCTTGTGGATACTCTCTGCTCCGAGTGTTCGCTGGTTGTGATATTCCAGATCAAGGAATACCGGGAACTGGATTTTCCGGCCGTTAAGTGTTGAGACTACCTTTCGGGCTTCGCTCTGGATCTCAGCGATGGTCATTGCGTACGAATACTTATATACTCCGAC
This sequence comes from Blautia sp. Marseille-P3087, assembly GCF_900120195.1. GTDB lineage: Bacteria > Bacillota > Clostridia > Lachnospirales > Lachnospiraceae > Blautia_A. Next base: position 809,060 of record NZ_LT635539.1, read on the forward strand.
TGGGATCTTGTGCTTATTGCATGCTGCGAAGTTAGTTTCGAAGTATGGATCCACAACGTTCCCGAGTTCGGTGATGCGCAGAAATACGAAATCCATGCCGTAAGCGGCGACCGTGTCCCAGTTAATCTTGCCCTGATGCGCAGAGACATCAATACCTTTTATTTCCATCTATCATCCCTCCTATGTAGTAAGTGAGGGACGATCACTCGTCCCTCGAAGCATATTTTGTACGGTCCCAGATATCCTTCACTTTCTCCCAGCCGCCGGTGGATACCAGATAAACAATAAATGCGGCCAGAAATGAAGCAAAGACATAGTACCAGGTGATCACAATCTTATAATATATACACATGACCACGACCGCCACAGGGCACAAGATCAGTGACGTGACCAGTGCTACAATACTGGTTGGAATCTTGTTGAGTTTCGGAAGCTCTTTGATTGTCTGTACAACGATCGACACCATGAAGGCAAGCACTCCGAGTGCTGCAAGTCCATAAGTTACATACTGCATCATTACATTCATATCCATGTTCATTCTCCTTTGCGCTTGATATGTAATTCTTCAATTTCCTGTTTCATTTTTGTCACCATCCCATTCCCACCCAAAGCATGATAAGCATCATACATTTCGCAAAAATTCTGATACGCATACGATGGGATATCTCCCAGCTGCATATATTTCGCATGATACTCAATCAGCTGTGTGCGGAGCAGGAGCATTGTTCCCTTGCTGTTGGCATCACGGTCCTTTTTCTGGTTCTTCAAGAGCCAGACGATATACCCCAGAAGGATAGGTAATGCAATGGTATAAGTCTGTATTAATAATTCATTCACTCTTTCACACTTTCTCCGGTTGCGCCGGCGCAAATTCCAATAAAATAAGAGCCTTGCGGCTCTGCTCTGATTTTCATATGTTTTCCCTCTTAGTACTCTTCTCCGGTGATCTGCTTATACTGTTCCGGTGTGATTACACCTTTCGTACAAAACTGTCTGATCTGTTTTGCCGTGTAAAGTCGCAAATTGAAAAATCTCTTAATTTTCTCAAACATCATGCTTCCTCACTTTCTGTAAGTAATGTGTCAGTCATCAGTGCCGTATACATAACCTGTGCCTCGATACGATCTTGCTGAGTTGGTTGCTCTTCTGGGAGTTCTGTCTGAATCTTCTCCAGTTCAGCAATCTCTTCGGGTGTCATATCTCTGTAGACCATTCCCATCACTGGTACTTCACGGGTACGGGTTTCTTCATGTTCTTCAGAGATGAGATTGCCCTCTTCATCGTATTCGGCTGGAATGGTTACTGTGTAGGATTCTGTACGTGTTCCTGTTTGTTTGTATTCTGCTATTTTCAATTTCGTTCTCCTCTCACTCCATACAGCATAAATTTACATCCGGGATATATCAACATTGATGTACCTCCTATAGAGGTTATAGATTGTATGTTAATATTGTCAGAAATAATAACCCCTATATTATCGGTTGCAACCCCGTAATATGTATCAGCCCATCCACTGTTAACGGATCGTTCGCGTTTTTCAATCCTCTGTGGGCCAGATATGTCGATTTCGTAGATCATTCCTGTTCTATTATTTTTTGATAGCTTATTCCATGCTGATGTATAATACAATGGTGCGTTTGGTCCTGTACTCACGCCGTTTATTGACATAAAGCTATAATTCGGAATTGTTGACTCTCCGGTGTATTTTGGAAACAATGCACAAAGTCTTGCTTTTATAAGCCGAAATGATTTCCCATTAATATCAGTATCAATGGTTAGTGCATTTGCTTCTTCGGCATCTTCCGGCATTGTAATTTCAGCAATAAGTTCCCAATCATTCATCCCCATCCTCTCCCTAGCCGCTACCTGTTCATCTGCTGTCCATGCTGCACCTTTTCCGTCACACATGGCGGCTTTAACAGCGTAGTCGAGATTTGCAGGAACAATAGGGCAATATGCAGTATTTCTTCTATCGATAGATGTTTCCTCGGCAGAGTATATTCTAATAAGTCCTATCTTTTCATTTGCACGATGAATACCCCCTTGAACAGCATAGGCATCTATAGATACCAATCCAGGTTTACGTGCAGGAGCTATCGGTATCTCCGCAACTCCATCCTGAACGATACTCTCTCCATTAATCCGCACATCCAAGTTACTTCCACCGTCAGCCCACTCGCAGACGAATGTGCCGTCTTCGTTGACTGATTTAATTTTGAGGATTTTACCGGGTTCGGGAGTTGGGGGGGCGGTTAATTTGGTGTTGAGATCCTGTTTGATGTTTTTCAGTTCCTCAACTGCGCTTCCGGATTCTCCGAAGCCGTCAAGGATCTCCTTTCCTTTTTCGGTGAGTTGATTTTTGAGTTTTTCGGTGTGATCGTTGAGGTCTGCCTTGATCTGGGTTTCCAGCTTGCCAAGCAAGGTCTGCTGTTGCTCCGGAGTGACCTGTGTTTCTGCCTCGAATCCTATATAGACTCGGCCTACTGCAGACCGGGTGTTGAATTTGTGGAGTATGTTGTCTCCCTCTGTCTGATACAGGGTGAGGGAGAATCTTACATGTCCGGTGTATGCCGTAATATCCGGTGTGATTGGCCAGATGAAGTAACAGTTGGATTCATCGGATTCCATGGTAGATTCATAGTAGTTTGTGTCACCGTTTGGATTGACATAATTAATGCGTGGTGTTAATTTTTTCAATTCCAGTTCCCTGTATGTAAGTGGAAGCTGGAATTGTACTGCATTAACTTCCACATCTCCGTTAATACCCAGAACCAGTTTTTCTGATGGTAAAATCAGTTCTCTCAGTTCTGGATCAACTGTAATTGTTGGTATGTTAGTGTTCATGTTTCTTTCCTCTAAAATTCAGCAAATTGTAAAACAAGAAATGCTGCATCGGTGCTGTGCGTGTTTGCGGTGGGGTTGATAAAACCTACCTTCAGGCTGCCGGCAATAGCTGAGCAGCTTGAAGGTGCAAGCCATCCGCTCGCAAGGCATACCGGAACAAATACGGTTGCCCCATCAACAGCGTTAAATGCTGTGGTTATATTTCCTGTGTACGCTCCACTCGCGGTAGATGGAACTTTGAATTTAACTGTTGTGGCTGCCAATAATTTCATTCCAGAAGATACACCGAAAAGCTCTTTTGCCTGCGCCACGGTTGTTTTTTTCACAGCATTTTCTGTGGCTCCTAAAAAATAATCTGCATCTGCCGGTGCTGTATTTTCCGGAAGATCTGTTACCGTCTTACCGGTCACAGTACCATCTGCAGTATCTGCCATGAGTGACTGCTGCACTGCTTTTTCAATCTCTGCCACATGTTTCTCATCGAGTAGGTTCTTGCAGTCCTCTGCGGCCTTGGACGCGGTCTCAGCTGCCTTGGATGCAGTGCTAGCTGCAGCGTTCGCACTTGATGCCGCTGTATTTGCACTGGAAACTGCCTTGTCTGCATTCGTCTTTGCATTCTGCGCTGCTTTTGTGGCATCCTCACAGGCTTTCAGGGCTGTACCGACTTTTTCGTCAATGTGATTGTCGATGGCTTCTCTTCCGGCCTCGTCGATCTGATCTACCATGTCTTCATAGGTTGCCATGCGCTTGGTGTCACCTGGGGAAAAGCACTGGTAGATTGCTTTCCCGTCCGATGCATGGGGATCTCCTTCTGTCACTACTGCAAGCTCACCGGTGCGGAGCTTCTGCGGGTCAAATTTGCTATATGGCCCGTGTCTCATTGTTATTGCCATGTTAATTACCTCTCATTTCTTTAACTGCCTGTTTCAAGGATTCGATTTCTTTTTTCTGCTGTTTCAACATTGCGAACATTGCCGGGATCATCATACGATAATTCCAGTCTTCTACTTGACCGTTCATGTGTGTGACCGCCTGTGGAAAATGTTCTTCTACATCCTCAGCGACAAACATAGGCAGATAGCGTCCCTCGTTTTCGTCTCCTTCAGCAAGATAACCGTCTTTGTATTTCGCCCAGATCGGTTCGATTTTGTACCATTCTTCGATTTCGGATGAGATTATGGAATTTCCAATATCTTTGTAGCGTTTAGACGAAGATGCGGCTCTGGTGACCGTTCCATCTGTCATAAGCAGCAAATCATAAGCATTTGTATTTTGTTTGACATTTAAAAGTGTTGTGGCTTTTGACGTTAGTGTATCAAGTGTTAAATCGCCTTTATCACATACAAGTTTATTATTTATTCTCGTTTGATAATAATTGCACCACAGTGGAGAACGCGGGTATTTTTTCGAATCTACACCATCATTAAGTGCAAACGCAATTTCTCTATCCGCCATTATATTTACTCGATATTTTTCGTCAGTTTCGTCCCACCACATTCCAACTTCTCTATAAGAAAGAATCGGTACTTCAGAGTCCGTATCCCAGTAACTTAGTCTATATCCATCTACATTAGGATTTACAAATTTTAGGCTTGTATCATTCAGATCCCATCCTAAAAGGAGCCCTCTTTCTTCAATCATTCCCGCTAATCTGTTGTTCTTATCAAAGACCTTTAGTACACCATTCTCGTTACCCACACCACCCAGGCTTAATGTTCCACCATAAGCCCAGTCCCAATGGATGCCGATCACGGATAGGATGTTGAGGGCTGCATTGCCGTTACTGTCGAATCCTGCTTTCCAGACTGTGGTGGAGTCTTTGCCGGTGTAGTTCCGGGTCACAAAGAAACCGTCAATACCGGATTTGTAGACAATTTTGGATTCGGACAGTTTCGGCTTATCATGCCGGTACACGATCACAGAGCCGTCATCCTGGATGATCTTGGTCTCGTGGAATCCCAGGGTGTTGGCAGCAAGTTGGCTTATCTGCTGGACAACAAGGTCATAGGCAGACATTTCCTGATCAGTGTAATTCCGGGCAGCTTCCAGTAGCTTTGTTGCTGCTCCGTAGTGTGTGAATGTTTTTGCAGTCGGTGTCTCGGCCGTGGATGAAATCGACTGTGCCGCAAACAGGCTGAACGTAGTGTCTGTGATCACTGTTGTATACGAAGATGTTGTCTTTGGTGATACCACAGCCACATCACCAGCTTCGATTGCCGGATTCCCCTGAATGGAAATGCTCATTGGACGAAACGGTCTGTCGATGATCTTATCTCCTATATGTTTCGCTACCTGCTGCATCGTATCTGTCTGGATCAGAGGGTTATCTTTGATTTCCAGTGCGTATGTATCCGTGCCGTACAGGTATTTTTTATCTGCATTATCTTTTTTTGTTGTGATCTGAATTCCTGTGACATTGATGTCGGTTCCGTTTATTGACTTATTGTACAAATCATAGAAATGATGATAAGTATCCATGTCAACCAATGTTCCACTATCGTATGTATAGCCGGAACTATAATTGTCAAACGTTCCTCCGTCAGCTTCATCACCGGAAAGATATTTTTCCTGTGATGCCATATCGAAAATCCCGCCATCCAGATCACCGGATCCTATCGTCGAAAAATCGTACCATCCGAAAGCAAGCCGTCCCAGATGATTGATTCTTGCATAGCATCCCATTATCTGCGCGCAATACGAAATCACGTCTCGATACGTTATGCTTCCTTCTGGTTTTGTTCTGACAATGTAGTTTCCCATCTCAATTGAACCGGACTCGCAATCCACCTGACAATGCCGGCAGGCATCCAGTACAATGTCCCGAATCGTTGCCGGATAGGAAAGTGTACATTCACTGTACGGTCTGTCGAAATAGATCATTTCATCATAGGCTGTGATCTGCAGTGTGGTTTCGCCAAATATTGCCGTATATACCCGATACAGTCCTTTTTTCAGGTCTTCCCAAGTTCCGTCCGCCAGTTTCAGACCGATTACCGCCTGTATATTGGCACCTTCAAAATCGCAGTCATCATACTGTTCTTCTGAATTGTCCAGTGTGATCTTGTATTCTTTGATCACTGCGGCTCCTATTTCGAATTTCCCTGATGTAGACGTGGCTTCATTGATCTTATACTCTCTCAGGTCCATCATTGGAATCAGAATCTCTTTTTTATTTTTCAGGGTGATCGTATCTTTTATTCTGAACTCCCTGTTTCCGCTTAACGCTCTGCGGAATGCTATACTTGTATTGATCATCTTATCACCTCTGTATCACATCTACTGAAACAGTCCTGTAGTAATAATTCCCGTCACCCAGATATCCGTAATGTTCTTTGGTCAATGTTCCCCTGTAAGCTTCGATTGTGAAATCAATCCCTGAATCATGGAATGTAAACGGGAAAAAGCCGGCTATTAACCGGCTTTTAATCAGCTTTACTTCTTCGTCTGTCAGCCATTCCCACTTTATACTGATGTTTTTCTTCTCAGCTACTACATCTCCAACCATCCGTCCCATCAGCGTCCTTCCGGTGTCTGAGGTCCATATAATCTCATCTGCTACAGACAGGGATGTTGGTGCAGGAAGGACCACATCTCCCGATTTTAAAATTTCACCTTTTTTCATGCTCCCTCCTACTTAATGTCCACGGTGTTGAAGCGTCTGTCGATTTCTGCTTTTACTGCATTCTCAGCTTCTGCCAGCTTTTTACCATCAAGGTAGAATCCCATCTGCGAAAGAGCTGCTATAATTCGCATCACTGCGCGGTTCATTATGGTTTCCAAGTCTTCTCTTGTAATACCGGATCCGCCTGCTGCCCTGACAGCTTCTATTGCCATTTCCCTCAGCTTATTCTCCGGAGCTACAACTTCTCCCTGATGCAGGTTATCACCGATCATGGCAAGCTGTGGTGTGTTTGGCTTGACGTATGCGCCCTGTGCCAGATGTGGAATAGTTGGTACTCTCGGAAGAGACATTCCATAATGACCATAATGTCTTGTTCCGGTAATCGGATTCTTAAAGTCATAACTGAATGAGAACGCGTTTTCAATTGCCGACAGTCCTGAGTTTAGTTTGTCCATTAATCCGTTGATCAGATCAATAACCGCATTCAGCGGTGCTTTTGCCAGCGCTATAAGGGAGTCAAACACTCCTCCGAAAATTTCCTTAATTCCGTCCCATGCCTGCTTCCAGTTGCCCGAGAAAACACCAGTAATAAATTCCACAATCCCGTTGAATACGCGTTTTATGTTTCCCCAAATGCGCTGTACGGTACCAAGAAAGGTGTTTAAAACAGAGCCTAATGTTCCGAAACTCTTTGACCAGTCTGTCTGAAAGATTCCTTTTACAAAATCAATAAACGGCTGCAGGATATTTTTCTTTGCAAAGTCAAAGATTGAGACTATAATCTTTTTAAATCCCTGCAGAATCTCTTCAATCCCCTGCCAGCACATGCTGAAATCTCCGGTAAATACTCCTGTACAGAAATCAAGAAATCCGCCTAAGATCGTAGTGATTCCGCTAATCACATCACCTGCCACCGCCAGAAGGTCAAGAATCAGATTGCCGATAGTTCCAATAATCGGCGAAATGACCGGCATGATGTTGTTGATGATCCATTCAATAAACGGAACCAATGTGTTCTGCCATAAAACCCCCAGATTCTCTAACAATTTTCCTACCAGTTCAAGGATCCCGTCCAGAGCCGGCTGGATATGCTCTGACCACACAGTGCTGAACTTATCCGCCAGATAATCAAGAATCGGTGAAAGATATGTATTATACGCATCCAGAAATGTTCCAAGGATATCCGAAATCCCCTGCGTGATTGCATCCATGAACGGCGCGAAATACTGATCATAAACTTCATTCGCTTTCTCAAATGTATCTGTAACGCTCTGTGAAAGAGCATCAAATACAGTTCTCCATCGAGAAAGCATATTCTCCAGAGTTCCAGAGATTTTTTCCGTATTCTGGATAATTGGAACGACGCAAAGTTCTTTAAAGTCTCTTGCGAACTTGATTTCTAAGTCTGTCGCGCCAAGAAATCCATCTGAAAATACCTGAATGATATCTGAAGTGATTGCCTTAGCATCATCACTTGAAAAAATATCAAAGATATCTGCCAGTGCAACACTGAAATCTCCCGAAAGCTTTGCAATCTCTCCTGTCGCATCGAACATTGAAACAATGCGTTTTTTAATATAGTTCTTGCTCTTCGCAAGATATTTATCAACACCACCAACAAGATTATCTGCTAATGTAAGCCCTATCCTTGCTGTGGATCCTGTGATTTTTCCAAATGCAAGAGCAATATTGTTCGCGCATCGGTTCGCCGCATTTACGACTGCAGCGTCTGTGAAGATTTCCTTTAAGTTCTTACCAATACTTTTTGCAGAATTATTTATGGAATCAATTTTCTTCTGCGAATCCCCGAATCCGATTTCGAATCCTTTTTTGAACAGTTTCGCAAGTTCCTGGCACCGTTTTATCAGTGCAGACATTTTTTTATCTGTCTTATCAAGAACCGTATCGCCCTCAGCAAGGTTTCCGAAATCAACCGCGCTTCCAAGCGCTCCGGTACCTCCTGTTCCGGTTGATGGAGAGGAAGAACTGCCGGAACTTGAATCTGACTGTGAATCCAGCTTATTAACCTTGTCAAAGCCCATGAGGGCTTTCATCTTTTTCGCCGCGTTCTGTGCTGCCTGTCCAACCTTATCTGTATTGCTTGCCAGATTGGACGCGGAATCAGACGCGTTTTCCAGACCGGTTCCTGCATCATCTGCTGCTCCTGCAACTGCCGCTACACCGTTGCTGTCTGAACCACTGGATTTATTTCCCGTGATTAATTCCGTAAAGGACTTAAATGCATTTGCCAATGTAGCAAGCTTTCCGATCACCGTATTGATTACCCGAATGATCGGAGTAAATAAGTTAATCAGTCCCTGTCCGATCGTTGCCATGAGAGACTGCATCTGCAGGCTCAATATCCTGCACTGGTTCGCCCAGCTTCCAGAAGTGCGTGCGAAGTCGCCCTGTGCGGCTGACAGCTTATCCTGTACGAACTGATAACGTAGGGCTACCTTTTCCGCTTCGGACATTGCCGAAGTTGTTTTCCCAAATCCATTCGCCATAGCGTAGGAATCAAGAGCTGTCTGTGTCATTACGACACCGAGATCTTTTAAACTTTCCGTTTCACCGGTAAATACCGATTTTAGCTTTGTGTATGCCTCGTCCTGCGAAATGTTGTAGAACGATGCCACATCACCTGCCAGTCCGGTCAGGGTTGAGCCCATATCGTAAGCCTGCTTTTCAGTAAACCCGAAAGCTTTTGCCATGGCACCGAATGTACCGGTGTACTGTTTCGCCATGGTCTCTGACAGACCAAAGCTCTGTGCTGCACTTCTGGCGAATTCATCGACCTGTGCGGTCATCTTCGGAAAAGTGACATCTACAACATTCTGAACTTCCGCAAGATCAGACCCCAGTTCCAGACACTGTTTTCCGAAGTCAACCAGTTTTTTTACTCCAAAAGCCGCCGCAAGTGCCGCTCCTGCTTTTTTCGCCATGCCGGTTATCCCGGCCATCTGATTTTCGAACTGATTTTTATTTACAACCAGATCAAGACCGATCTGTCCGATACTTGTTGCTGACATATATACCACCTGCCTCTGTCACGAGGACATCGGCACAGTGGCACTACTTGTCCTGGTTTATTTTTATTTCAAATTCTTTCTTGCAGTGCCTTGCCTGACACTTAAAAAAGACACCCCGGCATTTTGCATCCGGGGCATACTGTACTTTCTGTTCGTGTCCACAGAAAGGGCATCTTACCTTTAACCTTTCAATTTTTAATCACCTCCAAGGCCTGCCATGCGCATGAATGCCATCTTCATTGCCTGCATCTGTGCATCCATCTGTTCTTTCGATGTATGTGTTTTCACAAATTCTGCATGCCTCGACTGCCATGCATTTCGAATTCGGTGCTGTTCCGGTGTAAAATTCTCTAAAACTTCTTTCCGGTCTTCCGCGCGGATAGCAACAACTCTTCCGAGAGCCGTGTCCGGACTGATTCCGATAAGCATCTGTCTAAACTCTTCCCATGGCATTTCATGCACTTCTTTCGACAATCTTATCCCGTACTGTGACTGAAAAGAGGATACGATCAGATCATAGTCCTCAATCAGGTCGTAGTAGGGGTCTGAGACTCCCCCTCGGATTCATCATCTTCTGCACCTGTGATGAGTTTCTGAGCTTCCATAACAACAACTGTCAGGTCATTAAAGCTCAGTTTCAGTTTTTCAATCTTTTTCCGACTTTCTTCCGGGAACATCAGATTGTACAGATCCAGAATATCTTTTGGTGTTGCTTCACTTTCCTCAAGATCTCCGTATTTTCCCATAATCTTTAACATGGTTGCTGCATCTGCATTTACTTCCAGTTTTTCATCTTTGATCACCAGAAATGGATTTCCATCCATTTCCAGTTTGTCTGTGATATTTACGATCTTTGCCATCTTGTCTTTCCTTTCTTTACAGTGCCGGTGTTACCGTCGGTTTTCCATTACTGATCACATCAATTTCCAGCGCACCTACGTTTGTAGAATCGCCACCTCCGTTGTTTTTGACATCGATCACGGCATTTGTCCAAGATATACTTGTACCATCCGGCATGATCCACTCAAAATATCCCTCTGCATCATGCCCGTTTTTGAACGCTTTGCCTGCCGCATAATCGTTTCCAGCATCGCCAATGTTTCTCTTACCGTTGAGCGTGATAGTGATTGCTTTCGCAGTCATTAAGGCTCTCTGCCATCCTTCCATATCCATTGGTGTCCAGGTTTCTACACCGTTGGAAAAGGTCGGAGAAAATGTTTCCATGTCTGCGATCGTGGTTGCTTTTTCCTTGGACTCGCCAATTTTGAACTGGTTATCAAGTACCGGAAATACATTGGTCTTCCCTGCAAACTTCTGAAGATTCATTTCCATGTCTCTTTACCTTCTTTCTTCTCAAAAATAAAAGCCCCTTCTATGACCATTTCGTAGATGCCGGCATCATCAGCGCCGACATCCTGAATATCATATAGTGGCTGAAAAAACTTAATTGTCTCACTATTTACTTTTGCATCACGTACCGTTCTCAGCTTCTCGAACAGCTCCACAGTGGCTTTTTCAGTCTCTCGTGGGGATTTGTTCCAGTGAACGAGCAAAGTCACGTATTTCTCGCCGTAGCCTTCCAGAGAGGGACCTCCAAGCGCTGTGTGGTATGCGTTCTGATGCTTGCTATTGTATACTCCTACAGATTTATCTTCCTTATCCGGGAGTTTTCCCATATACACATGCTCTGCCACATCAAGAGATGCGATATAATCTCTTACATCTTTCAACATCATCATATTCCCGTCAGCCTCCTGTAGATCTCTTCGAATGCTTTGGCCGCAAAATCAGCTTCTTTACCTCCTGGAAGCCAGTCTGTATACCATTTGCCGCGTGCATTCGGATTCTCTCCTGTCTGGAAGTGATATTCCGGATGGAAATACAGGCGGCGGGCATATGGTGTGCTGGACACAATGGAAACTTTTCCATTCTCATTTTCAGAACGGTCCAGGAATGTACTTTCATTTTGGAGATTTCCGGTATCTCGTGGAAATACCTGTGCCTGCACAACTTCCGTATGTAGTGCTTCCGCAGTCTGTTCCAGAGCAGTTGTCTGTGCCTCGGTCAGTTTCCGGATCATCGGAAGATTCAGTTTTATTACTGAGTTCACACTGATCATATTACTCATACCAGCATCACCTCTGTATAATTCACGGAACCATCAGGATTTCTTGCCTTTGTTCCCTGTTCGATTCGTCTTTTCACCCCAAAGATCACAGCGGATCCACCGGAGATCACCGGCAATTCCGGGCAGATATCACCCGGAAACAGCGCTGTGCCGGTAATCTGTACCAGCTTTTTCTCTGCTGTCAGGACTGTTCTTGCTTTGTCCTGATAATTACACTTGCCAGAAAACTCTATCGTCTTAAGTGGTTCGCCGTATTCGTTCAGACCTTCCTGCTCAAACGTACAGGCAATATCTGTCTTGCATAGTCTTTTCGGTACCAAACACGGGTATTTCATACGATCACCTCGCTAACATACAGCATAATCCAGTCTGCTGTAACAGTGCATATACATCACGTTTCATAGCCACACCTTTGTCGGTAAACACATTCCAGCTGCTGCCGAACTGTGCAGACACTCCATTGATGCTGTACGAAGATAACACGCTGTTGATCTCATCTGCATTTTCATACTCGAAATCTGCCTGCATGCACACGACTTCCCTGATGATTTCCTGCTGGTAAGCTGTAAGATTAGAAAATCCCCGACCTACAATGCGGTTGTAAGTCAGGGAATCAACGTGCCTGGATGCCTGCTTCAGGGCTTTCTCCAGTTCATCTTCAGGGATGGTACTGCCTTCATGTTGGCCCATGTAATAATCTTCGGATGCATATGATTTGTAAGCCATATCAGGCACCCGCTTTCTTCTTCGGAGTCTCCTTTGTCTCTTTGCTCTGCATATCCTGAATCTTCTGTTTCAACTCCTGATTTTCGGCTTTCAGTGCCATATATTCTTCATATGGTACTGTTTTTCCTTTTCCGTATGCAACGATTTCGCCATCATCATCGTAGATATCGTAACCCTGATTCTGGTAATCAGGTACCATGGTTTCATCGATCACATATTCTTTGTTTCCTCTTTCCGCTCTCATTAAGCTCCCTCCTTATTAATTGCAAGGCCGCAGGCTTTGCGCTGGATCAGGAAAGTATCTGTATAATACCGGTTCTGATAGATGTATTTATCTGCTGTCCTTGAATCGGTTTCCGGAGTAAATACTTTCATGTAAGCATATTTATCGCGAGAGATGACGCAGGACGGATGTACCAGTATCATGTTTATCTGTTTCGCACCGGCGGCCGGTACGCAGCCATCAGTAAAGTTATACTTTGTTTTAAAACGGCCAGAAGGTACCGGTTTCATTGTAACATCATCAATGCTGTGGACATTTCTGTTGATAACACCAGCAGCTCCTACAGACATGGTTCGGGTGATTCCTTCTGCCTCTTTAAACAATTTCTGCATTGCAGAAGTAAGGTACAGGAGACGTCCATCCTGAGGTACGGAATTATCGTCCATATGTGCCATCTGTTCGTCAAACCATTCCAGAATGTTTGCCGTTGTCAGTACTGTTTCATCTACTGTTGCTCCATCAGATGCATAAGTGGTTGCCTCGGTCAGAAGCTTAGAGAATCTGTAGGAATCTTTTTCCGGGATAGCCTGTTCCTCTTCGAAAACATTCTGGATGTTCGCCATTTCCGCAACCAGATTCGTTTCGTCTACATCCATCGGATCAATCGGGATTTCAATATCTCTGTCATGCTGCAGTTTCTTTGGCTCCCAGTCATTGGATACAGAACCAGTATTGAAGCCAATGGAGCCTCTGTTGTGATCTTTATATCCGGATACAGTTAATCTCGGGATCTTGATTGTCTGTGCGTTCAGGAATTTGATTCCCTGATTAGAAAGAGTTAAGTCGTAAGATACCAGTTCTCTTTCGTATTTCTGCGCCAGCTGTCTGGTAAATAATTCTGCATAATCATATACTGCCATAGTTTTTCCTCTTTTCTTTTATTTTTTGTTTCCGAAAATTGCAGCAAGCTGGTCTTCCTGTCCATTCGGCGGTGTTCCCCCGCCAGGAGCCCCAAAATGAAAACCGTTCTGCTGCTGTGCCTGCGGTTTCAGTGCCGGAACGTCTTCCAAAACCTTGTTCACTGCATTTTTCAGTGTTTCTTCGTTGATTTTTCCATCTTCGCCCACTGCCTGACTGAAATCTGCCATTTTCAGGACATATGGAATTGTTTTTGCATCCAGTCCAAGGGATACTGCTGTCATTGTTGCCGCCGATTCCACCTGAGCCTGAAGTGCTGTTTTTTTTGCTGCTTCTAATGCTGCATTCCCATCTGAGATCTGTTTCTGCAGTCCTTCCACATCCGGCTGGTTGGCTGCCTGCTGCTGTTTGAATGCGGCAATAGCCTGATCCATCTGTTCTTTCGTTAAGCCTTGCTGCTTAAAATAGCCTTTCAATACAGAATCCTCTGTTACGGTCTGTTTTCCAGCTATTAAACCGGCCAGTTTGTCATAATCAAACTGTGGTGTCTGTGTTCCTGTCGGTGGTGTGCCGCCTCCGGCTCCTGCATTTCCCGTATCGCCATCTCCAGATCCACTTTCTGCAAACGTCTGCAGGTTCATTGGTAATTTACATCTAAATCTTTTAAACATATCTACATACTCCTTTACAGTTTTTTATGTGCTGTCTGCACTTACAGTTTTACGTGTGTCTCACAAAACAGTTGTTGTCTCGGTGTCTCCGCGTAGTTTAATGCCTTCGGGCATAAAATAAGACGCTTAACCCTGCACCTCAATGGGGGATTCCGGATCACCGCCTTTCGAATCGATAATCTCTGCTACTTTCATGTGCGCCAGATACTCAGCTCTCTCTTTTGATACTGTCATTGTTTCACCGACAGATCTGAGCTTCAGGTTATTTTCAATGTCTTTGAAATCGTGGATTACTCTTATCCTCACCGTTCTCACCTCCCTCCATTGCGCCGGCGCAAATTACTCCGCAAAAATCCAGTCTTCTGCAAGCATATCTGCCTGGGATGCAAGCCATCCCATCTGTACACCGGAAGTTCCCACAAAAGCCACTGCTTTGTTGCCGATTGCATCATGTTCACAATTCACAACTTCGCCATTCGCTGTCTTGTAAGAAATGCCGGTCGCAAGCTGAATATACTGTTTCTTGCCATTCCAGCCTTTACGCGCAACTTTCATCCCTCTTTTTAGATATTTGATTGCTTCTCCGAAGGAAAATGTTGCTTCTCCTCCAAGCTGAGGGCAATTAGTTTTATCCGCAAGAGTCCATTCATCAGAAAGAATATTCTGTAAAGTATATTCAACATTCTGTGTCTCACGAATATCCAATTCCTGTCCATCTTTGGTGTGCATGATGATTGCTTCTTTCTCTGGATTCCAGCACCAGTACCCTCCCCATGATGGTAATTTGACTTTACTTCCACATTTCATTGCTTTTAATACTTCTTCAAATTTCATGTTTCATGTCCTCTCTTTCTTAAGATTTAAAAATGGGTATAAAAATACCACCGGCCATTTCTGACTGGTGGTATTAATACCATAATACTGTTTTTTCTGTGGGCGGATTTCCCATTTTCCCCAAACGTATCAATTCATTCATAACATGTGAAGATCCATAACCTCCATTTTCATGTTCTACAATTTCACCATCGGAGATCCTTACTTTCATGAATCCCTTGGGTCCTGTTCCCTCAATATAGTAATCTGCTGAAATATCATTTTGTGTTTTCTTTATGTTTTTTAAGATTACCATAATATTCTCCTGCCTCCTTTGGATAATTGAATTTGCTTGCTGCTAATCTATGTGCCTCCAAATGTTCTATGCCGGGGTTTTCTTTTTTAATCCTCATTTCAAGAAGCTCATGCTCTATCAATGTCCTATCATGTTTCTTAATATCTTTTCCATTCATAAGACGTTGCCAGCTTTGAGCGATAGCACAATCTGGATCAAATCTCCTATAGCTTTTTGTGTCTGGATCATACAAAGACTTATCTTCAAAAAGATATGCTTTAACCTTCTTGATATCTGGTTCTTCTTTTCCAAGATTTTTCGCTATTTTCTTTGCGTCTGTCGAAAAGTTCCTAATCTCATCATAATACATTTTGGCGAATTTAATGCCATCTGTACTATCCGGGTCTATAATTCTCGCTCCTGTTATCAGTATATCAGAATCAATAGTTTTTGCAATATTTTTTACTCCTGCTCTGCTCTTTGCTTCAGCAATTACTTTTGCAATCTGCTCTGGAATTTTTTCGCCCTTTTCCATTGCAAGGAACCCTTCCGCAAAAGTCTCGTATGGATTTTTTGCTGCGTATCGACTGATGCTGGATGCTGCGATTTTTGCTTTTGCAGAATAATGTTTGTTTATATCATATACCCAGTCACTTCTCAGACTTCCTCCCAGTTCTTTCATTCCGTAAACAGTCTTTTTCTGAATATAATTCGTCTCTGCATGTCGATGAATAAAATGCCCGTACTCATGAACAAAACAATCCATGGCATTCTCTCTGACTGCCATTCTTGTCTCTTTAAGCTGTATTTCCGCTTCAACTTTCTGTATTCTGGCCTTTTCTCTCTCGTAGCCTTTTACTGATTTATCTGCCAAAATTCTTTCAGCCTCATCAAGTCTTTGTTTTGCTTTGTTTTTGATATCATAATGCTTATTATACTCGATCAGTGACTGCTCCGATTTCCTTACCTTTTCCAGATATTTTTCAGGATCATTAAAATTATTGGAAATGTAAATAGTATCGTCAATCCAGTTGTATGTAGCTGTCGCATCCTCTACCTTTGCAGGACTGTATATAATTCCTTTTGGCATGATGCCGTATTTTTCATGCAGGTTTCTAATTGTGCTTTCCAGCTCATCAACTGTTTCTGGATTCATTTTTCTTGAAAATTTGACTTTCTCAAGAACCTTGTCTTCAATCAGTCGTTTCTCTACTCCATTTTTGTAGATTTCCTGTGTGCTCAAGATTTGATCTTTCAGGCTAGAAAGCGTTTTCTCTATTGCTTTCTTTTCTTCATTAACTTGCTTTAACCGTTTTATCTCCTCTGGAGTTCCTGTCATTTCAAAGTATACTTTCTGTGTAAGTGTTCTTTCATCCTCTTTTGCTTTTGCCAGTTGTTTTTCCAGAACACTCTGTCTGATATTCATATCTGCAATTTCGGACTTTATATCGTCCTGTACAGCCTCTTGTTCTTTTATGTTTTCACTCTGTTTATGCCACTCTTTTTGTTTCTGTTCGTACCTCTGCCGATTCTCCGGATCCAGTGAGAAATCCGCAAGCCTTCCAAATCTCTTTTCCTGACGCTCAGCATATTGCTGTTTAGCCTCCTGCTGTGCCTGATCTTCCAGATCAGAGATTTCCTGCTTGTTGTATTTCGGATCTACAGTAGTGATACCCGGAAAATATGTAGTATGAGAGTCCTTACAGCGAGGATGATAAAGCCCTGCTGCTATTGCAGAAGACATAAGCGGATATTTGCCGTCTTTACTGCTGCCGCCGCTCCACACATCATCTATCAAGATCTTACCCACGAAAGACAGGCATTTCGGGCAGGGGCTTCCGCGCTTGTTCATAATCACAAGATGCAATCCCCACTGCTGCCGCATTTCACCCTCTCCTTGCAGGTAAGCTCTCTTACTTGCAGTCCGTATTGCCATATCTGCATAATCAGCAATCGTATGCCTTGCTCCATTGGTGTACTGGATGCAATTCAAACCTGCAGAAAGAAAATCCTTTGTTGCCATGTCTACCGCTTTCTCATAGGTACCAGCTCCGGTATTAGCATATACCTGCGCATTGTAGATGATCTTACGGTACTGGTCATTTGCCATACGCAAAACTGCTGTCTCTGCTTTCTGCATGTCCGATGTGGTTGCCTGAATCAGCGCATCCAATTTTCTATCATTGACTTTAAAAAACTCTGCAGTGCCGCCTTTTGAAATACGTTTTGCAGGAAATCCTTTCTTGATTTCTTCCAGTATCCGTTTCTCCTGATTCATACCGCCTTCGCTTCTTGCAAGTCTGATCAGTACCTCGATCTGTTTGTTGATGTCCTTAAACTGCTTTCCATATTTCTTCTGGTTGTCATGCTTGTACTTTTCCAGAGATTTTAACATCTCTGTCTGCCACATGGACCAGTGTTTCTTTTCATCAAGCTCTTCCTGCTTATGATTTTCGAAATTCCGGATCATGGATGTTATCAGTTCATTCTCGATCGCTTCGAAAGCAGTGCCAATATCGTACTCATCGTTTATCTTTGCCATTTGACCACACCTTGAAGCCCTGTGCTTTGAACTGTCGTGTCAGTTCCTTTAGCTTTGTAATGCTTTCACATTTATCCCGTCGGAGTTCTGCATAGTCAGCTTTTTCCACCGCGTAGATTCCCATCGGCACCTGCTCCTTTGCTATTTGGAGCAGCCCCTGAAACTCCTTGCGGCTCATTCTGAACATTCGCGGTCCTACTTTTACCCTCATCACCTTCGCCACCTTCCAGATCTGTATGAAAATCACCGACTGTCATGTTCACTGCCGGTTCTTCCATATCCTGTATGCCCTGTTCCACTTTCAGACGTGCAATTTCTTCCTCTTTGCAATGCTCGTCCAGTGTGTCACCATATAATTCTTCAACACAACGCTCGATACTCATAATTCCGCCCTGTTTTGCTTTTGCGATCGTCTCAACCTGACTCTCGAAAGATGGATTTGCATATTCTCCGAACGGAATATTGACTTTAACTTCTTCTGCTGCCTGATTGTGCAAAAAGTGTTCTGCATTGATGCACATTTCAACTACATCCGGAAGCGTTTCCTGAAGTGCTTCTATAATGGCATTTCGAGTATAAAGCGTCGTTTTCTCTTTTTCTCTCTGTGCTTCTGCATTGTCCAGCTTTTTCGTATCGATGCCAAGAGTGCTAGGGCTGATTACACCCTGCAGACACAGATCCAATGCTGTTACATAAGATGCCAGATAGCTTTCATGCGGAATTACCGGCTGGTCTGTAATAACCTGATTCTTCTGTCCTTCCCTCATATCACCATCAGATGCGAAATATCGGTTGTCAAACGGATTAGGTTTGACCAATTTTCCGGTTAATGGATCATGCGGAATCAAGCACTCCGGAATATAGGTTTTTGCCCTGCCAGCTCTTAATGCATCCATCCACTGGGACCATGTTTCGTCCAAGGAATCGAAATTATCAAGCTTCCCATCAAAGATGCTACCGCCTCTGCCCTCGTATTTTGCAGATTCATAGATCATTAACGGAATTGCTAAAATCACGTTATTATCAAATGTTACATCTCTTAAACCAGCTGTGGCTGACACAGAATCCAGCGATACCATTTTATTTTCGCGATAAAGTTCGTTTATGATATAGCCGTATCCATACCGTTCGTTCAGTACATACAGTCGTTCTCTTTCCCGGTATGGTGTTTTGAAAATAATTTCCTGTATTCTGCCTCTGGTTCTGATAAATTCTACCCTGTCTCCCGGACACCACTCCAATATAGGATGTTCGCTGTTCTGAGGATCTATAGATATTTTAAAAGCTCCGTCCCCTATATAGAGCGTTTCTTTCAAAGCCTTTTCGATTTTCTTTGCAAATTTGTTTTCCTCTGCAATCGCTTTCCAGATACTCTCCTGCTCCGGGCTCTCAAATTCAAAATCATTCATGTCAGGAAGTACTGTGGCAGCCAATATTTTTACAATCAGCCCCGGCAATCCTGTATGGATTTTCCTTATTTCCATTCCGGAAGTGCATTTGCTTCCCCAGAATTTGTGTTTGTCTACATATTCCTCGCTTTGCATATAAAGCTGTTCCAGCTCATTGCCATCTCCACGATACCAGATGCGATTTCTGATTGCGTGAGCCTCGAAATCCAGTATTTCATTGATCTGAAAACTATATGGATTCGAAGGAACAATGTTCAGCCAGCTCCTGACGGTCTTTTTTATGTTTTCATTTATTTTTTCCATCCATTTCACCTTTTCTGTTCCTCCACCTCAAATCCGATCATATTGCGGAACGGGATCCATCCATACTGCTGTGAGTTGATCGTATGGTCATTTTTATCTTCCGGAACGTCTTTGTCTTCATTCCATGAATATTTTTCCATTTCCGTAATATGATTGGTACATGCGTCCAACACCCAATAGCATCCCTGCTGGATCCAGCCTAACTGGAGCTTGATTCTGTCCAGTATTTCTACTTTCTTGTAAGATTCTACGAAATTGTATAAGCATCCACGCAAACGCTTATATTTCCGCAGTTCTGTAATTGTTGCTGCATCTGCGCAGTCAACAAATGTGTCTTTAGCAAACCCCCAGTCTTTACGGCATCTTTCCAAAAACTCAACAAATTTCACTGCTGTATCTGACGGGGCAAGCGGCTGATCCAGCTCTTTGTTGCTATATACTTTTTCAGCAAGCGTGATGAGTTTCCTGTCTTCTGTGATTCCCTGAAACATCATTGCGATTGTATCCGGGGATTTTGAAGAATAGGAAGTGTCTAGTCCACAGGTGAACTTCTTGAATTTAATCTTTCCTGCTGCCATCTGGGACCTTAACCATTTCTCAGATACAACATGTTTCTTTCTGCTGAAATTCGGGAACACCAGCCCGGTTGCCTTGCCTCTCAGCCCCTCAATCTTGTTTTTCCAGATTTTTGTTCCCTTCGGGGTATTCTGTATGATTCGCTGTTTCTTTTCTTCCGGAAGTCCGGCATTATCATCAAAAGAAAAGAACCAATGGACCCAGCCGGGCTTTGGTTCTTCCTTTAGTTCATCTTTAATTTCTCTTGGAGTGCTGTCTTCCCACTCCGGAAGTGGTCTGGCGCAGTTGATATACTCTTTGTACACATCAAGACTCGGATCATCCGGATTAAGCGTTGCCATCAGATAATCACAGCGCATGGATGCCTCACGAACAAATTCTATATTTGCAGTGTTGATTTCATCAATATACAGGCATCCATACTGACCGCCGAGGGCATCCTTCCACTTGCTCTTGTTTCCATATCCAACCACAAAGATGATTTTATCTCCGCCGGATGTATGGAACAGGATATGTGGCATCTTGTATTCGCCAGATCCATTGCCTTTATACTCAGTCAATATTCCGAAATCATCCAAAATGCCAAGGTCTTTATTGATGATGTTCTTCTCTGCGGCGCCAGTGTCATCTGCTGCCAGGATATGCAGTTTCTTTGGTGATTCCGCAACCTTGCACATAAATTTGAATAGACCGACGGTCGTCTTGCCCGCTGCAGTCGTGCCTTCAAGGAACTCAACCGGTGCATCGCATCTCAGGAATGCTTTGTATTTTTCTGATAGTATCAGACGTTCAGTGCTCACTATCCACCACCACGCAACTGTTCCAGGATATCTCCCAGTTTCTTTTTCTCTTCTTCCAGGCCGGATACTTCCACCCTGTCTTTGAACATTCCGAGGTGTCTGCCAAGGAGCTCCAATGCTTTTTCCTTGTCATTCAATTTCAGTTCAATGCCAAACTTACCTTCTTTTATTCCGGCAATAGCTTTGATCTGCTGTTCTGATAAGCCCGATGTATCTTTTATGATAACAAATCCGTCTTTTACTTCTGCGAAATCAGTAGCTCTTGCAAATGCAATAGCCGCCAGTTCTTCCAGAACCCTGTCCTGCGTTATTTCTGTGCGTTTCTGACGGTCCTGCATTCGTTTCTGTATATAATCCGCAACCTTGACATTTCTCAACATCCTGCTGCCGGCCTGAGCTGCTGTTTCATCCCTCTTCACGGCCGGATATGCTACCTTGTAAGCCCTTGTGGCATTCAGGTCTATCAGGTATTCATCTGCAAAAATCTTCTGTTTTTTTGTCACTCAGGCTCACCTTCTTTCTTTTATTCAAAAATACAGTCCTGCCAGCACCATAATGGCGGCCGGTTGTCGCCATGCCGAAAGGAGGTGCAAACACATGCATACAGTGATTCCCATGCCTAAAGTATGTATGTGCTGGTGCTGTGCACGCTGTACGAAAATTGGCATTAGAAAAGCACCCCGAAGGGTGCCTGTGTTGTAATATGTTATTCTTAATATGCTTTGTTAATTATTATCACTATTTTTTGCTATTTTCTTTAAATACGCTTCTATCGTATCTCTGTATCTTTCCTCTTCATCCATAGAGGCCGCCATACTTTCCATATTTCCTTTAAAAATTTCAAGTAGCAATACAATAAATTTCATAAATGAAATCAATGAAAGAACAACAAAAATAACCAGTATGTGTTTTGTAAACTGATTTATAGGTAAAAAAATTGCTCCTCCTGCCGTAATAAGATTTTCCGTCATTCCACCAATAATAACATACAATAATCTTTTATCCAAACGCCGTCTTAGCAACTCTCTACTAATGCCAATTTCGGACGTCGCTAATACTGTAATCACTGCAATGTATATTCCAATTGTTATAGCAAAAAAGGAAGCAATTCCATCAACCCTTGTTTGAGATAAATAATCTTTCAAAACAAAATAATCAAAACATTTTAATATTTTCAATCTACGAAGAATTAAAGCAATGACATAAATAAGCAACACAGCAATCTCGCATATCCAATCTTTTAAATACCTTTTTTTCTCCGCGTTGAAATTTTTCATCCTATCACCCTAATTAATTTTGCTCATTCCAATGAGTAACGATTCTTAATCCTTCAGCATTATATTGTATTACATTTCTATGATAATCCCTTAGGCTTCTTGTTATAATTACAATTTTATCAGCTACAGCCATATTAATGTTTTCCCTTAATGTTTCTGGTGAAATCTGATTTTCTGATGTTCCTGTACAAGTATAGAATAACAACATATTTGTATCTTTTAATCTTGCTGTATCTATTTTTTCCTCATCACCATTTTTATAATTAACAAGTATTTCCTTTATAAACTCAGCGCCAACATTAATATGTTCTAACAAAGACAACATACTTTCTAAGTTCAATGTATCTGTCTTTTTTCCTCCCCTACCAAGTCCCAAAGTAAGGGACAATGTTTTTCCTTCTGCATCATCTTTAGCAGATTCAGCCAAATTTCTAAATGCATCCAGCAAACCTCTTTCAGCATTATCTTCCAGCTCCCCTAAATAAAATCCATTAAGAGCTTTTCCTAAATCCAAATTCAATGTTATATTTCGTACTAATTGTGCATTTCGTACTTTTTCAATTCCTGTATTATATTGGATAGGTACAAAACTTATTTTTAATCCAATGGTCTCCTGAATAAAAGTATTAAGATAGTCTTCAACATTCTGTATTGTCGGACCATCTCTATTAGTTGTATATAAAGCAATACCATAATCCATGTCAATACCTAGAGAATTAATGTCAAATAAGCTCATAGGAACTTCCTCAAGACGATTATTTTGCAGGTTTATCCAGTATGGTTTGTTCTTTTCTTTTAATTTTCCAAATGGAATTACAAACTGCCGTCCATTTGTTGTATAATGGAATGGAAACATTCTCAATGTTTTCTCTTGTATTTCTCTTACGAGGTTTCCGTCATTTTCTTCTGCAAACATTGTCTCTTCAATATTTTTCAAGAACTCACAAGCTTGATAATTTGTTATTCTGTCATTTAAATTCATAGACATTAAATAAAAATTAACTTTTTTAGACATACGCTTTTCCCCCATAAAATATAATCTGCTTAAATCATACTCCACAATCTGACATTTTTCAACAAATAGTGTTTCCGATATATATTTTATAAGGTATCTGCATTATAGAACATTCGTTCGTAAATGTCCATATCGGAAAACTGTACAAAAAGAACCTCGTAATTTCTACGAGGTCCCTTCTGAAAATTATATTCTTGGGGTAGAATATTTTTATCTTCTCTTTTCGGAGAAGCGGGGAAAGAGCCGCCGGCCTTTAAGCCTTTGGCTACATTCTCATTGTACAACGAATTAACCGAATAATCCGAACTATTTTTACTTTATACCCTGATTTTTTAAATACTTGTCTCGAATCATCAGTCTCGGATAATCCTCATTGTGTGGCATGCCGATCTGCTTCGCAATCGCCTTCCACGTCATGTTCTGTTTGTAGAACATCCGGAACACGCATCTGGTCTGTCCATCCTTGATATCGTCAATCCATTGATCCATGGCTTTGACTTTCTCTTTCTTGCGCTCCAGAACCTTCTCACGGCGGTCATACTTCTTCTGATCAAAGCCGACAACACTCTGTGGTCTGGGATAACCGGTCTGGTAATCGAAGATCGTATCATTCCCCAGACCTGCTTCTGTATTCTTCATCATCAGTAGTTCCAGTTCCAACACCGGTATCTCCTGTTTCAACTTCCGATACCGGTCCAACATATCCCTGGTAACCTTAATTTCCATTACACAACACCCCTCATCATCATTTGCAGCTGTATGTATGACGGTGCTGTGCGATATCCCTTATCGTCTTTCAGCAACACACAATACTTGTACAGCTCAAGAACGATATAGGTTCTCTGGATTTTTCTGGCCGGCTTATGTTCTTCTCTGTACATTTCAGTGAGTACAATCTTCTGACCGCGTTTCAAGCCATGTTCCTTCTCACGTAACTGCTGTAATTCTTCCCAGTGGGTGTTCTGCATAGCCTGTCCAGAAGTCGGATCCTGATACCCCTCATGATTTTTATATGCCATTGTTCTTCATCTCCTTAAATGCTTTCTCTGCATCTTCGCTTCTTCCGTAGGTGATCATCTGTACTTTTCCATCCTTCAGGTATTCAATCGTGGTGTTGCTCGTCATTCTGGGATAATGGATTTCTTCCCACTTCTCGGGTGCTGGGGCGCGATCAGTTATCGCTGGACAGCTATTGTGCAAAACGCATCTGCTACACAGAATCATTCCTTCCTGCTGTTTGCAGAATTGTATCAGCGTATTATATGCAGCAATAGCAAGCTCCGGTGTGATGTCCAATTTCTTTGGTTCTGCATCCTTAACATCAAGTATTTCAATCATCTTCTACCTCCTCAAAAAAGAAATCAGCCAAATACTGTTCTTTTCCTGAATCATCTTTAAAGTAAAAATCTGCACAATCTCCATATCCTTCTACTTTGTAGATCTCGTATATTTTTCCCGGTGTCACGTTTTGAATCCACTTCGTTCCTACTGTTTCACTGAAGAACTTCTTCAAGCTTTCCTTTTCCGTTACCTTTACCTTAAAGTTCACCTTTCGTTCTCCAGTAAACGGATGTCTGTCTAAATCACTGTAATATCTAAAAGAATTCATTTCAGCTTCTCCCCTTTCCTATGCAAATCTCAGTTGCCCGCCGGTTTCCTCTTTCATCCTGTCCGTCCTGCAAATCGGATTTCTGACTGCAACACAAAGCTCAGGCAGATTACTTTTTACCAATGCAGCGGGTATTGGTGGACACACTGCATTTCCGCATCTCCTGACCTGTTCACTTCTCGGATACCTCTTTCCAGTGTAATCATGATCGATTATGTAATCTTCCGGGAAACCATGACATCCGTACAATTCACTTGGCTCCAACATCCTCAATCCGATATCTACAATCTGGTATTCTGTCCCGGCAATTGCTACCAAACCAAAACGGTCTTGTGCGGTTATGGTATCAAGAGGATCTTTTACACTCTGTCCCGTGCCTGTTCCATAATATTTCGTCAAGAAAGCTCGTACCTCTCCAAAATGTCCCGGTGACGTTGTAATTGTGTGCAAAGGTTCTCTGAGATCCTGCCCCGTACCTGACTTGTAGAATTTACTCAAAAACGATGTAACCAGCCCATATCTGTTTGAACTATCAACAGTCATAACCGGAGCATCTATTGTCTGTCCTCTCACCTCTCCCTGCACTGTTTCGGAATGATACTGAATCAATAACGGGCTGATTACACATTGCTGATTTCCGGTTGTAATGGTATGTATAGGATCTTTACAACTTCCTCCCGGATGATTTGTTGTATTGACACCCATATACGGTGCAAGCGTTGGTTCGACAATCCCATATCCGTGTTTTCCTGTAATAGTCGGCATTGGCTCTTTTATATTGTTTGGCCTGCGCTTTCCACCGTGATTACACTGAATAATAAACGGCTCTGGATTCTCAAGAACAAACTTTTTCAATCCTCTTGCAATTCGTGCCATTGTTTTTGGTGCAAGCGGCCGCACTGCACGGATACCATATTTTTTCTTGATCTGCTCAGATGTATCAAAAATTGAAGGGCATGGTCTGTTAAAATCAATCTGCGTATATGCTCCGACATAAGGTTTAAGGCTACCATTTCTCACCGCTTCACTGTCCGCCGGTCCGTGTGTTGGCTTTGGCCACACAATCGGGTTTCCGTCACATCGGGCAATCAGAAAGAACCTCTTTCGCATGGTCGGCGCACCATAATCTGCAGCTACCAGTTCGCGAAACTGTACTTCATATCCGAGATCTGTGAGCTGCTGCACAAATTTCTCAAATGTCTTTCCCTGCTTGAACTTGATTGGATGTTTTTGCCGGTTAAGTGGTCCCCATGTTTTGAATTCTTCTACATTCTCCAGCATAATCACTCTCGGTCTTACAAGCCCCGCCCATCTGCACGCTACCCAGGCAAGGCCGCGAATAAATTTGTCCTTTGGCTTTCCGCCTTTCGCCTTAGAAAAATGCTTACAGTCCGGTGAGAACCACGCAAGTCCTACCGGATAGCCCTTACATGCTTCGACAGGATCAACCTGCCAAACATCCTCGCAGTAATGCTTTGTGTTCGGATGATTTGTCTTATGCATCCGTATAGCTTCAGGATCATGGTTAATTGCTATGTCAACACTGTATCCCGTAGCCAACTCTATTCCGGTGGAAGCACCTCCCCCACCTGCGAAATTATCTACAATCAATTCTCCATGAATCATCTTTTCAAGAAGCCCGGTATACCCTTGCCCCGGCCGGAGGCTGGCTCCTTTCTGTCTATTTTCATAACCCCTTCATTACGAGTGAAGGACTCAATACCTCATTGTTCTTCTGTTGAATTGCCTTAACATCGCATCTTTCCATGATTCTTTATGCTGACTGCAGGTATCATCATCATGGACCAGGATCCCTTTGCGGTCACACAGCCCATCGTCATTCTCAATACATGTTGCACAGGTCTTATCCATAAGCTATCCCTCCTGTCCTTTATTCAACAACTGCTTCTCATAATCATCAAAATCGTATTCTCTCTGTTGAAAGTTATTGAACCGGTTCTTGCTGTTCTTCAATTCTGTCTTCTTGCCACGACTTTTCTTCAATGGATAAAATGTCTTCCATCCACTCATCACTGACTTCTTTACAATGGCGGTCAGTTCTTCCGGTTTGTCAGACATGGAGCTCAGTTCTTCCCTCAGAAGCTGTATCTGTTCATCCGTCAGACGATCTCCATTGTTCTGTCTCACCTTCAGGAACAACAGGAAGGCTTCATTCAAAGAAGAATCAGCAAAGTATGTACCCGGCGGAGCCGCATATATATACTCTCCTTTCCTTTCTTTTCCTTTTATGTCATTTTTCTCGGAATTATCGTTATTTTTCTTGGAATTATTCGGATTATTCTCGGAATTATTTAAAGAAGGGTTCACTTTAATAAAGGTTTCCGTTTCTTCCTCCTGAAGGAGCCAAAACCTTTCTACTGTGATCGGATTTTTCAGTGCTCTGGCTTTTACCATTGCCTGATATCTCCTCTGTATTCCGGCAGAGGTCAAGACCTTGTCCGACTGAAAAAGTGTGTTGTCAAACAGTGACCGTTCCAATAAGAAGTTCAAGACCTGCTTCACCTTATTACTGTCCATGTTCAGATCATCCGATACAATGAACTCAAAATCATCATCAATCTTTAAATAATATCCTGATTTATATATCTCGCACAGAAGATACATATACAGGGTGATCCCATCGGCTCCATATCTGGCCTTTAAGATCTTTATCTTTTTATCTGAGAAAAAATCCACATCCAGGCGAAAAAAGCGATTTCCTTCCTGTTTTCGCCTTGCCATATCCGGTTATACCTCCAGTTCTTCCATGCAGATCTCTACTCGTGGCTTTTCGCTGTATTGTTTCCTTAACTGCAATTCCACTACCTGGGTATCATCCCGGTACGCTACGCTGTTCAGTGCATCCAAAACAGCTTTTGCAATATTATCGATATCCGGTTTCTTCGCCGGAAGGAGCTCGCCTTTCAGCATTGCTTCTCTCTTCACTTTAGAGCTGCTCTTCGGTATTCCATAGAATGCCTGAATACGGATCCGGATATATGCAGTATCTGCAAATCTTTCTTCTCCTGCTGCCTACATATAACAGGTCGAAATCAAATTCTCATACAGAACGGTCTTCTCCGGTGTCACGCTGCTCATTCCCTGTGTCTTGGGGTTATAAAATGTACGTGCCCTCGCTTTTCCCTGCGGCTTGCCGGGCACTGTAAAACAAATCGTTTTCATGTATTCCTTTCTATCTCCCCGCCTGTTTCCAGACGGGGTACGTATAACCAATAATTATGCAATGATTGTGATCTTGCTCTTTGCGGTTGCATCCGTATTAGGATCCTGAATGTTTTCTGTCACTTTCTTCAACTCCCGGTTGATCTGCTCTGTGAATGCTCCATTCGCAAAGGTTTCCATATTGATGTGTTTCATGTTGCCCCTTTCCGCCCCGGTAGTTCCCGGGGCTGTCTGTTATTTTGTGTGATATATTTCAATGCTTTTGATGGATCATAAGCACCGTTACTGGGTTATGCTTCTGCGGCTGCTGTCTCCTGCTCTGCTGCAACTTCGTTATATTCTGCATCGATGACCGGTTCCTGCTCATTTGCAATCTCAGACATGTCTACGCTGAGTTCTGACTTGACGGTCTCGTCATTGGATACCTGCATAACGAAATCCGATTTCACCGGAGCATATTTCAGACATTTCTTGATAACCGTCTTCTTTGCCATCTCCTCATAGTTCGTTTTCCACGGACTGTAGCTGCTGGAAAAGCTCTGGCTGTACTTTCTTGCATGAATATCAATATCTTCCTTGCTCATCACCTCAAAGCCAAAACCGCCGTTTTTTGCTTTCCAGAGTGCATATACAAGAAGCAGATTTCCTCGATTCTTTAATACCGGTTTATGTACCAGTTTTGGTTCCAGACCAAGTTCATACTCAAATTCATCATTTTCATATACGCACTGTGCCTGCACCGTCTGGATATTGTCGTTCCTGTATACCATATCGATAAGACCTTTGTAACCGATCTGGAACTGGCACTCGAGCTTGCCTTTATTTCGGTAAGGAATCAGGTATGCCTGTCCCAGTGGAGTGTTCGGTTCCAGACCAAGCTGTGCAGCATTCATCAGAGCACCGAGGAAGGACATCTGACTGCACTCTGCAAGCTTTGGTGTCGTGTTCAATGCAGATAATGCCATTCTGGTAAAACGCTCCGGTGTTATCACCTGAGGCAGTGCTTTCTTGATCTCAGGCTCCATAGCCTTGATCATGTCTGCGATACTCATAGATTTTGTAAGTTTTACAGCACCTTTGCTCTCCGTTTTTTCAGCTAATGCATCTTTTACTCCCATTCCATTTATCCTCCTATGCAATTTCCTTTACTACAAACCTTCTGCTCGGAGCAGGTTTCACACACTCTTTGTAGACTTCCGGATAGACGGATTTCAATTTCTTTGAATCCACACGGTTCGAAGTTACCGATTTCCATGTAACCGAATAACTATCAGAATCAGCTCTTTCCGCATCTTCCATATAGACTTTTACTTCCTGTTCGATCTGTTTCTTCTCTTTCTCCAGTTTGTCCTGAAGATCAGTGATCTCTGCCCTGCGCTTTAGCTTCTCATCGAATCCAACCAGTGGAATCATCTTGTCCGGATCAGATGTTTTGTAATATTTCGAAAGTAATTCTTCTGCTGCCTTGCTTCCGTCCGGTGCCGGCATCTTATCCGCAAGCACATTATTATTCCAGAAGTCGGATTCTACACTGATCAGCATCTGAATGATTTCTTCATCACGTTCGATCTTGTGCCAAACAAATTCTTTTCCAAGAATCACACATGCGATATACCAGGCATCCGCTCCGGTCACTGCCATATAATGGTGACACTGGATCTCATAAGATTCCGGAATGTGTCCGTCTTTCCATTTATCAGCAGAATACGCAGATGCTGTCTTACACTCCAATCCGGCATTTTCGCCAACGATCAGGCGGTCTACATTTGCAAGCATGAAGGGCTGCTCTTCTTTATAGAAGATTGCATTTGCCCTGCGGACCTTTTTACCAGTTTCTTCCATGAACCGGCGGGCAACATATTCTTCCAGATCACGCCCCTGTCTCATCGATTCGTTATCTGGCTTTTCTGTCAATGGCTGTGTTTTATCCTGAAATACTGCAATTGCGGAAGAATAAGGATTCAGTCCACAGATACTTCCGGCATCAGAACCGCCGATGCCTTTACGTCTGTTTTCCAGCCATTCTTTATGCTCCATATTTAAAGTAGATACCAGTTTATTTAATTTCATTTAATCTTCCTCGCTTTCAGTTCCCTTAATTCTTCAATACTTCCGATGTCTTCATAAGCACCCAGCCGATCAGCAATGCTTCCATATATAACTGGCTGGTCCTGCTGCCACTCTGTCCGGAAGTTCCCGCCCCTGCAGGCAGGAATGCGGTATCCGGCACCATTGGGATTAGGAATTGTAAATCTTTCTTCTTTCATTTACTTTCCTTTCCCTCTGCCACTATATTATGTACCATTGTGTGTAAGAGATCTTCTGCGGTAAATGGAGCAGCCTTTACAAGGTTTCTATCCAGTACTTCACACATTGCTTTCAGTACAACATCAAATTCACAAATCAAATCATGTGTATCTCCTTTAATTTCCAGTTCCATTTTGTTTCCAGTTTTCTCTGCTTTAATCATTGACTTTTCCTTTCTACCCTCATACAATGAAAGGGTGATAAACTATTATTATCTTTTGGGTCCTCCTGAGTTGCAGCTCTGAGGATCCTTTTTCATTCCACAGGCTCAATCGTATAGCTGCCGCCGTATTCGTCTTTCTTTTTCTCAGCAATTTCTACAGCATACTTCCTTTCGTATAGCTGGTATCCAACTGTTCCATCCGCATACCGGATTCTCCATTTTGGAGTCGCTGTAAAATACCCTCTCTCTACATTTCTGTTTGCGCCTTCCTCTGCCACACTCAAAAGACCTGCGGTATATGCTGCCTGATGTCTCGCATCTGCTGTCTGATCATCCAGTAAACAGATCGCGGCTTTTATGTAGTCTGTCAGTGTCAGGTTCCTGATTTCCAGCTGCTTTTTGCTTAACCCTGCCATACTCTCCACCTCCTCGCTATGTATATCATGACGCTCAGTGCGATTGCTCCGGCGATCTGATCTGCTCTGCTGTCCCATGTCCAGAACGGAAGATAACTTGCACATCCTCCGATCAGGATGGAATCAATCAAGTCTCTCGTGTCAGCGCCTCCTTCCCTTTCCAAATATGACCGGTTATCTCCCATACCTTTCTGGGGGATATAATATAAGTAATTCTTCCATCAGATAATGATTTAGCCGGCTTGTTGTTGTGAATTGCTATTCCAATTGGTAACCATCCGTATACAATACCTGCTCTGATTGCTGTTGCAGGTAAGCCAATCAGCTTACTTGTATCTGCCACTGACATATTTTCTGAAGAAAACTCAGGTATCTTTGCACCGGTTAGCATCCTTACTACTTCTGAAGCAAATTCGTGAATTTCAGCAGTTTTATTTACAAGACTTTCTGCATTCTCCATGTACCTCACCTCCTCACCTAAATAGTTAAAAGAAACTGTCGAAGAGCTGAATAAACAGTATTCACAGACTCAAGACACATGCTCACCTGTTGAAGCAGGTAATGATAATTCTGAATCAAGCGAAGACACTGACATCCAAAAATAATGGTAAATACAATTGTTGATATCTGCGTAAGCATTAAGCTGTTTTTTAAGCTTTTTACCTGCTTACGCAGATTTTCAATCTCTTCTTTTTGATCATCCATCTCAACTCGCCTCCTATCCTGCTTTTTTTTCCATGGTCTCTTTCATGGCAGTCATACCCTCTGCCACTCCCAAGATTCTTTCCTGTTTAGTCTCTGGAAGTTTTGGAATAATCTGTGCAAGACGTGCCAAAATATCATTTTCTCTTTTTGTCATAGTATTCACCTCTTTCCTTTTTCTTCGATTTCTGTCTATTCTGGTTGTGCATATTGTGTTTTATGCTGTATCCTCCTATACTGTAATTACAGGCACTGCCATGCCGAATATTGAAGAAAGGAGGAATCTATCATGGATGAAAAATTATTTTTTCATACTGTAGCTACCGAAACCGCAAAGGCTTATGTTTCTTCTAACATGCCGCAATATCGCACTGATGGTTCTCAAAAATTTGCCGAAGATTTTTCTGAGAAATATTTTGAAGCTTACAAGGTAGCTCAGGAGGTATTTGACAAGAATCGCGTTCATCTTAAAGCCGATAAACTCATTTAATTTTTGTCATTATCTTAATAATTTTTGATGCATCTTCCAGAATGGCCTCTGCTTGTTCTATCGTACAATCTTTCATTACTTCAATTACTTTAATGATAGAAGTAAGGTCATCTGGTTGTGCATTAAACCCTCTCATTCTTTGAGAAAAAATCTCTGAGATTTCTTTGTTTCTAGTTTCTTTCTTTTCCTCCGTCACGCTTTTCTCTGGCTTTTTAGCAAGAATTGATATTCGGTCGTACTCTACCGGCGCATCTGTTGACGAAGCAAATAATCTTTGCAATGGCCATCCTTCAGGTCCCGGTAGAGTTACGATTGTAGGTGTTTCAACATCCTGTCCGTTAATTTTCAAAATTCCTTTGTCGATGTCTACTTCAAAGGATCTAATCTCTCTCATTCTCTCACCCCTTTACGCTGATTCCTTGTTGTCTGAATCAGTTGCAAATAAGTAGTCCAATGTCTTGTCTGGGAAAAAAGTGTTTTTTATTTTTACACACTCTTTTAAGGAAATTGGAGCTTTACCATTTAACTTAAAAGAAAATGTTGTTGGTGTAATTCCCAATGACAATGCAATACTAGATTGTGTTATTTTTCCTCGTGCCATCTCTGCTTCTAAATTTGGAAACACTTTCTCACCTCTCTTTCTCGATTTTTCGTGATTATATTTTAAAGTATATACGAATTTTCGTGAATGTCAATATATTTTTTCGATTTTTCGAGATTTTATATTGATTCATTATATATTTATATTGATTTTTCGAGATTTTGGTGTTATTATCAATTTAGTTAGAGATTTGAAAAAGGAGGGTTAATCGTATATGCAAGAGCTTGAAGCCAATATTAAATCTCTTATTATAGAAAGGTATGGAAGTCTCAAGAAATTTTCTGAAACGATTAATATGCCTTGGACAACATTAGACAGTATTCTTAAACGAGGAATGGCAAATTCCAATATAACTAATGTATTAAAAATCACTCGTGAATTAGGTCTTGATGCGGAAAAGATAGTTGATGGAGAAATCGTTTTTTCAGGCAAGCAAGAGCCAACTACTATTGCTGCACATTTTGATGGAAGTGAATATACAGAAGATGAACTGGATGAGATCCGCCAGTTCGCAGAATTTGTTAAGAATAAAAGAAAATAAATAAAATGGGGGGTATATGTTATGGCATTAATAAAATGTTCTGAATGTGGTAAGGAATTTTCTGACAAGGCTTCGGCATGTCCAAATTGCGGGTGTCCAACCAGTGAAATGGTTGAATCTCCGATTGCAGAAGATCAGGAAGACAATTTGGATGCTATATGGAAAACAGTTCCAGGGAAAAACAACTCCTCAATTAAGCCACATATCACTCAAAAAGTAAGTGCTGTCAAAATTGATGAAGTTAATCATATGTTCCAAATTCATGGTTCAATTCCTAACAATGGCAAGAAAAGTGGTCTTCTCGGAAAGTCTTTCAAAGGCTTAATGGCTGTAAGCACAATGGGAATGTCTGTGGCTGCTGAAAAATTAATTACTGGTGGAAAAACAAGAGTTGGTTCTAATACTTGGTATCCTTTCTCCGGTCTTGTCAGTTACGATCTTTTAGAGGATGATTCACTTATTACAAGTGGTGGTGTAGGACAGGCCTTGATTGGTGGCGCTTTGTTCGGTGGTGCAGGTTCAATTGCAGGTGCTATAACTGGCAAACGTGTGCAGAAAAAACGCATTGATTCATTATATATAAAGGTTACATTAAACAATTTTGATACACCATGCATACTAATTCCATTAATTACAAAACCAACCAAAACCAATAGTAAAGAATATCAGATTGCTTTCCAAGAAGCACACAAAATCTTATCAGTTTTAGATGTAATATCTCATAATCAATAGTGCTCTTAAAAAAAGTCGAGGTGTTTACGTGACTTATGAAGAATTACAAGATGTAGCCTGCAAGGACGGTATAGATGTGATTGAACGTCGTTTTAAAAGTAACAATATCAAAGGTTTATATTGCAATGGTACTGTTGCTCTCAACGAAGATATGACTCAGGTAGAAAAATCCTGTGTACTTGCAGAGGAAATCGGTCATCACTGCACCAGCTCCGGAGACATTCTGGATCAGACCGACATTATGAACCGCAAACAGGAATATCGTGCACGTTTCTATGGATATAACCTCAAGATTGGATTAACCGGTCTGATCAGAGCGTATGAAGCAGGTTGCAGAAACTTTTTCGAAATGGCTGAGTTTCTGGATGCTACAGAAGAATATCTGAAAGAAGCTATACAGTGTTATAAATCCAAATATGGAATATGCGCTGTTGTTGACAACTATATAATTTACTTTGAACCATTTGCAGTAATAAAATTTGTTGCTGCTGAATGATAGATATAATATAAAGGAGGAAGCATTATGGCCAGAAGGCGAAAGTCTCACGGATGTTTATATACCCTACTTTTTTGGCCAGTGACTTTAACTTTGGACATAATATGGTGGATAATACGTTTTACTATATATGTATCATTATATTTCATTCTATTTGTATTCACCCTTATTTGGTGTTTTATATCCACCTTATTTAGTTGCCTGTTTAATTGGATTCTACACAAACCAGGTTTCCATGTCGCATGTAATAATGGAGAAGAATATGAATTAGCCTGCTGTCAGAAACTAAAGAAATATGGATTTACCCACATTGAGACAACTCCAAAATCAGGAGATCACGGTATTGATATACTTGCTCACAAAGCAGGTAAAAAATATGCAATCCAATGTAAATACTATTCTTCACCTGTCGGTAATCATGCTGTACAAGAAGCATACTCCGGTTGCTATTATTATCGTTATGATATACCTGTGGTATTGACCAATAATACATTTACTAAAAATGCTATTGATGAAAGCAAAAAACTTGGTGTTCAGCTTTGGCAACAAAACAAAATACCATTTACAAACAAATCAATATTCCGTGGGCTCTTCAAACGAAAGAATAATATGAAACAGTACGATCACGAAACTTACCAGCAACTTCTTAATAATCTTGGAAATACTTATGTCGATACTCTTTCAAATAAATTAGGCGGATCTATTAAATTATTGAATATAGAAGAAACGTCTAGTGGCTATCATATGATATATGAAACAGATACAACTAACATTAATAATATCCATGCAGTGCAATCAGAATTTAACGACAATTTAAAAGACCATTACATATTTACCCAACTAACGGATACTACTTTTTCCATTGACCAAATAAACGCTTTGTAATTTTTAATATAAAAAAATCGCCCCGGTGTTGGCGCACCAGGACGATTCAGATCTCCGAAGAGATACCTCATTTTGCAAAGATATTGTATCATCTTCGGAGCAGTCGCACAACCCAAACGTTTGTGTGGCTGTTATTTTTGTACCTATTTTTCAATTATCGATGGAAAGAAGGATTGAAAATGCCGAAGAAAAGAAAGAAACACCCCAAACTGCCGAATGGATTCGGAAGTATCCGTTATCTTGGCAAGAACAGACACAACTGTTATGCAGTACATCCACCAGCAAAGATAGATCAGCTTGGAAATGTGGTTCGCTCACCTGCAATCTGTTATGTTGATGACTGGATCAAGGGTTTTACCATCCTGACTGCATACAAAGCAGGTACCTATCAACCTGGAATGGAAAGGGACTTGTCAGTCTCTCCAACATCTGACACCGACACACTTGTAAGCCGTATTATTGCAGATTACAGTACAATCAAAGGAGTAGAGAGTAAACATCCAGAGATTAAAAAGCCAACCTTCAAAGAGGTATACGAACAGTTCCTTAAGTGGAAATTTGCTGAAGGAACGAATTATTCAGAATCCACAAGAAACAATTACACTGCTGCGTATACATATTGCACAGAGTTGTATGACAAAATATTTGAAGATTTGAAAGCAACAGAGTTGCAAAATTTTCTCGATAAACAAAAGGGGTTAAAAAAAGGCAGTCTTGTAAAAATCTTATCTCTGTTCAATCAAATGTACAAATATGCAATGTTTGCCGAGATTGTTACTGAAAGAAAATCTCAATATGTGAGAATCAACGCTGTCGACGATGAAGAACATGGAACTCCATTCACTGAACATGAACTCAGAATCCTGTGGAAAAATGCCAATAATCCAGACATACAATTAATCTTGATCATGAGCTATTCTGGTTGGCGAATTGGTGAATTATCAGGATTGGAAGTTAATCTGAAAGAAAAATATTTTAAAGGCGGTATCAAAACCCAAGCCGGTAAAGGAAGAATTGTCCCGATTCATCCCATGATATACGATTTTGTAAAGACAAGAATCACTGCTGATGGAACACTGCTAAATATGAACAAAGTCACCTACAGAATGTTTCGCTTCTATCCAATACTGGAAAAGTTAGAAATATCCGGAAGTCCAAAACATACTCCTCATGATTGCAGACATACCTTTTCTGCTCTATGTGAAAAGTATTCCGTCAGAGAAAATGACCGAAAACGAATGCTCGGACATTCATTCGGAAGTGATATTACCAATGCCGTATATGGACACCGAACTCTGGAAGAACTCAGATCTGAGATTGAAAAGATCAAAGTACCATTTGTGACCAACTGTGACTAACCGTCCCATTTTAAACCGTTTTTGTTCCATTAAAAACAATGTAACACAATCCCGCAGCCCCGCATAAAATCAACATTTTCCAGTATTTATGCAGGTTTGCGGACATTGTAAAAGGATTCACATTAGAAAAGGCAAAGTAGAGATTTTTCTCCGCTTTGCCTTCTTTTTTCTTATATATGCTTTTATTCCCATGTGTGGTTGTGAAGTTGTCCCTTAAGCTGCATGTGGTCAAACTGATTCTGTCTCAGCGCCTCATATAACACAATTGCCACAGAATTACTGAGATTCAGTGAACGAATATCATTGATCATCGGAATCCGGACACATTTTTCTTTATGTTCCATCAGAATTTCTTCCGGAATTCCCGCACTTTCTTTTCCGAACATGATATAACAATCATCTTCATACTGTACATCTGTATAAGTTTTTAATGCTTTTGTCGTTGCATAATAAATCTTTGCATTGGGATTTTTTTCTACAAAATCTTCATAATCCAGATAAGTTGTCACATCCAGATCTTTCCAGTAATCCATTCCGGCTCTTTTGAGTGCTTTTTCACTGATGCTGAATCCCAGCGGCTCGATCAAATGCAGTTTTGTGCCGGTTGCCACACAGGTTCTTCCGATATTTCCTGTATTTGCCGGAATTTCCGGTTCCAGCAATACAATATTAAGCTTTGCCATGTTTCTTTTCCTTTCCTGAGTGATGAAAACGCGGACGTTCCAGATATCTGGTGATTTCTCCACTGTGAAGCAGCCGGTCATTTCCTTTATCTGTATGGCCAATCACTGCCGCATGAATTCCCCGTGCTTCAAGCTCACGCACTAGGGCATCCCCCTGTCCGGTGCCTAAAAGTACCGTTCCTTCAGACTCCAGTTTATACGGATCCACATCCAGTCGTTCGCAGACTTCAATCGTCTCCTGACGTATCGGAATCTTCCGAAGATCCACATCCAGACCGACTCCCGATGCCTCTGCCATCTTCCAGAGACCGCTTAAGATTCCGCCTTCTTCTGTAAAATACAATGCAGAAATCCTCTTGTCCATCCAGAAGTCATCTTCTCTGGAAACTTTACATTTCTGCAGCGTATCTGTACTCATATAAAGAAAACTCTCCGAAAAATATTTACGCAATTTTTCTTTTTCCCGGCTGATCAGTACCAGAGTACCAGATATTCCGATTTCTCCCGCTACTACCAGATCTTCTCCCGGTTTCAGTCTCCCCGTGATTTCTGCCTGCAGTGCCTCCAGTGCCTGCTGTCCTAATTTCATAATCTCCCTCCGGTATTTCTTATTTCGTCATTCTGCTCTGTGCTCACAGCAGAATAGAAAGAATACTCGGAACTACCATTGCAAGAACAAGGATCACTGCAATCACTGCTGTGATGATTTTTCTTTTTTTTGGATCAAACATTCCCATTTTATCTGTCACCTCGTGTCATTTATCACATTATTAACTAATTTTGCCCTAATAACTACGCTGTTAATTGAATCGTTTCTGTGTACGCATTATTGGACAGCGGATCGCGTCTTTCATAATCAAACAGAACTGCTCTGCCGTCCTCAAATACTTCTATATGCGCCGTTTTGGAGATATGATTTGCTTTTCTGTAATCCCATATGGCTGTCTCATATACTTTCTGATCCGGTGCAAATGATGGACGTTTTTTCAGTTTTTCTCTGAGATACAGATCATAAAGCATCTTCTGCGATGCTTTCTCAACTGAAACATCTGTTTCTTCCTGCAAATACTCGAGCAGAATCTCATAACGTCTCATTCTGGAGTGAGAAATTTCACTGTAACCTTTCTTTTCATAAAAAGCACCCAGACTCTCATAAAAAGTAAATGCATCTTTTGCCAGCGGAACCAGATATTCCAGTGTATGCTGAAACTGACCACTATTATAATACACTTCCACCATACTTTCCACTGCTTTTAACTTCAACACATCTCCGTACGGCAGCCATTTCGTGGAAAGCACTTCATATGGTTCTTTTTCTTTGTGAACAATTCCATATTTTTCCGCTTCTTCTTTCATCAGGGAACCTTTCAGAACTTTCAGGAAGCCCAGCTGCAGCTGGTCCGGTTTCATCTGGTACACGTCATTGAAAGAGCGGTGAAATGTATCATAATCCTCGTACGGAAGACCCGCGATCAGATCCAGATGCTGATGAATATTTCGGAAGCTGTGCACACGGTCAACACACCTTTCCAGCTTGTCAAGATCCATATGACGATGAATCGCACGAATCGTCTCCTGATTTGTTGACTGCACACCAATTTCAAGCTGGATCAGTCCCGGACGCATTTTTGCCATCAGATCCATTTCCTCATCACGAAGAAGATCTGCCGAAACTTCAAAGTGAAAATTCGTCACACCATTGTCATGTTCCAGAATATATTTCCAGATAGCCATGGCATGTTCGTGTTTGCAGTTAAATGTACGGTCTACAAATTTCACCTGTGGAACTTTGTGATCCAGAAAAAACTGCAGTTCTTTTTTTACCAGTTCCAGATCACGGAATCTGAGTTTTTTGTCTATAGAAGACAGGCAGTAACTACAAGAAAACGGGCAGCCTCTGCTGCTCTCATAATAAATGATACGATTCTCAAACTCCTCAAGATGCTGGTAAACAAATGGGATCTCACTTAAATTCATCAGCTCCCGCCATCCATTATGTCGTATTTCTTCACCATCACGATAGGCAATTCCTCTGATTTCTCCAAGGCTTCCCTTCCCGTCTATGTAATATTCGAGAAGATCGTGGAATGTCTTTTCTCCTTCGCCCACCAGTACTCCTGTCACTTCCGGCATTTCTGTCAGAAAATTTTCCGCATCATAAGAAACCTCCGGTCCACCGGCCCAGAAAGCGGTTTCCGGAAGAATTTTGGCCAGATCACGAATCAGTTCCCGTACAAACGAAATATTCCAGATATAACAGGAGAAACAGACAACGTCTGCTCCACTGCCATAAATATCTTTAAGAATCTCATCCTTTGGCTGATTGATCGTGTATTCCCGAAGAAAGACTTCCTTATCATAATCCGAGGAATATGCTTTCAGATCATAAACAGCCAGATTTGAATGAATATATTTTGCATTGCATGCTGCAAGTAAGATTTTCATGAATGTCCCAAATCCTTCCCGCTATTATTCATCCAGAATTTTTTTGATATCTTCTTTTGCAGTCAGACCTACCAGACGATGTACTTCTTTGCCGTCTTTAAAAATCAGAAGTGTCGGAATACTGACAACCCTGAACTGCTGCGCAAGTCCCATTTCCTGATCTACATCGATTTTACCGACGTTATAACCTTCCTCTGCAAGTTCTTCTACGATTGGGCCCTGACGCATGCATGGCCCACACCATGTTGCCCAGAAATCAATCAAAATCGGTTTTTCTGATCTTAAAACTTCTTCTTCAAAATTCTGTGAAGTAATTGTTTTTGCCATAATTGTTCTCCTTTTCTATATTCTGTGATTTAGTATCTGCGTTTTCAGTAATATTATCAAGTCTGTAGATTATTTTTTATGCCGGACATATTTACCGGCACTGATTCCAGCCATGCTGCCTTCATAAACCGCTTTCGATACCTGAAGCAGCCCTCCGGTACAGTCTCCTGCCGCAAAAAGTCCCGGAATCGTTGTCTCCATCTCTGAATTGACTTTAATATTTTCCTTATCGGTCAGCTCAGCACCCATCTGACGTGCGATTTCCGCACTGCCGGCTGTTCCGAGCGCTACAAAAATACCGTCCGCCGGATAAAAGGACGCTTCTGCTACTCCGTCTTCCTGTGCATGGATATCATTTTCCATTCGAAGACCTGAAACAAGATCATCCCCCTCGATTGCCTGAATCTTCATGGTATTGACTGCAATCGGATGTTCTCTGGAAAACTCCGGTTCCTTTCCATTTGTATAGATGGTTACAGATGGGGTCACATTTCGAAGTTCTTCTGCTTCATGAAGGGCAAAATCACTGTTTCCGAGAACTGCCACTTCACGGTTTCTGTAAAAGAACGCATCACAGACTGCGCAATAGCTGACACCTTTTCCCTCAAACTCACGTATTCCAGGAATCGATGGTGCAGTCCGTCTGCTTCCTGTCGCAAGGATCACACTGACTGTATCAAAATCTCCTGCCGTTGTCTGCACCGTAAATGTGTCAAAACCTTTGATTCCAAGCACCTGTGCCTCAATGATCCGCACGCCCAGAGCTTTTGCCTGTACAAGTCCACGCTCATAAAGCTCTTCACCGGATATCGGTTCTTCCAGCCCATAATAGTTTTCGATTTTTTCTGCTTTTGCCAGTGCTCCGATCCCATTGTTGATCACTATTGGATTCAGATTACTTCTGGCAGTATATAACGCTGCGGAAATCCCTGCCGGGCCCGCACCGATGATGATTACATCTTCCATCTTATCACCTGCGTTTCTGATTCATATTTCATTGCTTTATAATATACACTATTTTGTAAAAAATTTCAGCATTTATTCCTGTTTCTGCTCTTTTATTATACGAGAGATTTCTGATTTCCTCAAGAGAATTTGTTTTATTTAACTTTTTAAAGACATGTTTTTTTCATTTTTCTTAATTTTTTCATCGTTTTTTCTGTAATTTCTGTTACATTTGTGATATATTTTTATTGTATTATGCCTGATTCTGAATAAGGAGTATTACTACACTATGAGAAGTTTTGAATATTACACACCGACTAAGGTGATTTTTGGAAAAGATACACATTTAAGAATAGGAGAAATCCTGAAAGATTATAACTGTCACAAAATACTGATCCATTATGGTGGCAAAAGTGCTGTAAAATCCGGTCTGATCGATGATATCAAAAAATGTCTCACAGATGCCGGATTTGATTTTGTTACTCTGGGCGGAGTTGTTCCAAATCCACGTCTTTCCAAAGTGCGGGAAGGAATTTCTCTTTGCCGGAAGGAAAACATAGATTTTATCCTCGCTGTCGGTGGCGGAAGTGTCATTGATTCCGCAAAAGCAATCGGCTACGGTGTCGCAAACCCATGGACAGATGTCTGGAACTTTTTCTTAAAGACCGAAGTTCCAACTGCCTGCATTCCAATCGGTGCGATTCCTACAATTGCAGCTTCCGGAAGTGAAATGAGCGGTTCCTGTGTCATCACAAACGAGGACGGATGGCTGAAACGCGGAAGCACCCGCAGCGACCTCTGTCGCCCGAAATTTACACTGATGAACCCACGTCTTACTTATACATTACCGGAATATCAGACAGAAAGCGGCTGTGTGGACATTCTCATGCATACAATGGAACGTTATTTTGTCAACGTTGAAACCATGGAAATCACAGACAGCATCAGCGAATCTCTGATGCAAACTGTCATCTATAATGCACGTATCCTTTTGAATGAACCTGGTAACTATAATGCAAGAGCCGAAATCATGTGGGCAGGAAGTCTTTCTCACAATGGACTGACCGGATGTGGTACTGGTGGCGGTGACTGGGCCTGCCATCAGCTGGAACACGAACTCGGCGGCATGTTTGATGTAACACACGGTGCCGGACTTTCCGCAATCTGGGGAAGCTGGGCACGTTATGTATATGATGCCAACCCTGAACGTTTTGCACAGTTTGCAACCAACATTTTTGATATTCCCTGCTTTGCAGATTACGAAAGCACAGCACTTGCCGGAATTGAAGCCATGGAAGATTTCTTCCGTTCCATTCACATGCCGACAAATCTTCGTGAACTTGGTCTGGATCTCACAGATGAGCAGATTCATGAGCTGGCTTTCAAATGCAGTTTCGAAGATACCCGTACAATCGGTGTATTCAAACAGCTCAACATGAAAGATATGGAAAAAATCTATATGATGGCACGATAAAAAACATTTCAGGAAACAAATTTTAAGGCAGGAGCTCTTCTTCGAGTTCCTGCCTTTCTCTGTTATAAACACTTTTCTGTAAAATGTTTCTCCTCTTATTTTAAAAGATATACTTCGGTATCATATGTACCTTTTGCTTCTCCCTCGGCATGTGTGGCAACGTAAATATCAATACGTTTGTTCTTAATTGCACCACCACAGTCTTCTGCCACATAAACCTGTCCATTGATCACAACTTTGCTTCCGTAAGGAATGACAGATGGATCAACTGCAATCGTATGGTTCGTCGTCGCTGTCACACCGGTGGATGTAATACCATTTGCGTACGGGCCACAGCAGATACTGCAAGGGCAGTAATGTGTTATCTTAAACACACCCAGATCCACAAGATTTGCATCTGAAGATGCTGCTATCGGCGTGCCAACCTGCACTCCATTCTCTTCTGTGACTTTCTGCTCATCTTCTTCCAGTGCATCGGCAAATACACCCTTGCCTTTACTTTCATGAAGTGTTCCTGCATCTTTATCCTTATCAATCGTATCTTCTTCTGTCTCAGCGGTCTCCGGAAGATTCAGACAGCTTGTAGGAATATATCCCACCGCATCTGTCCCGTCTGCATTCTGATATTCAATCCTGCTCCAGACCTTATTTACCGTTCCCGTCTGTTTTACCTGATCAAGTTCAAGAACTTCTCCTATTACCTCTCCATCTTTCCTTCCGGGATAATCCAGCACTGTGGCATCACTCTTGACCTCCACTTCTTTATTGGCAGGTTCAATCTGATCGGTATCGCTCAACATCTGATTCTGAATGTAGCCAATTATCTGATTTTCGTCCACCTCACAGGAAACTTTACTCCATCCATTGTCGCAGACAGCACTGCGGATGAGTTCATCTCCCAGTGAGACGTCAGCCAGCTTCTCTGTATCTTCACCCGGTTTTGAATAAATTCCGGCATCCTTCGCCGTCACATATAAAGTATCCTGAACGGCAGCAACCGTCACCGCATTGCCGTCGCCATCTTCTGTCTGAAATGTCTGTATTGTTTTGTTATCTTCTTTATCTGCTTTCGTCACTGCCTGATAATCCTGTACCGCA
The DNA here is from genome assembly GCF_900120195.1 of Blautia sp. Marseille-P3087. GTDB lineage: Bacteria > Bacillota > Clostridia > Lachnospirales > Lachnospiraceae > Blautia_A. The sequence goes on from NZ_LT635539.1 coordinate 852,706, forward strand.
CCATAAACTGATGCTGTCTGACAGATCAGGACTGTCCCAACTAAAATCGCACATACTTTTTTCTTCACATGCTTCACCTCGTTTCCATAGACTTGCTTTCCCTGTCTCTTATACTCGGGCTTATTTTAGCACAAGAAATTCATCATTTCAAATTTATACCGTTTTTTCACGAAATTTTAAGAAAATCCTTAGAATTTTTTTCTTTTCAAATCCCCCACTACAAGCTACAATAAGAATATGAAAACACAAAAGAAAAACATAAATCTTACAAAAAATAAACGGCTTAAGAATCGCCAAAAGCAGGTACGACTCCAGAAAATATTTCTGGCACTGGTGTGTATACTCCTTCTTTGCATTGCAGTTCTTCGTCCCGTTGATAACCATAAACAAAAGACCTATACGATTAACTCTACCTGTGAGGGATATCGCAGTAAAGTAGAAGCAGAGGCTGCGAATTATGATATGTCAGATTATGTTGATCTGATTCTTGCACTCATGATGCAGGAAAGCTCCGGACAGGGTACAGATGTTATGCAGTCTTCAGAAGGTGCCTACAACACCCAATACCCACAGGTGCCTAATGGGATCACTGATGTAGACTACTCCATTTCCTGCGGCATTCAGGAGCTGAGATATGCCCTTAATAAAGCCGGTGCCACAGGGCCTGATGATCTGGTTCATATCCGCCTTGCACTTCAGGGGTACAATTTCGGTGCAGATGTATACTTCAATTATCTCGAAAAAACCGGAATCACCTCCTGGTCTGTCGAAAGTTCCGAAGCTTTCGCAAAGATCGCCAGCGGCGAGACTGCACGTTCCGAAGAAAATCCACTGTATACTACAGCCGGACCGTGGGACTACGGAGACCAACATTATCCCGAACACGTATTACGCTATTATCATATTTAATCCCTTTTTCATGCCAGAATTATATTTTTATAAATTTTTCAAATTTTTTCAAAAAAACATTTGACAAGTACAATTATATCTGGTATTATATGTCTTGTCGATGAGGGACACGCCTCAGCAAGACACATGCGATAGTGGCGTAGTTGGTAACGCGCGACCTTGCCAAGGTCGAGACCGCGGGTTCGAGCCCCGTCTATCGCTCTTTTTATTTAAGAGTCAGGATAATTTCCTGATTCTTTTTTATTTTCAATAATGCACCTTTTATTACACAATGCCCTGTTAATCCTATTTCTTATATTATCAGCAACCTTCTATATATTTAATCTTATATTTCCTTCACCAATACCTCCCACTGCTTCGCTTTGCTCCCGTCCCCTATATACAGACCACCCGGTCATTTATGTATCTCGTTGAAAACCTCTGCAGAAAGTTCCAGATTTCTTAGTTGTATCCATCCTGTGTTACTCCCCCAACAATACACTGTCCGAACCTGTGAGTTTGTATTGTTGGGGGAATGCCCTTAACAGGATTGATACATCTTAGAAACCTGCACTTTCGAAGCCGTTTTCATGCAGATACATAAATGACCGGGTGGTCGTAATAATATATACTCTTTTCTTTAATGATGGAACAGTCTGATTCCCGTAAACGCCATCACCATTCCATATTTATTACATGTCGCGATCACATCGTCGTCTCTCACTGATCCGCCTGGCTGTGCAATAAATTCCACACCGCTCTTATGTGCTCTCTCGATATTATCACTGAATGGGAAGAACGCATCGGAACCAAGTGTTACACCTTTTAACTGATCCAGCCATGCACGTTTTTCTTCTCTTGTAAATACTTCCGGTTTCTCAGCAAATACTCGCTCCCATGCTCCGTCAGCAAGCACATCCATGTATTCCTCGCCAATATAAACATCGATTGCATTGTCTCTTTCTGCTCTGCTGATACCCTCCTTAAACGGAAGATTCAGCACCTTCGGGCTCTGACGAAGAAACCAGTTATCTGCCTTCTGTCCTGCAAGTCTGGTACAGTGTACACGTGACTGCTGTCCGGCTCCGACGCCAATTGCCTGGCCGTCTTTTACGAAGCACACAGAGTTGGACTGTGTATATTTCAGAATGATCAGAGAAATCTTAAGGTCTCGTTTTGCCTCTTCTGCAAGAGTTTTATTGTCAGTTACGATATTAGAGATCAGTTCATCGTCAATTGCCAGTTCCTGACGTCCCTGCTCAAAAGTCACACCAAATACCTGTTTGTGTTCCAGCGGTGCCGGTACATAATCAGGATCAATCTCGATCACATTGTAATTTCCTTTTTTCTTCTGTTTCAGGATTTCCAGTGCTTCTTCTGTATATCCCGGTGCGATCACACCATCAGAAACTTCTCTCTTGATCAGCATTGCTGTATCCTTATCACAGACATCCGAAAGCGAAATAAAATCACCGAAAGAGGACATTCTGTCCGCACCTCTTGCTCTTGCATATGCACATGCAAGCGGAGAAAACTCTTTCCAGTTCATATCATCTACCCAGTAGATCTTTGCAAGTGTCTCTGTAAGCGGAAGTCCTACAGAAGCTCCAGCCGGAGAAACATGTTTGAAAGAAGTAGCCGCCGGAAGTCCTGTGGCTTTTTTAAGATCACGTACAAGCTGCCAGCCGTTAAATGCATCAAGAAAATTAATATATCCCGGTTTTCCGGACAGAACTTTGATCGGAAGATCTTTTCCCTCTTCCATGTAGATTCTGGAAGGTTTCTGATTCGGGTTGCATCCGTATTTTAACTGTAATTCATTCATCTTCGTCTGTTCCTCCTTAGTGGTTTTTGTTTACGATCTTTGTTGTATAAGTACCTGTTGCAATATCAATATAACGTACAAACAGAGAAACTTTGTTGTCTTCATTCAGGCTGTTCCAGAGCAGTTCTGTAAATGCCTCTATATCATCTGGAATATCAACCAGTTTCGGTTCTCCTTCAAAGCTCGGAAGCGGATTTCCGTCACATTTGTATGTATGAATGAAACGGCCTTCGCCGGCAACTGCTTTTTCATAAGCGTATGTATAACGGAGACAGGAATCCGGATTTCCATTATCACTTTTCAGAATGGACATCGCATAGCTGTAATTTCCATTCTCAATGTGCATCACACCGGAAATTCGAGGTGTATAATTCGGTCCATCCGGTTCAAATTCACGAGATCTTAAGGACTGCTCAAAAGTAAGCTGTTTGTCCAGCCCCTCATAAATTGTATCGGTCTGATCACCATTTGTCACGATGGTTTTGTTTCCAAGAACACGCACCGGTGCATAAATGATCAGGCTCGGATCTGTCAGCTTAGAAGGATCAAACGCCTGTGTACGGATACCCTCTCCTTCTGTGACAAATACGCGGTTTCTGCTGTTTTCGCTTCTTCCCATGATAAAGTAAGCAGTTACTGCTTTTGTTCCGTCTGCAGAACGTCCGATGATAATTCCGCGTCCCGGATAAGAATTGCTTTTCAGTTCATTTTCCAGTGAGATTTTTTCCATGATCATTCTCCTTTTTTGTACATAATAGAATCGGATGCGCCACCTTGATTTTAAATCGAAAGTAAAGACCGCCTGGTCAGTCTGTTATCAGGCTGCCCAGGCGGTCGGCACATTCACTTACTGCACTCCCTGTAGTTCATCCTACTTCCGCCAGTCATGCAGTCGTTGTCTTCATAATATACTAATTTATTCAGTTTAGCAAGAACAAAAATTTAAACAATTATTCGTCTACGCTGTAGTTTGGAGCTTCTTTTGTGATATGAATATCATGTGGGTGAGATTCTTTCAGGGAAGCTGCGGAGATTTTTACAAATTTGCCGGTTGTCTTCAGTGTTTCGATATCTTCTGCTCCACAGTAACCCATACCGGAACGAAGACCTCCCATAAGCTGGAATACAGTATCCTCCAGATGGCCTTTGTAAGCCACACGGCCTTCTACACCTTCTGGAACAAGTTTCTTCGCATTCTCCTGGAAATAACGGTCTTTACTGCCGTTTTCCATAGCTGCGATAGATCCCATACCGCGGTATACTTTGTATTTACGTCCCTGATAAAGTTCGAATGTTCCCGGGCTCTCATCGCATCCTGCAAAGATGCTTCCCATCATGCAGACATTTGCTCCGGCAGCAATTGCTTTTGTGATATCTCCGGAATATTTGATACCGCCATCTGCGATGACCGGAATACCGTAGCGGTTTGCCACTTCATAACAATCCATAACTGCTGTGATCTGTGGAACACCAATACCTGCAACTACACGTGTGGTACAGATAGAACCAGGTCCGATACCAACCTTAACCGCATCTACGCCAGCATCAATCAGAGCCTTTGTAGCTGCACCGGTTGCAACATTACCTGCAATTACCTGAAGATCCGGATATGCATCCTTGATCTGGCGTACGGCACGGAGAATGTTTTCGGAATGACCATGCGCAGAATCTACTACGATTACGTCAACATTTGCTTTTACTAGAGCATCTACACGTGCAAGCACGTTGGATGTAATACCAACAGCTGCACCGCAGAGCAGACGTCCCTGCTCATCTTTTGCTGCAAGAGGATATTTGATCTGTTTTTCGATATCTTTAATCGTGATCAGACCTTTTAAATTAAAATCGTCATCTACAATGGGTAATTTTTCTTTACGGGATTTGGCAAGGATTTTCTTTGCCTCTTCAAGTGTGATTCCTTCTTTGGCTGTAATCAGTCCCTCAGAAGTCATGCATTCTCCGATTTTCTTTGTGAAATCAGTTTCGAATTTCAGATCTCGGTTGGTAATAATACCTACCAGTTTCTTGCCTTCTGTGATCGGCACACCTGAAATACGGAATTTTGCCATCAGATTGTTGGCATCTTCAAGTGTATGATCTGCGGATAAAAAGAATGGATCAGTAATAACACCGTTCTCAGAACGTTTTACCTTATCTACTTCCTCAGCCTGTGCTTCAATGGACATATTTTTATGAATGATACCGATACCGCCCTGTCTGGCCATTGCAATTGCCATTCTATGCTCAGTAACTGTGTCCATTCCTGCACTCATCATAGGAATGTTCAGCTTGATTTTTTTCGTTAAGTGTGTTGTAACATCTACCTGATTCGGAATTACTTTTGAATATGCCGGAACTAACAGGACGTCATCAAATGTAATGCCTTCACCGATAATTGTACCCATTGCATTTCCTCCCTTGTATTATGTTGTTTTGATTTTGATTCAAAGTGTAACAAAAAAGAACTGAGGTGTCAATCCAAAAAAACTTTGCTCGGAGCTGAATTTTTGATAGCTTTTGCCATCTCATCATCCGGCTCAATGATGATCCGGCTGTTCTCCCCACCGGCTTTCATGATGATTGCAAAGCGTTTGTGTTCCGGATTTCCCGAAGAATAATCCAGTGTTTTCATGCGGCTGTTTCCGTTGTAATAATCCATTTTGTGGGAATTCAGCGGAGCGATCAGATCTGCTTCTGACAGATTCACAGACATCACTTTTTTACGTTTGGACTTTGCCATAACCATGTCAATGTCAAATTCCCCGTTTACAAAAAGATACTCATACTCCAGATCCGTCCGCGGAATCACAAAATAACATGCAACTCCCAGCGCAATTGCCAGAACCAGAAGCAATGGACTGATAAACAGCCCGGCTCCTGCCGCAAGAATGGTCAGCACGATCAGCCCGTACTTAACTATTGCATCCTTTGCTGTCGATTCTTTCTTCACCAGAAATTCTGAATAAAGGTCACTCATATCATCTTCTCCTTAAAGGTATTTTAAATAATTCTATCACAAAAAGGGATCAGCGTCTATGACGCCAATCCCTTAAATTTTGTACTTTATTTACATCATGCCGCCCATTCCTGGCGCACCTGCCGGCATAGCCGGAGTATCTTCTTTGATTGTGGCAACTACAGACTCTGTAGTCAGGAGTGTAGATGCAACACTTGTTGCATTCTGAAGAGCGCTTCTTGTAACCTTAACCGGGTCAAGGATACCAACGCCTACCATATCTACATATTTCTCATTCAGAGCATCGAAACCAATGCCTGGTTCGGATTCTCTTACTTTGTTAATGATAACGGAGCCTTCCAGTCCTGCGTTTGCAGAAATGTGGAATAACGGAGCTTCCAGAGCTTTGAGAATGATATTCGCACCAGTCTTCTCATCACCTTCCAGAGTTGCAGCAAGCTCAGCAACTTTTTTGGATGCATGGATGTATGCAGATCCGCCACCTGCGATGATTCCTTCTTCTACGGCTGCTCTTGTAGCTGCAAGAGCATCTTCCAGACGAAGTTTTGCTTCTTTCATCTCAGTTTCAGTTGCAGCACCAACACGGATAACAGCTACGCCACCTGCCAGTTTTGCAAGTCTTTCCTGTAATTTTTCTTTATCGAATTCAGATTTTGTTTCTTCGATCTGTTTACGGATCTGAGCAACACGGTCTTCGATTGCTTTCTTGTCACCAAGTCCATCAACGATAACTGTGTTTTCTTTTGCAACTTTAACAGATTTTGCACGTCCAAGCTGAGCCATTGTAGCTTCTTTGAGTTCAAGTCCCAGTTCTTCGGAAATCACCTGTCCGCCTGTCAGGATTGCGATATCCTGAAGCATTTCTTTTCTTCTGTCACCATATCCCGGAGCCTTAACAGCTACTACCTGGAATGTTCCTCTTAATTTGTTTACAATCAGAGTTGTAAGTGCTTCACCTTCTACATCTTCAGCAATGATGAGAAGCTTTGCACCAGCCTGAACAACCTGCTCCAGTAACGGAAGAATTTCCTGAATATTGCTGATTTTCTTATCTGTGATCAGGATGTATGGATCTTCAAGGTTTGCTTCCATTTTTTCCATATCTGTGGACATGTATGCAGAAATATATCCACGGTCAAACTGCATACCTTCTACAAGATCAAGTTCTGTATGCATGGTTTTGGATTCTTCTACAGTGATAACACCATCGTTGGAAACTTTTTCCATTGCGTCTGCAACTAACTGTCCGACTTCTTCATCGCTTGCAGAGATAGAAGCAACGTTTGCGATCTGAGCTTTTCCACTGATTTTCTGGCTCATCTCTTTGATTGCATCTACTGCAGTATCTGTTGCTTTTTTCATACCTTTTCTCAGGATAATCGGGTTTGCACCTGCTGCCAGGTTCTTCATTCCTTCGTGAACCATTGCCTGCGCAAGTACGGTAGCTGTAGTAGTACCATCACCTGCTACATCATTTGTTTTGGATGCTACTTCTTTGATAAGCTGTGCACCCATATTTTCGAATCCGTCTTCCAGTTCGATTTCTTTTGCGATTGTAACACCGTCGTTTGTGATAAGCGGAGCACCAAACTGTTTATCAAGTACTACGTTTCTTCCTTTTGGGCCGATTGTGACTCTTACTGTGTCTGCAAGTTTGTTTACGCCGGCTTCAAGTGCAGCTCTTGCTTCTGCGCCGAATTTAATTTCTTTTGCCATGATGACTGTCCTCCTGAATATTATTCATAACTGTTCAGTACCCTCTCAGTTACGAGTCAAAATGCATTCCAACTCACCTTCGGTGATAGCATTTTGCCTTGTATGTCTCGGGCTTTTGGCAAAAACATGCCAAAGCACCTCGCGGGATACTACCTACTGAATACTTACTACTATTCTACAATTGCCAGAATGTCGCTCTGTTTTACGATGATGTATTCTTCACCGTCAAGTTTTACTTCTGTTCCTGCATATTTGGAATAGATAACTTTGTTTCCTACAGCAACTTCCATCTTCACTTCTTTGCCTTCAACTACTCCACCAGGTCCTACAGCGATAACTTCTGCCTGCTGTGGTTTTTCCTGTGCCTGTCCCGGAAGTACGATACCGGATTTTGTTGTTTCTTCTGCTTCTAACTGTTTTAATACAACTCTGTCACCTAAAGGTACTAATTTCATGATCTATGTCCTCCTTTATTGTTGCCTTTCTTTTTATTACTAGCACTCATTTCGCTTGAGTGCTAATCACTGTCCCTATATTATTGAAATTCGTGATTTTGTGCAACTCTTTTTACAGTCACAAATCAATACATTTTTATTTATATTCTTTTATTTTCTCTTATTTTCTCTTGTTTTCTCACTTTCTTATTTTAAGTAAAGAAAAACCTCTCCCAAAATGGGAAAGGCTTTTGCTTTTTGTACGACTATATTCATTTATGAAGATTTTTTATTCCTCTGTGCCTTAATCTCTTCCAGTTCGTCAAAGATCACTTCATTCAATACTTTAATGTACGTACCCTTCATTCCGGAGGAACGAGATTCGATAACTCCGGCACTTTCAAACTTCCGAAGTGCATTGACAATAACTGATCTCGTAATACCCACACGGTCTGCAATCTTGCTTGCAACCAGAATACCTTCCTCACCATCAAGCTCATCAAAAATATGAATAATTGCCTCCAGCTCGGAGAATGACAGCGTATTAAATGCGGATTTAACGACCTGCTGCTTACGATCCTCTTCTGCATTTTCTTCATGGACTGCACGCATCATTTCCAGACCGACAACGGTCGTGCCATATTCACTGACAATGATATCCTCTATATCATATGGTCTGTCATTTCTGTACATAAATACAGTTCCCAGACGTTCTCCCGCGATATCGATTGGATTGATGATACCATAGCAGCTGCTGTTTACATGTTCAAAGCCAAGTGTCTGAAGATTTACATTTTCTTTTGTAGATAATACGCCCAGAAAACGTTCATTCAACAGGGAATCAATATGTCCGCCTACGTTGTCCTCGATCAGTTCAGTGATTTCTTCGACACCCGGACACAGACTGATTCCAAGCACTTTACCCTTTTTGCTGAGCACCAGAATGTTAGAGCTTAAAGTTTCCATCAGAACCTGACAGATATCATTAAACACAACTTTACTGGAACTGCTGTTGTGCAAAAGTTTATTAATTTTTCTGGTTTTATCCAACAACTGAACGCTCATTACGGCCTCCTTCTCATGTTTTCTCGATGTTTCTGTCTTTATGTTCTAATTTTACACGTTTTATAACGAAAACACAAGATATTTTTATATTTTTTTCGATTTTGTCCGCATTTTCAGAAAATTTATATATTTAGTCTTCTTTAGACTTTTGCTCCACATAACCGCAAGTTGTCTCACTGCAGACAATCTTATTTCCTTTTTCGACCATATAGCTTCCACACTTCGGACATTTCTTTGCCGATGGCTTCTGCCATGACATGAAATCGCATTCCGGATTGTCAATGCAACCGTAATATTTACGTCCCTTCTGAGTCTTTTTCAACACGACATCCTTACCGCACTTCGGACATGCCACACCAATCTTTTCATAATATGGCTTGGTGTTTCTGCACTCCGGAAATCCCGGGCACGCAAGAAATCTTCCATGAGGTCCATATTTGATGACCATGTTACGTCCACAGACATCGCATACCTCATCACTGACTTCATCCTGAATCTCAACCTTTTCCAGTTCCTTTTCTGCCGCGTCAACATCTCGCTTCAGATCCGGATAGAAGTTACGCACAACTGTCTTCCACTGAACCGTGCCTTCTTCCACGCAGTCAAGCAGTCCTTCCATCATCGCAGTAAAACGAACATCTACAATACTCGGGAAAGCCTGTTTCATAATATTATTGACAACTTCTCCGAGTTCTGTCACGTAGAGATTTTTCTGTTCTTTAGACACATAACGACGGCTGATGATCGTTGTGATCGTCGGCGCATACGTACTCGGACGTCCGATTCCCTGCTCTTCCAGCGCTTTTACCAGAGATGCTTCCGTATAATGTGCCGGCGGCTGTGTGAAATGCTGTTCCGGCTTTAATTCTGTCAGTTCCAGTTTCATGCCTTTTTCGAGGCTCTGGCTTAATACATTGCCTTTCTGATTATCTTCTTCCTGCACATACACAGACATAAAACCATCAAATACAATCTTTGAAGCCGCAACTGTAAAGGTATATTCTCCTGCTCCGATTTTTACAGATGTTGTCTCATATTTCGCTGCTGACATGCGGCTGGCAGTAAAACGTTTCCAGATAAGCTGATACAGGCGGAACTGATCTCTGGACAAAGACTCTTTGATCATTGCCGGAAGTCTGGTAATATCGGTTGGTCGGATTGCCTCATGCGCATCCTGAATCTTCTGTTCCTTCTTGACAGTCTTACCTGTAGTGGAAACATAGTCGTCTCCATACTGCGCTTCAATATACTCTCTTGCTGCCTGATCTGCTTCCTGTGAGATTCGCGTGGAATCGGTACGCAGATAACTGATCAGACCAACAGTACCACTGCCCTTGATGTCCACACCTTCATACAACTGCTGTGCCAGACGCATAGTTTTCTGAGTGGAAAAGTTTAACGTCTTGGCAGCCTCCTGCTGCAGAGTACTGGTCGTAAACGGAAGCGGTGCATTCTTGGTACGCTCACCCTTTTTAACTTCTGTGATCTCATACTCCGCATTTTCCAGTGCTTTCAGTATCTTATCCATCTCTGCTCTGTTATGGACCGGAAGCTTCTTATCCGTACCGTAGAATTTAGCCTGCAGAGGTTTCTTCTCTCCCTTTATCTTGAACTCGCCGTCAAGACTCCAGTATTCTTCCGGAATAAATGAATTAATCTCCTCTTCTCTGTCACAGATAATACGCAGTGCAACCGACTGTACACGGCCTGCACTTAATCCTCTTTTGACCTTTACCCACAGAAGCGGGCTGATCGTATAACCTACCATTCGGTCAAGCATTCTTCTCGCCTGCTGTGCATCCACAAGATTCAGATCCAGATCGCGTGGCTGCTTGATTGAAGCTTTTACTGCAGTCTTTGTAATCTCATTGAAGGAGATTCGGCGCATTTTAGACGGATCTTCTTTCAGTGCCTGCATCAGATGCCAGGAAATTGCTTCTCCCTCACGGTCAGGGTCAGTTGCGAGATAAATCTTATCTGCTTTTTTGGCAGCCTTTCTGAGATTTGCCAGAAGTTCGCCTTTTCCTCTGATCGTGATGTATTTCGGTTCAAAATCATTCTCTACATCAATACCGAACTGGCTTTTGGGAAAATCCCGCACATGTCCGTTGGATGCCTGTACATCATAGTTACTTCCCAGAAATTTCTTTATAGTTTTTACTTTCGCAGGTGACTCTACTATCACCAGATATTTCGCCATGCTATCTCTCCTACTTATCCATTATTCATAAAAACTTCCGGGAAAATCATCGTCACTCATTGTTATGTTGTCTTTACGTAGTAGTGTCTGCCGACTTCAAGTGCCAATCCTGACAATGTCAGTTCCAGCAAAAGACTGCCGATTTTTTCCGGCGGAAGTCCTGTTTTCTGAATCAAAAAATCCATAGATTTTGGTCGTAAATCGAGACAACTATACACCAATTTCAAATCGGTTGCAAGCCCTAAGTCATTTTTTGTCTTTATTTTAACAGGATTTTCATACTCTATTCCCATCTCACGGAGCAGGATTTCCGGTGTGTAAGCAATTCCTGCACCATCATAGATCAGTTTATGACATCCCATACTTCTCTCCTCATTGACCGGTCCCGGTACAGCAAAAACTGCCTTGCCCTGATCCAGGGCCCACTGTGCCGTTATCAGGGAACCACTCTTTTCACATGCCTCTACGATCAGAACAAGATCTGCCAGTCCACTGATAATCCGGTTTCTTGCCGGAAAAAAATAATTTCGTGCTTTTGTCCCCGGTGTCTGCTCGCTGATGATTCCTCCACCTGTACGCAGGATACGTTGATACAGCCCTCTGTTGCCTGACGGATAGCAGATATCAGGTCCGTTTCCAAGAACAGCCCAGGTTCCTCCTCTTCCTTCCAGAGCCCCTTTATGTGCCTCCGTGTCGATTCCGTAGGCCATCCCACTAATGACCTGTACTCCCGCCTCACTTAAGTATCTCGCATACCGAAATGCCTGTATACGCCCGTAAGGAGTTGCCGCCCGCGCACCGACAATCGCTGCTGTCGGTTTTTCCGGATCCGGAAAGTTACCTCTGATATATAACTTCTCCGGCATTCCAGTATACTGACGCAATTTTTCCGGATATTCTTTATCCTTCGCCCCTACTTCCCTGATTGGTATTTTTTGAGTTTCTTCCATATAAATATCTCCTCTATACATTATCTCTTTTACCTGATTTTTATTCTGAATGTTTTTAATCATTTTTCAGTTCCAGTATTTTTTGTCAAAGGAACGATACGATAAAGCTTCCCCTAAATGTTCTTTATTGATATTCTCCGAAGCCTCCATATCTGCAATCGTACGTGCCACCTTCAAAATCCTGTGATACGCTCTCACACTGAACGGCATATGCTGAAATGCCATCTTAAGAAGCCTGCCTGCCGAATCATCCAGATGGCAGAATTTTTCGACCTGCTTTCCGCTCATTTCTCCGTTAAACTGAATCTTCTCATCCTTAAAGCGTTCTTTCTGTATCTGCTGTGCTGCTTCTACCCGCATACGTATCTGTTTCGTGTTTTCGCCAATCTTTCCATTGCTCATCCCATCGAAATCTACCGGTGAAACATCTGCACAGAGATCCAGTCTGTCCAGAAGCGGCTGGCTGAGTTTCCCCAGATATTGCCCTACCTGTGCCGGTGTACATCTGCATCGGTTCATATCCGGATAATATCCACAGGGACATGGGTTCATTGCTGCACACAACATAAAATGTGCCGGAAAATCATACGTTCCATAAACACGCGAAATATGGATCACCTTATCTTCCAGTGGCTGACGCAGGATTTCCAGGCTTCTTCTGGAAAACTCCGGCATCTCATCCAGAAACAGTACTCCTCTGTGTGCCAACGTGATTTCTCCCGGACGTGGATTCCTTCCGCCGCCTGCCAGTGCCTGTGCAGAACAGGTATGGTGCGGACTTCGAAAAGGACGTATCCGGATCAGTGGGTCTTCTGCCGGCAGTAATCCGGCAATACTGTAAATTTTCGTCAGTTCCAGTCCTTCTTCTACTGTAAGCTCCGGCATGATTCCCGGAATTCGCCTGGCGATCATCGTCTTACCGGCTCCCGGCGAACCGATCATCAGAAGATTATGAAATCCACTGACAGCAATCTCGACTGCTCTTTTCAGACTTTCCTGTCCATGGATCTCACAAAAATCCACTGCATTTTCCTGTTTCTCTTTTCTTTTGGTCTCCACTGCCTTTTTATAAGAATCCGGTGCACCAACATAGCGGATCATCTCCTGCAGATTAGATACACCGATCACTTTCATATCAGGGATCAGATGTGCTTCCCTCAGATTATCATACGGAACTACACAGAAACGACACTTTTCTTCCCTTGCCCGAATGATCATCGGCAGGATTCCAGATACCGCATGGATTTCTCCATTCAATCCGATTTCTCCCGCCATCATTACATTTCCCAACTGTGCTGCTGAAAGCACGCCGGCAGCCGCAAGTACAGCCGCTGCCAGTGGAAGATCAAAACCTGCGCCCTCCTTCCTGATATCCGCCGGTGCCAGATTGACGGTGATCCTCTTGGGCGGAAGCGCGATTCCGTTATTCTTAAGGGCTGTACGTACCCGATCCTGTGCTTCTTTTACCTGAGTCGACGGCAGACCGACCATAGTGAAGGAAGGAAGTCCGTCACTTACATCTGCTTCAACCTTTATGAGATGAACTTCCATTCCTGAAATGGCTGCTGAAAAAACACTTGCAAACATAAATCTCCTTTCTGTCTGTAAATGCTCCCGATTTGCATTTTCTTCTCAATGAACCTCATATAAATCTGTATTTTGTTATATCACTCATGGGATTTTAAAGATTTTAGCCCTCCATAAATAAGAGCGGCAAAAAAGATAGATAGAATTTGTATATAAGCCCTCTGTATTTCATTTCATTATAGTCCATTTTGCTCCCAAACGCAATAGCACATTTCGGTCTGTTTTATAATTGCAAAAAAACAGGAGGTGAGCTTATGAAGTTTCAACGTATTCAGGATCTTCGTGTAGATTCTGACCTTTCTCAGCGACAGCTTGGTGAAATTCTGCATATCAGTCAGCGTTCCTATTCTCATTATGAAACAGGCTCACGTGGCATTCCGATTGAAATGCTCATCCGCCTTGCTGACTATTATGACACAACGATTGATTATCTTGTAGGTCGTACCGACAACAAAGCACCTGTAAAATAGTCATTTCTGTTTCATCAACGAAAAAAAGAGGAAGCCATCCCGATTGGATTGCTTCCTCTTTTTCATTATAAAATCAAAATTTCTCAGTTTCCTTCACTTGCTTTTTGATCTTCCCACTGCTGGATTTTATTAATATTTGCGATTTCATACTCATTAAAAACAGAACCCTGTTCTGCATCAAAAGTCTCCGGATCTATCGTTCCCTGATACCAGGATTTGCTGTTAAAATAGTCCGCAATATAATCCGTCACGAACTGTCTTCCATGACGCGCATAAATCTCATTTTTTGCAAGCTCCAACTGATCTGAGGTATAGTTGGAAATTTCTTCATCTGTAAGATAACGGCTGCTACTCTCCGGGAAGAAATATTCCCCACTCTCCGCGGTGACCTGTGGCTGCTCTTCTGAAGGTGTCGGTGTAGCCGTCGGTTCCGGCGGGTTGATCACGACCTGATTTCTGCTCATGATACAGCTTACATTCGGATACACGGAAGATACCGGCTCTGCTGTAGTCACTCTCAGATAAAGCTGCCCATTATCAAATGTCAGATTACCTGACGCTGAGTTTCCCGCTGAATCACCGAAGGAAAACGCCGCTGCATTTCCGGCAACTTCTGCAGTTATATCCGCAGATACTGCCTGTGTCTGTCCTGCATCCGTCTGATAAAAACTAAATGATACGGTATCCTGACTGATATTGTAAATATTGATTGTTACAAGGCCATCTGTACTGTACCAGTAATCCCAGAAATTATCCGGATTAAACGTAACTCTCTGCTCCGGAACCGGAGTAGGTGTAGCCGTTGGTCTCGGCGTCGGACTTGGAGACGGTATCGCTGTAGGCTCTGCCGTTGGTGTCAGTTTTGCCGCATTTTCAATTGCTTCCTTTTTTTGCTTCGCTTCTCTCGCACTTCTCTGAAAGCTTGCCAGAAGAAGTGCCGCTGCCGCAAACATAATAAAGATCGATATCAGGATAATCAGCAGCATTTTCAGCCTGTTTTTTCTTCTCATTGGTACCACCTCTGTTTCAGTCTTACCTGTTGTGTTTCTTATTTCTGTCTATTTCTTTTCTTTTATGTAACCTTTACGATATGCATCCAAAAGCTGCATAAGTTCTTCAATACGTTCCCTCAGTGCTTTTCCGGTATCGGTGTCTCCCACCAGACGTCGCTTCGATGTATAGTGTACGGATACCCTGTTGGATACAATATCACTTTCCTGGGAAACAGCCTGCTCTTTTGATGCAAATGGCTCATGTGCACTTAAGATCAATCCATAAGAATTGTAGATCAGAGTATAACCGGCAATTCCGGTTACCTTCTGGTATGCTTTACAGAAACCACCGTCAATAACGATCACTTTACCATTGCACTTGACCGGGCTTTCTCCCTCTCCCTGATGCACTGGTACATGACCGTTGATAATATGCCCTGACTTCGGAGAAAGGCCAAATTCTTCAAGGAGTGTATCAACTACGTTTTCGTTTTCAAGCAGGCGATAATATGCACCTTTTGTTTCTTTATGCGTTTCTTTATCTGCTATAAAATATCTCTCAAATGTAGTCATCTTATCCTTGCCAAATAATGGAGAGGACGGACTTGCCCAGATAAACCAGAGGATATCCATACCTTTTCGCTGCTCAGCACTATCGACTGCAAAAAAAGCTCTTCTTACATAAGTTTCAAGCACATCATACAGCTCACGACCCTTATATTTTTTTCCGTAAATCTGAATTTCTTTCAGACTGCCGTCCTCATTCAGGGGAATACATCCATGGAAAAGCAGGTTTCCATTATATATCTTGTACAAACCACCCTTATCCAGAAGCAGACGCATATGTTTCTGAAGTTTTTCGCAGTTGCGGAAAGCTGTTTCCATACGTTCTATCACATCTCGCTCTCCTGCGGTCAGCTCATACGGATGTTTCCAGTCAATCGTCGGAAATTCTGTATCCAGCATCGGATATTCCTTTCCGTCCGGAAGCGTCACAGTTCCCTTCACCGGATCGATCCTGTGAAGCAGACAACGGTCTTCCATATGGAATTCCCTGTGTCTTCGGATAAGCTGTCCCTCCAGCTTGAACTGAATGATAGAAATCGCTTTGTGCATCTTCTGGCCGAGTTCTTTTTCCAGTGCATTATAATTAGAAGTACCTTTCATCTCAAAAGCACTGCACGGATCATCTTTGTAAACTTCCATGGAAAAGGTTGCAAGCGGCAGCATATTGATTCCATAACCATCCTCAAGAATGTCAAGATTTCCATAACGAATGCTGTTGCGAAGTACCGTCGCAATACATGCCCGCTGTCCCACAGCTGCTCCCATCCATACAACATCATGATTTCCCCACTGGATATCAAGGGAGTGATATTTCATCAGACGGTCCATAATAAAATGCGGTCCCGGTCCACGGTCAAAAATATCCCCGAGAATATGAAGATGATCCACAACAAGACGCTGGATCAGTTCTGCAAGTGCAATGATAAAATTCTCTGCACGTCCGATCTGAATGATCGTATTTACAATTGAATCATAATACGCTTCTTTATCAAGAACCTCCGCCTTTTCCGTGATCAGTTCCTCGATCACATAAGCATAATCCGGCGGCAGGGCTTTACGTACCTTGGATCGTGTATATTTCGATGCCGTCGTCTTGCAGACTTCGATCAGTCGGTACAATGTAATCTTGTACCAGTTTTCCATATCATCTTCTGTTTTTTTGACCAGCTGTATTTTTTCTTTTGGATAGTAGATCAAAGTTGCCAGCGCTTTCTTATCGCTGTTGCTCAGGGTATGCCCAAATACATCATCTATTTTCTTTCGGACTGCACCGGAGCCATTTCGGAGCACGTGTGAAAACGCTTCGTATTCGCCATGCAGATCCGACATAAAATGCTCCGTGCCTTTCGGAAGATTTAAAATCGATTGAAGATTGATGATCTCCGTAGAAGCCTTCCCGATCGTCGGGTACAGTTCCGCAAGTCTCTGTAAATATCTCAATTCCTCTTTTTTCATGTTCTTCTCCTTTTTGCCATGTTAACATATCCCACATTCCAATCAGTAATACAAACTTACTACATGACTTTTATATATGCAGGATCATGCAATTACCCCGTCGAACAGTGAAAACTGGTTCGACTGCGGAATATCTCCAAACAATCCCATATCATCCATAAGGTCGATGACTGTTTTGCTGACTTTTGTCCTGTCACGGAAGTCATCCTTTGACAGGAATTTTCCCTGCTTTGCCGCATCTACCACGGCCTCGGCAGCCTTATCTCCCATACCTTCAATACAGTTCAGTGCCGGCATCAGTTTCCCATCTATGATCTGAAAACGGTTTGCCTTTGCGCGGTAAAGGTCGATCGGCATAAACTCCAGACCACGCGCATACATTTCCTGTACGATTCGCATATCTTTGATAGTATCCTGTTCTTTCTTTGATGCTGCATCACCCTTTTTACGCAATTCTGCCAGATAAAAGTCCAGACGCTCACGACCCATACACATTGTCTCATAAGAAAATGCCGTTGCCCGGATACTGAAAAATGCCGCATAATATGCCAGCGGTTTAAACACCTTGAACCAGGCAATACGCCATGCCATCATAACGTATGCCGCAGCATGTGCCTTCGGGAACATGTACTTAATTTTTTTACAGGACCAAATATACCATTCCGGTACATTATGTTCTCTCATAGTTGCTTCCCACTCATCACGAAGTCCCTTTCCTTTACGGACGGCCTCCATGATAGTGAACGCAAGACTGCTCTCTACGCCCATACTGATGAGGTAGATCATGATGTCATCTCGTGTACAGATTGCGGTGGAAATCGTTGCTTTTCCCTCTTCGATCAAGGTCTGTGCATTGCCAAGCCATACGTCCGTACCATGAGACAGACCGGCAATACGTACAAGGTCAGAAAAATACTTTGGCTTTGTATCAATCAGCATCTGCATCGCAAAATCCGTACCAAACTCCGGCACACCAAGGCAGCCAAGCTTACAGCCGCCGATATTTTCCGGTTTTATTCCCAATGCCTCCGTACCTGCAAACAAAGACATAACTTCTTTGCTGTCCAGAGGAACATCTCTGGCACTTAAGCCGGTAAGATCCTCCAGCATACGGATCATTGTCGGATCATCGTGTCCGAGAATATCAAGTTTCAGAAGGTTTCCGTCAATGGAATGATAATCAAAATGTGTCGTGATGATATCACTGTTTTCGTCATTTGCCGGATGCTGCACCGGTGTAAATTTCTCAATCTCCTCACCAACAGGAAGAACAATGATACCGCCCGGATGCTGTCCGGTCGTTCTTCGGATACCGGTACATCCCTGTACGATACGGTTGATCTCACAGTAACGTTTGTGCTGTCCACGTTCTTCGTAGTAGTTTTTCACATAACCAAACGCTGTTTTTTCCGCAAGTGTACCGATGGTTCCTGCCTTGAATGTCTGACCCTTTCCAAAAATAACCTCTGTATAACGATGGGCATTTGCCTGATATTCACCGGAGAAGTTCAGGTCAATATCAGGCTCTTTATCACCTTTGAAACCAAGGAATGTTTCAAAAGGAATATCGAAGCCTTCTTTGTTCATCTTTGTTCCGCACTTCGGGCAGATACGGTCCGGCATATCACAACCTGCCATACCACCAAATTTTTTCACCTCCGGTGAATCAAAATCACTGTATTTGCAATTCGGACAAAGATAATGTGGCGGCAGCGGATTTACTTCCGTAATACCGGACATCGTTGCTGCAAGCGAAGATCCTACAGATCCTCGGGAACCTACCAGATATCCATCCTCATTGGATTTCCACACCAGTTTCTGCGCAATGATATACATAACCGCATAACCGTTGGAAATAATAGAGTGAAGTTCTTTATTCAGTCGGTCTTCTACAATCTGCGGAAGTACTTCTCCATACATCTCATGTGCTTTATTAAAACAGATATCCTTCAGATCCTGATCAGAGTTTTCAATGACCGGAGGATATTTATCCGGATGAATTGGTGAAATCTTCTCGATCATATCTGCGATTTTGTTTGTATTTGTAATAACGACTTCTTCTGCTTTTTCGCTTCCAAGATAGGAAAACTCTTCCAGCATTTCCTCGGTAGTACGAAGATAGAGAGGTGCCTGGTTATCCGCATCAGAAAAACCATTTCCAGCCATGATGATACGGCGGTAGATCTCATCCTCCGGATCCATAAAATGCACATCACAGGTCGCAACGACCGGCTTCTTGAACTGGTCACCCAGCTTGACGATTTTTTTGTTGATCTCGATCAGGTCTTCATTGGACTGAATACGGTCGTTCTTTTCATCTGCCAGCATAAATGCATTGTTTCCGAGCGGCTGGATTTCCAGATAATCGTAGAAATTAACAAGTCTTGCAATCTCCGGTTCCGGTGCATTTCGAAGAATTGCCTGATACAGTTCTCCCGCCTCACAGGCACTTCCGATCAGAAGCCCATCCCTGTGTTCGAGAAAAAGACTTTTCGGTACACGCGGACGACGGCGATAATATTTCAAGTGCGACTGGCTGACAAGCTTATACAGATTAATTCGCCCGGTCTCATTTCTTGCAAGAATAATTGCATGGTAAGTTGGCAGCTTCTTTATCGTATTGACCGAAACATTTCCCTGCTGATTCAGTGCATCCACATCATAAATATCGCGCTCTTTCAGCATTTCCACAAATCGTACAAAAATTTCTGCCGTACATGCTGCATCATCCACTGCCCTGTGGTGATGATCCAGAGATACGCCAACTGCTTTGGCAACTGTATCCAGTTTAAAACGGTTCAGCGCTGGCAGAAGAAAACGCGCCATACCGACTGTATCGACATATGTATACTCCTGTGGAAGCCCCTGTCTCTTGCAGTTTTCAATGATAAAGCTCATATCAAAGTCTGCATTATGCGCCACCATGACAGCACCCTCACAAAATTCCAGGAACTGTGGAAGTATCGTCTGAATATCCGGTGCATCCATGACCATTGAATCATTGATACTTGTCAGCTGCTCGATTCTGTATGGAATCGGTACTTTCGGATTTACAAATGTTGAAAAACGATCTGTGATCACTCCGTTTTCCACACGGACCGCACCAATTTCAATGATCTGACAGGTCAGCGGCGAGAAACCTGTCGTCTCGATGTCAAATACAACAAATTTTCCATCTATCAACTGTCCTTTACTGTTGGTCACAATACCTTTCAGGTCATCTACCAGATAAGCTTCCATTCCGTAAAGAACTTTGAAATCGGATTCCTTCGGTACACACCCGCCCCATGCATCAAAACAGTGATTCGCCTCAGGGAAGGCCTGTACAACACCATGATCCGTGATTGCGATTGCCTTATGCCCCCACTCGTACGCTCTTTTGACCAGATCTTTTGCAGTGGTAACACCATCCATATCGCTCATCTTTGTATGACAGTGCAGTTCCACACGTTTCTGCGGGCTGGTATCCATTCTCGTACTGCGGAAGTCAGCAATCTTTTTGATTCCGGAAATCGAACCGACAGTAAGTTCACTGTCAAATCTGTCGATTGTCGTAACACCTTTAAATTTCAGGAAAGCCCCTTTCTTCACAGAATCTGTTATCTCCGGCACCTGTTCATTACGAAGAAACATCTTGATCACAATGGAATCTGTAAAATCCGTCACAGGAAAAATCAAAATCGTTTTTTCGTTACGGATCTCCCTTGCCTCTACATCCATGACCTGACCGCGGATAATAACTTCGCCCATCTCACCTGTTATGGATTCCAGATCGATCGTATCACCCTCAAAATCTCTTCCATAAACCACGTCCGGATTGCTGTCCCTGCGGAAGCCGCCATGGAAATCCCCACGTGCACCTTTCTTTTCGAAAGTTTTCTGCTTCTGATCTGATTTAGCTTTTGTCTCTGTTTTTTGGCTGTCCTTTTGGGCTTCTGCGGCCTCTTCCGTCTTTTCTTCCTGCACCTCTTCCGGAGTCAGTTTTGCATGTTTTAATACGTTTGCAACTTCCTGTCGGATCTGCAGAGCTGCATTCTTACGGTATTTGCTTTCTTCTGCTTCAACAAACTGCAGATTGATCTTAAGGTTCATGCCACAACGCTCACAGAAGACTTTCTGCAGATATTCTACAAGAATCTCACTTTTTTCTCTGGAAATTACAGAATCCGGAAGTGTCAGATCCATCTGTTCGTCAGACGGAAAACTAATCTGCGAACGTTTGAACAGATTGTACTCAAGCATATTATAGTTCTTCAGCTCTATTTCCATGCTGGAACGGTAAACATCCAGAAAATTCGCCGGTGAATACTGTTTGGACAAATGAAACCGTTCGATCACTGTCACCTGCATTTCCAGCCCTGCAAAAAACTGTCGTTCAATCTGATTTTCCAGCGCCATGATATATTTCTTATGAATCCAGCGCTCACTGTGGATATACACCCACAGTCTGGTTTTTGCCGGATTGCATGCCACTCTCGAAACAGTAACTATCTCAAGCCATTCCTGCAGCTGATCATTCACTTTTAAGTTGGGAAATACATCGAAAAATTCTTTTTCCACGTTTTATGCCTCTCTTTATGCTTCCCAGTGGAGCAATTCCTCACGAAGTGTATCCAGAAGCTGATCTTCCGGTACCTTCCTTACAATTTCACCTTTTTTGATAAGAAGTCCCACGCCGACTCCACCTGCAATTCCGATATCTGCTTCCTTTGCCTCTCCCGGTCCGTTTACTACGCAGCCCATGACGGCAACTTTAATATCCAGCGGAATATCCTGTACCATTGCCTCAACCTGATTTGCAAGTCCGATCAGATCAATACGTGTACGTCCACAGGTCGGACAGGAAACGACTTCAATGCCTCCCTTACGCAGTCCAAGTGTTTTAAGAATGCGTTTCGCAGATTTGATTTCTTCCAGCGGTGCACCTGTCAGAGAAACACGTATCGTATCACCGATTCCCTGTGACAGAATAATTCCCAGGCCTACTGCTGATTTGATATTTCCAGAATAAAGAGTTCCTGCCTCTGTGATTCCCACATGAAGCGGATGATCTGTCTTTTCGGCGATCAGCTCATGCGCTTTGGCACACATCATAACATCAGAAGATTTGATACTGATCACAAGATTATCATACCCCATTTCTTCGATAATACGAACTTTGTCCAGTGCACTTTCCACAAGACCTTCTGCCGTCACACCATGATATTTTTCTACAAGTTCTTTCTCGAGGGAACCGCTGTTTACACCAACACGGATCGGAATGTTACGTTCTTTTGCCACATCCACGACAGCCTGAATCCTGTCTGTACTTCCGATATTTCCGGGATTAATACGGATTTTATCTGCGCCGTTTTCCATTGCTGCAATTGCAAGGCGATAGTCAAAATGAATATCTGCAACGAGCGGAATATGAATCTGTTTCTTAATTTCTTTTAAAGCCTGTGCTGCTTCCATCGTCGGTACTGCACAGCGAATGATATCACATCCGGCAGCTTCAAGTTCCAGAATCTGACGCACAGTTGCCTCTACATTTTCTGTTTTTGTGTTTGTCATAGACTGGATCAGGATCGGGTTTCCTCCGCCGATCTTTTTATTTCCTATCTGTACAACTTTTGTATGATCACGATACATAATCTTCTCTCCTTTTAGCGAAAAAGCGGAGCTGTCTATGTCAAACAGCTCCTCTTATCCATATGTCAGTGCTGGATTTCCAGCAGTTTTGCCTTCAGATCATTCTCCATCTTAAGCATTTCTGCCTCAGCAGCCTGTCGTTTCTCTCTGCCTTCTCTCTGAATTTTCATCACATCATCCAGTGTCTGGATCAGGTCGGCATTTGTTTTCTGTAAAGTTTCCATATCAACAATACCACGCTCGGATTCTTTTGCAGTCTCCACAGATGCCATATGAAGTTTCTCAGCGTTTTTGCGAAGCAGTTCATTCGTAAGATCAGACACCTGGCTCTGTGCCTGTGCCGCCTCTGTAGAATGTGCAATACCAAGAGCAAGCACCATCTGGCTTTTCCAGAGCGGGATTGTGTTGACCAGTGTCGTCTGGATCTTTTCTGCCATCATTGTATCGTTATTCTGCACCAGACGGATCTGCGGTGCTGTCTGAAGGGAAATCATTCTGGTAAGTTCCAGATCATGAAGCTTCTTTTCGAATCTGGCACATTTGCTGTCCAGATCTTTTGCTGCCTGTGCATCTTCCGGAAGACCGGTTAGCTTTGCTTTCTCTTCCAATTCTTTAAGCTTGCCGTCCCGCATTCTGGAAAGGCTTAACTTGCCTGCCTGAATGTACATGGACAGTTCCTTGAAATACAGAAGATTCTGCTCATACATCTTATCCATCATCGCAGAATCCTTAAGAAGGCGCACCTGATGCTGCTCCAGTGTCTCGGAAATTTTTTCGACATTTGCCTCAGCTTTGTCATATCGGTTTTTCAAAGTTTCAATCTTGTTGGCCTGTTTCTTAAAGAAACCGAACAGTCCCTTTTCTTCTTCCGCATCAAACCCTTTTAATTCCCCGACTACACCGGTCAGAAGATCGCCTACCTCTCCGAGATCCTGTGAACGTACGTTTTTCAGTGCTTCATCGGAAAAATCCGCCATCTTCTTCTGTGTTCCGGCACCATACTGCATAACCTGTGTCAGATTTTCCAGATCAATCTTTCCTGCAAAATCTTCAACCATCTGCTGTTCTTCCGGCGTAAGAACAGTCTGTGCCATCTTCTGCTGCACAGGATTCATTTCCTGCGTAACTTCCATCAGCTGCACCGGTGCCTGTACTTCCGGTTCTTTTTCCGGTTTCATGACCAATTCCGGCTCCAGTGTCAGCGACGGCATTCCTGTTTCTGTTTGTTTCATTTCATCACCCATAACGTTTCCCTCTCATTTTCTGCGTGTCGTATATCCTTGCTGCTGATTTTATTTTGAATTGCTTAAATCACTTTTTCACAAAATCATTTACTGTCAGCCCCTCCTGTGCAAGCATGGTATGCAGAACGGATATATCACTTGACACATCCCATGCCGTATCCTGAAATACAGAATCCAGAAGTTTTGCAAATGCTTCATTCAATGTATCCAGAGTATCCTCAATTTCTTTCTTTGAAGCCCGGATCGTCTCCCCCTGAATCGGCTGTCTGTCCATATCTTCATAAGCATCCAGAAGTTTCACTGTCATCGGAAGATAATAATCCATCATCTTTTTGAGATCCGGAATAATCTCCGGGTGCTCCTCTGCTCTCTGGAAAATCTGCTCTACGATCTGTTCCATTTTTGCAATTTTTGCTGAAATCTCTTCTCCCGGAATCGCATCATTACTTGCATGGATTTTCTTAATATATGCTTCACCCTTATCAAGGACTTCCTGCACCTGAGGATTGATCCGGCTCTGCTTTTCACTCTCCTGCATTCTCTTCTGCGCTTCCTCGGCACTGCGCTGTTCCAGCGCCTTCTGCGTTTCTTCATACTGTCTGTAAGTTTCATTGCTTGTGATCAGGCAGGTTTCCTTTGTATCTGTTCTGCCTTCCAGAAACCAGCTTTTCGCGATCATATAGTGAATATCTTTTTTGACTGATTTTATGCTTCTGCCGACTGTTTTCGCCAAATCTTCAAAACTACAATATGTTTTGTGTCCCAGTGTTTTTTTGTATTTCTGAAAACGTTTCAGTCTGCCCAGACCAGTGCATCCGCTGCCGATCATCCCGACTCCGACAAGTGTACCAATCAGTGTCACAACTGTGGAACCAATACCTCCGTGTCCCATGACCGCCTGCAGGATCTGCACGGTCAGAAGCCCGATTGCCATACTTCCGGAAATAATTCCGCCAAACACGATCAACAGGATATCCTTTACTTTTTCTCCGCCGGTATTACCATAAAGCTCCGGATGCGTTTCTGTATTTTCGACAGTCCCCCACACTTTCTGTGCCCCTGCTTCCGGCTTACGATATCCAACCTTCTCCGGATGATCTTTCTGATATTGTTTCAGAGTGCTGTTTACCATTCTTGTGATTGACTGGTTCAGTTCCTGATAATTGCTTGTTTTGACCGCATTTTCTATAGTTGTCTGAACTTCGCGGACTTTCTGCTCTACAAAGCTGAAATCCGATCCGTTGTCATAAGATTTTTTATCCATGCCATCCTCCTGTAAACTATTCTTATTATACAGAAATACAGACAAAAAAACAAGGCACAGGAAAACGTCCTGCACCTTGTCTTGAATTTATGAGTAAGCTCATATGGATTTAAATCTTTTGGCCCTGCATCATAAATTATTCGATAACTTTGATCCATCCTTCCGGAGCTTCGATGCGTCCCATCTGGATTCCGGTAAGTGTCTCGTAAAGTTTCTTTGTTGTCGGTCCCATTTCTTCCATTCCGCTTGGGAAGCAGATTTCTTTGCCATGGTCTACGATCTTTCCAACCGGAGAGATAACTGCTGCAGTACCGCAAAGTCCGCATTCTGCGAAATCTTTTACTTCGTCCAGATATACTTCACGTTCTTCGACTTTCAGTCCGAGATAATGTTCTGCAACATATATCAGAGAACGGCGTGTGATAGATGGAAGAATACTATTGGACTTCGGTGTTACAACGGTGTTGTCCTTTGTAACGAAGATGAAGTTTGCTCCACCTGTCTCTTCAACTTTTGTTCTTGTAGCAGAATCAAGATACATATTTTCGTCATAACCCTGACGATGTGCATCCATAATTGCATGAAGGCTCATTGCATAGTTCAGACCTGCTTTGATGTGTCCTGTTCCATGCGGTGCAGCACGGTCAAAATCTGTAACACGGATCGTGATCGGTTTTGCGCCGCCCTTGAAATACGGTCCAACCGGTGTAGTAAGGATACGGAACTGATATTCATCAGCCGGTTTTACACCGATAACAGGGTTGCTTCCGAACATATACGGACGTACATAAAGTGTTGCACCTGAGCCGTATGGCGGTACATAAGCTTCATTTGCTTTGATTGTCTGCACGACAGCATCAACAAAACGATCCTCCGGGAATACCGGCATTTCCAGTCTTCTTGCAGAATTTGCAAAGCGCTCTGCGTTGAGGTCCGGACGGAATGTTACAATATGTCCGTCTTCTGTTGTGTAGGCTTTCATACCTTCAAATACAGTCTGTGCATACTGGAATACACATGCACATTCGTTCAGTGTAACGTTCGGATCTGTGGTCAAAGTTCCTTCATCCCATTTACCATCTTTGAAGTTGGCAACATAACGATAGTCTGTCGGAATATAGCCGAATCCGATGCTGCCCCAGTCAATGTTCTTTTTTTCCATAATATATCTTCCTCCATTCGTATGGATATCTTTGCTACCCATTTTAGCACTTTATTGTGGTGACTTCAATGTAAAAATCACAGAGAAAAAGATTTATTTTACTCTTTCATATTTTACGAAGGAATATTCCAGATCAAAATATGTCTGTTCATCACTTTCTGCAGTGATTTCCCATTCCGGCATCTCATCAAGATTCGGGAAATAACTGTCTGCTTCATATCCAAAGTCAATCTTTGTCACATGGGCGATATCGCAGTAAGGAAGAAGCTGTTTGTACACACTGTCTCCACCGATACAGTATACTTCCTCTGACGGATATTTTTTAATTTCTTCAAGGAGTTCTTCAATAGTATGAACGATAATTGCATCTTTTACTTTATAATTTTTGTTTCCGGTAAGTACGATATTGGTTCTGTTTTTGAGCGGAAGCCCGTTCGGAAAACTTTCCAGAGTCTTGCGTCCCATAACAACGACCTTACCAGTCGTTTCCTGACGGAACATTTTCATATCTGCCGGAATACTCACCAGAAGTTTGTTGTCTTTGCCGATTGCCCAGTTTTTATCTGCTGCTACGATAATATTCATTTTAACGTTCCTTTCTCCAGGTAGATTTCTTTCCCGTTCACACAGATCAGACTGCGATCGGAATATTTTTGATCTGCGGCCATGTCTGATAATTTTCTACGATCAGATCATCCGTTGTAAAATCATAGAAATTTTTGATTTCCGGGTTAAGTTTCACGGTCGGTGCCGGATAAGGTGTACGACTGATCAGTTCTTTGATCACCGGTACATGACGGTCATAAATATGACAGTCTGCGATCACATGCACAAGCTCTCCAGCCTCCATATCACATACCTGCGCAATCATCATCAGAAGGATGGAATACTGACATACATTCCAGTTGTTTGCAGCCAGAATATCCTGTGAACGCTGGTTCAGCACCGCGTTTAGTGTAAGTTTGTCTTTTCCCGGTTCTTTCGTCACATTAAAAGTCATAGAATATGCACATGGATACAGATTCATCTCGTGGAGATCCTGATGCACATAAATATTAGTCATGATACGACGACTGTACGGATTATTTTTGAGATCATATAAAACACGGTCAACCTGATCCATCATGCCCTCTTTGTACTGGTGTTTTACCTGCAGCTGATAGCCATATGCCTTGCCGATAGAACCATTTTCATCTGCCCAGCTGTCCCAGATATGACTGTGCAGGTCATGGATATCATTGGATTTTTTCTGCCAGATCCATAAGATCTCATCCATTGCACTCTTCAACGCTGTCCTACGTAGAGTCAGTGCCGGAAATTCTTTACGTAGATCATAACGGTTCACCACGCCAAATCGTTTGATCGTGTAGGCCGGTGTGCCGTCTTCCCATACCGGACGTACTTTCTCGCCTTCTGTACTTGTCCCGTTTTCTATTACATCTTTGCACATATTAATAAAAGTAACATCTGCCAAACTCATTGCATTTCTCCTTTCATTTCCCCATCATATAAACTTTATATTCTCCAGATCCGCTTTCGGTCCCGGCTCTGTATCATTTCCGTATAAATTATAACACATCACAACATAAGATGCACCTTCTGAAAATTCCGGTTCATCATAAATATTCATCTTTTTTCCTGACATTCTTTTTAACACTGTTTCCTTTCATTTTACCACCTATCGTTTTTTCTGTGAACCTTCGGATTCATTTAAAAACCATTGTATTTTTCAGCATTTTTGTCATTTTTTCCTATCTTTACTTTTTTCTGGAGCCATGCTATATTAAAACCCATGAAAATACTGATTACACTTTTGAAACCTTTATCTTTTCTTCCTGCGCTTCTTATGATGTATCTGATCTTTTCATTCTCAGCCCAGACCGGGGAGGTGTCCGGGGAATTAAGTTACAAGATCAGCTATAAGATTGTAGAAGTCAAGAACGAGGTTTTACACGAAAACAAGGATTCTTATGAATTAAGCTATGAAGCAGACAATATTCATTTTTATGTAAGAAAAGCAGCGCATATGACCGAATATTTCCTTCTGGCCGTAGCAATTTCTTTCCCACTTTACGTTTATCGTATCCGCGGTATCTGGCTGTTCCTTCTTGCCGGCATTTTCTGTGTCGGTTTTGCCGGACTTGACGAATACCACCAGTCCTTTGTCGGCGGCCGTGGTCCCTCTGTCAGGGATGTTTGCATTGACAGCTCAGGTGCATTGATCGGAATTATTCTGGTTCAGCTTTTTTGCTGGTCCTCCTTACATACACCTGGTTCTTCTTCACGCAAACGTAAAAAAAATCGCAAAAAGCGCCGCAGATCCTGATTCTGCGACGCTTTTTCTTATCTATAAGAATCTCTGTCGATATTCTTATTCTTATTCTTCTTTTTCTGTATCAGCCTGTGTTTCAGTCTCCCCGACATCATCCAGACTTTCTGCAAGTCTTGCACGTTCTGCAATACTCATGGTCTTCTTTTCTTCTGCCGGCTGTGTTTCCCTGATAACCTGTGTCTGTGCTTCCTGTTCTGCACGTTTTTCCTTTTCACGGCGCAGATAATTTCTTCCACCTGTAAAAAGCATTACAGCACCGACGATGATAAATCCGACACCTGCCGCAAAAAATCCCCAGCTGCCGCCTTCTACACCCTCCAGCACATTCTTGCAAAGCCGATAGCCCGTATACAAAAGATAACATCCTGCCAGAATCATCAATATCATACTCCTGGTTGGTACTTCCGGTTTCTTTTCTTCCTGCGAGTTCTCACCAGAGGCAGTCACTTCTGTCTCCTGCTCTGTCATTTTATCCTGTTCACTCATTATGCCTCTCCTTTTTTCTCAGCCTTAGTGTCTGTTTCTGCCTTAATCTTTTCTTTCTCAGTTTCTTTTTCTTCGGAGACAACCGATTCTTTTGCCAGGCGGCCATAGATTCTGGTTACTTCTCTTATATGGTACAGTGTTGTCTCGGAAATCTGATTCTTTGTAAGTCTCCATTTCCAGTTATCACCAAGTGTAGACGGTGCATTCATACGTGCTTCATTACCAAGACACAGATAATCCTGAATCGGGATGATTGCAAGTTCTGCCACACTTGACAGTGCCGTACGTATCAACGCCCATACACAGTCATTAACCGGCTGTTCATAACAATTTATGTACTCTCTTACAAAGTTCAGGTCATGACCCTGAAGGTTTTCGAGCCAGCCTTTTGTTGTTTCATTGTCATGCGTTCCTGTATAAACGACACAGTTACTGTCATATTTGTATGGAAGATAACTGCTGTCCTCACTTCCGTCAAAGGCAAACTGTAATACCTTCATTCCCGGGAAACCGCTTTCTTTCAGCATGTCCAGAACACTCTCTGTAAGGAATCCCAGATCCTCGGCGATCACACGCAACTCTTTGATATCTTTATGCAGAGCGCGGAACAGATCCATACCCGGTCCCTTTTCCCATTCACCGTTTTCGGCAGTCTTGTCCCCATACGGGATCGCATAATACTCATCAAATCCGCGAAAATGGTCAATACGCACAACATCATAAAGCTTCAGACTGTGGCGCATTCGCTGAACCCACCAACCGTAATTGTCTTTTTTCAGCTTTTTCCAGTCATACAGAGGATTACCCCAAAGCTGTCCGCTTGCAGAAAATGCATCCGGCGGACATCCCGCAACAGCTTTCGGATTATAGTCTTCATCAAACTGGAGCATCTCTGGATTTGCCCATGCATCTGAACTGTCCAAAGCTACATAGATTGGCACATCTCCAATGATCTGGATTCCCTTTTTGTTGGCATATTTTTTAAGCTTGCTCCACTGCGTGGTAAAGCAATACTGCTGGAAACTATAGAATTCAACTTCTTCTGCCAGTTCTTTCTCTGCTTCTTTTACGGCTTTTGAATGACGGTCCTTTAATTCTTCCGGCCAGTCGATCCAGCATTTACCATTCTGTGCATTCTTGATTGCCATAAACAGGCAGTAGTCCAAAAGCCAGTCTTCTTCTTGTTTCAAAAATGCAACATAATCCGGATCATTTTTTAAATTGGCTCTTTCATATGCTTTGCGGAGCAGTTTGAAGCGGGACAGGTACATCTTCTCATAATCAACATAAGATTCGCTTCCGCCCCAGTCACAGCTTTCACATTCTTCCTTTGTCAGTAATTTCTTATCGATCAAAGTCTCCAGATCAATAAAGTACGGGTTTCCTGCAAATGTGGACACTGACTGGTATGGCGAATCACCATATCCGGTTGGTCCCAGTGGAAGAATCTGCCAGTACTGCTGTCCGGCCTTCTCCAGCTGATCTACAAAATCATAGGCCTCCTTTGAAAAACATCCTATTCCATACTTTGACGGAACACTGGATATTCCCATCAAAATGCCACTTGCTCTCATTGTCTCTCCTCCAAATCTGGTAAATATTCACAAAAATCATTATACCAGAATTGTTGCTATTTTAAAATCCTTTTTTCTTTATGTATACAGCAATATCCTTCCAGACTTTTTCGTGATCTTTTTCATTCAGAATTTCATGCCGCATGCCCTGATAGAGCTTGCCTTTGACATCCAGATAACCGGCTCTGCGCATCGCATGGACAGCACTCGCAAACTTACGTACATTACCAAGACACGGATCCTCTGCTCCACTTATAAAAAGAACCGGCATTTTGGATCGTGCACATCTCCAGCCGTGAACATCATATGCCTTTTTCATCAGGTCAAACAATGCCAGATATGCATCATCCGTAAAGGTAAATCCGCATAAATCTGATTCAGTATATGCTTTATAAACTTCCGGGTCCGAACAGATCCACGAATTTCTGTTCCCTTCGCCGCGGAATTTCATTGCATACGCGCCAAGCGATATTGCCTCAAGCAGTTTACTTTTATGATGCGCACCCAGAATTCTGCCTTCAACACAGGCAATCGCCTTACCGAGCGGTCTCGCCTTGTTTTCACTCGGAGAGCCACAGACAATCAGCATATCGATACAGTCATCATGCTCCGCTGCAAAAGCACGAACCGCCAGAGATCCCATGCTGTGCCCAAACAAAATCACAGGGAGGTCCGGAAAATGCCTGTGTATTTCTTTATTTACTGTCCCGATATCCTGAAGCATCGCCTCTGCTCCGCCGCCATACATATATCCCAAATCATCCGGATTCTTCACGCTCTTTCCATGTCCGCGATGATCATGAATAACTGTTATGTACCCTTTTTCCGCCAGATATTCCATAAAAGGAATATAGCGTTCTTTATGTTCGCTCATTCCATGAACCAGCTGAATCACTGCTCTGTACTCTGTCTTTTCTTCCGGCATGATGCATAATGCAGAAATTTCCAGTCTATCCGCCTCAGACAAAAATGTGCCTTCCTGTTTTCTTATCATATTTTTTCCTCCACAGTTTTATCGGTAGTTTCTTATATGTTATTAATCTTCATTGTAGAGTGGGGAATTGACCTTGTCAAGCAATGCCGGCTTCTGCTATAATGAAATTATATATAAATAAAAAACTTTTTAACCGGAACTTCATAAGGAGGAAATATGGATACAAACAATCAGGAATTTTTTGAGGATGAGGAAGTGCAGAAAACTCCAGTCCGAAAGAAAAAGAAGAAAAAAGGACTGATCATCTTTCTGGTCATCCTTGTTCTGGTTATCGCGGGCGGTGCCGGATATTACTTCTACGAACGTCAGAAACCAATTGAAACCACCAAAGATTTTCTTGAAAACATGCGCGCAATGAATTTTGACGGCATGAAGGCTCTTCTGCAGAGCAATGACATGTCCGCCCTCGATGACGCAGACATCACGAGTAATGCCTACACCTCATTTTTCAAAAAAATCAACGAAAAAATGAGCTACAAAATCACGAAGACAAGTTTCCAGATCCAGAACGGAACTGCTTCTGTAACTGCGCACATCCGTTATATTGACGGTGCCGACATTTACAAAGAAACTATCACCGAGTTTCTGAAACAGATCGTTTCCACCGCATTTTCCGGTTCAACACTTACCGAAGAAGAAACAGAGCAGAAACTTGCTTCCCTTCTCGATGAGAAATCATCTACTGTAGAAGATAAATTTACAGAAACCGATATTACTTATCCGGTAATTGAATCCGATGGTAAATGGAAGATCGTTGCCCTTGATGCTGATACTGTAAGAGTCATGTCTGCAAACTTTACCAACGTACAGGATGAGATTGACCAGTCTCTTGCAGATCTGAACAATCCGGACGCTACAGTTGAAAATACAACACCGAGCAGTACCACAAGCATTGATATGGAAAATGATCATTTCACACTGAGACTGACGCAGTTCCGTATCGCACAGGAAATCGATGACAGCGACTGTCTGATGCTCTACTGTGATTATACAAACAACAGCAGTTCTACTTCCAGCGCGCTTGTCGATGTACAGCTTTCAGCCTCACAAAATGGAGAAAAACTTTCTCCGGCAGTACCGAAAGAAGATGATCCGGCAATCAACAACTACATCGCAGAAGTTGAACCGGGAAAAACCGTGACCATCTGTTACGCATTTTCTTTGAATGATAAATCCGATGTAACGCTGGAAGCATCCGAAGCGTTCGCATTCGGAGATGGTAATGTCACTTCACAGACAATCAAATTACAGTAAAATGAATTTTCAAAAAAATTCGCAGCAGAAAAATCTGCTGCGAATATTTTTTTTGCGATTATGGAATACTAGCACTGTGAAAGGATGGTGACTTATGGGAAATAAATTCTTACAGTATTTTTCACTTACAATTGCCATAATCGGTGCGATCAACTGGGGCCTGATCGGTTTTTTCAATCTGAACCTCGTTGCCCTTCTCTTTGGCAGTATGAGCTGGCTCTCCCGTATTATCTACGGTCTGGTCGGAATCTGCGGTCTGTATCTTCTGTCTTTTTACGGACTGATTGAGAAGGACAGAACAACTTCCTGATCAGCAGGATTCCAGAGCCACCTTCATCATATTTTCAAAAGATTCCTGTCTTGCCAGTGAAGAAAGCTCTTCATGTGTCACGAAAGAATCTGAAATTGTCAGAAGGCAGGCTGCATTTTTTCCAAGAAGCTTCGCATTGTGAAACAGTGCGAAGCTTTCCATTTCTACACACTCGCACTGATGTTTCCGATAAAGTTCCCGGAAATCGTCCATATTATCTTCTGCATAAAATACATCAGAGGAATGAACTCTCGCCGGTTTTACCGGTATCTGCAAGCGTTCTGCTGTCTCAAGGATCTTTGCATTAAATTCTTTTGACGGATACATTACATCATCCTGACATCCGTTCTGTACTTTTGCAAAGCTGGATTGGCTCCATGCACTGTCCGCAAGAACTACGTCATACACTGCCAGGTGGTCTGTATATGCGCCGGCCGATCCAATACGGATAATATTTTCCACATCATAAAATTTAAACAGTTCATAAGAATAAATCCCCATGGACGGCATGCCCATTCCACTTGCCATTACAGTAAGTTCCTTACCTTTGTATGTTCCGGTATAACCATACACATTCCGGACTTTATTTACTAGTTTTGCATTCTCCAGAAAATGCTCGGCTACATACTTGGCACGAAGCGGATCACCCGGCATGATGACCGTTCCTGCGATTTCCTCTTTTTTTGCTTCAATGTGCGGGGTTGGTATCGGCATATTTCATTCCTCCTTATTTTTATAATAGAAAAAAGGACTCTGAAATCTCAGAGTCCTCAAGAGCGATAGACGGGGCTCGAACCCGCGGTCTCGACCTTGGCAAGGTCGCGCGTTACCAACTACGCCACTATCGCATAAGAGCGGGTGATGGGAATCGAACCCACGTATCCAGCTTGGAAGGCTGGTGTTCTACCATTGAACTACACCCGCATATCGCTGTGCTTGCGATGCGTTTTTGTTTCGCTCGCTTCAACGATATTGAGTATATCTTATAACTCATGATTTGTCAACAGGTATTTTTAAATTTTTTTAATTTTTTTTATAATATATTTTTTTCTGTTATTTTGGGTAGTTTTGTCAACTTATGTTTTAGTCCTGCCAGTCCCACACATCGGCTTTTGATACAGCATTACGCGGCTTCTTAATTACAAGTTCCGGACTCTTGGCGCTGACCTTTGTATTCGCCGGAATAGATTCTGTAATAAAGGTATTACCACCAATGATTGTATTCTCTCCAATCACAGTCTCACCGCCGAGTACAGATGAATTTGAATAAATCGTTACATTATCACAGATTGTCGGATGACGTTTGACATTTGCAAGCTGCTGTCCCTGTCTGGTAGAAAGTGCTCCCAGAGTCACTCCCTGGTACAGCTTCACATTGCGGCCAATTTCTGTAGTCTCACCGATTACCACACCGGTTCCATGGTCAATAAAGAAATAATCGCCGATCACAGCCCCGGGATTAATATCGATACCGGTCTTGCCATGTGCATACTCTGTCATAATTCTAGGAATATGAGGAACATTCTCCACATAGAGAATATGTGCCAGACGGTATACATAGATTGCAAACACGCCCGGATAGGAAGAAATAATCTCTTCTTTGCTCTTTGCAGCCGGGTCTCCATCAAAACCAGCCTGCACATCTTTCAGAAGTCTCTCCTGCACTTCCGGGAGCTTTTCAAAAAATCCGCCGCAGATACGATCTGCCTGCTCTGATGCCTCCTGCTGCTCTATTTCCTGATTTGCATACAGAAGTGCGATTTCAATCTGCTCTTTCAGTCTGTCGTAAAGATCATTTAGTCTGTAGCCTGTATAATATTCCGGAAACATGCCTGCTGCAGAATCTGACCAGAAATATCCCGGGAAGATTACAGCACGCAGCTCCTTTACTACATCAATGATCACTGCTCTGCTCGGAAGACTTCTTCCGTTCTTCGGCATAAATAATTCTTCATTTTTATAATTTTCAGTCAATGCAGCTGTTGCTTTTAAGATCGCATCTTTTTTTCTGTCCATAAGTCAACCTCTTTCCATTCAATTCAATGCTTTTATATTAACATATTATTATAGTATCCTTTTCACGTCAACAAAAAGAATTGTCCTTTCCGCATAAAAAAGATTGACCTTTCCCCCATCACCTTATATAATGGAACATGTTTGGTGGATATCAGACATGGAGATGTACCCAAGTGGCTGAAGGGTCCGCACTCGAAATGCGGTAGATCGGGCAACCGGTGCGAGGGTTCAAATCCCTCCATCTCCGCTTGACAACAACAGCGTTATCTGTTATAATTTCATTCGTTGCAGATGAAGTAATTACACTTCGCTGATACAGGGGATTGGTCAAATGGTATGATAGGGGTCTCCAAAACCTTTGGTGGGAGTTCGATTCTCTCATCCCCTGCTCATTAAGAGCCTGAAAGCCTTTAACATCAAGGCATTCAGGCTCTTTTGTTTTGCCCGAATAGGGGCAGGGTACCACTCAGGATACCACCCTCTTATTCTTACAGCAGATTTTATGCTATATTTTCATAAAACCGGACATCATACATCCGCCGGCCGCACCTGCATCAATCACCTGCGGCAGACGCTCCATATTGATACCGCCGATTGCATATACCGGCACCGGACATGCTTTGCAGATTTCCCGAACAAATTCCAGTCCTTTTCCCTTAAGTCCTTTTTTGCATTCCGTTTCAAAGATCGTTCCAAGAATAATCTGCGTGGCTCCGTTTTTTACAGCAGTTTTCATATCTTCCATACTGTGACAGGAAACACTGATTTCCTGAAAATCTTTTCTGAGATTTCTTTGTTCCTCTTCTTTCATTTCCTCAATTACGGGAATGGACAGATGAATCCGTCCGCAGCCCAGACTTTTTGCTATAGTAATTCTGGAGTGCAGGAAACAATTTACGTCTTCTTCTCTGCACATGTCCAGAACTTTTTCTGCAACTACTTCATACGCATCATCCGGCAGATCTTTTTCTCGTAAAATCACCGCATGTGGATGCAGAAGAATCACTTTTTGCATCTGCTCAAAAAAATCTCCCTGCACCAGTGTACGATTCGTAATTACTATAGTATGTTCATATTTTTTATACATAGATGTAATCATTCAGAACCGGCTGTAAACCGCCCTGCTCCATATCTTCATACATTTTTCCGAAGGAACGGTCATCGTTAATTTCAAACTGCTCGTCTCCGACATTATCATCTTCTTTGCCTTCATATTTTTCTTCATGATCACCAATTCCGGTAGAAACGCCTGCCGACACCTTCGTTGCACAGATTTTTGCGATTCCATTTCGAAACGTGGCACTTTCACGGCTTGATACTGTAATTCCCGCGAACGGAAGAAATATACGATATGCACACAATACCTGACAGAGTTCTTTTTCTCCCACATCACGCGGATTGATTCTGTCGTTGTTGACAATCGGACGTAGACGCGGACAGCTCAAAGAAAGCTCTGCATGTGGATATTTGCGGTTAATGTAGTAAACATGCAGTGCTGTAGCCAGTGCATCTTTCCGGAAATCATCCAATCCCAGAAGTGCAGAAAATCCGGCTCCTCTCATGCCTCCCATCAGTGCACGTTCCTGTGCATCAAAACGGTATGGCCAGACACGTTTATGTCCCATAAGATGAAGTGTCTCATATTTGTCTGTATTATAAGTTTCCTGAAAAACCGTGACGTAATCCACACCACATTCATGCAGATATTGATATTCGTCTACATTCACAGGATAAATCTCAATTCCGATATTTTTGAAATATTTTCTTGCAATCTTTACAGCTTCACCGATATATTTCACATCAGAATATGCGCGGCTCTCTCCTGTCAGCATCAGGATCTCTTCCATACCGGTCTTTGCAATGACCTGCATCTCATGTTCAATTTCTTCAAACGTCAGCTTTTTACGCCTGATATTATTGTAGCAGTTAAATCCACAGTAAATGCAGTAATTCTGGCAGTAATTCGCAATATATAGCGGTGTAAAAATATAGACCGTATTTCCGAAATGATTCTTTGTAAGTTCCTCTGCTTTTCTTGCCATCTGTTCAAGATACGGTGCCGCTGCCGGGGACAAAAGTGCTTTAAAATCTTCTATCGAACAGGATTCATGGGAAAGCGCCCGTTCCACATCCCCTGCGGTATAAGCGTCATAATCATACTCTTCCATTGCCCGAAGTACTTTATCTTTTATATCAGATTGAATAACCTGCATTCCTTCCATATATTCCATATGATTTGTACGGAAAGACGGATCCTGCTCAAGTCTGTGTTTTCTCTCCAGCGCTGTCGGTGGAAGTTTGTCACTGTCTATAAAATATACCTGATTTTCTTCATTCATGATTCCGCTTCCTCCTTAGCGCAAAAATCCTGTCAACGGATCGGATGCGCTTCCACCTCTGGCAAGAACTCGTCCCATTCCGGTAAGATAAGCTTTTCTTCCGGCTTCAATCGCCAGTTTAAATGCAGATGCCATTTCCGGCACATTTCCCGCTGTTGCAATCGCGGTGTTGGCCATGATCGCTGCTGCACCCATTTCCATTGCTTCACATGCCTGAGATGGTTTTCCGATTCCCGCATCTACAATAACCGGCAGATCAATCTCATCAATCAGTATCTGGATCATAGCTTTTGTTGCAAGACCTTTGTTGCTGCCGATTGGGGCTGCCAGCGGCATAACCGCAGCCGCACCTGCATTCTGAAGGTCTCTTGCCACATTCAGATCCGGATTCATATAAGGCAAAACAACAAATCCTTCCTTAGCCAGAATCTCCGTTGCCTTGACCGTTTCATAGTTATCTGGGAAAAGATACTTCGCATCACGCATAACTTCAATTTTTACAAAATTTCCGCATCCCATTGCCCTGCTCAGTCTCGCGATACGGACCGCCTCTTCTGCTGTTCTCGCTCCTGATGTATTTGGCAGCAGCGTCACTCCTTTTGGAATAAAATCAAGAATATTTTCACTCTCCTGCGTATTTGCACGACGAAGTGCAAGCGTAATGATCTCCGCACCACCCTGTTCAACTGCAGCTTTGATCAGATTCAGATTATATTTTCCTGATCCAAGAATAAAACGACTTTTAAATTCTTTTCCGCCTAATACTAATTTATCTTCCATCTTCTGTTCTCTCTTTCTGTTTATTTTGCCTGGTTCATTGCAGGATTTTCAGCCTCCTCCGACAAAACGAAGGACTTCTATTTCATCATTATCCTGAATCGTCACATTGCCGAGATTTTCTCTTGGGATGATCTCAAAATTGCGTTCTACAACTACCCATTCTGATTTATATCCCGCTTCATTCAGATATTCCAGAAGATTTTTTCCTGCAATGTCTTTATCCTCACCATTGATTTTTACCATCTATACGCTCCTTTCACTTTCTTATATACGCAAAAAGGCACCGGACAACACACTTATGGTGTTGTCCGGCGCCTGAAATATCCTGTGAAAAGTGGTGCCCCCAGTTCACACTCAACCCATTCATCCGGGCTGCATATATGCAAAACATTATACAAAACTCAGGAAGACTTTGCAAGTGTTATTCTGAAAGATTTACAAAAGATTTTGCATTATTCTCTTTACATATTTTATCCCATTCATTATTTATTCAGTAATTTCTTATATGACAAATCAATAGCAAATGCCCCCAGCGGTGCAGTAAATACTATTGCAAGAACCGCCACAGTAAGTACGGTATCTCCACAGGCCAACCCCAATGCAAGCGGGATTCCTCCAATCGCAGCCTGAACAGTTGCTTTTGGTGTATAGGCCATCATAGCAAACAATTGCTCTTTTCTTTTAAGATTTGTTCCCAGCAGACATACAAATACACCAAACATTCGAAATATCAATGCCCCAATAATAACAACGAAAGCTTTGGCTCCGACTTTTCCAAGGTATTCAATATTTACAGTTGCTCCTACAAGCACAAACAGAAAAACTTCTGCCGCAACCCATAACTTCCCATATTTTACAGAGAGTCTTTTAGCAACAGCTTCTCTCTTTTTCT
The DNA here is from genome assembly GCF_900120195.1 of Blautia sp. Marseille-P3087. Lineage (GTDB taxonomy): Bacteria > Bacillota > Clostridia > Lachnospirales > Lachnospiraceae > Blautia_A. The sequence continues at coordinate 892,110 of NZ_LT635539.1, forward strand.
GTAATCCTATTCCGATAAACATAACCGCAATCAATGATGAAAATGTAATTGCTGTTGTCAATTTATCCTCAATTACTACAAGCAAAAATGAAATGCTCAAAATAATAAGCACTTTTGATGTATCCCGTATATGTACTTTTTTAAAGAAATATGCCAGTAACACACCCAGGAACAATCCTATTGCAATTCCAAAAAATATGGAAACCGGAATATTTACAAACTTAAGTATAGAAGCGCCTTCCCCCTGCATCATTCCGACAAATGTGGAAAACAGAACTATGACATACACATCGTCAACGGATGCGCCTGCAAGGATCAATTGTGGAATTCCTTCTTTTACTCCATAGCCCTCATCCATAAGCTTCACCATTCTGGGAACAACAACAGCCGGTGAAACTGCTGCAAGTACTGCACCCATAACAGCCGACTCTAATACGCTTAATCCCATTAGTTTTGGTGCCAGCAGAATCATACCCAGCAATTCAAAAGATGCCGGTACAAAACACATAAGAACTGCAGGTCTTCCAATCTTTTTAAGTCCGGACAGATCCAGCCCGAGACCTGCTCTTGTAAGAATGATGATCAATGCTATTTTACGAAGTTCTGCAGATATTCCAAGAATACTGCCATCCAGCAGATTAAGCCCATATGGTCCCAGAATAATGCCGGTGATTAACATTCCAAGTAAAGCCGGTAATTTAATTTTCTGGCATATCCATCCCATGAACATTCCCAAAATTAGAATCAGTGAAATACTTAATAACATAAAATTCCTCCCTATATACGCAGAAAAAGCTGAGACTTTCTGCGTCAGTTTACTCGCAGAAGTCATCAGCTTTCATAAGCGGTTTAAGTAATTTATTACTCAGGGAGAACTTCATTCCCTTTATAGCCTTAATAAGAATAGCACATAAGCTCCTCTTTCGCAAGAAAAAATCATTTTACTCAAACGATCCTACCCCAAATCAGACTTATTCACATTTGAACCATCCATTTTTGTCGCTTGCCATGACTTGCACTATATTTTCCAAGGTATAAGTCATCTAATTTTTAAAATCTGGATGACTTTATACTCATTTACTATTATCTGAGGTATCTTAAATCTGAAATTTGGTGGACCCGGATAACCAATAAAGAAATTGCAGCAATCCCTGCCAGTACCTGTCCTGTCATATTTATTTCCCCATCGTATAGAATTAACTATTTTGTCAATTTCCAGAGATTTTCCCCTGTCGCCTCTAGTTAGTTGCCACTGACTTTATTTTAGTACTAAAAACAGCTATTTATATTCTCAATTAAATATACACAGCTGTTTATGTAGATTTTTTTTTCTTATCGGATAAAATGTGTTGCTACTCTTTCTTCTTTTTCAGGAAGTCCTAACTGCTCTTTGCCAAGTGCGATGCTCTTCATCAGGAATGTCATATTGGCAGCAAGGGTGCGCATGGTCTGCTTGCCTTCTTCGTCCTTTTCGGCTTCACCCGGAGTTCTTCCGTGAATACTGTTCCAGTACTGGCTGGATGCAATCGGCATTCCGGATATGGTAAAATATTTATTGAGTTCGTCAAATGTCGCCGAACATCCGCCTCGTCTGGCACAGGCGATACTTGCACCGACTTTCATCGTCTTATCAAAATGACTGCTGTAAAACAGGCGGTCAAGACAGGCGACCAGCGTTGCATTTGCAGACGCATAATAGACCGGACTTGCAACCACAAGACCATCTGCTTCTTCAAATTTCGGTGCAAGTTCATTTACGATATCGTCAAAGACACATTTACCTTTTTCATAGCAGGAATTACATGCAACACATCCACGAATGGCTTTATTTCCAACTGTCACTGTTTCCACATCGACTCCGTTTTCTTTAAAAACTTTCTCCATCTCTCGCAGTGCGATTGATGTATTTCCATTTGATTTCGGACTTCCGTTTATCATAAGTACCTTTAAATTTTCTTTCATAATCTTCTTTCTCCTGTCTGTGCTTTTTAACATCCAAATAATTTTGCTGTTTTTTCCATACGTTCTGCGATTGGCACACCGAACGGACACCTTGCTTCACATGCCTGGCATCCGATACATTCAGATGCTTTGTGCTCCAGCAATTCATAATGCGATTGAACCGTTGCCGGAACTTCCGGCTGCATCATCGCAAGATCATAAAACTTGTTGATCATTGCGATATCCAGATTAGATACACATGGTTTGCAATGACCGCAGTATGTACACTCTCCTCTGTAGGAGTGAAAAGGTGCACTGGCAATCACTGATGCATAATCCTTCTCCTCTTCGTTCGCATTTTCGTATGCTGTTGCCTGATCCACCTGTTCTTTTGTATCATAGCCGCACATGATCGAACAGACCGCCGGACGTGTCAGTGCATAGTGAATACACTGTACCGGTGTCAGGCTTACTCCGAACGGGGAACGTTTTTCATCAAAAAGTCTTCCGCCTGCAAAACCTTTCATTACTGTAATTCCCACATCATTCTGTTCACATACCTTGTACAGACGTGCACGATCCGGGTCTGTTCCTTTCAGATTTTCATCAAATTCCTCCGCGAACATCGTATCAATATTTTCACTTGCAGGAAGCATGTCAAATGCCGGATTGATGCTGAAAAGAATCATTTCCACATAACCGGACTCTGCCGCCTTTACCGCTACTTTCGGGTTGTGGGAACTCATACCGATATGATGGATCACTCCGTTCTTTTTTAAATCCATCACATACTCCAGATAATCCGAATGCTGGATCTGCTCCCATTCTTCTTCAGAATCCACATAATGAATCATTCCGAGATCAATATAATCTGTCTGCAGTCTCTTCAGAAGATCTTCAAAAGCCGGACGCACATATTTCATATCTCTTGTACGGAAATACTGCTCATCTTTCCATGTAGAACCGATATGTCCCTGAATAAACCATTTGGAGCGGTTTTCTTTGATTCCCTCTCCGATAATATTTCTGGATTTCGGATCTGCCATCCAGCAGTCCAGAATGTTGATTCCCTTTGATGAAGCATAACGAATCAGCTCAATACTTTCCTCTTCCGGATGACGTTCCAGCCACTCACCGCCAAAACCAATTTCACTGACCTCTAATTCAGTTTTGCCCAATCTGCGTGTTTTCATTAGTTTTCCTCCAATAAATATAATCATCCTATTTTCACACGAAATATCAAACATTTCTACAACAGTATAACATAAGCTTTTCCGAATTATAATCGTCTAAAAAAGTGGCTATCGTTACCGGTACCGCAGCATTCCCGCTTGGGCTGTCATTTTCACCATATTGCCGATATTTATCCTGCTGTTTCCATTTCGAATCATCGGTACATTACATATCGCTGCGATGACTTCCATGTTGGTCTGGATGATCCTGCTATAAGAAAGTGATATGCTCCCTTCTTTTTTTCAGATTCCATATTTTTTGAGATCCACTTTGCCATTGACCACTTCTACACCGTCTGCTTCCAGAAGTTTTGCCTGTGCGCCGCCTCCTCCGAATGCAAAGGCTCCGGCAAGTTCTCCCTTCGAATTGACTACCCGAAAACACGGGATATGCTCCGGATCCGGATTTTTATGCAGCGCATTTCCGACTGCCCGTGACATTTTGGGGTTCCCTGCCATTTCTGCAACTTTCCCATATGTTGCAACATGGCCTTTTGGGATTCGTTTTACTGCCTCATAGATTCGCTTCGTCGGACTGTCTGTGATCAGATCATAACTTTCGGCAATCATTCTCTTGATGTCTTTATCCGGTATGCTTCCATCCAGTATAATCGTATTCCAGTGTTCTTTATTCTGGTGGTATCCCGCTGTCACAGACTCATATGCGGATCGCCAGAAATCGCGCCATTCCGGATCTGTTTTTACATTCAGATTGATATATCCGTTACGTTCATAAATCCATAGGAAAGCCTTTTTGCTTCCTTTTACCCTTATCAGCTGCCAGTTCGGATCATGGAAAGGTTTTTCTTCGTATACACTTTTAAATGACAGTCCAAATTTTAATGCTTCTTCACGTGTTTTCATATACACAACACTTCCTTATTTCTGCAATTTTTATAACTTATTTCTCCTTTATCAGTGCCTCCGCCAATATTATAAATTCCTCTGCAACATCTTTCCAGTTTCGCTCTGTCATATCCGTAACAGATGCCAGTAACTTTACGGGTCTGTCTTTTTCTCCGATCATCAGTTCTCTGAGTTCATGATCCAGTATCTCATCATCGATCTGCCTCCATCTGGAATTTTCTTCTTCACTCAGATCACCCAGACCAAATTTCTCCAAAATACAGTCCATTATTTTGCTTTCAATTTTATAATACTCTGGCAGATGTACTTTTACCGGTCTGATAATATCCGCAATATATGCCTCACTCGCATCATGCAGAAGACATGCAAGCTGTACCCTCTTCGACCATCCTCTTGCCCTTGCTTCTTTCATACAGTTTATCGAATGCTGTCCTACGGAATAAAAATATTTTAAATGTCCTCCTCCACGACATAACAGACTCAGTGCATGCGCAAGATCTTCCAGTGATACATCTTCACTGTTCATGTGCATAGGATCAAACTTTTTCCCGGAAAATGTGTTCATCACACTCATATCTTTCCAACTCCATTCTCATCTCTTCCAAACGATGCAATGCCTCGTCCAATGTCTCTTTTTCATCATCACTTCTGTTTTCCCACAGGTTACCACGATTTCTTTATTCGGGTCAATACCCCTGTAGATTGCTTTTCCAGCTTAATTTTCATTGTAAATATCTTATCTCATCCAAAAAGAGAACCTTCCCTGTCCGGTGGCAGGGAAGATTCTCTTTATTTGTTTATGCATTATCATAATTTCTGTTATAAATCAACAGATTTCAGAAAACGATCAGATTGCAAGAAGATTTTTGATTGCTTCCATATATACAAGTACAGCTTCTTCCATTCCTGATACAAGTATAAATTCATCTGCACCGTGAATACGGTAATCGATTCCCGGCATTTCCGGTCCGAATGCGATAATGTTTTTAAGTGATTTCGCATAAGTTCCGCCGCCGATAACCATCGGTTTATTCTCTGTGTCACCTGTTACATCGACATACGCTTTGTACAGTGCATTTACAAGCGGAGACTCTCTCGGGAAGAACAGAGAATCACCAATTCCAAGGATCTCAATACGTCCGTTTTCATCTTCCAGTCTGTCTTCGCACATCTTACGGACTTCCTCACTCTTGAGAGTAACCGGTACACGGATGTCAATTGTTGCAGAAATCACGCCGTCTTCTGTCTTAACGATACCATTGCACAGTGTCAGTTCGCCGTATTCGTCAGCAAACTTAAGACCAAGACCGGAACCATCGCAGGCTGTACCGATATGTTCATTATAGAAGTTCACAAAATCATCTTCAAATCCGACTTCTGCAAGGCATGCAAATGTCACTCCTGCTGCATTGACGCCAAGAGTTGGTGTGCTGGCATGTGCCGGAACGCCTTTTGTATAAATGCTGATCTCGCCATTTTCTTCTGTTACTTTGTATTCCTGAAGCTTTTTCTCAGCAAACGCTGACTCAAGCTTTTCTTTCAGTCCTGATTCTGCCGGAACTATAGTATTACAGGTGTCACACACAGCGTTGGAAACAAAACCGCCATTCATGGAAATAATCTTTGTATTTTTAGAATATGCCATCATTCCCATCTGACCCTTTTCACCATGGATACATGGGAAGTTTGCATCCGGTGTAAAACCACAGGATAATTCCTCTTCTACTTCATTGTAATGTTCCATACATTTTGATCCGGTTTCCTCGTTACATCCCATGATCAGGCGGACTCTTTTGTTTAATTTCACACCAGAATCACGTACGAGTTTCATTGCATAAAGTGCCTCAAGAATCGGTCCTTTGTCATCTGTTGTTCCACGTCCGTAAATATGATCTCCATCACGTGTAAGAGTAAATGGATCATATGTCCAGTCACCGCCTACCGGTACAATATCAAGATGTCCGGCGATACCAACAATTTCCTCTCCCTCGCCCATCTCTGCATAACCGCAGTAGTTATCAAGATTTACTGTTTTGAAACCAAGCTCATCTGCAATTTTTAATGCTTCCTCAAGAACCTTTGCAGGTCCTTCGCCAAACGGCATTCCCTCTGCCGGTGTACCAAGCTGCGAATCAATCGCAACCAGTCTGCCCATATTTTTAATAATTTCGTCTGATAATCCGTGAATTTCTTCTTTTATACTCATTACCATTTCCTCCAGATATTATTCTCCTGCCAAAAACCATATATTCTGCAGTCTTTCTTAAATATACACTTTTTTTCTCTACATCACAAGTGTTTCCAGCTTTTCAAATACCATATCGGTATACATCTGCTTAATTTCATGACGCTCCAGTCCTGTAACCTCTGCATGCACTTCAAAAGTATTTACTTTATCTCTTATGCGAATGCAAAAATATACAACTCCCTGCACACTGTCCGAATTATTTGGATCAATATTACCGGTCGTTCCCGTTATTCCGACAGCAATATCCGTATGCAACTTTTCCTGTACTGTTTTTGCCATTGCCTCTGCACATTCTTTGGAATATACCCCGTACTTTTGTATAATTTCTTTCTCAACACCAATAAAGATTTTGGTCTCATTCAGATATGTGACATAGCCTCCCGGAAAAATTGCGGATGCACCTTCTGTATCTGTGATTGTGGATGCAATCATACCAGATGTGCAACTTTCCATCGTAGAAATTGTTGTATGTGTATCAATCAGTTTTTTAATGATACTGTTTTTTTCTTTCTGTTCCATACTCTTCATCTCCGAATCGAATTGCTACCTTTATCCTAACAGATATTGCTCATCCAATCAATTCTTTTTCCACGTTTTCAAAACCGATGCGCTCTATTGTTTCTGCAAAACGTTCCCCTTTATTTCCATGATCCCTGAAAAAAAGAATCGCTTTTTCAACGACATCAAGTGCTTCTTCTCTGGAAGTAAAAATTTTGCTGAGTGCTCTGCCCTTTGATACTTTTTTCCCCCAGCGTCCGCCGACATAAATCTTATAACCATATGTACCATCTTCGATTGTGTGGAACGGACATTTTCCAACACAGCGTCCGCAGTGTCGACACTTTGTCTCATCAATTGTGATTTTTCCATCCACTACTTTTGCAACCTTGTTTGGACAGGCTGCTTCGATCGCACATTTTTTGCATCCTTTGCAAATGTCAGTATTTACTTTCGGAATGCGCTGACCGATGATTCCCACATCATTTAAGTTCGGTTTTACACAGTTGTTCGGACATCCGCCAACTGCAATCTTAAATTTGTGTGGCAGTACAATGTCTCTGTATCCTTCATAAAAGCGTTTATAAATTTCCTCTGAGATTGCATAGGAATCCAGAAGGCCATACTGACAGGTTGTTCCCTTACAGGATACGACTGGACGGACTTTTGCTCCTGTTCCTCCTGTCACCAGATTTTCTTTGGCAATAAACTCTCTAAATTCATCAATCTTTTCATATGGGATTCCCGGAATTTCCACAGAAAGTCTTGTTGTATATAGAAGTTCACCGCTGCCAAACTTTTCTGCAGCTTCTGCCATACAACGATGCTGCGCTGCCGTTACTTTTCCGTTTATCGTCAGGACCCGTGCGGAAAAAAGATCTGTTCCGCGGTTATTCAGAAATCCCATTCCTTTTACTCGTTTTTCGTCCTCTTTACTTACTGTTAATGCTGACATGTATTTCCCTCATCTCATTTCATATTTTGATTTGCATTTCATAATATACCACTTGAGTATGTATTTGAAAAATGATATTATTTTATAGAAATAATAGGTATTTTCTATAAAAGGAGCATATCATATGACGATACGACATCTGACTATTTTTGTTGCGGTAGCTGACCAGGGTTCCATGAGTGCTGCTGCTGCTTCTCTGTATTTATCGCAGCCCACCGTAAGTCAGGCAATCCGTGAGCTGGAAAAACATTACAATGGACTTCTCTTTGAACGTCTCGGTAAAAAGCTTTACCTCACAGAACGTGGCAGACTTTTGCTTTCTCAGGCCCGCAGTCTGATTCAGCAGTTTCGACAGATTGAGGAGCTGATGCTGAATCAGGGACAATCTCAGATTCTGAAACTTGGTTCTACGATTACAGTCGGAACCTGCCTCACTCCTTTCCTAATTCCGAAACTTCAAAAGGACCTTCCGGATGTCCACGTCCATTCTTATGTGAGTAATACCAAGGACATTGAGCAGAAACTTCTGCGCGCTGAACTTGACGTTGGAATTGTAGAGGGCGAAATTCTTTCTCCTGACCTTACCGTTCTCCCGATTATTGATGACTGTCTGGTACTTGCCGTCGGCAAATATCATCCTTTATATCATAGAAATTGCATTCAGATTCGGGATCTTGCAGGAGAAGGCTTTGCAATGCGAGAGCAGGGGAGCGGAACCCGACAGCTTTTTGAGGACTATATTGCCAAACATCAGATTTCTGTTCGTACGGTCTGGGAAGCAAACAGCCCTCGAACACTTTTAAATGCTGTGCTCTATGACCAGGTACTTTCTGTTATGTCGCTTCGCCTTATGACACATGAGATCCGCCACAATACAATTCGTGTTTTCTATAACAAAAATGGCGAATGGAACCGTAAATTCAAACTTGTCTATCACAAAAACAAATTTCTTACTCCTGTGATCCATGACCTGGAAAAACTGCTCCACACATACAAGAATATCAAACTCCCGCCAAATATAGGAATACTGGAATAAAATGAATCTTACTCATATGATAAAGGAATTTTTTTTATGGAAAAACATATTACTTTCGACGTTGAAGAACATATGACCGGACAGACTGTCGAAAAAGTTCTACGCACCGCTCTCGGTCTCACAAAAAGGCAGATCAGCCGTGCCAAATTTCAAGCGGACGGGATACGTAAAAACGGTGTGCAATGCCGGACAACCGATATCGTACAGACCAATGATCAGATCATGATCTGTATCGAGGCTGCCAAAAACGATTTGAATCATCTGGTGTCATTTTGTGGAGATGCACATCCTCTCGAAATCTTATATGAAGATGAAGATATTCTCGCAGTAAACAAGCCAGCCGGAATACTTACTCACCCTTCCGGTGCACATTACGCAGACACACTTTCCAATCAGGTATCCGGATATTTTCATAAGAAAAAAGTCTCCTGCCGCGTCCGCCCGATAGGACGGCTCGACAAAGAGACTTCCGGTATTGTTTTATTTGCAAAAAATCAGGTGTCTGCACAGCGGCTTCAGGCTCAACGTGAGTCCGGCATTCTTCATAAACAATACATTGCCATAGTAATGGGAAGTTTTTCTGATGATACAAGTGCTTCATCGAATACTGCGTGGCACACGGTTTGTTTTCCGATCAGAAAAACAGCAGATCATCCATTGCGGATGGAAGCAATAACTGATTTCGGCAGTTCTTTTGTTCCTGAATCTGCTGACTTTGTGACACCTCTGGCTGGTATGACAACATTGCTTTCTGCTGTCACACATTACCAGGTTCTTTACAGGTCACCAGACTGGTCGATCGTAACTTTAAAGCTGGATACCGGACGCACGCATCAGATCCGTGTCCACATGAAGGCTCTCGGGCATCCGCTTCTTGGAGATACTTTGTATCAGAAAACTTTTCCGGCAGATTCTTTATCCGAACAGCCTGTATTTCATCGCACAGCCCTGCATGCATGGAAGATCCAATTCCGGCATCCGTTTAACAATGCATGGATTTCACTGGAAGCTCCACTCCCTGATGATTTCTGTAACTGTTTTCAAAACATCAATTTTAGTTTATAATTACTTTTATACACAGAATATTGGAGGTTTTTATGTCTGCTCAAATTCGGGATATGACAAAGGGTTCTCCGGCGAAGCTTATTCTGCTTTTTGCAGTACCGTTGATGCTTGGGAATATTTTTCAGCAATTATATACGATGGTTGACACGATTGTTGTCGGACAGGTTGCCGGAGTACAGGCTCTTGCCGCACTCGGTGCTGTCGAATGGATCATGTGGATGGTTCTTGGTGTTTCCACAGGTGTCACACAGGGATTTTCTATTTTGATCTCTCAGCATTACGGTGCACGTAAATGGAATGATCTCAAAAAAGCTGTCGCTCACAGTTATCTGCTTACTGCCATTACTGCGATTTCTCTTCTGATTGTCAGCCAGCTTGCAGCCAGATGGATCCTGCTGCTTTTAAATACACCGGATAATATCATCGGAATGTCTCTGATCTATCTGCGGATTGTTTTCTGCGGAATTCCGGTAGTTGCGGCTTATAACATTTTTGCGTCTGTGCTGAGAGCTCTTGGAAACAGCCGCACACCGCTGATTGCCATGATCATTGCAGCTCTGATCAACGTTATTCTGGATCTTACTTTTGTTGCCGTACTTCACTGGGGTGTTGCCGGAGCTGCGCTTGCAACCGTTACCGCTCAGGCTTTTTCCGCACTGTATTGTTTTATGATTGTTCGCAAAATCGATATTGTACATACTTCTAAAGAAGATTTTGAAACAGTACCCGGCCTTAACAGAAAGCTTCTCGGACTTGGTGCACCAATCCTTTTTCAGGATGTCATCATTTCCGTCGGAGGTCTTGCCGTACAGTTTGTCATCAATGGTTACGGTTTTCTCTTCGTCGCCGGTTTTACTGCCACCAATAAGCTTTACGGAGTACTTGAGATGGCTGCGATTTCCTACGGTTATGCCATTGTCTCTTACGTAGGTCAGAACCTTGGCGCAGGAAAGATTGACCGAATCAAAAAAGGTATATATACAAGTGCTTTTCTTGCCTTTCTCACTTCAGCATTTATCAGTATCATGATGTTTCTTTTTGGAAAATTTTTACTTTCTATGTTTATCTCCGGTGATCCCACGCAGGCGGAACAGGTTCTTGGAATTGCATGGCATTATCTGTCGATCATGGCATCCTGCCTTTGCATTCTGTATTTTCTCTACGTCTATCGTTCTGCACTTCAGGGACTTGGAAATACGATGCTCCCCATGCTGAGCGGTGTTGTGGAATTTTTTGTACGTGTCGGTGTTGCTCTCCTGCTTCCGAAGTTTATCGGACAGAATGGCATTTTTTATGCAGAGATTGCTGCATGGACAGGAGCTACCGTACTTCTTATTGTCAGTTATTACATCAGTATTCGAAAATTTATGTGATCCGTTCATCAGTCGCATAACTGTAAAATTTTTAATAAGTCATTTTGGGGGAGATCTGGATTGCTTTGATAGACATCAATGTAGTCTGGATCTTCTGTTCTGTCCTGAAAAGCCGGAAACAAAAATCCACACTCCGGCTCTCCCGGCTCATAATCGCCACTCACCGGACAAATTGCACAGATAAGATATTCATACATTTCTTCTGATTCCCAGAGATTTTTCTTATCTGATGTCTTCAGAGGAATATCATACGTATTATGAAAAAGATATATCGCATACTCATGATCTGTATGATATTTTTCAGCCACATATTCATAAAATGCTTCCAGAAGCGCATCATTTTTCAGTGCACTGGATTTCATGCCCAGAAGGAGCTGGCGGATTCCTCCCGGTCGACATGCGTTCTCAGGAAGAATGTATCGTTTCAGATTTTTGTTTGTAGGCGAAAATGGAATTATTTTGGCTATCGCAAGATTTTTTTCCTTCTCTTTTGGTTTGAGTTTCAGAAAATTTGTATTAAACGTTCCATCAATAAAACCTTCTGAATCCATATAACTTCCCGCAATGCGCGTCATTGAAGTCCGGGACAATGTCATTCTCCGTGTCAGCTCCAGTATTTCTTCTCTGTTGATCGGTATAATGGATGTCATGATAAATTCCTTTCCTGATATTTTTCTTATTTTAACGCTAAAAAGCCGGAACAGATTTTATCTGCTCCGGCTTCATTATCGTATCTTCAAAACCACATACATGTTGACTAAGCAATCGATCATCTTAACCATGCTTTCGCTTTCGCCGAGCTTGGTCACCTCGCAACTTCGTTGCTCAGTGCCTTTTGCTTCGCAAATGTCTGTCTCCTCACGTTTCCGTTCTGAAATGCAAGCATTTCTCACTCCACGCTCAGCGACAGCCGCTCGTCTCAGCTTTTTGGTCAAGCCCTCACCCTATTAGTAGCAGTCAGCTCCATGTGTTACCACACTTCCACCCCTGCCCTATCAACCTCGTCGTCTTCAAGGGGGTTTACTCCTTTCGGATGGGATATCTCATCTTGAGGGGGGCTTCACGCTTAGATGCCTTCAGCGTTTATCCCTTCCGGGCTTGGCTACCCGGCTATAGACTTGGCAGTCTAACCGGTGCACCAGCGGCCCGTCCATCCCGGTCCTCTCGTACTAAGGACAGCTCCTCTCAGATATCCTACGCCCACGCCGGATAGGGACCGAACTGTCTCACGACGTTCTGAACCCAGCTCGCGTACCGCTTTAATGGGCGAACAGCCCAACCCTTGGGACCTACTACAGCCCCAGGATGCGATGAGCCGACATCGAGGTGCCAAACCACTCCGTCGATGTGAACTCTTGGGAGTGATAAGCCTGTTATCCCCAGGGTAGCTTTTATCCGTTGAGCGATGGCATTCCCACTTAATACCACCGGATCACTAAGCCCTACTTTCGTACCTGCTCCACCCGTCGGTGTCGCAGTCAAGCTCCCTTCTGCCTTTGCACTCTTTGGATGGTTTCCGTCCATCCTGAGGGAACCTTTGGGCGCCTCCGATACCCTTTCGGAGGCGACCGCCCCAGTCAAACTCCCCGTCTGGCATTGTCCCACCGCCGGGTCACGGCGGCTGGTTAGAAACCCAATACTGCAAGGGTGGTATCCCAACAGCGGCTCCATGGCAACTGGCGTTACCATTTCATAGCCTCCCACCTATCCTGTACATGCAGTACCGGATCCCAGTACCAAACTGGAGTAAAGCTCCATGGGGTCTTTCCGTCCTGGCGCAGGTAACCAGCATCTTCACTGGTACTTCAATTTCACCGGATGCATTGTCGAGACAGCGCTCAAATCATTACGCCTTTCGTGCGGGTCGGAACTTACCCGACAAGGAATTTCGCTACCTTAGGACCGTTATAGTTACGGCCGCCGTTTACTGGGGCTTAAATTCAAAGCTTCGCTTGCGCTAACCTCTCCTCTTAACCTTCCAGCACCGGGCAGGCGTCAGCCCATATACCTCACCTTACGGTTTCGCATAGACCTGTGTTTTTGCTAAACAGTTGCTTGAGCCTATTCTCTGCGGCCTGCTTGCGCAGGCACCCCTTCTCCCGAAGTTACGGGGTCATTTTGCCGAGTTCCTTGACAATGCTTCTTCCGCCGGCCTTAGGATTCTCTCCTCATCCACCTGTGTCGGTTTACGGTACGGGTATGGTATGAACAATAGCGGCTTTTCTTGACGCACAGCTCACGGACTTCATTACTAAATTTCACTCCGCATCACGTCTTCCCATTGATGCGCGGTTTTTCCAACGCATCTGGTACCTCGCTTGCACCGGGATACCGTTCCCGGCTTCCGCTCTCTGCACGTGTCCCCACAGTTCTGTCATATCATAGTACAGGAATCTCCACCTGTTGTCCATCGGCTACGGCTCTCGTCCTCACCTTAGGCCCCGACTTACCCAGGGCAGATCAGCTTTACCCTGGAAACCTTGGATATTCGGCCTAGAGGATTCTCACCTCTATCTCGCTACTCATTCCGGCATTCTCTCTTCCATGCAGTCCACAGCTCCTTACGGTACTGCTTCTTCCCGCATGCAATGCTCCTCTACCAATCTATTGCTGGATTCCTTAGTTTCGGTGGTACGTTTCAGCCCCGGACATTTTCGGCGCAGGACCTCTCGACCAGTGAGCTATTACGCACTCTTTGAATGAATGGCTGCTTCTGAGCCAACATCCTGGTTGTCTTCGAAATCCCACATCCTTTTCCACTTAACGTACACTTTGGGACCTTAACTGAAGGTCTGGGCTCTTTCCCTTTTGACTGCCCAACTTATCTCGTGCAGTCTGACTCCCGGTAAGCAATTACGCGGCATTCGGAGTTTGATATTCTTCGGTAGGCTTTGACGCCCCCTAGGAAATTCAGTGCTCTACCTCCGCAAATCTCTACCAAGGCTAGCCCTAAAGCTATTTCGAGGAGAACCAGCTATCTCCGGGTTCGATTGGAATTTCTCCCCTATCCACACCTCATCCCCACCCTTTTCAACGGATGTGGGTTCGGTCCTCCACTGCCTCTTACGGCAGCTTCAACCTGGACATGGATAGATCACCCGGTTTCGGGTCTGCCCACACTGACTCTGGCCCTATTAAGACTTGGTTTCCCTACGGCTCCGGACCTTGAGTCCTTAACCTTGCCAGTGTGCGCAACTCGCCGGACCGTTCTACAAAAAGTACGCGGTCGTGCATATAAAGCACTCCCACAGCTTGTAGACACAGGGTTTCAGGTTCTCTTTCACTCCCCTCCCGGGGTCCTTTTCACCTTTCCTTCACAGTACTATGCGCTATCGGTCACTAAGTGGTATTTAGCCTTAGGGGGTGGTCCCCCTTACTTCCCGCAGGGTTTCTCGTGTCCCGCGGTACTCTGGATCCTGCTCAGTCTGCTCTGTTTTCGTGTACGGGGCTTTCACCCTCTCTGGCCGGCTTTCCCAAAACCGTTCTACTAACATCACAGAATCTTAAATGCAGTCCGTAACCCCAGATCGCACGCGACCTGGTTTAGGCTCTTCCGCGTTCGCTCGCCGCTACTTACGGAATCGAGTTTTCTTTCTTTTCCTCCGGGTACTTAGATGTTTCAGTTCCCCGGGTTCCCCTCCATACGTTATGGATTGGCGTATGGATACATGAGGTTTGCTCATGTGGGTTTCCCCATTCAGAAATCTCCGGATCAATGGATATTTGCTCCTCCCCGAAGCTTATCGCAGCTTATCACGTCTTTCTTCGGCCCTTAGTGCCAAGGCATCCGCCCTGTGCCCTTTCTGCTTGACCATTTGCTTCTGATACCCTAGCGTAGGTATCAGCGGTCTTTGATTCTCGTTGCTTTTGATAAAAAAATTTATCGATGTCTTCCTATCTTACGTTTGTATATCAAGGATATTTGATTAGTTAATCAAATTTACATGTATGCAGTTTTCAAGGTACGATATCAGGCTTACTCACTTAACCTCACGGCTAAATCTTATAAGCCAATGGGCTTAAGTGGACTCGAACCACCGACCTCACGCTTATCAGGCGTGCGCTCTAACCAGCTGAGCTATAAGCCCATTTTTGAAATCTTTCGATTCCATCCGGATTTGCCTCATGCAGTCTTCCCTGAGCCCTCGGAACAAGTTCCTCGGTCACGGGAATCCTCATATGCGTCCACATCTGCTTCTATATCCGGAAGCAAGCTTCCTCCTATATCAGCATCTTTTGTCCGCGCATTCGGAAAATCCTGCGTGGAGATGAAGAGATTCGAACTCTCGACCCCCTGCTTGCAAGGCAGGTGCTCTCCCAACTGAGCTACATCCCCATTTAATCTGGCATCCACCTGCTCTCCCACACCGTCTCCAATGCAGTACCATCGGCCGCTTGCGTCTTAACCGTCGTGTTCGGGATGGGAACGGGTGTTTCCCACAAGCGCATCGATACCAGAAATGTTGTTATTCAATTGTCCTTGATAACTCAACAGTAAAACACATTCAATTCTTTACTTATCTTCCCTAGAAAGGAGGTGATCCAGCCGCACCTTCCGATACGGCTACCTTGTTACGACTTCACCCCAGTCATCGGTCCCGCCTTCGNATTGCTGGATTCCTTAGTTTCGGTGGTACGTTTCAGCCCCGGACATTTTCGGCGCAGGACCTCTCGACCAGTGAGCTATTACGCACTCTTTGAATGAATGGCTGCTTCTGAGCCAACATCCTGGTTGTCTTCGAAATCCCACATCCTTTTCCACTTAACGTACACTTTGGGACCTTAACTGAAGGTCTGGGCTCTTTCCCTTTTGACTGCCCAACTTATCTCGTGCAGTCTGACTCCCGGTAAGCAATTACGCGGCATTCGGAGTTTGATATTCTTCGGTAGGCTTTGACGCCCCCTAGGAAATTCAGTGCTCTACCTCCGCAAATCTCTACCAAGGCTAGCCCTAAAGCTATTTCGAGGAGAACCAGCTATCTCCGGGTTCGATTGGAATTTCTCCCCTATCCACACCTCATCCCCACCCTTTTCAACGGATGTGGGTTCGGTCCTCCACTGCCTCTTACGGCAGCTTCAACCTGGACATGGATAGATCACCCGGTTTCGGGTCTGCCCACACTGACTCTGGCCCTATTAAGACTTGGTTTCCCTACGGCTCCGGACCTTGAGTCCTTAACCTTGCCAGTGTGCGCAACTCGCCGGACCGTTCTACAAAAAGTACGCGGTCGTGCATATAAAGCACTCCCACAGCTTGTAGACACAGGGTTTCAGGTTCTCTTTCACTCCCCTCCCGGGGTCCTTTTCACCTTTCCTTCACAGTACTATGCGCTATCGGTCACTAAGTGGTATTTAGCCTTAGGGGGTGGTCCCCCTTACTTCCCGCAGGGTTTCTCGTGTCCCGCGGTACTCTGGATCCTGCTCAGTCTGCTCTGTTTTCGTGTACGGGGCTTTCACCCTCTCTGGCCGGCTTTCCCAAAACCGTTCTACTAACATCACAGAATCTTAAATGCAGTCCGTAACCCCAGATCGCACGCGACCTGGTTTAGGCTCTTCCGCGTTCGCTCGCCGCTACTTACGGAATCGAGTTTTCTTTCTTTTCCTCCGGGTACTTAGATGTTTCAGTTCCCCGGGTTCCCCTCCATACGTTATGGATTGGCGTATGGATACATGAGGTTTGCTCATGTGGGTTTCCCCATTCAGAGATCTCCGGATCAATGGATATTTGCTCCTCCCCGAAGCTTATCGCAGCTTATCACGTCTTTCTTCGGCCCTTAGTGCCAAGGCATCCGCCCTGTGCCCTTTCTGCTTGACCATTTGCTTCTGATACCCT
>NZ_LT635539.1:915256-1624635 GCF_900120195.1 Blautia sp. Marseille-P3087
TGATCTCGATACTGTCGATGAGTCTGTGATCGGTGACGGTATCTCTTTTGACAAAAAAGATATTGCCAAAAACCTGACTCTGTTTCTTTATCCGGATGATTCCGATGAAGATGGTCGTCTGCTCCGCATCTATCAGCAGTACTTTATGGTTTCTGCTGGTGCACAGCTGATTCTTGATGAATGCATGACCCGAGGCTGTAATCTGCACGATCTCGCAGATTATGCGGCAATCCAGATCAACGATACTCATCCGAGCATGGTAATTCCGGAACTCATCCGTCTTCTCGGACTGCATGGAATCGAATTTGAAGAAGCTGTTCAGATTGTTACTGACACCTGCGCGTATACAAACCACACAATTTTAGCAGAAGCACTTGAAAAATGGCCGCGTCATTATCTTGACACCGTTGTACCGCAGCTTATGCCTATTATCGAAAAGCTGGATGCAATTGCAAAAACACGTACTGATAATGCCACACTTGCTATCATTGACCAGAATCAGGTTGTACACATGGCACATATGGATATTCATTTTTCCCATTCCACAAATGGTGTTGCCACACTGCACACTCAGATTCTGAAAGAAAGTGAACTCGCCGGATTTTATCAGATGTATCCTGAAAAATTCAACAACAAAACAAACGGTATCACTTTCCGACGCTGGCTTTTGAAATGCAACCCTACATTAACCAGTGAAATTGAAAACCTGATCGGAGACGGATTCAAAAAAGATGCCTCTGAACTCAAAAAACTCCTTGCTTATACCAATGATACCGAGGTACTGTCCAAAATCCGCACAATCAAAAAAGATAATAAAAAACAGCTTGCAGCATGGCTCGCTGACAAACAGGGCATCCAGCTGAACACAGATGCAATGTTTTCTATCCAGTCAAAACGACTTCACGAATACAAACGCCAGCAGCTGAATCTTTTATTCCTGATTCACGAATATCTGGAGATCAAAGCCGGTCATGTGCCTGCCACCCCACTTGTCAGCATTTTCGGTGCCAAAGCAGCACCTGCTTATATCATTGCAAAAGATATCATCCACGGTCTTCTGACTCTGTCTCAGGTAATCAGCGAAGATCCGCAGGTCTCCAGATGGCTTCAGCTTGCATTTGTTGAGAACTATAATGTATCTGCCGCAGAAAAAATGATTCCGGCATGCGACCTTTCCGAGCAGATCAGTCTTGCTTCCAAGGAGGCATCCGGAACCGGAAATATGAAATTTATGCTGAATGGCGCACTGACACTCGGAACTATGGATGGCGCCAATGTCGAAATCGCAGAAGCAGTCGGAAATGACAACATCTACATCTTCGGTCAGAGCAGTAAACAGGTCATCCACCACTATGCTGCTGCCGATTACTGTGCCCGTGACTGGTATGAAGCTGATCCGAATCTGCGCCGTGCTATCGACTTCCTCACAAGTGAGGAAATGTTGAAATATGGCGACGAAGAACATCTGAAACGACTTCAGCATGAATTGACCAATAAAGACTGGTTCCAGACTCTTCCGGATTTCAACGCTTATGTGGTTCGCAAAGAACAGGCGATGAAAGACTATGCAGTCAACCCGGAAGACTGGAGCCGCAGAACACTGATCAATATTGCAGAAGCAGGATTCTTCTCATCAGACAGAACGATTGCCGAATACGATCAGGATATCTGGCATCTGGGAAAATAAGTGACCCGATACATTCAGAAAATCACTCACCGGGGTTGGAGCGACGGATCTGTTCCGTCAGCTCCTCACCACCCTGCTCATACCATTCTTTTACAAACGTATCAAAATAAGAAACCGGCTTCACACCCATAATGATCTGGATGAACGAATCTTTTTCAAGCTGCTGCAGAGATTTCGGCAACTCACCATCTGCATCGTCCAGATACTTCTGCGCCTGTGACTGATAGCCGCCATCTATAAGGAGTCCCACTGCGGAAATTCTTGATTTGTAGGCAGCCCAGTCTTCCGGAGTCGATGATTTGCCGTGAAGATAATTCTCACATGCGACATAGTAAGATTTTTCTAAGCCCCATAAACTTTCTTTTTTGTCTGTACCATTCTGAACCGCACGTATATCCTTTGTAATCTGAAATGTTGCTTCATTATAATCGACATTGATGACCAGTGGTCTTGCTGTCGGCTCTACATTCAACGCAGAATATTCATTGACGTCATCTGCATCTTCTGCTTCATATCTTGTATAATCAAACAATACACTGATGATTTTCATCACAATTTCCGGATGCTTATATCCCTTACGCACAACCACATATTTATTATCACGAAAAGAAGCATACGCATTATCATGTTCCGGCTGCTGCAGATAGTATGGTTCCCAGTCTGCATTTTTATCTTTTTCATATACATCCATCAACGGATTATTCGGTGTCCACCATAGTCCGAAAAAGGCTCCACATTTTCCACTTACCACAAGATCACGCAGATTGTTCTGGGCACGCAGTGCAAAATTTTGATCAATGACACCTCTTTCATATAACTCATGAAGATAGCTCAATGCATTTTGGGTCTGCTGTGTCACGGAACCATATACAATCTCACCATTTTGATTTACCCAGCGTTGCGGACTCGCATGATACCTGTCAAACACCGGCTCTACCGAATAACTGGAGCTGGTACTTCCGACAAGATCTGTGTCGCATACCAGCCCCACCGGATCTTCACCCTCTTCTGTTCCCATCCCGTTTTCCACAAATGCTTCGATAATTTCAAAGGCATCGTCCAGTGTCTTCGGTTCGTCAAGCCCAAGTTCATCCATCCAGTCTTTTCGAAGCCATAGAAGTCTCGGACCATGATCGATCACAGTTTCCGGGATTGCCATCAGCTTTCCGTTGAACTTCCCCGCATCCAGAAGGTCACTGCCATAACTCTCGAACATCTCCTTGATTCTTGTCGTTGTACAGCTTTCATAGACATCCGACAGGTCCTCTACAAGATCATTTTCTACCAGTTCTTTAAGTGTCTCTCTGTCAGAAACAACAAGTACATCTGGCAGTGTCTGGTCTTTTACCAGAATATTGATAAACTCATCATAACGGTCTTCCCGTTCCATATATACGTTGTCGTTCTGGATATTCAACATCTTCCGAAGATATCTCGTATAGACATTATCTTCGTAGGTGTTTCCATCCGGGAGGTTTGAATTGTTTACCCCACTCATCTGACCAAGTGTATAGGTCACCAGTTCAGGATATGCTGCATATGGACTCTCTTCTGCTTTTTGCCATGCTTCTGTGTCCTCGGCAGCATCTGCACTCTGCGTTTCCTGCGTCTGCCTTTTGTCCTGCCGACCTGCACCACCACATCCACTCAATGCAAAAGCGCAGGAAAGTATCAGTGCTGTTATTTTTTTATACTTCATCTTTCCTGCCCTCCTTCGGAAATCTCATCATAACTGTCGTCCCCTCATCCGGTGCACTGAAAATCCTTATTCCATAATTTTCTCCATATAAAATCCGGATGCGGTCATTGACGTTTTTAAGTCCATAGCCTTTTGCCTGATAAGTTACAAGCGTCTCTGCTTTTTCCTGCGGCATTCCCATTCCATTATCCCGGACTGTGATTACTACATCATCACCATTCCCCCGGAAAGACAGGAAGATTTTTTTGTCTCCGTCTTCTTTTTCATCAATGCCATGCTCAATCGCATTTTCAACAACCGGCTGCAGGAGCAGTTTCGGCATTTTTTCATTTTTGATTGTCGGATCAATATCCCAGTCCACTGTAAAATTGTTATCGTGCATAGTAAGCTGGATTTCAAGATATGCCTGCATATTCTGAATACAATTCTCAACCGTAACTACGTCCTCACCTTTGCTGAGTGCTGTACGGTAAAATGTCGACAAGGCAAGTGTCACCTTGCTGATTTCCATCTGATTGCTGCGGATTGCCATCCAGTTCATCATTGAAAGTGTATTATACAGGAAATGTGGATTAATCTGCGCCTGCAGTGCTTTCAACTCATATTCTTTGAGTGCAATCTTATTTACATACACTTCATCAATCAAACGGTTGATCTCATCCATCATATTGTGGAAACTATTAATCAGGATACCAACTTCATCTTCAGAATCGCTGCTTACCGTAACTTCACGGCTTCCATGATTGACCTGATCCATATTTTTTGTAAGTTCTTCAATCTTTCGTGTAAAAATTCTTGAAAAAGAAAGTCCCAGAAACAAAATAATAAAACCACAGGCAATAATCAGCGGAATCTCCTCAAGAAGAATTCTCCTTACAGACCCCGAGATCGCATCCTGACTTTTGTAAAAGTAAAATACCCAGTCATTTTCCTCACTTTCGGTTTGCGTCCAGGTACATGTCTGACTGATTTTACTAAGCAGTTTGTCCGCAGTCTGCGAAGTATCCTTTTTGTTATCGTCGGACAACTTAAGTTCTTTCAAGCCGGTTTTGTTATACAGCACATTGCCATCTTGATCCGCTATAATTCCACCATTTTCATCGGTCAGAATATTCGTCAGCGGCTGAAATATCTTATCATAATCCAACGAAATACAGAGAACCGCATTCAACTTCTGCTGGGCATAGATCATACGTACAGCTACAACTTCTCCCCTCGTCCGATCTACTTTCCACTGAATCCGTACATCATCTTTCAGCCCTTCACTCCACCACTCTTCCTGCATTTTGTCAAGTGGAACAAGTGTATATTCATGTTCGACCTGAATACTGTCGGCAAAAAGCTGAATCCGGTTGATCGCATCGTGATAAGATTTCGGTACGGACAAAAGCGGATCTGCAATCTCCGTATACTTCTCGTAAGCAGTATAATTATCGATATTTTTTTCTTTAATGATCTCTTCAATATCCGGCGAGTACGTCAGATAGTTCAGAAGACTCGCATATACTGCGGTCTGGCTGTCGATACTCTCTTTGGTCTGCTCCATAATTGACTGCATATCTTCCAGTTCACTACTTCGTACCATCGTACTCTGACGGCTGTGACTGTACAGTGCAAGCACCGTCATCGGCACCAGGCTCGTCACGACAAGAAGAATCGTCAGCTTGTGGCGGTATTTCATATTTTTGAATATCTTACGAAGTCTGTTCATCCTCTCCGGTTCCTTTCCTGTATGACTCCGGACTGCTTCCGTAATATTCACGAAAACTCCTGCAGAAATAAGAAACATTTGCAAATCCTACGCGTTCGCTGATCTGAGCCACCTTCATATTGGTACTGCATAGAAGCTCTTTTGCTTTTTCCATGCGGAACACACGAATGTATCGGTTCAGATTCATGCCTGTCTCTTTCTTAAAAATAAAGCTCAGGTATCCGGACGACAGATAAACTTTCTCAGCCAGCATTTCCAGATTCAGATCTTCTTCATAATGCTGATAGATATAGTTCTTGACTGTTGCCACTTCATTCCTTGATGTGCTCATAGAACGTTCCAGAAAAGCCTCGTACTCTTTGATGTTATCTTCGGTCACTGCAAGGATTTCCATAATATTTTTGCACTTGTACAGTCTTTCTACTTCCTGTTCCAGGCGGCGCTCCCCTGAAAACTGGTTTTCCTGAAAAAGTTCCTGAATGACATTGGAAAATACAAATTTGATATACATTGCAGAATACTGCGTGTTGTCGTGATATTTTTCTTTGAGGCATTCGAAATGTCTGCGCAACTGCTCTGTATCTTTACGTGTGATATCCTCTGAGATCATCTGCATGATCTGCGAATCCTGCACCTCGCCCACAGATAATTTCAATACATCATCCTCATTTGAAAAAACATGTTTTTCCGGATGATAGAATTTTTCTTCCATCTGCTGTTCCAGCTGTTCCAAAATCTCCGGCAGACATTCACAGCCCTCAAACTTCCTGCTGACTGCCAGATAAAAACTGTCCCTGTACTTTCGCTTCATATAGTTATAAAGATGATTTGCAACAAGCTGATAATCACAGTAAACATCCTGAAACAGAAGCAGTGACTGTCTCGCATTCAGATTCAGATAAAAGTAGACCCTCCGCAGTTCTTTCTGAATTTCATTCTCGAGGTTTTCTTCTGCCGTATCAAAAAAAGCCACATCAGACTCGATCAGGATTCCGCAATGCCAGCCGTTCCATTTGTCAAGGTCGATCATATCCTTTGCTTTTTCCAGTGTTTCTGTCTTTCCGGAATAAAGATAGTTCTGGAGAAAATACTGCTGCAGGAAATTTTTCCCCTTAATCTCCTGGCTTTCTTTTTTCTTCCGGCGGTCAATCTCTTTCTCGGCCTTCTGGATCACTTTGTGGAAATCTTCCGGATTAACCGGCTTCAGAATATATTCTGTCACTCCGTAACGGATTGCTTCCTGTGCAAAGCTGAAATCACTGTAACCGCTGAAGATCACGATCTGTAATGCCGGATTTTCTTCTTTGGCACGTCTCGATAACTCCAGTCCATCCATATGCGGCATCTTGATATCAGTCAGAATAAGTTGAATATCCTCTGTACGGATAATCTGCAGTGCCTGTTTGCCATTCGAAGCTTCAAATACTTTTCGTTCCCCTTCTTCTCTGGACAAAAGGTATTTGAGACCTTCTCTTTCAATTTTTTCATCGTCTACGATCAGAACATTTGTCATTTTCATACTCCTGTTTTGTTAGTTTAGATTCAGTATAGCATGAAGTCCCCGGAAAGAATATCTTCCCGGAGACTTTTTTTGTAAATGTATTTTGTAGCTCGCATCAGCCTTTTACGGCACCGGCTACAACACCTTCAATAATATATTTCTGGCATACAAGGTATACGATGATGATCGGAATGATATCGATCATGATACTTGCCATCATTGGTCCCATCTGTACATGTCCATAGCTTCCGCGGAAATACTGGACTGCCATCGGAATCGTACGATATTTCTTAATATCCAGAACCAGTGTCGGCAGAAGATAATCGTTCCATACCCACATCAGTTCAAGGATTGCCGTAGAAATAATCGTTGGTTTCAGAATTGGGACAAGCACTTTGAAATAAACCTGCAGCGGACTGCATCCATCGATCAGAGCTGCCTCTTCGATTTCAAGCGGAATACCTTTTACAAATCCGGTAAACATAAATACTGCCAGCCCTGCACCAAATCCAAGATAGATGATGCAGATGTTGTACGGATTGTTAAGATGTAAGGTATCTGCTGTTTTTGCCAGTGTAAACATAACCATCTGGAACGGTACTACCATACTGAATACACAGAGGTAATAGAAAACCTTGGATAATGCTCCGTTTACACGAACAATATACCAGGCCGCCATAGAGCAGCACAGCATGATCAGAACAACGGACATGACTGAGATCACAAGACTGTACCAGAAAGATTTGAGAAAATCCATCTGTGTAACACTTGCCACAAAGTTTGCAATGCCGTTCCAGGTTTCACTTGTTGGAAGACCGAATACACCTGCGGTTGTAATTGCCGTCTCTTTTTTCAGTGAGTTGATCAGAATCAGTACGATCGGATACATCCAGAGGATGCAGATAATTGTCAGTATAATTGTCGCAACAGGACTTTTCTTCTTATTTTCCATTACTGCTGAACCTCCTTAGATGATGTAGCCCGAAGCTGGATCAGCGCGATCACTACAACTAGAATAAAGAATACAACGGCTTTTGCCTGGCCGATACCCTTCCACTGTGGTCCGCTTCTTGCATAGAATGTATCGTAAATATTGAGTGCCAGTAACTGGGACTGTTTTCCCGGATCACCACCGGTCAGTGAGAGGTTCTGGTCGAACATCTTGAATCCATTTGTCAGTGTCAGGAATGTACAGATTGTAACAGACGGCATGATCATCGGAAGTTTGATCTTAAATAAGATCTGTCTGCTTGTCGCGCCGTCGATCTGAGCAGCTTCGACCAAATCCGGAGATACGTTGTTCAGACCGGCAATGTAAATGATCATCATATATCCGATCTGCTGCCACATCAGAAGAATCAGCATACCGATAAATCCATTTCTCGCGGAAAGTGAAAGCAGCGGCTGTCCCCATTTGGACAGAAGACCATTTAACAGAGTCTGCCAGATGTATCCAAGTACGATACCACCAATCAGGTTCGGCATAAAGAATACTGTACGGAAAGCATTTGTTCCTTTGTATCCTTTTGTCAGTGCCAGTGCAATAAAGAATGCCAGTACGTTGATCAGAATACTGGATACGAATGCAAATACAACCGTCAGCCAGAAGGAATGGCTGAAAGTATTATCCAGTAAAATCTTGGAATAGTTCGAAAATCCTACAAATGTCACATCCTGTACAGTGGTAAACTTACAGAATGAAAGATAAATGCCCCAGATGAAAGGCCAAAGAAAACCAATTACGAATGCCGCAAAGGTTGGCAGTACAAAAATCGGCCACCACTTTTTGATTGTTCTTCCTACCATGATGAATCTCCTCTTCCCTGTTCCGCAAAAATAATTATTACGGTTTTATGACTGACAGAAGGAGGCAAGAAATTCTGCCTCCTCCTGCTAATTACATGTTATTTTCAAAATCAAATTATTCAGAAAGAGCTTTTTCTGTAGCCCATCCATCAACGAATGCACTTACAACATCATCCCAGGAACCAGTGCCTGCTGCATATGCGGTAAGAGCTGTTCCAAGACCGTTTTTCCACTCTTCAGACGGCATTGTTGTGAAGTTCCATGATACAGGTGTAAGACCTGCTTCTGTGTACTCAGCATCCTCTTTTACAAATACGTTTGTAGACTCCTGTGCTGTTTTGAAAGGAAGTGTGAATCCCATATCATCTGCCATGGATTTTGTTCCTGTTTCAGAGGTTACACACCAGTTCATGAAATCCAGAGTTGCCTGAATGTCTTCTTCAGATGCATTCTTGTTTACGCACCAGTAGTTCTCTGTACCTGTTGCAAGTCCCTCGTTCTCATCATCTACACCAAAGTAGATCGGGATCATTGCCATTTCATCATCACCGTATGTTTTGGACAGTTCTGCATATTCCCATGTACCATTCTGATAGAATACTGCTTCGCCGTTTACAAATTCGTTTCTGGAGTCATCTGCTGTCTTTGCAGAAAGTTCAGCTCCGTCACAGGTAGAATCTGTGATGTACAGGTCAAACAGGTTCTTGTAGTTGTCAAGATATGTTCCTTTGATTGCCTCTGTATCATCGATTCCGTCTTCTTTGTATTCATAGTAAATCGGAAGGTTTGCAAGATGTGTTTTGAATCTCCAGTCAGAGGAGCCGTCCATACCTGCTGATGTGAAAGCACCTTTTACTCCGAGTTCGTCTTTTCTTGCCTGAATGTCATCAGCTACTTTCTTCAGATCATCATAGCTCTTGATGTCGTCCAGTGAATAGCCTGCTTTTTCAAGTAAAGTCTTGTTTGTAATAAGACCATAGGATTCGATTACGTATGCGATACCATCTACTGCATCTCCGTCTTTCAGTTCGTATGTATCAGATGTAAGACCTTTTGTGATTTCTGCATCTTTCAGATCATAGCAGTAATCTTTCCAGCTCTTAAGTCCAACCGGTCCGTTTACCTGGAACAGTGTCGGTGCATCGCTTTTAGCCATTTCAGACTGAAGTGTTGTCTCATACTGTCCTGATGCTGCAGTTACAACAGTTACTTCTGTTCCTGTTTCTTCTGTGTAAGCTTTTGCCAGGTTCTGCCATGCTTCATCTGCTTCCGGTTTGAAGTTCAGATAATAAACCTTTCCGCCACCGTCTGCCATAACCGGTACTGACGGAATCATTGTTGCTGCCATTAAAGCTGCCATACCCATTGCTGTAACTTTTTTCATTTTCATAGTGATTGTCCTCTCCTTTTCTTGTAAGGTTTGTTCTTTCTTAAGCTGGTTTTATTATAGTTTTTGTTGATTTTTTATACCATGATAAAAAATCAAGATTTATGTTCATTTTTCAATTTTGATATATAAAATTTTTCAATCAAGTCACCATTCTCGGGGTGTCGGTTGATGGAATTAGGATTTACTTTTCTCCAGGTCATCCATTTTCGACAAAATTGGTTTGCTCTTATTTCAGATAGTTCCTACTGAGTCATCCGATTGCAAAATTTTGGTTGTTCTATTTACAACATATAAAAAACCAAGTCACTCTTCAGGCAATTTTCTGATGACCTTAGTACGAGTACCGTAACACTAAGTCACCATGCTCCATCGGAATGACTTGATTCTATTTATTTTCTACTATTCATTTTCTTTCCTACTGTCTTTGCGTTTGCGGGAAATCACATCCAGAAGGCTCTCGTCTTTCATATCGGAAAGATCTTCGTCGGTGATCGTCGGCTGAGATACAGTATAAGCGCCTCTGCCGGCTGGCGGAATGTCACCTTCTGTCTCAGAGAAAGAATGCTCCGTTTCACCTGACGATACCTCTTCTTCACTTATCTGCACATCATCAAGTGATTCCTCCATTCGGGAAATGTCCACTTCTTCGACATGCTTTTCTTCTGCTGCTGCGTTCTCTGCAGTATCTGCGAAGTCATGCACTTCCTCCGGTGCGTCTTTCTTCTTACGGGAGCTCCACGGTGCGTACTCCGGTTCAGGCTGAATGTCTTTCTCTTCCTGTACAAAATCCTCCGCATTCATGCCATCCACATCACTGTCTGTTCCGTCAGACAGGATTTTTCCATCTGCGTCTACTGCTTCTACATCCTGTTTCAGCTCTTTGAGACCTTTTTTCAGAAGAACCAGATAGATCAGATCAATGATTCCGTTGCACAGGAAAATCCATCCTGCAAAAATTACTGTGTATTTTACCATCGTAAACGGATTGACCACAAGTGAAATACCAAGCGCAATAAAAATCAGGCTTCCAAACAAAAGGAATCTCCATGTATCGACTCCACGTTTCTTGAGTTTGAAGCTGCCCTTGAGTGTCCAGATGCTGTCAACCAGAATAAATGTACCGAGTAAAATCGGGAGAAGTTTAACCACGATCTGTGGATTCATAAAAAGGAAAATTCCGAGTACCATCAGGATACCGCCGGAAAACAGATCGAAGATCGTTGAATTTAATTTCTCGGCAACATAGATCAGGATGTGATACAATCCGACCAGAATCAAAAGGATTCCAAACACAAATTTACAGATGACATTGATCATATTAACCGGCATAAATACGAGACATATGCCAAGAACAATATAGATCAGAGAAGTCACGATCTGACCTTTTAAAAAGTTATTGATTTTTTCCCACATTGGTTTCCGCTCCTTTCGCCCAGTGGATATCTAAGGAACAGTATACCGTCTTTTGGGCTGTTCGTCTATAGGACATTCTGTGCCGGATGTCACTAATTCTACCCATACGGCTTCGACTTTTATCAGGTACAGTAACGGAAGGTTTTGTCGGTCAGTATCCTTGCAAAAATCAGTCCGAGCGGCAGTGCTGCGATGATCAGGATTGCTGCTGCAAACCACGATGCCGCAACAGAAAGTGACATCATACCCAGATTATAAATTCCACGGTACAGATAAAGTCCCGGAACCATAATTACAATAGAAGGAACCGTCAGGGAGATTCTCGGGTAACCTGCTTTGTTTTTTATCAGAGAAGCAAAAATCCCCGCAGTCAGTGCGCCGATAAACGCAGCCACTGCCGGTGGCATTCCTGCCAGATCCACAAGTTCGAGACGAAGTGTATTTGCAACTGCACCGATCAGGGCTGCCATCGTTGCAAGGCGCGCCGGACTGTTAAACATGATGGAGAATCCAAACACGCCACAAAAGCTTGCCATAAGGCGGAACAGAATCCACATTTCCACCGGCATGGACATCTTGATAAAGTCAACCGGTTTCAGGTGCAGGATCAGAGCCATGATCCACGCTGACATAGTTGCAACCAGAATGATGATCAGCGCGTACATCAGACGTTCCATCCCAGAGCGCATATCAAGCTTTGCAAGGTCAATTCCGCTGGTAATAAACGGAAAGCCCGGAATGATAAATAACATCGCGCAGATATACCCCGCCTCATGCTGAATGGAAATACCCCACAGCATTTCTCCGATTTTCAGAAATCCTGCATATACCAGACATGCCAGTGAAACGGATGACACAATGCAAAGGAAAAGTGTGAAGTGATGCTTTGTCAGTTTGCAGCGAAGAAAGTTTCCAAAGCCTGCACCGACAAAAGCACAGAACATTTCCACCGGTCCTCCGCCGAGGAGAAATGTAAATCCGCAGCATGCAAGCGCAGCGGCAAATCCAAGGGCAATCGGAGAGTACAGCCCATGAATCCTTTCGATATCATCCAGAAGAGAATGCAACTCTTCTCCTGACATGTCTTTTCCATCAATTTCAAATTCACGGATAAAATTTTCCAGACGATTCAGCTTTGAAGTGTTGACTCCTGTATTTGTCAGGCACAGAGACTGTGTAAATCCGTCCTGTCCGTCAAAGCAGGTATACTCAATGGACATCAGCCCAATATCTGCCGTACAGGTAATTCTCATCACTTCCGCAAGTGTATTCATAGAGCTTCTGACACGCCACGCTCCTGTACCACAGGACAAAAGCATGATTCCGACTCGCCCGATGATGGATGCCTTTTCTGTCAGGCTTGCCTGCGTAACAGGTATATTCCCTCCATTTTCGTCCGTATATTCATGCCACGCAATATCCATGTGGTTTTTTCTGATCATCTGCCGCATATTTTCCACATCCCTGCTGATTTTTCAGCTGTTAAAATCATTTATCCTGCGCCTTCATTTCCGCCAGAATTGCTTCACGGCATCCCAGTCCGATACCGTTTGCAAGCTCAATATTTTTTTCCATTTCACGTTCAAAATGACAGAAGGGAAGAAAGATTCCGAGTGTACTGGTGTGTTTTTCAACGCCATGTTCGTCTCTTTTTCCGTAGTACATAAGCGAACGAGGAAGTTCTTCCTGCAATTTCATCAATGCGTCCCATACTATGCTATATATTTTTTCTTCATTGATCTCAAACTCTACAGATTCCGGGAAATTAAACATCAGAAGGATTCCTCTGTGTTCGGAAATCTTTCTTGTCTCAATTTCTCCCTCCTCACTGTAGAAATGATTTTCTCTGAAACCGTCTGCCATATACATCTGGTAATCCGGAATTTCATCCTGCTGTTCAAATAATTTGCGGAACATTTTGTATTTTTTCTCCCAGAGGTGAAGTTCGGATTCATCGAAAAATTCCCCGTTTTCATCCGTCAATAAGATTGGATTTTCCACACCTTTGTCATTGAAACGGATCGGAATCAAAAAGGAATTCCGAAGCAGATCAAAGACGCTGTTATTGCATACTGCCATCATAAATGCTGATAAATCTTTGTTTTCGTATGCATTAAATAAAGCTGCTGCAAAAACTGTTCCCGGAATGTCGGTTCCGGCACCTTCGCTTTCTTCCGCAGATGGAATTGCAGCAAAAAAAGTATTTTTCAGGCGGTCGCATGCGCGGGGATTTTTGAGTATCTCATCGAAAATCTGCTCCGCCTTTTCTTCTCTTGGGAATATTGTGCCCATAATAAAGCCTCCTTTTGAGGCTTATTATAGGAGGATGGGTGGGGAATGTAAAATTCATATCTTCTATATTTAATATAATAGATTGATATATAAAAACAGGCCGGGAGTTGTGTCCCGACCTGCCGCGCATATAAGCTTCTGTGCTGACGGGCACAGAAGCTTATATGCATATTATATGATTATTTTACAGTTACTTTAATTACGAAAGTTTCTCTTCCTGATCTTACGGTAATCTTCGCAGTTCCTTTGTTGCGTGCTGTGATGACACCATTACGATTTACAACTGCTACATCTCTGTTGGAGAAAGTATAGGTGATTCCATCCTGGGAGGTGACAGGTCCAAGTACCGGTTTCAGTGCCAGTTTCTGACCAACCTTCAGGGTTTCGCTGGATCTCAGGCCGAAAATCTTTGTTGTTATAACTTTGGTAGGCTGTACTTTTACAACCAGGCTTGCCTTCTTGCCGCTCTTGAGTGTTACAGTAACCTTAGCTGTTCCACTTATTGTACCGGCTGTGATCACGCCTTTATTGTTAACGGTTACGATTCGTTTATTGCTGGAAGTCCAGGACTTCACGGAATCGCCGTTTGCCATTTTGACTTTGATCTTGTTGGTGCTGTGCTTATACTGCAGTCTGATACCGGTTGCATTCAGCTTAACTGTTGCTGCAAGCTTCTTTCCATAGTTTCTTGTAACTTTCTTACCACATACAGAGCATGTTCCCTGCTGTTTTGCCGGTGCAAATACAGTTGCTTTCGCAATTGTCTTCCATGTATATTTGTGGTCATTTGTCTTGGTAATGGACTCTGTCTTTGTTGTCTTGCAGACTGTACAGGTGTAAGTCTTTTCTCCTGCTTCTTTACAGGTTGCTTTTTTGGTTACTTTTCCTTCGTCGAAGGTGTGCTCTTTTGCTGTAAATTCAGCAAGTGGTTTAAAATAATACTTATGTGATGTCTTTGTAACTGTAAGCTGGTATTTTCCGGCTTTGTCAGCTTTTACATCAGCAATTCCTTCATCATTTGTTACAAATTCTGCTGTTTCATCAGTGTCAAGATTTTTCAGTTCAACGGTGCACTCCTTTTCATTCTCTACTGGTGTCATCATTGAAAGACCTTTTACTGTTACTTCAAATTCTTTGCCGGCACAGATTTCTTCCGGAACATTTTCAAAGTAAATATACTCGTCTGTGTATCCGGTTGTATCTGCAAGCACACAAAGGCTCAGTGTATCACCGCTCTTTAATACAGTTGTATTTGCAACAGTCCCCTTGCCATTTTCATCTGCTGGATATGTATTATTTACATAATATCCAAAATTTCCGGTAGTATTTTCAAACATAGTATTGATCCATCCATTTAATCCTACGTTAAGATATTTAGACGGATTTTCATCAAATGCATCTCCATACATCGATTTGTGCAGAACATAAAGTGCATCGGCTACTGTTACCTGATTCCTCATATTATCCGGTTTTACATATCCGTAAGCTGCTGCATCTTTAGATGTAACATTAAATGTTCTCAGCCTTGCCTCTTCACCTGCCATATTCACTCTGACTGTTACAGTTGCAACAGCTGCATTCTGTGCATCTTTGGCTGCATCAATAGCTGCCTGAAGTGCCAGTGCTGCATCACTTACTTCTTTTTCTGTAAGATTTTCTTTGTTCAGGACATCTTTTGCTGTATTAATTGCCGCCTGAAGTGTTGACTTTGTTCCTTCCGGATACTGTCCCGCCTCTGTTCCTTCTGTCATTCCATCCAGAAGTGTCTGTGCTTCATCGATCAGTTTCTGAAGTCCCTCTGTTACCGGTCTGGTTCCCTTGATGGTAACAGTTACGGAAACAGGCTGTTTGTAAAGTTTCTGAAGAACTGTATTTTCCGGATGCTTTGCAGCAGCATCTTTGTAAAGTTCACTGCTGAGTACAGAAGAGATTGTAATCTGAGTGTCTGTTTCTCTTCTGGTAACAACAAGGTTCTCATGGGCTACTACTGCATTATTGGAAGATTTGAATTTGTTGTATCCTGCACCTTCCATTTCCCATGAATCTGTAAACTGCTCATCTGGGATAATACCTGTACCAGTCTTATCTGCATTGTTGTAGATCCATTTTTTCTCTGCTGTCAGTTCCTGGAATGCATGCAGATTTCCGGTGATAGAATCTTTATCTGCATACAGGTTATCGTTGATTCCGTCAAAGTAATGTTCTTTTGCATAAGTCATCAGGTCAAGCTGATCCTGAACTTCTGCTTCTGTGATTGCTTTGACTGTAACCGGAATTTTCTTGCTTACGATTACATTATCACGGGTAAAGGTAACAATAAGATTTACAGCAAGATCTTCATTGCTTGCAAAACGGTCTACGGCTGCTCTGTAACCATTCACCTTAATCGCATCATTGTCTGTTGTTACTGTGATTTCTTTGTTAGCGAATACGTATTTGTTATTGTCATCCTTTATTCTGGTGTATCTTGGAAGCTGAAGATCATAGGTGCAGTTCTTAAGATCTGCTATCTGACTCTGATCATTGAAATTTTTAATCTGATCTGCTGTATAATATGTATCAAGAATTGCCTGAAGTTCTTCTTCTGTAGGTCCTGTCTGCCCGGTACCTTTAACAGTTACTTTGAATTCTTTTTTCAGAGTAGCAAAATCAGATATTTTCTCTACATAAGAATTCAACACAATATCATTTGCATTAAAGGTAGCTGTCAGAGTTACTTCTGTATCTTCCGGCTGTGGTTTGATCACGCCCTCTTTGGCATCGATCAGGGATCCCCATCCTGTATCTTTGAGACTGATTACGTCCTTATTTGAAGATGTCCATGTGATCTTTGACCATGCTGTCATGGCGCTGGCGCTCAGGCACTGTGGAAGTGTCAGATTTGAAGTTACTTCTGCTGCATCTGTATTGGAACCTTTGATCTTGTCCCAGGTAAGGTTATCCTTGTCTGCTTCTATTTTTGTATTGAAGTAATCACAGTCCCAGCAGATGGTTGCTGTGCTGGCTTCTGTCTCTGCCTTTGCGCCATTTTTTTCAAATACATAAACAACGCTTACATTTTTAAAATTAATTTTATTCTGATCCGGGGTCTGAGCCTTGTTGTAATGGATCGTTCCGTCTGTATCAACCCAGTCTGTATCTTCGCTGGATTTTACAGAAATGGTTACATCTGTTGTGTCAATGTCATAAGTACTGATCTTTGCTTTTACGACATCAATGATATTTTTGTCTTTTGCAAAATTCGGACGAAGTGATCCCAGCTCTGCATCAAATTTCGCTTTGATAGCATTTACGGTTGCTACATCTGCCGGATCAATGCTTGATACCATCTTGACATTGAAGGAAATATTCTCATCATCGCCTGACGGTGCGTAGGTATCTGTTACCTCTCTGTAATCCGGTGCTGTCACAGTGTAAGTGTAAGTAACACCTTTCTGCATGGTGTAGGTTCCATCTTCATTTGCCTTGAGTACTACAGTATCAGGTTCATCCTCATCCCATGGATCTTCCTCTTCGTAAGTCACCTTGATGGTCGCATTCTCAATTGCTTTGCTATCATTATCCACCGGCTTGATAGTTACGGTGTAATTGGTGATATTCTTCTCAAGCTGAATATCGATCGTACCATCTTTGTCCGGTGTGAACTCCTGATTTGAAACGGATTTATAATTTGGAGCTTCTACGCTATATTTATAAGTAGTTCCATCAATCAGATTATAACTTCCGTCTGCTTCTGGTTTTATGGTATCGTACCAGCCTTTTTTGACGGTTACTGTGGCACCGTTGACCGGGTTGCCGGATTTGTCTGTTACGTTGAATCTGACGTTTCTTGTAACAATCTTCTTCAGTGTAACAGTTTTTACGGTGTTGACTTCTGTCGGATTGAAGGTGAAATAGCTTTCTTTGTAATCGTTATATCCATCTTTCTTGACAGTCAGAGTGTAAGTTGCACCCTTTTCCATGTCATAAGAACCGTCTGCCTTCGAAGAAACAGTATTCCAGTCTTTCTCCAATGTTACGTTTGCATCCTTGATTGGAGTACCATTTTCATCCTGTACCTTAACAGTCATAGTATAAGCTGGTTCTGCTGCTTCGATTGTGATAGTAAATTCCTGCTCTGCAAGAGCTGCTGTAGCTGCCTGTGCCTCATCGTTGATTACAGAATCATCTGTATCTGCAGAAAACAGTCTCAGAGTTGCCTTAATACTCTTTGGACCTTCTTCTGCCGTCGGACGCTTAAGAATCGGAGTACTTCCTCGCTTCGCTGCTGTCTTGGTCGTAAGATTTAACCATTCGCCAGCTTCCTCGCTGTCAATATACCAGCCGTTCTTGTATGGACTGCTGAAGGTTCTGAAAAACACAGTAGTAAGATTACTTCCGGTTCCATTCGTTCTGAGACCTATGGTATAAGTTAATCCATCTGCACTCTTGGCAACACCGGTTCCACCATTGGTGATTAACTTATTATTCTTGTTAGTAAGATAGGTATCATTAAGCCATTGGGCTGCAGCTGCTTTTGCTTCATCTGTACCAGTTGATTCATCCGCAAATGCTGCGATATCTCCACTATCTGCTGAAAATGAGTCTGCCTCTCCTCCTGCTTCAAATACATCTGTATCAACGGATGCATCCTCAGAATCTTCTACAGTTAAATTCTCTCCCATCAGGTCTTCCGCATTGTCCGTATCCTCGTCCTGAATGGAAATCTCCGCATTGTCTTCCTCATCTGCCTGTACTTCTATTGCTTCCTGTCCGCCATCAGAAAACTCGATATCCGCTGCAAATGCATTGGAAGGAATCATCGTTACGGTCATCATTGCTGACATAGCAAGTGCTGACAAACGTTTCATCAATTCTTTTTTCTTCACTTTGCTCCTCCTTTTGTGAATTTCTTTCATGAATCGTTGTTTCAACAACAAAAAACAGAGCCTCATAATTCGATGAGTCTCTGTCCTTTATAACGTGTTGGCTTGCCGACTAAAAATGACTTCCGCGCTTGACATTAAATACAGCAAATAACAGTTCCGGATTCACACCGGATTTCCTCAAACTGACTACAAAATCAGACCACGTCTGGTTATCTTGTTGTCCGGTTATTATAGCATTTTTACATAACAACGTCAATTATTTTACGGTTACTCTGATTGTATAGTATTTCCTTCCGGATCTTACTGTGATCCTTGTGGCTCCTTTTGCCCGTGCTGTAATGACACCTTTGCGGTTTACAACTGCTACATTCCTGTTGGAAGAGGCATAGGTAATTCCTTCCTGGGAAGTGATCGGATTGATTACTGGTTTCAGGGTCAGTTTCTGTCCTCGCTTCAGAGTTTCTCTGGATCTCAGTCCACTGATGCTTGTTGTTATAACTTTTGTGGACTGAACTTTGACATTCAGACTTGCCTTTTTACCACTCTTAAGTGTTACTGTAATCTTTGCTGTTCCGTTCTGTCTTCCGGCCGTGATCACGCCTTTGTTGTTGACAGTTGCAATTCTTCTGTTGTTGGATGTCCAGGACTTCACAGAATCACCGTTTGCCATTGTGACTTTGATCTTGTTGGTACTGCGTCTCTGCTGAAGTCTGATGGAAGTTGCATTCAGTCTGATTGTTGCCGTAAGCTTCTTTCCATAGTTTTTTGTGACTGTCTTACCGCATACAGAGCATTTTCCCTGCTGTTTCGCCGGTGCAAATACAGTTGCTTTCGCAGTTGTCTTCCATGTATATTTATGGTCATTTGTCTTTGCAATGGTTTCTGTCTTTGTTTCTTTACAGACTGTACAGGTGTAAGTCTTCTCTCCTGTATTCTTGCAGGTTGCTTTTTTTGTTACTACACCTTCATCCCACATATGCTGCACATGATTTCTCTTTGTCAGTTTATCCGCATCTGCTCCCAGAGGATCATCTGTACGGTTATGATTTTTCTTCCAGGTGCACCATTGAACCTTCGGCAATCCGTCTGTTCCATTTGCTGTATTAAAGTAAGCTGCTCCACTCTCATTCTCGTGTGTCTCACAGCCTGTATCGACAAATTCAACACCACCGATACCTTTTGCAGTACCGCAATCATCGTTAAATGTATTGCCTGTAATATCATCAAACTTATTCAAACTCCTGTAATAGCCGATGATTCCACCAACGTTCGTTCCATTTGTCGCACTTACCTTACCGGTAAATGTATTGTTCTTAAAGGTATACGCATTCCATGCCTGTGCCACAGCAACATCTCCGCCAAAAATACCTCCGACATTGTCTGCTCCGATAATTGTACCGGATGATGTACAGTTATCTACACACATTCGGATTCCATTTGGTGCACCGCTGCCCATATATCCACCGCCGACAATACCACCGGCATTTTTTCCACTTGCCTCAACAACACCGTCAAATGTTGAATCAGAAACGCTCTTGTCTCCCATAGAATTATCATTAGTCGCAGCAATACCGCCTACATAATCAACTCCGTAAACCGTTGCATGGCTTACACAATTTCTGACGCTTCCCTGCAGACGTCCAACAATCGATCCTATGCCTGACTGATCTCTGTTATAACCTATTACAACTCCTTCTTCAATCGTACAGTTCTGTACCGTTGCAAGGAAACCTGCAGAGCATCCTCCATACGGGTTTGTTGTTATATTAGCACCGAGAAGACCTGATTTCAGAGTACTTGATCCGCTCTTTAATGTAATATTGTCAAGCAAAACTGCTTTACCGGAGAGTCCGACACCTTCCAGATTATTGATCAGTCCATATCCGGCAATCTTTGTACCATAGATATTCAGATTGCGAACTTCTGCACCCTTTACATAGCCCAGAAGCGGAAGTCCGCCTTCCGGAACAGTGATCGTATGATTCTGACCATCAAGGATTCCGCTGAATGCACGAAGATTTTTCCCTGATTTAATGTTATTTGTGCCGTCGATTGTTTCACCGATCGGAGTCCATCCTTCCGGCAGAGTAATGTCGTCTGTAAGAACAAAATATGTGTTTTCAGGAATTTTTCCTGCTTTTACAAGCTTTTTGAGTCTTATAAGATTTTTCGCTGTTGAAAGCTGATACGGACTTGCTTCTGTTCCCTGACCTTCAAAAGCAGAACCTGTTACGTTAAGATAGATACCACCTGGTGAAGAACATATTACATCCGTATGCTCGACTCCCGGCTGCCCCGGAATCCCTACAAAGTATTCTCCATTTGGAATATTGTCAAGATCAACCTTCAGTTCTCCATTTTCCGTTTCTCCGAGAAGTGTCCATGATGCCACATCACCATCCCACATATCATCAACCGGAATATAATAGAGCTGATACTTTCCAGTCATCTTATTCTGCGCTGTTTCTCCACCATTCATGCCCGCTTGCGCGCGCCAGGTCTGAAACGTAATACTGTCTTTTTCGCCACGATCTGCAACAACCCTAGTACGGCTTTCATTCTCATCCGTCAGATAATTAAATCCTGCTCCGGAATCTGAATAGAAATTCCAATCAGAATAATGTGCTAACGTTACAACATCACCATCATGTAATAAGATCTGATCAGCAGTACTTCCCCATCCAGTCGATGCAAGAGGATATTCATAATTTAAATAATAATTAAGGTTTTGATCCAAGCCCCAGAGATGCTCCATGTACAGAGATCCTGGACTTCCTGTAACATTAAGTGTTTTTCCATCATCCAAACACCCTTCATCTTTCAGAAATCCCTGTCCGGCTTCGTCATCTCCAAGTCCGAAATACAGAACTTCTGTCGCATAAATTATAAGATGTAATAATGTGACATGATTACGTGCTGTCTCGGCCGTTCCCACCATTCCAGTTGTTCCTTTATCGCTTGAAGAATACTTTTCTGATTTAAAATAAAATTTCTCTAATCCATACTTGGCAAGGTCAAAATACGGAACTGTCAACTGTTTCAACGCAACCGGTCTATCAATTGCTCCATCTTCAAATTCGTTATCCGCAAATCTGTCATCCTGTGAAAACGAAAAATTGACTGTTACTGTTGCTGTTTCCCCGTCTGATTCGGAATCACCATCACTGAATGCTTCAACGGCATTCTGATCGTCTGCATCACTGAAAACCTCTACCTCATCTGCATCTGTTTCCTCGGTATCTGTATCGTCCTGTACCTGTGCGTCCTCAATTGTGATGTCATCCTCATCTGTATCCTCAGTATCCCAAGGACCTTCAAATGAAATTTCTGGGTCTGCTTCGTCCTGCTGAATTTCTTCTGCGTTTTCCTCATCTGTAACCTGTTCTTCCTGCTGTTCCAGCGCATATCCCTCATCAAAGGATATTTCCTGTGCATACGCAGTCACATTGAGACCTGTACACATCATGATTGCCGCCATCATCCACGCAAGAAGTCTCATACGAATTGATGGTCTTTTGTTGTTTTTCATCTTCTTCCTCCTTTTATAAATTTGGCAACAAAAAACAGAGCCCCAATACTATGAGTCTCTGCCCTATACAACGCGTTGGATACACTGACTTAAAACATTCTACGCATTTAATATTTCATACAGTAAAATAAGTTCCGGATTCGCACCGGATTTCCTCAAACAGATCATACAAATGATCCGACCACGCCTGGTTATTTTGTTGTTAAAATTGTAACATTTTCCCACATTACTGTCAATTTTTATTTTTACAATTTGAAACCCCGGGTTTTGTCAATCCTGGATCAGTCCATATTTACGTTTGATCCTTTCCAGCTTTTCGAGAAGCGGTCTGCTTAAAACCCATAAAAAAATCACAGTAGATACTGCATGGACCAGATCTACCGGCGCGCCTGAAATATAATTTGCGATCAGGCTTTCTTTCGTTATATATCCATAGGACATCAGTACACCTGCCGGGTTCATGATTCCTCCATAGATCAAAAATACGCTCAAAAATCCAAATACACAGAGATCTGCTTTCCGTGCTTTCAGAATACCCACACGGTATAATATTCCTGCAAGAAAACCAATCAGACCAAAAGCGAACATCTGCCACGGGGTCCATGGTCCCTGTCCCATAAACATATTCGACAAAAGCATGATCATACACCCCACCAGAAATCCGGCCTCACCACCAAAGGAAACCCCTGTAAGGATTACAATTGCCGCAACCGGTTTGAAGCTCGGAAGCATAAAGAATGCTGCACGCCCTGCAACGCCGATCGCCGCAAGCACCGATATGACCATGATTTCTCTTGCTTTTGGCTTTCTGCCTTCAAACATCATAAAAAACGGCAACATTGCGGCAACTACAAGAATCAGGCTGCACAGAAGGTATTTTCTTCCATGAAAGATCCTGACAGATATATACAGCAATACCGGTATGACCAGAAGCAGAAGCACAATTGCCAACCAGGTCCGACGGCTGACTTTTCCATCTTTTTTCATCTGTCGGATAATCAGACCATCCGACGGAAGGGTATATTCTTCCAGATCATGACCGTCTTTCTCTTCCCGCACAACCGGAGCACTTCCGGCATCCAGAAACTCATCCAGAAACTCATCCAGAAACTGATCTAATTCCTGCCCTTTAAGCACTTTACCACATCCCTTCCTGTAACCGCCCCCGGAAAGAACTGTCTTGCCATACGGTTCGCTGCTGTCGTATAGAAGCTGTTTCCTGCAAAAAACTCACGTGTTTCTTTATTTGTGACAATATTTCCCTCGAAAAAAAGTCCAACACGATCTGCATACTCCGCCACAAACTCCACATCATGTGAGATCATGAAAATCGTAATTCCATGCTGCTGCAATTTCTTCAGAATCTCGCCCAGTTCTTCTTTGTATTCTGCATCCATTCCTTTTGTCGGTTCATCCATCAAAAGAATCTTCGGTCGCAGTAAAAGTACCTTTGCCAGTGCCAGCCTCTGCTGCTCTCCTCCGCTCAGATCATACGGATGTCTCTCAAGAAGTCCTTCCAGATGTGTCAGACTGACGATTCCCTCGATTGCCTTTTCTTTCTTCATATTTATCGGATATTCCGGAGATGTTTTTTCTTTTTTGCCACCTATCACTGAATACAGGTCTTCCAGCACCGTCTTTTTGAGAAAAAGACTCTGCGGATTCTGTGGAAGCACCCCCAGATATCCATTGTACAGTTCCCTATCACTGAATTTGCGGATATCCTGCCCATCCAGTATTATTTTTCCACGATAAGGTGCCCGGATACGACAAAGCAGGGACAATGTTGTACTTTTTCCGGTTCCGTTTCCACCGACAACTGCATAAAATTCGCCTTTTTTTACCTGAAAGGACAGATCCCTGATAACATCCGCACTTTCCTTTTCATAACGGAACCATACTTCTTTTACTTCTATGGCAGGCTTTTCTTTTTTATTTTTTCCCTGTTTCCTGTTTTGTGTCTCTTCTGCCTGTGCTTCCCGAATTTCCCTTCCCCGAACAACTTCCGGATGAAGGTTCAGATATTCCTGCATCCACATTCTTCCGTCACTTACTGTAAGCGGACAGGCAAGCTCACTGTCTACCGACGCAAAAATCTGCATAGGTACCGGCATAGATAAAAACATGCCATGTTCACGTCTTTTCAGCTCCAGACCGATTTTCCCCGGTGTTCCTTCTGTGATCAGTTTTCCCTGATCCATCACAAATACTTTATCTGCAAACGGAATGATATCCTGCAGTCTATGTTCGGTAATGATGACAGTTGTTCCGATATCCCGGTTTATTTTTTTGACCGTTTCCAGAAAATCAGACGCAGCAATCGGATCAAGCTGAGAAGTTGGTTCATCAAGGATCAGAAGCGACGGATGCATTGCCATGATAGCCGCCAGATTCAATAACTGTTTCTGACCGCCGGACAGCTCCTTTACCTCACGGTAAAACCAGCTGTGGATTCCAAAATAGCTTGCCATTTCTGCTACACGTAACCGGATCGTGGCATTGTCATACCCCAGACTCTCGAGTCCAAACGCAAGTTCATGCCACACTTTATCCGTAACGATCTGGTTGTCCGGATTCTGCATGACAAACCCGATGTCTTTACTCTGTGTTCTGTGATCCAGCTCAGCCAGCGGCTTTCCTTTGTAAAAAATCATTCCCTTTCTCTCACCATGCGGTGCCAATACGCTTTTCATTTGCCGGAGAAGTGTACTTTTTCCGCATCCGCTTCTTCCACAAATGACATTCAGCGTGCCTTCTTTTATATCTAAACTGATTTCTGTAAGTGCCCGCTTCTCCTGATCCGGATAGCTGAAACTGAAATTTCTGATTTCCAATATGTTCATGAATACTGTTTCTCCTGTTCCAGTTCTTCATATATTTTTCTGTACGTAAGTCCGATTTCTGTTCCGACTGATTTCTGGCTTCTGGAAAGTGCAGTCCGCTCTGCCAGATTCAAAAATACCGGAAGGAAACAAAATACAGCAAAGGCAAGATACGTTATCACTGCCAGCACTGGTCCACAGCCGGAGGAAACATGATTTATACCCGTCAGTTGAATCTTCGGATCATAGACAGCAAAGGCAGCCCCCTTCGCGCATCCAAAAGCAAATACTGCTGTCAATATGGCAAACGCGCCGGTAAGCCACCCGTCTCTTTTTGTATATCTGTATATTGAAAAGGCTGTGCGTCCATGCAGCCCATATCCTCTGCTTCTCATGGAATCTGAAGTTTCTATTGCATTTTCCAGTGCCCATGTAACCAGAATAGAAAGTATATTCATTCCATGCTTCGCCTTCGCAAGTATACTTCCATTTGTCACATCGCGCCCCATTGCTTTCTGTCCGTTACGGATTACCCTGAGCTGTGTGGTAAATCTCGGCACAAATCTGAGTGCCATAGACAGAACCAGTGACAATGCCGGTATGATCCTGCCAAAAAGATATACAAATTTGTCTGTTGTCATTACACAATTGTAACAACTGAACCACTGAATCACAATGAACATCACAGCACCGAGCACCAGACCATACACCAGTGCTTCCAGTGTGATCCAGTTTCCACTGGCTTCTACGTAATACAGCATTGTCACACCATAGTGGTTAAACAGCGGATTTAATAAT
This sequence comes from Blautia sp. Marseille-P3087, assembly GCF_900120195.1. Taxonomy (GTDB): domain Bacteria; phylum Bacillota; class Clostridia; order Lachnospirales; family Lachnospiraceae; genus Blautia_A. The sequence goes on from NZ_LT635539.1 coordinate 940,773, forward strand.
GCTACAATTAAAAGACCGGGCAGCGTTATGAGAAAATTCTGTTTTAATGTTTTTTTCCATCCATTCAGAAGAAAGGCATACATCACTGCTGCGATATATGAAATCAGCAGAAATACCGGATGCTGATTGAACATTGTAAACAAAAATACCACAGCGAAGTAAAAAAAGTTCAGAAAAGGATGGCAGCCTGAAAAGGCATCGTTTACTTTGTCATTCATTTTGCCATCCTCCTTCTGTAATAATGCTGTGCTCTGATCCAGAAGATCATGTATGCAGTTCCCAGTCCTGCAACCAGTATCAGAATCCAGACATGAAGCGGTATCGTCTTCGCCTCTGTAAGCACAGTTTCTGCCAGATTTTCATCTGTATTCGCGGAAACCGTTTCAACTGCTTCTCCATCGGCAGTTTCTGTCTTTTCATTTTTATCTGTTTCTTCGCTGTCCTCTGTATCTTTTTTGCCGGATTTTGATTCTTTGTCTTTTGTTTTTTCAGATTTTTCTGTTTTGGATGTCTTTTTGGAAGTGTCTTTTGTTTTTCCTGACTGTTTTTGACCGTCAGACTCTCCTGATGAATTGCCGTTTTTATCCTTTGTGCTGTCGCTGCCTGAACCATTTCCATTTACCAGCTTCAGGTTTTCTTTTGAGCCGTTTCCGTCTGAACCCTTTCCCGGTGTTGTTGCTTCTGATTTGTGACCTCCGCTTCCCGGACGTGCCGCTATATTATTCTTGTTGTTGTCTTCCCCATTACCCGGAATCTGACCTTTTTTCTTCACATCCGGGATGCGGATAACAAGCTGGTCACTCACATTTCCGGTGCTGTCTTTGACAACGATCACCAGATCTTTTTCGCCATCAGTCAGTCCCTTCAGCATAATGGTATCTGTTCCTGCCTGAATCTCGGTTCCTTTCCCTTTTATATTCAGTTTCGGAATTTTCTTTCCTGCATCTACGACCTGATAGTAGCGATACCCTTTTTCACTGGATTTGTATACTACAGATGCTTTGTCCACGGAAAGTCTGCTGGCACTGACTTTTTTCAGTACCGGTGCCGTGATGTCGGTAAGCTTCAGTGTCACATAATAGTTTTTCTTCGTGCCGTCTTCCGCAGTTACCTGTATTCTGACTTTTGCCTCTTTTTCTCCGCCTGCAAAAACTATCTTCCAGAAAGCATGTCCGCCTGCCGCGGTACTCTGACTGATGGTTTCATCTTTCTGTACTGTTGAACCCCGGATACCCGCCAGTGCGTATACCTGTATGGATGCTTTTTTATTAGTTGTCTGTGCCCATATATTCAGACTCTTTCTCTCTGCTCCATAGACCGCGGTGTACTTTGTTTCCTGCTTCTTAAAAGACGGAGCCAGCTTCTGTATCCCCTTACCATACGTATCTGAACTGGATACATACAGATTTTTCAATGATGTATCAGAATTCATTGTTGATTTCAGAGAATAACTGTATTCTGTCTTTGTTTTTTCTGCCACAACTGTTTCATTCAGTGTTTCATGACCGTCCCGGGATATGGTAATCTGATATGTATTTCCGACAATAAACGGATATTTTTTGTTCTTCGGAATAACCTCCTGTCCATCCTGATTGACCACCTTTATCTCAGCATCAGAAGGAGTCACCTTTATTGCCACATTTATTCCTGCATAGACATGTATCGAAATGGCATATGGTGCTTCCATAATGTTTCCGGTTTCATCCTTTGCCAGAATATACAGGACTTTTTCTTCTTTGTCCGGGACTGTCAGATCCAGCGTATTCTCTCCCTGTGCCATTGTCTCCGTAAAATCTCCGGTAAAGGATGGCGTTTCCCCGGCCTTTCCAGACACATAAGCATAACTGCCCTTTTCGTTGGAGGTGAAAGTCACTCTGATCTTGTTGTTTTCATAACGCACTGCTTTTTTGCCTGAAAGGACAGGCGGATAAACATCTGCTCTTCTGAGTAATACCTGATAAACTTCGGTCTTTCCGGTTCTGGTCTGAACGGTTACTTTTACCAGTGCCTCTGACTCATTATCTCCAAAATACACTGCAATTCTGTGTGCTTTGCCGCTTCCGGAGGTTTTGCCGAAATTTGTGATTTTTTTGATTCCCCGGATACCTTCTGCAGTCACCGATGCACTGTCTTCTTCCGGTAATGCAAAAATATTCATTCGAGTACTGTTTCCGGTATATGTTTCTGTCATATATTCTTTCTGTTCCGAAGTAAATTCCGGTTTCAGCCCGATCCTGCTTCCACCATCCGTATAAGCATTGCTCGTACTCACTGTCAGATTAGCCAGCAAAGCACTGCTGTGATCTCCCGTAACAGTAAAAACATATTTCGTGCTTTTGCCGTTTTTAGACACTACTGCAGTAACAGGCACATCCTCTCCCTGAAAGCTGGCACTGAATGTTCCGTCACAGACTTTGCCGTTTACTGTCAGCGCTGCGCCCTGTGGTATTCCGAATTTGAGCGTTACCTTTTTTGTTCCGTCCTCACAGGATAATTCATATGTAGATCGATCCTTACGGTAACTTCTGTCCCAGGTTACTTTTCCATGGTCTGATGTAGCTTCCACACTTCGCAGACATGCGACATTTGTTTCAATCGCCATCATATAGTTGGAATCATTCTTATAATATATGGTTCCGTCTTTGTCTGCACAGAGTGTGCTGATGCTGTACTGTTGCTGGTCAGTATCCGGTGTAAAGATTTCTTCTGCTGCACCTTTTGTCTGTCCCGGCTCATCTTTCAGAAGATAAATTCCACCCGGAAAGGCATTGGCAGTAAAATAAACATAAACCCTGCCATCCGGCTTTCCGTCCCCGTTAAAATCTTCTTTTTCATATGCCGTTGACAGAAGCGGGGCCGCCTGTGGATATCCCGGTACTGAAACAGAATATGCCAGTTTCAGTTCATTGTCTGATTCGGCAATGACATCAAAATGATGTCCGCCGTCAGCATTAAACTGTCCCCCCTGTCCACAGACACCGATATATATCCTGCCTTTATAAACAAGCGGTGTCGCTGTTGCCATACCTCCGAGGTTGTAGCTTAATACCTGTCCGAAGGTTCCGTCATCATTCATTTTTACCTTGTAAAGATATCCGCCCTTTGTGGCAAAATATACATAACCATTGTCAAAAGAAACTGTCGTACGAATGTCTCCATTTACACCGGTCAGTTTATCAAGTAACTGTCCTGTTTTTGTAGAAACAGAGTAAAGAATCGATGTGTTTGTATAATTTCCCATATCCGATCCATCATCCGAACCAAATACAAGATAATCGCCAGATGCATAGGCCCCTGCCCAATAAAATCCGCCTTTATGGCTGTACTTCCATGTACAGTGCTTTATTTCATCTCCCCTGGACGGATCTTCATCTGTAACAGACAGTGCAAAATAGATTCCTGCTGTCGTTTCAGAATTCCAGGTACCTGTATAAATATAACCGTCTCTGTACGTGATAGGGCTAAGAGTCTGGCCGCCTACCGTTTCACTGATCCACAGAGATTTCAGCGTCGTTGCACTGACTGCCTGTATCTGGCCTCCTCCAACCTGTGCAAACAGCATGCCCTCTGCATAGGTAAGCGGATTCAGGGCAAATACCATACTGCCTGCCAGTTCTTCACTTACTGCGACGATCTCACCGGTGTTTCTGTCCATTTTATAGATAAATTTGCCGGAAGCTGCATAAAGATATCCGCCTAATACCAGTGGTGGTGTTACAGCTGCGTTCCAGTCACCGCCCATTTTTACAGCCCACTTCTGAACAGTTTCATCCACGTTCGACGGGGTTTCCGAAGAAATAACTCCATTGTTGGTGTCACTGTTTCTGTAATTGATCCAGTCATTGTCCTCTATATCCGGCTGTCTGGAATCACTCTCTTCAAGATCTGCTGTTATCTCGCTCTGTTCGCCTGCCACAAAACTTCCCTGGCACGCTTTATATCCATAACATGACACAGTCCACTGATATGTTTTACCGAGCATCAGTCCATCATACAGAAGGCTGTTATCTGCCGATGCAGAAATACGCAGTCCCTTTTCATCGTACACACATACAACCGCATTTGCGGGACTGACTTTGAATTCTGTACTTGCTCCTGCCAGTTTGGACACAATCAGATGATACTCACTCTCAGTAGTATAGGTCTTTCCCTGATACTCCGGGTCATTATAGCCACCTTCTGCTGACATATGGAAGGTAATATCCGTATCACCCTCTTCATTCAGTGGAACCTGTATAGTATTTCGATTCTGCAGTGGAACTCCATTTACGGTCAGCCCATAATACGCATCAATTGAATACGGTTTTACATTTATCTGCACAGAATCTACATCTGCAGCTACAGATGCAGTATAAATTCTGTTTGCACTGTTAAATTTTTCTCTGATAATGTTTGTTGCAAGGTCACTGTCCGTCGGAAGATAACATCCGATGGACGACAGATCCAGCCTTCGAAGAACAATTATCTTATATGTCTGCTGGTGTTCTGCATTCCCTGCAGTAATCGTATAAACACCTCTGGATCCTCCGTTCGCGCCCTTCGCAAAAACACGCCCGCTCAGACGGTATCTCTTTCCTTCTGAAAATGCCTTCCGATCCATGTTCAGAGTTTTCTGTGCACCCTCGACTGTCCAGCCGGACATTGTTACTTTTGCATCATCCGGAAGTGTATCCATCAGATCCGCAGATACGTAAAACGCTGTTGCCAGTGCATAGGAGCTGTATTCTACCGTATATACTTTGCCGCCAAATTCAGCATCCAGATCTTCACGTCTTTCCGGATTAATTGTAACTGCATCCGGTGAGCCGCTGTAACTCGTATATACCGTCAGATTTTCAAGAAAATCGGCTGAATCATCTACTTCAGCTGCACTTTTGGAATCCTCCTCTGTTGTTTTGATATCCGCTGTCGCTTCCTGAGAAGGATTTTCTTTATTTTCGTCTGAAGATGTTTTTTCGTCATTCGTATCTTCCGGAGTTTCCGGTCCTTCATTTTGGCTGTTGTCTCCATCCGGAGTTTCGTCCGGCTCTTCCTCTGTATCTCCACTGATATCAATATCTTCTCCGGAATCCGTATTATCATCCGGAACTTCCGGCTCTTCATCAGGACTTTCCGGTTCTTCGCCCGGAATTTCTGATTCTCCACCCGGAGTTTCCGGCTCCTGTTCAGCTTCGCCGGAATTTTCTGCTGTTTCCGAAAGTTCAGACTGTTCCGTGATATTCTCAGTATTCGATTGTGAAAGTATGGCATCCTCTGCTCCGTAAACCGGAACACTTCCCAGTAAGAGAGCCAGAGACAAAAGTGCTGTCAGAATTTTTTTCATTTACCATTCTCCCCAGGTTTCTCCGTTTTGCCCGGCTCCCACATCAGCTCCTGCATAGAGTGAGAATCTGAGTCTTACCACATCTCCGTCTGCCGGGAAATATGCGGACATTCCGTTGTTCATATATTCACCGTTTACAAAATAAAGCCACCCTGAATCCATTGTGAAATCAAATTCGCCCAGCCAGTCATTATCATGCTCTGTCAGCTGACTGTTTACTTCAGTAAGATGTGCCAGCAGTTCCTCCGGGATCGCCGCCCCGGCTGTCAGTCCGCTTCTTCCGATTGACCTAAGATAAAATCCGGAATTGGCTTCACCAATATTTCTCCAGTCAAAACCATTTTCATCCAATACTCTCAATAATACCGATGCCATGGATTCTCCCTGATAATATTCGACAGCTTCCGGTCCCAGAAGATTCCCAAGACCAACTGTTCCCGCTTCTATACTGAGCGAAATCGTTCCTTCCGGTTCCTGCTGCCCATCCTCGCCTTTGTAGATTGTGTATTCCGGAATTGTGGTGCTCCAGCCTTCACTGTCTGTAACCTTTATGCTGACTGTGTTTGCACCATCTTCCAGTTCGATACGATAAGAAACTATTCCCTGTGCATCTGTTCCGATGGAATACAGTTTCTCCCCGTTTCCATATACTTCAAGTGCTGACGAGGAAAGTACATTTCCATGATAATCAAAAGCCTGTACAAAAAATGTCCTGTACGATGCATTGACGGTTTCTCCGTTTTCAAGATCGGTCGCCACAGATGGATATTTATTTTCTTCCGGCGCAGGTTCCGGATCATCATCCTCTGATGGAACTTCAGTGTTTTCCTGATTTCGGTCATCATTCTGCTCCGGCTGTGTTTCATCGCCATTTTCACCGTCATCGTTATTTCCATCATCATAGTGAACTTCATTCGGAAGGACTTCTTCTTCATCAGTTTCCTGATTATCTTCTGCCTGAGCAGAAGTTTCCTCTGGTTCACCTGCTGTATTGTCTACAGTCTGCCCGGAATTATCTGAATTTTCGGAGATCTGCTGTTCCGGCTCCTGCTCCTGTTCCTCTTCTGTTTCCGGCTCCTCCGGGTCTTCCAGTGTCTGCGCCTGTACTTCTGTACTCTCTGCTCCATTCTGATTATCTGTGTCCGCCCCTGCATATGTAAAGCCTTTTCCCAAATATCCTTTAAAAGAACTGTCTGCGCTGATTCCCTGCACCGGATTGTCTGCTATTTCCGGCTGTTGTCTGCCAAGTCCCCAGACAATCGAGGCCCCAAATAAAAGCAAACCTGCTATCAGGAGTACAGCTGCCAGCAAATCTTTCTTTCTGTTTTTTTTATTTTGTTTATTACGATTTTTCATCTGACATCTGCCTCCTCTCTGAATAATTTTTTTCTTTTACAGCAATCTTTCTATATATTTTATGATCCACAGATCATACCATCTGGTTTTTATCTTTAATTCTGTCTTTATTTTTTTCACACATTGTTCTGCGGTTTTTCTTTCTTCATCTGAGATGTTATGCGGACTGAATGCAGCTTTCTCACCAATCTGCCATGTATTCTCATAAGCTTCTGTCAGTTCATCCGTGTATGTTCCATGTGCATAAAGCTTTGCCGCATATCCGGTCATGGCTCTGACCGCAGCTCGGTTATCAGCAGCTGCAAATGCTTTTTTTCGTTTTGCCTCTGCAATGATCCGCTGACCACTGATTGCCAGGAAAAACATCATGCAGAAAATATCAAACACAAACAGTAAAAGAAGTAAAAATCTCGCCAGACCCATGATTGCAAGTTTCAGATTCCAATGTGTCTGAATCTCCTGCGAATTATCTGTCTTTGTTTCTGTTTCCGGCAGAGATGCCGCCTTGCTTCCCTCTGCCTCAAGTCCGACGGTAAGATCCGGTTCTTCCATAACTCCATAATATTCCGGAGTCATTTCCACCGGCACCCATCCGAGACCATCTATGTAGATTTCCGTCCATGCGTGACCGTTTTTACCCGAAATCTGAATGCCGGCACCTTTGTTTTTGTCTTTTATATCATCTGGTGTTACCAGATACCCTTCTACATAACGTGATGGTATTCCATAATAGCGGAACATCAGTGCTGCCGCTGTAGCATAATGAACACTGTGCCCGATTTTGGATTTTGTCAGGAAATTTTTCGTAAAATCTCCGGCTCCGTTATACACATCTGTCGCTGTACTGTATGTCATATTTTTTTCGAGATATGCGCGGATTCTTGAGATAGCAGTGTAATAATCTGTATGTCCCTGCTCTCTGTTTCCGGCATTTCCCAGCTCCTGTGTAAACAGGGCTTCCAAAACCGCCGGAAGTGCCGTATCTTCTTCATAGACAAATGCATTGTAATAGCTTTCGTCTTCTCTCAGATTGCGTGCATCACCTTTTGATAAAACCTGATATCCCTCTGCTCCCAATGTGGTGAAATCTTTCACGAGATTCCCCATAGACTTCAGCGTATAATCACGTTTTCCAAACAATCCGCCTGACCTTAGGGTACTGTCTGTCAGAGATGTTTCTCCGGTATATCCTTCCGGAAGTTCTGACATCTCGTAAGGTGTATAAAGATATCGGCTGTCCGCATTCTGATTCTGTATCCGGATACTGCCACTTTCCTTTGAAAGCGAGTCGTCTTCTACCACATTTCTTATTCCTGCAATCTGCATCTGTCCATAGAATCCATCCTGATGCAGCCAGTAAAACAGATCCCGGACTTTCCATGCGTCTGCAGTCGAAATTGATTTCCATTCATCCCCGTCATACACACTGCCTACAAATCCTCTGAGATAAAGCGAATCCGGCTGATCCATCTGTACTGTCAGCGCTGTATCATCAGATGCTGTCCAGGCACCGGCTGATTTCAGTCTGCCGTTCGGAAGACTGTTCACTTTTCCTGTCTTGAAGCGGAAGCGGTCTGTCTGATCCAGAAATTCCGTTCTGGCATTGGCAACAAGTTCGGAGCTCTGATACTGCTCCTGTGGCACGATCATCCGAAAAACGCCGCCACTCACTGCCACTGTCAGGCATACCAGAATTGCTCCTGCCAGAAATACCGCAGTATTTTCGACAAAATTCTGTCCTGTATTTCTTTCAGAATGCATCCTGTTTACAAGCAGAAATGAAGCCAGATAGAAGACAGCCAGTTTTACCCGACCTGGTTGAATATTCAGCATAAAAATCAACACCGGAAAGCCCATACTCCACAGAATCGTAATAAAACGCAGCCTCAGTCTGAGTACTGCAAAAGCCACCAGTCCGGTCACCAGCGCCAGCAGCATCCAGAATATAAACTGGTCATTTGCCATATTTTCTTCTGACACGGTATACTGAGTCAGGTAAATTCCTGCTTTGCTTCCCAGTACTTCTACCGTCTGATTCCACAATCCGGTCATTCCATTCTGAACATGAGTATGTAAAACCATAAACAATGCTGCTGCACATACAAAACACGCCACACCGACCGGTACTCCGAAGCGCTGCCATCTTTCAAGCAGAAGCCAGAGCAGAATGCTTCCTCCTGTCAAAGCGACAAACATGACAGGCGCATGGCCTTTCGTCAGTATATGAATCATTTCTTCTGTACCCACTCCAAATACCAGAGTCAACAGAACTGCTTCCAGAAGGATTCCCGGAAACAGTTTTTTATTAAATTTATTTATTTTTTGCTGTTCCTGTGAAATCCATAACTCCATTCATATTCCTCATTCCCAGTTCCTGATGATAATTTTCTTTTGTATAAATGATCTCATCTGTATTCCGGTCCGGATTCTGTCCACAGCGCAGTACCGTGACCAGTCCTTTCTGTTTCAGATATTGGACTTCATGGTCTTCCGCTTCCCCCGTAATGTAGATATAATTCGCAAAATTTTTTATTCCGGGATTCTTCATATATTCCCTGACTGTCTGCGCTTCTTTATTTCCGCCGCCATATCTCAGAAATAAGTACATAATATTTTCATATGCCTGCGCAGAATGAACCTTCTCTATATGCAGGCATCCATTTCTTCCGTCATATACCGCTGCCTGACATGGGATTTTTCTCTCCATGAAGCTCAGAAGCAGTGCTGAAAAAATTTCCATAACGGCTTCTGCTTTCTGCGGATTGCTTTCCTTCTGAAACGGTTCCGCAAGAATCAGCACTGCATCATCTACCGGAAAACTTTTTTCGCGGATCACTGTGCTGTCTAATTTGCCACTCAGTTTCCAGTGTATCTGTCTGACGCTGTCGCCCGGTCGGTATTCACGAATATCAAAAGTCTCACCCGGATCATCACCCGGGCGAAATGTCGAATAGCGGAAGCTTTCCATATCAAAGCCTTCCCGGGTCAGAACTGACAGATCCAGTGTCTGTCTTTCCGGCATTACTACAATATCTGCATGTGCATTTCCTTTTCGTTTCTTATGAAAAATCTGAAGGAAATCTCCACTTTCCCATTTTTCGAAAGAAAATCTCAGACATCCGCACCACTGACTGCTTCCTTCAAAAGTACATTTGATTTCATTTCTGCCCATCAGCGAAAACGGCAGCAGTATGTTTTTTTCTTCTCCGGTAAAGGTATTGTTACATGTTACTTCACCTTTCCCGTAAAAAACCGGCCACAGGGACTGGTTTTCCAGCTCCAGTTTTCCCTGAAAAATGCTGTCCTTTTCTGTCACACGAGGAAGTTTCAGTGTACTCTTTATATGTCTGCCCGACAGCTGACAATAAACTCCTGACATGACAAGCACCACACCGGATACCGCCAGTATGCATACATACAGATATTCTCCCGTATAAAGAGCAGCCAGTGCCATACATATAAACCAAATTACAATAAGAATCCTTTTTTTCATTTATCCCTCTACTTTTGGTGACGGTACTGTCTCAAGGATCTCACCCAAAATCTGTCTTGCTGTTTTTTCTTCATATCTTGCACGTGATTCAAGAACCATTCTGTGTCCTGCCACATCTTCAAAAACATTTACCACATCTTCCGGCACCATGTAATCACGTCCTGCCAGATATGCGGCAGCCTTTGCCATACGGCACAGCGCAAGCGTTCCACGCGGACTTAAACCCAGCATAATCAGTTCATGTTTTCTTGTTGCTTCTGCAAGATCCGCTATATAGGATAAAACTTCATCAGATACATATACTTTTCTGACCTGTGCCTGCAATTCAAGAATTTCCTCACTGTTCAGCACTGCTTTTGCATTCTGAAGTGGATTGACCTCCTGACGGTCACGAAGAATGTCTACCAAACTGCCATGGTCCGGATATCCCATTGTCGTACTGATCATAAAACGGTCAAGCTGTGATTCCGGAAGCATCTGTGTACCGGAAGACCCAACCGGGTTCTCTGTCGCAATTACAACAAACGGCTTCGGTACCGGATGACTCTCTCCGTCTACAGTTACCATTCCCTCTTCCATGACCTCAAGAAGCGCAGACTGCGTTTTGCTTGAAGTACGGTTGATCTCATCTGCCAGAAGCAGATTGCACATCACAGAACCCGGACGATAAATAAAACTATTGCTTTCTTTATCATACATCGTAAATCCTGTTACATCTGACGGTACAACATCCGGTGTAAACTGTATTCTCTGAAATTCCATTCCCATCAGTCGGCTGAGCGCCAGTGCTGTCGTTGTCTTTCCCACTCCCGGGACATCCTCCAGAAGTACATGCCCTTCTGCCAGAACCGCCATAATGATCTTGTCTGTGATCTCACTTTTTCCTTTTATGATCTTTGCCAGTTCTGTTCTGAGTTCTCTGATCTTATCTGCCACAGTTTTTCCTCCTGATTTCTGCGCTTATTTGCTTTTTATCTGTGATCTGTCATATCGTAAAAAGTATTTTTTTCATCCTGAAGTCTCTCATAGGAAACCAATGCACACAATGCCTGATCTGTTGCCATCGGATCACTTTCACCATCCTGTGTGTGCGAAAAACTGCCATCCTTCTGATAATACTTCATCAGAATGTCATACAGTCCTTTTCCATCCTTCTGAAAACGTTCATCTTTATTACAGTCGATTCCCACCGTACTTAAAGCAATCATCGTCTGCGATACCGATTCGGAACTTTTTTCTCCATATACGGTATAACCACCATCTGCATCCTGCGCATCTGCCAGAAATTCAATTCCACGATCAATTGTCTGCTGTACATTTTCCTCACTGCTATATGCTTCCAGACACTGTAAAGTCATCGCTGTTATATCGATATCCGCTTCATCTGCATTATCATCCATGGAAAAACCTCCGTCTGTTTTTTCCTGTTTCAAAATGTAGTTCAGATATTTCTGCTGAAGTTCTCCGTCTGTTTCTTCGCTGTCCGCATTCAGCGCCAGTAATGCAAATACCGCACCGTTCAGTCCCTGCGCAGTCACTGTATCAAAATCATCCAGTTTTTCTTTCAGATCATATCCGCCAATATTCGAAGCATCTTCCCCGATTGCCGTCAGAGCAAGAATCACTCTGGAATACTCCGTGTATTTATTTTCACTTAAGATTCCATCCTGTTCTTTCAGATATTTTTCTACATTTGCTCTGTATTTTTCAAAGTAATTACTGTCTACATTTTCTTCCGAGCGTGCCAGGGCAATTACTGTCCACTCCCCGCCAAGAGAATCCACTGCCGGATCTGTCACCGTTTCTTGTTCATAAGCGGCCGTTTTGTGAATTGCGTCTTTTAACTCAGGCGTCTTCGCACTGGTGCATCCCGTCATTGTAAGCACCAGTATCAATGCAAGTGCTGCCGGAATACCGTTTCGTTTCACTTTTTTATAAAGATACTTTTTCTTTGTACAAATCATTTTTCTGAATCTTTTCCTTTACTTTTTTCATATTTATTTCCGACATCTGCTCCAAGATTGCAGGTGTAACGCCATTCAATCTTATCACCGTCTTTCAGTTTGTACTCTGAGCATCCGTAGTTTGGATACTTTCCGTTTACACTGTACATCCAGCCGGAGTTTTTGCCACAGTCCATTTCATACAGCTGATTGATTCCTTCTATATAATAGCTTTTGTACAACGGAGTATACTTGGATGACATATGTATTCCATTTTCACCGCAGACTTTCTTCAATACATCAAAAACTGTTTCTCCGCCCTGAAAGGCAACCTCAGTCTCTTTAAGTATCCATCCATCTTCCGGAATAAATTCTTCTTTTGTCTTTTTCAGGTTATCCATATTATCCAGAATATTACTGCATTCAATAGAAATCGTACAGTTTCCATTCGGTAATTTTTCTCCGCCAAATGCACAACTGCTGAACCAGCAGCAAATAAGCATAATACAGCAGATAACAGCCAATGCTCTGGTTCTTTTTTCTGATTTTATTTTCAACCTTCTTTTCTCTCCATCATTTCTTCCACATATTCACATTTAAAGCCATATTCCTTTGCATAATGATCTACCTTACTGCCTTTTCGACAGACAAGTGTACAACTCTTGTTGATGATCCACGGTCCAATCTCATCCGGATCATGCAGAATCTCCAGACGTTCCAGTCTGCTGCATCCGTGAAATGCCCAGCGACCGATTGTCTTCACACTTTCAGGTATGTAGACTTCTCTTAAATGTTTACAGCGAAAAAAGGCACTTTCACCAATCACTTTCAAATTTGGCGGAAGCTCCAGTTTCTCCATCGCGCAGAAATAAAAGGCTTCCTCCCCAATTTCTCTCACCGTAACCGGTAAATTGATTTCCCTGAGCTCTTTACATCTGTAAAATGCCCTGCGCCCAATTACCTGCGTACGGAGTGGCAATCTGACGGTTGTAAGATTTACACAGGAATCAAACACTGCCTCTGAAATAACCGTACAACGTGAATTATTCGGAAACTTCACGATTCGAAGTGTATTACACTCCTGATATGCCTGTGCTCCCAGTCTCTCCAGTGACTCCGGAAAAACAACTTTTCGAAGTCTGTGATTTTCCGCAAATGCTCTTTTCTTTACTTCCAGCAAACCCTCTGGAAAAACTACTGCTTTCTGAAACTGGCATCCTTCAAATGCCTGTTTACCGATGATTCGGCATTCCTGTGGCAATACTACCTCATGTACTTTGCCATTATTTAGAAAACATTTATCGCCAATATATCTATATCCGGCAGGAATCCTGCCAGCCTCGCCGCCCCTTCTGTTTCGCTCATTCTGCGCAGTATATGTACGGACATCATATCTTAACTGATTCCACCCGATTTCAGTATTCAGTTTTTCCATGTCTCAATTTTCCCCCTAAAAACAATAAAAACAGAGTCCCATTCATAATGGGCCTCTGTCCTCTATACAACGTGTTAAATCTGACTTATTATGCAAGAAGCATATTCACAGCAGCTATTTGAACTGTTCCGGATTCTCACCGGATTACGTTAAACTGCCTTTTACGACAGACCACGCCTGGTTATCCAATTTTTTCTAAAGTATATCATTTTGATAAATTTATGTCAATAAAGACTGTACACATATCTGTACATCTTCTTTATTCATACATTCGATCGTCCATGTGCGTGTCTCCGTCCGCGGTAAATACGAAAGAACTTCTCTCCACGGCAGATTTCCTCTGCCAAGTCCAAGATGAGAATCTCTTTCTCCGGCATTGTCATGGATGTGAACATGGCGGACATAAGGTGCCAGTTCCTCTGCCCACTCAATAACCGAAATATCAGAGTAACAATGTGCATGCCCGATATCAAAGCAGAGTCCGAAGTCCGGATGCTCCACCTGCTCATATACATCACGCAGAAGCCGCCAGTCCTCATCGAGAACATTTTCCATATCAATTTCGAGTCCCTCTTTATCTTGCAGGAAATCGTTAAAGAACCGACTCACCTGATTCGCCCAGCCCTGACGGTAATATACTGCAGGGATCATTCCTGAATGGTATACGATTTTTTTTGCGCCAAGTAACTTACCGACCTGATAACACTGCTCAAACCGCTCCATCGTCACACGGCGGATCATGCTGTCAAATGTTGCCGGGATGAGATCCAGAAACGGGCCATGCAGTGTCAGTGGCGGATTTCCCATCTTTACAAGACGTTCTTTGTATGTTTCTATCGTTTTGTCCAGATGGTCAAGATTTTCCGAAATGGAAAATTCGATACTTTCCACTCCAAGTTCACTGCTTTTTAAAAGTTCCTGCATTTCTTCATCCGGCAGCAGATGACTGATATAGATCACGTTATTTGTTCGCTCCTTTGACAACAGATTATTCCTGCGTTTTTTTCTTTAAGTTTCTGGTGTTTTTTTCTACCATCTTACGTGGAACCATGATCATATGTCCGCATCCCATACATTTCAGACGGAAATCAGCTCCCACACGCAGGATCTCCCACTCTTTACTTCCACATGGATGTCCCTTTTTTAGGGTCACAATATCTCCAACATCATAGATAAGTCCCATGCTCTGTCATTCTCCTTATTTCTGATTTACTTTTATCTGTGAAAAGACCTGTCCGATCGGCTCCTTGATCAGAAGATCGGCATTTCTGTCTCTCGGTGTGGAGGATTTATTGATCACTACAAGCGCTTCGCCGCGGAAATAGTCAATAAGGCCAGCTGCCGGATATACTGCCAGCGACGTTCCTCCGATGATCAGAATCTGCGCATCCGAAATTGCTCTCACAGATTCTTCGATCGTATTTGTATCCAATCCCTCTTCATAAAGCACCACATCCGGCTTAATCATACCTCCGCATTCGCAGCGCGGCACACCGGTACTGTGTTTCATATGTGCGAAGTCAAAAGATTTTCCACAGCGCATGCAGTGATTACGGTAAACACTTCCATGAAGCTCCAGTACCTTCTGACTGCCTGCCATCTGATGAAGGTTATCAATATTCTGTGTGATCACCGCTTTGAGTTTACCTGCCTTTTCAAGTTCGGCAAGTTTCAGATGTGCAGCATTCGGTTTCGCTGTATCACATAGCATCTTATCACGATAAAATTTGTAAAATTCATCCGGATGGCTTAAGAAAAAGCTGTGGCTTAAAATTGTCTCCGGCGGAAAGTCATATTTCTGATGATAAAGTCCATCCTGAGAACGGAAATCCGGTATTCCACTCTCTGTCGAAACACCGGCACCTCCAAAAAATACGATGTTGTCATGCCCATCGATCAGTTCCTGTAATTTCATAATCTTTTCATCCATGGAAAACCCTCCCTTATCCTGCGATATCAAGAGATATCTCATCCGTATTTTCCTCATCTGCTGTACTGTCCGTATTCGTCGCAGCACCATCTGCACCATCTGCATCCTCCGCATCAACTCTCTTACCCTGCACAACAAAACGGGTAGATTCATTGCCGGTACAGGTAGACAATGTCACGATCTTATCTTTGATCGTAAGATCTGTATCATCTGTCTGGATTTCGGAATAACCTTTTATCGTCTCCAGGTATTTCTCGAACTCTTCGCCCGGACCTTTAAACAATGTATAGGTATCGCTGTTTACACCGGTTGTATAAGCAGAAATGATCTCGTAACGGTAATTGCGCTCCGGTGTCAGGATCCAAAAATATTTATCCTGCTTATAAAGCTTGTCATCCTCTCTGAACTTCTTCAGATGTCCGAACATCGAACCATTCTTCATATTATGGCCATATACAAGTGTATTACAATCGCTGAAATCACCACTGTTTTCATAATCTACAAAGATTGTTCCGGCAAAGTTGTAATTTTTCTCATAGGTTTGATGCAGGTATGTCTGGTTATCTTTACCTTTGACGATCGGATAGCTGATATCCGGAAGTGCATCTACATAAATCCATCCCACAACATCCTCATTGACACTCTTGAGTTTGTCAAAATCCACCTCGATCGGCGGTTTTAATTGTGCATTTGGTCCGGCAACTTCGGCACTGTCAGCATCACGCTCGGTAACTGCCATTTCCTCGATCTGATTGTATTCATCTGTACCTTTTTTGTATTCTGTGTAAATATGGTAGAGATTAAATGCCGCGTAGCAGAAAACCACGATTGCCGCGATCAGTGCGATCGTCAGCAGCACATCACTCTTCTTTTTTTTCTTTTGTTCAGGCTGTTTCTGAGTGTTGTTTTTGTTTTCTTCCATAATCATACTCCTTAGGCTTAGTTTTATTGCTGCGTACCTTTTCGGGCATTCCAAGAAGGACAATTGCGATCACAGTCAGGAACAGTCCGATAAATTCGATTGCGGCCGGCATCTCCCCGAAACAGAAAATACCGAATACCATCGCTGCCACCGGCTCACCGGCTGCAAGAATGGAGACTTTCCCCGCATCCATATACTGAAAACCAATCGTATAAAATGTATACGGAAGAACTGCACCACAGATTGCATGAAGTACCATAAATATAGCACCATGCACAGGAGCTTCTGTAAAATACGCTCCAAGGATCTTCCAGTCGGTAAACGGAATCAACGTCACTGCAATCACAACCATACAGTAAAACGTGATCGTCAGTCCGGAATAGCCTCTTTTCATGGCAATTTTGGTAAACAGGCTGTACATGGCATAAAAAACACCGCTTGCCACTCCGAGAAGAATCCCGTAACCGCTGATTTTCATACCTCCAAGGTTTTCCAGCAATCCGCTTGCAAGACTGCATCCGAAGACTGCAAGTGCTGCACAGCCGGCCTTACGTATAGTGATCTTTTCTTTAAAAAACACTCTCTCAAGAATCAGGACATACACCGGTGACAGGCTCAGAAGTACTGTTGCCAGTGACAGGTGTACATAATTTACTGCTTCATTATAAGTAAGATTTACCCCAAACATGCCCAGCCAGCTTGCCAGCACAAAGATTCACAGATCCTTCAGACGTATTTTCAGCTGGCTCTTATCAATTACAGCAATCCCTATCAGCATCAGAATCACAGAAATCATCGTTCGTGATCCGACGATCGTCGCAGTGTCCATTCCATAGCCGCTTAAAGACCGTATAAAAATCCCGACAGAACCCCACAGGATTCCTGCTGATACCGGGAAAAACCAGGCAACTTTTTTCATTTGTACTCTCCTCGTCTATATCTCATCTGTTTGTTACTGTTCACTCCGTTCACAGTAACTCTGTTTCTCCCATGATATCACTTTTTCACAAAAATGGCTATGAGATTTTCCCATGATATGTTAAAATGAATTTATTATGGTTACTGTTCGCAGCAATCTAATATTATCCTAATCGGAGGTAGATACAATGGCAAAAAAAAATCTTATTGTCGGTCAGTCCGGCGGACCTACTGCCGTTATCAACAGCAGTCTCTATGGAGTTGTCTCTGAAGGTCTTTCCCATCCGGACACGATTGAGCATGTATATGGTATGGTAAACGGTATCGAAGGATTCCTTAATGACCGTGTACTTGATTTTGAAGAAGCTCTTCCCGGCGAAAAGCTTGAATATTTAACTCATACCCCGGGTGCTTATCTCGGTTCCTGCCGCTACAAACTGCCGGAATCTCTCGAAGATCCGGTTTATCCGGCACTTTTCCGCAAATTTGAGGAGCTCAATATCGGTTGGTTCTTCTATATTGGTGGCAATGATTCCATGGATACCGTCAGTAAACTTTCCCGCTACGCGGCAAGCATTGGCAGTTCTATCCGCGTGATCGGTGAACCGAAGACGATTGATAATGATCTGGTAAATACCGACCATACCCCGGGCTTCGGAAGTGCCGCCAAATACGTTGCTTCCACAGTCCGTGAAATCACGACAGATGCCAACGTCTACGAAAAAAAATCCGTCACGATCATCGAGATCATGGGACGTCATGCCGGATGGCTCACTGCTGCCAGTGCCCTTGCGCGTAAATACGAAGGAGACAATCCTCTGTTCATTTACCTTCCGGAAGTTGCCTTTGACCAGGATGCTTTCCTGCGTGATCTTGAAAAAGCTTTTGAGAAAAACTGTAATCTTATCGTCTGTGTTTCCGAAGGTATTCACGATGCTGACGGCACCTTCATCTGCGAATACGATAGTTCTGTAGGTACAGATACTTTTGGTCATAAGATGCTTGCCGGATGCGGCAAATATCTGGAAAATCTCGTGCGCAGCCGCCTTGGTGTCAAAGCACGCTCCGTTGAGCTTAATGTCAGCCAGCGCTGCTCTGCTACATTAATTTCCGCAACAGATCAGCAGGAGGCCATTGCCGCCGGAAAATTCGGTGTACAGGCTGCCCTTGACGGAGAAACAGGAAAGATGGTTTCTTTTATCCGCCAGACAGACACAGCAGGATCCTATCAGATGGTTTGCGGACTTGAAGATGTCAACGCCATCTGCAATGAAGAAAAAACAGTTCCTGTTGAATGGATCACTCCGGACGGACACGATGTTACCGAAGATTTTATCTATTATGCCCGTCCGCTGATTCAGGGAAATATTAACGTTCCACTCGGAGAAGATGGTCTGCCGGAATTTGTATATCGTAAATAATTTTGATTCAGAACATTTAATTCTGATTGATGCAGCATAAACAAAAAGACAGCGGCGAATAATTCGTCACTGTCTTTTTTATTGTATATGATATATACTTCTTAATGCTGTTCAAATTCTTCATGGTCTTTGCGGATACGTTCTTTGACTCTCTTTCTGAGTCTTGCTTCATATTTCCTTTCATCACAGCTCTTCGGCAGTATGATGTTCAATATAACTGCGATTAATGTTGCAAGTACGACCGGAGATTTACCAAAAATCGTTGTTACCCACCCCGGAAAACTTGCAAGTGCCGCGGATGCCTGTGAAACACCCACACCAATTGCTGCCGCAAGACCAACGATTGAGGAATTTCGGTAATCCATCTCTTCGGACGCTACCAGCTTCATTCCGGTCATGGCGATCGAAGCAAATACAGAAACCGTCGCGCCACCAAGAACACACTGTGGAATCGTAGTCAGCAGCGCTGAAAACTTCGGTACGATTCCTGCGACACCAAGGATCACAGCTGCCAGTCCAAGCACCCAGCGATTAATAACCTTTGTCGTTGTCACGATACCAACATTCTGACTGTACGTTGCTGTCGGAA
The DNA here is from genome assembly GCF_900120195.1 of Blautia sp. Marseille-P3087. Classification (GTDB taxonomy): domain Bacteria; phylum Bacillota; class Clostridia; order Lachnospirales; family Lachnospiraceae; genus Blautia_A. The sequence goes on from NZ_LT635539.1 coordinate 960,103, forward strand.
GTCCGCCAAGCAGAGCTCCGATTATATTTGTTACTCCATATGCGGTGATACCATTCTGTAATTCTCTGTCTTCCGGTTCACGATCCATAGCACCGATCGTTGTCGCAGAATAATCTCCGATTGCCTGAACAGAGTTGATTGCAAACAGCAGCCCGATTGCCACACAGGCAGAAATCTCAAAATGAATTCCAAAATGCATGAACTGCGGAAGCTGAAACATTTTTGCCTGTCCAACACTTGACAGACTGACCATTCCAAACGGAATTGAAACCACGTATCCTACAATGATACCAATTAAAATAGAGGCCAGTTTCAGAATTCCCCTGCCAAAATGATTCAGTCCTGTCACAACCGCCAGTGTCAGAAATGCCACAAGCCAGTTCTGCCAGGAACCATAATCCGAATTACTTGTTCCGCCGGCCATATAATTAATTGCTGTCGGATAAAGGGAAAGTCCGATTGTAAATACAACGGTTCCCGTAATCAGCGGCGGGAAAAATACGCGGATTTTTTTAACCAGAAGTCCCATGATAATTGCCACAATGCCGCCAATGATCTGTGCTCCCAGAATCGTACTGATTCCGTACCCTTCTGCGATTGCCTGCATACTCGGTACATAGGCAAAACTTACTCCCATGATCATAGGAAGACCGGATCCTAAATTAAATCCCTTCTTCTTTCCAATTGGAAATAACTGGAGCAATGTGGACAATGCCGATACCACCAGCGATGCCTGAATCAGAATCACTCTGTCTTTTGCCCTTAATCCATCACCACCTACTGCTCCGGCTACAATGATTGCCGGTGTAACGCAACCCACAATCATTGCAACTACATGCTGCAATGCCAGCGGAAGTGCCTCCTGAAATTTCGGAATGCCGTTCAGTTCAAAAATGCTTCCTCTTTTCATGTTTCCTCCTGACTGGTTTTCAATACGATCTCCTCGTTTGTATATTGAAAATCCAATTTGACTGTTATTTATTGAACAGTCCTATTTTTCTTGTAATTATAACAAATTTCAGGCTCAAAAACAATTCGTGAGGTTTAAAAGTTTTGCCGTCATTGCTACCAAATTTTCACATGCATTTTTGTATACTTTTCTGTGATTTTCTTTATTTTACCAATTCAAAGAAATCTGTCAGATCATCCGTCTCACACTCACCTTTTTCCATCCAGAAATCTGCCATTTGCCGGCACCCAACGTTTTTGCCGCATTTATCATGTTTCGGTCTACACCGGATACCGTATCGCATACCTACCGGAAGTGCTACGATCACAGACCAGATCCAGCCTACTAAAACTCTGGCTGTGGATTCCCAGCAGTTTGCCCACAGCGAACCGTCTTTCGCCATCTCTATGATTTTCTTTACTACTTCTGTAGGACTTGGCAAAAACAAATCGCTGATCAGTCCCCCGTAAGTTGCTATGCACCAGAATCCAATGATCAGTGCAAAACATATTCCTGATAAAATCTTTCCGTTATCTCTTACTGTCTTTTTCTTCATGTCTGCATTCTTTTCTTTTTCGTTCTACCACGCTACCGTGTTGTAGCAGTGATATGTCAACCTATATTTTCTCAAAAAGCAAGGATTTTTTTCAACGTAAAACATTTTTCCAGAAAAAAAGAACCATCCATGAGTACGGTTTCTTTAAATAATCCGTACTCTGAATGATTCTTTATTTTTTCTGCTTATATTATATATCCGTCTGAAACACTCTTATGAGATTTTTCAGATCATTATTTCTTACTGCGGTATGCTTCTGCTTCCCAGTGTGTAATAAAATATGTAATCTCATCTGTCATCTGCAGTGGACCACCAAAACTTTCCGCATATACGGCAAGCTTAATGGCATCTTTTACCAGAAGCTGTGCCTTCGCTGCTTTCTCCTTATCGTCTTCCATGATAAATGCACCTATACCCTGTACAAGGATCAGACGTGGCTCTTTGTCATTCTCTTTCATAAATGCGTCCAGCACTTCTTTTGCCTGATCAATATTTTCTACAAATAACGGATATGGTCCGCAATATACAATGTGATCCGGTGTAAATGGTTTCAGAAGCGGTGCTGCTGATGTTTTATCTTTTACAAAATTATCAGCTTCTGCAGCCGGTACAACTTCTACTACATGTCCGAGTAACTGAGAAAGCTTCTGTGCCGCCTGCTCTTTTTCCGGTGTAACAGCATCACTTACATCGGCTGTTCTCTTAACCTGTTTTTCTAATTTACTGATCACACTATCAAATAACACACCAATTTCTTCTACTGTATTTGCTGCAACAAAAATTCCGTGATTCTGAAGCAGAAGTATCTGAACATCTTTTCCGTATTTCTCTTTATATGCATTCATTTTTTCGAAGCAAAGACGTGCAAGTGTATAGCCTGGTTTGCAAATATCGATCCAGAGCACTTCCCTACCAAGAAGTTCTTCGCAAAGCGCCTGCGCACCTTTTCCACAGGTCAGTCCATTAATAAGGGTCGGATGAACATGCAGTACGTAAGTATATGCAAATAAATTGTGAAGCAGTGCTTCTACGCTTGGACGCTTTGTTTTGTCATCGTCCGTTACAGCTGCCATTACATCTGCAAGATATGCAGCTTCACGTTCAACATCGTTTTTCGGATATTCCGTCTTCATGATTTCGTTCAGGCGTGCTCTGTCCATTTTGACAAATCCTTCTGCCTTAATTGTGGCAAGCTGTGTGCCGGAACCTTTTACATAAAGTGCAGTATCGTTTTTGACGGAGGTGTTACCACCGCCTGCCAGCACATAAGCCGGGTTACTTCCGTATGTGTTTGACATTTTTACTAAAGTTGAAAGATCCATAAGTCTAATTCCTCCTCATTTGTCGTTATGTAGTTTTCCACTTCTCATTGTACACGATATCAAACGATTTAGCTATGTAAATTTCATTATTTGATATCTGTAATCTAAAATAGATTCTTTGTCTCTCATTTTCTCACGTCAGCAGCTCGAACGTATGATACAGATCCAGTCTTCCATAACCCCATTCCGGATTAGGGTAGATCAGATTCAGATCGCGGACTGCGCCTCTGCTCAGATAATTTTTTACGCTGTTTCCGGTAAAGTAGGGCTCGTTTTCCCGAATCAGTGACCATTCAAATAAAAGCGCCGCCATTCCTGCTGTCTGAGCTGCCGCAAGGCTGGTTCCTGTTGCGGGGGCAAATTCTGCACCAGCTCCGATCGAAGCCGTCAGGATATCCACTCCGGGCGCTGCAAAATCCGGTTTTACCACATTTTCTGTATTATATCCGCGGCTTGCCTGCACATACAGGCTGTTGTCCCGGTACTGATATGCCGTAACGGTCATCGCATCCGCCGCATCCCCCGGTGATGTAACCGTATACTCTGGCGAGGGTTCCAGAAAATATGTATCATCCGAAATCATTCCACGTACTGGAAGCCACATGTGAAATCGGCTTTCCCCGGGTATTCTCTCTCCCACCAGAAACTTCCATATACCGACAGCCGGATGCAGAAACCGAATAAAAATCAGTGTATTTCCCGTACGCCGCTCAATCGGCACATAATTCACCAACACTTTTGTCTCGACAAATACAAAATACAGTTCCTGTGTGCTGTTTTTTAAAGAAGTGCTGATCGATAACTGTTCTCCTGTCGGCGACTGGATCGTCATAGAATAAAAATTAGGAGAGTCTCCCCAGAATTCCAACATAAATCCTCGAGTACTCTCCTTTTCGCCCACACGCAGTTCTATTGTATCTTTAATATTCGCTGCGCTCAGTGTCTTCATATAATGGTGTCTTGCTGTGCCTTCGTTTCCGGCAGGCACTGAAACAGCATTCTGACTGAATGCCGCAATACTGTTGATATATTCATTCAGTGGTCCCTCTCCCTGATGCGCGCCCATACTGCTGCCGAGTCCAATACAGATTGACAGCGGTTTCTGATTTTCTGCCGCCACACGCAGGACATACGCAATCGCAAGCATGATATCATCTTCCTGATAAATATCCGCCTCCTGCGGAAGAAGATATAAATCACGCAGATACCGCTTTGCCTGTTTTAGTTTGACAACTACAAGTTCCGCCTCCGGGGCAGCGCCGGAAAAGCCTTCTTTTTCGATACTGTAACCTGCCGCCGTGGCAGCTACTTCCGTTCCGTGCCCGCTTTTATCCATTGATGGAACCACTTCCCACGGATTTTCTGCCGAAAGAGCCTGCTCAATCTCCCCTCGGTTAAACTCTCTTCCAAACGGAATCCTCTCCGTCAGGCCACTTTCCAGTTCCTGATCCCAGATACTCAGAATTTTACTGGTCATTCCCCTGTGAAATGCCGGATGCAGATAATCAATTCCGGAATCAATTATTGCCACCAGTGTTCCGCTGCCCTTAAGCTTCAGATATGGATGCCCATGAAGTCTTGTTACCCCTGACGCGCTCAGCGCACCAGTATCCATATATGTATAGCATCTTGGAATAGACGAATAAGAATAACTGTTTAATGCCAGTTCCGGGATTTCCTGTATCGGTACATATAATACCCCAAACAGGTCATTGATGATCTGAAATCTCTCATCCGGCTGATATTCCGGTACTCCCTCTATATTCTGCTTATAACGGATAATAAAATTTTCGTATTGCTGATTCTGTGCCGGTATGCTCATCTTCTCTGCCCCGGTTCTTCTGCTCTTTCCTTACAGCCTATGCAAAAATTTCCTCTTTATGAATCCGTTAAAACCTTATGCATTTTTCTTTTTTGTACGTGTAATCAGAATCGCAATTCCTGCCGCCAGAATAAACAGGCTGATAAACTGTGAAGTCGATAGGCTTCCCACACTTCCACGGATCAAATCTCCACGGAAAAATTCCAGCACAAATCTTCCGATACTGTAAAAAATCAGGTAAAAAGCCGCAACCTGTCCGTCTGCCTTTTTACGTCTTGCAATATACAAAAGAATACCAAAATGCAGGAAATCAAGAATACTTGAATAAAGCTGTGTCGGAATCAGAGCCACATGATTCGGTGCAAAGTCAGAATTCTGGAAAGTGACGGATATAATACTGTCTGTTTCTCTTCCGTAACAGCATCCTGCCAGAAAACATCCAATTCTTCCAAAGCCCTGTGCCAGTGCTACGGACGGCATCACAAGGTCAAAATATTTCCAGAAATATGCTTTTTTGATCCGGCAATACATCCAGCCTGCCAGAATACCACCGATAATTCCGCCATATACCACAAATCCATCTGCCAGCGTGTCAAAGAAAAATCCCGGATCTTCTGCAATGCTTTTCCATTCTGTGATCCAGAACAGAAGCTTTGCAAAGAGAAGACCACCCATCAGGCACCAGAGAACAAGTGAAAACACATGCTCACTGTCCAGATTTTGTTTCTTAGCTCTGTATTCTGTAACGATCCATGCTGCCAGCACACCTGTCGCGATCATAAAGCCATAACCATAAACAGTCAGCGGTCCGATCGTAAAAAGTTCATTTTTCATTCCGAGCCCATCCTTTCAGATGATTTTTGCATTTTCTCCCACAGTCTCAAAATTGCCTCATTCGCGTGATCATTCAAAAAATCCTCGCTGCAGGAATCCATATCACACTCACCGCAGACATCCATTCCAAGTATATTCTGTCGCTCCAGTACAAGCTCAAGAAAGCTCATAAGTTCCGAAAGGTGCATATCCCCCTGGCTCCATGTAGTCGAAGCATCTCCTTTACAAAGAACATCCTTGTCCACCGAAACATACAGTGGCAGATCTTCAGATAGATTATTAAAGAAACCCTCTTTCTCCTCTGTCGTCATCGTACTTAGTTTCTCTCGGGATAAAAAAAGGACTTTTTGCTGCAAATCCGGCTCAACCTGTGTATAAGCTTCTTCATCCGGACCAACAAGAATCACTTCCTGCAGAAGTGGAAGTTCCTCCAGTGATGCCGCAATCCATCCGCCACAGGACAAAAGCCCGCCAAATGCCGGTGGCTGCATATCTGTATGATTGTCAAAAACAAGCAGGCGAAATGGTATCTGCAGTTTTTCCAGCCATAAACGTGTCATATAGTGATAGTTTCCAGAATCAATGAAATGAAGCCCCTTTCCTGTAAAAGCCTGAATTTCCTTTCGTATCCGGTCAGACGCCTCAGCGTCACAATAGCAGTTACAGCCGGACAGATCACTTAATTCTGTCCAGGATATTTCTTCTTCTGCATAATTCTTATAAAAGTTCTGATTTTTATAAATCCCGGAGAAATTCGTTATGACTGTTTCTTTAAAATCAATTGTCTGCGTTATTCTGTTATTTTTGTTTTTCTCTGTATTTTTCATCATGACGCTATCTTAACATGAAAAGTTACTGCGAACAAGTCTGTCAGTACACATATATCCTGTATGTCAAAAAAAGGAACCGGTGCCGGGCACCGATTCCTTATGATTCTCCCTAACGGGTATTATGCAATTCTCAGGCTTTTCCAACAGAACCGAAAAGTTCCATTTTTTCTTTAACAGTAGCTTTGATTGCTTCTGTTCCAGGAGCAAGAAGTTTACGTGGGTCAAATCCTTTACCCTGCTGATCTTTGCCTTCTTCGATGTATTTACGTGTAGCTGCTGCGAAGGAAAGCTGGCACTCAGTATTAACGTTAATTTTAGATACACCAAGATCGATTGCTTTCTTAATCATATCTGCCGGGATACCTGTACCACCATGAAGTACAAGTGGCATATCTCCTGTAAGCTGCTGGATAGCATCCAGAGTTTCGAAACTTAAGCCTTTCCAGTTTGCAGGATATTTACCATGGATGTTACCGATACCTGCTGCAAGGAAATCAATACCAAGATCTGCAACCATCTTGCATTCCTGAGGATCTGCGCATTCACCCATGCCTACAACACCGTCTTCTTCACCACCAATGGAACCAACTTCTGCTTCCAGAGACATTCCATGCTCAGCAACGATCTTAACCAGTTCTTTTGTTTTTGCTACGTTCTCTTCGATCGGATAATGGGAACCATCAAACATGATAGATGTGAAACCTGCTTCTACGCATTTCAGGCATCCTTCATAGCTGCCGTGATCAAGGTGAAGTGCAACCGGAACAGTGATGTTCAGTTCTTCCAGCATACCTTTAACCATACCAACAACTGTTTTGTAACCTGTCATGTATTTTCCTGCACCTTCGGATACACCAAGGATAACCGGGGAGTTGAGTTCCTGTGCGGTAAGCAGGATTGCTTTTGTCCACTCAAGGTTGTTAATGTTGAACTGACCAACTGCATAATGACCAGCTTTTGCTTTTTTCAACATTTCTGAAGCGTTTACTAACATGATAAATTCCTCCTAATCTTTTTGGGCAATATTACCAGACCCAAATTATATGTTTAGTTTAACAGATTAAGTCTGTTTCGTCTACCTTATTTATATAAAAAAAACTGTATACATTGTGATTTATTTCACGAACCCGTACTTCTGTGATATTCTGATGTAAGATGATTGAGAATATCGTCCATATTTTGAGAATTCACTTTTGCCCTCTGAATCTGGGAAAATTCTTTTTTTCTATTCTGCACGGCAGTCAGTATTTCTTCTTCCACTCCCAGCGTCTTTGCCATATTTTTGTATTCTTCCTCACTGTATGACATGGAAAAAGCCGTCAGATACGTTTCCAGTGCTTCTGTACTCCGGCCTCCCTCATATGCCCGGCGGAAACACTCTATTGCTTTATCCATCTGGAAAAGATAACTGTATGCACAGCCAAGGTTATGATAAATACATTCTGTCAGACCTTCCCGTATCTCTTCGAGATCTTTTCTGTCAAGTAACTTCTGGTAAACCTGAATCGCATGAACATACATTTTATTTTCCATCAGAGCATCACCTTTGCATTTTTCACGCATCGCCGGTGTTTCTTTATCAAATTTCTGCAAACGAGTATTCAATACTTTCAGTTCTTCATAGGTCAGATAATTGATTTCCTTAAATACCGGATAGACAAGATCCTCGGCACTTGCAAATTTTCCCATTTTCGGACGCAGCTTTGCTGCAAGTGCAGGAAGTTTCAATTCCTCTTGAATCCAGTTGCACAGTCCTTCATTAAGGATTGTCTGATCGATCAGATAAAGATTGTGGTCAAGATAATAACACAATTCTTCCAGCGAATAAATATTCATGCTGATATTTTCTATAAAGTAAGGTGCCTCTGCCCTTTCGGTCTGACACAGTATATATCCGCTCACGCAATCCCCTCCTGCCATCTGGTCGTTTCTTTCCATTCTTTCCCTGAAGCCGGAAACATCTCTCCAAATCCAAGGTCTTTCACTGTGATACAGCATTCTTCTGCTGATATATATCGAAGTGATATGCTGAGACGTGTCGTTCTGTTGGGGCGCTGCGGCAGTCCCGGAAGTTTCATCACAATATGCCTTCTTTCGGATTCACGCATATGTTCCACTACAAATACCAGTTCATCGGTATCATCCAGAATCAGTTCGATATCCGCACTGCTTTCATACCAGTTTCTTCCAGCTTCAATCAATGGATAATAAGTCGGCGCACCCATAACACGCATCTCCATTCCCACACTCGTAAGAACAAGCGAACGGCTCATATATCGATAATCCCGAAGCCTGTGTGTAATAAAACGTTCTGCCCCGGCTGCACATGCCCCTCTGGCAAACAGATTGTTTCCATAAAATACCTTACGTTTCTGATAGCAGAGAAGTTTGACTGACTTCTTTGCCCATTCCTGATCAAATCCATCTCCGTTTATCTGAATACTGGAGTAAAGCTCTTTACTCAGTGTATTCTGCACAAAAGCATAAAAATCTGCATCTCTCTGCGTCATATCTTCACTGAGATCTGTCTCCACCGGTGTTTCCAGCATAACAGGAACCGGTTTGTTTCCGCCATTCATAACCATTCTGCGGAATGTCACATGTCGGTCATGGAAACTGTACCAGCCAACGCTCCTGTTCCATGTTTCCATTTTCTGTGTCATCACGTAATAATAGAAGCTTTCCTCGTAATCCTGAAGAATACAGTGTTCTTTCGGGATCCCCAGAAATCCGCATGCTTTCTGCAGATTATCCACTTGTACAGCATCCAGCGTTTCCATAGAAATTACCAGTGCACGGATGTTTTTTTCCACATCGGCAACGCCGAGAAGTTTCATCATCCCGCGAATATAGTATGCCAGCAGCTCCCACGGTTCCTTTTGTTCTTCCGCTACAATGATTCTCTCTCTGCTCTTTGAAACCGCATAGAGATCACTGACCAGAAATCCGCCTTTTTCTCTGGCAAAGTACTCTGCTTCCAGACCAACGCAATAATCCTTCTGCTCCAGTCGCCTGCAGAGACTGGTTGGCATCTCAAACTGACTGCTGCCCACCTTTACCGGAAGTGAGCGCGGTTCATCTGCCTTACGGTCATAGTAACAGATCTGGGAATATTCTTTTCCAAAATCAATTCCGATTATCAAATCTTTTGTCTCGTTCATTTCTCATTTTCCTTTTTGATGGTGAACATGTTCTGTACGTATTGTTCCTGCCTCATAAACCGTTTCAGTTCTTTTTCCGCCTCATTTTTTTTGCCGAGCTTTCTTGCAGAAAGTATCTGATTCAGGATCTGATATCTGCTTCCCGGTGTTCCTTCGATCTTTTTCATTGTAAGAACCCGTTCCACGGTTTTCTGCACTTTCTTTCCATCATCAATTTTGAAATAATACCGCAGTGACTCCCCATAAAACAAGGTAAAGGCACGTACAAAAATACCCTGGTACATTTCTTTCAGCGGCTCACATTTGTATTCCCTGTCATTTCCGATTCCGGTATCCAGACTGTAAAACAACGTTACTTTCGCGCCCGGCGCCGCATGACATTCTACAAAAGTCTTATCATCCAGCTGATACGGACTCAAAAGCTCCGGTGACATTCTTCGGAAAAAGCCGAACATCAGATGTTCCTTCGCACATTCTTTCAGTATTCCCTGCTGAATACCGACATATTCCGGTTTTGGATCCTGCTCCCTGGAAATCTCTTTCAGAAGTGCCAGTCTGCAGATCCGGTTCACCGGCCATTTGTTAAAATAAGCATATTCCAGACGTCCACGCACAAACGCGCTCATCGTGTATTCTTTTACAAATACCCCATATGCGACCTGTGTCAGATAAGCTCCGATAATCCGTTCTTTTCCCGACTGACTGACATAAGATTCCAACACTGCTTCGCCTTCTTTACGGTAATCCGAAGTAAAGATCAGAAGGCTTAAAATACGTTCTTCCAGATCATATGTTTCCATCTCAAACCCTCTGGCACTCTTCCAGATAGACAAAAGCTCGTCCATCGGCCCGAAGCGATATTTCATCAGGTAATATAAAATAACTTCATCGTATTTTCCATTTCGATATACTTCAGATGCAAGTGCCAGAAGTTCTTCATCCTCTGCCATGTTACTCTTCAGTATCATACGGCTTGTAAGCTTCAGAAGGCTTGTAAGCTCCAGCCCTTCATATCCGAATTCTTCTACAAGTCCCATTGCCTGGCGGAACAGTCTGCGGGAGATCAGAACCTCCAGAAGTGTTGTGCGGTCAACCAGTGCATACTGACGATAATCCATTCTTTCAAGATATTTGTCAAGATCCTGTCCATGTACATTCTGTGCATAAAATTCCAGAATTTTTTTCCGTATGGATCTGCGGTATGTTTCCGTGCAGGAAGAAAGTTCTGCAAGGCGCTGAAAATATGCAAGATTTTCTCTGCTCATTTTGGCTGTCTCACAATAATGAAGCAAAAGCCCCGGCTCTTCGACACCCAGTTTCAGTAATTCCGGGATTACTTTCTCCTCATCCGTCAGTTTTTTCAGATTATATGGTATCGTTGCCGCATAGCGACGCTGTTTACCATCCTGAAAAAGAATTGCAGCATCCTCTGTATAGAGCCGAATATATGCCACCCCCTGAGTGCACGGATATACTTCTTCCTCCTGAAGCTGTTTATGGCGAACGATTATCTGCCGCACCTTGTCATCGTCGCAATACAGTCTGTGCATAAACAGCTTCGGTGCAAGACGCTCGCCCTCTTCCCTGCTGAACGGTTCAAACAGGAATTCCTGATAAAGTGTCGCATAATTTTCATCCAGCTGCCCGTCACAGAGTTTTCGATATGCGAAACGCTCCATACTTTCTTTATAATTTTCATATGTATGAGGATCTGTGTCTTTCGCAGCGATCACACTTGCATAAACATATGCTTTCCGTGCATCTCCGAGAGAATTATCATTGTAGGCAAAATACATCAGAAGTGCCTTCGGAAGCTGTCTTCGATAAGAAATCTCCATCGTCTCCACATAATATTCATAGAGTCTGGTAATTCGAAGCCCCTGCTCAACCGCCAGTGAAAACCACTGGAAATACTTTTGTTTCCGTGGTTCACCCTTCATTATATATTTGCAGATTGCCTCCAGAACATCGTCCGAAGGAAACTTCTCATAACCAGCCGCCAGTGTCTGATACAGACTGCCATAAAATTTCTTTTCGTAGCCGGAAAGATATGCAAGGCGCATCACAAGTTCTTCCGTGAGCAGTCCATGCTTTCCTGCAAAACAGAACACCTGCATCCAAAATGGGCTCAGACGGTGCAGCAGGGAAACATCCTCACTTATGAGTTTCCATGCTTCCACATAAAGCAGCGGACTAAAGCAGCCCTTTTCGTAAAGTTCTTCCAGCATAAACAACACTTTCGATGGTGTCGTTCTATATGTACTGTCCAGCTGAAGAAGCAGCCACAAAAGTATAAAGCTGTCTTCTTTCTGACGAAAGAAATTTTGCAGCCGCCAAACAGCCTGTCCTTTATCCCGATATAAACCGCATACTGTGCAAAGATACAGATAAATGCCTGCCTGCTCCAGTTCCTCTCTTGTAAACTCCTTGAGCTGATATTGTTTCAGCAGGGATGCTGCGGTCTGATCATCGCCTTTTATATGTGCAATATATGCCTGATAAAAATGATATTCCGGATATTCACATCCCGAAACCTTCAGCCGGTCCAGTATCCGTTCCGTATGTGAAATCCATGTCTCACAGTCTGTATGTCCGATACGATACTCTATATAATCATGTATAAGCTCTGCTTTGTGCTTCTTTTCTTCTCTGCGAATGTCAATACGGATCTGCGGACTCTTTGACGCAGTCACCTGATATCTCAGTTCCTGATACGGGCTTCTTACAATGATCTCACCAATCTGGTTACCGGATTTTAACTGATCTGCATGAATGACATAGTTCAGTTTCAGACAGCTTCCGATGAATTCTTCATCCGTAACGACCTTACGTTCCGGCTCAAGGAATCCCCCCTTGCTTTCTATATCCAGGCGAAGATGTCCCCAGCCGCTCCTCTGGATCTCAAAGGATTCCTGTATGGTTTCTTTGACATTATAAAACTCTGTTTCTGTAGTTTTAAGTGAAATCGAAACAGCCGCTTTTTGTTTCGTGGCAACCAGAAATTCTTCCAGATTCTGCCATGTTACAGGCTGCTTTGAAAGGCCTGCGTAAAGCGCCTTCTGTTTCGGATCTGCCTCTGCAATCACAGTGGCAAAATTTTTATCTGTAAAAATCCTGTAAGCCTCTCTGAAATCCTTATGTGCAATCTCCGTAAGAGCTTCCAAATCCCTGACTTCACTTCCAAAGCTTCGCATTTCTTCTTTTACGGCCTGAATTCGAAACGGAACCTTGTACTCACCTGTACTTGAAGTCACGCACAGCCAGCCGGTACATACCTCTCCCGGTTGCATACCTGAACCGTCTATTCCATAAGGCATCCGCACTGTCGTGCCGGAGAAACGACTGCTGCCCGGTACAAATCTGCGGTTCGAAGACGTCACATATCCCTGAATCCGGTCATTGTTTTCTGTTCCAAAGTAGAGTTCGCCCTGCGCTGTGCTTCCGGCTTCCAGCGTAATCTCCAGCCGGTCCTTCGAGAAAAGGAGTTCCGGCTGCTCATATTCAAATTTTCCGTTCAGTATCTGTTCTATCTTTTTTTTCAATCTGGTTCACCTGATCATCCTTGAAATCGTATTTTTCGTATTGAAATTATTATACACTACATCGAGGTGAGAAGCAAGGAAACGCCTAATGCCAGTATTTTTTTCATTATTTTCTGGGAAAAGCACAGGAAACTTGTCTTGAACATAAACTATATAGAAATCCCGCTTGAGGTGGACACTTGAAAACATTCTTAAAACCTTTGACTTCCGCAGAGGAAAAACTCTGCCTCAAACGCTGCCGAAAAGGGGATTCTGAAGCAAAACGTATTCTTATTGAGCATAACCTGCGTCTGGTTGCCCACGTTGCAAAAAAATATCAAAATACCGGTGAAGACCTTGAGGATCTGATTTCCATCGGGACGATCGGACTGATCAAGGCTATTTCTACTTTTGATGTTGACCGGTCTGCCAGACTTTCCACTTATGCTGCGCGATGTATTGACAATGAGCTTCTGATGATGCTCCGTTCACGCAAAAAATGTTCCAGAGAAGTCTCTCTGTATGAACCGATTGGAACAGACAAAGAAGGAAATGAGATCAGTCTGCTTGATATCATCGAAAGCCCTCCGGTGGATATCGTTGAGAATTACTCCACACAACAGGACATTCTTCATCTCCTTTCGTCTATAAAGAGCATTCTTTCTCCAAAGGAATATCAGGTCATCTGCTACCGCTACGGCATCTTTAATGAACCTGAGCTGACCCAGCGCGAGATTGCCTCCCGCCTTGATATCAGCCGCTCCTATGTCTCCCGCATCGAAAAAAATGCTCTAAAAAAATTACGTACTTTATTCCATTGATTTTCTCTGAGAAATCTTCTAAAATCATAAATGGATCAGTCTATGATCGGAAGGAGAATACCACTTATGAGAAATACCAATCGCAACCCATTTCTTTCATGCATACGTAAATTTTCCGGTTTTATTTTCATTCTGTTGTTGTGCGTGACTTTATGCAGTTCACTGACAGAACCTGTTCAGGTGGAGGCAGCGACAAATCCTGTTTCTATCACTTCATGCAGACTGAACGGAACAAAAAAAATACGTATCACAGCCACTGTTTCAAACATACGAAGGATAGGCGGTTCCAGATGCTATCTTTTTGCACTGACTCCGGGAAGCAGCCGGATTTCTTCATCCGCCAGACCTGTTGCATCTGCACGCAAAGCAAACAAGATGACATTTTCCTGTCCTTCTACTTTAAACAATACCAGTCTTCTTTATCATGGTTTTGCAATCGCTTCGAGAAACAGCAGAGGCAAATACACCCAAATCAGTACAAAACGATATATTTCAAATCCCGGTGCACTTGCCAGATACCGCTACCGCTTCCCGAAAGCAGTTTCCAAAAAGGGGCTGCAGATCAACGCCGATATGCTTGAAGACGCCGAGGAGCTGAATGTACATAACTCTGTCATCAATATTGATTTCAGTCAGCTCCTTGCACCACCAGTCCTTAGAAATTCCAGATATTCTTATGCCTGGAAGTATAATGGTAAAACTTATTGGTTCGTAAAAGACTCTGTTTCTTATTATGACCGACAGCTGCAATCATTAAAGTCCACCTCTTCCGTCAACAGCGCTGTCCTTCTTTTAAGCTGGCGCGATGATCTTAGGGGACTGATTTATCCGCAGGGGCGTTATAAAGGGCACAGTTTTTATGCCTGGAACACTGCCAACCCTGCTGCAAGAAATTATCTGCAGGCAACGCTTAATTTTCTTGCCAACCGTTACAGTACTACCAATGGAAAATACGGACGAATCGTAAACTGGATCGTCGGAAACGAAGTCAACAATTACTGGACATATAATTATGCGGGTTCCAAGAACTTAAATCAGTATGCAAAAGTCTATGCCGACCAGTTCCGTCTGGCATATAATGTGCTGACAAGCGTCTATTCAAATGCAAGAGTTTACATTTCACTGGATCATCTGTGGAATACTAACAATGTGAGTGGTACTTTTGCTTCGCGCAAAATGCTGGACGCATTTGCTACAAGACTTCGTGCTGATGGAAACATCGCATGGAACCTTGCTTACCACCCTTACAGTTCGCCACTGACAGAGCCACGCTTCTGGGCCAACACAAACGGGCAGATCAGAAATTCGCTTTCTTCTCCTGTAATCAATATGGGAAATATCCAGATTCTGACTCGTTACATCCGCCAGAAATACGGTTCCCGAACAAGGATCATTCTTTCTGAACAGGGGTATACTTCTATCCAGAACGGAAAAAATGTTGAAAAACTTCAGGCCGCCGCGATTGCATATTCGTACCTGATTTCTGAATCAGACAACATGATCGACTCTCTCATCATTCACCGTCAGGTCGATCACACAGCTGAGATCAGTCAGGGATTAAACCTCGGATTATGGACAACTTCCGCAAGTTCTTCCTCACCCGAGAATGCCAGATCAAAAAAATTATCCTGGAATATCTATAAATACATGGACACCAGCCTTTCCAATTTCGCAACAAGTTCACTGGTATCTTCAATTGGTGGTGCCAGAAGCTGGAGACAGCTTATTCCTTCTTACAGCAACAGACTTTACAACAAAGTTTCCTGTACAATTGGAAGACTAACCCCGGTAAGTGGTTATAAAAAGACAGGTTCTGTTTCCAAAAGCTGGACAGCCTACGGTGCTTCCAGAAGTTTCAATAAAAAAGGCGATAATTTTACTATATACCGGAACACCTCCCGCAATCAGAATATTTCATGGGGATATACGCAAAGTTTTAAGAAAAACCTTAATGTTTCTTCTTCTCCACGTTTCTGCACTACTCTCCGTGTAACAGGGGCAACCAAAACTTCTGTCCAGATTAAAATACGCTTCTTTTGCGGAAAACAATATTTTGAATGTGCACGAAATATCCCTACCCGCAGGACTGTTCATTTGTCTACTACTCTTGCCAACTGGAAATATCGCAAGAATATCACCAAAATCCAGATCCTTGCCCAACCGGTAAGCGGTGCTTCCTGGAAATCCGGAGCAAGATTTGAACTGACTGCGCCGGTATTGTGCCGTTAATCCTCTCTATGATAGTCACTTCTTATGCCAAAAAGATCAGGTACCTGAAATGGGTATCTGATCTTTTTTATTATAGCTGTAATTTAATTTTCTGATGCTTCTGCTCTTCTTAAGAGATCGTATTTCTCTATCCCTGTTCCAAGGTCTACAGCAAGTTTCTGCTGCGGATGCGGCGCACTCTCAACAGATTCACCATTTTCATTGTAGATTGCCTTAACCGTCACAGACAAGTTTCTTCCGTCCGGCTTCATGATTTCGATAGTCTCACCGACACAGAATTTATTTCTCTGGGTAATATGTGCAAATCCTTTCTCATCAATTTCTTCCGCATATCCCAGATAAGTATATTCTTTTACGTAAGTATTGTTGTCATAGATCTGTGTATTCTGATCTGGTTTTCCATAGAAGAATCCCGTCGTAAACTGTCTGTATGTGCAGTTTGAAATCTGTTCCTGATACCATGGCATGTTCGCTTTATATTTCTCAGGAGATTCCAGATAGTCATCGATTGCCTTACGGTATGTTCTCGCGACTGTTGCTACATAAAGTGCAGTTTTCATACGTCCCTCGATCTTCAGGCTGTCGATCCCACTGTTCAGGACATCATCCATATGCTCAATCATACAGAGATCCTTGGAGTTAAAAATATAAGTGCCCCTCTCATTTTCATAAACCGGCATGTATTCGCCCGGACGCTTTTCCTCAACTACAGAATATTTCCAACGGCATGGATGTGTACATGCGCCCTGATTGGCATCTCTTCCTACAAGATAATTGCTCAGCAGGCATCTTCCTGAATAGGAAATGCACATTGCTCCATGTATAAATGTCTCAATTTCCATATCATCCGAAATATTTGCACGGATCTCACGAATCTCTTTCAGAGACAGTTCACGTGCAGTTACAACACGTTTGGCTCCGAGACGGTACCAGAATCGATAAGTCTCATAATTGGTATTATTTGCCTGTGTACTGATGTGGCATTCGATCTCAGGGCAGATTTCACGGGCATAAGTAAAGATTCCCGGGTCTGCAATGATCAGTGCATCTGGTTTTAATTCCTTGAGTTCCTGCAGATATTCACGTACTCCCGGAAGGTCATCGTTATGCGCAAGAATGTTTACTGTCACATAGACTTTTACACCATGTTCATGTGCAAAAGCGATTCCTTCTGCCATATCTTCTTTTGAAAAGTTCTTCGCCTTCGCACGAAGCCCAAATGCTTCACCACCGATATAAACGGCATCTGCGCCAAATACAACGGCGATCTTAAGAACTTCCAGACTGCTTGCCGGAACCAGCAATTCAATT
Organism: Blautia sp. Marseille-P3087; assembly: GCF_900120195.1. Taxonomy (GTDB): domain Bacteria; phylum Bacillota; class Clostridia; order Lachnospirales; family Lachnospiraceae; genus Blautia_A. The sequence goes on from NZ_LT635539.1 coordinate 977,459, forward strand.
TTTCTCATAATTCCTCCTTAACACTCACAGAAACACCGTCGCCCAATGGAATGATACTCGTCGTAAGCTGTGGGTGATGCTTCAGTTCAAAAAGATAATCTCTCATTCGTTTATAAATCGTACGGTTTCTGCGTTCCACAAGGTAGTGAGACTCGATCAGTTCCCCCTCCTGCAGAACATTATCCGACATCAGGATTCCGCCCGGTGCAAGAAGTCTTACAACATCTGGAAGCCAGTGAATATACTGACCTTTGGCTGCATCCATAAAGATCAGATCATAAGAGTCTTTAAGTTCTTTCAGGATTTCTCCTGCATCTCCTTCCAGAAATGTAATCTGTTTTTCTCTTCCTGCTTTTTTGAAATTCTCTTTTGCGAGCGGAATTCGTTTTTCGTAATTTTCAATCGTTGTTATATGCAGATCCGGTCTGCCGTATTCACACATAAGAAGTGTGGAGAAGCCAACGGCTGTCCCCACTTCCAGAATTTTCTGCGGTTTTGCAAGCGCCAGCAGAGTTTTGATGAAACTCTGCATCTCCTTACGGATGATCGGAACTCCCTCAGAAAGAGCAGAACACTCCAGTTCATCAAGAAATGGAGTGTTGCCTGTATCAAGAGAATTTATAAATGTTCGCATTCTTTCTTCTACGATCACGAAGTTACTCCCTCCTGCTCCGCATCTCCCGCAAGAATACCCATGATTCTGGTCGGTGTATATGCAGTGCTGAGAAGATAAGTTCCCGGTCTCATTTTGCCGCTGTAATTGGAAAGCTTTTCCTGTATAACAAATACCAGTGTATCTTCGATCAGGCCTTTGCTTTTCAGTGTTTTGGCAATATCATAAGCCGTTGCGTCTTCTTTGATCACAACCGTTACTTCCTGTCCCTCTCCCGGACTCATTGCCTGCTGGTTAAATATGTTGTATCCAAACTGGTATGTGACTTTTCCGATCCAGATAACAAGAACAGCCACACATACATACAGAGCTATTTTGAAAAAACCTCCCGCAACGATGACTCCTGCTGCGCCTACCCGGTCTTTTGTATCTCCCATATCGGCTCCTTTCTGTCTGTAAAAGCTTCGTGTCTTATGCTTCCATGATGATCGGCAGGATCATCGGACTTCTCTTTGTTCTCTTCCATAGGAAATCACTGAGTGCATCTTTCACTACATTTTTGATCTTGCCCCAGTCTGTGATGTTGCGGTCCAGGCAGGAATCAAGTGCATTCTCAACAACTTCTTTTGCATGTTCCATCAGATCCTCAGATTCTCTTACATATACGAAACCTCTGGATACGATATCCGGTCCTGCAAGAACAACGTTGCTGTGTCGCTCCAGTGTCATGACAACGATCATAATGCCGTCTTCTGCAAGGTGCTGACGGTCACGAAGGACAATGTTTCCGACATCACCGACACCAAGACCGTCTACAAGAATTGCTCCTGTCTGAACGGATCCTGTTACCTGAGCACTGTTTTCATCCATTTCAAGAACGTTGCCGGATGCAAGGATAAAGATATTTTCTTTCGGGATACCGAGATCCTCAACCACATGTTTCTGTGCGGTCAGATGGCGGTATTCACCATGAACCGGAATTGCATATTTCGGTCTTACCAGTGAATAGATCAGCTTGATTTCTTCCTGGCATGCATGTCCTGATACATGAACATCCTGGAAAATAACTTTTGCCCCTTTCATAGACAGTTCGTTGATAACCTTTGACACGGCTTTTTCGTTTCCTGGAATCGGGTTGGAACTGAAAATGATCGTATCGTTTGGTTTAATTGTAATTTTCTTGTGGATGTCTGCTGCCATTCTGGAAAGTGCTGCCATAGACTCTCCCTGGCTTCCTGTCGTGATCAGAACTACTTTTTCATCCGGATAGTTCTTAACCTGATCGATCTCAATCAGAGTATTTTCCGGAATTCGGAGATAACCAAGCTCTGATGCAACAGAAATGATATTGACCATACTACGGCCTTCGACTGCAACCTTACGTCCGAAACGGTATGCAGTATCAATGATCTGCTGCACACGGTCAACGTTTGAAGCAAAAGTCGCAATAATGATTCGTGCGTTTTTGTGTTCGTTAAATAAATTGTCAAAGACACGTCCCACGGTACGTTCGGACATGGTGAATCCCGGACGTTCTGCATTGGTACTGTCACACATCAGTGCAAGTACACCTTTCTTACCAATCTCGGCAAAACGCTGAAGATCAATTGCGTCACCAAATACCGGTGTGTAATCCACCTTAAAGTCGCCGGTATGAACTACGATACCTGCCGGTGAATAGATTGCAAGGGCAGACGCATCCTGAATACTGTGGTTTGTCTTGATAAATTCGATGGAAAAATCACCCAGATTGATAACCTGTCCGTGTTTTACTTCTTTTAACTTTGTAGAACGAACAAGATTATGCTCTTTCAGTTTGTTGGTGATCAGTCCAAGTGTCAGTTTCGTAGAATAAATCGGTACATTTACTTCCTTTAAAATGTACGGAAGTGCACCAATATGGTCTTCATGACCATGTGTGATCACGAAACCTTTGACTTTGGAAATATTTTCCTTCAGATAGGTCACATCCGGAATGACAAGGTCGATACCAAGCATATCGTCTTCCGGGAAGGAAAGCCCGCAGTCAACGACTACAATACTGTCTTCGTATTCAAATGCTGTGATGTTCATTCCGATCTGCTCAAGTCCGCCAAGCGGAATGACTTTCAGCTTGGATGTGCCGCGGCGGCCCTTACGTAATCCTGTGCGAAGCTGCTGTTTCTGAACATTCTTAACTGCAGGCTTGCTGCCAGTTTTCTGCTGTGGTTTCTGCTGCTGTTTATATTTGAAATTTTTCTGTTTCGGGTTCTGTTTTTTTGCGTTATTATCAGCAGATTTCCTGTCATGGTTATTGTATCTTCTCGGTTTGAATCTGCTGTCTCTTGGCATACTTTCTCTCTGTGGTGTATGCGCTTTATTTTCGTTCATATTATTTTCTATACTCAATCAAGCACCTCCATAATGCTTCGTGTGCAATCACATTTCAAGGTCTACGTCCTCAAGCATCTGCTCAAAAACTTTATATACTGCCTGCAGTTCGTTCTCATCTTCAACCATTTCATAGCAGGCTTCGGAATCTGTATCTTCTGATACGTCTTTTAAAATATAGGCATTTGCTTCGTCATCCATTGAATCAGAAACAAGGAGGTACGCCACCCCTCCGATTCTTGTCTGCTCCTCAATGTAGAAATCTTCTACTGTTCCATCAGGAGACTGAAATCTGATTTTTTCCATGTTGTCACCTTTGTCATACTGACAGGGAATCCAAATATCCCTGCAAAATAAATACTGCCGCAATGCCGTCCAGATACTGTTTGCGGTTTTCTCTGCGCACACCGGCCTCTATCAGTGTCCGATCTGCCTCTACTGTTGTCAGTCGCTCATCCCACATAATAATTTCAAGCCCTGTCCGCTTTTTCAGCATTTCACCAAATTCAAGAGCTTTTTCCGCGCGCTCACCAACCGTATTGTTCATATTCTTCGGAAAGCCCAACACGATTTTCTCTACTTCATATTCTGCGATGAGTTCTTCAATTCTTGCAAGAGTACGCCGCAGCTTGTTTTCCTGTTTGCGCCATATTGTCTCTATCTTCTGCGCAGTCAGACCAAGTGGATCACTGACGGCTACTCCTACTGTTTTTGATCCATAATCTAATCCGAGAATCCGCATATTCCTAGCGTTCCCAGGATTTGTTCTTAATATATTCATTAAGTAATTCTTCTACCAGCTCATCTCTCTCGACTTTCATGATCATGCTTCTCGCGCCTTTGTGGCTGGTAATATAAGTCGGATCTCCGGACATAATATAACCGACTATCTGGTTTACCGGATTATATCCTTTCTCATCCATTGCATTGTAGACCAGATCAAGTACTTCTTTAACTTCAAGATCCTGATCTGGTTTTGTTCTGAAATATTGTGTGTTTCCTAAACTGTTTTCTGCCATTTTTCTCACGTCCTTAATAAGATTTCCTTTTTATTTTAATATAATTCTTATCAAAATACAAGAACCCTTTTTTTGTTGAAATTTATATCGAAAATCTGTGCGGCATCCTGCAGATTATTCTGCACGTAAAAGATGGTCTGTCAGAAATCCGGTCACTTTCGCCTCAACAAGATCATTTACCTGATGCACATCCGTCTTTTTGATAACAGCACGTACATATTCACGGCTGTGGCCTACATACCAGTTCTTTCCATCTTCTTCGATTTCCTCTTCAAGAAGAAGTTCGATTGTCTTTCCGATCATCGCCTCTTCGTATTCCTTTGCACGGATATCATGCAATGCCAGGAATTTTTCACTTCGCTGTGCTTTTACCGCCTCTGTGAGCTGGCCGTCCATGGCTGCCGCTTTTGTCCCATGTCTTCTGGAATATTTGAAAATGTGTGTCTCATAAAAATGAATGTTTTTTACGAATTCATAAGATTCTTCAAAATCTTCCTCTGTTTCCATCGGAAATCCTACAATTACATCCGTCGTAAGGGCTGGTGCCGGATAATATCTGCGGATCAGATCACACTTTTCCGCATATTCCTGTGCGCTGTAACGGCGGTTCATATTTTTCAGTGTTTTATTGCATCCACTCTGAAGAGACAGATGGAAATGCGGGCAGACCTTTCCTGTCGCAACGATTCCTTCCAGAAATTCTTCGGTAATAATCCTCGGTTCAAGAGAACCAAGACGGATTCTCTGAATTCCCGCTACTTTACTTACCGCCTGAATCAGAGAAAGAAGGCTCTCTCTTTCTTCTTTCGGAAAATCTACGCCGTAGGAACTTAAGTGGATGCCGGTAAGTACGACTTCTTTATAACCTTTGGACGCAAGTGTCTCAACTTCTCTTAATACATCCGCAATTTTTCTGCTTCGCACACGTCCCCTCGCAAACGGAATAATGCAGTAAGTACAGAACTGGTTGCATCCGTCCTGTACTTTGATGTACGCGCGAACATGTTCCGCTGTCTGTTCGATAGAAAGCTCCTCGTACTCTTTTGTGTGGTTGATCTCGATCACCTGTACCTGTTTGGAATGTTCTTTTTCATATTCTTCCAGCACTTCTACAATCTGTGTCTTCTGATTATTTCCGAGAATCAGGTCAACCGCATTATCTTCTTTTAATTTTTCTGTGTCTGCCTGTGCATAACATCCGGCAGCTACCACGATCGCATCCGGGTTCATTTTTTTTGCCTTATGCAGCATCTGTCGGGATTTACGGTCTGCAATATTCGTAACCGTACAGGTATTGATCAGATATATGTCCGCTCCTTCCGTAAAAGGTACGATCTCATATCCTGCTTTTTCCAGAAGCTGCTGCATTGCTTCTACTTCGTATGCATTTACTTTACAGCCCAGATTATGAAGGGCAACCTTTTTTTTCATATTTTTAACCTCATATATATTTTCTGATATTTTCACTTTGTATTCCGATTTTATTGTTTTTATAACTGTTCAGTACCTTCACAGTTACCTGCTGAATAGTTGCATTTTTTGTATATACAGACGAATATTTTACCATAATTTCATCTGATTTTCCCTTGACTTTTCAGAGGCGTACGGGTAAGATTAATCACATAACAACACTAAATAGGGAGGTTCTCAAAATGAAAACATTAAAAATCTCGCTGAATTCTATCGATAAAGTGAAAGCATTTGTTAACGAGATCAGTAAATTTGACTGTGACTTTGACTTAGTATCCGGAAGATATGTGATCGATGCAAAATCCATCATGGGCATCTTCAGTTTAGACTTATCCAAACCGATCAATCTGAATATCCATGCTGAAGGCAGCACTCTTGATACTATTCTGACAATCGTACAGCCGTATGTAATTGAGTGATCTGTATAATCTCCTTAAGGAGATCATGAATGTAAGACAGTTTTAAAACAGCTTCTGTGCATATGCATGAGAAGCTGTTTTTTTCTTACTGTTTACTGAATTTCGATTACTTCTGTAGACGCCAGCGCTTCTTCTACAAGCTGGTCGATCTTCTCGTTTAATTTCTCTTCTGATCTGTGAATCACCTTGAGATTCGGTTTTGTTACCGGATGTTTTGCCACGAAAATCGTACAGCAGTCTTCAAATGGCTGGATTGAAGTCTCAAATGTATTGATCTTTCTGGAAATCTGAACGATTTCTTCTTTGTCAAATCCAATGACTGGACGATATACCGGGAGTTCACACACTTCATCTGTTGCTGCAAGACTCTGTAATGTCTGGCTTGCAACCTGTCCGATACTCTCTCCTGTAATCAGTCCGAGACACTTATCTTTACGTGCAAAATGCTCTGCAATACGCATCATATAACGACGCATGATGATTGTAAGCTCTTCATGCGGGCACTGATCATAGATATAAAGCTGAATATCCGTAAAGTTTACAACGTGCAGACGGATCGGACCACTGTAGCGTGCAACCAGTTTTGCAAGGTCTACAACTTTCTGTTTTGCACGTTCGCTTGTGTACGGCGGGGCATGGAAATACACTGCCTCGATCTTGACTCCACGTTTTGCGATCATATAACCTGCTACTGGACTGTCAATACCACCAGAAAGGAGAAGCATGGCTTTTCCGTTTGTTCCGATCGGCATCCCTCCCGGTCCCGGAATAGTCTCGGAATATACATAAATCTTGTCACGGATCTCTACGGAAAGTGTCATTTCCGGATTGTGTACATCAACAGATGCCTCTGGGAACGCATCGAGGATTTTTTCACCTATTGCTGCACTGACTTCCATAGAGGTAATCGGGTAAGATTTTTTTGCTCTTCTTGTGTATACCTTGAAGGAACCTTTGTATTCCGGATATCTTGCTTTCATGTAGGCAACGACATCCTCTGCCATCTGATCAAAGCCCTGATCTTCATAAATGACAACCGGGCTGATACCAACGATACCAAACACTCGCTGTAATGCTTCTACAGCCTCGTCAAAATCATATTTTTCCGGACAGAACACATATACACGGCCCTGTTCTTTCGTTACGGTAAATTCGCCTTCTACCGGCTCGAGAGCCAGTTTCATCTGTTTTACAAGTGCATCCTCAAACAGATATCTGTTTTTGCCCTTGATGGCGATCTCTGCATATTTTATCAAAAATGCATGAAATATCATATCTGGTATTTCCTCCTGAATTTTCTGTCAGTGTTTTCCGACACTGGTTGTTTATTTTCTTGAGTATCTGCGGAGCATCGGAACAAGCTCTTTCATAGTCTGTAAGAAATAATCAGCTTCTTCCATCGTGTTTTCTTCACAGAAACTTAAACGTACTGTACTTTCTATCTGGTCTTTCGACATTCCCATTGCAGAAAGCGTCGCGCTCGGTTTTCTCTTGTGACTGGAGCATGCACTTCCGGCAGAAATGTAGATTCCTTTATCTTCAAGTGCATGAAGCAGGACTTCGCTGCGCACACCCATAACGCTGATGCTCAAAATCTGTGGCGCACCTTCGCGAAGCGGCATACCATTGATACGGATATCCTCAATCTCAGATAAGCCCTCTGCAATATGCTCTTTCAGCTGGTACATATGCTCTACATTTTCGTCGAGATTTTCATAAATCTGCGCAGCTGCCACACCGAGTCCTGCGATTCCAGGCACATTGTCTGTACCGGAGCGCATTCCGCTCTGCTGTCCGCCACCAAGGATCTGCGGAATGATCTTTACTTTTTCATTGATATACAAAAATCCGATACCCTTTGGTCCGTGGATCTTGTGTCCGCTGACTGCAAGAAGATCGATGCCCATCTTTTTCGGGTAAATGCGGTATTTACCAAATCCCTGGATGGCATCTACATGATAAAGAGCCTTCGGGCTTTTTTCGTGAACCATCTTCGCAATTTCTTCTACCGGCATCACGGCACCGACTTCGTTATTTACAAGCATGGTAGAAACCATAATCGTATCCGGGCGCAGAACTGCTTCCAGCGCACTCATCTTTATTTTGCCTTCGTGATCTACCGGAAGATAGGTGATTTCAAATCCCTGTTCCTGCAAAAAAGATGCCGGCTGGCTGACTGCTGCATGTTCTACCGATGTAATAATAATGTGATTTCCGTTTCTCTTGTTTGCCAGTGCACCACCGATCAGTGCAAGGTTATCAGATTCTGTACCACCTGATGTGAACAGAATCTCTTTTTCCTGCACTTTCAGAATACCTGCAATCGTCTTTGCTGATTCTTTTACGTATTTTTCTGCATCTACACCTTTTAAATGCATGGCAGACGGATTTCCGAAATCCTCTGTCATCGTCTTCACTACGATATCTTTTACAGAATCATAGCATCTGGTCGTTGCAGAATTATCAAAATAAACTTCCATAACACTCCTCTTTTATCTATTGCTCAAGCTGAAACATCAGGACTGACAAAATGGCAAGTCCGGCTGTCTCTGTACGAAGGATACGTTTACCCAGAGTAATCGGTTTCGCACCTTCGCTGATTGCTGTTTCTACTTCTTTTTCTTCAAATCCGCCTTCCGGTCCGATAAAAATTCCGATAGACTGTCCCGGCTGGATATCGGCAAGAATCTCCTTTGTCTCCTGCATTCCTTTTGCAAGTTCATACGGAATCAGGCGGACATCCATGGATTCTGCATATTTTAACGCTTCTTTAAATGTCAGTACTTCATGTACATTCGGGATCAGCATACGTTTTGACTGCTTTGCAGCACTTTCTGCGATTTGTTTCCAGCGCTCAACCTTTTTTGCTGCTTTTTTGCCGTCCAGTTTCACGACACAACGCTTTGTCTCTACCGGAATCACTTCGTATGCACCGAGCTCAACTGCCTTCTGTATGATCAGTTCCATTTTATCTGCCTTCGGAAGTCCCTGAAACAGATAGATACGGCTCTGAAGCTCATAATCCGGTTGCTGTGCATAAATAATGTGAAGAAGGACTTCGTCCGGGCTGAATTCCTCGATGGTACATCGGTATTCCTTTTTACCTCCGTCGCTGATCCAGAGTTCCTCGCCCTGTTTCATGCGCAGGACATTTGAAATATGATTGACATCACTTCCGAGGATGTGAATCTGATGTGCTCCCTCATCAATCTGATGTGGCTCTACAAAAAACCTCTGCATCGTCTCAGTCCTTTCTTGCAGTCACGCAGACCCATTCACCCTGTCTGGTCACTTCCACAAGTGTCAGACCTGCTTTTGCAACAGCTTCTCTGACTACTTCTTCTTTGACATCAAGAATACCGGAGGTGATGTAATAAGCGCCTTTTTTCATCTGATGAACAATCACTGGTGTCAGCGGTACTAGCACATCCGCAAGAATATTTGCAGCTACGATGTCATATTTCTCATAGTCCACCTGATCCTGCACTTCTTTGTCATCGATGATGTTTCCGATCATCATATCGAATGTTTCATCTACGATTTCATTGGCTTCTTTATTATCCTGTACTGCCGGAACAGCACATGGATCCAGGTCAGTTCCTACCACATGACCGGCGCCTAGTTTGAGTGCTGTAATTCCTAAGATTCCGCTTCCGGTTCCGACATCGAGAAGTTCGATGCCCGGTTTTACGTATTTCTTTAACTGACGGATAACAAGCTGTGTTGTCTCATGCATACCGGTTCCGAATGCAGTCCCCGGATCGATATGAAGAATCATCTTGTCCTTGTCTTCTTCTTTTACCTCTTCCCAGGATGGAACGATCAGAATATCGTCCACATAGAACTGATGGAAAAACTCTTTCCAGTTGTTGATCCAGTCTTTGTCCTCAGTCTGGGATTCTTCAATCGTCGCCTCACCGATATCCATAAAGGTACGAAGTTCTTCCAGTGCATTTCTGACATCACGAAGAATGTTTTCTTTATCTGCATCTTCTTCAAGATAAAAATTCAGATAAGCAATGCCGTCATCCGCCGGTCCTTCCGGCATGATGTCAACAAACATCTGTGCTTTATCTTCCTCGGTCAGTGGCTGGTGATCCTGAATCTCCACACCTTCCACACCGATTTCTGCAAGTGTGCAAATGATCATGTCTTCTGCTTCTGTTTTTGTCTTAATGGTAAAACGGTTCCATTTCATATATTGTAATCTCCTGTCTTGTTCTGTGCGACCACTTTACGATATCTGCAAACTGTGTCTGCAATTTTGCCTTATTTTTTATAATACATGATAGTGCAAAAAAAGAAAAGAGGTTTCCCTCTTTTCCTGAAAAGTTTCTTTTGTTTTAGCGAATTTAGTCCTCAAAAGTCTCTTTGAGTTTATCCATAAAACTCTTTTTCTTCTTTTCTGATTTCTCAGATCCGCCTTTTGCCTCAGAACCAGGCTTGTTACCACAGGCCTCATCAAACTTACGAAGAGCTTCTTTCGCTTCTTCATTCAGTTTAGTCGGAACCTGAACGACTAGTGTTACATAATGGTCACCACGGATGTTTTTGTTTCTGAGAGAAGGAACGCCCTTGCCTTTCAGACGGATACGGGTATCTGTCTGGGTTCCCGGCTTCACTTCGTATACAACATCTCCGTCCACAGTGTTGATGTGAATCTCACCACCCAATGCAGCCTGTGCATAGGTCAGCGGTGCTGTTGAAAAGATGTTCATGTCCTGTCTCTGGAAGATCGGATGATTCGCAACATTTACTTCTACAAGCAGGTCACCTCTTGGGCCACCGTTCGTTCCCGGCTCACCTTTGTCACGGATACGGATGCTCTGTCCATTGTCAATACCTGCCGGAATGGAAACCTGTATCTTCTTTCTTGAAGATGTGTAACCTGTTCCACGACAGGAAGTACATTTTTCTTTAATGATCTTACCGCTTCCGTTACAATCCGGACAGGTCTGTACATTTCGAACCATACCAAACATAGACTGCTGTGTATAGACAATCTGACCTTCTCCATGACATTTCGGACAGGTAGTTGGCTGTGTTCCCGGTTTTGCACCGGTTCCGTGACAGGTCGTACATTCATCTTTCAGAACGATTTCGAGTTCTTTGTCACATCCAAACACAGCTTCTTCAAAGGTAATATTTACACGGGCACGTAAGTTGGCACCCTTCATCGGTCCGTTGTTGGCACGGCGTCTTCCGCCGCCTCCAAACAGATCTCCAAAAATGTCACCGAAAATATCACCCATGTCTGCACCGTTGAAGTCAAAGCCGCCGAATCCGCCGGCTCCGCCACCGCCCTGTTCAAAGGCAGCATGCCCAAACTGGTCATACTGTCTTCTCTTTTCTGCATCACTCAGTACGCTGTATGCTTCTGTTGCTTCTTTGAACTTCGCTTCCGCTTCTTTGTCTCCCGGATTTACGTCCGGATGATATTTCTTGGCTAATTTTCGATATGCACTTTTTAATTCTGAATCACTGGCTGTCTTGCTGACACCCAGGACCTCGTAGTAATCTCTTTTATCAGCCATCTTTTCTCTTTCCTATATTTTATATTTGCATTGTTGCTCTTATGCAGCTATCCGCCACACCAAAACATTATTATAATCCCCCAATGCCATCCATGCAAGCATGAATGGCATCTGAGGTTTTAGATTTTATTTATATGATTTATATATATTATACTTCTTTATAATCAGCGTCTACAACATCATCGCCATAGCCAGCTTCATTTCCGCCCTGAGCTGCACCTGCGCCTGCTCCCGGGTTCGGACCTGCCTGACCGCCGGCCTGCTGTGTCTGCTCATACATTTTTGCGAAAAGTTTCTGAGCACTTTCCATCATTTTTTCCTGAGCTGCTTTGATATCTGCAATCTGAGCATCTGTCATTTCTGTATTTGCTGTCTGAGCAAGAAGATCTTTCAGTGCATTCAGGTCTGTCTCAACTGCTGCTTTGTCGTTGGCATCGATCTTGTCTCCGGCTTCTTTCAGTGCATTCTCAACCTGGAATACCATGGAATCTGCATTGTTTCTTGTATCGATTCCCTCTTTACGTTTCTTATCCTGAGCTTCGAATTCAGCAGCTTCTTTGACTGCTTTGTCAATTTCAGAATCAGACATGTTGGAACCGGCTGTGATTGTGATGTGCTGTTCTTTTCCTGTACCAAGATCCTTAGCAGATACGTTTACAATACCGTTGGCATCAATATCAAATGTAACTTCGATCTGCGGAACGCCACGACGTGCCGGCGGAATTCCGTCCAGACGGAACTGACCAAGGGATTTGTTGTCTTTCGCGAACTGACGCTCACCCTGTACTACATTGATATCTACAGCTGTCTGGTTATCTGCTGCTGTGGAGAAGATCTGGCTCTTCTTGGTCGGGATTGTTGTATTTCTCTCGATCAGACGAGTTGCGATACCACCCATTGTCTCGATAGACAGTGACAGCGGAGTAACATCCAGAAGAAGGATATCACCGGCACCTGCATCACCTGCAAGTTTACCACCCTGTACAGAAGCACCAAGTGCTACACACTCATCCGGGTTCAGGGATTTGCTTGGCTCTTTACCTGTAAGCTGTTTTACTTTGTCCTGTACAGCCGGGATACGTGTAGATCCACCGACCAGAAGTACCTGACCAAGTTCGGAAGCTGTGATTCCTGCGTCAGACAGTGCACGGCGAACCGGCTCTGCTGTCTTTTCTACGAGGTCATGTGTCAGCTCATCAAATTTAGCTCTTGTAAGGTTCATATCGAAATGCTTCGGTCCTTCTGCTGTTGCAGTGATGAACGGAAGGTTGATGTTTGTTGTTGTTGCGGAAGAAAGTTCTTTTTTAGCTTTCTCTGCTGCTTCTTTCAGTCTCTGAAGAGCCATCTTATCATTGCTTAAGTCTACGCCTTCTGCTTTCTTGAATTCTTCGATCATCCAGTCTGTAACTTTCTGGTCAAAGTCATCACCACCAAGACGGTTGTTACCTGCTGTGGAAAGAACTTCGATAACACCATCACCGATTTCGATAATAGATACATCGAATGTACCACCACCTAAGTCGTAAACCATGATCTTCTGTTCTTTCTCATTGTCAAGTCCGTATGCAAGAGCTGCTGCTGTAGGCTCGTTGATGATACGTTTTACATCAAGACCAGCGATCTTACCTGCATCTTTGGTTGCCTGACGCTGAGCATCGTTGAAGTATGCCGGAACTGTAATAACTGCTTCTGAAACAGTTTCTCCAAGATATCCTTCTGCATCTTTTTTCAGTTTCTGAAGGATCATAGCGGAGATTTCCTGAGGAGAATATTTCTTCTCATCGATTGTTACACGATAATCTGTACCCATCTCTCTTTTGATGGAAGAGATTGTTCTGTCTGCATTTGTTACGGCCTGACGTTTTGCAGGTTCACCTACAAGACGCTCACCTGTCTTTGTGAAAGCGACTACAGATGGTGTAGTTCTAGCTCCTTCTGTATTTGCGATAACGGTTGGCTGTCCACCTTCCATTACAGCTACACAACTGTTTGTTGTACCTAAGTCAATACCAATAATTTTTCCCATGATAATATTCCTCCTGTTTAATATCTGAAATTTAAAAATTAGTTTGCAACCTTAACCATGCTGTGGCGGACTACAAATCCTTTATAGGTGTATCCTTTCTGAAGTTCTTCCACAACAATGTTGTCTCCAACGGATTCGTCTTCTACATGCATTACTGCATTGTGAAGATCCGGATTGAATTCTTTATCAACAGCTTCGATCGGCTCTACTCCCAGACTCTCCAGTGTGGTGGTGAGCTGTTTGTAGATTTTTTCCATGCCCTCAGCAAACGGATCACCTTCCGTTGCCTGTGCAAGACCTCTTTCAAAGTTATCTACCACCGGAAGGATTTTCTCAATGATATCCTTCGCTCCGATGATATACATGCTGGATTTTTCTTTTTCCGTGCGTTTACGGAAGTTATCAAACTCAGCCATATTTCGTTTTAAACGGTCTGTCAGATCTTCGATCTGCTGTTCCAATTTATTATCTTTTTTCTTTTTGCCAAAGAAAGATGTCTTTCCTTTTGCTTCTTTCTCGTCTGTGGCTTCCGCTTCTTTTTCTCCTTTCGGATTCTCTCCTGCGGTTGCCTCCGGCGATTCTTCGACTGGTTCTGTTACAGGTTCTTCAGTCTCCGGAACTTCTTTCTCTGCTTCGTCCTGCACACCAGTTGTTTTTGTTGTTTCTGACACGTTTCTTCTACCGCCTTTCCATTTTGACAGTTAACTGTCTTGGTTACTTTTATTTTTTTTGAATACCTCATCGAGTTCGACCTTGAGGGTCTTCAGACTATTTACTACATTTTCATAATCCATTCGCTTCGGTCCTACGATACCGATTGTTCCATGCATGCCTTCGCCCAGTTCATAAGTAGCAGTAACAACACTGCAGTCTTTCATGGTCGAAATCGGAAGTTCATCTCCGATGTACACCTGAACTCCGGTATTATCATCCGCCATCCGTTCTTTGACCAGATCAACCAGCTGCTGCTTTTCTTCGAAAGTAGAAATCAGTTCGGTTGCCTTAGTCTTGTCAGACAGTTCCGGATATTTAAAGAAGTTCGTCGCACCTGACGTATAGATTTCCAGATCATCTTCATCAACATGAATCGTAGCTGCAACTGCGTCCAGCACTCTTGCAACCAGTCCGCTGTGGATGCCTGCCTGTTCTTTCAGTCTGGCAATCATGCCAAGATTGATATCCTGAATCGGCAGTCCATTCAGATTGGTATTAAGAAGCAGATTCAGCTTCAGGAGTGTCTCATCATCCATCTCTTCATCCAGATCAATGATCTGGTTGCGGATGACGTTTCCCTCGCATACAACCACTGCTACAAGCTGCATTTCATTAACACGGGATAACTGAATGAATTTCAGTTTATTTCCGCTGTACTGGGGAACCGAAACCATCGTCGCGTAATTTGTATTAGAAGCAAGAACTCGTGCTACATTCTTAAGCACCTTTTCCATCTTGTCTGTCTTCTCAATCATCAGATTACGGATCTCTTCGATCTCGTCTTCCTTTTCCTTCATCAGCTCATCCACATAAAGACGATAGCCCTTGTCAGAAGGAATTCTTCCTGCCGACGTATGTGGCTGTACGATGTAGCCCATATCTGTCAAATCAGACATCTCATTTCGGATCGTTGCTGAGCTGACATTCAGATCTGCATCCTTCGAGATCGTCCTCGAACCAACCGGCTCGCCTGTCGCCATGTATGTCTTGATAATCGCTTTCAGGATCCGTTTCTTACGATCCGTCAATTGTTCATCCATGCTCTCAGTTCCTTTCCGTTTCATTTGTTAGCACTCAATAATGAGGAGTGCTAACATCTATACTGTTAAGATAGCACTGTCATTATTGTTTGTCAACAGATAATTATTAATTTTTTTAAAAATCAAAAAAAATCACAGTACAGACACAAATCGGGAAAATCTGCTTTTCCACTTTGTTACTTTGTGTCAGATGTACTGCGATTATGTAAGATTCTGTTCTTAATTTATTGTAAATAAATCTTTCTGCAGATATGTGCTGCTTTCTCAGATTCCGCTTCTGCGGATTGCCTCTACCACCTCGCGGATCTTATCCGGCGGCAGTACAAGCGCAAAACGCACATATCCTTCTCCATGTGGTCCGAAACTTGCACCAGGAGTTACGATAACACCAGCTTTTTCCATCAGTTCCATACAGAATGCCATACTATCAGTACGTCCACCAGGGATTCTCGCCCAGACAAACATGGTTCCCTTTCCATTCGGAAGATCCCAGCCGATTTCACGAAGACCATTGCAAAGTGCATCACGTCTTTCCTGATACATATCGCACTGCTCCTGTACACTTTCCAGCGGACCGTTCAGTGCCGCAATCGCTGCTTTCTGAATCGGAAGAAACATACCAAAATCAATCTGACTTCTTAATTTACGAAGTGCTGCAATCACATCCGGACGACCTACCAGAAAACTGATTCTCGCGCCGGTTACATTAAAGGATTTTGAAAGGCTGAAGAATTCTACACCAACTTCCCGCGCTCCTTCTGTAGAAAGGAAGCTTCCGCCATGCGCTCCGTCAAAGATAATATCACTGTATGCGTTATCATGAATGATAAGAATATCATACTTACGCGCAAACTCTACAATTTCTTCGTACAGCCCCGGTGTTGCAATGCTTCCAACCGGATTGGACGGCAGGGAAACAACCATGTATCTGGCTTTCTTTGCCACCTCTTCCGGGATATCCTTTACATATGGAAGAAAATCATGCTCAGCCACCAATGGATAATAGTACGGCTTCGCGCCTGCCATCAGGCTTCCTGCGGCAAATACCGGATAACATGGATCCGGAAGCAGTACCACATCGCCTTCATCACAAAGCGCCATCCCCAGATGTCCCATACCTTCCTGACTTCCGTAAACAGTCATTACCATATCCGGTGTCAGCTCCACATCAAATCGTTTCTTATAATAAGTACAGACTGCCTCGAGCAGTTCCGGAAGATCACGAAGACTGTATTTCCAGTTATTGTCATCCATTGCTGCTTCTGCAAGTGCTTTTTTGATGTGCTCCGGTGTCTTAAAATCCGGTGTTCCCACACTCATATTATAAATTTTCATTCCCTGCTGTTCCAGCTCCATACGTCGATTATTCAGGGCTGCAAAAATTTCCTCTCCAAATCTGTCTAATCTTTTGGAAAACTGCATATTTCTATCCTTCTTTCGTGTCGTGCTCGTTCCATTTTAGCACGCTCACCATCACTGTACAAGCGTAAAGTGAAAATTAATCACAAGCTACTCTTATGCACTTTGACATTTTCTCTCCATATCTCAGGAATCCATCTCGTCCAGATTTTTCTTAAGCTCGATCATCTTGTCACGCAGCTCTGCCGCCTGTTCGAAGTTCAGATCTGCGGCCGCCGCGCGCATCTGCTTTTCCACCTGTCCAATCAGTTTTGTCAGTTCTTTCCTTGTCATGGATTCCGGATCTTTCTTCAGTTTATCTTCTGTCTCAGCAACAGCCCTGGAAACAGTAATCAGATCGCGCACCGCTTTTTTGATCGTGGTCGGTGTAATTCCATGTTCTTTATTGTATGCCTCCTGAATACTTCTTCTTCGCTCAGTCTCCTGAATTGCCTTTCGCATGGAATCCGTCATCACATCAGCATACATAATGACATGACCTTCGCTGTTACGTGCTGCACGTCCGATCGTCTGAATAAGTGAAACCTCTGAACGCAGAAATCCTTCTTTATCCGCATCCAGGATGGCTACCAGCGTGATTTCCGGAATGTCCAGACCTTCTCGCAAAAGGTTGATTCCAACCAGTACATCAAAAACGTCCAGGCGCATATCCCTGATGATCTCCGCTCGCTCAAGGGTATCAATATCTGAGTGGAGATAACGTACACGAATGCCGACATCTTTCATATAATCCGTCAGATCTTCCGCCATACGTTTTGTCAGTGTCGTGATCAGAATCTTATTGCCCTTTTCTACTTCTTTATTGACTTCTCCGATCAGGTCATCGATCTGCCCTTCCACCGGACGCACCTCAACCTTCGGATCCAGAAGTCCGGTCGGACGGATAATCTGCTCTGCACGAAGAAGCTCATGATCCGCCTCATACTGTCCCGGTGTCGCAGAAACAAACATAACCTGATCCAGTTTGTTTTCGAATTCCTCAAAACTCAACGGACGGTTGTCCTTCGCAGACGGCAGACGGAAACCATAATCCACCAGTGTCTGTTTACGGCTCTGGTCACCGGCATACATGCCGCCAACCTGTGAGACGGTTTTGTGAGACTCATCTATAATAAGAAGAAAGTCATCTTTAAAATAGTCCATCAATGTATATGGCGGCTGCCCCGGTGCCAGTCCTGTAAGATGTCGTGAGTAATTCTCTATACCGGAACAGAAGCCTGTTTCTTTCATCATTTCTACATCGAAATTCGTTCTCTCGGCAATACGCTGTGCCTCAATCAGCTTATCCTCACCTTTAAAATAGGCAACCTGTTCTTTCATTTCTTCGAGGATGGCATCTGCTGCTCTCTGGATCTGGCTCTGTGGCACAACATAATGGGATGCCGGGAAAATCGCGGCATGTTTCAGTTCACTGCGGATCTCGCCTGTCAGGACATCCACTTCTGTAATACGATCGATCTCGTCCCCAAAAAACTCTACACGAATCACACGGTCAGAATAGTTGGCAGGAAAAATTTCCAATACATCACCACGCACCCGGAACGTACCTCGGTGAAAATCCATTTCATTACGGTTGTACTGAATGTCGATCAGTTCTTTGATCACATCATCTCTGTCTTTCTCCATTCCCGGACGAAGTGAGATCATCATATCAAAAAATTCTTCCGGTGCACCCAGACCATAAATACATGAAACAGAGGATACAACAATTACATCCCTGCGCTCACAGAGAGCCGCCGTTGCAGATAATCGTAACTTATCGATTTCATCATTTGTGGAGGCATCTTTTGCAATATAAGTGTCCGTAGACGGCACATACGCCTCCGGCTGGTAATAATCATAGTAGGAGACAAAATATTCGACTGCGTTCTCAGGAAAAAATTCCTTCATCTCACCGTAAAGCTGTGCTGCCAGTGTTTTATTATGCGCAAGTACCAAAGTTGGCTTATTTAACCGGGCGATAACATTCGCCATTGTGAAGGTCTTACCTGATCCGGTAACACCCAGTAAGGTCTCGAACTGATTGCCTTCCTTGAATCCTTTGACCAGCTTTTCAATGGCCTGGGGCTGGTCGCCAGTGGGCTGGTATTCAGAGTGTAATTCAAAATGATCCATAGTATTCTCCTGTTTTAAACAAATTTCATTTATTAAAAACTTACCTGTCAGACTTCCACTTCAAATGGCAGCCTGTCCAATATATCTTTCTGCATATCCACTCCCGGATATACTTCAATCAGTTTTAACCCTTTCGGGGTCAGGCGGAAAACACAGCGTTCTGTTACATAAAGGACTTTCTGTCCATTCTCGATCGCACGTTTTGCCGAAAAGCTGACACTTGATACCTTCTCTACGAATTTGGAAATTTCTCCTTCTTTGCGGATCGTCACAACGCCTTTTTCCTGGGTAACTTCCAGCCCTTTTGCATTAAATGTCATGCAGAAAACCACAGTCGGCGTTTTGGCGGTAATATTTGCAAAACCGCCGATACCAGCAAATGCTCCCGTGCCACGGTGTGCATTGATATTTCCATGGCAGTCAACTTCCAGAGCTCCCATAAAACAAACATCCAGACCACCGTTATCATACAGATCAAACTGGTTTGCCATATCATAAACAGAAGCGGCTCCGATCATCGCTCCGAATGCCTCTCCCGAAACAGGAAAACCGCCGATTCCACCGGATTCTACGGTCAGCGTGATCATATCCAGCATTCCACTCTTTCGTGCATATCTGGAAACCGTCTCCGGAATCCCGATTCCAATGTTTACAATATCATCCACACGCAGTTCCCTGGCTGCCCTTTTTCCGATAATGTTCGCAGGAATGTTATTTTTGCGTTGTTTCTGAGAAAGCTCATGAATTTTTTCATTCCATGTATGCCATTCTTTATACGGGATCTCAAAACTTCCGGTCAGGGCCGTGTATGCTTCATTTCGCTCTTCCGGCTCTGCCACAACGATTGCATCGACCAGGCATCCCGGAATGATAGCATTACGCGGACGGGACGGTGCATCTACCAGCCGGTCCACCTGTACAATCACTTTTCCACGATTCGCCTTGACTGCCTGACAGATAGATAATGCATCTCCGGACATGTACATATCATCAAAGGTAATATTTCCCTTCCGATCAGCCGCTGTACCTTTTATGAGTGCAATCGTAATCTTCGGAAGTTTATAATAAAGAAACTCCTCTCCATCCACTACCACATATTTGACCAGAGAATCATCAATCGAAATACGGTTGATTCCCGGTCCTTCTCTTCGCGGGTCAACAAAAATATCCAGTCCAACCTTTGACAGTGCTCCCGGAAGGCCTCCCGCCTGTGCACGTATCGCGTGAGAGATACATCCCAGCGGCAGATTATAAGCTTCAAACCGGTCTTCAAGCACCAGTTTCTTCGTGCTCATCATAGCCCCGAAATGACCGCAGATCAGCTTGTCTACCGCGCCCTCGCGAATATATCCTTCTGCATTATGTTCCTCATCCCAGACTCCGAAGCCGGCACTCGATACGATCGTCAGATGCGTCGGTGACTGCATTTTCTGGTATCTCCGATACAATGCCTCATGAAGTTCCATCGGGTTTTCGATTCCTACAAATGAATTGACACAGATACAGTCTCCATCCCGGATCAGACGGATTGCCTCATCTGCATTCATGATCTCATACATATATTGTTCTCACTTTCAAATTTTGCTTTCGCATACAGTCTTTTCATATCTGTCTGTTATAAGAGAGCTTTTGTCTCAGTATACCATATTTTGACATTCATATCTATCTCAGCACACTACTTTAAATCAAAATAAAAAAGGAGACTGCG
This sequence comes from Blautia sp. Marseille-P3087, assembly GCF_900120195.1. GTDB lineage: Bacteria > Bacillota > Clostridia > Lachnospirales > Lachnospiraceae > Blautia_A. The sequence goes on from NZ_LT635539.1 coordinate 997,906, forward strand.
CCCGAAAGAGCTGACAATCTCCTTATTATCTGCTTATTTTATTTATATCACATTTTTCTCTCATACACGGTCCTGCCACCAAGTATGGTCATGTCCACTTTTGTAGTCTTGATCTCATTTGGATCAATCTTGTAGATATCTTTTTCAAGAATCACAAAGTCTGCATTTTTGCCAATTTCGATCGTTCCGTTTTCGTCTTCAGTATAAGACGCATATGCAGCATCTTTTGTAAAAAGTTTCACCGCTTCATCTACGCTTAAGCGTTCCGAAGGAATCCAGCCTTCTTCAGGCTCACCATAAATATTCTTTCTGGTTACGGCAAAATAGATATTTTCCATTGCATCAAAACTGTCGACCGGTGCATCGGAACCGCCGGATGCATGAATGCCCAGATCCAGCATACTTTTCCACGCATAGATTCCTTCCATACGATGTGCGCCGATCGCCGATTCTACTGTATTCATATCAAGGTCTACAAATACCGGCTGAATATATGCCAGAATGTCATGTTCTTTCATTTCCTTCAGAATCCGTGGATTTGTGATCTGACAGTGAACGATTCCGTGTCTGTTCTTTGCATTGTCCTTACGATATGGAGATTTCGCAATCGCTTCAATTACCATATCCATCGCACGGTCACCGATACAGTGTACCGCTGCCTGCATCTGATGCCGGTCAAAAAATGCAAACAGATCATCCAGTTCTTCCTGTGTGAATGTAATGATTCCGGTATTTCCCGGAGAATCCTCATATGGTTCATTCATCGCTGCTGTCCTTGCACCCAGAGATCCATCCTGAATCAGTTTCATCGGGCCGATCGTAAAGTGGTCTCCACGCTGACCGGTACGGTATCCTTCTTCAATAAATGCTTTCGCATCCTCTGCACGCTCAAACAGACACTGCTCATAATGTCGGACATTCAGCTCACCTCTCGCATCCAGCGCTTTATATGCATTCATGATGCGCTTCCAGTTCTTTCCCGGAAGAGATGCCAGATCATCCGACTGCACTCCGGTGAATCCGCATTCATTCAGTTTCTTCGCACTATATACAATGTAACTTTCCACCTCTTCCTGGGACGGAGCTTCCAACACAGAAGAATAAAACTGTACAGCATTTTCTTTCAGAAGTCCGGTCTCAAAATCTACATCTTTTGCTATCTCCGCAAATTGTGGGATTTTTTTCAGGCGTTCAAGCCCCGGTGTATTGCAGACTGCCACATGTCCGCATACACGGACCATGATGATTGGAATTTCTTTTGACAGCGCATCCAGTTCCTCTTTCAGAGGATAACGCGGTTCGTCAAAATGTTCTTCATTCCAGCCGCGACAGTACAGCCAGGTCAGTGGCTTTCCGGCATGTTCTTCCAGTCTTTTATGTGCTGCCTTCAGCGCTTCTTCGACGCTTTTGCAGTCAAACAGCTTGACCGAGCGTTCGACAAATGCATAATGCAGCATGTGAAGATGTGTATCCACAAAACCCGGAAGAAGCAGGCGTCCCTGCAGGTCTGTTTTTTCCTCACAGGGGATTTTCTGTGCTTCTTCATTTGTTCCGATAAAGGCAATTTTTCCATTTTCGATACCGACTGCTTCAGCAACACTGCCTGCATCATCTAATGTACGGATACATCCGTTAAAAAAAATCTTTTCCAATGCTTATTTTTCCTCTTTTGCTTTCTTGTCTTCATAGAAAAGAGCCATATCTTCGTCTACTTTTCCAATACCAAGGTAACGTGCCTTGTAGTCTTTTAACAGTTTGATAAAGGTTCCGCTTAAGATAAATAATGTTGCTACGTTTACAAATGTCGGGAATACCGTCGTAAAGTCGGCAATAACCCAGAGCTGTGCCGGAGTTCCGTTTCCGTAAAGTGTCAGTACGGTAACCAGAAGTCCCCATAATGGTGTTCCGAGAATAAATACTTTTTCTGCGATTTTGAACACTTTCTGATTGTTTTTCATCCAATGTTTCAGGATAACACTGTAGTATGTAAACCAGCCTGTTGAAGTAGTCAGTCCAAACAGGAAGATACTGAGCGCAATCAGTGCACGTGCAACTGATCCCATACCGGATTCAAACGCGGTCAGTGTCAGTTCGGAACCCTGAAGTCCGGAATTCCAGTAACCGGTAACAATAACAACCAGACCTGTCATAGAGCAGACCACAATGGTATCTGCAAATACTTCGAACGCACCCATCAGTCCCTGTTTTACCGGATGATCTGTCTTTGCAGAAGCATGGATCATCGGAGAAGTACCCCATCCGGCTTCATTACTGTATACAGAACGCGCAAAACCAAGACGCATGGCAGTTGCCACTCCTGCTCCCAGGAATCCGCCGACAGCAGCCTGTGTAGTGAAAGCGCCCTTAAAGATCAGTACAAATGCTTCCGGAAGTCTCTCATAATTTGTGATCAGGATAAACAGAGAACCTACAATATAGAGCAGACACATAACCGGAGTCATATAGGAAGAAATGACACCGACTTTTTTTACACCGCCGATGATGATAACATAAATTGCAAGTACATATAAAAGTGACGGTACGATATATGGAAGTTTGAAGGTACTTCCTACTGCCTCAGATACTGTATAATTCTGAAGTGTGATGAACCATGTCATAAAAATACATCCGCCGAATAATACGGCAAAAATTTTCCAGAACGGAAGTTTCTTTTCGTCTCCCAGACCTTTCTGCATATAATAGGTCGGTCCGCCGAGGTATTCCCCGTTTGGCTGTTTTTCTCTGTAATATACAGCAAGTGTTACCTCAGTCATTTTGATGACCATGGCAAGCAATGCAGCTACCCACAGCCAGAACAATGCTCCCGGTCCTCCTGTAGCGATTGCGGTTGCAACACCGGACATATTGGATACACCAACAGTTCCACCGATCGCAATGGAAATCGCCTGAAACGGTGTCAGACTCTTGCCATCGTCTCCGCCTTCCTCACGACGTTCTTTACTGAACATATTTTTTACGATATGTCCAAAATGACGAAACTGAAAAAAACCTGAACGGATCGTCAGATAAATTCCGGTCACAAGAATTGTGATCAGCAACGGCAACCCCCACAACCAGTTTGTTAAATTTTCGAATAATGCAAACATTCCCTCTCTCCTTTTCTTTTGTTTTGCATAAAAATGCACGCACCCTCTTTTTTATTCACTTTAGCATCATACCATATGTCCACTCCTATAGCCAGAAAAAAATCTTATTATCTAAATTTTTTCAGTTTTATTTTTATGTAATAGGAACATTACGGAGTAATTTCCTATTACATAAAAAAATACAGGGCAGACGTTTCATCTGCTCTGTATTTGATGACTTTCTCTTTATTTTAGTTTTATTCTACTTCTTCCGGCTCCATGCTCAGTACATGATCTTCATTGTTTATGACATCATATTTCTGTCTGTATTCATTGAAGTATGTGTAATACTCCCAGCTGTCTGTCGGATAGATCTTGGAGTCATGAATATGCGGATCCGCATCTGTCTCGCCGCTCTTGAGAAGTGCTGTCATCGCACTTGCACTGTGCGCTGCGATACGTCCGAAACTGTTGAGGATATCATTAAATACCGTTCCCTCTTCCAGGCCGCAGTCACCCTTACTCAGACGCTCTACATGATGCATCTTGAGCTCATCACAGAGATTTGTAATAACAGCTCCCAGCGGAGCAACTCTCTGTGCAGCTTCCTTATCATCTTTCATAAAGGCATTGCAGGTTACATTGATTTCCTCACGGACAGCTTCCATGACAATATTTAACTCATCCCATGCTGCCTGCGAAAACTCTGTATGGTTGTCATGCATTTCATTTGCCATATGCGCAATATAAGAAGCATGATCTCCGATGCGCTCAAAGTCATTGATCGTATGCAGATACAGAGAAACCTGTGTGGTCTGTGCCGTATTCATCTCGCGCTTTGTAAGCTGGATCAGGTACTCACCCAGACGGCTCTCATATTTGTCGATCAGATCTTCCTTACGCTGAACCTTATCGTACTTATCCTGCTGATAATCATTTAGAAGATTCATCGCACGGTTAACGTTTTTACGGAGTTTCTTGGACATTCCGTTCATTGCACGGTGACACTGTGCGATCGCAAGTGCCGGATAATTGATCAGACGTTCCTCAAGAAGATCAAAATCCGCTTCATCTTCAAGCTCTTCTGCACTGTCCTTAACCAGATAGCAAACAAGCTTCTCGAGTTTCGGAATAAACGGGAACAGTACTACAACCGTCGCCACACGGAATACGGTATTCAGTGCTGCGATCGTTACCGGTGTCATGATCATATCCATAAATCCGAAATGTACAAATGCATTTACAGTATAGAAGATCACTGACCACATGATCAGACCGAATAAGTCATTCATCAGATAGATCAGCGCTGTTCTCTTACCATTCTTATTGGCACCGATTGCAGAAATCAGAACCGGACAGGCTGCACCAACACCGATACCAAGAACGATCGGGAATGCACTGGCAAAGGTCAGGATTCCGGTTACAGAAAGTGCCTGCAGTACACCGACCGTTGCTGATGCACTCTGAAGGACTGCAGTAAATGCAATACCTACCAGAATACCGGCGATCGGATTGGAAAACATAGTAAGCATATCGATAAATACTTCACTCTCACGAAGCGGTGCCACTGCACCACTCATGGTCTGCATACCTGTCATCAGAATTGCAAAACCAAGCATGATGTTTCCGATATTTTTGTGAACGGAACGCTTACTGAACATTCGTAAGATAATACCGATCACCGCAACTACTGCTGAAATAGTCGCCGTAGATAAAATACTGGCGATACCTCCGGATCCCTGAATATAGGAAAGACAGAGTATCCAGCCGGTAATACTCGTTCCGATGTTTGCTCCCATGATGATACCGATTGCCTGTTTCAGTTTCATCATACCGGAGTTTACGAAACCAATAACCATAACGGTTGTTGCTGAAGAGGACTGAATTACACTCGTTACACCGGTTCCCAGTGCAACGCCCTTCAGCGGAGTGTTTGTCATTCGATACAGAAACGCTTCAAGTTTGTTGCCTGCGACCAGTTTCAGGCCGTCTCCCATGAGTGACATTCCGAATAAAAATAATGCCACACCTGACAGCAACGATAAAACCATTGAAAAAATTGCCATAAAATTCTCCTCTGTTGTCTCTCTGTCCTTCTGTTACGGACCGACACCTTCTGTAAAATCTCGTATTTTTACATTCTTTTAACTTAGGTTTATCCTTTTTTTAACATTCCTTATCTATTATGCCATATCAAACGTATGATTACAATATTTGATTTTTTGAAATAAAAAATTATCTGTCTGCTTTTCGGAACGGTTTGCCTTCAAGCCACGGAAAACATTTCTTTACGACTGAGATCACACCACATTCCAGCAGGATAAGTTCTGCAAGAATACCTGTACATTCCACATAATATCGCGGGCCGGCAACCTCTGCCAGACCATATGTTGCTTTCCAGCCATTGATAAGCAATGCCTTAAATCCCAGCGTACCATGCGTTGCCATAATAATCAGAGAATTCCTTCCACAAAAGCTTAAGAACTCCATCTTCCACCATTGTTCTAAATATTCAAACAGCAGGATCGTGCCGGCTGATCCCAGAACGCCATTAAACCAGAACATGATCTGGCTTTTTCCCAGTCCCATCAGATTCAGATCTACACCGCCATTTCTCTGAGCAAGAAAATACGTAGCAATAAATGCCGCGATTCCGACAATCCCTTTTACATGTGGCTGTTTTACATGAAGCATTACAAAATAAAACATATATCCCAGTCCGACAAAACCGAATCCCACGATTCCCTTGCTGATTGCAAAGAGCGGAAACGCTACTAAAGTATAAGTATTCCCCTCCAACGTCTGTTTTAACATCGGGAACAGATATGCAGAAGCATACCATGCAAATACCACTGTACCAATTGCAGCCAGAATTTTGACTTCTTTTCTGCTTTTAATTACTAAAATAAATATTACCTGTGCCAGAAACAAAGTTGGCAAAAACCATAAGGCACTGATTCCACGCAGACATACCGTTGTATATGCCTGAAGTACAACCATCTTAATGACGTCAACTGCCGCTTTGCCTCGCATCATTCGTACAATCACATTATAAAGAATTACAAAGGCACTATACCCAAAATAAGGTATCAGAAGACTTTTGGCATGTTTCTTGATGTATTCTCCGGTCGACATCTTGCGAAAACTCTGCCGCATCGCCAGAAGATAACCCGAAACAAAATAAAATACTGCGAGTTTATATGCACCAAACCAGATATCAATTGGATTCCCGAGACTTGTAATATGTCCAAATACGACCATCAGGATTCCCCAGCCTTTTGCTGCATCCAGATACTTTTTTCTTTCTGTTATTCCAGTGGAACTACTCATATGTTTCTCCTTCTCTACTACAATTTACAAATACAGTATATCCAATCTGCTACAGCTTGGCAAGAAAATCCTCTGCACCCTCATGGTACAAAATCCTGTCCGTTTATGGTACAATAGCACCAGAAAGGAGGACTCACATGAATTTACAATTATTTCCCACTCTGAAAAATTATAACCTCCGCAATCTGCCGGGAGATATTTTCTCCGGAATCATCATTGCCGCCGTATCTATTCCTATTTCTATGGGATATGCACAGATTTCCGGCATTCCGGCGATCTACGGACTATACGGATCTGTTTTCCCGATCCTGTTTTTTGCTTTATTTTCCACCTCAAAACAATTCATTTTCGGTGTAGATGCCGCACCTGCCGCCATCGTCGGAAGCGCACTTGCCTCTCTTGGTATTGCTGCTGAATCCCCCGATGCACTTGCCTGTGTACCTGTGATCGCATTTTTCGCCGGACTGTGGCTTTTGCTTTTTTACTGTCTCCACGCAGACCGGATTGTTGATTTCATTTCCACTCCGGTTATGGGCGGTTTCATCAGTGGAATTTCCCTGACGATTATTTTCATGCAGATTCCAAAACTTATGGGAAGTGGTGCCGGCTCCGGAGAATTACCGGAACTTCTCCATCACATTTTTCTTGCCGCACACTCGATCAGTTTTCTTTCCCTTGCTATGGGAATCAGTGCCCTGTTTCTGATCCGTATTGGCAAAAAAATATTTCCGAAGCTTCCGATGTCCATTGTGATCATGATACTCGGAGTTCTTTCCACCACCTGTTTTCATGTGCAGGATCATGGCGTAGTGCTTCTGCAGGCAGTTAAACCCGGACTTCCATCTTTCATCATCCCGAAATTCGGAGATGTTGCACTTACCCAGACAGTTGGCCGCGGACTGATGGTTGCTGTCGTTATCATGGCAGAAACACTTCTTGCAGAAAATAATTTTGCTTTCAAAAATGGCTATAAATTGAATGACCGTCAGGAAATCCTTGCCTGTGCCGCAGGTAATATTTCAGCCTCTTTCGTCGGATGCTGCCCGGTAAACGGAAGCATTTCCCGAACCTCTATGAATGAACAGTACGGCGGAACTTCTCAGCTTGTTTCCCTGATTGCAGGAATCTCCATGGCAGTGCTTCTCTTTGGTTTTACCGGATTTATCGGTTATCTGCCAGTCCCGGTTCTGACTGCCATCGTCATCTCTGCGTTGATGGATGTCGTAGAAGTGCATCTTGCGATTCGCCTTTATAAAGTCAGCCGAAATGAATTTTATATTTTCATGGCAGCCTGCATCAGTGTACTCTTCCTCGGAACGATCTATGGTGTATTGATCGGTATCCTGCTGTCGTTTGTGGCGGTAATCCTGAAGGCCACTGCCCCATCGCGTTCTTTCCGCGGTATCATTCCCGGCAAAGATGCCTATTATGACCTCGTTCGAAACCGGCATGCTTATCCGATACAGCATGTTGTCATCTACCGGTTTAATGAAAATCTATTCTTTGCAAATGCAAAGATTTTTCAGGAAGATCTCGAAAGCAGCCTGAAAGAGGATACAAAAGTTGTGATTGTCGATGCCTCTTCTATCAACTCCATCGACATCACCGCAGCTGACCGGCTTGAGGCGATTGCCGCCAATATGAAAAAACGTGATATCCAATTTTATATTACTGAACATTCTTCTTCACTCAATGATCAGATGCGAACTCTCGGTATCGGTCATCTAATTAGAGAAGGCTGTGTGCGAAGAACCATTCTCGCAGCACTCAACGATGCCGGTATATATAAGCCATATAACCTTGAGATACCGGAATCAGAAAAAAAACTGGCAGAGCTTCGAAGCCATTCCTATCTTCCTGCCGAGGAAGAAGATACTCTTGAAGAGTTTGCGTGGGCTTTCGGTGAAGAAACTGTTCAGGAACTGGAACAGGCAACTCATGCAATCATCGAGCACCTGCATCAGATGCCGGATATCGAACGGCTTTCTGACGAAGGTATCAAAGAACATTTCGAAAGCTGGCATACTCTTGGTGCACTGGATGAAGATGAAATTCTCCACCGTATCGAATTACATATCGATGAACTTCCTAAAGAAATGCACAAAGAGCACCGCCATATTGTAGAACTTATCGAGAAACGTCGATTCCGTATTCGCGAAAAAGTACTGGAAGAGCATCCGGAGCTTGCTGCCCGACTGGAACAGAACCGCATTCGCCTGGAAAAGCGTCTCGAAAAACAAAATCCGGAAGCTATGCGCAAATGGAAAGAATGGAAAAAGAGGGATTAATTTCCCTCTTTTTTATAATCATCTGATATAAATCCCATCCGAACCCATATACGCACCTTCCGGATATTTTTCTTTATCTGCTTTTTTTCTCATTTCAGCAACTGCTTTGTAATCTGAATCCATCAGTTTCTGTAAAAGTTCTCTTGACATTCCGATCTGAATTTTTCGTTCCTCGAACTGTTCCTGATTCTCTGAAAAATAAGGAACCGTAAATGTCACCTCTGCAAAAGAATCATACATCCTCAGACTGCTTTCTCTGTCAAAAAACAATTCACAGAGCGGACGGTAATATGCCTCAAAATAATCTTCAATATGAAACTGAACCGGCTCACCGTCCGCCTTACCGAAAGGTTCTCTTAAAATTCCACATAAATAGCTGTGATCGTAATATGTCATACACACGACTGCCGGGTCTGGACGCACACTATTGAGCGTACCGATAGCTTCAAGCTGCTGCGCCCCCTTTTTCAGTGCCTGCTCACGACGGTTACTGCCGCCTTTTGCTTCCCAGACACTCCAGCAGTCTTCTGCCGGATTATATCCAACCATCTCCGGCCGCCATTCACTTGCAAAAAAGTCATTATACTCACTGTGATCTATCTTACGAACCAGATTCAGATGGGTAAGGTACTCATCTCCGTACAGTCTGTGGCTGATCAGCTTCGTAAAAAACATACCCATATAATAAGAAATCACACTCTTTTCCGAAGAATCCAAATAAGCTGTTTTTTTTGACTTTTTCAATCGATCTCCCTCAGTATCCAGTGCTGTTTCCACCAGAAACATCTTATATAACATTTCCAGCCGCTTTTTTTCCGGATATGCTGCAGTCAGTCTCTGTACCGGCATCCCACAAGTAATAATTTCGTGAAGTAATTCTTTATTCGAAAACTCCAGTTCAATTGTGTTTCCAGTCAGTCCGTTTTCGCTGTCGTTTTCCTCTTTTTCAAGTGATATGGTATATGTTTTTTCTTCTGTTAAAATCATCGCTGTACTCCCCGCACTCTACAGAAGGGCAGTCTCCTGCCCCCCTTCTGAGTTTTATTTCATATAAGTATTTAACCACCGATATACCTTTGCCTGTCTTGTCTTGTAGGTACCTACCTGGTTTCCGGTATCAGAAGCAAGTGCATTGTAGATATTTTTCAGATTATATGGTTTTCTTGTCTTTCTGAGCACTCGTGTAACAGCACCGTAACCACCCTGATGTTCAATATTGATTAACATTCCGACTGCCTGCACATCTGTAACACCTAATGCCCGAATTTCTTTTTCCATTTCTGCAATCTGCCGATACATCAATACATCCTGACACTTCTTGCCGATATCAGATTTGATAATATTTACAATACGATTTTTATATGTGGTACTTTTGTATGTAGACCAGTTTGCCTTCTGCACATCTGTCCAAAGTTTGTTATCTCTGTCATATCTTTTCCACTGGGCATCACCCATCGTCGTATGAATCAGTTTCAAAAGCCGCTGCGCTTCTGTCGCATACCACTGACCTGCACCGATGGTGATTGCATGTTCAGCACTGCTGTTTGTATATGCACGTGTAAAGTCTGCATAATCCTGGTTGCCATATACCTGTCCACCGGTTTCTACGGCATAAAGAATATTCTTCATGACAACCTTCTGAGAAGAGGTAAACCAGGTTTGACTGATGTTTGTCACCTTAGGTGTTATTACACTCCTGCTCGGTCTGACCGCTGCCGCATATTTCTCCCTGCCGCCCCTTTTATAGGCTCTGACAGTATATATATATTTTGTACCAGCACTTACTTTTTTATCAATATAGACTGTGGTTTTTTTATTTACATCTGCAACCAGTGTCCACTTTCCCCCGGATGCTCTGCGATATATCCGATATCCGTCCAGTCTTGCAACTGGTTTCCATGTAAGCTTTACCTGTGAACTGGATAAAACTGTCGGGCTAACAGTTGTCGCATATGGACGTGTTGCCCCCGTCGCTGCAGTATACTTACTATACACATATTTGCTGTTCTGTCTGCTGTATGCCTTTACCGCATACTGGTACGGTTTTCCGGCTACGAGTTTACTGTCTGTATATGTTGTCGCAGAACTGCCCACTGTGGCAATTCTCTTATAAGCAACTCTCACAGACTCGCGACGGTAAATCACATACCCATCTGCCCCCGAACACTTATTCCACTGAATCTTCAATGCACTATTACTGGATCCTGCAATCGTTGCCTTAACATTAGTTCTTCTTACTCCGGAAGCCGCACTGACTGAAATCGCTGATATAAAAACAGCCATTGTCAAAGCCAACATCAGCATCAGTCCTGTAATTGCTTTTTTGCTCTTATTCATAATATCGTTCCCTTCTCAAATATAGAATATCCCTTTGTATATTTTAAAAAAGAACTGCATAAAAAGCAAGCACTTTTTACATTTCTTTTAATTTTATTAATTCTCTATTACATTCAATGCTTCCTGAAGCTGATTGTCTTCCTCATGTGTAATCTCGTCTTTATTCAAAAGTACGGATGCCAGCTTAACTTCCACATCCGGCTTGATTCCCACTTTATTGATGGAATTTCCATTTGGTGTATAGTAATTGGAAACTGTCAGTTTCACTGCACTTCCATCACTTAACTGGCGAAGTTCCTGTACCACACCCTTGCCATAAGTCGTTGTTCCGACAATAGTACCGACTCCATGATCCTGCACGGCTCCTGCAAAAATCTCAGATGCACTTGCACTGTTTTCATTCACCAGTACAGCAAGTGGCATATTCAGCTTGTTTTTACCATCACAGGTCTCTTCTTCCCGGTTACCGTCTTTATCTTCCGTATACACAATCAGTCCCTCGGGAAGGATTTCTCGAAGAATATCGCAGACTGAGGTCAGGAGTCCGCCAGGGTTGTCTCGAAGATCAATGACAAGACGCTCCATTCCTTTATCTTTTAATTCAACAAACATGTCTTTGTACTGCTGCGGAGTAACTCCTGTAAACTGTGTGATCTGAATATAGCCGGTCTTTTTATCCAGCATTTCTCCAAATACAGATGGCAGTTCCACGTCCGTCACATCCACACTGATTTCACGGGATTTTTCCTCATTTTCACGAAACACTGTAAGAACAATTGTCTTATCTTTGTTCTCTCTGATCAGGGAAACCACATCTGAAAGCTCCATATCCGTTACATCCGTATCATTGATTGCCGTGATCACGTCACCTGTCTGCAGCCCGGCATCCGCCCCGGGACCGCCTTCATAGCACTCTGCGATCTGCACTCCACCATTTTTATTTTTCTGGATGGAAACACCGATACCTGCATAGGCGCCATCCGTCGAAGCTGTCTCCTGAGCATATTCATCAGCAGTATAATATCTGGAATAGACATCTCCAAGACCGTAGACCAGACCAGCATAAACGCCCTCTGCCATCTCATCATTATCCACCTCGCCCAGATATTCCTGGTCAATCAGTTTCTCCAGATATTCTATTTTCTGTACATGTGAAGAATCCGAGAGGACTCCGTTGTATTGCCGCTGCTGCACGAATTTCACTCCGCCCACTGCAAGTGTTACGACCAAAATACCGGTCAGAACTCCCGATGCATATTCTTTATGTTTCATTTTCCTGTCCTTCCTTAAGCCTGTCTGCTTATTAATATACCACAAACGGCATGGAACCAAAAGTCCCATGCCGCGTGATATTGATATTTTATTATACTCTTAAATGCTTTCTTGTAGTCCAGATACTTCCAATAAAGCCAATTCCGATTCCCAGAAGAAGTCCGATTGGAAGAAGCACCTGATAAATCTGCCATACCGGGATAAAATCAACCACTCCGGTCAATACATTAAACTTCGTCAGAATAAATTCAACTGCTGTATTGTACAGGAAATACAGTGCCACCAGCGGAATTGCCGCACCGATCACACCAAGGACCATACCTTCGAGAACAAACGGCGCACGTACAAATGCATCAGTCGCACCAATGTATTTCATGATTCCGATTTCTTCCTTACGTACAGAAATACCTACAGAAACGGTATTACTGATCAGGAAAACAGAAATCAGCAGAAGAATTGCAATGATGATAATGGATGCATAGGAAACCAGTTTGTTAAAGCTTCCAAGTGTATTGGCCGCCTGTTCAGACTGGTTAACTTCACGAACATGATCCAGACCCTGAATATAATTTACCAGTTCTGTCTGCTTTTCAATCTGATTCAGATAAACCTGATAGTTAGATGAGTTCACAAGCGGATTATCGTCTTTGAATCCATCTGCTGCGTCGGATCCCTGAAAATATTTATCCTTGAAATTCTGCCATGCCTGATCTCCTGATTCAAATTCGACACGTTCTACTTCCTGACGTGCCTGAATCAGATTTCCGACTTCCTGCATCTGCTCATCCGTCGTTCCTTCATCAAAGAAAACCGTAATAGGTACTTCCTGCTCTACTTTGTGTGCAATATTATCCACATTGGTCACAAGTGAATAAAAAACTCCGACCAGAAAAATACAGGCTGCCATTGTGATAATGGATGCAAGTGAAAACATCCAGTTTCTTTTTATATTTTTAATTCCCTGTTTGAGGGTATACCAGATCGTACTAGGCCTCATGATATTCTCCTTCCTTCTCGTCGCTGACGATCACACCGTCATGCATGGTAACCACTCGTTTTTTCATTGCATTAACGATTTCTTTATTATGGGTTACTACAAGAACTGTCGTACCACGCTCATTGATCTGCTCGAGAAGTTTCATGATTTCTTCTGAAGTCTTCGGATCAAGGTTACCGGTCGGCTCATCTGCCAGAAGGATATCCGGACGATTCACCAGTGCTCTCGCAAGTGCAACTCTCTGCTGCTCACCACCGGAAAGTTCATCTGGGAATGATTTGTATTTTTCTGCAAGTCCGACTTCCTGAAGCACTTCCGGAACACGTCTTCTGATCACACGTGTCGGTCTTCCGATGACACGCTGCGCAAATGCAACGTTTTCGTACACATTACGGTCTTTCAGCAGACGGAAATCCTGAAATACAACGCCAAGTTTACGGCGGTATTTTGCCACACGGCGGTGTTTCATTTTTTCCAGACGTTCTCCGCTGACGATCATCTGGCCGCTTGTGCTGTCAAGTTCTTTCATAAGAAGTTTGATCAGAGTTGTCTTACCAGATCCACTGCTTCCGACAACAAAGACGAATTCTCCTTTATCTACATGTAAGTTGGCATGGTTTACTGCCGGAAGGCCTTTTCCATACGATTTACTTACATCAATGATATCAATCATCGTTTCCATAATCTCCTCCTGTATATATACATAAAAAATGCCGCCAGCGTACCGGCAGCATCTTATTGCTTTCTGCGGTATAGTTTATTAACATTTCGTAACAATGTTGTAACATATTTCTATGCAGAATGCAACCCTTTTTATTGATTTCATGGAATGTTCATATTTGGCATTAGTACTCTAAGGTTTCCATATACTTCATAAAACAATTTTGAGTTTTTGGGTGTATTCCACAGTTGTCTATTCTATCCTAGAATCCTTGTAATTGCAACGTTTATCTGTGTTTTAACTTTATTTTTGCGTTCTATTATTTCCTATTATACTATACCGTTTTCTACAAACGGTAGGCAAATCGTAGGCAAAATGATGATACAATATTTCTCCGGCAGATGGGTACCTGTCGGAGTTTCTTCTTATATTACTGTTTCTTGATGTCTTTTGCAGCCGCAAAGCCGTAGTACTTGTTTGCAATGCGGACATAATACCATGATGTACCATTCTTGGCCTTCTGCGTGAAATTCATTATGTCAATGAGATTTCCTTTTGCAAGTTTCGGCCATTTCTTAATAGTAGGATAATTCGTTCCAGCCCACGTGCGAACATCCGTAGATGTTGCCGTTACTTTTCCAACAAAGAGTCGCTGTGTCTTATCCTGTTTGTTGGTGATTGTGGTTGACTTGTTTGATGTTCCATCAACCTGCAGATATTTAGTAGCAGCCCATCCGATGCCAATACCTGCAACCTTGACTTTTGTCCACATACCGGATTTCTCGCCGTTGATTTCTACACGATTTCCCTTGTTGATCTGTCCGAGGACATAACCATTCGGTTCCTCGCGGATGTACAGGGCATCAACTGTAGATGTGACCGTGCCGGTTGCTTTCCATGTCTCTGTAGAAGTTTTCTCATCTCCCCATGTAATCCAGATATAGCCGTCGATTACCGGATCACTGCGAAGATAGCGTTTATTTCGGCAGGATCCGCCGTTTGTAATGACTCCTGCTGCACTTGAAGTGTTTCCTTCGTTGGTGTAGATGTACGTATTGCTATAAGAGCGGACAGATCCGATGTGAGAGCCATCACGGAAGATAACAAGTGATCCATCTTTTGGCGTGCTGTGCCATGTACCATTTTTCTTCGCCCAGTTGGTGATTGACACACAGTTGTAAAATCCACCGCCCATGATCTGTAATGCTTTTGTAATACCTAAGACTTTCGCCAACTTCCAGAACTGATATTCTGCACACCATGGCTGCGCCTGACATCCCGGCTGTCCCCAGCTGTTGACATCACGGGCAAATTTGGTGTAGTTATTGTATCCGGCATTTTTCTGGAAATCGTCAAGATAAGCGTTTGTCCGTTTTTCCAGATACGGTTTATTGCCGCCATTGTTTGCATAATAATCACCGAGATCGGTGAACTCCTGTAATTTTGTTTTCGCCACTGCTGTTTCCTCCTTCTTTGGTTCTGCATAGTCCTTGTAAAATACATCTCTGTCTACGTTACCGGAAATTCCCGGAATCTTCGCTTTTGAGCTGTACTGCCATCCAACACCAATATCCGGCCGGAGTCTCTCCTGCAGGGTACCGTTGTCATTGGCTGGATAGCGGGCAATCCAGAACTCATATTTTCTGAGATGGCTGCAGATCACGTTCATGTACCAGTCAAGGTTGCAGTAGATTGCAAACTTGTATCCTGCTGCCTCGATGATCTTCCGGAAGGCATCCGCCATCTTGTGGATACTCTCTGCTCCGAGCGTTCGCTGGTTGTGATATTCCAGATCAAGGAATACCGGGAACTGAATCTTCCGGCTGTTAAGTGTTGATACTACCTTACGGGCTTCTGACTGGATCTCCGCGATGGTCATTGCGTACGAATACTTATATACTCCGACCGGGATCTTGTGTTTATTGCATCCGGCAAAGTTGGTTTCAAAATACGAATCCACTACATTTCCAAGTTCAGTTATTCGGAGAAGCACGAAGTCCATGCCGTAAGCAGCGACCGTGTCCCAGTTGATCTTGCCCTGATGCGCAGATACATCAATTCCTTTTATTTCCATCTATCATCCCTCCTGCTATATAGTAAACAGGGGACGATCACTCGTCCCCTGAATCCTCTTTATTATCCATATTCACTTTTTCTTCTACCTGTGACTTCACGTGCTCCACGATTGGAAGAAGAAATGCCGGGATTGCTACTCCCATGTCTTTGATATTTTCCAGAATACTGATGATCTCATTACAGATGATCCAGATGGCTACGATGCATGCCACAAGGAACGTAAATGGTAATGTAATACCTGCGGTCTGGGATGCATATAAGAGCAGCTGATCAATCACTGCCCCTACCACTACCAGAAGCCACATGCATACCTTTTTCATAATTCCTCGGATACTCTTATAAGAGTTAATGTCCTGTGATCTATATGTAGATGCCATGAGTCCTGTGGCATAGTCAAGGACATTGCATGCTACCATCAGAAGAACCGGCACTGCAAGTACTCCCAGAACTGAGCTGATCAGTGCAAACACCGCTGTAAAAAATGCTTTAATATAATTTTCTTTCATATTTTTATCCTTTCTCCGGTTGCGCCGGCGCAAATTGACATTAAAATAAGAGCCTTGCGGCTCTGCTCTGATTTTCATATGCTTTCCCTCTTAGTACTCTTCTCCGGTAATCTGCTTATACTGCTCCGGGGTGATTACACCCTTGCCACAAAACTGTCTGATCTGTTTCTTCGTGTACAGATGCAGGTTGAAAAATCTCTTAATTTTCTCAAACATTTCTATTCCTCACTTTCTAATAATGTGTCTGTCATCAGTGCCGTGTACATAACCTGTGCCTCGATACGATCTGCCTGAGTTGGTTGTTCTTCTGGGAGTTCCGTCTGAATCTTCTCCAACTCGGCAATCTCTTCGGGTGTCATATCTCTGTAGACCATTCCCATTACTGGTACTTCACGGGTACGGGTTTCTTCGTGTTCTTCGGAGATGAGATTGCCCTCTTCATCGTATTCTGCTGGAACGGTTACTGTGTAGGATTCTGTTCTTGTATTGATTTGTTTGTATTCTGCTATTTTGCTCACTATCATTACCCCGCTCTATATACGTTTTCCATATATTGTGAACACAGTATTCTTCGAAAAATATCCTGCTGAGTAGTTATCTTTCGCTGTAATGTTTATTTTGGTTATTCCTTTTGAATAATTACGATCACTGTATGGTGCTATTCCTAATCCATTTCCAACAAGGTTTGTACCTGACTGAAAATCATTATTTATAGGTATAGGATTGGATAAAATAACAAGCCCGCTTTTTTTACATATCGGTATCTGCATTAACATATATCGTAATTCTGTACTATTTTTTTGTAGAGATTGATACATCCATGTAGTGTAATCATTAATCGTCAATTGAAGTCGTGGAATGTTCACATAATTTAGTGATTTGTCTGTGATTCCTATGTTACAAACAATATAAAAATTTGCTTTTATAGGTTCGGCTAAATCTATTAACATAGAACTGACAATTTCTTCTTTGGATGGGTTCACAGTTGCTATTAATTCAAAATCATCTTCTGAAATAATCCCCATCCTCTCCCTAGCCGTCGCCTGTTCCTCGGCTGTCCATGCAGCACCTTTTCCGTCACACATGGCGGCTTTGACGGCGTAATCAAAGTTGGAACAATCAATTTCTTTTCTAAGACGTCTCTTATTTACATCGTCAATGCTTGCGGTATTTACTTTTAATCTTCCTTGTTGATTCATTAGCCCAGTAGTATAGCCTCCGGCCGAGTTGTCGGTGTATACCAATCCAAGAGTATCATGCGAAGATATCGGTATCTCCGCCACACCGTCTTGCACAATACTCTCACCATTAATCCGCACATCCAAGTTACTTCCACCATCAGCCCACTCGCAAGTGAATGTGCCATCTTCGTTGACGGACTTGATTTTAAGGATTTTACCAGCTTCGGGAGTTGGGGGGGCGGTTAGTTTGGTGCCGAGATCTTGTTTGATGGTTTTCAGTTCCTCAGATACGTTTCCGGATTCTCCGAAGCCGTCAAGGATTTCTTTGCCTTTTTCGGTGAGCTCGTTTTTAAGCCTTTCAGTATGGTCATTAAGGTCTGCCTTGATCTGGGTTTCCAGCTTGCTTAGTAATGTCTGCTGTTGCTCCGGAGTGACCTGTTTTTCTGCTTCGAATCCTGTGTATACCCGACCAGTAGCAGACCGGGTGTTGAATTTGTGGAGTATGTTGTCTCCCTCTGTCTGGTACAGGGTGAGGGAGAATCTTACATGTCCGGTGTATGCCGTAATATCCGGGGTGATTGGCCAGATGAAGTAACAGTTGGATTCATCGGATTTCATTACTGTCTCATAATAGTTTGTGTCACCGTTGGCATTGACATAATTAATGCGTGGGGTTAATTTTTTCAATTCCAGTTCCCTATATGTAAGTGGGAGCTGGAATTGTACTGCATTAACTTCCACATCTCCGTTAATACCCAGAACCAGTTTTTCTGATGGTAAGATCAGTTCTCTCAGTTCTGGATCAACTGTAATTGTTGGTATGTTAGTGTTCATGTTTCTTTCCTCTAAAATTCAGCAAATTGTAAAACAAGAAATGTTGCATCGGTGCTATGTGTGTTTGCAGTGGGGTTGACAAAGCCTACCTTCAGGCTGCCGGCAATAGCCGAACAGCTTGAAGGTGTAAGCCATCCGCTCGCCAGATACACCGGAACAAATACGGTTGCCCCATCAACAACTTTAAATGCTGTGGTTATATTTCCTGTATACGCTCCACTCGCAATAGACGGAACTTTGAATTTAACCGTTGTGGCTGCCAATAATTTCAATCCAGAAGATACACCGAAAAGTTCTTTTGCCTGCGCAACGGTTGTTTTCTTTACCACATTTCCCGTAGCCCCCAAAAAGCAATCTGTATCTGCCGGTGCTGTATTCTCCGGAAGATCTGTTACTGTCTTACCGGTCACAGTACCAGCTACAGCATCTACCATGAGTGACTGTTGCACTGCTTTTTCAATTTCTGCCACATGTTTCTCATCAATCAGGTTCTTGCAATCCTCTGCTGCCTTGGACGCGGTCTCGGCCGCCTTATTTGCAGTATTAGCTGCAGTGCTTGCGCTCGATGCCGCAGTATTCGCACTGGAAACTGCCTTGTCTGCATTCGTCTTTGCGTCCTGTGCCGCTTTTGTGGCATTCTCACAGGCTTTCAGGGCTACTCCAACTTTTTCCTCGATATGATTGTCGATGGCTTCCCCTCCGGCCTCGTCGATCTGATCTACCATATCTTCATAGGTTGCCATACGTTTAACATCGCCCGGGGAAAAGCACTGGTAGATTGCTTTTCCGTCCGATGCGTGAGGATCCCCTTCTGTCACTACTGCAAGCTCACCGGTGCGGAGTTTCTGAGAATCAAATTTGTTGTACGGGCCGTGTCTCATTGTTATTGCCATGTTAGTTACCTCTCATTTCTTTGACTGCCTGTTTCAGGGATTCAATTTCTTCTTTCTGCTGTTTGATCATTGCAAACATTGCCGGGATCATAATACGCTCGTTCCAGTTCTCAGGCTTTCCGTCTACGTGGTCAACCGCCAAAGGGAAATATTGGTTAACATCATCGGCATTGAACATCGGAAAATCTATTCCTACGCGTTCATCATGCTCGTCAAGATAGCCGTCTTTGTATCGTGCCATTATTGGTTTGATATTGTACAGGTTGTCGATAAATTCTTTAGATAGCTCTGTTCCAAGAATTTTATAGCGTTCGGAAGAAGAACTAAATTTGGATAATTGGAAAGTATTCATGTTGATGTAACAGTTGTATCCAGTTGTGACTGTTGGATATTTGTGCAATGTAATGCCGCCGCGGAAATCCACATCTTTATAATATGTTGCATAAGTACCATATTGGTCTGGAGTATTCGCTATATTCACTACATTTTTTATTTCAATGCTATCAAGATGCACATCCCCCCCGTTACTGCAAGAAAAGTTTTCAGTTTCAAGAGTCTCAAAGGTTCCGTCAAAATAATTATCGTTTTCATTATTTATGGAAATTCCAAATCCTTCAAATTCTATTCCTGTGATGCTTCCATCTTCTTCATCCAGTTCCAAACCGCCAGAAACTGGAGTTATAGAACCATCGAGAATCCTAATTGCCGAATATTCTATTGTGTTCCCTGCCGATATGTCAGCGTAGTCTATGGGATCCTTGTAGATAATGATTTTCCCATCTTGTATTAATGTAGTTGTCAATCCCTTATCATTGTAAAACTGTAAACCATTGTTAGATAATGTTGATACGAGCTTACCTTTTGCGTCATAAGCTTTTAATACCCCATTCCCGTTACCTACACCGCCCAGGCTCAACGTTCCACCATATGCCCAATCCCAGTGGATACCGATCACGGAAAGGATGTTGAGGGCTGCATTGCCGTTACTGTCGAATCCTGCTTTCCAGACTGTGGTGGAGTCTTTGCCAGTGTAGTTTTTCGTTACAAAGAAACCATCAATACCGGATTTGTAGACAATTTTGGATTCGGATAATTTCGGTTTGTCGTGCCGGTACACGATTACAGATCCGTCGTCCTGGATGATTTTTGTCTCGTGGAAACCTAATGTGTTGGCAGCGAGTTGGCTCATCTGCTGAACGACAAGGTCGTAGGCAGACATTTCCTGATTAGTGTAATTCCGGGCGGCAATCACTGCTCTGATATAATCTGAATTATAAGTTTTTTTACTGCTATTTCTCAGTGGACTGTCTGCACTGCATTTCAGGGACGTTTTTCCGTTGAATCGGTATGTAATGTCTGTCAATATTGACTGATATGTGTTCCCATTCTGATCAATGACATAACAGATATCCCCAAACTCTGCAATCGGATAACCTATATATTCTCCCGAAAAAGCTCGGAATTTGAAACCGTTAATCAGTTTTCCAATTGCATTTACCGCGCTCTGCTCATTTCCTTTTGCAAGCTGGTTCTCTATGCTCAGGATATATCCCTCTTCGCCGCAGAGGTGTATTTTTCCTGCCATATCGGTAATCTGTATTCCGGTTATGACCACGTCATCTGCATCCGTCTGTGGCGGTGAAAGAAAATCATAGAACATGTGAAAATCATCCATCGACAAAAATGTCCCAGAATCGAACACATCGCCCGAAGAATAATCGTCAAAATTTCCACCATTAATATTGTCGCCATCCGCATAAAATTCTAAGCTCTCACTATTGTCGAAACTTCCTCCATTGCCTGCACCTTCCCACTCAAATACTGACAGATCATATGAACAGATCTGTAGGTAACCATTTCTATCAACCTTGGCATATCCACCAGCAATCATTGCTGCCTGTGCCAACACCTCACGACAACTTATATTTTCTGGTTTTGCTTTGATGGAAAAATTACTGTTCTTGAAAGTTGCCGAACCCAGTGGGAGACCGCATTGCGCACAACATTCTCTTACCATCTCACCCAATGTTGTCGGAAACACCAGCTGCGTGGAATAGCTCGTATTGGCTTTGTACATGTCATCCACAGCCTGCACCGTGATAGTCGTACCGTAAGTTTCTGGGCTTGTTACTGTGAATTTTCCCAGATAGATAGTCTCATTGATTCCAGAACCCAATTCGAAGTGTAACTGCAATTGGATAGTAGCCATATAAAAGCTGTAATCTTCAAATCGTTGATCCTGATTCCTGATTTCCATTGAAAAAGCCCGACCAATTGCTACCCCCAGTGGAAAGCTATTGCTCCCAGCTCCATCTGTCAATTCATTTCCATTTATTGAAAGATCATGCTCCGTAAGATTTACCATCCGCCCATCCGCAAACAATATGCTTGCTGATGGTTTGAAGTTCGTCCTCTGGCGCATTGTTTTTCGAAATTCTACACTTGTATTTATCATAAAGGGTTCACCCCTATAAGGTTAAAAGTTAATTTGTCATATACCTCTTCATCAGTTTTCCATGATCCCACGTTCAAGCTGCCTCTCCCTACGTAGAATTCATCCGTCCGCCACTTACCGTGATAAGCAGAAAGATACCTGCATTTGAATTTATTGCCCTTTGCCACAATCTGAAGAATCTGAGACATCTCCTGCAAAGTAAGATCCGTTGCTTTATAGGAGTAAGCTTCTACTGTAAAGAGCGGAGTAACAAGTGCAACTCCGCTCATAGGCCGTCCCGAATCGTCTGTGTACGTTGTATCGAAAGAGACTCCCAAATTTCCCGAATCCGGCTGTTTTATTTCAATTTCGTTGAATAATAATTTTTCCTGTTTCATATTCCACCTCTTACGTCAGTAAAAACGGATTTCTTCCCGTACGGTCCTGACTGAGCTTTGCTTCTTCAATTATTTCATCAAATATCGTCCTACGGTTCATCTGAGCAACAAAGCGGTAGTTTCCGCCGCCGTTACTCTGTCCTCCGGATTCTTCTCTGAAAATTTTTCTAATCAATGCTTCTGGTGCCTCAATATTATTTCCATTCTTCTGATCACCCAGCACGGCCAAAAACTCCGATCTCGGAGGAATAACCGCACCACTTGCAAGATACGGGACACTGTTCACTCGCGGAAGGCTAAGCCATGAACTGTATCTTCCAGTCGATTTCGTGATTGGATTTGTATAATTGTAATTGAACGTAAATGAACGTTCGATTCCTCCTACTGCACCATTAATGTTACTGATCGTGTTATTCACCCTGCGGATGATTTCATTGAATGTGTTGGAGATTCCTGCTGCAGCTCCGGAGATTCCGCTTGCCAGCCTATTTCCCATTCTGGTTCCGGCTGATTGCATCAGGCTTTCAAGTTTGCTTAGCTGTCTGCTTGTCGATGTCTCCATGTTTGAAATAATCTGTGAAATGCGTTCTCCCGCTTTTTCCCATTTCTTTGTCATGACATTGTACTGTGACGTAAAATGGGAATCCACTGTTTTCTGCATCTCACCAAGTTTCAGGTTTGCCGTCTGTTTCATCTGGTCAAGGTTTTTATCGACCTCTGCTGCAGAATTTCCCCAGTTCTTCACTGTGGAAGTATTCACACCACCTGCTGCATCTTCTGCCGCTTTCTGAACCCCTGCCAGATTTGTTTCTGCATCCGTTTTCATTTTCGAAGTTGTTGACGTTACAGTCTGCTGTGCTCCTGTCATAGATGCATCTATGCTGGTCTTTGTTGCCTGCACTGCATTCGGGAAATCTTCACGCAGTTTTTTATCAAGTTCGTCAAGCGGCACTCCGGCATCTTTTAGGCATGTGTAAACAGCATCTAACGCATCAGTTGTGTTGCTGTAAGGTACTTCACTGATTTTATCCCATGCAGTCTTATAAACTCCTCCAAATTCATCAGATTTAAGTGTCAACTGATATAAGGTATCTTTCAGATCAGACACGCTAATTTTGCTGGTATCAAATTTGCCAGCAGTCTCAGAGACACCGTCCCCAAGAGCAGATATTTTGTCAGTCATTCCTTCAACAAACTCTGCTGATATACCTGCTTGCGCTCCGTATTGCTCAAGAGCTGTTCTAGCTTGCTCTGCTGAAACACCATACTCAGAAAGTTTGCTAACCATATCAGCGTACATTTCATCATGCGATTTTCCAAGTTCTTCATCGGTTTCAATTAATTTCCATAATTCTTCCGATTGATTGTTTGTGAGTTTTGCTACGCCAGCAAGTTGTGTTGCGTAATCATGTAAATAACCACCGTATTGAGTGGTCATTCCATTACCACCCTGCATACTTTCCACCATTCCCGCAATTTTTGATGTCGCATATACCGCTGCGGCTGCAACTCCAACAATCAGACCAGCTTCCCCAACTAATGGTGCAAGTTCTTTTGCAAGCATCCCGAATTTACTGCCGGATCCTGCTGCTGCTTCACCAAGATCACCCAAAAGCTCACCTGCTTCTTTTGAACCACCACTGAATAAGTTTTTCAGCGAACTTGCTATACTGGCAATGTTCTCAGAAGTAAATAATTTCTTTCCAATTGCCCCTATCAGTAGTTTTATAAGACTGTCCAAACCTGTGATCTGTGCTATCTTCACAGCGAGAAATGCTTTACCCAGAAAAGCAGCAATCTTTCCGGCCGTACCACCTTTCTCTAAACCGTCAAACAGATTTCCTATTGCATCTTTGATTGCAATGATCATATCCCACAGGTATTTTCCCCAGTCAATTTCACTCAGCATAGTGCCAAGACCTTCGCCAAATTCTTCCCAGTTTGTATTCTTAAGGATACCGACCAGGAATCCAACCAGATTACCAATGAAATCATTCAGAGATTTTCCTGCATCTTCCCATTTCATGTTGGAAAATGCAGTATTCAGTCCATCGGTCACATTCTTTTCCAGATCATCCCATTTGACTGTCTTTGTAAAATTTCCCAGTAATTCAAAAGTTCCATTCAGTCCGGTTGTGAGTGTGATCGCAATTTCTGAAAAATCCACTTTATCAAAAAGTCCATTTACAGCCTTACCAAGGGCTTTTCCGAGTTCAGCCCAGCCCGTTAATCCGGCATCGTTCTTCTTCGACATGTCGGTAACGAAACCATTCAGCAAATGCCAAGAGATCATAAAGTAATTGCCGAGGAGATTACCGAGTTCTACCCAGCTTATTTCCCTGATGGCTCCTTTTAATCCCTGTGCAATCTTACTTCCCAGCTGTTTAAAATCAATGCCGCCATTTCCGATCAGCAAATTCGCTGTCCGTATCGCGGTATTGACGCCGGCGCCGATCATCCTTCCCAGTAAATCAAAATCCAGATATTTTACCAGGCTGTTAAACGTTCTGGTAAAGGCTCTTACAAATTTCGTAATTTTAGGTCCGGCTTTCTTCCAACTGATAGCGTCATAAACATGCCGCATCCCCTTATTGATCTCGTCAGCAAGGAATTTTCCCAGACCTTCCCAATCCTCTGATTTTATAAACTTCTTGATCTTATCGGCTATTTTTTTGATTTTGTTCTCAATTGGAACTTTCTCAAACATCTGCCCCGGTGTAGGTGCGGTGTACCCGCCATCTCCAGAGTTTGCACCAGAATCACTGTCTGATTCAGTTTCATACCTTGACATTTCATCCAGTGGACTCAGATATCTCTTAAGGGCTTTCGCCGCCTTATCTGCATTGGTCGCTATTTTCCCCAGCCCTGCAGCATAATTTTCCTGAACCTTAACCGCCTTTGTGAATGTCTTCTGTCCTGTAAGTGATGCAAAAAACATTCCTACATACGTAGCTGTCCGTGAGAGCATGTCAATGAAACTGCTCAGGATCGGTGCTATCACTGTCAGAATCGGCGCAAACGCAGTTGCCAGTGAGTTTTTTAGCTGCGTCAACGAAGACATCAAAAGGGATATGTCTGCATTTGTCCTCTGTGAATACTGTGCCAGATTCTGGAATCCGGTCGTTACTCCACTCATAGCGCCGGAAATGCCCCTGAATACGGCTGCCATCAGCAATGATGTTGCAAGCATCCGTTTCAATGAAAAGGTGCTCTTGTTAGTAGTCTTATGTATTGCAAATACACCGGAGGAAATCCTCTTTAACCCACTGATCACAGCGTTGGAAGATATCTGCAGTAATTTCTTTACCAGATTATCTACTGCACGCATTGTTTCGTGTATCTTTTTCTTAACCCCGTTCAGTCCAGAATTAAGCATCTTACCCGAAAACTTCTGCATTGCATTTGCAAGTGATTCTGCCTTTGGGCTTGCTTCCAGCGCAGCGTCCCCACAATCTTCGATTTCTTCACTTGCTTCCAGCGTAGCTTCACTACATTCTTTCATTTTTTGTTCAATCGATGCATAGGATGTCAATAATCGGTTGTTCATATCCTGCAGGCGCTGTTCTTCTACAGTCAGTTTTCCGGCCGTATTCTGGTATTCTTCTGTACCCTTCGGGTTTATGTAGGCAGTACCTGTATCCTGCATGTTTTTCTGCTGTCGTTCTACTTCTTCCATTTTGAGTATTACGGAATCCAGTTCTTTTTCTACTTCCCTGAAGCTGATCGCGTTTTCCGGTACTCCCAGCTCTGCCCAATCCCTTAGCTGACGTTCAAGCTCTACTGACTTTTCGAGAAGACTGTCCGCTTCCTTCTGTAAATCTTTGTAGCCTTCTGTCTCTACTTTCTGATCGGACAGTTCTTTGATTTTCTGCTTAAGATTGTCAACTTTCTGTGCCTGCTGAACATACTGGTTATTCAGCTTTGACAGTGCATCAATCTGTCTCTGGATTGCAATCTTTGTTTTCTCTCCAATATTCTTCTCCAGTGAGGAAGTTGCACGCTTTGCAGATTCTTCGATTTCTCTGATTCCCACTTTCAGTCCTTTTTCATCTACTGATGTATCAACTGTTATGGTTCCGTGTGTAGTCATGCAATCACCTCGTTTTCTTCTTGTAGCCGAATAACTCTCTCAGCGCATCTTTTTCTTCCTGTGAGCGTTCCTGACCACTGTTTTTCAGATCAATCAATTTCCTGTTGTTGCGGTAAAATTCCGCTTCCCATTTTTCCAGCTTTTTATTTTTTGCTTTTTTCTGCCTGATCATAAGAACCTGATGGAATAATCCTTCGTAGATTTCCAAATATGCGCCCATAAAAGTCCACCAGTGCATATATTTCAATGATCTGATATCTTTTCCGATATTCTTGTTGATCGCTGGCGCTATGATCGGTGAATCCTGTTCCCAATCCATCAGTTTTATTCTTGATGCGCGTTCTTCTTCCGAAATGCCACAGTCAATAAATTCTTTACCCTTCAACAAGGCATCTTCCAGACAGTCTTCCGGAATATCATCCGGATCACAATACAAAATCTGAAGCATCACCACATTCTTTTCCTGTTCCGTTAATTCAGGATCTGACATTGCCTGAAGAATATCCAGTATTGCCCGGAAGTCTGTCCGGATGTCATACGGTTCTCCGTTTAATTCAATTGAATGTGGTAATCTCCATTTATCGTCCATGATATGATTTTTTTCTCCGTTTCGGCTTGTAATATTTCTTTGTGTATTTGCCAGTACGTTTCTGCATCTTTTCCAGTCGAACGTCCAGTTCCTGATTGATCACATTACATACTGCATCCAGGCACGTTTCGTAGAATAATGTTCCATCCGGCATTGGTGAAAATGGTCCCATGATACCAAAGAATGCACTTCCAGCATCTGCGTTTACCAGATAGTTCATCTGTTCAATCACCTGTTTTTCATATTTCTGTATATCCGGATCTTCTTCTGTGACGACAAAATTCTGGAAGAATTTCGATACTTCCTTGTAGCGGCTGATAATGTTGGTATCTGCCGGACGAAAGCAAAATTCCGCAAGGCTTTTCCCCTGTTTGTTTTCGATCGTATAAGTCTTACTACCATCATCGATAACCATTGTATTCATTTTGTTTGGTGTAATAGTTTGTTCCATGGCCTTCTCCTTTTCTACCAAAATTCAGGGGTGTCCGATTCGGACACCCCTCTTTCTTTTACGCTGTAATCTCTCCTTCTGTAAATACCGGTTTTTTAGATTTGAGAGATTCATTGGTTACATAGCCTTTGATGCGGTCGCCATCCTCATGGATGTTGAATGGGAAGTTGACCCCTTCTGAATCACCACCATAGGATTGTGGTTTCACAAGTACTTCCTGTGCATATGCAAGATGTTTTGTTGCTTCTGTGTCTTCCACGATAACCTCAAGCATAACCGTTTTGCATGCATCGCCTTTTAATCTATCCATTGCAATTTCACGGATATGTGGATAAATTTTCATAGATGGATCTGCGTAATACGGATCCGCGCTGATTGACGGCTCGTATCCTTTATCACTTATCTTGTTTTTTCCAAGAATATTTTTTTTCGAAGACACATCCGGATTCAGGTCGACAGACATGTCTTCTATATCTTCTCCGACAATTTCCCACTCTGCTTTCGTCGGATCTTTTTTCCATGACGAATCCAGGAAATGAGCTAATGCTTCTCTTGTCAATTTCATAATCATTTCTTCCTTTCTTTGTAAATCACTCTTGCCTGTATCATGTAACGTGCCATTGTCCCGTCCTGGTTAACCCCTGACAGGTTTGGCATATTCTGAAGGCATTCCATCTTTTCAACTGTGCAGTTTCCCCCGAAATCCGGATAATTCCGTTTTTCATCCTGCTCATCCATCCAGTCCATGAATGCCTGTGCAAAATTCATTGCTTCCAGATTCAGATCGTCGCATCCTGTAGAATAGGACTTCACAATAATGATCGTGAATCCGTATTCTTTCTGTACATCACCGGTAACATACCTCTTTCTGACCTTATCTGAATAATTCGTGATCAGCGAAATGCTGTCTTCCGATTCTGGAGAAAAGTTGAAACTTAATATATTTCCGGCCAGTTCTTCCACTTTAGGTTCAAAATATATTTTTATTGCCTCGTGCTTTGCCATTCTTTACCTCCGTTTCAGGTATTCTTCATAAGATTTTGCCAGATCTTCTTTTCTCGCGGTCATCATAGCTTTGTCCCAGTGGTCTGTTGCCAGCGGATGCCGGAACGTACTGTATTCCAGTTTTTTACCTGTCGGTGTCTTATGAGGAGGCGAGAAAAATCCCACAACTTCTCCGCCGTCTGAAATAGGATAGTTTGGACCGTACAGCTCGCCTTCATACTGATAGTGAGCATATGGGCTGTTGTAAGTCACATGTCCAACATCTTCCTCTGCGCTGATCGTAATATCCTGCGCAAGCACGAGGTTGTCTGCCGGCACATACGGATCCATCAGTCTCGCCGCCGTAGTTGCCAAAAAAAGCATTCCCTGCCGCCCGCCAGTCATTTCTTTTGTAATCTGATTGCCAGGCTTATTCCAGTTAAATTTCACTTTCACAGCATCAGCCTCCCAAACGGTAATGTTTTGCAATTGGAAATTTTGTATTGTCCGAGAAAGCGGTTACTTTGAACGCTTCCGGTTTGTACCGGTTTAGCACCTGTGAGAACGTCTGCCCGGATTCTCCAGTGATCTCTTCCGGGCATTCTCCGTAGATCACGATGTCTCCCTGAGACGCTGTAAAATGTCCCTCTGGATCGGCTTTATATTCCGCATATGGCAGATACCGGTCATCCTCTGGGATTCGCACTACATAGGAGTTCTGTACACTTGCCTGCGTTCCGCTAAATCCGGTATTAATGACAGACTTCCAAAAACAATTATGGAGCACTGTTTTTTTCCAGTGCTCCTTTTTATCTTTACTGTCTGCTGCCTGGATCCGGTTGTATAAAGTAATGGTATGAACATAATTTTGATTCATGCTCACACCCCCTGATACAAAAGTCCGGTATCTCCCAGGTATCTGTGTATGATCTCTTTTGTTTTTCTTGCTTTTCCTTCTTCCGTGAAGATTGACTGCAACAAGTCAAAAGTCCCGGATTCTCCGTCATTGGAATAGGACTGTAAAACACCACCCTGTTCTGCTGCCTGTTGTGTGCTCTTATTTGCCTGATACAGGAGTTCCAAAAGCTCACAGGTACAATCTTTCACATCATCTGTGATAAGCCCGAAATCGGAAGTCAGACGGCTGAATGTGTACTGGTTTAGTACACGCTCAGCCTGTTTCTCCCAGAATTGAAAATCCTCTTCCTGGATTTTAGGTTTTCGTCCCATCAGGTAAGTAGTTTCGTAATAACCGTATGATGCGTACATTCGACCACCCCCTTATCAGGCGCGTTCTACAAGCGTAATATCTTTTGTTACCGCTGCTTTTGCTACAGTGAACGTTTCTGTCACAGGGATATATCCTTTCTTGGTAATCTTCGCTGTGTATGTACCTTCACGCAGATTAAATTCTGCTTTTCCGTTGTCACCGGTCACAAGGATAGCTCCATCTACATTGATACGTACTCCCTCATAAACCGTCGGACTGGATTCCTTGCCATCTGTTACTGTAAATGTAACTTTCTGGGTAACAAGAGGGGTGCCTGGTTCAAGATATGCAAATGCACATCCGGTACGGTCTTCGTTCATTCTGGTCGCCGGATTTGGAAGAGCCCAGCCCATGCGGAATACAATGCGAAGTGCTGTCATATCCTGCTGTGCCAGGTTATAGACGATTTCCTTTGTAGTCGGATCCTGAATAACACCCTGATCCAGGATCTTGACAGTTACATCCTGACGAATGGAATACACTGCCTGACTAAAATCACCAACCACAAGCTGTGCAATTTCAGGATAGAATCCGCCATTTTCCGGGAATGTAATCGGCGCGCCATCCAGGGTATATCTTGCTACATCCTGCATATTGCTTTTGAAAATCGGCTGGCCTGTGGTGTCTCGAAGTCCACGGAGTTTTGCCTTGAAATTCATCGGTGCGATAGCTCCGGAAACTCCATAACCATCTTCTTCTACTTTCGCAAACACACCATTCTCGCCAAGAATCAGATCGTAATAATCTTTTCCTGCTGTCGGAGAAACATTATTTCCTGCCTGTCTTGCCAGAGTAACAAGATCTGCCTGCCATTCTCTCGGGCGGTTATCTCCAAAAATAACTGCTGCATCTACTTTCTGACCAATTGCCTCCATAACACGTGGAGTGATCTCTCCAAAGATATCGAACTCTGCATCAGAAAGTACTGCATCTGGGATCGGTACGATAACCGCCAGCTCTCCAGCATTCAGATATACATTGTCCCACGCCTGTCTGGTGGTCTGTTTCATACCGGTATCACCATCTACCCAGTAGGCAGTCGGTAAGAAATCCAGTACACGGATTCTTGTCTGATTGGATGTCATGTTGGGAAGTTTTCTTGCCATTCCCATAAATACAGAATTTTTCGGTGCATCCTGAAAGATACTGGATACGACCTGTTCACGGATAATTGCCTCTGCATCCGCTCTGTTTGTAATATTTACTGGCATTCTTTACTCTCCTTTTCCGAGTAGGCTTCTGAGTGCTTCATTTGCCTGCTCTTTTTTAGTCTGTGCTTCATTGTTGATTCCTGTGGTCGAAGAAACTACACGAGGAATCGTAGTTGCCTGTTGAAACAGATAATCATTATCCTTCTTTAAGGCTGTGATTGCTGCTTCAATGTCCTGTGTCTGATTCTTAGATGTTTTTAAAGTATCCACATCCAAAAGAGCCATGATTGCTTTTTCATTCCGTCCAGAAGCTTTCCGGATAGCTTCTTTCACTGATGCATCAAAGGCATAATCGGACTTGATCTTCTCGATCTCTGCGTCCTTGCCCTGAAGCTGCTTTGTCAGATCGGATACCTTTGTCTGCAGCCCGGCTGCATCAATCCCCTCCATAGCTTTTAATGAAGCCTGCGCCGTATCCAGCTGAGTCTTATAGGAATCCCTTTCTGCTTTCAAAGGATTCACTTCTTTCCCATACTCTGACATAACAAACTCAACCTGTTCTGCTGTCAATCCCTGTGCTGTTAAATCTTCTCTTTTCATTTTTTCTTTTCCTTTCTTTTACTCTTGATTTACGTGTGTGAGCCACGGATTACCGACTGTTTTACGTCTGATCAGCTGACGAAAACACAAAAATAACACCCAGATTTCTCTGCGTGCTGGTCTGCTGTTTCACGGACAGCTCCGAGATATTTAGGATTGTCTCCTTCCTAGACTTTTTTCATAAGTCTTCAGAAAGATATCCGGCTTGCAGGGATACAGCTCCCCGTTTACACCCTGGATGATGTAATCCCCCAGCTTGGCATGCATCCTGCCTTCCGGTGTCTGGATTGTACAGCCGTATACAGGTATATGTCCGTCATTTAGGCTCCGGTCAATCCAGACCTTTCATCTGCCACAGCCTGGGTGAACCATGGTGGGGCTTCATATTCCGGATCGTCCGTCAGCTGGAAAACTTCCACAACTAAGGGTTTCTTTCGGTACCTCATCATTCTCACCTCCCTCCATTGCGCCGGCGCAAAATCAGTCATCGTGGGTTGCTTTAAATCCAAATTCCGGAAGGAAATTGATTTCGTAATGATATTTGTCCACAGATGCTCCGGAAATGTCTTCAACTACATACATCGTATAATCATTCAAGTACACATAATCTTTCTGATACTTGTTCTCTGCTGTCTCAATGATCACTTCCAGTTCATTTGCATCATTGTTTTTCAGTGCGAATGTTCCTGTCAGTTCCAGAAGAATAGTATCTGTCCTTGCGTTCAGGACCGTAAGCTTTCTGGTTACATTGAAGTTATCTGCTTCTTTGGAAATGTTGTAACTTACCTGATTTGCTTCTGTGCATCCGGTCACTGTGATACAGATCAGAAGTACCAGTACAATTACTGCTACAATTTTCTTTTTCATGCTCTTATTCCTCCGCAAATTTCCAATCTTCCGCAAGCATGTCTGCCTGGGATGCAAACCATCCCATCTGTACACCAGATGTTCCAACAAAAGCAATGGCCATATTGCCAATGGCTTCATGTTCGCAATTTACAAGTTTTCCGTCTGCTGCCCTGTAAGAAATCCCAGTTGCAAGCTGGATATACCGTTTCTTACCGTTCCAGCCTTCACGAGCTACTTTCATGCCACGTTTCAGATACTTGATAGCCTCTCCAAAACTAAATGTTGCCTTTCCTCCCAGAACCGGACAATTTTTCTCATCTGCTACAACCCATTCGTCAGAGAGCAGATTCATAGTTGTGTATTCCACACTCTGTGTCTCACGAATGTCGAGCAATTCTCCTTTTTCGCCATTATCCTGTGGGCGGCACTGAATCATAATCGTTTCTTTTTCTGCGTCCCAATACCAATATCCGCCCCATGACGGAAGTTTCACTTTTGCTCCCTGTTTCATAAGTTTTAATGCTTCTGAAAATTTCATATTTTTTCTTCCTCTCTTTCTTAAAAAAGTGTATAAAAATACCAGAGCATAAGCTCCGGCAAGTAAACCATCTAAATATTTCTAAAATACTCCTGCTCTGTTATACTGAGTTCAGGAGGTGATATGATGCTCGATAAAACATCAAAAAAAGTTCTACAGTACATTTTGAATTGTCCAAACTGTACTTTTTCTGTCAATAAAGAATTTCCGGATTTTTTATCTCGTGATGCAATGCTTGCGTGCATTGATTATCTCGAAGAAAAAGGCTATGTAACTACGCGCCGAGTTTCTGGAAATATACTGCTTTCTGCTACTCTTACTCACACCGGCAGACATCAGAAAGAGTTTAATTCTATTAGCATCAAACGATATCTGCTGGACAAATGGGTAGATATTTTAGCTCTTATTATCTCAATTCTGGCATTTTTAGGTGCCTACCGTCATGAAATCAGTGCAGTATTACAGCTATTAACGAAAGCACTGATAAAATAAGGGATATCCTTGAAATCAGCAAAAAATCAGACCATTTATCCCATACTTTTTCTTTTCTCATTGAAAATGCTCCTTTCTGAGTATAAAAATACCACCGGCCATTTCTGACTGGTGGTATTAGTCCATGTTTAATCTTGTCCCACAATTATCGCATCGGAAACATTTTGTTGTTTTGCAATCGCCTACAGGGATCATTACTCCCTTTTTGCAATGGTTGCACATTACTTCTTCACCATTTCTCATTTTTTTAATTCTTTGAAACAATTCCTCTACTTCGTTCATATAGCTACCTCCATTTATAATCCGGATAATCCCTCTTCACTGATTTAATTATATCACGCAGCTCTTCACCGGTCAATTTGTCAACACCTTTTCGGTGCTTTATTTCCTGTGCCCTACAAACGCATTCAGACCATTGGTTTCCGCCAATATCATATCTGTGATGCGTAACTTCATGTACAAGAGTTTTTGCCGTCTTTTGGACTGTAGCAGTTTTAGTTGCATAGATATAAATATTATCTTTGATTTGCATTCCAAATGTATTTTCGGGCGTGTCAACTTTGTAACACATTTTGATTTTCAGTTCTGGATGTTCTGAAATGTACTTTACAGTCTCTCGTCCAACATTAGACTTATTCAGATTGTTCATCAGCCTTCTTGTAGTAATAACATCTTTTTGTCCATTGTTAAACTCAGTAAAATGTTCTGAAAACCTCGATTTATGTGCTTGCCTTTCCTGTTCTGCTATTTTCTCCTGTGTTATTTGTTCTGCCTTTGCGTTTTCAGCTTTTGTCGGCATAAACCTGCCTCTCAGGCCATCCTGCATAATGCGTTGTTTCTGTTCCGGAAGCTTCATTTTCTCAGAAAAATCTTTATAAGTCTGCATCTGTCCCCGATACTTTGCTTTTGCGAGAATGATATCTTCCGGATCTGCGTCGCCTTCCTGAAGAAGTTTTATCTTCTGGCGCTGCGCACGCATATTGCGTTCCATCTTCCGTTGCTGTTGCAGTGCTTCATATGTGGTGTACTGCTTTCCGTTGTATTCTTTCGGTGTGTTCTCCTCTTTTAGCATCCGTGTAAGCTGTTCGTCTGTATAAGTTCTTATTGATCCCGGAGGAAATGGTTTATAGTCATGGTAACAGTTAATTCCCTTCAGTCCTGTTATTTCTCCGAGTCCACATACTGTGATTAACTGCTGCATCGTCCATACGCGTCCCTGCCACGGCTGATGTGTAGGTCTCGCTCCAACGTGATAACTGACTTCATACTGATCTGTATTGAGATCTGCAGCCACCTGTTCATTAATCTTTCCCTGCACCTGCCTGAATCCAGTGAGGACTGCCCTTCTGACTGCCACATTTACTCTATCCCGGTGTCCCGAATCATATTCTATGTACCGGATGCCCGATCTTGTCATCTCCGTAATCGTCCGGTTCAGAACTGCATTATAGTCAAACGCTCCAGACTGGATATCCATCACTGCATTGTCCAATGTGGATCTATAATAATCCAATAACGGAGATGACCTTATCTTTCCGGTTGCCGGATTCTTGATTGCAAAGCCCATAGAGCCGGTTATATTTTGATACTCACTCATCAGCTGCTGCTTTGTTGTTTCTATCAAGCTCTGCAAAAACGTGTTCTGGTCAAATGGTATCTGTTGAAAGTCCGCTATACGGTATGCCCGAGCATGTCCGTAATATTCTTTATACGTTTCGTCCGAAAAGATGCGGTCCATCTCTTTGTCTGATGCTTCCAACGCTTTCTGAATCCATGCTGTAACCTCCTCTTTCGCCATTCCAAGCTGTTGTAATCTGCTGATCTGCCAGTCTGCAGTAGCTGTAGACACTCCGTTTTCTTTTATTCGCCGAACAATGTCAGACATGATCCTCACTTCCAGCTCAGAAAAGATATTTTCCGTTTTGACTGTCAGCTTTTCAATTTCTCCCTGTGTCATTCAATCACCGTGTTATCTTCCACCTGTTGAACTGCTGCCTTTGCCTGTTCCTCGGTTTCCCCGTACCACTTCTTCCGATATTCCCAAAGCGGCATTACTCCCATGGAAACGTCCTGTCTGTCTGACTGTCGTTCAGATTCCACATCTGTCACAATAGAATCATCCCAGTCGAAGGAAGTCTGATATGTTCCAGACGGGCACAAATGGTAGATATCGCACCAGAATGCAATTGCATCTACTAAATCCTCCAGGGCATGTTGCAACGCCGTCTGGCAGCTCTGTACAAAAGAATAGGACCGTTGTTTGCTTGCCTTTATCTCTTCCGCAGTCTTATCCGTGTTATTCGGATCCGAAATCGTTCCATAAGCCAGATTGCATTCAAATTCAATCATCCTCATTAGATGGTTCCACCCATTGAAATACGATTCATCTCTGATGTCTGGCGAAAAGATATCCATGAGAGGCTTGTCAACAGCACCGGCATTATATTCAACTGCCCGGTACAGTCTCTTTTTGCCAGCTGGGTAGATCGGTTCGCCCGTGCTCTGATTTGTTCCCAGTAAGCTTCGTGCAATATGAACTGCAGATTCTTTGCTTCCATATTCCCAGTTGATTTGAGAATATCTTCTGTCAGCTTCCTGTATATGTTCCACAGCTCGTGAAAACACTGATGCTCCAAGCGGACTTTCTGAATCCTGGTTGTTTCCAAGTGGTACTCTGAAATATCCAAACGGTAGCTTTTCCACCCCGGAAAATGTTATTTCCTGTGCGAGATCCGACCATTTCGGCACCGAATTAACCGGTATCTCTGTTCCGATCATTCCATCTGTTCTGGAAACAAAAGCTTTATTACGAATATTTAGAAGTCCATCTTTTAATGTATGTACTTCTATTCTGCTGTATATTTCATTATTCCGACGGAACTGATCCAAAAACGCGCATCTTGTGATTGTTTCGGTATCAAATTCTAACGGAAAGAAATTGTCTGCCTGTATGTACTGGATAGAAATACCATTCATAGTTACGTAAGGCTTAAAGATCAGGCCGCCTTTTGCATCTGCATATTCAGCCTGAATCCTTAGTTTTTCAATTACTTTCTGATACACCCTATCAATGTATGAGGCTTTCGCGCTTCCGGATACCTCGCTTTTTACTTCCAGTACAGTCAATCGTGCAATCTCGCCTGCCACTGCTGCTGCAACTCCCGCGCTCTGTGTATTTTCGTTGAGCCATGGTGCTTTGTCTTTATATAGTGCAGACCACATTTCAATATGTTCTGCTGTTCTCCCACTCATTGCATAATCAATCTGCTCATCCTTGTCCAGGATTTTACGCAATGCCTGATACATATTTGTATAATTCATATTAATCACCCGTACCTGATGAGCTGACTGATCAGCCGCTCAAACGTATATTCATAACTATCTAGTGAGTCAATGTCACTGGTTCCATCATCGAGTCTTACATTCTTTGTCAGTTCTTTCGGATCCCAGACTGCTGTGCACAGTGCTGTTACAAGGCTATCGCACTCACCGTCCATATAAGCGAAACGGCCTTGTGCCATAAGGATTGAAGTTGCGTTAATACGATCGTTAATTTCCGTTTTTAACGCATTTTCCACTCTTATCCATCCAAGGCCATTTTTTCTAAGACTACTACGTATTCCTGCGATCAAAGTCTGCTCTGCACTATCTGCATAAACTACAGTCACATATCCGTACCGGCCTAGTATCTTCTGTACAAAATTACAGAACATCTTTCCCAACATATCCGGATCTATCTCCAAAGGATTGCCATTCTCATCTTTACAGTTGATCCACTCAGATGCCAAAGGCACAACCATCTGAAATCCCCTCGTAATTGCTGTGGCAGTAAAAGAATGTCCTGATCCAGAACCACCGAAGTCAATGCCGAGATTGATCTCCATGATATCTTTTGGTTTCTCTTTTAATGCAAAGCCAAATTTCTTGGTACTGATATCATCTGCAAATCTGCGAAAAATCAGACCATTTGCCACAACACGCATTCCTTTGATGTCGCGCATATACCAGATAGAGTTGACATCATATCTGCTTTCTATTTCTTTCAGACGTTCCGAGGTGATGTTAATGTTGTCATAGATAGTACAGTGCATGTAATTATAGCCGCCAGGGAAGTTCCCTTCTTCCTGCTGCCGCTGGTATCTGTCAATGTATTCTGAGTAAATAGCAGCTCTCGGATTATCCGGGTTAAGATCCCAGAATACTTTCAAGTGCTTAGCTGCCAGTTGTCGGTTAAATGCTTCTTTGATGGTATTGTCGTGGTGAAGATTGATCTCGGTAGCAATCCACATGCCATAAGAGTTACCACGGATTTTCTTGTAACTGTCCTCTTTAGCTCCTCCGGCAAAGATCACAATCTTCTGTTTGTTGTGCGTTGCTGGCCCTTTGATGAATAGTGCTTCATTGTCCTTGTATTTTCCCCAATGGCTCTGACCGCGGAATATCCATTCAAGTCCCATTCCATTGCAATCACCAATGTTCATTTTTGCGTTCGCCATCGTAGACCCTGTTGCAAGGTGGATCTTGTCTGGTGTAGTCTTTAACTCATGCGCAAAAGCAAATACATTATCAACTGTCTTACCAGCTCGAACTGCGCCTTCTGCCACGTTATAGGAACACTCCTTGCATCTGCGGATATATTCCTTATGTTTCTCAGAAAAGCGATATAAAATAGTTTTCTTTTTGGTAAATCTATTCGCTGCTGCCATAGATCTCGCCCTCTATGTCATCCAAATTTTCAATCTCCTGATTGTTTCCGGTAATTTTGTCCGTCTGTGCTCTCATCTGTGCAATCCGGGCGCGCTGTTCCTCTGTTCCCATGTCCATATGGTCAGATAGCCACTGTAAAGCTTTCATCCGATCGGCAAGTTTAATGCTTGATCCGTTCTTTCCATGCTTTACCTCAGCTATGATAGTTCCGTCCACTTCTGTCGAATCCTTGAAGTGGATTATATTTACAGTTTCCATGAGTGTCTTCTTTTTTCCTGTCTTTGGATCTTGTACCTGTACAGGTCCGTACATAGCCATCACGGGAACTTTCTCCGTTCCGAATTTCACGTAATCTGTAATATCGGAAAATGCAATATCCATGTATTTTTGGAAGATATCTGCTTCAGAAAGAAATTCTCTGTTAAGACGATTTTGCTTTAAGCGAATGATTTCTTCTTTTACCTTGTCATTTCTCAGCATCCTGCTGCCATTCTGCATTGCGTTTTCGTAGCTACATCCATATGCTTTTTGATATGCTTTTGTCGCGTTAAAACAGCGTGTGTAATATATGCAAAAAAGCCGCTGTTTATCGTTCAGATCCGGATTTTCTATCACGGACTCAACTTCGTCTTCAGCAGTCTTTTTCTTTTCAGATTTTTGTGTGCACACTTTTTCATTTTTTGTGTGCACACTTTTTTTGTCATCTTTCGACCATTTGTATCTGGTTTTCCAGGACTTTACTGTATTTATTGTTACACCGTATTTCTCGGCAATTTCTTTATATTTCATTCCCTTGCAGTAATCTACATATGCGAGATCACTATTGGGGGCTCTTACCTTTTCATTCAACCCTCACCACCTCTCATTCATTTCGTTTTTGATAATTGTTAAAATACAGTCCTGCCAGTACCATACACGACAGCCGATTGCTACCGTGACGAAAGGAGGTGCTAACACATACAGTGAGTCCATGCCTAAAGTATGTATGCGCTGGTGCTGTGCACGCTGTACGAAAATTGGCATTAGAAAAGCACCCCGAAGGGTGCCTCTCTTGTTTCAATATGTTTTTTACGCTTTCTGTGTTTTTGCTAAAATAGCCTCCTGTAATACCTGCGAAAAATTAATCTTTCTTTTTTCGGCAAAAGTATTTAACCATGCCGGAATAGTTACATTTTTTCTCACTGCTTTTTCACCATACTGCTCTGCATATTTGTCCATATCAAGCAATACGATATTTACCTGCCCGTTTTCACGTGGTTTTACATCTGCATATGCAGATGCTTTAGGAATCTCATTACCTTCTTCTAACTCGTCAAGTACCCATCCGCTTGCCGCATCAATGGCCATTTCAAAAGCCTCTTCAAGGTCATTCCCCTCCGTGACGCATCCGGGTAGATCTGGAAATTCTACAGTGTAGCCTCCTGATCCGTCTGAAAACGGATAAAAGACCGCCGGATAAATAAGTTTCATTGTTGCTCCTCCTCTTCTCATTTAGGATCATGTTAAGATATATTATTAGCGCGGCTGGATTTTATATTCCAGCCTGACGCTTAATTGATTTTACTGTATCCATATGTATATCACCGCCATGTTCGGGTATCGTTACCTTCCCTGGCTTAGTCGGATGTTTGTATTGATGGTGCGAACCCTTCTGAGCTACTTGATACCATCCATCCGCCAGTAAAATCTTTTCGAGTTCTCTGAACCGCATCTTAACAGTGCTCCTTTCTGTTGTTCTATGTTTATATTATAATACGCACTATGCGCACTGTCAAGTTTTTTATACGCATTATACACATTTTATAAAAAGGTGTCCGAATTGGACACCTGAATATTCAAAAGCGGAACTGCTGCCAGCTCCGCTTCTTTAAGGAGATACTATTATGAAAACCTGCATTCACGCGCTTCCCTCACGTGATCGGAACAGATGGGCTTGAACCACCGACACGAGTGCTGAAATGCCTCTGCTCTACGCTGCTGAGCTATGTTCCGGTATGCTTTTCGGACCAGCCTCTAGTCATCAGGATAAGCAATAACCTTTTCCCTCAGGGATAATTGGTACTCATATGGGAAAGTACGTATGGAACGCATTGGTTATCTCCAATTCGTTCAGGATATACTATAGCATCTTTCATCGTGACATGTGTGACATTCGTGACAAACTTTAATTTTTTTCGAAAAATCTTTGAAATTCTTTCTTCAAACCTGTCTCTGTTGTCTTCCGTCCCATCCGATCTGCTACCTGCTGCCACGTCATATCCTCGAAGATCTTATACTTGATGATACGCTGCATCCGGAAGGGGATTGATATCATCCATACTTCCACCTGCAGTTTCAGTTCTTCGGCTTTCGCTTTCTTCTTTCTCAGGATCTCTTTCTTTGCCCTGAGCCTGCTGTCATCTGCATAAGAGTATGTCGTTCCCTGTACCTTGAAATGCTGTGGGTTATAGGGAAATTCTGGATTACTTCCAGATACTGTCTCATTTGCAGTGATACTCTTTTTGTCTTCCAGCTTCCTGATCTCTGCCTCTGTCTCTTTGATCACCTCACATGCATCTATGTATTCTTCCAGAATTCTCTTATCCACGATGTCAGCCTCCCCGTTTCCATTCCTTTTTTGTTTTCTTATCTCTGATCCCTGTTATCTCCAGACCTAAAAGACCAGCAGTATTGTTCAGGACTGTAAAAGCATTATAAATATGCGTTGGCATGTGTCCTGCTGCCTTGATGGCCTTTCCCTGCGTTGGATCCGGATAACCTTCATGGTTCTTGTATGTCATCACTATTCACCTTCATCCTTTACACACATGTCCCAATACCTGCATGTCATACAGCAATGTCTGCATTGTTTCTTTCGTGACTTAAATATCCAGTGTATCAAACGTTTCATCCTGTTCCACCGCCTTCCGCGATTTTGATTGCCTCTTCTAATTTTATCACTTCTTCTACATGTTCTCCGTTTTGCGGATTAGAATAAAATTCTTTGCTTGTAGCGACCATAAAAGCGTTCTCTTTAAGTTGTTCTACAATCCTATCTGTATCGAATACTGTCGGCTGTTCGTCAATGACTTCGCAAAATAAACATGCTGGAAAACTCTCCCTTCCCATATTCAATGTTGCCTGAATAGATTCGATTAATAAATCAGCATCAATCAGTTTCATATTCCTCACACTCCTCCGCATATTCATAACGGTCCATCATGTCGCACCGGTTATCGCAACCTTCCTGTCTCTCACAGTGGATACAGCACTCTGTTTTTCCGTCCGGGCATTCGATTTTGCAATATCCCATATTCAGTCCTCCTTAAAACTAGGCCACACCGTCATATTATCTACTTCACAAT
This sequence comes from Blautia sp. Marseille-P3087, assembly GCF_900120195.1. Taxonomy (GTDB): domain Bacteria; phylum Bacillota; class Clostridia; order Lachnospirales; family Lachnospiraceae; genus Blautia_A. Next base: position 1,039,264 of record NZ_LT635539.1, read on the forward strand.
CACAGTTATTGTAATTAATGTCTTTTGGCGCTTGTACTTTAGTGATTTCTTTAGCTTTTTCCTCAATGTCCGCTTCTCAGCATGCAAAATAACAGCTCTATCATCGATTTCTTCCGTAATCCATAATGACACGGCATCACGACTGCAAGTTTCCACTTCTTGTCTGTATTAATCGGAGTAGGTGATTCAAATTCATCTGCTGCCGTTGTATATTCCGGGACCGCGACCATCACTCCGACGTGTGTAGCTGATTCTGGAAAGTTCTCGTGTATATGTTTCCAGAACTTCCCGTTCCGCATGTCTTCCAGAAGTTCTTTATAGCACTGCATCGTAGTTACTATGTAATTCTTTTCACCAAGAAAATTCAGCCCGTTCCCACTATAGAAGTCTTCTTTACAGCTTTTAATTTCATAGCAAACGAAAATCCCCTTTTCTATTTCTGATACAGAACATTGATTTGCCGGAATGAACTGCATGTAATCTACTCTTTTGGGCTTTCCTTTTGCCGCCCATGGATCAATGCTCACTTCTTTCGCCCAGTATTTCCCCATGCCGGAGAAATACTGTCTTTCTAAAAGTTCGCATAACATCTTTGTCGTCTCTCTTCTATTCATATCTATTCTCACTTAAGGTCTGTGCATAAACGTGTCAAAATCCAGATTCTGTTCTCTGATTCTTCCCTTCTCTAACGGGTAGGTTTCGTTCATCATTGCTTTTACATCCTGTAGTTCTGCTATAAGAGCATCAATACTCTCTGTCCTTGAAAATGTCAAGATAACTTCTGCCTGAACCGGATCCCATTCATCTTCTACTGGAACTTTCTCGCCTATTTCATGTGGTGGCTGTGTAATGCAGCACAAAGCTCCGATGTTGTTGCTAAGAGCTCCCGTCATTCTGATATCGCCTGTTCCGAACTCCATTTTAGCTTTTCCTTTAATCATTCACTTCCACCTCGCTGTCTTCTGGCATTTGGAAAATGGTTTTCTCTTGAAGTTTCTTTTTCAGTTCATTGATAGCTACTTTTTCATAGTATGTGACTTTAATGCCGCCCATGCCCGCTGGCATCAGCCGAAGCATTTCATATTCTGCGTGGGCTTTCTGGAGCATATCCAGTACCTTTACAGCTTTTTGCTTGTTACTGTATTCTCCAAGCAGATAACTGCATCCAGTGATATATGATGTTATAACTGTTTTTACAAGTCCTTCTGCAATCTCAATGCCTGCCAAAGCATTAAGATTTGTCAATACTTCTTTATTCTGGCTTCTGATCAGCATCTTTCTTCCTCCTTGTCTTCTTTGGTTCCCACAGTTCGCATTTCAGGCATCTGGCTTTACTGACTACCAGCTGTCCGCGGATCATGGTTGCCTGTTTGCAGGTGGGTTTTGTGTATACTGCAAAGTTTCCGGTTCTTTTTGCATGTTTGCAGGTATCAAACTTTTCTTTTTCCACTTCTTCTTCCTCTCTTTCCCTTTTCGTATTTCGAACAGATTTCTTCCGGTTGTCCCATGTTCCGGGTGTGACCGGTCTTTGAGTAATAATCACATTCGTACGGCAGTTCTTTGTTGCGTGCCCGGTAGATACAAGTTTTACACTCCGTAACCTTCTTCTTGCGTGGTGTTCTCGGTGTTGGCGGGATATCCAGATTGTATTTCTTCTTCCATCTGGAAACCGTGGTGCTGATCACACCAAATGCCTGTGCTATTTCTTTTGCGGTCATTCCCTGCTGCAGGCACCGTTTCATCTTCTCTTCGTCGTATTTCCCAGTATCGTGGTTATAAGCCGGTTTCAGGTCATATCGCTTTAGCAAGCGGCGGATGGTTTCAAACGATGTATCTAGGCTGACCGCCATCTCTGTCTGCGTCATGCCCTGATCTATACATTTCTGCATAATTTCTTTTGTGATCGTGTCTTTGTACATAAGCTACCTCAGTCCTATTACACATGTGATCCAGAGCGTGCACCGCACGATTGTAGCCGCGATATCTTTTCGTCTTGCAGCTCCGCACGCGGCAAGGATTGCATATATAATTATCAACAGTAAGATAATTAGTTTTAGTGTCTCCAGTACTGTCGTTATCATCTCGTTCCGCTCCTTTCATCGTTCCGGAAGAACTGTTTCAGCATCACATCTTTCCAGTTCTTCCTGTGGTGATCACAGGTATCATCATCCTCTATCAGGATGCCTTTTCGGTCGCAGAGACCATCATCGTTATCCCTGCAGGTTTTACATGTTTTATTTTCCATTCTCTACCTCCTGACTATAAATAACTCTTTCCGAAGATCTCCCGGAACTGCTGCCGGGTATGTTCCTTTTCGAATTGTCTCTGTGCTGTTCTTTTCAGATACAGATCAGCTTCACGGTATCTGTGCACTGCTTCTGGTCCTTCACGGTGACATTCTGCACACAGATGTACTTTCATGCCATATTCTTCCGATTTTGTCCGGCTGCCAGTGCCGAAGAAGATATGATGATCTTCTATTCGTTGCCTGCTGCCGCAGAGATAACAGATACCGGGCTGATCTCCGGGAAGAATGCTTTTCATATGTTTCTTTCTTTTTTTCTTTGTTGTTGATTTCGGAAACAGCAAGCCTTCCTGATCCATTGTGTTTCCTTTCTTTGGGAGAGGTATACAGGTACCTCCCCCGGTGTGTTGTATATGGATTTTAGATTGCACCCGTTATTTTGATGTGTCCGATTCGGACACCTTTGCTCCTCTGCTGCATCCGTCAGTTTCTTTTAATGTTCCGTCCATCCCTATTCCTGACCTGCAATATGATAGATCTGTTACTGGGTGGGATGCCTTGTACTCGCACTCTTTACAGAGGACGATCTCCTGGTATTTGGTCATTATTTTACGCAGTTCGCTTTCTTCAAAATCGTTGATCTTATTGTACTGGTTCAGGATATTACAGAAATGTTGTCTCATCTCACATTCTTCCGCGCAGTAATCTTCCAGTTTCTCCTGATCTGTGATCTCTTTTGGCCTCTGACATATGTGATCGCAGATGTAACCCGCCATATTCTCAACAATTTCGTCCATTTTTGTTCTTCTCATTTCTTTTTTCTTTCTTCGGACACCACCGGGGAGCTGTTTTTATTGTTGGTCTGGTTTCTCGTTCATTTGTTCCAAAACATACAAAGCATCTTGCTTTGCTTCCGAAAGCTTTTGCTGGAAGTCTTTCGGAGACCGGATGCTCGCAGTAATATTCGCCCCGTCCGTACGAAGAATAAATTCCTCCTGATCTGTGATGCATTATCAGATACTCACATTCCGTACATTTAGTCTTCATTTCTGTACTCCTTTCAGAAACTCTACAAGTTCTGTTTCGCTATTCGGGTACTTGTTGTATTTTGAATGATACGTCCATTTCGGTATTCCATTATTTCTTTCCGGTTCAGGTCCGCCTACAAGATGCATGTAGTACGGTTCGTTCGGTGCCCACGGACTATTGTGAACCGGTTCCGGATCATATTCTTCTACGATCAGACGCGTGCCGTTTTCAAAATCATATTTGTAGTACCTCGCTCCGATATGTTCATCTGTGTACCACAGTCCCCATTCTTTATATTTTCTCAGCCATTCTTTTCGCTGATCATTATTTTTCATAACTGGCAATGGTGGCTGTATCGATATTTCAAAACTATCTGCTGATGCCATCTCGGTAATATCGCCGGCATGGTCAGACATTTTGTTATTCTCAACAATATGTTCCTCGATTTTGGTGGCTTCAACAAAATCGTCCTGCTGCAGATTGTCCGGTACTCCTGCTGCTGATTGATCTTCCGGATCATCAAATTCAGGAGAGAATGGATCGTACATGAATCTTGCCTGTTCAACCAGATATCTGTAACTTGTATTCAAAGTTCTTCCCTTGCATTCGAATTTTGCACCTGCTGACATTCCGCGGAATTCATAATTCATTACACTGCTTCCGCTCAGCGAACTAAACCCACAAGGAGCAAGTACTTTCTGTGCCATGACTGCTGATTCATGATTGTTTTTTGCCGGTCTGATTGCTCTCATCATACGGGCAAACTTATTAGGAAATTCATCATGAAACGTTGTGATTGCTTCTTTTATCGTCAGTTCTTCAGGTTCGTCCACTGCTGCCATTTTGACCGGTTTCTGTTTCTTTCCGTATTTCTCGATCAATTTCTTCGAGAAGTCTGTCCAGCTTATCAGTTCTTCCTGATCAGAGCCAGTATTGAAGATGATTCCTTCCTTGCTTCCCTGATAGTTCAGGTGTCCGTTTCGGACACGTACTGTTCCGTACAGGGCGCTGAGCATGTATGTAGTCATATTCAGGTCTGATTTCCTGACATAGGTCTCTATGTTCTTCCGTAAGGATTCGTAGAACCGGTCAATCTGGATATCTACCGGAATGACTGTGTTGACTTCTTCCGGTTTATGCGGATGCAGCACCTGCTCTATTGTTAATTGGCCAGGAATGTTTCTTTCCTGTTCCTGCTGTGCTTTCAGGAGTTTTGCATCGTTCAGAGCAAGCTGTCCGGCATTTTCTAACAGTTCGCAGGCTTGCGTCTGGTATTTCTCATTTAAGCCAGAAAGCTCTGCTGCCGTGGAAATATTCAGCTTGTTCTGCTTAAATGCGTTCATAAGGCTTTCAGACAGATTAGAGTTGATGCTGTGATACCTTCCGATCTGGGTAGACGAGACTCCTATCAGGTCAGATACAATCTCTCTTGTCTTGCCCTCAAGATCTGTTTTTTCGCGGAGTTCCTTGACCAGTTCTTCCATCTGCAGTGCTTCCGTCATTTTCTCCCAGTCGGATTTTTCACGGTAGGTATTGGACTGGATGATTATGATCTTCCGGATGATCTCGTCTTCTTCAGATGCTGTGCTCAGCTCGATCTTAGGCTTATACACGCACGGGATCTTCCGGAAGCGGTCCATCCCCTCCTCAATCAGCTCAAGACAGCATTTTCTTCTGGAATGTCCGGCCAAAATATAATCTTTGCCATCCCTTTCCTCGATCAGGAGTGGTTGCAGGATCCCCAGTGCCTTAATGGACTGTTTTAGCTTTTCGGTGTCTTCGGTGCTATAGAAGTTATCCTTTGACGGGATCAGATCTTCCGGATTACGGTATACCGTCTTCTGCTCTGGAATAGTCATTTCCTGTGAAGAACGTTCTGAGAGCATTCCCTTAAGGTCAAATTTCGCCATCCTGTGCACCTCCGATCATATCCAGATACTCAGTAACAAGTAACTCATAGTCTTCTGCTGCTGCCGATCGCGAGCTGTGGAGGGCAACCGGTGCACGCATGAAGGTGCTTCTTGCAACTACACCAGAGAAACGAATTATTGTTTTCATCGTCGGATAACGATCTCTGATGATCTCTGCTCCCTGGACGTGTGCCGGATTGCCTTTCTGATACTTGCTTATGAAGCAGCGTACGTTCTGCAAATCCGGATTCAGTTCTTCCTTAACTTCCTGAATCTGTTCTAGGAGCTCGTTCATGCCTTCCAGTGTGTTATCATCCACCTCAACCGGAATCAGCACATCATTAGCGGCTGTCAGTGCATTAATAACCGAAATGTTGATATCCGGAGCATTATCCACTACGCAAAAATCATACCTGTCTGCTACCTGCTGCAATGCCTTTCTTAATCTGTTCTGCTGCGGTCTCACGCGGTCCATGGTCACTTCCATGTTTGCGGTCAAGAGTCCGAGATTCGCCGTGATGATATCCAGTTCCTCATAATCTGTGTTGTGGATCAGACTCTGCATATCCGGATGCCGGTCTGTCATAATCCGATCAATGCCGTCCCCATCTGAGGTGCGGCGGTTTAATCCCCTGCTGCAGTCTCCCTGCTTGTCGTTATCCACCAGAAGCACCTTATATCCCCGTGTAGTAAGGATATAAGCGATGTTGATGCTTGATGTGGTCTTCGCCACACCGCCTTTTAAGTTGATAATTGCAATTGTTCTCATACATATTTCCCCTTTTTTCTTAGTTGTAGATACCGCGTCGTCTTCTTGCCGCTTTGTCAGCGCGAATCATCCACTCCGGTTTTCCTTCCTCTGGTTCGCTATCATACAATATTGCACCTCCTTCATCTCTGTAGTATCTATATCTCACTCCATTACGGACAGACATTCCCAGAAACTCCATTGTTGCCGGATTCTGGTCTGGTCTCAGGCTCCAGGCCTGTTCCGATAATTCTTTTGCATTCATCTTTCTTCATCATCTCCTGTAACCACATGGAACTATTGTGTTTTCCTGATATTGCTGATACTTTGTGTGGTTCTGAAAATTTATGGACGTTTCGGTATACCTGCTGCCATTCCTGTGCGTTTTTGATCAGATTCCCTTTTGCATCGCACCAACCATCCTCTACCATCTTTTCTAGCTTAGAAAGGTGGCTTGCTGCGTAAATATCCTGTGTATGCACGCAGACCTCGACCGGGAAGTTCATTCTGGATAACGCTTCATCTATGATCCGGAGTACAGTCTGGTGGTATGTGCCGGTATAATTGCCAAAATATTGCCTAGTCCATTCATCCCCGCTACGCAGAAACGTAGAGAGGACATATCCGCATTTTCTGTATGTTTTTCCCTGATATACACTGTCTGTTTCCAGATATACATCTACTTTCTGCATGCTTTATTCCTTCTTCTTGATTTTCACTAATGTGTAATGCCGGTACGCATAGCCGGTTACTGGGTTCTTCCCTGTCTCGATGCTTTCCGGATCCACGTAATAACCTTTTGGTGCTTTTGGCGGACGTGGTTTACCGTCGCGATCAACAAGGCTCCTTCTTTTAATTTCTTCTGTCTCAGGATCCTTGCGGATGAGGTTTCTGGACGGGTGGTATCTCTTAAGCTCTTCTGACTCCCACTTCTCCAGAGGTTTTGTGATATAGATGGCAAGCTGTCTGTATCCGCCTTCGCTGTAGAGTGTGCGGAAATTGACATGTCCGTGTCCCCACTGCTGTTCCCAAAGATCTGTAATTATCAGATCTGTAGCCGTTTTTTCATTGGCTTCACGGTTGATCAGGATGTGGATGTGTCGGCCACCTCTGGATCCGATTGCAAGACGGTATATGTATTTCAGGATCCATCCCTGTTTTTTATATTTTTCCCTGATCTTTCTCACCAGTTTACCGGCATGGTCCTTCATTTCTTCCCATGTGGGTTTATAATCTCTGGGATAAGTGAGGGTGATCCAGTAATCCCTTTCGCGGAAGTTCCACTTGATCAGCCTTCGAACATCACGTTCGCGTTTCCACTGGTTATGCTTCGCAATCTCTTCCGGAGTGGCTTTCCTTCTTTTCTGTCTGGTCTGTCCTCTTGCTCCATACTTTCCGGTATGCTTTTCTTCGATCTCTACTGTGTCCCCACAGTCCCATCTCTGTCTGATATATCCGCATAGTGTCTTATATCTCATATGCACCTCTGTCGTAACTCTAATACGCTTAATCGAGCCCCCAAGAGGTACTCGATACCTCCGTGGATCTCAAAAAAGGTCAAAAATATAGCAGGTGGTTTCTGCCTGCATCTTGACATTCAGGCGCTGTATGATATACTAACTATAGTTGTTATTTCATACAGCACCATTTAATTACCGAACCTTTACAGTTGCCGCTGTGGGGTTCTTTTTCTTTGTCTTCTTATCCTCCAGCCACAGGATTATTCCGCATACAATTCCCGCGATCGTAAAAATTCCGACCACGCATCCTGTTCTGGTATCCCACTGCCATATCGGGAGATTTCCTACAATAATCCCCGTGATCAAAGAAATGTTAAGTTCTCTCACCATCGTTTCTACCTCCTTCTATTGTGTAAGATCCTCCATAGTCTTCTTTCCGGAGTTCTGCTATCTCCGTGGCTCCTGATCGGGTGCCGTAGCAGGAGCCGATCGTTCCATCAGAGAATCTTATGATCCATATCTTTCTCATGCTGTTTCTCCTTGTGGTTCTGCTGGTTTCTGGGTTTCAATGAATCTTTCCAGATCGCTTCCCCGAATCTTTCTGGTCCCATTACCCTTTCCTAAAATCAGGTATGGAAGCTGTCCGGTATTCATTAACTCATAGACTGTAGATACATTGATGAGCAGAATTTGTGCTGCCTGCTTTGCCGTGTATAATGGTTTGTATGGTTCTACCATATCTCTCACCTCGCTTTTTGTCATATTTTGTCGTTCTTCTTTTCTTGCCACCGCGTCCTCTGATTGTTATCATTGAGGTGTAAGTAAGGTAAGTAGGAAAGGAGAAACGTTATGTTACGTATGGATATCTACATCAATGGTGAGCTTCTGGAGTTTCAAAAGCCTGTTGTTCTAACTCCATATCAGCTCTATCTTTTGTATTTGGGATTGCAGGGTAAGTAATTATCCTGCTTTCTTTTTGTCGTGCTCAAGGCTCTTTACCGCTTCCAGCATCATTCCAAACACGCGATCCTGACTTTTTTCATCCAGAAACGGTGCCATTTTGATGATGTTATCCAGTGTGTTGTCTGTGAGATTAATCTCTGGTACTTTTGTTGCTGTCATGGTGTCCACCTCTTTCCTGTTTTTTCGATTTCTGTCTATTCCAGTTGTGCATATTGTGTTTTATGTGATGTCCTCCTATACTGTAATTGCAGGCGCTGCCATGCCTAGCATTGTAAAAAAGGAGAAATGTGATATGTCACCTATCCCGCCGCCATTTCATAACGATTTTCCAAATGTAAACCCTGAAACATTACAAAAGCTCTCTCCTGAACATTAATTCTCAACACAATATTTGCTGGTATCTCTGCTATTTGTGCAATAATATCGTTGCTAAAATAGCCAGCAATATGCATATCTTTGCAATCGACGTTATCAGCAGGAGTGAATGCATATTATTAATTTCCTTGTGAATGCATTGCAACATTCCTGCTGCATAAGCTATAATTTCGTTTTTTTCTCCTTTGGTCATATTTTGATAATCTATATCTTCCAATTTCATTTAGTTCACCTCTTTCCTTTATTCTAAAAATGTAATTGGTTTCAATTGACTTCTGGTGTATTTTCACTTATCCTTTAAATGTAGTCTTGGAAAATTTCTCGATGCTCAAAGGAGGCTATCTATGAATTTATTGCTCTTCGTTCATATCCGTCACTTTATTACAAGGGCAAACATCACTCTTTTGCTTTCCATTATTGGCTCTCTTGGAACTTGTATTACCTTCTTATCTTCTTACAGAAATAAACGCAAAAACTTAAAAATTAAACTTTCCAATGCCGAATACAAAAAGGATCAAAAGCAACTATTATTAGATGTTTCTTTTGAAAATCGTTCACAACTTCCTATTGCCATAACTTCCGTAGATATATATTTAAACGGGCATCAAGTAACCGCCGAAAGTTATCCTTTGTGTGTAGAGGAATATGCTCACTATCACGGAAAAGAAGTTATTGACCGAAAATTCAAGTACAATCTTGATTTTCCTGTTTGTGTCCAGCCTCTATATGCAGTTGCCGGGCAAATGGTTCTTGATATTTCTCCAAAAGATTTTGAAAATCCGTCCACTCCTTTGACTTTTCAAGTTCATTCCACACGTGGGAAGGTACAGCAAATAGAATTGCCGTGTGGTCAGATAAAATATTCCTGATAGTTACATATCCTTCTATTGGTATCCTTTTGATCGGAGTTCTTAAATACATGCATTTCTCTTGCTGACTTTGAGTTTTCATTTCGGAGTCAGCTTTTTTATCGGACTTATGAATGCCTCTTCTAAAATTCGGCATCTCTTTCGCCTCCTATCCTGCTTTCTTTTCAATTGAAATTCCTTTCAAGAAATATTTGATTGCCATCTGCAAGTTCAAAAACATGCATATCACCAACACTATGTATAACGTATGTGTTAATGCTCCGATAAACATAATCAAAAATGATACTGTGCTTGAAACAGCACTTATCAGTGTTTCTTTTTGAATCATAATTTTAATCGTCTTTCTCACTCCTCTCTGTTATCTGTTCCGTGTTATAATGGTTTTTGCGGGTCACGAATCACCTCTGTGGAAGGAGGTGATAGTCATTAAGAAGAAATACGTTCATTCTGTCCAAGAGATGAAAGCTCTTGAGCGTAAGGGATATACTTTGTGGGCCATGGCTTACTTCGTAGACGGCGATGGCTCTGCCCTGTATATCATGGCTAAATAAATAGCCGGTAACTATTAATCACGTTCCAACGTGACCCGCGTTTTCCTCACCTCGTTTTCTGTTCCACAGTCTCTTTCATAGCGCTCATGCCTTCTGCTACTCCCAAAATTCTTTCCTGCTTAGTCTCTGGAAGTTTTGGAATAATCTGTGCGAGACGTGTCAAAATATCATTTTCTCTTTTTGTCATGACGTTCCCCTCTTTCTTATTTTTTTCGATTTCTGTCTATTTCGATTGTGCATATTGTGTTTTATGTGTTGCTCTCCTATACTGTATTTACAGGGTACTGGCATACCCGAGTATAGGCAGAAAGGAGCTTGCACATGTTAAGTACCGCCGCAATGTCTTTTATGAAGAACCTTGCCGATATATACAAACAGACCGGCGTCAATTCTTTCGCTTATCACGACTATATGGATTTTCCTGATTATTCCGTGATTATCGAAGAATTGATGAATGCAGGATATCTATTATGGAAGAACAACCATAAAGATGTCCTTGGCAACATAGTTATTAACTTTGATGCATTAAAGAAAGATAATTAACACTATTTTTTCGGTTCCAGCGGTTCTTTTTTCGGATTGGGCTGCTGGAACATATTTTTGATTTCTGTGCTTCTCCCCAGAAATTCCTCGATGCTCATTCCTTTTTCAAATGAAAATCCATTAACATCAATTTTCATATCCAAAGTTGGGCGAAGTTCTCCTTTTTCATCTAATGCCGAATATTTTAAATCTGATACGCCCTCACTAATGCATCTCCCATCCAAAAACACATATGTGCTTTTTCCTACTGCTGCAATTACTAATTTAGGTAATATTGTTTTCACTTCACTTTGCTCCTTTCTTAGGTTCATTGAGGTTATCTATTACCTCGCTTTCTATTGTGCTTTTTCTTAACTCAGTTTAATCATACAGCTTCTAAGTTGTTATGTCAATATGTTTTTTCACAACTCAGTTAATTTTTTTGATTGACTTTAGCTTGTGTATGATGTAATATATGAATCAGAAAAGAGGTGATTTAAATGAATGAGATAACCGGTAGAATCAGAGAAATTTTTAAAAATTCACATAAATCTCAAGCTGATTTAGCCAGATGCTTAGAAGTTACTCCCGCATATATATGGAAATTGTTAAACAAAGATGATGCAGTACCAAGCGAGCGTTTAATTAATGATATTTGTGAAAAATTTCATATAAGAAAAGAATGGCTACTAAACGGAACCGGTGATCCAGAGCAGCCGCTTGATCGTCAAGACGAAATCGCAAAACTTACGGCTGATTTATTTAAAGGTCAGAAAAATTCCTTTAAAGAAAGGCTGATACTTGCCCTTTCAAGACTAGATGAAAGTGAATGGGAAGTATTAGAAGAAATTGTAGAGGAAATTGTAAAAGAAAAGGACTGAGTTTCCTCAGTCCAGTAGATTCCTGATTATTTTGTAGATGAACGTAAGCGTTTCTTCATCTGTGATTTTATCAAGAAGTTTTATAATTTTTTCTTTCATATGTACGCACCTCCGTTCTGGGTTTTATCGAACGTATGTTTGTATTTAATATACACCAAACATTTGTTCGTTTCAAGTACTTTGAGCATTTTCTTCATTTTGTTCACTCCTTCGTATTGATTTGAGTTTTTGGTCTCACTATTTATACGGATGAGAAAAGAGAAAATCACTCTAACGGAGGCAATCGTCCGAGATCTCGGACACTTATTGGCTTTTGGTTGATTGGTTTGGTTTTGTTAAGGTTATTTGTATGGTGATTCATACAGATCTGATATTCTGGTGCGAAGTCCTTTTGCCAGCAGTTCCATTGTGTCCATGCGTGGCACGCTTCTTTCGTTCATGATATCAGATATTGTCGAGGCAGGAATCCCCGTCATTCTAGAGACCTGTCTGACAGATAGATTTCGTTTTGCCATTTCAATATCAAGTATAATCTTCATACAAATTATTATACGTAGCTCCAGTATTTCTATACTGGAAATAAAAACCATTCAGGAGGGTTAAGAAAATGAAAAGGAAATTAGTTGTATTAGTTATGTGTAGTTTAATGGCATTTGCCCCTGTTACAGCATCTGCTGCTGAATCTACTGTTGATAGTGATGCCAAAGAAGAACACTTTGAAGTAGATCTTAGCGCCGGCAATTACACTGCAGGGAAAGATATTCCTGCAGGAAAATATAATTTTACTGCCATATCTGGAAACGGCAATGTGTCATCCTCTAATTTATTTTCAGGAGGCTTGAATACAATAATGGGGTATCCTGTGAATGATAATTACACTGATGAAACTTACAATGGTGTATCTCTTGATAAAGGAATCGTCCTCTCTCTTTCTGGCAATGTGGTGATACATGCTGTTTCTGAAAATGCAGATACTACTAAAATTGAGGCTCGTGTTGTGCCAGATGATGCTCAGACAATAGATTTAAGTTCTGGTAATTACACTGCGGGTACAGATGTTCCTGTCGGTATTTACAATGTAATCGCCACTGGTAGTGCCGGAAATGTTTCCTCGGATAACGTATTTGATGGTGGAATAAATGAAATCATGGGGAATGATGGAAGTGATTATTCTATCAGTTCTTTCAGTAATTTGGTATTAGACGAAAATACCGTATTGTCAATTTCCGGAACTTCCGTTCAGCTCGTACCAGTTGGTGAATAAATAATTTTATAAATAAAATCGCCCCAGTGTTGGCGCACCAGGACGATTCTGATCTCCGAAGAGATACCGCATTTTGCAAGAATATTGTATCATCTTCGGAGCAGGCGCACAACCCAAACATTTGTGTGGCTGTTATTTTTGTACCCAAAATCAAAAGGAAGGTGATATTGTGGGAGAATTACGAACAAGAAAACGTGGAAAAAGCTGGGAATACAGCTTTGAAGGCGCGCGGATCAAGGGAAAACGCAAATCAATTTCCAAGGCAGGATTCCGGACGAAAGCAGAAGCGCTTGCTGCAGGTATTAAAGCAAAAGCCGAGTATGATCAGGCCGGTATTATATTCAAAGCATCGGAGATGTCTCTCTCTGATTATCTGGATTTCTGGCTGGATGGTAACGTCAAGACTAATATGACATACAACACATACGATGCTTATGCATCTGCCGTTAAGTTACATATTAAACCGGCATTAGGGAACTATAAGCTTTCTGCACTTTCTCCTGCTGCCATCCAGCAATGGATTGATTCGCTAAAAGCAAAAGGATTATCCGAGCAGAGCATTGCCAATTATCGTGGTGTGCTCTCCGGAGCATTGAAGTATGCAGTATATCCATGTCAGTATCTTCGCCAAAATCCCTGCTCTTACACTCGTGTCCCCAGTGTTCCGGTCACTCAGGATCAGCGAGAGCACAGGGAGTATGTATGCAGTAGTGAGGCATGGTCAGATATCGTCGACTATTTCAACGGTACCTGCTACTATCTGCCTCTTATGATCTGCTACCACACCGGTATGCGTATTGGAGAGTGTTTTGGGCTGGATCTGCAGCGTGATGTGGATTTCCGCCGGCACACAATTTCTGTCAATCGTCAGCTGCAGAAAGAGGACAAACAATGGATCTATAAGAATCCGAAATATGATTCTTTCCGGAAGCTAAAAATAGGTCCCACTCTCGAAGCATTGTTGAAGTCAGAGATTACCGTTATGAAAATGAATCGGTTAAGATATGGGGAATACTACACAAGAACTTATGTTGATAATTCTTTGCATCTGCACTGTGTTCCTGCAAATCAGGACGTTCCTCCAGACTACAGAGAAGTGTGGCCTCTGACAAAAGAGAATGGCGAAATGCTGACTACCGAAAGCATTAAGTACTGTACCAGAATTATCAAACACAAACTGGGGTATACCGCTTTTCATCCTCATAGTCTACGTCACACTCACGGAACGATCCTTGCAGAAAACGGAGCTTCCCCGAAGACCATTATGGAACGTCTCGGACACAAAAATATTAAAGTCACAATGGAACGTTATGTCTACAATACAGAAAAAATGCAGGATGAAGCTGTAGCACTTTTTGAGGCTGCCATAAAGTAAAATTGCCTACCATCTGAAAAAATGGTAGGCAAACGGTAGGCAAAACCGTATTTTTCACTTTAAGAAATGCCGGAAAGTCGCATAAATACTGGATTAATACTCTAAGGTTTCCATATACTTCATATATCTTACAACCATAAGTGCGATCTTGAAGGTGATCGCGTCTTCAAACACACGAAGATCCAGTCCTGTACTCTTCTGAAGCTTGTCCAGACGATAAACCAGTGTGTTTCTGTGTATATAAAGCTGTCTGGATGTCTCAGAAACATTCAGACTGTTCTCGAAGAACTTATCAATCGTGACAAGTGTCTCCTCGTCGAAATCATCCGGTGATTTATTCTCAAAGATTTCTTTGATAAACATTTTGCACAGCGGAATCGGCAGCTGATAGATCAGACGTCCGATACCAAGTGAGCTGTATGCAATGACATCCTTCTCACCAAAAAAGATCTTACCGACATCGAGTGCCATACGTGCTTCTTTATAAGAACGGGAAACTTCTTTCAGTTCGTTGACGATCGTACCATATGCAATATGTGTCTCTTCTGTCTGATTTAATCCAAGTGAATCAAGGATTGCATGTGCAAGCCTGTCCATCTCCGGATAGCCTTCACCTTCCTCGAGTTCTTTTACAATAATGATGCTCTTCTCATCTACTGCAGTAATAAAATCTTTGCTCTTACCGCCGAAAAAGCTCTTAACGCTTTCCATTGCACTGTGATCCTTCTCCTGCTGAAGTTCAAGAATCATAACTACACGACGGACATCCGCATCGATATGAAGTTTCTTCGCACGGTTATAAATATCAACCAGAAGCAGGTTATCAAGAAGAAGATTCTTGATAAAGCTGTCTTTGTCGAATCTTTCTTTATAGGCTACAATGAGGTTCTGAATCTGGAATGCAGCAAGTTTGCCAACCATGTAAGTATCCTCATCATCTCCATGCGCAACCAGCACATATTCCAGCTGATAATCATCGCAAACTTTAAAATACTGGAATCCCTTTACAAGCTGACTGTCTGCCTGGGATTCTACAAAAGCCTGTATATCTCCCGGCTGAATTGAAAAATCTGCAAACGTTGTTGCGAGTACCTTTCCCTCTGTGTCAATGATGCAAAATTCTGTTCTGGAAATTTCTTTAAGTCCTTCCAGCGTATTCTGAAGTACCTGATTTGATATCATCTGCTTACATCCCTTCTCGCTTACTGCGCGTTTTTCTCCTTTTTCCCCATAGGCTTGCTATACTAAATGTTATTTTAATACAAAATGACCAAAAATAAAAGACCAAAACTTAAATTTTTTACATTTTTTTGTGAATAATTCCTATTTTTCTATGAAACCTTCCCCATGAACCTCTCTTGCATCACCTACGATCACAAATGCATTCTCATCAATTTCGTCAATTTTTTCTTTTAAATGAACCAGCTCTTTCTTTCCGACTACGCAGAACAGCATCAGTTTATCCGTTCCGGAGTACATTCCCTTTGCTGAAATCCCTGTGATTCCACGATCAAGATCTTCCATGACCATCTTTGCCACTTCATCCGGCTTATCCGTAATAATGTAAACAGCTTTTGAGAATTTCAGTCCTTCAATAATTCCATCAGAAACTTTCGTCACAAGGAATACTGCAATAATTGCATACAGCGCACGCTCTACCCCAAATACATACATGCCGACTACAACTACTGCTCCATCTATAAACTGCATGATCTGCGCGATGGAATAATGATTCAGATATTTCTGGATGATAGCTGCCAGAAGATCCGTGCCCCCGGTCGTTCCGCCTCCGAGAAACACACATCCGATTCCGATCCCCTGCAGAAGTCCTCCATATAAGGCAACCAGAAGAAAATCGCCGGACAGCTTCCATGCCGGAAGGATTGCCAGCCAGATCGTCAGCGAAAGATCTCCCAGAAGTGCTTTTTTTACAAATTTGAAACCTTTTATTTTAGCGGCGAGAAGAAACAACGGAACGTTCAATACAAGGTTGGTGACCCAGAGCGGAATTCCATCTCCGTACAGCCCTTTTGTCCAGGCTTTGACAAGAATCGCAATACCGGAAAATCCTCCTGTAACCATTCCTGCTGCATCAAAACAGGATGTGATTGCAGTTGCCATAAGTCCGGTTCCGACAATGATCAGAATATATTCCAGATACCACACTTTTTTTCCAGCAATTTTCATAAGTACTCCTTTCTCTGTTGCTATATCTCAGTAAAGTAACCCTCAACCTAAAAGAACGGGATACAGCGAAATGCTGTTTCCCGTTCTTAGTGTGCCCTACTTGGAAGGCTTATTTGCAAATTTAATAAAATGATAGCTCTCAACAATCTCGAAATATTTGATAATTCTCGGATACAGAGGTTCGGCTGCTTCTCCGAATTCACTCTTCACCAGTGCTGCGATATCGGATACGGTACGCTTTCCATCGATCAGCGGCCAGATAAAAGTGCCCTGTGCGTCAAGATGGACTTTTGTGTACTGAGGTTTGTTGAATACCTTCTGTGCAATTTTATTGAACAGTCCCGTATTCTCCACATCCAGTATCACACGTCCTTTTATGTCCTTATGCCAGTGAAGTTCTTCGGATCTTACCGGAATTAGATCAAGATAATTGATATCCATATTTTGTTTTTTGCTTTTTTTATTCTGTTTTCTCATCAGGCTTTTTTCTTTTTCCATAAGGAGAATTTCAGCAGTGTCAGGATCATGATGATCATGAGAACAACACCACCGATGTTACCAAAGTTAACAACTCCGGATACATCCAGGCTGATACCTGCAACTGCAAGGATAGCAAGTGCGATACCTACAAGACCTTCGCCGGCGATCATACCTGCACAGTATAATGTACCGTCTGTAACCTGGTCGTTCTTTGTTTTTTCATCAACGTTCTTTCTGCCATCCATAAACATACGAACAACACCACCGATCATGATGGTTGCGTTCAGATAGATTGGAAGGTAAAGACCGATTGCAAAAGGCATTACCGGAATTCTTAAGATTTCCATACCAAGTGCAAGGAATACACCGATGAATACAAGTGCCCATGGAAGGTTTCCTCCCATGATACCCTCAACGATCATCTTCATAAGACCTGCCTGAGGAGCCGGAACTTCTGCTCCGCCATATCCCCATGCTGCATCCAGAAGATACAGAACACCACCGATTGCAAGACCGGAAGCAACAACACCGATCAGCTCACCGATCTGCTGTGTCTTAGGAGTTGCTCCAAGAAGGTATCCTGTCTTAAGGTCCTGAGAAGTATCACCAGCGATCGCTGCGATGACACAGATTACAGAACCGATTGCGATTGCTGCTTTCATACCATCGATTCCAGTCTGTCCGCTGCTCTTGATTACCATTGTGGAAATCAGAAGTGTAGCGATTGCCATACCTGAAACCGGGTTGTTGGAGCTACCGATCATACCTACCATACGGGAAGATACAGTTGCAAAGAAGAATCCGAAGATTACGATAAGAAGTGCTCCAAGCGGATTAACCGGAATAGCCGGCACTGCCCAGATAATAACTACCATTGCAACGATACCGATCAGAATGAAATTCATCGGAAGATCTCTGTCTGTTCTTGCAGTTCCTTTTACGGATCCGCCCTTCATGCTCTTCATGGAATCACGGAATGTGCTGATGATCAGTGGCATGGATTTGATCAGGGAAATGATACCACCTGTAGCGATGGCACCTGCTCCGATATATTTAACATATTTGCTCCAGATTGCTGCCGCACCGCCAGCCGCATACAGCTGTGAAATAGTCACACCCGGATCAGCCGGATACAGCCATGTGTCTGGTCCGAACAGGCAGATCATCGGAATGATAACAAGCCATCCGACAATGGAACCTACGAACATGAAAGATGCTACACGTGGTCCTACGATATAACCAACACCAAGAAGTGCCGGATATACTTCCATACCAATCTCACCCTTAAGGGATGTAAATGCTGCAGAAACGTCTGCCGGGATAACCTTCAGACCGTCAACAACAAATTTGAAGACTGCTGCAAGTCCCATACCGGAAAATACAGTAGAAGCGTTTGCGCCGCCCTCTTCACCTGCAAGAAGTACGTCTGCACATGCAGTTCCTTCCGGATAAAGAAGTGTCGCATGCTCTTTAACAATAAGAGCGTTACGAAGCGGTACCATGAAAAGTACACCAAGGACACCACCGCAAAGTGCGATCAGAGTGATCTCAACCAGACTCGGTTTATCACAGAGACCTTCTTCTGCCCATAAGAAAAGAGCAGGCATTGTAAAAATAGCACCTGCTGCAAGTGACTCACCGGCAGAACCGATTGTCTGCACCAGGTTGCTCTCCAGAATGGAGTTTTTCTTCATGATGACACGGATAACACCCATAGAAATAACTGCTGCCGGAATGGATGCGGAAACAGTCATACCGACACGAAGTCCGAGGTATGCGTTAGCTGCACCGAATACGATAGCAAGGATGACACCCATGAGCACAGATGTTACCGTCATTTCTGCGGTTACTTTTTCAGCAGGAATATACGGTTTGAACTCTTTGTTCTCGTTCATTGATTTCCTCTCCCTTGTTTTTTTGTTATGAACCTCTTATTATTATAACTGACTTTGTCAGTATTCGCAAGGACGATTTTATGAACTTTTTATACTTTTGTTCGTTTTATTTAACATTTTTTGGAAATATTGCGCATTTTTGTCTATCATTCATCAATCTCAAGCTGTTTTGTCAGATATTTCCCGACAATTCTCGAAAATTTCGTAATATCGCGGATATACGCAAAGTCTTTACCGAAAATCTTTTTCTCCGTATCCAGATCTTTTTCTTCCCCCGCAAAAACACCAAGAACGCTGACATCAAGATTTCGGAGACGCCGCACTTCCATCCCCGTGTCCATTACTGCTACTTTGCCACGATATGGCTGCGAATTTTTTGCATTCGGACGGTTTACGATCACATCATATGGTCTGCCATCACTTAAGATGATCATGATTTTCTTTTCTTCTTCCCGCTGGAGGAGATCATATCCGGCAGTCCGGATTGCAAGTCCGTCACGGTTATTGGAAGAAGTTACATAATTAAAGATGTTTTCATTTTCTGAACGCGGATCATCATATTTACGGAATCTGTGCAGTATCGTGTAATCCCAGAAAGTGCAGAAGCTCATCACTCTGTGCGGAATATCGACATTACTGAGGGCTTCGCTGATGATATAAGCCTGAATTGCCACTTCACCCTGACGGCTCATCTGCGAACCGCTTGCATCGATCAGCACATCCACAACAAAATCCGATGCATCTCCCTTCAGCTCCTGTTCAAAAATTCTTGCTTCTCTGCTTCGTCCCACCCTCCACAATCGAGACGGAACAACTTTTCCTCTGTCCGAAAAAACAGTCTGGCTCTCACTTCTGAGTACCAGTGATTTACGTAATGTCGCCGTCAGCTCTGATATATTCTGTTTCACAATCCTGTGCTTGTCATGATACAGCCAGATATTTTTGTTGCGGAGCCGTTTCGCATATTCATACTGATAATTTATTTTTGCAGGATTTTTCAGGATTCCCTCTGTGAAATACAGGCTGCAGTCACTGTGAATATCTCTGCACATCAGATAATTCATGCGTTTTTCTTCTGCTTCCGTCAGATACGTGATGCCATAGTTCAGTTCCACATATGTGTGTGCTTTTTCCTGCATCTCCGGTGTGACCACCGTTACCTTGCGTCTTTTCTCACGTTTTTCTTCCAATTCTTCGGTCACGGCAGCATTCTCAAGCCCGGCAACATTTGTTGTCAGCTTATCTACATATGTTTCCAGAGCTTCCTCATACATTTCCTCCGAAAGATAATCCTCCCAGGAAAATTCAGTCAGGTCTTCCAAGGTAACCGCAAGTACCTGTTCCAGAGTCCCATGAGCACGCTCAAAATTCGGATCGATCAGTGAATTATACAGCCGGTCAATGATCCGAATCAGTTCCATCGTATCCTTCGTATTTCCAGCTTCCCTCACCAGATCCATAAATGGCTGCATTTTCTGTTCGGTATGATACTCTCCTTCTGAAAGTCTGCGTCTTAGGACATTCACTTTAAGTCTGCCGGCAAGATCCGCCTGTGATGGCATCTTTTCGAATTCCTGATCCAGAATATCTTCAAAACACTGTCTCTGCATAGAGCGGATTCCCGGTCGTTCTTTACAGACTTTCTCACCGATTGCTTCCTCTATGCAAAGCTGTGCCACAAAAGTCAGCTCGTTTTCTCCTGCTTCCATAAATATCTTTTTGACAAGATAAAGCCCGAGCATATCCTTATCATAATATCTGGCAAGCGCTCCCTGTTTGATTCCATCATAGAGTGCAATTGCCTTTGATCTCAGAAAAAGTGACACGTCAGGCTTCATATCCAGTCCGTAATCACCGCTGACTGTCCACAAAAGATTTCGAATCCTGTTTTCCAGTTCCAGACGGTAATCATCAATTTCAACTGGTTCTGTATTATTCATAGACATCCTCTCTGGTCCATTCCAAAGGAATTCTGGTGTTTACGACATCTTCTACGATTTCTTTTTCAAAGATATCAAACGTTTTGTTGATCACTCCCATACGGATCGCTTTTGCCGGAGAAAGCCCCACTTCCACGATCTTCATTGCAGCAAGGAGTCCTCGAAGATCCAGTGCTTTCGTAGAGATTTCACTGTTTTGTGCTTTGAGCTGCAGATCAAGAAACACACCGATAAACTGATCGATTGCATGTTCTTTTGCCGTCGGAAACATCTGATGAAAAATAAACTGCAATGTCTCTTCTGTCTGTGCCGGCATATCAATTACCATAAATCTGGAAACCAGAGCTTCATTCAGCTCCTTTGTTCCGGCATATCCATAGTTCATCGTGCCGATAAAACGTGCCGCCGGATGCAGATCAATCTTATCATACCCGGGTACATCAATGGAACGGCGATGATCCAACGTTGCATGCAGTACTGAAACAGCATCATTCTTTGCCATATTGATCTCATCCAGCACTCCGAATCCGCCACATTCTGCACAACGATAAATACTTCCCTTACGAAGCTTAACCTGATCATCTTCAAAGGTATCGGTGCCGATCAGGTCACCGCTGTTTGTATTTACATGAAAAGATACATTATATGTCGGTCTGTTAAAAATATATGCCAGATTTTCTGCCAGAATATTTTTGCCGGTTGCCTTCGGACCTGCAAGAAGCAGATTCTGTCCCTGAAGCAGACCCGCAATCGCCATTTCCAGAATTTCTTTCCCATAAAAAGGGATGGCAGGCTTTGTGATCCTGCCTGCCGCTTCATCCGGAACCGGGTACATTTCCCGAAACTCCAGTACTTTTTTTATTAAACCGGAGGAGACATTCTGCTCCTCTAGAAATTTCAGTTCTTCCAATTCAATTCTCCCTGAAAATATAATCCCTTATTTTTAAACCTCAAAAATCAAATCTCCATAAGAAGGCATTGGCCACATGGACTTATCAACAAGCATTTCCAGCTCATCAACCGGAGTACGGAGTTCTGTCATTGCCTTGCAGACTATGTCTTTACAATATACTGCACGTTCTCTGCCTTCCGGAATCTTAGAAACTTTTGCAACAACATCTGAAAGATTCTTCATTGCACTGTTTGTCGTCTTCAGAAGTTCAGAACACTTTTTCAGAAGTTCGAGCTGCACGCTGACATCGATATCTCCGACTGCGCGGACAGTATTTACAGAGTCCGCAAGAACAGTTGTGTAACGGACAACAGCCGGAATGATCTGCTTCGTAGCAAGATCGATCATAGTCTTCGCTTCGATATTGACTGCTTTTGCATAGATTTCATACTGAATCTCTGCACGGGATTCCAGCTCAGTCTTTGTGAATACATGGAATTCTTCAAACAGTTTAACCGCCTTGTCTGTTGTTAGTGCCGGAATCGCATCCACCATAGACGGAAGATTCGGAAGGCCACGACGTTTTGCTTCTTCTGCCCATTCCGGTGCATAGCCGTTTCCATTAAAAACAATTCGCTGGTGATCAATTGCATATTCTTTGATCAGGTCATGAACTGCCATCTCGAAGTCATCTGCTTTTTCCAGACGGTCGCAGGCTTCTTTAAAAGCCTCGGCAGCGATCGTATTCAGTACGACATTACACTCAGAAATAGAATCTCTGGAACCGACCATACGGAATTCGAATTTGTTGCCGGTGAATGCAAACGGTGAAGTACGGTTACGGTCTGTCGCATCTTTCATGAAATCCGGAAGTGTCTTTACACCAGTCTCAAGAATCGTACCCTTTTTGCTGTGTGTCGCAGTTCCTGTGCTGATCAGCTGATCAAGAACATCCCCCAGCTGCTCACCGAGGAATACAGAAATAACAGCCGGCGGTGCTTCGTTACCACCAAGTCTCTGGTCGTTTCCTACATCTGCTGCGGACTCGCGAAGAAGATCTGCATGAGTATCTACAGCTTTCAGGATACAGGTCAGTACAAGGAGGAACTGAATATTTTCATGTGGTGTCTTTCCCGGATCCAGAAGATTGATTCCATCATCCGTTGTCAGAGACCAGTTGTTATGCTTACCGGAACCATTTACTCCTGCAAACGGTTTCTCGTGAAGCAGACAGCGCATACCATGACGACTTGCTACCTTCTTGAGAATACGCATCATGATCTGGTTGTGGTCTGCAGCGATATTTACCGGTGCATAGATCGGTGCCAGCTCATGCTGTGCCGGAGCAACTTCATTGTGCTGTGTCTTTGCCGTTACTCCCAGTTTCCAGCACTCTTCATTTACTTCTTTCATGTAGGCGGAAATTCTCTGACGGATCGTGCCAAGATAGTGGTCGTCCATCTCCTGTCCTTTCGGAGGCATTGCTCCAAAAAGAGTTCTGCCGGTATAGATCAGATCTTTTCTCTGAAGCCATTTTTCTTTATCTACAAGGAAGTATTCCTGTTCTGCACCTACAGACGGTGTTACTTTCTTAGATGTCGTATTTCCAAAAAGTCGGAGAAGTCGTAAAGACTGTGTATTAATAGCTTCCATAGAACGCAGAAGCGGTGTTTTCTGATCAAGTGCTTCTCCTGTATAAGAACAGAATGCGGTAGGAATGCAAAGCGTTCCGCCGGCCGCATCATGACGTACAAAAGCCGGTGACGTACAGTCCCACGCTGTATATCCTCTTGCCTCAAAAGTTGCTCGAAGCCCACCTGACGGGAATGAAGACGCATCGGATTCTCCCTTGATCAGTTCTTTACCTGAAAAGCTCATCAGAACCTTGCCGTTCTCTTTTGGTGCGGTGATAAACGCATCATGCTTTTCCGCAGTTACACCTGTCAGCGGCTGAAACCAGTGACTGTAATGAGTTGCACCCTTTTCAATTGCCCATTCTTTCATTTCATGAGCAACTACATCTGCCACTTCCAAAGAGAGTTCCTTTCCCTCTTCGATGGTTTTTTTCAGCTCTTTGTATACTTTTTTCGGAAGACGTTCTTCCATGACCGCGTCATTAAATACGTCACATCCGAAAATCTCTGTTACATTTACGTAATCTGACATTCTCTTTCTCCTTTTGGTTCTCGTTTGCATTATATGTCGTTTTTACTTTTTGCTGCTCTGAAGATAAAGATTCAGTGCCTTGTGTCTGTTTTCGATTTCTACATAACTGTGATTTCCGCCAAACTCTCCGTCCAGGGTCCACGGCACTTCCTCATCTGTTTCTATAGTAAGTTGTCTGGTTTTGAAGGAATAAATCATGTCCGTATTGTCTTCTGCCATCACAAGTGCTGTCATGATTTCCTGAAGCTGCAATGGATTCTTCGGATGAACAATCAGTGTCACCTCAAAAAATCCATCATTCATATCTACGTTCTTGCCCGTAAGATTCTTAAACCCTCCTACAGATCTGGAATTGGTGATCATTCCGACAATAAAATCATCTTCCACCTGAACTTCCTCAGAGCTCACTTTCATATGATAAGATTTGATATCAAAGAGGCGTTTTACCCCTTCCAGAACATAGGCAACATGTCCCAGAACGTTTTTCAGATCCTGGTCTGTCTCATAAGACACATCTGTAAATAAGCCAAATGCAGCTACATAAGCAAAAGTCTTCTGATTGAATCTTCCGATATCACAATGATACAATTCTTCCGCCATAATCATCTCTGCTACTCTGATCATATTTTTCGGCATAAAAAGACTGTTTGCAAAATCATTCGTACTTCCTGCCGGAATATATCCAATCGGAACACTGCTGTCCACCTCCATAATGCCGGTAACAACTTCATCCAGCGTACCGTCGCCACCGCTGCATACAATCAGATCAACGGAATCAGCATACTCCTTAGCTTTCTCATATGCATCTCTGGGAGCCTGCGTGGAACGGATAATAATCTCATAATTATGGCTGCTGAATATATCTACAATGTCCAGCAAATGCGTCTTGATCTTTCCTTTTCCTGCTTTTGGATTAAACACAAAAAGCATTTTTTTTGCCACGGTCTGATTTCCCCTTTCTTTTTTACTGACAGTGTATATCATACAACAAATCACGTCAAATTCCTAGATGCAAATTTTTTGTGTTAGTCCCCTCAAAAAATTTTGAAATCATTTCCCGTCAAAACAAAAATTTATCTACGTACAACAAAAAATCCTCTGAAATAAATCAGAGGACTTCATTCAATAGCGAGAGGGGGATTCGAACCCTCGACACCACGGGTATGAACCGTGTGCTCTAGCCAACTGAGCTATCTCGCCATATTCAGTTAGAGGCATAAAAAAGTAGCGAGAGGGGGATTCGAACCCTCGACACCACGGGTATGAACCGTGTGCTCTAGCCAACTGAGCTATCTCGCCATATTTAATGGGACCTATAGGGCTCGAACCTATGACCCTCTGCTTGTAAGGCAGATGCTCTCCCAGCTGAGCTAAGATCCCATTTGTATGCCTGTCATTATGCTTTCGCTTAACCGACTTCGTTAGTATACTATTTCCGAATCAATGTGTCAACACTTTTTTTATTTTTTTTAAATTTTATTTTTTTCATAAATTTCCGACAATTTTATCTTTCAGAATCGCAAGTATCTCCCTGGGAATATAAATGAGCAATCTCCAGGAACAATACCTTGACGGAAGCGGATAAATTTTCTGACATCCACATTTCTTTCCAATCGCAACACCGCGAAATACATGAAAGTTATTTGTCACGATTCCAATGCTGTAGTCCGTACTGCCGATCAGACGCAGACTGAAATCCAGATTTTCTTTTGTATTGGTTGACCGTTCTTCTTTAATGAGACGTTCCGGTGAAACACCATGCTCTGTAAGATATCTGTACATAGCCTCTGCTTCGCTGATCCGCTCCCCGTCGCCCCGTCCTCCGGAAAGCACAGCCTTCGTACCCGGATTTTCTTCCAGATACAGCAAAGCCCTTCTGACTCGTTCCAGAAGGGCTAATGTAAGCTTTGTGCCATTTACATGTGCTCCAAGCACAATTATATAATCCAGATCAGATCTGGTTTTCATTATCTGCCGCAGCAGTGTTTGTATTTCTTGCCGCTTCCACACGGGCATGGATCGTTACGGCCGATTTTGTGCGGTTTTACAACTGTACCGGACTTTTTCTGCTCTTTGTAAAGTTCTTTACGTTTTTCTTCAGTAAAGATGTCGTTCCACTGTGGCAGTTCATACAGCCAGTCAGCCTTTGCATCTACCATGTTCTTATAAAGAAGTTCTTTATCAAAAGCAAGTGTAACTTTGGTATTTTCATCCATGGTCTCGATCGGATTCGGGATCTTAAGGCTGTCGTTGATACCGTCAAGGAAACCAACCATAGTCATAACATCCTGTCCATATTTCTCAGCCAGTTCTTTAACTGTACCGCTTACCACTTCATCCGGATTGGAAAGAAGCTGCTCATAAATGCCTTTTTCGATATTAAAATAGTTTGCCCAGAATCTCTGGAGCTGATTGCGGTCTGCCTGCTGATTGTAGGCAATCTCACGCCACTGCTCTAAGATTGTTTTATCGCTCATTTGTTTATCCTCTTTTCAAAAATTTTGCCTGTGGTTCATTATATCATCTTTTTCACTAAAAGACAAATCATATTGTAATAATTTTTGTGAAAATTCTGTATAAATACTCATATAACGGTCATACTATAAGTGTTCCAATAAGATTTCTTTGAAGAACACTGCAAAAGATAACATAAGAAATACTTATTTATATCCTCCCCTTACGAAAGGTCTCAGGACTGACGCCCATGCCGCGGTTTTGGGGCTTTTCTTTTGTTCTTGTACGAAAAAACGTCTTTTTTTATTTCACGCCGAGTGCTTCCAGTTCTGCTGCTGCCTGCTTGAAACTCTTGAAACAGATTGTATGGATTCCTGCTTTCTGTGCTCCCTCACAGTTCACCGGACGGTCGTCAATAAACACACACTCCTCTGCTTTCAGTCCAAACCGGTCAAGCAGTGTCTGATAAATGTCAGCTTCCGGCTTTAACTGCTTCACATCACAGGAAAATACGGTACCGTCCATGTATTTGAGAAACGGCATTTCTTTTTTCGTACGATCCAGCATATATCTGCTATAATTAGACAGTACATATAACTGATAACCCTGGCTTTTCAGATATTTGGTCCAGGTTTCTGCATATGGCATTCTGCGCACGGTCTTTGGTGTATCTCTCATCACTGCCGCAATATCTTTGGCATACTCCGGTGCCAGTTCCTGACACTGGCGCACATAATTCTCCTCGTCATAAAGACCTCTGTCTCTTTCATCCCAGACCGGGCTCTGGAATGTTGCCCTCGCGATACGCTCACGCTTTTCTTCGTCAAAACCAAAGCTGTCGAGATAATCCTGCCAGTTAAATTCCACAAGCACAAGACCTACATCAAAAATCACATTTTTAATCATACTGCTTTTCTCCTGACCATCTTTCTTTTTATTTAGATATTTGAACAACATCAGAATCACATAACACATGACCGCAACAAACATCACCGTAAAAAGTGATGCCATAAATTCCTTCTGGGAAAAGTCGCCCTTCAGTGCAAAATACATCGGAAGGCAGAAAATTACCAGCAGAGCGATTGCTGCGATGATCGCCGCATATTTTTTCCAGTTTTTCATATTTACCTCTTTATTAAACAAATGCGCCGGAGAGTTCCCCGGCGCGTTCTATGTTGCTGATTACTTATTTCTGTAAATAATGTCGTTTCTTCCTGGTCCGTTGGAAATCATAGTGATCGGGAAGCCAATCTGTTTCTCAACGAATTCTACATATTTACGGCAGTTTTCCGGAAGATCTTCATAATTCTTGATTCCACGGATGTCTGTTTTCCATCCCGGCAATACTTCAAGAACAGGTTTTGCCTTCTCGAGAAGAGTTGTGGTCGGGAAATCTGTAGTAACCTTTCCGTCGATCTCGTAACCTGTGCATACCGGTATCTCATCCAGATAACCAAGCACATCAAGTACTGTAAAGGCAACATCGGTTGCTCCCTGCATACGGCATCCGTACTTTGAAGCAACACAGTCAAACCATCCCATACGTCTCGGACGTCCGGTTGTTGCGCCGTATTCTCCACCGTCTCCACCGCGTCTTCTAAGCTCATCAGCTTCTTCACCAAAGATTTCGGAAACAAAAGCACCTGCTCCTACTGCACTGGAGTAAGCTTTGCATACTGTGATGATTTTTTTGATTTCGTATGGTGGAACACCTGCTCCTATTGCACCGTAAGCTGCAAGTGTAGAGGAAGAGGTAACCATCGGATAAATTCCGTGATCCGGATCCTTCAGAGAACCAAGCTGTCCCTCAAGCAGGATCTCTTTACCTTCTTTTAATGCATTCCACAGGAAAAGGGAAACATCTCCTACATATGGAGCAACCATTTCTTTGTATTTCATGAGTTCTTCATAGATCTCGTTCGGATCAAGAAGTGGTTTGTGATACAGATGCTCCAGCATAATATTCTTTGTCTCGACAACATGTGCGATTTTTTCTTTGAGTGCATCATCATCGAACAGCTCATGTACCTGGAAACCGATCTTTGCATATTTGTCTGAATAGAACGGAGCGATACCGGATTTGGTAGATCCGAAGGATTTACCACCCAGACGTTCTTCTTCGTACTGGTCAAACAGAATGTGATATGGCATAACGATCTGTGCTCTGTCGGAGATCATGATCTTCGGAGCCGGAACGCCTCTTTCAACTACTTCATTATATTCTTTGAAGAATACCGGAATGTTCAGTGCAACACCGTTTCCGATCACACTTGTTGTATGGTTATAAAATACACCGGACGGAAGTGTATGCAGTGCAAATTTACCGTAGTCATTTACGATTGTATGACCTGCATTTGCTCCTCCCTGAAATCTTACAATGATATCTGCTTCCTGAGCAAGCATATCGGTAATTTTACCTTTACCTTCATCTCCCCAGTTTGCGCCAACTACTGCTTTGATCATAACACTTTATCCTCCTCGTGTTTTAGACGTTTATTTCCGCGGTCATGCCGAGCATTTCTTTATGTGCATCCAGAACCGGCTGTACAGTCTTTGTAATAAATGCAGTTGTCTGTTCTTTCGCTCTGCCAACATATCTGGACGGATCCATAGATTTCTGAAGCTCTTCGATTGTCAGGTTGAATGCAGGGTCTGCTGCAATTCTCTCAAGAAGGTCATTGTCTTTACCTTCTACCTTAACGGTACGTCCTGCTTCCATGGAAAGCTCACGGATACGCTCATGCAGTTCCTGACGGTCTCCGCCGGCTTTTACTGCATCCATCATGATGTTCTCGGTAGCCATAAACGGAAGTTCTGCCATCATGTGCTTCTCGATAACTTTCGGATAAACAACCAGTCCGTCTACAACGTTCAGGCACAGATCCAGAATACCATCAATTGCAAGGAATCCTTCCGGAATGCTGAGACGTTTGTTTGCAGAGTCATCCAGTGTTCTCTCAAACCACTGTGTAGCGGAAGTGATTGCCGGATTCAGTGCATCTACCATTACGTATCTGGACAGAGATGCGATACGCTCGCTTCTCATCGGGTTACGCTTGTATGCCATCGCAGAAGAACCAATCTGTGATTTTTCGAATGGCTCTTCCACTTCTTTCAAGTGCTGCAGAAGGCGGATATCATTTGACATCTTGTGTGCACTTGCTGCGATTCCTGCCAGAATATTCAAAACTCTTGTGTCAACTTTACGGGAATAGGTCTGTCCGGATACCGGATAGCAGTTCTTGAATCCCATCTTCTCTGCGATCATCGGATCAATCTTATCGATGGTCTCCTGATCTCCTTCAAACAGTTCAAGGAAGCTTGCCTGTGTACCGGTCGTTCCCTTGGAACCGAGAAGTTTCAGAGTGCTCATCACATATTCCAGATCCTCGAGATCCATCAGGAATTCCTGTGTCCAGAGTGTCGCACGTTTACCAACAGTCGTCGGCTGTGCTGGCTGGAAATGTGTAAATGCCAGTGTCGGCTGTTCTTTGTATTTATCTGCAAATTTTGACAGTTCTGCAATGACGTTTACCAGTTTTTTCTGAACCAGTTTTAAAGCTTCGGACATCACAATAATGTCGGTATTGTCGCCTACATAGCAGGAAGTTGCACCCAGATGGATGATTCCTTTTGCTTTCGGGCACTGTACACCGTACGCGTACACATGGGACATAACGTCATGGCGTACCTGACGTTCTCTTTCCTTTGCCACATCATAGTTGATATCATCTTTGTGAGCTTTCAGTTCATCGATCTGCTCCTGAGTGATGTTCAGGCCAAGCTCTTTTTCTGTCTCAGCCAGAGCGATCCACAATCTTCTCCATGTGCGAAACTTCATATCCGGAGAAAAAATGTACTGCATTTCCTTACTGGCATAACGCTCCGAAAGGGGACTTACGTATCTGTCTGTACTCATGTAATTTACTCCTATCATCTCACTCGATTAACCGCAGGAGAAGTATCGCTGCGGTTAATCAGATTTCCTATCATTACGCAGAAATTATATAACATCGCATCATTAAAAGCAATCCCTTTATTCCTCTCCCTGATGAAATTTGCCAAGGAATTCTTTGATTCGTGTATTATTTGAAGAAAATACCTCCTGCGGAGTACCTTCCACAGCGATCACGCCTTTATCCATAAAGATAACGCGGTCAGAAATATCTCGTGCAAAATTCATCTCATGAGTGACGATCACCATTGTAATGTGGAGATCTGCGAGGGAACGGATCACGCGCAGCACCTCACCGGTCAGTTCCGGATCGAGTGCAGATGTCGGCTCATCAAAAAACAAAATCTTAGGATTCAGTGCAAGCGCTCTTGCTATTGCCACTCGCTGGCACTGGCCGCCGGAAAGCTGATATGGATAAGCGTTTTCTTTATCGGATAATCCCATCTTTGCAAGAAGCTCTCTTGCTTCTTTGTAAACCTCATCTTTATTTCTTTTCTGCACATGTATCGGTGCATCAGTAATATTTTTCATTACTGTATAATGTGGGAACAGGTTAAAATTCTGAAACACCAGACCAAAACAGGACTGAATTTCTTTTAACTGTGCTTTGTTCGGCAGACAGACTTTTCCGTTTTCTGTCCAGGCTGTTTTCTTTCCCATGTAGCTGATCTCACCATCATCGAGCAGAGTCAGCAGTGTAGCGCAGCGAAGAAGTGTGGATTTACCGGAACCGGAGGAACCGATGATAGAAACGACCTCGCCTTCGTTTACATGAATTGACACGTCTTTCAAAACCTGAAGACCGTCAAATTCTTTTTTGATATGATTCATTTCCAGAAGACTTGTACTCAAAGCATTTCCTCCTAACGATAGTAATTCAGTTTCTTTTCAAACCATTCCATAACCCATGCAACTACAAAGTTGAAGATGTAGTAGAATACACCGGCGATCACAAACGGAATAACGGTGGTCTGTGCTGCCGCAATCTGTTTGGCAAGGGCAAACATTTCGATATAAGATACGGAATAAACAAGGGATGTGTCTTTTACAAGAGTAATAACCTCGTTTGTCACTGACGGAAGTACGATCTTAACCACCTGCGGAAGTACGATCTTGAAAAAAGTCTGGCTCTTGTTATAGCCAAGGAGCTGTGCGGCCTCATACTGACCTACCGGAATAGACTCGATTCCGGAACGGTAGATTTCTGCAAAGTATGCCGCATAGTTCAGAGAACATCCCAGAATGATCGCAGTAAACTTGTAGTTACCGATATTCATTCCCCAGAGGTAAAACGGTCCAAAATACCACAGCAGCAGCTGCAGCATCAAAGGTGTTCCACGCATAATAGAAATATAAGCTTTAATAATCCAACTCAGTGGCTTGAACTTGCTCACACGTCCGAAATATACCACCATACCAAGCGGCAGGGAAAATAACAGGGTCAGACAAAAGATCAGCAGTGTCTGCCCGAACCCTACGGTAAGCTGTTGTAACATTACCTGAAAACTCATGTACTCTCCTCCAAAAACCTACAAGAGGGATGCCACCCGGAACCCGGGAAGCACCCCATTCTGTATTCTTATTGTTATTGCAACTGTTCAGTACCTTCACGGTTACGAGCCAAAACGCCTCGCGGGATACTACCTACTGAATAGTCACTTTTTATTAATTATTTCTCTTCTGCTGTATCATCTTTTGATGTGTCATCAGATGCTTTCAACGTTACCATATCAGAAATCTCATATTTCTCTGCAAGCTCTGCAACTGTACCGTCATCTGCAAGTTTCTGAAGGTCTGCATTTACGATATTGCAAAGTTCATCGTTGCCTTTCTTGAAGCCGATTGCATACTGTTCGGTATTCAATGTCTCATCAAGAATCTTGAATCCCTCTCCACGGGAATTCAGCTGATATTTTGCAACTCCGATATCAATTGCCAGTGCATCCAGTGCTCCGGCCTGCAGTTCTGTAAATGCTGTGTTGTAATCAGCAAATTCATTCAGAGAACCAAAGGTATCAGCCAATTCTTTCTGTCCGCCTTCTTCTTCACTCTGAAGAAGATCCAGTGCTGCAGAAGCTGCCTGTACACCAACAGTCTTTCCTGCAAGATCTGTCAGTTTGTCGATTCCTGAATCCTCTGCAACAACGATTACCTGACTGTTGTCTACGTATGGATCTGAGAATGTATAATCATCTTCTCTTCCGTTCATGGTAAATCCATTCCAGATGCAGTCGATAGATCCAGAATTTAGTTCCATATCCTTAGAATCCCAGTTGATTGGTTTTTTCTCAAGTTCCCATCCTTCAAGATCACATACTGCCTGTGCCAGTTCAAGGTCAAATCCCGTATATTCCCCGTCATCGTCCATATAGCCATATGGCGGATATTCTGCATCAAATCCGACGATCAGTGTCTTGTCCTCGATTCCTGCCTGTACACTGACTGCGGATACCATTCCCATTGCCATTACTGCTGTCATCAAAACTGCAACTGTTTTTTTCTTCATATCTCTATCTCCTCTTAACATATTTTCATGTTTTAGCACATGGTCACTCTACCTCGTGAAAGTATTGATATCGTACCATACCGCCTGTGCCATGTCAATAGAATTTCATATTTTTAGACAGTAAAAAAGACAGCGGGATAAGCTGTCTTTTTTGGAGAAGGTATTTCTTCTTATGGGGTGTAGCAAAAACTATATAATGTATTGGGGGGTTTTTACGGTTATTATAGTACCACGCGTCCCCCGAAAAGTGTGCACAAACTTCACAAATTTCACCATTACTTTTTGTCTATTTTGTACACTTTCTTTTTAATCTTCTGCATTTTCCAATGTAAAAAGTGCCTCAAACTCATCACGCTGGATCTTTTCCTTCTCTAAAAGAAGTGCTGCACACTTATGCAGTACATCCATATGCTGGGAAACAATCTCTCTTGCTTTTGCATGGCATTCATCAATAATACCATGAACTTCCTGATCGATCTCTTTTGCAACTTCCTCGCTGTAGCTTCTTGTATGAGCCAGATCACGTCCGATAAATACTTCATCCCCGTCATCACCGTATGTGATCAGACCGAGTTTATCAGACATACCATACTGCATCACCATTGCACGCGCAGTACTTGTCGCACGCTTGATATCATTTGATGCACCGGTTGTGATATCGCCAAAGATGATCTCTTCAGCGACACGTCCTCCCAGAAGTGTCGTGATATCCTGAAGCATCTTGCCTTTTGTGTTGAATATTTCATCATTTTCCGGAAGCGGCATGGTATATCCGGCTGCTCCCATTCCTGTCGGGATAATGGAAATCGTATATACCGGATCCATATCCGGAAGTACATGAAACAGGATTGCATGACCAGCTTCATGATAAGCAGTGATCTTCTTTTCTTTTTCGGAGATGACTTTGCTGCGTTTCTCGGCTCCGATACCAACCTTGATAAAGGCATGCTTGATATCCGGCTGCGTAATATAGCTCCGTCCGGATCTTGCTGCCATGATTGCAGCTTCATTCAGAAGATTCTCAAGATCTGCTCCGGTAAATCCGGCTGTTGTCTGTGCGATCTGTGCAAGATTCACATCCTCGCCAAGTGGTTTGTCTTTCGCATGGACTTTAAGAATTTCTTCTCTGCCCTTTACATCCGGTCTGCCGACTGCAACCTTACGGTCAAAACGGCCAGGACGCAGGATTGCAGGATCAAGAATATCCACACGGTTAGTCGCTGCCATTACGATGATTCCTTCATTGACACCAAATCCATCCATCTCAACAAGGAGCTGGTTCAATGTCTGTTCTCTCTCATCGTGGCCACCGCCCATACCGGTACCACGCTGTCTTGCAACCGCATCGATCTCATCGATAAAAATGATACACGGTGCATGTTTCTTGCCTTCTTCAAAAAGATCGCGGACACGGGATGCACCTACACCGACAAACATTTCCACGAAATCAGAACCGGAAATGGAGAAGAATGGAACACCTGCCTCTCCGGCTACTGCTTTTGCAAGAAGTGTCTTGCCCGTTCCGGGAGGGCCTACAAGGATCACTCCCTTCGGGATTCTCGCACCCACATTTGTGTATTTCTGCGGTGCCTTAAGGAAATCCACCACTTCTACCAAATCTTCCTTTTCTTCCTGAAGTCCGGCAACATTCTGGAAGGTAACTTTCTTGTCATCCGGAAGCATCATTCTTGCACGGCTCTTACCGAAATTCATCATCTTGGCATTTCCACCGCCGCCTGACATCTGACGGTTCATCATAAGAAAAAGAAAAATTACAAGTGCACCGGTAAGAAGTGTCGGAAGAAGTGTCGTCATAAATACACTCTCCTGCGGAACATCTGCAATCTCAGGATGAATATCATAACTCTCCAGAGTATCTTCCGCATCCTTTACATCAGTTACATATACACGTTTCTGGCCTTCACCCTCGATATCCGCAACAACAGATCCTGTCGGAACCTCTCTGTTCTGGTATATCTTCGCGGATGTGACCTTTCCGTCCTTGGCAGCCTGTTTCATGCTCTCCATGGAATAGCTGCTCTGTGATGTCACCTGATTATTCAGATAAAAATAACCGGCTACAAGCATCACGATCAATACAAGATACAGGCCAATTCTGCCTGACTGTCTGTTCACCTGCTGTTTTCTCCTTTCAAATCTGGTCTGTCACTGTGAACGTATTCACTAGTCTTCCTGGTCTAATTCAACCACTCCGATAAACGGAAGGTTTCTGTATTTCTGTGCATAATCCAGGCCATATCCGACAACAAACTCATCCGGAATGTTGAAGCAGCAATAATCTACTTTAACGTCTTTGACTCTGCGTTCCGGTTTGTCCAGAAGTGTGCACAGATGGATGCTGTTTGGATTTCTGCCTTTCAGGATATCGATCAGATAGCTTAAAGTTCTTCCTGAGTCAATAATATCCTCCACGATCAGAACGTCCTTGCCGATCAGCGGCTGATCCAGATCCTTTACGATCTTTACGACGCCGCTTGATTTGGTATCATCACCATAACTGGAAACAGACATAAAATCAAGAGACACCGGAACGGTAATTCTCTTTGCCAGTTCACAGGTAAAAAATACGCCACCCTTCAGGACACAGATCATATGGATCTCTTTTCCTGCATAATCCTTGCTGATCTTTGCTGCAATCTGTCTGATTCTTGCATCCACTTCTTCTTCACTAAGTAAAACCCTGATTTTTTCGCTCATTCTATGCTTCCTCCTTGGTATGTAATTTCCAGCACCTTCTCTGTCTGAGAAGTAATCTTATACCGTTCGCTGATCCTGCCCCCTACGATCCAGAGTATTTCATCCTTTGCAGCCACAAGAGGGATTTCCTGCCGTATCTCGCCCGGAATCTTATCGTCGATCATACAGCGTGTCAGCTTTTTGCGTCCGCCCGACTGATTAACGATCATATAATCTCCGCTTCTTCGCGTCCGGACAGACAGTTCGCAATTTATTTTATCACAATCTAACCATTTCGTATACTTTTTTTCTAAAATCTTCTCTCCCGAATATGGAAAAATACAGGTTCTGAAAGTTTCATTCTCCCAGATTGTATCTCCTTCCATGTTCAGTACCTGTGCTTCTTCCGTTCTCTCCAAAATTTCTTCTGTTTTCTTTTGAAGTTTTACTCCTCCATAACATCGCAGAGCCTCCACACCATAAGGAAGACTGATTTTTCTTCCGCTCTGATTTTCATAAAGCTTCTGCACCTGTCGAATATGTCCCGCTGTAAGATCATTCCTGTGCCCGCTTAACCGCTCCAGAATTTCTCTTACCGCATAATTCTGGAGAATTGTTTCTTTTGTAAAAAACTCTTTGTCCAGAAGATACGTCCCGTCTTTTCCTGCACAGTTATCTGCCATTTCTTCCGCTTTTGTTTTAAAATACTCTTCTGCCTGCCGGAACAGCTCGGATGCTTCAGCCATATGTGAAACAGCTTTTGCATTTATTTCCTGCGTCATCAGCGGCAGAATATGATGCCGGATACGATTTCTCGTATAATCATCCTCAAAATTGCTGCTGTCCATTACTGACGGAATTCCTGTCTCTTTTATATAATCGACAATTTCATCCCGTTCTAAACAGATAACCGGACGGATAAATTCACCATTAACCGGTTTCAGAGCAGCCATTCCACGGATTCCGCTCCCTCTCGCAAGATGATGGAGCATTGTCTCGGCAACATCGTTTTTGTTATGTGCAAGTGCAATCCGTATGTCACCATCAGAAGATGTACATTTCTTTTTTTCCTCTTCGAATGCTGCCCTTCGGACCTTCCTGCCTGCTTCTTCGGTTCCCATCTTCCATTCTGCTGACAGACAGGGCACATCATAACTATATACGCAGCACGGGATTTTCCATTCTCTGCAGATCTTCTGCACCGTTTTCTGATCCCGCAGTGCTTCCTTTCCACGAATGCCGTGATTTACGTGCACTACACGCAGAAAAAAATTATATTCTTTCTGAATTCTCCGAAGGATATCCAGCATTACCATTGAATCGGGTCCACCAGAAACTCCTGCTATCACAGTGCATCCCTGCTTTATCATTTCTGTTTCTGCAATATACTGTTTTACTTTCTGTAGCACCTGTTCCTGCATTTACTCTTTTCTCCCGTGCTTTTATTTTCGAACTACACTGGCAACCAGAACCGTCATATCATCTCTTGCCCGGTAATCGCTGTATCCCAGCACACGTTCAAGTATCCCTCGGCTCACTTCGCGCGGTGTCTCATCCTGAATATCCATGATGATTTCTTTCATTGTTTCTTCTTCTCGCTCTGTCGGAAGAGCATCCAGTACCCCGTCCGTCATCATGATCAGATAATCTCCATGATAAAGTTTCCGCGAAGCCATATCAAAATCCATCCGCTGTACCAGTCCTGCCGCAAGGCTTTCTGATGAAATTGCCTCTACCCAGTGGTCACGTTTGATAAATGTGGATGCCGCTCCTGCTTTAAGGAACTCACAGATTCCCGTATAAAGATCGACTGCACAGATATCTACCGTAGAAAACATTCCCTCCTGCCCTTTCAACACAAGCGCCGAATTTACCATGCGGGCTGCCGCTTCCTGTGTAAAGCCGGATTCCAGAAACTGTTCCAGAAGCTCCACGACGATTTCACTTTCCCGGCAGGCATCCATGCCGGATCCCATCCCGTCAGAAAGGCACATCACAAACTTTCCGCCATCTTCCTGTCGGCAGATATAGTTGTCACCTGATACTTTTTCTTCTTCTCTTGTCAGTCTGGATATTCCATACAGCATCTGATAACTGACATCTTCCACAAAATGGACTGTGTGAAATTCACCATTTACAATACAACGGCTGCCGGCAGATGACGTCATCGGTGACTCACATATCTCAGAAAGCACCTGTGAAACATCCGTCACGGAAACACACTGACCGCTTCTGGCACGCATATTAAGAAAAATCTGCCGCCGTCCCTCTGCCTTATCCATCACCCATGCCTGTTTCAGGATCACGTGACGCCTGCGAAGCATCCTGCGCAGTTCTTCCTGAAATTCCGGCTCCGCAGGTGAAATATCATAAAGATCACTTGCCACCATCTCCATGATCCCGGCTATTTCTGTCAACTGCTGTGCGACGGCAAGTCTGCTCTCGATCATACGGTTTGTCCACACCAGATTCTGTTTTTCATTTCGAAAATTACGTCGTATTACATCCAGATACTGGTAGGTTTTCCCACATAGTTCCGACCACTGTGTACGGAGTTCGTCAAGTTTTTCTTCATTACCAGCTTCCATTGCCCGTACAATACTCTCCACACCTTTACACAATTCGGTCGAGCGGTTTCCCCAGCACAATTCCCGATGATAACAGTTCGCACATACCTGAGCGTTCGTCTCCACCAGAATATTATCGATCTGACCACTGCTTAAAAATTCTTTTTTATATGGCATTCCATAAAACGTATCTGCAAGCTTCTGAAACGAGGCTGCATAACGCTCCACCTTTTCTTTCTGGGGATGCTCTTCACACAAAGAAAACGCTTCTTCTTTTTTTGACATTCTCCCCGTCAAAATAGTTTTTGCCATGTCCCGCAATATCAAAAGTACACTGATCACGAGCATGGCAATTATCCATTCCTGCATATATTCCCCTCCCCTAATACTTTCCTAGAAAAATATTATAAGAAGGTTTCTTTAAAATATCTGTCAAACAAAGGCGGCTGTCAAGAAAAACTTTTCTGCAAAATCTGCTTTATTTCTTAGGTTACTTTTCTTCTTCAAAAACGATCTCGTTTCCCTTGACGAGACCAAGCTTATCTCTCGCAACTTCTGCGATGTATTCATCAGTCTGCATGTATTCCTTCTGCTCGTCGATTTCTTTCGTCCGGTCCTGCTCATCCTCAATGGATTGCTGCAGCGCTGCTGCCTTCGCATCATACACTGCAATACGGGCTTTCAGATTATTACTCTGCATCGTCAGCCCGACCAGAAGAATCAGAACAACGATAGCGATTGCAGCCATACCTAAATAGTTATTCGCTATTTTTTGATTGCTTCTTCTCTTTTTGGATTTTTTCAAAACGCCTGCCCCTTCTAAATTTCCTATTACGCTTCTTTAAATGCCTATGTATTAAAATACTACATCTTTTTACCGGAAATAGCAACCGATTTAACAAATAATTTGCAAAAAAAGCACCAATTAGCGCACCGGGCAATAAAAACAGTCGAAGTTCCCCGTAATTGCATCGAAACAACGCAAAAAACAGTAGAAATCCTGCTGCCAGCCAGTATAAAAAGTCTGTCACCGATCTGATTCCGCGTCTCCCGAAAAAGTGATATAAAAGGCCACAGAATATCCGATACGCGGCGCACAGCATCATGCCGCTCATAATCGCGCGAAGAAAAAGAGCAGTCTCAAATTTCATATAACTGCTCATTTCAACGGAACATCCTTTTCAAAATAGATTCGTCTTTTTTGTGTGCATTCCTGGTAAGGTACGAAAGACTGTCCACACGTCCCTCCACCTCGGCATCACCCTTTTCCAAGTTCAGTTTTCGTACGTGAAGCTGTTCGCCTTTCAGAAGTATTTTACCCGCTTCCGAAAGAAGAAGTACCTCATTTTCATTAAATGAATGAATTTCCTGTACTCCGGTGATCACTGCCTTCTTTCGGTTTTCCAGCAAAACGCGATGTACCCCGGCTGACTGTTTCTCTTCCATCATGATCATCCATTCAGAATTTCCTTACTGAAAATGTATGCACACTTCATGACAAATAGACGTCTTACGTATAAATCGTATCCTTTAGAGATAACGGAAAAGATTTTCTGCATCTTCTTTGCGCACGGTGTCTTTCACATCAAGAACTTCCACTTTTACATTTTTACTTCCAAACTGAATTTCAACTGTATCTCCTGCCTTCACCTGTACAGATGCCTTCGCCGGCTTATCATTGACCAGCACACGTCCTGCATCACAGGCTTCGTTGGCAACAGTTCTTCTCTTGATCAGTCTCGAAACCTTCAGATATTTATCAAGTCTCATGTCTGCCTCCCAAATATATTTATATATAAAAGAAAAAGGGGAACTGTACGTTCCCCCAAGATACATCTTTAATTATGCATTTACCATGTCTTTCAGAGCTTTACCAGCTTTGAATTTCGGTGCTTTAGAAGCAGCGATTGTCATAGTCTCGCCTGTCTGTGGGTTTCTTCCTTCTCTTGCAGCTCTTTCGCTTACTTCAAATGTGCCAAAGCCTACAAGCTGAATTTTTCCACCTTTTTTTAATTCATCTGCTACAACATCAGTAAAAGATTTTAATACAGCCTCTACGTCTTTCTTGGAAAGGTTTGTTTCTTTCGCCATAGCTGCTACTAATTCTGTTTTATTCATGGTGTTCCTCCTCTAAAAACCTCATTCTTATTTATTGCGTAATGCTACCCGGCATAAGCACGCTATCTACTATATATATACTCTTTTCGTCAAATTGTCAAGGCTTTTCCTATCACATCTGATTCTCATGTGCTCTTTTATTATTGTTGCTGTTGCTTTTTGCGGATTGTTCTTTTGCTTTCAGTGCTTCCCAGGAAAGGGAACACAGTTCGCTGTCCTCCGGTGCAAAAATCTTCGGATGCCGAAATTTCATCTT
Source organism: Blautia sp. Marseille-P3087 (assembly GCF_900120195.1). Lineage (GTDB taxonomy): Bacteria > Bacillota > Clostridia > Lachnospirales > Lachnospiraceae > Blautia_A. Next base: position 1,079,569 of record NZ_LT635539.1, read on the forward strand.
ATCGGTGACTCCGGAAATAACATCCCCGACCGTAAAAAGCCCCTCTTCCTGAGCAATCAGGCTGTGAAGCGCAACCTGAAATAATACATCTCCAAGTTCCTCACAGAGATTGTCACTGTCTCCGGTTCTGTTCAGCCGGTCAATTCCATCCAGCACTTCCTGCGATTCTTCTACAAGATATTTCTTCAGGCTCTCATGCGTCTGTACGCTGTCCCACGGACATTTCTCACGTATCGTGCGGACGACTTCCATAAATCTGTCAAATTCCTGCATATACCTGTGTCCTGATTATTTCATGGAGTCAACCATGTCAAGAACTGCCTTACCCATAATTTCGGATTTTTTATCTGCATCAGCAAGAGAAGTTCCTTTAACACCATAGTAGAATTTTACCTTCGGCTCTGTTCCGGACGGACGAACGCATACCCATGCATCATCTGTCAGTTCATAATACAGAACATTGGAATTCGGAAGTCCTGTCGCTTTTACTTCACCTGTCGCAAGATCTTTGATGGTGTCTGCCTTGTAATCTCTTACAGCAACTACTTTGTGTCCTGCAAATTCTGCCGGCGGATTCTGACGCAGAGAATTCATGATCTCCTGAATCTTCTGAAGTCCTTCGATTCCCTTCATTGTTACAGACTGGATCGCATCTTTATAATAGCCAAACTGCTCATACATCTCGATCATTGCATCCCAAAGAGTCTTGCCCTGTGTTTTGTAGTATGCTGCTGCCTCGCAAAGTGCCATAGTCGCTACGATTGCGTCCTTGTCTCTTGCATATGTACCGATCAGGCAGCCATAGCTTTCCTCAAAGCCAAACAGGTAGGAACCTCTTCCACTCTTCTCAAAGCCGAGGATCTGCTGTCCGATAAACTTGAATCCGGTCAGTACTTCGATCAGTTTTACACCGTAGCCTTTTGCGATTGCATCGGCAAGGTTTGTAGTTACGATTGTCTTGATCAGCGCACCATCTTCCGGAAGGCTTCCGTTTACTGCCTTTCTCTGGCTGAGTTCATAGTTAGCAAGGAGACATCCTGACATGTTACCTGTCAGATCATGATATTCGCCATTTTTATCTTTGACACGTACACCAAGACGGTCTGCATCCGGGTCAGTTGCAAGAACGAGGTCTGCATCTACTTCTTTTGCAAGTTTCAGACCAAGCTCAAAAGCTTCTGCCGCTTCCGGATTCGGATAGCTGACAGTCGGGAAATCTCCGTCAGGAAGTTCCTGCTCTTTTACTACATAAACGTTCTCAAATCCGAGTTCTTTAAGGATTCTTCTTGCAGGGATATTTCCTGTTCCGTGAAGAGGTGTATAAACGATTTTGAGGTTCTTACCCTCTTTCTCGATTGCATCCATATGGATGACCTGTTTCTTAAGTTCTGACATGTAAGCATCGTCAACTTCTTTGCCGATTACCTGGAACAGACCTGCTTTTTCTGCTTCTGCCTTGTCCATGGTCTTAACGGTATTCCAGTCGGAGATAGACTTAACTTCTCCCATGATACCACTGTCATGCGGTGGTGTGATCTGTGCACCATCTTCCCAGTATACTTTATATCCGTTGTATTCCGGTGGGTTGTGGCTGGCTGTTACGTTGATACCTGCCACGCAGCCCAGATGACGTACTGCAAAAGAAAGTTCCGGTGTCGGTCTTAAAGATTCAAAGATATAAGCTTTGATTCCGTTTGCTGCCAGACAGAGTGCTGCTTCCTCGGCAAATTCCGGAGACATATGGCGGGAATCGTATGCGATTGCAACGCCCTGTGCTTTCTTGTCTACTTTTGCAATGTAGTTTGCAAGTCCCTGTGTAGCTCTTCTGACTACATAGATGTTCATGCGGTTGGTTCCTGCACCGATGATTCCACGCAGACCTGCGGTACCAAATTCCAGATCCATATAAAAACGTTCTTTTATTTCATTTTCGTCTTCTGAAATCCCTTTTAATTCCTCTTTTATTGCTTCATCGAAGTATGGGTTTGCAAGCCACTGTTCATAAATTTCTCTGTATTCCATACGGAAAATACCTCCCTGTACATTGTATTTCCGGTCATCTCTGACCGTTATTTATGATTTCTCATTATACACCTGTTGCCCTGAAAAAGGAAGTATAATTCACTTAAAACGGATAGCTTCCAAAGCATTTCCTGATAAAATATTCCCAGTTTTCTTTCTGTCTGACAAGATTCTGCAATTTCTCTGTATTTTTTCTGGAAACCAGTGTTTTTTTGTGTACATAATAATAGTTCGCAAGCTTCCAGTATTTCTCCGGATAGCTGAAACGAATGCGCAGATTTTCCCATTCAGATGTTGTGATCGGCTTCTTCTGGTGATAGGCACGCAGCATCTCCATTCCGATACGCACATCCCAGCTGTATTTTTCGAGAATTTTTCTCATAAAGCGATACAGATCCGAAATCTGCACATCAAATCCCCAATGTTCAAAGTTTGTAACGGCAGTCCCCGGTTTCAGCATCAGCACATTATGCTGATTATACTCTCCATGACAGACTTTTCCCTGTTCAATTGCTTCTTTTCGAAGGCCGGCATAATCCGATTCTCTCAATTCCATAAGCGCCCTCTCTCCTGCTGTCAGAAAGCTTTCCACCGTAGCCAGATACAATTTTTCAAAAGAACAGACTGCACCTTTTTTACGGATAAAGCTGCGTATTTTTTTTAATTCCTGATTATGTCTCTGATATTCGTCCTCAAGGGAAGGTTCTACATAAAATTCTACCACGGGCATCTGCATTTTCGCATGAATCTGCGCAAGCATACGAATACTGCGAAAAATATCTTCTCTGGAACGTGTATCACACTCCCGTCCCTCGTACCACTGCTGAATAGTATACGGAATTCCGTCACGATCCTTCGCAACAAGCGCACCTTCCTGATTTGAAATATAACAGTCTACCAAACATTCCTGTTCCGACAATTTTTCAAGAAGTTCCTGCTGCTTCTGAAGTTTTTTCTCTGTCCCGCCAAATTCCCTTATGATGACCAGACCTTTTTCCGTCCTGCAAAGAAGCGCACCTCTCGTACGCGCGGAAGACTCTGCATTCAGTCCGTACTGCTCCAGTATGCTCAGTCCATAATCATACAAATAAAAATCCCCCTCCTGATTTGATACCTTCGTAACTGTTCAGTACCCTCGCGGAATACTACCTACTGAATAGTTACATTTTTTCTATCTTATGTCCCGGTCAGAGAAGAAATGCAAAAAGGAATTTCCTGAGGCAAAAAGCCTCTCGGAAATCCCTTCGCTATTGTTTCTATAAAATTATCGTTCTTTCAGAAGTGCCAGAAGTTTTTCTCTGTCATTGTCCTGTGGATATTCCAGAACGTGATCCAGCATTTTTTTCAGAATCTCACCCAGTTCCGGCCCCGGCTTATAACCTGCACTTATCAGATCACGTCCGGTCACTGCCAGTGTTTTCAGAGAAACACACTGCTTCTGCTCCAGAACCCTGTGATAACATTCTGTCACCCCTTGCAGACGGGCCGCTTTTTCTTCACGGTGATACTCACTCTGCGCAAGCATATCCGCCTCCTGCACCTCAAGATACAATGGAAAAAGTTCCTCCCCGATCCGGTTTACCGCGTGCCTTACTGAACGCATTTCCGGCATCGGACGATCATCATGATACCTGATCAGTCTGGTTACTTTACTGATCGTATCGTTATCAAATTTCAGGCGGCGCAGGATGGTTTTGGCCATCTTTTCACCTTCCGTTGCGTGCATCTTGAAATGATCGCGTCCATTTTCATCCGTCTTTCGCATGACTGGTTTCGCAATATCATGAAGCAGCATCGTCAGGCGAAGTACCTTATCAGGACGGATCAGCATCATACTGTTCAGAATATGCTCGCCCACCGTATAACAGTGATGCGGTGTATTCTGTTCCGTCTCCATACACCGGTCAAACTCCGGCAGAAACTCTTTCGTGATTCCGGTCTCATATGCCACCCGCAGATAATCCGGATGAGGCGAAGCCAGAAGTTTCACAAGTTCAGTCTGGATTCTTTCTGCGCTGACACACTTCAGATTTGGTGCCAGTGCACGAATACCGCTCTTTGTTTCTTTTTCAATCGTAAATCCCAACTGTGCAGAAAAACGTACCGCACGGAGAATGCGAAGCGCATCTTCATGGAAGCGTTCCATCGGATCTCCGACGCAGCGGATGATCTTCGCCTGCATGTCTTCCATTCCGTGAAAAAGATCGACCAGACCTCTTACCGGATGATACGCCATCGCATTGATCGTAAAATCACGTCGTTTCAGGTCTTCTTCAAGGCTCGAAGTAAACATCACCTGCTTCGGATGGCGGCCGTCTTCATAGTCACCATCCACGCGGTAAGTCGTCACTTCATAGCCTTCTTTGTCCATCAGTACAGTTACGGTGCCATGCTGCAGCCCGGTATCCACTGTGCGGTGAAAAAGCTCTTTTACCTGCTCCGGCGATGCCGAAGTCGTAATATCCCAGTCATCTGGTGTACGTCCCAGGATAGAATCCCGCACACAGCCGCCGACCACATAGGCTTCATAACCGTTTTCCTCTAAAATGTGCAGTATTTTTTCCGCATTGGAAGGAATCGTTAATTTCATATTAGTATGCTCTTCCCCAGTAAACCATCTTCTTCGCCGGTTTTCCGCAGCATACGCAGACATCACTTAAATGTTCCTGCTCAAATGGCATACATCTGGATGTTGCCTGTACATCTTCTTTGATCTTGTCTTCGCATTCGCGATTTCCACACCACATAGCTTTGACAAATCCCGGTTTGTTATTGATGGTGTCTTTGAATTCTTCGTAATTTGTTGCAACATAAGTATGAGCGTCACGATGCGCACGTGCACGTTCCAGCATTTCTTTCTGCATGAGATCAAGAACTTCCTGAACTTTGGAAGCCAGCTCATCGAAGGACACCACATATTTTTCTCTTGTATCACGACGGCAGATTACAGCCTGTCCGTTCTCGATATCCTTCGGTCCACATTCGATACGAATCGGAATACCACGCATTTCCTGCTCTGCAAATTTGAATCCCGGACTTCTGTCGGTATCGTCCACTTTAACACGGATGCCTGCTGCTTTCAGTGCTGCAAACAGTTCGTCTGCTTTTTCCAGGACTCCTTCTTTACGCTGCTGGATTGGGATGATCACTGCCTGTGTCGGAGCAATTCTCGGAGGCAGGACAAGTCCGCTGTTGTCACCATGAACCATGATGATCGCACCGATCATACGTGTTGTCATTCCCCATGATGTCTGGTGTACATATTTCAGAGTGTTATCCTTATCTGTGTACTGAATACCAAATGCTTTTGCAAATCCGTCACCGAAGTTATGGCTGGTACCGGACTGAAGTGCCTTACCGTCATGCATCAGGGATTCGATCGTATACGTAGCTACCGCACCTGCAAATTTCTCTTTGTCTGTTTTCTGGCCTTTGATAACCGGAATTGCAAGAACTTCTTCACAGAAATCGGCATACAGATTCAGCATCTGGATTGTTCTCTCTTCCGCTTCTTCTGCCGTTGCATGAGCAGTATGTCCTTCCTGCCACAGGAACTCTCTGGAACGAAGGAACGGACGTGTTGTTTTTTCCCAGCGCACTACGGAACACCACTGATTGTATACTTTCGGCAGATCTCTGTGGGACTGGATATCTTTCTGATAGAAATCACAGAACAGAGTTTCAGAAGTCGGACGTACACAGAGACGTTCCTGAAGTTCATTCAGTCCACCATGCGTTACCCATGCTACTTCCGGTGCAAAACCTTCTACGTGGTCTTTTTCTTTCTGCAGAAGAGATTCCGGAATAAACATCGGCATGTATACATTCTGTACACCTGTCTCTTTGAATCTGCGGTCAAGTTCATGCTGGATGTTTTCCCAGATTGCATAACCTGCCGGTTTAATTGCCATGCATCCTTTTACACTTGTGTAGCCGCACAGCTCTGCTTTTTTTACAACATCCGTATACCACTGTGCAAAATCTTCCTCCATGGAAGTGATGGCTTCTACTAATTTCTTTGCCATAGTTCTTTCTCCTTTTCTGAATGGTTCTTTTGTCAGATCAGAGGCAATAAAAAAAGTCCTCTGATCCCGGTAAAGGGACCGAAGGACTTCGGCGGTACCACCCTAATTAGCAATTAAAATAACAATTACTCTCTCAATATCCTTTAACGCCGGATCTACGCTGTACTTCAGTTGTACAGAGCTCCGAGGCCGGTTCCATGATTCACGCACAGGATCCTTCCACCATGCAGATCCCTCTCTGAGATTGCTCCTCATGTACTATTCTCATCATCGCCGGGTATGTGTGCCGAAACCTTAAGCCTGGCACATTTGCTATATATTTTATGCGAAATATCCGTCGATGTCAAGGGGCTGATTCGCAGAATCCTGCCGAAATGTTTTCAGACAGTAATATCAATCTTTCTTCCGCTTCTTTTGTATTTGTAATAGCGCACACCTGCTGCGTCCATCATCCGCTTGGATGCGATCACAGACGGCGTATGTTCGTATTTGTCACAGTCATAGATCACAGTCTTGATTCCTGCCTGAATGATCGCTTTTGCACATTCGTTACATGGAAACAGGGAAACATAAAGCTTCGCACCTTCCAGACTTCCCCCACGATAATTCAGGATTGCATTGAGTTCACTGTGTGTCACATACAGATATTTGGTATCCAGTGGCTCGCCTTCTCTCGCCCATGGGAATTCATCATCAGAACATCCCTTCGGAAATCCGTTGTACCCCATGGAAAGGATCTTATTGTCCTCACTGACAATGCACGCTCCTACCTGTGAATTCGGATCTTTGGAGCGCATCCCGGAAAGCATTGCCACACCCATAAAGTATTCATCCCAGGAAATGTAATCCTGTCTTTTCTGTATATGTACTGCCATTACAAAATCCCCCTTACAGATACCGGCTTCCCACAAAATGCAGGAGGCCGGTATTTAAAATTCATATGTTTATTTAAATTTCCGGATATGCATCCGTAATGTCTGTATCTTCCTCGATCTGACTGATGCGACGGATATGACGCTCGTCCTCCGAGAACGGAGTGTTCAAGAATGTATCCACGATCTTAACTGCAAGCCCCGGTCCTACAACTCTTCCGCCCATTGCAAGAATATTGGCATTGTTGTGAAGACGTGTTGCCTCTGCACTGAAGCAGTCTGAACAGAGTGCTGCACGGATTCCTTTGAATTTATTGGCAGTGATAGAAATACCAATACCGGTTCCGCATACCAGGATCCCCTTTTCGCAGTCTCCATTCTGAATTGCAATTGCAACTCTCTTAGCATAGATCGGATAATCTGTGGAGTCTGTGCTGTCACATCCAAAGTCCTGATATTCTATATGGTTCTCCTCCAAATATTTGATAATTTCCTGTTTCAGTTCATAACCACCATGGTCACATCCTAATGCTATCATTTCTTTTCCTCCTGTGCATTTATAATTTTATGTCCTGCTGCCTTTAAAAGGCGGTTCATAATAGCCTGTCCCATTCTCGGCGTATAAAATGCCTCAGAATAGATCAGATCTACCCGGTCATCATCAAAGTTTCGAAGGACTTCATAAAGATGATGTGCGATCGTTTCTTCTTCTTCTCTGCTTCCAATACTGAATACATCAGCGTGTGCATAACGGTCTTTTGTTTCATTAGTTGCAATCACGCCGACTTTAAGACCTTTCTTCTCTGCATCTGCACTCAGTCGGTTAATGCAGTCTATTACCTGCTCCTCTGTCCCTTCCACTATGGAAAGATCAGCTTTCGGTGCATAATGACGGTATTTCATGCCCGGTGCCTTCGGATGTACACTGTTATCCGTGATCAGAAGCCCCCGGTCCATACGGACATCCCCCAGCGTTTCTTTCAGCATTTCCAGCGAAATATATCCAGGTCTTAAAACTACCGGAACATCCTCGGTGAAATCTACGATCGTAGACTCCAGACCGATTCCCACCTGTCCTCCGTCAATGATCATATCAATCGCATCACCGAGATCTTCTTCTACGTGCTCTGCCATCGTCGGACTCGGCCTTCCTGATGTATTGGCACTCGGTGCCGCAACAAAACCACCGGCTGCTTTGATAAGTTCCTGTGCGATCCGGTCACTTGGGAAACGGACAGCCACACTGTCCAGTCCTCCGGTCGTCTCCTTCGGTACAATGTCCGCCTTCGGAAGGATCATTGTCAGTGGACCCGGCCAGTATTTCTCCGCCAGAATCTTTGCACCTTGTGGAATCTCTGTCGTAATCTTTGCAAGCTGATCAATCTCTGCAATATGAACGATCAGCGGGTTATCTGACGGTCTTCCCTTCGCTGCATATATTTTCATGGAAGCCTGTGGATCCAGCGCGTTTCCGCCGAGCCCGTAAACCGTCTCCGTCGGAAATGCCACAAGTCCGCCTGCTTTCAGGATGTCTCCTGCTCTTTTTATGGCATCCATATCCAGATTTTCACTGGTCATTGCCACAATCTGCGCTCTCATATCTTATGCTTCCTCTCATTTATCTGTATTGTTTTTCATTATAGTCTAAATCCGTTAATTCTACAAGTCAGTTTATCTTTACGATATAGGTCGGATATTCCGAATCCTGAAATACCACTTCGCCCAGACCTTTCAGCAGGTCATTATTCAGATCGGCGCCGTACTTATTCCGCTCGCACGAACCGACAAAAATATAAGAAACATTGTACTCTTCCAGTAACTCTTTTACTCTTGTCTCATCTGTCGAAGTATATATTTCTTTTATTTCTTCTATTTTCGCATTCAGGTCTGCCAGATCGCCTCTCCACAGCCATTCATGTACATACCAGCCCATGATCGTCGGAAGTCCGGTCATTGCAGATACACGTTCATATTCGGAATAGCTGTCACCATTTGCTTCAAGAACAACAGGTGCATCCGAAATATTTTCTTTCAGCCAACGTATACCATTTACATCTTCCGGAAAATCTGTTTCAAGAAATGCCGTTGCATTCAGTCCCTTATACTGTGACGGTTTCCAGACTGTACCAAACCAGGAATGTACACTGTTTCCAAAGTAACCACAGGTCCACACGAATAAAAACAGTCCAATGAATGCCAGCACTTTCAGAATCTTGTTTTTGCCAATGACAAGCAGACGGAAGATGGCATATATCATCGTCATACCAAACATTATATATGCCTGATAAGTCAGTTTGAACATTGTATTTGCCCTGGCATTGCCATTCTCATAAATATCACGGACATATACCAGTTCAGGAATCAGGACAAGCCCAATCGCGCAAAGTCCCATAAGTACTGCGAAAAGATCCGGCAGCCTGATCGATGTAAGCAGATGATAAAGTGATTTCTGCTCTGCTCCTCGTAATTTCTCAATAAGCAGAGAAACTACAAACAGAATTGTCAAAATCCCCGGCAGTCCCCAGAGCACCAGAAGCTGATGTAGCAGAGAATGATGCTTCGCAAGTGCGATTCCCTGTACCATATTGCTGGTATCAAACTGCAACGTAAACGGCAGGATGATCACGGTTGCCAGTGTCAGGATTTCCACAGCCTGCGCCGCAGTTACTCCAAGTACCCATCTGATTTTTCCCTTCTGCCCGATGATATTCATAAACAGCGCCGCTCCGCAGGTTACCACAAAATAAATCACAAAATCCCAGTAGTTCGTCCAGTGGAACATTCCAAGGAGTGCACCTGCTGCCAGAAGCTGCGGCATCAGAAGCTGTTTTTTCCAGAATTCCCTCCTGCTCATGCTTTCTCCTGAAAGTTCCGTCGTCCTTACTTTCTTCATCCACGCATAGAGAAGTCCCAGAAGAAGTAACACAAACATGATATCGACCACATGTGCATGCAGATCTCCAAGTACGAAGGAATAGCATGGAAATTCATGGATTGTCTTATCCTCTACATCCGGGTTGAATCCGATATAACGTGTGGCATCCGGGAACCAGTAGCTGCTGACTTCCTCACCTTTTAATTTCTGGATAAACGGAATGATCTGTCCGTAAACCACATAATGCATATTGCCGGCTATGGAAACAGAGATTCCCGCCAGGATTCCGGTTACGGATGGCAGTGCCTTTTTCCATCCGGTTCTGATCCTTCCGAGACGGTCAGTTACCATCTGATGCACCAGCGAAAACGGCATTGCAAAAGCAAGACCAGCAACAAATGTCCTCATCAGATTGTAAGTGAGTTCTACTTTTGCGCCGGATAACTTTGTCAGAAATACAGCAAAATACTGTCCGCCATAATAGTAGTTGATTTTTCCCTGTGAATACCAGAGGTCTGTTGCCGGCAGTGTTTTGCTCCGCATCATGGCTTCCATGAAACCATAATCCATAAATTTTTCTGTACCATATGCTGCCGGATGAAATCCGGCAAAATACGTCCAGAGAAGAAATGCTGTAAAAAACAGAAGTTCTTCTGCATATACTAGATCAAGATGTGCAAACGGAATGCATTCAAATCCGGCTTTTTGTTCCCTGCAATATAAAATAAGCGAAGCTGCCGCACAGACCAGTGTCACCACGATGCAGGTCATCGTCGTAAATTTAATAATTTTTACCGCAACGAGAAACCATGTAAGAAAACCACTTACGGCAATCGCCGTTACTTTTGAAAACATCCAGCCTCTGTCCTGAAATCTTCGGAACAATCTACCGGTCAGCGGCATTGCCGCTGCCCCCAGTACCAGCGCAAGCAGATACCATGTCCAGAATGTCCACACATCTCCCTGCAGAAGAAATGCTGACAGTGTGACCAGCAACAGTGCCGGTATTATTTTAAAAATCTGTTTGGTTATCGTTTCAGGTTTCATAAATCCTTATTCTCCCATCTTCTGATTCGTAAACCAGCGTAAACGCACTGGCAATCGTATCTTCTCTGCAGGCTTCCTGCTCGTATTGCATTCCATCTTCATAAAGAATATATGTGATTTTTTCCTGTTTTACAAGCTTCTTTATTGCCGCCTCATCTGTTGAGCTGTAGATTTCTTTTGCTTTCGCCGCACGGTCATATGTATCATACCCTGCAGACCACGCATAATACGGCCAGCCCATATACATCATCACACCGGACATCGTCACTTCATTGATGCTGTACTCCGGTGTCAGGATCAGATCATTATGAGTCAGATGCTCTGCAAGCCACCCTGTCAGTTCACTCTTCTGATTCACAGTCACACGATGCCCGGAATCATTATCTTTTAAAATAACTATAAAATCATAGATTCCCGTAATGCTCAGCGAAACGGCAAGAAGTACCGCCACGATCTTGCAGCAAAGTTGTCTTTTAAACAAATTAAGAACTGCAAGACTCCAGAAAATTGCAAGGAACGCATACGCGATCATAATGTATTTGTGGTTTACTGCAATGTCCGGAGTCAGTGACATACAGAATGCAAAGATCAGTGGAAAGAAAAAACTTACCAGTGCAGCCCTCTGCCTGCGTTCTCTCAGAAAAAACGCGATCAGCACAGCTCCCACAAAAAAGACTCCGCTCATCTGTATAAGATACCAGAGTACTCCTGTAATACTTTTATTTTCTGACAGGAATCCCCAGTAAAAGGACGGACTTACCGCGTCGCCCCAGATAAAGATCTTTGTCTGAAGCACCGAAAAAATCACTGCTGTCACTGCCAGGATCAGATAATCCAGCTTCCCATCGGAAAATACAGCAAATCCCATCAGAATCAGAAGACCGCCGATCACTGCTGCTCCGTTCCAGAAAGAAGTAAGACCCAGAATCATACCGGCAAGCAGTGCAGTTTCTGAATGCACACATAGCCATGCTTTCTTTGTAAAAATGCGTTTTTTTATCCAACGGATACCAGTCTCCGAAGCGCTGCATCCGACTTCGAGCCAGTCCATAAATAACCAGAGCACGATTGCAACGATCAGAAGTCCGAATGCCAGATGGCGCTGATTCAGATATACATTAAAGTTCCAGAGACCCCAGTTTTCATTTGTCGTATAACCGATAAATGTCGTATTATCTCTCAGTGTTTCCCAGAGGTCTCCTGCATTCAGATGTTCTATAACAAAGCGAAAAAAACTTAAAGAACTTCTGAAAAAGAAGAAAAACACTGTCAGTACTCCTGCCGCAAAACTTCCGGCAAGTCGCTTCGCCATATGATACAGAAAAATCAAAAATCCCAGAAGTGCCAGAACACTTACCACATTGTACGCAAAATCCAGACGCAGTCCCAGAAATTCAAGATTTCCCACAAAAAACTGGAACATAAAGTGATACTTTACATCCTGCCCGCCAAAATGCGGATACTGTGTCGGAAAATTGTTTCCCATAGAAAAAGACCGCATCATCGCTGTATGCGGTGCATAATCCCCGTAAACTGTATAACCACTGTACAGCACTCCGTCTTTGATAAAAAAGACATAAAACATGATCCAGGTCAGAAAGACCAGTAAAGCACCGAAAAACACTGCTTCTTTTCGAAACAGCCTGCGCTCCGTAATCATCCCTGTTTCCAAAATCCCCTTAAAAGACCCCGCCTTATGGTATCTTTTCCAGTAAAGGATCACCACTATCAATACCGCCACAGCCATGACAACTGCATTTGCATAGATCAGCGGATGGACTGCACCGGCCTCGCTTGCTGCCCATGCAGTCATATAGGTTGCCCATCCCATTATAAGTACGCCTGTGCCAAAAGCTACTGCCAGAGTAAGCCAGATCTGATTATATCCTATTTTTTTTGAAAGCAGCAGTCCTGCCAGCTCTTTTCCGATGAGCATACACAGGATTAAATAAATAACACCTAACATCATACACCTCTTCTGTAAATCTCTGTATAAAATACTTTCCATTCATACAGCAACAGTATAGCAAAGGAATTTTCGTATGGCAAACAAACTTCCTTTATTTCGTAGAAGTTCACAATATCTACACGTTTTGCTCTTTACTGCACATTCAGATATGTACGGATTCCTTCCGTGACTGCACCGGCAACTTTTTGCTGATACTCCTTTGTCTGAAGCTTTTGTGCTTCCTCCGGATTGGTCAGAAAACCACATTCCACAATCACGAGCGGCCCGCTGCTTCTTTTCAACAGATAATAACTGGTATTTCCCTTCACTTCTCGCGGGCGGTCCACTTCCAGGTTCTGGTTCAAACTGTTCTGGACTGCCTCTGCAAGTTTTTTTCCTTCCACAGAACCTTCATAATAAAACACCTGCGGTCCATGCACCTCTGAATCCTGATAGCTGTTCTGGTGAATGCTGACAGAAAGCACCGGTGCATGTTCCTGAATCATTGTAACCCGACGCTGCATATCCTGTACTTTTTTATTCGCCGCCCCACTGTCATACAGGCCTTTGTCCTCTTCCCTTGTCATGATGACTGAATATCCGGATTTTTCAAGTGTATCCCGAAGGAACAGCGAAATTGAAAGATTGATACCTTTCTCTTCCAGTCCTCCCATGCCGATCATTCCCGGATCGCTTCCGCCATGTCCCGCATCAACAAGAATCAGCGGGTCGGCTTCCCCCTTCGTCGTTTCTGCCTGATTGACGGAAATAACAGCGGCCTGTCTGGATAACAGGTAAAAACATACCAGCAGCAGACAGGCCATTGTCAGTTCGATTCTGTATTTTTTCATGCAGTTACACCTCTGCATCTTTTATTTTTATGTATATGCACGGAGTTTTTCGCCTAACACCTTACTCGTATTTTACTATTTCTTTTTTCAGGCGTTTCATGATCCGCTTTTCCAGCCTCGAAATATATGACTGTGAGATTCCCAGAAGATCCGCAACCTCTTTCTGCGTTTTTTCCTTTCCTTCCGCATTATTCAGTCCAAATCGCAGACGGATGATTGTCTGTTCCCTCGGACTTAATTTATTGATTGCTTTTGCAAGCAGCGTAATCTCTACTTCGTCCTCCAGTCGTCTTGAAATCACATCTTCATCTGTTCCAAGAATGTCCGACAGAAGAAGTTCATTGCCATCCCAGTCTACATTCAGCGGTTCATCAATCGAAACCTCCATTCTTGTCTTACTGTTGCGTCGCAGGTACATAAGGATCTCGTTTTCTATACAACGTGAAGCATATGTCGCAAGTTTAATATTTTTGACCGGATTAAATGTATTGATTGCTTTGATAAGCCCGATCGTACCAATTGAGATCAAATCCTCAACTCCGACTCCCGTATTGTCAAATTTCTTCGCGATGTACACCACAAGCCTTAAGTTATGCTCGATCAGCAGGGATCTTGCCTCCTGTTCCTGTTCTGTTTTAAGCTTACTGATCACGTAAGCTTCTCTCTTGGGTTCCAGTGGTGCCGGTAAGACATCACTCCCTCCGATATAATACAGTCCCCTCGATCTTGAAAGAACTAATTTCTGAAAAACCTGAAACGGACTATAATCCATCCCTGCTGCCGATCTGCTCATATCCTGCCCCTCCTAATGCAATAATCTGGAATTCAGTAATACTTCGTATTCTTTTCCCAAAGCAAAAGGTTCCGGTGACAGTGCGACAACCGGCTCTTTTATATGAACCGTATTCCCTTGGATCTGAATACAAAGTTCCTCCAGTGTCACAGCCAGAAGCAGCCGCTCTCCCCGTCCCACGGTCCGGCAGGACAGATAGTGTGGCTTAAGCCCGGCTATCTCCGTACTTTTTATTTTCTCAGGCTTTTCCTGCAGGCCTGCAAGTCTTTCTGTCAGATCTTCCGAAAAAAGTATCTTCATACATTTCCACGATGCGACAGACACCGGTGTTCCACTTATCGGATCCAGGAGATGATTTCCTGTATCAAGAAATCCTTCTGTACTCATCTCCTTTCCCTGATATTTAAGTACTACCGGATAAGAGCCGCTTCGTATATGTTCTGCGCTGTCCAGAATTCGAATCAGAAGACTGATTCCCAGATAGGTTCCAAACGCACACAATACAAAAATCACTCCGGTCGTTCGGATATTTCCCATCACTTCCGTCCAGATCCCACCGCTCAAGAATGCAAGCACATAAAATATCAGAACCGCCATTGCAAGTCTTTTCCAGGACCGGATCCTGTATGCAAGTATCAACATTCCTGCCGCACAGAAAATCTCTACAATGCCCCACATTCGTGGAATCTGTTCTGCCGGTATACAGAGACTGATACTTGAAAAAAGCGCTCCGCCTGCCGCTGCCATAAGACAACGGCATCTGTTCCTGCCTTCTCTTATAAAAAATCCGGTCAGTCGCAGAAGAATATAATCCATCAGAAAGTTTGCCGCAAATACAGCATCTATGTATACATTCTGATACATAAAAAAAGCCCCCTGCAGCCTATAAATCCTTCACTTTGGTAAGTGAACTCATTATAGGTGACAGGGGGTGCGGATTTTGTCAAAACCGCGTGTCGTATGGCAAGAATTTCTCGTGTCCGTTCGACAGATTATTTATTCTCTTCCTGTACCTCGATCTTACGGATCGTTTTGTTTTTGATTTCTTCTTTGATCGCGCTCATGAAATCTCCGAGGTCTTTCATTCCTTCATCACCGAGGTAACGGCTTCTTACGGAAACTTTGCCCTCTTCCTCTTCTTTTGCACCGACAACCAACATGTACGGTACTCTCTCAAGACGTGCTTCACGGATTTTGTAACCCATTTTTTCGGAACGTCTGTCAACAGAGCAGCGGATTCCTTCTTCTTTCATCTGTGCCTCTACCTTGTCAGCATAAGCATTGAACTTTTCGGAGATTGGAATCACACGTACCTGTTCCGGGCAGAGCCATGTCGGGAACATACCTGCATATTTTTCGATCAGCCATGCCAGAGTTCTCTCATAGCATCCCATAGACGTACGGTGAATGATGCACGGACGTTTCTTATCCCCGTTTTCATCGATATAATACATATCAAACTGTTCAGCAAGAAGGGCATCCCACTGAATTGTGATCATGGTATCTTCTTTGCCATATACGTTCTTTGCGTTGATGTCGACCTTTGGTCCGTAGAATGCTGCTTCTCCGATATCCTCTGTGAACGGAATGTTCAGTTCTTCGAGCATCTGACGGATATCTTCTTCTGTCTCATTCCATACATCCGGTTCACCGATGTATTTTTCTCTGTTGTTCGGATCCCATTTAGAAAGATGGTAAGTTACATCTTCTTCTACACCAAGAACCTGCAGGCAGTACTGGGCAAGTGCGATACAGTCTTTGAATTCTTTGACCATCTGGTCTGGTCTTACGATCAGATGTCCTTCGGAAATTGTAAACTGACGAACTCGTGTCAGACCATGCATCTCACCGGAATCCTCATTACGGAACAGTGTGGATGTCTCACCATAACGCAGCGGCAGGTCACGGTAACTGTGCTGTTCTGCTTTGTATACATAATACTGGAACGGACATGTCATAGGACGAAGTGCAAATACCTCTTTGTCTGTCTCTTCATCACCCAGAACAAACATGCCGTCTTTGTAATGATCCCAGTGTCCGGAAATCTTGTACAGATCACTCTTTGCCATAAGAGGTGTCTTTGTTCTTACATAACCACGTTTTGTCTCTTCATCTTCGATCCATCTCTGCAGTTCCTGCATCATGATAACACCGTTTGGCATGATCAGAGGAAGGCCCTGTCCGATAACATCTACAGTTGTAAAGATTTTCATCTCACGGCCAAGTTTGTTATGGTCACGTTTCTTGGCTTCTTCCATCTGCTCCAGATGTTCTTTCAGTTCATCTTTTGTAGCATATGCTGTTCCATAAATACGAGTCAGCATTGCATTCTTTTCGCTGCCTCTCCAGTAAGCACTGGAAGAAGAAAGAAGTTTAAATGCTTTTACACCTTTTACACTCATCAGGTGTGGTCCGGCACAGAGATCTGTCCAGTCTCCCTGTGAATAGAAGGAAATTTCTTCTCCTTCCGGAAGATCTTCGATCAGTTCTACTTTATAAGGTTCGTTTTTCTCTTTGAAGTATGCGATCGCGTCTTCTCTTGATTTTGTGAAGCGCTCGATCTTCGCACCTTTTTTGATGATTTTTTTCATTTCTTTCTCAATTGCGTCCAGATCCTCACGTGAGAACGGTACGTGATCGAAATCATAATAAAATCCTGTATCAATAGACGGTCCGATAGCAACCTTTGCTTCCGGATATAAGTTCTGTACAGCCTGCGCAAGAACATGAGATGCTGTGTGACGAAGAACAGCAAGCCCTTTTTCATCTTTTGCTGTGAGAATGTTCAGTTCACAGTCACTGTCAAGTACTGTACGAAGATCTACAACTTCTCCGTTTACTTCTCCGGCACATGCAACACGTGCAAGACCTTCGCTGATGTCATAAGCAATGTCGATTACGGATTTTGCTTCTGAATACTCTTTTTTTGATCCGTCTTTTAATGTGATGATCATAGTTTTGAACTCCTTTTGTGTTTGAATAAATTTGTAAGTTTTTCCACAGGGACGAATGGATTTCTTTATTTTATCAACGTTTTTGTGTAATAGGAACATTACGGAGTAATTTTCTATTACACAAAAAAGTCCCTTACAATACACTTTATGCACTGTAAGGGACGAATAATCTACTCGCGGTTCCACCCTGCTTGCTGCGTCTGTCATAAGGCAGATCCAGCCACTCTTATAAGATGATAACGGAATCACCGGACCGTATTAGGGCCACTCGGAGATGGTCTTCGACTGCTTCCTGTTAAAATACTCTCAGCATGCGTATCTCTCTCTGGAACATTCCACAGTTTACTCTTCTCTTCAACGTGTTTCTTTATTCTGTTACCCATTATATCCACATGCTTTCCATTTGTCAATGGGTGATTTCACTTTTTGGTCAGACCAATATTACATAATCTGACTATAGCTCACCTGCGATTATTTAAAGTACTCTACACCGGATTCAAAAATCTTGATATCCTGCTCTCCGTAAATGTTGACAGCCACTCCATCGCCACGACGCTCGCTGTGTGCCATCTTACCGAGGATACGTCCGTCAGGACTTGTGATACCTTCGATGTTCATGTAGGAACCATTGACATTCCATTCTTCGTCTGCACTTAAGTTTCCATTCGGAGTTACATACTGAGTTGCAACCTGTCCGTTGGCAAAGAGTTTTGCAAGCCATTCATCGTTGGCAACAAAACGTCCCTCTCCGTGGGATGCCGGGTTACAGTATACACCGCCGAGCTGTGCTTTCTGAAGCCATGGAGACTTGTTGCTTACAACCTTGGTGTAAACCATCTTTGAGATATGACGTCCGATGGTGTTGAAGGTCAGTGTCGGAGAATCCTCTTTCTGTCCGCAGATCTCACCATACGGTACAAGGCCAAGTTTGATGAGTGCCTGGAAACCATTACAGATACCAAGTGCAAGGCCGTCTCTCTCATTAATCAGTTTCATAACGGCTTCTTTGATCTTTGCATTCTGGAATGCAGTTGCAAAGAATTTTGCAGAACCATCCGGTTCATCACCAGCGGAGAATCCTCCTGGGAACATAATGATCTGTGCCTGATCAATTGCTTTCTCAAAGAGTTCTACAGAATCATGGATATCTTCTGCTGTCAGGTTCTTGAATACTTTGACATCCACTTCTGCGCCGGCTCTCTCAAATGCACGTGTGCTGTCGTATTCGCAGTTAGTTCCTGGGAATACCGGAATAAATACACGCGGTTTTGCAACTTTGTGTTTGCATACATAAATGTTTTCTGCATGGTACAGCTCATCTTTTGCCGGTTTTTCATTTTCTTCACCGGAAACTGTCTTGAAGACTCTTTCCAGAGTTCCTTTCCATGCTTCTTCGGCTTCTTTTTCTGTAATCACGGTATTGCCGTAGGAGAATTTACCGTCATCTGTAACTTCACCGATCAGTGTATAGGTAATGGAAAGTTCTCCAACTTTGTCTGCCGGAACTTCCATGATGATATCGCCAAATCCTGGTGCAAAGAAGTCTCTTGGATCCAGATTATGTTCGATCTTCACTCCGAGTGCGTTACCGAATGCCATCTTGGAAACAGCTGCTGCAATACCATGGCGATCCAGTGCATAGGCAGAAACAACTTTGCCGTTCTGGATATCGTTATGGAGTTTTTCGTACTGATCCATGATTCCTGCGTAATCCGGAAGATCGTACTGATCACGCGGTGCACGGAGCCATACAAGTTTGTTTCCTGCTTTTTTGAGTTCAGGAGTGATCACATCCTGGATCTTAGCTACATCAACTGCAAAGGAAACAAGTGTCGGAGGTACATCAATCTCGTTAAAGGTACCGGACATACTGTCTTTACCACCGATGGACGGAAGGCCAAATCCCATCTGTGCCGCATAAGCACCAAGGA
This sequence comes from Blautia sp. Marseille-P3087, assembly GCF_900120195.1. Classification (GTDB taxonomy): domain Bacteria; phylum Bacillota; class Clostridia; order Lachnospirales; family Lachnospiraceae; genus Blautia_A. Next base: position 1,098,887 of record NZ_LT635539.1, read on the forward strand.
GTGCAGAGAATGGCTGACTCCATCTCTTTGGATCTTCGGTCATACGACGGAAGTATTCCTGGAATGTGAAGCGGATCTTCTTGTAATCACCACCTGTAGCCACGATTCTTGCTACAGATTCTGTTACTGCATAAGCAGCTCCGTGATATGGACTCCAGGATGAGAGATATGGGTCAAAGCCGTAGCTCATCATGGTAACTGTATCAGTCTTTCCGTTCTGTACCGGAACTTTAGCAACCATACTCTGAGTCTCTGTAAGCTGATACTGACCGCCGTATGGCATAAATACGCTTCCTGCACCGATAGAACCGTCGAACATTTCGACAAGACCTTTCTGGGAGCATACATTGAGGTCAGCAAGTGTCTCCAGCCATTTTGCCTTAACATTGGCAACGTCTGGTCTTTCTTCGAAGAGGTTTCCTTCCTTGTTCGGAATCTCAACCTCTACTGTTGTTTCCTGATGTGCTCCATTAGTGTCAAGGAATGCACGGGAAATATTTACGATTTCTTTGCCTCTCCATGTAAGAACAAGGCGTGGCTCCTCGGTAACGACTGCAACCGGGATTGCTTCGAGGTTTTCTTCGTTTGCAAAGCCAAGGAATTTGTCAACATCTTTTGGATCTACGACAACTGCCATACGTTCCTGAGATTCAGAGATTGCAATCTCTGTACCATCAAGACCGGCATATTTTTTCGGAACTTTATCAAGATCTACACGAAGACCTGCTGCCAGTTCTCCGATGGCAACGGATACACCGCCGGCACCAAAGTCGTTACATTTCTTAATGATATGACTGACTTCTTCACGTCTGAACATACGCTGGATCTTACGTTCTGTCGGTGCATTACCTTTCTGTACTTCTGCACCGCAGACTTCGATAGATGCCTCTGTATGTACTTTTGAGGAACCGGTTGCACCACCAATACCATCACGGCCTGTACGTCCGCCGAGCAGGATAATAATATCTCCCGGATCGGAATTTTCACGGATAACAGCACGTCTCGGAGCTGCACCCATAACAGCACCGATCTCCATACGTTTTGCAACATAATCCGGATGATAGACTTCTTTTACATAACCGGTAGCAAGACCGATCTGGTTACCATAAGAGCTATAGCCATGAGCTGCACCTCTGACCAGTTTTTTCTGCGGAAGTTTTCCTTTAAGAGTTTCTTTTACGGATACTGTCGGATCAGCTGCACCGGTCACACGCATTGCCTGATATACATAAGTACGTCCGGAAAGCGGGTCACGAATAGCACCACCAAGGCAGGTTGCGGCACCACCGAATGGTTCGATCTCGGTCGGATGGTTGTGTGTCTCATTCTTGAAGTTGATCAGCCACTCTTCTTCTTTGCCGTCCACATCAACCGGAACAACGATACTGCAGGCATTGATCTCATCAGATTCTTCCTGATCTGCAAGTTTCCCTTCAGATTTCAGTTTTTTCATTGCCATCAGGGCAAGATCCATCAGGCAGACAAATTTGTCATCACGATCTTTGTAAAGGACTTCTCTGTCTGCAAGATATTTTTCATAAGTCTTTACGATTGGTTCTTTGTAGTCGCCCTCATCAAACTTCACATCGGTAAGCTCTGTGGAGAATGTGGTATGGCGGCAGTGATCGGACCAGTATGTATCAAGTACACGGATCTCTGTCATAGACGGATCACGTTTTTCTTCGTTTTTAAAGTAATTCTGGATGTGCTGGAAATCCTTGAAAGTCATTGCAAGATTCAGAGAATCATACAGTGCTTTGAGTTCTTCTTCCGGCATATCTTTAAATCCGTCAAAGATCTTGACATCTTCCGGCTCCGGGAATACAGTAACCAGTGTCTCCGGTTTCTCGAGGCCTGTCTCACGGGAATCTACCGGGTTGATGCAGTGATGTTTGATGGCATCAAATTCTTCGGCTGTTATATGTCCTTCTATTACATAAGTAGTTGCAGAGCGGATGATCGGCTGTGCATCCCCTTCCAGGAACTGTACACACTGGACTGCAGAGTCAGCTCTCTGATCAAACTGGCCCGGAAGATATTCTACAGAGAAAATCTTTGCTTCTTCGGATGCCTCGAATTTCTCAAGATAAAGATCATCTACCGGCGGCTCTGCAAACACGGTTCTGCATGCTTTTTCAAAAACTTCATCTGAAATATTTTCTACGTCATAGCGAATCAGCACTCTGACATTTGATACGGATTTGATTCCGAGATAGCTGCTGATCTCGTGTTTTAATTCTTTTGCCTGTACTGCATAGGCTGGTTTCTTTTCTACATAAACGCGTCTTACGTTACTCATAAGTAAGAAACTCCTTTCAGATATGTGTTTGTCTTATAGTTATATATTATTTGTGACGCAGACACACTTGTGCTGCTTCAAAATATATAGTATCATAACAAATATCATTAGTAAAATTAATATATCTTATATTTTTTATTACTCAATCTTATCAATCAGGAGGTTCCTATGGACATCAATCTTGAACTCTACAAAGTTTTTTATTATGTTGCCACTTCTTTAAGTTTTTCGGAGGCATCCCGTCAACTTTTTATTTCTCAGTCTGCCGTGAGCCAGTCGATCAAAACACTTGAAAAAAAACTGAATCACACACTTTTTATCCGAAGCACAAAAAAAGTCCTCCTCACACCGGAAGGAGAACTTCTTCTGCAGCATGTCAAACCGGCTTTGCAGATGCTCGTCGAGGGAGAATCCCTGCTTTCCGGTGACAATATGCTGAAGGGACAGCTCCGTATCGGTGCCAGTGACACGATCTGCCGTTATTATCTGATCAGTTACCTTCAGCAGTTTCATCAGGCATTCCCTGATGTCCGAATCAAAGTTACCAACAGCACTTCGATCGGCTGTGTGGAACTTCTGGAAAAAGGCCAGGTCGACCTGATCGTCTGCAATTTTCCGAATTCACGTCTCGGCAATCATATACAGATCCGTGTCTTAAAAGAATTTCAGGATATTTTTGTAGGAAATCCTGAATATTTTCCTTTAAATGACATGCCCCGTGAGATGAATACTCTGCTTGAGTATCCGATCCTGATGCTGTCCGGCAAAAGTACGACCAGCGAATACCTTCATCAGGCATTTGCCTCTCAGGGGTTAAACCTGCTGCCGGAAGTCGAACTCAACAGCAACGACCTTCTGATGGATCTCGCCCGCATCGGACTCGGCATTGCCTTTATTCCGGATTATATGCTCTCGCCCGATGATTCCCTAAAACCGATTCCGCTTGCCTGTGGACTCTCACCCAGACAGCTTGTGATTGTCCACCATGACAATCAGCCGCTTTCACAGGCAGCAGAAAGATTTCTTGAAATATTGTAAACTTCCGGATGATTGCAGAATAATTTTTTATAATGTAAAAGGCCCGGCAGCCGACGAAGTTTATCTGAAATTCAGATTTTCTCCGCCTCTGTCGGGCATTTATTTACTCTGGCATTACTTCGACTGCCTTCGCGATATATTCGTTGTTGATCTGATCAAATGCTCCGCTGTCAGCCTTGGAAGCATAATCCATATCAATCGGCATCTTGCCTACAACCGGTACCTTCAGCTCTGCTGCAATCTCATCGATGTGACTTTCACCAAAGATCTTGATCGATTTACCGCAGTCCGGACATTTTACATAGCTGTAGTTCTCAACAATTCCAAGCACCGGAATCTTCATCATTTCAGCCATGTTGTATGCTTTCTTTACGATCATCTTTACAAGATCCTGTGGGGAACTTACGATCACGATTCCGTCGATCGGAAGTGACTGAAATACTGTAAGCGGTACATCACCTGTTCCCGGAGGCATATCTACAAAGAGATAGTCAATCTTGTCCCATACAACATCGGTCCAGAACTGTTTGACCATGTTTGCAAGGACCGGTCCTCTCCAGATGACCGGAGTGTCTTCTGTAGGAAGAAGCAGGTTGATAGACATTACCTTAATACCGTTGGCAGTCTCCATCGGATAGATACCGTTGTCATCCGCCTGAGCCGCACCTGTAAGACCATACATCTTCGGGATGGACGGCCCGGTGATGTCTGCATCCAGAATACCTACTTTATAACCTTTTGCTGCCATTGCGTTTGCAAGGGAACCTGTCACGAAGGATTTACCTACGCCTCCCTTACCGCTGACAACACCGATCACATGTTTTATATCAGAAAAAATATTTGCCGGTGCAAGAAAATTCTGTGGCTCGCTCTTGCCTTTGCTTGCACATCCTTCGCAGCTTGATTTGCTGCATGAGCTGTTACTGCATTCTTTTGCCATTTTATTGTTACTCCTTTATTTCATAAATCTGTCGATTGCCCGTTCCAGTTCTTTGATTGCATCTCTGTCACCATGCTCCACTGCATCCACAATACAATGCTCAATATGATCCTGAAGGATGATCTTGCCGGTATTGTTGATTGCTGACTTCACAGCGGAAAGCTGGATCAGCACTTCCGAACAGTCCCTGCCGTCCTCTACCATCCGCTTAATAGACTCCAGATGTCCGATTGCTCTGGATAATCTGTTCAGAACTGCTTTCGTCTGTTCATGGCTGTGATGATGACCATGTGGACCGTGAGAATGCTCGATCACTGTCCCGTCCTCACGAACATGTACATGGGTTTCTTTTGTCTCACTCATGTTTTCTCCTTTTGCCTGATTTTCAGGCATTCCGGTATTTTATTGCGTAAATATTATTATACCATAAATACTAAATCTCTGTAAAGGAGCATCGTTGTTTTATCTGAGAAGTCACAATATCAAATACAATCGTACCGTCCGGCAGAACAGTCTTGTCATAACTCACATCTTTTCCCTGAAATTTGTGTCTGACATACTCTTCCGGATCTGCAATCTCTACCTCTTCGACAAACACATCTCGCATCTGATTTCTGGGACACTTATTAAAAATCTCCCAGATCACTTCATATTCTTTCATAGTTTTCCACTCTTTCCGGATTTCAGACATCCAGCATCCACTTTCCTTCGATTTCTTCTGCAAATTCATGTTCCACCAATGCAAGGCAGTCCTTTTCTTCCTGCAAAACCGCCCAGGAAAGACCGCAGCTTGCCGAGATCTCGCGTGGTACCGGAATCAGTCTTCCGGGAATCTCATGTTCTTTGCAGAAACGCTCCACCGCGATTGCACCACTCGTATTAAAAAAGGTCAGAAGATATCTCGGTACTTTCTTTATCATGGTTTTACGACTTTGGATGCTTTCGCCATCGTTTCTACGATATCATACATATTGGTCACTTCGCCTACTTTGAGTTTCTCAGTCAGTCCGTAATAATTAAGACAGGTGCCGCAGGTCTTGATCGTCACGCCCTGTGCCTCCAGACTCTTTAAATCATCGAGCGAATCGGAGTCTTCTGTCGTAAGCGTCGCACCGCCATTATAAAACAGCATGGTTTTCGGAAGCTCATCAAGCTGTGTCACTGCAAAAAGGAATCCTTTCATCAGGACCTGACCGAGTTCATCATTGCCTCTTCCCATAGTCGCGGTATCCACAGCGATCACAAAATCACCCTTTACATCCGGAATGCAATTTATTTCTTCCGTTGTCTCGACTGAAGGCTTTCTGTCTTTTACACGAAGGGTCACATGAAATTCTCTGTCACTTGTTTTCTCTGCAAGAACCTCCGCTCCGGCATTTTTACCCATTCTTGTAAGATTCTGAACTGCAGTTTCATTATCTACAAGAACTGTAATCTCTGCATCTCCCTGCACACTGTCCAGAACCTTTTTTGTCTTTACAACCGGAATCGGGCACTGCTCGCCCATTGCATTTACTGTATATTTCTGTTCATCCATTTTATTACCTCCTGATGTCTGCTATTTTCTGAAATTAACCTCATTGTAGCAGACCTCTCTGACTTTTGCAACGCAGGTTACTGTTCACTCCGTTCACAGCAACTTGGTCAAAATCCATTCCAAATCACCTGCGGTGATGGGATTTTGCCCCGTATGTCTCGGGATTTTGCCATTGTTCATGGCAAAACACCTCGCGGAATACTACCTGTGAACAGTAACCAACGCAGGCTCCTTTTTAAAAATTTTGTCGAAAAGAATTGAACTTCTTCGAAGAATAGAGTATCATTATTATAATTTTATGAAAACGCTTAGAAATCAAAGGAGAGAAATCATGCAGCTTTTAAAGGACCGTATACTGAAAGATGGAATCGTAAAACCAGGAAATATTTTGAAGGTAGACAGTTTTTTGAATCATCAGATGGATATTACTCTCATCAACGAGATCGGCAAAGAGTTTAAAAGACGTTTCGCAGATTGTCCGATTACTAAAATCCTCACTATTGAGGCATCCGGCATCGGTATTGCCTGTATTACCGCACAATATTTTGATGTACCTGTCATTTTTGCAAAAAAAGCCCAGAGCCTGAATCTTGATGGTGAAATGTACTGTTCCAAAGTGGAATCTTTCACACATAAAAAAGTTTATGACGTTATCCTTTCCAAGAAGTTCCTCGGACCGGAAGACCATGTACTTTTGATCGATGACTTCCTTGCAAACGGATGTGCATTACTCGGACTCATCGATATTGTTAAAGAATCCGGTGCAACTCTTGAAGGTGCCGGCATTGTCATTGAGAAAGGTTTCCAGAACGGCGGGCAGAAAATCCGTGACATGGGTGTACGTCTGGAATCCCTCGCAATCGTAGATTCCATGACAGATGACTCCTTAACTTTCCGTGACTAATCTTAACTACGTAAAAGGAACCCCTGCTAGCTGACAGAGGTTCCTTTTTTGTTTGTCTTTTATATAATTCAATTATTTATTCTTTGTGGAACGTTTTAAAGTTATGCGTTCCTTTGGAGTTGGTGTCACCTTTTCCGTCGGTGTTGGAGTTGCAGTCTCCTCAGATTCTTCGGTAACCTCCGGAGTTATGGTTGCTTCCGGGCTTTCTGTTACCTCTGGCGTAGCAGTAACATCCGGTTCCTCAGTAATCTCCGGTGTCACAGTCGGCTCTGGTGTCGGTGTAGTTTCCGGTTTTACCTCATCTTCTGTATAATATCCGCTATCAATCAGAATCTCGTAATTATCTATATTGATAAGCTGTGGTTCGCACAGATAAGAAGCAATGATCTTTGTACCATTGTCATACTGTTCATAATCATTAACTTCCGGATCGTCTTCTCCATGCAGATATACATTTACCATATCTTCTGCCTGATCTGCCAGTACTCTGCGATCCATAAAGACGCTGCATGCAATTTCACTCTCTGCGATGTCCCTTACTGCATCCGCATCACATCCGACTCCTGTAATCATCGGCCAGTTTTCTCCCGGTGTCAGTCCGTTATTCTGAAGTGCATTCACCGCTCCTTCTGCCGCACCGTCAAAGCCTGTACAGATGATATCCGGTGCCTCTCCGTCCTGATAAGCTTCCTCCAGAATATCTTCTGCACGTGACTGTGCCTTGTCCATGCTCCATCTTAAGATACCGGTCTCTTCAAATGTAATCTGTCCGGATTTGCATACCAGTGTACCGTCATCCAGATACGGCTGCAGTTTTTCCATCAGTCCATTATAGAAAAACAGTGCCTGTGTATCATCCAGAGAGCCCATAAGAAACTCGATTGTCTTTGATTCTTTTGCCTCCTGAAGTTTCTCCAGTTCTTCCTTATCAATGATTTCCTGTCCGATCAGCTGTCCGATCTGACGTCCGCCAAAAGTCACATAATATTTTACTCCATCCGTATTCATAATCAGATCATCATATGCAATTACTGGAATTTCAGCCTCTTTTGCAGCTTTAAGTTCCTCACTTAAGCCATATGGATCTACCGGTGCGATCACCATTGCAGATACGCCTTCCTCTGTCATGTCACTGACCTGAGATGCCTGCTCATCTGCGTCATCCTGTGCATACATGATTACCGGCGCATAACCATCATCCGTAAACTTCGCCTCGAGTTCTTTGGCATCTCTGGTCCATTCATCTTCATTCGGAAGCAGAATCGCAATTTTCTCAGCGTCTGATGCGTCTGTTTCTTCCTCCTGTCCTTCCGCCTCTGTCGGCACCGATGTATCTGTGGCAGTCTCCTCTTTGACTGAAGAATCTTTATCAGAGGAAGTTGCTTTGTCTGAGGAATCTTGATCGGATTTTTTTTCTGTTTCAGTATCAGTCTCTACGTCTTCTCCTGCACCTTCTTTTTCGGTCTGCGCACTTTCACTGGCTGCCTCTGTTGCCTTGTTTTTGCCACAACCGGTGAACATGGTTCCGGTCAGCAATACTCCGAGTATGATACAAACTGCTCTTTTTTTCATGCTGATTTCCTTTCTGTCCTTTATACACCTTTGTACTCTTTTGCAAGAGTCTTGAGATAGTCACGGTATGCTGCTGCCGTCTTTTTGGGTTTCAGGATATGTACATCTTTCCCCATTGCCGTCAGCCAGCCAAAAAACTGCGGACCGCTGATCTGCGGTGCAGTAATCTGAATTTCATCATTTTCTTTTGCTTTGTATTCTGCCACTGTTCCAAAGAATGCCCGCATCTCTTTTTCTTTTGATTTCCGGCACACTAATTTCATTGGCTTCTCTGCTTCCTGAATTTCAGATTTACAAAAGCTCATAAAACCGGTCTCTGTTTCGCCAGAAGCTTTTGAATGGGCAGCTTTCGTCGTTTTATCTGCTGCCGGCTTTTCCTGAAGTGGCGGAACATTTCCATTTTTCAGATAATATCCGCCCGGTCTGCCTCTTTTGAACTCTATATCCAGCCCAAACTCTCGCAGGGCCTCCAGATCATCGTAAATACTTTTTCGTTCTGCTGTAATGTCATACTCTGCAAGTCTGTCAAGAATCTCCTGCATCGTCACGATCTGATCCCGGGATGTGCCTGCCAGAAGATGTTCAAGGATCAGTATTTTTGCTTTCTGATTGTGTGATTTTGCCATTTGTATCCCCTTATCTGTTTTGTATAAATCGATGAAAGATATAATCGTTTGCTTCTTTTTCCTGACGGTCATCAAGCCCTGTAAGTGTCGTCTGATCTCCATATTTGCGCTGAAGGGCTTTCAGGATCAGCCAGTCCGCAAGCTGTGGGTTCTTCGGCAGTAACGGTCCGTGAAGGTAAGTGCCTATTACATTTTTATAAACAACACCTTCATATCCGGTTCTGCCATCATTTCCCTTTCCATACAGGACTTTGCCCAGCGGCTTGTTGTCTTTAATGCAGGTCCTTCCGCCGTGATTCTCGAATCCCACTACCGGCATTTCAAAAAGATCGCTCTTCAGGACAATGTTGCTGATCAGACGGCCTTCTTCCTGTTCTGTATACATATCTACCAGACTCAGGCCATCGATCATACCCTGATCTGTCTTGTAGTAACTTCCAAGCAGCTGATATCCACCGCATATCGCAATAACAACGCCGTTATCCTCCACATATGCCTTAAAATCCTTCTGGATTTCTTTTAATTTCTCACAGACGATCATTTGCTCTCTGTCTGAACCACCGCCCAGAAGCACGATATCCAGTTTGGAAAAATCAATGGTATCGCCCATCTCAAATGCGATCGTCTCAGCTTCAATGCCGCGCCACTGGCATCTCTTCATCAGGCACTGGATGTTGCCTCTGTCACCATAAAGATTAAGAAGCTCCGGGTATAAATGTCCTATTGTTAATTTCATCAGTGTTCTCCCTCCAGCTTCTTAAGTATGTTTCTTGTGCTGAAAAGTGCCGTATAGTTTACCAGAACATATAAGTTTCCAGTTCCGTCTGCTACCCGGTCACGGATTGCCTTCTCTACATCAGATTCCAGAATAGATGGAATATCCACATATTTCAATCGCAGGCGCATATCCTGACAGCGGATACCGCTGACGGTGATCGAACGAATACTTTCTTCTCCGAGGCGGTCAAAATCCACATCCCAGAGCCAGGAAATATCGATGCCGTCCTGTGCATTGTCGTTGATTGCAATGATCACGTCTTTCGGATTGGTATCCTGCATAACAGCAGAAATATTCTGGTTAAAACCAGCCGGATTCTTCGCAAGATTCAGAGTCACTCCTGCACCTTTGATGCGGAACTGCTCCATTCTGCCGTTCTCCGGATTAAAGTTTTTGAGCATATCCATAAAATGTTCTGATTTAAAACCTGCGGTGCGGATGCCTGCATAAGCTGCCAGAATATTATATACATTATAGAATCCACGATAATTTGCAACAATTCGATTTCCCTCTACAGAGAAACTGAGCTGATCGCTGACTTTTACATCTTCTGCATCATAATCCGGAACCGGTCGTTTAAAGCCGCATTTCGGACACTGATAATCTCCAAGTTGGCTGTAATGATAAAAGCTGTACTGCAGACGCTCTCCGCATTTCTTGCAAAAACGTCCTTCACGGATCTCATTTGTCTCATTTTTCATGACCGGACGGCTGATTCCATAATAAACGCATGGGTTGCCACTGTCCATTGCCATATATGCTGACAATGCATCATCACCGTTTACGATCAGTTTCATATCAGGGACGGTACGGATCATCTCTTCCAGAATATTCATCGTAATGTCGATCTCACCGTAACGGTCAAGCTGATCACGGAAAAGATTGGTCATCACCATGTAATTCGGTTTCATACGCGGAAAAATATGCCTGGTGGATGCTTCATCTACCTCGATACAGGCATAATCTGCATCAATATGACCGTTTAATCCTGCGCCAAGTGCAAACGCTGCAACAACACCGTTCAGCATATTGGAACCTGTATGATTGCAGACCACCTTCTGTCCCTCTGCTTCCAGAGCTGCACAGAGCATATTGTTTGTCGTTGTCTTACCATTCGTTCCACAGACTACGAATATACCCTTTCTGACTTCTTCTGACAACTCCGTAAGGATCTGCGGATATATCTTCAATGCAATCTTACCTGCCCATGTCACACCCTGACGTCCCATCATTTTGCAACCTGCACCTGCAGCTTTCGCTGCCCAGATTGCGAGTAGCTTTCTTATCTTCATCTTAATTAACCCTTTATTTTCTTCATACTGTTTTGTAACTGATTGTACGCTAAAATGCAGAAATTATCAACCTTAAGGATAAAGTTACAAAAAAAAGGCAGCTTTTTGATGCAAAAAAGGGATGCCTCCGCAGAGACATCCCTTTTAATCATCGCAAAGATTATACTAATTCAATAAGTACTTCCATTGCTGCATCACCTTTACGCGGTCCGATCTTAACGATTCTTGTGTAACCACCGTTACGGCCAGCATATTTCGGTGCGATTTCTTCGAACATTTTCTTTGTCATGTCGACATCTTTGGTATTTTTCTTTCTGCCGGCACCTTTTGCAGGTACTTCTTTAACAGAGTAGAAAACTTTAGCCATCTGACGACGAGCGTGCAGTCTGGACGGAGCATCTTTAGTGATTTCCTTCTGAACTTCATCGTATACGGTAACTTTCTTGCCGTCTACAACTTCTTTCACTCTCTTACCATCAGCATCTTTACGTGCAACTTTTGCAGTTACAGTAACTGTCTCAAAGTTGTCTTTTTCACGTACTGCCATAGCGATAAGACTTTCGGCGATCTTGCGAATTTCTTTTGCCTTTGCTTCAGTAGTAACAATTTTTCCGTGATACAGAAGATTTGTCACCTGGTTTCTTAACAGAGCTTTTCTCTGATCAGATGTTCTGCTTAATTTTCTATATTTTGCCATTTTATTTTCCTCCATCTGCGGGACATCAGAACATGCTTGTTCGGTCTTACTGTCCTGATGCTTAGGCATCCCCGCTACTATTAATCTAACGGTGGATTATTCTTCAGTTGGCTGAAGCTGTAATCCCAGTTCTTTCAGTTTTGCAAGTACTTCTTCCAGTGACTTACGACCAAGGTTACGAACCTTCATCATATCATCAGAAGTTTTGTTGCACAGTTCTTCAACAGTATTGATACCGGCTCTCTTCAGGCAGTTGTAAGAACGAACGGAAAGTTCAAGTTCATCAATGCTCATTTCGAGAACTTTTTCTTTTTCATTGTCTTCTTTTTCGATCATGACTTCTGCGGTCTTAGCGTTTTCGGAAAGATCAATGAAAAGACTGAGGTGTTCGCTCAGAACTTTTGCAGCAAGGCTGACAGCCTCATCCGGATCCAATGTTCCATTGGTATATACATCCAGTGTAAGTTTATCGAAATCAGTTACCTGACCAACACGGGTGTTCTCTACAACCATATTGACTCTGTCAACCGGTGTATAGATAGCATCAACTGCGAGCACACCGATTGGCATATCTTCAGATTTGCCTTTGTCAGCACTTACATAGCCACGTCCACGTGTAATTGTAAGTTCCATAGCCAGTCTGCAGTCTTTGCCACCGTTGAGGGTTGCAATGACCTGATCCGGATTCATGATTTCGATATCCTGATCTGCCTGAATATCAGCAGCAGTTACAACGCCCTTGCCTTCACACTCAATGTATGCAGTCTTCGGTTCATTGTCAGCGCTGTTATTTTTGATGGCCAGGCTCTTAAGATTCATAATGATCTCAGAAACGTCTTCTTTTACGCCCGGAATAGAGCTGAATTCATGAAGAACGCCATCAATCTTAACTTGGCTAACTGCTGCTCCCGGGAGGGATGACAGCATAATTCTTCTGAGAGAATTACCAAGTGTAGTACCGTAACCTCTTTCGAGCGGCTCTACTACGAATCTGCCAAATTTTTTATCTTCGGATATTTCCGTAATTTCGATTTTTGGTTTATTAAAATCAAACACTATAAGTCCCTCCTTCTGGGTTTGTCAACATTTGAGGGTATTTAACGAGCTAGTATGCATTATTTGGAGTACAACTCGACGATAAGCATCTCGTTTACCGGAACATCAATTGCTTCTCTTCTTGGAAGTTCTTTTACAGTTCCGCTTAAAGCTTCCTGATTTACATCAAGCCATTCCGGAACAAGTCTTCCGCCTGTTACTTCCAGAATACCTTTGTATCTTTCAGAACCTTTGCATTTTTCTTTGATTTCAATTGTATCACCAGCTTTTACAAGGTAAGACGGAATGTTAACACATTTGCCGTTTACAAGTACATGCTTGTGATCAACGATCTGACGTGCTTCACGTCTTGTTCTTGCAAGACCCATACGGAATACAACGTTGTCAAGTCTGCTTTCAAGAAGAACCATAAGGTTTTCACCAGTCTGTCCCGGCATTCTGTCAGCTTTGTTGTAGTAGTTGTGGAAAGGTTTTTCCAGAACTCCGTAGATGAATTTTGCTTTCTGTTTTTCTCTTAACTGTAAACCGTACTCAGACATTTTTCTGTTTGCACGTTTTAACTGTCTTGTGGATTTTTTATCAATTCCTAAGTAAATCGGATCCAGGCCGAGGGATCTGCATCTTTTCAGAACAGGAACTCTATTTACTGCCATTTCAAGCTACCTCCTAAATTAGACTCTTCTGCGTTTTGGTGGACGGCATCCGTTATGCGGAACCGGTGTTACGTCACGGATACTTGTTACTTCAAGACCACATGCCTGAAGGGCACGGATTGCAGCTTCACGTCCGGAACCTGGTCCTTTAACCATAACATCAACAGTTTTTAAACCATGAATTAAAGCAGCTTTTGTTGCAGTCTCTGCTGCCATCTGTGCTGCATAAGGAGTAGATTTCCTTGAACCTCTAAATCCAAGACCACCAGCACTTGCCCATGAAAGAGCGTTTCCTTCGTTGTCTGTCAGAGTAACAATTGTATTGTTAAAAGAAGACTGGATATGTGCCTGTCCGTGTTCAACGTTTTTCTTTACACGACGTTTTGTAGTCGCTTTTCTGGTTGCTTTTGCCATTTTAAAACTAACCTACACTTTCCTTTGATTATAAATTAATAAGCTTCTTGTCTAAGGAAGTTCGATTCACTCAATTCAGCCTTCGTTATCACCCGGCTTCATTAAGTTTCTTCGAACAAAGTTCACACCAGCCTCAAGCTGCGATTATCAGCTTGCTTTCGCTAAGTGTTCTACTTTTTATTTTTTCTTATTAGCAACGGTTCTCTTAGGACCTTTGCGTGTTCTTGCGTTTGTTTTGGTCTTCTGGCCACGAACCGGAAGTCCTTTACGATGACGGATACCTCTGTAGCATCCGATTTCCTGCAGTCTCTTAATATTCAGAGCGATTTCACGACGAAGATCACCTTCTACCATCATTGTCTCATCAATGACAGCACTGATTTTCTTTACATCATCGTCTGTCAGGTCTCTGACACGAATGTCAGGATTTACACCTGCCTGAGCAAGGATTTTATCTGCGCTTGCTCTACCAATACCATAGATATAGGTAAGGCCGATTTCGATACGTTTTTCTCTTGGTAAGTCTACACCAGCTATACGAGCCATGTACTGTTTCCTCCATTTTCTTTTTGAAAGTATTCTGAACGGTACCACTTGCAGTCTCGCAAGGTGAAATGGGGCACTTCTTCAAAACCTTTCTGATTTTCTAGTTTCCTAATTGGGGTGCCTCGGTAAAACACCCAGTCGTCTTTGGCGAAAGAACGACCTTTCCGAAATTGTGTCCTCACGGACGCTGTTGCCTCTCGGTATTAGGCAATACATGCTTCTTTAATAAGATATTAAAACAGTTCGAACAACCCTTCCGGGTGTATCAAACTGCAGCCGCACGTTTCACAAACTGTCGGATTAACCCTGACGCTGTTTGTGTTTTGGATTTTCACAGATTACTCTGATAGATCCTTTTCTTTTGATGATCTTGCATTTTTCGCAGATCGGCTTTACAGATGATCTTACTTTCACTGGAAATCCTCCTTTTCCGTAATATAGGCTTGAATCTGCAGTTCATACACGCCTCAGCGCGTACATATGATATATTAACATTCGAAATTACAAATTGCAAGTATTATTTTACATTTTCTTTAATTTTTTTATTTCAGTTTTTCTTTAATTCTTTTCCATTCAGCCTCACTTCCACCAGCTTCTCTCCCTTATAAGACAGTTTCAGAGAAAAGAAAGGCTCTTCATCTTTAAGAAGCTTCAGAAAAATCTTATCACCCTCCCACAGACTCAGATCCATAAGATGCGATTTCGGAACCCACTCCATAATGCCTTCCTCACAGTCATGAAATTCTCCTTCAAACTCATCCGCAGTGTAGAGACACATATATTCTGTCCCGAAACCTTCCTGTGAAAATGTAACGATCCCACGAAATCTCCACGAAAGAAGTGTAAGCCCTGTCTCTTCCTTCACTTCCCGAAGAAGACAGTCCTCCGGACTCTCTCCCGTCTCGAAATGTCCCCCGACACCGATCCACTTGCCCGCATTCACATCATGCTTCTTTTTGATCCGGTGCATCATCAGATACGAATCATTTCTTTCTATATAACAAAGCGTTGTCATCGGACTTCGCATGAAAATTCCCCTTTCCTTCCGGCTCAACCTGCATATATCAGTAACCCAGAATACAGCCTATAGTCAACACCCTTCATGCTACCACAACCCAGAACTTCTCTTATTATTTCTTAACGAAAAAACTCCCCCTGCACCAAACGTGGCCAACAGGGGGAGTGTGAGGGGGACAGCGGCCTTCGTAACTCTGAGCCTGTCCCCCTCACGGTCTTACTTATCTCTCCAGATAATCCTTCCCTTGGAAAGGTCATATGGAGAAAGTTCAATTGTTACTTTATCTCCAGGAAGAATACGGATAAAGTTCATACGCAGCTTTCCGCTGATATGAGCCAGCACTACATGCTTGTTTTCAAGTTCAACTTTGAACATCGCATTAGGCAGCTTCTCTAATACAGTACCTTCCACTTCAATTACGTCTGCTTTTGACATTATAAACCTCCTGTGTCACCTGTCATTTTGTAAGAGTCAGAATTTCCGGTTCTCCATCCGTGATCAGAATGGTATTTTCATAATGTGCAGAAAGAGATCCGTCCATTGTTACAACTGTCCACTCATCATCCTCCCACGCAACATCTGCGCGTCCCAGATTGATCATTGGTTCAATTGCAAGTGTCATACCCGGCATCAGTTTGATGCCTCTTCGCTTCTGCGGGAAGTTCGGTATCTGCGGATCTTCATGGAGATGAGTTCCGATTCCATGACCAACCAGGTCACGAACGATACCATAGTTGAATTTCGCTGCATAAGCACCGATTGCCTTGGAAATATCATTCAGATGATTTCCTGCTTTTGCAAATTTTATACCCTCAAAGAAGCTCTGCTTTGTCACTTCCATGAGCTGTCTTGCTTCCGGTGAAACCTCACCTACTGCATAAGTACGGGCAGCATCTGAATGGTAACCCTTGTAGATCAGTCCGGCATCGATCTTGACAAGATCGCCTTCCTGAATGATTTTGTGTCTGGACGGGATCCCATGTACTACTTCATCATTCAGACTGATACAGAATGATGCTGGAAAGCCCTGATAATTTTTAAAGTTCGGAATACAACCCATGGAACGGATCATATCCTCACCGATGCGATCCAGTTCTTTTGTGCTGATTCCCGGCTTAATGTGAGAAGCCAGTTCATCATGAACCTGTTCCAGTAAATGACCGGCATGTCTCATAAGCTCAATTTCATGTTCTGACTTAATTGAAACTGACATCATTATTCTCCCAAGATTTCAACGATTGCCTTAAACACTTCATCCAGTGCGCAGGTTCCGTCTACAGTCTTTAAAACACCCTGCTTTGTGTAGTAATCGATCAGCGGCTGTGTCTGCTCATGATACACTTTCAGACGTTTGGAAACAGTTTCCGGCTTGTCATCATCACGAAGTACCAGTGTTTCTCCACAAGTATCGCAAACATTTTCTGTCTTTGGTGCAGCATACACGATATGATAAGTTGCTCCGCATTTCAGGCAGGCTCTTCTGCCGGACATACGGTTTACAATGTTTTCATCCGGTACATCAACATCAATGGCATAATCAATTTTGCTTCCCAGTTTCTCAAGCGCTGCTGTAAGGCATTCTGCCTGAGGAATGGTTCTCGGAAATCCATCCAGTACATATCCGTTCTTTGCATCATCCTGCTGAATTCTGTCTACTACAAGATCACAGGTTAATTCATCTGGTACCAAAAGACCCTGATCCATATAAGTTTTTGCTTTTGTACCTAATTCTGTACCATTTTTGATGTTTGCACGGAAAATGTCTCCTGTTGAAATATGCGGAATACCATATTTCTCGGCAATCTTCTTCGCCTGAGTTCCTTTTCCTGCTCCCGGTGCACCCAACATAATAATACGCATAAAAAATACCCTCCTTTTTCTTTATGAAGCAAAAAACAAAAAAGGCTGTGATGCTTTCACACCACAGCCTTCGTTTTAGCTGTTCAGAAAGCCTTTGTAATTGCGGACAAGCAACTGAGACTCGATCTGGTTCAAGGTTTCAAGAACAACACCAACAACGATGATGATAGATGTACCACCGAAAGAAACATGTGCTCCGAATACGCCATTGAAGAAGAACGGAATTACTGCCACAATAATCAGGCCTACCGCACCTATAAATATAATATAATTAAGCATATTAGTCAAATAATCTGATGTAGGTTTTCCTGGACGGATACCCGGAATAAAACCACCCTGCTTTTTGATGTTATCAGCAACTTCCAGCGGGTTAAATGTGATGGATGTGTAGAAATATGCAAAGAACACACAAAGTACTACATATACCAGCAGACCCCAGCTGTACTGTGGCTGAGACGGGTTACACCAGTTACTTGAAGAGAGACCTCTCAGAATTTCACTTCCAATGCCTGTTCCATTTGCCTTTCCTGCAAACTGTGCAATAACACCAGGGAAGGACATAATAGAAGAAGCAAAAATGATCGGAATAACACCTGCGGTGTTAACTTTCAGAGGAATATTGGTGGCCTGACCACCCATCATCTTCCTACCAACCATCTTCTTGGAATACTGAACAGGAATTCTCCTCTCTGCTCCATTAAGAATAAGGACAAATACAACTACTACCATAATGATTGCAAAAATGATCAGTCCTGCAAGCATTCCTTTTGCAATTGTTTTTCCCTTAATAAAGTTCTCATAAAGAGTTGTCATATCACTTGGGATTCGAGATACGATATTTACTGCAAGTACAATAGAAATACCATTTCCAACACCTTTTTCAGTGATACGCTCACCGATCCACATCAGCATCGCGGAACCGGCTGTCAGACTGACAATTACTACAATTCCCTTTAAAAAGTTCATATCTTTAACGATATTTCCACGGGAAAAACCGATTGTCATGGCAGCTGACTCAAAAAGAGCAAGACCAACTGTGACATAACGGGTAATTGCAGTCATCTTTTTTCTTCCTTCTTCACCATCTCTGTGCATTTCCTCCAGAGCAGGAATTGCAATAGTGAGCAGCTGAATGATAATGGAAGATGTAATGTACGGTGTAATATTCAGCGCAAATACAGACATACTCTCAAAAGAGCCGCCGGTGAAAGCATCAAAGAAATTGAATGCATCACCGGTATTACTCTTGAACCACTGTTTAAAAACGCTGCTGTCTACACCTGGGATGGGCAGCTGTGAACCGATTCGGATGATAAAGATCATCACTAACAGATATAACAGCTTACGACGCATCTCTTTTACTCTAAAAGCGCTTTTAAGAGTCTCAAACATTAGATCACCTCTACTGTACCACCTGCAGCTTCG
Organism: Blautia sp. Marseille-P3087; assembly: GCF_900120195.1. Taxonomy (GTDB): domain Bacteria; phylum Bacillota; class Clostridia; order Lachnospirales; family Lachnospiraceae; genus Blautia_A. The sequence continues at coordinate 1,117,542 of NZ_LT635539.1, forward strand.
ATTTTTGCTTTTGCGGTTTCGCTGACAGCGTTTACCTTAACAGTAAGTTTCTTTGTCAGTTCACCATTTCCAAGAATTTTAACACCGTCTCCGGCTTTGGAAATTGCTTTGCTAGCCAGTAAAGTATCTACTGTAACTTCTGTACCGTCTTCAAAACGATTAAGAACGTCTACATTGATTGCAATGATTTCTTTAGAATTTCTGTTCTTGAAACCTCTCTTCGGAAGACGTCTGTATAAAGGCATCTGTCCACCTTCGAATCCCGGTTTCTTGTGTCCGGAACGAGCTAACTGTCCTTTATGTCCTTTTCCGGCTGTTTTGCCGTTTCCGGAACCATGTCCACGGCCTCTTCTGAAGTTATCACTGTGTTTAGAACCTTCTGCTGGTCTTAAGTTTGATAATTCCATCTTTGGCACCTCCTTTTATTATTCGATCTCTGGAAATTATTATGCTTCTTCTACTTTTACAAGATGCTGAACCTGCTGGATCATTCCTCTTGTAGCAGCATTGTCAGGCATTTCAACTGTTTTGTGCATTTTTGTAAGTCCCATAGCTGTTACAGTTTTTTTGTGCTTCGGAACTGCACCGATTGGAGACTTAACAAGTGTAACTTTTAATGTGTTTGCCATTATTTTGTCCTCCTTATGCCAGAATCTCTTCTACAGATTTTCCGCGAAGTTTTGCAACTTCTTCCGGAGTTTTCAGTTTGCTTAATCCTTCGATGGTAGCCATAACAACGTTCTGTTTGTTTCTGGATCCCATACATTTTGTACGGATGTTTTTGATTCCTGCAAGCTCAATGACTGCACGGGCCGGACCACCAGCGATAACACCAGTACCTTCCGGAGCACGTTTCAGAAGCATTTCAGCACTTCCGAATTTACCTACATAGTCATGAGTGATGGAATTGTTTTCATCTCTTGCAACTGTAACCAGTTTTTTCATGGCATCTTCTTTTCCTTTGCGGATTGCTTCCGGAATTTCTGCTGCCTTTCCTAAACCTGCACCAACATGTCCGTTGCCGTCACCTACTACAACTAAAGCTGTGAAACGGAAGTTACGACCACCTTTAACAACCTTGGTAACACGTTTGATTGACACTACTTTATCTTCTAACTCTAACTGACTAGCATCAATAAGATTATGTTTCATGTGTCTTTTCCTCCCTTTTAGAATTTCAGCCCAGCTTCTCTTGCTGCGTCTGCCAGTGCCTTAACTTTACCGTGATAGATATAGCCTCCTCTGTCGAAGACAACGCTTTCGATACCAGCTTCAACTGCTTTCTTTCCGATTACAGTTCCGAGGTATGCTGCAGCTTTTACATCATCAGTATTTTCAAGTTCAGCTTTTACATCTTTCTGAAGAGTAGAAGCTGATACTAAAGTTTTTCCTACAGTGTCATCAATGATCTGTGCATACATATGCTTGTTGGAACGGAATACTGCCAGTCTAGGAGTAGTAGCTGTTCCATTGAGATGATGACGGATTCTTCTATGTTTTTTCTCGCGAATTTCCGCTCTGGATGCTTTGTTAATCATATTCTCACTCTCCTTATTTATTTCTTACCAGTTTTACCAACTTTACGTCTGATAACTTCATCAGCATATTTGATACCTTTGCCCTTGTATGGCTCCGGTCTTCTCTTATCTCTGATTTCAGCTGCGTACTGGCCAACTTTTTCTTTGCTGATACCGGAAACAATGATCTTGTTTCCATCAACTTTGGATTCCAGACCTTCTGGATCTTCCATCTCTACCGGGTGAGAATATCCCAGAGAAAGAACAAGTTTCTTGCCCTGTTTCTGTGCTCTATAACCTACACCGTTAACCTCAAGCTCTTTTGTGTAGCCTTCGCTTACACCAACAACCATGTTGTGGATAAGGCTTCTGGTCAGACCGTGTAATGCTTTCATTTTCTTAAGATCGTTTGGTCTTGTAACTACTACATGACCATCTTCAACTTTGATTTCCATTTCTGTCGGAAGCGCTCTTTCAAGTGTTCCTTTTGGGCCCTTAACGGTTACTACGTTACCTGCAGCTACGCTTACTTCAACGCCTGCCGGAATAGCTACCGGAAGTCTGCCGATTCGTGACATAATATTGTCCTCCTTACTTAGATTGTCGGAGAGAAATAAATCCCCTCTGTTTTCAGTCATTTCTTCATCTATCAATGAATAAGGAAGTTCCGTTTACTAAATTCAGACTGCGCTTACGCTTGTCTTCATTAAGTTCCTCGGAACGACCTTCTCACTAAATTCATGCAGCGCCATCAGGCGCAGCATTCATTAAGTGTTCTAGGTCTACCAAACAAACGCAAGTACTTCGCCACCAACCTGAAGTTTACGAGCTTCTTTGTCAGTGATAACACCTTTGTTTGTAGAAAGGATTGCGATACCAAGTCCGCCAAGTACTTTCGGAAGTTCATCCTTACCAGCGTAGATACGAAGTCCTGGTTTGGAGATTCTCTTAAGTCCTGTGATGATCTTGTCGTTCTTTGTTTCACCGTATTTCAGGGTGATGTGGATGGTCTTGAATGCGCCATCTTCAACTAAGTCGTATTTTGCAATATATCCTTCGTCTACGAGGATGTTTGCGATTGCGATTTTCATTTTGGATGCCGGAACATCTACTGTGTCATGTTTTGCAGTGTTAGCGTTACGGATTCTTGTAAGCATATCTGCGATTGGATCACTCATTGTCATGTTAGTTTCCTCCTAATTTTCTCTCTTTTCAGACTTTACATGATTTATACTGTAACATTAATCTTATCAAATTTGCACCTCTTCCCTCAGCTAAACTCAACCTTCGTTCACACTCGGTTTCGTTAAGATTCGGGAAGGGCCTCACACTAAATTCATGCTGCGCTTAACAGCTTGCATTCATTAAGTGTTTCCGGCCTACCAGGAAGCTTTTTTAACACCCGGAATCTGACCTTTGTAAGCCAGTTCACGGAAGCAGATACGGCAGATGCCGTATTTTCTCAGGTATGCATGTGGACGTCCACAGATTCTGCAGCGGCTGTATTCTCTTGTGGAGAATTTCTGTTTGCGCTGCTGTTTGATTTTCATTGCTGTTTTAGCCATTCGAATTCTCCTCCTTATTTAGCAAAAGGCATATTGAACTGAGTTAACAGCTCACGAGCCTCTTCGTCTGTCTTAGCAGTTGTAACGAAGATGATATCCATACCTCTTACTTTGTCTACCTTATCATACTCAACTTCAGGGAAGATCAGCTGTTCTTTGATTCCCAGTGCGTAGTTTCCTCTGCCATCGAAAGCATTTGGATTTACACCACGGAAGTCACGTACACGAGGAAGAGCAAGGTTGATAAGACGATCAGCGAACTCATACATCTTCTCACCTCTTAAGGTAACCTTACAACCGATTGGCATACCCTCTCTGATTTTGAAGTTAGCCACAGATTTTTTAGCTTTTGTTGCGATTACTTTCTGTCCTGTAATCAGTTCCATATCAGCAATTGCAGCATCAAGAAGCTTTGCATTTTCTTTGGCTTCACCAACACCCATGTTTACTACGATCTTTTCGAGTTTTGGCACTTCCATAACATTTTTGTATCCGAATTTTTTGGTCATGGCATCCATGATCTCATTTTTGTAAAGGTCTTTTAATCTACTCACCTGTCATGCCTCCTCTCTTAATTAATCGATAACTTTACCTGTCGCTTTAGCAACACGAACTTTTTTGTCTCCATCCATCTGGAATCCAACTCTTGTTGCTTTTCCGTCTACAACGAGCATTACGTTGGAAACGTGAAGAGCAGCTTCTTTTGTGGAGATTCCGCCAGCCTGGTTTGCTGCTGATGGTTTGTTGTGCTTTGTAACCATGTTGACATTCTCAACGATTACGGTGTTGTCTTTTACGTTAACGGCAAGAACTTTTCCTTCTTTGCCTTTATCTTTTCCAGCGATTACTTTAACAGTATCGCCTTTTTTAATTTTCATAGCTGACATTAGGCACCCTCCTATAATACTTCCGGAGCTAAGGAAACAATCTTCATGAATTTCTTCTCACGAAGTTCTCTGGCAACTGGTCCAAAGATACGTGTTCCTTTCGGAGTTAAATCGTCTTTAATGATTACGGCTGCATTTTCATCGAAACGGATGTAAGATCCGTCTTTACGACGAGCGCCTTTTTTTGTACGAACAACAACAGCTTTAACTACATCGCCTTTTTTAACAACACCGCCTGGTGTTGCATCTTTAACAGTAGCAACGATAGTATCACCGATGTTAGCATATCTTCTTGTAGAGCCACCCATAACACGAATACAAAGGATTTCTTTTGCACCAGTGTTGTCGGCAACTTTCAGTCTTGTTTCCTGCTGAATCATACTGGTTTCCTCCTTATTTCACTTTCTCTACAACTTCAACCAGTCTCCATCTTTTGTCCTTGGACAGCGGTCTGGTTTCCATAACTTTAACGGTATCACCGATATTGCACTCATTGTTTTCATCATGAGCTTTAAGTTTATATGTTCTCTTTACGATTTTTTTGTAAAGAGGATGTTTTACATGGTCTTCGATAGCAACTACAATGGTCTTGTCCATCTTATTGCTGACAACCTTACCCACACGGGTCTTTCTCAGATTTCTTTCCACGATTATTTCCTCCTATATTCACTATTTCGCAGCGTTAGCCTGCTCAGTGATTACTGTCTGGATTCTGGCAATATTCTTGCGAACCTCTTTGATTCTGCTTGTATTGTCCAACTGATTGGTTGCATTCTGAAATCTCAGATTGAAAAGTTCTTTCTTAGCAGCTACTAATTCTTCATTTAATTCTGCAGCTGATTTTGCTTTTAAATCTTCTACGAATTTATTAATTTTCACTGTTATCACCGCCTTCTAAGTCTGCACGAGAAACGATTTTACATTTACATGGTAACTTGTGCATTGCAAGACGTAATGCTTCACGAGCGATTTCTTCAGAAACGCCTGCGATTTCGAACATTACACGTCCTGGCTTAACAACTGCTACCCAGTATTCAAGGGCTCCTTTACCAGAACCCATACGTGTTTCTGCTGGTTTCGCTGTTACTGGTTTATCCGGGAAAATCTTAATCCAAACCTGACCACCACGTTTGATGTAACGTGTCATGGCGATACGGGCTGCTTCGATCTGGTTAGATCTGATCCAGCAAGGCTCGGTTGCAACAAGACCGAATTCACCATAATTGATTTTATTACCTCTAAGGGCTTTACCTCTCATGGAGCCACGGAACTGTTTACGACGTTTTACTCTTTTTGGCATTAACATTATTTATCGCTCCCTTCCTTATTTCCTTTAGTAGGAAGTACTTCACCGTTGTATACCCAAGCTTTTACACCAACTTTTCCGTAAGTTGTGTCAGCTTCTGCAAATCCATAATCAATGTCAGCACGAAGTGTCTGAAGCGGAATAGTTCCTTCGCTGTAGAACTCTGTACGAGCCATATCAGCTCCACCAAGACGTCCGGATACGGATGTTTTGATTCCCTTTGCTCCTGCTTTCATTGTTCTCTGCATTGTAGATTTCATAGCACGTCTGAAAGAGATACGGTTCTCAAGCTGCAGTGCAATGTTTTCAGCAACGAGCTGAGCATCTTTGTCCGGTCTCTTAACTTCTTTGATATCTACAATGAGTTTCTTATCTGTGTATTTCTGTAATTCAGCTTTAACTTTTTCGATCTCAGAACCGCCCTTACCGATTACGATACCCGGTTTAGCAGTGTAGATGATGATCTTAACTCTGTCAGATGCTCTTTCGATTTCGATTTTGGAAACACCTGCGCTGTAAAGTTTTTTCTTTAAAAATGTTCTGATATTGTAGTCTTCTACAAGATAGTCTGCAAAATCAGCTTCTGCATACCATCTGGAATCCCAATCCTTGATAACACCGACTCTAAGGCCATGTGGGTTAACTTTCTGTCCCATGCTTTTCCTCCTTATCTTTCATCCAGCACGATGGTGATATGGCTTGTTCTCTTTTCGATTCTGTAAGCTCTACCCTGTGCTCTTGGCTGAATACGTTTCATTGTAGGTCCTTTGTTTGCATAGCACGCTGCAACGTAGAGGTTATCTGCGCTCATTCCGTTATTGTTTTCTGCGTTTGCGATTGCTGACTCAAGCAGCTTCTTCAGAACGCTGGAAGCGTATCTTGGATTGTATGTCAGGATACCAAGTGCTGTCTGCACATCTTTGCCACGGATTGCATCTAATACATAGCAGGCTTTCTGAACAGAAATTCTTGCATAAGATAATTTTGCAGACGGTCTTGTCTCTCTATTACTCTCATTTCTGGCTCTCTTAATCTGGCTTCTATGTCCCTTTGCCATTTTTAAGTGCCTCCTTTCGATTTATTCAATATCTGGAATCCGCCATGTTGTCCCACCGGGACAACAGGCAGTTTATTTTAGTTAATGATTAATTCTAGCGAACGCCGGATTTCTTTTCGTCTTTTCCGTGTCCTCTGTATGTTCTGGTTGCAACGAACTCACCAAGTTTATGACCAACCATATCTTCTGTGATGTATACCGGAACATGTTTTCTTCCGTCATGGACTGCAATTGTATGTCCTACGAAGGACGGGAAGATAGTGGAACGACGTGACCATGTTTTGATCACAGATTTATCATTTGCAGCATTCAGAGCGTCAACCTTTTTAAGCAGGCTTGCGTCTGCGAAAGGTCCTTTTTTCAATGAACGAGACATTCTGTACCCTCCTTATTATTTTGATAAAGCTTTTCCATCGCGTCTTCTTACGATGAGCTTGTTGGACTGTTTGTTTTTCTTTCTGGTCTTCAGACCAAGAGCAGGTTTGCCCCATGGTGTACACGGACCTGGACGACCGATTCCGGTCTTTCCTTCACCACCACCATGCGGATGGTCATTCGGGTTCATTACAGAACCACGAACTGTAGGTCTGATTCCCATGTGACGTTTACGTCCAGCTTTACCAACATTGATAAGGTTGTGGTCACCGTTTCCAACAACACCGATGGAAGCACGGCATACCAGCGGAACCATTCTCATTTCTCCAGACGGTAATCTTAATGTTGCATATTTGCCTTCTTTAGCCATCAGCTGTGCACCGTTACCAGCGGAACGAACCATCTGACCGCCTTTTCCAGGATGAAGCTCAATGTTGTGAACCATAGTACCAACTGGGATAAGTTCCAGCGGCAGGCAGTTACCAACACGGATTTCAGCTTCCGGACCGTTCATGACCTTCTGGCCGACTTTCAGTCCTTCTGGAGCAAGGATGTATGCTTTCTCGCCATCTGCATAGCAGATAAGAGCGATATTTGCTGTTCTGTTCGGATCATACTCAATTGTTTTTACTGTAGCAGCGATACCATCTTTTCTTCTCTTGAAGTCGATGATTCTGTATTTTCTTCTGCTTCCGCCTCCGCGGTGTCTTACAGTGATTTTACCCTGATTGTTACGTCCAGAGTTTTTCTTCAGAGATACGACTAATGATTTCTCAGGGGTACTTGTTGTGATCTCAGAGAAATCAGATCCAGTCATATGTCTTCTGGAAGGTGTATATGGGTTATAGGTTTTGATTCCCATGATGTTTCTCCTTTCGAATATTAGTTATCATGCTTTCCAGCATATATCTTACAGAAAGCAGGGAATTATAATCCCTCGAAGATCTCGATATCTTTGCTTTCTTCTGTCAGAGCTACAATCGCTTTTTTAGTTTTAGCTGTTTTACCAACTGTCACACCGCGACGTTTTTTCTTACCATCCATGTTCATGGTGTTAACGCTCTTTACTTTTGTTCCTTCGAACATTTTCTCTACAGCCTCTTTGATCTGAGACTTGTTTGCTTCCGGATGAACCAGGAAAGTGTATTTTTTCTCACCCATGGCGTTCATGGATTTCTCTGTGATTACAGGCTTGAGAATTACATCATAATATTTAATATCTGCCATTATGCGTATACCTCCTCAATGGATGCAACTGCGTCTTTAGTAACCACTACAGTATTGTATTTCATAACATCATATACGTTGATAGTGTTTACAGTTGCAGTCTGTACATCTGCAATGTTTCTTGCAGAAAGAACTACGTTCTGATCATCACCAGCAGTTACGATAAGAGCTTTTTCTGCTTTAAGGTTTGTAAGAACCTTCTGCATTTCTTTTGTCTTAGCTTCTGCAAGTGTAAGGCTGTCTACAACAACCAGTTTATTGTCCTGAACCTTAGAAGTCAGAGCGGATTTCAGAGCTGCTCTTCTTTCTTTTTTGTTCATTTTTACTTCATAATCTCTCGGTACCGGAGCGAATACTACACCGCCACCAGTCCACTGTGGTGCACGGATGGAACCCTGTCTAGCATGACCTGTTCCTTTCTGTCTCCACGGTTTTCTTCCGCCGCCGCTTACTTCAGAACGTGTTTTTGCTTTCTGAGTACCCTGGCGATTATTTGCAAGCTGACGAACAACAGCAAGATGAACAAGATGCTCGTTGATTTCTACACCGAACACTGCATCGTTCAGTTCCATTGTTCCAACTTCATTGCCTTCCATATTATAAACTGTTACGTTTGCCATTCTGATGCTCCTCCTTTCTCATTATAAAGACTTTACTGTCTCTTTGATGGTCACCAGAGATTTCTTAGGTCCTGGAACAGCACCTTTCACTAACAGTAAATTGTTTTCTGTGTCTACGCGAACGATCTCAAGGTTCTGTACTGTAACCTGTACATTTCCCATGTGACCCGGCATGTGTTTTCCCTTGAATACTTTACTCGGATCGGAGCAAGCACCATTGGAACCAGCATGACGATGATATTTGGAGCCGTGAGCCATAGGTCCTCTGGACTGTCCATGTCTCTTGATAGCGCCCTGGAAGCCTTTACCTTTGGAGATTGCAGTTGCATCGATGTGATCGCCGTCTGCAAAGATGTCAGCCTTAATTTCCTGTCCTACAGTGTATTCTGCAGCATTTTCAAATCTGAATTCTTTAACGAATCTCTGTACTGCTACACCAGCTTTGTCAAAGTGACCTTTTTCCGGTTTGTTAACCAGTTTTTCTCTGATCTCGCCGTAGCCAACCTGAACTGCAGCGTATCCGTCGTTTTCCTCTGTCTTAACCTGAGTTACAACGCATGGACCAGCCTGTAAAACGGTTACCGGAATTAACTGGCCATCTTCATTGAAGATCTGAGTCATTCCGACTTTAGTAGCTAAAATAGCTTTCTTCATTTCTTTCTTCCTCCTTATAGCGGATTACCATAAAGGCAATCATATAGTTTTTTGAAACGCCCAAAGGGCATTTAAAACGAGTTTAAAAAAATTATTTGGTTTTCATCTTGATATCAATGTGAACACCTGCCGGCATTTCCAGTCTGGAAAGTGCATCAACTGTTTTCTGGGTTGGTGTCATGATATCGATGAGTCTCTTATGAGTTCTCTGTTCGAACTGTTCTCTGGAATCTTTGTATTTGTGAACAGCTCTTAAGATTGTAACAACTTCCTTCTTAGTAGGAAGCGGAACCGGTCCGCTAACAGTTGCTCCGTTCTTTTTAACAGTCTCGATGATTTTTGCTGCTGATGCATCTACTAACTGATGATCGTAAGCTTTTAAAGTGATTCTCATTACCTGATTTGCCATAAAAAAAGTCTCCTCCTATTCGTACTCAATTATGCAGTACGACAAGCGGCGACTGTACACATCTCCGTGTGTGTCTTTCGACTTCTTTACACACGTCCATCCCGTAGATGGTTTCTGAACTTGTACAGTGACTTGTCGTCAGTTTCCTAACTTGACATTCGCTCCACGGAAAACCCGTCATTTTCTGACGGCAACCTCACGCTTCATAGCTATCATGTCACAGCAAGGATTATTATACACAAGACATATCACTTATGCAAGCCCTTTTTTTATTTTATTTTGTATTTTTATAAATACAATTTAAGCGGTGTAAGATATCGTCTCACACCGCTTTCTTCTATATTATATAGTAGCTTTATTCTTCTTCCTCTTCTGCATTGCCGCCAATAATATCAGAGTAATCAAATAATGTAACCTTTGTAATGGAGTCTCTGACTACATCCGGCGCATCACCTTCTTTTCTGGCTCTGTTGGCAAACTGGGAAGCTGTTCTTCGTGGAATAGCAAGTTTTTTGATTTCAACAGGCTGTTCCTCTTCGATTTCTTCCTCTGGAAATTCTTCTTCTGAAACACTTGGTTCTGCAGGTTCTCCTAATATTTTAGAATAACTTTCAGATACTTCTGTTTCTTCTTCAGCTGTTGCTGCTGCAATTTCCTTTTTAAGAAGCTCATGCGCTTCGCTTGTTGCAACCTGTACATTTCCTACCGGCTGAACAGTTTCTTCTGGTTCGTCATCAAGATCATCTTCATCAATCTCATCTACAAAGCCACCGGTACGGATTTTCTTCTTTTTCTTTTCTTCTTTTTTGGATTTCTTTTTCTTTTCTTTTGTATCCTGCAGAAGTTCTTTATCTTCCTGTTTCATACGTTTCGCACGGGCTTTTTCTTCAGCTTTCAGCTCGCGGGCTGATTTCACATGTCGTGTATCCCCCTGAAGATCTTCATATTCATCATCTTCCGGATCTTTTTTCCAGAGCTCTGCGATAACATATAATATAATAAGAAAGAGAATCACAAGTCCAAGAACGATCAGTCCCTCAACGCTCTCCGTTGCCACCAGCAGATATCCAACTAAAGGGATCGTGATCACAATCTTCGGCACCCAGTTCTTAACGGAAACCGTAATGCTCTCCTGTGCAGAAGTTGTTGTATCAATCACGGTACCTGTATTATTTTCTCTGTTTACGCTTACAAGATTGTATTTGTATGTTTTGCCGTCTTCCTGCACAAGGATTGGAGAACCGGCGGTCACTTCCTCGGTTCTTACCGGAATCGCATACGTTACAGATCCAAGCGGCAGGTTTGTCGCCTTATCTGTCGAATCCATGATCACGGTACGCACTCCAAAGAATGGCGGAAGAGCCATTCCAAGGATACATACGATCGTACATATAACTGCAAAGTGTACAATAAACTTCAAAAATTTTGACATTGGTATCTCCTCGCTTTGGTTCACCTTTATGAAAAGCATTGCACAGGAATTGGTCTCCTTCCGGCAATGCTCTTTATCTGTGATTCGATAATTACTGATTACTTAAATAATTTTCGATGCTTTCCATTGCCGCTTCTTCATCTTCCCCATTTGCAGAAAGCATAATTTCTTCTCCGGCATCCAGTCCTAAAGTCATCATCCCCATAATGCTCTTAGCGTTGACCTTTTTTCTGCCAATCTCAACATAAATCTCACTGTTGAACTGACTCGCTACCTGTACAAGCTGAGCAACCGGACGAGCTTCCAGTCCTGTCGATAAATGAATTGTGATCGGTTTTTTAATCATAATACTTCCTCCTCGTTTGTCCGCAGTTCTTCCGCTATCTCACTGAGTTTGCGAAGCCGGTGATTCACGCCTGACTTTCCGACCTGTGGACTTAACATCATTCCTAATTCTTTTAGTGTAGCTTCCGGATACTGTAATCTCAGCTCTGCAATTTCCGTAAGGCCTTCATTTAAATTATGAAGCCCTGTTTTTTCTTTGATCAGTCTGATATCTTCGATCTGTTTGACTGCCGCACTAACTGTTTTATTGATATTTGCTGTTTCACAGTTTACTTTCCGGTTGACAGAATTACGCATTTCCTTAAGAATACGAATATTCTCAAGATTCATTAATGCAACATTTGCTTCCATGATTGCCAGCATATCCACGATCTGTGCGCCTTCCTTCACATAGACCACATATGACTTCTTGCGCAGCACGATCTTTGCATCAATCTGAAATGTATGGATGATATCCCGTAAGTTCTCTGCCTTAACTTCATCCTGACATACAATTTCAAAATGATAGCCTTTCTCTGGGTCACTGATCGAACCGGATGCCAGAAAGGCACCCCGTACGAATGCACGTTTACAGCAATTCTGCTGCGTGATCAGTCCATTCTCCAGAAACAAAGTTCCCCTGTCAGCCTCATTCACCGAAAGTTTCGTCCCCTGAAGTACATTCTGTACCTGTAAAAGATCTGTAATCTCTACATGATATACATTTCCTTTTTTGAGCATACTGCTCTCGCGAATGGCTATTTCTGTATCTATATTAAATGTTTTTTGCAATAAAGTAAAGTACTTTCTCACCACGGCATTATTTTCTGTCTGAAATCGCAGACTTCCATCTTTCGTAATGCGGCCGCACGCACTGAGAAGTGCTGCTGTTTCCGCAATCCGGCAATGTCTCGCCGTACTTGTCTGTCTGGAAAGTTCTTCTTTCACCATCCCTGAAAAAGACAATTTCCATTCTCCTTTTGCGCTGCTTTATTTTTTCAGCAGAGCATCCTTTCCTATATCACGATGCTCCAGCCTGATTCCGTATTCTCTTGTTTCGATCAGCTTGTCATACAAAACCCGCGCCAGTGTTACAGAACGGTGTTTGCCCCCCGTACATCCGATTGCGATGACAAGACTTGTCTTGCCTTCTTTTGCATAATTCGGAATCAGGAATTTTATCATATCGTCAAGCTTTGCTGCAAACTGCCTTGCAATTTCATTATCCATTACATAATTGAACACGCCTTCATCCTGTCCCGTCAGCGGCCGAAGTTCGTCCACATAATATGGATTCGGCAGAAAGCGTACATCGAAGACAAGATCCGCATCTTCCGGTATGCCGTATTTAAATCCAAAGGACAAAACTGAGATCATCATATTGCTGAACTTACCATTCTCTACAAAAATATTGTTCAGCTCTTTTTTGAGCTCCCTTGTCAGAAGATGTGTTGTATCAATAATATAATCTGCTCTTTTTCTTAAGAATTCTGTTTTCTGGCGTTCCAGCCTTATACCGTCATCCACTCTTCCGGTAAGTGCAAGTGGATGGCTGCGTCTGGACTCTTTATAACGCTTCACAAGAACTTTGTCTTCTGCATCCAGAAAAAGGATTTCGAAAGTATTTCCTTCTGCTTTAAGTTTATCAAGCACCACTTCAAGTTCTTCCAGTGCCTTGCCGCTTCGTGCGTCAATTCCAATGGCTGCATTCTGCACATCTTCTTCCTGCGAACCGCTCATCAGCGAAACGAATTTCCCAACCAGTGCGATTGGAAGATTATCCACGCAGAAATAACGGGCATCTTCCAACATTTTCAGCGCCGTTGATTTACCTGCTCCGGAAAGTCCGGTCACTATTACAAGTCGCATATCTTATCTCCCGTCAAATTCGCCTAGAAATTTTACCTCCGGTTCAAGTTTTACGCCAAATTTCTCGTATACTATATCCGTCACATTTTTCATAAGCGTCACCACATCTTCCGCGGTTGCACCTCCGGCATTGATCACGAAACCGCAGTGCTTTTCAGACACCTGCGCACCGCCGACACGATAGCCGCGAAGATCACTGTCCATGATCAGTTTTCCGGCAAAGTAACCTTCCGGACGCTTAAATGTACTTCCTGCACTCGGATACTCTAGCGGCTGTTTCTTAATTCGCTGCGCGCTTAACTTTCTGCCAAGTGCGGTAATTTCTTCAATATTTCCTTCCTTAAGTGAAATTACTGCTTCCAGTACAATATACCCGGCAGTCTTTATGATACTGGTCCGATATCCAAGTTCCAGCTTATCTGCCGGTATCGTAAGAATCTCACCATCCTGATTCATCACAGTAACTTCTTTAAGGACATCTTTCATTTCACCACCATAGGCACCGGCGTTCATGGTCACAGCTCCGCCAAGCGTTCCCGGAATTCCTCCCGCAAACTCAAAACCGGTCAGAGATGACTTCCTTGCAGTTGCAGCAATTGTAGAAAGAAGTGAACCTGCCGCCGCCCGTATCTCTGTACCCTTCACTGTGATTTCTCCCAGATTACGGTCAAGCTGAATGATCACGCCACGATAGCCATGATCACTGACCAGCAGGTTGCTGCCGTTTCCAAGAATAAAATACGGGAGCTCTGCCTGACGGCACTGCCTGATCACCCATGCGATCTGCTCATAGGATTCCGGCATCACAAACACTTCTGCCGGTCCGCCGATCCGAAATGTCGTGTGATCACACATCGGTTCTTCAAAGCGAACACACTCGTCTCCGAGCTGTTGACAAAATCTCTGTTTTATTTTTTCATTCACAAATTGTGTCCTCTATCTTTCTTTTTTATTTTTTCCGTAAGAAGATCTTTCACCACTTCACTGGCAATCAACATGCCCGCCACACCCGGAATAAAAGAAATACTTCCCGGCTGTATATGCTCATGGTTTTCTTTCTGCCTTCCGATGCGCCGCTCCCTGTATGCCTTTTCTCTGGAACACAGCACCTTAACCTTACGGATATTTTTTTTGCGAAGTTCTGCACGAATAGCTTTTGCCAGAGGATCGTTACTGACTCTGGAAATATCTGCTATCTCAAGTCGTGCAGGGTTGATTTTATTATCTGTTGCAAGACAGGAGATCACCGGGACTTGGCAGTTTCCCGCCCGCTCTATCAAGAGCACTTTGGATGCCGATACATCCATGGCATCCACAATATAGTCAAAGGACTGCAGGTCAAACATTCCTGCAGTTTCTTCATTATAATATGTTTCATATGTGTGAACAAGAATATTCTCATCAATATCCCTGATATGTTCCTTGGCTGTCTGGACTTTCTTGCGTCCTACGGTAGACTGTCCCGCATATAGCTGTCTGTTGATATCAGACTGTACGATATCTTTATGGTCTACCAGTGTAAGGCTGCCTACTCCACAGCGTGCCAGAGCTTCCACTACATAAGAACCCGCACCGCCAATTCCAAAAACTGCAATTTTTGCGCTGCCAAGGCGGTTCACAGCTCTGGTTCCCATCAGAATCTCCATGCGAGAAAATGCATCATACATGTGCAAACCTCCCTATGACTTTCATATTATTTAAACTTTCTCTATCCCCACTCCGTTTAATTATACTATTCACGCAATCGAATGTACAGTTTTTCATATTTTTTTTAGAATTTGCGTATGATTTTCTGCAATTTCCATATAATATCCATCAATTCCCTCTGAAATAACATCTTGCCGAAAGGGGTGCGGTTATGTGGCAGCAGATTTTTCTGATTTTCGCGGGCTTAAGTTCCGGTATCATCATTGCCGGTGGTGTCGTCGGTCTGATGATCGGTCTTTCTATCGTTCCACGCTACGCCGGAATCACGCACACCGCGGATCACATGCTGTTATACGAAGACCTGACCTTCCTCGGAGTTGCGCTCGGAAATCTTTTCTGTCTGTTTAAGCCTTCCCTTCCACTGGGGAATCTTTTTCTTATCTTATATGGTGTCTTTTCCGGTATTTTCCTGGGAAGCTGGATTCTTGCCCTTGCGGAAGTTGCCGATGTCTTCCCCGTTTTCTGCCGGAGGATTCACCTCACCCGCGGGCTTCCCGTCATTATCATTGCCATTGCCGCCGGAAAATTTACAGGATGCTTCCTTTTTTACTTTCTCAGATGGCAATAAGCCTTCTCATTATATGCATAAAACACAAAAAAGTCAAAAGAAATCCTGTCTTTTCTCAAATATTTTCATATATCCCAAAAATTTATCAGGAAAGGAATGATTTTATGAAACAACATGCAAACGGAAACAAAACCTATAAAGAAAATCAAAAAAATTACGTAAAATATGTAAACAGCATCACTCCCACACACAGTCTGCCTCTCAACATGATAAAAGCATTTCTGACCGGAGGACTGATCTGTGCGTTCGGGCAGCTTATTCTCAATACCGCCATGACAATCGGCGCAGACCGCGAAACCGCCGGCAACTGGTGCTCTTTACTCCTGATCCTGATCAGTGTCATCTTAACAGGATTAAATCTTTATTCCAAAATCGGCAAATTTGGGGGTGCCGGAGGACTTGTTCCCATTACCGGTTTCGCCAACTCTGTTGCTGCTTCCGCAATCGAATACCGTGCAGAAGGACAGGTCTTCGGCATCGGCTGTAAAATCTTTACGATTGCCGGTCCTGTCATTCTATATGGAATCTTAAGTTCCTGGATCCTCGGAGTCATCTATTTTATTTTTCAACTTGTGGAGGTGATGTAATGTCTGTCGGAAAGCAAACAGGAAAAGCAAGTATTTCTTTTACCGATCCGGTCTATATTCAGAGTACAGCCTCTGTCGTCGGGCCAAAAGAAGGAGACGGTCCGCTAAAAGAATATTTTGATATGATCTGTGAAGATTCCATGTTCGGCGAAAAGACATGGGAAAGCGCAGAAAGCACCATGCAAAAAGAAGCCGCCACACTCGCAATCGGGAAAGCCGGGCTTACACCCCACGATATACGCATGGTATTTGCAGGTGATCTTCTCGCCCAGACAATTGCCTCCTCTTTCGGCATTGCAGAAATGGGCATCCCATTCTACGGGCTGTACGGTGCCTGTTCAACCATGGGTGAATCCTTATCCCTCGGTGCGATTGCTGTATCTGCCGGATACGGAGCGCATATCCTGTGCGCTACTTCCAGCCACTTCGCAACTGCCGAAAAAGAATTCCGTTTTCCTCTCGGTTACGGTTCCCAGCGTCCGCTTTCTGCCACCTGGACCGTGACCGGAAGCGGTGCCTGTGTCATCGGCGCAAAAGTCCCCTCTGCCAGTTCTTTCCCCGGAGCATCACCTCTTGTTCATGCAAACGGCTGTGCCGCTATCACCGGCATCACAACCGGAAAGGTGATTGATTTCGGTTTTCGCGATTCGCTCAACATGGGAGGCTGCATGGCGCCTGCGGCATGTGATACCATTTTTCGAAATCTCGAAGATTTTTCACGTTCCCCTGAAGACTACGATGCTATCATCACCGGTGACCTCGGCATGATCGGTCAGCACATTCTTCTTGATCTCCTTGCCGAAAAGGGAACAGATATCTCATCCGTACATCAGGACTGTGGCCTTCTGATCTATGACAATCAGGTACAGGATACTCATTCCGGAGGAAGCGGCTGTGGATGTGCAGCATCTGTTCTCACCGCATGGCTTCTGCCACGTATCGCCAGCGGAGAACTGAAACGGGTTTTATTTGTCCCGACCGGTGCCATGCTCTCAAAAGTAAGTTTTAATGAGGGTGCCCCTGTCTCCGGCATTGCGCACGGAATTATCCTCGAACACATTCCCACTCCATGCAAAGGAGGTAAAAGCTGATGGACTATTTTAATGCATTCTGGACCGGTGGTCTCATCTGTGCCCTTGTTCAGATTCTTCTGGATAAAACAAAACTGCTGCCCGGCCGCGTCATGGTTCTTCTCGTATGCAGTGGTGCCCTTTTAAGTTTTCTCGGGTTCTATCAGCCATTTGCAGATTTTGCCGGCGCCGGCGCCACGGTTCCGCTGCTCGGATTCGGACATACTTTATGGAAAGGTATGGCAAAAGCAATCTCCGAAGATGGATTTCTCGGACTGTTCACCGGTGGTTTTACTGCCTGCGCCCTCGGTGTCTCCGCAGCCCTGATCTTTTCATATTTATCCAGTATGATTTTCCGCCCACAGATGAAAGAATGAGGTGAATTTCATGAGTGATACCCTGTATATACAAACAGACATGAATATTCTTATAAAACATCCTCATGTCTATCTGCAGGACATTGCAAGACTTTCCTGCAGCAATTCCAAAGTCCTCAACCGCCTCCGGGTACTTCCCGTTGCCAACTTAAATCCGGATACTCCCGGGCGCTATACAATGTCTGTGATGGATCTTGTCGATCTGATTCAGAAAAAAGAACCGGATCTTGATATCACTCCTCTTGGAGAACTATCTTTTATCCTAACCTACCAGCCACCGGGAAAACCTCAGATGATTTTTGAAATCCTGAAAGTGGTTTTTATATCACTTGCATCCTTCTTCGGTGCTGCTTTTTCAATCATGACATTCAACACCGATGCCGATGTCGGAACACTTTTTAAGCAGATCTATCAGCAGGTAACCGGAAATGTCTCCAACGGATTTACAATACTGGAAATTTCCTATTCCATTGGGCTTGCTGCCGGTGTTCTTTTCTTCTTTAATCACTTCGGGAGAAAGAAGTTTTCTGCTGATCCCACGCCGATGCAGGTGCAGATGCGGCAGTATGAAGACAATGTAAATACCACACTCCTTGAAGAAAGCAGCAGGAAGGCATCTTCTTCCTGACCGGCATTTTGTAATTCCTTTGTATGATTCAAAATAATTTTGTTGCCTTCTCGCTTTTTTTCGTTTATAATGTACCATATTATCATTTTACAACGTTAAAGGAGCGAAAATATGAAAAAGTTATGGAACAAATGGACCGAAATTGCTCTGGTCAAAAGAATCCTTGTCGGACTTGTACTCGGAGCGATCCTTGGTCTCACAATCCCGGGAGCTACCGGTATCTCCATCCTCGGAGATGTCTTTGTAAGCGCTTTGAAAGCAATTGCACCTCTGCTGGTATTCTTTCTGGTTATCAGTTCTCTGTGTAACGCAGGAAACTCCCACGGCGGTGTTATCAAGACAGTTATCATACTTTACATGTTCAGCACCGTACTTGCCGCTGTCATCGCTGTATTTGCCAGCATGGCAATCCCGGTAAAACTTACACTGGCCACTGCCGCAGCTACAGACACAGCCGCACCACAGGGCATCGCTGAAGTGTTAAACAACCTTCTTTTAAATGTGGTTGCCAACCCGGTATCTTCCCTTGTAAATGCCAACTACGTCGGCATCCTTACGTGGGCGATTCTTCTCGGACTTGCATTCCGTGCAGCAAATGACATGACCAAAAATGTACTGAATGATATCGCAAACGGAACATCTACTGTTGTTTCCTGGATCATCAACATGGCTCCGTTCGGTATCTTCGGTCTTGTATTCAACACTGTATCCACAAACGGTCTGGAGATCTTCACTACTTACGGAAAATTGCTTGCTTTGCTGGTAGGATGTATGCTCTTTATCTACTTTGTGACTAACCCGCTTCTGGTTTACTGGTGTATCCGCCAGAATCCATACCCGCTGATCGTCCACTGTCTGAAGAGAAGTGCGCTGACCGCATTCTTCACCAGAAGTTCTGCTGCCAACATTCCTGTCAATATGAAGGTCTGTGAAGAGATGGGACTTGACCGTGATACTTATTCTGTAACGATTCCGCTTGGTGCTACAATCAACATGGATGGTGCAGCAATCACGATCACCGTCATGACCATGGCAACAGCCTTTACACTTGGTATCCACGTAGATATCCCGACCGCAATCATCTTAAGCCTTCTTGCAGCACTGTCTGCATGTGGTGCATCCGGTGTTGCCGGCGGATCTCTGCTTCTGATCCCGATGGCATGCTCCCTGTTTGGTATTTCTGATGACATTTCCATGCAGGTCGTTGCAGTAGGATTCATCATCGGTGTTATTCAGGACTCTGTAGAAACAGCCCTGAACTCTTCTTCTGACCTTCTTCTGTCAGCATCTGCTGAATTCAGACAGTGGCGTCTGGAAGGAAAAGAGATCAAATTCAAATAATCGTACGCAGACGGTTCAGAATTTTCTTCTCCATCCGCGAGATCTGAACCTGTGATACGCCGAATTCATCTGCTGTTTCCATCTGAGTCATCTCCCGGAAATAGCGCATGTAAAGAAGCTTTCTTTCCTCCGCGTTCAGACTTTTGAGAAGCTCTTCAAGAAAGATCTTGTTCAGAAGTCTGTCGTGGAGGTTTTCTTTTTCCGGGATCTTATCCAGAAGTCTCAGTTCATTTCCCTCCCCCTGATAAATAATCTGATAAATAGATTCCACATCATTTGCCGCATCCATTGTCATTGCCAGTTCTTCCGGCAGCATCTGCACACTCTCTGCCAGTTCCTTAAGCGTTGGTTCCCTCCCCAGTGTTTTTTCCAGCTCTTCTCTTTTTCGCCCGATGCGATACTGATTCTCTTTAATAGATCTGCTGACCTTCAGGATCCCGTCATCCCGCAGGAAACGTTTGATCTCTCCGATGATCATTGGCACGGCATATGTGGAAAATTTCACATCATAAGATGTATCAAATTTGTCCACTGCTTTCAGGAGTCCTATACTTCCAATCTGAAAGAGATCTTCCATATCCACACCACGTCCCACAAAGCGCTTGGCTGCACAGTAGATCAGTCCGGTATTTTCATGAAACAGGCGGTCTCTCGCCTCTTTATCCCCCTGGTGCGCACGCCTGATCAGGGCAAGAGTGTCCTCCGACATTTATCCCTGCCTGCCAATGGTCTTCTTCATATGAACAGTAGTCCCCTTGCCTGGCTGTGATTCTACACGTATCTCATCCATAAATGCCTCCATAAAGGTAAATCCCATCCCTGAACGCTCATGATCCGGCTTCGAGGTATACATCGGTTCCATTGCCTTCTCAATGTCCGCGATTCCGATTCCATAATCTGTAATATGCACATACAGTTCATTTCCATGATATTGTAATTTCATTTCGATCTTATTGATTTTGCCTTCATATCCATGAATGATACAGTTGGTCACAGCCTCCGAGACTGCAGTCTTCAGATCTGCCACTTCTTCCAGCGTCGGATTAAGCTGCGTACAGAAAGAAGCCGCGGTCACTCTTGCCAGTCCTTCATTTGCCGGAATGCTGTCAAATACCAGAATCATTTCGTTTGTATTTTCCTTCATGCTTCTTCCTCCTCTGCTGTCTGAATTTCTATATAGCGATGCAATCCGGACAAATGTAAAAGCCGGTCTATGTGGCGGCTTACACCAGCTGCCCGTATGCTCTCTTTGCGCATTCCCATTGCCCGGTATCGTCCCATCAAAAGCCCCACCCCGGAACTGTCCATAAATTCCGTATGTGTAAAATCAAAAATAATTGTGCGTATATAATTCTGATTTATAATATGATCCGTCTCCCGGCGTACGAGGTCCGTTACCGGATGATCCACATCCTGCGGAAGAACCACAGTAAGTACTGTCCCCTCAAGTTTATACATTTCCTGCATTTTCTCTCCCCCTAACCTGTTTTAAAAAAGAATCCACAGACACACCACTGGCATCTCCCCACTATCGCATCCTCGCGGAGCGTTTTTATGTAATAGGAACATTACGGAGTAATTTCCTATTACATAAATACAAAAAGGAGACATGCCATATGGCACATCCCCTTATCTGAGGTTCTTCTTATTGTCAAATTTTATTCGTAATATTCGTCTCCGTAATCTCCGCTGTCATCACTGTAGTCGCTTCTGTCGTCCGAGCTGTAATCACTTCCGTCATCATAACTTGTATTATCATAACTTCCGTCATCACTACTTCCATCCCCGCTGTCAGAAGATGTCTGTGCCGGTTCTGTGTCACCAACACCGGCCACACCGGTTGCATTCTTGATTGTTGTATAAATCGACTTCTGAGCATCTGTAAGGACATCTACATGTACCTTCTGTATCTCTACAGCTGCATCATCGATATCCTGCTGCTGATAATAGCTGAGTGCCATCAGAAGTGCCTGATAGCTCTCGCTCTTTGCCTGCTCAGTTGTCAGCTCCTGTGTCACTGATTCTACCGTATCGCCGGATTCCTTCGCTTCGCCCTGTGCTTTATTGAGCTCTGCGCCCTGACTTGCAAGAGATTCACTGTACTGCACGATCTGCTGATTAGCCTCCTGATAGATTCCCTGACGTATCGCCGGAACCGCAAGGAGCCAGAATGCCGCGGCACCTGCAAGAATCCCTGTAACCAGTATAAAAAACGCTGAAATACGTGAATGTTCTTTGTATATCGTCTGTGGAGCCATACGATCCACATTTAAAAGATCTGTATCTTCATCTGCCTTTATCTTGCCGGAACGGAATAAACCTTTTTTATTTTTCTTCTCGAGTTTTGTGGTCACTCCGGTCTGCTCGTCTACTTCACGTAAGAATCGAAGTGTTGTTGTATTTGTCTTATCGATTCTGGCAGCTTTTTTGAGGATTCTTCGCGCGCGGTTCCATTCTTCGTTTTTGATCTGGATAAGTGCCAGAAGATGATATCCCTTGATCAGCTTTGAGTTCTGTGCAAGGATCTTACGCAGCTGGATCGCAGCCATATCCTCATGCCCTTCCCTGCACAGAAGCAGTGCATGATTGTATTTCTTGATCGTTTCATTGATCGCTGCAAGCTTATTCGGGTTTGCCTGCAGTTTATTAATATACTCGGATGCCTGATTTCTTGTCGGCTGAAGGTTTTTGCTGATCACCCATTCGCTGAGCGCAGAAACTACCTCTCCCGTCTCAAAATAAACCAGTCCCAGAAGATTACGCGCCTGGATATTTCGTTTGTCATACATAAGGCTCTGTTTCAGACAGGCGATCGCACCGGAAAGGTCACGAATACTTGCCTTTTCCAGCCCCTGATTATAGAAAACTTTGGACAGGTAATCTACTTTTTTCTGAATCAGTACATTATATCCACAGTTCGGGCAGTAATCGAGATCCCGGTCTGTGAGAAATGCACCGCAGTTCATACAGTTCATGTAGTTCTCCTTATATTTACTTTATCCGTCGGTTACTCTTGGCTTCTCTTAAGACTTCCTGAAGTACATCCAGAATATCTGTCAGCTCTCTGTCATAAATCGCACCTTCAGCGTCTGTAACATCCAGACATGGTTCAAATTTTTTCAGTTCTTCTTCGTAATCGATCATATCGTTCTCCTTTATTTTCCGATTCCCTTCAGGATAGCCGTCTTGATCTCGCCTACCAGATAAAGAGAACCAACACAGAACAGCATTCCATCCTCGCCCTTCTGCTCAAGTGCCTTCTTAAATGCCATCTCCACATTTTCACACGCTTCTGCGCTCGGACATCCCTGCTCTTTAAATATCTCTGCAAGGTGTTCTGCCGGAACCTTACGGTATCCGCCCACCTGCGTTACGATCACATGACGGAAACTGATCTTGTCAAGAATCGTCCGGATCATATCTGTATAATCCTTATCATCCACTGCTGAAAAAAGAAGTGTCAGCGGGTAGTCTTTCTGAAAATAAGCGGCAGTTTCAACAAATTTTTCGACACCGTCCTCATTGTGTGCTCCGTCCACGATCACACCCGGAAGAACAGTTTCCATCCGTCCCTGCCAGCGTGTCTCACGGATGCCACGGCGTACCGCATCTTCAGATGCAGCAATATGATTCTTCATAACCTCGATTGTTTTCAGCGCAAGCATACTGTTCATAACCTGATACTTTGCTATAAACGGTATGGAAAATGCTGTATTTCCATAATACTCATTCTTAAACAAAAAATCAATGCCCGACATTGTGTTTCGGAGGATCTTCGCATCCTCTCTCTTCACTTCATAGCACGGACTGCCAAGTTCCTCTGCTCTCTCACTGATGACTTGTGCTGCCTCCGGATCGTTGCCGTCATAGATTACCGGTACTCCCGGCACAATGATGCCAGCCTTTTCGCCTGCAATCGCAGTAATCGTGTTTCCCAGATACTGCATATGGTCAAAACTGATCGATGTGATCACACATGCCAGCGGATGTTCTACCGCAGTCGTTGCGTCCAGTTTTCCACCGAGTCCTGTCTCAAGGACCACGTAATCCACACCTGCGTCGGCAAATATCACCATTCCCATCAGAAACAGGAATTCAAAATACGTCGGATGATAACTGCCCTCTGCAACAAGTTCATCTGCGAGCTTTTTTACTTTTTCAAAGGCATGCAGAAAAGTATCATCTTCAATATTTTTTTCATTGATCTGAAATCGCTCATTGATCGTAACAAGATGCGGAGAAGTAAATAACCCGCAGGAATATCCTGCCTCACGAAGGATTGATGTCAGAAACGCACAGGTACTGCCTTTTCCGTTTGTTCCGGCTACGTGAATAACATTAAAACGCTCCTCGGGACTGCCGAGACGTCTCAGGCATTCTTTTGTATGCTCCAGTTTGTTTTTGGTTGTAAATTTCGGAGTTTCTTCAATATAAGCAACAGCTTCTTCGTAATTCATAAAAAAATTCACCACTTTATCTAATGTATTCGCAGCGTTCCGGTCTAAAAAAATCAGAACGCTACGATATCATTATATATGAGTGGTGAAAGATGTCCAGTACTAATCGTAATCTTTTATTCGTCAGGATTCATTTTCTTCCGTCAGAAGTTTCCATTTATTTTCAGAATACAGCATATATGCCGATCGATCGTAGCTCTTGCTCAGTGCTTTTTTCGTCGAGCTGTTGCTTCGCTGTGAAACGGAAACTCTGTCAAAATCGTTTAATTCCGTTCCTGAGATCATCAGCGTCGTAGGATTAACATATACGGTATCTACCCATTCTCCATTCAGTTTTACCTGACTGGACGGCGTGAAATTCGTACCCTTCAGCCGATAAGTGAAGTCCGTGTCCGAAACAAGTTCCATGGAATCCAGCGATACATCATAAAGGCCCATATGCATTTTGGTCCGCTCGAAAGTCTCTCCGTTTTCTTTATAAGAATAACGATCTCCATACAGCAGATCATACTGCAGTGTTTCCAGATCCACCTGATAGTTTCTGGTGTTTCTTCTGGCCTGATGATAACGGAAGATTGTTCCTTCATGGATTCCGGCACGGTCCATTACCTCAGCCGCCATCTGATAAGCTGCCAGATTGACGTCTTTCTTTTCCATGCCAAAATTGTCCCACATAACATACTGTGTCTGGAACAGGTATTTATTTTTCAGGTCTTCAACTGTCAGTCCCATAGTCGGAAGGTGGTCACCGTACATAACAAGGATCACGTCTTCCGGATAATCTGCAAGTGCATCTGTCAGTTCTTTTACAAAATTATCCATCTCATGGATTTCGTTACAGTAATATTCCCACTGATTATTCTGTGCTTCGGTAGCTGAACCGGTAACGGTGATCTCCGGATCATCGATCAACTGTTCTTCTGGATAAGCACCATGTCCCTGCGTGGAAATCGTATAAATATAATCCAATCCCTCCGTAGAATCCAGGCACTTGATGATCTCATCTGTGAGGACTTCATCCTTTGTCCAGCCAAGCGGGTTCTTATCGTCTTCCTCCGGCATATATTCTGCCGAAGTAAAAGTATCAAATCCAAGATTTGGGAAAATACTCCTTCTTCCATAGAAATTGGCTTCATTGTTATGTACCGCATGTGTGGTATAACCCAGGTTTTTCAGTACATAAGGTGCACTTTCGCAAGTCGTTTCTTTCAGAATACTCTTATACGGATACTCACCCGGTCCGAAATAATGCAGACTCATACCGGTGATTGATTCAAACTCAGTATTTGCAGTACCGGCACCTACGGACGGAACTTTATAATAACCGGAGGTATACTCCTTCATGAGTTTCCGGAAATTCGGAATCGGATCTTCCGAAACCTTCAGATAATTGACCAGTGTCGGATCAAAGAAAGATTCCAGCTGCAGGAAAATGATGTTCGGCTTACTGCTCTCGCTTGTCGCCGGAAGATTGTCTTCCGTCTTCTCAATTCTCTGGATTTCCTTTTCGGAATAATCCCTCGGACAGCTGATTCCTGTATCAAAGATCGTAACTGCCAGACAATATGGATATCCGTAATCCTCATAGGCAAATGCAATATTACCAAAGTAATTGGAAAGTACTCTCTTATCCAGAGCAAGCTGTGTAATTCCTGCAAATGCCGCCACAGCGACAACTACCATTAAAAGATCATAGCGAAATTTCACTCTGCGTTTATACTTCGGACCCCTGACAAGAAGCGCCAGAAGAATAATGACAAACAGCCCCAGCACGATCAATGCAATTATCACGCCCCATGCAGGCAGATACTTGTTTAAGATTGCCATACCATCTGTCAGAAGATGCAGATCGGGACCGGTAAACGGTGTAACCCTGTTTGCAAGGATTATGCCGTTTATGATTCCGAGAAGCAGCCAGAATATTGCGATCAGCACTCGCCAGAATGTCCTCCGGCGGAACAGATACGCGATCAGGCTGGTGACAAAGATCAGTCCCGCATTATATGCAAATACCAGCGGTTTTCCTGTCATATAATTCCATGCCTCTATGAAAGAATGGCGGCTGATCGCTTCGATCAGGAAGTAACCGGCGGCACTGCCAAGTACATGAAGCAGCAAAGAAATCTTATTGCACACTTTATACAATCTCATCCAAATGCTCCTTTATTATTTATCCATCTGTTTAAGCTGTGTATTTACTTTTTCCATCATTTCTTCATATTTCTGAAGTTTTTCTTTTTCCGCGTTTACTTTTGCTTCCGGAGCTTTATTGACAAAGTTCGGATTGCTCAGCATTCCCTGGCATCTTGCGATTTCTTTTGCGAGACGATCCTGCTCTTTTTTAAGGCGTTCCATCTCTTTTTCGCGGTCTACCAGATCCTCAAGTGGCATATAAACTACTGCATCGGATACAACAACAGATACTGCATCCTCGCCGATGCCTTCTTTATCTTCCTGTACAAGGATCTCTTTTGCAAATGCAAGGTTTACAAAGGATTTCTTGCATGCTTCATATCTTGCACATGTCTCTGCATCTTTGCCTACAATATGGAGGCTGGTCTTGCGGTTCATCGGTACGTTCATTTCAGTACGTGTATTACGGATACCGCGGACAGCTTCCTTGAAGCTCTCAACTGCTTTTTCTGCTTCCAGGAATACCCATGCTTCCTTATATACCGGCCAGTCGGAAATCATGATGGATTCTTCTTCCGGAAGAAGTGTACAGTAGATTTCTTCTGTGATAAACGGCATATACGGATGAAGAAGTTTCAGACCTTCAGTCAGGGCTGTTCTTAAAGTCCAAAGTGCATCGTTTGCTGCCTTCGGATCTTCGTCTGCTTTCCAGAGACGGACCTTCGCCATCTCAATGTACCAGTCACAAAGCTCATCCCACAGGAAGTCATAAACTTTCTGTACAGCGATTCCGAGCTCGTATTTGTCCATATTGTCTGTAACATCACGAATTACGGTGTTCAACTTGGAAAGGATCCATTTGTCTTCGAAGCAGAGATCATTCAGATCTGCCGGTTCTGTCACGGTCTTGCCTTCCAGATTCATCATAATGAATCGTGATGCATTCCAGATCTTGTTTGCAAAGTTACGGCTGGACTCTACACGCTCCCAGTAGAAACGCATGTCATTTCCAGGTGCATTACCTGTGATCAGAGTCAGACGCAGTGCATCCGCACCGTATTTATCAATAACTTCCAGAGGATCGATACCATTTCCGAGAGATTTACTCATCTTACGTCCCTGTGAGTCACGTACAAGTCCGTGGATCAGTACATGATGGAACGGAACTTCTCCTGTCTGCTCAAGTGCTGAAAATACCATACGGATAACCCAGAAGAAGATGATATCATAACCTGTCACAAGGACATCTGTCGGATAAAAGTACTCCAGTTCCGGTGTCTTCTCCGGCCATCCCAGTGTAGAGAACGGCCACAGCGCGGAACTGAACCATGTATCCAGAGTATCCTCGTCCTGATGCAGATGTGTGCATCCGCATTTCGGGCATTTCTCCGGCATTTCTTTTGCAACTACAACTTCACCGCACTCATCGCAGTAATAAGCCGGGATTCTGTGTCCCCACCAGAGCTGACGGGAAATACACCAGTCACGGATATTTTCAAGCCAGTGCAGATAAGTCTTGCCAAAGCTTGGCGGAACAAATTCCAGTTCGCCCGGTTTCAGCGCATCCATAGCTGCCTGTGCCATCTTGTCCATACGTACAAACCACTGCGGTTTGATCATAGGTTCTACAGTTGTACCACAACGGTCATGTGTACCGACGCTGTGATTATGCGGAACTACTTTCACAAGAAGACCCAGTGCATCCAGATCTGCGACCATGGCTTTACGTGCCTCATAACGGTCCATACCTGCGTATTTACCGCCGAGAGAATTGATAGTAGCATCATCATTCATGATGTTGATTTCTTCAAGATTGTGGCGTTTGCCTACTTCGAAGTCATTCGGGTCATGTGCCGGTGTGATCTTAACGCAGCCCGTTCCGAATTCTTTATCTACATATTCGTCAGCGATCACCGGGATCTCACGGTCAGTAAGAGGCAGTTTCAGCATCTTGCCGATCAGATCTTTATATCTCTCATCTTCCGGGTTTACTGCAACTGCAGTATCTCCGAGAAGTGTCTCCGGACGGGTAGTTGCGATCTCTACGAAACGTCCTTCTTCTCCTGCGATCGGATAATTGATGTGCCAGAAAAATCCATCCTGATCCTCATGCTCAACTTCTGCGTCAGAAATAGAAGTCTGGCATACCGGACACCAGTTGATGATTCTGGAGCCTTTGTAGATATATCCTTTTTCGTATAAACGAATGAATACTTCCTGTACAGCCCTGGAGCAGCCTTCATCCATTGTAAAACGTTCTCTTTCCCAGTCAGCAGATGCGCCGAGCTTCTTGAGCTGATTGATGATTTTTCCGCCGTACTCTTCTTTCCATGCCCATGCATGTTTCAGGAATTCCTCACGTCCGATATCGTGTTTGTCAATTCCTTCTTTTTTGAGTTTGTCAATAACCTTAACCTCTGTTGCGATTGCAGCGTGGTCGGTTCCCGGCTGCCACAGAGCTTCATACCCCTGCATTCTCTTGAAACGGATCAGGATATCCTGCATGGTCTCATCAAGTGCATGTCCCATATGAAGCTGTCCGGTTACGTTCGGCGGCGGCATAACAATGGTAAACGGTTTTTTATCTGGATTTACTTTTGCGTGGAAGTATCCGTTGTCCATCCATTTCTGATAGAGGCGGTCTTCCAGACCCTTCGGGTCATATGTCTTTGCAAGTTCTTTGCTCATAATGTCCTCCTGATTAAAAAAAGCATCTCCCATCTACTGTAATTGCATTTTTTCGCCTTGTCAAGACGGATTGCATATTTTTCACAGATTATGGGGTTCCCTGTAGTTATCTGTATACTTATTCCACAGATTTCAGTGATTCGACCATGTCGATCTTTTTCAGTTTGTTATGCATAAAGATGTTTACGATCACAGAGAAAATACAGGTGATCACGGCACAGTACAAAAAGCTGACCGGGCGGATATTTCGTCCGAACATGACGGCATCCACCTCAATCGTCACAATGATATAACGGTGCAGCAGAATACCAAATCCCGATCCTGCAAGGATTCCTGCAATCGTAAGAAGAATGTTTTCCCGCAGAACGTACTGCGACACTTCCATATCAAAGAAACCCAGGACTTTCAGTGTCGCAAGTTCTCTCTGTCTCTCGGTAATATTAATATTGTTCAGATTATAAAGAACAACAAATGCCAGCATTCCGGCAGACACGATCAGTACTACGATTACGCTCCCCAGCGTACTGAGCATGCGGTCTACCATCTCTACTGTGCTGGATGTGTAACTGATGCTTAAGACAGCCGGTGATTCCATGATCTTCTGTCCGATTTCTTCAAGCTGATCTTTGTATTTGTCCTTTACCTTAAATACAATGTCACTGTAATCCGGTTTCTCGCCAAAGTTTTCTTCATATACCTGTGGAGACATGTATACATAATGTCCGGCATAGTTTTCGGTGATCACGGAAATCTTTACTTTGTATTCTTTGTCGTCTTTTTTCAATGTCAGCTCATCTCCGGCTTTTAAGTCGAGAAGTGTCGCTGTTTTTTCACTGACTGCCGCACCTTCTTCCGGTAACTCATAAGACTGCTTCGTGACACGGTTCTGTAAAGTAACATCTTTTTTGAATTTTTCCAGATCTTCCGGTACATAAACATACACACTTAAATTTGATTTTCCGTTCGGCGCTGTAAGCTTGGTAAGCTGGATATTTGTATAATGATCCAGATCTTCATTCTGCTCCAGAGAACTTTGCAGTTCCTTTTTCTCTGCATCGGTCGCATCATCGTCCGATATGATCATCGCATCATAACGTTGGAGGTCTGTATACTGAAGCTTTACAATATCAGAAATTGAATCCCGGATTCCGTAACCGACCAGCATCAGTGCCATACTTCCTGCAATTCCGAAAACTGTCATAAACATACGTTTCTTGTAGCGGAACAGGTTTCGAAGAGAGGATTTCCATGTAAAATTCAGGTGTTTCCACAGGAACGGCATCCGCTCCAGAAGGATTCTCCTGCCTTCTTTTGGTGCCGGCGGACGCATCAGGGATGCCGGTGTCTCTGCCAGCGCACGATAGCATGAAAATACAGTTGCCCCGACAGTACAGATCAGTGCTGCCACCGAAGCAGTCAGTGCATACTTAAGTTCGTAATGGATCTGCAGTGTTTTATCTACATTGTGGTACATCATTCCATATCCTTTGATAATGATAAACGGCAATATCTTTTCACCGATCAGGATACCGACAATACTGCCTCCTGCCGTCGCCAGAAATGCATAACTTAAATACTTCGAGGCAATATGAATCTTGCTGTAGCCCAGTGCCTTCATCGTTCCGATCTGTGTTCTCTGTTCTTCGACCATTCGCGTCATGGTCGTAAGACTGATCAGCGCAGCGACCAGGAAAAAGATCACAGGAAAAACCTCACCAATATTTTTGATTCGATCTGCATTATCTCCATAATCTGAATACTCCGGAAGTCCGTTACGGTCTGTGATGATCCACTCCGGTTTTTCCAGATCGTTCAGTTCATTCTTTGCATCGTCTATTTTTTGCTGGCCGTCTTTGATTTCATCCTGAGCTTCCTTTTGGCCGTCTTCATAATCTTTCTTGCCGTCTTCCAGCTCTTTACGGGCATCTTTTAATTTCTGCTCGGAATCTTTTAATTTTTCCTCATTTTCCCTGATTTCTTTTTCGCCGTCGGTCAGTTTCTTCTCATTTGCGGCAATCTCTGCCTCGCCTGAATTAAGCTCTGCTTCATTTGCAGCAATCTCTGCATCTGCGGAATCAAGTTTTGTACGATTTGCATCCAGTTCACTTTGTCCGCTCTGAAGCTTCTTAAGACTTGCATCCAGCTGCTTCTTGCTGGCTGCAAGCGTCTTTTCGTTTGTATCAAGTTCTTTTTGTGCCGAAATTAGCTTTGCTTCCTGCGCATTAAGCGTTGTACGGCCGCTGTCGATCTGTGTCTGATTTTCATTCAGTGTCGCGAGTGTTCCTGCAAGTTCGGTTTTTTTCGCCTGAAGAGTCGTAAGTCCACTGTTTGCTGATGCCAGATTATTTTCAAGCTCTGTTTTCTGTGCATCTGCCTGCTGACATGCATTAAGTGTCGCCTGTGCGGTTCCAACTGCTGTATTTGCATCCCCAAGTGCTGCCTGCGCTTCTGAAAGATTCTGCGCAAGCGCATCAAGCTGCGCCTTCGCTTCTTCATCTCCGGCATCTGCTTTTTGCTTTGCTTCATCATAAGCCGCCTGTGCTGCATTTACCTCATCCTGTGCCTGACTGACTGCACTCTGTGCTGCCTCCACTGCCTGCTGTGCCCCCGCAAGTCCGGCCGCAGCCTGCTCCAGCTGACTGATTCCTGCCTCAAGCTGCGGAATCTGCGCATTAAGCTGTGCAATCTGTGTATCTACTGTGGTCTGTCCGGCTTTTACCTGTGCAATACCCGCAGTAAGTTCCTGCTGCTTCTTATCTAAATCAGCTTTTGCATCTGCAATCTTCTGTTTGCCTGCCTCGAACTCCTTTTTGGCTGCATCAAATTTCGCTTTGCCTTCGTCATATTGTTGCTTTCCGGCATTATACTGGCTCCATCCATCATCCAACTGCTTCTGCGCAGCTTCCAACTGTGTTCTTCCGTCCGCCGCCTGTTCTTTCGCAGATGCGATCTGACTTCTGCCGTCACGGATCTGCGTTTTTGCATTCGCGAGCTGTTTCTTACCGTCTTCCAGCTCTTTACGGGCATCTTCAAGCTGCTTTTTGCCGTCATTATATTTCTTCTCGCCGTCTTTTAACTCTTTTTCGCCATCGTCCAGTTTCTTCTTGGCATCGGCAAGCTTTTCGTCGGCTTCTTTCTTACCGTCTTCCAGTTCTTTTTCTGCATCAGATATCTTGTCCTGTGCCTCTGACATAACTTTATCATAGCGTATCTGACAGCGCCCTTCTTCAATTCCCTCGACTTTTTTCTGAACCTTATCAATCAGATTTTCGTATGCATCGGTATAGCTGGTGACCTTTTCCACCTCATTTGTGCGCACATAAATCTGCGTAAAAAACTCAGAATCAAACTCTTCCGGAAGCACATACGCAAAGCCATTTACCTCGCCGGATCCCACCGTGGTATTGCCTCTGTTGAACGAAATATAAAGAGGGCTCTTTCCGATACCTGTAACCGTGTACTCTTCCGTCTTCAGAAGCTTCGAATCTCCCTCCTGCCGGATTACGAGCTTGCTGCCCACTTCATATCCCTGCGATTCTGCAAACGTGGAATCCAGAAAACACTCGCCGCTTTTTTCCGGAAGACTGCCTTCTGTCAAAGTGAGTTGATTGACTTCTTTATTTAAGGATTCCACATGAAGGACTTTCAGTGAATCATTTTCTCCACAGATCACATCTGTAGAATATGCACCTTCCACACTTCCGACTCCCGAAAGTTCCTGCACCGCTTTCACATCATCCTCCGTCAGTCCCATTGTACCGATAATCTTGAGATCCATAAGTTTTGATATGTTATAATAGGCATCACCCGACATTCTCATGTCCGGAGACGCCGCCTGAATTCCGGAGAAAAAAGCAACACCGAGTGCAACAATACAGAAAATTGAAATAAAACGTGCCCGGCTCTTGCGCACTTCCATCCAGAATTCTTTATGCAGTGCTTTTTTTCTATGTTTTCTTTTTCCTACCATTCGATTTCCTCCACCGGTGTAGGATGCTCATTCATTTCCATTGAAGAAACCGTTCCGTTCTTAATATGGATCACACGGTCTGCCATCGGCGTCAGCGCCGAATTGTGTGTGATAACGATCACGGTCATTCCCTTCTGGCGGCACATATCCTGCAAAAGTTTCAGTATTGCCTTACCAGTCTGATAATCAAGTGCACCGGTCGGCTCATCACAGAGCAGAAGCTTCGGATTCTTGGCCAGTGCACGTGCAATGGACACACGCTGCTGCTCTCCACCAGAAAGCTGTGCCGGAAAATTTCCCATACGGTCTTCAAGTCCTACTTCTTTTAATACTTTGCCTGCGTCCAGCGGATTCTTACAGATCTGCATGGCAAGTTCAACATTTTCAAGTGCAGTAAGGTTCGGCACCAGATTATAAAACTGAAATACAAATCCGATGTCATCCCGGCGGTAGGCAGTCAGCTGGCGGCTGTTATAATCTGTGATATTTTTACCGTCCACCAGCACCGTTCCCTTCGTTGCAGTGTCCATGCCTCCAAGGATATTGAGAACCGTCGTTTTGCCCGCGCCACTCGGTCCGACGATAACCACAAATTCTCCTTTTGATATTTCGAAGCCGATCTCATCGACTGCCTTGATCTTGACTTCTCCCATTTTATATATTTTTGATACCTTATCAAGTTTTACATATGCGTTCTGCATATCTGCCATATTTTTCTCCTGTTTTCGTTGTTATGTATAATAAGTTTCTACCTGCGGATGACTCCGAAGTATCTTACTTTTATTATAACAAAAAAACACCACTCGGAACAACATCCGAACAGTGTTTTTTCTGTGTTACTGTTCACTCCGTTCACAGCAACTTTTCTGTGTCCTAATTTTCATTTTCTTTACGTTTGCCTGCCACAAGGCCACCGATCCTCCCGGTTTCTTTTGCCGAAAGACTTTTCCATCCACCTTCCAGTACTTTATCCAGCACTCCAAGCTCCTGCGCAATCTCATATTTCAGCTTTTCTTCTTCCGGAAGTTCATTCTTAAGATAGGCTTCCACTTCTTTTTCTTTATTCATGTCCTGATTACTCCTTTTATTCATTTCTCAGAGTATAGACATTTTTTCAGAAAAATATACACCTTTATCAGCTCTTCGGAATAATGATCGCAGCAATGATGTACGCCCAGATTCCCGCACCGCCGAAGCAGGTCAGGAGCACCCATGCAAGACGCACCAGTGTCGGATCTATATCGAAGTATTCTGCAATACCACCGCAGACACCACAGAGCATGTAATTAACAGATGATTTGTAAAGTCGTTTATTCCTCATAGTAAAATCCTTCTTTCTGAAAAAGTTTGATTTCGTTGTTCTTATCATTACTCAAAATCCACAGTGATATTTCCGACACCACAGTCGAAAGTCATCTTTCCGGATGATCCCGGATTGCTGATTTTTTTCTCATGCCCGAGGCCGCTAAAAGAACTGTCACCGATATCTATCGCGCCTGCCGCACAGGAGATTTCATAATCATAATCCTTCTCTTTTCCATCAATACCCAGATCGATGTTTCCGATTCCGCAATCTGCTTCCAGATTCTGTACTTTCAGATTTTCAAGATCAATATTTCCTGTGCCAACAGTGAGCTCTGCTTTCACTGCTGTAATCGTACTGTCATTTGTAAATTCTCCGGCAGCTACAGATACCTCCAGTTTTTTTGCATAAAAATTATCATCCAGATTTACGGTACCGGCTACCACATCTACAGACGCCTCCTCAAATTCCGTTTTCTTCGGATAACTGACCGTAATTTCTCTGTCCTGCACCCTGCCGATGCTTTCCAGAACCAGCGTATCTCCTTCCTGTCCGACACGTACTTTCTCTCTATGTTTCCCTGAAACTTCAACTTTTATCTCATTTCCATTGTATTCTTTAAGATAAAGTTCTCCTGTTCTGATAGAAAGATCGAGTTTTGATACTCCATCTACCAGATAGATTTCTCCGTTTGTTCCGGCTGCCTCTTTACTGTCCGATTCATCAATCTCATCCCAGTCCTGATTCCAGTCATCTTCATCCCCAAAACTTACATATTTTGCAGTCTGCCGGACAGCACTGCCTAATCCGTCTTTGGATAAGTTCAATCCCGTGATCGTTGCGCCCATTGAAACACCACCTATCGTCAGACCAATTCCCACTACACCGACAGCCGCTGCTATGACCAGTACCACTTTTGAAAATTTTCTCATGCCCGGTCACCTCCCTTTTTGCCCCTGTTTAATATATTGCCGCAAAAATCCGTGAACCTGCGAAGAATTGCCGGAAGTGCACGGCTCGACGCCCATACAAAAAATACAAGTCCAACCAGGCCAAGAGAAAGCAAAATCAGGCCAATGCCGATTCCAAGAGCACCAAATGCCGGTGCCGCTGTCACACATGCTCCAATACCGGCGCCAATTGCAATCACTGCGATTACAAAGAGTGCGATAACAACTGCCCCTGCGCCAAGTACAAGGATAAGCGGAAGTAAGATCAGTGCCACAATAAATCCGATGATCCCACCGGCTACACCCTTGATCAATGGTGAAATAAATACCAGAAGGATCAGTACAAGTATCACACCTGCCTTACCGCCCCTGCGCTCTGCATGATAGCCTTTCTCTGCACGACTCTGTGGCATCTGCCGTTCATCATCTACACGCTCATCCTGATATCCGCTTTCTGTAAATTCTCCGTAATTCTGCGAACTGTTCTTTAAGTCTTCTTTGATAATTGCCGCAACTTTACCCGGGCTTCCAAGCTCCCGGATCACCTCTGCTTCCTGATCTTCTCCGGCATCATCAAAATAACTCTCATAATAATCAAGAGCCTCCTGTCTTTCCTCCTCTGAGATATCAGAAAGCAGTTTCTTTAACTGTTCCATAAACTGCGCTCTGTTCATAATTCTATGCCTCCCTCAAACAGCTTCGAAATCTTTGTCGAATAGGCTTTCCATTCGACTCTGTAGAGATTCAGCTGTGCCATGCCTTTCTCTGTGATCTTATAATATCTGCGGTTCCTGCCTGCATAAGCCTGATCATATGTCTCCAGGCATTCATCCTTCTGCAGTCTCCTCAGCACCGGATACAGCGTTGATTCGGATACATCCAGCACACTCCGTACATCCTGGGTGATCTTGTAACCGTAGGTTCCGTCTTTCTCCTTCGATACTACAGCTAAAACGATCGCATCCAGAAGTGCCGCACCTGTGTTAAATACCATGCTCTCACTTCCTTTTTATATTTCCTGTAATATTGTAAATTAATATAATATTATTTTGTTAGCAATACTATATGTCATATAATATAGTTTTGTCAATAGTATTTTCTATTTTCCTCAACTATTTTATAATTTCATTATATTTAGTTCCTGTGGCCGAATCCTCAGGATATTTTACTGAACGAGGAGAATTACATGTCTGACTATAACATTACCGACCTTCTTTCCCCTGCATTTCTGGAACGTATGCAAAATATGCTGGGTGACGAATACGAAGATTTTATAAAAAGCTATGAAGCGCCACGCACCTACGGGCTGCGTGTCAATACCGCAAAGATAAGCTGCGAAGAATTTGAAAAGATTGTACCGTTTCCGGTCACGCCAATCCCGTGGATCCCGAACGGATATTTTTATCCTGAAGATGTCCGTCCTTCTTTCTGTCCGCTGTATCAGGCAGGACTTTATTATCTGCAGGAGCCAAGTGCCATGACACCGGCCTCCTGCCTGCCGGTCACTCCGGGAGAAAACGTCCTCGACCTCTGCGCGGCGCCGGGCGGCAAGGCAACTGCACTGGGAGCCATGTTAAACGGCAGTGGACTTCTTGTCGCTAACGATATCAGTTCTTCCCGGACGCGTGCACTGCTTCGAAATGTAGAACTCTTTGGTATCACTAATGCGTTCGTGACCAACGAAACACCTGCACATCTGAAAGATCGTTTTCCGGAATTTTTCCATAAAATTCTGCTGGATGCGCCGTGTTCCGGTGAAGGTATGTTCCGCAAGGAAGAAGCCCTTGCCCGTGACTGGACACCGGAAAAATCCGACGAGCTTTCTGTTCTGCAAAAAGAACTGATCCTGCAGGCTGCGGATATGCTGCGTCCCGGCGGACAGCTTCTTTATTCCACCTGTACCTTCGCTCCAAATGAAGATGAAGAAGTCATTTCTTATCTTCTCGAAAACCGCCCGGATATGGAGCTTCTGGAACTTCCGACTTACGAAGGCTTCGCTCCCGGAATTCCGGCATGGGGAAACGGCAATTCTGCACTTTCCCGCTGTGTTCACCTTTTCCCGCACAAAATGCAGGGGGAGGGACATTTTATGGCATTATTCCGCAAAGAAGGCCGTACTGATCTGATTGGACAGTTTTCTTATGTAAAACCTGATCCGGACACCCGTAAATGGCTGGAACTCTTCTTTAAGGAGATCGGGCTTAGAACATTCAGCGGCCAGCCATTCGACTGGAACCGTGTCGAGACACGTAAAGACAAAGTTTATTACCTTCCTCCGGTTACCGGTGATTTCCGTGGTCTTACATTCCTACGAAACGGATTGTACCTCGGGGATCTCAAGAAAAACCGCTTTGAGCCGTCTGAACCATTTGCACTGGCACTTCGAAAGGGTGATGTAGACGGAATCATTTCTCTTTCCGTAAATGATCAGCGGCTCACACGCTACCTGAAAGGTGAAACCCTGAATATAGAACCGGCAGAAGCTGCCCATACAAAAGGGTGGCATCTTCTCTGTGTCGAAGGCTACCCGCTCGGTTTTGGCAAGCTGGTTGGCCAGACCTTCAAAAACAAATATCCCGCAGGCTGGAGAGTGTAATCTCTCTGTCCTGCGGGACTTTTTGTATTGCATATCAAAGAGGCACCGGTGGCACGTCCACTGATTTCCTGTCATATATCTTATGTCATAACTGTTCAGTACCCTCACAGTTACGAGTCAAAATGCATTCCAAATCACCTTCGGTGATGGCATTTTGCCTTATATGTCTCGGGATTTTGGCAAAAAACATGCCAAAACGCCTCGCGGGATACTACCTTCTGAATAGTTACCTTATATCATATTTCAGACCGGGATCATTTTTCCAAGTGTAAATGAATAAATATAAGTTTCTTTTACCTTTTTCTGCAACATGCGTTCCAGTGCCTGCGCATAATCTTCAAGCTGTGTATGATAATGA
Organism: Blautia sp. Marseille-P3087; assembly: GCF_900120195.1. Taxonomy (GTDB): domain Bacteria; phylum Bacillota; class Clostridia; order Lachnospirales; family Lachnospiraceae; genus Blautia_A. The sequence goes on from NZ_LT635539.1 coordinate 1,155,517, forward strand.
TCGATCAGATACTGTTCCTCACCCTTTCGAACCTTATCCGTCTTGTAATCGACAAGTACGATTTCATCATTTTCTACAAAATACGCATCAATGATTCCCTGTACCAGAACCGTTTCCTCACCATTCCAGTCTTTTTCGATATTTTTCATACTCTGTGCAAGTACAAATGGCTGTTCTCTGTATAACTGATTTTCCTCAAAAGCTTTTTTCATACGCTGCCCGATCTCCGAATGCAAAAATGTCATGATATCCTGTATCCGGATGCACTGCGCTTCTTCGTATGCCATCTTTTTGGCTTCTGTAAGGGCAGTGATCTGTTTGTGGATCTGGTTTTCTGAATCCACTGCTGTGTAATCCAGGCACTCCATCAGACGGTGATATGCCGTTCCCCGTGCGGCTCCCTTATATTCTTCTGCTCCCCCTGATATAAAATCCGGCACCAGCGGCACAATATCCGGCTCTGAAAACAGTGCTTCCTCTCGGTCATCTTCCCCGTGCCAGCTACGCTTCTTAAGTTCGGAAACACTTACTTTCACCGGAAGATCCCTAAGATATGCATATGGATACTGATAACTGAAACGCTTTTTCAGCAGCTTGTGGACCTCTTCATCGTAGATTCTGTTACTGTCCCATTCTTTCAGAAATTTTTCCTGCATCTGCGTATCCGTCTGCCCCAGAATTTCACCCTGAACCAGTTCTGCCACGGTCACTTTGTGTACTGTAAAATGCGCATTTTCCTTCTCGCAGACCACAGCCGGTCTCTCTGTGATTCCATATTCATGAAACAGTTCCTGCATTGCCGGATGCCTTGCAAGCGCCGGCAAAATGTAAGACCAGTAAGTTCTTGCCTTTCCGCGCACGGTCATCGGAAGAAGCGGTTCTTCATGATCCATATAAACACTTAATGCATTACAGACATCTGGCAGTTTACCGATACATCCTGTGATGATCAGCTTTTCTTTTGCTCTTGTCAGCGCTACATAAAGCACACGCAGCTCTTCTCCCAGACTTTCTCTCTGTAACTGTCTGCGGATGATCTGCTTATGAACCGCAGAAAGAATCAGTCTTTTTTCCGGAAGGATCACATCTACCCCAAATCCCATATCCGGATGGATCAGAAAACGACTGTTGATATCCTGAAAATTGAACTGTTTCCCCATTCCGGCTGCAAATACGACCGGAAACTCCAGACCCTTGCTCTTGTGGATCGTCATAATCTGCACCGCACCACTTCCGGCATCTGCAAGATTTACTTCGCCAAAATCCACCTCATACTTCTGGAGCTTTTCGATATAACGGACAAAGTTAAACAGTCCACGGTAACTCGTCTTCTCATAATCCATTGCCTTTTCCACAAGCATATGAATGTTTGCCCCACGCTGCGCACCTCCCGGCACAGCTTTTACATAATCTGCATATCCCGTCTCGGAAAGAATGTGAAGAATCAGTTCATGTACCGGTGTATACGCGGACAAATTCCGCATCTCTTCCAGCTGAGCCTGAAAAGCGCATAATTTTTCCTGCAGGCACTTTTCCTCCTCTGTCAGTTCCGCCTGTTCCAGTTCGCAGTATGCACAAAGGCTCTCATAAAGCATCCCGTCCGGGCAGCGACTCTTAAGGATTGCAAGCTCCTGCACTGTGCATCCCACAATCGGAGAATGCAGTACACCTGTCAGTGGAATATCCTGCAATGGATTATCACAGACTCTCAGATAATTCAAAAGGGTAACGACTTCCTGTGCTGAGAAATATCCTGTCCGCGATGCACTGTAAACCGGAATACCTTTGGATGTCAGCACCTGACTGAATGGTTCCGCCCATCCTGTCGCTGAACGAAGTAAAATCACAATATCTCCGTATTCAACTTTCCGATATCTGCCGTTCTCTTTATCCAGCACCTCCTCATTGCCGACCATCCTTCGGATCCGTTGTGCAATGGCCAGTGCTTCCAGTTCCTGTACCGTCTGATTTCCATTTTCTTCTTCTGACAGTTCTTCCCCGTCCTTTTCGATCAGAAGAACTTCTGTTGTATTTTCGGAGTCATTTGTTTTCTCTCCCGCTGTATGTTCTTTTTCCGGAAAAGAAGCTCCTGTATAAAGTGCATTTTCGTCGTCATAAGTAATGCCCCCGAGATCTTTCCCCATGATTTGGCGAAAAATGTAATTAACCGAAGATAAAACTTCTCTCCTGCTTCGAAAATTTTTGTACAGATCCACACGCTGTTCTTTTGCATCTTCAAGAGAATAGCTGTGGTATTTCTCCATAAAAAGTTCCGGTCTTGCAAGTCGGAATCTGTAAATACTCTGCTTTACATCTCCTACCATAAAAATATTTTTACGTCCATCCGCCCAGCCGGACACCAGATTAGTGATCATTTCCTGTACAAGGTTGCTGTCCTGATATTCGTCCACCATTACTTCCTCATATCTGGCAGATAATTCTTTCGCAGCAGTACTTGGGATGAGATCTTCGTCTTCTTTTTTCATCAGTATTTCCAGGGCAAAGTGTTCCATATCTGAAAAATCCAGAACATTTTTTTCTCGTTTTTTTTCCGCAAATGCCGCTTTAAACTGTAATGTGATCCGCGCCAGTCCCTCCATAGGTTTCCGGCAGTATTTCAATGCCTCCAGAATATGTTCTTCAGACTGGCTGAAATAGTGCTCTTCCAGTTCTTTCCATATATATTTTTCTGTATCACGAAGGTCTTTCACCTGTTTTTTCTTTTCTTCATCTACATTCAGATCTTTTTTGGCAGAAAGACGTGCATATTTATGTGCTGCCAGAAGTGATGCCATACCATTATAGTCCCTCTTTGCTGCACGTTCTTTTGCTTCTTTCAGAAGGAGACTGTCACTTTCCAATGCTGTTTCGTAAAAATACGGACCATCAATTTCCCGGCAGATATGTGTGGCACGTTCCAACAGATCATCGATCTCCGAAATACATTCCTCTGCCGCATCCCAGAGAAGTGTCATCCACTTGGTACTCCGAAGATCTTCTACATTATCCACCTGATAGACTCTCAGGCATTCTTCAATCCACTCCTCCGGAAACGGATGACTCATAGAAGCATCATATAACTTATAGATCATATCCCGGATTTCATCATCGGTTTTGCCGTTTGCATAACACTCTACCAGATTCAGAAATTTCTCATCTTTCTGCGCATATGCCTCTTCCAGCACTTCCTTCATCACATCTTCGCGCAGAAGTTTCAGTTCTCCCTCTTCTGCTGTACGATATCCCGGATCCAGATCGATCATATGAAAATAATTTCGGATGATATATGCACAAAAACCATCGATGGTCGTAATCTGTGCATTATGTATCAGTGAGACCTGGCGCTGAAGATGTTCATTATCCGGATTATCGTACAGTTTCTGATCAATTGCCGCTGAGATACGTTCTTTCATTTCCCCTGCCGCCGCGCGGGTAAACGTCATGATCAGAAGACGGTCTATGTCGACTGGTTTCTTAGGATCGCAGATCTTGCTTAAAATACGTTCTACAAGAACGGCAGTTTTTCCGGATCCTGCTGCTGCACTTACCAGAATATTCCGGTTACGGAGCGAAATCACTTTCTGCTGCTCCTCAGTCCAAATTACTCCCATTCGTCATCCACCTCCTTTTCAAATGCTTTCCATATCTCATCGTCTGCAAACTGCTTCAGTCTGCGAAACTCATATCCCGGTATCTTGCGGTCAAATCCACATGTCCCCTGATACGGACAGTAAGTGCAAGCATTCCTGTTCCCCATCTCATAAGGAGAAACTTCTGCATTACCATCCAGTATTGCCTCCCGGATATCAGTGATCTTCTTTTTGACATAGGCATCCAGAAGTGCAAATTCATTTTCACTGGCTATAGAAGACCCTTTCCGAAACAGCCCTGTTGATGTATAAGACATCGGCAGAGAAACGGTTGTCCTGTCCAGACCGCTGATTACTTCATCTTCTGCCAGAACCAGACCATTCATTTTGAGTTTCTTAAAGATTTCCGGATCCAGTCCGTCCAGATCATCTTCCATCTCTTTTTGCAGCATAGGATCTTTGACATTGTAATAAAAAATTCCTGCCGGTTTCACCTCTGCATCCGGATATTTTCGCTGCTCCGCCTTTACCGCCGCATCCATGTAGACGACAAGCTGCATCTGGAGACCGTAATAAATGCTGACCAGATCAAATGTCGTATTTCCTGTCTTATAATCAATGATCTTTACATAGACTTTATCGTCTGTCTTCATGACATCCAGACGGTCAATCCGTCCGCCTCCGATCGAAACCTCAAATCCCTCCGGCTGAAATTTACCGTTTCGAAGCTGTTCCTGCAGTGCCCAGACTGTCCTTCTAAGAATCCTTCGTGTACGTTCGATCATATACTGGTTTCTTGCACTGCTCTGAAGGATCGTATTACCGTAATCGGCGCTGATCTTGTCCAGACATTCATCTGCGATCGCATCCCGCAGTTCATCCGAAAGTTCGCTCCACTTAAGCTTTCTTCTGTGAATTTCTGCTGCGAAATCTTCCAGTGCCTGATGGATCACATTTCCCATATCCATCGCCTTAAATTCGTATTCTGCACGTTCCTTTACTTCCAGACCATATTTCAGAAAATGAGCAAACGCACATGCAGAAAAACGTTCCAGTCTTATTGCACCGTTCGGTGAGACTTCCCCGTACAGAGCTTTCGCTACACTTTTGCTGATCTGATCGATCGGTTTGCGGATAAATGCAGCTTCTGTCAATTTTTCCGTTACTGTACGATATTCAGGACTATTCAAATACCAGCTGTACAGTTCTTCAAATACCGGATTGTCTTTTCTTTTTTCTTCATCAGTCAGGCAAGACAGGAGATATTCTACTGCTGTATTCGGTGTCTCGATCAGATCCAGTTCATTTCGCGGCTCCTGCGCATGTTCTGTTTTCAGTTTCGGAAAAAGTGTCTGCATGGTCCGGATCAGAAATGCCGGTCCCGTCGCTTCGCCTTTGCCGTTGGACATACTGTACGAAAGGCAGAGTCTCTCGGATGGCTTCGTAAGGTTGAGATACAGATAAAACCGCTGCGTATTCATCAGTTCTTTGGGACCCGGTGCCAGCTCGATTCCCTGTTCTCCAAGAAAATCTCTGTCCATCTCCGTAAGGATGCCCCCTGACTCCGTATTCTTCGGTATACAGCCTTCATTCACTCCTACGAAAAACAACGCACGGATATCTTTCAGTCGCGTTCTCTCCATATCGCCTACCAGTACCTGATCGATTCCCGGCGGTATCAATGCTACTTTTGCCTGTCCCATACCCGTCTCAAGAAGCTGACGGTACTCTTCTGCAGACACCGTTTCTTCCCCGAGAATGCTGACCATTTTATCAAGGAGGTTCATCACGATCCCGTAAATCTGGGTATATTCTTTTTCCATTGCACGGTCGCCGTGCTGCTTAAATAAAAGCTCCTGTACTCCAAGTTTTTCCTGCACGCGGCTCTGTACTATAAATTCATAGAGACACCTGCTGTATTCTGCGACTGTTTTTTTCTTTCCGGCAAAGCCTTCTGCAAGGGATCGAACCTCTGTCACAAAACGCTCCCGGATAACATTCAGTTCCATGATCGATGTCGGATCCATATCGCGACTGAGCCGCACCCATCTCTCATCCCATTTTCGAAATCCATGAATTCCGAGCGCCAACACATAATTTTCCAGACGATCTGTCTCACTTCTGGAAATATCGGACATACCGCAGCGCAGATATCGGAACACGCTTTCATAACTGAATCCCTGACTTACCATCTCCAGTGCTGCACGCACATATTCCACGAATGGATTCATCAATACAGAATGTTTCTCATCTATAAAAAACGGAATTCCGGCTTCTTCAAAGACATGTCTTGCAATACTTCCGTATTCTTCAAGATTCCCTGTAATCACAGCGATCTGCCCGTAGCGGTACTGTGAATCCCGTACCAGCCGGATAATTCTTCTTGCAGTCTCCTGCATCTCTCTCTCCGGTGTTCCCTCCTGAAAAAGCTGTACCTCACTCTGCTCTTTATCATATGTTTTTCTGTGATAACGAAACAGATTCTTCTCCAGAAAGCCAAGGGCAGGCGAATCGGCAAACCGGGAACGGCTGCCGCTCTTTATCCAGACTGGTTCTTCCACATCTTTCGTAAATTCACTTAAAGAACGAATCATTTTATGACTCATATAAAATAATTCATGTGGCTTTCCCTTTGCCAAAAATTCTTCTCTGACATCCATCGTGACCGTCACGGAAACTTTTTTGCAGACTGCCAGAAGTTCCCGGATAACCGTATGCTGTACCGGTGTAAATCCCGTGTAACCATCAAGTATGACTGTACTGCCACGCAGTTTCCGTGAAAACGGAATTTCTTTTGCAAGAACTTCCAGAACTTCTTCTGATGTCATAAAATGATCTGACAGAAATTCCCGAAATGCCTGATAAAGGACAGACACATCTTTTAATTTCATCTGCAGAAGCGGCTTATCCTCTGCGTCATTGATCATCTTATCCATTTCTTCTTCATGGACTTCATACTGCATAAACTCCGAGAGCAGGGATTTCACTTCATCGAGATAGCCCGGCTTTTTCATCTGATTTTTCAGATAGACAAGTTTTTTCTGGTTCATTTGTACCAGTTTCAGAAGAACCATATTCTTTCCGGTCTCTTCCAGAACTTTCCGTGTATCACCGCCGACTTCTTCAAAAATACGGTACGCCAGTCGTTCAAAGCTCAGTACATCAATATTTAAGATTCCTTTTTGCGGATGCATTTCTACAAGTGTTTTCTGTGTCTGCATGGTAAACTGCTCCGGAACGATTACATAATACATATTTGTCGGCTTTCGTGAGGCTTCGCGTATCACATTCTGATATGCTGCGTACGATTTACCCGCGCCGGAATTTCCAATAATAAACTGAAGTGACATAAAAACCTCCCTGCTAAACATTTACTTTTATGATACATATTTCAGTAAAATACGAATAAGATATACAGAATCATATCCCGCAGTAACCCTGTGGCATCACACCGGGAACCGGACCATTGGATCAGGAGGCTTCAACATGAGTTCGAAAACCAAAATCATCGTCTTACATATGAAAGAGGTAATCTATACCGGAATTTTTCTGCTGCTCCTTGTGATCTTCGGGGTAGTAATGCTTCTTATGTTCGGCCCCGGAAAGTCTGAAACGGCATCCTCAGACACCGTTTCAAAATACACCCCCGGGATTTACCGGACCTCTATACGATTAAATAACAACAGCTTTGATGTCGAAGTGACCGTCGATCAGGACAGTATCCGCTCGATTCATCTTGCCAACTTAAGTGAAAGTACTTCCGCCATGTTTCCGCTGGTAGAACCTGTGCTGGACTCACTCGCCAGCCAGATCTATTCTACTCAGTCACTGGAAAATCTGGAGTATTCCAGCGATCAAAAATACACAGCGCTCATGCTTATCCATGCCGTCGATAAAGCTGTCGCAAAAGCTGAAACTGCCGGTTAGATCCTGATCTGATCCAGTTCTTTCATCCATAATGTCGCGCACGCGTCACTCGGCATACGGAGATCTCCTCTCGGAGATACGGCAACGCTTCCGACTTTCGGTCCATCCGGCAGACAGGAACGTTTAAACTGCTGCATGAAAAATCTGCGATAGAATGTCTTAAGCCATTTCAGAATCGTCTCATCATCATATTCTCCTGAAAAGGCATTCTGCGCCAGACGGAAGATTTTTTTCGGCGGAAATGTCCAGCGGAGCATATAATATAAGAAAAAGTCGTGCAGTTCATACGGTCCTACAAGGTCTTCTGTCTTCTGTGAGATCACACCATCCTTCGGTGGCAGAAGTTCCGGACTTACCGGGGTATCCAGAATATCCAGAAGGATCTCTGCAAGTTTCTGATCTTCGCAGGTATCTGCATAATATCTTACCAGATGACGTACCAGCGTCTTCGGCACAGAACTGTTGACTGCATACATGGACATATGATCACCATTATAAGTTGCCCACCCAAGTGCCAGTTCGGAAAGGTCTCCTGTGCCAATGACAATACCGCCGGACTGGTTTGCAATATCCATCAGGATCTGCGTACGTTCCCTTGCCTGTCCGTTCTCATAAGTGACATCATGCACTTCCGGATCGTGTCCGATATCACGGAAATGCAGGTTGACCGCTTCACGGATATTGACTTCTTTCAGAGTTGCCCCCAGACATTCGCTTAACTGGCAGGCATTGTTATAGGTACGGTCAGTCGTTCCGAAGCATGGCATTGTAACAGCCGTGATCTTGCTTCTGTCCATACCAAGCATATCAAATGCACGTACGGTCACAAGAAGTGCCAGCGTGGAGTCCAGTCCACCGGACAGACCAATCACCGCATTCTGGCAGTGAATATGTGCAAGACGTTTCTTAAGTCCCATTGCCTGAATATTCAGGATTTCGTCGCAGCGGCGCTCTCTTTCTTCTTTGATTCCCGGCACGAATGGTCTGGAATCAAATTTACGTGTAAGAACTGTCTCTGTATTTTCCAGTGTAAACGGTGCTTCGTTGTAACTGATGTCCTGTCCTTCCGGTGCCAGATCCGGTGCAAACTGACAGGTTGTCATTCTTCTTCGTTCATTGTCCAGGCGGTGAATATCAAGATCTGCATAAATCACACCATTGGCAAATCTTTTACTCTCTGCCAGAACAGAGCCGTTTTCTGCAATCAGATTATGTCCGCCATAAACGACGTCCTGTGTGGATTCACCTTCTCCTGCTGTTGCATAAATATAGCCGCAGAGAAGTCTTGCAGACTGTGCGCTCACCAGACTCTTACGGTAAGAATCCTTGCCTACAACTTCATCACTTGCAGACAGATTGACGATCAGATTCGCACCGTGAAATGCATGTGCAACGCTCGGCGGATTCGGTACCCAGAGATCTTCACAGATTTCTGCTGCAATCTGCAGTTTCGGCATGTCTTCGCATGTAAAGATCGTATTCGGAGAAATCCAGATATCCTCCTCATAAAGTTCATCATCCATCTCGTCATCATCAAAAAGGTCTTCATCATCGAAGTTCTCGCCGCCGAAATCTTCATCATCAATTTCTTCGAGTTCTTCAAACTCATCAAAAGATGTCATCTCAATATCAAATTCCACGTCATCAAAATCGCTGTCATACCGTTCTTTGTACGCTTCGCGGTCAATGTGAACCGTGCCGTCTACATGCTCTCCGGAAGTAAAATATCTTGCCTCATAAAATTCATTATAGTTTGGCAGCCAGGTCTTCGGTACAAATCCAAGGATTTCACCGTGATTAAGTCCTGCTGCCACATTATAAAGCTTACCATTGTATTCTAACGGCAGTCCGACAAAAATCAGTGCGTCCACCTCTTTGGTTTCTTCTGCAATACGGACAAGCTGCACTTTCGCCTCTTCCAGAAGATTCTCCTGCCAGAAAAGATCTCCACAGGTATATGCAGTGATACAGAGTTCAGGAAATACCATAATCTTTGCGCCCTGCGCTTCCATCTCATGGATCATACGGATGATTTCTGTTGCATTATATTCGCAGTCAGCCACACGGACATCCGGTGTAGCGGCAGCTACCTTGATAAAACCGTCTTTCACAGCTTTTTCCTCCTATTTGCACTTTCTGAGAATTTCTTTTAACTCCTCTACACTGAAGATATAATTTTTATTACAGAAATGACAGTTCAGTTCTACTTCTTTGCCTTCCTGGATCAGTTCATTTAGTTCTTTACGTCCGATGCTGATCAGCGCACGCTCTACACGGCTCTTGCTGCAGTTACAGTAAAATTCTGTCGGGATCGTATCGTTGATTTCAATATCAAAGCCGTCAAGTACCTGTTCCAGAAGACTCTCCGGTGTATGGCCCTGCTCCAGAAGTGTCGTTACGGACTGGATCTTCTGTACATTTTCTTCAAGTTTTGCGATCGTTTCTTCTTCTGCAAACGGCATCACCTGTACAATAAAACCACCAGCCTGACGTACGGTATTATCTTTGTTCATCAGAACACCGAGCCCCACTGCTGACGGCACCTGCTCACTCGCTGCAAAATAATAAGTAAGATCCTCTGCGATCTCTCCTGTCTGTAATGCGACCTGACCGACATACGGCTCTTTCAGTCCCATATCCTTAATGACCTGAAGAAAACCATTGCCGACAGCACCGGATACATCCAGTTTGCCTTTCGCATTTGCCGGAATAATTACTTCCGGATTTCCCACATACCCCTTGACACGTCCTTTAGAATCTGCAGTAACGGTAATTCCCTGAATCAGTCCGTCACCTTTTACCTGCAGTGTCAGGATGTCTTTGTCTCCCTTCATCATCACACCCATCATAGAACCGGCTGTGAGAAGACGTCCCAGCGCGGCAGTTGCCACCGGACTTGTGTTGTGATCCTGTCTTGCAGTCTCCACGGTTTCTGTTGTAACTGCTGCAAACGCACGGATCTGGCTGTCCGCAGCAATCGCTCTTACTATATAATCTTTCATATTATTTCTGTACCTCTTTTATTTATTTTTTCCTTTTTCCCTTGCAACAAAAAACATTCTCTCGCTGTCCTTCGTAGCAGGTTCCATCGTATACGCATCATAAACCGCCAGAAGATCCATACCTGCTTCTTTTATCAGTGATTCGATTTCTTCCTGCGGATAGGCTTTCTGGCAGTGGACTTCCTCGCATTTTTCATATAGGCCATCCTCTCTCGGAAGAAAAACAGCAAGCTCATAATAATTCAGGCCTTCTTCTTCATCAAAACTGTTGTCCCAGATGAAGCTGCCCTCCTCACGGTTCTCGGCAATTGTCGTATCGCCCATAAGGTCTCTGTACTTATGTACGGTATTCATATCAAAAAGAAAAATACCTTCCGGATCCAGATAGTTATTTACCAGACGAAATACCTGAAGAAGTTCTTCTCTCTCCGTGATATAATTCAGGCTGTCACACACACTGACCACCGCACGTACCGTACCATATAATTCAAATTCCTGCATATCCTGTAAAAGATAGAGAATATCCTGCCCGGATTCTACTCTCTTTTCCATTGCCTCTGCAAGCATTTCCTCGGAATTGTCCACACCAATCATATCATAACCCCGATCTGCAAGCAATCCCGTCATCGTACCTGTACCACATCCAAGTTCCAGGACGAGTCCGTCTGTAATTCCGTATTCTTTCAGGCGGTCTGTAACATAGTCTGCCCATCCTTCGTAATCAATATTGTCCATGAACAGATCATAGACCTGCGCAAATTTACTGTATGCTTCCATTTTCTTCCTCTCCTGCTGGTAAAAAAGGCAGATGATCTCTCACCTGCCTCTTTTGTGTCTCTGTTATCCTTTTACTGAACAGGCATATAATATACGTCTGCTGCTTCTCCGTGCCAGTAATAGCTGTTGCCATTTGCATCGTATGCATCCTGCTCATCAGCGAAGCTATAGGTATTTCCGTCAAAATCCACCCAGTTTCCGTTACCGTCCGGCTGAATAACGAGTGGATGTCCGTCAGAATTGCGGTAGATGGTTCTTGTCTCATCGGTGTTGGAAAGCTGCTCATCTGTAAATCCACCGGAATTCGTGGATGTGTCTGTAGAAGCAGTTCCATTATCTGCAGCCTGTGAAGCATCGTTCGAACTTCCATCGGCAGTTGTTCCGTCAGTGGAAGCGGATGCATCTGTATTTCCTGCGTTATCAGAAGCTGCTGCACCGGAATTGTCTGCTGCTGCGTTGTCTGCGGAGCTGTTATCTGCTGCCGGAGCCGCCTGCTTCGGTGCTGCTTCTTTCAGTGAAGAATCTCCCAGAATCTGGAAGGAAGCGACTGCTGCCTTGATAGAATCCAGTGCATCTTCGCTCTTTACAGAAGCTTCGATATTATAATATTCGGTATCGTTGGCAAATACTTTGTGAACCACATAAAGGTCTCCGCCACTCTTATCTGTATTCAGCATTTTGGTTGTGTAGCTGTATACACCAATTCCGTTGACATCATTGGATGTATAATCCTGAATTTCAAAATCAGTGCCATTTACTTTGTCACCATCTGCCTGATCAAGTGAAACTGCCATGTCCTGTGTGCTCGGGATCACAGTAGAAGCCATGGTATCCTCACCCTGTCCGTGCAGGATCAGAATGTTTCCGACATTCGGAGACTCAAAGCTTACCATATCTGTCTCGTCTGACTTATTGGACCATGTTGCATCCGGAAGGTTGATCGCGATTGACTTATCTGCGGATGTATAAGTTGTACTCTGTACATTCGGTGCGATCGTCGGTTCTATAGTCGGAGCCGGTGTTGCAGACGGTTCTGCTGTCGGTGTCACGGCTACAGCCGGAGTGTCTTCTTTTTTATCATTACCGCCAAAGCTACATGCAGACATCAGTACAGATGCCGTTATCACCATTGCTGTCATTGCAAGTAATTTTTTATTCTTCATAATAACATTCTCCTTATAAAATGATAATGTTTATACTCTTTCCCTCGTGCTATATTTTACAGTTATATCCCATCAGTGTCAATGAAAAACCGTATAGTTTGGCAAAGCTTACTTTGAATTTTCCGTCATATACATATGAAGTTCATGCAGTGCTCGCGTCGCTGTAATATACTTTGCCTGGCACTGAAGACCGCTTTCTCTGTCCTCTTCAAATATGCCAAATACCTGATCGAATTCCAGACCTTTTGCAAGATAAAAAGTCGTCACAGTCAGTCCTTTCTTAAAGCTCTGGCTGTCGCGGTTCATGTAGCAAAGCTGGTTTTCTGCCTCCGGGGCAATTTCTTTCAGTCTCTTTTCTATATAAAGGAAAGCGTGTTCTGCTTCCCTTTCTGTAAGAAAGATCAGAGCTTCTGTCTCAAACTCTTCCCGACGGTTCAGCCATTTTTCAAGAACAGTCTCAAGTGCTTCCTCTGTCGACGAAAATGTCCGCTCATCTACCGGCTCACCATGACGCTCGAACAGCTCCATATCCTCAATTCCGGTAAGATGATTCGCATACTGTGCAACCTCCATCGTATTACGATAACTTCTGTTCATCACAATCTTGCGAATATCTTTCCCGAATATCTTCGGAAGAAATTTCAGCACATCCTGTGTCTCGTCTTCCATTGTCTGGGCCTTATCTCCCAGAATGGTCATCCTGCATGGAAACATTTTATGAATTAGCAGATACTGAATCCATGAATAATCCTGCATCTCATCCACCACAACATGCTTGATCCCGTGATGGTTTCGGCACTGGTACAGTGTGTACTTAAGATAAAGCACCGGATATACATCTTCATATCGGAGGCGGCGCTTCTCAATCTGGCAGTGTGGAAGCGGCCGGTATCCTTCTTTCTCAAGAAAACGGCTGTACAGCACATAACAGTCTCTTGTCTCGTACATGCTTCTGAAGCATTCCATTACTTCTTCACGTTCTTCATCAGAAAGATCTCTGTCTCTCAGTGTCTCCACTTGGTCAATAAAATATTCTGCGACAGAATGCATTCTGGAAAGAAGCGGTACATCCAGAAATTTAAAATAAAACAGATCAATAATCTCTTTTTCGCTCAGTGTACAGCCTCTGTATTCCACATCACGGAAATTCATCAGCTCGTCTTCCAGTCTGAGGACAAAACCATCCAGCTTCGAAACAAATTCCGGTGACTGTTTCTCTCTGCATATCTCCTGTATCTTCGGATTGAGCACCGTGCGTTCGATCTGGTCGTAGCGATCCTCACAGTCACCGACAATTTCCTTAAGTTCTCTGTATGCAAACAGGTCAAAACTCATCTCTCGGATGTTTTCCTCGCCCAGTTCCGGAAGGATATGTGAAATGTAATCTGCAAAGACTCCGTTCGGTGACAGGATCAGTACATTTGATGATTTCAGGTTTTCTCTGTCATGATACAGAAGATAGGCAATTCTGTGCAGGGCTACAGATGTCTTACCGCTTCCTGCCGCTCCCTGAATCACCATGATCTTGTCTTTAGTATTTCGGATGATCTCATTTTGCTCTTTCTGAATCGTCCGGACGATATTTTTGAGCTGTACTTCTCCGTTGCTTCCAAGCTCTGCTCCGAGAATTTCGTCGTCTATCTTGACATCGCTTTCAAATTCATAGAGCATCTTGCCTTTACGGATCTTGTACTGCCATTTTGAAGTCACTTCACCTTCAAAAATTCCTGACGGTGCCTCATAAGACGCCGGCCCTTTATCGTAATCATAAAAAAGTCCGCTCACCGGTGCTCTCCAGTCATACACAAGCGGAAGGCTTCCTGCACTCTCGGAGAGATTGCCGATTCCGATATAAAAGGTCTCTGCCTCCTCATCTCCGTCATACCGGAAATCCACTCTGCCGAAGAATGGCGAGTCCTGCATCTTTTTGAAGCGTTTGCGAAGGCGGAACTGCTCTTCGTTGGCATTCATCTGGCGGAAAAGTGCCTGCTGATTATCATAATCCTCATATCCGTACTGATCCATCTCGGTATAGTTTTCCCAGTAGTATTCATGCATGTCCTCGATTTCTTTCTCGCCTTCGAGAATTGCCGCATCTGCCTGGGCAAGACGGTCATTCAGACATTTCAATACATATTGCAGATATTCCCTGCCGTTTTTTATATTTTCCATGAAATTGATCACTGCTCCTCGTTGTCTTATGCAGGAAAATCATGTCGTATTGTCACATGATTGCTCCTATTTTATCATATAAAGTCTGCTCCTCTGTAAGCAGCTTGTTTCCTGTTTGTAACTGTGGCTTAATATTATACCGAAAAAAAGAGGTTATGACAAGGATAATAAATAAACTGATAAGAGTCTGTGCAGATAAAAAAATGTCGTGTGCGGCAACGGCTTCAGAGTCCGGAAATACTACGGATCTACTCTGCCTGTTAAAACCATGAATGCAAAAGCACACAACTCGCTAACGCTCAGACAATGTGCTTTTGATTCATAACACAGACAGACTACATCCAAGTATTTCTACGAACTCTTGCAGATGTTTCCGTACACGACATTTTTCTTCTACACAGTTCCTCTTCTTCCCTCATTTATTATGCCGCGGGAGGCGGTCTCCGTCCAAGCCGCTCCTCCGCCTCCTCGAATAAAATACGGAGATGGATAGGTAAAAGAAAAACTCCCGTCAGGAATGCCCGTAATTATCATCTGTGTCTGTCTCGCCTGAAAAACTTCGTAGAGATTCTTGGTGTACAGGTTTTTGCGTTGATGCAGAAAATGCTGCTGTCTGAGCATCTTTGATGCGAGTTCAGCATTTTCTGTATCGTTCTTAGCAAAGTTCTGTATACATAGAATCACAGAAGTTTTGAATTGAGACATGCACAGATGATAATTCACGGGCTATCCTAACTGGAGTCCTTTTCTTTACATTCCCATCATCACCGGGAATTCTTTATCGTCATGAACAAAGCTCCGACGAACTGTTATCAAACTGACTGTTATAAAGATCTGCATAGAATCCTTTCGCTGCCAGCAGTTCTTCATGGTTACCCTGCTCAATAATATCTCCGTCTTTCATAACAAGGATCAGATCTGCGTCTTTGATCGTAGAAAGTCGATGTGCAATGACGAAGCTTGTTCTTCCCTTCATTAGATTATCCATCGCTTTCTGGATCTGCATTTCTGTTCTTGTATCAACAGAGGATGTTGCCTCATCAAGGATCAGGATCTTGTTGTCCGCAAGAATTGCTCTTGCGATCGTAAGAAGCTGTTTCTGTCCCTGTGAAATGTTGCTTGTTTCTTCATCCAGCACCATCTGATAGCCGCCCGGCTGCTGCATGATAAAGTTATGGATATGCGCTGCCTTTGCTGCTGCAATGACTTCTTCATCCGTTGCATCCAGTCGTCCGTAGCGGACATTTTCCATGATTGTTCCGGAGAACAGCCATGTATCCTGAAGCACCATACCGAACATCTCATGAAGCTCGCTTCTGTTGAAATTTTTGACATCATGGCCATCTACTTTGATGACACCCTTATTTACATCGTAGAAACGCATCAGCAGTTTAACCATCGTCGTTTTACCGGCACCGGTCGGTCCTACAATTGCAATCTTCTGTCCGTCATGTATATCTGCCGAGAAATCATGAATGATGATTTTATCCGGATTGTAACCGAACTCAACATGTTCAAACTGTACATTTCCTTCCAGACCTTCAATAGAATCCGGATTTTCCGGCTGCTGTACTTCCTCTTCCTCATCAAGAAATTCAAAGACTCTCTCAGAAGCTGCTGCGGAAGACTGCAGAAGGTTTGTTACCTGCGCGATCTGCTGGATCGGCTGTGTAAAGTTACGGATGTACTGGAAAAATGACTGGATATCCCCGACTTCAATCGAACCTTTGATAACAAAGATTCCACCGAGAAGTGCTACCATTACATAGCCAAGGTTCCCGACAAACTGCATGATCGGCATCATCATTCCTGAGAAGAACTGTGATTTCCATGCAGATTCATAAAGTTTCTTGTTGTCTTTTTCAAATTCATCAAGCACATCATTTTCTTTATTAAATACTCTTACCACATCATGACCGCCGAAGTTTTCTTCGATCTGACCGTTGACTGCGCCAAGGTAATTCTGCTGTGCCTGGAAGTATTTCTGTGAATGCTTCATCACCATCTGAATAATAAACATGGATACCGGCAGGATCAGAAGTGCAGCCAGCGTCATCCATACATTGATGGAAAGCATCATAATAAATACACCGATCAGTGTAGTTACTGATGTGATAAGCTGTGTCAGGCTCTGATTAAGACTCATCTGAAGAGTATCAATATCGTTTGTTACCCTCGAAAGAATCTCACCGTTTGTTCTGCTTTCGAAATAATTCAATGGCAGATGATTGATCTTCTTTGAAATATCTTTACGGAGATTATATGTCACATCATTGGAAATTCCTGTCATGATCCATCCCTGAATGAAAGAGAAGCATGCACTTGCCACATACAGTCCCAGTGTCCACAGAAGGATGATTCCGATTTTTGCAAAATCAATGCCGCCTGTTCCATTTACTTTTGCAACAAGACCTGTATAAAGTTCAGTTGTTGCTTTACCAAGGATCTTCGGTCCAACAATATTAAATACAGTTCCTGCAATTGCAAAAATAAATACCAGCACAAAACGCATTTTATAGCGGCTCATGTAACGGAACAGTTTGCCCATCGCACCTTTGAAATCTTTTGCTTTTTCCGTCGGGCGCATACCTCTTCCGTGGCCGCCCATTGGTCCACGTCGTCTCTGTTCACTCATGCCAATTCCTCCTCTGACAGCTGACTCATTGCAATCTGACGGTAAACTTCACAGTTTTTCATCAATTCTTTATGTGTACCGATACCTGCCATATGTCCGTCATCCAGAACAATAATCTTGTCAGCGTTCAAAATTGTACTGATACGCTGTGCCACAATGATTGTTGTTGCATCTTTTGTATGTGCTTTGAGTGCTTTACGCAAAGTACTGTCGGTCTTGAAATCCAGTGCAGAAAAGCTGTCGTCAAAAATAAATATCTCAGGTTTCTTGGCGATTGCCCTTGCTATGGAAAGACGCTGTTTCTGACCACCGGATACGTTGGTTCCTCCCTGTGAAATTGGAGAATCGTATGTTTCCGGTTTTGCATCAATAAATTCTGTTGCCTGAGCTACTTCTGCTGCTTCTTTTACTTCTTCGACGGAAATGTCCGTCTTACCGTAACGAATATTGGAATCGATCGTACCTGAGAAAAGAATTCCCTTCTGCGGTACATATCCAAGCCTTGATCTGACATCTTTCTGTGTCATATCACGGACATCAACTCCATCTACAAGGATACGTCCCTTCGTCACATCGTAGAATCGCGGAATCAGATTAACAAGTGTACTCTTGCCACTTCCGGTACTTCCGATCACGGCGATCGTCTCACCTTTTTCTGCTTTGAAGGAAATATCTGTCAGTACATTTTCTCCTGCTTCCGGATATGCAAAACTTACATGATCAAATTCCACAATTCCCTTTACGTCTTCTGCCGGCAAAACCGGATTTTCCGGATCTGTAACACTTACTTTTGTTTTCAGCACGTCGTTAATACGGAGTGCTGCGACATTTGCTCTCGGAAGCATAATAGACATCGCTGTGATCATCAGGAAGGACATGATAATCTGCATTGCATACTGGATAAATGCCATAACATTGCCAACCTGCATAGTTCCGTTATCTACCGCATAAGCACCACTGTAAATAATCAGAACGGAAACGCCATTCATAATAAGCATCATCGTCGGCATCATAAATGTCATACAGCGGTTGACAAACAAGTTTGTCTTTGTCAGTCTTTCGTTGGCTTCCTCGAAACGTTCTTCCTCATGTTTCTCCCTGCTGAATGCACGGATAACCGGAATACCGGTAAGAATTTCTCTTGTCACAAGGTTCAGCTTATCGACCAGTGTCTGTAATACTGTAAATTTCGGCATTGCCACCTGGAACAGAACAATGATCACCACAAGAATAAGTCCAACTGCCAGACCAAGGATCCAGGTCATGGAGGAATCTGTATTTAATACGCGGATCACTCCACCGATACCAAGAATCGGTGCATACAGGACAATACGGAAAAGCATTGTCATAACCTGCTGTACCTGCTGAATATCATTTGTGCATCGTGTGATAAGTGATGCGGTTGAAAACTTATGATACTCTTTGCTTGAAAAAGTGATAACCTTTCGGTATACCGCATTTCTCAGATCGTGACCGAGTGCTGCTGCAACTCTGGAAGAAAGAAATACCACACAGATTGCGCAGAGCATTGTGATCAGTGCCATGCCAAGCATTCTCACACCCGCAATCTTGATGTAATGCATCTGGATCGCATCGACGTCTTCGCCAATTGCTTCATACTCGCTTTTTACGTAGGAAACACCAGCCTGTGTGATAATGGAAGCCTGCATGCTGTCAACTTTTTCGCTGATTTTTTCTGTCATGGCATCCAGTGCTTCTTTCGGCATAATCGCAAGTGCCTGCATCGGATCTGTGCCTTCCGGAATGCCCATCTGTGTAAGCATGGCATTTACTTCATCACCACCGGAAGAAAAGCTTGCCACGATGATCATCGGCTTTCCGAAGATGCTGTTTAATTCATCTCTTTCTTCGGAAGTCACATCGTCTTTCAACACAAGAAGATCACCGTCTTCTTCATAAAAGGAATCTACAGTATCTTTGTCATTATCGTCCATAAACAACTGAAGACTGTCCATGGATGTCTTTCGGATCTTTTCCGGTACGCTGTCTTCAATACCACTCTGCTGGATTCCCACATTGACGATTTTGGATGTGTAATCCGGCAGAGAAAGATCGCAATATGCCTGAAGAAACAGAAGCGCTATGATCAGTACCACATAGCCTGCTGATTTTTTCAGATATTTCATCAGTTTGATCACTTTTGCTGCCTCACTTTCTTTGTGTCATTTTCCGGATGTTCCGGGTATTTTATCAATGTTCTCTGTAATCTGCTCCAACATTCTTCTCAAAAGGCAAAGTTCTGTTTCGCTGAGACCATCGAGAAGAATCTTTTCATTTTCCTGGACTTTCTTCATGCCATTCTCTTTTGCCTGTTTGCCTTTTTCTGTCAGATAGATTCTGGAGATGCGCTGATCTTTTTCATCGGCTTCCCTGTAAAGAAATCCTGCTTTTTCCAGTCGCTGGACAGTCACATTGACGGTCGGCGGTTTGATTCTTAAATGTTCTGCGATCTCACGCTGGCTCAGTCCGTCTTTGTATGCCAGTAAGCCAAGTACCGGAATCTGTCCCGGATAAATTCCCAGTTCCTGCATCTGTCCAAAGCACTTTCCCATAAATCGGCGGTCAATTCTCATAAACATGGATAAAAAGCTGTCCTTATGCTCCGGTGGGCAAAACTCTGGTTCTCCTTCTGTAAACACCTCTTCACCTCCATAAGTAATGTTTATAGTTTGTTAGTCGATTATTGATTAGTCGGCTAATTGATTATTATATGCATTTGCACAAAAAAAGCAATGGTTTTTTATGAATTTCACAGATTTTTTATATTTTCATTATAAAAAATATTTTGCTTAGCTAATTAATAAAAATATATATTTCACGCTGATGCAGTACCGGACTCCCAACATGGAAACGGCTTCGGAATTTGGAAATACTATGTCTCTCTTCATTCTGCTAAATACATGGCGAAAAAGTGCATAACTCGCTAACGCTCAAACAATGCACTTTTTCGCCATAACGCAGTCTGCCGAGAGACTAAGTATTACCATAAATTCCTGCAGATGTTTCCTGTTTGGAAGTCCGGTACTGTCTCAGCTGATATTTTATTTTTTCATATTATCTGGCCTGACGCTCAATATTTTTTATCTCTAAAATATAAGAGTTCCTTTGTTCATTCATAAAGCACGGTGAGGTGCCACACTATCCTGTATAAAGTACGGGGATGGATGGGAAGAGAAAAAGAGGACTCAAAGAATGGATGCTTTTCGTATTTTCAACGAAAATCTCCAACCCGAGTCCCCTTAGTTTCTTCCCATCATCGCCGGGAATTCTTTATACGAACTGATTACTTTCTCCATCGTATTCGTACTCAATCGATGCGAGCTTCTCCACCAGTTCTTCTCTGTCCAGTCCTTTGTCTTCGCAAAGAGCCTCCAGAGTACCATAAAAATCTCTCAACTGTGTGTTGACATAGCTCAACAGCATTACCGGATCCTTTGGTATCATTGCGTACCTCCTGTGGTATTCTACTGCCGGTCAGATTATACACAGCAGCATATTATTTCGTGTTGATCACAAACTCTCCGTCTTTTACATCCAGCACAAGCGTGTCACCCTGATGAACATCACCGGAAAGAATCTTCTTCGCAGCAAGTGTTTCCACATAATTCTGCAGATAACGTTTCAGAGGTCTTGCGCCATATACCGGATCATAGCCATTTTCAATTACCTGTGTTCTGGCTGCATCTGTCAGTTCCAGAGAAAGTTCCTGATCTGCCAGACGGTCACTGAGCTCTTTGACCATCAGGTCTACTATGCCGCCAATATTCTCTTTTGTCAATGGCTTGAACATGATAATTTCATCCAGACGATTCAGGAATTCCGGACGGAAGTGTCCACGCAGGTCATTCATAACCTGTTCCTGAGCTTCTGGTTTTATTTCACCTTTTTCATCAATACCATCAAGAAGATACGGTGAACCAATGTTTGAAGTCATGATCAGAATCGTGTTCTTAAAGTCTACCGTTCTGCCCTGTGAATCTGTGATACGTCCATCATCCAGCACCTGCAGAAGTACATTAAATACATCCGGATGAGCTTTCTCAATCTCATCAAACAGTACAACACTGTATGGTTTACGACGAACAGCTTCTGTAAGCTGACCGCCTTCTTCATATCCTACATATCCCGGAGGAGCTCCGATCAAACGGGATACAGAATATTTCTCCATGTACTCACTCATATCGATTCGTACCATATTCTGCTCGTCATCAAACAGAGTTGCGGCAAGTGTTTTGGCAAGTTCTGTCTTGCCGACACCGGTAGGTCCGAGGAACAGGAATGAACCAATCGGCTTGGATGGATCTTTGATTCCTGCTTTTGAACGAAGAATGGCATCTGTTACAAGACGTACACCTTCATCCTGACCGATGACACGTTTGTGCAGTTCATCTTCGAGACCGAGTAGTTTCGTTCTCTCACCCTCGGTCAGTTTCGTTACCGGGATACCCGTCCAGCGTGAAATGATCCTTGCAATCTCATCATCTGTAACTGCCTCATGGACAAGGCTGCGGTCGCTTTCTTTGACCTGTTTTTCTTCTATTTCAAGCTGCTGCTGAACTTTCGGAAGCTCTCCGTACTGAAGTTCGGCGGCTTTTTCCAGATCGTAATTCTGTTTTGCTTTCTGGATCTGTTTATTAATGTCTTCGATCTGCTCACGTAATTTCCGGAGTTTCTCTACGGAATGTTTCTCATTATCCCACTGTGCTTTCTGAGTATTGAATGTGTCACGCATCTCTGCAAGCTCTTTCTGCAGTTCTGCAAGACGCTCTTTACTCAGATTGTCTGTTTCTTTCTTAAGCGCAGACTCCTCAATCTCAAGCTGCATGATCTTACGTCTCTGTTCATCCAGCTCAGTCGGCATGGAATCCAGCTCGGTCTTGATCAGGGCACATGCTTCATCGACCAGATCGATGGCTTTGTCCGGCAGGAATCTGTCTGTGATATATCTATGTGAAAGCGTAGCGGCTGCTACCAGCGCACTGTCTGTAATTTTCACACCATGGAATACTTCATATCTCTCTTTCAGTCCACGAAGGATTGAAATTGTATCTTCTACGGTTGGCTCATCTACCATAACCGGCTGGAAACGACGTGCCAGTGCGGCATCCTTTTCAATGTACTGGCGGTACTCGTCAAGCGTGGTTGCACCTATACAGTGCAGCTCACCTCTGGCAAGCATTGGTTTCAGCATGTTGCCCGCATCCATCGCACCGTCTGTCTTACCGGCACCGACGATCAGATGCAGCTCATCAATGAAAAGAATGATCTCGCCTTCGCTCTTTCTTACCTCTTCAAGAACTGCTTTCAGACGTTCCTCAAACTCACCACGATATTTCGCACCTGCAACCAGTGCTCCCATGTCCAGTGCAAAAATCTTCTTATCTTTCAGGCCTTCCGGGACATCACCTGCGACGATTCGCTGTGCCAGACCTTCGATGGCTGCTGTCTTACCAACGCCAGGTTCACCGATCAGAACCGGATTATTCTTGGTCTTACGTGAAAGAATACGAACAATGTTTCGAATCTCTGCATCACGCCCGATGACCGGATCAAGTTTCTGATTTCTTGCTTTCTCCACAAGATCCTCGCCGTATTTATTCAGTGTGTCATAGGTTGCCTCCGGGTTGTCACTGACAACTCTCTGGTTACCTCTGACAGTAGACAGCGCCTGCAAAAATCTTTCTCTGGTAATGCCAAATTCATCGAATATCTTCTTCATACCCGGGCTTGGCTGTGTCAGCAGTGACAGAAACAGATGCTCAACAGAAACATATTCGTCTCCCATTGCTTTTGCTTCGTTTTCTGCATTTACCAGTGATTTATTCAGATACTGCCCAAATCTCAGATCACCGCCGGATACTTTGACCTTCGCATCCAGTGCTTTCTTCACTACATTGATAAAATATTCTTTATTAATATCCATCTTCTCAATCAGTTTGAGAATCAGGCTGTCTTCCTGTGTCAGCAGGGCATATAAAAGATGTTCCTGCTCCACTTCCTGATTGCCGTATTCATAGGCAACCTTTTCAAGATCCTGAACAGCCTGCACGGATTTCTGTGTAAACTTACTGATGTTCATAGGCTCTCCTCCTTATATCGTAGGAAAAGGATACTGAAATCTCTTCCCGTACCCTTAATGTTATCTTTGTTATACTGGTAATATAACATGTGTTGTTAGCACTGTCAAGAGGTGAGTGCTAATTATTTTGTGAAGAATTTGTGAAGCCTTGATTTTATGGACTTCACAGGGGATTCTCACTTACTTTCGCACTCGATTTTCTTGTTTTTACACCATTTTTACACCATTTCATTTGATTTTGGTGTAACACTCATTTTCTTTGCCTGGCATAAAGAGCCGGCTTCTTCTAGTTCATATCTTGTGAGTTCATAATCAGTCCAGTTGAGGCATTTATGATTTTTACTGAATGCGCAATAGTTTTCCATGAAATTTTCCTCCTAAAATTCGTCGTTTTCAAGATAAGATACAGGGTTATAATCAGAAACGCCGTTTAAGACAGGCAGAGCCCTTGTTGCATAAAGAAATCTGTTCCTAAAGTGCTTAAAATTGCGGAAACCACGCCCTAAGCGTTTTAAATCTTTGATTTTTCTGTTTAATGATTCAATGGGACCATTTGATAAACGGGTGTCATATATTTTTCCGTTTCCGATTTTTTCTACCATGATAAAAGAATTAATGATAGGATCCTGGTATTTTTCCAAAAGAGAAGCAAATTCCCGAAAGATTTCATGACCGGATTTCATGTAGACCTGGATTAATTCTGTGAGTTCTTTGCGTGCAGAAACAGGGTTTCCAGCATTTCGGGCGTTGAATTGGATATAGAGTTACTTAAGATTGCGATAGTCCTTTAGATTTGGAGCAATCCGAAACAGCCAGCTTTCATAATCGTATGTATTCATCAGCACATGAAAATGAGGATCCATACGAAGATCAGAATGATAGAGAATATTTGATTGATTTGACAGGATCAGCCAGCGGTATTTTTGCAGAATGTACACTTCATCAGAAACAGGAAATGACACGGTTTTTTTCTGCTGTTGAGAGAGTTTTTCTTGGAGTTCTCTATCTCGTTGGCGGTACTTTTTAAGAAGCAGCCGGATGTAATTATCAACTTTTCGGATGATCCACTGAATGACGTGGAAAGAATCTACAACAGGGACTGCGTTGGGAAAATACTTATCCACGTACGTAATATATTGGTTGTACATGTCGGAAATGAGATATTTTACAGCAGCTCGCTCTTCCATTGGAAGGGCGGCAAAGTAGGGTTCTGTGACATTCGTACGTCGACTACGGAGCAGATCAATTGGATAGCGTTATTATTACATTCATCACCTAAAACAATCCAGAAATATCTTTCCATTTCAGAAGAGCAAATTCCTGAAACCATGGAAATTGCCCGAGAACGGCAACATCAGCTGGCAGTAAAACAAAAAGAACAGGAAATAGAAGAAGCAAGAAAAATGGCCTTGGCAGGATATCCTATCCCCAAATACATAAAATTATTTGTAAAAAGGGATATACTGGCAGCGTAAAATGAAACTGGAAGAGGTACCTCAAGATGATACCTCTTCATTTTATAGAGTGTTTTCTTTTTCTGACAGAGGAGGTTGCATTTCTGGAGCATCGAGCAGTACATTAAAATTTTGCTGAATGGTATTTAACAGCTTTTGCTTTTCCTGTAACCCCTGCTTTTCCCGGACAGAAGCAGTCTGTTCAGATTCAAGATTTTCAATTCGTTTTTTGATTTTATCAGAGCTTGGGATTTTGGTAACACCGAGATTCTGAAGCTCTTTTTTTAGTGAATCGTGGAGATGGTATTCTGCCTGATGCTTGGTGCGGTAAGCTTTTGGATCTTTAGCAGATTTGCAATCTTCAATCACTTTACGGCAGAGACGGTAAGAATCACAGTGCTTTTGAATGATTTTCTGTGTGCTCAGCTCACTGTTGAGTTGTGCTATTTTCTGATCAGCCGCTTTAACAGAAACTGGATTGAAATTGAACGAAAAAATGAATACATTCAATTACTACAGGCATTACTTAACGATCACGGTATCCCATATCCCGTCGAATAATAACGTTCTTACATTAAAGGGGTCTGGCTTCCGCCAGACCCTCATTTTCGCCCCTCAAGTTTGCCCCTCATAAAAGACCCTCAACAAGTTTGGCAAACCCTCAAGAACTTTGATTATCCTCTATTAACCGCTAAAGCGACAGCTTTCTTCTCAGCCGTATATTTATTTTGAATTTCTCTTTTCTTTTCTGACTTTGATCCTGCGGATCATCCTTCGGATCAGAAATACCACAAGCACAATGATCACTATAAAGATCAGACAAATACCTGCGATCATTGCCGAAAACTTATTCGGCTGCTTCACCAGATCAATGATATTTCTGCTGTCCTCCACAACCTTACGTCCATGTGTCGTCTCATAATATTCCGGCACATTGGCAATTCCGTCGCCGTCTGTATCCTCAAAGGACTGCATATATCTTGCGATCGCATCCCAGGCCTTTAATTCCCTGTCACCCTCCATGATCGCCTGATCTTCCAGATTTTCAATGGGATTCCCATCCCTGTCCTTCGGTTCAAGAGACAGCAGTCCATAGGACATTTTCATCACAGAACCAAGCATCTGGCCGGTATACAGATCTGTCACAACATGATACAGCTTGTCATCCTGGATCTCGATCCGCTCTCCGTCTGCCCTGGTGAGATAACAATCTGTCACCTTATTCAGAATCATCCGATGTGGATTGTATGCAAAATTCAATCCACTGCAATATAACCTTGCCGTTGTCATAAAATCCGATACAGAAGCGTCCACCTCCGCTGCCAGCTTCAGCTCCTTTCCGGTCAGGTATGCACTGATCAGCGGATATCCGGCAACACCGTCCTTTCCGATCCCCAATGAAAAGGAATTAAAAACATCCTCTACTGTGATATCGCCCTTTGTGTATGTATCCCGCACGGTTCCGCTTGGAACAACGGCTACATCAACCGGATCACCATCATAATACTCGGAATTCTCCACTGCATATATGTATGCATCGGATATGATATCACCAAGATTCAACTCTTCGTGCATCGTACCCATTTCTTCCAGACTGTTGAATTCAACATCATTTTCAGCAAGAACCTCTTCTCTTGTATAGCCAAAATCGGCAAGATAATTCTTATCCACCGTATCCATCAGGGCATCGATCTGTTCCTGTGTCGCCCGGTCCGGTTTTACCTCCTCAGAAACAGGGATCAGCTCATAGGATGTCAGCTCCCACCGTCCGTCCTGTTTCTGTGTCATGGAAAGTGATCCCAGATTTCTTCCGTATTCACCGCAGGATACGATATATGTGTTCCCATGCTGAATTGCCTCTTTCAGCTCTGAGTGTGTATGTCCGCTGATGATCAGATCGATATCCGGCACCTCTTTTGCAAGGATCTCATCCTCCGATTTGTTCTCATCCTCCCAGGTTCCTCCATGGGACACACAGACGATCATATCCACTTTTTCATTTTTTCTGATCTCTTCTACCGTCTGTTTTACGGCCTCAACCGGATCCTTGAACTTTAATTCACAGGTCGGTGCACATTCCAGGGCATCCTTACCGAACACACCGACTACTGCAGTCTTTACATCTCCCTTTTGAATTACCACATAGTCCTTCACGCCGTAGGCTTCAAATGCCGACCGGATCTGCTTCTGACCATCGTTTAGTCCATCCTGCTCCATGCTGTCCCAGTCCACATTGCACACCACCAGTGCCGGCACTGTCTCACCGGAATCCTTCGCAGCCTCCAGCATATTTGCCAGTCCCTTTGAACGATAATCATATTCATGATTCCCCAAAGTCGTCACATCATACCCCAGATATCCCAGCATTCGAAGCTCTGCCGCCTCCGTATCGTATACGGTCTGGATCAGGGTTCCCATGGAAAAATCACCGCCATCCAGCACCAGGGTGTCCGGATCTTCCTGCTTCTTTTCATCAATCAGGGTTTTGATCCTTGCAAATCCACCAACCTCTTTTTGTTCTCCATCTACGATGGTTGAAAAGCTGTTCAAATGCGAATGTGTATCATGGCTGAACAAAACATCGATCTGTTTTGTCTCGGCTGCCTCCACCGGAACATTCCATGTAAAGGGAAGCAGTAATGTGGCAACAAGCATGATTACCAGAAGCCTTGCTGAAATTTTCTTTCGTGTTTTCATAGCCCTCTCCTTTTGTGTATAGTTTTCTTATGCCTTTTTACAAAACCATCAATAATGTTCCCATACCAATCAAAATACATCCGATCAGCGATTTTGCTGTAAATTTCTCGTGTAAAAAAATAAATGCCAGTACCAGCGTGATCACAACGCTCAGCTTGTCTATCGGCACAACCCTAGATGCATCTCCTATCTGCAGAGCACGATAATAACATAACCATGAGGCACCTGTTGCCAAACCTGAAAGTATCAGAAACAGCCAGCTTTTTTTACTGATCGCAGTGATTCCACCTTGTGTATTTGTGAGGAAAACCATTCCCCATGCCATGACAAGCACCACCATCGTTCGAATCGCTGTTGCAAGATTCGAATTAACACCGGTAATACCTACCTTGGCCAGTATGGAGGTCAGCGCCGCAAATACAGCAGACAGCAAGGCAAACACAAACCACATAGTAACTCCCCCCTTAAATATAAGTTTTTTCTTAACTATCCCAATACAAGTCCATCATATCATTTCCCTTCTGGTATGTCACTATTTACAATTTCCTCCGCCGTATATTCCTCTATTTCTGTCTTTGTCACCTGTTTGATATGCTTTTTTTTCAGGCACAGATATACAAATTCCCGAAAAATAGTATAGAACACGGAAAGCAGCGGAATAAAAACAAGCATACCCACAATTCCCATAAGGTTTCCGCCGATCGTAACTGCTGCAAGAACCCAGATCGACGGAAGCCCTACAGATTCACCCACAACATGAGGATAGATCAGATTTCCCTCGATCTGCTGCAGCACCAGAAATACTATAATAAATAAAATTGCCTGTTTCGGATTTACCATAAAGATCAAAAAGCTTCCCACTGCACACCCGATAAAGGCCCCGAAAATCGGAATCAATGCAGTAAACGCAATCAAAACTCCGATCAAAAGTGCATATGGCATCCCCAAAATACTCAGTATCACCACAAACATGCATCCGAGGATCACAGCTTCCAGACACTGACCTGCAAGAAAATTCGCAAATGTCCGATAAGTCAGAGAACAAATTTTAAGAAAAGCATCTGCCTTTTTCTTTGGAAGAAAGGCAAAAACTACTTTTCGGATCTGCACATGCAGTTTTTCTTTCTGAAAAAGAACATAGCAGGCAAACGAAAAAGCAATAAAAAAGGTCGCTAATCCACTGACTATGGAACCAACTGCCGACATTGTGGTATTCATCATATTTCCTGCACCATTTCCAAGAAGACTTATCCCCCACTTGATCGCCTGGTCCGGATTAAACTGTACCTGATCTACCAGCTTCATGATTTCCTGGTTATTATGAGAGAATTCCCGGATCCAGCTTTGCATCTGCGGAATAAAATCTGCAATACTCATCATCAGGGTTCCCATTGTCCGCGTAAGCTGCGGAATCACCCCGAACATCACCAGTACGATTACACCAACCGCCAATATGATTGTAAGGAGCAGACTTATCGGTCTTGCCAGTTTTACGACTATCTTATTTTCTTTTTTTACTCTTCCGAAAATTTTCTTTTCCAAAAAGCTCATTGGCACGTTGGTCACAAATGCGATTGCTCCGCCAAGTACAAAGGGAAACAGGATCCCCCATATTGCTTTCAGCACATCGAGCACCACATCAAATTTCCACAGGACAACCACAAGAAATGCTGTAAACACAATAAGCTCCCTGATTTTTTTTATAGCAATTTTGCTTAAATCCACTATCTTTCTCCTCTTTTTCTTAATTTCATACGTATCCATTTAAGCAGCTGAATGATTGGAAGACTTGCAAACGCATACAGATATACACAGCCAAGCTGCATCAGATCCAGCGTCTCTACTTTAAACAGGAGATGAAATCCCGGAACCGTCAGTACAACGGTAATGAGTACTGCCCCAAGTGCAAATGCTCCCTGAAGCCATTTATTATTAAAGAAACGTTTTGTAAAGATAACCGGATGATCCGATTTGCAGTTGAATCCATGGAACAAACGTGCCAGACAAAGTGTTCCGAAGGCATAAGTACTGCCAAGCAGTGCACCATTCTGGTTATATCCTGTCAAAAATCCTATCATCGTCATCATACCGATCACCAGGCCTTCCAGACCGATTTTACCAAGAAAATCCTTTGTCAGTATTGACTCGTCTGCTGATCTTGGTTTCTCATTCATCACCTCACTGCTGTGCGGCTCCACGCCTAATGCGATCGCCGGAAGGCTGTCTGTCAAAAGATTGATAAACAGCAGATGTACCGGTGCAAAGGGAACCGGAAGTCCTGCCAGGGATGCACAAAGAACTGCCAGGATCGCACCAAAGTTTCCTGACAGAAGAAACTGGATCGCATACTTGATATTCTGATATAAATTTCGTCCATTTTCCACTGCTTTTACAATTGTTGCAAAATTATCATCTGTAAGCACCATTGCTGCAGCATCCTTTGCGACCTCTGTTCCGGTCACTCCCATTGCAACACCAATATCTGCCTGCTTCAATGCCGGAGCATCATTCACACCGTCTCCGGTCATTGCCACGATCATCCCCTTCTCCTGCCATGCACGGACAATACGGATCTTGTGCTCCGGTGACACTCTTGCATACACAGAAATATTCGGGACAAACTCCTTCAGCTGCTCATCACTCATATTTTCAATATCAGCGCCCTCGCAGGCCTCCGACAGATCGTGTAAAATTCCGATCCTCTTTGCAATTGCAGCTGCTGTGATCTTATGATCTCCAGTGATCATGACCGGCCGGATCCCCGCTTTTATACATTCTGCAACTGCAGCCTTTGATTCTTCCCTCGGCGGATCCATCATAGCGATCAGACCAAGAAATACCAGATGGTTCTCATCTTCTGTCGTCAATACATGCTTCTCCGGAATTTCACGATAGGTAAATGCCAGTACCCGTAACCCTTCCATTGAAAATTCCTGATTCTGGCGCTGGATCTTTTCTTTATCTGCTTCTGTGATTTCCCGAACTCCGTCCTTTGTCCAGATTCTGTCTGTCAGCTCCAGAAGCCGGTCAACCGCACCTTTTACGATCATCCGGTTCTCACCATCAATTCTGTGAAGTGTTGACATCATCTTACGGTCACTGTCAAAGGGAAGCTCTCCTTCTCTTTGATAAAGCTTTCTTACACCTGCAGCCTCGATTCCGTACCGGCTGCCCAGATTGATCAATGCCGTTTCCGTCGGATCTCCGATCTCCACTCCATTTTCATTTGTTGAATCATTACATAAAATGCTGTAGTCCAAAAGACATCTCTGCGCCGGATCTGCTACATCAATTGCATCTGCTGTGATTCTTTTTCCATCAATATAATAATCTTCTACTGTCATTTTGTTCTGTGTGAGTGTTCCGGTCTTATCCGAGCAGATAACAGAAACGCTTCCAAGACCTTCCACAGCCTGGAGCTTACGAATGATCGCGTGCTCCTTTGCCATCTTCTGTGTTCCGAAAGAAAGGACGATCGTCACGATGGAGCTTAAAGCTTCCGGAATCGCTGCGACTGCAAGTGCTACTGCAAACATAAATGCACTGCTGATCTTCTCACCGCGGAATACACTGATTGCAAACAGAATTCCGCAAAATATCAGGATTAGAATGGAAAGCTTCTTTCCAAAATCATCCAGATTCGCCTGAAGTGGCGTCTGTTTTTCCGAAGTCGATTTCAGAAGTCCCGCAATCTTTCCAACCTCTGTCTGCATTCCTACATTCGTTACAACCGCTCTGCCACGCCCATATGTGACAAAGCTTCCGGAAAACAGCATATTTGTCCGATCACCAAGCGGTGCTTCCTCCAAAATAATATCCATACTCTTTTCAACCGCAAGACTTTCTCCGGTAAGAGCACTTTCATCGACCTTAAGACTTGCATTTTCAATCAATCTTCCATCCGCAGGGATCATATCACCTGCTTCAAGAAGGATCACATCTCCTACAACCAGTTCTCTTGCCGGAAGCTGTACCGCCACACCATCACGTAATACCTTTGCCTCCGGGCCAGAAAGATTCTTTAAACTCTGCAGAGACTGCTCAGCCTTTACGGTCTGCACGGTTCCCAAAATCGCATTGATCGTAATAACGATCACGATAACTGCTGCACTTTCCACATCTCCAAGCATACCGGATATGATTGCTGATGCAATTAGAATCAATACAAGAAAATCCTTATACTGTTCAAAGAAAATCTGCAGGATGCCTTTCTTCTTTCCTTCTGTAAGTTCATTCCACCCACATTTTTCTCTGGATCTTTTCACCTGTTCACTCGTAAGCCCAGATTTCTTCCCATTCACCCTTTCAAGGACCTCTTCTACCGTCTGCTGATAAATTTCCTTCATCACTTTCGCCTCCTTGTTTCTAAGTATTTACTACCTGTATTTCTTATTCAATGAAAGACCTCTTTGATAAAAAAATATAAAAAAAGGAGACCTTCATTGCATAATAAAAATGCAATAAAAGTCTCACCATTTCCTTATGATACCGGATGCTTCCACCGTACTGACGACATCACAAACGCAAATTGTTAAGCGCAGGTTACTCCCCTTTATTGGATCAAATCATATACCCAAAGTAACATGATTGTCAAGATGCTATATCATTACTTTTTCATTCTATGTTATACTTATTACATCGTTAACACTATTAAAATAAATTCTTCGGAGGTGAATCAAATGGATCATACGAATAATTCCTGTTGTTGTGGTGAAGCAGAATATTTTTCCGGATGTCTGATTTGTGGTGCCCCTATTACGTATCGTGCTGAAAGCTCTATTCAGACGTGCAGCATCTGCCATAAAGAACAATTAACCAATGCGGTCTGTGAAAATGGTCACTTTATCTGTGATGCCTGTCATAGCTATGGCACATATGCTCCGGTAATCACGACACTCAGGGACAGTACAGAAAAAGATGCTTTGCTTCTTCTGGAAAAAATTATGGATCTTCCATCTGTACATATGCATGGACCGGAGCATCATGCAATTGTCCCATGCGTTCTTCTGACAGCGTTTCGCAATAATGGAGAACATATGGATTACGATGCTGCATTATCTGAGATCTGTAAAAGAGCAAAGCAGGTTCCGGGCGGTACCTGTGGTTACTGGGGTGTCTGCGGAGCTGCTGCCGGAGCCGGTATTTTCATGTCCGTTATGACTGGATCCAGTCCACTTCACAAAGATGCATGGCCGTTTCCTCAAAAACTTGTTTCCATTATTTTATCTAGACTGGCAGATGTTGGTGGACCTCGCTGCTGCAAACGAACCAGCAGAATTGCCATTGAAGAAGCTGTT
This sequence comes from Blautia sp. Marseille-P3087, assembly GCF_900120195.1. Lineage (GTDB taxonomy): Bacteria > Bacillota > Clostridia > Lachnospirales > Lachnospiraceae > Blautia_A. The sequence continues at coordinate 1,188,331 of NZ_LT635539.1, forward strand.
CATTTTTACAGTCAGTTTTGTTCTGTAAACATTCCGTTGTCTTCTATAACGTGTAAATACTGCAAAGATAATCGCGAATGCATCCAGGAAGATTGTCCATACTATTCTGAATAACAGACAAGGCAGTGATTCCATGATACCACGAAATCACTGCCTTGTAACTCGTTTGCCAGGATACAGTGCCAGATCTTCCCACTTTACTTTTCTGCAGTTCCATGAACGAATATCCTTCTCTTCCAAAACACTCCTGATTCGTTCTTCTCCATTGTCCGATGTAAAAAGCGCTGTAATTTCCTTTTTTCCATCTACAATTTTCACACAATAATCTACCAGTTCCGGAATCTCAAACAGCAATTCATCCATCTCTCTGATACTTCCCAATGGATCCATCCGCTTTACAAAGTCCAGGCGTTTTATTTCACTTCCACAGAGGCATCTTCCCGGAATGATCCTTGTCCAGTCACCGGTTCGATATCGAATCAACGGCTGTGCTTCCATTCCAATGGTTGTGATTACCAGTTCTCCCCACTCACCGTCCGGCAGCACATTTCCGTTCTCATCTATAATCTCTGTAATACAATGGTTTTCTCGCATATGCATGCCATCATGCGCCGTGCAGCAAATGGCACCTCCAAGCCCCATCTCTCTGGAACCATAGTGTGGCCAAAGTCGTGTTTGCAGAATTTCTTCGATTGCTTTCATGACAGCTTGCGGACAGGCATCTCCGGATACCAGTGCTCTTTTTATACTGCCTTTTCCGCACATTCTAAGCATGGAAAGCAATGCAGTCGGCATTCCCACATACGTATCCGGCTGCTCCTCTTCCAGAATCCTGTTTAGTTCGCCATAAGTTCTTCCTGTTCCGGTTGAAAGAGGTTTTGCTCCCAGACGTCTGATTGCCTCCGCGATCAGTTCTCCCAATCCAAAAGGACCTGAAAATGGCATAGCCACCATCGTTATACTACCAGGATAAATAAATTCACCCAGACCTGCCATAAAAAGTTCTATGGTGTGTTCACAGTCTCCCTCTGTATAGAATACACGTTTACCGGCACCGGTAGTTCCGCTTGTCTGTTCTGATATCACTTTCTGTACTTCCCCCTGGGAGCAAATCAGCATCCTGCCTCCATCTCGTGCCAGATCTGTTTCTGTTGTAAAAGGAAGGCTTCTCAGATCTGTCAGGCTCTCCAGTCTTTCCGGCAAATCTCGATAAAAACCCTCTCGTTCTTTTTCTTTCTTCAGTACAATATTTAATTTCTCCAGCTGCATTCTGTGTATTTCATCTCTTGTAATCTCTGTAATGCCTTCCTGCTTACAGATCATTGCATCTATATTTGATCGTTTCACTTTCTGTATAAATATATTCCTTTCGAATTCGTCAAATTATATGCACAAAACGGCACCATTCCATAATCAGAATCCACCTCGCAGATATAACATCTTTTCAGACGTTCAAGATCCAGATTCCATGCATCCTGAAAAATCATCCCTGATACCGCAAAGGTTTCATTATGAACCCGGATCAGGAATTCATCCAGCGCATCTGTCTGTGTCATTTCTCCATCATCAAATTTTTTTGTGCTATAGCTCCACTGATTTTCCACATACTGCCTGGAATCATCGCTGGTAGTACAACAACATCCTCTGCCTGATTTCTTTTCCAGAAGTTTCAGTTCCCTCTCACCTTTTTTCAGATAACTTGCATGAAAAGAACAGTATGGATTCTCTGCTCCACCACCGGCGAAATCCTCGCTTTTCATAAGCCCGTCAGTCTGTTCCTCGATCAGCTTCAACATCTTTGGTATGGTAATCGGAGCTTGTGGACGCTGCTGAGAACATCTGCCAAAATAGCTGATCGGCTGGAAATGTACTCCTCTTACAAATGGCATATGATCCATCGCAAACTTCAGGATATCTCCAACCTGCATATCATTTACTCCTGGAGCAATGACAGGTACCAGGGCAATTCCCAGTTCCGCTTCCGAACAGTTTAACACAGCCTTTTCTTTCAGTTCCATCATAGAGCGTCCGCGCAATGTCTGATACACGTCATCTGTGACACCGTCGAATTGAAGAAATACCGTATTCAGTCCTGCTTTTTTTAGTTTTCTGGCATATCCTGCTTCCTGCGCAAGACGGATTCCATTGGTATTCAATTGAAAAAATGTGAACCCCTTTTCTCTTCCCATATGTATGATCTCCGGAAGATCCTCCCGCATGGTTGGTTCTCCTCCTGAGAGCTGTATATTGAATGGTCCCCCATGATCCATCAGAAAATCATATTGCTTTTCTATTTCGTCAATTGAAAGATCACCGTTTTCCAGACATTCCCCTGCCGAAGCAAAGCAGACCGGGCAGTGCATATTGCAGCGCTTTGTCACTTCCAGTATCATACAACAGCCTTTTCGTTCGTGCTCCTCACAGAGTCCACAATTATCCGGGCAAGATTTCTCTTTGATTTTGGGATTTACAGGAGTTTCCGCAGACAGGTTTTCTCTTCCCCAGGAAAGATACTCTGCTGCCGTTCCTTCCCAGATCAGTGTCTGAAACTTTCCGTGGATATCACATTCTTTCACCAGATAAATGCCATCTTCACCGATACATTTTTTAGCCGTAAGTACTTTCATACATATCGGACATACACTTTTTGTTTTACCCAGCGTAATCATAGTTCCAATATTCCCCGTTCTGTCAGTATTTCTATCACTTTCGTATAAGTCTCTCCAATCAGCGCAGGACAGCGCTCCATGACAATTCCCCAATCCAGATTGGAAGTAATATCCTTACAATAAAAAGCACCAAACTCTTCTTCGGTCTTCTTATGGAACCACTGATATAATTCCTGCACAGCCGGTTTCATCTGTATATCTTCTTTCTCCTGCGGAGCCAGATTGCCAAGGAACAAACCTATCGCACAGGCTCCTCCTGTCAGGCAGCCACAGGTATCTCCACAGTAACCGATGCCGCCGCCAAGACCTCCCAAAGCCTTTACAAGCTGTGGATTCTCTTCCCCTATCGTTTCCAGTGTCAAAATCATAATCATCTGAGAACAATGATACCCCATACTGCTAAGTTCTATGATTCTTTCATAGAGATCCATATGTTACTCCTTTCTGCCAACCAACATGGTATAGCGCAGCTTCTTTCCTTTATATTCTTTCTGCAGAAGCTTATACTCTTCGCAGCGGAACGAATCATTCCAGATTGCTTCCAGATAATATTCCAGCCAAAGTAACGTCTGATCCTCCTGTCGGAGAATGGTAAACCCTGTCTGTTCTGCCATTTCCAAAAGATTTCCGGTATCCAGATCTGATAATAAAAGAAAACCTCCCTTTTTTAAAACGCGCCAACATTCAGATAGTGCATTTTTCTGATCTCTGCTGACAAAAAATGCACACTGGCTGATGCAAAGATCTATACTGTCTGATGGATACTGCAAATGCAGAAAATCTCCTGTTTCCACATCACTGCCCCGTGGGAAAAGATCCACACCATGTGCATCCATCCCAAATGATTTCAGGATTCGTACCGTGTCTCCTTCTCCTGCTCCAAGATCCAGTGCTTTCATTTCTTTTTTCCATTCTATGTTCTCCAGAAGATGAAGCGTCTGCGCTTCCCCTCCCGGATGCCTGTTCATCTATTTATCCTCCAGTGCACGCTCCACCGCGAGCACTTTTCCAAGTGCGAGTTCTTCCGGAACATACACAAACCCACACTTTGGACAGACAGGCATTTCCACAGGAAACCCATTTTCCAGATACATAAATTTTGCTTTTCCTTTTACAAGAGGAACCTTACATTTCATGCAGGTCAGCTTTCCTTCCGGATCAATCGTATAATATGTTCTTTCTACTGCCATTACTGTCCCACCCTTTTCATAATATTCATTCGATGACTGTATGCTCTGTGTACCAGATATCCGTCTTCTGTTTCCACAAACCGCACCCAGAATGTGACATTTCCCAGTCTGCTTCTTGTCACCAGTTCTTTTGTTTCTTCATCCAGGATTGCTTCCTGATTTTCTCTGTAATCTGATAACACACGTTCCACATCACTTTTCAGTATCATGCGCTCATCCATCATATGGATTGCCTCCTCTGTATAGGCAACAGTATAGTCTTTTTTCTCCATGATCGGTTCCTCATTCCAGATGTTTTTTAAAAGTGTCTGTTTCAATATGAGCCTGTTGTAGCGTTTCTCACTGATATCAGGCATGTTGCTGGCATTTGCCCCATACAGAAGTTCAAGTATATGTCGGGATTCTCTTCCCTCTCTGGCAAATCGGTCTCTGCATGCCATGCAGTATGTAATATATGGTGCATCGGAACGTTCCAGACACTTTTCTGTCATTTTCGCTGCCATATCTTTATTGGCATATGCCGTCAGACCTCCATATCCACAACATGGAGACAAATCTCTGGAATATTCTGTATCTTCAACGATACATCCCATATCCGACAAAAGTTGTCGTATCATATCCTGTGTCTGTGCATCCCCTCTGGCACCACAGGCATCATGTATGGCAACCGGTATCTCCAGTCCTTTCGCCTGCTGTGGAAGTCCGATTTCTCTCAAAATTTCCCAGATTCCTATAACATGTGCTCCAATACTTTCTTTTAGCTGCTTCATGCAGCTTGGACAGCCTGCAATGATGATCGGATCACCAAGCCTGGCCAGTTCCTGTTTCAGCTGCTCATTTACTTTTTCTGTCATTTCATAGCGACCCGCCCATTCGCTGATTGCACCACAGCATCCCAGCATCAGAGCAACGCCTCCAGCTACCCGATTACTTAAATCTTCGTATGCCTGCATAACCACATCCGGCGCTATTGCACCTGCCTGACAGCCCGGGAAAAATACATATCTGCAAGTTTCATATCCCGGCTGGGGTCTGCTTAAAAAAGCCTCCGAATTTGAAAATAACATGTCCATCAGTGCAAATTCATGTGGCGCCAGCGGCATCTTATCTGTGGATACCATATTTTCTCTTGCTGACTTGCACACCTGACTCATATCAAATCCATTCGGACAGATCACCGTACACTGTCCACAGAGGGCACAGGCATTCATCGGTTTGTTCATCGGATGATCTCCCATGATAATCTGCGTATTATTATAAATCTCACGGGCTAATAGACCAGGATGTTTTTGATATTCACTTAAATACACACAGCCTTTCATGCATTCGTCACAATGACACTGAATACATCGTTTTGCTTCTTCTACAGCTTCTTCTTTTGAATATCCATCCTGACCACAGAAAATCTTATTCGATACATGGATTCCTTCCATGTTCGTGTAAAGCTTTGTCGTCACTGCTCCTTCACTGCCTCTGTTGCTGTGCGGCGATAAATTCTGTACCAGAAGATCTACTGTCAGAGCTGCCCGCTTTGCGGCAAAAGCCGCATCCATCACAGATTCCGCAGGTCCGCTGACAATCTTTGCCTGTTCTCTTAACATAATCCCGACATCTGCTGCTTCTTCCGGAGCTAACATTTTTGCCACTTCTTCTGATGCGCAGACCACATCTGCCAGTTCCATTTTTTCTCTGATAAACGGAAGATTCAGACTGCATCCAAATTCAAAAGAAAGATCCATAGATTTCAGACGTTTCGCTTCATTGCTGCGGTCTGATTCCAAAAGATGTCCGGCTGCCGCTGCAATATAGCTTTCATAATCTTCTTCCTTACAATAAATTGTCGTAGGATACATTTTCTTTTCCAGTTCCCCTGCAAGAAACAGTGGAAATAATCCAGAACCAAAGATTGCTGCCTTTTTCTTCTTTCTCATGCGAAATACACTGCTTTTTCTTCCCGGTTCTCCATACCGGACAATCGCACGTTCTACTTCTCGTATGGAGACCCCATCACCAATTTCACAAAGTTTACAATTATTTTCGCAAGGTGCCGTACATCCATCACAGAGAATCATTGGAAATGGTGTAATTTTCTCATAAATTGCCAACGCTTTCTTAAAATTTCCTTTTGCAGCATAATACAGCATCTCTTTTGTATCTACTTTGAAAGGACAGGCTGCAGCACAGTAGGCAGGCTGTTCATGGACGCAGAGACTGATCATATGATCCATCTCTTCTTTTGACATTCGATTTACATGATAAACGTGAGTAGAACCTCTCTCCTGTATGTATGTCATAACCTGATACTCCTTTCGTCTGTAAAGGGGAGACAGTTTCCCGTCTCCCCTGATTATATCACGGTTGGCAGCTTTTACTCCAACCACATTATGAATTAAGCTTATTTCTCAAGTTCTTTTAATGCTGCAAGAACCCTTTCCGGACGGGCAGGGATACGTGTAATACGTGCACCTGTCGCATTAAAGATTGCATTCAGGATTGCAGGATGTGGAGCATCCAGTGGAGCCTCACCACAACCGGCTGCACCGTAAGGACCACTTGGGCGATATGTTTCATTGAAATGAAGTTCAATATCATCCGGAGCATCCTTTGGATATGGAATACCACAATTCTTCAAAGTGGTGTCATGGTTCAAATCTTCAAAATCTTCCGAAAGAGCAAGACCGATACCCTGTACAAGACCACCATAGAAATTACCTTCTACAAGAAGTCTGTTCATGATCGTACCTACGTCAGCTACGCAAGTAAATTTCTCAACGGTAACTTTACCTGTTTCTGTATTAACAGCAACTTCCGGCAGGAAGATAGTATACATATAAGTTGCAAATGGATCGCCCTGTGCGGTATCCTGATCGATCGGATGATCTGCACAGAATGTAGTTACCCAGTTACCTTCATATTTTGTTGCAAGCCCTTCTGCTACCATCTCATCATAAGTACGGAATGTTCCGTCTTCTTTCTTCATTGCTGCTACAAGATTTTCTGCAGCCAGACGACATGCATTACCTGACATAACCTGTGAACGTGATCCTCCTGCAGGTCCTGCATTCGGACATGTCTTCGTATCATTCATAACCAGTTTAATCTGTTCCGGTCTGATTCCTGCCTGACGCAGTGTTTCATGAGATGATACAAGAACACCCATATCAGCACCCTGTCCGTGATCTTCCCACGCAGAATACATCGTAACGGTTCCATCCGGATTTAATTCTGCAAATGCATTTGATGTATCAACACCATCAAGACCACAGCCGTATACACCAAGGGATACACCGATACCATATTTCATCTTTCCGTCAGAAGCTGCATTCTTTTCGGCAACACGTTTCTTCGCCGCTTCATACAATGGACGTGCTTTCTTAAACAGATCTTCCTCACAATATACCTCCGGTGGATAACCTGTCGGGATGGTAGTGCCCTCTGATTCTTTATAGCAGTTCATTTCACGGATATCAAACGGATCGATTCCCATCTTAGCTGCCAGCACGTCAATTGCAATCTCAGATCCCATATAGGACTGTGGTGAACCATAAGCGCGGAATGCAGAGCCCCATGCATGGTTTGTAAATACGGTTGTTGATTTATTACGAATAGAATTAATTCCATAACCTGCGCCTGTAAACTGGGAAAGTCTCATTGTAAGCAGGTCACCGAATTCTGAGTATGGACCATGATCCACATAGTTATTGCCCCAGAGTGCAAGAAGCTTACCGTTTTCATCTGCTGCAAGCTTGATATTCATAAATGCAGGAGATCTCTTTCCTGTATAAGTAATGTTCTGGAACTGATTAAATACCAGCGATACCGGACGTTCCAGAATCTTAACAGCTGCACCGATCAAAGCCTCATTTGTCGGTGAGAACTTGTAACCAAATGTTCCGCCTGCATGGTTCTGAACAAGTCTTAAGTTTTCCATTGGTACACCGATACCATCTGCGATCATAGGCATATGAAGATGTATACCGATAGATTTGGAATGCACTGTTATCATACCGTCTTCATCAATATATCCATAGCCACAGTCCGGTTCAAGGTGAAGATGTGGCTGACGTGAGCAGTAAGATTCAATCTCAACCTGCTGGGAATCTGGTATACTATCCCAGTCAAAATCAGGACCTTTGATACAATTTGTTTCAAAGAATGCATTTGGAATACCAGGATGAATATCTGCTGCATCAGGTGCAATTGCATCCATTGCGTTCATGTATGCAGGAAGCTCTTCAATCTCAACCTTTACTGCATCAGCAGCTGCACGGGCATGTTCTTCTGTATCCGCAGCTACAATCGCAATTGCATCGCCAAACTGGAAGATCTTTTCATCACAAAGTACCGGACGTTCAAAACCGTCTGTCTTATTGTGTTTTGGAAGCATTACGAGTCCATTGATCTTGTTGGTTCCACCTGCTGCCTTTATGTCTTTTGCAGTAATCACACGTACAACACCCGGCATACTTTCTGCTTCTGTTGTATCAATGCTAAGAATATTTGCATGAGAAACCTTTGCCTGTGTAAGAGCAAGACGAAGTGTTCCTGAAGGCATCTTTAACGCATCATCTGCACCAAAGTCCCAGGTACCTGTTACCTTCTGTGCTGCTGACGGACGGATATAGTTTGTTCCAACAATAGAATCCCCTGTCTGTTTGAACACAAGGTCTTCCTTTGTCATCTCACCGCGCATAACTGCTGCTGCAGCCATAGTAGCATCGATCAGCGGCTTATAGCCTGTACAACGGCAGAGATTACGCTGTTTGTTAAACCAGTCTCTTACCTCTTCACGGGTAGGGCTTGGATTATTATCCAGAAGCACTTTTGCGGAAATAATAAAGCCCGGTGAACAGAAACCGCACTGTGCACATCCATATGCCATCCATGCAACCTGGATCGGATGCATATCAGAAAGTGTTCCCACACCCTCAATGGTTGTGATCTCTGCATGGTCGGGAACACGGCTCATCTTATAGATACAGGATCTTGTAACTTTTCCGTTCATAATAACATTACAGGCTCCGCAATGGCCTTCCCCACAGCCGATCTTACATCCTGTAAGAAGAAGATGATTACGGAGAACCTGTGCCAGTGTCTCGTCCTTATCAAGAATAAGGATCCTCTCGACACCATTGATCTTCAATGTCTTTTTAATCATGCTGCATCCCTCCTATAGAAAATATAAGCTTCAATGTTATTGATCTTCGGGCTTATGTGTTCCGCATGGATCATGATCCGCACCCTTGCCTGTCAGATCTTTGAGTCTTTCCATTCCTCGGGCAGAATAGAAAACAATGGAAGAACTGCTCCCGTCCAGATTCTCACCGCTAAGCTTCAGAACATTCGCATTCTCGTAATAATCGATTGGAAGCGTCCGGCTGTATTCCACTCCCGTGCGTTCATCTCTTACCTGTATGGTAACTTCCTTTGCGGTAATTTCAAAAACCTCATCCATAGAAAAGTTCTCCTGTTTACGTCATTTTGTATATATTCATACTATCATATTCTTGCACAATTATGCAAATTGCAAATAATTAAAACTTGGCTATTTTCGCACTATTTTAAGTTTTTTCTTATGTTTTATTTAAAATTTTCACTATTTTTCTGTTTTATATGGTATAATATTATTAATTTTACACAATATTTCTCAAGGAGGTGGCAGTCATGCAGACAGGTGCGCTCATCGTTGCCGCAGGGAAATCCTCGCGAATGGGAGACTTTAAACCCATGCTTCAGCTTGGATCTATTTCCATTGCACAGCGCGTGATCAACAATTTCCGGCAGGCCGGAATCTCTAAAATAGTTGTAGTGACAGGATACAGGGCAGATGTTTTGGAACGTCACCTTGCTTCCAATAATGTAATCTTTCTTCGAAATGAAGATTATGCATCAACTCATATGTTTGATTCTGTCCGGATCGGACTGGAATATCTGAAAGATAAAGTTGACACGGTACTCTTTACGCCTGTGGATGTTCCACTGTTTACGGCCCGGACAGTCACGCAGATGCTCTCTCTGGGTTATCCCCTTGTAACTCCGGTCTGTGACGGTAATCCCGGCCATCCGCTTCTGATCCGTTCCACACTTATTGATTCCATCTTAAGTGATGACGGCAGCTCAGGTCTTGAAGGTGCTGTAGGAAACTGCGGCACACCCATGTACTTTCTGAATGTAGATGATCCAGGTATCATTCACGATGCTGATACACCGGAGGATTATGCTGAACTTCTTCGCGCCCATAACCAGAGTCTCATCCGTTCAGAAATACATATTCTGCTGGCAAAGGAAAAAGTATTCTTTGATGAGCAGCTTTATTCGCTTCTCACACTGATCCAGGAAACAGGATCTGTCCGCGATGCCTGTGAGCACATGCACATTTCCTACTCCACCAGCTGGAACCTGATCCGTACCTTGGAATCACAGCTCCATGAACCACTGGTCAGCAGAAGTCAGGGCGGTGTAAACGGAAGTCACAGCGAACTGACTCCGTACGGTGAAGAATTTCTGAAACGATATGCTCGTTTTTCAGAAGAAACTCGTAACTGTTCAGAAAAAATATTTGAAAACTGTTTCAGAGGATTTTTTAATGCGTGACCTTTATCTGGTCCGGCATGGAAAACCACAGTATCCGGATGAACATTCTTACTGTGTGGGACAGACAGATTTCTCTCTATCCATGCTTGGACACTTGCAGGCAGTCCTTCTTGATGAAGAATTGTCCGATAAAATATCAAGGATATACTGCAGTCCTTTGTTAAGAGCTGTTGAGACAGCAGGCCATATGGCACCTGAGCTTCCACATATAATTGTTTCTGATCTGTCAGAACGAAATCTGGGAGAATGGGATGGCCTTTCTTTTGATAAAATACGCCAGAGATGGCCGGACATTTATAAAGCCCGTGAAAATAACCCTGATCATCCGATCCCGGGAGCAGAAACTCCTGCTGCATCTGGTTTTCGTTTTTCGCAGGCAGTTCATAAGATTCTTTGCGCTTCTGAAGGTGATATTGCAGTGGTAGCTCATACAGATGTAATCTCTTCTTATATATATGCATTACATTCCGGTATGTACAGCAGGCAGCGGTTTCGTCTTCCCTGTGGCTCTTACTATCATCTGGAAGTGAATGAAAGAAATAATATTTCTTTCTCTGATCCCAATTATATACTGCCTCATCCTGAATTAAATGACGGGCTATGCTTCAGGCTTCGCAATGCGGTTTCTCTGCCCCGTCATGTACAGGCTCACAGTGATGCTGTTACTGAACTTGCCTGTTGTTTATGCAATATGTTGGAATCCAATGGTTATATCTTTGATCAGAAGCTTGTTCGCTCCGGTGCACTTCTGCATGATATTGCCAGACTTCAGAGGCATCACACCAAAACAGGCGGTGAACTTTTCTTACAGTTAGGTTATCCTGAGATCAGCCAGATTATTTCACAGCACCATGGTCTGCTGGAAACCAAGCTGGATGAAGCAGCTATTGTATTTCTGGCTGATAAACTGATTCAGGAAACACAACGTGTAACCATAGAAAAAAGATTTGCCGACAGCATGAGTAAATGCAAAAGTCCGGAAGCTTGCAAAGCTCATGAGCAGCAGTTAGAACAAGCCCGCAAACTGCAGGACATGATACAGTCGCTCTGCCATATCACGCTTTAGTCCAGGCAGACATACACAACTGGAGCAGAAAAATCACTTAATTTAGTTAGGAGGTATTTTATTATATGAGAACATTATTTCAGACAATAAAACAACAATTCCTAGAGGAAAACGATCTTGTACTTGTTTCCGTTACAGCATCCTCAGGGTCTACACCAAGAGGTGCCGGTTCCCGCATGCTGGTCGGAAAAAGCGGCAGAATTTCCGGAACCATCGGAGGTGGAGCTGTAGAATATCGTGCTGAATGTATGGCATTGGATATTCTTGAAAAAAAGGAATCCTGCCAGCATGAATTCCGGCTGAACCGTAAGGATGTCGAAAATATCGGTATGATCTGTGGTGGTGATGTTACCGTCTTTTTCCAGTATCTTGATCATAATGATCCGATTGTTATGGAAATCACGGAAACTGCTGAAAAATCATATGAGGAACGAAAGGATTTCTGGCTGATCTGCGATCTTCATGCAACATCCGGCATGAGTCTTTACAGCCCTTGTTATGGTCTGATCGGAAATGCTGATGTTCCTTCTTCCATATTATCATCCTTATCTGCACAGCCATTCCGCTATCGCAGTGAAGATTATGATCTGTTTTCTGAGCAGATCGGAACTTCCGGAACTGTCTATGTATTTGGCGGTGGCCATGTTTCACAGAAACTTGTACCGATACTTGCAAGCGTTGATTTTCGCTGTGTTGTCCTGGATGACCGGCCGGAATTTACAGATCCTGCTCTTTTCCCAGGAGCAGTTGAAACAATACTTTGTGATTTCAACCATCTGGAGCAGTATGTTTCTATCACAGCTTCTGATTATTGTTGCGTCATGACACGCGGACATTCCTATGATACCATTGTACAGGCACAGCTTCTCGCTACACCTGCATGCTATATAGGCGTCATTGGAAGCCGCGCAAAAAAGGCTGCTGTATTTCGCCGTCTGATTGAAGAATACAACATTAATGAACAAGATTTAAACCGTATCATCTCACCTATAGGACTGGAGATCAAAGCAGAAACACCGGCTGAAATCGCCATCTCCATCACAGGACAGATGATCCAGGTTCGTGCTGACAGAAAGGCTACATCAAAATGATGGCAAAATCAGTATATAAAACTGTAATATTTGGTGCCGGACAAATTGGACAAATGACAGCAAGACTTCTCAACAGTCCATGTCAGCTCCTGTGCTTTGCTGATAATGACCCCCATAAACACGGATCATATATTGGGAATATTCCAGTCTGTTCTCCGGATGCTGCAGCAGCACTTCTCCCGGATCTGGTCATCCTGGGAGTTCTGGATGAAGAACGGCGTAATTCTATGATAAAACAGATGGAAAACCTGGGTTATCACGGACCTTTTCGTGATCCCTCCGTCCTTCGCATGTTTGACCCACGGGTTGCTGTTATGCGTCTTTTATCTGAGCAGATCTATCAATTGGATATTCCGGGAAATGTTGCCGAACTGGGGGTTTTCCGAGGTGAATTTTCTTCCCTGATCAGTGCAGCCTTTCCAGACCGAAAAATCCATCTTTTTGATACTTTTGAGGGCTTTTCAGAAAAGGATATCACAATAGAAGCCTCCGGTAATCTGTCCCGTGCCAAAACAGGTGATTTTTCTTCTACTGATATTGACTCTGTTCTTCATGTTATGCCTGATCCTACACGTACTGTGATCCACAAAGGATGGTTTCCGGATACCTTTTCCGATGTTAGAGATGAAACTTTTTGTTTTGTATCTCTGGACGCGGATCTCTATGCTCCAACTGCTGCTGCACTTCCTCTGTTCTATGAACGCCTGGCCACCGGAGGAGTTCTCCTGATCCACGATGTGTACAGTACACAGTTTTCCGGATGTCGAAAAGCGGTCGGGGAATTCTGTCTGAAAAAACATCTGTTTGCAGATCCTGTATGCGATCTGCATGGAAGCGCAATGATCCGAAAATTATAAAAAGAAACGCCGGAACCGGTATTTACCGGAACCAGCGTTTTTTTTATTTATTGTATAGCCCTTTTCCACGTCCATGCCTAACCTTTATAAAGTTCCTTTCAGAACATTTTCCAACTGTTCATCGGACAGATCAACATGATAAAAAAGATCGAAAAATTTATGTATTTCTTCATTGATATCACATTTAATATATTCCGGATAAATCAATGCTGAGAACCATCGCATACCGATCAGGCGATTTGGTCCTGCCGGACGATCCACCCAGCTAAACGGTGCATTAGGAGTTCCATAAACCTTTTGGTCCTGTACTGCTTTTAATGAAGCATAATCAGGATTGCTCAGGATATCTTCTGCTGCAGAACTTCCACTTTTATCTGCCTTTGGTTCACCATTTACAACAATCACATCCGGATCCCATGCAAGAAGCTGTTCTGCTGAAATCTGAACACGAGATCCATCTCCCAATTCCAGATCTGCAACATTGACTGCATTGATGGCATCAAGAATCTGTGCATGCTGGGACCCTCTGGGTGCAGTTTCCAGTGAATCCTCTCCATTACCGAAGTATACACTGACTTTCTTTTCTTCTGGAATATCTGAAAGTGCATTAATATCAGTAAATACCTGCTCCGCATACTGGGCAAGCTCTTCTGCATGATCTTCTACACCAAGAAGTTCGCCCATAAAACGAAAAGCTTCCGCAGAATTATTAAGTTCGTTGTCTACTGCAACAACCGGAATTCCAAGGCTTTCTGATAACGCATCGCAATCAGAAACCATTGCATCATTAATCTTTCCACTATTAATAGCAATTGTAGGATTGGCAGCAATTACTGCTTCATAATTGACAGCATCACCCATTCCAAAATTAGGAAGATCCTGATATTTGTCCAGAATAATAGATTTCTCAACATCATTCAGTTCATAATTCCACCCAAGAAGCTTATCCGGTGCAACCATGTACAGAAAAATTGCAGCTACCGGACCTGTTGAAAAAACAGATTCAATATTTTCTGCTGCTGGGACAGTTACTTTTCTTCCTGCCATGTCTGTGATCTCACGGGTTTCAGCAGTTTCCTGCTCCGCACTCTGCGTCGGCTCTTCAGTAGCAGCTTTCGTTTCAGAATATCCTGTTAAAAGACTGACTGACATCACCAGACATATAAGCAGAGCCAAAAGTTGTCTGTGCTTTTTCATAAACTCTCTCCTTTCTTTTCTCCGCATTACTCATAATTGACGCTTATTGAAATTGACTATACAATTTTTAAGTATTATAATGTATATGCGAATAGTTTTTAAAAACAATTCGATTTTTCTGAGTATAACACCGTAAATTTGATTAGTCAAGTTACAAGGATGAATGATTATGAATCTGACAGCTAATGAAAAAAATGCCGCCGCTGCCCGGCAAAGACGATATGTTCTGCTGTTGGCGGTTATGCTGGTACTTTTGTTTATCATTATAGTACTCTCATTCTGGGTGGGATATTATCCGCTTACACCAGTGCAGGTACTAAATGCATTTTTATCAAAATTTGGTTTTAAAGGAAATATCTTACCCCAGGCAGTTACCATATTCTGGAATATCCGTCTGCCCCGTATTCTGTCTGCTTTATTTATTGGTGCCTCCCTCTCGGTAGCAGGTGCAACCTATCAGGGAATATTTCGCAATCCACTGGTATCTCCGGATATCCTTGGAGTTTCTTCCGGTGCAAGTCTTGGAGCTGCTTTTGCAATTTTAAACGGCGCTTCCAACTGGATGATTCAGCTTTCTGCTTTTGCAGGTGGTGTGGCCGCAGTAGCCGCATCCTATCTTATCAGCCGAAAATCCGCACATTCCCAGACTCTCAGTCTTGTTCTGACCGGAACTATGATCATGTCACTCTGCAATGCCGGTGTCACAATGATCAAATATGTCGCAGACCCCAATGATGTTCTCCAGCAAATTACTTTCTGGCTTATGGGCAGCTTAACCAAAACCACAACCAAATCCTTTTCCTGGAGTGTTCTTCCAATGATCATTGGATTAAGTCTGATTTTTATTTTTCGATGGCAGATCAATCTGCTGACTTTGGATGAAGAAGAAGCCAAAAGCTTAGGAATCAATGTGCGTAAATATCGTCTGATTTTTATAGTCGCTTCCACATTACTCAGCGCCGCTGCAGTCTGTCTTGGAGGATTGATCGGATGGGTCGGGCTGATGATTCCCCATCTGGCACGTGCACTGGTTGGCGTTGATTACAGAAGGCTGATACCTGCAAGTGCGATCCTTGGCGGCGGATACCTGATACTTGTTGATGATATTTCCCGTTCCCTTTTGTCCATGGAACTTCCACTTGGCGTTGTCACAAGTATCATGGGCGCCCCCTTCTTTATCTATCTTATCATCAAACGAAAGGAGCGCGCGTAATTATATGCTTCTGGAAATTGAAAATGTTTTTGGCGGTTACGGCAATGGTGATATTTTAAAGGGTATCAGCTGCAGCGCAGACTATGGTGATGTGCTTTGTCTGCTTGGCCCTAATGGTTGCGGAAAGACCACTCTGTTCCGCATGATATTAGGTTCCCTTCCTGTTTCTAATGGAAAAATAAAGATAGCCGGAAAAAATATTAGTGACTTTACAACCAAAACACTGGCAAATATGATTGCATATATTCCCCAATATCATTCCCCAGTATTTGCCTATACAGTTCTTGATATGGTAATTATGGGGCGTGCTTCTCATTTCTCCGCATTTGAAACCCCAAAAGAGCCTGATCAGGAAGCAGCTTTTGCCGCCTTGGAGAAAGTAAATGCCCTGCCTCTTGCCAACAGGAAATATACTTCCTTAAGCGGAGGACAAAGGCAATTGGTTTTAATTGCCCGTGCAATCTGTCAGTCTGCAAAAATCTTCATCATGGACGAGCCAGCCGCCAATCTGGATTATGCCAATCATCAACTTCTCATGGAAGTAATTTCAGGGCTGGCCAATCAGGGCTATTGCATTATTATGTCAACACATAGTCCTGAGCATCCCTTTTCCGTGGGAAACAAAGTTCTTCTCATGAAATCCGGAAAGGTTATGGGATTCGGCTCTCCCAAAGAAATCATTACATCTGAAACCTTACAATCTGTTTACGATATTGAAATGGATGTGATAACTACACACGACCGCTATGACCGTGAACGAACTATCTGTTTACCGGTAAATAGCTCACCAAAAGTATTTTAGGAGAAATGATACATGGACTCTATATTGGATTATTTTATTTCTCTGCAGGAATCTGAGCCTGCAGAATTACCTGAGCGGGCTATAGAAAGATGGAATAAACGTGCAGACTTTTGGGAAGACGCACGCAAAAAGAAAGAAAAAGGTGATGAACGTGTCATCAGCGCAATAAACTACCTGGATTCCAAAGGACTTCTTGAAAAAAATTATGATGTCGCAGATATTGGATGCGGTCCCGGACGGTTTGCTGCTGCATTTGCCAAATATGTACACAAAGTAGTGGGGCTGGATATTTCTGATAAAATGGTTAAACACGGAATGGAACATATCCAAAATGAAGGATTAAATAACGCTATACTCTATACATGTAATTTTCAGACATTAGATATTGATAAATCGGGGTATACGCATGCATTTGATTTGGTATTCAGTTCCATGACACCTGCAATCCACAATATGGACGGACTGATAAAATCTATGGAAATGAGCAGGGCATGGTGCTGTAATATCACGCATCTTGACAGACGAAATTCACTCAGGGAACAGATCTTACAGGAAGTATTTGGCAAACAAACAGCACCCCAATGGAATGGGCGATGGTTTTTCTCTCTTTTCAATATATTATTTCTGCTTGGATATAATCCTGAAACAAGCTATGAAAAACTCCATCGTGAAACCTGGGTAACTCCGGATGAACAATATATTGATTCCCTCATGGAGCACATGCTTCCTTCTGAAGAATATACACAGGAAAACGCAAATAAAATCATGCAATGGATTCAATCTCACTTAAACAAAGATGGGCAGATCAAGGAAATAACTGATTCCACTTATGGAAGAATTCTCTGGGATGTTCGAAACAAAACAATACGACCTGACTATAGAACTATTATAAAATGAAATGGGACTTTACTATGACTCAACATATATTTTTAACTGGTAAAAAACACATTGGAAAATCTACATTGATCCAAAAGATATTAGATGATTATAAGAAAACCTCTGATGGATTCCTGACTGTCCGCACAAAAAACTATCTGAAGGATCAGTATTCAGTTCATATGTACCATCTAAAAGAGAAGGAGCTCCCAAACGAATCTAATCTTTTGTTTTTATGCGGAAAAACAGATGAACACACTGCCGATACCTTTGATCGCCTTGGATGCAATATTCTTTCCATGTGTTCTGACTGCTCTTTAATTGTTATGGATGAGCTTGGTCCACATGAAGCAGACGCAGCTTTATTTCGGAGAAAAATCCTAAACCTTTTGGATGGGCAGACTCCCATTTTAGGGGTATTGCAAGAACCTGCAGAATCTTTCTGGCCTGAAATCGTAAATCACCCAAAGGTAGAAATCATTATAATTTCTGAAGACAATCGAAATGATTGCTCTTTACTTAATCACATTCAATATAAAATCTCATCTCCTTAATAATTACTCCCGGGGCTATGCGTTCGGAACTAACCAAAGGGTCAAGTAGCTTTGTCAAGTAAATCGAGTAGGAGAAATATCTCATCTTGTGAATGAGATATTTCGACCTCTCACACCACCGTGCGTACCGTTCGGTACACGGCGGTTCAATCAACTTAGCAAGTGACACACCTTTCGGTGTAGTAATCTAACATTGAGACTAATCCAAATGAGGCTAATCTTTTGTTGGTAATTACATAATTCAATGCCCCGCTACATACATGGGCTATCCTCGCTCCTGTGTATGCTATCGAGTATGCATCTTCTTTATTCATTCCAAGTTTTATCAGATTCTCAGCACGGTTTTGTGGTGTTTTCCAATGTTTCCAAATGCACATACGAAGTCTGTACCTGATATTACTGTCAAGTTCTTTGCAGAGTGTTTTCATACTTCCTATCTTGAAGTAGTTAATCCACCCTCTGATAAGCTGATTGAGCTTTTCCACCTTGTAGCTGTTGCTAACGCCCCAACTACGGCAAGTGAGTTTTCTCATTCTGTTCTTAAACTTCGCTACTGATTGTGCATGTGGTTTCGCCTTAAACTGATGCGCTCTTGTGTCATAGTAGAATCCAAATCCAAGGTATTTCAGTCCGCTTGGTCTGTCTACTTTGCTCTTAGTCATGTTGACCTTAAGCCCTCGCTTTTCCATTTCCTTATCAAGTTCATTGAGCATAATATTTGCCAACAACGGCGAGAGATTTCCTCCTTGCGGTGTTCCCACAATAGAATCCTCATATTCGTCGTCAATCATGATTCCGCTGACAAGATATTTCCTTATGATAGAGATAACATCTCCATCTTTAATAGTTCTGCCTATTGTAGTCATAAGCTTGTCATGGTTTACCGTGTCAAAGAACTTTTCCAAGTCAATGTCTACAATCCAATCGTTACCATCATTCATCATGTCAAGTGCTGTTAGGATTCCGGCAGGTTCATTTTAGACATCTCATTCTCATTTTCGCAACAACTTTTATTTTGCACACTCCATAATTATTGCTTCACATCTGTCATATCCAAGCTGTGAGCTGTTCAGACACAGCGTATAGTTGCTCGCTTTTCCCCATTTCTGATCCGTGTAAAAATTATAATTCGTCATACGCCTTTTATCTGTATCTGCCATCATTTTGACAGCTTCCTTCTCTTCTACATTATATAAGCCCATAATTCGCTGTGTTTTTTCCGGCATATCCCCATGGATAAATACATTCAGCACATCAGCCCTATCCTTCAGAATATAATCTGCATTTCTTCCGATAATCACACAAAATTCCTTATCAGCCAGTTCTAAAATAACCTTTCTCTGTGCATCATACACGATGTCTTCCAGTGATTTTCCTGTGATATCACGTCCGGCAAATGCATAGGCAAACAAGCCTTTTTTCGGAGATAATTCCGCATTCTTCTGAACATACTCCGGCGATAAACCAGACTTCTCTGCAATCTCATTAATGATATTTTTATCATAATAAGCAATTCCAAGTTTCTTCGCTACTTCTTCTCCGATAAAGCGTCCGCCACTTCCAAATTCTCTGCTGATCGTAATGATTCTTTTTTCCATCTCTGATTCCTCCTTAGTTCAAAACATCTACTTTATTTTTTCTGATTCTCTTTAAAAATACATAGCCTACAAGGCATGAAATTATTTCAGTAATCGGAAATGCCCACCAGATCAGTGAAACTCCCATCTGTCCATTTCTGACAAACATGGAAAAAATTCCGGCCAGCGGCAGTATAATAATGAACTGTCTCAAAAGCGAAATAACAAGGGACTCTATACCACCATCCAGTGCCTGGTAAATACCCTGATAAGCAATATTGATTCCGGCAAACAAAAAGCTGACTGAGATTATTCTCATTGCTTCGATAAAATACTCTCTTGACTGTCCCGCATTAAACAATGTTGCAAATGCTCCGGGGAAAATCTCTGTGATTGCAATTCCCAGAATCATTAACACAATTGTATAGATCAGACCATATTTGATTCCAGCCTGAATCCTCTTCTTGCTTCTCATTCCATAAGCGAATGCAATGATCGGAGTGATCGCATCTCGCAGACCAAAAGCGAGAAACAGTACAAACTGCTGAACTTTATAAAATAATCCATAGGCTGTCTGCGCTGATGGATTGAATTTCAGGATCAGATTCATTACATAAACCATAATGGACATCAGCGCCTGCGCAATGATTGCCGGAAGTCCGATTGCATAGATTTCCTTGATAATCCCGCCAGCCGGCTTCATGTATTTTGCCCCATGCTCGAATTCCTTATTGAATTTGATATGAAAGATAAGCAGTAATACTGCAGATGCTACCTGACCAATTACAGTTGCATAAGCTGCACCTTTCACTCCCATTTCCGGGCAAGGTCCAATACCATAGATCATGATCGGATCAAGGATGATATTTACAACTGCTCCAACCACCTGGCCAATTGTGGAATAAAGAGAACGGCCTGTTGCCTGTAATAACTTTTCAAATAAAGAAAAGAAAATAATACCAAAAGAGATTACGCAGCATATCCTCAGATAGCTGACTCCCATCTCCAATACTTCTGTATCTACTGTCTGTGATGAAATATATGCTTTCACCCCAAAGATACCAAACAATAAGCAGACCACATAAATGAGCACTCCCAGAAACAGACTGTTTCCTGCTACCTTTGCAGCTTTTTTATTGTTTCCCTGTCCAAGTGTCCTTGCAAGAAGTGCATTGGTTCCTACACCGGTTCCAATCCCCACTGCCACCATAAGCATCTGCACCGGAAATACCAGTGTCAACGCATTTAGTGCTGCTTCACTGCCTACTCTCATATTTCCCACAAATGCACTGTCTACAATGTTATAGACTGCCTGCAATGCCATAGATAGGATCATCGGGATTCCCATCTGGACCATCAGCTTATTTACCGGCATCTCCTTCATCTTGTTGCTTTCCGCCATTTTTTAACTCCTTTCTTTTTGACACAAAAAAAGTGCGCACCTTGTCATATAAGCTGGACTTACGCTGACACGCTACACACTTTTTCATGGCGATATTCATTTTTCAAAATAAAAACGAGTAGCCGGTAAACTGGATTTACGCTTACTTGCTACTCGTTTCTTATAATTATATTTCCTCTTTTTCAAAAAGTCAAACAAAATTTTCCTTGCAGTCACGCCCTCTTATTCCGTAAAAGTATATCGTACAAAAGAGCCTTGATTATCTCCTGTTACTATTACAACATCTCCGCTTTCATTATGTGTGGATTCCAAAACCGGAAATCTTCCATTTTCCTTTACATAAGCTTCCGGACTGTCTGCTTCTGCCTCAATTAAAGACTTTTTACTGTATTTTTCTCCTCCACACGGATTTATTTCTTCAATAAAGATTTCATACTCATGCATGTATGGTTCCTCCTCAGATTCATTTTATAAAAACGAGCAGCATATGCTCCGGAAAGCCTGTAAAACAGGCACTTCTAGGATACACAAGACAGGACAAAAATCGACTTCCATTATCAAGAGGTGAGTGCTAATTAGTTATGAACATTCTGTGAACTGTTAATTGAAAAAGTAAATGCAATCATAGAACCTTGATCTTCCCAGAAAAGTCCGCTACAAAAAACGCAAAAAGAAACATCTTGATACACCAAATCCGGTCCTGTCCTCCTTACTCTGTTCTTTCGGAACTGTTCCCTGATGCTTCTTTTTCTCTTGCCTGGTGACCGCAGAAAATATGTTCAGGATGTTTTTAATCTCCTGCTGTCTGAACTTGGCCCACAGACTTATTCACAGCTGTTTCCGATAATACTGACAGACAACGGGAGTTCTTTCCTGGATCCTTCATTATTTGAGATGCCGCACCGGCAGGATGTCCTTACAAAGGTCTTTTACTGCGACCCCATGTCCTTCTGGCAGAAAGGACGCCTGGAAAAGAATCATGAGTTTATACGTTATATCCTCCCAAAAGGAACTTCTTTTGACTCTCTTACTGAACAGAAAGTAAACCTTATGATGAATCACATCAACAGTACGGCAAGAGCCAGCCTGAATAGCTGCACTCCATTCCATCTGGCTCTTCTTCTGCTTGATGCAAAACTGATGAGTCTCATGGATCTTCGATCAGTTCCCGCTGACCAGATCCACCTCAAGCCTGATCTTATAAAATAACAAACGCCCAAATATAATGCCTGAGAGAAGCAGTTTTCATCTCTTCAGACGGGTTGCATTTAGTCCTGCAAGATTCATGCCAGCCGTCTTATTTTGATGTTAAAAAGCTTCTGATGTTCATCTGTCTGCATTCTAAGTATAGCCTATTTCAACTGTAACTTCTATCTTATAATTGCATTTACTCTCTCAAAACACTTTATATTTAGCGTGATATACCCGGGTTGCAATAACTCTTGCATTCAACCTCTTCTATTCAGCCTTCCCCTCTGGGAAAATAATTTTAAACACAAAGAAAAAAATCACCATGGAAACTCCACCTGTGATAATTGTCACAAGCATGTTATAGACTGCCGGTGCCACATATGCAGCTGCAACTGGCATCCACAGATTATTAAATCCATTACAAATCAGTGAAATCACCACCCAAGCAATAAAATACCAGATTGCCTGATATACAGGATTTCCATGGCTTTTAAAAGTAATATTTCTCTGAAGTGGAAAATTGATACACTGTGCAAGAAATGAGCCCAATTCATAACTGATAAAATAGCCAAGTCCACCACCGATCAGTATATTCCCTGTTGCATCACGCAATACGTTATACCCCAGCAAGCTCCATGTGAATTTTACTCCAAACAGATTCATGGAAACCTTTGGCCACATAAATTCTGTACCAGCCAGACCAATTCCCAAAATTCCTGGTAAAAATGTAAATACAAGATACTGAAAGACTGTCACGCCCATACTGAATATAACAAAATAGAATATCTGGTAAAGCCATTTTGCGATAGCAGAATGATTCTCTTCAAAACATTTCCATATATTTTTTATATGATTCATCTGCACTTCCCTCCGGCTCCTTTTAATAATTTTTCATATTTCTTATTATTTCTTCTGTTTCTGAAATATCCGCCAACTACTTTTTTTACTCCAAGCATAAAGTGACCATTTACAGCATCGACAATTCCATATACCATTTCCATACTGACTGCCCCGCCGGTCATCTTGGCAATCCCCCGAAACGGCATATTGTAAATAAAAAGAATATTGAGATCCGGCTTTCCCTGTGCCTCACTCTTCTTTTTCATTTTTGTGAGACATCTATATATCAGTCTTGCAAGTCGGCTTTTTGCATAATACATCTGACAGATTGCATCATTGATTCCCAGATTTCCACTCCATCTTCCGTTCGGTATCTCATGGCCAAGAAGTTCACGAAATTCCTCATCTGATATTTTCCGCACGATTCCTGTATAATAGTAAGGCATTTTTGCCGGATTATACGGATACCCTTTACTATTTCCTGTTCTCTCAGTCATACCTGTTAAACGAATATCTGCAACACTGGCTCCTACCATAATCTGATAAGTTCCTGTTTCTATTTCCCACTGTCCTGTTTTTATATTCCAATAGCGGAATGTCTTATCATCAAAGGGAATTCTGACCTGTCTGCTTTCTCCCGCCTTCAGATAAACTTTTACAAATCCTTTCAGTTCTTTTTCCGGTCTGAACACGATTGCATTAGGAAGTCCTACATACATCTGAACAACCTCTGCTCCATCTCTGTCACCTGTATTAGTAACCGAAACTTTGATTCCATCCTCTTCTATGATAAGATCAGAATATGTAAATTCTGTATAGGAAAGCCCAAAGCCAAATGGGTATTGCACCCGGACTTTTGAAGTATCATAATAGCGATATCCCACATAAACACTCTCGCGGTATTCCGATGTTTTCTCATTACTTGGATAATATCGGAATGCCGGTGTCTGTTCATAAGATATGGGATATGTTTCTGCCAGTCTTCCTGATGGATTCACTTTTCCGGTCAGAATATCCATCGTTGCAGAAGCGCCTGCCTGTCCATTCAGATAGCCATGCAAAATCGCTTTGCAGCAGGTATGCCATGGCATTTCTATCGCAGATCCTGCACTCAGTATTCCAATAACATTTTCATTCACCTTACTGATATCCTGCAGAAGATCGATCTGATCCTGCGGAATACGCATATGAGTTCTGTCCAATCCTTCTGATTCACTGATCTCATCAAGACCAAAGCAGAAAATCACAATATCCGCATTCATAGACAAATTTAATGCAAACTTTCTGTCATTCTCATCTACATCTCCATTTCTATGATAGCCTCTTGTCATTCCCAAAATATTCAGATTATATTGTTGCAAAATCGATGACATATCTTCCACTTTTGTAGGATTGACCATAGAAGATCCTGCTCCCTGATATCTGGGTGAAAAAGCAAAATCTCCAATAACAGCGATGGATTTTTTGGTATCCAGCGGAAGAATCTGTTTTTCATTTTTCAGAAGAATCATGCTTTCTGCTGCTGCTTTCCTTGCCAGTTGATGATGTGCGTTTCTGTCAAAGTTTTTATCTGAAAGCTTCTTCCCTGATGTCAGTTCCATCACTGCATCCACCAGTTCTCCAACTCTTTCATCCAAATCCGCTTCTTTCAGCTTTCCATTTCGGACAGCAGCAATCACTTCTCTTGCAGAATCATACCCACAGGACGGCATCTCCAGATTTGAGCCGGCAGCAACACCTTTCACATGGTCATTGCTTCCGCCCCAGTCTGTTACTACAATTCCATCAAATCCCCAGTCTTTGCGCAAGATGTCTGTCAAAAGATGTTTGTCCTCATTAGCATAAATCCCATTAATCTGGTTGTAACTGCTCATGATTGCTTTTGCGTGTCCTTCTTTAACAGCTATCTCAAAACCGGTCAGATATATTTCTCTTAATGTCCGTTCGTCAACAACTGCATCCATTGCCATTCTCCGAAGTTCCTGACTGTTAACCGCCAGATGCTTCGGGCAGGCATAAACGCCTTTACTCTGTATTCCACGAATATATGATGCTGCCATCTTCCCGGAAAGATATGGATCTTCTGAAAAATATTCAAAATTTCTTCCACATAATGGGCTTCTTTTAATATTCAATCCCGGACCAAGCAGTATATTTACATCCATACTTGCTGCTTCCTCTCCAAGAGCCTGTCCAATCTCTTCCCCCAGATCCTGATTCCAGCTGTTTGCAATCGTCGCTGCTGTGGGAAAACAAGTTGCATTCAAGGATGCATTCAGGCCCAGATGATCTCCTGCTCCTGCCTGTTTTCTGATTCCATGCGGTCCATCTGAAAGAAAGATGGACGGGATGGAAAGCCTGTCAATTTCTCTGGTCTGCCAGACAGTTTTTCCACTGAGGATTGCTGCCTTTTCTTCTATTGTCATCTTTTCAACCAATTTTTGCTGTTTCATAACTGTTTTCCATCCCACTTTCATCCTTATTCAGCATTCTTTCTTTTCTTATATCCTCTGATTACCAGTACTTCCATTCCTGCCATGAAAAGTACTATTACAATATCGATACCAATTCCTGCTTTTTTCCAGTTTTCCATACCTGTTTCTTCGTGTTCTCCATCATAAGCCCAGCTGCTTACAACTGTATACATGACATTTTTGCAGGCATTTCTCATCTGAAGTACAGATGTCGGATGCTCCGGATTGGTTACATTGTTCTCTTCTCCGTTGAATGTGGACAACATTACATCTACTCCATTTGCCAAAGCTGCATCTGCATTCATAAATCCATGACCATTGTTTCGGAAGAAGTCTGTAAGCGCCATTCCCCTGAATCCCCATTCCTCTCTGAGGACTGTATTCATAAGGTTACTGCATTCTCCAGTCCATTTATCTCCAAGGAAGCTCCAGGAAACCATAACTGCATTTGCGCCACCCTGTTTTACAGAAATTTCAAATGGTTTCAGATAGATTTCCCGGATTGCCTGCTCATTCGACCAGGCACTTACCATTTTGGCATTTCCTTCATACAGAGCAAAATGTTTAATATAAGAATAAACTCCATATTTTCTTGCTCCTTCTACTGCTTTTGCTCCCATATTTCCTGCAAGAACTCCATCTTCTGAAAAGTATTCATAGTTTCTTGCTCCAAATGCGGTTCTATGAGTATTCATACCTGGTGCATACCAGCCCTCTGCACCCATTTCCTGACTGATCTTGCCCATGCATTCACCCCAGGCCTGTGCAAGTTCCTTATTCCATGTGGAAGCAACCACAACTTCAATTGGAAATCCAATAGAACCAACTCCTGTAAAGTTGTTATTAATTGCTGCTGGTCCATCGAAATCAAGTGTAGCCACTTTTCCCACAGAATCCATGGCTGCTGTCTGATAACCTGCCATTGCAATCATATTTGCCATTTCATCAACAGTAAGCTGATCCAGAAGTTTTTCCCAACGAGGATCGTCATAATCAGCATCACGCATATCAGCTAATGTAAGTCCATTATCTGCTCCCGTTGTCGGCATTACATCCTCATCATTGAGGTATGTAGTCTTGTCAAAGTTGCTGTTCAGATGATATTCGGAAACATATGGCTCACCCAGCTCTGCAGATGCCGGCGCTGCTGTAGCCTCTTCATAATTTGCAAAATGATCTGCTCGTGATAAATATGTCACATCGCCTTTTGCATCTTCAAATACATTTGTTGCTGCAGTATCATCTGATGATCTTTTATTTTCTCCCTTATATACTACATCTTTATCTACAGTATAAGTTTTCTGATCCAGCACAGTGTGTGAATCGCTGTTGATAGAAATCACATAATCGCCTTTTTCAAGAACATACGCTTTTGCATTATTCTCATCATAAGAGGCCATATCTTCTATACTGAATGTAACTGTAACAGTCTGAGATTCTCCTGGCTGAAGCAGATTTGTTTTTTCAAACTCGATCAGATTTGCAGAAGATTTCTCAATTCCCCCATTTGTATATGGCGGTTTATAATACACTTCTACTACATCTTTTCCGGCAACATCTCCTGTGTTGGTTACTTCTACATCTACAGAAATCTGTCCGTCTTTTTCCTCCAGTTCATCCATTTTCTGTTCAAATTCCGTATAACTCAGGCCATATCCAAATGGATACTGTACAGTCTTATCGTAATCAATCGCACCTTCCTGTGCAGCTGTTTCATAGTACTTGTATCCTACATAAATACCTTCCACATAATTGGTAAATGCCGGAGCATACACCTGCGCAGTTCCTGCGTTCATTCCTTCAACGGCCATATCTGCCAGATTTGTATACTCCGTTTTTTCTGCATTATTCCACCACGGAGCAGTCGTCATATCATAAATAAATGTATCCGGTGTTTTTCCGGAAGGATTGACTTCACCTGAAAATACTTTACCAAGTGCATTAAATCCCACATTTCCAGTTCCAGGACACCATACAACAGACTTAATCTGTGGATATTCATCTGTAAATCCAAGTTCAAACTGGTTTGCGCCATTATAAAGGACAATAACATCATCAAAATTATCACAGACCATGTCTACCATGTCTTTTTCTGTCTGGGAAAGCTGTAAATAATGCTCTCCTTCCGGGAAATCGTCATACGCATCAGAGTTATTGTCATAAGCTGCTTTGCTTACATCCATCGGAATATCGTTATGACCTTCACCTGCTTTTCTGGAAAGAACCACAACTGCCACATCAGAATATTCTTTTGCACTTTCAATAAGTTCATCACTGTATGTATCTGCCGGTGGTTCTGGTAATGTCCAGCTCTGTTTCTGAATTGACATTTCCGGATTATCTGCACCATAATTATTATAAAAATCAACAAGATCCTGATTAATAGAAAATCCTGCATTTTCAAGTCCCTGATTCAGGCTGACAATATCATACAGATCATTGATTCCTCCTGAGCCAGCTCCTCCGTAAGCCGGATTAATAGATTCCCAGCCAAAAATATTCAGTTTTTTTGTTTCATTTAAAGGAAGCAGGCTTTCATTCTTCAGAAGAACAATTCCGTCTTCCATAATTTCTTCTGCTGCTTCCGCAGCTTCTTCATTTGTTTCATCGCTTAAAGTTCCATTTCCCGTTGCAAGTCCAATCAACGTAGCCATTGGTCCAAAACAGATCATATTCACGCAGACAACAACTGCAAGAACCATTGCGATCGCAGCTTCCCTTCTTATCAGAAATTTTTTGTCCCTGCACATCCTGCGGCACGCGATCATAATTACGATTCCAATTACAAGTGCAGCAACAATACCGATAATATACGGTTTGCACAACTGTAATACCGCCAGGACGTCTTCCATTTCAACACTGATCATTCTCTTCTCCTCCTTTTTATCTGTCCTGTAATTTCAGGAACTGTTTCCTGTTGACCTTACTATATCATATCTTTTTCATCGTGCCGGTTTTGGCACAACATGCAAAAATATGGCATGAAATGCAAAAAAACACCCAGAGCTTTACATTACTCTGGGTAAAAGAATCTTTAATTCAAACCAGTTCTGATCCACTCCAAAATCCACAGAACCATTATATTTCTCCACAGCAGTACGAATGCTTTTTAATCCAAATCCATGGTTTTGTCGATCTACTTTTGTTGTTGTAATCAGATCATTTTCATTTTTCTGAATTTTATCTTCACAATAATTTTCTATTTTAATAAAAACAAAACTCTTTTTTGCAGATACCGTCAGATGAATCAGTCTTTTTTCCACTTCCGGTATCATAATTACATGTTCAATTGCATTATCCAATGCATTTCCAAAAATGGAACACAAATCTGTTACATGTATAAAATCCAGTAACTTACCATCCGCTACACAGGTAATCTGTATGTAATTTTTTCGACAATGAAAAATTTTAGCTGCAAGAATTGTATCCAACACCTGATTACCTGTTTTGCTCATATTTTCAAAGGCAGAGACTTCTTCCTCCATTGCATCAATCCATTTTTTACGTTTTTCTTCGTCTGATTCTGCACGAAGTGCTGTGATCTGATGCTTCAAGTCATGATATTTCATCTGTATGAGATCCAGACTGTCCTGATAATTTCGATACTGCTCATATTGACTTTTCAGGATCACATTCATTGCTGAAAGTTCTTTTTCGGCAATATACTCACTAATCCTGCTCTGATAAGCATGCAGGATTGCAATTCCTCCAAAATCAATCAGGGTTCTCATAGAAAAAATGTCTGCACGTTCTTTGCTTGCAAATGGTACATTTTCACTCAAAAAACTCAGATTACTGAACGCAAAGATTGTAACTGCCATGATTGCTGCTGCTACAACTTCTTTTACAGTCATCTGCTGAAGATAATCCTGTTTCAGATAATCCCTTTCCAGATAAATATCAATGACAAAACAACCACCGAAAATTATAATCGTAATCAAAATTTCAGTCCAGAAACTTTGAATTCCTCTCACCTGTACAATAGATACAATCTGCCACTGCAGAGAAGCAACAAACTCTGCCAACACAAATGCTCTGGCACAGCAATATCCTGCCCCAAGAGGTTTCATGCTTCCTCCAACCATAAGAAATACATACATTATAGCAACAGCAATAATCATACAGGGAATCCATAAAACCTCTGATACATTACCTGTCGCAACCAGAAAAGCACACTGCAATGCCAGCATAAGCAACACACCAATAAGAAAATGTGCAGATTTCATTTTTTCTCTTTTCAACATATAGAGATAAACCAGACACGCTCCCCACTCCGCAATTGCTGTATAAATTCTTGGAATATCCTGATATAACATAACTTCCTCCGTTATCCGCCCAACAAAATTAATCCATGTTCAGATTTTGCAAAAGTTTATTCATAAATTCCTTTTTTCTAGTTCTGCTGACTGGTATATGTACATTATGAATCACACAGTCAGAACCAACAATGCCTTCTACATGATTCATGTTTACCAGATACCCCTTGGCGCACCGGAAGAAATTATGAACTATCAATTTTTCTTCCAGTTCCTTTAACGTAACTCTGGAACTGTAATCCCCTCTTAAAGTATGAAAAACTGCATTATGTCCCTGTCCTTCAATAAAATAGATATCTGCTATATCTGTTTTTACGATTCCTTCTCCAATCGTAATCATAAGAAATTCCTTTGCCTCAGAACGAATACGTCCAATTGCTTTATCCATTTTCTGCGAAAAAGAAAAATACTCAACTGGTTTTACTACATAATCCATTGCATCAACTTCATATCCACGTACTGCATATTGGATCATATTTGTGATAAACATGATAATTACTTTCTGATCCATCTGACGGATTTTTTCTGCTGCTGTCATACCGTCCATAAACTGCATTTGGATATCCATCAGAATAATGTCAAAACCGCCACTGTAATTCTCTGTGATATCTTCTCCATCACCAAATACTGTAACCTTTATTGATCTTCCCCTTTCCGTTTGATATTTCCGGATATACTCTGTTAATTGTTTTACGTAAATTTCTTCATCTTCCACAACTGCAATCTGTATCATCCTATACCCTCCGCAAAAATTGCATTCTTTGTAACTGTTCAATCACACAATTTAGTTCCAGGTTTTTATTATTTTATAAATATCTTTTATTTCAGTATATCACTGCTTTTTTCTTGCATCAAGCGGATCTAATTTTACAAATTACAGCTGTATAATCTGGTTTTCTTTTATTATATATCAAATTCTTCTTGTTTCATATAATCTAATATAACATCTCCAAGATACGCTACATCCTCAGCTGCAAATGCCATTGGAAAATTATCAGAGAAAAGAATTTGTGCAGAAGGTGGAAATTCCTCATCACCTGACCATAAAATAAAACATAATTTTAATTCACGAAAAACTTCAAATTCGTAGGATACTTCTCCATATTTTTGACGTATCCCTGCCAATTTTTCTATTAATCTTTTAAAAACATCTTGTCTATTTCCATATGTTTTCGCGAGTCTCATAATACAACGCCCATAAAACTGCCTATAATAAACCTCTCCCCAAGGAAGATCACGATAGGACAAAAAACTCCCCGTAGCTTTCATATAATCTCCCTCCGAAAAATATCGTAACATCAAGATTTTTGCATGAATATCATTACACAAAATCGCATCTTTATCTGATTTATCTATGCAATGAATTTCGAACTCTGGATAACTGATCGTGTATGTGTTCTGCATAAACTTTATTATAAATGAAGTGTTCAACACCAGCCTCCATATCCATTAGCGCAAATTGGTCTTCTGTAAGCCTGAGATTTTGGATAAATTGAGTCATAACAGTTCCCATAGCACAAGAACACCCTTCATTTGCCTGATGGATTTTTCCACTGGTCATCAGTTTTACACCGTCCTTCAGACTATAATAATCTTCCGGTATATCATCTATAGTCCAGGTTTCCTCAAAAAACTGATGAGTAAATTTTGATAACATCATATCATTTAAAACATTTTGCTTACCACCGAAATAGTCTGTAAAATCTCTGGGAAGCTTCATACCTAGCTGTCGGTGTAGACCATAATTAGATTCATCGGAATCAATTACCAAAATTTCTTTTCCTCGTCTGGCTAAAGCCTTAGCCAAAAGACTGGTTACTGTACTTTTGCCACATCCACCTTTTCCACAAACTGCTATTTTCATCTCTATATTTACTCCTTTTTTTAATAATAAGCATTACATATGGCCATGCTTCAAACTGTCTTACTCCACTT
Source organism: Blautia sp. Marseille-P3087 (assembly GCF_900120195.1). Classification (GTDB taxonomy): domain Bacteria; phylum Bacillota; class Clostridia; order Lachnospirales; family Lachnospiraceae; genus Blautia_A. The sequence continues at coordinate 1,220,175 of NZ_LT635539.1, forward strand.
CCTCCAGTTCTGTTCCTTCTGAAAGAATATATCCGCAGTTATCACATACTCCGTCCTCTGCAAGTATCCCGTCTTTCACAAAGGCTTCAATGCCTCCCGGTTCATGACAGCGTGGACAGTCTAATTCCTGTATCTTTTTCTGATTTCTTACATCCTGGCAATTGGAAAATTCAATTTTACCCATAGTGATTCCTCCATTTTCATTCCATATCAATTTGTCTTCGCAAAAAAGTTCCTACTATACGGGAAAAATTGCTGATATTACGAATATAGGCAAAATCTTTTCCATAGATTCTCTTTTCCACGGAGAGTTCTTCTTCATTCCCTACAAAAATACCAATTACGAAAATTCCCTGATTTCTGGCTCGACGCACCTCATATGCAGTATCTTTCACAGCTCCTTCTCCGTCATAGATTTTGGGCTGGCGGGTTCCTGGTCGTTGTATGCTCATATCACAGGGTTTTCCATCACTTAATACGATTAAAATCTTATTTTTTTCCGGTCGCTCCATGAGAGAGGAACAGACTGTTTTCAGTGCAAGCCCATCTCTGTTATTGGCATACGCCCGAAATTGAAAGATTCTTTCATTTGTTTCCCTTGGATCTTCATAATCCCGAAATCTCTGAATTACTGTATATCCCCAGAAAGCACAGTATCCTGTCACCCGATGAGGAATTCCTGCCTGGCTTAATGCTTCACTGATAATATATCCCTGAGCCGCTACCTGAGCCTGTCTGTCAGCCTGGGAACCACTGGAATCAATCAGGACGTCTATTACAAACTCAGAATCATCAGATCTTTTTTTTCTATTAAATAACTTGTCATCGTCTGTTCTTCCAATTTTCCATAACCTCTCAGGAACAAGCTGCCCTGCATCAGATCTGCTGACAAAATCATCCTTTCGGATTATAAATGCCCGTTTCAGTGACTCTGCCAACACAGAAATATTTCTTTTGATGATCCAGTGATTATTTCCATAATAGGCTTTATTTTTTTCAAACTGCAGCTGAGAAAAACGGTATTGATTATTTTTTATCACAGGGTTTTGTAAAATTCCATCTGTAAGATACAGAATACAGTTTTTGTGGATTCCTGTACAAAATTTCCGGTTGACTCTGGCCTGCTCCGCTTCACTTAGATACGATTTTCCGTAATTCAGTTCCACATATTCCCGTATCCGTCGCACTGCCTGTGGATTTATATTCTCCGAGCTTTCCGGAACTTCTTCATTTTCCGGAGAGAAATAAAATCTTTTTTTCTTTTTGTTTCTGATATCCAGACTCATCATCTTTTTTTTGAGATTAGAAAGATATTTTTGAATGATGTCTTCCATCTGTTCATCCGTCATGCATTCCTGCCACGCGTCATTGGCCAATGCCATATCCGGTAAATTCAGAATCTTCTCCAGATTTCCATTCTTTTTTTCAAAAGAGGGATCCAGAACATGATTATAAATCTCATCTATCACGTTTATGACATCTTCCGTATTTTCTGCATCCTTCAGAGAAAGAATCTTGTACAATGCAATCTCTGCCTGTGGATCCATTCCCTCATCGTCTGTGTTCTCCAGAACATGCCTTATATACAGAAACCTAATCCTGTGAATCAGGTCTGTTCCAGCTTTGTCTGATACCTGCTCTTTCTCGTCCTTTTCCAATTCTCTGAACGCCTGTTCTCTGATTTCCTTTGTTCCCAAACGTTCTCGAATGATAAAACGATTCACTGCAGCATCCATGCATAATCCAGCAAGAGGCAAAAGCATATCTTCTCCGGCAGAAAAATGTATTTTTTTCATCAAATACATGCCAAGTTTCTTCTGGTCAAAATATCGTGCAAAGGCACCCTGCTTCACTGCCTCATATAGAACCGTTTGTTTTGAATAAACATATTTTTCTGTGTCCGGTTCAAATTCCGTATCATAATCACCACTGACTGTCCAAAAAAGATTTCTGATACGATTGCTGATCTCCAGATGATGTTCTTCCAGTTGTTCCGCCGGCCATCTGACATCCTCCATACAAGTTTACCCCCATATGTCTTTTCCGGTCCAGGAAGATGGGATTCTGGTAGAAACCACATCTTCTACGATCTCTTTTTCAAATACATCAAAACTTTTATTTATGATTCCCATCTGGATTGCATCAATTGGAGAAAGTCCGCTTCTTGTTGCTTTTACAGCAGAAACCAATCCTCTCAGGTCAAGAGATTTCGTTGAGATTTCTCCATGATAAGCTTTGATCTGCAAATCCAGAAACAGTCCTGCAAAAGCTTTCAATGCACTTTTTTCCCCATCTGGAAAATGTTGCCTTAATACAAAAAGGACACTATCCTCATCCATTTCAGGCATATCGATTACCATAAACCTTGAAACCAATGCTTCATTTAGCTCTCTGGTACCTGCGTAACCATAATTCATCGTGCCGATAAATCGTGTTGCCGGATGAAGTAAAATCCTGTTATATCCTGGAATATCGATTCTGCGCCGATGATCCAGCGTGGCATGCAGTACAGAAACCGCATCATTTTTTGCCATATTGATTTCGTCCAGAATTCCAAATCCTCCAAATTCCGCGCATTGGTAAATGGGGCCTTTCCGAAGGCGAACCTCATTATTTATAAAGGTATCCGTTCCAATCAGATCGGCACTGTCTGTATTTACATGAAAAGAAATGTCGTATTCCGGTCTTCCGAATATCCATGCCAGTGTCTCACATAGTACATTTTTTCCTGTAGCTTTCGCACCGGAAAGTAACAGATTATCTCCCTGAAGAAGCGCTGCTGTTGACATTTCCAGAATCTTTTTCCCATAAAATAGGATATCCGGTTTTTCTACCCGTTCCTTTACCTGATCCTCTACCTCATAACGCATGTGAAAATCTCTCAGTTCTCCAATCAGTTCCTGCGCTATCTTCTGGTCTTCTAAATATTTTTCTATTTCTGTCCAATGGTTTCTCATGAAGATTTTCCTTTCTTTGCAATTGGTTATATCAAATCAGATAATATTTCTGTTCACTCAATCTTCAAACTTTCAATCCTCCAACTCACAATCCTAACTTCTTTACAATTTCTCCCAGTGCACTTCTTACAGGAGAATCTTTCGGAAGCCGTATGATTGGCTTTCCAGCACAGTCATACTGATATACCTGGTCATCATGTGGTACAATCCCTAACAGTTCCAGTCCCTGATTTCGGATTTCTTCCAGAGTTCCAGCGTCCAGTTTTCCATCTGGAACACGATTCACGATTAATCCAGTTTTCTGTGGTTTAAAGTTTAACTCCTTCATCAGCTTTGCAATACGTCCGGCTGCCTGAACACCTCTTCTGGAACAGTCACTTACAAGAATCGCCACTTCCATCATTGGCAGGATTCCTCTGCTGATATGTTCCATACCTGCTTCGTTATCAACCACAATATATGGATAATGGCTTTGCAGTTTCTGAACCTGGGTCTGCACAAGACCATTTACAAAACAATAGCAGCCCTGTCCCTGGGTTCGCCCCATTACCATCAGATCATAATCGTCTTCTTCTGCAATCGCATCGGAAAGACGCATTTCCAGATAAGCCTGTTTTGTCATTCCTGCCGGAATCTGATATCGTGGATCAACTCCTGCCCGCTCAATTTCTTCTCTCAGCTCTCCAAGTGTGATTTCCGGCTCCACACCAAGCACTTCATTTAAATTGGCATTCGCATCTGCATCCACGGCCAGAACCGGACATTTCCCACTTTCACACAAATACTGGATCAATAATCCACAAAGTGTAGTTTTTCCTACGCCGCCTTTTCCTGATATCGCAATTACATGTCCCATGTTTTTCCTCCTAATATTCTGAACAATCTGTTGACTTTTTCTTTAAATCTTATTATAGTTGTTACTATATAAATTACAATAATCAATCTGTGAGATTTGTATAGCTGCTCAACACATCAGAAAAATTGTTGAGGAATCATATGATACCAAATAATACAGGAGTATATAATGTCAGAAAAAACGAGAAAACAAGATCGCCGTACCCGCTATACCAGGCAAACCATAAAAGATACGTTCTTAGAATTGTTAAAGCAGAAAAGTTTTACGAAAATTACAGTTACAGAGATCTGCAAAAATGCTGAAATCAACCGAGGCACTTTTTATCTTCATTACTACGATATCCATGATGTATTATCAGATATTTTTAATGATATGACTCAGGATATGTTAACAACTGTAGATCATTTATTCTGTCTAAATCAAAAAAGCTGTTCCTATCCGTTCTGTCAGAAAATACAGATGGAATCACAATACAGGACACTGTTTCTGGATGATGCAATTGCCCCTATTCTTCTGGAAAAATTAGCAGGAAATACAAAAGAAGGCTATGTGACCTGGCTTATGTCACACAGCCTCCTAACCTTTGAACAGGCAGAATCGGTTTTTTATTTTCAAATGAACGGCTGCCTTTCCATCAACAGACTGATGCTCCGCAATCACTGTAATGACTGGAAACAGATTCAGACAACAATTGACAAATTTATCAAAGCCGGACTGGAAAGTTTTCTGATTCATGATCAGAGGGAAGAAAATGCTTCCGATAATTTTTGTAGCAAGATTTCTCCGACTGTTACTGCATCTTCTACACTCAGATAATGATCGGCATGATCTTGAAGAAATAGTTTTCCCGATGCAGGAAATTCTTCATCCGCAAACCATATCTTTAAAGTTACCGAATATCTTGGCAGAACTGGAAAAACAGCACACAGATCCGCCTTTGTCTCTGTGAATTCTGCACCCAGACTTGTACATGCTTTCTGAATTTTCTCAGGCTCTTTGTCCTGCAAAAGTTTTTCCAGTTTCTGCTCTGCAGTCCGGTCAAACTTGGTTCCTCGAATCAATCCATCTTTCAGGTTACCAAAAGTAATGAGCTTCTGTGAGCCTTCTGTTCCATCGGCCATATCCAGATAATGCAGCAATATCAGATAATGCCATTCATCCATATTTGAGTTAATACGAAACTCAGGGAGTTGAATTTCAATCGTTTCATAAAAACTCAGTATTTCCAGCACATTTCGGCTGCTATGAAAAACAGCCCCACTTTTTGCAGCAATATCCTCTCCGGAACGATTTTGCAGCCGTTTTACTGCTGCCTGCAACATTTCCTGAAATGCACGATTTTCTGTTTGATTTTTGTATTCCATAAGCTCTCCTTTGCCATAAGTTTCATTACTGTGTTGACTTTTCCTTTAATCCCCATTATAGTTGTAATTATATTATTTACAATCGTCAAAACATTAAAAAATGTACAGTTTATCAACACATAAAAAAAACTGTTGAAAACTTAGAATGTTTTCAACAAACCAGAAATATTTTCACCCCAAAAACGTGAAAACAAGATTAGTATATCATACTACAAGGAGCTTCTTATCATGAAATACTCGACGAAATTAAGTGATACTGTTCATGTGATGGTTCTGATTGCTATCAACCAGAAAAAATCCCTCTCCAGTGCCTCAATTGCAGAAAGTGTCCATACAAATCCCGGCTTTGTACGCCAGCTTATGTTAAAACTAAAAAAAGCGGGACTTATGACCAGTGTAGCCGGACATGCCCGTCCCTCTCTTTCAAAACCAGCAGATCAGATTACATTGCTGGATATTTATAAAGCAGTTGAAGGTGATAAACCTTTGCTTCATTTAGATACTCATACCAATCCAGAGTGTGGTGTTGGCATTAACATTCAGTTATCTTTGCAGGGATTTTTCAATGAAATTCAAAAGGATGCCGAAGAAAAAATGAATACGATTACTTTACAGGATATCATAGATGCCTACTATCAGCGGACATCTATAGAAAATAACTTACAGAACACTTAATGCAACTTTGAGATAACAAAAAAGCAACATTTACCTTTTTTTGTAAGAGTAAATGCCACTTTATAAATTACATTTTTCAAAGTGGAAATAAACTTTTCACTTCAGCATCTAAATCAAACCAAATGTTACCTGTGAACAGTAACAACCAAATCCCTGTAAAGCAGGCACTTCCGAGAGGTAAGTTACGTTTATAAGCCCTACTGACAGATACATTCCCCATTTAATTATACACGCTTATAAATTATTGGTTCATCATATCCAAAAGTTCGCTTCCCATTAACTACTTTCATTATCAAGAGATGAGTGCTAATTAAACAAATTGCATTTCTACGTAATTTGGTTCTAATTGTAAACCTATTTTTGTTATATGGTTGACATTTCATACTTTTATGTGTTAAAGTGATACCCGTAGCAAAAATCAAAGGGCTTTTCCCCCTGCCAGAAGGCAGTGGGGAGAGCCTGTGACAAATGAAAGGAAAATTTATGAGTTCCGAATTTTATGAAGCAGAAACACCGGCTCTTTCCAGAGAGGATGCGATCGCCATCCTGAATACTCCTGACAAAGAACTGGATGCGCTGATCGATCGCGCGAAGAGTTTACGATATCAATATAAGGGAAATCGTGTAAGCATTCATATTCTTACTAATGCCCGCAGCGGAAACTGTTCCCAGGATTGCGCTTACTGCGCACAGTCATGTCGCTCTACCGCAGATATTGATAAATACAAATGGGTAGATGAAGATAAGCTGTATCAGGATAATGACTTTGTAAACGATTATCATTTATCCAGACACTGCATCGGTCTGAGCGGTATGAAATTTACAGATAAAGAAATTGAAGAACTTGCCCGCCGAATCCGTAAGATGAAAGAACATGGAACACATCTCTGCTGCTCCATCGGTTTTCTGACAGAAAAACAGGCCCGAATGCTCAAAGAAGCCGGCCTGGACCGAATAAATCACAATCTGAACAGCAGCCGTTCTTATTATCATAATATCTGCAGTACACATACTTTTGAGCAACGTGTACAGAATATCCACATGCTGCAGGGACTTGGATTCGAAATCTGCAGCGGCGGAATCATTGGCATGGGCGAAAGTAAAGAAGATGTAGTTGACATGCTTCTTGAACTCCGCGAAATCCAGCCGGAAGCACTGCCAATCAACTTCCTCCTGCCGATTAAAGGAACTCCGCTCGGAGATGCCGATATCTCCGTACTGACAACCGAATACTGCATGAAAGTCCTCTGTCTTGCAAGACTTCTCGTACCAAAAGCAGATATCCGCTGTGCCGCCGGAAGAGAAGTATATTTCAAAGGGGAAGAAAAGAAACTGCTCAGTGTAGTCGACTCTATCTTTGCCTCAGGTTATCTGACAGAAGGCGGTCAGGGAATCGAAGATACTCTGAAAACTATCACAGATGCCGGATTTACTTATGAAATTGAATCCGCATAACCGACAAACTTTAGAAGGAGAATTTTTAACATGAACCAGACACAAAGCATTACTGCACCCCGCAGCAAAACCTACGAAATAACCATGACCGCACTGATGGCAGCGGTCACCTGCATTCTTGCTCCATTGTCCATCCCCATCGGACCGGTTCCGATCTCATTCACTAATCTGGCAATCTATTTGTCCCTGTATCTTCTCGGATGGAAAAAAGGAACCATCAGCTATCTGATCTACCTTCTGCTCGGTCTCGTCGGTCTCCCGGTATTCTCCGGATTCACAGGCGGTCCGTCCAAGCTGGCAGGTCCTACAGGCGGATATATCATCGGATTTATCGTAATGGCAGTCATTGCCGGACTGGTAATCGACAACTGCCGTAAACCATGGATCCAGCTTATCGGCATGATCGTCGGAACCATCGTATGTTACCTTTTCGGAACCATATGGTTCTGCCTGGTCGCAAATTACACTTTCAAAGCGGCCCTTGCAGTCTGCGTAATCCCTTTCATACCGGCTGATCTGGTAAAAATGATCCTCGCCATGATCATCGGACCGCTGATAAAGAAGAGAATACGTTAATATTTCCTTATGATCCTGACGGAATCCGCACAATCAGCTTCTTCCCGTCTTTTTGCACCAGAGTCAGTACCGGTATGTGTTTTTTTCGAAGTGAATGCACGATCGGATATGCGGCAAACAGATTTTCTCCCGCAAAAACTGCCTCTGGTTTGTATTTCAGAATTTTCTTCACCTGTTCTTTGATCAGGCATTTCCACTCCTGCTTCTCCAGTGCAGCCTCGCCATATATTCCCTGAATTTCAAGCTCCGGAAGCTCAGGGAACTCGAGATGTACCACTTTTGCAGATGATACTCCCGGTAACTGTACGAGAAGTTCATCCGCTTCTTCTGTTCCGCCTAAGTTTACGATCACCGGTTTTTCCTGAAACTGTTCCATGCTGATATGGCATGCCTGCACAGCATCAGCAAGCTCTCCTGTTGTCATAAGGAAGCCGCCTTTATGACAAAAGCCCGCCGATTTTAATCCGGTCGCTGCTGCCAGTTCTTCGTTTTCAAGTCCAAGCCACTCCACCGGAAAGCTGCATTTATAATTCATGGAATATTCTTTTTTCTGTGGCTGAATACAATAGCCGCCTCTGTTTGATGGAAAGATCACAAATGCAATTTCCGTTTCGGAGAGAAATTTCTGGCACGGCACAAATTCTGGAAGAATCAGAATACGTGCATCATCTCTGTGTTTTTCTCTGTCATGCACTGCCTGTTCATGGTGGGCATAAATTTCTTCTATACGTTTGTCTGCACGTTCGTTTCCTCTGAAACGTTCGAATTTATTTTCCAGAATCATCCCTGCGACACTTACCGCCTGAAAAAATGCTTCGTCATTGCTTCCTTCTGCATCCCATGTCGGGTTGAAATTGCCGATCAATGTGGCAAGCTCGTTCTTTTCACCTGTATTGTCATTGTTATCAAGTGGCTGCACGAAGGATTCGTCGAATTTCTGCGCAAGTTCTTCCCCAAGGATGTCTGCACCAAGCTCCTCCCATAAAAGACCAAATGCCGCGTACGGAATACCGTTTTCACGAATCCTGCTGTCTTTCTGGTGATGATCGTATTGACCTCTTCCGATGTCAAATACGATCCCGTCAAAGTCTTCCGGTACACGATTGCCGCGTGTGATCATAATTTCCGGGTTCAGATATAATAATAATGCCGCCGAAAAAACATCATCTGCATGAAATTTCCCGCTGTGCGTAAATGCAGAGGCGCCCGGGCGGTGGATCTGGTATAATAAATTGTTCATGTATATTCTCCTGTGAGTTGGGTTTTTGTAGTAAAATAAAATATTTTCAGTATAGCACAGAATTGCAATTACTTATTTTTTTCTTTATTTTCGCTGATGTTGATACATTCTTTGAATACATTCAGAACGCTTTCCGCATCAAGCGGCTTTGCAATATGGCGGTTCATGCCGGAAATCCGGCTGTTGATGATATCTTCGGCAAATGCGTTTGCACTCATTGCTATGATTGGAATCGTTCCTGCATCTGGTCTTTGCATGGAGCGGATTTTTCTGGTCGCATCCCATCCGTTCATATTTGGCATCATGATATCCATGTAAATCACATCATAATATCCCGGTTCATTTTCTTCGAATTTTTTTACAGCTTCCAGACCGTCTTCTGCACAATCCACTATGATTCCATGATCTTCCAGCATAAATTTTACAATTTCCATGTTCAGTTCATTGTCCTCTGCAACAAGTGCACGTTTTCCTTCTAAAGATATTCCCTCATGCACTGTTCTTTTTTCAAATGGCGCTGTTATACCGATTCTGAACGGAACTGTCATGATCACGGTCGTTCCGACTCCCTTTCTGCTCTCCAGTTCTATCTTACCGCCAAGATACCCGACAATCTTCTTTGCAATTGAAAGTCCCAGGCCGGAGCCCTCATACTGTGTTCTGCTGGTTTGATTTTCCTGCGAAAACATCTCAAATGCATGCCCGATAAACTCCTCACTCATACCGATTCCGTTATCCGCACAACCGAACTCACACAGCACATGTTCGTTATCCGCTTTCTTTTGCTTACACCATACCTTTACACAGCCTCCCGGATTCGTGAACTTCACTGCATTATCTGAAACCGCGGCAAGTAATCTTTCCAGATACACAGGATTCCCACTCAGGTTCACATATGTTAAATCTGAATTTTCCCAATCTACTATATAAGAAACATTTTTCTTCTCCGCCAGTATCTGCCTTTCAGTATTCGCCTGCTTCAGCACATCTGCAAGATTAAACGAGATTTCCTTATCTGTATACTCCTCTGCTTCCAGCTTATTCATCTCCAGAATATTATTCACAAGAGAAAGCAGGTATTTTGATGATTCCATCATCTTATCTCTGAATTTCTGCTGCATTTCAAGATTATCCGGGTAATGGTTTGCCTGATCGAGCATACCCATAATTCCGTTTAACGGTGTGCGGATGTCATGACTCATATTCGATAAAAATCTGGCTTTCAGAGCAGCATCCTTTTTGGCTTCTGCTACCTGTGAAATCAGCATCTGCTCCTTTTTCTTTGCATCACTGACACTTCTTATCGCACAGAGAACATGTGTCAGCTTTCCGTTTTTATCTCGTTTTTTTTCGATAAAACGGAGTTTGTGCCAGTTTCCGTCTTTCATCCGGTATTCCATCGCAATTGTTTCTTCCTTTTTCATCCGCTCCGGAAGTGTAGAAAGATCCGTAAATTTGAGAAAAGCTTCCTGATATTCCTCTGCAACAACGTCTTTGCAGATTTTTTTGTTGCCCTGAGATACGCATCCGCCTTTCAAAAATTTCATGTGTACCCTGTCTCTGTTGGATACTTCCTCAAACCAGTCCGCTTCAATATCGATTCTTGAAATATACTGATATGTTTTTGCAATGGACGATATAATCTCATTGCTTAGTCTTGTTTCATCCAGTGCTCTCTGAAGTTTCTCCTGAATTGCTTTCTCTTTATAAAGAATACTGTCTATATTCCGGTATCCCAGAAAAATATAAAATTTGCTTTTGTCCACATTCTCTTTTACTGCGTAGGCTTCATAATAACTGTCTTTTCCTTCTTTTGAAACGCTGTGATAATGATATGTAATCTTCTCGTTCTCAAGAAGTCGTTTTTTCATATTTTTGCATAAATGCCAGTCCAGAAATTCTTCTCTCTCCTCTTTCAGTATAAATGCTTCGGCATATTGTTGAGTATATTCATCAAAAGCCGGAATTGACTGCACCTGTTCTGCAATCAATCTGGCATTCGTATTGGATGCTATCCTCAGAATTTCATATTTTCCTGAATTGAGGTCTATATGATACAGAGAAACATATTCCGGCAATAATTTGTTTAAGGCATATTCTTCTTTATGTGAAAACATCATATCTAATCCTTTCAAAGTAACTCTGCCGGAAGAATCCTCTTTCCGTTAAAGTCTTTAGCTGCTCCTGTCTGTCTGATATCTTCCCAGTTGCCGCATAATGTCTGATTTTTTTCAAGTATAGCATTTCTGTATAATATTTTCTACCCAAAAGAGCATTCTTATGTTTGTCTTCTGATCCCCGCTGCAATTACTTTTTCATAATCTATTTCTCAACTTTCCACATGAATTTTTCCTGTGATCATTCCCATCCAGCAAGTATACCTCCAATCATGGAATAAGAAATCACACGTCCAATGTTGTATTGCAGTGAATTACGGAACATTGAGCCATTTTTTTCACTTGACAAAGTCTGTGATAAATTAATTCCACCGCACATGGCTATACAGTGTACGGAAGTGATCAGTCCAATCACAAACAATGCACCATATCCCATCTCACTGTCCGCAAGCTTTCCCGGTGCCAGACGGTTCAGAATTCCCAAATGCTGCAAAAGTAAAAATATGACTGCGATGATTGCAATTTCTAGCTGACGGAAGCTTCTGTGATTCCACTGGTCTGCTGCAGTGTGGATGTAATTCTGTTCTGACAGTTAATACAGGTCATTCCATTAACGTATATTTTCTGATGTTTCATTTTGTTTCCTTTCTGATGAAGTCAAAACAAAAGACTGTCACAATAGTTTATCTACTGTAACAGTCTTGTTTAACATATCTTTATAATAGGTTTATTGTAATAATTCTTTGTTTTACTGTCAATACTTTTGATTCGCTTCACAAAATCTTCATTTTTAGCATATAGGACGTACTCATGCCTTAACCGCCCAGCGCATTTTTGTGGATCTGGCTCTGCCGTTCTGGGCACATTCCTGCGCGGAAGGGCGAATCACATCTTTGGCATAGTCGGAATAGATTCCTGCTTTATAGCCGGCCTTAAGTGCTTTCTTTACAAGCTTGTCTTCTCCTGAATGGAACGTCAGGATTGCCACACGTCCGCCCGGTTTGAGAGCATCCGGCAGTTTTTCCATAAATTCATACAGGACCTCAAACTCGCGGTTTACGTCGATACGCAGCGCCTGGAATACTCTCTGGCAGGTCTTGCGGACGGTATCTTTACGTTCTTTTTCCGGAATAAAAGAAAGTGTCTTCTCGATAATCTCACGCAATTTTGTCGTAGTATCTACACGATTTCCCCTGCGGATCTCGTCCGTAATTGCTTTTGCAATCTCCTCACAATATGGCTCATCGGAATTTTCATAAAGCATTCCGGCAAGTTCATCTCTGCTGATCGTATCAAGTCTCTCTGCCGCGCTGATTCCCTTTTCCTGATTCAGTCGAAGATCAAGCGGTCCGTCTGCGCGGAAAGAAAAACCACGCTTCGGATTGTCAATCTGCATGGACGATACCCCAAGATCTGCAAGAATAAAATCAAATCCACCGGCTTCTTTTGCAATCTCATCGATCGTACAGAAATTCTGAAGTTTAACCGTCAGAATGTCCTCTCCAAAGCCCTGCTCTGCCAGACGCTTACGGGTCTTTGCTGATTCCTCCGGATCCACATCTGTTGCATACATATGGCCTTCACCATGCAGGCATTCCATCATTGCTTTTGTATGTCCGCCATAGCCAAGTGTCGCATCAAATCCTGTCTCGCCCGGCTGGATCTTCAGGAAATCAAGGATTTCCTTTACCATGATGGAAATATGCATTCCTGCCGGAGTGTTGCCCTTACTGATGACATGTTCGATCGTATCCTTATATTTCTCCGGATTCAGCTCTTTATATTTTTCCTCAAATTTGCGCGGATATTTTCCCTTATATCGTACTCTTCGTTTGTGTGGTGTCTGTGTTTCCTGTTCCATTTTGTTCTCCCTGTATTTTTAATTAATTTTCTTCTTTATAAATTCTTCTACTATATCCAGTGCCGCCTCACTCATAAAACCGCCCCATCCATGTCCGGCATTCCTGAGCTTGACAAACTCCACTTCCTTATCCATCCGTTTTAAAGCCTCATATAAAATACAGGACTGATTAAACGGAACCAGCGGGTCACTGCCACCATGCATAATAAGAACAGGCGGTGTTTTTCGATTGCGGTGCAGATGCACCACAGGATTTGCCGGATAAGCATCCTCCGGATGATCATGAAGTGTTTTTCCGCCAATCAGTACTCCTGACGGACTTTTGGCTGAATCATGATCGATTGCAGACGGATACTGTGATGCTGCCATAAGATCTGTCGGCCCAAACCAGTCTATGATGCAGTCCACTTCTGTTGTTGTCTGTGGATATTTTTCCGGAAGATACTCCGCATCTCCGGTAATTCCAGCCATCAGCGCTGTATGTGCCCCGCTTGAATCGCCCCAGAGTACCACTTTGCTCACATTGATGCCATAATGTGCTCCATTCATCCTCAAAAAACGAATTGCAGCTTTGGTGTCTATCACCTGAGCGGGAAATGGTGCCAGCTCGCTTTCTCTGTGCTCCACAATTGCCACGGCATATCCTCTTTCGCACATCCTGACCAGTGTCGGAAGACTCTGAAACAATTTCTGCTTATGCCAGGAAGATCCCTGTACATATACGATCAGCGGCCATTTTAGATCTTTTCCATAAACGAGCGGTGCCATGATCTGAAGATGCAGCTTCCTGCCACTGTGCTCTGCGTATTCAACATCCGGATAAAGTTCGGTACAATATCCGAATGTGTCCTTTACGTCGATTTCTTTCACTCCCTCCGGAAGCTCTTCACTTTCCGGAAATCGAATTTTTTCCATCGGAGACAATATTTTTTTCACGTTTTTCCTCCGTAATCTGTTTTATTTGTAAGCTGTTTCATATTTTCATTTTGTATAAAAATCTGTTTTGATCTTAGATTATCATACCATGTCGTCCTGTTCATCTCAACTATAAATCTACGGTCTGTCAATGCCTCCCAAACAACCAAATACAAATTAAACCAACAAATTTTCGTGTCAAAAATGACCACCAAAAAAGCAAGTCCAGAACAAGTCCACGAATTCTCAAGCTACCAATGACTCCAGCAACAGTAAGTACAAACAAAGTCCACAAAATCCGAGTAAAACAGATGATTTAAATAGAAGTAAGTACTCCGAAAGTCAATAAATCCGTCGAAAAAAGATGGTCTAAATAAAAGCAAGTATCCTGGTAGTCAAAAAGTACACCGAAAATAGATGGTCTAAACAAGTACAAATACCAACAAGGTCATTCACATTTGGGTACCGCAAACTGTCCCCTTATTTTTTCTTCAAATTGCCTCTTTATTCATGTACAGTTCTATTGTAAAGTATACACAATCAAAAAACATAAGAAATAGGGAGGTTTTATATTACTTCCCGGGAAAGGAATAATTATCATGGCAAACACAAACGTACAGACAGCAGCAGCTGAGCGTGAGATTACTTCTTCCGTTCAGTTTCTTACCGTGACCGCTATCTTTGTAGCTCTTACTTACATCTTTACAGCATTCATCAACGTCCGTCTTCCGATTGCAGCCAACGGAGGACTTATCCATCTCGGCAATGTTCCGCTGTTTATCGGCGCGATCATCTTCGGCAAAAAGACCGGAGCGATCGCAGGTGGTGTCGGAATGGGACTGTTTGACCTGCTTTCCGGTTGGACTTTATGGGCTCCATTTACTTTTGTAATCGTTGCTCTCATGGGCTTCACCGTAGGCAGATTTACCGAAGACGAAAAACACCAGAACTTCAAGTGGTATGTAATCGCACTCATCGCAGCCTGCGTAATCAAAGTTGCAGGATACTATATCGCGGAAGTCGTAATCTACGGTAATCCACTTGCACCGGTTGCTTCCATTCCGGGAAACCTCGTACAGATTGGTGTTGCAGCAGTCATCACACTTGTTGTGATCGCACCTCTGAACGTTGCTGCTAAAAGAGTCGGTTTACGTAAATTCAAGTAATATCCCGCGAGGTGTTTTGACATGTATATGTCAAAATCCCGAGATATACAAGTCAAAATGCCATCACCAAAGGTGATCTGGAATGCATTTTGGCTCGTAACTGTGAAAGTACTGAACAGTTACACCGGATTAAAAAAATAATAAGAAAAAGGACTTGATCTTATGTATAAAATTATGACACCGGGCCCGACACAGGTTGCCGAAAACGTGCGTCTCGCCCGCAGCAGAGAATGTACCAACCCTGATCTTGACGAAAACTTCGTAGAATTTTATAAGGAAACCTGCGAAGAGATCAGCCGGCTTCTCCACACCGACAACGAAACACTCATCCTCAGCGGAGAGGGAATCCTCGGACTGGAAGCCGCCTGTGCGTCCATGACCGAACCAGGTGACCGCGTCCTCGTTCTGGACAACGGCATCTATGGCAAAGGATTCGCAGATTTTGTTTCCATGTACGGCGGATGTCCGGAGCTCTACTCCAGAGATTACCGTGAAACCCTTGACGTACAGGAACTCGAAAACTTCCTCAAAGAAAATCATGATTACAAATACGCAACCGTTGTCCATGGAGATACACCAAGCGGTATGCTGAACGATGTTTCCGCAATCTGTCCGCTTCTTAAGAAATACGGCATCATGACAGTTGTCGATTCCGTATCTGCTTCTTTCGGCGAACCGATGCGTATCTCTGACTGGCAGATTGACATTATGTGCGGCGGTTCCCAGAAAGTTGTTTCCGCACCTCCGGGACTCACCTTCGTAGTGATCAGTAATGATGCAAAAAAAGCCATGACAGACCGTAAGACACCAATTGCATCTTTCTACGCAAATCTGACGACTTTTGCACATTATTATGAAGAAAAATGGTTCCCGTACACCATGCCGATCAGTGATATCTACGGACTCCGTGCCGCGATCGACAACATTGCAGCCGACCCGGACATCCTGACACGACATGAAAAAATCGCCGAAGCTTCCCGCAAAGCAATCACCGGTGCCGGCCTGAACCTTTATCTTAAGAGTGGTTTTTCCAGCACTGTTACTGTATTTGAGATCCCGGAAGGAACCACCGCCAAAGCAATCCTTGATGGTGTCAGAAATGACTACAACATCATGCTTGCAGGTTCTTTTGATGTACTTGCAGGCAAAGTCATCCGCATCGGACATATGGGAAACAATGCTGATTACTACAATGTTCGTGAAGTCTTTGCAGCTCTGGACGGAACGCTCGCCAAACTTGGTGTTCCACTTAAAGCAAGCATGGAAAAACTCTTCTGCGACAGCATGAAATAAAATTTACACCAATAGAAAAGAGGCTCATTTACTATGAATAACAATCTGAAAAAATTAATTCTCGCAGCTTTGTTTGCTGCACTTTCCTGCGTGGCAACCATGTCCATCCGCATCCCTACTCCGGGAACCGGCGGATACATTCACCCGGGGGACGCTATCGTGATCCTCTCCGGTGTAATTCTCGGACCGGTCTGGGGCTTCCTTGCAGGCGGTATCGGATCTGCACTTTCTGACCTGATCGGTGGATATTTCATTTATGTTCCGATTACTTTCGTGATAAAAGGTCTTGTTGCACTTGCTGCCGGACTTCTTTATCAGAAAATCGGTAAAAACCAGAAGAGCCGCTACATTGCAGTCATTCTTGGCGGTGTTGCAGACATCATCCTCGTTGCAGGCGGATATTTCGTATGTGAATTCTTCATCTACGGAGCAGGCGCAGCTGCCAGCATCCCTGCAAACATCATTCAGGGTACCGGCGGACTTGTTATTTCCTGTATCCTTTACCCGATCCTGATTTCCATTCCAAATGTACGTCAGACCGCAGTTGCTGCAGGTAAATAAATAATTTATCAATAACCTCAAAAGGATTCCCGTTCTATGGTTCATTCACATCTCCATAGATTCGGAAATCCTTTTTTATTCCTCAGATAAAGTACTCTATTACTTCCTCCGGTACGGTCTTCGTCTTTTCGTTGAATATCAGAACCGCCTCACGTTCCTCCACCGGACCAAGAGCGTATATTGTTTCTTTGTTTTCCTGATTAAAGTACTTAAACGGCACTATGCGGTTGTATTCCTTAGGATGTTTATCATCCATCAGAATATCTTTCTGTTCATATGGTTTATCCCAGTAATACGGATCGAAGAGAAGAATATTTTCATTCTGTATTCCAGTCATCAAAACATAATGCTCTTCCTCAAGATACAGACGCACTACCGCCACACCCCCATGATTCAGCGCATGATTGATGCGACTTTCTCCATCTATGTACACGCCTCGTCCTGACAGATATTCACTGCTCACAGACATGATGCCGAGGTCTCCGTATTCGTTCAGCCAATTGCTGAGGAACATCATCGCTGCTCTGGAAGTGCCTCTTTTGCCTGGGATTCCTTCTTTGCTGTGGCAGTCCAGACAATAAAGCATCGTATTTCGGACTGCCTCCGGAGGGATCTCCTCCCGCTCGAACAGATAGGCAAGCGCATTCATCATGGAAGTCGGTCCACAGTCGTATTCAGATAATTGATAATGTAACGGATTTTTCATAATAATCTCTCTCTTCGGTAAGTAAAATTTAATGCAGTCAGTTTATATCTGACTTCTCTCTTTTTTGTATTACTGTTCGGATTTCTTTTTTATTCTTCGCATCAAGCAGTCCTTGCAGGATTTCTTCATCCTTGATCATATCAAGGACCTGCAGCAGTCGGTCAATATGCTTATCTTTTCCGGCCACAGTAAACATGATCACAATTTTCACCGGAATCCTGCAGTCTTCCTCCCCCATTGCATCAAATTCAATTGGCGGATTCAGCACTGCAATTGAAATACCTTCTTTTTTTACATGTTCCGCGTCTGTATGTGGAATTGCCACTCCAATCCCGTTCACATCCAGCCCTGTCGGATAATCCTTTTCTCTTTTCAGAACAGCCTCTGTGAACCCTTCTTCTCCATACCCTTCCTGTATCATGGCATCTCCCATGAGCTGCAGCACCTCTATATTGTCGGATGCCTTTAAATTATGAAAAATCAAATTGTCGTTTAGCTCTTTCCAGATCATTTTTTACCTGCTTTCTGTTGTATTCCTTTTTCATCCCCCTTAACCGGTTACCTGTAATTTTCTATGTAAGATAAGATCTGCTCCGGATCATCCATAAATTCACAGAGTTTCAGATTGGACGGATCCATGAATTTCTCATCAGCCGTATGGCGCAACAGAACTTCCATTCCGTCATAGTAGCCGTTGATATTGTAGAGAACGATCGGGCGATCCAGTCTGTGTAGACTTTTAAGCGTCAGGATCTCAAAAAATTCTTCATAGGTTCCGATTCCGCCTGGTGTAACGATTGTTGCATCAGAGCGCTCCTCGAGAAGTTTTTTGCGCTCACGCATGGTATCTGTAAAAATAAATTCACTGCAGTTCTGATACAGAACACCCGGTTTATCAAAAAATCGTGGTGCAATACCAAGAATATAACCTCCTTCGACATCCACACCTCGCGCCGCTGATCCCATCATTCCTGTCGCGCCGCCGCCGAACACCAGCCCGTGTCCACGCTTCGCCATCATTTTTCCGAGTTCTTCTGTTTTGTCATAATAAATCTGCTCCAGCTGCGCACTGGAAGCGCCATAGATACATATATTCATAATTTACTCCAGTCCTGCAAAGAATAATTCGTAAAAATCATCCTCGCCTTCAAGCATTGGTGAGTTCTCGCCACCGCCATTAGTGCTCCTGCGCATCGTAGCATAAAATTCTTCACCTGCAGTGATCAGATCCATATCGTAGATCTCATATCCCAGTTCTCTGCATTTCCGACAAAATGCGCTGAGAGGCTGTGCATCTTTCCTTGTTTCCAGAAGTTCTGCCCGAAGCTTCTCGTCACGACATGCTTTGCTTTTCAATTCATCCAACATTTCTGTAATTCCCATGGTGTCGCCCTCCCTTATTGTAAACATCTTTGCTGGTAGCCACAAATATGAAGTATTCTGCATCTTATTTCTCTTAAAATGCAGAAATGCAGACACACACCAACGTATATGTCTGCATTTCTTTTCTAATTTTGTGGTGTTGTCTGAATATAAGATACCACATCTTCCTTATATAATTCAAGAAGAGTCTTCTTCTTTGTACTGATTGCAAAGCCGTGGATCTTCAGGCCGTTTTTCTTTACATAATCAATCATATTCTGATAGTCTTCCTGATAATCAGTTGACTGCCCCATCATGGAAAGGATGTCATCATGATCCTGCATATAGGAAAGTATACTGGTAAAATGTGTCTGCATGATATCTGCATCGGTCACTTCTGCCTCATTATAAGGATCTGCATTATCCAGAAGCGACAGATACGGATATTTTTCTTTGTCCCAGCTCATGCCTGAACCAGATGCATACGGACAAAAACCAATGTTTGGCTCGCTGCAGTATCCGTCTTCTTCTGTGTGAACTGCACACCAGAGATTTCCCCACTCCAGACCTTTTTTATCAGAAAGTTTTTCAAACCAGTCAATAAAAGCTTTGTAGTCCATAAGTTTGTTTATGGAAACATATGCCGTGTACCAGTCATTATCGTTGTATCCGGAAATTTCTTCTTTTGAATACTGAATACTCTCCTGTTTGCGAGCCTCTGTATCCACTTTTGTTTCCTTTCCGTTCTCATCTGTCTCCCATGCTTCCCATGCATTCTCATCTCCCGGAAGGTAAAACATCAGCGCCGGACGGCTCAGAATATTGTTATCATACAAAGTAAGTTTGCCCCGCACCAATCGGCCACTGACAGAAGTAAATTTTCCCGTCCAGGTGTAAGTCTGTGGGATAACGATATCATATTCGCCATAGCCTCTGGAAACTGCATTTACCTGATCACGGTAATTTCCCGGCAAAAACAGTTCCGAATATACGGAAAGATCCAGAGACATTCTGGTCGTCGTCATTCCTTCATACGCTCCTGCTGCTTCGTTTGGATCGTAGTAAAATTTTGAGACTGCTTTCGGAAGGATAAAGACTGCACAGAAAACAAGGAGTAAAACAACAGCCCCTACGATTGTTCCCATTTTGATAAAAGCCTTGCGGATAGAGTGCCGGATTTCCTTCATGAACTGCTCGTTAAAAGCTTCCTCTTGCTTCTCCGGCTGATTTCTCTGTTGTTCTTCTATGCTGTTATCGTTTTTACTATTTTGTCGTTCTGTCTTCTGTGTTTCGTCATTCAACCCATTGAAACATCCCTGTTCATTCTCCAAATCAGAAAAATCAGGTATCTCTCCCTCTTCATAAAGAAATTCACTGATTGCATCTTGTTTTTCGATTTCCGCTTCTATCTGTTTTTTTGCGCTGTCTTCCAACTTTCCCTGCTTATATAGCCTCAATAACTCGCGATATGTCATTTCACGTCCTCCTCTCTGCCAACTATATTTCTATCTAATTCTACTTACATATTTCATACTATTTTTTACGCTTTTCACTTATCTGCCTATTCTCCTTTTAACTCTTCTAAGTCTTTCTTCAATTCTTTCTTTGCCCGATATGCCAACACACGGACATTCTCCGGAGTAATATGTAAAACTGCGGCAATCTCTTTCTGCGACATTCCGCCGAAATACTGCATCTGAATGATCTCGCGTTTTTTTAAATCCAGGTTCTGAAGTGCCCGGTAAAGCATTCGCCTGCTTTCTTCAGCAAGAATGTTTTCGAGCAGGTCTCCTTTTTCGCAATCTTCCGGCACAACATTTTGTTCCTTACTGAGAATCTCTTTTGACCTCTTTTTCTGCTGATTATAAAACAGATTCCTCGCAACCATATAAAGCCATGCCCGCATATTTGTATGTCCGTCCGGCAACGCCAGAAGCGCTTTCAAAAATGTCTCATGCAACAGATCCTCTGCCTGATGCCGGTTCCTGCAAAGGGAATACAAATACAGATATAATTCTTTTTGATATGCGCCATATAACTTCATTAAAAGCTCATTATCCACATCTGTTTTCCCCCTTTCCGAAATTCTGCACCGGCTGATGCTTTCCTGTCCACGTTTCCCACCGGCATTTTTACCTCTTTCAACAATATAACATTTGAGCAGGAAAAATGTTACAAAAATAAATATCTACCCGCATAGCGGGTAAGCTGACTGTAAAGAACAAAGCGGACAAGTCCGCTTCAAACTCCCTGAATCCCTCAATCTTTGAGGGACTTGTTACGCTTTGCGCGCCAGATGCCGTCTGCTTCAGCAGACATATTCCTCATGCATCTGGTCGCATCCTCGCGGAGCGTTTTTGTGTAATAGGAACATTACGGAGTAATTTCCTATTACATAAAAAATCAGCACCCATAAAGAGTGCTGACTGATTTATCTGTTCATCCCAAGCTTTGCCATCAACGCATCCTGAAGAACCTGAGAAAA
Source organism: Blautia sp. Marseille-P3087 (assembly GCF_900120195.1). GTDB lineage: Bacteria > Bacillota > Clostridia > Lachnospirales > Lachnospiraceae > Blautia_A. The sequence goes on from NZ_LT635539.1 coordinate 1,241,764, forward strand.
ATTCAGGTTTTCACGTATGGCAGCTTCATTAAGCCATTCTGGAATACTGAGTGTTTTCTTTACAGCTCTGGAACGGTTCTTTCGCCGGTATTCTGCTATATCAAATTCAACAATTACAAGTATACCATCTTCCACTGTAATTTCATCTGCAGAAGATGCCTTCGGAAGCGTTTCTCCCTCATTATCTATTGTAGTCAAAGATAAGCCCAGTGCATCTGCTGCCATCTCATATGCTTCCTGCATATCTTCTCCCTGTGTCATACATTCCGGAATATCCGGAAATGTTACCCAGAATCCGCCTTCTTCTGCTCTATGAAAAACTGCCGGATAAAATAAACGTTTGTTCATACGTAAGCCTCCATTCACACAACAAAACTATCTGATTCCCGCCTGTTTAAGAATTGCCTGTTCCAGACCTTTCTTTAAATCTTTTGAATGATATGGAACAATTACAGATTTTCCAGTATGTACATTTTTCATTTTCATATGTGAACCATTTTGACTTATTGTTTCATATCCATTTTCTTTCAGGAGCTTTATCATCTCCCTTGGCGTCATTGGCAATTCATATCCTCCTTTATTTTAACACGTATCATTACGTATTTCAATTTATTTTTCTGTTTTCCCGCTCCCATAATGTTAACAGTAAATATCATATATAACAAACAAATTCGTTCTTCTTTTTCCGACAAAATTTCACTAAACGCTTATTTACAACTTTTTCATTTATACTGTCATTCCATTTAAGAATTGTCTTTTTCGTTACCTTTGTTTATGACTGTTATAGAATTATGATAGTATTTTTTGCCGTTGCACTTAATATCCCTGTCGTTATGTGGGCAAGGAGCCGATAAGCCTCGTCACCGGAATCTACAATTAAATTATATCCGAAAAACTGCCTGAAAACGGTCTTGAATGTATCATCGTTCCACGTAAAGAAAATGACAGAAAAATCGGTTTGGTTGACTTGGTTTTGTGTAACTCTGGATCAAGTCATCCATTTTCGGAGCTTCCATTGACTCCCAGATGACTTTCCTATTTCACAGGCATCCGATTTGAACGATTTTGGGTACTCTCCTCTTACTTACTCCTTGTATAGTCATCCTTTTTTACAAATTCTGTTGACCTCCTGGTAACTTGCTTTTCTCCTAGTCAACCGATGCTACGAATTCCGGTACCTCTCTGGTAACTTGCTTTTCTCCTAGTCAACCGGTGCTACATATTCTGCGGACTTTCACTTAACTTACTCTTCCCCCGGTCATCCAATCCCCTTCCCCGCCCGTAGAACAAAGCGGACAAGTCCGCTTCAAACTCCCTGAATTCCTCAATCTTTGAGGGACTTGCTACGCTTTGCGCGCCAGATGCCGTCTGCTTCAGCAGACATATTCCTCATGCATCTGGTCGCATCCTCGCGGAGCGTTTTTGTGTAATAGGAACATTACGGAGTAATTTCCTATTACATAAAAAAATCCCTCCTGTGAACCAACTCTACAGGAGGGAACTTTTATCATATATTTTGTTGGTGTGAGTTTCTGATCAGGCAGATTACTTTGCTTCTTCTGTCTCTGCTTCCTCAGGTGTCTCTGTTTCCGGTACTGCTCCGTTATGAACTGCAACAACTGTCAGTACTACAGCTTCCAGATCATCTTTAATGTCGATATCTTTGTCTTTTGCAAGGCCCAGATCTTTGACACGGATCGTGTCACCGACCTTCAGACCGGCTACATCGACTTCTACTTTGTCAACCAGTGCTGACGGATAAGCTTTATAATTTACTTCTTCCATGTTTTCCTGAAGAACACCATCTGCTACTTTGTCATGGTTTACAATCACGATTTCAGCAACAGAATGTACTTTTTCATTGCTTACCAGTGCCTGGAAATCAATCTCATCAACTCTGCCTGCCAGTGGGTTAAAATCAACCTCTTTAATCAGTGCATCGTATGTCTGACCATCTACCTCAAGCATAACCTGACTTCCTTTGTGGTCAGTCTTTAACAGTTTGTCAACCTCCGTCTTCAGCATTTTTACCGGGATGGAACCTTCGATCTCACGACCGAATACATTACCTGTAACGTATCCTTCTCTTCTCAGTCTTTTTGCCTTAACGTCCATGCTTCTTTTTTCAGCTTTTAAAGTATTCATTTGTCTTTTCCTCCAAAAATCTGATGCTTAGCAGCCTTCAACTTTGTTTTGTGAAAGGAGGTTTTGTTAAGTTCTGTTTACTTTTTACGGTTAGAAGTATAGCACTGAGTATAGAAACAGATTAACCAAATATTATTTTTTTTTACTTTAAAATTTGTTGATATTTTAAAATTGTATACATTATATAGATTTTTCTGATTTTTCTTATATTCAAACGCTAAAGAATGTAAATCTCAAATCTTACCGGATTCTTTTTTATGATATAATCATTATAGGAATTGATCCGATCCTGCACTTCCTGCGTGTGCCGGCCGAGGTCTGGGATGGCATGAAGTCCTACCTGCTCGTAATCTTTGCAGGAATCATTGCAACATCTTTGTACAATTATTTTTCCTGTCTTTTACGGGCACTTGGAAATTCTACGATTCCTCTGGTATTTCTGGCTGTTTCCGCCATTCTGAACATCGGATTGGATCTTTTATTTATTGCGGTACTCCCATGGGGCATCCGCGGTGTAGCATTTGCAACAGTCATCGCACAGTATGTTTCCGGAATCGGCATCACATTGTATGTACTTCTCAAATGCCGGGATCTGCTGCCGTCAAGATTGACACCTTTGCCTATCTTCCGGTGCAGGATTTCGGTAATGCTTACTCTACTTTTATTGCACAGAACTACGGTGCCGGTAAAAAAGATCGTATCCGCAAAAGAACAAAGGAATCCTTCCTGCTCAGTTTTATTTTCTGTATAATTATTTCCGCTATTGTCTGCATTTTTGCAGCTCCGCTAATGACTATTTTTGTGAGTGCAAAAGAAACTGCCGTCATCACCTGTGGTGTACAGTATCTCCTCTCCAACTATATCGGTGAGATTGGTATCTGGATGGCAATTCCAATCGGATGGGTACTCGCTGATGCCGTCGGACTGATCCACATGAAATTTCATAAAATATGAAGTTTTAAAATACCTTCAACATTACTGCTCCCGATGCTCTTTCCGGCATCGGGAATTCTTGAAAGCCGCTATTTCCGTTGCTTTTCTTCCACTTTTCACACAGCACTCCCCTTTTGATTCAACCGTCAGGGATACCCGTAAATTTCCCCTGCCTGCAATATAGATAAGCCATGTAAGAAACCTGCGAGGCTTTTGAGATTTCGAATGCTCTAATTATCACTGCGTTGCACTGTCTGAGCACCTTCAGGTGCGAGTTTGCAAAAGCAGTGATTAATAAATGAGCAGAGAAATCCAAAAACACAGCACGTTTCATCCATGGCTTATCTATATTAAAAGGCAGGGATATTTTTTCGTCATCCCTGCCCGTTCTCATAAACTACTCTCTTTTATTTACTTTTTCTCTTTTGCTTTTTCATTTGCCAGTATCTCTTCTGCCATCTCCACTTCCGTCTTTTCATCTTTCGGAAGGATGATATTCAGAATAATCGCAAACAGCGCTGCCGGCACGATACCTGAACCACCAAAGATCAGATTAATACTTTCCGGAAGCTGTGCAAGTACGGCTGAATTGGAGCCAAGTCCATAGCCAACACCAAGTGCAACAGACACAATCGTCACATTTCTCGGAGACAGTGGCCATTTTGTGATAAGCTGAATACCACTGATTACGATTGATGAGAACATCATAACCGCTGCGCCACCCAGTACACTCTGCGGCATAATGGAAATCAGTGCTGCAAGCTTCGGAAACAGACCACATGCGATCAGGAAAATACCGCCGATTCCGATTGAATAACGGTTCACGACCTTATTCATGGCAACCAGACCAACGTTCTGGCTGAAAGAAGTATTCGGAAGAACACCAAGCAGTGCTGCAAAAGAAGATCCAAGACCATCACACATAACACCACCGGAAAGCTCTTTGTCAGTAGCCTCACGGCCAAGACCACCTTCTGTAATACCAGAAATATCACCAACTGTTTCAACAGCGGTAACGACAAACATGATACAGATCGGAACAATTGCTTTTGCATCAAATACCCATTTGACCGGCATGATCTTCGGAATTGCAAACCAGGATGCGTCTGCTACCTTACTCCAGTTGACTACCCAGGACTTTGTTGCTTCAACAACAGCACCTGTTTCATCGGTGTATGTAAAAGTAGTCGGCAACACCATTGCCATGATGGATACCAAAATATATCCTACAATGATGCCCAGCAAAATCGATGAAAAACTGGTGAATCCCTTTGTGCCGTGTTTCAGTGCTATGATCACAACCAGAACTACCGTACCTACAAAAAGATTTTCGAGAGAACCATAATCCGGTGCTGTACTTCCACCGCCGAAAGAACCGATTCCGACAGAAATCAGTGAAAGTCCGATAGACAGTACAACTGTACCAGTTACAACTGCAGGGAAAAATTTACGCAGTGGCTTTAAGAAACCTCCAAGTACGGTTTCAAACAGACCACCGATAAAGCTGGCTGCCAAAATTGCTCCATAACCGGCAACTCCGCTTCCCATCGTAACTGCCACGCTTTTGCAGACACCGATAAATCCGGAACTTGTTCCCATAACGATCGGAAGTTTACCACCAACAGGTCCGATCGTGTAGATCTGAATCAATGTAACGATACCTGCTACCAGCATGGCATTCTGCAAAAGCGCTACCTGCAGGGCACTTCCTGATTCGATACCACAGACTCCTGTGATGATCAGAAGTGGGGTCAGGTTTCCGACAAACATTGCCAGAACATGCTGTAATCCAAGCGGAATCGCAAGTTTCAGCGGTGGCTTACCGTCAAGATCATACGGTGTTGCAGTGTTTTTTTCTTTTGTTTCCATTTAGTTTCTCCTTTTCTCCTCTCTCGTTCGAGCCCTGATAAAATCAGCGGACATGTTACCGGCACTTCCACTATACGCGTGCAGCAAAAAAGGAAACAACAACCATCTTCATCTTTGAAGTTCTCTGTCGTTTCCTTTCAAGGTGCGATTTCTCATGTTAGCGCACTAAATAACATCTCGATTATTTAATTATACCAGATTATTTTTATCTGTCAATTTCTTTACTCAATAGTATTCATGATCGATCTGTATCACCGCGAAATACTTGCTTCCCGGCAATTCGTGTATCCGCTCTTTCAGCCAGTTCACGATCTCGTTGTCTGTATAGGAAGTTTTTCTCGGAACCTCCACATCAAAGATCAGATTTGTTCTGGTCGAACCTTTTACCATTCGGAAATCATGCATACTGAAGGATTCATCCAGAAAATGTACCATCTCTTCTACTTTTGCCTTCATCGCAAGAACTTCCTCATCATCTGTCACAATCGGATCCATATGGATCGTTGCGGAACAATGCAGTTTTTCCTGCAGTTCATGTTCAATATGATCGATCTGTTCGTGGATATCCTGAATATTTCCGTTCACATCCACTTCTGCGTGAAGTGAGATCATCACACGTCCCGGACCATAATCATGAACGATCAGATCATGTACACCATGAACCATCGAATGTCCCAGAACGATTTCACGAATTTCATTGATAAATTCCTGCTTCGGCGGCTGTCCGATAAGAAGGTCAATGGTTTCTTTCAGTGTAGAACCACCTGTATAAAGAATAAAGCATCCTACCAGGATTCCGAACCAGCCATCAAGAAGCAGTCCCGTATATTTGCTGATCAGTGTGGCGATCAGAACAAGTGTCGTTGCCACAGTGTCGCTCAAACTGTCAACAGATGTTGCTTTCATTGCTGCACTATCCAGTTTTTTACTCAGTGAACGATTATAAAAAAACATATATACTTTCACAAGAATGGATGCGATCAGAATCACACATACCAGTGCACTGCTCTCAATCGGTTCCGGGGAACGCAGTTTACCAAGTGATGACCAGATGAGTTCGAATCCCATGACAAGTATTGCTACCGATACCAAAAGTCCGGAAATATATTCCATCCTGCCATGTCCGAATGGATGCTCCGGATCAGGCTCCTGTCCGGAAAGCCGAAAACCGATTAACGTAATGATCGAAGAGCCCGCATCCGACAGGTTGTTAAACGCATCTGCCGTAATAGCGATAGAACCACTCACCGTTCCTGCAATCCATTTTCCGAGAAAAAGCAGAATGTTCAGTCCAATTCCGACTGCACCACTTAAAACGCCATATGCCTGCCGGACTTCCGGCGAATTATAATTGCGGCGATCCTTAATAAAAAGGGATGCCAAAAATGTAATCATATAGATTCCCCCTGTCTGTATTCCCTCGATCTTACCACATTTCTGTGAATAAATCCAGATTTCCCGGAATCCATCTGGAAAAAGATTTCAGAAAATGATATAGTTTTATTAATAAGGTTTACATATTACGAGGAGACTTATTTCTATGAAAAATCTCAAAAATATTGCAATGCTGATAGATGCTGATAATACACAGCTTTCCAAACTGGAATCTGTTATACAGGAAATCTCAACAAATGGCCGTATCGTCGTCAAACGTGCTTACGGTAACTGGCGCAAAGGTTCTCTCAAAAACTGGGAAAATGAATTAAAACGTCTTGCAATCAAAGCGGAACAGCAGTTTGACTATGTTGCCGGCAAAAATGCGACAGACATGGCACTCGTTATTGATACGCTTGATCTTCTCCACAGCGGCATTTACGATGCCTTTGTCATTGTCGCAAGTGACAGTGACTACACACCTCTCGCGATCAAACTTCGTGAATCCGGAGTCTTCGTTATGGGAGTCGGTGAAAAAAAGACACCGGAACCTTTCCGCAATGCCTGTGACGAATTTGTCTATCTTGAAAACTTAAGCAAAGATACGGATACGCAGACTGCCGCCGTTCAGAAACCGGCAGAAACTGCAAAACGCAATGCGCAGGAAAGTGCCGAAGAACGCCGCAAAGCAAAAGAGCTCAAAGAGATCCACAAGCTTCTTCGTATCGCCTGGGACAAATACCAGGATGATGACGGTTATGTCAATGTAAGTTCTGCCGGTCAGTATATCAAACGTGCCAGACCGGATTTCGATGCCCGTACCTACGGTTATGTCAAACTTCCGGAACTGATCGAAGCTTTCCCTAAAAGATATTCAATGAAGCGCTACCCCGGCAAGGGCACGGTAACGATCATTGCATATAAGTGTCTCTGATTTCTTTCTCAGATATACAATTTCTTTTCTTTATTTACGTCCAAACAGTCTCTTTACTGCTTTTACTACTTCATTCAGAATGATAACTGTAAAAGCAGTCAGGAGCATCTTTCCCCACATTCCCACCGAAAGCGGAACCGTTTCAAATACAACTGTACCAAGGAAGTTTTTGAAATGCTGGAGCATAAAGTTTAACTGTCCGTTCATCACAAACTGGATCACTTCGATGGCAAAAACAATAGCTGCGGCAGAAGCACCAAGTACTGTGATCTGTTTTCCGAGTTTATCCAGTTTTTCCTGAATCGGTGTCGTCTCCTGACAGACAGCTTCGGCATCTTTATTCACCGGTGAAATAGCGAGTGATGTTGACTGCCAGTGTGATAATAGCGGCAAAAATCAACACTTTTTATTTATTACAGCCTTTCAAAGCAGTTCTTTCTTTATCCAATCAGGTTTGCAAGATCCTCTTCTACTGTCCCGATTCCACTGATTCCGAAGTTATCTACCAGAATCTTTGCTACATTCGGAGAAAGGAATGCCGGCAGTGTCGGTCCGAGATGGATATTTTTGACTCCAAGCGCGAGAAGCGCCAGAAGGACGATGACCGCTTTCTGCTCATACCATGCAATATTGTAGACGATTGGAAGCTCATTGATATCGTTCAGTTCAAAAATTTCTTTCAGTTTCAGTGCAATGACTGCAAGTGAATAGGAATCGTTGCACTGTCCTGCATCCAGAACTCTCGGAATGCCACCGATATCTCCGAGATTCAGCTTATTGTATTTATATTTTGCACATCCTGCAGTAAGAATTACAGTATCTTTCGGCAGTCCTTTTGCAAAATCAGTATAATAATTTCGGGACTTTGCACGTCCGTCGCAGCCTGCCATTACGACAAATTTGCGGATTGCTCCGGATTTTACTGCTTCTACGATCTTATCTGCCAGCGCGAAGACCTGCGCATGTGCAAACCCACCGATGATCTCACCATGTTCGATCTCTTCCGGCGCCTGACACTGCTTCGCCTTAGCAATGATTTCTGAAAAATCTTTTTCTTCTCCGACACCGCCCGGAATATGGGTGCATCCCGGATAAGAAGCTGCACCCGTCGTATACATACGGTCTTTGTAGCTGTCCTTTGGCGGAACGATGCAGTTCGTTGTCATCAGGATCGGACCATGGAAACTCTCAAACTCCTCTTTCTGTTTCCACCATGCATTTCCATAATTTCCGATAAAATTCGGATATTTTTTGAACGCCGGATAGTAATGCGCCGGAAGCATTTCGGAATGAGTGTAGATATCCACACCCGTTCCCTGCGTCTGTTCAAGAAGCATTTCCAAATCATGCAGGTCATGTCCCGAAACAAGGATACCCGAATTTTTGCCGACTCCGATATTGACCTTTGTGATCTCAGGATTTCCGTAAGCTGCTGTATTAGCCTTGTCAAGAAGTTCCATCACACGAACACCGAACTTTCCTGTCTCGAGAGTCAATGCGGTAAGTTCTTCTGCCAAGAGAGCATCATCCGCTGTTGCCGCAAGTGCTTTCTGGAGAAACGCGTCGATTTCCTCATCCGTATGCGCAAGTGCTGCTGCATGTTTCGCATAGGCTGCCAGTCCTTTCAGACCGTAAGTGATCAGTTCTCGAAGACTTCGGATATCTTCATTCTCTGTGGCAAGAATTCCTACGTGCGAAGCTTTATCTTCAAAAGTATCTTCTGTACCGTTCCAGAATGCAGCTTCCGGGACACCATCTCTGTTTTCGACTTTTTTCAGAAGTTCTTCTTTGATCTCCAGCGTTTCTTTGATTCGTGTAATGATAGATTCTTTATCAAAATTTGCATTTGTGATTGTTGTAAACAGATTCACAATAATTTGATGATTGACATTATCATCTATTTCTTTTTCTTCGCTTCGAAGCTGTGTGGTCACTGCTGAAATGCCTTTTGTCACATAGACCAGCAGATCCTGCATAGCTGCAACATCCGGTTTCTTTCCACATACCCCTGATACTGTACATCCGCTGCAGCCTGCAGTTTCCTGACACTGAAAGCAAAACATCTTATTTTCTTTTTTATCCATGGTTAAACCTCCTTATGGTCTCTCTGTATAGTTTCTTTGTGAATCCAATATAATATACATCTCACTATAAAGACGTGGTTATAACCACATACATAAAAACGCAAAAAAGACGGACATAAAAATCCGTCTTCTTTCAATGCATATAATAATTAAATTTTATTTTCAGTCAAAAAATTCAATTCCTATCAGTGTCAGTCCGTGTGCCGGCGCGGTCGGTCCGGATACAGAACGGTCGCAGGCATCGAGGATCTTTTTCACACGTTCCGGCGGATACTGCCCGTTTCCGACCTGAATCAGTGTTCCGGCAATGATGCGAACCATATTGTAAAGAAATCCCTCTCCCTTTACACGAATCGTCACAATGTCACCGTCTCTCCACACATCAATTCCTGTAATGGTACGGACTGTGGATTTTACCTGCGCACCTGTTCCACAGAAACTTGCAAAATCATGTCGTCCGATCAGATAAGAGGTTGCTTCCCGCATCTTATCTACATCAAGTTTATAATGATAAAAATAAGAATACAAACGCTCTGTCGGCACCGGGAATTTACGGTTCAGTATCCGGTATTCATATGTTTTTTCACTGTCGCAGTATCTCGGATGAAAATCCGGTTCCACTTCTTCTGATAACTGAATACGGATATCTTCCGGCAGTCTCTGATTCAGTGCATAGGAAATCTTTTCTCCCGGAATGCGTGTATTCGTATCAAACACAGCTACATTTCCGAGTGCATGGACACCCGCGTCGGTACGGCTTGCACCCATGATCTCAATCTTTTCTCCGAGAAGGTCAGAAAGTGTATCATTAAGCACACCCTGAATCGTGATTCCGTTTGGCTGAATCTGCCATCCACTGTAATTCGTTCCGTCATAGGCAACTACAAGTCCAACTCTTTTCATCTTGTCCTCCATTTATGGTAAAAATGGCTCCCGCCTTTTACAGCAAGAACCATCCTTATTTTATAACCCGGCCACACGAAATCCGATCGCTACTGCAAGATACGCAAACAGGATCAGGTATGCAATATGGTCTCGTTTCTTATATTTCAGCGGTTTCATCTGGGTACGGTGATCGCCCCCGTGATAACATCTCGCTTCCATCGCCATTGCAAGATCATTTGCACGGCGGAAAGCCGAAATAAACAGCGGTACCAGAAGCGGTACCATATTTTTTACTTTCTGGATCAGATTTCCATTTTCAAAATCTGCGCCTCGCGCGATCTGTGCTTTCATGATCTTGTCCGTTTCTTCCAGAAGAATAGGAATAAAACGAAGTGCAATCGACATCATCATTGCGATCTCATGTACCGGAACATGGATCTTATTCAGTGGACGAAGGCTTTTTTCCAGTCCGTCGGTCAGCTGATTCGGGGTAGTCGTCAGTGTCATAAGCGAGGAGCCGATTACCAGATAGATCAGTCGGATTGCCATGCGGACTGCCATTGTAATACCTTCTTTTGTGATCTTGAAAATTCCAAGCGTAACGATCGCCTCACCCGGTGTCAGAAGAATATTAAACACCATCGTGATCAGCAGGATCATAAAGATTGCTTTCAGTCCCTTGAAAATAAACTTCACCGGAACTGTGGAAATCAATATCATTCCTGCCAGAAATACGGTCGCTACCGCATATCCGACTACAGTATGAAATAAAAATACCGATATAATAAAAATCAGTGTACCGGCAAGTTTTGTTCGTGGATCCAGCTTATGGATCGGGGACTTTGCCGGATAATACTGTCCGATTGTAATATCTCTAATCATTCAGAACCCCTCCTTTCAGTAAAGGAGAGTTCATTTTCTTAAGCGCACGCAGGATATCCGCTCTCGCTTCCTCAACAGTTGTATCAGAAGGATCTACCGGAAGTCCTTTTTCTTTCAAAGCATGCATGATATAGGTGATCTGCGGTGCAGCAAGTCCCATCTCTTCCAGCTCTTTGTAATGCGCAAAAACCTTTTTCGGAGTATCGTCAAATGCAATCTTACCGTGATTTACCACTATCAGACGTTCTACATATTTCGCAACGTCTTCCATGCTGTGTGAAACCAGAATGATCGTGATTCCACGGACTTTATGAAGTTCTGCAATCTGATCAAGGATCTCATCCCTTCCCTTCGGATCAAGTCCTGCAGTCGGCTCATCCAGAATCAGGATCTTCGGATTCATTGCAAGAACACCGGCGATCGCCACACGCTTTTTCTGTCCGCCAGACAGATCAAATGGAGATTTGTCAAAATTTTTTTCTTTGAAGCCTACCTGAAGAAGTGCTTTTCTTGCTTCTTCCTCAGCTTCTTCTCTGCTTTTGCCCTGATTCATCGGTCCATAGCAGACATCCGAAAGAACATCACTCTCAAAAAGCTGATGTTCCGGATACTGGAAAACAAGTCCGACTTCACTTCGAAGTGCTCTTCTGTTGTAGTTTTCTGCCCAGACATCCTCACCATTGTATGATACTGTGCCGGAAGTCGGCTTAATCAATGCATTCAGATGCTGGATCAATGTAGATTTCCCGCTTCCTGTATGTCCGATCACACCGATAAACTGTCCATCCGGAATGTTCAGATTAATGTCTTTCAGTGCGTGGATCTCATAAGAAGTTCCCGGGCTGTATGTGTAAGTTACGTTTTTCAGTTCTATTGACATAAGGCATTTACCAACTCTTCCGTAGTAAGGATTCCATCCGGAATGTCTACACCGGACTGTTTCAGTTCATGTGCAAGCAGCGTTACCTGCGGCACATCCAGACGATATTTCTTCAGTGTCTCCACCTGTGAAAAGATCTCCTTCGGAGTTCCCTCCATCACGACATGACCGTCATCCATGACAACCACACGATCGGCATCGATCACTTCTTCCATGTAGTGTGTGATCAGAACGACCGTCACATTTTCCTGACGATTCAGCTGATGAACTGCTTCCAGTACTTCTTTTCGTCCGTTCGGATCCAGCATGGCAGTCGGTTCATCCAGAACGATACACTGCGGACGCATCGCCATGACACCTGCGATCGCCACACGCTGCTTCTGTCCACCTGAAAGCTTATTCGGTGAATGATGACGATATGCAGTCATTCCTGTCTTTGCAAGGCTTTCATCCACACGTTTCCAGATATCTCCTGTAGATATCCCCATATTTTCCGGTCCGAATCCCACATCTTCCTCAACCACGGTACCAATGATCTGGTTATCCGGATTCTGAAATACCATACCTGCTTTTTGCCGTACCTTCCAGAGTTCCGGCTCTTTCGCCGTGTCGATTCCGTCGATCCAGATGGTTCCCTCTGTCGGGAGCAACAACGCATTGATGTGCTTAGCAAACGTAGATTTGCCTGAGCCGTTATGTCCAAGCACTGCAACAAATTCACCCGGTTGTATATCAAGGTCAACGCCGTCAACCGCTCTCTGCGTATCTTCGACATTTCCATCTTCATCATATCTCAAATAGTCAAATGCAAGTTTTGCTGCTTTGATGATTCCCATCTTTTTAGTCCTTTCAGGCTTCCTCGGAAGGTTCGCCACCGGTCAGAGATTCGATCAGTTCCCAGATTTCATCTCTTCCCTGCTTTGTCTCAGCAGAATACGGAATCACAGTTGTTCCTTTTCTTAACTGAAGGCCTTCTCTTATCGCCTTCAGATTCTTCTGAACCTGACTGCGTTTCAGTTTATCCAGTTTCGTTGCAATAATTATCGGCTCATAGCCATTATGAAGGATCCATTCATACATCTGTCTGTCATTTGCAGACGGATCATGACGGATATCGATCAGAAGAAAAACGGCTTTGAGATTACGGGAAGTATGCAGATAATTCTCGATCATCTTTCCCCATTTTTCTTTTTCTGCCGGTGTCACACGGGCATATCCATATCCCGGAAGATCGACCAGATCCAATTCATCATTGATCTTATAAAAATTGATCGTCTGTGTCTTGCCCGGCTGTGCACTGGTACGCGCCAGTGCCTTCCGGTTCATCAGACCATTGATCAGTGAAGATTTGCCGACGTTGGATTTGCCGGCAAAAGCCACTTCCGGCAAACCGGTATCCGGAATCTTACTTGTGATTCCGCATACGATATCTAAAACTGCGCTTTTTATAACCATAAAGTCCTCTTTCGATAACTGTTCAAGTCTCTGCAAGTTACTTCTGTCAATTCGCAAGTGCCTCGTGAAGCACTTCATTCATATTTTCTACAAAGGAGATTTTCAGACCGTCAAGGATCTCATCGTCCATCTCCTGAATATCCGGTTTGTTCTGCTTCGGTACAAGTACCTGCCTGATCTTGGCGTATTTGGCTGCAAGAAGTTTTTCTTTCAGTCCGCCGATCGGAAGTACATGACCACGGAGTGTGATTTCACCGGTCATTGCTACATCTGCGCGCACTTCTCTTCCGATGATCGCAGAAAGCATAGCTGTCGCCATGGTAATACCCGCAGAAGGTCCGTCTTTCGGAACTGCCCCTTCCGGAATATGTACGTGAATATCATTTTCCTGGAAAAATTCCGGCGAAATATCATAATCGGATGCTACAGAACGAATGTAAGAAATACCTGCCTGAGCAGATTCTTTCATAACATCTCCGAGCTGTCCGGTAAGTACAAGTTCTCCCTTGCCCGGCATGACATTGACCTCGATCTGAAGTGTATCACCACCGACCTGTGTCCATGCAAGTCCTCTGGCAATTCCGACTTCGTCTTTCTTATTTGCCATCAGATAACTGTATCTGGCTTTGCCGAGAAAATCTTCAAGGTTTTTGCCTTTGACCGTGATCTTCTTCTGGTTATTTTCCATGATCTCACGAGCCGCCTTACGGCAGATCTGACCGATCTTACGCTCCAGTCCACGCACACCTGCCTCGCGGGTGTAGAGTGTGATAATCTTGCGAAGTGCAGACGGCTGGATCGTCAGTGCTCCTTTCGGAATACCGTTTACTTCCAACTGTTTCGGGATCAGATGCTCTTTCGCAATGTGTTCTTTTTCGTTTTCAGTATAACCTGAGATCTCGATGACTTCCATACGGTCAAGAAGTGGTCTCGGAATACTGTCCATATCATTTGCGGTCGCAATAAATAATACTTCGGAAAGATCCTGAGGAACCTCTACATAATGGTCATTGAAGCGGTTGTTCTGCTCCGGATCGAGCACTTCGAGAAGTGCTGCAGAAGTATCACCTTTATAGTCACTGCTTGTCTTATCAATCTCATCAAGAAGCATCAGCGGATTGCTGACACCTGCCTGTGAAAGTGCTTCCGTGATACGTCCCGGCATAGCACCTACATAAGTCTTTCTGTGTCCGCGGATCTCCGCCTCATCACGGACACCGCCGAGACAGATGCGGACGTATTTTTTATTCAATGCCTCTGCTACAGACTTCGCGATGGAGGTCTTACCTGTTCCCGGAGGGCCTACAAGACAGAGGATCGGGCTCTTGCCGCCACCTGTCAGCTTACGGACAGCAAGGAATTCCATGATGCGTTCCTTGACATCTTTGAGCCCGTAATGTCCTTCTTCGAGAATTTCCCAGGCCTTCTTTAAGTCTGTGGAATCTTCAGACTTTTTGTCCCACGGAAGCGCAAGAAGTGTCTCGATATAAGTGCTCAGTACACTGCTTTCTGCTGCACTGCTGTTCATGCTCTTAAAACGGTCAATTTCTTTGTTCAGTTTGTCTTTAACTTCCTGAGAAGCCTGAAGTTCACCAACTTTTTGGCGGTATTCTTCCGCGGCATCACTGGTACTTTCCTCTCCCAGTTCCTCACGGATGACTTTAAGCTGCTCTCGCAGAATATAATCTCTCTGATTCTTATCCACACGGGATTTAAGCTTGCGCTGCAGATCGTGTCCGACCTGGAACACTTCGATCTCATTTGTGAGGATTGCAGCAAGTACCTCATAGCGATCTTCAAGGCTGACTGCCTCGAGGATTTTCTGTTTGTTCTGATAACTCAGCGGAACATTTACCGAGACCTGTGTGATCAGCTGATCGATATCCTCAATGTTCAGGATTTTTGCTGCCAGATCTTTGCTGATTTTTCCGCTTTCCATGCAATATCTCTGAAAGAGTTCCTGAATACTCCGGAACATTGCTTCATTCAGAGATTTCGTATATTTCGTACTGTCAGGCTCAAAAAGTGCCGTCTCTGCTTTCAGAAACGGCTCCTCCTGATCAAGACTTAGAAGTTCTGCACGTTCAATTCCTTCTACCAGCACTCTGAGCAGATCCTGCGGAAGTTTTACTACCTGCTTGATGTAGGCAACAGTTCCCACCTGATACAGATCTGATAACTTCGGAGATTCCATCTCAGGATCTTTCTGTGTAACCAGAAAAATCTTCTGATCATGAAGCATTGCCGCCTCTATCGCTTTGATTGAACGTTCTCTGCTCACATCAAAGTGAACGATCATTTCCGGAAGGATCGTTGTGCCGCGCAGAGCGATTGCCGGAAGAATGCTGATTGGCTGTTTCATCTATTTTCAATCCCTTCTTTAGGCCGTCTCCGGCTTTCCTGTCTTTCTGGAACGGGAATTTCTTCTTGTGGTATTTTGCTGCATGGCAGGCTGTTCCCCATGAACCACTTCCGGTTCTCCGGTTCCGTCTACTGCATCTTTTGTGATGATGCACTTACATATCGTATTGTCGGAAGGAGTACGGTACATCAGATCCATCAGAGATTTCTCCATGATGGAACGAAGTCCTCTGGCACCGGTCTTACGCTCCAGAGATTTTCTCGCTACTTCTTTGAGGGCATCTTCCTCAAATTCAAGCTCTACTCCATCCAGCTCGAATAATTTGTGATACTGTCTGGTCAGAGAGTTCTTAGGCTCTTTAAGGATACGGATCAGTGCTTCCTCATCCAGTCCATCTAAAGTAACTACGATCGGAACACGACCGATAAACTCCGGAATCAGACCATATTTGATAAAGTCTTCCGGCATAACGTCCTTCAGGACTTCTCCGATGTTTCTTTCTTCCTGTACAGAAACATCTGCACCGAATCCAATGGACTTGGTGTCCTGACGTGCTTCAATCGTCTTTTCGATACCGTCAAATGCACCACCGCAGATAAACAGGATGTTGGTGGTATCAATCTGAATAAACTCCTGATGCGGATGTTTACGTCCACCCTGCGGCGGAACGCTTGCAACTGTACCTTCAAGGATCTTCAGGAGTGCCTGCTGTACACCTTCACCGGATACATCTCTGGTGATGGATGCGTTCTCGGATTTACGTGTGATCTTGTCGATCTCATCGATGTAGATGATACCGTACTGCGCACGTTCGATATCATAATCTGCTGCCTGAATGATCTTCAGAAGAATGTTCTCAACATCTTCGCCAACATAACCTGCTTCGGTAAGTGTGGTTGCATCTGCGATTGCGAAAGGCACATTCAGAAGTCTGGCAAGTGTCTGCGCAAGCAGTGTCTTACCGGATCCTGTCGGTCCAAGCATCAGAATGTTGCTTTTCTGTAACTCCACATCCAGATTTTTGGATGCTGTAATTCTCTTGTAATGATTATATACAGCCACAGACAGAGCTTTCTTAGCTTCGTCCTGTCCAATGACATAATCGTCCAGAATCTTATGGATCTCCTCAGGTTTTAAAAGGTTGATGTCTGAATCATAAACATCCTCCGTATCATACTGAGCCAGTTCCTCTTCCATAATTTCCGAGCAGATACCAATGCATTCGTCACAGATAAAAACACCATCCGGTCCTGCGATCAGCTTACGTACCTGATCCTCAGATTTGTGACAAAAAGAGCATCTGACTTTTCCTTCTCTCATTTTTTCTGCCATAAATAGTTCTCGTTTCCTTTCAGTTTGATATGGCACAAAAGGAACCCCCTGAAAAGAGGTTCCTTCTGTCTGCTTTATTTATGCTCGACAACACCATCGATCAGTCCGTATGCCTTTGCTTCTTCAGCAGTCATATAATTATCGCGGTCTGTGTCTTTTTCCACTACTTCGTAAGGCTGTCCTGTGTTTTCTGCCAGGATCTCATTCAAAGTCCGTTTCGTCTGGGCAATGTGATCAGCCACGATCTGAATCTCGGTTGCCTGACCCTGTGCTCCGCCTGACGGCTGATGAATCATGATCGTTGAGTGTGGCAGGGCATATCTCTTGCCCTTTGTTCCGCCTGCCAGAAGGAAAGCTCCCATGCTGGCTGCCATTCCGAGACAGATTGTAGAAACATCACACTTAATGTATTTCATGGTATCATAAATAGCCATGCCTGCAGTTACAGAACCACCCGGGCTGTTGATATATAACTGAATATCCTTGCTCGGATCCTCTGCCTCAAGAAACAGAAGCTGTGCCACGATAATGCTTGCACTTACATCATTTACTTCCTCGCCAAGAAAGATAATACGATCTTTCAGAAGACGGGAGTAAATGTCATAGCTTCTTTCTCCTCTGCTTGTCTGTTCAATGACATATGGTACTAAACTCATATATAAATGCCTCCATTCGTCGATTCCAGTGGTTCAGGATCTAACGTCTGCTCAGGCTTCCTTTGCTTCGTCAGCAATGAGAGTTACGGCTTTCTGTACAGCCATATCTTTCTTCATCTGCTCTAACTCGCGGTCACCAAGCAGTTCTTTGATCTTCTCCACTTCCATCTTGTATGCATCAGCCATTTTCTTAAATTCTTCTTCAACTTCTTCTTCTGTTGGCTGAATGTTTTCAACTTCTGCGATCTTTTCAAGAACAAGTCTTGTCTGGATTCTCTTGAGAGCCTGTGGTTTCATTTCTTCCTGCATCTTGTCAAGAGTCATTCCTGTAAACTGGAAGTACTGTTCCATGGTAAGTCCCTGAGACTGCATTCTTCTGGAGAAATCATCCAGCATCTGACGAACCTGTGTATTCAGCATAGCATCCGGAATATCCATCTCAGCGTTTTCGATTGCTTTATCTACTGCTGCATTTTCTTTTGCAGTACGTGCAGCTTTTTCTTTCTTTTCTGTCAGGTTTTTCTTAACGTCTTCTTTGTACTCTGCAAGAGTGTCAAATTCAGAAACGTCCTGTGCGAAATCATCGTCAAGTTCCGGAAGCTCTTTTGCTTCTACTTTCTTAACGTCACACTGGAATACAGCTTCTTTGCCTGCAAGCTCTTTTGCCTGATATTCTTCCGGGAATGTAACCTTAACTTCTACGTGGTCACCTGCTCTGGAGCCAACGAGCTGATCTTCGAATCCCGGAATGAAAGAATTGGAACCAAGTGTCAGCGGGTAATCTGTACCTTTGCCGCCTTCAAATGCTTCTCCGTCAACAAATCCTTCGAAGTCGATTGTTGTGATGTCGCCGTTTTCTGCTCCACGTTCTTCAACTGTAACTGTTCTGGAGTTTTTCTCCTGCTCTTTCTTCATCTCAGCATCAACGTCTTCGTCTGTTACTTCTGTCTCAGACTTCGGAACTTCTACACCTTTGTACTCACCAAGAGTAACTTCCGGTTTAACAGCAACTTCTGCTGTGAAGATGAATGCTTTTCCTGGCTCAGCCTGTGTTACATCGATTTCCGGCTGGGAAACGATTTCAAGATCACATTCTTCCAGTGCTTTGCTGTAGTGCTCCGGAATAAGAGCGTTTGCAGCGTCTTCAAGGAAGATTCCTTTTCCGTACATCTGCTCGATCATTTTTCTCGGTGCTTTACCTTTACGGAAGCCAGGAAGAGTGATTCTTCCTTTTGCTTTCTGGTATGCAGCCTGCATAGCTTTCTCTAAATCTTCAGCAGAAACCTCGATTGTCAGTTTCGCCATGTTTTTTTCCAGTTTTTCCACCTGTAAACTCATGTTTCCTGTTCCTCCTTAATTTTCAGGTTAGATCTCTTATATTGTAACCGTTCTGTACTTCTGCAGTTACTTATATTCTAACTTTTCCTTTATTCCTGCGCCTTCTGGCGGCATCAGGCAACTGTATCTCTATATAATGAGATACAATTACAGTCATTATCGTAGTATAGCACAATGTCTTTAAAAACACCAGTATTTTTTTATGAAAAAGCCTTGTTTTTCCTTTATTTTCGGCTATATACCACGGATTCCGCAATTTCATCCGCTGTTTTTTCACCTAGAAGCTGTCCAATCAGGCTGAGTGCGAAGTCAACCGCTGTTCCGAGGCCGCGGCTCGTTGTGACATTGCCGTCGATGACAACACTGTCCAGAGAACGCTCTGCTCCTTTTAATCCGTCCATGCAGGATGGATATGCGGTCGCTTTTCTGCCCTCAAGAAATCCCAGTGCGGCAAATACGGTCGGTGCTGCACAGATGGCTGCGACCTTTTTGCCCTGTTTATAAAAATCTGTCAGGAGATCACAGAGCGGCTGATATTCTCCGAGATATTTTGTGCCCGGCATGCCACCCGGGATTACAAGCATGTCCGCATCAGAAAAATCGGTTTCTTTAAAAACAAGATCTGTCTGCATATGGATTCCGTGAGAAGTGGTGATGTCCCTGATGTCCTTAATAGAAACTGTCTTTATATCGATCTGTGCGCGGCGCATCAGATCGACTACAGTCAGTCCTTCAATGTCTTCAAATCCGTCTGCCAGAAAAATATATACTTTTTTGCTCATAAAAAATTCCTCCCTTATTGACATATTGGCTTTGCTGCCTGCCCGTTGTTTTATCGCCATTCTGTCATTCAGTATAGCATTTCACGTCCAAAAGGGATATACTAAATCTGAAAATATCATAATTTATCAAGGAGTTTTACTATGGAAATCGAAAGAAAATATCTGATAGAAAAAGAACAGCTTCCGGCGGATCTTGCATCTTATCCGTTTCATAAGATCGAGCAGGGATATCTCTGTACTTCACCTGTCGTTCGCATCCGCAGACAGGATGACGATTATTTTCTCACTTACAAATCAAAAGGCCTCATGGCCAGAGAGGAATATAATCTTCCGCTGCCGCAGGAGGCCTATGAACATCTGAAATCTAAGGCAGACGGTCTTGTCATCTCCAAGATACGTTATCTGATTCCGGAAAAAAACGGTCTGACGATCGAGCTCGACGTTTTTCATGAAGATTATGAGGGACTGCTTCTGGCAGAAGTAGAATTTCCATCCGAAGAAGCAGCGAATTCCTACACACCGCCGGCATGGTTCGGACGTGATGTTACCTTCTCTTCCGATTATCATAACAGTACATTGAGCAAGGGCAGGAAATAATCCCGCCCTTACTTTTATTTACATTCTGTTTTCTCTGTTATCTCATCTTTGCTTCTTTGTATCTGGCAACATTGTAGATTCCCTCGTTAAAATGTTTCCTTATTCTGTGGTTGATTTCTTTATGCATAAAGACCTTCCCCGTACTTAAAAGATTTTGGTGGTCCACTTGCTCATATCCCAGACCTCATTTACCACATCCTGATAAAACTCCGGTTCATGGCAGATCAGAAGGATACTGCCCCTGTATTCCTTAAGTGCACTTTTCAGCGCCTCCTTTGCATCTACATCAAGGTGGTTGGTTGGCTCATCCAGAAGCAGGACATTTGTGTCTCTGTTTACAAGCTTGCACAGACGTACCTTCGCCTGCTCACCACCACTTAAGACACGTACCTGGCTCTCGATATGTTTGGTAGTCAGTCCGCATTTCGCAAGGGCTGAACGGATCTCATACTGTGTATAAGACGGAAATTCCTGCCAGAGTTCCTCGATACAGGTTGTCTTATTGTCGCCTTTTACTTCCTGCTCAAAATAGCCAAGTTCCAGATTTTCACCTCGTTCGCAGTTTCCTTTGAGTGCCGGGATCAATCCGAGAATACTCTTTAAAAGTGTCGTTTTTCCGATTCCGTTTGTTCCGACCAGTGCGATCTTCTGTCCACGCTCCATAATAAAATTCAATGGTCTGGACAGTGGCTCATCATAGCCAATCACAAGGTCATGCGTCTCAAACAGCATTTTTCCCGGAGTACGTCCATAACGGAAATTAAACTCCGGCTTCGGCTTTTCTGCCGCCAGCTCGATCACATCCATCTTGTCCAGCTTTTTCTGACGGGACATCGCCATGTTTCTGGTGGAAACACGTGCTTTGTTTCTTGCAACAAAATCTTTCAGTTCGCTGATTTCCTGCTGCTGACGACGGTATGCCGCTTCCAGCTGTGCTTTCTTCACTGCATACACTTCCTGGAAATGATCGTAGTCGCCGACATAACGGTTCAGCTCCTGATTCTCCATATGATAGATGATATTTACTACCTCATTGAGAAACGGGATGTCATGTGAGATCAGAATAAATGCGTTTTCATAATCAAGAAGATAGCGTTTCAGCCACGCAATATGTTCTTCATCAAGATAGTTGGTCGGCTCATCCAGAAGCAGGATATCCGGTTTTTCCAAAAGGAGTTTTCCGAGAAGGACTTTTGTTCTCTGTCCGCCACTCAGGTCTGTAACATCACGGTCAAGTCCCAGATCCAGAAGCCCGAGTGCTCTTGCAACTTCTTCGACTTTGGAATCAATAATATAAAAATCATGTAATGTCAGTTCATCCTGAATTGTTCCCAGTTCTTCCATCAGGACATTCATTTCTTCTTCATCCGCACTTCCGAGAAGATCACAGATTTCATTCATTCTCTGTTCTTTCTGAAGGAGCGGGTCAAAAGCAGATTTCAGCACTTCCTGGATCGTCATTCCTTTTTCCAGAACCGCATGCTGATCGAGATAACCTGCGCGGACGTTTTTGGCCCATTCTACCTTGCCCTCATCCGGCATCAGTTTTCCGGTGACAATACTCATAAAAGTAGACTTACCTTCGCCATTCGCACCGACAAGTCCGATATGCTCTCCTTTCAGGAGTCTGAAAGAAACATCTGAGAAGATTGCTCTGTCGCCAAAGCCATGTGTCAGATGTTCAACATTCAATATACTCATATTTATTCTCGCTTTCGTTAAAGTGATATGTGTGGATTCCTGCCGGAATTTATTCCTCAGTAATCCGGCTCTCTCGTATTATAGCCGAAGCCCTGTGACAAATGCAACCTGTTTTGTGTTTACATGATTCTCCATATCGGTCTGTTTATTGCATATGGTGCAAAAAACGGCCGCACACTTCCTGTGTACAGCCGTTTTTGCTGAAATCAATGTAAAAAGATTATGCTGTTTCGTTAAATACTTTTTTGTCCAGCGCGCCATTCTGATGTGCAACGATAGTTGTGCAGACAGCATCACCTGTAATGTTGACTGCAGTTCTGGTCATATCCAGGATACGGTCAATACCCATGATGAGACCGATTGCCTCAACCGGAAGGCCTACGGAGTTAAATACCATAGTCAGGGTTACAAGACCAACACTCGGAACACCTGCCGTACCTACAGAGGCAAGTGTTGCAGTTCCGATAACCGTCACGTAATCCATCGGACTTAAATGAATACCGAATGCCTGGGCTGCAAAAACTACAGCCACACCCTGCATGATGGAAGTACCATCCATGTTGATGGTCGCACCCAGCGGAATAGTAAAGGACGAAATCTTCTTGGATACACCGACTTTTTTGGACAGCGTATCAATAGACATAGGAATGGTCGCATTAGACGTTGCAGTAGAAAATGCGAATGCCATAACCGGGAAAAATTTCTTGATGAACCGAATCGGATTCAGACCTGTAAAGATCTTGAGCAGGATCTGATATACGCCGAAACACTGAATAGCCAGTGCCAGCAATACACCGATCATATACTTCGCCAGCGGGATAAATGCACTGAAACCGATATTCGCAAATGTACGGCTGATCAGACAGAATACACCGATTGGGGCAAGGCTCATGATCATCATGGTCATTTCCATCATGATATCATTAAACTGGCTGAAGAAGTTTGCAACTGTCTCTGCACGCTCGCCCATTTTTGCAAGAATCACACCGACGATCAATGCAAATACGATAACCTGAAGCATGCTTCCGCTTGCCAGAGAATTGATCGGGTTGTCCGGAATGATATTCAGGATCGTATCAGTAAGGGATGTTGCTTCCATGGTTTCTACAGAAGCTGCCGAAGACTGAATCGCGCTCATATCAAGGCCGATACCAGGATTGATCAGATTACCGACACCAAGTGCAACGCAAACTGCCATTGCTGTAGTTGCAAGATAAAATACCAGGGTTCTCACACCCACCGTACCGAGTTTTTTTGTATCTCCAATTGCCATACTTCCGCAGACCAGAGAGCAGAATACCAGCGGTACAACCAGCATCTTCATCAGACGGATAAATCCCTGTCCAATGACATAGAGAACACCTTCAATAATTACATCTTTTTTGAAACTGCTGTCCGGAACCAGATAGCAGAGCACGATACCAAGAATCGCTCCCGCGATCAGCGCGATAAAGATCTTGGTCGTCAGCCCTATCGCTTTTTTGTTCGGAGTTTTTGCTTGTGTGTTTTTTTCTTTCATTTTAACCCTCCGTTCTCTCATCCATGTATTCTTTCAGGGACTCTTTCCATTCCGGCATATCATACATTTCAATAATACGAAGGATAAAATTGTCCAGAACTGCATATGGCGGTCTGACAGATGAAAGGTCTGACTGCTCGGTAGGAACAGCTTTAAGTTCGATTGTTTTGCCGGCAAGTCTTAATATCTCCTGTGCAAACTCATAACGGTTACAGATACCGCTGCAGGTCACGTGATATGTTCCATATTCATTTGTGCTGATCAGATACAGAATCATTCTTGCAAGATCTTTGGCGCTGGTTGGAGAGCCAAACTGGTCTGATGCCACAGAAAGTGCTCTTCCGGACTCTGCCGCTTCCAATACACGGTTTACAAAGTTGCGTCCACCGTGTCCGTATACCCAGTTACTGCGGATGACAAAGTGCTTGTGTGTAAACTCTTTTACATAATTTTCGCCGGCTCTTTTAGATCTGCCATATACAGTCAGCGGATTCGTATCATCAAACTCTGTATACGGTTTCTTACTCTGTCCGTCAAATACGTCATCTGTAGAAAGCTGAACGATTTTTGATCCACACTTACGTGCAACGATACTTAAGTTTCTTGCACCAAGTGCATTGACACGGTATGCATGTTCCGGATTTTCCTCACACTCATCAGTATCTGTGATACCTGTACAGTTGATGATCACATCCGGTCGATTAACAGTACCGAAATTGATGACTTCATCTGTGTCCGTAATATCCAATTCATCGACATCTGTATTCAGTGCCTCAATCTGCATCGGATCCAGTACATCATTCAGTGCCCGTCCGATCTGTCCGCCGGCACCTGCAATCCATACTTTTAACATCTCTTTTACCTCCCTAACATAAAAGGAGCGTTGATTCAGATCAAAATCAACGCCCTTTAATCTTTATATCTTTTAAAATTTTAGCAAGTCAAAGTATTTCTGTCAAGAAAAAGGTGCACTACAGGCAGATTTTCCCACCCGCCGCACTTTTCTTATTCTCCCTGCGCCTTTCAGAATCTTCTCAACTCTCTTTGGCGTAGTTGCAGGCATGCCTCCTGTTTATTTTTATATGCATTCAGAGACATCACTGCCCCAGTAAATACGCTTTGATTCCATTTGCCATCCCATTTACCATCTTTTTCTGGCAGGCCGCATTCTGCATACGGCGGTCTTCCGCCGGATTGGACATATATCCGAGTTTGATCAGTGTCGTCGGTACCTTACTCCAGTTGTTTCCGCTCATTGTATCCGTCTCCCAGATATATTCTTTGCGGCATCCGGTCTCTTTTACATAGGCACTCAGGACAGCTTTGGAAAGATTATAAGATTGTTTATACATACTTGATGAAACAAATCGATTTCTTCTGGTCACGCAGATTGTCATGGCCCCAGTTTCAGGCTTCTGCGCCTTTTCTTTCTCCACAAGCGTCTGTCAGTCTGTCAATCACTTTGTTACAGATTACTGTGTAAAATGCGCCGAACACATTCAGTCCAACTCGAAGCGCTACTGCCATCGGCATTCCAAACATACCTGCTGCAATCGAAAGAGCTCCGAATGTATTAAACGCGGTCTGCCATGCGTAACCTGCTGAATAGCCGACACCGATTCCTCCGATCATTCCGATATACGGGTACATAGATTCCGGTAAAATCAGGTATAGTGCGATAAACAATACACATCCGACAATGTTAAACTGCCATCTTTTGCCTGACCTGGCGATGCAGTCATCTGTAAAAGGAAGGCACACAGACATACAGGCAATTCCTGCCCACATTGCTCTCGGCAATCCCAAAAGAGACACAATTAGCATTGCACTTGAAACGATCAGTGTCAGTTTCAGGTACCATCTGCCTCTCGCTGAATGCAGATCGAATTCACGGAACAGATCCAGAAAACTTCTTCTGTATGGACGATTTTCCTGGTTTTTGTAGAAGATAATCATGCAGAGAACCATTCCGACTGCAAGTCCTTCAACTCTCCTTATGTATTCCGCTCCGGTCACATCATATCCCAGAAGCAGAAGATATCCCAGCACAAATGTCGAATGATTATACATAATCACATTGTGGCATCCCAGAATCATCAAAAGAAGGATAGCTGCCGCATTTACAACAAATGCCCCGATCGGATTAAGGGTGTTGGCAAATCGCGGCGCAATCATAAGAATCACAAAAATTCCCACGATACTGAATAGTCCATGTGTCGTTTTGATTCCGAAATCCGCCTGCCGAAGCACAAGCACTGCAAGCAGTACCGTTACTCCCACGACGCTGTTGCCACTCCCGATCAGATTTGTATACAACGTTACCACCGCCACACAGAATGCCATCACAAGGTATACCTTAAAATTGTAGATCAGAATATGGCGGTGTTTTTCTTTCGGGTCTGCGGTATTTTTGATCAGTTGTTTCGAACCCACCGAACTCAGCTGAAGTTCCTGATAAAAAGTCATAAGTCTCGCTCCTTTTTTGTAAAGTGTAGAGAACTATACCGCAAATCCGCCGGAAGGTCAAGAGGAGATTTTCAATTGGACTTTTCTGTAATGGCTCTGTCTGTGATTTGTGGACTTAGCATCTATTTACTCATTCTTAGGGTATTCAATTTCAAGGCAATTTTTGACTCACTTTGCACTTACTCTTCCCTGGACCATCCAATCCCAGATCAGTTTTTGACTCACTTTGCACTTACCCTTCCCTGGACCATCCAGTTTACAAGTATTTTGTTGACTTTGCATGTATTTTCCCATACTATGGTCATTCACATCCGTAATTTTCGTGTACTTTTAACAAACTTACTTATTTACAGGTCATTTCTCACCTGAATTTCTGTTGGTCGCAGCTAGGCTTCCCCTCCCACAGGTCATTCCCAAACCGTAGTTACAAAGCTGAACAACTCTTACTTTTTTTCATTAGACAGGTCTATCCTGAATTTGTATTTACCTGCTCTGTCATATCCTTTTCCCAGGTCATTCATATTCTGCCGGTCCGTACAGTCGGCTTTCCTTTTTACATAAATCTCCTCATTCCTTCGCGAAACTCTTCTATAATCGGCAATTTTTTTACCCGTCTTAATTTAATCCCACATATCTGGCAGATTTGCTGCACTCCAGCTTCAACTAAAATATTCGATACTCTCACTTCTTTTGGTGCACCATACTGAAAAATAAATCCTATCAATTCTTCTGCCAGAGAAACAA
This sequence comes from Blautia sp. Marseille-P3087, assembly GCF_900120195.1. Lineage (GTDB taxonomy): Bacteria > Bacillota > Clostridia > Lachnospirales > Lachnospiraceae > Blautia_A. The sequence goes on from NZ_LT635539.1 coordinate 1,268,702, forward strand.
TGGTATCATCCTCCGGTTGCTGCAATTCACATTTCAGCATCATTCCAGATTTAGCATCCGCAATCATGCAAGTCGCCGGATTAGCAGGTCGCTTATATTTTTTATCATTCACCGAAACTCCAAGAATTGCTATATCTGCTTCTAAAACAGCATTACATTTTGATGCTTTTCTCAAATCTGCCATCAATTCCTCATCTGTAATAATCAGATTTCCAAATTGGAATGATGAAAATGGTAGTGGTTTAGCGCCAAAATTCCATGACTTTTTATCTTCTCCAAACTCAAAATAGTACATTTCACCCTTTTCGAAATCCACATCAACCTGTACACTTTCATATTGTTGCAATGCTAATTCCAGATTAAGAAAATAATTAGTCATTCGAATAACTTCATCCTGATTCATATTATAGGGATAATACCCTGCCTCAAAAGACTGAAAATATAACCATTGGTTCTTTCCTCTGTATTTATATCCCATTTCTTTGATATTTTTTCTCTGTTTATCCGTTAATTCCTCTCTGTTACCCCAATAACATGTCAGATTATTTTGAGAAAACATAACATAATCTATCGACAGATTTAGCTGCTCCTGCATTGTAAGCATCATGAAATCATTTAGTCCTTCATATCCTTCATATACAACAATCCCATAACAGTCCCCACCATGTCCCAGTATACTGTAAAACGTTGTGTCTTCTTCGTTTCCCTACCGTATTCCGATAATATCCAGATCCCAGAATTTATTCCATGGCTTCATTTCTTTTATTCTGGTTGCAACTTCATACAATTCTTTCCATTGCTCAATCGTAGCTTCTTTTCTCATATGTTCCCCTTTACCTTAATTCTGGATTTGAATTTCAGTTTTCTGCATATTCATATTCTTATCGTAGTCAAATACAATATTACTCCTACCTGAATTATTACATATGCACTCCAAAGCCACAACAACATTTTACAATACTTCAAATAATTTTCAAAATCATCTGCTGTAACGGTGTCTACACTATAACAGATATTCCTTTACAAGACTCTCCACAACTTTCATATCCAATCCATCCTGCAAAGTCTCAAATGTCAGAATCAACTTTTGTCCTGGAAAAATCCCATTTTTCTCGTAAGTTTCAATCTTCCTGATAGCATTTCTTGCATACTCAGGATCATCCATTCTCCCATCATGCTCCCAGTAGATTTCTTCTCCTGTTTTCCGGGATAAAAATGTAAAATCCGGATAAACTATGCCAAATCCTTTCAGGAAAATTGGATGCTCGTATTTATACGAAATGCCTGCATGATAAAAATAGTCTGCCAGAATCTTCTCTGATTTTGAGCGTACACGCTCCCCTTTTGCAGTTGTTATGATCGGAATATTTTCAGCAAACGCTTTACTCTTGTACGCTTCTTTTTCCCATTCATTTAAACGCTGTTCCCATGTTGGTCGCACTGGCTGAATCAGCTTCTGTCTCTCAGGATGTTCTTTCGTATATAATTGTTCAATTTCATTATCCTCATAATCCTTCAAAAGTCTTCGAAGCTGCTCCAGACGTTTCTTCACCAGATTGCGCAGTTTATTGTCATATGTATTTTGCGCCAGTCTGGTCGGAAGTTCTTTGTCTGACTTTGAAATATAGATATCCTTTTTCTTATTATTTTCATTCGGAAAATGATGAAAGTAACGTACTTTATTCTTGTCCATTGAAATTCGTAAAGTCCCTTCCAGCGCATCTGCCTTCGGCTCCCCAATTCCGCTCAGAATCTCTTTCAAACACTTTTCTTCCTCTAATAATTTCTGTTTTAATCCATACATGTGGTGTCCCTCCTTTATTTTTATTGTGATTCTGTAGAACATTAGAGATTCAAATTAGAATGAACATATAAATATATGAAAGCTTGATTATTTCATTAATTTATTTGAAACATACCTGAATTATAGCCATTTCTATAGGAACCGTATTGACTTATTTTAGACTTACTCCTACGTAAATCATCCGATTTTCCATTATAAACATGTTCGGTGACTTTCAGATAACTTCCTCTTCCCGTAGCACACCATTTCCGACATTTTTATGGACTTCCACAGCACTTACTCTTCTATAGATCATCTGATTTACATTCATTTTTTGACCTGTTCAATACATACTCATCTTCAGACCATCCAGTTTACAAGTATTTTGTTGACTTTGCATGTATTTTCCCATACTATGGTCATTCGCATCCGTAATTTTCGTGTACTTTTAACAAACTTACTTATTTACAGGTCATTTCTCACCTGAATTTCTGTTGGTCTATCCTGTATCTACTTTTTTCCAAGTCATTACATCTACATTACTTCGTGGAGCAGCTCTGCAAATGCTCCTGTCCGGATCATTCAAGCGTCGCAGATTTGATGAGTCAGCTTCAAGATTTCTTAAATTTAATCGTTACTAACCGGTAATAAGTTTTTTGGGAATAGAGATATTAGAGATATTAGAAATAATTGGAATGTTTTTAGAAAAACCCCGGAACCAAAGATTCCGGGGCCTGATGATTTCCGTATTCGATAATAAACTTGAAAAGCTCTGCTCTTCTTCGTTCCTGATTATCGTTTAGAGAACTGAGGTGCTCTACGAGCTGCTTTGAGACCGTATTTCTTACGTTCTTTCATACGTGGATCACGAGTAAGGAATCCAGCAGCTTTAAGAACTGGTCTGTATTCAGCGTCTGCTTCAAGAAGGGCTCTTGCAACACCATGTCTGATGGCACCAGCCTGTCCTGTGTATCCGCCGCCTGTTACGTTAACGAGAACGTCAAATTTGCCTTCTGTTTCTGTTGCAGCAAATGGCTGACGAACGATAACTTTCAGAGTCTCTAATCCGAAGTATTCGTCGATATCTCTTTTATTGATTGTGATTTTGCCTGTACCAGGTGTAAGGTAAACTCTTGCGATTGATTTTTTTCTTCTTCCTGTTCCGTAGAATTTTGCGCTAGCCAATGTCTCCTACCTCCTATTAAAATGTTAAGGTTTCCGGTTTCTGAGCTTCATGTTTGTGCTCTGGTCCGGCATAAACGAAAAGTTTCTTGTACATGGTTCTTCCCAGAGGTCCTTTTGGAAGCATACCTTTAACTGCCAGCTCAACAACCTTTTCCGGTTTCTTAGCCATCATTTCTTTTAATGTGGTCTCTTTCATTCCACCAACATAGTCGGAGTGATGATAATAAATCTTCTGGTCCATTTTCTTACCAGTAACTTTTACTTTGTCAGCGTTAACGATGATTACATAATCACCTGTATCAACGTGTGGTGTAAACTGAGGTTTGTTCTTTCCTCTTAAAACGCTAGCAACACCAGATGCCAGACGGCCCAGTGTACAGCCTTCAGCGTCAACTACATACCATTTTCTTTCGATTTTATCTGGATTAGCCATATAAGTCTGCATGGTTTTACCTCCTGTTATTTATCAACGATAGTTTGTTTAATCACGGTCTCCCGCAATATCATGTATAAAAATCCCTGGTGAACAGTGCAAATCTATATACTGCGGAAATGTCCGAAACCGCTGATAAAAACACCTTCGCCGGGGCTTTGGCTTAAGCGTTATCGCACTATGTCACATTGGGTTATTTTACTATAATGCCCTTTGCATGTCAACAGTTATTTCCGATTTTTTTACATTTTTTTTACACCGTAAAACAGTTGTATTTTTTATCCCGAAAAACAGTTATAATATATCTATTATTATAGAAGAAAATATTTTACAGCGGAGAATATGCCATGTCCAACATTACCAAAAAAGCTCTTATGGAGTCTCTGAAAAAACTTATGCTCCAGAAACCTTTAAACAAAATCACGATCAACGACCTGACCACCGACTGCGGAATCAGCCGTATGGCCTTTTATTATCATTTCAGGGACATCTATGATCTCGTAGAATGGGCATGTCTGGAAGAATCCACTAAAGCCCTGCAGGGTAAAAAAACATACGAAACATGGCAGGAAGGGCTTTTGCAGATTTTTGAAGCAGTCTACGAAAACAAAGCCTTCATTATAAATGCTTATCATGCTGTAAGCCGTGAACAGATTGAAAACTATCTTTTCCATCTCACACATGATCTCATTATGGGTGTTGTACTGGAGCAGTCAAAAGAAACCATGCTTTCCGATGCACAGAAAAATTTTATCGCTGATTTTTATAAATACAGTTTTGTCGGGATCATGCTCGACTGGATTCACCAGGGCATGAAAGATGATTACACTTCCATCTGCAACAATATGTGCACCACCATCCAGGGAAATATTACAAATTCTATCAAAAACTTTACAAATGTATCCAAATGATAAGATTTTGCTCATCCGGCATTTTTTGTCAATTGAATTGAACGGCAAATGGCAATACTATAGGAGACAGAAACAGAACAACAGATCATCATAAACAAATGAAAGGTGGTTTTTTATATGTCCAAAAAAAGTCTAAAACTTGGTGTTGCCCTTGCAGCCGGAGCAGGTGTTGCTGCCGTCCTCGCCAAAAATTCCAAATGTAATCCAGTCACTTCAAAGGCCCCAAACAAATCAGCTTCATCAAAAAATTCTGTAAACTCCGACTACCGCAATACAGAACGCGGAAAATACGAAAAAAACAGTAAAGGTATCTATTATACAAACGGAAACTACGAGGCTTTCGCCCGTCCGGAAAAGCCGGAAGGCGTTGATGACAAACATGCATACATCGTAGGAAGCGGACTTGCTTCTCTCGCTGCTGCCTGCTTCCTCGTCCGTGATGCTCAGATGCCCGGTTCCCACATCCACATTCTGGAAGCTATGGATATTGCCGGCGGCGCCTGCGACGGAATCTTTGATCCGACACGCGGTTACGTCATGAGAGGCGGCCGTGAAATGGAAAACCATTTTGAATGCCTCTGGGATCTGTTCCGTAGCATCCCTTCAATCGAAACGCCGGATGTTTCCGTACTGGATGAATATTACTGGCTGAATAAGCATGACCCGAATTATTCTCTCTGCCGTGCAACTGTAAACCGTGGCAAAGATGCCCACACAGACGGTAAATTCAATTTAAGCCAGAAAGGCTGCATGGAGATCATGAAACTCTTCATGACAAAAGATGAAGACCTCTATGATAAGACCATCGAAGATGTTTTCGACGATGAAGTATTTAATTCCACCTTCTGGCTGTACTGGAGAACCATGTTCGCATTCGAAAACTGGCACAGTGCGTTAGAAATGAAGCTATATTTCCAGCGTTTCATCCATCACATTGCAGGACTTCCGGATTTCAGTGCCCTGAAATTCACCAAATACAATCAGTACGAATCCCTGATTCTTCCGATGCAGAAATATCTGGAAGCTGCAGGCGTGGATTTTCAATTCAATACCGAAGTCACCAACGTTATCTTCGAATTCAAAGAAGGCAAAAAAATTGCATCTGCGATCGAATGCAAAGTAAATGGAGTGGAAAAGGGCATCGTCCTTACTGAAAACGACCTCGTATTTGTCACAAACGGAAGCTGTACAGAAGGTACGATCTACGGTGATCAGAACCATGCGCCAAACGGTGATGCAGAAGTCCGTACAAGCGGCTGCTGGTCCCTCTGGAAAAATATCGCAGCACAGGATCCATCTTTCGGACATCCGGAAAAATTCTGCTCCGATATCAGCAAGACCAACTGGGAATCTGCAACCATCACCACACTGGATGACAAAATCATTCCTTATATCACGGATATCTGCAAACGTGATCCACGCACCGGCAAAGTTGTTACCGGCGGTATCGTAAGCTGTCAGGATTCCAAATGGCTTTTAAGCTGGACGATCAACCGTCAGGGACAGTTCAAAGATCAGGACAAAGATAAAGTCTGCGTATGGGTTTATGGTTTATTTACAGATGTACCTGGTGATTATATCAAGAAACCGATGAAAGACTGCACCGGAAAAGAAATTACCGAAGAATGGCTTTACCACCTCGGTGTGCCGGAAGACCAGATTGAAGATCTTGCAGAAAACAGTGCCGTATGCGTTCCGACCATGATGCCTTATATCACTGCATTCTTCATGCCAAGAACAAAAGGCGACCGCCCGGACGTTATCCCGGATGGATGTGTAAACTTCGCATTCCTCGGTCAGTTTGCAGATACACCACGTGACACTGTCTTCACCACAGAATACTCTGTCAGAACTGCTATGGAAGCCGTTTATGGACTTCTCGGTGTTGACCGCGGTGTACCGGAGGTATGGGGAAGCGTTTACGATATCCGTGAACTCTTAAGCAGCAGTGTAAAGCTGATGGACGGCAAATCTCCTCTTGAAATTGACATTCCGGGAGCAAATCTCATCAAAAAACCTCTGCTCCACTTCATCAGGGGAACTGTGATTGAGAAAGTCTTACGTGATTACGATGTCCTGAAAGACGGAATGTAATTCTTATAAAATAGAAAATGTGCAATATTTCTATAATATGTGCTACTGCATCTGAGGATCAGATATGATATCTTAAGAATGCACACATATTCAAGAAAACACCGGAACAGATTTTAACCTGCTCCGGTGTTTTTCTGCAAATTCATATATTCTGTTAATAAATTCTCTTATTATGTTGATTCTCTGATCACCAGTTCTGTATCAAGCAAAAGAGATTTCATCTCCTCCTGTGGATCCTCGATCAGTTCCAGAAGCATTTCACATGCTGTATAACCCATCTGAAATTTCGGCTGATTCACAGTTGTGATCGAAGGTGACGTCATAGAGGATAACTCAATATTATCAAATCCAACCACCAGAATATCCCGCGGTACATGAAGATGAAAACGCTTCGCCGCACGGATCACTGCCGCTGCAAAAACATCAGATATGGTAAAAAATGCATTCGGTCTGCTGTCAGAATTCAGAAGTCTGCACACCGCTGCATAAGCCATCTCGTAACTTACTTCCGGCAGCTGCACGATCCACTGCTTCGGGATCATGACCTCCGCGTTACGAAGTGCATTCATAAATCCTTCCTGACGTCTTCTTGCATATTTGAAGTTTCCCGGTCCGTTGATCAGCGCGATCTTACTTCCTCCATTTGACAGAAGATATTCCGTTGCAAGTTCTGCAGCTCTGGTGTCATCAATACTGACATACGGGTAATCCGCATGTTCATTATATTCACAGCACTGTACCAGCGGAGCGATCACCCGTATCTGATTCAGGCCCTCTTCCGAAACACGATTCAGAAGAATCACGCCTGCTGCATCCACTCTCCGCAGAAGATTGCAGAAATCCAGCAGATTGCCTTTATTCAGATGTGATTCATGGATCAGCAGATGGCATCCATGTGCCTTTGCAGATACTCTCGCACCTCGGATGATTTCCTGATAAAATACATTCTCGATTCCCGGAATGTTCAGAACGATCAACGGCTGTGTCTCCTTCGAAACTGTGACCGTATTTTCTATCTGACAGCCCAGAGAACGCATTGCTTCCTCTACCCGTCGTATCGTCGGCTCTTTTACCAGTTCTCTGTGATTCAGGACTCTCGATACCGTTGCCGGTGATACCTGCGCTTTTTCCGCAATTAATGAAACAGTTATCTTCTTCATATTTTCTCTCTTTTTCAGGTTTTCTAAATTATTTCTATTATTAAGTATAAAGTATTTTTCGCCTGTTTAACAGAGATTTCATTCTGCTTTCTTAAATTTCTGTTTGATCTGAGGTCCCACGATCTGTACCATGATGACGATCAGAAGGATAATTCCCTTGATTGCATTATTGATAAGAGAATCCATTTTAAGGGACACAATAATCTTGTCAATGATCGTATAGGACATTGCACCAAACAGGATTCCGAGGCATTTTCCTTTACCACCTGACATGCTGATTCCGCCAAGTACTGCTGCTGCGATCGCATACATTTCATAGCTGTTTCCTGTGGTTGCCGGGTCAGCAGAAGCATTCATGGCAATCCATAAGAAAGCACCGATGCCAACAAGCGCACCTGCAATCACAAATACAGAAATTTTTACAGCCGCTGTATTGATTCCTGCCATCTGCGCACCTTTCATATTGCTTCCTACTGCATAAACTTTTTTACCGTATTTCGTGCTTGTTGTGATATACACAAAAACAAGTGTCATGATAATAAGGATCAGACCAACGATCGGGATCGTAGATACTTTTCCATTACCAAAATTATAAAGCGTCTGATAAGAAGACTGGCTGTTTGCCATCTTATACACAGAACTCCCGCCGCCGATCAGGGCTTTATCCACATGCTGGCAGAAATACTGCGCAAAAGAACGATAGATCAGCATTGTTGCCAGAGTTACGATAAATGCAGGCATCTGGATCCATCCGACCATCACACCATTGATCAGTCCGCAGAATGCGCCAAACAGAACTGCAAATAAGAATGTAAGCACAATGCTGTTTGTCATGTTAAAAATGATAACGGAAAATCCACCATCCAGAGCCAGCATAGATCCTACAGAAAGGTCGATTTCACCTGTGATACAGATAAGTCCCATACCAAGACCAATGATACCGATTACTGCGGAATGGCGAAATACATTCATCATACCGCTCCAGGTCAGTCCGTTTGTTGTCAGTGCATATACAATAAAAATCGCTACAAAAACAATGATATAACTGTTTTCTCCCAAAAATCCTGCCACACGTCCAGGAACTGTTGTATTCTTTTTACTCATTTTATTTTCCCTCCTCTGCCTGTGCTGCATTTGTTGAATACATCATAACTGTCATCTCGTCGATTTCCTGATGTTCCAGAATCTTAATGATTTCTCCGTTATAAAATACTGCACAGTAATCGGCAACCTTCTGAATCTCCGGTATTTCCAAAGTATTGATCAGAATCGTTTTGCCCTGCTTTGCAAGTTCCAGGATCAGTTTGTAGATTTCCGCTTTTGCGCCTACATCTATTCCCTGTGTCGGATTATCCAGAAGAAGGATTTCCGCATCTGTATTCAGCCAGCGTGCAAGAAAAACTTTCTGCTGATTTCCACCACTTAAGGAAGTGATCAGGTCTTCGCAGGAATTTGCCTTGATATTCAGCATTTCTTTATATTTTTTGTAATTTTTAATCTCTTTCTTTTTGGAGATAGCCGGTTTCCATGCAGAAAGCGTATGTTCTGACAGATACATGTTCTCCAGAATACTCATATCCGGAATTACAGAATTTTCTTTTCTGTTGGATGCCAGCATAGCAATCTGGTCTTTCATTGCTGTATGGATGGAATGATCCCGCATGACTTTACCCATTGCACGCATTTCGCCGCTGTAGGCTCTCGTCACACCAAACATACACTGCATCAGTTCACTGCTTCCGGCACCCTGAAGTCCGGTCAGTCCGACGATGCTGCCTTTTTTTACCGTCAGATTTATATTGCGAAAACCTTCTCCGCTGAAATTCTTCAGTTCCAGGATCGTATCGCCGAGTGGTCGTTTTTCGTATACATCCTGATCCGAGTATTTCTCCCCAACCATCATACGTGTAACGTCTTCCGGTGTAGTATCTTTGATATTTCCAGAACCTATAAATTCTCCGTTTCGGAATACGGTATATCGGTCTGACAGACGGAAAATCTCCGGCATTTTATGTGAAATAAAGATAAAGGAAGTTCCCTTTTTCTTTAAATTGTTTACGATTTCAAACAGATGTGCCACCTCATCATTGTTTAAGGATGTTGTCGGCTCATCCAGAATCAGAAGTTTTGCTTTAAAAAACAGCGCTTTTGATATTTCAAGCAACTGTTTCTGGCTCGTTTTCAGTTTGGAAACCTGCTGTGTCGGATCAATATCCACTCCCAGTTCATGAAACAGTCTCTCTGCCTCCTGAATCATCTTTTTCTTATCCAGGCGGCCCAGTTTTGTTGTGTATTCTTTCTGAAGGAATATATTTTCATAAACTTTCAGATCATTAAACAAATTTAATTCCTGATGTACAAAAGCAATTCCCATATTTTCGGACTGCCTGATCGTAATATTTTTTAATTCGGTTCCATCAAATTCGATTTCGCCTTTATCTCGCGGAAATACACCTGTCAAAACATTCATAAGTGTTGATTTTCCCGCACCATTCTCACCGAGAAGTGCATGCACTTCTCCTTGTTCTACTGTAAGCTGTACGTTTTTCAGTACAGGAATCCCACTGAAGGACTTACAGATATTCCTCATCTGCAATAAACTCATAATTCTCGCCTCCCCGCCCGGTCTGTCGGACTTTTTGATACACTGCTCTGATACACATTCACTTAATTATCTGACAGAAGGGAACTTTTCAGTTCCCTTCGCCATTTCTGTCTTATTAAAAAGAATTATATCACAAAAAATGCTCGATTTAGAAAGAAGGATAATCTTTTACGTTGTCCTTATTTACGATTTCGCAGGCAATTACGTGATCCTGTTCTACATCTTTTCCATCCAGATAATCAACCATATCCTGGATTGCTGTCTGGATCATTGCAGGGCTGTAAGTTACAGATACAATACCACCAAACTGATCTGCGATATCTGTGAAGGATTCACCACGAAGTACTGCATAAAGCTCATCCAGTCCGCCACAGCCTGTCAGATAAGGTGTATTTCCGAGGAATTTTTCTTTTGTTGCATCGTCGATTCCGCCGCCCTGAAGAGCTTCAAGGATACCCATTGCAAGTTCATCGTCTTCTGCATAGAACCATTTGATATCTGCGTTGGATGCATCTCCGAGCAGAGATTCATAGGCTGTCTTTGTATCAGAACGGCTCCAGTTCATAGCACCTGAATATGTGATAGATTTCAGATCGTCTTCAGACCATTTTGCATCGTCTGCAATTGTTTTTCCATCGTATTCCAGTTCTCCGGTAAGATACTTTGTAAATCCTTCATCACGGAGAGTTGTTACAGAAGAAGTATCTCCTTCATATACATAAACTGCATCACCAGGTTTCATACCCTGCTCTGTATAGTAAGCTGCACATGCTGCTCCGATACCTTCATTGTCACCTTTTACATTGGATACTGCGCTGTCAGCCACACCATCGATGATACGGTCAAATGCTACGTATGGGATTTCTGCATCAACCAGCTGCTGGATTGCAGACTGAACAGTGTCATCGATTGGCTGAATTACAACTGCAATGTTGTCTTCACCTGCTGCGATGATATCTTCGATGTTAACGATCTGCTCTGCTGCATCTGCAGATGTGATCAGTTCTGCACTGTATGTGCCATCATCATTTACTTCTTCAATTTTTTCTTTTGCAAATGTTGCTACGGAGCCGGTCCAGCCATGATCTTCCGGAGCTGTCAGCACATAAATGTGTGTAGCATCTCCATCTCCATCTGCAAATACAGGAGTAACCATACTACCCATTGTCATAGCAGCGATCAGCATGCAAACTACTGTTTTCTTCATAATTCATTTCCTCCTTTTGGAATGTTTTTGTTTTTAATAAGCGGCTTCTCCGCATTATTTCATTATTTAATGTTTCAATTATTTTTCAGATCACAAACTGTCTCATGTATCTGAGCGAAAGCTTCAGGCTGTCCAGCACTCTTTCTTCGGATCCTTCAAAAGATTTGTCTTCGATTTCTATGCATGTATATCCTTCAAATCCAATGTCTGTTAATGCGGACACGTATTTGCCCCAGTCTACATCTCCCAGTCCCGGAAGTTTCGGTTTCATATACTGAAGCGGATATGCCATCGTACCGCACTCTTTCAGTTTGTCTTTGAAAAGCTTGATATCTTTGTAATGCACGTGGAAAATTTTGTCCTTAAACTCATAAAGCGGCTGGATATAATCAATCATCTGCCATACAAAATGAGACGGATCATAATTGATTCCGATGTAATCACTGTCCAGAATCTCAAAAACTTTTCTCCAGATCACTGGTGTTGTCATCAGGTTCTGTCCACCCGGCCACTGATCTCCGTCAAAAAGCATCGGACAGTTTTCAATCGCAATGCGCACTTTCTTTTCTTCTGCATAACGTACGATCGGAATCCAGATTTCTTTTACCAGCTCCAGATTTTCTTCTACTGTTTTTGTCTGGTCTCTTCCGATAAAAGTTGTAACAAGGTTAATTCCGAGTTTTTTGCTTGCATCGATCACTTTATATAAGTGTTCGATGTTGGCAGCTCTTTTTTTCAGATTTCCGTCCATGGTGTTCGGATAAAATGCCAGCGCGGAAATCTCCACATTCTTTTCTTTGCAATAAGAAAGGATTTCTTCTGCTTCTTTGTCTCCCAGATTTGCTACATCAATATGGCTGACACCCGCGTATCTGCGCTCTGCTTTTGCTTTCGGCCAGCATGCAACTTCCACACATTCGTAACCGATCTCAGAAACCGTATCGATCATCTTTTTGAAATCGTAATCTTCCAGTATTGCACTGACTAATCCTATCTTCACTCTAATTCCTCCTCATCCACGCGAACAGATCTTCCAAGCTCGCTTGATTTCAGACTGCCGAAAATAGCTTTCATTGCACTCAGGACACTCTTTCCTGAAACAGCAGGTTCTATATCATTTTCTACAGACTCTACAAACGCATCAATGATTCCTGATTTTGTCTGATTATCATTTGTCTGAATCTGGTCGATGTCGTAGAAAACTTTTCCACCGTCTTTACGGATCAGTTCGATGCAATATTTCGGATTATGATAAATCTTGAGCATTCCCTCTGTTCCATAGATAATCGTGGAATTATCTTCCTCACCATAATAAGTCCAGCTGGCGGTCATCGTTCCGATGATTCCGCTCTTCATTCTGTAAATGCAGATTGCATTGTCATCTACACCGATCAGATTTCCATTACTGTCTTTCTTATCCAGTGTCGTCACTTTCGCAGTTGTTTCTTCTACTGTATCATCAAGCAGGTACTGGATAAGGTCTGTCTTATGTACACCAAGGTCTGCCATAGCTCCCATAGCAGCTCTCTTTTTATCGAAGAACCAGTTCTGTGGGCCAGCATCTACGCTCCAGGTTTCCGGGCCGCCATGTCCGAATGTTGTTTTGAAAGTAAGAACCTTACCGATATCTCCATGTTCGATGAGTTTTCTTGCTTCTGCATGAGCTTTGGCAAATCTCTGATTCTGTCCGATCATGAGTTTCTTACCCATCTGCTCTGCTGTATCCACCATCATCTGACAGTCTTTTAATTTTGTTGCCATCGGTTTTTCACAAAGTACATGTTTTCCTGCTTTTAATGCAGCAATCGTAATCTCGGCATGTACATGATTTGCCACACATACACTGACTGCATCAATTTCCGGATCTGCCAGCATTTCCTCAACACTTTCATAAGACTTGCAATTATATTTTTCAGCAAGGTCTTTTGCACGCTGCAGATTCAGATCATAAAGGCCAGTCAGTTTTGCATTCGGATTATCCAGATATTCCGGAATATGACGAACCTGTGCAATCTTTCCACAGCCTATAATTCCGACTTTCACCATCTTATCTCCCCCTTTATGATTTCATTTTTTCTTTCATTTTTCGTTTCATTTTTCATATAAAACATATCATTTTTCATAAATACGGTCAATATTTTTATGCTATACGTATATTTTTTCTATGTTTTGCATCTTTTTATTATTTATTTTTGATATTTATTACCATATTTTATGTTTTATTTCTGAAAAGTTTTCATTTCTTTCACATATCCTCGCGGAGCGATTTTATGTAACAGGAACATTACGGAGTAATTTCCTATTACATAAAAAAGATCTCATGGTTTAATCACCACAAGATCTTTTCTGATTTCGCATATATTCCATTATCTCTCATCCGCCGGAAACGTAATACCACACTGCCGTCTCAGTTCATCCATAAGTTTCATGGCATTCAGTGAACGTTCTGTATGACTTTCGGCTTTTTCTTCCCTTCGGATCATTTTTATAAAATATTCCAGCTCATATTTCATGTCATTCAATGGTTCTCTGTGATAAAGAACTTCCTCGGTTCCGTCCCGGTAAACAATCCTGACTGTTTCCGGACAGTCATTCGTCCCCTGAAAAAGAAGCATTCCATTCTCACCCTGAATTTCATTTGGCAGGCTGGAATCTGTAATCTTTGAATACGATACCTCTGCAATCTTGTCCTGATACTTCGCGAGGATATCTCCTGCCCCATCCACACCACTTCGAAGCATAACGGCAAAACCACTGATCTTCTCCGGCATTCCCAAAAGGTACAGCAGTGTGTGCACACAATAAACGCCAATATCCATCAATGCCCCGGCGGAACATTCTCTGCTGAATATATTGTGCTCCTGTCCTTCTTTGAAGCTGTCATATCGGCTGGAATACTGGCAATAAGAAATATTCGCTTTTCGAATTGCGCCCAGCTTATACAGACTATTTTTTATCGCCTGCATTCCCGGATCAAAGACCGGACGAACAGCTTCCAGAAGCACCAGATGTCTTTCCTGCGCTGTACGGAACATTTCTTCTGCTTCTGCATGATTAGATGCAATTGCTTTCTCGCAAAATACATGCTTACCTGCTTTCAGAAGTTTCATCACATGTTTATAATGCATATAATTGGGGCTGGCAACATAAACCGCCTCCACATCCTTATCTGCCACAAGCATGTCCAGACTGTCATAAAACCGCTCTGCTCCCTGCTCCCCGGCAAATTGTTCTGCCTTTTTAATATCACGGGAATATACCGCTACAAGCTTAAATCCTTCACATTCTTTTGCTGCACTTAAAAATTTCTGTGTAATTTTACTCGTTCCGATCGTTGCAAATCCAATAGTAGTATGCATAATATCTGTTTCTCCTTTCCCGTCTCTGCCTGACTTTCTGATAAAAAAAGACACACATCTCTGTATGTCTCTCTGTCATGTCTTATCGAATATTTTCCGGATATTCCACACCTTCCGGCAATGGCTGCCATTCGTTCAGTCCAAGGCTCTGCTTGAACTTAGCCTGTTCAAGTGTCAGCTTCGGAAGATCATCTTTCAGATATTCCATCAGCTCATCAATTCCCTCACGTGTTACGTTGTTGACTTCAAAAATCTGCTCACATCCCATGTTCTCCATCCACTGTCGTACCATCGGAAGATTGGCGTGAGGAGAATCCACCTTTGTGATGATTCCGATCAGCGGTCTCAGAAGAAAGTTTCTGCTGCCATCGCTGAACAGGTTAAAAGGCTCGTTTGCCGCCTGCACGATTGCAATGACATCGGCCTCAAAAGAAAAGCACGCAAGTCCCACACTGAAATGCTTGGACTCCGCGTATTCACCCGGAGAATCGATCGTATCTTCTTTTGTATTTGTATACTGAGTCTTGTGATAGTGCAGCTCTTCTCCCTTCAGTGCCTGTGTCAGAGAAGTTTTGCCCGCCTCACTTCGTCCCATTAAAAAGATTTTTTTCATTCTGTCATCCTGTCCTGTTTCAGCTTCTGTGGATCTCACAGACATCAAAATGTAGTTCGTCGCGGAAAAATCTCACAACTTCTTCAACTGCTGTCATTACCTGAGAGAACCCGCCTGTTATGATCAGTGCTCCGCTGAAACGATCCATAAATCCAACTTCAACATGTGCAGCCTTTACCGCCACATCCGTCGCAACCACAATGGCCTCCCACGGTGTCACACGCATGATCCCGATAGTTTCTCCTCTGTGGTCTTCGCCTTCATGTACTCCGATATGAAGCGCAAGATTCTCATAAACAGAACCATCCGATGGAGTGAATACATGTGCAAAGTCAAGGGATTTACCCGGAACCCGTACCCGTGTCAGTCGAAGTTTCTTTCCTTTAAGATTTTCATAGTCGTCATGAAACAGTCTCTCGAGAAGTTCCTCTCTCGTTATACGTTCTTCCATGCTGTACTTCCTATCTCTTCGTGATGTCACAGACTACATATCCCAGCGTATCACGGAAATACTCCACAACTTCTGTCATCGCAGACATGACATCGGAAATCTCTCCCGTAATAATCATGGTTCCTGTAAAACGGTCTGCAAATCCAAGATAAACGTTACCGCTCTTTACTGCAATATCTGACGCGATAACCGCTGATTCTGACGGTGTCATATTCATGATCCCGATTGCAGATGAACCATAATCCACCTGCGGATTCAGTCCGAGTTTCTGATATATGATCGGAGCCGGGCCGCCCATTACATGCGCAAAGGTAATTTCCTTACCTGCTACCGTCTCCTGTACGATTCTGATCTTATCGCTATGTTCACTTGCCATTGACAGCTCCTCACTTTCGCTATAATGCCTTATACTAAATTGTACTATTTTGTTAATACAAAGTCAAGGTAATTTTCCTTTAAATCAGCACAAAACAACATTTCCTCAAAATAAAATCCACATAAAACAACACTTTTTTCTTTTTATGTTTCTACAAAGTCAAAAAAGCAACTGTTTCAGATAGTTGTCCAAAACAGTTGCTTAATATTGTATCTATTATATTTCATTCATGTAGTGATATGGAATTTTATTTCTGGTACATATCAGACTGGTCACTGTCAAAATAGTTGATACGCATAGATGCCTTAACATCATTCAGTGTCTCAGCTGCTTTTGCTTGTGCAACCTTGCTTCCCTCTTTCAGGATATCAAGTACATCCGGGATACGCTGTTCCCATTCTTTACGTCTTGCACGAATCGGGCCAAGCTCTGCCTGCATAACATTATTCAGAAATTTCTTGACTTTTACATCGCCAAGACCGCCTCTGCGGTAATGATCCTCGAGTTCTTCAAGATTCTGATATTCCGGAAGGAATTCCGGGAAATATTCATCCCTGCAGAATGCTTCCAGATAAATAAATACCGGGTTGCCTTCCACACGTCCCGGATCCTGTACCCGAAGATGATTCGGATCGGTAAACATGGACATGATTTTTTTCTTAACATCGGCTTCTTCATCAGAAAGATAGATGCAGTTGCCGAGAGATTTACTCATTTTAGCTTTGCCATCGATACCAGGCAGACGGAAGCATGCCTTATTTGACGGAAGCACGATCTTCGGATCTGTCAGTGTCTCACCGTAAACAGTATTGAATTTGTGTACAATTTCTTTGCACTGCTCGATCATCGGCATCTGATCCTCACCAACCGGTACATGTGTTGCACGGAAAGCGGTGATGTCTGCTGCCTGGCTGATCGGGTAACAGAAAAATCCAACAGGAATGCTGGCTTCAAAATTTCTCATCTGAATCTCGGATTTTACGGTAGGGTTACGCTGTACACGTGCCACTGTAACAAGATTCATATAATAAAATGTAAGCTCTGTCAGTTCCGGTACCATGGACTGGATAAAAATCGTAGATTTCGCCGGATCGATTCCGCATGCCAGATAATCCAGTGCAACCTGAATGATATTCTGACGTACTTTTTCCGGATGCTCTGCATTGTCCGTCAGTGCCTGTGCATCAGCGATCATAATATAAACTTCATCGTAATCACCGGAATTCTGAAGCTTCACACGCTCCTTCAGTGATCCTACGTAATGTCCTACGTGAAGTTTTCCGGTAGGACGATCCCCTGTTAAAATTACCTGTTTCATTTATTCCTTCTCCTCAGAGCGCTCTTTTGCAGCTTCAGGCGCCTCTTTCTCAGTATTTTCTCCCGTTTCTCCTGCTGCTTCTGTTGCTGCTCCTTTTTCCAGATCTCTCAAAACTTCCTCACAGCCTTCTTCCGGTGTTCTTTCTTCATACGGAACAAAACCTGCATGATGTCCTACGTATTTGTATGCAGGACGGATGATCTTGCTTGCATTAAGGATTTCTTCAAGACGATGTGCACTCCATCCAGGAATACGCGCAATGGCGAAAATCGGAGTAAACAGCTCTTTTGGGATTCCAAGCATAGTATATACGAAACCGCTGTAAAAGTCTACGTTTGCACAGACATTTTTGAAAAGTCTGCGCTGCTCCATAACAAGTCTTCCACCCAGACGTTCTACCAGTTCATACAATGCAAATTCTTTCATCATGCCCTTTTCCTGAGCAAGTTCTCTGGCAAATCTCTTGAGGATCACTTCACGTGGATCGGAAAGTGTATAAACTGCATGTCCCATACCATAGATCAGACCGGTATGGTCAAATGCCTCTTTATCAAGGATCTTACGGAGATAATTTTCCACTTCTTTCTCATCGGACCAGTCTTTTACGTTTGCCTTGATGTCCTCGAACATATTCTGCACTTTCAGGTTTGCACCACCATGACGAGGTCCCTTCAGAGAACCGATGGATGCTGCAATAGAAGAATACGTATCGGTGCCGGATGAAGTAACTACATGCGTAGTAAATGTAGAGTTGTTACCACCACCATGCTCTGCATGAAGAATGAGTGCAATATCCAGAACCTTCGCTTCCAGTTCAGTGTATTTGCCATCCGGACGGAGCATCAGAAGGATGTTTTCCGCGAGGGACAATCCCCTCTGAGGATTACGGATAAACAGCGTCTCATCTTTACGGAAATGTCTGTAGGAATGATAGGAATATACCGCAATGAGCGGAAGCTTCGCAATCATCTCAATACTCTGACGAAGAACATTCTCTGCGGAAATATCTTCTGCTTTTGAATCGTAGGTATACAATGTCAGAATACATCTCTGCATTGCATTCATGATATCACTGTTGGATGCTTTCATAACAACATCTCGAACAAAACGTCCTGAAAGTGTTTCGAAGTTTTCCATAACGTTTTTGAATATCTGCATATCTTTTTCAGAAGGAAGTCTTCCGAATAATAAAAGATATATTGTCTCTTCGAAGCCGAATTTGCGGTCTTTCAGTCCATCTACGATATCGTTTACATTATATCCCTGATAATAAAGTCTGCCGTGTGCCGGAATCTTACGCCCATTTACCAGATCATATCCTGTGACATCAGAAATCTCGGTAAGTCCTGTCAGGACACCTTTACCTGCTGAGTCACGGAGACCTCTTTTTACATCATATTCTACATACAGATTCGGGTTGATCCGGTGACCATTCATCAGCTCTTCCCCAAGCAGTTCCATGCTGTCCCGCAGGCTGCCCATCTCTTCAAGATTCATCATTTCATGATCTGCCATTTTCTCTCTTCCTCCATCTCGCACTATTCTCCCGTGACACTTATATTTCTTCAGGTGTATCACGCGTTCATACTTTACAAAGCTAAATTGCTTTCATTTTACACGAATATACATAAAAATACAATAGATATACGCAGAAAACTTTCATATTAAAAAGTTTTACAGCGCAAAAATACCGGTGGATAGATTTTCATCTTCCGCCGGTATCCATAGCACCATTAGTTTTCTTTCATAATCTTAATGAGCTTATTGACATTTTCTACATTCCATTCACCAATCTCCAGCTCTGCATATGGAATATTCTGATCACCGGAGTCCGGATTATGATACCATACACATTTTGCTCCGGCGGCTTTTGCTGCCCTTCCGCCATTTGTAGAATCTTCAATGATCAGGCATTCCTGTGGGCTTACCCCCAGTTTTTCCATTGCACGCAGAAATACATCTGGTGCCGGTTTTGGCTCGGCAACTTCCCTGCCGCTTGTTATGCTCTGGAAACAATCACGTACATCCAGTACATTCAGAGTTTCTTCTATTACATCTGTGGGAGAGGAAGATGCAACAGCCAGAATATACCCTGCCTCTTTAAGTTTACTTACAGCTTCTTTCACCCCTGAAAGAAAAGGAAAACCATCACGCTCAACAATTTCTTTTTTCTTCTGCTGCATTTTTTTCAGAAGTTCATCCGGATCTCTTTTTAATTTTCCAAATCTTTCTTCAAGCAACTGTATCAGATATTCTCTTGTCGAACCGATGCATGGCTTATAAATATCATACGTCAGATTTATTCCATCTTCTTCCATAAGAATTTTCCAGCACTTAAAATGCAGTGGTTCTGTATTTATCAGGACACCATCCATGTCAAAAATGATTGCTTTCATATCTTTCCTGCCTGTTTTTATTCAAGATTCGCATGCAATTTAAACATTTCTTCTTCTGTTCTTCCTGTTTTTTTCATCAGGATCATGATCACGGCATCGTATACAAGCCAGGTCATCTGCTCAAAAGCATTTCCCATAGGCTGTACAGACTTCACCGTATCTTCCAGATTGCTCTTTGGGGTTGCACCCGGAATGCAGATCCACGCCTCGGAAAGTTTTCCGATCGAAGCTTCCGGATGTATGGTAACTGTAATAACAGATGCTCCAATCTTCTTTGCCTTCTGTGCCATTACCACAAGGCTTCCTGTCTCTCCGCTTCCGGAGCCGATAACAAGAAGATCACTGGCCTTAATCGCCGGTGTTGTCGGTTCTCCGACAAAAAATACAGTCAGACCCATATGCATCAATCTGTTGGCAAAAGCACGTGCCACAAATCCGGAACGTCCTGCACCTGCAACAAAAATTCTGTCAGCTTTCAGGATCGCGTCGGCAAATTTCTCCATTTCATCCTGTGAAACTCTTTTTTCATTTTCTGTAAGTTCCTGAAGTATACTCTTTAAAATAGTCTCTGCCATGACCGTCTCCTTTTATTGTAACTGCATATAAATTTCTTTTGCTGCCGCTGCCGGATCCTCTGCATGGCAGATGCCGCCTCCTACGATCAGCACATCAGGATGATATTCGATATAATCTTTTACTGTATCTGCATGGATGCCGCCTGCAACAGAGATCTTTGCTTTTTGGGCTGCGGCACTCATGACCTTCAGATCGTCCAGAGGCGTTCTTCCGATTGCCTGCTGATCTGTGCCTGTATGAACAGCGAGTCCATGGACACCAATCTCTTCCAGTTTTGCAATTCTTTCTTCCATGTTTTCCACACAGATCATATCAACAACGATTTCTTTACCGTATTTTTCTGCTGCCTCTTTGCATCCCTGTATCGTCAGATTATCGGTTACACCAAGTACTGTAACATAATCCGCCCCTGCTTTCAGCGCTTCTTCTGCCTCATAATAACCGGCATCCATGATCTTCATATCAGCCAGTATCTCTTTGTCCGGAAAATGCTCTTTCATAGTCCGGACAGCCTGCATTCCATATTCGTATACAAAAGGTGTGCCGATCTCAATAATATCAATATAATCTCTGACCTTTTTTACCAGTTCCAAAGCACCTTCCAAAGTAACATCATCCAATGCAATCTGTAATTTCATGTTTTTCTCCTATTCAAGATTTGCGTGGTATTCCCAAAGTTTGTCAAGTTCCAGATGTTTGTCCCTCACAAGCATCAACGCTGTCGTATCTCCGAAAAGAAGAAGACTCTGTTCAAAAAGTGATGTCATAGGCTGTTCAGAATGGATTTCATCCGGTGCTTTTGCACGGCTTTCAACCGGAATACGCACAAATAAATCTGCCACATCTTTCAGTCCGCTGTCTGGATTGCTTCCTATATGAATCACTTTGGCCCCGATTGCTTTGGCTTTTCCTGCAATTCCTGCCGGAAACATGGTCTCACCGCTTCCGGAACCAACGATCAACACATCATCTTTTGTGATTGCCGGCTCGGTGATCTGTCCGACGATCACTGTATCAATGCCAAGATGTGCATATCTTTTTGCCATTGCCTCGAGTGACAGAAGCACTCTGCCTACGCCTACAAAAAATACCTTTCTTGCCACTGTGAGCATTTCCAGATATTCCAGAACTTTTTCCGGCTCAATTGCTTTCAGTGCTTTAGTGCATTCTTCTATCACAAGTGCTGCAGACTCTGCATAATCTTCTGCCTTCATATTTTTATTCTCCTATGATCTTTCTGAATTTTTCGAGATTTTCTTCCAGTGTGCCTGCCTTTGAGAAAATGCTGGATGTGCCGGCAACATATATGTCTGCTCCGGCCGCATGCATTTTAACTGCATTTTCAAAGCTTACGTTTCCGTCTGCCTCGATCAGTACTTCGGAATATCCTTTTTCATTCAGTAATTTACGTATTCTGGTAATCTTATCCAGAGTTGCCGGGATCAGTTTCTGTCCCGCAAATCCGGGATTTACTGTCATACACAGAACCATGTCCACATCCGGAAGAATGTCTTCCAGTACACATACCGGTGTCGCCGGATTGATTGCTATTCCGGCTTTAACCCCCATCGCTCTGATGGATGCCAGTACTTTCTGCGGATGAAGTGTTGATTCATAGTGGATACAGATAATATCATTTTCGTCACAGCAGGTCAGTTCGGGGATAGTCTGCTCCGGATGTTCGATCATCATATGGATGTCCAGCGGTGTTTTGCTGATCTTCTTTAATGCTTTAATAAAATCTGTACTCAATGTGATATTCGGAACAAAATGATTATCCATCATGTCAACATGAAAATAATCCACACCGACTTTTTCAAGTTTCTCAATATCGCTCTGCACATTCATCAGATCCACACACATCAGCGAAGGTGAAACATAACCTTTTCTCATTACAGTACACCTCCAATTCTTTCTGTCAGAAAGTTCTCTACTTCTTCCTCTGTCGGTATGGATGTCTGTGCACCCAGTCTTGATACGCAGATGCCTGCTGCTGCATGTGCAAAAAGAATCGCATCTTCAATCTTGCTGCCTTTGCAGAGTCTGATTGCCAGTGCAGCACCGAAAGTATCTCCTGCTGCTGTGGAATCTACTGCTTTTACCTTAAAGCACTCGATAAATTTTGCCTCTGTTCCATTATAAAGCAGAGCACCTCTTTCTCCCATCTTCAGGATGACATACTGAGGACTTACCTCATCATACAGCCATTTTGCTGCTTTGAGCGCATTTTCATTGCTGTCGATACAGATTCCGGTAAGGGCTTCTGTTTCTGCTTCATTTGGCGATAAAATAAAAAGACCTTTTAATCGTTCCAGCGGAATCTTCATAGCCGGCCCTGCATCCAGAAATACCGGTATTCCTTTTTCCCTGGCCAATTCATAGGTCTGGTAAACTGTTTCAAGCGGCATTTCAAGCTGCATGACTACCATATCAAATTCATTTTCATCCATTGCTTTTCTGACAGCATCCGGACTTAACCGATCATTACCGCCCATCGCTACATAGGATACATATCTGCCAGTCCGATCATCCAGCAGCATCAGTGCCAGTCCTGTCTGTGTCTCAGGATCTATCACCAGATAATCTGTATTTACACCGGCCTTATCCAGAGATGCTTTTACCTGTTTTCCGTTTTCATCATCTCCAATACAGCCTACAAATACAACGTCCGCTCCCTGTTTAGCAACGGCAAAGGCCTGATTAGAGCCTTTGCCGCCAGGAGCATAACCATAATGTCTGCATCGAATGGATTCTCCGTATCCCGGAATTGCATTTGCACCTTCCACAAAAAGATCCATATTGATGCTTCCCACAACTAAAATCTTAGGTTGCTTCATATTATCCTCCATTTTCTGTAACTGAATGCTCAGCCTTATTTCTGGCTTAATTTTGCCATTCTTCTCTTCTCGATCGTGAAGTTCATGATAAGAACTGCGATCAGTGCAACTCCCCAGATCAGGTCACGATAGTAGTTACTGATGCTCGGGAACATATTCAGATAAGAAGACAGCATCTGAAGAATCAGAACTGCGATTGCAACACCCGGAATAGAACCAAATCCACCATCCGGATTAATTCCGCCGAGTACTGAAATAAGGATTGTCTGCATTGTGTAGCTGCTACCAAAATCGGCTTTTGCTGAGTTGATTCTGGAAAGACTCAGAAGACCTGCAACTGCTGATACGATACCGGAAAGCATGTATGCACGGATCAGAACAGATACATTATTGATACCAGCAAACTTAGATGCCTTTTCATTTGTTCCTACGAGATGTACACGTTTGCCGAATTTTGTTTTTCCCATAATAAAGGAAATAACAACGATCATAAGGATGAATACGATAAACGGCATTGGGATTCCTGCAACTGTCATGTATGCAAAAGAGCTGTATACAGTCGGCACGCCGCTTACAGTACTTCCCTTGGAGGCTACGATCGCGATACCCATGTATAACTGATAAGTACCAAGTGTTGCAAGCATTGCCGGGATTTTCAGTACAGATACAAGGAATCCGTTGAAGATACCGCAGGCAGCACCAACAATAAGTGCTACGATAATTGCAACTACAATGCTGGAGCCTGACTCATTCATGGTCAGACCGGCAACGATTCCACAAAGGTTTGCAATATAAACAGTAGAAAGGTCGATACCTCCGGAAATCATTGTAATACCACAGCCGACCGCCATCAGACCATATTCGGTAAGTGTCTTTGCCATGGACTGTAAATTGCCTACATTCAGGAAACTTGTTCCTTTTGTAATACCGGAAACTGCAATGATGATAACAAAAATAGCAAGCAGTCTTAAAATATTTCCATCAATCTTTTTTGCTTTTTTCATTTTATGCTGCCTCCTTCTTTCCTGTTTTTGCCTTGCCGATCTTTACATTATGGCTCTGCATTACGGAAATTGCAGTACCAATGATAATGATCGCACCGATAAATACTTTCTGCCAGTAAACAGAGATTCCGAGAAGGATCAGACTGTTTGATACCATGGTAAGAAGTAAGGTACCGAGGATACATCCTTTCAGAGTTCCCACACCACCGTTCAGTCTTGTACCACCAAGAATGATTGCAGCGATAACATCCATTTCTGCACCTGAATACTCAGTCGGAAGATATCTCATGGACATAACTGCATAGGAAAGACCAGCTACTGCTGCCAGCATACCATTTACGACAAAAATGCCAAAACGGATTTTCTTTACGGCAAATCCGGCTCTTTCTGCTGAAACCTCATCACCACCGATAGCATATACGCCTCGGCCAACCATCGTATAATTCAGGACGAAATATACAATAATGTAAAGTACTACCATGAGCAGAAACGTCATCGGAAGAGTAGATCCAAGTCCTGTTTTTGCATTTTTTACGGTAAGCAGAGACACTTTTCCAAATCTCTGAAGTGTATCCGGAAGATCCATACGTTCTGCCTCGAATGCACCAAGGAGAAGACCACTGAAAATAGATGAAGTACCAAGTGTTACGATCAGGCTCGAGAATTTGTATTTTACAATGATAAATCCGTTGAAAGCTCCCATCAGAGCTCCAAAGAACATACCAATGATAAATACTACGATCCAAGGTCCGTCATATCCTGTTTTGTATGTAATAGTAATTGCAAGGTAACTGCTCAGTGCAGCGATCAGAGGGAACGAAACATCTGGTCCTGTACTGATAAATGCGAGAAACGCACATAAAGCATAAATACATGGTACGATCATGGATCTCATGATATCCACAATATTGTTATTTGCAAAAAACAATCCGGAACGAATCTGAATAATGACTGATAAAACAACAATGATCAGAAATACATAAAATTCGGACTGTTTGGTGATTTTTTTCCAGTTGAATCCTTTCATTTATATTTCACTCCCTTTCCTTAGTTTGCTGCCGCAGCAAGATTCTGCTCAGTCAGTTCAGATTTTTCAAGTCTTCCTGTAATGCATCCGCCCTGCATGATCACAACACGGTCACATGTGGCAATGACTTCTGCAGTATCATCGGATACAACGATAACGGCCATACCCTGTGCTGCCAGTTTCTTAAGCAGATTGTGAATATCGTATTTTGCACCGATATCAACACCAACGGTCGGTCCGTTCAGGATCAGAACCTTCGGACTTGTTGCAAGTGCACGTGCCAGCACAACTTTCTGCTGGTTACCACCGGAAAGTGTTGCTACCGGGAAAGTGTGGTCTTTTGTTGCAACACCCAGATCTTTAACCCAGTCTGCAGATTCTTTCAGGACTTTGTCTTTATTTACAATTCCGCCTGCTGTCGCGATATCATCCAGTCTGGTAACTGTGATATTGTCTACAATAGACTGTGGAAGGAACAGGCCTTCTGTCAGTCTGTCTTCCGGCACAAGCGAAATCCCCATCTTCTGTGCCTGAGTTACAGATTTAAAGTTTACATCTTTGCCTTCCAGTTTGATGGTTCCTTCTGTTGGTTTCAGCATTCCGGAAAGAGCCAGCGACAGCTCTGTTCGTCCTGATCCCAGCTGTCCGGTAATTCCGAGGATTTCTCCTTCATGAAGATCAAAGCTGATATTTTCAAATCCCGGAGCAGATAATTTATCTACCTCCAGAACAGTTTTTCCGATTTTCTTTTCACCTGTATCATCCTGTTTGTCCTCAAAATGACGTCCGGTCATATAATAAGTAAATTTCTCTTCTGTCATTTCTGAAGTCGGACAACTGATGACATTTTCGCCGTTTCTCATGATTGTAATACTGTCAGAGATTTCGAATACCTCGTCCAGCTTATGAGAAACAAAAAGAATTGTTACGCCATTTTCTTTAAGCTGTGCAATGATCTCAAACAGACGTTTTACTTCTTTTTTGGTAAGAGCTGTTGTCGGTTCATCCATGATGATCAGTTTTGCATTGTCAAGAAGCGCTCTTGAAATGGCGATCAGCTGCTTGTCTGCAACCGGAAGTGTTTCTACCAGTGCATCCAGATCTACATCAAAATTGATCTTGGCAACTGCCTCTTCTGCAATTCTTCTGAATTCTTTTTTGTTTACGAATTTTTTCTTATTAGCAAGCACCTGATTGAATGCCAGGTTTTCAATAACAGTCAGGTTTGGGAAGATGGAAAAATCCTGATAAATTACCTGGATTCCTGCTTTGATTGCTTCTGCCGGTGTCATAACCGGATACGCTTTTCCGTCTACTTCGATACTTCCTCCGTCCGGTTTATAAAATCCGGAGATTACCTTGATTATTGTTGACTTACCACAACCATTTTCTCCTGCCAGACAATGTGTCTCGCCTTTTTTGATTGTAAGGTCAACCCCTTTCAATGCATGTACTCCGCCGAATGACTTCTTTATCTGTTTTACTGAAAGAATATTTTCCATCCTATCATCCTGCCTTTCCTTTCCTATTTAAACGAATAAAACTAATGGAATTTTTGGTTTTTTCCTGAATTTTTTGCAAAAATATTGTTACAGTCCAGATTTACGGTCTGAACTGTAACAATATGCATAAATTTACTTATCTACGGGTTACTGACTGATTCGAAAATCAGAAGTCATAGTCATCAATGTTGTCTTTTGTGATTGTAAGGTCAGCCTGTCCGATGATGCACTTGTTATCGCCTTCGCTGATTGTGATGCTGTTGTATCCGTCAAGACCAAGATCTGCGCCTTCTTCAATTGTTTCGCCGCCAAGAATCATGGAAGCAACTTTGCACATGATATATCCGGAATCTTTTGGATCCCACAGTTTGATTGTGGAGATTGTGCCAGATTCTACATATGGTTTAAATTCGTTAGGAGTACCAACACCAACAACTTTTACATCAAGACCAAGTTCTTCAACTGCTTTTGCGATACCTGGGCAGTCAGTAGAAGCAACACCTGTGAATCCTTTCAGATCCGGGTTAGCTTTAAGAACTTCTTTTGCACGCTCATAAGCTGTATCAATACTTTCTTCAGATTCACATGTCGGAACAGCGCCGTCATTGATC
Organism: Blautia sp. Marseille-P3087; assembly: GCF_900120195.1. GTDB lineage: Bacteria > Bacillota > Clostridia > Lachnospirales > Lachnospiraceae > Blautia_A. The sequence goes on from NZ_LT635539.1 coordinate 1,296,150, forward strand.
AGTTCCATGTTCGGATAAGCTTCTTCCTGACGTTTTTTCTCTGCATTTGCATATTCCATATGTGTAGTACTTGTTGTGTAAGCAACCATTTCAGCATATTTTCCTTCTTCGCCCATGTCAGCTGCAAGTGCATCCATAAGAGCTGCACCGAAATCCTCTGCTGTAAATGCTTCAGTATCATACAGTGTATTTACCTGGTTGGATGCTTCATGTGTTACAACAACGATACCTTTGTCCATTGCGTTTTTCAGGGATGCTTCAATTGCGCCCGGGTCGATCGGAACTACGCAGAGAGCGTCAACACCCTGGTTGATCATATCGTCAATAACCTGAACCTGAGACGCTGCGTCTGCATTTGCAGGTCCTTTCTGGATTACGTTGATTCCGGTTTCTTCGCCGAACTCATTTACTCCAACTTCCATACGTTTGAACCAGTTTGCTGTGTTGTCTTTTGTTACAACTGCAATTGTCCATTCGGATGAATCTTTGTCGGATTTGAAATCTGCCGGATCATATCCGTCTGCTGCGAATACATTCACAGATGCTGCCATTGATACGGTCATGGCTGCTGTTAATGCTACTGCTGCTACCTTCTTTGCTTTCATGTTGCTTCCTCCTTTTAATTGAAAGTTTATAATTGTAAAAACCGCGTTTACCGCGTTTCCCCAAAGGGTTCTCAGTTATTCCACATTTCTGTGGCGTGCGACCATCTCTTCCGGTTTGATGTCCATTTCTTCACGAAGCATCATTACCAGAATGTCGTAGAAAATAAATAATGTCTGCTCAAACAGATTTCCCATCAGCTGCTCGGATGGTACGAAATCTCCTACTGCCTTATAAGCTGCTGCCGGAACATTTACTACCATATCTGCAATGGAAAGTAAAAATCCTTCAGAAGAAGGTGTGATCAGTGCAAGTTTTGCACCATTCTTCTTTGCCATATCTGCCACATAGTTTTCATGTCCTACATTTGCGGAACCACATGCACAGATCATCAGGTCGCCCTCTCCTATGGATGGAGTTGTATCATCCCATATCCAGAAAGACTCTTTGCCGAGATGCATCAGTCTCATTGCAAAAGACTTTGTTGCAAGTCCCTCACGTCCTGCTGCCAGAAGAAAAATTCTCGGTGTCTTTTTAATCTCTTCCAGAAGTTCTCTTACATTTGAGTCATCCATGCGTTCAAATACTTCTGTCAGTTCTTTCATGCACTGTGTGCTCAGTTCTTTAAATCTGTCTTTCACTTTTATACCTCCTGTTTTGAAATCGTTTCCAATTTCATGTGAAAAAACGCTTATTTTACAGCATTTTTTGTTTTATTTAATTGTGTAACCGGTTTCTATTTTGTGTAAAAATTATATGTAAATAAGATAATTCCGTATTTGCATATATTTTTTATAATTTATTGATAATTAGTTTCGTATCCAAAACCACTTCCATTTTAGGTCTGTCCGGAAATGCCATTCTGTTGATCAGAAGTTTGATTGCTTCACGTCCCATCTTCATGGCATCACGTTCAATAAAATTGTAGTTATTCCCCAGAAGCTCCAGCGTTTCAATACGATCCAGCCCGAAACATACGATATCATCCGGTACTGATTCGCCCCTCTCTGACAATGCCTTCAGAAATCCCAACGTCGTGCGGTTATTACATGTAATCACTGCCGTCGGTCTGTCTTCCATAGACAGAAGCTCTCTGGATAAGTGGTATGATTTTGTTGCATGGAAATCGCCTGCAAAAATATAATCTTCTCTGATTGGAATGCCGGCCTGCTCCATGGCCTCTGTAAATCCCTTCTGTCTGTCTCTTGCCAGAGGCTTTTCAAGATCAGCATTTATGATTCCGATCTTTGTATGTCCCGCCCCGATCAGCGCCTTCGTTGCTTCATATATACCCTGATAATCGTTGAAATAAACTCCGTCTACATTTGGAAGATTGATATTTCGATCCATAACGATCACCGGTACATTGATTTCATCAAATGTCCGGATCAGATTCTTCCGGTCTTTCTTGTCCGTGTAATCAACCGCTGGTGTATACAGGATTCCTCTGACACGGTTCTCTTTGAAAAGATCCAGTGCCCTGCGGTCTTTCTCCCGTTCATCGTCTGTGTTACAACAGATCAGTGTCAGATTATTTTTGTCTGTGATTTCTGTTACACCCCGAAGTATCTCACCAAAGAAAGGGTTATCTATCTCCGGGACAACAAAACCGATTGCTGATGAAGTACCTTTTGAAAGATTACGTGCAGTAGCAGATGGAGAAAACTTATTTTCTTTAATAATCTCCAACACCCGTTCTTTTGTCCTTGGGCTTACTGCTCCTGAATTATTTATTACTCTGGAAACAGTTGCTTTGGAAACACCTGCTTCTCTTGCAATATCCATAATCGTCAAGTTACTCATACGCTGTCCTCCAGATCACTCCGCAAATGTAACCGGTTTCTATATTTGGTATTATAGGATAAGCAAATCAGTTTGTCAACAGGTTCCGTCATTTCTTTTGTGCTTTCTGTATATTTCAACATATTCATCATATGTATTTTGTGCATTTTAGACAAATCACTGTCTGACATCCCCGTACATCTCATTTTCAAACTCGACCAGCTCATCAAATTCTTTCTCAACGATTCTGGCCATCTCAGGATCCAGTCCTACCATGTGCTCGGCTTCCAGCCATGCGCGTGCCATTTCACGCCCCATCTCATTGCCAATGATAAATCCACCCATGCAGAGTACATTGGTGTTATTGACAACTTTTGCCCTTCTGGCCTGATAAATACTTTCGCATAATGCCGCATAAACACCTCTGTGCTTATTACAGATAATGCTTACTCCCATTCCGGTTCCACAAATGGCAATCCCACGCTCATACTCTTTGCTCTGGACACCTCTCGCAACTGCTTTCGCCGCCTCCTGAAACAGCACCGGCTCGTCCGGATCAATGTCCATGATCTCGTATCCTCTCTTTAACAGATCCTCTTTGATTGCGTTTTTCAGTTCAAATCCCGCCGGATCTGCTCCCATAATAATCTTCATCTTGTTTTCCTCCGTGATATTTTAATTTTTAAAAATTAACCTTTTTTTCATAATACTCTACCCGTACTCGCACTGTCAACGAACTTTTGGGGTAATATTTTGTTGAATGATCCGGAAGTGCAGTCATAAATTTTTCCATACGGGCTGATTATTTGCCTTAACGGCTCTGGTATTTTCCAAACGAATCTGCTACAATATGTTGCAGTATTTTAACTCCATGCTGTTTATGCTGCAATCAGCAGCTCATCTTATAAAGGAGGTCCCGTTATGGGTTATGATAAACTTGAACGAAATCTGATTGATATTGTCAAAGAAGAACAGGCTAAGCTTGGCTTTTTTAAAGAAGATATACGACTTTATTATCCGCTTTCTTCCCTGAATCATTTCTTTAATGCCAACGACAGTGCAGATGAAATGCAGATGCGTCTCGATACACTTCCGGAATCTATCACTTCAAAACTTGGACAGATCGAAGTCAGTCATAAAGGCGACCGTTTCTGTTTCCATATTCCGCAGGAAGGCACCGTATATGTGCATGACAACACCGCACCAAATGAATTTATCCACCAGCTTGTGGAATTAGTCGGAAAACATGGCTGTACTATGAATGAAATTCTGGATCTGTTCCATACTTATTCAGAGAACATTATCACCGAAGAAATGAACAATGGTGAATTTGACCGCCTGATCCGTTTTGCTGACAACAGCGAAGATCCTTATTACTATTGTTTTAAAGACGAAGGCTGTCATATCATCTATCACCGTTTTCTGCCGGAGGACTATGCAGATTTTGACTTTTAAGGAGGAAATGTTTTATGTGTACTGCCGCAACTTATCAGACAAAAGATTTTTATTTTGGAAGAACTCTGGACTATGAGTTTTCCTATGGTGACCAGATTGCCATCACACCACGAAATTATCCGTTTTCTTTCCGGCATGCCGGCGAAATGGCCACTCACTACGCGATCATCGGTATGGCTCATGTTGCCGGAAACTACCCCCTCTATTATGATGCCATCAACGAAAAAGGTGTTGGTATGGCAGGATTAAACTTTGTCGGAAATGCCGCTTATGCAGATGTTTCACCTGACAGAGATAATGTCGCCCAGTTTGAATTTATTCCATGGATTTTAAGCCAGTGTGCGACTCTTTCCGAAGTACGGACGCTTCTTGAGCGCATGGCCCTGGTGGCCACTCCGTTCAACGAACAGTTTCCGCTCGCGCAGCTTCACTGGATCATCTCGGACAAAACAGGTTCCATTACAGTAGAATCTATGGCTGACGGACTTCATATTTATGAGAATCCGGTCGGTGTGCTCACGAACAATCCGCCTTTTCCACAGCAGATGTTCCAGCTCAACAACTTTATGCACTTGTCTCCGAAACAGCCTGTAAATACTTTTTCCGATGATCTTGCTCTCACTGCATACAGCCGCGGAATGGGAGCGCTCGGTCTTCCGGGAGATCTGTCTTCCGCATCCCGTTTTGTCCGGGTTGCTTTCACAAAGATGAACGCCTTTTCAGGCGATTCCGAAAAAGAAAGCGTAAGCCAGTTCTTTCACATTCTCGGTTCCGTGGATCAGCAGCGCGGATGCTGCGAAGTCGCTGATGGAAAATATGAGATTACGCTTTATACTTCCTGCTGTAATGTCACAAAGGGGATCTATTATTATACAACCTATGAAAACCACCAGATCAGTGCTGTCGATATGCACAGAGAGAATCTGGATGGTGGTGCCCTGATCTGCTATCCGGTCATTCAGGGCGAACAAATCAATTATCAGAATTAACGGAGGTACTTACATGAATCTTGGAAATTTAATGCAGCTCAAAAATTCCTGGGCAACATTCACCCGGAATCATCCGAAATTCCCGAAGTTTCTTCAGGCAGCAGCTACTGCTGTCAAAGAAGACACACTGATCGAAATCAAGATCACAACCGCTGAGGGAAAAGTAATAGAAACAAATCTCAAAGTAAAAGCGTCAGATATCGAGCTTGTCAAAAACCTTGCCATGTGATATACTAAGCGCAGATTTTAAATTATGTACAAAAGAACAGGACACGAAAGAGAAGTGAGCAAAGCAATTCAGAACGGCAGTTTCTCTGCATTCGGGTTCTACATAATTTCCGGACATTCCAGTCCATTACAAATGATAAAATAAAATCCAAAGGGACATCGCAGTATCGGTTTTCTCCGTAACTGTGTGTCCCTTTTTATATTCTGCAAAATTATTTTATTTCTGAATTTCCAGCCGGGTACTGCTGATTTTTACAGACGTACGCGTTCTTCTTTGTCGTTTGCCACACGGAACGCACGTGGTGTCGTATGATATCGTTCTTTAAATACACGATGAAAATAGCTGCCATTTTCGTAACCGACCGCCGCAATGATATCACTGATCGGAAGATCCGTCTCACACATCAGCTCAACTGCCTTGTTCAATCTCTTGCGCTGCAAAAGCTCCTTAAAATTGAAGCCTGTATTTTTCTTGATCATCTTGCTCAGCATGTGCATCGGCAGATGCAGCTGCTCACAAAGCTCTGTAAGCGTTGCTGTCCTGTACTCCTGCTCAATATAGTCCAGAGTAGTCATTGCGATCATATTTTCGTACTGATTCGGAAGTCGCATTTCTGCATACTGCACAGACTCCAGAAGATACAGGAAAATAAGTCCCATTGTTGTCTGATTGATGCGGTTCTGGTCACCCTTGCCGGTTACAAGTGAATAGATCATATTTTCGAGAAGGTTCTGAATCTGCAGAACCTCCGCCACTTTGAAATGAAGGTATTCACCACGCTCCTCATCCTGACGCAGCACATTCACAAGAAAATCCGCAAGGACATTGTTATTTCCCGCCATCGTATATGCCACATCAAAAAACTCCGGAAGAATCATAAAATTGATTGCAATGTCTTCCTCTCCCGCCGGAAGTATCTCATGTCTTGTATACTGATTCAGAAAAAGAAGTTCCCCCTGCCTTATCACGACTTCCCTGCCGCCGATGATATTGGTCAGCTGTCCCTGACAGACATAAAGCACCTCGATAAAATTATGCCTGTGTGCCGGAAAATGGACAAAACGAGTGTGCGTACGCACGGCGATCAGCTTACCTTCATTCAGCATCTTTGCACTGTCTACGATGAAATCCTTACCGGATGTATAGAGGTCTTTATCCACCTTCGCCACGCCATCCAGTATCTGCTGTTCTTCTTCTGTTATGATTCTCAAATGATCCAAAAGAGCCTGCTGCATGTTTCCTCCTGATATCGTTACGTTGCTGCTGGTCTTATTTTAACACGCACAGGCAGGATAAAGCAATATGAGCTCAGGCTTTCAGTCTCTCTATTTCTTCGTAAGTAAGATTCGTAATACATCCCTGAATCTCCGCAGTTGACATTCCCCTTTTCATCATCTTTTTGGCAATCTCCATTAATGACTGCTTTTCCTTCCTCTCTTGCTGTTCCAATGCTTCTGCCACCAACTTCTCACCATATGCAATTTTTTCCTCTTCAAACAGTCTTCCTACTTTCGTCATCATAATCCACCTCCTGATTTTTTCTGATTCCTCCCGTTCGATGACTTTGTCAGTAAATACCAGAAGGCCTGACAACAAAAACACCTGCAATTCCTGGCAAGGAATCTTCTTTCCCAATTCAAAGCATCTCCAGATGCATGTCTGTTTTTCCTCTTTTGTGCGGTAAACCAATGGCAGAATAATAAATTCCATCTGTTCTTCGTCAGATAACTCTTCTCCTGCATTTATCTTTTTTGTCAAATTTTGTTCGATAGCTATTGCGTCAAGCTCCGACAGAAATATTTCTTCCACATTAAACTGAAGACATCCAACATCCAGTTCTGCTTTCGTTTCTTCTCTTGTTATATCTCCTGTGTAAATGATAATCACACGTAATACCTGATCTGTATTTCGATACAAATGCTCTTTCTTTACTGTACGAACTACGTAATTCAGATACTTAATCTTATTCTCTGCCTTATATCTGCTCTCGTAATCTATCAATGCCAGTGAGTCATCCTCCAGTCGGAAAAGATTGTCGATTCTTAACTCATTTGCTTCGATTGCGGGCAAATTTGTCGGCATTACAGCTTTTATCTTTGGTAAATTTACTCCATATACAGCCAGTGATTTGTTCATAAGATTCTCTCCAAATATTTTGGAAACTACATCTTTGTTCTGGTATGTAATGGAGCGCCTGCCTCTGGTTTTTCTTTTCTGCATGATACCTCCTGTCTTTTTCCTCGGAAGCACCAGTGCATTTTGTTCTATCTATATTATACAAAGATTATTGTTTCTATGCAATATTACAAAAGATACTTCCTGATATTTTCATGTCTGGGGATTGCTGGCGGAACCGCCATTTGAATTATTGAATTGATTAGTTTTATAGTAACATATATTTTATAAAATACAAGAAAAACCATTTGACAGGATTCGACAATCTTTCGCTGTTTTATAAAATCTGCGAAAGAAAAAAAACAAGACGGAGCCTTACGGCTCCGCCCTGTTTTTAAGGATTTATCATATTCAGAAAAACTTTAGCTTCTCTAAAGGTGCTGATTAGTACAGTTTAGCGTAGTCAGCAACGTTTTCTGGTGTGAACTGAAGTGGCTCACCAAGAACGATTTCTGTTCCTTCATCATCAGCTGTTGTGATTGTGAATTCACCCATGTCGCCAGCTGTGAATGTTTCATCAACTGCACCAGTGATGTCACCTTTTACAAGTGCCATTGTTGCATATGCGGAAAGTTTTCCAAGGCCTTCCATATCCCACAGATAGAAGTATGGGCAGGAATGTGCATCGTCATCACCTGTGTACTCCTGCATTTCAGACGGAAGTCCAAGACCTGTCAGTTTGCAGGCAGATTCGTTGTCCTGAAGGTATTTAGCTGCTGCAGCGATACCAACTGTTGTAGGTGCGCAGATAACTTTCAGATCTGGGTAGTTCTGAAGAAGAGCTGCTGTCTGGTCTGTAGATTTCTGAGGTTCGTCATCACCATAAGCTACTTCTACAAGTTCCAGTTTGCTGTATTTCTCATCGCCTTCCATGATGGATTTCATAGCATCGATCCAAGCGTTCTGGTTTGCAGACTGAGATGTTGCAGAAAGGATAGCAAACTGTCCTTCTCCACCGGAGATATCAAGAACTGCATCCATAAGAGCCTGTCCAACTGCCTGTGTACCAGCCTGGTTTACGAATACCTGACGGCTGTCTTTATTCGGAGCGGAGTCGAAAGAAGATACTTTGATTCCAGCGTCCATAGCTTCTTCCAGTTTAGCCTGAAGAGCGTTAACGTCGTTTGCGGAGATGCAGATTGCATCTGGCTGCTGGGAGATCAGGTTGTCAAGAACTTTGATCTGAGCATCTGCTGTTGCAGCTTCCGGGTAAACAACATCTACAGTTGCACCTTCAGCTTCTGCTGTTTCTTTGTATGCTTTTGCAGCGATTTCGAAGAATGCGTTACCAGCTGATTTACCAACCAGTGCGATCTTCTGTCCGTCTCCAGCTTTGTCAGCAGCCATTACAGGTGCTGCACAGCCAAGTACCATTGCTCCACAAAGAAGTGCGCTAATAACTTTTTTGTTCATTTTGTTTTCCTCCCTTGGAAAAATATAGTTTTTTATTTGCAACTGCTCTTCTGCTACAAAAGAGCAGCTACTTACGTGATTATTGTAATACTTTATTTAGTTTTTCTTCATGCTTAATGCTTTTTTTGCATTTCCGATAATGTTCGGAAGAGCTACTGCTGCGATCAGAAGAATACCGATAATCAGCAGGATAACCTGTGCGTTGACGTTTCTCTGACCAAGACCTACACGGAGGCAAACGATGATGAATGCGGAAATAAATCCACCTGCGATATTACCTTTACCACCTGTAGAGGAGATACCTCCAAATACTGCCATTGCGATGGCATCCATTTCAAATCCGTTACCGGTTGTTGTGTTTGCACCGTATGAAGAAGAAACCAGGAACAGTGCGCACAGTCCGGAAACTGTACCCATGATGGTATAGATGATGAAACGGATCTTCTGTACATGAACACCTGAATAATATGCTGTAAGACGGTTGGTACCGATTGCATATACACGACGTCCAAATGTGCTCTTGCCTAAGATTACGGCGAAGATTACAGAAAGAATAACAACGAGGAACAGGATGTATGGAACATCTCCGACTTTTCCGCCGATTGCACGGAAACCATCTGTATTGCTTGCAGAAATACTACCGCCGCTTCCAAGTACGATCTCGGAAATACCACGGAAGATGATCTGTGTTGCAAGTGTAACAATCATTGGCGGCAGTTCCTGGAATTTGGTGAGGATAAAGCCGTTGACCGCACCGCAAATAGTACCAACACCAAGTGCTGTGATCACTACTACGATAAACGGAGCATTTGTATTGCAGACAATACAGCTCATTGTTGCAGAAAGACAAACGATCGCACCTACAGAGATGTCGATCTCGCCAAGTACCAGGATGTATGCCATCGGCAGCATCATGAATACTTCTGCCAGATAAACAGGCATCTGACGAAGCAGACTGCTCATGTTATAATATTCAGAAAACATTGCACAGAAAATATTGACCGCAATAAACAGCAGAACTAATATTCCCTCCCAGGAAAAGATCATTTTCTTCACTGGGCTTTCCGGCACATTATTAATACTTCTTCCAGATTTTCCAGCCATGATTACATCTCCCTTCCTTTCAGTGCATTCTTATCAGCGATACGCTGCAGGATTACGTTCATTACTACTACGACGAGGATGATAACACCCTTGATGGTATTCAGCCATAACTGGTTGAAGAATGGGATCAGCGGAAGTGCTTTTGCGATTGTTGCAAGGATCAGGGATCCGAGTAAAGCACCTACTACTGTACCACGTCCACCGCTCATGCTTACACCACCGATAACGCAGGCTGCGATAACGTCCATCTCACCGCCGTACTGCATATCAGGCATTGCGGATGCATATACAGAAACCTGAAGTGCACCGCCGAGACCTGCGAGAAGACCCATGATTGTATAAACAAGTAATTTGATATTTTTTACATTGATACCGGATACTTCTGCTGCACTCGGGTTACTTCCGACTGCATAGATCATACGGCCTGTTCTGGTCCATTTCATAAACCAGAAGAAGAATACATAGCATACAATAATTACCCAGATAACACAGTTTAATCCGAGGAATTTTGTTGTTGCGAAATTTTTGAATTCACCAAGTGCTGCTGCACTTGCCCATTCACCACCGTGAGATACCTGATAACCAAGTGCACGGTAGATGTACATGAAGCCCATGGTTGCAATGATCGGTGGTACATCTGCTCTGGAGATGATCAGACCAACGACTGCTCCGCAGACGATACCGATTGCAATTGCAATCACAAATGCGAGGAATGTGCTGGAGATATGTTCATATTTCAGAAGCATACCAATGCTCATACCGGAAAGTGCAAGTGTTGACATGATAGAAATATCAATACCGCCAACAAGCATTACACACAGCATACCAAGTGACATTACCATTGTTACTGCATTGTTTTTCAGCATATCCATCAGTGACTTAGGAGTCAGGAATGATGGGTTGATTGCTGTGATGATTACAAAAAGAACGATCAGGACAATCGCAAGCAGTGCTTCACGGGAGCCTGTGATCTTTTTCATAACTGATTTCTTTTCCATTATTCAGCACCCCCTGTATGTCCTTTTTCCATAGCAAGTTCGAGGATTCTTTCCTGTGTTGCGTCGCCACGGTTCAGTTCACCGGTCTTACGTCCGTTACACATAACGACAATACGGTCTGCCATACCGAGGATCTCCGGCATTTCGGAAGAAATCAGGATGATTGCATATCCTTTCTTTGCAAGATCTCCCATGATTGCATAGATTTCAGCTTTTGCACCTACGTCTACACCTTTGGTAGGCTCATCCATGATAACAACTTTCATTTCCTGACTTAACGCCTTGGCAACAACAACTTTCTGCTGGTTACCACCGGAAAGAGAGCTTGCCGGCTGGAAGATATCAACTGCCTTTGTATCAACTTCTTCGAGAAGTTTCTTGGCAAGATCACGCTCTGTCTTTTCGTCATTGATTCCGTTCTTCGCATATTTGCTGATGGTAGGAAGTGTTACGTTTCTTCCAAGTCCCCAGCTCATGATCAGACCTTCTTTCTGACGGTCTTCCGGAAGGAGAATGATACCTTTTTCCATTGCATCAGATGGTTTTTTGATATGAACTTCTTTACCTTCCAGATATACTTTACCGGAATCCGGCTGAGTGATACCACAGACAGCTTCTACTGTTTCTGTACGTCCTGCACCTACCAGACCGGTAAGTCCAAGGATCTCGCCGGCGCGAACGCTGAAGGATACATCTTTGAAGTAACCTGTTCTGGAAAGATTCTCAACTTTCAGCATCTCGTCTCCGAGTTTTACTTCCGGTTTCGGGAACAGATCTTTGATCTCACGACCAACCATTGCTTTAATCAGGTCTGCATTTGTAATTCCGTCAACATCGTATGTTCCGATGTACTGGGAATCACGGAATACAGTAACTCTGGATGCCAGACGATACATATCTTCAAAACGGTGAGAAATGAAGATAATGGAAACACCGTCAGCTTTTAATTTGTCAACCAGTGTATAAAGCTTCTCGGATTCGGATCTTGTCAGTGCTGCAGTAGGCTCATCAAGAATGATGATTCTTGCGTTAGTAGACATCGCCTTTGCAATCTCAACCATCTGCTGCTGAGCAACACTTAAAGTACCCATCTCTGCTGTTGCATCAAAATCTGCATCCAGCTGTTTGAGAAGTTTGTTTGCTTCTGTGTTCATGGCTTTCCACTGGATCATTCTGTTTTTGATGATCTCATGTCCCATGAAAATATTTTCTGCAACAGTCAGATGCGGATAGGATGTCGGATGCTGATATACGGCTGCGATACCTGCTGCCTGTGCATCTTTTGGTCCTTTGAAGTCAACCTTCTGACCATTTAAGAACATTTCGCCTTCTTCTGCCTTATGTACACCGGTAATAACTTTAATAAATGTAGATTTACCAGCGCCGTTTTCGCCCATAAGTGCGTGAACTTCACCCGGTTTTAACTGAAACTGTACGTTGTTCAGTGCCTTAACGCCCGGGAAAATCTTTGTTATGCCTTTAAGTTCAAGAACATATTCAGACACGGCTCTTTCCTCCCTTTTCTTAAATCTGATGTTATTATAACAGTAAAATCTTTTACCCTAAACAGGAAAATATTTCGAATCAGGGTAATATATTTTCCTGTTTTAGGCAAAATTTTACTGCATATGTATAAAATTTCACTGTTTCTATGTGAATTTTTTCCAGTTACCCCCGCCTGCCTTCGTGTAAGATTGACATAAGTTTTGGCTTTTGTTATATTTAATATATTAAATTTGAAGGGAATCCGGACAAATGAGCTTTCTCAATAAAGTCAAAAAAAAATTAAAAAACGGAAGCTGGTATCCTTTTTATAACTCCTTTTATGAAAATAATTCTCTTGATCCCCGCATGATTCTTCTTGAATCCAGAAGCGGCGGTGCTCTCGAGAGTAATATCCTTTCCTTATTAAGGGAGTTATCCAGAGAACCATACAAAAATTTCAACCTCGTACTTTCGGTACGTAAAAATGCCGAATCCGAAATCAAAGAAAAGCTGCGTAAAAACTCCATTCAGGGAGTTTCTTTTGTGCATACAGGATCTGTCTCCTATTACCGTGCCTTAAGCCGCGCCGGTTATCTGGTCAACGATTCCTCTTTTCCCGGCAGATTTGTCAAAAAAGAAGGCCAGATCTATCTGAACACCTGGCATGGTACCCCTCTTAAAAAAATGGGCCGTGACAACCGTCCGGAGATGGTGACGATGGGAAATATTCTCCGTAACCTTCTGGATTCCGACTATATTGTCTTTCCGAACCGCTTCATGGAAGAAAAAATGTCCGGGGCCTACATGCTCGACAGTCTGTACAGAGGTACCGTACTTCGTGAAGGCTATCCGCGCAACGATATTTTCCGTCAGAAACCTGATCTTTCCATGAAAGAGCGCGCTGGTTTCGCCGGTAAGACACTGCTTACCTACTTTCCAACCTACCGCGGTATTTTTAATCAGGTAGAGCGTCAGGAATACATGGAAACACTTTCTGCCAATCTCGCTCTCTGGGACAGCCAGTTAAAGGATGACGAGATTCTTCTTATTAAACTACATCCGTTCCTTCATGGTTCCGAATCTTTTGACGGTTACCGTCATATCCGCGCTTTCCCGACCGACTGGGATACCTATGAAGGCTTAAATCTCTGTGATGTACTGATCACGGATTATTCCAGTGTTTTTTATGATTATGCAAACACCGGCAAAAAAGTCATCTTCTTTGCCTACGACCGTGCAGAATACGAAAGCACCCGTGGAATGTATGAAGACATTGAGACTTATCCGTTCCATTATACAGAAGCTGCTGCCGAAGTCATTCCATATGCACATGCTGACGGCGGCACCCCGGATGAAGCATTTATGGAGAAATATGCCTCTTATGAAGATGGGCACGGTGCCGAAAAAATCTGCCGACAGGTATTCCTTCATGAAGACTGCTGCCGCCAGAAAAAATATACCGGAAATGGTAAGAAAAACATCCTGCTCTACGGTGGTGACCTCGATCAGAACGGTATCACCAGTGCACTGTACGCGATGCTCCACGAGCTGGATCTTACAAAATATAACTACTTTTTGTCTTTCCGTCTGATTTCTGTCAAAGATCATCCTGAAAGAATGGATCGTATTCCGGATCATATTGGTATCTATCCATTATCCAGCGAAATGAATATGGATGTACTTACCGGTTTTTCACTGATGCGCAAAATGCGCGGTGCAAACACTAATTCTATCAACAGACGGATCCATATTGCTTACCAACGCGAATGGAAAAAACATTTCGGCAGTACTGATTTTTCTGCCGTGATCCATTACAATGGTTACGAAGCTTACATCACTTCACTTTTTGAGGAATCACCATGTGGACGGACGATCTGGGTTCACAATGATATGGCCGATGAGATCCGCACAAAAGGAAACCAGAATATCTATCTTCTTCGAGAAGCTTATCAGAAATATGACCATATCGTTACTGTCAGTGAAGATATTCTCGATTCCACGATCCATGGCATTGGCGCAGATCCGGCCAAAGTTACCGTAGTCAACAACTGTCATGACTATCAAAGTGTAATTAAGCGCAGCGAGGAAATGCTTGCTTTTCAGGAAACAACGAAATCCACTGTTTCTGTCGATCAGCTTTCCAATGTTCTGTCAGGCAATGATACAAAATTTATCAGCATCGGCCGCTATTCTCCGGAAAAAGGCCATGTCCGTCTGATGAATGCATTCAACACCTACCAGGCTTCACATCCGGATACCTGGCTGATCATCATCGGCGGCGTTGGTACGCTCTATGAGGATTCTGTTGCACATGCAAAAAGCCTCGCTGCATCTGATCATATTATTTTGATCTACTCCATGCAGAATCCTATGCCGGTTCTGAAAAACTGCGACCTGTTTCTGCTTTCTTCTTTTTATGAAGGGCGCCCGATCGTACTTATGGAAGCTGCCTCACTTGGACTTCCACTTATGGCCTGCGACGTCAACGGCTGCCATGGATTTATGACAGAATATCACGGAACGCTTACCGACAATTCCGAAGAGGGAATCCTTCATGGAATGCAGCTTTTTGCTGAGGGTAAAGTGCATCCGATCCAGATTGATTTTGATAAGATCAATGCTGCCTCTGCTGCTCAGACCGAAGCTCTGATCGAAGACTGCATACACATTTCACATTCAGAAAGGACGCATTGACATGAGTAAAATTAAAAGCCTCGTGCTTGCAGAATTTCTGAAGCACTTTGCAGACAAAAAGCCGGATCCGTATATCTGGATTTTTTCCTCAACGGATAACCGGCATTATAACTACAACTCCCGTTATCTTTTTGAATATGTAAAAGATAATCTGCCGGAAATCACACCGCGATTTGTCATCAATGATCCGAAGCTTCGCGCGGAGCTCTCCGCCGAATACGGCAGCCAGTACTTTATCGAGACTGAAAGCGCATCCGGGATCCGATATGTTCTGAATGCCGGTGTCTGGTTTACTTCTGCCGGACTTCCTGCCTATGCGAGCGGTCTCGGCAAAAACAGACTGATCGTCAATCTCTGGCACGGCGTACCGCTGAAAAAAATCGCACTGCTCGATCCGAACCTCAAAAAGATGTCGCGTATCTATTTCCGGAAGATTTTTTCCGAAAACTATACGTACGTTCTCACAACTTCACATGCGCTTGTACCACTTATGGCAAAGAGTTTTGATATTTCTGAAGATCTTATCAAAGTATGGGGACAGCCGCGAAACGACGGCATGTTTCAGCCAAATGATCCTGCCTTGATCCTTTCCGGAATTTATCCGGATATCCCGGAATTTGAGCGAACGGTTCTTTATGCACCGACCTTCCGCGACTACGGCCAGGTACGGCTTTTCCCGTTCGATGATTTTGACCTGAACCGGATGGAGGCATTTCTCGAAGAACATAAGATGCTTCTTTTTATCCGTACACACATTGCCGAACAGGGATCTGCTACGCCATATCTCGGAAAAAGAATCCGTTTCCTCGGGAACGAACAGGCAGAGGATGTCACCGGAATCCTCAATATTTTTGACTGCCTGATCACGGATTATTCAAGCATTTATATTGATTATCTTCTGACTGACAAATCAATGATCTTTCTTCCATATGACCGGAAAGAATATCTGACCGGACGTGGTATGAATTTCGATTATGACGAAGTCACTCCCGGCCCGAAACCAGATACTTTCCAGAGTTTTCTGGATGCCCTTCTCACAGAGGATTCTCACTGGAAAACCGAACGCGACCGCGTCAATCTGCTTTTTAATGAGATTCATGAACCATGTTCCGCACAGATCTGTGAGCAGATATTAAAAAAGATCCAACAGTAACAGCTTTTTCACTACCAAGGAGAAAACCATGAAATTACTGATCGTAGATGATGAAGAGCTCACCCGCACCGGTGTGATCTCCTCTCTGGACTGGTCATCTCTCGGAATCGATGAGGTGATTCAGGCCGATGATGGTGTACACGGACTGGAAACAGCCAGACCATCGATGGCTGACTTCTGTCAGGATTTTCTTGACTTCCTTGCATCATTCCGTACGAAATGTATCTATCTCGAAAAGAAAATGCAGTATCTGGTCTATTTTCTTTTTTCGCAGGAAGCTCCGTCTTCCCACCAGATTCATGCAGCCGGAGAATACCTGTGCAGCCATTTTGAAAAATACGGCCGCTATACTATTGCTGTCGGCGATACCGTGTATGGACTGCCAAAAGCCTACCAGACTTATACTTCCGCAGTTATCCTTTTGCAGATACTCCTGCCGGTTCCTTTGCGGATATTCTTTCACGTCAGGATGCTGATGGCGCCAAAAAGTTTCTGGATATGCTGCATCAGAACTTTTTTAAAAATCACCGTTTTCTGCAGAATCCGGTCAAAGACTTGTATTACAAACTTTTTCTCTGTCTGGAAGATGCACGTCATCAGCAAAAAATTGCAGGTTCCGGTAATGTGGAAAGCATTGCCGAAACAATTGACGACTGTTTCACCTTCCCTTAATTGCATCAGACACTCGTGGACAAGACTTCTGAGTTTTTCCGCAAGGCAGAATCTTCCTCACAGGAAAATCCAACCATCTTTCTGATCAAAGATTATATCAGTCAGAATTATATGCATGAGACGCTTTCCGTCAAAGATATCAGCGAACACGTCTTCCTGTCTACTTCTTATGTGTGTACCTTTTTTAAGAGTGAGACTGGTCAGACTCTGAACCAGTACCTGACGGAATACCGCATGGAAAAAGCAAAGCAGCTTCTCAAAGATGCCCGGTTTAAGATCTCTGATATCTCTTCCCGGGTTGGCTACAGTGACGGCAACTATTGATGGCGTGGGAATTTTTCCGGAAATTCTTCCGACAATTCTCTCCGGAAATGGAAACAGTACTTCCGGAGGAACAAACATTGCAATTTACAATACGCACCGTCGTCTTCAGATTCTGTACGGACCAGACTACGGACTTACTTATTCCAGCGAGCCCGGTCATGGTACAGAAGTCGAAATACGAATACCTGCAAAAAAGGAGACCGCTTAAAAAGCGATCTCCTTTTTGAATATGAATATGTGTAATACAATGGTAGGCAAATCTTATCTTGTAACGATATCAACAGGTATGTTGAAGATCTTGGCAACCTTCAGAATTGTGTCGATATGTCTTCCTGTTGCAGCAGCCATATGATGTGTCGGGCCGGCTTCGCTCCAACGATTTACGAATTCTCTTGCACCACATGTGAAACGAGTTCTCATGTTGGTATCACCGAAGGAAAGGATCGGTCCCTCTTCGTTTACACCTTCTGCAACAACAAATTTGAAGTGTCCGTCGCCATCCTGTGTGATTGCAAGATAGGTAACCGGACCTGTATATGGATAGAACTGTGTCAGGTATCCGCCGCCTGTTTTGCCGTGGAATACCGGAACGATTTTCATGGTAGGTTTTTTATCGGAAATATCAGCATCTCCACTTCCAGAATGTCCGATGATGCAGATATCATCATTGAAGTCGATGGAATACATTTCAGAAAGCTGGCCTGTACCGGAAATTGTCTTAAGGATACTCATTGCCATAGCAACTTTCATATCACCTTCAACGGCGCATGCAGTACCCTGTTTGATCAGCATGGAGAATGCCGGGATCAGCATACTGTCAAGGACACCTGCTTTACCCTGTGCAAATCCGTCGTAATGGGAAGCAACCATGCTAAGGTGCTCGTCTTTTACCCATTTCTCGAATGCAACAACGTATTTTGCCATATCCCATACTTTTTCGATTGTGCCGCCGCCTTCGATATCGAAAGTATCAAGAATATCCTGAGCTTTTGCACGGATTGCTTCTTCATCTGTAATATCATCAGCGATTGCCCACATTTTTTCCCAGTCAAACTGTTTGGTGTACAGGAACATTCTGTTGTACAGGTTTGTCTCATCAATATAAAGATCCATCATACCCGGATATGGTCTTCCGATCTGAGCGATGTTAGTATCACGAAATCTTCTTCTTACCTGAGCTGCTTTACACCAGTCTTCGATCTCTGCCTGAACAGCCGGATCTCCGCCTTCTACAACACCGGTGATAACAGCATGTCTCTTGCCTGCTCTCTCGAGGTCAGCAACAGCTTCGCCAACAGCACCACAAGCATAACCTTCGCCAAGCCATGCAGCGATATCTGTGTGATCATAATCCAGTGCTTTCAATTTCTGAACGTTTACCAGAACAACCGGTACATCCAGGTCGCGGATTGCAGGAAGCATATTGTAAGATGTCGCATAAGTCAGCATCTGAAGGAATACAAGGTCAACGTCTGCTGCACGGAATTTATCTCCGGCTTCCATTGACTGCTCTTTTGTTGTAACCATTCCTCCGTCAATGATTTCTACTGTATCCGGAATTGTTTTTTTGAAGGCTTCATACTGTGCTTCAAACTCAGGTACCAGTGACGGGAACTGAGGCAGGTATGCGCCTAAAGCAATAGAGAATACACCGACTTTTGCTTTTGTGTTTACTAACATAGTAAAACCTCCTATTGATTGTTAAATAAAATATTGGTTTGCTTATTTATAGATTTTAATTCCAAAGGACTCGTGGATTGTTGTACGAGCTTCTTCAACAGATTTAAATTCGCCTTCCTTGATCATCTGTGCAGTGATATTTCCGATCGCAGTTGCTTCTCCAGGACCTGCATGAACTTCTTTACCTGTTGCCTTTGCTGTAAGTTCATTCAGATATCCCGCATTGGAACCACCACCAACTACATGGATACGGCTGTAAGTTCTTCCTGTAAGTTCTTCCAGTTCTTTTGCTGCTTTTGCATAGCACTCAGCAAGACTGGTGTAGATAACTGTTGCAATCTCGCCCATTGTCTCCGGAACCTGCTGTCCGGTTCTGCGGCAGTAGTCCTTTACTTCTTCTGTCATGTTTTCCGGAGAAAGGAAGCACTCATCATTTGCATCTACTCTGGATGGGAAATCCTTTGCTTCTTCTGCCATAGCACAGATTTCTGCAAAACTGTATCTGTCATTTACTTCATGACGAACTGACTGGATCATCCACAGTCCCATGATGTTCTTGATATAACGGAAGCGTCCTTCATAACCACCTTCATTTGTGAAGTTCAGTTCGCAGCTCTTTGGTGAACAGTCCGGAGTCTTTCTTTCGATTCCCATCAGGGACCATGTTCCGGAACTGATATAGATAAAGTCATCATCGTTTGCCGGTACTGCAAGGACTGCGGATCCTGTATCATGTGTTGCCGGTGCGACAACTTCTACGTCAAAGCCGACTTCTTTCTGAAGTTCTTCAGTCAGATGTCCTACACTTGTGCCAGGCATGATCAGTTTCTGGAAAATTCTTCTCGGATATCCCAGTTTGTCGATGATCTCATAATCCCAGTCTTTTGTCTGTGCATTTACCATCTGGCCTGTTGTAGCCTCTGTATACTCACAGGTCTTCTGTCCTGTCAGAAGGAAGTGGAAGTAATCCGGTACATGAAGAAGAGTCTCTGCCTGCTCCAGATATTCCGGATGTTTTGTCTTAACTGCCATAAGCTGATAAATAGTATTGTAAATAGCTTTCTGAATACCTGTTCTTGCATACAGTTCTTCAAATGGAATGATCTTGTAAACTTCTTCATCCATTCCCTCTGTACGATGGTCGCGGTATCCGACTGTGTTACCAAGTACCTTGTCATCTTTATCAAGAAGAACGAAGTCAACACCCCAGGTATCAACGCCCATGCTTACCGGAATCTTGCCAATCTCTTTACATTTCTTAAGACCTGCAACGATTTCTTTAAAAATACGGTCAAATTCCCAGCAGAGTTCTCCATCTTTCTTTACCATACCATTCTCAAAACGATGAATCTCCTCAAGCTCCATTCTGCCATTCTCCATGTGTCCAAGGATCAGACGTCCACTGGATGCTCCCATGTCTACTGCTGCGTAATACTTAGCCATTGTAAAAACCTCCTAAATGTTTTTCTTTTATACAGCAAATTTCTTTGTGCAAACTGCTGTATATCCATTCTCGTTTTCTTCTTAATAATAACATAATACAACAAGGTTCTTCAAGTGTGAAGAACCTTGTTTGTTTAAAAAAGTGTCTTTATTTGCAATCATTTTACAATCTGCCCATAATAAGCGTTTGCGCCGTGCTTTCTGTAATAATGTTTATCCTGAAGTTCCTGTGGTGCCGGTTTTACCTGCGGATTGATAAGTTCACAGCGAGATGCCATTTTTGCAACTTCCTCAAGTACAACTGCATTATGTACTGCCTCATGAGCATCTTTGCCCCAGGTGAATGGTCCGTGGTTTTTGCAGAGTACTGCAGGAACTGCCTCGTAATCTTTGTCCTTAAAGTAATCAGCGATCAGCACTCCTGTATTTTTCTCATATGCCTCGTCGATTTCTTCTTTTGTGAGGTTTCGCACACAAGGTACTTCTCCATAGATATAGTCTGCATGTGTGGTTCCATAGCACGGAATGCCTCTTCCTGCCTGTGCCCAGCTTGTTGCCCAGGAAGAATGTGTATGTACGATTCCACCTATGTTCGGGAATGCATTGTACAGCACAACATGTGTTGCGGTGTCAGAGGACGGATTGTACTCACCTTCTACTTTGTTTCCCTGAAGGTCAACAACAACCATATCTTCCGGTTTGAGCTTATCGTAATCCACACCGCTTGGTTTAATTACAAAAAGTCCCTTCTCACGGTCGATGCCGCTGACATTGCCCCATGTAAATGTCACCAGCCCATATTTCGGCAGATCCATATTTGCTTTGTAAACTTCTTCTTTTAATTTTTCTAACATTGTTCTTTCCCCCTACCATTTTATTTCTGAACATCCAGTATCGGACACATCATTTTTACTGCACCATCAAGATCTTTTTTCCATTCCGGATTTCCTGTGTACCAGAATTCCGTCACAAATCTGCGCACTCCCAGATCCCATGCCTTCTTTATTGCCGCCTCAAAATCCACGTGTCCGGTTCCATACGGAATTTCCCTGAATTTTCCAGGAACTGTTTCCTTAAGATGAAGAGAAGTCAGATTTCCTCTGCCAAGTTCCATATCCTCAAGTACATCTGACTTGTAAAGAACCGCTGCATTGGTGAGATTTCCGATATCCGGATAGACTTTAAGATAATTGGAGCCACACAGTGTTACATATTTCATGGCTTTCTCAACCGTATTCATAAATTCATTTTCCATCGTCTCAAGTCCGATGAGCACGCCGGTCTTTTCTGCCAGTCTTGCAGCCTTTCTCAGATTTTCAAGAAATCTGTGTTTTGTATCCAGTGTTGATTCTTCATAATAAACATCATATCCCGGGATCATCACAACACGGATTCCAAGATCATCTGCTAGCTGAAGTGATTTTTCCAGGATCGCCATTCCTCTTGCACAGCATGCTTCATCACTGCTTCCGATCGCATATTTGGTAAGTGCACTGACACACATTGTCCGGATCGGAATTCCGGTCTCATACATGGTTTTTACAAGTTCCAGGCGTGATTCTCTGTCCATATCCAGCCGGGCGATTTTTTCTTCTGTTGCATCAATACTGATTTCAACATAATCATAGCCTGCTGCCTTTGCCGCCTCCAGTCGTTCTTTCCATGTCAGCGTACCCGGCATTGCCTTTTCATACAGTCCAAGCTCATATGCCTTACTCATTCTGTGGTTTCTCCTTTTCCTAGTTTCTGAAATACTTCCACGCACCATTCAGTCCGTCGATCACCGCACGGTATGCCTCATATTTTTCTTTGTAGATATCTGCATATTCCGGTCTTGGCTGTATTGTCTTGGTGATCTTCACTGTACGTCTCATTGCATCCTGATAATCTTTATAGATTCCTGCTGCGATACCGGCCGCCATAGCTGCACCCTGTGCACCAAGCTCTTTGTCCTCGATCACATCGATCGGAAGCTGAAGTGCGTCTGCAAAAATCTGTACCCATACATCTGAATTTGCAGCGCCTCCGGAAAGTCGTACACTCTTCGGACGTTCACGGTTTCTCAGCAGTTTGTTGACATGGGTCACATGGGAGAAAACAATTCCCTCATAAACTGCACGAAGCATATGTTTCTTATTATGGTAAGCAGTCAGGCCTACAAAGGTTCCCTTTGCCAGTGGATCTTCGTTGGAGCCGTTCAGGAATGGAAGGAAGATGATATTGTTGTCCTGCGGCTCGATAGAAGCTACCCACTCATTGGTGATATCGTATACGGAGCCTCCGTTTTCTTTCGCTTCTGCTTTTTCATAACTCATAAGATTGCGGATGAACCACTCCATATTTCCGGCAGATGTCGGGCTGCTCTCCTCGATCAGATAATATCCCGGCATACAGAACAGAGAATTCAGTGCAACTGTGCCGTTTGTCACAGGTTCTTTCGAAATATACTCGTTGATACTCCAGGTTCCGGCCACCATACACATCTGTTCTTCATCAGAAAGTCCGGATGCGATTCCGCATGCGTTGATATCAAACATACCTGCAGCTACCGGGATTCCCTCCGGAAGACCGGTCTTCTCACTCGCTTCTTTTGTCACATGTCCACAGATATCGGCAGCGTTGCGAAGCGGTGGAAGCTTGTCGTAGCATTCTTCCAGATCAAAAAGCTTCATCAGTTCACGGTCATGTTCGTGTGTGATCATATTGACAAGATTTGATCCGGAACAGTCTGTGTATTCACTGTATGCCTCTCCTGTCAGCATGTAACGGATATAATCTTTTACTGCAAAGATATACTGTGTTCTCTCAATGACTTCCGGCATATTTTCTTTGAACCATGCCAGGATGCTTACCGGCTGTACTGCCAAAATGTCCTGCAGAGTTTTCTCATAAACCTTTTTGTCAGTGCCATCCTCATGCCATCTTTTGACCTGTGCCCAGGCTCTTGTATCCGTAGAAATGATTCCGTTATAGGAAGGCTTTCCATCATAGCCTACCATGTACAGACCTTTTCCATGTCCTGAAAAAGAAACCCCTGCAATGTCCTTTGGATCGATATTACTCTTCTCGATCGCATTACGTACAGCCTGTGCATTTACCTCCCAGAGTTCATCCATATCCCTTTCTGTATAACCTGGCTTCGGAGTGATCGTCACAGTCGGTACACTGGCCACAGAAATCTGCTTTCCGTCTTCATCAAAGAGCGCTGCCTTTGAAAAAGTACCCCCATTGTCAATCCCCATTAAGTATTTCATGCCATACCTCCTCTTTTTATATATGATTTTTTATTTTAATTCTTCCAGAAGTCTGTCCAGCTTCTCTGTCATTGTCTTTACATACAGTTTATTTGTATGTGCTGCTTTTGTGCCATCCTCATAGATGACCGTGTAGAAATTCTGGTCTTCTTCATAATATGTAATTTCTTTCTTTGAACCATCCGTCAGTGTATATACAAGCTTCAAAGCCTCATCTCCGGTTTCTTCCGGCACGCTCTCCAGACGTTCCTGGGCGGTCACACTGACACATGCATAGTAGAAATCTGTAAATAATTTTTCATCCACTTCCTGCTCATCTACAAGCCATTTTACTGACTCCAGACCACCCTTTGTCGTCTGTGTTTCTTTTCTGAGCACATGCGTTGCACCATCTCTTGTAACTTCAAGTTTATCAAGATCCCCAATCGAAACAAAGCTGTATGTCAGACTCCAGTAAGAAGCCGCACTGGATTTCAGAAGGTCTGTCAGATACTCTCCACGAATCGTATGAATCTCCGGAAGTTCATTCAGCCTTGCATAATAGTTGCCGTTTTCATCCTCATCGCCTACGGAGAGTTCAAACTCTTTTGCTTCTTCTCCGTCTTTGTATTTTACGGTGAGTACCATCTGCGGATCGTCCAATCCATATTTTACATAATCGGAACAATTGTATTCAAGATCCTGATACCAGATAATATTGGACACATTATCCTGGACCATGCCGACCAGATTCAGGTTTGCAAGCTGGCTTTCTCCCTCTTCATCCTCCACCGTACACTGGTCATCCCCTGTCATGATAAGGACATAAGAATCTTCTTCCTTGTCCACATCAAACTCTGTCATCGTTTCCGGTTTTACCTTCGGGAAGTCCGTATAGGCTGCAAAATCCTGCAGCTTACCTGCGAAATCCGAGTCAAAGGCAGTTTTTGTCATATAAACCTTATCTAATTTTTCTTCTGTCTGGAAGTACAGTTCATGCGTGGACGTATTCTTATCTCCGATATACAAATCCCTCTCTGTTCCGTCAGAAAGTGATATCTGAATCGTATTTGCCGGTTCTTCCAGTCCGAACTGCGCCAGATCCCCCCTTGCGTCCAGCTCTCTGGTACAGCTCACAGAAGAAATATCTGCAAGCAGCTTCTGGATCTTATTTTCATTCATCTGAAATACAGAGTCATCCGGACAGATCCAGGTGTCATTCTTTTTTTCAAAGGTCAGTATCCCGTCGTCACCGCTGAAAGAAATACTGCTCACTTCATCCGTGTCTGTCTCAAACACAACAGATGCCGCAGCCTCTTCCTGCTCTTTCTGGCTCTCTGCCTCTTTTTGTTTATCTGAGTAACGCAGAAGAAACAGATAGGCCAGTCCTGCAAGGATGACCAGGATCAGTGCAATGACCAGTTTTTTTATTTTTTTTCCATCCATCAGCGTTTTCTCCTTGATGCCCAGACTGCCAGTCCTGCAATAATAAACAGAAGTGGAAGTGTAAATACACAGATCGCTGTCCATATATTTGCTGCCCGGTCTGTCAGTGTCAGATATTTGACCTGAAGGCTCTTGGTCTGTACTGCTGCTGAAGTTTTTTCTCCATTGCAGAGGTAATTTACAGTTCCGCCGAGAAGCTGTGCATTGCTTCCGGATACAGCCTGATTATAATTGGATTCCAGCAAATATCCTGTACTGTAATAGACGATCTCCGTATCAGCCTCATCATCGTTGTTCGTATCTTCCTGGATCAGCATACCGATCGTAAACGGACCGCTCTTATCTCCCTTTTCCTTCTCAGAGGTTGTCATGTTTTCCACATCTTCTTTGCTGTAGGATGTATCAGAAGTCGTCAGAAACGGCTGATAGGTGATGGAATCTCTGTGTGAATCCGAAGTAAGGATTCCCTGGCTCATCGGTGCCAGAACAGAACCATTGCCATATACATTTTCGGTAATTGCCGAATAACTGATATCCGGAACCAGACAATACTGATAAGACATATATTTATCAGAGTCGCCTTCCAGGATGATTCCTTTTTCTCTTTCAACTCCATAATTTGCGAGGATGGAGTCAAAATTCGGCATATCCTCTACGGTATAATTTGAGAAGATAATTGCTTTGCCTCCGTCTTCCAGATAATCAATGATCTTCTGTGCTTCTTCCTCAGAATAATCTACCGTCGGCGTATTGATAAGAATTGCATCTGCATCATCCGGAACCTTATCTGTGGTCATCAAATTCAGCGTCAGTGGATTTACATTATCCTTGGAGATCACATCTCCAAATGCACTTCCAAGTGCTGTCTCACCGTTTCCGCTTAAGATATACAGATTCGGGATGTCTTTGGCTGTCACATAATCTACAGCACTTGTTATCATTCCCTCGCCGTCAAATCCGGTCTTTACATAACTGTAAGTATTATAGTTCATGCTCTCCACATACATGGAATCCGCATTCACTACCTTGCTCACATCACCGCTGACCGCGATCACACTGTTATTCGCAACATCTTCCTGGGTATATTTGGAAGTAAATCCCGGATACAGTGCCGGATCGATCTGCTCTACCTTAATGTGGGAGGATGCAGACTCATAACGGTCCAGAAGCTTCTGGATCGTGTCGTCTTCTTTTCCGCCTTCACAGATATAATAAAGTTCCACATCCTGATCCAGATTTTTGAGTATTCCTGTCGTAGTATCGGTCAGTGTATACAGTTTTGCGTTGCTGAAATCAAACTGGGTTACTTTGACCGGAAGATGATTCACGATCAGATTCACTATGATCAGTCCTGCCAGAAGCAGTACGGTAAGCAAAATACTGTAAGAACCGTTTATCAAAATTTTGCTGCTCTGTTTGTTGTCTTTATTCTTCATGTCCCTACCTCCTAGTTCCAGCGTCTTTTTGCAATCGTCTGAACTGTCAGGAACAAAAAGAAAACAATAACAGATACATAGTACACGATCGCGGATATATCCAGAATACCGTCAAAGAAATTTGTCAGCCTTCCATTCATATAAAATACAGACAGAACCTTGCGGAAGCTTCCTTCCAGAAGAGATGCTTTTGCAAAATAAACCACCTGGAGTGCCACCTCAAGAAGCACGCCTGCTCCGATCACAACCTTGAGATTTCCGATCATATTATAGACCAGGGCCATCACAAGAACAATCACTACAGTAAATGCACTCACAGATGCGATTGCAGTATTAGGAACCATTTTTCCGATCGTGTTCATCAGATAGCAGACCAGCAGAGTTCCGAATGTCATAACCGCTGAGATCACCGGATTTTCTGTGACCGATGAGAAAAATACTCCGATTGCAATATTGGCACAGCCGAGGAGATAGAATCCAAGGATTGAAAAATATGCTGCCGGAAGGTTTACTGTTCCAAACATAGTAAGAATCAGCGGATAAATGCAGATGATCAGCATCGGAATGGTGAACAGAACTACAACTGCCAGATATTTACCGATCACAATGTCTTTTACTGTCATTGGCAATGTAAGTAATAACTGATCTGTTTTCTGTTTTTTCTCCTCTGCCAGAACACGCATCGTCAGGATTGGGACAAATACCAGAAAAATAAACTGAACATTCTGGAGTACCAGTTCAAATCTCGGCGAAGCAAGATTCAGATTCTGATAGGCAAAATATAGGCTTACGACTGCCAGCATAAATGCAATAAACACATATCCGATCATTGAGATCCGATAACTTCTTAATTCTTTTCTACATACAGCGATCATGCTCTTCCCTCCTCAGTAATTTCAAGAAAGATGTCTTCCAGCGACATTCCTGCCCTGCTGATCTCAAGAAGCGGGATTCCTGCCTCTGCAAAACGGAAGAATAACTGTTTTCTGTAATCCGCCTGATCCTGTACTTTCAGCTGGAACCTGTATGTCTCAGCTTCTTCTGCTTCTTTCATATCAGCGATACTGAGTGCCGGGAATTCACGCAGGATATTCTGGATCTTTTCCAGTTCTCCCTGTGCACTCAGACACAGGATATCCTGTCCCTTAAACAGTTTTTCCAGATTTTCTGTACTGTCACTCACTACCAGATGTCCCTTGTTGATAATGACTACATGGTCACACACTGCCCCGATCTCAGAAAGAATATGCGAGCTTATCAGAACGGTGTGATCTTCTCCCAGCCGCTTTATCAATGTGCGGATCTCTATGATCTGCTTCGGATCCAGTCCGACGGTAGGCTCATCAAGAATAATGATATCCGGATTTCCGATCAGTGTCTGTGCAATTCCGACTCTCTGTTTATATCCTTTGGAAAGATTTTTGATCAGTCGGTCCTTCATATTGGTGATCATCACTTTTTCCATGACATCTCCTATCATGGACTTTCGTTCTGATTTCGGCACGCCCTTGAGATCTGCCACTGTGAACAGATACTCCCAGACTGTCATGTCCATATACAACGGGGGAATTTCAGGAAGATATCCAATATGCTTCTTGGCCTCTTCTGCCTCTTTAAAAATATCATGTCCTTCAATAATGACTTCCCCTGATGTCGCGGCAATGTAGCCGGTCATTATATTCATTGTAGTTGATTTTCCGGCACCATTTGGTCCTAACAATCCATAAATCTTTCCTTTTTCAAGTGAAAAACTGATGTCCTGTATGGCAAAATGATCTCCGTATTTCTTTGTAAGATTTCTAACTTCAATCAAGATATTCCCTCCTGTTGATCAAACTCTTCCCCAATTATAATACATTATCAGAAAATATGCCACTGTCGTCCCTGATATGTATGAAAGAAAAGGCGTCCGCCCGCGGGCGAACGCCTTTGTTATCACACTTCTAATTTATTTCCATTAAACAGAACTGCAATACAGATTAAAGTTTGTCAACCCACTCTGCCATGTTGTCTTTGTAGAATACATAAGGCTGACCTGTAAGAACGCCTGTGCCACCATCGCCATTGTCTTCAGCGGTGAATGTCTCAGCATCATATTCGCCCCAAGCTTCCATATCAACAGTTGATCCTTCGGATCCGTCGAATCCATCATTCTGAACTGCCATCTGGATAGCTGCTGTAGAAGCTCCAAGATGAGATACATCCCACAGCATCATGTATGGGCAAACAAATGAGAACTCATCATCATCTGCTGTAGCCGGCATGTAGTTCTTCATTTCTGAAGGAAGTCCAAGACCTGTCAGTTTGATATCAGATTTAGCCTGTGTAAGAACTTCACCTGCTGCTGCGATACCAACTGTTGTTGGGGAGATGATTGCATCTACATTGTTTTCAGCCAGGAATGCCTGAGCCTGTGTAGTAGATTTTGTTGCTTCGTCATCACCATATTTCTTGTTGAGTTCCGGGCTTACCTTGCCTTTGTAGATGTCTTTCTGAAGTTCCTTCTCCATAACTGCGATCCATCCATTCTGTACAGGTGTATCAATACCAGCGGAAAGAACACCAAGTCTGATCTCGTCTCCGTCGTAATCAGCCAGAGCTGCCTCTACAGTTTTTTCCATTGTTGCGTCTTCCGGATCATAAGCTACGCCAAGAACCTGAAGAACTGCTGCACGAACCTGCATAGCTCCGATATCTTCTGTGGATGCCTGATTGTTGTGAGTTACACGGTAATCAGCAGATGCAGAAGAGTCAACGGATACGATCGGAACACCCTTTTCCTGAGCTTTTCCAAATACTTCATCAAATCCTGTGTCACCATTTGTAGAAATGGAGATGGATTTGCATCCCTGAGTAATTGCTTCGTCAATGAGCTGTACCTGAGCTGCTACAGTTGTCTCAGCCGGTGATTTCTCTGTGCAGTTTTCCCCAACCTGCTCCATATAAGATGAGAAACCTTCATACATGATAACACCAAATGCGTTACCTACGGATTTGAACATAAATACGTGGGAACCAGATACATCTGATGTGTCACCTGCTGCTGAAACTGCTGCCGGAGCTGCCAACGCCATTGTTGTTGCAAGGCCCATAGCCATTGCCTTTTTGAGATTTTTCTTCATGAAACACTTCCTCCTTTTTTATATATATAAACATCTTTGTGTTTATATTTCGTAGTTCAGACAGGTAAGATTATTTGAAACGCTCTTTTGCTTTCTTTGCGTTTTCCTGCTGTTCTGCCCACCACTGAGCAGATTTCTCTTTACATTCTTTCTGAGCTGCTTCGATCTTCTTATTGAGTTTCTCGATCTGAGCTGCCTTGTCAGATGCATTGCCTTTTTCAAGTTCTTTGATCTGTTTCTTCATATCTTTAACAGCAGCTGCTGTTCTGTCATTGATTGCTTCAATGTTCTTATTGTTATGATAGAACAGTCTCAGTTTGATATCTTTGAGCATCTGTTTGTTGATCGTGGAGATCAGGATCGTTACGATAAGGATAACACCGATAACGATTTTCTTTGTGTTCGGGTCGATACCCATAAGTCCCAGTGCATATGTAAGGAAAGCCATGATAAAGGTTGCAATGATAGGTCCCCACATTTTACCTTTACCACCATTGGTAGAAACACCACCTAATACCGCACAGGCGATCGCTGTCATTTCATATCCTGTACCCATGGAAGAGGAAAGACCTCCACCCATACGTCCGATAAAGAAGATAGAACCGATACCTGCCATGAATCCCATGAGGATAAATACCTGCATTTTGACTTTCTTAACACTGATACCTGAATAATTTGCACATGTCGGGTTGTTACCAACAATGTAAACTTTACGTCCAAATGGTGACTTGTGAAGAACAAAGATGAAGATAGCACCCATGATAAGGAAAAGCACCATACTCAGCGGAATGATTCCACCAATGTTCATCCATCCGATCTTGCTGTACCACTTCGGGAAATTCTTCAGAGAATTCTCACCCAGAACGATTTCCACGATACCTCTGAATAACATAGAAGTAGAAATTGTAGTGATAACGGCCGGCATTTCAAGGAAAGCAACACAGAATCCATTGAATGCTCCACAGAGCATACAAACAATGATTCCGACGATAACACAGATGAGTGACGGAAGTCCTTTGTCCATCAGAAGTCCTGTTACCATTCCACCCAGGATCATCTGTGCTGCTACTGACACGTCAATGTCACCCAGCAGAAGGATGAATACCATACCAAGTACAAGCGGAGAAACATCCAGACCTGCATTGATCATTGACTGAACTGTACCGTGGGTAAAATAAAGATCCGGTTTTATAACCGCCAACAGTACATTAATTAAAACCATGATATATACAAGAATCATTTCCCATTTGACAAGGAATTTCTTTAATACAAATCCTTCCTTGACACTGAGGTCTCTGTCGTAATTACTTCCTGGCATTAGATCAACGCACTCCTTTCTTTGAGAGCCTGTCTCTTAGCGGACTGCTCGGTAAAGTAGTTAATTGCAACGGCAACAATGATAATTCCGCCCTGGAGTGCTTTCTGCCATACACTCATACCAGGAATCATACTAATGAAATATGTGATCACAGACATGATAAGTGCACCGATTGCCACACCATCCATACGTCCTTTACCACCGGTGATAGATACTCCACCGAGAACGCAGATTGCGATCGCAGTCATTTCAAAACCGTCTGCCATTCCATAATAACCAATTGCATAGTTTGCAGTATAAAGCATACCTGCCAGACCTGTCACTGCACCACAGATCACGAAAGAATAAAATGTTACTTTTGGTTCTTTGATACCTGCAACTGCTGCAGATTCACGAGATGTACCGATTGCATAGATTCTTCTTCCTGCGGAAGTATATCCAAGGAACAGTCCTGCTACAACCAGCAGAATGATCGTGACCCAGAGGATGATCGGCAGTCCTAAAAACTGTCCGATTGCAAACGTACGGTATCCGTTCAGTTCTTCGTACTGTGCTGCGAACCACCACTGTCCGCCAGAAACAACAAACGCAAGACCACGGAAGATGTACATTGTACCCAGAGTACAGATCATCGGAACCATGTGAAGGTATCCAACCAGGAAACCATTCAGTGCACCACAGAGTGCGCCGAGAACAATTGCAAATAATACCCATACGATTCCAGGGATTCCCGGATGGCTGCATGCAAGAGTGGTACAGGAAATACCAACAAATGCAAGCTGGGAAGCGATGGAAATATCAATACCACCAGTAAGAATAACCATCATCTCAGCAATCGCAAGGAGTGCATAGATTGTATTGTTCTGAAGCATACTTACCAGAGATGTGGCAGTAAACATACCCGGTGTAAGGAAACGGGCGATCACCAGCAAAATGATCAGAACTGCGATCAATCCGGTATTTCTGGATTTTAATAAATTTTTCATTATTTATGCCCCTCTCTTTCTTTCAGAGATGCTTCGAGCAGCATTTCCTGGGTTACAGTTTCCATATCGCCAAACTCACCTGCCACACGGCCGCTCTTCATTACAACGACTCTGTCTGCAACACCAAGAACCTCCGGCATTTCAGAAGAAACCATAATGATTCCGTATCCTTTGCATGCCAGACTGTTCATAATCTCATAAATAGAATATTTTGCACCAACGTCGATACCCTTTGTAGGCTCGTCCATGATCAGAACCTTCTGATCGGAACTCAGCATCTTGGCAACAACGACTTTCTGCTGGTTACCACCTGACAGAGATGACGGCGGTGCTGTAATATCGTTTGCTTTCAATTGGATCTTCTTGCACAGGGCAATCGCATTTTCCATTTCTTTATCTACATCCATCTGTCCGCCCTTTACAAACTGCTTCATGGAAGCGGAAGATACGTTCTGATAAATAGGAAGTTCATTTACAAGGCCCTGGGTCTGTCTGTTCTCCGGAAGAAGTCCGATTCCAAGATTAAGAGCATCGATCGGACTCTTGATATCTACTTTCTTTCCTTCCAGACGGATCTCACCGCTGTCCGGATGCATGATACCATAAATTGTCTGACATACCTCAGTACGTCCTGCTCCTACCAGACCTGTCAGTGCAAGGATCTCACCTTTACGTACATTGAAGGAAATATTCTTGAAATATCCTTCTTTGCTGATATTATCAACCTCAAGTACCACATCACCGATCTTGGCTGTTTTCTCAGGATACATGGAATTCAGTTCACGACCAACCATTGCCTTTACAAGATCTGCATTTGTGATCTTGTCAACATCCCAGGAACCAACATATGTAGAATCACGGAATACGGTAACACGAGTAGCCAGCTCATACATATCTTCAAATCTGTGAGTGATAAAGATAATAGAAACGCCTTTGTCTCTCAGATCCTTTGCGATACGATATAACTGAAGACATTCATTTCTTGTAAGAGAAGCTGTCGGCTCATCCATGATCAGGATTCTTGCGTCACAGGAAAGTGCCTTTGCGATCTCAACCAGCTGCTGCTCTGCAACAGATAAGTTGCCCATCGGTTTGTTTACATCGATCTCTGCACTTAAAGGCTGAATCAGTTCTTTCGCACGCTGTCTCATTGTCTTCCAGTCATAGAAGCCAAATTTATTCTTAATCTCCCGTCCCATAAAAATATTCTCTGTAACAGTCAGATCAGGGAACGCTGTTACATGCTGATAAATAGCAGCAATTCCAAGTTTCGCTGAGTCTGTAGTGTTTCTTAATGTTACCTGCTCACCATCCAGCAGCATGATTCCGCTGTCCGGCTGATGTACACCGGTAATGACCTTAATAAAAGTTGATTTACCAGCTCCGTTTTCTCCCATCAGAGCATGAATCTCGCCTCTTTTTAACTGAAAGTGAACTCCATTCAGAGCTTTAACTCCACCAAATGTTTTTACTACATCTTTCAGTTCCAAGATATACTCACTCATTTTGTGTCTTACTCCTCCCTTTCCTTCGTTGTGATTGAACTGCGTTGCGTTCTTTATGTATCTGATTTTATACAAATCATAGAGTTTTTCAATATATAAAATTGCTTTACAGGTATCAAAAATTGTGTTTTTGGCACTTTTTTATATTTTACAACAAAAAACATCTTATCTTTTAACAATCTTCACATCAATTGCATCTACCTGTCAGTTTTTGTTTATCTATATTGCCAGTAACAGATTTTGCATGAATTTTTTTCTTTATTTTGGTTCTTTGTACACTTTTTTTTCTTCTATATTATTGTTATAATATAAAAATATTACAAGCTGCGTTCACTTTGTCCACAGCAGCTTGCTATCATTTCTTGTGGAGGTTTTTATGCGACTGCCAAAACACATTATGCCTGATGACTATTTTTCAGTCACACCCAAAACAGATATCCAGATCACATCACTTCCTTTCTATATAAAGGAAGCCGGATACTGCAATGACCGTAAATTTATCCGTGGGGCCTGCAATAATTATTCAGACTACTTATTCGTCTATTCCCTGTGTACCATGAAGTTCAAAAAAAACGACGAAAAGTACCCCGTTCATTCCCATGATATCATTGTATCTGCCTGCAACACGCCCCTGAGTTTTTCCCTTCCTCTCTCCTATGGAAAGACACGACGCGAATATCTGTATTTTATCATCGGCGGTTCCCACGCACAGCAGTTTTACAATTATATCAGACGGCATGACTGTACGTTTCATTTCAACAAGCTTCACCATATGCTGGATCTTTTTCTTGAGATTCTTGAGATCGACTATAAATCAGATCCTATGTCAGCACAAATGCATGCCAGTTCTGTAGTGCATCAGATCTACCTGGAGCTCTACATTCTGTCCCAGAATATTCTGAACGCAAAAAAGCAGACTCCTGTGCAGGACAATGCCGTAAACACAGCACTCAAATATATCCAGACGCATTATCAGAGCGATCTGAGCATCGACGCCGTCTGCAACAGTGTCAGTTTCTCAAAATATTACTTCTGCAAGCTGTTTAAAGAGCATATGGGAATCTCAATCCACCAGTATGTCACGGAATTCCGTGTTAATAAGTCCAAAGAACTTCTGAGTTATTCAAAACTCTCCATTTCTGCAATCGCAACCTCTGTCGGATTTAAAAATGCACTTACCTACACGAGAAACTTCGAAAAGCTGGAGCATATGACGCCTTCTGAATACAGAGAATTATACTAAATCTTTCATCGGAAGATATTTCTCTGGTAAGAATCCGGCAGATTCATAGAAAAAAGACATAAAAAGAAGCCCCGGAAAATCCGGGGTTTCTTTTTATGTCTTCAGAACACTGCTTCAAAAGCTGTGTTCAGATTAATCGTACAGGTTTGGAGCGATTTCTTCGTCATCCATGTTTGTGGAATCATACCAGTAACCATCTGTAGGAACATCTTCAAGTTCCTGTCCGTTAGCTGCTGCTGTCAGAGCGTAGATTGCATAGTAGCCCATCATCAGAGGAGACTGTGTAACTGCACCAAGGAATGTTCCATCCTGAACTGCTGCTTTGATGATAGAACCAGCATCGAAACCAACACCGATAACGTCGCCGTTAGCTGCATCAGAACCAAGAACGTTCAGGTTTGCGTTAGCTGCAAGAACACCTTCTGCTGCTGTCTGGTTGGAACCGAAGATAGCGATGCAGTTTTCTTTGGAAAGGATAGCCTGAGCTTCATTGGAGCAAAGCTCTACAGTTGTCTGTGCCGGAACAGCTACCTGGATAACAACATCTGCGTCAGCTTCTGTTGCATCAGCACCTTTAGCTGCGTTTACATAGAATTCGTTACCTGCAACTGCTACTGTTTTGCCATCAGCCTGAAGCAGTTCGATCATTTTGTCGATGAATCCGCCACCACGCTGCTGAATGTTCTGAGCTGTAGCATCCTGGTTAACTTCACCGATAACAACCTGTCCGTCAGCGTTAGCTACAACATCTTTGATTGCATTATACATATTTTCTGCTGCTACGGAACCAGCCTGTGCGTTGTCTGTACAAACTTCGCAAGCGATAGATCCTTCCGGAGCATCTGCGATACCTGTATCAAATGTTACAACCGGGATTCCTTTGTCAGCGCAATCCTTAAGAGCGTCAAGTACAGAAGATGTATCACAAGCTGCCAGACCTAATCCAGCCGGGTTGGAAGCGATTGCTGTGTTAACCATGTTAACCTGGTCAGCGATATCTGACTCACTGTTCGGTCCCTGTGCTGTATAAGTAACACCAAGTTCTTCAGCAGCCTTCTTCATACCTTCCTGAGCTGCATCCCAGTATGTGGACTGGAAAGATTTAACCATCATTGGGAACTCATAAGCTTCGTTTGCTTTGAGATCTTTGAACTGATCCGGAAGATCAGCGGCCATAACTGTTGATGCAGACATACCTGCTACCATTGCTGCACAGATGCTTAATGCTACTACTTTTTTGAAATTCATAATTTACTTCCTCCTTATAAATTATATAGTTTTTTATTATGATGATACGTCAGTAGGAAATTTCTGACGCCCCACATCCTTATGGAATTTTGGTTGTCAAAGCGGATATCAGTAATCCGCTTTGATTTTATACTGCTTACATAGCAGCTTTTTTCTTTTCTTTGATGATATCGATCAGGACTGCGATGATAAGTACAAGACCTGTGATGATCTGCTGCCAGTTTGCCTGCAGGCCGACATATGGAAGACCTGTTTTCAGAAGCATGATGACAAAGATACCAACAAATGTACCGATTACAGAACCGTAACCACCGGTTGCAGCAACACCACCGACGAATACACCGCCGATCGCATCCATTTCAAGTCCGGCACCGGTACCCGGCTGTACAGTAGGTGTAACTGCTGCATAAGCGATAGCTGCAAGACCTACAAACAGACCACATACTACATAAACCATTACATGGTAGAATTTTACGTTGATTCCTGAAAGAGCTGCTGCTTCTTTGTTGGAACCGATTGCGATGGTGTAACGTCCGAATTTTGTATGGTTCAGAACGAATTCCATCAGAAGTACCAGAATGATCATCCACAGGAAACCGATCGGGTAACGGGAAGCGCTTCTTCCTGTACCAACTGTAATCTTGAAGATTGTGTGGAACCATCCACCATCCTGTGTAAGTCCCGGCCATGGTGTAGCACTGCAGAGAGAGCCGGCACCACGGGTGATCATACATGTACAAAGAGTTGCAAGGAATGGCGGCAGGTTCATGATTCCGATCAGGACACCATTCAGTGCTCCGATCGCAATTCCCAGTACCAGGCAAAGTACCATAGCTGCTGCTACCGGCCATCCGTGGCTTCTTACCATTGTTCCGGCGATCAGTGCGTAACACACCATACCGGTTCCGATTGACAGGTCTACACCACCAGTGATAAGCGGGAATGTAACACCGATTGCCATCAGAAGATCATAGTAAGAAAAGTCCAACATACTTAAAAGTGTTGTATACTGTCTGAACTCCTTACTCATAATAGAGAAGATTGCAGACAGTGCAATGATAACAAGTAAAACAATAAATCTCTGATCACTTATAATACTTTTTTTCTTCTTAGTCATGACTGTCCTCCCCTTAATTGATATTTCTTGTTGCCTTATCCATGATGTGTTCCTGTGTTGCCTCAGAAATATCAATATTTCCTGTCACTTTACCTTCACACATTACGATGATACGGTCACTCATACGGAGAATCTCTGTCATTTCAGAAGAAATCATGATAATAGACTTTCCTTCTGCTGCCAGTTTACTCATTAACTTGTAAATTTCGTTCTTCGCACCGACATCGATACCTCTTGTCGGCTCATCGAAGATCAGGATATCACTGTCGCGGGTAAGCCACTTCGCAATAACGACTTTCTGCTGGTTACCACCGGAAAGGTTCACTACCAGCTGATCACCGTTCGGTGTCTTTGTAGCAAGTTCTTTGATGTATTTCTCAGAAACTTCTTTTTCTTTTGCTTTGTTGATGAAGATTCCGCTTGTGAACTGCTCCATCGTTGCCAGTGTTGTGTTTTCATTTACAGATTTCTGAACAACAACACCATATCTTCTTCTGTCCTCAGACAGATAACCGATACCATATTTAACAGCATCCTGTGGGCTGTTGATAGTTACTTCTTTGAGCTGGCCGCTCTGTTTGTCCATGATGGAAATCTTTCCGCTCTGTTTCGGATCGGCTCCAAACAGTGCTCTTGCAGTTTCGGTACGTCCTGCACCCATCAGACCGGAGAAGCCAAGGATCTCACCTTTTCTCAGTTCGAAGCTTACGTCCTGAACCATCTTACCTGCATTCAGGTTTTCTACTCTAAGAACCACCGGTGCATCCGGTGCTACCATGCTGTGTTCCTTAGGATCTTCATAAATAACACGACCAACCATCATGTTGATGATGTCTTCTTTTGTACTGTCTTTTGTAATCAGAGTTCCTACATATCCACCATCTCGCATGACTGTTACACGGTCTGTGATGACTTTGATCTCATCCATACGATGTGAGATATATACGATACCGAGGTTCTTCTCACGAAGATCTCTGATGATTACGAACAGGTCAGCGATTTCTTTTTCTGTAAGAGCTGCTGACGGCTCATCGAAGATGATAACTTCTGCTTTGTGGGAAATAGCTTTTGCAATCTCACACATCTGCTGTTTACCAACTGTTAAGTTGCTCATCTTTTCTCTTGGGTCGATCTCGATGTTCAGATCCTTGAATAATTTCTTTGAATCTTCGATCATTTTCTTATCGTCTACACGGATACCCTTTTTCGGCTCACGTCCGATAAAGATGTTCTGTGCAACGGTCAGGTCACCGACCATGTTTAATTCCTGATGTACGATTACGATACCATTGTCCTGTGCCTCACGTGTATTGTGGAAAGCCACTTCCTGACCTTTGTATGTAATAGTACCGGAATCCTTCTGATAAATACCGGTAAGAACTTTCATCAGTGTTGATTTACCGGCACCGTTCTCTCCCATAAGTGCATGTACTTCGCCGCGTCTTACTTCGAAATTAACGTGATCCAGGGCATGAACACCAGGAAAGGACTTATCAATATCCTTCATTGTTAAAATAACGTCACCCATTGTTTCATCCTCCCTTTCGATCAGTTCTTTCTACGTCTTGCAGAAACGTCGGCATATACAGCTACGATTACGATGATACCTGTGATGATCATCTGCTGTCCTTTACCAAGACCAAATGCCATGATTCCCTGCTGCAGAAGAGAGATAATAAATACACCGATTACAGTACCGCCGATGGAAGCAAGTCCACCAACCATGGATGTACCACCCATTACACAACCAGCAATTGCTTCGTTGTTGTACTGATCGCCATAACCAGGCTGAACGGTTGTATATGTAGCTACGAAAAACAGTGCTCCAATTCCAACTAAAACGCCGCAGATTACATATGAAAGCATGTTCCATTTCTTTGTATCTACACCAGAAAGTCTTACGGCTTCTGTGTTGGATCCGAGGCAGAGGATGTAACGTCCAGGTTTGGTATTGTAAAGAATGATTCCACAGATAATTGCTGCTCCGAGGAAGATCACCAGACCTACCGGAAATCCTTTATAAGATACAATGTTACGGAACCAGCCGTTTGTCGGGTCACTTGCCAGCGGCCAGCTTACGGACTGTGTTTTTGTGAATACAGATGCGATACCTTTTGCAATATTCATGGAAGCCATGGATACGATGAATGGCGGAACTGATAAGTAAGATACCAGCCATCCGTTAAAGATACCAAATGCAAGACCGATCAGTACACAGATTACCATTGCTGCTGCGCATGGAACCTTGTAGCTTGTCATGCAGTAACCGGAAACGAGTGCACAACAGAACATTACCGGTCCGATGGAGAAATCGATTCCTCCTGTTGCGATTACGAATGTGACACCAAGTGACAGGAAGCCAAGGAAATATACATAGTTCAGTGTGGACTTGATACTGTCTCCAACAGGGAACTTACTTCCGAGAACCACCTTAAAAACTACGAACATCAGAATCAGGATGCAGACAAGTAAGATCCTGTTCAGGCCGAGTTTTTTCACGATTGGATTTTGTTTCAGCTTTTCCAATTTTTCGCCCTCCTTAAAAGTTTTACACACACATCTTGCGTTTTCTATATAATACCGTGAATACCGCACAATTGTAATGGAAAATCTTACAAAAAAAGGTTAAATATTTACGGTTCGTCCATAAATATTTAACCCTTTTTATATTTTTTTTACTATTTTACTAGGAAAGCTTCAAT
Source organism: Blautia sp. Marseille-P3087 (assembly GCF_900120195.1). GTDB lineage: Bacteria > Bacillota > Clostridia > Lachnospirales > Lachnospiraceae > Blautia_A. The sequence goes on from NZ_LT635539.1 coordinate 1,335,705, forward strand.
GTATTGAACGGAAACAGCAGTTTTTCGATTTCACTGTCATACATATTATCCGGTGTCACAAGTTCGCACCCGGAATTTACATCTTTCTCATAGCTCTTACCGCGGAGCATCAGAATGGTCTCTTTTACACCAATATAACCCATCTTAAAAGCTTTCTGTACAACAAGGCCTTTAAATACTCCGTTTTCCATAAGCTGAACAGCCTCCTGTGAACTGTCGACGCCGACTACCTGGATTCTGTCTTTGGCTCCGGCCGCTTTTACTGCCCGCGCCGCTCCGACAGACGAATACTCATTCATTCCGGCAACCATCTTGAGATTTGGATATTTTTCCATAAGCTCCTGCGTAAGTTTACGTGATTTCTCATACTGGGAATCGCAGTAAACTACTTCAACAATATTTTTTGCCAGATCTCCGAGACCTTTGCGGAAGCCTTCTTCACGCTCGACTGCAGTTGATACTCCTTTGACATGAGCAACAATCGCGATCTGATCATCCGGATCAAGAAGTGTTGCCGCAAATTTCCCCAGTTTTTCTCCTGCCTCGAGGTTATCTGTCGCTACCGTCAGATTCTGTACCTTCTCCTCGGTATAAGAATCGATAAAGCTGATGCAGATACCTTTTTCTTTTGCCTCTTTCAGAAGATCATTGGATTCTGTAAAACTGGATGGTGAAAAAAGGATTGCATCCGGTTCTTCAGAAATAGCTTCTTTCAGAAGTTCATTCTGCCGCTCAATATCATTTTCCTCTGTCGGTGCTTTGATCTCAATATCGGCATTATATTCTTTGGCTGCCATTTTGGTTCCGAGAATCAGTGCTTTCCAGAAATCATTCGTGCTGTCCTCAACTTTTGGAATATAAACAAGGGACATTCTTCTTTCTTCAATTTTTTTCTGGCGGTACCAGGCTGCGCCTCCAATCCCGCCAATCAGGCAGATCACAAGGCAGATACTCAGCCATTTTTTCTTTTTTATCATTTCTGTCCCTCCTGTCTGCCCGGAATCGTGATCGTTGCTGTCGTGCCTTTGCCCACCACACTCTCGTAAGTAATGCCGTAATCTTCACCGTAATAAAGTTTCAGCCGCTTCTGTACATTATATACGCCAACTCCGTTTGAATGATAATTTACTTTGTGGCGGTCATAAATATGAGCCAGCGTTTCTTCATCCATTCCGACACCATCGTCAATGACCTGAAGAACAGCATTTCCGTCTTTCGGAAATCCCTTTATAATAAGAAGTCCTTTGCTCTCTTTGTACTTCAGACCATGGTAAATCGCATTCTCAATAATCGGCTGAAGCACCAGTTTGATCAGTGGGATATGTAATATGGAAGGATCTACATCAATCTGGAATTCCAGTTTATCTTTGTAACGCATTTTCTGGATTGTCAGATAGCCACGTGCATATTCTACTTCATTGGCAATCGGAACAACCTCATCCTCGTTACTTATACTCTGGCGAAGAAGCCTTGCAAGTGAAGCCGTCATCAGGACAACCTCCTCATTTTTCTTTCCTTCTGCCATCCAGATGATAGAATCCAGCGTGTTGTAAAGGAAATGTGGGTTGATCTGAGACTGAAGTGCTTTCAGCTCGCTCTTTCGCTTCTGCTCCTGCTCATGTACATTCTGCTCCATCAGTTCCTGAATACGGTGTGTCATCACATCAAATGATTTTGTCAGACTGCCGATTTCATTTCTGGAATCCACAACAACATCAGAAACGCTGAAATCTCCTTCCTGAACTTTTTTCATGGAATCACGCAGTTTCTGAATTGGAAGTGTAATACTTCTTGCCATAAATCTGGAAAAAAGGAGCGCCACAATCACCAGAACGACCGCTGTCAGCACATAGATACTCTGCGCCTGACGGCTTTTGCTGAGTAGTTCGCGGACATTGGTGCAGTCAACAACGGTCCATCCGGTTTTATCCGATCTGGAAATGGAATATAATTTTCCATTATTCCCGGTTCCGGTCAGTACTGTATCATCGTCTGTATCCATGATCAGACTGATATTCTCCGTCTGAAGTTCGTTATAAAGCTGCTGCTGCTGTGGATGATAGACAATATTTCCCTTTGCATCAAGGATAAATGCATATCCTTTTGTTCCTACTGTACTCTGGTCGCAAAGTCCACTGATCGCACTGTAATTCAGATCAATAAAAAAGACGCCCTCTTTTTCTCCGCTGCCGCTGCGATCACGGATTCCACGGCTTAAAGTGATCACCCACGGACGTTCCCCACTGATAATATGCTGCACATGAGAAGAGGTCAGTGTCGGCCCTTCCGGACTGTTCAGCGCCTGCGTATACCATTCCTGTGTATTGAGATTCAGATCATGATTAACAGATTTGCTTCCATTATTAATAAGCATCCTGCCGCTTTTACTGATGATTCCTACATTTCGAATATCGCTTCGGCTGTCCAGAATAGTCTCAAACTGTTTCAGGATACGATAACGTCCCTCGCTGTCAATTTCGTCCGAAAAAAGATAGTCCTGGACATCCTCGTTGCTCGAAATCAGATAGGCAATATTTTCCATGTAATCGATGTAGGAGTCAATGTTCTGGTTCATCTGCTGGATGATTGTCTGTGTATACTGTGAAGAGTTTTCAAAAATAGAAGTATTTGTAAAACGCATCGAGACACCTGTCACGATTACAACGGCACTCAGAACCAGAACGGCTACCGTCGCAAAAATAACACTCTGAATACTGCTGAATCTTCCGATAAATCTTGCTGACAGATTCTTTTTTTTCATCGGCGTTTCTCCCTTGCATATTCTGTCGGTGTATAGCCTGTCATCTTTTTAAACGAAATACCGAAATAGTGAGGATCGGAAAATCCGACTTTTTCAGCAATCTCATAGTTTTTCATCGTAGTATTTTCCAGAAGTTCCTTTGCCTTCTCCATACGGGTACGGATCAGAACTTCCGTAAAGGTCTCACCGGTTTCTTCTTTAAATATGGTACTGAAATAACTGGTGCTGATATTTAAATAAGAACAGATACTGTTCAGGCTGAGATCCGGAACCATGTAATTTTTCTGTATATAGTCGATTGCAAGACGTGCCTGACGCTCACTGCTTGACGTATTCATTGCAGAAAGAATACTGATCACACGTTTTGTATGGCGGGCAACTACTTCGCATGCCTCTCCGAAAAACTTCTGATCAGTGATCTCGCGGATCAGTTCATCTCGGCCTTCCCGGATCTGCTCCATATCTGCTGAAACATCTTCGCAGGCATTGTCCATGGTTCGTATAACCTGCTGAAGATACATACAGGCACGGCTTTTTTGCATAAGTGCATTACGAATCAAATCTTCAATTGATACAAGCGTCTGAAGAGCCAGGTCTTCCTGTCCGGTTTTTAATGCTTCTTTCAAAACAGAAAGCGGTTCATCTATCGATATTTCCTGTACCGGATGTTTTTCTTCCATATCAATAAGCAGATTTCCGCCCAGGAGATAGCGATACTGCAGGGTATCCTGCGCCATGTTGTGGGACTGTACCAGTTCTTCCGGTTTCTTCACCCATTTACCGATTCCCATAGATACGTCAAATCCCATAACTTCTTTGGTCTTATCCTGAATTTCCCGACAGATTTCTCTTGTCTTTTCGGTGAAGTTGCGGCTCCATTTTTCCTGAAACAGAATTCCGACACGATTGTTACCTTCCTGATATGCAAATCCTGCTTCTTCACGTGTCACGATCTCATCACTGATATTGTAGAGAACAAATGCCATGAGTGCACTTTCCTGCTGTTTTTCGGTATCCAGTTCATACATTCCTGAATAAAGGTCGATATCAAAAAGAGCCACACGATAGCTGATTGCAGAAATGTCGATTCCCATCTCTGCAAGGCGCTGGATGCTTTTGCTCACATCGGTGGTACAATTGACCAGAGCCTCCATGTTTTTAGAACGGATCACCTGTGCATTTTTGCGGTATTTCTCTGAATTTTCGGTCAGCTTGTTCATTTTGTTTTTTTCACTGCGAAGCTGATCGACTTTTTCTTTCATTTTATTGATCACACCGGTAAGTTCCATGGCAGTCACCGGTTTCAGAAGGTATTCGCTGACACCATACTGGATGGCCTTTTTGGCGTATTCAAATTCGCCGAAGCCGCTGAATATCACGATCACGACATCCGGATAATTGTCATGCAGAAATTTACTGAGTTCCATACCGTCCATATATGGCATGAGAATATCGGTCAGAACAATATCCACGGGATGTTCTTTTACAAATTCTGATGCCTGTTTGCCGTTTTCGCAGTCACCCACAAGTTCACAGTCCAGACTTTTCCAGTCGATGTTTTCTTTGATGGCATCACGAACAAGGATTTCGTCATCTACGAGTAGTATTCGATACATGTATTTTGCTCCCCCATCTATATCAATTCATGTACTTCTGGATATTTCCCAGTATTTTATTGTAACATGATTTGGGGTGTTTGGGTACAGGAAATGTGGGAGTTTTGTTAAAAAAAATACAATTCCACCATGTTATTTTCCCAATAAAATACCCCACACGGGCGCTTGCTTTGCGTGGCCAGGTGGGGTGCGCGAGGGGAGAGCGGCCTTCGCAACTGTGAGCGCCCTCCCCTCGCAAGTTTTTTTTAATTGTCAAATTATTTAACGGGTCTGAGGGCAGTTCCCTTATTTTACAATATATCCCTCTTCATCCCACAGATCATGCCAGTCTTTTGCGCCTTCCCACAGAAATACCTGGCCTTTAACCAGTCTGTTTCCTTTTTCGAGTGTACCGATCTTTGCCATTTCCTCATCGGTCAGCGGATCTTCTGTGACGCATTTCAGATTGCTTACATAGTTATGTACTGAGAACGGAATGGAGATTTCTCCTCTCTGATGAGCCCATTTCAGAGCGATCAGTGCCGGATGAACACCATGTGCTTTTGCAATCTCCTGCATTTCCGGTGTCTGCATATCAGCAACATCTTCCGGGCAGATATCTCTTTCCGGTCTTCTCGGTGAACCAAGCGGCATATAGCCTACCGGCTGGATGTTGTGTGCAACAAGATAGTCATACTGCTCCTGCTGCTGGAAGCATGGATGAAGTTCCAGTTCACATGCTGCAGGTTTGATTTTCATTAATGGAAGAACTGCTTCCAGTTTCGGAATGGTCATGTTGGAAATACCGATGTAACGGATTTTTCCTTTTTCTACCAGCTCTTCACACTGACGGTAGGTATCCATGAATTCTTCTACGCTGAACGGTCTGGAATCCGGATTTCTGGAATCTACATCACAAAATGGTGCATGGTAATTCGGGAATGGCCAGTGAATGAAGTACAGATCCACATAGTCGCATTTCAGATCCTGAATGCTCTTTGTGCATGCTTCTTCTACTTTTCTGTGCATGTCATTCCATACTTTTGTCATGATGAAGAGGTCTTTTCTTTCTACGACGCCTTCTTTGATCGCTGCTTCAAAAACTTCACCGATCTGATGCTCATTTCCATAGCATGCTGCACAGTCAAACATACGATATCCGCTGCGGATTGCTCCTGCAACTGCTGCAGATACATCTTCTGCGCTTACCCTGTCAGAACCAAATGTTCCCATACCCATACATGGTACTTCTTCTCCTGACGGAAGTGTTACTTTCGGCACAATTGCCGGATCGATAAATTCTGCCATTTTAATTTCCTCCTGATTTTGATTATATAGTTTTCGTTTTCTTAAAGTCTTTGTATAGCAATCTGCGGTAACAGTTTTTTCATATCTTCCATTACAAAGAACCCGGTCTCTTCACGCATTGCTGCCGCCGCAGAAATTGCGCTTGCTCTTCTTAATGTTTCTTCGAGAGAAAGTCCCTCGCTTAAGCCCAGTGCAAATCCGGCGATCATGGAATCACCACATCCTACAGTATTGACTGCATTGATCTTCGGAACGATTGCACGGAAGATTCCTTCCTCCCCTACTGCCAGCGAACCATCTGCGCCAAGTGAAACCGCAACGATCTCCACGCCATTTGCGTGAATCGTTTTTGCCGCATCAATGATATCCTGAATGTCATCGCAGTGTTTACCGGTCAGCATACGGATCTCATCAATGTTTGGTTTGATCAGTGTCGGGCATGCCTCGATGCCCATCTCCAGGAGCTTACCGCTCGTATCAAGGATTACCGGTCTGCCGGCTTCTTTTACGATCCTGACCAGTCTCTGGTATGCTGTTCCGTCAAGTCCTTTTGGCACACTGCCGGACATGGATACAACGTCTGCATCTTTTACCAGTTCTCTGAATTTCTTTTCGAATCCGGCAAAATCTTCTTCTGTCAGTGTAAATCCCGGCTCCAGAAATTCTGTCTGCACATGATTTACCTCATCCCAGATATTGATGCAGGACCTGCTCTCTGCATTCACATGATAAAAATCACCTTTGATGCCGAATGGTTTCAGCGCATCTTCGATATAGTTTCCTGCATGGCCGCCCACAAATCCGGTGGCAACAACCTCTGCCCCGTAAATGGATGCCGGTTTGGATACATTCAGACCTTTACCGCCGGGAACATAAGAACATTCCCGGACACGGTTGACTTCGCCTGTTTTAAAATCATCTACCACATATCTTTTGTCGATTGCGGCATTCAATGTCACTGTCAGTATCATTTTCACTCTTCCTCGTTTGATAAGAGAATCTTTCCTTTTACAAGTCCCGGTGTCTTAAATAACTGGAATGCTTCCTGTGCCTGACTCATCGGGATCTTTTTGTAAACGAAGCCCGGATCAAATTTAAGCTGGCCTGTTGCAAAATAATGTGCTGTCAGATCCCATTCACGTCCCGGGAATGGTGCACTGTAGGACATCCAGGAACCGGTCAGTTTGAACTCTTTACGATTCATGTTTTCCCACTGCGCAGGTGTGAAGGTCAAATTCTCATGTGGAGTACCGATAAAGCATACATGAGCTTTGTTTGCAGCAAGTTCAAATGCCATATGCATGGTCGGAACCTGTCCTGCTGTCTCGAATACAAATCCGTATCCTTTGCCGCCGGTGATCGCCATTGCTTTTTCCATGTAACCTTCTTCTTTTGTATTGATGACTTCATCTGCACCAAGACGTTTTGCAAGATCAAGACGCTCATCGCTGATATCGAATACAACAACTTTCTTTGATCCGAAGATTTTAGTCCACTGCATGGTGAACATTCCGACTGTACCGCCGCCGAGGATTGCTACATACTCTCCGCCATGATAATCGTTCTGGAATACACCATGGATAGCCACAGTTGCAGGCTCAAACATTGCGCCCTGCTCATAGGAAACGCTCTTGTCAAACGGAACTGCATTCTGCTCCGGAACTACAACATAATCTGCGTTGCTTCCCTGCTGTCTGGAACCGATAAAACTGTAATGTTTGCAAAGGGAGAAGTTGCCCTGCTGGCAGTCGTCACATTTCATGCATGGAAGAAGTGGTGCTCCGGATACACGGTCGCCGACTTTTACCTTTGTTACACCTTCACCGACTTCTACTACATCACCGGAAAATTCATGACCGAGAACGATCGGATAAAAATGAACGCCATGATTCAGAACACGCGGGATGTCAGATCCGCAGATACCGGAATATCTGACTTTGATCTTTACGGCACCTTTTGTTACCTTTGGTTCTTCAATTTCCTGATACTGTACATCTTCATTTGCAACTACTACTGCTGCTTTCATAATATATTACTCCTTTCGTGAAAGGAGGAAATACCGAGGGTGCGTGCGCCGCCCCCTCGAGCTCCCCCTGCGTTTTTTATAAAAACAATCAAGGTTTTTCAGAAAAAACTTCTATTAAACATTCAATTTGCCCAAAATCATTAAATCACTTTGTCATCATATGTGCCAGAGACTTGTAAAGTTCAAGATACGTCTCATAAGTCTTATCATACACTTCTTTATTCTCCGGGTTTGGCTCATGGCGACGTGTTTCTTTTACAGTGATGGAAACGGCTTCATCATAATCTTTGTAAAGTCCGACTCCGACACCTGCAAGGAGTGCGGCTCCAAGCGTTGTTGCTGTATCGGACGCCGGTACAACGATCGGTTTTCCTGTGATATCGGATTTGATCTGTGTCCAGAGAAGAGAATTCGCAGAACCGCCCATTGCTCTTAAGACTTCTGCATTTGCTCCGGCTGCCTCTGCCACCTCAAGATTGTGGCGCAGAGAAAGTGCCACGCCTTCCATGCAGGCACGTACCATATGGCCTTTGGTCTTTGCAAAATCAAGTCCGTAGAAAACACCTTTTGCATATGGATTCCAGATTGGGGAACGCTCACCGGACATATATGGAAGGAATACGACCCCGTCACTGCCCGGATTGATTTTTTCTGCAATCTCATTGAGCTGATTCAAAGAAGATGCTCCTGTCTGTTCCTTCATCATTCGCTCATAATCGGCAAATTCACGTTCAAACCAGCGCATCACTCCGCCGCCACCGGTCGTTCCGCCCTGCAAAAGCCATTTACCCGGAATGACATGATACCCAAGGATCAGTCGTGGATCTGCTTTGTATTCATCAATACAGATGCTCATTCCACCTGCCTGTCCGCCCTGTTCCTGTGTTTCTCCCGGATGAATGACACCGGCACCCAGAGTTCCACAGGCTGCATCCAGACCACCTGCTACAACCGGGGTTCCTTCTGCGAGTCCGCACTCTGCGGCTGCTTTTGCTGTCACGCTACCTACGACATGGTCACATTCGCAGATCTCCGGCAAAAATTCCATCGGAATTCCGAGGTGTCTACACATCTCTTCGTCCCAGCATCCCTTCTTCATATCGAAACAGTGAAGGCCGTATCCCTGAGACATATCCTGTGTGATCGCGCCTGTCAGCTTAAAGGCGATAAAACTGTTGGACTGGAGGATCTTGTCGATCTTTTCATAAACCTCCGGAAGATTTTCTTTGTACCAGATGATCTTTGCTGTCGTATAAGACGGCTGAAGTGAATTTCCTGCAACTTCAAAGATTTTATCCTCACCGATTTTCTTATTCAGCCGTTCACAGATTTCCTGCGCACGGGTGTCCATCCAGATCGGTGTATTGGTAAGTACTTTGCCCTCTTTGTCGAGCGCGATGGCCGACCAGCTCTGTCCGTCAATGCCGACTCCGGCAATCTCCGCCGGATCAATGCCTGCTTTCTGCACGGTTTCTTTCGTTGCCCTGCATACAGCACTCCACCATTCCTCCGGATTCTGCTCCGCCCAGCCTTCCTGTGGATAGTATACCGGATAGTCGCCATTGGCTGCGGCAAGGACTTTGCCCTCTTTATCAAACACCGCTACCTTACAGGCACTTGTTCCGATATCGATTCCAAGTAAATATGATTTCATCATTTTGCTGCTCCCATTTCTCCGGCTGCCCGGAGTTCCTTCTCTTTATCAGATGTTCATACTAAAACCCTTACGGATTTTCCGGCAATAATCTCGGTCTCAAGTTTCTCACTAAAAAGCTCTCCGGATGCCTCGCCGGTATTTTCCAGATGATTCAGCATAACCTTTGCCACTTCTTTTGCAATGCCGTCCGTCGGCTGCGCTACGATCGTCAGCTTCGGATTACATGCTCTCGCAAACTGCAGGTTGTCAAACCCGATCATCGACAGCTGCTCCGGAATCCGGATGCCCAGTTCGTTTACTCCGATCATGGCCCCCATAGTCATTTCATAGTTCGTCACAAACACTGCTGTCATCTCCGGATTATTCTGTACAAGTTCTTCAAGTCCCCGGACACCGCCCTGAATCGTATAGTCTCCATGCCAGATCAGAGATTCACTCACCGGGATCCCGGCACTTTCCAGTGCTTTATAATATCCCGCCATACGCTCCTGTGCAGTAAAAACTTCTTCCGGTCCGCCAATGATCCCAATATTCCGGTGTCCTCTCTCGATAAAATACCGGACTGCATCTTCAGCGGCTTTTTTATTATCAACCAGCACACTGTCACAGTTGATACCCTGAATCTTTCGATCAATCAAAACGATCGGTTTACCCGTCTTCTGAAACCTTTTCAGGTGGTTTCCCTCTTCATCAACCGGCATGTTGATGATACCGTCCACACGCCTGCGAGTCAGGAATTCAACCGCCTCCTGTTCCAGTTTCTTATCGGTTCGGCAGTCGCAGACGATCGTCGCATAACCATGACTTCGCAGGATATCCTCCATACCGGTGATGATCTCGGCACAGAAAGTATTGTTCAGCTCCGGAATGACAACGCCAATCGTTCTGGTCGCGTTCGTCTTTAAACCTCTTGCCACCTCATTGACTTCGTAATGAAGTTCTTCGATAGCTTCCTCAATCTTTATTCTGTTTTTTTCACGGACATTTCCTCCGTTAAAATAGGAAGAAATCGTAGCCAGCCCAAGTCCTGTCCGTCTGGCTATATCCTTCATGGTCGCTGCCATTTCGCCTCACTGCCTTCTGCTTTTATTCTGCTTTACCGTCGCATCCGCAGACTTTCATTCTTGCCATAACCAGTTCTTTCACTGCTGCGATTGCTGTCTTGCCATAAGCTTTCGGATCAATGGTATCCGGTTTTTCTTCAAGAAGTTCTTTGACTGCTTTGGAGTAAGCTGCACGAAGTTCTGTCGCAAAGTTTACTTTGCAGATACCACGTTTTACGCAGTCGCTTACATCTTCGTCACTGAGTCCGGATGCTCCGTGAAGAACCAGCGGAATATCAACAACTTCGCGGATCTCACTTAAACGTTCTTTATCAAGAACCGGTGTACCTACATAGAAACCATGTGCTGTTCCGATTGCAACTGCCAGAGAAGTAACACCTGTACGCTCAACAAATTCTTTTGCTTCCTGCGGATCTGTATTGGTGTCAGCTTCTGCTTCAAGATCATCTTCCTTGCCGCCGACTTTACCAAGCTCTGCTTCACATGGAATATCCAGTGCATTTGCTACATCTGCTACACGTTTTGTCTCTGCAATGTTTGCCTCGAAGTCCAGTTTGGATCCGTCGATCATAACAGAAGTATATCCTGCATGGATTGCCTGCATAGCCAGTTCAAAACTGCTGCCGTGATCAAGATGAAGGCATACCGGAACAGATGCTTTTTTAGCTTCTGCTGCAACGATTGCTGCATAGGTATCCACAGTACCGTACTTTATAGTAGATGGAGTTGTCTGGATCATAACCGGTGCTTTCAGTTCTTCTGCTGCCTGAATAATGGCTTTCACCATTTCCATATTCTCTGCATTAAATGCTCCGACTGCATATCCACCTTCCTGAGCTTTTAACAGCATTTCTTTTGATGTAACAAGTGGCATAACTTTTTCCTCCTTAATGATATATGTATATTTTTTGTTTTACTACTTGTGATTGATCGGAAAATTCCAAAACCGAAACGTTTCCGTTTTGAGTTAATCATACATCGCCTCCCGCATTCTGTCAACCGTAAAATATTTATCTTTTATCGGAAAATTTTCCCTTGCATTGTACAGTAATTACAGGTAAATTGAATATAGAAAGGCGTATTTTAAAAGACTGCGCCGGCGAGAAATCAAATTATCTGAACGGAGGCATAAACGACATGTTAAAAGGTATTCCTGAAATCTTATCACCAGAATTATTAAAAGTATTATGTGAAATGGGACACAGCGATCGTCTTGTTATCGCTGATGGTAACTTCCCGGTAGAATCCATGGGTAAAAACGCTATCACAATCCGCTGCGACGGACATGGTGTTCCGGAAATCCTGGAAGCAATCCTGAAAGTTTTCCCACTGGATACTTATGTAGAACATCCGGTAAACCTGATGGAAGTAATGCCTGGCGATGATGTAGAAACCCCGATCTGGGATACATACAAAGAAATCATCCGCAAATATGATGACAGAGGAGACGCTACTGTAGGAAACATCGAGCGTTTCGCATTCTATGATGAAGCAAAAACAGCTTACTGCATCATTTCCACAAGCGAAAAAGCTCTGTATGCAAACATTATGCTGCAGAAGGGTGTTGTCATCAACAACTAATTATCGGCCATCTTTTTTCAAAAACCCCGGGGATCTTTGGAGACCTCCGGGGTTTTATTTTCTGCGCCTTTCTCCAGCTGTAAAATTGTTCTGTTAGAGACTTTTTATTTTTGAAGCAATTCTATCTGCTTTTTTAATTCTTCAATACTTTCTTGCATTTCCTGCATTTCGCAGATATTTTCTTCTAACTTCCTGTCACGTTCAGCCAGCATTTCTTTCTGTTCATCTATCGTCTCTTTCTGTTCGTCTATCGTCTCCTGCATTTCATCTACCATGTACCTCACTGTGTTCCGATCCATAATTCTTAATTCCTCTGAAAATATCCCCATTACATCCTCCACATTCCGGCATATGTAATACACATGCTCATACATCTCTCTGAATTCCGGATAGGTATTTATCAGCTCGATGATTTTCTCCGCATCATCCATCCCCAGAAATGTCAGCCATCCGTCTATTTTGTTCTTGATACCTTTATTTTCTACATTCTTCTTAAAGATGTCAAGGGGTATAAAAATATATTTCTGCAACAAATCCATCTCCAGTCCTGTATCTGCTTTCTGCATAAAAATATGTATATACTCATCTGGATATTTCTGAAAAACCGCAGGACTTTTTTCCATCAGCACAATCGTATACACGCCCTTTACATCCTTATATGTAAAGTGATCTTTCTTTACACTGCGAGCTTTTTTGTACTGACGAAGCAGCAAATCTGAGGAATAACACGCACTCCGTTCTCCCGGAAATGCATAACCGATCTTCTGCACTTCCACATTACAATATGTTCCATCTTCAAAGCGCACCAGTATGTCCATGATCAGCAGTGACTGCTCATCTGCAATTCTCGTGGAATCTCCCGGCAGGATTTCTATAATCTTTACTTTTTGATTCAGAAGAATACCAAGGAATTCTTCGAGTCGCTCAGGCACTGTTTCCGGATTCATGACTTCTTTAAAAAAAGAATCATACAACATTTTGATTCCACGCACTCCTGTGCAAAAATCCAGAAACTCCTGTCTCTGTGCCTCCCTCCAGCTATAAAATTGTTCTGTAAGTTTCACATTCTCATCAATTTCTCTCAAGATTTCCTCCCTGCTTCTGAGCATAGGAAAATATTTCTGAAGTTTTGTTTGCATAGGCAGGCTTCCTTTCGTCTGATTAGATCTTAATAGATTTCCACTTTATTGGGTTTCTGTTTCAGAATTGAAACATTTTAGAATGCCCTGACGGGCTTAGAATTTAAGATGTAAGAATTATAGCACGCTTTGTACTCAAAAATCAAGAAAAATCATTCGACAAAAAATGGATGTTTCCCCTAAACTACGGAGAAACATCCATAATTCTTTAATCCAGTTCGAAAAGCTGACGCTGTTTCAGGTCGATGGATGACCATACGGTACTTGTATGTTCCTGACCGTACAGATATACAGTACTGGAAACTTTCGCATACAGCTTACAGGACTCTTTATATCCATTGCTGCCATTCTGGTTTCGCAGATACTGTTCGATATCAGAAACTTTCAACGCGTAGGCACTGTTCTGAGACAGATGGAATTTGCCATCACTGCCACTCTCAATTGTACCGATATTTCCATAACCGCTCAGACTTCCGATCTGCGCTGTAATATCAGATACATTCTTCGTGGTCGGGCATCCGTCTTCTACTCTGCCATGTTCATCTTCAATGTAAAACTGAACAGTCATCTCCTGTTTATCGAGTTCTTCCTGACTTAAATCAGCACTTACCATATTGTAATCCCTGACATTGATGTAGAAATCCATATTTTCTTCCAGTGTATTTGCTTCATTAGAATCCCATGATGTCTGGTCTGTCATATAAAATCTGGTGCTCTCTGTCTCTGCTGCCGGATTCAGTGTTTTTACAAAGTTTACTTCCGGTTTTACCGCAGTAACGTTTGCCGCTGCCACGATCGTATTGATAAACAGTTTGATTTCATCATCATTCTGTACCCGCCGATGTCCTGCTCCGGTATAAATAACATTCCCCTTACTGTACAGATAATAATTATTTCGAGCATCATTTGGTGAATTATTATAATAGTGATCCGTCAGACAATACCAGGCAACCACATCGTTCATTCCATCGCTCTGATCATTGATATCTCGATCCTGCTCCATCCCAAGCTGATAATACTGTCCGTGTGTCTCTGCAATGGTAATACTGTCGCCAATCACATAAGGATACTGCGTGATCGCACCATCATTTACCTTTGTTGCCCTTGTTGTCAGTGTATCTCCCGTACCGAGCGTTTTACCGTCCAACATTGCATTTGTATATCCCTGTGTCTGTGCATAGCTCTTTGATTTATCACCGTTTTTATATGCCACATCACCTGCCAGCGTAAGCAATGTCTTAAAGTCCACACTTCCATCTGACAATGGTTTGCCTTTTTTGAGCAGTTCAGAAACCGTCTGATTTCCAATCGTTGCATCAGAAGTAATACCATAGCGGTCCATACCTACTACCGAACGGAGAATTGTATTCAGCGACAGTCCCCAGTTTTCATTTCTTGCAGTATTCCACAGCCAGCTGTCGTTATAAAGACCAATGCTTCCGCCGCTGTTTACTGTTCCATTTGAATTGTAACCGTCCCTTGCGATCTGGCCGTATATTTTTTGATGATCAGTATTGATATAAGAAGTCGTGTCATGTGCAAAAATAACACTCTTTCCGGATCGGATAAATTTCAGGATCTCCTGCACCGCATCTATGGAAATATCCTGATACACATCCTGGAATCCTATGATCAGCATCTGCTGATCATCCAGCAGATTTGCAAAGGTTGTTTTCTGTCCGTTTTTATCCAGAACATTTCCATTATTAATGTCTGTAACATTTCTGGAAATTACATTGATATTGAAGTCCTGCACTCCGGCTATCAGATTCTTAAAAATGCTGCTGTCCGCAAGTGTCCATGTACATGGATTTGAACGATTTACTGAATTATCCTGTGGAACAAGCTGCAGAACATTGATCGTCTGTTTCGCAACCCCATCCGGTTTCTGCTGTTTTGCATAGCCAATCTCAGAAGTATGGATATAGGTGTTACGGTTGCTTGTCAGTTCCAGTTTCCAGGTAATCAGCTTATAGTAATCTGACGGAATTTTTCTGGTAACGGTATATTTCTTTCCAAGCTTCAGTTCATAACGCATATCTCCGCTACCATAATCTTTCTGTGAAAGGACATTTCCGTCTTCATCCTGCACGACCATATATTTGTCCTGCGATTCTTTCTTTGAAAGATTACCGTCAAAGTTCAGATCCAGGTAAAGTTTACAGTCATAAGTTGTCGTTGCCGGGGCTGCATCAGAATCATTTTCTACCGTAAAAGTATATTTCAGCTCCCCGTCAATATATCCTGTATCACTGAGATCCACAGGTGTCTTGAATGTGCCGGCAGTTCCCAGCCGCTGCGGTTCCTTCGGTTTGCCTCCGTTCTCATCAAATTTGATTACCGGCTTTGCCAGATTCATAAAGAAGCTGAGATCTTTTGCTCCGCTTTCCAGTTCTTTATTCGTAGCTACATTTTCATATTTCAGTGCGTCCTTTATGAACTGGTAATAATACGAAGCAGAATCTACTTCCTTTGCATTCGGCTTATCACCATCTACAAGTCCGGATGCCAGCACCACCGGATAACCACTCTTTACAAAATCCATCAGTGAATTGTACTGCTGCTTTGTTATATCATTTCCGGATCCGCGGAAATATCCGGATCCATCTTCATTGTATGTACTGAGCGGTGCGTACCGGAGTTTCCCATCGGACCATGGACCCCGCGCATAATCTGTATCAAGCTGACCCAGCATTTTCGCAAGATTGTTATTTGCAATAATACTTTTTAAATCACCTACATGAGCATATCTGTACTCTCCACTTCCCGTAATCAGGCTGTTTGCATTTTTTTTCTGATCGCCGATGAACACCATATCGTATTCCGAGCCGATATCATCAATATGTCCGACAAATTCTGCTGCTGTCATAGGAGTAATTGTTGCTCCGATATTTACATCTGTTCCACTGTCTGCATAAATGACTCCGAATTCTGAACAGGAACCATACTTGGCATTATTTCCGTTTCCTCCATTACTGTCCAGCGTTCTCAGAAATGTGATTTTCATACTCTGTACTGATCTGATCGTCTTTCCGAACTGTAGCGCAGTCACTTTACCCTGATTATCTGTTGTAATGTTCGTTAATCCGGTTACCGTATCAATCAGCTTCTGTCCGTTCACATCTGAGTATAACTCAGCTTTGTACTCCACAGGAACACCATTCTGGCTGCCATTTTCCTGATATGTACGGTTCTGATAAAAGAATCCCCGAATATCCTGAGCCCCGTCAAAAGTTACCGTAAAATACGGCGGATTATTTTTGCTGTGACCATCTTCATTGTTCCACAAAGTATGCCATCTCGTGTTTGGATCTCCGTCAATCATATTCTCAGCTTTATCATCTTCCTTTGCAGTCTCACTGCAGCAGGCCGTTACACTTTTGATCTTACGGTCTGAACCAGCCACCCATTTCTTCACATTTTCTTTATCCAGCATTTCATTTCCCGTATATGGCATAATTTCCAGTACTTTGAGGTTTTCTTTTACCAGGGTACTTCTCTGATATTTGTAATTAATGATGTATTCAATTGCCCTTGCCTGTGAGATTTCTCTTCCAAGAGGCTCTATTTTCTGTGTAGAAGTATCGCTTCCATCATCCAGATTCGTCTGTTCTGAATTATTATTTTCCAGCTTACGGTACTGGTTTTCGCTATTGATGTATTTGATAATCTCTTCAAATCCATGCATGGTATCGTCAGGATCATAAGTAATGTTTTCCTCAGAATCCACATTTCCATTAAAATTTGTATGGAAAGAAGTATTTACAAGATTATAATCCCCATCTGTTCCCACAAACGTATTTTTGAAAAAGTACATATATGTATTTATATAATGTCCGTCTGCATCTTCTGTCTCATTCCTCACAAACTTCGAAAAAGCATCGGTAAATGCTTTCTCATGCACTCTGGAAGCGTTGACAACACACGGAATGGAAGTCGCTGCAATCGCAGCTGCCACATCAGCCGAAAGAGTACCGTTTACATAGATCAGGTCATACTTATCAAGTGTATCTGCAAAACTGTCTGATACACTGACTCCGTCATCCTGTGCCTGCACATCAACAGATTCATCATCCTGTGTATCAATGTCTTCTGCATCAATGTTCTCTGATTCATCTGCATTCTCCTGTACATCGATGTCCGTTTCATCCTCACCGGCACCATCTTCTGTATCACCGGATTCCGGAACTTCTTCGCTGACATCCGTCTGCTCTGTTGTGTCATCTCCAAATGTATCTTCCGGTTCAAATGTAATCGCCTGCTCTTCATCCTGCGCGAAATTTGCCGCAGTATCATTTCCGCCTGAACTTCCCCCGGAAACTGCCGGTGCATATATATCTGAGGTACCATCCGAAGCCAGCTTTGTATCAACTTCGATGCCAAAATTCTCAAATTCCCCATCTTCACTGTCAGCATCAACTTTTGGATTCAGATGGAAAACATATTTTTTGAACCAGTCATTGTTTGTATAGCCGCCCTGATAATAAAAGCTGTTTACCTGAACAGAGACAGCGGTATCACCGCCAGGTGCAAAATCATAGTTTCCAGTGCCCGGAGTCAGACTGTAAGTTGCCGCTGACACATAATGCGTTGCCACGTCTCCATCAGAAACCGGAAGGTACACATCCTGATTGTCCGGATAGTTTGGATAATACCATCCAAAATAGCTGTACGGAAGCGCAGCCTCACCTTCTGTGTCATTTGATTTACAGCAGAAATATACTTTTGATACGCGGTAATAATAGTTATAGGAAAGTTCATTTGAAATTTCCTGAATTTCATTATAAGGAACGGCACTTCGACCGGTTACAATAGAGATTTCAGATCTGGTAAGTTTTCCGTTCACTTCCTGATAGTACCAATACTCATCATTGTCCAGCACAATACTGCCATCAGTAAGTTCCGCATCCGGGTTCTTCGCAAGATCTGTCGCATTTGCTTTTACATAAGCAAGATCACCGATAACTGTATATTTGTAGTTCGGATATTGGTCAATATTTTCACCGAGATATACATACGGATCTGCCTGTGTTCCTGCTTCCTGCGCATTTGTGATATCGCCGAGAATTGACTGGAAAACAGCGTCGGCATCCATACCGGTCTCATCTGTATCCTGTACAGAAACATTGTCGGAAGTATCTGGCTCACTGTACTCGTTCCACTCTTCTCCGCTGTCTGACTGAACATCCGCAGAAGAAGATCCATCATCTGAAATCCCTGATTCAGAATCTGAGAATGCATCACTGTCACGGAATACATCTGTATCTGATAATTCCACTGTTCTTACATAAGACTGTTGTACAAATTCCGGCTGTCCGCCGAAAGACTGTGCATCGACGCCACTTTCATCACCTGAAAAACTGCCGTTCTCATTGTTTTCATAGGAATTGTCAAACGTAATATCTTCGGAGCTGTCCTCACCGGAATCAGAAGTTCCCCCATCACTGCTGCCATAAGAATCACTTCCATCAGATCCAAACGCATCTTCTCCGCTGGAAAAATCATTATTCCCGGAACCTTCTGTACCGGAATTCTCTTCATCAGAAATCACCTGGCCTGATTCACCGCTAAAACCGCTGTTTTCTGATACAGGATCGGCTGTTTTCACAGCTTCATCTGAAATTTCACGTACCAGAACTGCATTGTCTTCTGTTACTTCATCCGGATTTTCTCCCGGGAACTGATATTTTTTTGCTTCTATCTCATCTGCAATTTCTTTTGTCAGAGACGTGTAGACATTCTCATAATATCCGTATCTGCCACTCGCATAGTCATATTCCGGAAGAAGAGATTTCTGTCCTTTGTCATTCTCATCCGCAAGTGCATTATTGATTTTGGTATTCGGTACTTCTTCAAACTCCAGATAATAAGCACCTCGCGCATCGCTGCCTGTCGATTCTTCAAAGCTCTGGATGTTTTCGCGGAATTTTTCTGACTGCTGGTTATCGGCATCAACGTCTTTTCGGATCGGGTAATATTCCTGATCGCCTTTTGTGTAATCACCGGTACCGGAAGTATTCTCGACATAGGAACCTTTTACCTGTACTGTATCGGTACGGGAATTGCCGTCAAAATCCGTCAGATCTACCTTCGTCCAGTCTGATGCATCGTCACTGTCTGAAAGAAAATATTTTTCCTGATAGTCTGACCCTGACAAAGGATACTTACTCGAATCATCACCTGTTACATCTTTTATCTTTTTGATTCCGGTGCTTATACTTTCATCAATCTGTCCGGAGTCATTCAGACGGACATTCATGACAAATTCCGTTCTCTGCTTCTCCGGCAGCTTACTCAGTGCATCTTTTATTGTAGAAAAATGTACTGTGTGCGTATTCCCATCCGCATCCGTGTATTGATACTGATATAATTTCAGACTTGGTTCCTGCCCCGATATGTAATAACCGATCTCCGCATCATCACTGGAATCAACCAGTTCCAGTATACGAAAAGGATCCTCCTCGGTGCTTTCGCTTACAATGGTTTCAATACCGGGCATCATCTCAGATGACGCCTGCACCGAGAGAACAGACTGCAAAAGAGTCCCCGCTCCCAGTACACCGGCGGCAGCCACCGCCGTGCCGGAGATTAATAGTTTCTTGTGTTTGAATCTCATGTATAAAATTGCCCTCCTGATTTTGCCAAAACAATTCTCGTCAAATACACCTCAAGCGAAAAAGCCAACAAACTTTCTCATTTATTTGTAACGGTAATATTTTTTGTAACTGTCACTTCTGCATCCAGAATCTTATAAGTAGCAAACACTGGGTAAGTAGCCTCCTGCCACTTATTATATGGGGCAAACCTGACTTTGTTATTTATTCCTGTTTTTGTCTCATTTGGAGTCATATTCCCACCGGTTCCATTATAATTTCCACTCCATGTGACCTTTGCATCAACCGGATTTCCATCCATATCTGTCAATGAAAGATAAAATTCTGCTGATTGGTCATATCCAATCTTATCCGGACCAACAATCTCCGCATGATATGCAGGAAGTACTGCTTTTACATTAAACGCTGCATTATAATCCGCATTATCTGTTGGGAAATTGTTATTTGCACTCCAGAAGTTTCCAATATATTTACGCAACTGAAGCGTAATCCGTACATCTTCCGGTTTCGTTGGTGCGTATATCCATCCCTGTCCATCTGCTGACATATTCATTGTCTGATGGTTTGCCTGTACAGTCGTTTCTGCTTTATTTGCTACAATTGGAACATCTGATACATTTCCACTCGCATCATAGACTTCAACTAATGCACGTAGCTGATAAGATTTCGTTACAGTGACCTCATCATTCTCTACTATCTGATGATTGTCTTCATCCCAGAGCTGAAGCTTTGTCTTCGATGCTACTTTAAATTCTCTTTCAACATGCACAGTCTTTCCATTGTCCTTATTTACATAATCCGCACACAAAACAAAGCCATTCACTGCATTTACATTTACAGAAACTGTTTGGTCCGTATTCTGACCGTTTCCCATTGAAATGCCTGCCGGTTGTCCTTTCAAAGACCATGTTACCGAATAATTATTACCACTATCTTTTGGTTTAAAACGGAAACCATAATCATGATAGATTGTACACTGATACGTTTCACCAGCTATAACTGTATCATACTTCGCATCTGCGCCAAGGATAATCTCCCCATCTGTCGGGACTGGTGTCGGCACTGGCGTACTCGTCGGTACCGGTGTTGCGGTCGGGACAGGCGTATTTGTCGGGACTGGTGTCGTAGTCGGCTCCGGT
This sequence comes from Blautia sp. Marseille-P3087, assembly GCF_900120195.1. Classification (GTDB taxonomy): domain Bacteria; phylum Bacillota; class Clostridia; order Lachnospirales; family Lachnospiraceae; genus Blautia_A. The sequence goes on from NZ_LT635539.1 coordinate 1,356,589, forward strand.
GCCTCAGTCGGTGCCGGTGTCGCTTTCGCCGTAATCTGAATCGTTACCGATGCGGACTCGATCCATTTGCCGGAACTTGTCTTCGCCGAAACTTTGACTGTAATTGATCCTGAAGCATTTTCATTGATGGTCAGTTTGCTGTTGGTATGGTCTTCACCCGGGAAGCTTCCGTTCTGTCCGTCACTGACTACGCTCCATGTAATCGTTGACGGATCAATACTTCCGTTTCCACTCAGATCATATGCGAGCCTGTCTGATGCTCCCGGATCCATGGAAGCCGGCGCATAGGAAATACGGATTCCCACATTGGTCGGCTCCGTATCATCAACAGAATCTGCCGGTTTTTTCACTTTTACTTTATTTCGAAGGCTGACACTGTGCAGTGTCTCAATCTCTTTTTTTCCGTTTTCCGTGCTTAGCTGGAAACGCACAATATTGTCGGATTCCACTCTGGTAAGATCGGCACGGAAATCAAGAATACCTGTTGCAAGGACAGAACGCTTCACCTTTGTACGGGCATTACGCACATTTTGCTCTCCGTCATCTTCTTCATCCAGAGAAAATACTGCTGCATCTCCCTCATCCTCAGAAAATCCTGCTGTTTCTGTATCATCTTTTCCTGCCCCGTCAGAACTGCTTGAAGCTGTATATTCTCTCTGACTGTAATAAACAGTCGCATCTTCTTTATCCCAGTCGATCACATCACAGATGTACTGGCTGGTGTTTCCGTCGTTATTTTTATATTCGTTGCAGACGATGAAAGTCTTGTTTCCATCACTGTTTCCTGCGCCGCTCTGTTTGATATCATTTTTGATCGCGGATCCGATATTCTCACCTGTACCATTCGCATAATAAAGACTTCTGTTGGTATCAATGATCATATCTTCCATTCTGTCGATCAGTTCCTGTGTCTCCATCTGTACCTTCGCACTGCTGGATGTACTTCTGTATGTATTGCTTCCGGTCGTAATAAAGGTCAGTACCACACCGGAAAAAATCGCAATGATCGCAACCGTAATAATCAGCTCGATCAATGTCAGTCCACGATTATCCGTCTGCATCTTTGCGATTCGATTTCTGAATTTTTCTGCTGTATTTTTTATTCTTCTTATCTTCATGGGATCTTCTCCTCCAAAAAATAACAAAATCGCAATTCATACAAAATGTATCTGCTTCACACAGAATTAATTATGTCCGGAAGTTATCTCATACTTGCCGGTCTCCTGAATCAGACTCAGTCTCTTGTAACGGCTGCCGCCACTGACTGTAATCTGTGTACAGTACTCCCCTGTTCTTGTAAGTGGAATATCCTCGCCTGCTTCCAGCACAGAAAGAATTTCTTTCTGTGTCCACGTTTTTTCCTGCAACGGAAGAAATGCACCGGTTGCACGGTCATATGTGATCACAATGCTGTCACCTGCACCAAGCTCCTGCGTTGTACCGGAACTGGTTGTATAACTGATCATTGTTTTTGCCGGAGCAATTTTTTCCGGCTGATCCTGCTTTACGTTTGACTCACCGCTCACTTTGCCGCGGTCCAGATAATAACTGATATAATAACCGTCTTCTCTTTTTTCCAGCTTCATCTCGCCGACCAGACGATTGGAAGCCTCTGTCTTTGTCTTATCCAGAGCTGCCGCGATCGAATTGGCAGCCCGGTTTACCCGAAAGCCCAGAATCGAATTAAGAGAAGGCACGATGATTCCAAGAAGAATGGCAAAAATACTGATGACAATGATCAGCTCCACCAGTGTAAAACCTTTGTTTTTTTGCTTCATAATGCCCTCACCTCTTTCTATTCTGTATATTTATTCTTTTTTCCAGTTCTCATAAGTCACGCAGTCCGCGATGCTGTACGTGTCAGAACCGTTCAGCGTGTCTTTCTTTCCTGATGAAGATGAATTTCCGAGAACATATTTGTCGCCTTCCCAGAAGAAATCCTGCGGTTTGATGCTTGTTCCGTCTCCATAGGAACGCATCTGCGCCTGAAATACTCTTGCTGCCTCCAGAGGAGCCGATTCAAGCTGTGCACCTGCTCTCAGGGTAATCGTGCCTTTTGCCATGATAATACCCTGGAATTTCACACCTGCCTCAATCTCCACATCACCGGTACATACCACGAGACGAAGTTTGTCAGCATCACTTTGGCTGATCTTAAGAGTCTGATTCACTCCGCTTTCTCCGTTATCATACATGATCGCCGTGAGTCCGCCATCCTCAACACTTGCCGTAAATACATATTTCTTTGTACTATCCATCACATTATCATCGATATAATCGATCATTTTCTTTTCATTGACAAGATTATCATATACACTGCGGTCACCGTCTGTCTCATCATGTGTTTTACCTTCGCCATCTTCTTTTACTGCTTTGTTCAGAAGATCATAGCTTGTGATCATCTTGCGGTTCAGTGCATACCAGCTGTTCTGATAACCAACCTGCTCCTGAAGGATCTTCTCTCCCGGATTTACGCTGGTTGCCTGCTGCATATTTCCCTGTGCGTCTGCCCCGCTGTAAGAAAGTGCGTTTCCGTTGGTGATATAGCGCAGATAGGAATCTGCATCTTTGACCGTAATTCCTGAATCTTCCCCTCCGAAATAGAAGGAAAGATATTTATCCATATTTGCTTTAACCGTTGGATTGTTCTGATAATACATCTGCATAAAATCCGCTGATTTCTGTGCATCTGTAAAATTCAGATAAAAATAAACAAATCCATCATTATAAAAAACAGTCTGCACCGGTTTCTCGCTGTCGACACCGATATCACGAAGAGTCCTGCCGCCCCACGCCTCAACTGCAGCATCCCAGTTTACGGAAATATCTTCGGCTCTGTTTAAAAGCGCCAGGTAAGCATCGTAAGTCAATGGATTACCGGATGCCCCGAGAACCTCTTTCGGCACAAGATACGCAAGCTGCGTACCTTTGACAGTCAGACTCTCACCTGTGGCCACATCATTGGTATTGCTCCTGTTATTTGCTTTTACCTTCGAACTTGCAATATAATTTCGACCGGCGATCATCAGTTTCTGTGTATCAGAAAGATCCAGTGTTGTGTTTTTGCCATTGATCACGATCGCGCTGCTCAAAGCAGCTCCCGTCAGTCCGGATTTTTCATACTGGTCTTTTGCCACACAGTCATCCGAAGTTGCCGATTCATAAGAACCATAACCATAATAATTGCCGCTGATCTTTACGTTATTATTTTTGCCTGTGACCGTAAGGTCATCCACAAAATAAGTCGAACCGGAAAGACTCACATTCTGTACAGAATCTGCATTCAGTCCACGTGCCCACAGATTCACACTTTCGGCACTCGTAAAAGTAGAATTCAGACCAACACTGATCTCCCCTTTGCAGACAACCTTATCTCCGGATTCCACATTGAGGCTTGCACCCGGTATTACCTTAATGCTGGTCTCAGAATCCGCAGCCAGTGCAGATGGCAGGTTACCTGCATAAATACTTCCATTGATAGAAGTCGGTGTGCTTTCGGTTCCTTCGCATACGATGCCCTTGTCCGCTACAACGATCATATTCATAAGATCCGGAAGTGTGGACGGTGTCGGGAACTGTACTTCCGGAACAAGCAGACGGATATCCGTACAGATGATCGCTGCTCTTCCTTTTTCATCTACATAGATTACCTTAAGATTTTTCAGAAGGACTCCATTATTCTCTGTATTTTTGCCGACATTTTTGACTGCTTTCATCAAAGGGGCACTTCCGGCCGGATTGGTGATGATCAGAGATTCTTTTGATTCGTCATACTCCAGATCCACATATCCGCGGAGTCTCTCCATATTATAAATATTATCTTCTGTCTTCGACACACGGAGAGTGCGCATAAGTTCTGTGATAAAACAATCCTGAAACTCGCTCTGGCGCTGCCTGTCCATAGAAGAATCTTGTGAACGGTTCTCTACGTTGTAGCTTTCAAGAACCTGCGTATAGGCCTTTGACATGGCATTTCCCACATCCTCCTGCAGTCCGGTACGGATTTCCTCCAGCGCGCGCTCTGCCGTATAAAAGCTGTCCTTGCCCTTCAGGTCTGTGATTTTCATATTAAAATTCGAAAGTGCGATATAAAGTACAAGAAGTCCAAGGATCCCCACAAAAGAAACCGCGATCAGTACGGTAAAAAGTGAAAATCCCTGATTCTGCTGTCTTTTTGTTTTTGTGATGTTTCTCATTGCTTCCTCCCCGGAGGTTTAATCTTCTTTTGCTCCATCAAGTGTCACGACAAGATCACTGTCCGGAAAATTCTTTGCAGCTGCTCCCGCTTTGTACACGCTTACCTTCGCCGTATAAATGCGGTCCTCTGCATCCCGGTCATCCAGACTGTTGCAGTCCAGTACTTTCTTTGCCGATGCATTTGTCACCTTTGCCCCATTGATGCCCTTATCATTAACCGCCTGATAAGTCAGGGACATCTGGCTGATTTTCGGACGGTTCAGCACTTCGTCCATATCACTGATGTTGTAATCAAGATTTGTACGAAGTTTCGTAACCGCCTTATAAAGGCTCGGGTTTGTGCTCCAGTTGCTCTTGTTTCTCGCAGCCGGATTTTCATTGATGATCAGAGACATACGATACTGCACTTCCTGTGCGGAAGTCGGCTCATTATTGGTATCGTCCCTCTGCTTTGTTACATAGAAACTGACTTCATAGTTTGTCGTGTTATCCAGTATGATCTTGTCATATGGATTTGTCGCACTGGTTGAATTGTAGTTCGGATAATAAAAAATAAAAATATTTTTCAGTGCTTCCCCCGTCTCAGAGCTGTAAAATGGTACATACGCACTCTTGTATGTACAGAAACATCCCGGAACATCTTCGTCTTCACCTTTGCCGCCACATGGGCAGAGGCTCATGGTTTCATACTTTGTTCCACCGGATTTCTTATAGTCGTACGCGCTTAAGACATATCTTGCCTCAGCCCTGACCGTTCCGCCACTCTCCTCGATCTTGATATACAGCGTTCTCTTTGTATATTTGTAGACATCCTTCCAGTCCAGTGGCTGATAGGTATCACTGTCTGCCGCATTATTTCCGGCATCCGTATTCATTTTATCGATCGCGGCACTTTTCTGTCCTGCCACCATCTGCTGCATGGCATCTTCATCCCAGTTACGCGGCATGATCAGAAATGCATTTGTCTTGCTGTCCATATCAGAAATCTTCGGTGCAAGATAATCGTTCTTTCCGGTTCCTGTACCGGTGACAGTCTTTTCTTTGTATCCGGAACTTTCGCTTCCATCAAACTCTACCAGCGCATCAAAACTCTCATGATTCACTGTCACATTCGTTAATTCGAAATAATATTTCGATGCATTGGAACCTTTTTTTCGCGGATTAAACTTATAAGTCTTGCCGCCATCTGTCGAGATCACCGATGCCGTCACTTTGGATTCATCCATTCCATCCCTGTACTGACTGACGGAATTATAAGTTGTTCCGCCATTTCCGGAAGCTTTCAGGACTTCACGTATTCCAAGTTCCCCGCTTTTTATCTTATCTTTCTGTGGATTCAAAAAACTGATTCTTGTATCACCATTTAAATCAAACGGATAGTTAAATGCCAGTGAAACTTCCTCGAAAGTTTTTGCCTTGACTTCCTCCATGATGTTCTGCGCTGCTGTCGTTGCTTCCAGGTAAAGATTTGATTTGCGGTTGATCCGGCTGGAAGTAACAAATCCCTGCAGGAGTACAATTGCCGTTATGGAAAAAATACTGACTGCGATAATGACCTCAAGAAGCGTCATTCCGGCATTCGGATTTTTTCTTTTTTGCTCATTCATAGGGTTGCTCCTTTCCAGAATGAAGTATCGATATATAGACAGATAGAGGGGCTTATATTTTCCCCTCTAACATACATACATATTATGACTGTCCCTGATCGTCAGCAGGAGCCGCTGTTTCGTCTGTATTTTCTCCTTCCTGACCGTTATCACTCTGGCCGTCACTGCCATTTTCCTCAGATGTCTGAGCTGTATTTGCTGTTGCCTTCTCAAGCGTTCCGAAAAGGTTGCTCGTTCCGTATGCCACCTGACCGGCATCCGGCTCTGTATAAGTATTTCCGGTTCCCGTCATGGAAAACATGTTGACTACAATACTTCCTGTCAGATAACCAGTAGATGTATCATAGGATGCATTCATATTATCTACGGTAAGTCTTCCTGTCTGCTCCGCAAGATATGCAACTACATCTTTGAGGTTCGCATATGTTCCGGTAAATTCCAGTGTATCCTGTGTACGGTAAAGCACCGGTGTCTGAGAAGTGCTGTCAGTCTGCGCTGCAGCTATATCAGAAGCATTCTGCAATTCCTCTGCCGCCTTGCTGTCCGTACCTTCAATCTCATCGATCTGCTCACGTGTCTGTGAATTTGCCTGTTCCGACATTGTCTCGTTTTGCTCTGCAATCTCTTCTTCTGTACTTCCGTCAATGGAAGCTACAAACTCTTTTGTCGCAATTCCGACATTTGAAATCTGCATGCCAAGAGAGTTTTCTATATTCTGAGCAAGTACGATTCCGTTTTCTTCCTTAACATCAGAAGGAAATTTTGATACATACTCGTTAATCTTATTCTGTGCATTCTCGGTTTCGCTGATATAAAAATCCCTGTTTCCTGCAAGCTCCAGAAGATTGGAAAGTCTTTCTTCGAGCGGTTTGTTGGCAGCTTCGATATTTGCTGCTTCCTCCATCTGCGGACGATATCCGAAAAACCATCCAAGTCCGAATACCGCTACACCGGAAAACATCAGTAATAATTTTTTGTCACGCATTGAAATGTTCATATCCTGTCTGCCTCCTTATTCTGCGGTAACATCCATCGGTGCCGGATTTGCATAGGTACAGATCACACTCATGGACACTGTTCCGTCATCTTCCGTTTCCAGTCCTGTCGTCGTGACTGTCGCAAGACTTTCGAAGGTACGAAGCTGTATCAGGGCATTCGCTGCTGCAGATTTACTTGAAACACGCATAGTGAAGCTGACCTGTGAACCGTCAGAACTGAATGTCTCCAGTGTGATGTCGGACGGCATCTTCTGTTCCATTTCTTCAAGAAATTCCTTCAGCCCTTCATTCGGTGTGTTGGTGTACTGGTACATATTCTGATAGTTATTAAACTGCTCCTGCGCAGTATTGTATGCATTGTAAATTTCTTCAATAGAGCTTTCCTCATCGATTCGCTGATTGAGGTAATCCTGCTGATGCTGCTGATATACACGGCTTGCCACACCTGCCACCGTCAGTGCCACACCGGCTGCCACACCAACTGCGCAGATCAGGATCGCGCCACTTAAAGAATCCTTGTTTTCTTTCTTTTTGCGGGTTACCTTTTCCATAAGGTTTACACCGGAACGTGTTGTCGCAAAAACGGATGTATAAAGATAGATTCCCTCTCCTTCCGGGAAATCCGGATATGTACAGCCGCGGATCGCGTAAAGTATTTCCACGTTCTGTCCGAGTTCGTTGGAAAGAAGACGGTTCATTCCCTTGATTCCCGCACCAAGACCGCAGATTGAAATGGAAAGAAATATCGCATCTGCATTACGGGAAGTATAATAATCCATAATTCGTGAAACGTTGCCGATCAAATAACGGAAACTCTCAGTCACTTCTGCGCGGGCATTTTCGAGCAGTTCTTCCTGCGGATCTGTTCCTTTGTAGCCTGCCCAGTTCAGCGTGTCCTGAATACAGCGCTCATCGTGCAGTACTGCCAGCGCATCCTGCTGACTCAGATCTTCACCAAACTGCGGAAAGGAACGTACCGTCTCGACCGCACTGTCGACACCATAGTTGATGTTTCGCTGCAGTGTAAGTTCTCCGTTTTTGATGATACTGATACTGGTTGAATCAAACTCAATCTTGACCAGCATATGCAATCCATCTGCAAAAGTCGTCTTTACTGCGGAATAAACACTGTCACCGGTAAATCCGATACCTGTCATATTAAGGCCTGCAACCTCTGCAAATTCACGGAGGGCAGTCGAGATCGCCGTCGGTGCCGCATAGACCATCAGATGATACTGGCGAACAGCACCTCCTGTCTCCTGTTCCTTTGATTCAATATCAATAATACTATAGGAAAGTACGTAGCCGGAAATATCAATCGGGAAATAATCCGTTGCATTTTCCTGGATAATGTTTTGAATCTTGTCTTTCTTGACAAACGGAATACGGACCTCCCTGCTGGCTATCCTTGAAGAACCTGCCGCAAAAAATACCTTTTTGGTTTTGATTCCCCGTCTGATAAGTTCTGCTTTCAGAAGCTTTCCGAGGCTTTTTGTATCACGAATCTGTCCGTCATCTACGGCTCCCTGCGGAACAGGCAGTACAAAACAGTGATAAATATGCTGGCCGCGGCTGTCAACCTCTGCCACACGAAGCTGTGCTGTATCAATTTCTATCGTCAAAATTTTCGCCATTTTCAGGTTTCCTCCGTTTATACGATTAAAATCCGAAGATTCTTTTTTATTCTGACATTCAGTTGCAAAAATATAATTTCTGAATTTTGCAGAAAGTATATTTTTATAACCGAAAGTATTTCTCTCAGTTATAAATAGCTGTTACAGACCCAGAAGGGAAAGATACCAGCCGATCCATGTATTGCCCCATAGTGCCGCCAGAAAGATTCCGGCAGAAAGATACGGTCCCATTGCCAGCATATGGCCGGCACCGCTTACCTTAATGCGGATCGTATGTACGACTGAACCAATGATACATCCAAGCAAAAATGCAAGAATGATCTGTTTCCATCCGAGGATCAGCCCGCAGGCTGCCATAAGCTTGATATCACCGCCGCCGATCGCCCTGCCGCCGCTTAACATGAACAAAATTTCCAGAAAAGCGCTGACGCAGACAGCACCGATCAGATGGGAAATCAGATTTCCCCGGTCAGATACGGTTGCTGCGATACCGATAAAAAACAGAAATACATTGATTCCAAAAGGGATTTCATATGTGCGCCAGTCGATCAGACTAAGGGTCAGCAGAGCTGACACCATTAAGCAATACAACAGGCTGACCCATGTCAGTCCGTTGACTGCACATACCAGTACATAGAAGATGCCGTTCAGCGCCTCTATGATCGGATACTGCACAGAAATCTTTGATTTACAGTTACGACATTTTCCACCCAGTACGATCCAACTGAATACCGGAACCATATCGTACCATCGAAGCTTCCTCCCACATGTCATACAGTGGGAGGGAGCCATGATGATGGACTCATGCAGCGGAAGCCTGTAAATGCAGACATTCAGAAAGCTGCCGATCACGATTCCAAATATAAAAATTATGATGTACGGAACAGAGTCAAGGAAAAGAAGCATAGGGAATTCCTTTCAGGGGGTGTGTTTGTTTAGTAAGCAGATAAATGCTGCTGATGTTTCAGTAATTTAAGCTGTTTTTATTCTCCGTCTTTTGTGGCAGCTGAAGAGTTAGCTGTTTTACTTTCCATATAAGTTTTAAAGCTTGAAGTATCTGGTCCATAATTTACAGATGTGCCACCGTCTTTGTTTACCTCAACTTCTGCTGTGATATCGGAAGCAGTACCATCACTTTTCCATTTTTTAGATTTAGTTGTAGTAGATGCCCACTTCGGAATAGCAGAATCAAGTTCAGCTTTCAGTTCCTTGGTAATACTAGAAACTGTAGTTGTTCCACTACTGGAAGACGGAATAGTAACAGTATATTTGCCTGCCGGAAGATCATTATCCGGATCTGCTGCAAATACTTTGATTACTTTTACGATTTCATCCATGTTGGAAGCATCTGCTGTTTTTCTTGATTTCTCAACATATTTTGTATACTGAGGTGCAAGAAGTCCTACCAGGATTGCAAGGATAGCGATTACGATTACAAGCTCTACAAGTGTAAAACCTTTGTTGTTTTTCTTTTTGTTAAGAAGTTTAAACATTTTTGATACATCTCCTTCGTTTATATTGTATTTCCCGTAACCCTCATTCAGCCACCGGGAAATTTATGATGAACACAGGACCCCCATGCAATTCCTGCGCCACATCCCGAAAATTATGCGGAAACTTTTAACGCGGTTCCCAATCGCAAGTGCATTACAGCGAGCCAAGACCATCATACATCGTTCTCATCGGCATAAGCACAGCGATGACCAGTGTACCGACGATCAGTGCCATAAATACGATGATCAGCGGTTCCATTGCCGCCAGCACACTCTGGGTCGTGATCTCGACTTCTTCATCGTAGTAATCCGCAAGCTTGCTGAGCATTTCTTCCATATTACCAGTCTCTTCACCGATTCCGGTCATATGATAAACCATCGGCGGAAATACTTCACTTGCCGCAAGCGGCTCTGACAGCGGAATACCTTTCATTACTTCTTCTTTTGCTTTCTGCAAAGCATTCTTATAATGAATATTGTTGATGATCTTTGACACGGTATCAAGACATTCCGTCGTAGAAATACCGGCTGCCATCAAAGTACTCATCGTCCGCGCAAATTGTGCGCAGGCACTTTTGACAGTCAACTTGCCAAAGAGCGGGATCTTCATCTTGATGTAGTCAATTTTCAGTCTTCCCTGCTCTGTCCCATAGATCAGCCTGTAAATAATAACCACCGCTGCAACTACCGCAAGGATCACATACCAGTGACTGGCCGTCCATTTGCTGACATTCATAACGCCCATCGTCAGCGCCGGCATCTCGATATCGAGATCTGCAAACATATCAATAAAAATCGGGATTACGTACAAAAGCATGACCGCAATAACACCGATAACCGCACAGATCAGAATGATCGGATAAATCGTCGCCTTACGGATCGTCGCCTTTAGCTTCGCTTCCTTCTCAAAATGCGTTGCCATTCGGTTAAATGACATTTCCAGACTACCGGAGGACTCACCTGCCGCCACCATATTGACCAGCATCGGCGGAAAGATATCCGGAATCGCTGCCATGGAATCTGCCAGTGTATTACCTTTTTCGACATTGACCAGTACATCGGCGATTGCCTTTTTGAGCCATTTGTTCTCTGTCTGCTCTGTCATCATCTGCAGAGCTTCTTTCATGGGAACACCCGCCTGAGTGATACTGACGAACTGGCGGCAGAACACACTTAAGTCTCGAGGCTTGACTTTCTTGCCGATGGAAAAATCAATGTCTTTATTTAAAGTTCCCTGTTCTTTGATCTCAACAGGAAAGAGTCCGTCTTTTTTTAGCTGCTGTGAAACCGCATCACGGTTTTCCGCGTCCATTCTGCCACGTTTTTCTTTGCCTTTTTCATTGACGGCAACATAAGTATAACCGGGCATCTGCTCAGTCCTTTCTGTTAAATCTCAAAATTCACCTTACGGTTCATCGCAACCGGATCCTGCGCGTAAGTCACTACCGCTTCCTCGCCGATCTCGCCCTTCATAAAGAGATCATACAGGGCATCGTCCATTGTGATCATACCTGCTCTGCGGCTTGTCTGCATGACAGACGGAATCTGGAAAGTCTTACCCTCACGGATCAGATTACGGATTGCATTGTTTGCAAACAATACTTCCAGTGCTGCTACCCTGCCACCCTGCTCCTTCCGGATGAGCTGCTGGGAAACCACGCATTCGAGGACTGCCGCAAGCTGGATACGGATCTGCTGCTGCTGATCCGGCGGAAATACATCGATGATTCGGTCGATGGTTTTGTCCGCTCCGATCGTATGCAGTGTCGAAAATACAAGATGTCCTGTCTCTGCTGCTGTGATCGCAGTCGAAATGGTCTCAAGATCTCTCATCTCTCCGACCAGAATAACATCCGGATCTTCACGGAGTGCCGCACGGAGCGCTGCTCCATAGCTTCCGGAATCACTTCCGATCTCACGCTGGTTGACAATCGATTTATCATGCCGGTGAAGATACTCGATTGGATCTTCCAACGTAATAATGTGATAAGGATAACTCTGGTTAATTACATGAAGCAGGGATGCCAGAGTCGTGGATTTGCCGCTTCCGGTAGGTCCTGTAACAAGGACCAGCCCCCTCTTACGGTTCGTGACATCTACTACTTCTTTTGGGATACCGAGGTTTTCGGGCTCGGGAATCTCGAACGGAAGGCATCGCATAACGGATGCCAGCGTGCCTCTCTGCTGAAAAACATTGACACGAAAACGTCCCACCCCAGCTATGGCGTAGGCAAAGTCTGTCTGACCATCGCGCTTTAACTCTTCTCTGTGCCGCTCTTCCATAATCGGAAGAAGAAGCTCTTCCAGAGTGTCGGGCATCAGCCTTTCACCCTCGATAGCACTTAAGACACCATCGATACGGTAACATGGCGGTTTGCCCACAGTGAAGTGGACGTCAGACGCATTTTCTTCTATGGATCTCTGTAAAAGATCTTTCAGATCATACATGAATTACTACCTGATTTCTATAATTTTTCAGTTCATACTGCATTTCTCTGTGCAGATGAATTATTGCTGTTCATTCTGCCCACAATAACGATACATCTTATTCTTCGTAAGAAGCCTTCAGCATTTCGCCGATAGAAGTAACTCCCTCGAGTACATAGCGGATGCCATTCTCACGAAGTGTATGCATGCCGTTCTTCTTGGCTGCTGCAATCATTTCCTCAGTCGTTGCATCGTCTGCGATCAGCTTACGCATCTCTTCATTGACCTCCATGATCTCAAATACACCGGTTCTTCCGAAATAGCCTGTATTATTACAGAGTTTGCAGCCACCCGGCTCATAAATCTCAACTTCTTCTGCAAGAGAACGTTTCAGAATAAGTTTTTCTTTATCTGTTGCAGGGTGTTTTTTACGGCAGTGCGGACAGAGCTTACGGACAAGTCTCTGTGCAATGACACCGATGATCGCATCAGAAATCAGATAACGGGCAACTCCCATATCAGCCATACGGTTCAGCGTACCGACTGCATTGTTGGTATGCATGGTCGAAACAACCAGGTGACCGGTGATGGAAGCCTGTACTGCAATCGAAGCAGTCTCCTGATCTCGAATCTCACCGATCATAATGATATCCGGATCCTGACGCAGGATGGAACGAAGCGCTGATGCAAAAGTCAGATCAACTTTGTTGTTTACCTGAATCTGGTTGATACCCTCAAGGTCTGCCTCGACAGGATCTTCAACCGTTACGATATTGACAGCTTCTTTATTTAAGGCACTGAGTGCTGTATACAATGTCGTAGATTTACCACTTCCAGTAGGTCCGGTAACAAACATGATTCCATACGGCTTTGCAAGCATGTGTTGCAGAGTTGCCATCTCTTTCTGATCCAGACCGAGTTCTTTAATATCTCTGGTCAGATTCAGTTTCGAAGAGATACGCATAACAATCTTCTCGCCGTGAACAGTCGGAATCGAAGAAATACGGATATCGTATTCCCGGCGGTCAACCATAACGGACATACGTCCGTCCTGCGGCTTTCTTTTTTCCGAAATGTCCATCCCGCCCATAATCTTGATACGGGTGGAGATTGCCGGAAGGAGACTGTTGTCATAGACCATTTTTTCATAGAGAGCACCGTCAATACGGTAACGCACACGAACTTTTGTCTCCAACGCTTCGATATGAATATCGCTGGCTCTCTGTCGTACCGCCTGCTCGATCAGGGAACGTACCAACTGTACGATCGGGGCATCACTGACATCGGTCTCTGCTGCCTCTTCCACATTTCCACGAAGCTGCTCTCGTTCACGTGTAAATCGTCTCGCAGCATCCATGTTTTCGGACGCACCATAGCAGCGGTCGATTGCCGCCAGTATGTCACGCGGTGTCGCAATATATGGTTCCACCTGCAGGTTCGTGACGATTGAAATATCATCGATTGCTGCCATGTCCATCGGATCAGCCATCGCAAGATGCAGAATATTCGCATTGTACGGGTCAAGTTCAAAAGGAATACACTGGTATTTTTTAAGAAGGTTGACACTGACCAGGCTACGGACTTCCTTCGGAATCGTCACGCCGGTAAGCTCGATCATCTTAAGTCCGAGCTGTGTCTGAAGCGCCCTGGCAATCATTTCTTCGGTGATGAAGCCATTCTCTACAAGAACTTCACCGATCTTTTTGCCGGTTCCTTTCTGCAGTTCCAGTGCTTTTTTCAATTTTTCTTCGGTAAGAACGTCCTGCCTGATGAGCAGATCACCAAGCCTCATTCTCTCTCGTCTTAATGCCACAATGTCATCTCTTTCGTTTTTTTATTCAACATAAAGTACTTTATGTCACAATTAGCCTATTGGAAAATAAATATGCTAAATTTACCATGACTTACATTTCATGTCAATAAATCGTATTTATTTGAACTAAAATTGCATGAAATTTCACATTTATGTAGAATATTTTCCTACCTAATATTAAAACTGACCTTTTGGATAGTCCATAGTTCCAGGTGGCAGCCCAAATCAGGCCGTCTGGATAGTCTATATGATGGTAAGTACAATACGAGGTAACCACATCTCCGGCCTGTCGTTGACTCTTATAATAGTATCTACTATACAAGGTAACCAAATCTCAGGCTGTCCATGACTCTTATAATAGCTTCTGCTATACAAGGTAACCAAATTCAAGCCTGTCGTTGACTCTTATAATAGTATCTACTGTCTCGGCCCACAAAATTAAGTTAAACAAATACCCCTGACCATAGTAAGTTGGAATAGAGTCCACAAAATCTCAATAAATCGGATGACTTATATCGTAGCAAGTGTATTTCAAGGCATTGCAAACACTAAAATTGGATGACTTATATTGTAGTAAGTCTATTCCGAGGCATTGCAAACACTAAAATTGGATGCTTCAAGCATAAGCAACTTCCATCAGAGTCAACGGAAACCCCAGAATCCGTTGATTCCAGTTTTAGTAAGTGCAACGCATGTCAACAACTCTCACCGAAAATTCATTCTTAATGCAAAAAGAGAAGCCTTTTCAGGCCTCTCCTCTGTAAACTTATGAATCATCATGACTTCTTATCGTTTCTTATAATGATAGATCAATAATCCTGCTACTGCCAGAACTGCTGCCGCAATAATCCAGATAAACGGATTCTGGTACCAGTGGCTGGATGTGCTTCTGACATCCTGTCCGGAAGCCTGACGGCTCTCGGCATCTGTCGCATCCTGTGCAGCTTCTGTATTTTCTTTTTCCGGTTCAACTGTCGCTGTTATTTCCGGTGTCTCAGTCGACCCGGTAGCTGCGGTCGACACCGGGGTCTCTGTCGGCTCAGTTGTTACGGTCGGCGCCGGGGTCTCTGTCGGCTCAGTTGTTGCGGTCGGTGCCGGTGTCTCTGTCGCTTTCGGTGTTACCGTTACCTTCGGTGTCGCGGTCGCTTTCGGTGTGGTTGCCGTCGCTGATTTTTCCGTTGTTTTCGAAGCTGCTGCCACTCCTGAATCCTCGACCGGCTCTGCGCCGACTGCATTTTCTGTTGCCGCTCCTGCATCAACTGCCTCTTCTGTCACCGGTTCAGCATCAACGCTTTCTTTCTGCGCTTCCGGATGTTCTTTCAGCCATTCTTCTGTCTTCTCCAGATCCATCCAACCCTCAGTTCCATCTACCGTTGTCACACCCCAGTAACTACCATCAACCATTTCGGCATCTTCAGTAATATGAAGTATTTCGCCATTCTCGATATCACGCACACCCGGAACCTCACCGTATTTCTCTCCCGGTCCCTGATAAAGCTTCTGCGTGCCTTCTTCTGCATAAGCTTTTACATCATAATCCGCACTATAATTTACATGATCCTTTCCTGCAATATACAGTTCTGAGTCAATGGCTTCCTTCCGGGACTGCGCCGGACGGCATTCATCCAGCGGTGCATAACCTTTCATCTTGTGATATTCTGTATATCCCCAGGTCCGGTTATTCTCTTTATCTTCAACCTCTCCTGTAATATGAAGTGCTGTACCATTTGGTATCTGCTCATCATTCAACTTCGTCGAATCAAAATCCGGCTGTGAATAAAAATCAATTCCTCCTGCCTTTGATTCCACGATCATATAATAGTCTGTGCTGTAATCCGGTTCTGTCTTACCTGTCTGCACGTCTGCCATGACATTGACGCTCATAAACAGTCCCACCAAAATGACCAGAAGACTTTTTGCCAGTTTCTTCATTTTGTTTTCTCCCCTTCACTCCATACATCTTCCGTATTTTTCTTAAAGTTATATCTTTTTGAAATCCTGAACTTATCATATCACAGACACAGCACAATGATAATCCTTTTTTGTCATAAAAAAGAAATAAAAAACTGATGTTTTTCGACACAAAAAAAGAGCTGCCACCACTCAGATTCTTTACATCCGTATAGCAACAGCTCTTAATAAACAAATAAAATAGGTAGGGTGACAATCCTACATCTCTTTTAAGACCCATATGGCGCGACGGCTGCCTGTTCCGTCCTCAGATTTTATTTGTTTATATTCTTATATGTTTATTATATTCTATTCTCCCTGAAAGTCAAATATTTTTATCTGGTAAATATTTCCATGCACGTCCTTTATCGATGTAATGAGATAATTGTGCATCCATTAAAGGATACATTGTTCTATATGAGAGCTTCCCATCTCCCGAAATTCTCACTGCGACTGAGATATGTGCCGAAAACTCTTTAATGAACGAAATACTATCGTCTTTGGGATGAATACTTATATAATCCGGTTTTTGAATAATCTCTGGAATCTTTTCAAAACATTCTTGATATTCTACATCAGACATAAAATCATTCTTATGACGTTCTGTATGCGCAACACGATTAGCCCAGAAAATTATTTCCTGCTTTGCTGAAATGATATCCGTCAAGTCTGGTCTTTTCTTTAATATAAATTCAGCAACTTCAGAACTTAGTTTTCCCAGAGAGACACATTTTATATCTTTTGTAAATATTTCTTTATTCAGTTTTGAAACTGTAAGCATTTATTCTATACCTTATACTTGTAGCAGTTCATTTTGTTCTATGTTTACTATAGCATATTTCTATTTATAATTTAAACAAATCTCTCCCTGAAATACAACGACCCCGGAGGATTCTCCGAGGTCATTGCGTTTATCATGGCATTTCAAATAAAGCCTGTTTTATTATTTGTACAGTGGTCCGTAGTTCTTGCATGCACGGAAGTCTGCACCTTCTTTATCCATTCCGAATGCATTCCATGCTGCCGGACGATAGATATCTTTTTCCGGTACGTTGTGCATGGATACCGGGATACGAAGCATAGAGCACATTGTGATCAGGTCAGCTCCGATATGTCCGTAGGAGATAGCACCGTGGTTAGCTCCCCAGTTGTTCATTACATCATAAGCTGTTTTGAACGGTCCCTCTTTGCCATCGCATCTTGGAGCGAACCATGTACACGGCCATGTGTAGTCTGTACGTTTCCAGAGTTTGTCAGATACTTCTGCCGGAAGAGCTACTGTCCATCCTTCAGCGATCTGCAGAACCGGTCCAAGTCCTTTTACAAGGTTCAGACGGATCATTGTTGCAGGCATCTGAGCTTTTGTTTCATAACGGCTGGAGTATCCGCCTCCACGGAAGTATCCGTTGTCGGCCATACACCATTCTGTGTTATCCATGATTGCTTTCTGGTCTTCTTCTGTGATATCCCACCACTGTTTCATAACAGCATTGCCGTTTTCGTCTTTTGCTTCGCCGTTAGCGTCGAGGCATGCAGCACCGGAGTTGATCAGGTGAAGGAATCCGCCAGCTTCTTTAGCTACGCCTTCAAGGTCATATCCTGTAGCTTTCTTAACAGCCTCCGGGCTCCAGTATGTACGAACGTCAGCGAAGATCTGAGCTCTGTTTGTGAGGAGTTTCATGAACATCATTCCAAGACCATTGAGAACATCGTTCTCTGTAGCGAGGATGTATGGCTCACGAGCTCCGTTCCAGTCGAAGGATGTGTTCAGCATAGCTTCTGCGAAGTCACCGTTCGGATAGAAGTCTGTCCACTGTCTCTGTCCCTGGAAACCAGCTGCCAGAGCATTGTGTCCGATTGCTTCTTCGGAGAATGCCGGGTCAAGGTTATCGCAGCCGTTCATCAGCTCTTTGATGATAACTGCCATCTTAACTACGAATTCAAACTGCTCTTCTTTCTTTTCTGGAGAGAACTGCAGTTCTTCTGGGTTTTTATCCCAACCGATCTTACATGTTTCTTTAGCCCATTTGAGAGCTTTTTCGAATTCTGCATGATCGTAGATACCTTCTGTCATACGACGGATGATTTCTACCTCATCAACGGATTCAACACGCATTCCAAGATAGGATTCGATGAAATCGGAATCAATGATAGATCCGCCGATACCCATTGTAACGGAACCGATCTGCAGATAGGATTTTCCTCTCATGGATGCTGCTGCAACTGCTGCGCGGCCGAATCTCAGTAATTTTTCTTTAACGTCATCCGGGATAGATGTGTCATCAGCTTCCTGAACATCATGTCCGTAGATACCGAATGCCGGAAGTCCCTTCTGTGCATGTGTAGCAAGAACGGATGCAAGATAAACTGCTCCAGGTCTTTCAGTACCGTTGAATCCCCATACAGCTTTGATTGTCTGCGGATCCATATCCATTGTTTCTGCGCCATAGCACCAGCAAGGTGTAACTGTAAGTGTGATGTCTACGCCTGCTTTACGGAATTTATCAGCACATGCTGCGCTTTCACCAACACGTCCGATTGTGGTATCAGCAATAACAACCTGAACCGGTTCTCCGTTAGAATATTTTAAATTTTCTTCGAAAAGCTTTGCAGCGGACTTAGCCATGTTCATTGTCTGCTCTTCAAGAGATCCTCTTACGTCAAGGGCTCCTCTACGACCATCGATGGTTGGTCTGATACCGATAACCGGATAGCTGCCTACTAATCTGCTCTTTGCCATGATTGATTACCTCCATTTAATTTATGAAATAGATTGTTTTCAAGAAGTTTTCACTAAAAAACTTCATTGTTTCCTATATTTCATAGTATACAATTGCCAAAGCAGAATTACTTGTGATATAATAGCAAAAAACAGTACAATATTCACTTTTTTTAATTATTTTGTAAAAAATCTATAAACTCAGCACAGGGAGGAACTTATTTTGCACGATCTTGACCGTAACGAAGCCCGTCTCAGAGGAACTTATGACTTTCCTTTTGAATTTCACCATATTGAATCGAACCATCCTCGCTATGTCATGTCTTACCACTGGCATGTCGAATATGAAATCATCCGAATCCTGAAAGGTTCGCTCACCGTCACTTTAAACGAAAAAAGCTTCATCGCGATGCCGGGGGATATCATTTTTGTGCACAGCGGCATCCTGCACAGCGGGATTCCTGATGATTGTGTCTACCAGTGTATTGTCTTTGACGGTAACTTCTTTTTGAAAAACAACTCGGCCTGTGCCGGATATATACAGAAAATCCTGCACCAGGAAATCATGATCTATCATCACTTTTCACCGAAGCATCCAGATATCTGTGATGTTGTAAACAGTCTTTTTGATGCGCTCTGGAAAAAGCCTGTCGGCTACGAAATGACCGTGATTGGACAATTTTACCACTTTTTCGGCCTTGTTTTTGGTAATCATTACTATCTTGAAAGTGTCACACGTACAAGGCGGGATTACAAGAGAATCCTGCAGCTCAAACAGGTCCTGGATTTCATCGAACACAACTATGCTTCTCCGCTTACTTTGCAGCAGCTTTCTGCTTCTGTGTCGATGTCGCCGAAGTATTTCTGCAGATTCTTTTCGGAAATGACACATCAGACACCAATGGATTATCTGAATCACCAGCGAATCGAACATGCATGTTACCAGCTCTCCACTACAGATGATTCGATCACAGAAATTGCCTACCGCAACGGTTTTAACGATCTCAGTTATTTTATTCGGACTTTTAAGAAATATAAGGGAATCACTCCCGGAAAATATAAGAAAGCATAATCAGCGGACGCGCCACCGGTGCCTCCTCGATATGCAATGCAAAAAAGGGACCCCCGAAGGGGTCCTTTTAAAGTATTTCATTCAGTACAGATAATCCATATTCGGCAAGGCTGTGGTCTTCTTCACCGGTTCCACCGCTGATACCCAGGCCCCCGATAATCGTATCTCCAACTTTGAGCGGAACACCGCCTCCAAAGATTACGATCTTACCGTTATCCATCTTGTCTACACCATAGAATGTTCCACCCGGCTGTGCAAGTACACTTAGCTCCTGCGTGGACATCTTGACTGCAACAGAAGTATATGCTTTCTTGGTTGCCACATCAAAGCTTACCAGAAAAGCTCCATCCATCACGTGTACAGCAATCGGATTTCCATCCGGTCCACAGACTGCGATTACGGCCTTTTTGCCGCGGCGCTCTGCTTCCTGTTCAATCTTCTCGATCAGGCGTTTCGCGCTGTCCAGAGAAATTCTTCCCTGAATCCCCATTTTTCTGAGTACTTCCTGAATGACAGTCTCATTTACTGTACCTGTCTGATTTGTTTCCATGGTTCTGACCTCATCTTTTCCACCGTGCACAGCAATTTCTGCTGATTTTTCCACAACAGCAGATGCTTTTCCACTGTTTTTTGCATCGGCATATCTGGCAAGTGTATAAAGATAATCTGCCAGACGGTTCATATATTTTTTGGCCCCGTTATCTGCACCAAATTTGACACTAACTGCAGCCAGTGCTCTCTCCGCGCGTCGTGCCACAGTTCTTGCCACATCTATCTCCGCCGACAGACGGCACTGCCCCGGAAGACGCATCTCCATACTGTGGGGAAAAAGTTCCTCAAGACGGGAGATTTCTTCTTCCAGGAGCTCTGTTTTGTCATCGTCTACCTTATATTCTCTGTTAAAAGGATCTGCCACTCCATCCATGATCATAAGCAAGGTCATCTGCACCTTCTCGAGCATACGGATCGTGTCCGTTTCATCGATCATCGTCTTGACAAGACCCAGATAGCTATTCAATTCATCAAGGTCCCCAAACAGCCGAACGCGGTCATCAGACTTTGAGACATTTTTTGTGTGGACAAGATTTGTTGTCCCCTTATCTCCATTTTTGCTGTAAATGTTCATTCCGGCATCTCCTGCTCACCCGGTCCTTAGAAAGACCAGAGTTTTTTGTAAATCTTCATAATATCCTCTTTTGTCGGGATTCTCGGATTGTTTGTTGTGCATGCATCCGCAAGCGCTGCATCTGCCATCTTGTCGATTGCTCCGAAATATTCATCCGGGCTGATCGTTCCGATTTCCTGAATCGTCATCGGGATATTCATTTCTTTCTGCATAAACTGAATCCAGTTTACGAGAGAACGTACGCTCATCACCTGATTATAATTGCTCAGTCCCAGGATATGTGCGACGGATGCATATCTTTCTACGGAAGGAAGATATGTCTTCTGACTTCTGCTTCGTTTGTTGATATTCGCATTAAATTCTACAATGTGCGGCAGAAGCATTGCATTTGCACGTCCATGAGGAATATGGAACTGTGCACCGAGCTGATGCGCCATACTGTGTGTGATTCCGAGGCCTGCTGTATTGAAAGAAAGACCTGCCAGACAGGATGCTACATGCATTTTCTGTCTTGCGTGCATATCACTTCCGTCAAGATAAGCTCTCAGGAGGAATACGCCACAGATTTCCATTGCTTTTTCAGCAAGTGCTGCTGAAAATTCATTATGATCGGTACTTACATAAGATTCCAGTGCATGTGTAAATACGTCCATACCTGTGTCAGCTGTGATAGCCGGAGGTACGCTTTTTACTAATTCTGCATCGAGAATTGCCTCATCTGCTGTCAGACTTGGTGAAATAAGTGGATATTTTACCTTGGCTTCGGTGTCGTTTACGACTGCAAAGGATGTAACCTCTGAACCTGTTCCGCTTGTTGTAGGAACGGCAATCAGACCAACGTCGCTGTAATGGTTGATCTTCAGTGCAAACTCACGAATTGCCTTGGAGGAATCGATAGCAGATCCACCGCCTACTGCAATAACTGCTTCCGGCTGATAGCTTAAAAATTTCTTAACACCGTCTGCCACCTTATCTACTGGCGCATCCGGAACTACATTACTGAAAATGTCGTACTCAATGCCGCCCTTTGCCAAAGGCTCTGTAATCAGGTCAATCATTTTGCTCTGCACTACAAAAGGATCCGTAATGATGAGTACTCTCTTGTATGGTATCTCTCTCAGACGATCCAGAGCGTTGTCTCCAAAATGAATGACAGTTTTCATTCCAAAGGTCTTCATATCTGTTGCTCCTTTTCTATGACTGCATACCCGGATAACGGCACTCCACGCCTTCATCGGCAAAATGTGCCAGCCATTTATCTGATGGCTTCCGATCGGTCACAATCACATCTATATCCCGCAGTTTTCCCGCAACGGAAAATGCGGTCTGATCAAATTTTGTACTGTCTACTACCAGAATCTTCTCACGGCCGGATGCGATCATTGCCTTCTTGGTTGTTCCAAATGCTTCCTGCGACTCCATGATTCCCCATTCATGATCCAGCGCTTTGCAGGAGATAATTACCTTATCTACAAAATAGGATCGGATTGCTTCCTCAGTTCTGGAACCGAGGAAAGCAAGATATCCTTCTTTCATAACACCACCGGTGGAAATAATATTCCAGCCGGAAACATCTGATAATTCAAGAAGGATCTCCATGGAATTTGTGATCACGGTCAGGCGTTCTTTTTCTTTGAGCGCTTTGGCAACAAAAACTGCCGTCGTACTCGCATCAAGGAAAATATGGTCGCCTTCTTTTACAAGGGAGGCTGCAAGTTCAGCCATCTTCTGTTTACCGCTTACATTCTGGTTCTTTCGAATATTAAAGGGCAAGTCAATACTTACATCCTCTTTTATGACAGCACCACCGTAACTTTTGGTTGCAAGTCCTTCTTTTTCGAGCTTGTCCAGATCACGGCGGATTGTTTCTTCAGAAACTTCATACAGTTGGCTGAGTTCACTTACAACGACTCTTTTTTCTGTCTGTAATTTCTCAAGAATTAAATTCCGTCTTTCTAATGCCAGCATTTACTTTGCCCCCTTTTGAGAACATTTATTTTAATTAAAGAATAGAATCGATCATTCTCTGATCCGGATGAGCGATTACTGAGGAATCCAGATACATTCCCTTGGATGCAACGAGATTCTTAGCTTTCTCAATAGAAGCTTCTACTGCAGAAACCTCACCGGTAAGAAGCATGTAGGATTTTCCACACATACCTTTTGCAATACGTAATTCGATAACGTCTACGATTGCTGTTTTTGCTGCCTGGTCTGCTGCTTCGATGATAGATGCAGCATCATATGTCTCAAGGATACCCAGAGCACTGATTCCTTCAATCTGAGTTGTTCCGTACATAGCCGGGAACAGGGACTCATGAGGATTACCAAGTACAAAGCTGTCGATACATTTGTCCTCGTAAGTAGTTACTGCTGCGTCAACAGCGGCTTTTACTGCACTTAAATCGCCTGTGATAATTGCAATATATTTGCCCGGACATACGGTCTGTGCCTCGACAATCTCGACCTCAGATGTCTTTACCATGGCATCTGCTGCTGTGATACCTGTGGCAGTCGTTTTAAATTCAATCATTCCGATTGCTTTACTCATTTTCTGCACGTCCTTTCTACTTTGCTGCAATTATGATGTGGCGGTCTGTTACTTCTGTTACTTTACCGGAGATACTTGCATGGATGCTTACGCTTAATCCGTCAGCATGCTGCGCGATCATCTGGCCTTTTGTTACCATATCGCCTGTCTTCACAATTGCCTGTGCCGGTGCGCCGATATGCTGGCTTAAAAGGATCTTAACCTTGGATGCCGGAACAACGTTCTCGTCCATCGGTGCGTCCTTATCATATTTGGTCAGTCCCAAACGTGCCATCAGTCGTTCTTCCGGAACCTTACGATATTCTCTTGAAGGCTGTACCGGAACCGGCTGTACTCCCTGAGGAGGTCTGATACCTGCTTTACGAAGTCCGCCCTTCATATCTGCGAGAAGTGTTCTCGGAGCAAGACTCTGTGGGCATGCATACATCTCACATACACCGCAGGAACTGCAGAATGCGGAATCGATATATGGATTCACATCTCTGAAATCACCAGCAGATGCTGCTCTCATAAAGCGGGCCGGATCGATCGGATGTCCGAGGTTATGTCTCGGGCAGAGGTCCGTACAGGTGTTACACTGGCAGCAGATAGATGCTGCACGTTTTAAATCGATTGCAGATGTTCTCTGTTTCTTCATAACGATCTGATGATCTCTTGGAAGAACCAGAACTGCGTTTGTTGTTTTGGTAACCGGATCTGAACCGTTACCGATGCGTCCCATCATCGGGCCGCCTACAAAGTAAACAGGATCTTTGGTTGTAATGTTACCGGCCTGTGCTACTACTTCATCCAAAGTACAGCCCAGCGGAACTTTTACTGTTACCGGATTTTCAACTTCTGCTACAACAGAAACATATTTTTCTGTAACAGGCTTCTGTGCTTCCATTGCCTGATATACGTTATAAATAGTCTCTACGTTGAATACAATGACGCCCTGCTCAATCGGCAGTCCGCCAGGTCTGCAGACACGTCCGGTAGCTTCATAGATCAGCACAACTTCGTCACCCATCGGGTACACTTCATCAAGAAGATGAATCTTCAGACCAGGGAATTCTTCAATGTTCTGCTGCAGTGCTTTGATCGTCTGTACATATGATTTCTTGATTCCGATGATTGCCTGTGAAGCACCAACGGTCTCCATAACCATGTGGAATGTCTTCATGATCTCATATGCATGCTTCTCAAGTAACTGTCTGTGAAGTTTCAGCAATGGTTCACATTCTGCACAGTTCAGAAGAATTGTGTCAGCCTTGTCTGTAAGCTTGGCATATGACGGGAATCCGGCACCACCTGCACCTACAACACCATTGTCCTGCATAATTTTCTGTAAATCTTTGATTTCCATGGCGTTACTCCAATCCTGCACCATCATCGACGATACCGACTATTGCCGCATCGATCGGTGCTGTTTCTTCGCCGCAGCCGATTCTGGCCGCGCTTCCTTGTGCCACCAACACATATTCCCCGATACCTGCACCGATGATATCGATTGCAACGATCTGGGATAAGTCAGTTTTCATATGATGCACCGGCTCCACGATCATGAATTTCTGTCCTATCAACTTGTCACTTTTACGAGTGGAAACAATACTTCCAACTACTTTACCTACTATCATGTGTGTGCCTCCGCATTATCATTTAACCCCTAATGCCGGTGACTTTCGCCACCGGCTGATTCAGAGGGATATTATTTTATGATGGTAACTGTATTGCCTGTGGCAATCTTTGCTGCATTTGCTTCATCTGTATCAATGTGCATTTCCAGTGTAAAGCTGTCGTCTACACGGATAGCAACCTGATTAAAGATAGTTCCACGCTCGTTATCTGCCTTAACAGAAACGATATCGCCGTTTTTGACACCGGCTGCCTGCGCATCTGCCGGAGACATGTGAATGTGACGCATAGCCACGATACATCCCTCTTTCAGATAGATGGCGCCTTTCGGTCCGACGATTGCGATCGGTGCACTTCCTGCAATATCACCGGACATACGAACCGGAACATTCATGCCGAGTTTGATGGCATCTGTAGCAGATACCTCAACCTGTGTGGCACTGCGGACAGGTCCGAGAACGCGAACATTCTCGATCGCACGAAGTTTCAGGCCGATGATGGTAACAGTTTCGTTTGATGCAAACTGTCCGCCCATCAGGTCTTTTTTCTTTGTAAGCTGATAACCTGGTCCAAATAATGTTTCTACGTGTTCCTGTGTCAGATGAACATGTCTTGCAGATACTCCGATTGGAACCATGAAGCCGTTTCCTTTTTCTTCATTCTGATTAATGGCATCGATAACCATTTTTGTAATCAGTTCAATGTTTTTTGATTCCAAGAATACACCTGCTTTCTTCCATTTACCGGAATAAATTTATGTAATAAAATTATTTCAGAACCGGAAGAATTTTTTCTACGTCTGTGTGTGGTCTCGGGATTACGTGTGTAGCTACGAGCTCACCAAGTCTGGATGCTGCTGCGCTTCCGCTTTCTACTGCAGATTTAACAGCTCCTACATCTCCACGAACCATAACTGTTACCAGTCCGGATCCGATTTTTTCTGTTCCAACAAGTGCTACGTTAGCTGCTTTGCACATCTGGTCTGCTGCTTCGATTGCTGCTGTAAGTCCTCTGGTTTCTACCATTCCTAAAGCTTCCTGTGTCATGATTTTTTCCTCCTTGTGGATAAAATGAAAATTGATTATTTATTGTCTGGTTTTGTTTCGTCTGTTTTTTTCTTCCAACGGCTTGCACTTAACTCCACGAGTTTGACAATTTCCTCGTGTGGTCGTGCAATCACTGCATAACTCGCCGGTTTCTTAATAGCGTTTGCAACAGCAGCTTCAACGGCTTCGTTGACTGCTGATACATCGCCTTCTACAATAAGAGTGACAAGTCGTCCGCCCAGCTTACGTTCCCATGACGCCAGCTCAACGTCTGCAGTTTTGCACATGATATCGAGCGCATTGATCGCCGCTACGACACCAGTGATCTCTATAAAACCATATGCTTTACTCATGAGCGAACTCCTTTAATGCTGGATGCATTATTTTATTGTAGGAAGAATTTTTTCTACATCATTGTGTGGTCTCGGAATTACGTGTGTTGCAACAAGCTCACCAAGTCTGGATGCTGCTGCGCTGCCGCTCTCTACTGCTGCTTTAACTGCTCCGACATCACCGCGAACCATAACTGTTACCAGTCCGGATCCGATTTTCTCTGTTCCTACCAGTGCTACTTCTGCTGCTTTTGTCATTGCATCTGCTGCTTCGATTGCTGCTGTCAGTCCTCTGGTCTCTACCATTCCTAAAGCTTCCTGTGCCATTGTTTCTTCCTCCTGAATCATTGTTTATACTTGTTCAAATATTCATACCGGGATATCAGCCATCAGCTTTTATCCAGGGCGCTGATTTTCAGCATCTTTACCGTATCCTCTGTCGGATTTGGTATTACGTAGTGCTGCACTACACCAGTTCTCCGGTTTGCTTCTGCCATTCCTGCTTCCACAGCGGCGGTAACGTCCTCGACGCTTCCGCGGAATTTGATGCATACCAGAAGCGGTACTGGCAGGCTGTCTGCGTTTGCAGGCTTGTTCTTGTCGAACACCTCCAGGCGGACATTTGCCGCCTTACAACCGGCATCTGCCGCTACAAAGGCTGTCGCCAGCCCGAACACTTCCAAAATTCCTACAGCTTCTGCCATTTTGCCTCTCCTTTATATTTCCGGATTATTTATTTACTACGGCAATCTTAAGACCTGTCATAGCCAGGTTTGTCTCAAGTGCTTCGTTGATCTGCTCAAGCGGGAATTTGTGTGTGATCAGATCAGACATCGGCAGTCCGATTGCTTTTGCTCTCTTCAGGAAATCAAATGTTGTTGCATAGTCTCTGAGGTTGTATACCCAGGAACCAACAAGGTTGATTTCTTTGGAGCAAAGATCGAAGTGCGGGTTGATTGTTGCATCTCCACCATTAATGAAGAATCCAAGTTCACAAAGTCCACCGCCGTTACGGATGAATTTGTAGATGTTTGCATGTGCATGCGGATTACCTGTGCACTGGAATGCAAAGTCTGCAAGATGTCCGTCCTGAGCAGCTTTAACGCCCTCTGTAAGAGCTTCGATACCCTGGAACTGTGTGAAATCTACTGTTGTGTTAGCACCCATCTTCTTGGCAAATTCAAGACGTTTTGCATTTCCGTCTACTGCGCAGATGTTCTGAACACCCATGGTGTGAAGAACTGCGATACAGATCAGACCGATCGGTCCGCATCCCTGTACAACAACTCTGCTGTTGAATTTGAGGATACCTGTTGTTTTTGCTCTTTCTACTGCATGTACAAGTACTGCACATGGCTCGATAAGGATACGGGAATCCAGATCCAGATCACTTACATTGAAGAATGTGGAACCGAATTTTCCGCCTCTGATGAAGATGTAATCAGCGAACCATCCGTTGAATTTAACATCGTCATCCGGAAGAAGTCCGTAAACATCAGCGCCGCCAACGTTTTTCTTGTTGAGGTCGAACATTGTGATTTCCGGATCATCTTTGAAGATCATACATGTAACAACTTTATCACCGATCTTAACCGGTTTACCAGCTGTATCAACTTTAACGTTTTTACCCATAGCTACGATCTCACCTGTTCCTTCGTGTCCGAGAACAACCGGGATCAGATTGAATGGGTCATTTTTGTATTCGTGAGCATCTGTACCACAAACGCCACAGCCTTCTACTTTAACAAGGATATCGTCGTCACCGACTTCCGGAAGCGGATACTCCTGAAGTTCGAAGTGTTTCTTTTCTGTCATCATTGCAACTCTTGCTGTTTTCGGGATTCCACCCTGAGCCGGAGCTGCCGGTGCAGCTGTCTGAGCTGCTGCAGGTGCTGTTCCGGTCATTCCGGAGAGAACCTGTTTTACAATTTCTTCAATATTTACATTGTTCATATCCATTTTAAACTTTCCTCCTGATTAGCGAATGCAAAGGCTGTCAGACATTACGCAGCGTCTTCTCTTTGTAAAGGTGCTTGCACTTGTAAGTCCTTCACCTGTACGACTTGCGATTGTAAATGTACAGTATCCTTCTCCACCGAATCCAAGTGCAGAATAGGACGGGCCGTTCTTAACAAGGATCGCTGTGTCGATTGCTTTCGCATATTTGGTAATATTATCAATGTTTTTGGAATGGATGTGTGCTGAATGACGGTTGCCATGCTCAAGCCATACAGCCTGTTCTACAGCATCATCGAAATCTCTTGCTCTTACAATACCAAGGATTGGCATCATAAGCTCTGTTGTGATCAGCGGATGTTCCTTCGGTCCTTCGAAGATGATGCAGCGGGTATTTGCCGGTGCGTTTACTCCGATCATGGAAAGAAGTGTCTTAGCGTCACGTCCAACACATTTACGGTTCAGTTTGCCGCCTGCCAGAACAACTTCTGTCAGTTTGTCCTGCTCTTCTTTGGAAGCGAGGTAACAGTCGTTTTCTGTCAGCATGTAGTGCATCAGTTCATCTACTACAGAAGATACAGCTACAACTTCCTTCTCTGCGATACATGGAAGGTTGTTGTCGAATGTACATCCATTTACAATGTCCTGAGCTGCTTTACGGATATCTGCTGTCTCATCAACAACTGCCGGTGGGTTACCTGCACCAGCTCCGATTCCTCTCTTACCTGAGGAAAGAACTGCTGTAACAACACCAGGGCCGCCTGTTGCAGCGATCAGCGGAATATCTTTATGTTTCATCATGATATTGCTTGTTTCAAGAGTAGGTTTCTCTACTGTTACGGCAATGTTGTCCGGGCCGCCTGCTTCAAGAGAAGCTTCGTTTACCAGATTGATTGCGAAAATAGAGGTTTTGATTGCTGCCGGATGCGGGTTAAATACTACTGTATTTCCGCCTGCCAGCATACCGATTGTGTTACAGAGTACTGTTTCACTCGGGTTGGTACATGGTGTGATCGCACCGATTACACCAAACGGTCCCATCTCGATCAGAGTCAGTCCTCTGTCTCCTGACCATGCAGTTGTTGTGATATCTTCAGTACCAGGTGTCTTGTCTGCTACCAGATGATGTTTCAGGATCTTGTCCCCTACGTTACCCATTCCTGTCTCATCAACACCCATACGAGCCATAACTTCTGCATTTTCTTTGATTTTTTTACGGATGCAGGTGATGATTTTTTCTCTCTGATCCATGGACATTTTCTTAACGATCAGTTCTGCTTTTTTAGCAGCTTCGATCGCATCATTCATTTCTTTGAAAACGCCATGTTTTCCTGTCGGAGCATCTGCAATCTGCATTTTTGCCATTACTTCCTGTACAATATCCTGTACCATGCTCTCACTGATTGGCATGAGATTGTCCTCCTTTAATGTCTACCTTATCTGGTTTTTAGATTATTTCAGTCCAAGCTGTGCCATAACCTGTTTTGTGATGTTTGCAACCAGTTCTGCATCAGCGTTTCCAGCTGCCGGAGCTGCTTCTTTTGAACAGTCACCACCAACGAAATCATACTGATATCCCGGGAACTGTTTGTAATCTTCATTGTGGCAAGCACCGCCGCAGTTATGACAGTTAACACCGTCTTTGTTCTGGCAAAGGCTTGCAGGATGTTTTCCTGGCATACCAAATTTACGACGGATTTCATACAGTTTCTTGATGTTTTCTTTATCGAATTCCTTCGGGCCGCCGAGCAGCTTGCTCTGATACAGAAGCTGTGCGTAGAATTCTACAGATTCCATCTTCATGTATGCAGCGTTCAGGTCTGTGCTCCATGTAAGAGCTCCGTGGTTCTCAAGAAGAACTGCATCGAAGTATGGAAGATATTTTTCAAGGTTGTCCGGAATTTCCATTGTGGAAGGTGTACCGTACTCAGCGATCGGAACGCATCCAAGAGCGATAACTGCTTCCGGCATGATCGGCTGTGTAAGCGGGATACCAGCGATAGCGAAGGATGTAGCATAGATTGGATGAGCATGTACTACAGATCCTACGTCTGGTCTCTTCTGATATACTCTCATATGCATTTTGATCTCAGAAGATGGTTTGAATCCCGGGTTAGCCTGGATTACGTTACCCTGAGCATCTACTTTACAGATGAACTCCGGTGTCATAAATCCTTTGGATACACCTGTTGGTGTGCAGAGGAATTCGTTGTCATTCAGTTTTACGGAGATGTTACCGTCGTTTGCTGCAACCATGTTACGGTTGTAGATACGTCTTCCGATGTCACAGATCTGTTTTTTGATTTCAAATTCGTTTACCATGCTTATTTTCCTCCTAAAGCAATTTGGTTTTGCTTCTGTCCTTCTACTATATTAACAGCAAAAGACAGCCGCAGGTTTTTATTTTATTTCTAAGGAGATTTTACTCCCTATAAACGAGATTGTCAAGAATTTATCGTTGTTTCTTGTTGTTTTTGTTGTGAAAAAGATGTTGTTTTTGTTGTTTTTCGATCATCCACCAATCTGAACGTGTAAAGAACTTACGGATTCTGCTGCTTTCTTCAATGTCTCCATATGTTCTTTCGTCGGCGGCAGGATTCCTTCCATTAAATATGGTCTGCCAAGACCGATGTACTTATCCTGTCCAAGGCGGTGATACGGAAGCAGGTGAAGCTGTTCCACACCCGGAAGGGTATCGGCAAAACGTGCAATTCCCTGGATTTCCTCGATCGTATCATTAAACGTCGGAATAACCGGAACGCGGATGATAAGTTTGCATTTACCCGAAAGTGCAACCTTGCGGGCATTTTCCATCATCAGATCATTCGGTCTGCCGGTAAACTCCTTGTGTTTCGCCGGATTGGTATGTTTGATGTCCATCAGATAAAGATCAAGATACGGCAAAATCGTCTCGATCGTCTCAAACGGAGCACATGCCATACTCTCGAGCGCAGTATTGAGCCCATGTTCCTTGGCTGCGCGGAGAAGATCCCTCGCAAATTCAGGCTGGCAGAGGCTCTCGCCTCCGGAAAGAGTAAGTCCTCCTCCGGAGCGCCGGTAATATGGCCTGTCCTCCTCAACAACCTTGATCATTTCTTCTACAGTCACATCCCTGCCGATCACTTTATCCTCACCAAGTACTTTCATCGTCTGGATTTTGTATTCCTGTGATTCCGGATTACAGCACCAGCGGCATCGAAGTACACAGCCTTTCAGAAAAACGATCGTACGGATTCCCGGACCATCATGAACAGAATAACGCTGGATATCGAAAATACGACCTTTTGTCTTTAAATAGTTCATAGTTTACCTCTTTTCAGATGTGCAGCCTCGATTACGCTATGCTTCATCTCGGTTGAGGGAACCATTCCTATGTCAGATAAAGAATTCATCTGCTTTTGTGCAAGCACATCGCAGATTCTTTCTTTACCTGCCGCACATCTGAGTTTGTAATCAAAATCCCTGTTCTGTACGTCTGATGATATCGTCCTGAAGGGAACGTGACAGAGTTGTAAACAATGCGCTGTATCCGGCAACGCGTACAACCAGGTGTGCGTAATTTTCCGGATGCTTCTGAGCATCAAGTAATGTCTCTCTGTCAACTACGTTGAACTGCATATGCATACCCTTCTGATCAAAGAAGGTACGGATCAGTGCAACAAATTTTTCCAGACCTTCTCTGCCTGCAAGTGCAGACGGATGGAACTTCTGGTTAAACAGTGTTCCGTTGGATACGATGAAGTGATCCAGTCGGGAAACAGAAGTTGCTGCTGCAGTTGGTCCCTTGACATCCTTTCCTGCGGATGGTGAAACGCCATCAGCTACCGGTGTATGTGCATAACGTCCATCCGGTGTAGCTCCTGTCTGTCCGCCAAGCGGTACGTTTGCAGATACCGGGTAAAGTCCTGCCTGATAATGACCGCCACGTGGATTCATGTATTCCTGCAGCGGGCGGCTGTATGTATAAGCAACATCTCTTGCAAAATAATCCACATCGTCGATTGCATTACCAAACTTCGGAACTTCATCGATCATATGATGGATCTCTGTAAATCTGCGAAGCTGATCTTCAGTAGGTTTCAGTCTCATAACAGTCTGAAGAACTGCCTTTGCAGTGTCCGTATTTACTGCCATGCCTGCGTCCTGCATTCCCTTAAGGATCATTTCCGACATATCAGAAACGGACTGCTGATCCAGACCTTTGTCATAGTTCCATGCCAGAGCCTGTTTGTACTCTTCCATGGAGACTTTCTTATCTTCGTATACAAGTTTACGGATCGCATATAAAGAGTCAGCCATATTCGCAATACCGAATCCCTGTGGACCGGTAAAGTTATAAACAGCTCCGCCTTCCTGTACGGAAAGGCCTCTGCTGAGACAATCATCTACCATACAGGATTCATATGGAAGCGGTACCCTCTCCGAATGTGCCACGTCAATCGCATTGTCGGCATTGACCATCAGGGAAATGCAGTATTCCATTTGTTTCTTGTATGCATCAAAGAATTCTTCGAATGTTGTCATTTTGGTAACATCACCGGTCTGAATACCAACCAGTTCACCCTTGTCCATACCATTGGAGAATACGAGTTCAAGCGGGCGGCACATGTTGAAGAATGCTGCATCGTGCCATCCGTCTGTCTTACCTGCTTTCTGTGGTTCTACACATCCGATGATATTGTATTCTCTCGCATCTTCCAGAGTAAGTCCTCTGTTCTGTAATGCCGGAATAATAACTTCATCATTGTAATATGCCGGAAGTCCGATGCCGGTTCTGGTAAGCTCAGCTGCCTTGATCAGCAGTTCATGTGGAGAACCGTTCCATACTCGGATGGAAAGAGACGGCATCGGCAGATGTACATGCATGGATGCAAGGATACACATAACAGAAAGATCGTTTGTCACATCGTTTCCGTATTTGTCCTGTCCGCCTACGATCAGGTTCTGGAAAAGGCTGTAGCCTGCAAACCCCTCTGCAGATGCAGCATCACGTACTTTGTTAAGGTCGTTGAGTTTGACCCAGATACAGTCAAGGAGTTCCTGTGCTGCTTCTCTGGTAATAATACCCTTATCAATGTCTGCCTTATAATAAGGATACATATACTGGTCAAAACGTCCCGGCGAAATAGAATGTCCGCTGGATTCAACCTGCAGAAGCTGCTGTACGAACCAGAAAGACTGACATGCCTCGTAGAAGCTGGTCGCTCCGTTTGCCGGTACACGGCTGCAGTTCTCTGAGATCTGTAAAAGTTCCTGTTTACGTACCGGGTCTGTACATTCTGCGGCCATCTGAGATGCCAGTTCAGCATAACGCTCTGCATACTCGATAACTGCCTGGCAGGAAACGATCACAGCATTAAGGAAATGGCTCTTCTTTGCATAATTACCATCGCCAACCTGACATTTCTCCAGCTCTGCACGGGCTTTATCAATGATGCCTTTATAACCGATTGCAAGAACTTCTTCATATTTAACAGTTACATGCCCTACACCGTTGTAGAAATAGTTACCCGGCGTAAAAATGTTGTGCTCAATTGCTTTAATTGCCTCAGGAGCCATATAGGATGTAGCAAGTTCGCTGGAGGTTTTGCCCTTCCAGTATTTATGTACTTCTCTCAGCTCTGCTTTGGTCTCTTCAGCAATGTAAAACGGATCCGCTGTTCTTGTTGCAACAGTATCCAGTTCATCCTCCAGCCACTGGTAAGAAAATTCCGGGAATGTCTGGCATCCTCTCGGTGCGATCGTGCTGCTTCCTACGATCAGCTCATTATCACGAATGATAATCGGAATATTCCGGAGAATGTGAGCAAAAGCTTCCGCGCGTCTGGTAATCACCGGCTGCCCTTCGGTAGCCTTATAGGATTCCGTAATGAGTTTTGCTCTGGCAGATTCGATCACCGGCATCTTTGCATAAAGTGCTTCGATCAGCTTCGGGATTCTGGATGATTTTGGAATGTCTGTGGTATTAAACATCTCCACACTTCTCCTTTCTCATGGTGTCTAAAAAACGCCATATCTCATATGTATCAGAAGGCGCTGAGACGCCACGATTCATATAAAGTCATTATACCTTACAAGCTTTTATATGTCAACAAAATCCAACATTATTTATTTGTTTTTTGCGAGGTTTTTGTTGTGGTTTTTGTTGGTTTTATGTTGGTTTTTGTTTGAAGTCTGATTTTCGGGTTGACTTTTCAAGAACATACTGCCATACTGGTTTTAGAAGATTTTATATTGTATTGACAGTTCGAATTATATAAAAAATTAATTCCTTGAAAGGGGGATTTTTGATGTATCTTTCTGATATACATACGCATTCGATTGCAAGCGGACACGGAACGTCCTGTACCATCTCAGACATGGCAAAAGCTGCTTCTAAAAAAGGACTGAAACTGCTCGGCATCACGGATCACGGTCCGGGAACGCTTGCCGCAGGAACTTCTTCTTATTTTAGGAGCCTTACTTACGCGCCGAAAAAGCGATTTGGAATCGAGTTATTATTTGGAGCAGAATTAAATATTCTGGATACGGAGGGACATCTGGATCTGAATGACGAACTGCTCAGCGAACTGGATTATGCAATTGCAAGTATGCATGCGCAGAATTATAAGAGTGGTACTGTCGAAGAAAATACGAGTGCTTATCTGAATGCAATGAGACATCCCTGTGTAAAGGTGCTTGGACATTGTGATAATCCTGCTTTTCCGGTAGATTATGAAACGCTGGCTTTCGGCGCAAGGGAATATGGGGTGATTTTTGAGATCAACGAAGCTTCGCTGATGCCTGACGGATATCGCGGGGATACGAAAGAAAATAACCGTGAGATCCTGAAGTATTGTATGAAGTATGAGATTCCGATCGTGCTGTCGAGCGACAGCCATGGAGCAGAACATATCGGGGATTTTACTTATGGGGCAGAGTTTGTACATGAAATGATGTTCCCCGAAAGATTGATATTAAATAATGATATACCCCGGCTGAAGATGATACTGAGCGAGAGATAAATAATAGTTTAATTTATTTTATGACGAAAAAGAGAACAACATCCTGTTTCATTGACACGTTGCATTTCCGGATTCTTCCCGCGCATTTATGGATGACTGCTTTTGCAAACTCGCACCATCCGGTGCTCAGACAGTGCAACGCAGCCATCATTAGCGCAGTCAGAATCTGCGGAAATTTACTATGTCAATTCATCAGGATGTTGTTTCTTTTTTCTGTGTATAGGAATATTTAATAATTTTAAGCAAATATCCTTTTCACCTATAGACTATTATAATTTTATACCATTCATTCCTCTTCTCTTATTTTCCGTATCATCTTTGTGATGCCACCACGCCCCGTGGGTGGACCGCAGCCTTTGGCGGCTGGCCGGCGAGGCCTTCCCGGTCATGGGGAAAGGAGCTGGTTGTGAAATTAAGAGAACATAGGAAAAAGCTATCTGATGTGAAAATACAGAACACGCGGACTGGGAATATCTGCGCGATAAAAAGATACGGCTGTCTTAAAAAATATCCGCTCCGTTTACAGAACTCAGCAAGGCTTCCGCAAATTTCGTACATGCTAGCTGCGGTTGCGGAGCATCTGTCTGAGCGACAGCGAGTTATGCGGAGCAATCGCTAATAAGCGCATGTATGAAATTCGGAAACGCAGCGTGTTCAGTAAACAAAGCGGATATTCATTTGCAAACAGGCAGTATGGGTTTTATCGCACGCAGTTCCCCATCCTCGCGTCCGTACTATTCTTGAGTATCTTTCTCTGCTTCTCTCATTTTCCGCATCAGCTCCGCCAGCTCGCTGTATTTCCCGGTCACGTAACCGTAGTTCTGCGCCTTATGCGGCAGCTGACAGTTCGTGCAGTCTTTAATTTCCTTCTCGGTCATTCTGAAATTCCCGCCACATTTATCTCCCAGTGCATACAGCGGACAGTAGCAGAACAGACAGTTAAAGTTCTCCGGATCTGCGCCTGCATGGCACGGAAAATATTCACATTCCTTATTGCTGAAAAAAGCATAGTGTTTCCCTTCCCAATATGGTTTTTCCATTTACTTTCACCTCGTTATATAAAAAAATCCAGTCACGGCACTGCCGAACTGGTTATCTTCGAAACTTATTTTAGAGGATTTGCGATACTGCTCCGGGGTAGACAATGAATCCGTTCAAATATGCGGAGGGAACGAATGCATCCGGAGTAGTACCGCCTGCCATTTAATCATACCCCTAAAGGGTTCTGGTCTGTGGTGGCAAAACCACAAACGCATAGGTATAATTCATACGAACAGGCGAATTCCATAAAAAAATGCCTGCTTCCAATCAGCAGACAACGCTTTGGGTTGCGGATACCCTAAGTTGGTTGTTACACTTTACACGGAAGTTTAACCTCGCCATACAAAGCAGGTTTCCTGACTTCAGCATCATCGCTTCCTTTCCCCTTCTCATACTATGTACAATGGGATAATGAAAAGTCGCTCCTCTGTTACAGTGACCGGATCGCTCAGGACTTGCACCTGATTCCCTCTTCAGATTGCTACGCGGACAACAATCTGCACTTCATATGTTCAATATGGAATTATACTGACATCATAATAACACGATGCCAGTTTGCTGTCAATAACCCGCATAACATTTTGTCAAATTTTTATCATTTTATGTATTCAGGAAAACACTCTGTTCTGCTATTGTTTTTCTGCCTTTCACATTGGTAATTTTGTCGAGTCAATACACCAGATTTGTTACTGTTCACTCCGTTCACAGCAGCATTGCTTTTTTTCTGCATATGTCCTATACTGAATTATATTTTCCGTCCTGTGTTCCGACAGATACAGGCCAGGCAACCAAAGGAGGATTTTTTATGATTCAGGATATTGCCCCGCACACTTATCACAATGAATATAAACCGGTCGCACCGGATGAAAACAGTATCATTCTTGCCTACGAAAATGGAAAGAGTTTTTTCCGCAAAGAGGACAGTTCCGATGTTATCACACTTCCACGCTTTCGCGAGCTGGAAGACAAAGTAGCCGATCTATATGAAAATTATATTTATCTTTTCTCTATTGACGAGGAACGTTTTTACCTGATTCCGGATCTGGACACTGCTCTGCTGCCAGGCTATGGTTTTTATGAAAACCGTGAACTCCGTTATGTACAGCCACAGTATATCTCTTTCGCAGTGATCACCGGATATCAGCTCTGGTTCTGGTATCGTAACCGCCGTTTCTGTGGATGCTGTGGTCAGCCGATGATACATGACAAGGGGGAACGTATGATGTACTGTCCTTCCTGTGGACGCCAGGAATATCCGGTTCTGATGCCGGCTGTGATCGTCGGTATCACCAACGGTGACAAGATCATCTGTTCCAAATATGAAGGCAGAAGCTTCAAACAATACGCTCTGATCGCCGGCTTCGCAGAAATCGGCGAAACAATCGAACAAACCGTTCACAGGGAAGTTATGGAAGAAGTCGGTCTGAAAGTCAAAAATCTCCGTTACTATAAAAGTCAGCCATGGTCCTTCTCCGGCACTCTGCTCTTTGGATTTTTCTGCGATGTAGACGGCGATGACACGCTGACCGTAGATCACGAAGAACTTTCCGTAGCACAATGGTTTGACCGCGACAAAATCATCGGTCAGGATAACGACAGCAGCCTTACCAATGAAATGATGATGGTCTTCGCCGCCGGGAAAGAGCCAAAATAAAACAAAATCCGGCGGCTTTCACAGGCCGCTCTTTTTTGTATATAATTGCACAAAAATCTGGTTTTTTCGTCAAATTTTGGTATAATAAATACAATTATCATTCTGCGGGAGTATTAGCATGAAAAAAATCGCATTTATCACAAATGGCCAGGCCCGATATCTTACTCATGAATGGCTTCATGGATATCGCCGCTATATCTCTGACCATCATTCTGATATAGATTTATATATTTTTCACTGTTTTGGAAATTTCAGTCAGGATCAAAGCTATAATATCGGAGAATATAACATTTTTCGACTTCCCCGCCTGTCAGACTTCGATGGAATTCTTCTGGATCTTGCTCTTATTTCCGATCATGAACTTAAGGAAGAAATCATAATCCGCGCCCGAAGAGCCTCGGTTCCTGTCATTTCTCTTCTGGATAAAGTACCGGATCTTTACTTCTCCGGAATTGACGACTACCATGCAACCTGCTCTCTGGTGGAACATCTGATCGCTGAACATGGCTGCACAAAGCTCAATTATGTCGGCGGAATCATCGGAAATTATGAAAATCAGCAACGTTTTCTTGCCTACAGGGATACACTCAACAAACATGGCATCCCTTTCGATCCGAACCGCATATATGAACATAATTATGAAGTCGAGACAGGCCTCAGAGCTTTTGCTGCATTTCAGGACAAAGAGCTTCTTCCTGATGCTTTTGTGTGTGCCAACGATAACATTGCTGCCGGCGTCTGTCTTGCAGCACAGGAAGCAGGATTTTCTGTTCCGGACAACTTTCTTGTAACCGGATTCGACAATGCCACAAGGGCCATAAACTTTTATCCGCCTATCACGACTGTTGAATTTTCCAAAGCGCATATTATGTATAATGCACTGGGGCTTCTTGCTGATGTCTGGAATGGCACCGCTAAATCTTCACAGGTGTTTTCGCCTACCCGTTGTATATACCGCGAAAGCAGTGGGTGCACCTCCCTCTTTCCTGCTGATCCCGGAAAATATGTTTCCAGTCAGATCATGGCAGAAGTCCGTCAGGGAAATATGCTCAACTGGATGATGGAACTGGATCGTTTTCTTCTTGACTGCAACAGTTTCACTGAACTGGCAGACCATCTGCATACCTGGCTCACCAGACATGAATGCGGAAGCCTGTATCTGCTCATGAATCCGGATATCTTTATGCTCGAAAATGTGGACAGTCTCCCCGAAGTTCCGGATGACATCTATAAAAGTATCGGCTACCCCGACCGCATGGCTGTCGTTTATCCCCATACATCTGCCGACAAATCTGTTCAGATAGATTTGTCAAAAGGAGAGCTTCTTCCCGATGCGGACAATTCAGAAACTGCACATATTTACCTTTTTGCCGCTGTGCATTTCCGTGAACGTGAAATAGGTTATCTGATTCTCGAAAACTGTGATTATCTGACAGAGCATCAGTTTCTTTTTGAGACACTGCGCACTTTTGTAACTGCCATAGAGGCGCTCTACGGAAAGCTGATTCTGAGAAAAAAGACGAAGCAGCTGTCACAGCTCTATATTCACGATTCGCTTACCGGACTTTATAACCGTATGGCTTACGAAAAATTAGCTCTTCCATTATTTCAGAAATGCATGGGTGAATCCCGTTCTGCCGGAATCATGTTTATTGATGCCGATCATCTGAAATATATCAACGACACTTTCGGACATGATATGGGAAATCTTGCAATCAGCAGTATCGCAGCTGTCATCCGGCAGCACTGCCCTGACAATTCTGTCTCCATGCGCTATGGCGGAGATGAATTTGTATGTGTGATACCAGACTATGATCAGACACAGATGCAAAAGCTTAAACAAAATCTTCTGGATTCCCTTGCCGTGCTTTCCAGAAACAGCCGTATGGCATTCCCTATCGAGGCAAGCATCGGGTTTGTGGTTGCAGATGATTCTGTTTTCTCACTCAATGACTACATCAATCTTGCCGACGAAAAAATGTACACTGACAAAAAAAATCGTAAAGCCGGACGGGAAGATTCACATCCGGCTTCCGTTCTCTGACGGTCATTCTCTTGTAACCGTTGTATTTGAAATTTTTTCGTAGAATTTCACAATACTGGAGTGGTCTTCTTTCTCGTGTCCGTCCGCTTTGAGTGCCTGCATGATCTCCATCAGTTCACTCGTAAGCGGAAGCGGCGCGTTCACTGCATGTCCGGCATTCAAAGCGTTATTCAGATCCTTAATATGCAGTTCAATGCGAAATCCCGGTTTGAAATTTCGATCCATCATCATCGGTGCCTTTGCATCCAGAACCGTGGAACCCGCAAGACCGCCACGGATCGCCTGATACACAAGCTCCGGATCTGTTCCGGCTTTTTTGGCAAGTGTCAGCGCTTCGGATACCGCCGCAATATTGACAGCTACGATGATCTGATTTGCCAGTTTTGCAACGTTGCCTGAGCCAATTGGTCCGACATATACAACAGATCCTGCCATGGTCATCATCAGATCATAATATTTATCAAAAATTTCTTTCTTACCACCTGCCATTACAGAAATCGTTCCATCGATTGCTTTTGGCTCGCCACCGGAAACCGGTGCATCCAGCATCTCAATTCCATTTTTTGCAAGTTCTGCTGCAATTGCCCTGCTTTCCGTAGGATCGATCGAACTCATGTCGATCAGAACACTTCCATCTTTAGCACCTTCGATAATTCCGTCTTTACCAAGTGCCACCTCACGCACCTGCGGAGAATTCGGAAGCATTGTAATAATCACATTCGCCTCTTCTGCCACTTCACGTCCGCATGTTACGGTCTTCGCACCAAACGCTTCCATCTCTTTCAGAGTTTCTTTATTATGTGTGGTGACTACCATTTCATAACCTGCCTTGATCAGGTTTTTACACATCGGTTTCCCCATGATTCCAAGTCCGATAAATCCAACTTTCATTTCTGATTCCTCCTGATTTTCCTGGTAGTTTTCTGCTAATTTTCTGTAGAAATCAGCTACCATCATTATAGCTGATTTCCACAGAAAATTTCAACAAAAGTAAGTACCGGTGAAATATTTTTCAATAAAAAACGTTGTAGAAAATGAAAGCGCTCACTTCCTGCAACGTTTATTGTATTTAAAAAATTCACTCTATTGTTTCTATTGTTATCGCTACATCTGCTTCAATCTTTTCTTCAAGATCATACACGGCATTGGTAATCACCGCTTCACCATCGTTCACAAAAACACTGATCTGGTTCGGATTCACATACACTTCGATTTCAAATCCTTTCATCTCCGGTGTCTCAAATTTCACTCTGTGATTCGGATATTTTCCAAAAAGGCAGCTTCTGTCAGTACAGATTTTATCCCCTTTTCTGGAAATCACATATCCTCCGACATCTACTTTATCCCCATCCTCCAGGGAAAATCTCAGACGATATCCACTTTCGTCCGCCTCAGATGGTGTAGAGATTTCTTTTGTATATGCCGCCTGAACATTCGGATGAACGCGGAAATAGATATGATTTTCTTTTACTTCTACAACACGTGGAATACACATCATTCCCTGCCATTTCCCATCCACCGGCTCCGGCATGCGAAGCCACGCAGTCAGGATTCTTCTTCCCTCCTCATCGAGGGTGCTCTGTGGTGCATAAAGGTCTGTTCCATAATCCAGAAACTGATATTCTTCCGGCAGTTCCATCGCACAGGTTTCTTTATCAAATTTCACCTGCATACAGACGGTCTGTGCATCATCTGCTTTTCCGTCTTTAAATAACTGCATCGGTGAAAAGATTACTACCTGCCTGTTATCTACTTCAAAATAATCCGGACATTCCCACATCCAGCCGAAGTTTTCTCTGGTTACAGAATTCGCAAATTTCCATTCTTCTCCATCTGTACTTGTAAAGAACAAAAGTTTTCCCTGTTTGTCTTCAATGGTGCTTCCAAGTACCATGTACCATCTCTCACCGTCTTTCCAGACTTTCGGGTCTCTTGTGTGGCGTGCATCTCCGATCCCCTCATCATAAATGACTGGAATCACCGTCTTTTTGTCTTTAATATTATCAAAATGAAAGCCATCTTCTGAGGTTATCTTAAGCTGTGCGGAAACAAAATGTTCATCCACACACAAATTGATATCCTCTGGATTTTCTGTAAGATAATTCACACCGGTATAATACAGCTGCATTTTGCCGTCTTCTTCAATGGCGCTTCCGGAAAAACATCCACTCCTATCATCTGTTTTGCTTGGAAACAGTGCAATCCCCTGTTCTTCCCAGTTCACCAGATCTTTGCTGACAACATGTCCCCAGTGCATCCGTCCCCAGCGCGGCGCATACGGGAAACACTGGTAAAAAAGATGATACATACCTTTGTAATATATAAATCCATTCGGGTCATTCATCCAGTAGTCTTTCGGTTTTACATATATTTTCTGCATATTCTACTCACTTTCTATTTTTCTATAAATGGACTGATTACTTCCATTGCTTTTTCTGCTTCAGTGCCTTCTGCATGAATTCTCAGATCAACCGCTTTGGACAGATCCACGCTGAAAATTCCCATGATTGATTTTGCATCGATCACATATCTTCCGGACACAATATCTACATCACAGTCCAGACGCGTCACAGCATTGACAAAATCTTTTACTCTTTCTATTGTCCCTAAACAAATCTTTACTTCTCTCATTATCAACGTCACTCCTATAAATAATTCATCTCAGTTTCTTTATCAAAGAAATGAATCTTGGATGGCATAAATACAAATTCAATTTCATCTCCAACCTGGCTGATCTCATATTTAGAAACTCGTGCAACTGCCTGGCAGCCTCCGAACTGGAAGTACAGGTTATTCTCATTTCCCATGACTTCTGTATCTG
The DNA here is from genome assembly GCF_900120195.1 of Blautia sp. Marseille-P3087. Classification (GTDB taxonomy): domain Bacteria; phylum Bacillota; class Clostridia; order Lachnospirales; family Lachnospiraceae; genus Blautia_A. The sequence goes on from NZ_LT635539.1 coordinate 1,399,688, forward strand.
TGATCACAGCTTTCATTTTATTTTCTTTATAAAGTTCCAGGTTCTGCGCATCCATTTTAAGATCCTCTCCACGGATACCAAGTGTCATCTCGCCTTCTTTACCATTCAGTTTCTTAAGAATAGCTTCCGGAAGCATCAGTTTATTTCCGTCTTCAAATGTTACTTCGTTTCCTTTTAAGGTAACATCAAAGAAGTTCATCTGAGGAGATCCTATAAATCCTGCAACAAATTTGTTTACCGGATGATCATATAATTCCATTGGTTTTCCAACCTGCTGGATCACGCCCTCTTTCATGATAACGATACGGTCTGCCATAGTCATTGCCTCAACCTGATCATGTGTAACATAGATCGTCGTCGCACCCATTTCACGATGCAGCTTGCTGATCTCCGTTCTCATGCTGACACGAAGTTTTGCATCCAGGTTGGACAGTGGCTCATCCATCAGAAATACCTTCTGATTTTTTACGATTGCACGCCCCAGTGCCACTCGCTGTCTCTGACCTCCAGAAAGATTCTTCGGTTTTCTGTAACGGAATTCCTGCAGTCCCAGAATATCAATTGCCCAGTCTACTTTTTTCTTGATCTGGTCTGCTGGCATCTTCATGTTCTTCAGCCCGTATCCGATATTTTTTTCTACGGTCATATGCGGATACAGGGCATAGTTCTGGAATACCATCGCAATACCACGGTCTCTTGGTGCTGTCTCGTTCACTCTTTTGCCGTCAATATACAGATCTCCTTCTGTAATCTCTTCGAATCCGGCAATCATACGAAGTGTTGTGGACTTTCCACATCCAGACGGTCCTACAAATGCGATAAATTCTTTTTCTTCTATATTAAGATTAAAATCATCTACTGATTTGTGTTCTGCTCCTGCATATTTTTTTCCGATATGTTTAAATTCTATAAAACTCATAATTCATTAACCCTCCTTGGAACCAGTTGATGTTACACCTTCTACAATCTGTTTGGAGAACAGTGCATAAATAATAATAACAGGGATTGTGATCAGTGTGATTACTGCAAGTGTCTGTCCCATTGTTGTATTGTCATTGGATGTTATGGAGTTCAGACCAATCTGCGCGGTCAGAAGATCACTGGATGTAAATACAAGTGACGGCCAGAGATAGTCATTCCATACTCCAAGGAATGTAAACACACTGACAGTTGCAACGACTGTCTTTGACATTGGCAATACCATGGTAAAGAAATATTTTACCGGACTGCAGAAGTCAAGCTGTGCCGCCTCATAAACATCATCCGGCAGACTTACGAAAACCTGTCGGAACAGAAAGATATTAAACGGATTCACGATCATTGGAAGTACATATCCAAGCACGGTATTCAGTAGTCCTGCTTTTGCAATGATCAGAAAGTGTATCGTGATAACGGTTTCTGTCGGTACGATCAGAAGCATCATGATGATCAAAAGCCACTGGTCGCGGAATGGAAAGTTAATCTTTGCAAGTGCATAGCCTGCAAGTCCGTTGACAATAACCCCAAGTACGATCAGCAGTGCCGCATATCCCAGAGTATTAATCATGTAACGAAGGAAATTGGTATCTGTCAGAATCGTAATATAGTTTTCAAAATAATTTTCATTTAAAGCAGGAGGAATAAATGCTGCTATGGAATTCATATCTGCTGTGATCGCTGCATCTGGTTTAAAGGAGTTTGCAAGCATCCAGATCACCGGAAACAGGAAGAATACAGAGAGTAGCAGCAAAACAACTGCCAGAATCCAGTTAAATGTTTTTTGCTTTTTTGTTAACATGTTTTTTCTCCTCCTTTCCTTTGGTCAGTACATTCTGTATGATCGTCAGGATAACAACAAATATTGTAAATACAATTGCCATTGTTGATGCAAGTCCCATCTCCCAGTTCATTGTGCCGGTTTCATAAATGTCATATACAAGTGTGTAGGTTGAGTGATCCGGTCCTCCACCTGTCATGACCATCGGCTGTACCAGCATACGGAACGCACCGATTGTAACCGTGATAAATACAAACACACAAAGTGGTTTCAATTCCGGAAGTGTGATATCTTTAAATTTCTGCCATGCGCTTGCATGATCCATCTCAGCTGCTTCATAAAGCGCCGGGTTAATATTCTGGAGTCCACCAAGGAAGATGATCATCTGATATCCGACACCCTGCCATACACTCATAACTGCGATGGACGGAAGCGCCTGCTTTGCACTGTGAATAAACGGCTGAGCGCTGATTCCAAAATGAGCAAGCAGTGTATTTAAAATTCCCTCCGGACTGTAGATGTCCATCCAGAGTGTAGATACAACTGCCAGAGACATTACAACCGGGATAAAAAATGCTACTTTGAAGTATTTTTTACAATGTGTGACTTTGTTGATTGCAAGTGCCAGAACAAGTGCTCCGATACACTGGCAAGGAACGATGATAATTACAAATTTCACCGTATTGAAGAAGGATTTTACAAACAGTTCATCCTTAAAAATATTAATGTAGTTTTCAAGGCCCACAAAATGTGTCATATCCGGATTCAGCGCAAAGTAATCTGTAAAACTGAATACCAGTGTCAACACCATCGGCAGAAATAAAAACAGCGTAAGAAGTACCAGTGCCGGCCCAAAGAAAGCCATCCCTAAAATTGATTCTTTTTTCTTCATTATTCTCTCGTATAACGTTCCAGTTTCGCGTTAATCCTTTCTACAGATTTATCCAGTTCTGCCTGCGCATCTTTACCGCCCAGTCCAACACTTTCAAGTGCCTGCTGGAAAGATGTACTTACCTGTGGATATACAGGAGTCTTTGGTCTCGGGTGTCCGTATTTACTTAACTGCTGATACAGAGCATTGTAGTTTTCATCTGTCTGGAATATATCAATCTGTTCAAACGCTTTGTATGTAGACGGAAGTGATTTTGCTTCATTCCAGATTCTTACACCACTTTCCACACCACTCATCCATTTGACCAGCTCTGTTGCACCTTCAATGTTGTCTGTCTCTGAGGATGCTGCAAATGCCCAGGAGCCTGTCGGTGTATATCTCTCTCCATCCCAGTCATCACCTACTACATAAGGTGCAACCCCAAGATTCACATCCGGATAGTTCTCATAAATCGTATTGACTTCCCACGCCCCATCAAATTTGAAAGCTGCTCTTCCACTTTCAAACAGATTCTCTATTGGAGCTTCAGACATATATTTGTTCTCTACAATCTGGTGAAAATAATTCATAACTTCAACATTCTTTTCTGAATTGAAATATCCGTCCACTGTCAGTCCGTCTTCGCTTACCAGGTTTCCACCATTTGCCCAGATAAATGGGGCATAATAATAAATACTTGCTTCACCTACCGGGAATGTCATGTCGATCGGATAACCATTCTTCTCATCCATCAGCGGTTTCAGCTTAGCCAGAATATCCATAAATTCTGATGTCGTCCACGGATGATCTGCATCCGGAACTTCGATTCCGGCCTCTTCAAGAATATCTTTGTTGTAGTAAAGACCTACACTGGATTCCATAACTCCAAGTGCATAAAGCTTATCATTATAAGTACCCTGTTCCAGAATGGATTCCAGATATTCTCCTCTTTCTTCCTCTGTCAGCTCTGCAAGTGGCTGTATGATCCCGTTCGCTGCATAAGCTGCCACATTCGGTCCGTCCAGGGTAAGCACATCCGGAAGCCCTCCTGACAGTACAGAAGAATTTACCTTATCTGAATAACCGCCTCCACTGTCATTTCTCGGAATAAATTCAATATCTGCGAAATATTTACCATTATATTTCTCATTAAAGCTGTCTACAGATTCCCTGTAAACCTGTCCTTCCAGAGTATCCTCAATACTGTGGACCCAGATTGAAAGATACTGTTCGCCCTCATCATATCCTGCCACATCGCCGGGCTTTACTTCTTTTTTCTGACATCCTGTAAGACTGACTGCCATAGCCAGACCGGCAAGAAAAATCAGTTTCGCTTTCTTCATGTGCTCCTCCTTTTCCCTGTGCTCGTTCTACGTTACCGGTAAAGTTACCGGTTACTTTATGGTTTGATAATATCACAGCAATGCTATCAAGTCAACCATCATACGCAATTTCATTGCTTTATACAAATTTCATATCTCGACTTTGTAAAGTTTTTACAAAACCGGTTACTTAACCGTTTCTGTTGATTATTTTCATTGTTCTGTTTTGAAATTTCTGCTATACTGTTATCATAAAAGTAATTGACTTCTCACTATAACATGGTAAAATTTTATTTTATCGAAAGGAACCTGATATGGGTAAAAAAAATATAACTTTCAGTGACATCGCCAAATATACCGGTTTTTCCAAAACAACCATTTCCAGATATTTTAATAATCCGGACTCTCTTACCCTGGAAAACCAGCAGATCATTGCAACTGCTCTTGAAAAATTAAACTATAAGGAAAACAAAGTCGCGAGAATACTCGCGAACGGAAAAACAGAGTTTATAGGAATCATTATTCCGAACCTTTATATGCACTACTATTCAGAAATCTTGAATCAGATACTGAAGACCTACGACTCTTTCGGATATAAGTTTCTCGTATTCACCGGAGATGATCACGAATCAACCGAACGAAAATATATACAGGAACTTCTTGCATACAAAATCGAAGGAATGATCATTCTGAGTCATACAATTCCTTCCATAGAACTTGCTTCTTATAATATTCCAATCGTAACGATTGAGCGTGAAGATCAGTATGTGAGCAGTGTCAACACAGACAACTATATGGGAGGTGTACAGGCAACCAGTCTTCTTGCCAAAACAGGTGCTGATATCCTGATCCATATCAATGCAGATATTTCCAGGCAGACACCATCCTATGAACGTATTCAGGGATTTTCTGATATTTGCAAGGAATACAACATTCCTCATGAAATGATTCTTACAGATACCGGACATACTTATGATGAAACATCCCGGATCCTTAAAGACCTTCTTGAAACAATCGATACCAAATATAAAGGGAAAACAAAAGGGATTTTTCTTCCGAACGATACCTTCGCCAACATTATGCTCAACCATCTGATTCAGAAGTATGGCTGCCTGCCTGATGATTACAAGATTATTGGTTTCGATGACTCTCCCGTTTCAAGAGAAGCAATCATCCCGATCAGTACTGTCGGACAGCAGATTGACAAAATCGCTTTATCTGCCATGGACATTCTGAATAACCAGATTGAAGAACGGCATAAAAGAAAACCAACTCTGTCTGTCGAACCAACGCATAAAATCATACCGCCAATTCTTATTAACCGAAAAACAACCCTTCCTGTTGAACGCTGAACAACAGGAAGGGTTGTTTTATCTAAACATCTTAACTTTATGCGTTTCTGAAACGGCTTAAAAATTCTTTTGTCAGTTCTTTCTGCGGATTTTCAAAGATCTGCTGAGACGTACCTTCTTCTACGATGACTCCATCACCCATGAAGATTACGTGCTTCGCCACATCTCTGGCAAATGCCATCTCATGTGTGACAATGATCATCGTCAGACCGTCTTTTGCAAGTGTCCGCATAACTTCCAGCACCTCTCCGACCATCTGCGGATCCAATGCGGAAGTGGGCTCATCAAAGAGCAGGATCTCCGGTTCCATCGCAAGTGCTCTCGCGATCGCAACTCTCTGCTTCTGTCCGCCGGAAAGCTGTTTCGGTTTCGCATTGATATACGGTGCCATACCAACTTTTTCCAGATACATCATCGCATTTCTGTGCGCTTCTTCTTTGCTCTTTTTCAGGACTTTTTCCTGTCCGACCGTGCAGTTCTTAAGAACAGTCATATTATTAAAGAGGTTAAAGTTCTGAAATACCATGCCGACCTTTGAACGGTATTCAGGAACGTTTACATGCTTGTCCATGATATTTGTTCCGTGATAACGGATCTCACCGCAGGATGGTGTCTCCAGAAGATTCATGCAGCGAAGCAAAGTGGATTTTCCGGAACCTGACGGTCCGATGATGCAGGTAACGTCCTTTGGTTTTACAGAGAAATCAATATCTTTTAAGATTTCGTTGTTTCCGAAGGATTTTCCCAGATGCTGTACTTCAAGGATTGTCTCACTCATTCTCTGTCATCCTTCCTTTCTCTGTAAGAATACATACCGCTGGTATGTGTCAGTGTATCCGCTGTGGCCAGATCGTAGTTATCCGGTCCGTCCATCTTGTGTTCCAGCACACGCAGGATACGGGAACAGGTAAAGGTCATGATGAAGTAAATGATCATCGCAATCGTGAATGATTCAAAGTATGTATAAAGTGCACCTGCCACACCTTTGGTCGTATAGAACAGTTCAACTGTACCGATAATGGAAAGTACGCAGGTATCTTTGATGTTGATGATCAGGTTGTTGCCGATCTGTGGCATAATATTTCGAAGTGCCTGCGGAAGAATGACATTGATCATAGTCTGTACATGTGTCATACCGATTGCTTTTGCACCTTCTGTCTGTCCCGGATCGATTGAAAGGATTCCTCCACGGACAGTCTCTGCCATATATGCACCTGTGTTGATCGACACGATAAAGATTGCCGCAAACCACATGGACATATTGATATTAAACACAGCCGCACTACCGAAGTAAATAAACATCGCCTGTGCCATCATCGGAGTTCCACGGAAGAACTCCACATAGCAAGCAAGAATAAATTTCACAATTTTAATCAGGATCTTTTTGGCTGTTGAATCATTCTTATCAACCGGGATCGTCTGCACGATACCAACGAGAAAACCAATGATGCATCCAAAAAGCGTTCCCACCAGCGCCAGCCACATGCTGACTCCGGCTCCCTTCGCAAAAGAAGGACCATATTGCTGAAGAAGATAGATGATTCTTCCCCCAAAACTCTCAGGCAGCATTTTGCTCCTCCTTTATGATTCGGAAAGTGGCTGTACAGAAATAGCCTCATCCATCATTTTATTGAAATCATCCTCTGTCATCTCACTTAAGACACCGTTGATCGCATCTTTGAGTTCATCGTTTCCTTTTTTCAGGGAAATACCGATGTTGATGTCTTCATCAGATACTTCGAATTCTCCGTCTGTTCCTGTGAAATCAAGAAGTTTGAAATCAGGATAAGCTACGCATGCTGCTTTTCCTGTAGGCATATCTGTTACAACCGCATCACATTTGCCGGCTTCAAGCGCTACCAGCATAGCCGGTGCACTTTCCTGTGCCGGAAGGATGTTGCCATCCGGGATCTGCGGCAGGCAGGAATCATACCAGATCGTATTCTGCTGAGATGTCACTGTTGCTCCTTTGAGATCTTCTACGCTTGCTGCATCTTTATAATCACCGTCATTTTTAACAAGAGTGATGATGGATGCATAATAGTATGGATCTGTAAAATCAACCATCTGCTGACGCTCTTTTGTGATAGACTGTCCTGCAATTACACAGTCAACCTGTCCGGACTGTACAGCCGGTACAAGAGAATCCCAGTCAAGTTTTACGATCTCAAGATCATATCCGAGTTCATCGGCAATCTTCTTTGCCATCATAACGTCATATCCATATGCGTAATCGGAACTTCCGGAAATCTGGACAGCACCGTTGGAATCGTCCGGCTGTGTCCAGTTATATGGTGCATATCCGCATTCCATTGCAACTTTCAGAGTTTTCTTGTCATCTGCGCTGACGCTCTGTACTCCAAATAGTCCACATGTCATGGACGCTGCCACTGCAGCAACTGTCATCATTCTCCACATTTTGCTCTTTCTCATTTTCGTTTCCTCCTGAAATGTATATTTTTCATCCATATGTCCTTTCGGAACATATCACCATAAGTGAATCGTTCCAGAATTTATCTGAAACAAAAAAAGAGCGCACGAAACTACTAAGTGCTCCGTTGCGCTTTTGCATCATTTTAATACTTTATATACAGAAAGTCAAGAAAAAAAGCAGTTCCCGAAGGAACTGCCTTTGCTCTTTATTTATGAAGGTCTTCTTACAGAAAGGATTGTTCTGTAAGTAGCATCATTGCTGATCTTGATGCCATCTCTGGAGTTAGATGCATGTACGATCTGTCCGTTGCCCATGTAGATTGCAACGTGTCCACCATAGCAGATCAGGTCACCCGGCTGAGCATCTGCATAGGAAACCTCTGTTCCCCAGTTCTGCTGCTCATAAGATGTTCTCGGAAGGCTGTAACCAAACTGTGCATAAACGCTCTGTGTAAATCCTGAACAGTCAGCACCGCCTGTAAGGCTTGTACCGCCCCATACATACGGATTACCAACAAACTGTGTTGCATAATCTACGATTGAAGAGCCTGAACCTGAACTGGATGAGCTACTGGATGAAGAACTTACACTGTCAGGATCAACTGTGTTGTCGCTGTCGATTACGTTACCGTATTCATCATACTCCACACCATCATCACTGCTTGTCACTTCGCTCGGATCTACTTCATTGCCCTCTTTATCATATACGGTGTCACCGTTTTCTGCAGCTTCATCTGCATCTACTTCATTGCCCTCTTCATCATATACCGTCTGATCTTCCTGCTGTGCAGCTTCTTCTGCTGCTGCGGCGGCAGCGGCTTCTGCTTCTGCCTGACGTCTTGCTTCCTCCTCGGCTGCAATACGTTCTGCCTCAAGCTGTTCAATCTCTGCCTGCTGTTCCTGAATCAGATTTGCATACTCATTTGCCATTTCCTGTGCATATGCAATTTCATTATCGCAGTCTGCAGAGCTGGCTTTCTTTGTATCAATCTGAGTCTGAAGATTTGCAGATTCAGCTTCATATTCCTGTTTCATGCCTTCCAGTTCGGATTTCTCCTGCTGGTACTGATTTCCGAGGTTTGTAACCTGTTCGATCGTATTAGCATATGTCTCAAGGCTCTTTCTGTCGTAATCATACATCTTCTGTGTATATTCTGCTTTTGTCAGAAGATCTGAAAGATTATCTGCACTCATCATCATCTGGAACCATGCATCGCTTCCACCTTTTTCGTACAGATACTGAATACGCTGTTTCATTGCTGCGTACTGTTTGTCTTTGGCATTCTGTGCTTTCTGAAGATCTGCCTGTGTCTGTTCGATATCAGCCTGCTTGTTGCTGATATCTCCCTCTAATGTCTGAATGGAAACCATGACGTTTACAAGATTTGCATCCAGTGTATTGATCTCATCCTGCAACTGCTGCTTGGCAGAATAAAGCTGATCGATCTGGGCATATGTTGCATCAAGCTGTGCGCTTGTTGCGGCCTGTTCCTCTCTCAGTTCCTCTTCTCGTGATGCGCTTACGCTGACTACCTGTGTTGCTGTCATCATTAACGCTAACGTCAGGCAAACAATTCGTTTCTTCATGTTTCTCACCTCATAATCTTAATTGCTATATTCTGTAACATTTACGAAATATCTTTTTCAAGTTCTTATACATATTAACATATACTTCTTACGATTGCAAGTAGGATTCATTAAAAAGTTTAATATTTTGTAACATTTATTAAAAACTATGCAAAAAACAAAGCGGACAAGTCCGCTTCAAACTCCCTGAATCCCTCAATCTTTGAGGGACTTGTTACGCTTTGCGCGCCAGATGCAGTCTGCTTCAGCAGACATGTTCCTCATGCATCTGGTCGCATCCTCGCGGAGCGTTTTTATGTAATAGGAACATTACGGAGTAATTTCCTATTACATAAGAAAGAGATTTCCATATTCAGGAAATCTCTTTGTAATATTTACTTCTTATTTAAACTTAAAAGCCAAACATGATCTTAAGAATCTGATCGGCTGTCTTGCTTTTGAATCCATCCGGATCAGAAAGTGTAGCCGGATACCATCTCAGGTAATTACCACGACGGATAAAATTACCTGTAGTAGTATGATACTCATATTTCTTGTATCCTGCATATCTGGACATGTACTTCTTCGCAAGCGCTGCAGCCTGGCTGCTGGATTTACCTTCTGGTGTCGGGGTACCTGCGATCTGCACACCGGCATCCGGTGTAGAATGTACGATCACTGCACTCCTGTCAGAACACTGTCCGAGGACGATCCATGTATGTCCGTCATCGTATCCGATATCTCCCGGATATAATTTGTAATTGTGCTGGGATAAGTAATTCTGATTTACAACTGTTCCCCACCCCAGTGTCTTTCTATAATAGTTGCCGATATCTCCGGAAACAACCGTATATCCATATCCAACATTGCTTCTTGTCTGCATAACCTGATATGCAGCCCATCCTACAAATCCGGAACAGTCAAGCCCTTTTGCTCTGTTAGTCGTACTCAGATCACGATAATTGTTATAATTGTAGCTGCTGCTCTGACTCAGATAAAATTTCTGCCAGTTTGACTTCACACCCTTCAGCGTGGAATCATACCAGCCGCCGCCCCAGATATAAAGCGCCTGGCCTACAGGCTTCAGTGCACCTGCCAGATAATTCTTGATTGTCTTCGATCCGGTCTGTCCAACAGGCTTCGGGTCATTTTTGAAATATGATGTATCCACTGCTTCAGAATCTGAAGAACCGTCATAAATCATTGCACCGGTAGAACTGAACTGGTAGCTGACACCATTGATTGTTTTGGAGCCGGTAACCATTTTGAATGTTTTTGTATCAAAATAGTATTTGCTTCCATCGATCGTCACCCATCCTCCGGTTGCAATACCTGTACTCTTATTAAAGTAATATGTACTGCCGTCTACTTTATACTTGCCTGCCACCATTACACCATTACTTTTGAAATATCTTTTCTGGCCTTTGCCATTTGTCAGCCAGCCTGTCGCCATCCGGTAATATTTTCTGCGGAAAAATCTGACATTACCCGCTGAGGATTTCACAAAACCATCTCTTGCTGCTCCGGTCTTTCCATCGAAGTAATAGTAATAACTGCCAATCTTATTAAGACTTCTGTACATCTTACCATCACTTCCAAAGTACCATTTCTGGTTCTTGTTATTTGTCATCCAGCCTGTCGCCATCGTATAAGTTTTGGTATTGAAATATCTGTAAAAATTATTTCCGAATTTTACAAATCCACCGACTGAAAATCCTGTCTTTTTATTAAAGTAATAATACTTTCCGGCTACTTTCTGAAAACCTGTATACATTGCTCCGGTTCTGGAATCATAATAGCGTAAAACCCCTTTTGCGCTTCTCATCCAGCCTTTATAGAGCACGCCGGTACTTCTGTTCAGATAATATTTCTTACCATTAAGAGTGAGCCAGCCCTTTACTATCTTTCCATTCTTATAATAGTATGTCTTTCCACTTATTGTCCGGAACCCGTTCGTTGCCGCCTGCGTATCTACAGTTGTCGCCTGAAACGCAAAGCCTGCTGCAAAAAGCATTACTCCTAAAAATATGCCCACGATCCATGACTTTTTGCATACCTTTCCCATACCCATAACCTCTTTCTGTAAACAAAAATGCTTACTTTTTACAATCTTGTTACAATATTATGTAGGTATTATATCGCATGTTTTTCTTTCCGTCAACAAAAAATGTAAAGCACTGTTAATCGTTCCAGTTTTAATGTTTCAAACATAATAAAAACAAAAGGATGAAACCAGCGGCTTCACCCTTTTGTTATTTTTCACTTTTTAATCTGTGCGAGTATCTTCCAGCGAAGAATTAAAGAAGATGTTTTCTTAATTCTGCACCATCAAGTGCACTTAAATATGCCGGTGCAACATCAAATACAGTCTTGCATCCCTTCTGTCCTTCCTGACTCATGCGATATGCAGCTCTTGCATAAGCAACGATAACGGAAGAAGTAAATTCCGGATTGGAATCCAGTTTCAGGCTGTACTCGATCACATGGTTATTTTCATCGTTCCAGCCGGTCTTGCCGGTACGGATTACGAATCCACCGTGCGGGATACCACTGTGATCACGTTTCAGTTCTTCTTCGGAAATGAAATGTACGGTTGTGTCATATTCGTCGAAGTAGTTCGGCATGGTCTTGATCTCTTGCTCGATGCGTGCGAGATCTGCGCCTTCTTCTGCTACTACGAAGCATTCTCTTGTATGTTTCTGTCTGGTAGTCAGCTCCGGATTCTTTCCGCTTCTGACTGCTTCCAGTGCTGCTTCAACCGGAACAGTGTACTGTTTGCCGTCTTTGACACCATCAATACGACGGATTGCATCAGAATGTCCCTGGCTCACGCCTTTGCCCCAGAATGTATAATCTTTACCGTTTGTCAGGATTGCATTTGCATACATTCTGTTGAGGGAGAACATTCCCGGATCCCAGCCTACAGAAATAATTCCGACATGATCACTCTCGGAAGCTGCTTTGTCTACATTTGCAAAATGCTCCGGAATTCTTGCATGGGTATCAAAGCTGTCAACAACATTGAACCACTGTGCATATTTCGGTGTCTGAACCGGAAGGTCTGTAGCGCTTCCTCCACAGAGAATCAGAACATCGATTTTATCTTTCATTTTTTCCGCTTCATCTACATGATATACTTTTGCTGTATCTGTAAGAATCTTTACTGATGCAGGATCACGACGTGTAAATACGGCAACAAGCTCCAGATCCGGATTGTGTTTGACTGCACATTCTACTCCTCTTCCAAGGTTGCCATATCCTAAAATACCAATACGAATACTCATTATGATTTCCTCCTGTAATTATCTTCCCTTACTGTCCTTTGATGCAATAGCACTTTAGTACAGCAATACATTCATTATAATAATATCACTCTTATGAAATGTCAATTTTTTTATGGCAGGATTTTGACCAGGTTGCCGCGAACGAAGTCAACAGTAACTGATCAGCAGCAAAATATACCACTGCCCGGGCAGCACATACCACAGAACATATTTGCAAGACACAGCTTCATGCAGTAATCACTTCCATCCACCGGCATTCCGCCGAATGGATTCTGCTGTTCCTGATACCAGCTTCCTCCGCCTTCCAGTCTCTGAAGAAGCATCCGGTACTGCATATTATCCGGCTCCATATTGACTGCCGTACGTGCATCGTTCATTGCATTTACATTATTACCAAGCCCCATATTCGCCATTGCCGACAGATAATACCACTGCCCGTTTCTCTGACTCAGGGAAGAAAGTACGTTCATTGCCTCCTGAAAATGCTGACTCTGGATGTAGTTTGCCGCTGCCTGTCTGCGAATGGCTTCTTCATCCTGATACGTACTCTGGCTCTGACCGCCAAAGCCGCCGAATCCCCCATAGGAATTGTAATTTCCGGAAGTCCCGTACTCCTTTTCTTTCATGATCTGCTCGTAAGCCTGCTGTACTTCTTTAAATTTCTCTTCCGCCTGCGCCTTGTTCGGGTTGTTGATATTCGCATCCGGATGGTATTTGCGGCTGAGTTTACGATATGCTTTTTTTATTTCTTCATCTGAGGCATCTCTGGAAATACCCAGCACACTATATGGATCAAACATGTTCTTTCTCCTGTTCTTTCTTCCGCTTCCCGGAAACGGTCTCAAATCTGCACCACACTCCGGAATACAGGATATTCCGAAGAATATCGGTATATTTTATAATAGGAAGTTTCTCGAATTCCCGGCAGGTTTCTGCCATCATCATCATAAGCATATTCTTTACCCGGTCATCGAACCCCTTTATTATATAATCTTTCGAAAATGGATTGTAATTTCCTTTTTTGACATCCTCTTCCACGTCATCATAGGCATCCAGCAAATAAATGAACTTGCCGAAATAAAATCCCATACGTCGAAGAGTCGGTTCCCAGACATCTTCTCTGTATGCAAAGATTTCTGCCATGATCCTGCCAAAACAGCCGGACACACGATCGATATCTGTCGCATTTTCTTTTTCGAGCGCAGACAGTTCATCCAGACAGGACACAATCGTCTGCACCTTTTTGCCCCAGAGTTTTTCGCTCTTCTTTTCTTTGCCTTCCAGCAGTTTGCCGAAAGCAAATCCCGGAATACTTCTTTCGTCATTCCAGTCATCTTTGCATTTGTAATAAGTCAGAAAAATATTCATATCCGCGGCATATTCAGTAATCGCATTTTTTCTGACCGGCTGTCTGCGCACCGGATGTACAATGCAGCGCGTCGATCCTTTCTTTGTCGGCGGCTCATAAAGTCCGCTGAGCAGAAGAATCACAAAGGTCATATCATAGGTTAAAGTAATCTGTCCGCTGAGACCGTAACGCTCTTTCAGCTCCCGGCACAGTCCGCAGTAAAAAGAACGGTACATATCAAAATCTTTGAATTTGATTTCCGGTTTGTTCATTACCACATATCCAAACACTGTGTCTCCTCCCTCTGTCGCGCCGACCTGCTTTGTTAGCTTCTTTTAACAAATTTCGTGTGGCATTTCGGGCATTCGATCTCAATCTTGCCCTTACCTCTCGGTATACGGATCTTCTGACCGCATCCCGGACATGAATAAATATGATGTGTCTTTCTCTGATTCATCATACTCTTTTCTCTGTTGAAACGCTGTCTGATTTTTGCAGTTGCAGCAAGATACTTTTCATTTTCCTGATATCTTTTCTGGATATCTCTGGAAAGCATGCGGTAATATGTATACAGCAGAACAAGAAGTCCTACCGTATCAAGAAGTGCCCCCATTCTGCTTCCGCTGCGGAAAAAAATCGAAAGGATGATCGCAACAAGTGCCACACCCATCGTAAAACGTGCAAACGCATCTACTCCATAGCGCCCCTGCATAAATCTGTTAAACTTATCTCTCATGTAAGTCCTTCTTTCTTATATTCTTTTGCCTTTATGTGATCTGTTTCTACTTTATATTTTCTCTGATTATTTCTCATCACATACCTGGAAGATATAGAATTTCAGGTAATAGGATTCGTCGGAAGACCACAAGATCGGATGATCCGGTGCCTGTGTACGGTATTCTACCTGACGAAGTCTCTTGTGTGCACTTCTCGCCGCCTGGCCGATTGTTTTTGTAAACAGCTCATATTCCATAAAATGGGAACAGGAACAGGTCGCAAGGAACCCACCGTCTTTTACCAGTTTCATTCCACGAAGGTTGATCTCACGGTAACCTTTGACTGCATTCTTGACAGAACTGCGGGATTTCGTAAATGCCGGTGGATCAAGAATGACCACATCATACTTTTCTTCCTGCTCTTCAAGCTTCGGAAGCAATTCAAAGACATCCTCGCATATAAATTTCACGGTTTTGTCCAGACCGTTCAGTTTCGCATTTTCCTGTGCCTGGTGAACAGCAAGCTCAGATGCATCTACTCCGGTCACTTCTTTCGCGCCGGCGATTCCTGCATTCAGTGCAAAGGAACCGGTATGTGTGAAGCAGTCCAGTACTCGCGCACCTTTACACAGCTTCTGGATCGCAAGACGATTATATTTCTGATCAAGGAAAAATCCTGTCTTCTGTCCGTCTTTGACATCGACCTGATATCTGACACCGTTTTCCTGAATCTCGACAAGTGTCGGAAATTCTTCTCCGATAAATCCCTTGTACAGTTCCATACCTTCCTGTTTACGGACTTTTGCATCGCTTCGCTCATAAACACCACGAATTGTAATACCGTCCTCAGAGAGAACTTTCTTAATAAGATCCAGAATCAGTTCTTTCCAGCGGTCTATTCCGAGTGCAAGAGACTGCACGACCAGCACATCCTCAAACTTATCAACGACAAGTCCCGGGAAAAAGTCTGCCTCGCCAAAAATTACACGGCAGCTTGAAGTATCCGTAACTTTTTTGCGGTATTCCCACGCATCGCGTACACGTTTCTCAAAGAAGTCTTCATCAATCTTCTGGTTTTCATTTCTTGTCAGAAGGCGAATGGTAATCTTGGAATTTCTGTTGATAAACCCTCTGCCGAGCGGATAACCGTCAAAATCATGTACAAGCACAATATCTCCGTTTACAAAGCTTCCCATGACTGATGCGATCTCATTGTCAAATACCCACATTCCGCCGGACTTCAAAAAACGTCCTTCTCCTTTTTTCAGTGTAACCACTGCCAGACTCATATCGTATCTCCTTTCGGAACTTTTCTTCCTTTTACATCCATTTATACCTGTTTAAGATAAAAACTTCTTCTATTTTACCACAACCAGACAGGAATTTCCACTTTTTCACAGTCTGTTCATAGAAGAGAACAAAGCGGACAAGTCCCCTTCAAACTCCCTGCATCCCTCAATCTTTGATGGACTTGTTACGCTTTGCGTGCCAGATGCAGTCTGCTTTAGCAGACATATTCCTCTTGCATCTGGTCACATCCTCGCGGAGCGTTTTTGCTTTATTGGAAAATTACAGAGTAATTTCCTATAAAGCAAAAAAAGGATGCCGAAGCATCCTTTTTGCATTGACCTGTAAGATCAGCCAGATTTATTCTGTATAATCCTCAGTGTATTCTTCTGTATTCTCCCCGGAAGCAGTATCTTCAGACACATTCTGCGTATCTGTACTCTCTGTCTGAACATCTTCTCCATAAAGTTTTACGAAGAAATTCAGTGTATCGTCATACATCTTCTGTCGCACTTCCGGATCTACGCTGTAGAGAATATCATCTTCTGCCGGATCTGTCTCCGTGCTGAAGATCGTCTTTAATTCCTTATTCATCATATTAAGCTCAGTGGACAGATAAACTTCTGTTCCATCCGGTACATAGGTAGCGCCTGCATCTTTCAGAATATTCAGATAAGTTTCCAGAACCTTCTGGCTGAGTTTTTCTGCAACATCCTGATCCAGTGTTACCGGCGGCTCTGTCACATTCTCTACTACAGACTGAAGTACTGCAAGATCGCCTTCATACTCACCCTTGCAGAAGAGTTTCGCCTGGTCAAATTTTGCCTTGCTTTCTTCGGAAAGATCATCTGTATTTAAAGTATCTTCTGTATTGTCTGCCGTTTCATCTGTACCTTCACCGGATTCGTCTGTTCCTGCGTCTGTTCCATCACCTGTTGCTTCCGGAATGCCATCTGTAGAACTGTCTGTATTTTCTTCAGATCCATCCGGGGTTTCCTGCGGTGTCTCTTCTGTGGTTCCGTCCTCAGTTGTTCCATCGCCTGTTGCTTCCGGAATATTATAATCTCCGCTGTCATCGGAAGGATCTGTATTCTCGGTCTGGTTGGTATCTGCACCTGTATCTTTTGCAAGATTAGCATCCTCTGTGGAAGTCTGTTTAACATCATCGCCAAGTGCCCCGCTGTCAACGTCCTGTGTAATGTCCTCTCCTTCATCCACTGCATCGTCATCAGAACTGTCATCAGAAGAAGTTCCGTTCTTGCTGTCTTCAAGATTCTGCTGGATATCTTCCAGAGTTTTCTTCATTTCCTGAATGTCATAGTTCTGCTGTGCGATCTGCTGCAGAAGGGAAACGATCGTGTCAAGCTCATCCTGGCTTAAAGTGATTCCGTTCTGAACAGCAATGTTGTTTACAATGTTGTAGATTTCATCAGCATTCTGAATATTGTCACCGATGATCTGCATTTTCGCCTGATTGATGATATTGGTTGCATTGTCCTGGCCAACCTGCTGTCCGACATTTCCTGTAACAACGACTTCTTTCGCAGCCAGGTCTTTCTTTGTGGAATCCAGAGCCTGTCCGCTTGCAGATTCGTATGCTTTCATGACACCGGTAAGCGCACCTGTACCAGATACTTCGTACGGGCATGCCGCAACAACTTCACAGTTGTTAACACCTGCTGTAGAAAGTGCTGTCGCGATCATATTACAGGTTACGTAATTGAGGTTCGCGGTACGAACCTTGATACCGCCTGACTGGGTAGGTTTTACGTAAGCACAGCTTAAAGTTCTTGTTCCGATCTGTTCACTCGGAACATAATTACCGAGAAGATCGCGCTCATCCTGATTTGTAACAGTGATGACCTGTACCTGACTGGAATCTGCCTTAAAGTAGTTCATCATTGTATTCTTCTGATCCTGTGTAAGGTCTGCACCAAGCGTTACGACCTTCGTGCCGTCAGCCATTGCCGGGACAGGAGAGCTGACTGCCAGACACATGCTGCAAAGTAACGCAACCATTAAGTTTCTTTTCTTCATATCTTCATCCTCCATATTCTCTTCACAGGAAAATATCTTCTGCTTTCCCTGCGATTACGTATCTCTTTTATTGAATACATGTATTATAGCACAGTTCTGTATATAGTTGTATTTTAAATTTTATTATTTTCGAACAAATGTTTCGCCTCAAAGAAATCTACAGAACTTCCAGAAATACCTGTATGGCACCGCCGCAGACAAGCCCCTCTTCCTCTGCCTCGGAAACGGTCATATCTACTTTAAAGATTCTTCCTTTTCTGTCTCCGTCATGAATAAGGCGCAGACACTGATGCTGCACTTCGCTCTCCATACAGCCGCCGCCGATCGTGCCGATGAGCGTTCCATCGGCAAGGACCAGCATCTTTGTCCCGATTTCCCTCGGTGCCGATCCCCGTCTTTCAATGATCGTTGCAAGTGCCATTCCGTTTTCTGCTTTCTTTCTTCCGGTCAGGTATTCCATCAGGTCTTTTTTGTATCCGCTTGTTTTGCGAAGACTGTTCTTTTCATGAATGAGTTCAGATACGATAGATATCGCAATCTCTTCGGGTGTCTCGGCATTAATCGGCATACCTACCGGCGTATGGATTCCATCCAGCAGTTTCCTGTCGATACCTTCTTCTTCCATCTGTTTCTTAAGAAGTGCCGCACGTCCACGGCTCGCCATCATACCAACATAGCAGTGTGGTTTTTTCAATATAATGTCCAGACATTCCTTATCATACCGGTGTCCTCTGGTCACAACCAGGAAATACGTATCTTCTCTGTCCGGAATCTGATCAAGTCCATGCTCAAAACTGTCGCAGATCACTCGATCCGCCCCCATTCTTCTTGCTTCTCCGGCAAAACTCGGACGGTCTTCCAGTACTGTCACATGAAAACCGACTTTGGCTGCAAGCAGGATCACCTGCTGCGATACATGTCCTGCCCCACAGATCACCAGATGCGCCGGCTGTTTCAATGCTTCCACAAATACTTTCTGACCATCAGCCTCTGTGATCCGGCTCTGCTGTGCCTGTGCGATCTCTTTTAATTGTTCATCCGGGATCGCACCGTCACCGTACACTGTGATAAGGTCTCCCTTTGAAAAGAAATAGCGGCTTCCGCTGTTTTCCCCTTCAAGCACCGTAGCCAGAATATTGTTTTTCTGATTCTGATATTCTTCTATTTTATTATAAAATTCAAAAAGCTCCATGTTTTCCCCCCTGTGAACTTTTTTCTGTTTCTTTTATCCACAAAAGTATAACACTTCCCATGTCTTTCCTGCAAGGACAAAACCGGAGATCTGCTTTTTTACAACAAAACATGCAGATACATCTCACATGAAATATACCTGCATGTCATAAAAAAATTCTTCTTTCTATTATATTGCTTTGTGATAAAGTTCTACAATATCACGCTTCTGAGAAGATCTTGGATTGACGGCAATGTTTCCGCTCTTCATCGCATCATCTGCCATGGCATCGATCTTGCTTTCGATTTCTTCATCAGAAACTTCTCTGCCTTTTGCCGCCTGACGGATCGCTGTTGTCAGATCCTCCGGAATTCCGATATCTTCATTCAGTTCACGGATTGCATCTACTAGCATCAACGGCTCAAATTCATCCTCATATGCCGGAATCGGACTGATATAATTATAGATGGTCAGATATCTGCCATGATCTGCCAGTGCATTGTATTCTGCGATCACCGGAAGCAGTACTGCGTTTGCCACTCCATGTGGTACATCAAAGAAAGCACTTACCGGATGGCTCATTGCATGTACATTTCCAAGACGTGCAAAGGAAAAAGCAATTCCGGCAAAAAGTGAACCGGTCAGCATTGCCTCTGCTGCCTCCAGATCCGTACGTCTTGCGACAAACCGGCGGATATTTTTACCGATCAGTTCCATCGCTTTCTCAGCCATGGCATCCGAAAACGGAGAGGCTGCTGTAGAAACATATGCCTCTTCTGCATGAATAAATGCGTCGATTCCACATACTGCCGCCACAGAGGCCGGCGCAGATGTCAGAAGCTCCGGATCCAGTATTGCATAAGAAGGAAAAAGTTCATAACTGAATACTGTCAGTTTATAATCTCTGCTGTGATCTGTGATAACCGAAAACGCAGTGACCTCTGAACCGGTGCCTGCTGTCGTCGGGATCGCAATGAGTGGGATAATTTTTCCAGGTACTTTATGTGCCCCTTCATATTCTGTAATGCTGCCACCGTATTTTGCGGTTACACCGACAGCCTTGGCAACATCCATTGGAGAGCCGCCGCCCAGCGCCACAATAAAATCTGCCCCGGCTTCTTTAAATGCAGTTGTTGCCTTTTCTACAGTCGTTACTGACGGGTTTGCTTCTATTTCCGTAAAGATATCCACCTTCATGCCGGCATCTTCGAGATATTTTGCTGCTTTATCCACAATTCCCATCTTACGAAGTGTCGGTCCTGACAGCAGCATGGCATGGGTTCCTCCCAGTTTCTGTGCACATTCCGGAAGCCGCACAAGCGTACCTGCCCCAACGATAATATTCTGTGGTATAAAAAATTCAAACGGATTCATAATCTGCCTCTTTTCTCATTTTATATCTATTTTTATCTGACGTCATGCCGGCATTCTCGAGAGTACACGATCAATTGCTGCATCAATAACCAGATCAAGTTCTTTATCATCAGCCTCCGGCATCAGAGATGCTGCATCCTCATCAGAAATGATCTCAATAAGACTGCCGAATTTTTCTTTATATTTCAGTTTGCAGACTGCAAAGAACACAATTCCGAGCAGGCTCCACGCACCAACCATCATCCATTCCTGCATGATCAGAGTACCGCCGGAACCAGGAATACAGTATACGAGTACCATACATCCAGAAAGGAGCACTGCCATGGTTCCGACAAATTTGTACGCCGGAACACGGTAAGGTCTTGGCATATCCGGTTCTTTTTTTCGAAGAATCAGGAATGAAATCGAAACCATACAGTATGCAAGACAGCAGCCGAAGTTTCCTGCGTCACAGATCCACACCATCATGACACGTCCTGCAAAAGGAGCAAGCATGGTAAGAATACCGATCAGAATCAGTGCATTTACCGGTGTTTTGTGCTTCGGATGAAGTTTTGCAAACACCTTCGGAATCATGTAGGATTCTGCCATGGAGTATAAAGCACGGGAACCACCGATCATAAAGGAGTTCCATGAAGTCACGATACCACACATACCGCCTACAATGATGACTTTCGCCATCACGGATGTTCCAAAAGCTTTCGCCATGGCATCCGCGGTAACAAGGCCTGTCGTACTCTGGGAAAGTGCTATTTCCGCCGGGTTCAGGACATATCCTACAGATAAGATTACGAAAGAATAAAATACAACTGCCAGTACAACAGACAGGATCATCATCTTACCTATCTTTTTAAGCGGTACATTGATTTCTTCTGCCGCCTGCGGGATAACATCAAAACCAATAAAGAAAAACGGTGTGATAACGGCAACTTTCAATACATTTTTTACCATTGTTCCCGTTGTTTCACCCATAAACATCTGTCCCTGCAGATTGTCCACATTACCGTTAATCACTGATGCTACGATCAGAAGGATTCCTGCGCCACCGATTATGCAGGTCAGAACAGTCTGGAGTACTGCTGCTGTTTTTGCCCCCAGGATATTGATCATCATAATGAAAAACGCTACGATAATTGCCACGATCAGCCAGGATGCATAAATATCAAATCCTGCTACCGTATAAAGATAACCTTTGAGGAATCCCGGCCACAGATAGGTAATGATCGTCGGAAATGCACATGCCTCAAAACAGGTAACACCGACATATCCGAGAACGATTGCCCATGTACAGATAAAAGAACCCGTCGCCCCCATTGCCTTGTAACTGAATACATGTTCCCCGCCACACTGTGGCATGGCAGCCGTCAGTTCTGCGTATGTAAGACCGACAAAAAAGATCATGACACCACCGATCGCAAATGCAAGTGCTGCACCGACAACACCGCCTGCATCGATCCATGTTCCGGAAGATACGACCCAGCCCCAGCCGATCATAGCTCCGAAAGCGATCACAAGAATATCCCATGCACTGAATACTTTATCAAATTCTGATTTTTTCTGTCCCATAGACTCATTCCTCCCCGCTTCCGAATTTTCTTCTGACAAGTTCCTCGATGTAATCTGCTGTTCCCTCTATCCCAAGATAAGAGCTGTCAATCAGGATATTTCGATTGTGACGGTCACCACGGTTGCTTCCTGTCAGTGCCAGATGACGTTTGTGATATCGTTTATCTTTTTCCAGAAGCAGAATTCTGGCATCCTTCTCTGTAAGATTATGGCTCTCCATAATGTTGTGAATTCTTACATCATCCGGAGCATAGATAAATGCCCTCAGAAGATTGATCTTATCGGAATCTTTGAGAATATAATCCGCAGAACGTCCGATGATCACACAGGATTCTTTCTCTGCCAGTTTGCGGATAATCTGCTTCTGCACATGAATCGCACGATCTGTCAGATCCGCATATTTTGAAAAGGATCCTCTGACATCACCCTCTGCACCTTTACCTGCGATCGTGCCGCCTTCTTCAACTTTTTCCATAATTTCTTTTGGTATTCCGACCTCTTCGATGATCTCGTCCACGAGTTCACGATTATAAAATTTGATATTGAGGTCTTCTGCTATTTTTCTGCCTATGGCATTACCTTTGGCGCCGTATTCACAGCCAATCGTTATTACCAGATGTCTCATACCGATTTCCTCTCACACGAATTTTGTTATTCATTTCCTCTTAATAGAAAAAAGCGCGCGAACCACTTATAATGATCCGCGACGCCCTTGTCACTTTTTCGTTCTTATTTATTTTTCCAGGGATTTGATCGTATCTTCAATGATCGCAACTGCTTTGTCGCAGTCTTCTTCTGTCACGATAAGCGGTGGAATCATACGGATGATATGTGCTCCGATTGCTGTGATCAGAAGTTTGCGATCCAGGCAGCCGTGTTTTACATCTACACCACCGATTGTATCATCAAATTCCACACCAACCAGAAGTCCCTGATGTCTTACTTCTTTTACATGTGGAAGTTTTTCCAGTTTGGATGCAAAGTAGTCACCGACTTTTTTCGCATTTCCTGCAAGATCTCTGTCAAGAAGTTCGTTAACTTCTGCAAGTGCTGCCGCACAGCTTACCGGATGTCCGCCGAATGTAGTTCCGTGGGAACCTGCCGAAAATGCTTTTGCAACTTCTGCTGTCGCACAGATCGCACCGATCGGCATGCCGCCGCCAAGTGCTTTCGCCATGGAAACGATATCTGGTTTGATTCCGTAGTTCATATAAGACATTACTGCACCGGTTCTGCACCATCCGGTCTGTACCTCATCGATCAGAAGAAGCATATCATTCTCATCACAGAATTTACGAAGTCCCTGCATAAATTCCATTGTTGCAGGATGTACACCGCCTTCTCCCTGTACCGGCTCAACCATGATTGCAATGGTGTTTTCGGTACATGCATCTTTAAATGCCTGCAGATCATTATACGGTGCATAGGAGAATCCGTATGTCATCGGTCCGAAACCAACCTGACATCCGTTTCCCGGCTGACCGGTTGCGGACATGGCACCGAAGGTTCTTCCATGGAAGCCCATCTTTGCAGTTACGATATGGTAACGGTTCGGTCCGTATTTTTCTATGCCATATTTACGTGCCATTTTGATCATCGCTTCGTTTGCTTCTGTACCGGAGTTCTGATAAAAGATCTTGTCCATGCCGATCGTCTCGCACACTTTCTCGGCAAGTAATGCCTGCGGAATCGTGTATGGATAGTTGAATGTATGCATGATGTCTTCTACCTGGTCTTTTACCGCTGCCACTACTTTCGGGTTACAGTTTCCTGCACTGTTTACTGCAATACCTGCATAAAAGTCAAGATATGGTGTTCCGTTCTCATCATAGATATACATGCCTTCTGCTGTTTCAGCAAGAAAATCAAAACGCTCATAAGTCTCGATCATATACTTGTTTACTTTGTCTTTGATGTCCTGAAAAGTTAATCCTGTGTCTTTTAATTTCATGGCTGATTCCTCCCTGTATCCTTAAAATAAAAAAAGCAAAGGCAGATTTCCGTTTCCGGTAAGCGCCTTTGCTTAATTTTTCGTGTATTATTTTGTACAACATTACAATATCACTGACAGTATTGTTTGTCAATAGTATTTTTACAAAAAAGATTTTTGCTGATTTTAAAAGACTTTTTGAATTTTCAGGTTATATTTACAGCCATTCATTCTGTGCATTATATTGCACAAAACGTTTTTCTATATTATTCCATTTTCTTTTCCCGACCATTCTGCACTCTTATTGCTGCGTAAGGAAATCATCCACATTAATTTCTGTAAATGAGCGCAGTGTCGGGAAATATCTGCGTTCCGTTGGTTCTTTTTCCTGCGTATACCAGATACCTCTAAGGCCGCTCTCCCATGCACCTTCTATGTCTTTCTTCACATTATCTCCGATGAATACACACTCTTCCGCCCGGACACCTGCTTTTTCCACGCAGAGTTCAAATAAATGATAATGTGGTTTCTCCACACCAGCTTCTTCACTGGTAACCATAAAATCAATATAGACCTCCGCACCGATTGCTTCGAGTTTTTTGTACTGGATATAGGCTGTCATATCTGTACCGATTCCGATGCGTATCTTTCTTTTTCTGAGTTCCATAAGGAAATCCAGGACTCCCGGATTTGGTTCTATATGCTGAAGAAATGCATCCCAGTAAATATGGTACATCTTCTGTACATGCGGAAAAAGAGGCTTTTCCAGCAGTTCCATCATACATTGCAGACGCAGCATACGGCTGTGGATCGCAGCGGTATCTGTACCGATCCTGTTCGCCATAATATATCCGGCTTTTCTGTAATATTCACGCGTCTCCTCTTCAGTTATGCCGAATGTTTCCCTGCAGTAGCCTGCCAGTGCTTCCATACCGTAAATATGATTCGCATCATAGCTGTATAATGTATTATCCAGATCAAATATAACTGCTTTTATCATATGCTGTCCCCTTTTCTGTTCTGATGTTTCTTTCGGACATAAATAACCTTCCGGTGCTTTCTTCTATTTTCCATGATAATCAAGGAAAAAGCAAGTGCAACAGGCTTTCTCGCTGCCTGTATTTTTATATACATGCTCCTGGTCGGTCTCAAATTTAAATATCTGGTCTTTATGAATGCAATAACTCTGCCCGTGGCATTCCACTGTCAGTTCTCCTTCCGTGACCGCCAGATACTCCCGTGTCTTTTCGCCATGGCTTCCGCTGACATAAACCCCGCCCGGCTCCACTTCGATCCGGTATACCTCTACAAGTCTTGTGTCTTCATACGGCAGACAGGTCCATACCCGGTATTGCCCTTCCAGCTCTTTGGTCGGCAGCAGTTCCTGTGGAGTTACAAGGAGACAGTCTTCCCGGGGCGGCTGTATCAACTCCTGAAATTCGATTCGAAGTCCACTTGTGACCTTTCCGAGTACGCCAAGAGAGGGATTGGCAGTCCCTCTCTCTATCTGTGCAAGCATGCTTTTGCTGACTCCGGTCTGTTCTGCGGTCTGGTCCAGACTCATGCATTTTGACTTTCTTATTCTTTTTAAATTTGCCGCTACATTCTTTGACAAATAATCCATACTTTACTCCAGAATATGTTCTCTTCCCATTGAGATGATCGTTCGTACATGATCATCTGCAAGGGAATAAAAAATAGATTTTCCTTCTCTGCGGTTCTTCACCAGCTTGTTCTGCTTCAGGATGCGAAGCTGATGGGAAACTGCAGACTGTGTCATATTCAGGACTTTCGCAAGATCGCAGACACACACTTCTGATTCAAATAACACGAACAGAATGCGGATACGGGTAGAGTCTGCAAATACCTTGAACAGATCTGCCAGATCATACAATTCTTCCTCGTCCGGCATGGTCTCATTTACGATCTTCAGAAGGTCTTCATGGATTTCCTGACATTCACAGCTTAATTCTTCTCTTTCTTCTGTCATATATATCTCTCTTTCTTTCAACCCATCTTTGTAACCTGTAGTTACAATTTCTTTACAAAAAGGGTTCTTATCGCGTTCAGGACAGCAATTACCATAACTCCGACATCAGCAAAGATTGCAACCCACATGTTGGCAATACCAACTGCGCCGAGAATCAGGCAGATAACCTTGATACCGATTGCAAAGTAAATATTTTCATAAACAATACGCATGCATTTCTTCGCAATGCGGATTGCTTTGACGATTTTTTGCGGATCATCATCCATCAGGACGACATCAGCGGCTTCGATCGCAGCATCTGAGCCAAGCGCTCCCATCGCAATACCGATATCGGCTCTGGAAAGTACCGGTGCATCGTTGATACCGTCACCAACAAAGGCAAGTTTTTCTTTCGCTGTCTTTTTTGCAAGGAGTTCTTCTACCTTTGTTACTTTATCAGCCGGCAGAAGTTCACTGTATACACGGTCCACGCCCAGTTCACCGGCTACCTGCTGTGCAACTTTATCGATATCTCCGGTCAGCATGACTGTCTCTTTGATGCCGTGTTTCTTAAGATTTGCAATTGCCTCTTTTGATGTCGGTTTCGGCACATCAGCGATCAGGATATGTCCTGCATAAGCACCGTTGATTGCCACATGAATGACCGTTCCTACCTGATGACATTCGACTGCTTCTACTCCGATACGTTTCATCAGTTTTGCATTGCCGACTGCCACAGAAACTCCGTCTACTTTTGCGGTAACACCATTTCCACTGATTTCTTCTACATCTGTTACACGATTCTGATCAATTTCTTTGCCATAAGCAGTTTTCAGGCTGCGGCTGATCGGATGTGTGGAAAAGCTTTCTGCAAGTGCGGCATATTCAAGGATTTTTGCTTCTTCCATAGTATTGTGATGCACACCGGCAACTTCAAACACACCTTTTGTCAGAGTACCTGTCTTGTCAAATACAACATATTTTGTCTGTGCCAGTGTTTCCAGATAGTTTGATCCTTTGACCAGGACACCGGCATTGCTTGCACCACCGATTCCTGCAAAGAAACTGAGCGGAATACTGATAACAAGTGCACACGGGCAGCTGATTACCAGGAAGGTCAGCGCACGATAGACCCACTGTCCCCACTGCGCAGGATTGTGGAGGAAAAGAAGATTTACAATCGGCGGCAGTAACGCAAGGGCAAGCGCACCATAGCAGACTGCCGGCGTATAATATCGTGCAAATTTTGAAATAAAGTTTTCGGATCTGGATTTACGGGAACTGGAATTCTCGACAAGTTCCAGAATCCTGGATACAGTAGATTCACCAAACTCTTTTGTAGTACGGATTCTCAGCACACCTGTCATATTGATACATCCGCTGATGATCTCATCTCCCGGTTTTGCATTTCTCGGAAGACTCTCACCGGTCAGGGCACTTGTATTCAGAGTTGTACTTCCTTCAATGATCACACCGTCGATCGGAACTTTTTCACCCGGCTGTACTACGATCATGGAACCAATCTCGACTTCATCCGGATCAACCTGTTCCAGTTTGCCGTCTTTTTCGATATTTGCATAATCCGGACGGATATCCATCAGTTCACTGATGTTGCGACGGCTTTTGCCTACTGCATAGCTCTGGAAGAGTTCACCTATCTGGTAAAAAAGCATAACGGCGATTGCCTCATTATAATCTCCACTCTTCTCATAAACTGCCAGTCCGAAAGCACCGACTGTGGCAATCGCCATCAGGAAGTTTTCGTCAAACACCTGACCGTTTTTGATTCCCTTGAAAGCTTTTTTCAAAATATCATATCCGATTTCCAGATAAATCGCCAGATAACAGATGAATCTCGGAATTCCTGTAATCGGAATGAAATGCAGAACGATCAGCAGTGCCGCTGCTATGATAATACGTGTCATCATTTTTTTCTGCTTTTTATTCATTTCTTTTCTCTCCTTTTTGAAAATCGCTCTGCCGCAGCCGCAGCAGAGCAATCAGGTTCATTCTTATAAATAAATTTCGCAGTCGTCTTCAACCTTCTTGCAATTCTTGAGGACTTCTTTCATAACACTCTTCGGATCCTGTCCTTCTTCGAATTCTACGTTCATTTTCAGCATCATAAAGTTTACGGCTGCATCCTTAACACCTGCAGTGTTCTTTGCTGCTTCTTCCATTTTGTTTGCACAGTTTGCACAGTCAACTTCGATTTTGTAAGATTTCTTCATAGTGGGATTCTCCTTTTATATGCTTATTCTTTTCTTTCGCTCTTTCATATGAACAATCATTCATATGTTTGATTGTATTATAACATTCCGGTCACATATGTCAATATATTTCCGATAAATTTTCAAGAATTTTATCAGATATTTGGTTACGTAATAATTTCCTATAACGTAAAAATTCCCGGAATACCATCCAGATACTCCGGGAATTTTTCTTTTTATTCTTTAACAAGCAGGGCTACTGCCTCTGTCCATACGGTTTCGCAGAACTGATCTACGCAGCATGCCTTTTCCAGACGGTAGCCTGCTGCAAGAAATGCCTCCAGGTCACGTGCAAGACTGGTCGCCTTACAGGAAACATATACGATACGGTTCACACCGTAGGAAAGGATCTTCGGCAGTGCTTTCGGATGAATACCATCACGCGGCGGATCCAGCACGATCACATCCGGCTTTTCCGTCAGGTCATCCAGAACTTTCAGAACATCGCCTGCAATGAAACGGCAATTATCCAGCCCGTTCAGCTTTGCATTTTCTCTTGCAGCTTCCACTGCATCCTCTACGATTTCTACTCCGATCACCTCTTTTGCCACCGGCGCAAGAAGCTGTGCGATCGTACCGGTACCACTGTAAAGGTCAAATACCTCCATACCGCTGGTATTCTGAATGTATTCTCTTACAATATTATAAAGTACTTCCGCCGCCAGGGAATTCGGCTGGAAGAAAGAAAAGGTACTGATTCGGAATTTCAGTCCGAGCAGCGTCTCGTAGAAATAGTCCTGTCCATAAAGAATTCTTGTCTCATCGCTCTGCACGACATCTGATAGAGAATCATTGAGAATGTGCATGATCCCGACGATTTTTCCTTCCAGCGGAAGGGCCAAAAGCTGTTCTTTCAGTGGTTCCAGATCATATTCCTCCTGCGTGGTCGTAACAAGATGTACAAGAATCTCACCTGATGTTACACCACGGCGCAGCATCAGATGTCGGAGATAGCCTGTGTGCTGCAGTTTTCTGTAATAAGAAGCTCCTTTTTCTCTGAAAAACTCACGTACGCAGATCAGAATATCGGTCATATCCTTATGCACCAATTTACAGTCATCCGTATTTAAGATGTCGTAAGTACTGCCCTTCTTGTGCAGTCCCAGAGAAAGTGGACCGTCTTTGTACTCATCTCCAAAAGAGAATTCCATCTTGTTACGATAGCCGAACTCAATCGGACTTCCATGGATGCCTTCCCATTCGAAATCCGCCAGACCGTTCTCATCTACCTGACCACCCTGTACCAGTGCATCCTCCAGCAGTTCTTTTATCTGTGTTTCTTTCATTGCCAGCTGATTCTCATAAGACATCGTCTGATACATGCAGCCGCCACATGCCGGAAAATTGCTGCACACCGCCTCTCTTGTCTCAAGAGGAGATTTTTCCAGAACTTCAAGGATTCGTCCCTGTGCTCTGCCGGAACGTTTTTTCTGGATCATAAAGCGTACCTTCTGTCCCGGAATTCCGTTTTTGATCAGCACTTTCTGATCGTCGATACAGACATAACCTTTATTCGGAAAGTCCACCTTTTCTATTACACCTTCGTAAATTTCACCTTTTTTCATTTCAATTATTCCTCATCTATTTTAAATCAAAGCAGACAAGTCTCCTCAAACTACACAACTACTTCAATCTTTGAGTGACTTGTTATGCTTTGCGCGCTAGATGCAGTCTGCTTTAGCAGACATATTCCACTTGCATCTAGTCGCATCCTCGCGGAGCGTGCTGCTCTGTCTTTGACAGAGCAGTAAAACAGCCCCGGTTATCTGCCGGAGCTGCTGATTCATGCTACTCTTACTTTTCCTCGTCTTCGAAATAATCATCAAAATCATCATCGAAATCTTCTTCAAAATCTTCCAGATAATCCGGAGCGAAGAAACGATATACTGCAAACGCAATACCTGCTACTGCTGCAACAGCACCGATGATCGCCAGTACCCAAAGGACTGTATTTTTGTCTTTTTCGTCCTCTTTTTTCTTTAAGGCAGCAAGTAAATCTTCAATTTTTTCGTTCTGTAATAAATGATTCAGATTCATGATGGGCACCTTCCTCTCGTTCAAACTCATTTATAGGTCATAGTATACCACGAATTCCTTCATTTTACCATATCTTCTCATAAATTTTCGCCGATGTAACCACCATCATCTTTTACTTCTGATACACCGATTTTTTCTCCCAGATGTACTCTTGTTTCGATTCCTTTTTCGGAATTCAGGAAAATATCTGGATCCGGCAATACACGATCCTTCTGCGTCATCAATACGATCGTAGAACCTCCGAAAGCAAAATTGCCTTTTTCTTTACCACGCTTCACTCTGCCCCGAAGCGGAACATTCTCGATTCTGCCAACCATCAGGGCACCCACTTCCATCATAAGGACCGTGCCGAAATTGACAGTTTTAAGCAGCGCATATTCTCTTGTATTTTCTTTATAGATCGGATAAACATCGTTTGCCACCGGATTGACGGTGTGCAACGCACCATCAATGTGCACTCTCCTTGATTCAAAACCATCATCAATATAAATATATCGATGGTAATCATCTACACAGAGTCGAAATACCCAGAGATAACCGCCCTCGTAACGCTTCGCAAGTACCGGATTCTTCAGAAGTTCCGCAACCGTATACGGGGTGTGTTTAATTTTCACCCGGCAATTTTCATCAATCGGATAGACGCTTATCCGGCTGTCACACGGACTTACAAAATGCTCCGGTACCATACTGACCGGCCTCGCACCCTCGCGGATCCTTCTTGTAAAGAAGTCATTGTACGACCGGAACTTTCTCTTTTCATAATCCCGCATGTCGATTCCGGCATGACGGATAAATGCCGGTACTGCCAGAGCCGAAAGACGCGAATCAAGAATCCTGCCGCCAAGCTCAGATAAAACCGGATTTACCAGTGGCTTTAATACTGCCCTGCCAGGTGCACAGCCGTACATCTTCTCAAGAAGGCGGTCCTGCCCGGAATCATTTTTACAGATATGTCCCTGTCTGTCTGCTGTATAGCTGCTCACGGAGCCACTCCTTTCAGTTTTGTCACAACACCATGACGAGCCCACCATGCTTCCTTATAGAAAAGAATAAAGAAGACTGCTACTGCCACAACCGAAACCAGAACAACCAGTTCTTTATTTGTCGGTTTACGGAAACGGAAATTAAGTATAAACAAAAATCCAACGATCAGCATTGCAGCATGGAGCAATCCTACAAAATAACGGAATCCCGGAAAAAACATAGATGCCACAAACAGAAACGGCATGATCACAGCCATCGAGGTGATCGGAAGTCCCTGATAATATTTACGGTTTTCGCTTGTCTCACTCTGTCTCTTTGCTTCCATTACATTAAAATATGCCAGACGGATCACGCCTGCCAGACCATAGAACGCAAGTATAACAATGCTGTAAAGCTTGCACATGCCAAGTTTGTATCCAAGGATGATCGGAAAAATTCCGAAACAGACAATATCACACAGAGAATCTATCTGAATGCCAAAGGATTTCTCGTCGTCTGTCCTGTCTTTCTTTGTTCTCGCTATTTTTCCGTCAAACATATCACACAGTCCGGAGAATGCCAGACAGAAAACTGCCACCGTAAGTTTCCCATCGATTGCACAGAACATACCCACTATCGAAGAAACAAGACTGATATATGTAACCACTACCGTATAATCATAAAATCCTATCATTCGTAACTCTCCTTCTCTTTGCTGTCATGCTCCTGTCCGATCGTAAGCTGTGCCACGATGGTAAAAAGAGCACTGATCAAAAGCTCCCCATAATATCCAAGTCCTCTGCTGAGAACCATTCCCGGTAAAAGCAGTGTTCCAAAAACCGGTGTAAAAATCGTCAGAAACAGTGTTTCACTGATTCCCATGCCACCCGGAAGAGGAAGCATATCAACAGAAACAGAAATCACCGCCTGCAGAAACAGCACCGTCCAGAATCCTGTTCCCGACAGCGAAAAGGATCTGTATACAAACCAGGTCACCGCAAACATTGCCATTCTCTGTACAAAGGTAATCCCAATTACGTTTGCGATCACTTTTGAATGAGTTTTGAGATACGCCGCCGTATCTCTGTATGCATCCATAGAGTCTTCCAGCTTCTTAAGTCTTCCGTCTTTCCTGCGGAGAATGTGAAGCTTTTCCAGTATCTTAAGTCCCCATACCATAAAGCTTCTTGCAAGGAGCGGATGAAATACCAGTATTGTCATAAAAGTCACACAGAAAATATTCAGCGCAAGTCCAAGATAAAATACCGGAAGTATCCCTTCAAGATACTGATGTAAAAATCCTCTTCCAAATACCGCCACGCCGATTCCGATCACAACAAGCACCAGTTTGTATGTAATCGTAATTATCATAAGAATCACGGCGGATACCGGTATGGGTATATTTTTCTTTTTCATGTAGTATGCCTGCATCGGCTGTCCGCCACTTGCAGACGGTGTGATACAACTGAAGAAAAAACCCACCGATGAAAAAAGAAAGCATGTTTTCTTTTTTACTTTGATTCCATACGAACGCATCATATACCATATAATGATCGATTCACCCCAGATAAAAAATGCGACCAGCGCAAGCCCGGGTGCAAGCCAGCGCTTATCTGCACTGCGTATGGCATCCATCATAGATTCAAGATCTTCTCCATGAAATACTCCGTAGATGGTAAGTGCAAATACAGTCACCAGAAAGACCCCGTTGAAGATCACTTTTTTATTTTTTTTCATAAGTAGCTCACCCTTCTGTCAGCCTGCGAATTTTCTGTTCGATCCTGCTGCCGAATCTTTCGTATATCCTGTAGAGATCTGTCTTTCTTCCGATGAAGAAACAGGATTCAGCAAGAAGGATTCCTCCTGCCACGTCTACGATCACATGCTGTTTCGTAAGAAGTGTGGATACAAATACCAGAATCGCAATTACCATGGACACGCTCTGATACCAGCGCGGAATTTCTTTCCTGCCACGGATTCCCAGATAACAGAACCAACTTACCAGACAGTGGATGGACGGAAACAGATTGTCTGCCGCGTCAATCGAATACAGCCACAGAGCTGCCTGATTCCACAAACCGCCCCCTGTGATCACCGGTCTTGTATTTGTCGTTGGAAATGCAAGAAAAAACACAAGGCAGATACATCTCGATATAAAATCTCCTGTAAAAAACTGATAGACACTGCGCCGATCCTGCCTTGCAATAAGAATGTAATTGACAGCCCAGAAGACATAACAGCCAAAATAGATCACCAGAAACTCCGGGACAAAAGGAAATCTTCTGTCCACGCCTGTCTCGATATTGTGATGATACCATCCGCCTGCGATCATCCTTGAACCTGAATAGACAAGACAATTAAATACAAAAGAAAATATAACCGGAAAAACTCCATAAGCAGGGAGTATTCTCGTAAGACCTTTTAAAAGCTTTTGCATAATGTACTCCCTTCGTTTTTCATATAAAACAGTATAGCATTCCCTGACAGGTGAGGCAACTAAAGTACGAAAACATTAAGAATTCTTAAGAAAAAAGTTATATTCTTTTCAGCTTTGCAAATGCTGCAAACATTTTTTTTGTACCAAAGCGGTCAAAATCTACGGTAACCTCATAATCTCTGCCGCCTTCTACGATATCTTTAACGATGCCAACACCGAATTTGACATGGCGCACGGTATCACCGACTCCGTAATCAAGGGAATCCGCTTTGGTCACTTTGAAGTTCTGTGGCTGAAATGCCTTCGTATGGAAATTCTTCTTCATCTGAAGATAACTGTTCAGTGAAGATTTCGTCTCCGGCATCTTCGGTTTGCGCTCCTGCACAGTATTTCCGAGTTCTACCAGTTCACGCGGAATCTCCCTCACAAACCTGGATACACGGTTATACTGCGTCTCCCCACGTACCATACGCTGCTGCGCGCTGGTCAGTGTCAGTTCTTTCATTGCACGGGTAATACCTACATAGCACAGGCGACGCTCTTCTTCCATGTCGGAAGGATCTCCCGAAAAGATACTCATGCTGCCCGGAAACATCCCGTCTTCCATACCGGCAAGATAAACATACGGAAACTCCAGTCCCTTTGCACTGTGAAGGGTCATCAGAATCACATAATCCTGATTTTCATCAACTGAATCAATCTCCGCTATCAGGGCAATTTCCTCAAGGAAGCCGGACAGAGTCGCTTCGCGTTCTTCATCCTTCATGGCTTCTTCATAAGAAACCGTCTTGGAAATCAGTTCATCAATATTTTCGATTCTTGCTCTTGCCTCATCAGTATCCTCGGCTTTGAGTTCATCCACATAACCAGTCAGGTCAATGATCTCTTCAAGAAGTTCTGACACAGAATATGCCTGTGCTTTGCTCTTTAATGACTGAATAAAAGTCACAAAGCCCTCGATCTTTGACAGGCTTCTTCCGATTGACGGAACCTCCTCCGCCACACGAAGGGCATCATAAAAACTGATATTCATCATATCCGCATAATCCTGCACCCTGCCGACAGTCGTTGCACCGATGCCACGCTTCGGTACATTTAAGATACGTCGTGCGGCAAGATCATCCGCTGCATTGTCTACAGTCTTTAAATAACACAGAAGATCTTTGATTTCTTTTCGTGCATAGAAATTCACACCACCGACGATCTTGTACGGAATATTGGCAAGCAGACATTTTTCTTCAAAAAGTCGTGACTGGGCATTTGTACGGTAAAGTACTGCACAGTCATGGTAATCTGCCGTACCGTCACGGTGGCGCTTCGCAATATCACCCACAACATATTCTGCTTCTTCATAGCCGTTCATAAACTGACGGAAATGTATCTTCTCCCCTTCCGGATTCTCCGTCCAGAGAGTCTTTTCTTTACGCTCAGTATTGTTGGAGATCACACCGTTTGCCGCATTAAGAATATTCTGTGTGGAACGATAATTCTGCTCAAGACGGATGACTTTTGCATTCGGAAATACTCTCTCGAATCCCAGAATGTTGCCGATATTGGCTCCGCGGAACTTGTAAATAGACTGGTCATCATCACCTACTACACAAAGATTTTCATATCTGGATGCAAGAAGGCTTACAAACTTAAACTGTGCAGTATTCGTGTCCTGATACTCATCAACCATGATATATCGGAACCGCTCCTGATAAGTCTGCAGTACATCATCGCAGTTCTGAAACAGCTCAACAGTTTTTACGATCAGATCATCAAAATCGAGCGCATTATTTCTTCGAAGCGCCGCCTGATATTCACGATAAACCTGCGCAGCTCTTTTCTGATTAAAATCTGCTCCGGCATTCATCTCCATCTCATCCGGATTCAGAAGCTCATCCTTCGCATGGGAAATCTGCGCCAGAAGTGCGCGTTCCTTAACTTTCTTTGTGTCGATGTTCATCTTGCGGCAGATTTCTTTCATCAGGGTTTTCTGGTCATCTGCATCATAGATCGTAAAATTATTATCATAACCAAGGCGATCGATGTGACGTCTCAGAATGCGCACACATGTAGAATGGAAAGTGGATACCCACACACTGCCTCCACCGACGTTGCCTGCGATCCGGTCGACACGCTCACGCATTTCGTGCGCAGCCTTATTTGTGAATGTGATCGCAAGTATATTCCACGGATTGATTCCTTTCTCCACAATCAGATATGCGATCCTGTGTGTCAGTACTCTGGTCTTTCCTGACCCTGCTCCTGCAAGAATCAGAAGCGGTCCTTCTGTATAGAAAACCGCCTCCCTCTGGCGGTCATTTAATGTATCATATATGCTCATCAGATTTCTCCTGTCTCTCATTGGTCAGTTCAGTATGTCGAACTGATGTTTTCATGTCTTTTGTTATTATACATGAAAGCCCTCACGGGGTAAAGGAATTTTAAAAAAACCATTTACAAGTAGTATTTAAAACTATATAATAAAGCCTATAGGTGATGAATCAACATTCTGCCTGCTCATCCAGGCAAAGGAGATGAATATATGTCAGTAACTACAGAATCTATGATTCGCAATATTCTGGAACGCGTTTCCGGAATCGGCTATGTGAAGCCAGAGGACATTCCGAATATAGATCTTTATATGGATCAGGTAACCACCTTTATGGAAGCACAGCTTGCACATTCAAAGCGTTATAAAGACGACAAAATCCTCACCAAGACCATGATCAACAACTACGCAAAGAATAATCTGCTCCCTTCCCCCGAGAAGAAGCGTTATTCCAAAGAGCATCTGCTGGTCCTGATCTTTATCTACTACTTTAAAAACATTCTGTCGATCAACGATATCCAGACACTGCTCGGACCGCTGACCGACAAATACTTTAAATCAGAAGGAAACATGGATCTTACTTCTATTTACACAGAAGTATTCAGCATGGAAAAAGGCCAGATTGAGGCCCTCCAAAAAGAGCTGCTGGAACGTTATGAGATTGCACAGGAGACTTTTGAGGATGCGCCGGAAGAAGACAAAGATTTTCTTAAATTATTTTCCTTTATCTGTCTCTTAAGCTTTGACGTTTATGTCAAAAAGATGCTCATTGAACAGATGATCGACGATCTTCGTGCTTCGACGGATCATGATCCGAAACACAAATCCAAGAAATAATATGCAGAACTTAACTTTCCTGCTTTCTGCAAAAAATTACCTGCATCACTGCAGGTAATTTTTATTTACGTAACCAAATTTTCCAAGTCGTTCAGAGTACACTCTCCAGTAAGTACTGTCACTGGAATCTGCAATCTGTACGATATCACCGGTGTTCAGTCTGCCGATTTCATTCTCGTCATCATATGCCATCTCACTTCGAAGAGCAAGATATCCGCTCGTTACCTTAACGGTCTTACGGATCACACTGACTGCGTCAACAAGATAATCCTTATTCACATATCCACCCTTGCCAAGTCCGGGTGCATATACCAGCCAGTAGGAACTATCACTGGAATCCGCAATCTGTACAGTATCTCCGGTATACAGCTTCCCGATCTCGTTAGAAGATTTGAACGCTTTTTCTGTACGAAGTGCCAGATAACCGCTCTGTACACGGACATTACATTCGTATGCAGAATTTGCAAGATAATTACAGTTCGTATAACCATACTTATCAAGCTTCGGAGAATAAACATACCAGTAAGTACTGTCACTTGCATTCATCACATCTACCGTGTCTCCGCTGTACAGTTTCCCGATCTCATTGGCATCGTTATATGCCTGTGCATTACGAAGTGCCAGATAACCGCTCGCAACAGCAACCGAATACGTATTCATATCTTCTGCACAATAGTCAACTGCTTTTGCCTCTGCCATAACCGGTACTGCCAGAACAAATGTAAGCATCAGCACCAGCAGAGATCTCACTGCCTGTTTCATCCATTTACGATTCTTCCTCATAGTATAGCCCCCTTTTTTCTTTCGACAAACGCTTAACTGTTCTTGTCAAATTTTTTATTATATTATATCATATATGAAACTACTTTCTGTAAAATTAATTCATCAGGAGGATACAAAAATGCGAAAATTTTTATCCCTTTTTCTCGCCGGATGCCTGATTTTTCTGCTTCCGGCTACGATCTGGGCTTCAGCAGAAACTACTTATGAAAGTGAGCAGGGACAGGCTATGATCAAAGCTCCCTCTTCATCTGTGTTTGGCAGCGGAGATTCCACTGATTCAACCGATGATGCGGACAGTTCGGATTCTGACAGTTCAGAAGGCGACGAAGATACTGTTTCTTCCGGAATTGACTGGTCAGCCGCAAATACAGCCTCCCGCGCCACTTCCGATAACTCAGGCTTTACCGTATGTATCGATCCGGGACATCAGGGCAGCTGGGTCGACATGAGCGCACAGGAACCGATGGCTCCCGGCTCTTCCCAGACCAAAAACAAAGCGACGACCGGCACCACCGGCAACTATTCCAAAGTTCCGGAATACGAAGTAAATCTACAGGTATCTCTGGTTCTTGAAAAGGAACTGACTTCCCGCGGATATAAAGTCGTCATGACACGAGAAGACAACGATAAAGCGATCAGCAACAAAGAACGTGCGGAATTTGCCACCTCTGAGGGTGCAGATATTACCGTCCGCATCCATGCAAACAGCGACAACAGCGCATCCGCTGCCGGAGCACTTACTATGGCACCGACCAGCGCCAACCAGTATCTTGATACAGACCTTATCGAAAAAAGTAATACTCTGGCCGAATGTGTCATAAACAGCTACTGTTCTGCCACCGGACTTGCCAACAAAGGCGTGATCTCTGCTGACAATATGACCGGTACCAACTGGAGTACTGTACCTGTTGCGATCCTGGAAATGGGATTTATGAGCAATGAAAGTGATGACATGTATATCACCGATACTTCCCACCACGAAACAATGGCAAAAGGAATCGCCGACGGAATTGATGAGTACTTCAACATCGTTGCATCTGATCTCACCGGATCAGGAAAACATCTTTCCGATCTGACCGATACACTTGAAAAGACTTATGTCGATCCACTTGAAGCAGCTAATGAAACCTGGGCAATTGCTGCCATGGATCTGAGCGACCATGCTTACAGTACTGTAAATGCAGAAGTATCCATGCAGTCTGCCAGTGTGATCAAAGCTTTCATCATGGCTGCTGTCTTCGATAAACTTGTTTACACTGACGGAGCGACGGAACCTTCTTCTGATTATGAAAACAGTCTGAAATCTCTCCTGACCCAGATGATCACGGTCAGTGACAACGACGCCGCAAATGAGCTTGCACGCAGACTTGGCGGCGGGGATTTCCAGAAAGGCGCATCTGTCTTAAATGAATTCTGTCAGGAACACGGATATGCATCTACACATCTCGGGCGGGAATTTCTGGCTTCCAACCCGACCGATGACAA
The DNA here is from genome assembly GCF_900120195.1 of Blautia sp. Marseille-P3087. Classification (GTDB taxonomy): domain Bacteria; phylum Bacillota; class Clostridia; order Lachnospirales; family Lachnospiraceae; genus Blautia_A. The sequence goes on from NZ_LT635539.1 coordinate 1,438,802, forward strand.
TTATACAAGTGCCTCCGACTGCTGCCGTCTCCTGTCTGACATTTACAGCGGAAGCATGGTAAACGCAGATGCTTCCTCCGACATGCTGACACTTCTGAAAGCTCAGACACGCACCGGCAAAATCCCATCCGGCATTCCGTCCGGTGTGGAAACCGCCAACAAAACCGGTGAACTTTCTGCAGGTGACGGTCTCGGTGTAGTCGAAAACGACATTGCGATTGTTTTTGACAAGGAGCATCCCTATGTCATCTGTGTACTCTCAAACAACATCCGGAACAATTCAAGCGCACAGGAAACCATCCAAAAGATTTCCGCGGATGTCTATCAGTATATGACCTCCCGGAAATAAAACAACTTCTGAACAGTTCAGACAGACAATAGAAAAGGAACAGATTATCGGAGTTTACATTGCTCCATAATCTGTTCCTCTTTTTCTTATGTGATCTTTCTTTGATTATGTCGTTTATTCTTCTGTCTTGCCTTCTGCTTCTTTTTCTTTCATTCTGGCAAATACCATCTCATAACCGTCGTTTCCGTAATTCAAAGAACGGTTTACACGGCTGATCGTCGCGGTAGAAGCACCGGTCTTTTCAGAAATATCCAGATATGTGCGCTTGTCTGTCAGCATCTTTGCAACTTCAAAACGCTGTGACAGAGAAAGAAGCTCGTTAATCGTACATACATCCTCAAAAAATGTATAACACTCTTCTTTATTCTTCAGACAAAGGATTGCTTCAAATAAATGGTCAACCTCTTCTGTTCTGATTTTTTTACCCATGATCCCTTCTCCTTTAGTTCCATTTTGTTTTAGTCTTGTTTTCTGTTTTGTGTCTTATTCATATACATCGTATTTTAACACTTTAACATACGAAAAGCAAGGACTATTTTAACGCATTAATATATCCCCTCAATGCATTCACAGAACGATTCACAACCAGCTCCTCCGGAAAATCCAGTTCTTCCAGAAGTCCCCTTGCCGCATCAAATTCCGCAATGTGTGTGTCAAAATGTGCATCACTGTCCATCACGACCGGGACCTGATATTTCATACAGAATTTAAGCATCTTTACATCGTTTTCCCTTGCATTCTGCCGAAATGAAGTCGGTACAAGTGAATGATTGTTTACTTCCAGAATCTTACCATATTCCTTTGCCCCCTGTACAAGAGCTTCATAATCCACTTCATAGCGCCCGTCATCCGGATGTCCGATAATATTGACATATGGATTCTTCATCACATTCAGATAGGCACTTGTATTCTCTTCACGTGAGCCCGGTTTCATACACGGCAGATGAAGACTGGCGATTCCGATGTCTATTCCCCGAAGTTCCTCTTCCTTCAGATCAACCTCTCCTTGTGGATTCAGGATATTAAGCTCCGCTCCCAGCAAAAGTCGTATTCCGTAAAGTTCCCTCGGAACTGTCTTCAGATTATGAAAATAATAATTATAGCAGGTTCCCGGCATCATCGGCGCATGTTCTGTAATTCCCAGAATCTCAAGTCCCCTGTCTGCTGCTGCTTTTGCCATTTCGCGCAGCGTATTATATGCGTGACCGCTTGCAATTGTATGTGTATGCAGATCCATCACGGTTTCGTATCTCATTTCATCTGTCCTCGTCTTTCTTGTATGCTGTCTGTAAACACTAACCAGTATACTACCTTTTTTTCATTTTGTAGATACTCTGTTGAATTTTTTATCAGTCTAAAGTATAATAAGAACAAATGTACGCATTTATGTAATAGAATGGAGGATCTCTTATGGATCTGTTTGAATATGCCAAATCAAAAACCCTTGACCGTGAATCACCTCTGGCTTCCCGTCTTCGTCCGACGACGCTGGATGAAGTGGTCGGCCAGGAACATATCGTCGGCAAAGACAAATTATTATACCGTGCTATCAAAGCCGATAAGCTGACTTCTGTCATCTTTTACGGCCCGCCCGGCACAGGCAAGACAACCCTCGCCAAAGTCATTGCCAATACGACCAGTGCCAATTTTACCCAGATCAATGCCACCGTTGCCGGCAAGAAAGACATGGAGCAGGTCGTACAGGAAGCGCAGAATAATCTTGGGATGTACGGACGCAAGACCATCCTTTTTATCGATGAGATCCACCGCTTCAATAAGGGACAGCAGGATTATCTTCTTCCTTTTGTAGAGGACGGAACAATCATTCTCATCGGGGCTACGACCGAAAATCCATACTTTGAGGTCAACGGGGCTCTTCTTTCCCGTTCCATCATCTTTGAACTGAAAGCCCTGAGTACCGAAAATATCCGTACGCTGCTTCTCCGTGCAGTCAACGACTGTGAGAGGGGCATGGGCAATTACGGTGCTGTGATCGACAATGATGCTCTTGATTTTCTCGCCGATATGGCAGGTGGTGATGCAAGAAGCGCATTAAACGCTGTTGAGCTTGGTATCCTCACCACCCCGAAGAGTACTGACGGACATATCCACCTGACACTGGAAGTTGCTTCGGAATGTATCCAGAAGCGCGTTGTCCAGTATGATAAAAAAGGTGATAACCACTACGACATCATTTCCGCCTTTATCAAGAGTATGCGTGGTTCCGATCCGGATGCTGCAGTTTACTATCTTGCCAAAATGCTCTACGCCGGCGAAGATATCAAGTTTATTGCACGGCGTATCATGATCCTTGCCTCCGAAGATATCGGAAACGCAGACCCGCAGGCGCTTTCTGTCGCAGTTGCCGCAGCACAGGCCGTTGAGCGTGTCGGTATGCCGGAATCACAGATCATTCTCTCTCAGGCAGTCACCTATATGGCATGCGCCCCGAAGAGTAATTCCGCAGTCAATGCGATCTTTGCCGCAATGGATTCCGTAAAACGCACACGCACCACTGTACCGGTTCACTTGCAGGATGCACATTACGGCGGGCACGAAAAACTCGGCAAAGGTATCGGTTATAAATATGCCCACAGCTATCCGAACCACTATGTCGAACAGCAGTATCTCCCGGACGAAATCCAGGGAGAGCGTTTCTATGAACCGGGAGACCTCGGCTATGAGAAAGAGATCAAGGCTTATATGCACAGAATTAAAGGCAGGGAATGAATTCCCCGCCTTTTGCTTATCATTATTTACCTTTCTCATTGCCTGAGAAGCTCAGATCAGCTCGCCCATCAGGTTCTCATAAATCTCCTGACTCTTTTTCGGCCAGTTACTGCAGATGGCCTGTGCCGCTTCTTTTCCCGGAGCTACCAGTGTCAGATCCAGAACCGTCGATTCTTTCTCAATGATCTGACAGCGCACTGCATGTGCGCCCTGTGGTGTCGTATAATAATCTGCCGGTGTCAGGATGCGTTCCTGCCTCTGTCCGCCATGACTTTGCAGATATTCTTTTATTTCATTTTTAATTTCTCCGGACAGCTCCTTCTCAAAATAAGAAAGTGTCTTCGCTCCTTCTTCCGTCAGTTCGTAATAGGAGCTATTGGAGATTGTACGTTTCCGGAGTAATTCTGTTTCGGTCAGCTCCGAAAGCACCTTTTGCAGTTGAAAATAATCCGTGTATTCACGGTCAAGTATAAATTCTGAAATCTGAGAATTTGTCAGTGTTTCCTTTGCATGTTTCGCCATATATAAGACGATCAGCTTGTACGTTGTGAATGGTTCTGCCATTTCAGTCACCTCTTTCTCATACTTCTCATACTGTCTGATGTCTGAACTGTCTGCCCTGCCAGTTTCCCCGTATCTTCATCTCATGATGCAGAAGATTCAAAACTTCTCTCTTACGGCTTGCCCACAGAGGCGCAATCAGAAGATCCGCCGGTCCGTCTCCCGTCATCCTGTGAATCACGATCGAAGGATCCAGATGTTCCAGACACTCAATCAGCAGATTCAGATATTCTTCTCTTTCGTAAACATGAAACTTCCCGGCGAGATAATCATCCGCCAGATCCGTCCCACGAAGTACATGCAGCAGCTGCAGCTTGATACCCTGTATATCCCTTCCGTTCAGATAGTCCATCGTCTCGAGGATATCTGCATCAGATTCTCCCGGAAGTCCCAGTATCGTATGAACAATAACCTGTATTCCATGTGATCTGAGCCGATGTACTGTCTCCTCAAAACAGGAAAGCGGGTATCCTCTTCGGATATAAGCGGCAGTCCGCTCATGTATCGTCTGAAGTCCCAGTTCGATCCACACCGGCTTGATCTGATTAAGCTCATCCAGAAGGGCAAGAACCTCATCTCCGATGCAGTCCGGTCTTGTCCCGATGGACAATGCTACTACGGAAGGATGCCGGATTGCCTCCGTAAAAATCTTTCGAAGGTATACGACCGGTGCATACGTATTCGTGTATGCCTGAAAATAAGCAATATATTTGTGAATCGGACGTTTCGCACGAAGCATCTCGATCTGGCTGTCAATCTGATCGGTTATGGAAAACGCCGGATCTGCTGCAAAATCGCCGCTTCCTCCGGCACTGCAGAAAATACAGCCCCGGCTTCCCAGCTTACCGTCCCGGTTCGGACAGGACATGCCGCCATTCAGAGTAACTTTGTAGACTTTTTCGCCAAACGTCTGCTTAAGCATATAGTCCAGATAATGATACGGCTTGCCGTTCCAGTTTTTTATACTCTGCCCTGCAACCGTCTTTTCACTCATACAGACTCGCCTGCACTTTCCTGCCCGGCTTCTTCTTTTGGCATATAGTTGTCAAAAATCTTCGCAAGGAAATAGGAATTACAATATGCGATCAGTGCAAATCCCATAAGCAGAAACAGCACAAACAGTGTCGACTGTATCTGATAACTTTTCACAAGCAGAAGTAACAGCGGGCATACAGCAATAATTACCATGACAACCGTATACGGAAAATGTCGGATTGCCATAAACAAAGCATTTTTGATCGTATTTTTGATCGTGTTATAAAATCTGGCAAGCACCGGATATACATACAAAAACAGGATAAAATAAATCAGCACAAATGCCATAAAGATAATTTGAAAGATCTGTCCGGCTCCTCCCTGCATTGCTTTTGACACATTCAGGTCTACATAAAGGACCACACCGATCAGCAGCATGATCAGATTAATGATCGTTGCCTGTTTGAAATTCTGCTTAAAAGATTTAAAAAAGCTTCTTAAAATGTACGCTTCTTCATTACGTACCATTTTCAGTGTCACATAGTACATGGCTGTAATCGATGCACCTGCGGTAATGACCGGAATACAACAGACCACACAGATAATATTCAGAATACACAGATCCGCCACCTTACTCATAAACCTGAAAAATTTATTGTCCATATCAAAAATACGTCCCATGTGTATCGCTCCTTTTTTCTTCCCCGGATAACACCGGTCTCTGATAAACAGTATAACGAAAATCTCCACAAAAAGCAATCAAAACCCAAACAGTTGTTTTCTGTCTATAATATTCTCAGGAAGCTACGGCATAATCAGCTCATCTACCTTGACAAGCTCATACCCTTTTTCTTTCAGACTGTCCGCAAGTCTGAGTGCTGCTTCTACTGTCGTCTTATATTCATCATGCATCAGAATGATAGAACCATCTTTTATCTTTTCCTCTACAGTCTTTATGATCTGTTCAGTATTCTGTACCTTCCAGTCCAGCGTGTCAATCGTCCAGAATACTGGCATCATCTCCACACGCAATTCCAGATTCTTTTTCCACGCGCCGAACGGAGGTCGCATATACTGCGGATATCTTCCCGTTGTTTCATAGATCAGGTTGTTCGTCTTTAAGATTTCTTCTCTCGCTTTTGCATCACTCAGTTTATCAAGCTGAACGTGATGATAAGTATGATTTCCGACCAGATGTCCCTCCTCCTGCATACGTCTGACCAGATCCGGATTCTGCTCTACCTTTTCACCCAGAAGAAAAAATGAGACTTTTATATTTCTTGCGCGCAGTCCGTCAAGCAGCACGCTGGTATACCGTGCATCCGGTCCGTCATCAAAGGTCAGTGCGGCTTTTGGATGTTCCACGGACTGTTCTACCAGCCCGAGCATCCCCTGACCTGCTATATTTTCTGCGATCGCTTTTCCGGAAGTACGCCGAACTTCCGGATCTGTACGCTTCCAGCCGACAGCAAGCACAAATACCACTATCAAAATCAGTAAAACACATACTTTTCTTTTTTTCATTAAGGTTCCCGGGCTTTCTTTGATTTTCAGATTCAGGCTCTGTTCAGTATATGAAAGAATGCACAAAAAAAGCACCGGAAGATAAAAAACCTCCAGTGCCATTTTCTTTATTTATTGTAACTGTTCAGTACCCTCACAGTTACGAGTCAAAATGCATTCCAAATCACCTTCGGTGATGGCATTTTGCCTTATAGGTCTCGGGATTTTGGCAAAAAACATGCCAAAACACCTCGCGGGATACTACCTTCTGAATAGTTACTATTTATTCAACATAATCTTAAGCTGTGCCTCGATCGCATCCACACATTTCTCAAATCCAAGCTTTCCGCTGTTCAGACAGAGATCGTAGTTTGTCGCATCGTTCCAGATACCGCCCGCAAACTTACGGTAGTAATCCTGTTTGCGTTTGTCATCTTTGAGAAGGAATTTCTCGACATCTTCTCTTGATCCGGAAATCTTCTCAGAAGCCTTCTCCACACGAAATTCCCAGGGCGCATGGATGAATACGCGTAATGTATTCGGACGATCTTTAAATACATAGTTTACGCAGCGTCCTACGATAACGTAGGATTCTTTTTCCGCAAGATCATTCACTACCTTCGCCTGATAATTAAACAGGTTTTCATCAGAGATGAAATCCTTGCTGCCCGGCTGATGCAGCCCACCTTTGTAAATGCTGTCTTTACTTCCGAAAAGAGAACTTTTGACTTTGTCTCCGGCCTCAACTTTTCCAAAAAGCTTCACGTCTATTCCGCTCTCATCAGATGCCATCTGAATGATCTGTTTGTCATAAAAAGATATTCCCAGACGTTCTGCCAGCATTTTACCAACGGTACGTCCACCGCTTCCGTACTGTCTTGCAATTGTGATTACAACCTGATCCATATCGATTCCTCCTTATTCTCCCAGATATGCTTTCTGGACAGATTCATCATGAAGCAGATCATCTGCTTTTCCTTCCAGAGTGATACTTCCTGTCTCAAGAACATACGCTCTGTCAGCAATGGAAAGGGCTTTCTTTGCGTTCTGCTCAACCAGAAGAACGGTTGTGCCACTTTCACTTACTTCTTTGATAATATCAAAGATCTCATTTACAAAGATCGGGGACAGACCCATGGATGGCTCATCCATCAGAATGATCTTTGGTTTGCTCATCAGAGCACGTCCCATAGCCAGCATCTGCTGTTCACCACCGGAAAGTGTACCGGCACGCTGTCCTGTACGTTCTTTCAGACGTGGGAATCTCTTGTATACCATTTCAAGACTCTGTGCAATCTCATTTCTATCTTTTCTTGTGTAGGCTCCCATCAGAAGGTTTTCGTATACAGACATATCTGCAAAGACACGTCTTCCTTCCGGTACGTGTGCCATACCCATCTCAACAATCTTATGTGCAGGTGTCTTTGTAAGGTCTTTGCCTCCAAAGCTGATGCTTCCTGCTTTTGCCGGAATGATTCCGGTCAGTGTCTGCAGTGTCGTTGTTTTACCTGCTCCGTTTGCACCGATCAGTGCGATAACTTCTCCCTGTTCTACATGAAAGGAAATCCCCTTCAATGCCTGAATGACACCATAATAAACCTGGAGATCTTTTACTTCCAACATTGACATTTGATCTTCCTCCTATTCTCCCAGATATGCAGTAACAACTGCCGGATCTTTCAGAACCTTCAGTGTTTCGCCCTGTGCAAGCACCTGTCCGAAGTTCAGTACGGTTACTTCTTCACAGATACCTCCAACCAGTTTCATATCATGCTCGATCAGAAGAATGGTCATACCAAAATGTTTCTGTACAAAACGGATAGTATCCATCAGTTCCTGTGTTTCATTCGGGTTCATACCTGCTGCCGGCTCATCCAGCAGAAGAAGCTTCGGATTGGTAGCCAGCGCCCTGGCGATTTCGAGCTTACGCTGCTTACCATATGGAAGGTTTCCTGCAAGTGTATCCGCTTCTTTGTCGAGATCAAATACCTTAAGAATCTCCATTGCTTTTTCGTTCATTTCTTTTTCTACTTTGTGGTATTTCGGAAGTCTTAAGATTCCGGTCAGTGTAGAGTACGAATGATGGTTATGAAGTCCGACCTTAACATTGTCAAGAACCGGCATATCCTTAAACAGGCGGATGTTCTGGAAAGTACGCGCGATACCGGCTTTGTTGATCTCGATCGTACTCTTTCCTGTGATATCCTGTCCGTCAAGCTTGATGATACCTTCTGTCGGTTTGTACACACCTGTAAGAAGGTTGAAAATTGTTGTTTTACCGGCACCGTTCGGTCCGATCAGACCATACAGCTGACCTTTTTCGATGGATACATTAAATCCGTCAACTGCACGAAGACCGCCGAACTGGATAGCCAGATGATTTACCTCTAACATTGCCATAGTTAAGCTGCCTCCTTTTTATTCTTAGTGCCTCTGATTTTTTCCATGACACGTGCTCTCCAGTTTCTTGCTGCCGGTGCCCAGTTAAAGAGCATCATAACGATCAGGACAATCGCATAGATCAGCATACGGTAGTTTGCAAATCCACGGAGAAGTTCCGGAAGTGCATAGAGGATGATCGCTGCGATCATAGAACCTCTTAAGTTTCCGATTCCACCAAGCACGACATATACCAGAATCAGGATAGACATATTGTAGTCAAATCCGGATACCTTTAACATAGAAAGGTTATGTGCATACAGTACGCCTGCAACACCTGCAAGAGCTGCTGAAATAGTAAATGCAAGAAGTTTGAACTTCGTCACATCAATACCTACAGATTCTGCCGCAATACGGTTATCTCTGGTTGCCATGATCGCACGTCCGCTTCTGGAGTTTACCAGGTTCTGTACGATAAACAGCGTAAGCAATACCAAAATGATTCCGATCGGGAAGAAATAATGCTTTACGTCTTTATAAAGAGCACCTGTTCCTGAAATACCAAGTGCACCTTTGAGGATCTGTTTGCCGCCTGCTGCAAGCTTGAGATTTGCAGAACTTGTTGCAACATGAAGTCCGTTTTCATCAAAACCGACATACAGGATATTGATCAGATTTTTGATAATCTCGCCGAATGCCAGCGTTACGATTGCGAGGTAGTCACCACGAAGGCGAAGTACCGGGATACCGATGATCACACCAAACACTGCTGCTACTGCTGCACCGATCAGAATTGCAAGGATAAATCTCGGCACCTGCGGGATATCACTTGCAATGTGAGAAAATAATGCACTGGAATATGCACCAACGCACATGAATCCTGCATGGCCAAGGCTCAGCTCACCGGAAAAACCTACAATCAGGTTCAGAGAGATTGCCGCAATCGTATAAACGCAAAGCGGAACCAGCAGACCTGTAAGAAGTCTTGAGAGGTTTCCTGTTCCGGAAAGGATCTCTACAATCACAAAAATTGCGATTACAATTCCATAGTTGATAAAATTGTTTTTTGTTGTTTTGTTCATTGTTTTTTTCATTCTGACCACCCCTTATACTTTCTCCTGGATGTTCTTTCCGAACAGTCCGGTAGGTTTTACAAGAAGTACCACGATCAGAACCGCAAAACAGATCGCATCTGCAACCTGAGAAGAAATATAGGCTTTACCGAAGATTTCGATCACGCCGAGAAGAATACCGCCGACCATGGCTCCCGGAATGGATCCTATACCACCAAATACGGCTGCTACGAATGCCTTGATACCAGGCATGGCGCCTGTATACGGAGTCAGTGTCGGATAGGTCTGACAGAGAAGAAGTCCTGCGATTGCTGCAAGTCCGGAACCGATTGCAAATGTCATCGAAATTGTCGCATTGACATTGACACCCATGAGCTGTGCTGCGTCACGGTCTTCAGAAACGGCCTGCATGGCACGTCCCGGTTTTGTCTTCTGTACAAAAAGCATCAGACCGGCCATAATCACAATACAACTCAGGATTGTTACAATCGTAATTCCCTTAATAACAAGCTGTCCGTCAAATAAAGACACCGACGGTACATCAATAACAGTTACAAAACTCTTGGCATCTGCACCGAAGATCAAAAGTGCCAGGTTCTGAAGCAAATAGCTGACACCAATCGCTGTGATCAGTACAGCCAGGTTGGATGACGCCTTACGAAGCGGACTGTACGCTACTTTCTCGATCACCATACCAAGAACGGTACAGAAGATTACAGAAAGTGCAACGGCCAGCACCGGAGACATGCCTCCTCTGGTAACAGCGGTAAGGATCACATATGCACCGACCATGATGACATCACCATGAGCGAAGTTCAGCATTTTAGCGATACCGTATACCATTGTATACCCCAGGGCAATAATCGCATAGATACTGCCCAGGCTGATTCCATCTTTTAAATAGGATAAAAAACTCATAATGCACCTCTTTAAATAGTTGTCATATTAGCGCAAGAAAGGGGGACCGTCCTGTGATAACAGGCAACCGTCCCCCGTCCTCTGATTACATTATTTTAATCTGATTATTCCATTTCTACGTAAGCGCCGTCCTGGATTTCGAAAGCTTTTGGCTCTTTATCGCACTCGCCGTCTTCTGTCCATTTTGCTTTACCTGTAAGACCATCAAGCTCAACACTCAGCATTGCCTCAGACATAGCTGCGCTGATGTCTTCGTTGGACATATCAGGTGTGATCTCAGCAGCATCTGCTGCTGCTTTCATTGCATAGAGTACATCATATGTATCTGCTGCAAACTGGTTCGGAACCTCATCCTTGTTAGCATCTTCGTATGCTTTAACGAATGCCTGAGATTTCTCATCTTCTGATGTAGCAGAGAATGGTGTCAGAAGCATAACGCCTTCTGCAAGAGATGTATCGAAGTTTTCTACTCCGAGGATACCGTCCATACCGTCTACACCGAATTTCTTAACGTCGTCCATACCTGCATCATGTGCCTGCTGAAGAATCAGAGCATTGTCTGCATAGTAGTTAGGAAGGAACAGAAGTTCTGCACCGCTGTCTTTGATTTTCTTAAGCTGTACAGAGAAATCTGTGTTGCTGTCTGCTGTGTATGCTTCATCAGCTACAATTTCCAGACCGTTTTCTTCTGCTGCTGCAACGAACGCATCGTTGATACCTGAGTTGTAGTCTGCGGATGAATCATAGAGAACTGCTACCTTTGTAGCAAGACTATGCTCACCGATGTACTGTGCGGATTTTGTTCCCTGTGCAGGGTCTGTGAAGCACATACGGAATTCGTTGCTTCCTGCTGTAATACTGTCCACTGCTGTTGCAGATGGTGTAAACATGAATGTGCTTTCTGCTGCTTCTGCTCCGACTGCAATACAGGAACCGGATGTTACAGTTCCGCAAAGCATCTGCATTCCTTTGTCAAGAAGGTCATTGTATGCATTTACTGCCTTCTCCGGGTCAGCCTGATCATCACCTGCGTCAAGAATTTCTACGTTGTATCCGTTGAATCCACCGTTTGCGTTGATTTCCTCTGCTGCAACCTGTGCTGCGTGGTATACACCAAGACCATACTGTGCGTTGTCACCTGTCATAGGTCCGATTACACCGATCTTGAATGTCTCCGCATCATCCGCAAATACAGCCGTCGGCATCATTGTTGCTGTCATGGCTACTGCTGCTGTTACAGCAAGTACTTTTTTCATATTTTTCATAATAAGATCCTCCTATCTTATAATCAGCTCGCTTTACTTTCATTTGCTAAAGCTTTAATGTAGTTGATTATAGCATTCAGTTTCTACGATTGCAAGCAAAATTTTAGAATTTCTTTAGGATTTGTTTATTCAGCAAAAACTACTGTCTTTCTTATACGGACATTTTAGCTATAAAAAAGACCGCAGCCCGATCGCGGCGCTACGGTCTTTTATTCATATAATCAGCTATTATGCAACTGCTTTTTTAGCAATTTCAGCAAGTGCTGCAAATCCTTCTGCATCGTTTACTGCAAGTTCTGCAAGCATTTTTCTGTTGATGTCAACGTTTGCAACTTTCAGTCCGTGCATCATTTTGCTGTAGGAAAGTCCGTTCATTCTTGCTGCTGCGTTGATACGAGCGATCCAGAGCTGTCTGAACTGACGTTTTTTCTGTTTACGTCCTGCATAGGAGCTTGCAAGTGCTCTCATTACAGACTGTTTTGCTACTCTATACTGTTTGGAACGGGCTCCTCTGTAACCCTTTGCCAGTTTTAATGTACGGTTATGTCTTTTCTTTGCGTTTAATCCGCCTTTAATTCTTGCCATTTCTTATTTTCCTCCTGTTCGTCTTCCGATATCGTCTGCTGCTTATTATAAATAAGGCAGTGCTTTCTTAATGTTCTTAAGGTTTGTAGAATCTACAACAGTAGCTTTTCTCAGATTTCTCTTTCTCTTCTGAGATTTCTTTGTTAAGATATGGCTCTTGTAAGCTTTATTTCTCATGATTTTTCCGGTTCCGGTTTTTTTGAAACGTTTTGCTGCTGCTCTACAGGTTTTAATCTTAGGCATAATAAAATCCTCCTTAATTCGTGGTTCTGTTTTTTATTTTATATTATCATAAATATGTGTGTGAAACACGTTATCTCTGATAACTGCTTAACGCTTTTCACTGAGGAACATGGTCATGCTTCTTCCTTCGATCTTCGGAGCTTTCTCTACGACTGCGATGTCTGTGAGAAGTTCTGCAAAATCATCCAGAACATGTTTGCTGCTTGACATATGTGCCATCTCTCTTCCGCGGAAACGTAATGTGACTTTTACGCGGTCGCCCTTGGAGAGAAATTTTCTCGCTGCATTGACTTTTGTCTTCAGGTCATTTGTATCAATGTTAGGAGAAAGACGTACTTCCTTGATGTCGATTGTTTTCTGTTTTTTCTTAGCTTCTTTTTCCTTACGGGAAAGCTCATAACGATATTTACCGTAGTCGATAATCTTGCACACCGGTGGTTTTGCCTGTGGCGCGATCTTTACAAGATCCAGTCCGGCCTCCTGTGCCTTTGCAAATGCTTCTCTGGAAGACACGATACCGAGCTGTGCTCCGTCCGGTCCGATCAAACGTACTTCTTTGTCTCTGATCTGTTCGTTAATCATTAAATTGCTAATTGTAGTACACCTCCATACCTGTAAATGATAAACCTGACTCTCAAGTCACCCTCTGCGTTTGCGAAAACAAAAAAGAGTATGGACAGACTCCACACTCTACTATATCCAGACGCACAAAAAATCATGTGACGTCTACAGCATTAACTGCTGTGCTGCGATATATAAACCCGAGCCGCATCAACACGTGCGCTGAGGTGAGAGTGTAACTCTGCTTTGTTTTCTCCACGTACTTGTATAAGATATCATGTCTTTTATATGATGTCAAGTTTTTTATTATATTATTTTTTGTATATTTTTCTTCGACCTGCAAATACTACTTTTTGCATGGATCTTTATGATTATGTTATTTTATCTGATCAAGGAGGTTACAAACATGACTATTCTGAACTGTTCTGCAACAAAATGTATCTACAACGACAACAAACTCTGTTCCCGCGGTGATATCGAAATCACCGGTGACAACGCACACCGTGCTGATGAAACAAGCTGCGGAAGCTTCCGCGACCGTACGACAGCTGCCATGCAAAACAGCGGTGCCGAACACTGCGGCTGCGAAAAGATCAACATTGACTGCAAAGCACAGGAATGCACCTACAACAACAAATGTAACTGCACCGCCTCCGCCATTGATGTAACGGGATGCAGTACCGATGGCTGTAACGAAACAAAATGCAGCACCTTTGCCTGTAAATGCTGAAAATCAAATACCATGATGTAATGCCAAAAAAAGAGACGCTGTTGATACAGCGTCTCTTTGTCTGTCGAATTGATTTATCTGTTTCTTAAGAAATCCGGGATCTGGATGTCCTTTTTCTGTACAGTGCTGGTCGGGACTTTACCTGTGTAAGAACCACTGTTCATAGTCGGAAGGCTGAAGCTTGGCATAGTCATATTGCCAGCCGGAGCTGCAGAACCTGTTGTGGATTTACGTACGGTAAATGGTGTCGTATTACTTCTGCTTCCAAATGGAGTTGCCTTTGCTGTTGTATCGGATAATCCGGTAGCAATAACTGTGATTCTTGCATAATCTGCAACAGAATCATCATACATAGCACCAAAGATGATGTTTGCATCTTCACCTGTCAGTTCCTGTACATAGCTTGCTGCATCGTTTGCATCCATAAGAGAAATATCACCGGAAATATTGATGATAACATGAGTTGCTCCCTTGATGGTTGTCTCAAGAAGCGGGGAAGCTACTGCCTGCTGAACAGCTTCCATGGCTTTGTCGTCTCCTCTTGCTTCTCCGATACCGATATGTGCAATACCTTTATCTGTCATAACTGTCTGTACATCGGCAAAGTCAAGGTTGATCAGTGCCGGCAGATTGATCAGGTCTGTGATGCCCTGAACTGCCTGCTGCAGAACTTCGTCTGCTTTGCGCAGTGCTTCCGGCATCGTTGTACGACGATCTACGATCTCCAGTAATTTGTCATTCGGGATGACGATCAGTGTATCAACAGCTTTCTTCAGATTTTCGATTCCGGAAAGAGCATTGTTCATACGTGTCTTTGCTTCGAAACGGAAAGGTTTCGTAACAACACCTACGGTGAGGATTCCCATTTCTTTGGCTGCTGCTGCGATTACCGGAGCAGCACCTGTACCGGTACCACCGCCCATACCACAGGTAACGAATACCATGTCAGCGCCTTCAATCAACTGTTTAACTTCTTCTATGCTCTCCTCGGCTGCCTTCTGGCCAACTTCCGGCTGTGCGCCTGCGCCGAGACCCTTTGTAATCTTTTCACCAATCTGAAGTACTGTTGGAGCCTTGCAAAGTGTCAGAGCCTGTTTATCAGTGTTTACACCAACAAATTCAACTCCTCCGATGGCTTCTTCAACCATTCTGTTTACTGCATTATTTCCAGCTCCGCCCACGCCGATTACAATAATCTTAGCGGAGGACTCAGCTTCATTCGACATAATCTCTAACAATGTACTTCCTCCTTTATTTTCCTGACATTAGCGTATCAGGCTACATATAGATATATCATATATTTTTTTTTTGAATTAATCAACCACTATTTTGGTTTTTTTATACTTTTTTCACGATTATTCGCCATGTACGGCTATTCGTAATCACTTTCATCTGAGTATCCGGAATCCCATCCATCATATTCTCCATCCGATTCATCACTGTAGCTGTCATCTTCCGAATAATCCCGGTCTTCATCCGAGTTATCGCTTTCAGCCTCATCAGAACTGTCTGTGGAATCCGTACCGCTGCTTCCCGCATTGTCCGGCATCGGTCCTACATAATTGCCCTCCCGGTCATACTCGCTGACACCGTCGAAGCCGCCGGATTCGTTGTAGCCGCCCTTCCAGTCTCCGAAACTGTCGATCAGTTCCTGTGTCGGTTCTGCGCCAACGTAGTTCAGATCCGCGTCATATTCACCGGAACCTGTATAATCACCTTCTTCATCATAGCCGCCGATCCAGTTTTCTTTTGCATAATCGAGCTCCGTCTTCGGTTTCGCTCCGACGTATTTGCCATTCTCATCATATTCACCGTCACCGGTATAATCGCCATTCTCGTCGTAACCACCTGTCCAGTTCTCGGCTGTCACTTCTTCCTCTTCCTTCTCAAAGGTAACGGTCTTGGAAGATTCCGTGATATTCTCCATATGAAGGATTCCCTTCTCGCCGGTGATCTGCGGAAGGATCGCGATCGTTCGGTTCATCTTATCTTCCAGATAGCGGTCCTTTCCCAGTTTTACCGTAATGTCGCCGTATATCAGATTAAGCGAGTAATCTTCATCCAGCTCAATGTAATCCGGTGTCATATCATTTTTTGCAAAGATCGTAGATAACGCAACTGCTGTATTCAATACCGCATCCTTGATCGGAAGTTTCTCATTCATAACAGTTTTCTTGACGGTAATGCCCTCGAAATACGGCACATCTTCATCTCTCGTCCTGCTGCTTTCGATAAATTTGCCATTACGGTCAAAATAAATATAACTGTCAAGATACGGAATACAGCCGACCACATTTTTTTCTTTTACACCGATCACGATGGAATTTCTTCCGGAACGGCTGACGGAATACGATTCCACATACGGCACATTCTCCACTTTTGCTTTGGAACATGTAATCGGTGCCAGTATCGAATTCGAGGAAAAAGCCCCTGTCAGAATCATTTTTTTCAGCTCTTTCTTACTGTAGTGGGTATTTTCCATAACTTCGACATGCGTTACATGAAAAAAAGAAAAGAAAAAAATAATCCCGGCGAGCAGAATTGCCCCAACTGCCAGCCCGGTCTTTTTCGCTGCACTTTTTGTGAATTTAATTTTTTTATAATTGGATGTTCTCATAAAAAACAGTACCTGTATCCTCTGTTATCAAACCGCCTAATTTCTTAAGGTCGCCGCCTATGTCCTCATATCCGCGCCGGATAAAAGAACATCCGCGTATCACAGAACTTCCCTCTGCTGCAAGCGCCGCCACCAGAAGTGCCGCGCCTCCTCTGAGTTCCTCTGCATAAACACAGTTTCCATGCAGTCTTCCTCCACAGACAACTGCTGTGTTTCCGTCCACCCGAATATCTGCGCCCATTTTGCATAGTTCATTGCAGACCTTAAAACGATTTTCAAATATATTTTCTTTTATTATGCTTTTACCGGGAACAGTTGCCAGAACCGCCAGAAGCGGTGACTGCAGATCTGTGGGAAATCCCGGATAGACCTCTGTCTCCAGAAACGGAAGGGAAAAACATACCCGGCTTCCGTCCGCTATTAGTTTACCACTGTTCCATTCATATTGTCCACCCATTTTCCGATATACTTGAAGGAAGGCATCCAGTTCCCCCTCCGGTGCATTCTCGATCACGATGTGTCCTCTGGTAGCGGCAGCTGCACAGAGATACGTACCGGTCACGATCCGGTCCGCCGGAATCTGCATCTTCGTACCACAAAGTTTTTCTGTTCCCTCGATGCAGATACAATCCTCTCCTGCTCCTTCGATCTTTGCCCCCATTGCATTCAGAAAACGGCAGAGCCATACGATTTCCGGCTCTCTGGCACAGTTTCGAAGCGTGGTAGTACCTTTTGAAAGCGTCGCACACAGAATCGCCTGTTCTGTTGCCCCGACACTCCTTTTCGAAAAAACGATTTCCGTCCCGCAAAGCTTTTTACAGGAGACCGTTATTTTTTTCTCTTCTTCTTTTATTTCCGCCCCAAAACGCCTTAATACATAAAGATGAAGATCCACCGGTCGCTTCCCGATCACACAGCCGCCCGGATAGCCTATCTCCGCCTGCTGATTTCTGGCAAGAATCGGTCCCAGAAGAATGATTGAACTGCGCATCCTGCCGCTGTATATTTCCGGCACATGACTTCCGTCTGCATGGGTACAGTCCAGATACAAATCATGATCTTCCCACCATGTTTCCGCCCCCAGCGCGCGTAAAATTTCTTCCATATAAAAAACATCCGTAATTCGCGGACAGGCTTTCAGTACATTGATGCCACGATAAAGAAGCGCTCCCGCCATCAACGGCAGCACCGTATTTTTAGAACCCTGAACGGTTATATTTCCATGAAGACAGTTTCCCCCGATTACGTGAATTTCATCCAAACATTCCACTCCCTCAGGGACTCTTGCTGTTATTATATGCAAAAGACCAGATCCCGTTCATTTCCAAGCGGAATCTGGTCTTATGAAATCAATATTTATTGCCCTGCCACAGCGATTACAGGTTTCTGACATATTCTTTAAACATATCTCCGCGCTGTTCATAGTTGTCAAACTGTCCCCAGCTTGCACATGCCGGTGAAAGAAGAACGGCATCTCCCGGATTTGCCTTTTCTGCACATACCTTTACTGCCTCTTCAAGGTTTTCACATAAGATGCACGGACATACACCGAGGCGCTCTGCTGCCTCTTTGATCTTGTCGCGTGTCTGGCCGATCAATACCAGATAACGTACTTTGCCATCGAAGGCATTCAGCCATTCATCATAGCTGGAACCTTTGTCATAACCGCCGCCGATCAGAAGTGTCGGACGGTTCATTGCCTGAATGCCTTTGATTGCAGCATCCGGATTGGTTCCCTTGGAATCGTTATAATATGCAACACCATTTTTCTCTGTTACATATTCGATACGATGCTCCACTGCAGTAAATTCACAGATGCTCTTACGGATGCTCTCCACCGGAACACCTGCATAATATGCCATTGCAGATGCAGCCATGACGTTTTCGAAATTGTGCTGTCCGAGAAGTTTGAGTTCTCCGGTATGCACCAGCGGAATCTCTTCTTCATAAGTTTTCAAGATGATCTGATCACCATCCAGATAAATTCCCTCTTCAAGCTTACGTACACTTGAGAAATATACAACCTTCGGAGTAATATTCTGACCAAACTCACGAAGGACCGGATCTTCATAGTTCAGGATACAGAAATCATCCGCTGTCTGGTTCTTAACGATCAGTTCTTTTACACGGATATATTCTTCCATCGTATGATGTCTGTTCAGATGGTCTTCGGTGATATTAAGGATTGCGCTGACCTTCGGTGCAAATTCTTCGATTGTCTCAAGCTGAAAACTGCTGATCTCCGCTACTGTCGTAGTATTATCCTGCATCTCCAGTGCTTTGGAAGTATATGGAGTACCGATGTTTCCGACAACAAAAACAGAATCTTCTGCATCTCTCATGATCTTACCAAGCAGTGCAGTTGTCGTTGTCTTACCGTTTGTTCCGGTAATTGCAAGCACTCTTCCCTTACCTGTGCGATAAGCAAGCTCGACTTCTCCCCAGACCGGAAGCCCCTGCTCATAAAAGCTCTTTACGATCGGGATATCAGTCGGTACACCGGGACTTAATACAACCAGATCCAGTGCTTTTCTTACTTCTTCCGGAAGCTCTCCCGCATATACGCTGATATCTTTACAGTGTTTTACTTTATGTACTACAGCCTCTTTGTCGAGATCTGCATTTCCATCATAGATGATCGGCTCTGCACCAACCTGTCCGAGAAGCTCGGCTGCACCGATCCCGCTTTTGCCGGAACCGAATACAAGCACCTTTTTTCCCTGTAAATTCATAATAATTCCTCCTTGTGACATTTACATTGCCAGAAGTGCGATCAGACACATAACTGCGGTGATCACAGAAAATACGGCAACAATTCTTGTCTCTGACCATCCACACAATTCAAAGTGATGATGGATCGGCGCCATCTTAAAGATACGTTTTCCGTGAGTTGCCTTAAAATACGTAACCTGAATCATAACAGACAACACTTCTACAAGATAGATCAGTCCGATCAGCAGAATAAACAACGGCATCTGCATCATGTAAGCAGCACCTGCAACAAATCCGCCCAAAGCCAGAGATCCTGTATCACCCATAAAAACTCTTGCCGGATATACATTGAACAGAAGGAATCCCATCAGTCCTCCGACTACCGCTCCTGTCACCGGCTCGATACCACTTCCCATACCAATGGAAACAACAGTAAAGAAAACTGCCACGATCAGCGTTACGCTGGATGCCAGACCGTCAAGTCCGTCTGTAAAGTTTACACCGTTTACGGTACCGATCACAGCAAAGAAAAGAACCGGGATCGCCAGCCAGCCAAGATTCAGATAATGATTCGGCCAGAACGGGATACGCATCGCAAGATCCACATTTGTATAGTTCAGTATATAATATACAAAGATTCCGGTTACAACAACCTGAAGACCGAATTTCTGCCATGCCAGAAGACCATCAGAACGTCTCAGTACTACCTTGAGATAATCATCCAGAAAACCGATGATACCAAATCCCAGTGTCAGAAACAGTACCGGAATCACGTTCGGATAATCTTTTGCATAAAAAAGGGTCGTCACCACGGCTGCGATCAGGAAGATCACACCTCCCATGGTCGGAGTACCTGCCTTCTTTAAATGTGACTGTACACCTTCTACACGCTCTGTCTGTCCCATCTTGAGTCTTCTCAGAAACGGGATGACGATCGGTCCCAGAATCACACTGATTGCAAATGAGATCAGTACCGGGAATACAACTTGAATATTCATCCTCACACCTCTTATCATTCTTTCGTTTTTTATCACGTTTGATTATACGGCTTTTACGTAGATTTATCAACCCTCACGTGCCGGACTGTCTGTGATTTCCACTGTTTTTTGCCGTTCGATTCCAAGATATGGAAGTACATTTTCAAAAATGCTCTGGACGACCGGTGCCGCGATCGTGCCTCCATAATAGATTCCCTGCGGATCATGGATAATGCAGAGTGCCAGCACCTTCGGATCATCGACAGGTGCAAATCCGAGAAATGAGGAAATATAACGGTTTGCGCTTCGTGGAAGTGTCTGGGAAGTTGCAGTTTTACCCCCGATCCGGTACCCCTCAATTGCAGCATTTTTGCCTGAACCTTCGGATACGACTTTTTCCAGTATCATACGCACAGTTGCCGAAATATCTTCCGGAAGGATTCCTGTCTCCACCGGGTATTCAAGTTCTCTGACTGTTTCTCCACCGGGATTCTCAACTGCCACTCCAAAATGCGGAGTGATGCGGCGTCCTCCGTTGATCAGGGAGCATACGGTTGTTGCAAGCTGGATAGGTGTGATCTGAAATGACTGACCAAAAGAAACCGTTGCCAGTTCCACCTCTCCCATATTTTCCATCTTATGCATAATCGTTCCCGCTTCACCCGGAAGGTCAATGCCAGTTTTCTTCAAAAGACCAAACTGTCGGAAATAGCTGTAGTATCTTTCTGCTCCGAGGCGCAGTCCCACTTCAATAAACACAGGATTACAGGAATTTTCCGCTCCCTGTATGAAGTTCTGTGCTCCGTGCCCCCGCCGGTTTGCACAATGGATTCGCCGGTCTTCTACCAGCTTATAGCCCGGGCAGTAAAAAGAATCATTGACAGAAACGACACCTGCTGCAAGTCCGGCAGACATCGTGATGATCTTAAATGTGGAACCCGGCTCATACGTATCGTTCAGACATGGATTCCTCCACATCTGATTGAGCAGATCCTGTTTTTCTTTCTCACTCATTCTATCAGTACTGACATCTGTATTCAGTGTAAACGGCTCATTCAGGTCAAACTCCGGCACATTGACACAGGCATAAATTTCTCCATTTTGCGGATTCATAAGCAGAATAGAAACGCGCTCTGCCTGTTTTTCTTCCATAACTTTTTTTGCTGCCTGTTCCGTATATTCCTGAATACATGCATCCAGGCTGATCCGAAGATTGTATCCCTGCTGTGGCTCTTCTCTGTTTTCACCGATTCCGTCCAGTTCAATCCCTCTGGCATCTGTTGTCGTCAGAATCTTGCCTGCTTCTCCTTTCAGGATTTCATCATACTCTGCTTCCAGTCCGATAATGCCCTGATTATCACCGCCGGTAAATCCCAATACCTTGGACGCCAGATCCCCAAGCGGATAATAACGCTTATAGTCTTCATCCACTTTTATCCCGGCAAGTCCGGCATTTCGGATTTCATCACCGGTCTCTTTCTCCACATTTGTTTTGATCCGCTCGATGGAAGAAACTTTTTCCACCCTTTTGCGTACAGTTTCTTCCGATATCCCCAGTTTTTCCGTAAGCAGGTGGATGATTTTTTCCGGCTCTTTTATCTGACTGTGTATCACCGAGACCGTACATACAGTTTTGTTCGCCGCAAGTACTTTTCCGGTCGTATCCAGGATCTTTCCTCTTGCAGCCTTGATGTCACGCTCCCTCTCATGCAGATTCTCTGCTTTTTCATAATAATAATCCGATCGGAATCCCATCAGATAGACCAGCCTTCCAATGAGTCCCGCCGTCATCGCCATGCAAAGTAAAAAGACGATCCATACTTTTCTTTTGTGAAACGTATAATTTCTTTTATAAAATGCATTCTTTTTTTGCACAAAAAATCCCCCGGGCAATGTCATAATAATATATGACGCGTTCCCGGAGGATACTTCTGTTATTTTATTTAGTCAAGTCCGGCCTCTTCGTTGGTAATTCCTTCACTTTCCATATCATTGTTCTCTGTTGTTTCGGACTCATCCTCTTCCGGAGGGGCCGGTACATTTGTATCGGAAATTGCCTCTTTCAGTGTGTCTCCGGACGATGAATCGCCCGTCGATGTGATAATGTGTGTAGATAAAATATACTCGCCGTTATCGTCAAGCTTATGTTCTCCGTTGTCATCCAACAGATAGCCATTCTCATCGATACGGTTGCCTTCCAGATCCACACGGTTTCCGTTTCCGTCTACGAGATTCCCCTGTTCATCTACACTGCTTCCGGATACATCTACCAGATTTCCTTTGAATTTTTCCCAAAGTTCTGTCTCCGGTACACTTCCGTCTTCGGATTCATCCGGAGCGACATTCAGGTACGGAAGAAGTTCTGAAAGAATACCCTGTGCGATATACTGTGGATATTTACTGTCTGCCTGATCTTCTGTATTTGGTTCATCTACAACGACATAGAGAAGTACCTGCGGATCATCTACCGGTGCAAATGTAATAAAAGAAACCAGATATTTGCCGTTGCCTCGCGGAAGTTTTTCTGCTGTACCGGTCTTACCACCTGAACTGTATCCCTCTACCTTAGACGTACGGCTGGTACCTTCCTGCACACTGGCTTCCATGTAAGAACGGATATCTGCGGAAATCTCAGAAGATACAGTCTGTTTCATCAAAATCGGATCGATCTTTTTGACCGTGGAACCGCTGCTGTCACGAATTTCTGTCACGAGATGCGGCTGATAATAGGAACCGCCGTTAATAACCGAACACATCGCATTGATCTCCTGGAGCATCGTACAGGTAAATCCCTGTCCAAATGCAGAGCAGGCAAGCTCGGTCTCTCCCATTGTCTCTTCTGTATGAATTACACCGGAACCTTCATTTGGAAGATCGATACCGGTACGGGATCCGAAATTAAATAACGTCTGCGCTTTCAGGAACTGTTCCGTTCCCATTTTGGCTGCGATCTGCATCATTGCATCATTACAGGAGTTCGCGATTACATCACGAAGCGCTTCTGTACCATGCGCATCCGGCCATACCGCACACTTGATGTACGTATCACCATTTGCACCAAATGTCTGTCCACCGTCACAGTTGAATGTATCTGACTCAGAAATTCTACCCTTTTCAAGCGCCCCTGCCATGACGATCGGTTTTACTACAGATCCGGGCTCATAGGTTTCGGTAATGCAGAAATTGCTCCACATGGAGTTCAGCGCTTCTACCGTCTCCTCATCATTCATCGCGGCGATTTCTTCTTCACTGTGTTTACCGGACAGATCACGCGGATTATTCAGATCATAACGGTCACCGCCATCCATGGCAATGATTTCACCCGTCGAAGGCTTCATTGCGATCACACCGATATTCTTAGCTCCCATTGCAGTTTTAAATCCATTGACATATTTTTCAACAATCTGCTGTGCACCGACATCCAGTGAAGTGACTATACTCTGTCCGTCTTTTGGATCGATGATTGTCTGCTCTACATCGGAATTGTCATTGATATATCCATACTGGCGGCCATCAGCGCCCATCAGAGTACTGTTATAGTAGCTTTCCAGACCTACATCGGCGGTGTCACGTGCCAGAGTAAATCCTACTGTATCGCATGCAAGATCATTAAAAGGATAAGTACGAAGATAATCTTCTTCAAACCATACGCCCTTGACATTGCTACGCTCTGCTTTCTGTGCATCTGAGAGTTCGCTGTCCTCTCCCGGTGTCTGATAATCTTCAAATGCTTTCTTTTCATCCATGGAAATCTGTTTTTTGATTATCTGGTACTGGCTGTTTTTTGTATCTTCTGCCGAAAGCTTCGAACGAATATCTTTTTCGTCCAGCCCAAGAACATCCACCAGCGCCCTCACAGTAGGCTCTACATAATCCTCATCGGAATTGACGGTTTTGCAATCCAGAATCACATTGTAAACCTTCTGGCTCGTTGCAAGAATGTTGCCGTTCCGGTCGTAAATATCACCACGTTTGGCCGGAAGCACATTGCTCTCGTATTTCTGCTGCGCCTGTGTCAGCACCTGTTTCTTGTATTTTTGCCCGCTTATGGCATTGATGTATGTGATTCGCCCCAGCAAACAAACTAAAGCTAGTAACACTACTGCAAATAGTCCTACTAGCTTTCCTCTCATCAAGTGATTAATTTTTTTCTGAGGTTTCCTGTGATTCCTCTGTCTGGTATTACTCAAATTCTCACCTCTTGTTTAATGCACATCCTGATACTGTCTTACATAACTGTTACTCGGCATGCTGTATGTCTTTTTCTGGTCATCTGTCGGATAATTCATACCCAGACGACCGATTGCGAGTTTTTTGATGGTGTTCAGGTCTACATCAGAAGTCACCTGACTTTCGTATGCATTGTTATCTTCTTTTACCTGAGATAATTCTGTCTCCAGAACTGCGACAGTCTTCATTTTGCCTGTAAGATCTGATTTGAGCTGCAGATAATTCACACAGCAAAAAAGTACTGCCACACTGACAACTGCAAGGAACAGTACAAAACCACGTCCCATACTCTTTGCTTTCTCTCTGTTTCTCTGTGTCTCCCGGCTGAGCTGACGGGATTTCTCTGCTGCGCGTTCCTCGCGGACACGTTTGGCTGTCTGCACTCCTGCTGTCTGATATTTTCTTGCAGGTACTTCCTGAAGTCTCCGTGCGGCATTTCCGTCCACGTACATTCCGCGGACATTTCCTGCGTTTGTTCTGTTTTTTCTGGATGTGACCGCTCTGTTTGTCCTCTCCATCTCTGACTCACAACTTTCTATCTAAATTACTTCTTAGTTCTATTTCTTATATCTTCGCTCAAAAATTCTCAGCTTTGCACTTTTTGATCGCGGATTTTCTTCCATCTCGACCTTACTTGGCAGGATTGGTTTTCTTGTAATGACTTTTCCTTTGGATTCCTTACCACATACACATACCGGGAAATCCGGCGGACATGTGCACGGGTTTTCATTTTTGCGGAAAATCGTCTTTACGATCCTGTCCTCCAGTGAATGGAAAGTGATGATGCAGATTCTTCCGCCATCATCAAGCAGATCAATCATACCATCCAGGGATTCTCGAAGGACATCCAGTTCACGGTTCAGTTCGATTCGGATTGCCTGGAAAGTTCTCTTTGCAGGATGCCCTCCGGTCGCCTGAATCTTCATCGGAATGGACTGACGGATAATCTCTGTCAGTTCTCCGGTTGTCTGAATCGGTGCCTTTGCTCTCGCAGCCACAATATGCTTCGCAATATTTTTTGCAAATTTATCTTCTCCGTAATCACGAATGATCCGGTAAAGTTCTTTTTCGTCGTAGCCATTGACAATGTCAGCAGCTGTGCGACTCTGTCTCTGATCCATTCTCATGTCAAGCGGTGCATCTACCCTGTAGGTAAAGCCACGTTCTTCGTTATCCAGCTGATAAGATGAAACTCCCAGATCAAGAACGATTCCATCGACTTTCTGAATGCCCAGATTCTTAAGTTCATTTACCATGTAACAATAATTGCTGCGAATGATCGTCACTCTGTCCTCATAGGCAGCCAGTCTTTCACTCGCAGCAATTATCGCATCTTGGTCCTGATCTATGCCAATAAATCTCCCCTTGGCAGAAAGTCTCTGACACACTTCACTTGCGTGCCCCGCTCCTCCCAGAGTTCCATCCACGTAGATGCCATCTGGTCTGATACTCAGACCTTCAATGGTTTCATCCAGTAATACAGATTTGTGTTTAAATTCCATATCCGTCTCCTGTGGGATTTCTTTCCGGCGTAATGCTTAGATGATGATACCCATATCCTGCATTCCCTCTGCGATACTGTCCATATCATCATAATCGCAGTTCTCGCTCCACTTTTCTTTGCTCCAAACTTCAATGCGGTTCAGATTTCCGGTAAGTACAACGTCTTTTTCCAGACCAGCAAATTCCCGTAACGTCTGTGGTACAAGGATTCTCCCCTGCTTGTCCAGTTCACAGTTTGTCGCACCTGCTACAAAGAAACGTGTGAAGGTTCTGGCGTTTTTATTTGTAAGTGGTAAGGCTCTGAGTTTTTCTTCAAAGGCTTTCCATTCGTCCATCGGATAAATAGAAAGACAACCATCAAGTCCCTTGGTCAGTACGAACTCTTCTCCCAGGAGTTCCCTGAACTTGGAAGGGATGATCAGACGCCCCTTCGCGTCGATTGTATGATTGTATTCGCCCATGAACATTTTACTCACCTACTCTCTCAGATACGATTCTCCCCTTCGTATCCTCGGATGGAAACGGTGGAATCTGCCACATTCCCTCCATCTGCCACCACTATTCACCACTTTCTACCACTTATATTGCCATTCTACCCTATTTACCCCTAAATTACAAGTGGGAATCGTAGATTTTTTCCAAACAATTCAGTACTTTGAAAGTATTATTTTGGTTCTGTTAGAACAAAGCGGACAAGTCCGCTTCAAACTCCCTGAATCCCTCAATCTTTGAGGGACTTGCTACGCTTTGCGCGCCAGATGCAGTCTGCTTTAGCAGACATATTCCTCATGCATCTGGTCGCATCCTCGCGGAGCGTTTTTGTGTAATAGGAACATTACGGAGTAATTTCCTATTACACAAAAAAAGCTCCCCACGTCATAAACATGGAGAACCTTTTGCTCATTTATTCAGTTTGATCATGATCCGATCCAGTTTCCGGCTGAGCGGAAGCTGTTTCTGAAGATCCTTCCTGCTTTTGATCTTCCGGTTCAGTCTGCTCTGAAGGTGCCGAAGTCTCCGGCCTGTCCAGAATTTCTTTGAATTCATCCTGAACATTTTCAAAGTTCTGAACATTCCCGAGTCTGCTTCCATCTGTGTTTTCGTCCGGCACATATGCCTCCTCTCTCCTGCGGCTGCGAAGTGCATTTCGTTTTCTGGAGAGGATATGACGTACCGAAGCCGTCACTCCACAGACCAGAAAGAGCACTGCAGATACAAGAAGGGAAACGGATATTTTAGTTCCCGGAATATACAGGCTGTCCGTGCGGAGCCACTCGATTCCACATTTACCCAGTCCGTATCCGGCAAGATAACGAAGAAAAATTTCTCCCTGAAAACTTTTTCTTCTGCCAAGGATCAAAAGAACGATCAGCAGAAGAAGGCACCAGATACTCTCATAGAGAAACAGCGGATGTACCTGTATAAAAGGTTCATCAAGTACCATCACCAGATTGTCCCTCATCTGTTTGGTCACTGCGCTGCTGTGGACCGATTCCAGTGGAATCTGCATTGCAAACAGACTGTCTGTGTACTCACCAAAGGCCTCTCTGTTAAATGCATTTCCCCATACACCTATTATCTGCCCTGTCAGCAATCCTATACTGACAGTATCTGCCATTTGCCCAAAAGAAACTTTACGTATCTTACAGTAAATAAATCCTGCCAGCGCGCCGCCGAAGATTCCTCCATATATTGCAAGTCCGCCCCCACGGATATTGATGAGTTCTGTCCATGGCTTTCCGCTGAAAGACTCCCACGAAAATGCAAGATAATACAATCTTGCACCGATCAACCCGCCGATCAGTGAGATAAGTACCATTCCCAGATAGAGATTCGGGTTTTCTTTATGCTTTCTGACCTGAAGCATTATAACTGCAAGTCCGAAAAGCATTCCAACCGCTACCAGTATCCCATATACTGTGATCTCAAATCCGAAAACCGTAAACGACTTATTCATCCCCTCAAAATAAGCACTGATATTAGGAAATCGAATTGAAAGATTCATAAAACACCTTCCCTTATTCCGGATCTTAACCAAGATCCTTTATCTGCAATCCATTATACATTGAATCTGAACAGTATCACATCACCATCCTGCACGATGTATTCTTTACCTTCCATACGTACAAGACCTTTTTCTCTTGCACCTGCATAGGAACCACAGTCAAGAAGATCCTGATAATTGACAACTTCTGCCTTAATGAATCCTCTTTCAAAGTCTGTGTGGATCTTACCTGCTGCCTGAGGTGCTTTTGTTCCGGTTTTGATCGTCCACGCACGTGTCTCATCTTCTCCGGATGTCAGAAAGCTCATCAGTCCCAGAAGACTGTAGCTTGCTTTTACCAGCTTCTCAAGACCGGATTCTTTCAGTCCGAGATCCTCGAGAAACATTTTCTTTTCGTCATCATCCAGTTCGGAAATTTCTTCTTCGATCTCTGCACAGATTACGAAAACTTCGCTCTTCTGCTCTGCTGCGTACTTTCTTACTGCCTGTACATAATCGTTGGACGCACCGTCATCTGCCAGATCATCTTCGCTTACATTTGCGGCATAGATCACCGGTTTCCATGTAAGAAGATTGTATGTTCCCATCCATCCTTCTTCATCCTCACTCTCAAGTTCCATAGTGATCGCCATATTACCGTCTTCCAGATGTTTCTTGACTTTCTGAAGGAAATCAAGCTCTTTGGCAGCTTCCTTATCCATACGTGCAGTCTTGGTTACTTTTGCAATTCTTCTTTCAAGAATTTCGATATCAGAGAAAATCAGCTCAAGATTGATCGTCTCGATGTCGCGAAGCGGATCAATACTTCCGTCTACGTGAATGACATTCGGATCTTCAAAGCAGCGCACTACATGTACGATTGCATCTACTTCACGGATATTTGCAAGGAACTGGTTGCCAAGACCCTCACCCTTGGATGCACCCTTTACCAGACCCGCGATATCAACAAATTCGATAACAGCCGGTGTCACCTTCTTAGAGTGGTAAAAATCTCCGAGCAGTTTCAGTCTTTCGTCCGGAACAGTAACCACACCGACGTTTGGGTCGATGGTACAGAACGGATAGTTTGCGGATTCTGCTCCTGCTTTTGTCAGTGAATTAAACAGTGTACTTTTGCCTACGTTTGGCAGACCTACGATTCCAAGTTTCATTTTCTATATTTCTCCATTTCGTATTTTATTATTTGAAATTTATACTCACACAATTTTATCACACACCGGAAGAAAAGTCCATATCTCCCTCCTGTCCGGCTTTCAGTCTTCTCTCAGAATAAACTTACGTATGATCTCTGCCACACCATCATGATTATTGTCATGCTCAGTAACATAATTTCCATATTCTGCGATACCCGGATATGCATTACACATAACGGCTCCGACATGAGCAGCTTTCAGCATTTCAATGTCGTTCTGCGCATCTCCGGCTGCAACGGAATTTTCAATCGGTACGTCCACATAATCGCAGAACCATCTGACCGCAAAGCCTTTTGAAATACCTTCCGGGACAATCTCCTGATAACGGTCATTGGAAAAAAAGCTGTGCACTTCTCCTGTCAGCGGTTCAATTACTTCTCTCTGAAATTTCAGATTTTT
This sequence comes from Blautia sp. Marseille-P3087, assembly GCF_900120195.1. Classification (GTDB taxonomy): domain Bacteria; phylum Bacillota; class Clostridia; order Lachnospirales; family Lachnospiraceae; genus Blautia_A. Next base: position 1,468,310 of record NZ_LT635539.1, read on the forward strand.
AGCTCTTTCCTCTGCTCCTGAGGAAGAGATTGCAATAAGCTTATATGGATCTTTCGGTACCACTGCCGCCGCATCCGCCACAATTTTATATGGAAGGTGGTTCACAGCCGAATACTTTCTTAATTCCTCCGTATCCCGTACAGCAAGAATCTCTGTATCATTATACCCCTGAATGTGCAGGTCACGTTTCAGTGCCTCATTTATGATCTTTACTGCGATTTCTTTCGAAAAAGTCTTACCATAAACGTTTTTTTCATGATATGGATCATAAATCTGTCCGCCATTAAAACAGATCACATAACAGCCTTCTTTATCAAGTCCCGCCTTTGCAGCACAGACCTTGGCACTTGCAAGCGGTCTTCCCGTGCAGACCACGATCTTGTGTCCCTTTGCGAGGGCCTCATCGATAGCCGCCTGATTTCCCGGGGTAACTTCTTTTGCATCGTTTAATAATGTTCCATCAAGATCTGTAAATAAAACTCTTACACTCATTTTTTCAAATATCCTCGTATCTTTTCTTCATTCATCTGTTCGCCTATGACAATCAGCACATCCTGCCCTGCTTCCAGCGGATGCATAGTCAGCTCATGGACTGTCGCATTCAGCTCCTGCCATACATTTCCGTCTTTCAAAAATCCCTTGATACGGAAGACTTGTCCGCATTCCGGGTCTCCAAAAATCTCCCTTACCGCCTCTTTGGCTTTCATTGGAGAAATTCCTTCGTCCATCAAAAACAGTGACTGGAAGATCTCGTCCTGCTCTATATACATTTTTTCATAATCTTCGACCTGATAACCGGATTCCAAAATTTTTTTGTAATCTTTTTCGGAAAAATCTTCCCAGTCTCCACAGATCACTTCATCTTTCAAAGCTCTTTTGCAGTGAATTTTCTCTAAAGCGCGGTTGATATGCGCAACCGTTGCCTTTATCTGTCCCTCTGATGCCTGCTGCGTACGGCTCAGCAAAATGCAGCCCGCATTTGCCGCTTCCGATGCCAGAATATAGTCTGCACCTTCTGAAAGATTTTCTTCCAGACACGCATCCACCACGGTAATGACATTTCCGATCTGATACCATTTATCAAGGGGTTCCTCGTTCAATGCGTCAAAAAAATCATCAACATCAAAAATCCCTGACGGTTCGATCAGCACACGGTCATATCCACACATTCCCATTGCAATAAGTTTTGTGCGAAAACGTCTCCGATAACAGTCTTTATCACATCCGCCCGCAACCATTTCCAGTTCGCAGTTCGCGCCTTCCAGTTCCCGGAGGAGCATCATATCTACATTGATCGCCCCGAAATCATTTTCCAGTATCCCGATATTCTGTCCCTGTTCCATCAGATAGCTCGCATATTTTTTTATAAATGTTGTCTTTCCCGATCCGAGAAATCCTGTGATCAGATCTACCTTTACCATACTGCTCCTCTTTCTCTGCTTTTCATTTTATATCTTTATCTCCTCGCGGATCTTTTCGGCAAACATCCGGTGTCCTTCCTCCGTAAAATGCACTCCATCATAAATGGTCGGAATTTCCCACCCACTTGCATCTGTAAAAGCAACACCTACCCGGCGCGCGATCCTCTGATATTCTTTTCCGAGATTCCGGGATTCCGTAAGAAGTTCCGGCCGGTCCACCCACGCTCCTTCTTGCATCGCAGGAGGCGCAATCAGCCGGAGTTTCATTTTACGGCTTGCAAGCCCCGCTTCCTCCATAAGCCTTTTCAGGAAACGTTCCATACGTTTTGCCACATCTGCCGCTGTAAAATCCGGATTCTCAAGAAGATCATTTGTCCCGAGCATTACCCAGAGCCACACCGAATTCGGACGTCTGTGCCAGTCCCTTACCTGATCACAGGCAAACTTCACAGTGCTTACAGTATGTGGAATACTTCTTCCATTCACTCCGTGATTCTCAATCTTCCAGGATGTCTCCGTCTCAAGGATTCCAGTCCAGCGGACATCCTTCGAATAGCGTCCTTCCATCTGATCATGTGGATCATAACCATACGTATTTGAATCTCCATAGCAGATAATTGTTCCCGGCATATTCTCCCTCTTTTCCTAATGGGTCATCCCAGTTGTCTTCCCAGTATTTTTAATTTTTCCCGCCGATCGCGGTAATCCGGCAGTTCTTTTTCGACTACTGCCCAGAAACGCGGCGAGTGATTCATCTCTTTGCGGTGCGCAAGTTCATGAACAACTACATAATCCAGAAGTTCAGGCGGAATCAGAACCAGTTTCCAGTTAAAATTCAGATTTCCGGCTGAACTGCAGCTTCCCCACCGGGTCTTCTGCTCCCGGATCGTAATGCGGTTATACGTAACTCCCATACGCTTCGCAAAATATGCCGTACGCTCCGGAAAAATTTTCTTTGCCCGTAGTATACCATTTTGCCGCTCTTCTTCTGTAATGATATGTATCTGTTCTCTGTATTTTTCAACCTTTTTCTGCTGCATCCGAATCCAGTCTTCATGCTCCGTTATAAATCTCTCTATCCGATATTTCGCCAGACGAAGCGGTGCCCGTACGATCACGCCGCCATCCGGCTTTACCTGAATCGCCAGAGATTTTCTTCTGGAACGTATCAGCTCATATTCTGTCAAAGCTTTTTCCACTCCGTTCTGTTGTCAGTCTCTTGTCATCAGCATCAGAAGAGTTTTTCCATCAAATGACACGACTGCTTCTTCCGCTTCGATCTCATTGCTGACAGTCAGTCCACTGTCCGAGAATCTGAGATGATAGTGATTAAGCGGATACTTAAATCCCACAAGCGTCAGCCCCGGCATATCGCCCTCAAGAGAAAAAAATGACACATATTTTCCAAACTGCGTTTTCTTCTTAAGCACAGCGCCACTCTCTATCAGTTTCATATAATTCCACTGATCGATCAGCGTGATATCTGCGCCACGCTCTCTGCCAAGCACCAGCAGTCCGAAATTTGCAATCAGATGGTCGATGCGATTACCGGTTGCTCCAAAAATCGTGATGTTTTTCGCCCCTCTGTCAATTGCAAAGTTCACCGCAGACTGCGTATCAGAATCATCTTTTTCCGGTTTCAGGCGTACGATTTCTGTTTCCTTCAAAGTATTCAGGTACTTCTCTCCGGCAGAAGAAAGACTGTCAAAATCTCCAACAGCTATATCCGGCACCCAGTCTGTTCCGACAAAAAATTCCACACCTTTGTCTGCTGCAATCAGGCATGCATTTTCTTTTTTATTTTTCTGTAAAAAATCGAGGGCAAAATCTCTCTGGATATTGCCCCCGCTTACGATGATCACATCTTTCATATTGTTCCTCAATCGATCTTTTCGCTGATCTCTTTCATTCTTTTCTGGATCTTATGCACGTTGGACTCCAGATCACCGTTAAATACATAAGAACCTGCAACAAGAACATTTGCCCCTGCTTTCATAGCGGTTTCGATCGTTTCATCATTGATTCCGCCATCTACCTCTATGTCCACATTCAGCTCTTCTCTGTCAATAATTTCTTTCAGTTCTTCAATCTTTTCTGTACACTCCGTCAGATATTTCTGTCCACCGAATCCCGGCTGTACTGTCATAATCAGTACCATATCAACATCTTCCAGAAGGTGACTGATGTCATTAACCGGTGTAGCAGGCTTTATGGATACTCCGACTTTTACACCGGCATCCTTGATCAGTTCAATTGCCCTTTCAAGATCTTCACAGGCCTCTGCATGTACTGTGATAGAATCCGCTCCACATTCTACGAAATCCTGAATGTAGCGCTCCGGTGCAGAAACCATCAGATGTACATCAAAAAACATTCTGGATTCTTTGCGGATTGATTTGATCACCGGCATTCCGAATGAAATACTTGGTACAAAATCTCCATCCATTACATCAATGTGAAGCCATTTGACTCCGGCCCTTTCAAGAGTCTGAATCTGTTCTCCCAGGCGATTAAAGTCTGCGGACAAAATTGAGGGGCACAATCGATACTCCATTTAATATCTCCTTTTCTCTTTTAATTCTTCATATAAACTAAGATAATCTTCATATCGGATGCTGCTGATTTTTCCGTCCTCGAGTGCTTCTTTTACTCTGCATCCCGGTTCATGAATATGCCTGCATCCCTGAAATCTGCATTCTTCATCATATTTTCGAAACTCCGGAAAATAATCTTTCAGATCCTGCTCTTCCATATCTGTCAGATACAGGGAAGAAAATCCCGGCGTATCCATAAGAAACGTATCTTCTCCGACAGGAATAACCTGCGAGTGGCGTGTCGTATGACGTCCCCTTTTCAGTTTCTTACTGATCTCACCCGTCTCCATCTGCACCTCTCCCTGTAAAAGATTGGTCAGTGATGATTTTCCGACTCCGGACGGCCCGGCAACTACAGTTGTCTTTCCTTTCAGAATCTCATGGATTTCCTCCAGCCCCTCCTTTTCGAGGGCACTGGACAGAATCACATGATAACCACAGTTTTTGTAAGTTTCATAAAGCTCTGTCACTTCCTGCTCCGATGCAAGATCTTTTTTATTAAAACAGATCACTGCCGGAACATCTGACTGTTCCATCATGATCAGGAAACGGTCCAGAAGCATAAAATTCGGTTTTGGATTTTCCATTGCAAAGATCACAAATGCCTGATCCACATTTGCCACAGCCGGACGGATCAGCGAATTCTTACGTGGAAGAATCCTGATCAGATTTCCGGTGTGTTCCTGTTCATCAAGAACTGTAATCTCCACATTATCGCCTACCAGCGGTTTCTGGTTATCTTTACGGAAGATTCCTTTTGCCTTACATTCATAAAGCATCTCATCCTCTCCGTATACATAATAGAAACCGGCAATTCCTTTTATGATTTTTCCCTGCATGGATTACTCGGCTTTCTGGAAAGTGATCGGGTACTGTCCAAGCTGCTGGTAGGTACCATTTATCTGTTCAGATACATACAATGTACCGGCACTGACTCCCGGTGCACCGGTGATATCCAGTGTATATGGGAAAGTAAGTTTTTCTCCGTCCACAACCTGTGTAGATGTCATCTCTCCATTTACTTCCTGAATCAGTTCCAGACGAATTGCTCCGCCCTTATAACCGGTTGGTGTATTTAAAGTCTGTGTACATTTCCATACTTCACCATTTGCCACAGCAGCACTCTGCTGTGCGCTTGTATCAGCTGCTGACTGTGTTGCTGCCGTATTATCTGTCTGAGTATCTGCTACAGAAGCTGTATTATCTGTCTGCGCTGCCGGTGCCTCATTACCACTGCTGACTACGATTGTGATCGGCTGATCCGGATCTGCTGTCGTATCAGCTTCCGGATTCTGAGAAATAACTTCTCCTGCTGCCACATCTGTACTCTGCTGCTCTGTTACCTGAACATCGATCCATTTGCCAAGTGTAGTGATCGCATCGTTTTCTGTCATGCCGACAACACTCGGTACGGATACACTGTTGCCATAATCAAGACCACGGCTGACAACCAGAGTTACTTCATCGCCTGCACTTACACTGCTTCCAGCTTCCGGTGTATAAGAATCTACATATCCCGGATTTACCAGCGGATAACCACTTCCATCATCTTCACTGTATGCTTTCTGAATATTTACTTTAAGTCCGAGATCTTCCAGTGTCTGTTTCGCATCCACTCCGGTCTCTCCTGAAAGGTCAGGCATTGTAACAGTCTGCTGGCCCTTGCTGATGTAGTATTTCAGAGTTGTATACTGTCCAACCTTTGTTCCTGCTGCGATATTCTGAGAAGAGATGCGTCCCTTTTCCTGTGTGGAGATTTCTTCTCCCATCATCTGCTTGCCGAGTTTTTCTTCTTCAAGAAGTGCAGTTGCTTCTTCCTCAGTCTTTCCTACCAGATCCGGAACAACCACCATTCCTTCTTCCTCTGTCGAAGCATCGGTATTCTGTCCTGTCTGTGAAGTGTCTGCACTGCTGTCACCGCCAATGATACCGGCGGCTTTGCCGATAAAGAAGATTGCAGCAACCAGAACAGCCGCACCTGCAAGAAGTGCAAGAATCGTAAGACCGGTATTTGGTGCTTTATGTTTCTTCCTGGATTTCTTATCGGAGGAACGCTTACGGCGATAATCACCATCGTCATCATAATCATCTTCACCGTCATCATAATCGGTGTCGTATTCCTCATCTTCAAGCTGTGCGATATCTGATGTACGTTTCTTCGGACTGTGCTTGATCTCTCCAAGTTCTTCATCAGAAATCACAACAGTCTTTGCCTCATTATCTACAGAAGATAATTTAACGAAATCTCCCTGCGGTTCGATCAGAGAATGCTTCAGGTCTGCAATCACATCTTCCATCTTGCCGTAACGACGGTTTACACTCTTCTGTGTACATTTAAGGATAATCTGCTCAAGGCTGTATGGCAGTTCTTCCGCATACACGCTCGGCGGAACCATTTCTTCCTGAAGATGTTTGATTGCGATTGCCACCGTTGTGTCTCCGTCAAACGGAACACGTCCGGTAACCATTTCATATAAAGTAATACCGAGTGAATAAATATCACTCTTTTCGTCACTATATCCGCCGCGTACCTGTTCTGGTGAGCTGTAATGTACAGACCCCATAACATTGGAACTGATGGTATTGGAGGACGCTGCTCTTGCAATTCCGAAATCAGTAACCTTGACTTTGCCATCTGTTGAAATAATGATATTCTGCGGTTTTACGTCACGATGTACAATTCCATGGTTATGCGCAGCTTCCAGTCCCATGGATACCTGAATGGCAATGCTGGTTGCTTCTTTAATAGAGAGTTTGCCTTTTTTTGCAATGTATTCTTTCAGAGTGATACCTTCAATAAGCTCCATTACAATGTAATAAACTCCCTCGTCATCCCCTACATCAAACACATTGACAATATTCGGATGTGTCAGTCCTGCAGCTGCCTGCGCTTCACTGCGGAATTTACGGATAAATGTAGTATCCTCCCGAAATTCCGGTTTTAATACTTTAACCGCTACAAAACGGTTCAGTTTGTGATCTTTTGCCTTATATACATCGGCCATCCCACCGGTGCCGATCTTCCCTAAGATTTCATAGCGCTCTGCTATGATCATTCCTGTTTTTAACATTTTTCCACCTCATTCGTGAATGGTTCTACCAGTATGACTGCTATGTTATCCTTACCACCGTTCTGGTTGGCTTCTCTCAGAAGTCTTTCACCCTTCTGCGGCAGTTCTTCTGTCTGGTTCAGTATGATTTTTTCGATTTCACTGTCCTCTACCATATTGCTCAGACCATCGGAACACATAAGGATCGTACTGTCCGGTTCCAGTTTCAGGTCAAAAAAGTCAATATCTACGGTACGCTCTGCACCAAGTGCTCTTGTAATAATGTTTTTATCCGGATGGTTTCTGGCTTCCTCTGGTTTAATCTCACCCATGCGGACCATTTCCTGTACAAGGGAATGATCTTTTGTTACCTGATGTATCTCCCCCTGTACCACATACAGACGACTGTCTCCGACATTGGCCACATATGCATAATGTCCCACGATCGTGCAGACTACCATGGTTGTACCCATTCCCCGCAGATTTTCATCACTTCTGGAACGGTCCAGAATCTTCATATTTGCAGTCTCGATGGCATGACGAATCACTTTGATTGGGTTGAAATCCGCGTCTCTTCGAATCTCGTCCACTAAAGTCTGAACTGCATGTGAGGATGCATAATCCCCTGCATTATGTCCGCCCATTCCATCAGCGACGACAAACAGATTCGGAAGATTTCCAACCGGGTTTTCGGAAACGAACACATAGTCCTGATTCATTTTCCTTCTCTGGCCTACATCCGTAGCTGAATATACCCTCATGTCACTTCTCACTTTCTGTTTTTTCCATGTATCTTTTTCTTAGCTGCCCACAGGCACCGTCAATATCGCTGCCCATTTCCCTTCTAATAGTACCATTAATTCCGCATTTTTCAAGATTTATTTTGAAATTCTCCACTGCCTGACGGGTCGAACGCACGAAAGAACGCTCCCTCACCGGATTGACCGGAATCAGGTTTACATGACAGTTCAGGCCTTTCAGGCGGCCGGCCAGTTCCTGTGCATTTTCTTTACTGTCATTCACACCGGCCACCAGACTGTATTCAAAAGTGATCCTGCGTCCTGTCTTGTCAAAATAATATCGGCATGCTTCAAGAAGTTCATCCACGGAATATTTGTTGGCGATCGGCATCAGTTCCCGTCTCTTTTCATCGTTCGGTGCATGAAGCGATACTGCAAGTGTCATCTGGAGCTTTTCATCTGCCAGCTCATAAATTCTCGGAACCAGCCCGCAGGTAGATACCGTAAGATTTCGCTGACTGATATGAATTCCTCCGTCTTCTGTCAGAATATGGATAAATCTGAGAAGATTATCATAATTATCAAGCGGCTCACCGGTTCCCATCACCACCACATTGGAAATACGCTCTCCGATGGAAGTCTGTATTCTGTAAATCTGATCCAGCATCTCCGACGGAAGAAGATTTCTCGTCAGACCACCGATCGTAGATGCACAAAAACGGCAGCCCATGCGACATCCTGCCTGAGAAGAAATGCAGACAGAATTTCCATACTTATAACGCATCAGGACACTTTCAATCATATTTCCATCCGAAAGACGAAACAGATACTTTCTGGTTCCGTCTACTTTTGAAGTCTGTACATCCAGCTCTTCCAGGGCTGTAATAGGATAATCTTTCAGTTTTTCCTTCAGACTCTTCGGAATATTTGCCATTTCATCATAGGAGGTAACAAGATGCTCATGCAGCCAGCCATAGATCTGCTTTGCGCGGAACGGTTTTTCACCAATCTGCGTCATAAGCTCTTTCAGCTCCTCCATATTCATTGATTTTATATCTGTCATAATTATTTCCTTCTGAATTTTGCAATGAAGAAGCCATCTGTTCCATGCACTCCCGGAAGCAGCTGCAGATAACCAAGTGCAGTCGTCTCAGATCGAAGTTCTTCCGGAATACAGTCATCTATGCTTTCAAGCTTAAATGGATGGTTATTCATAAACCACATCATATTATCTTCGTTTTCTTCTTTTGCGATCGTGCAGGTACTGAAGATCAGCACTCCGCGCGGTTTCACATACTCTGCCGCCTTATCAAGGATTGTTCTCTGGAGAATGACCAGTTCATCCTCCTTCTGGGCAGTAGAACGGTATTTGATCTCCGGTTTTTTGCCTATCACACCATAGCCGGAGCATGGTACATCTGCAAGAACAATATCTGCCTTACATTCGGATTCTACATCAAACAGTGTGGCATCCTGCACTTTTGCCTGCACATTGATAGAACCGGTTCTCTGAATATTTTCCTCGATCAGATTCACCTTGTATTGACTGATATCACGGGCATCTACTGTACCAAACCCTTCCATCTTATCTCCCATATGAAGACTCTTTCCGCCCGGTGCAGCACACATGTCAATGACATAATCTCCTCTGGACGGGTTTGCAATCTCCGCCACAAGCATGGAACTTACATCCTGTACAAGGATTTTCCCCTGAATAAATGCATCAAGCGCCAGGATATGATTGTATCCTGAAATGCGCTTTGCATAAGGAAGATATGGCGCCGGTTCAACGGTAACTCCCTGATTTTTCAGGCTGTCGCAAATTTTATCAACAGAATTCAAATATGTACGGCAGCGAATGGTCACTGGTTTTTCTTTAAGGAAATCTGCAAGTATTTTTTCGGCAGTTTCCTCACCATAATCTTCCAGCCAGCGGTTTACCAGCTCCTCCGGCATGGAATAACGAACGGACAGATAGCGGACAAGATTCTCTTCTCTTGACGGGTATTCCAGTTCATTCATCTGTCTTGCCGCAGTCCGAAGAACGCCGTTTACAAAAGGTTTCAGATTATAAAAACCTTTTTTCTGTGCAAGTTTTACCGCCTCATTGCAGACGGCACTGTCCGGCACACGATCCATGAATTTCATCTGATAGATAGCACTTCGTAATATTTCACGTATTGGTGCTTTCATTTTATCAACAGGAATTTTCGAAAAGGAATTAATAATATAATCAATCTGTATTCTGTATTCCAGTGTTCCCTCGCACACTCTTGTGATAAAAGCTCTCTCCTGTTTGGGAAGGAACTGATATTTGGAGAGTGCATTGCGAATTGCAATGTGACTGTGTTCTCCCTCTTCATTGATCTGAAGAAGAATCTCCAGTATCATCTCTCTCGTATTAATTCCGTTAGTCATCCCTTCTTCGTCCTCCTGCAAGTATCAAAAGTCTTAAAAGCTGTAATATGGAAGCTGCCAGCGCTGCCACATAAGTCATTGCAGCTGCGGTCAGTACCTTTCTTGCCCCGCGTGTCTCGTCTGTCCCGAGGATTCCGGTACTCTGCAGCATCTTTAATGCACGTGAGGATGCATTGATCTCAACAGGAAGTGTCACAAGCTGAAACAGTACTGCCAGTGAAAAAAGTACAATACCTGCTGTCACCAGCGGACGGATTCCTGAAAAAAGCCCGATCAGAAAAAGCGGCCAGGAAAGTGTACTTCCAAAATTTGCCACCGGAACAATCGCACTTCGGAATTCAAGCGGTGCATAACCAATCGCATGCTGAATGGCATGTCCGCATTCATGGGCAGCAACACCCACAGCCGCCAGTGAAGTCTGTCCGTAAATATCTTCGGAAAGGCTTACTGTTTTTGTCCGCGGATCATAATGGTCCGTCAGACTTCCGGAAATTGCACGTACATGCACATCTGTGATACCGGCTGCCTGCAGGATTCTTTTTGCTGTTTCTGCACCGGTAAGCCCTGAAGCACTCCGTATTCTCCTGTAATAGGAAAAAGTACTCTTCAGCCTTGCGGATGCAGCAAGTGACAGCAGCATTCCGATAATCAGCAGTATATAAGTCCAGTCGAATCCGTAATATCCATAACCATATCCGTACATCCGCATCACTCCTTATGATCTTTCAGCATAATACCTTCTGTTACCTGATAGCCGCGAAGAAAAGCATCTGTCTCCATCCGCTTCTTGCCTTCCAGTTGTACTTCTTCAAGAACCAGCTTGTCTGTTCCACAGGCTACATGAATTCCTTTTTTATCCACACCGGTGATGGTTCCCGGTGCCTCTTTTCCACAATTTTCACTTTCAACAGAGCATTTCCACACCTTCAGTGTCTTTCCGTTCAGGAAAGTATAGGCGCTCGGCCATGGATTCATTCCACGCACCAGTCGCTCCAGCTCTGTGGCACTCTTTGAAAAATCCATCAGCCCCATTTTTTTACTGATCATTGCCGCATACGGAGTCGGGCTTTCTTCCGGCTGTTTCGTATAGACCGCAGTTCCATCCACGATAGACGGGATCGTACGGATCAGAAGTTCAGCGCCTTCCTCTGCCAGTTTGTCAAAGAGGCTTCCACCCGTTTCATCCGCAGCAAGCGGTACGATTCCCTGGGAGATCATATCTCCGGTGTCCAGTCCGACACCCATTTTCATAATCGTCACCCCAGATTCTTTTTCTCCGTCAATCACAGCCTGCTGAATCGGTGCGGCTCCTCTGTATTTCGGAAGAAGGGATGCATGGATATTCAGACATCCATATTTGGGCATATCCAGAATCGTCTTTGGAATAATCTGGCCAAATGCAGCAACCACGATCATATCCGGCTCAAGTTCTTTTAATGTTTCTACAAATTCCGGATCACGTACCTTAAGCGGCTGATAGACCGGGATGTCATGTTTCATTGCCTCTTCCTTGACAGGAGTCGGCAGAAGTGTCTTTCCTCTTCCTTTTGGTTTGTCCGGCTGCGTTACTACAGCGGTAACCTCATATCCGTTTTTTACAAGTGCGGCAAGCGGCGGCACTGCAAAGTCCGGTGTTCCCATATAAACAATCTTCATATAGTAGTCTGCTCCTCTTTTCTCCGTAATACACGGGTCTGCTTGTAAATACCAGCTCAGTCTTCTTCGTCATAACTGGTTCTGTGCAGTTCGCCCTCAACCAGGTCGGTATACATTTTTCCGTCGAGGTGGTCGATCTCATGGCAGAATGCACGTGCCAGAAGCTCGGTTCCCTCATAAATCACTTCATTCATGTCCTCATCCATGGCTTTTACTTTTACATAGTTTGGTCTTGTTACCTGACCAGCCATTCCCGGAACACTTAAGCAGCCCTCATCGCCGGTCTGCTCTCCGGAAGTTTCCAGAATCTCCGGATTGATCAGAACGATCGGTCCCTCGCCGATATCGATTACAACGATACGTTTCAGGATGCCGACCTGCGGTGCTGCAAGACCAACGCCCATTGCCTCGTACATTGTATCAAGCATATCGTCGATCAAAGTTATGATCTTCGGTGTTACTTCTTTTACCGGTCTGCTGATCTTGCGCAGAACCGGGTCTTCTTCTGTTCTGATTACTCTGATTGCCATTTTTATTTCTTCCTCTCTTTTTTATCTTATGTAATTTTCTACTTTCTAACCCTAAGTGTAATCAAACTGTATATACAGTCTCCTGAATCCGGAATTTAATTCAATGTACTTTTCTGTTTTATCTTTGATATCCATTAGGATGCGTTCATCTCTGTGCTTGAGATACAGAACCTTACGGTAAATATCATTCACCTTTCCGACCGCCGCATACGCAGGGCCAATCACATGGATCCGATATCTGGAAGCGATCCGCTCCACAAACTTCGCAAGATAATCCATTCCCTGCTCCAGAAGCTCTTCATTCTCGCCTGATACCAGCACGGAAAGCATATGCGCCGCCGGCGGATAATCCATCAGCATGCGGTATGCCATTTCTTCCTGATAAAACGCTTCATAATCCTGTTCTGCCGCGGTCCGGATACTGTAATGGTCCGGATGATAGCTCTGAATGATTGCCTCACCCGGCTTCGTTCCACGTCCCGATCTGCCTACCGCCTGTGTCAGAAGCTGAAACGTCCGCTCCGCACAACGGTAATCTGCTGCATTTAAGGAAAGATCTGCTGCAAGCGCCCCTACCAGTGTTACGTCCGGAAAATCGTGTCCTTTGACGATCATCTGCGTACCGACGAGGATGTCAGCCGCATGCGCTGCAAACGAAGACAATATCTTTTCGTAGCTGCCTTTTGCTCTGGTTGTGTCATAGTCCATACGAAGGATACGCGCTTTTGGGAAATTCTTGTGCAGAACCTGCTCGATCTGCTGCGTTCCTGCCTTAAATCCTCCGATATAAGGCGAACCGCATACCGGACATTTTTCCACCCGTGGCTGTTCATATCCGCAATAGTGACAGACCAGTCTGCCATTATTGTGCTCCGTCAAAGCCACATCACAATGCGGGCATTTCAGAACTTCACCACAGGAACGGCAGGAAACAAATCCTGCATACCCTCTCCTGTTCAGAAAAAGAATTGCCTGTTCTCCGCATTCCAGCCTGTTTTCGATAGCATTTGTCAGACTGCGGCTCAAAACCGAACGATTTCCCTCCCGCAATTCTTCTCTGAGATCTACAACGCTTACCTTCGGAAGCGGTCGGTCTTCAAACCGGGCTTTAAGCTTTACAAGACGGAACTCACCATTCTTCGCTTTCGTATAGGCTTCCAGCGATGGTGTCGCCGAACCGAGGACAAGGCGGGCATTTTCCATCTGTGCACGGTAAAGTGCAGTCTCTCTCGCATGATACCTCGGACTGTTTTCGCTCTTGTAGGACTGCTCATGTTCTTCATCTATAATAATAAGACCGAGATTTGAAAACGGTGTAAACAACGCCGAACGCGGTCCTACCATGATCTGGATCTCACCGCGCTTGGCTCTTTTGAACTGGTCGTAGCGTTCTCCGGCGGACAGACGGGAATTCAGTACGGAAACCTTTTCACCAAACCAGCCGTAAAATCTCCGAACTGTCTGATATGTCAGCGCAATCTCCGGAACAAGCACAATAACCTGTTTTCCCTCATCGATCACCTGACGGATCAGTTTCATATAAACCTGTGTCTTGCCGCTTCCGGTGACTCCATGAATCAGAACCGGCCGGGGAGGGTCTGCTTTCCATTCTTCCTGAATCTGGTCAAAAGCTTCCTGCTGCGGTTCTGTAAGAATTGAAAGTTCCTCATGCGGAATGTTCGCCCCGTCTACAGTCATGCGGTAAACTTCATCCTGCACAACCTGAACAATTCCCTCATCCGCAAGCGGACGAAGAACAGAGGCAGTCATACCAAATTCTTTGGATGCTTTTGTATAATCGAGTTTCTTTTCCTCAAGAAGCGCACGCACAAGCCTTGCCCTTGCCTTACATCGTCCACTCTCCAGCTTCCCTGCAATTTTTTCCGCCTCTTCTTCGCTGACGTTCAATATGATATATCGTTTTTCTTTGGCTTTGACCTTTTCTCTCACGGGGAGAACGGTTTTCAGTGCCTGAACCATGGTGGAGCCATACTGTTTTTTCATCCACACGGCAAGCGCAATCAGCCTCTCCTCCGTAGTTTCTTCACTGCTGCAGATACCCGTAAGTTCTTTCATACGTGATGTATCAAATGCCGGTGTATCTGAAAGACCGATCACATAGCCCTTTCGTTCGTGGTTTCCGTTTCCAAAAGGAATCGTCACCACCATTCCCACCTGCAGTTTGTACTGCAGTTCTTCAGGAACTTTATACTGAAAACTGCGGTCAACTTTTTCGTGGGATATGTCCACGATAATATCCGCATAAGTCATTTATTTTTCTGCTCTTTCTTTATCCTCCTGAAGGATTTCTTCGATCAGCACTCTCTCATCCATCGGGTATTTCTTGCCTTTGATCTCCTGATAATCCTCATGACCTTTTCCTGCAAGAACGATGATATCCCCCGGTTCTCCGTGGTGGATCGCATATGCGATTGCTTCCTTACGGTCGCAGATCTCGACATATTTGCCGTCTGTCTTTGAAATACCGATCTTAATATCATTGATGATATCCTGCGGCTCCTCATATCTCGGATTATCGGATGTGATGATCGTCAGATCTGCAAGTCTTCCGGAAACTTCCCCCATCTCATAGCGGCGGGATTTTGCACGGTTTCCTCCACATCCAAACATACATACAAGACGATGCGGATGATATTCACGAAGTGTCGTCAGAAGGCTCTCCAGTGCCATCGCATTGTGTGCATAATCGATCATCAATGTAAATTCATCAGATACTTTGATCATCTCGATACGACCTTTTACTTTTGCAACTTTCAGCGCCTTAATGATGTTTTCCTGTGAAACATTAAAATGACGACAGATTGCAATTGCTGTCAGAGAATTGTAAATGCTGAATTTACCCGGAATGTCGATCTCTACCGGAAACTCCATCAGACCTTTGAGCTGATAGGAAATTCCAAGATAGCCTCTGCCACCTACCATATGTGCATCCTCGGCCCGCAGATCTGCCTCCGGAGAAAATCCGTAAGTCTCAAGTGTGCAGGTATGTCCCTCGATGATCCTCTCGAAATGTTCATCATCGCGATTGACTATTCCGACTTTGCACTGACGGAGCAGCATGGATTTGCATCTTAAATAATCGTCAAAATCCTTATGCTCATTTGGTCCGATATGGTCCGGTTCAATGTTTGTAAAAATACCATAGTCAAAAACAAATCCCTGTGTACGGTGAAGCATCAGTCCCTGTGATGAAACCTCCATAACTACACAGTCACAGCCGGCATCTGCCATCTTGCGAAAATATTCCTGAACCAGATATGATTCCGGTGTCGTATTGTGTGCCGGAATATGCTTATCTCCGATGATTGCCTCGATTGTTCCAATCAGACCAACTTTATAACCGGCATTTTCCAGAATCGATTTTACCATGTAAGTTGTCGTTGTCTTTCCTTTTGTTCCGGTAATTCCAATAGTTTTGAGTTCTTTTGCCGGATGACCGAAATATGCCGCAGAAATAAATGCCATCGCATAACGGGTGTCCGCAACTTTGATCACTGTTACATCTGAAGGAGCCTCAACTTCTTCTTCAACGATCAGAGTTTTTGCACCTTTTTCGATGACATCCGGTACAAATTTGTGTCCGTCCACAACCGCACCACGGATGCAGATAAACAACGAATTTTCTTCTACTTTGCGGGAGTCATACACAACGGTAGTGACTTCCTGTCCTGTACTGCCCTGACAGCAGATATATTCCAAACCTTCTAATAGTGTTGATACTTTCATATTTTCCTCCTCTGCCTCGGGATATATGTGTTATTTACTCCGTTTCTCCCAACGGATATATTCCATTACAGAATAGCACAAGTGCATTCTATTTTCAATGCAGCAGATTTTTTTCTTGCCATCTGTCATTTCCGGCTATATAATATATCTGTAAATAAAAACAGGGGAGTTGGCCTTAAGCCGGCTGAGAGGAAACTTCTTCGTTTCGACCCTTAACCTGATTTGGATAATGCCAACGTAGGGATATACCGAATGCCCATAAAGAGTTTCCATCTGGATTTTCTTTTTGATATCAGACAAGTTGAGAAGGTACCTGCGCGGTATCTTCTTTTTTGTTGCCATCTATCCTCAGGAAAAACAGGAGGTTATTATGAACCAAAATGAAACAACATCAACCCAGAAACTTGCCATTGCCGGCGTTCTGACTGCTGCTGCAGTTGCCGGAAGTCTGATCAGCGTCCCGGTTGCCGGAAGCAAGTGCGCCCCTGTCCAGCACATGGTCAATGTATTTGCCGCCGTCATCCTCGGTCCATGGTGGGGTGTCGGAATCGCATTCTGCGCAAGCCTGATCCGTAATCTTCTCGGCATCGGAAGCCTGCTTGCTTTCCCGGGAAGTATGTTCGGTGCACTGTGCTGCGGACTGGTATTCCGCCTGACCGGAAAACTTGCTCCTACCTGTGCTGCTGAAGCACTCGGAACCGGCATTCTCGGCGGACTTGCCGCATACCCTGTCGCAAAACTGCTTATGGGACTTGCACCGGCTGGATTCACAGTGTACATGCTTCCGTTTTTTATCTCAACCTTCGCAGGAAGTGTCCTCGCTTTTGTACTGCTTCGCGTTTTTGAAAAAAGCCAGATACTTCATACAGTCAGGAGATAATCTATGCCGCATGTTACTAATATAGAAGTAATTTTTCAAAATATCCGCAGGAAAGCGCCCAAAATCCACTGTCTCACCAATCCGGTGACTATGCAGGATGTTGCCAATCTTCTTCTGGCCGCTGGCGGAAGTGCCGTTATGGGGCAGGATGACAAAGAAGCGGCAGAGATCACGGGCTTTTGTCAGGGAACTCTCCTGAACACCGGAGTTCCTGACGATGCAAAAATCAAAGCCTGTATCCATGCCGGAAAAGAAGCCAATGTTCTCGGGCATCCCGTAGTACTGGATCCGGTCGGTGTCGGAGCCAGCATCTTTCGTCAGAAAGCTATAAAAAAACTGCTCGATCAGGTATACCCGGATCTGATCCGCTGTAATCAGGAAGAAGCGGCCGTTCTCTGTGCTCTTTTTTCTGACAGTGTTACTCCCGGCTCCCATGGTGGAGTTGAAAGTGCCCTGCATCTTACCGAATCAGATGTCTGTTCTACTGCAAAGCAAACCGCAAATCTCTTTCGGACAACTGTTCTGATCACCGGAGCTATGGACGTTGTCTCTGATGGAGAAAACACGCAGCTTCTCACTGGCGGTGATTCCAGAATCTGCCGCATTACAGGCGGTGGATGCATGCTTTCCGCACTTTGCACTTTATTCCTGTGCACAGCAGATTCACCGTTTGATGCAGCCTGTGCCGCCGGAACTCTCTGGAGAGAGGTCGCTTATTGTGCCGGACAGCGGACAGATGCCGTCCATGGTGGTATCGGAACTTTCCATACACAGCTTTTTGATGTGCTGGAAAAAAAATTTTTGACACGGAGACAAATCTATGAAAATCAATGCCAGACAATTAAATTTATATGCTGTCACTGACCGGAGCTGGCTGAAACCAGGTGAAACACTGGTCTCTGTCACAGAAGAGCTTCTGAAAGCAGGCGTTACCTGTGTACAGCTTCGTGAAAAGCATATGTCCGATGAAGAAATCCTGACAGAAGCATCTCTTCTGAAAGATTTATGTGATCGTTATCAGGTTCCTCTGATCATCAATGACCGCCCGGATCTTGCAAAGAAATCCGGTGCTTCCGGTGTTCACGTTGGTCTTTCCGATATGGGCATCCAGAAAGCACGAAATCTTCTTGGAAAAGATTTCATTATTGGCGGGAGTGCCCATAATGTTGAAGAAGCTCTTGCCGCCGAAGCTGCCGGAGCTGATTATCTCGGATGCGGTGCCATCTTTGGAAGTACGACCAAAACCAATGTATCACAGCTTCCCATCGAAACCCTGAAAGCGATCTGTCAGGCCGTAAAGATTCCTGTCGTGGCGATCGGCGGTGTAAACAGTGACAATCTTCCATACCTTGCCGGAAGCGGAATTGCCGGAGCAGCTGTCATCAGCGGACTTTTCAAACCAGCAGACAAAACTTCCGCTGTCAGACGTTTGCTCGAACAGCTGAAAACGATATAGCTTTTGAATATATCTAAACATGATAAGGACAAAAACATTATGAAAACTGTATTAACAATTGCCGGCAGTGACTGCAGCGGTGGTGCAGGTATCCAGGCCGACATCAAGACAATGATTATGAACGGTGTTTATGCAATGAGCGCGATCACCGCCCTGACTGCACAGAATACGACCGGTGTTTACGGCATTCAGGAAACATCGTCTGAATTTCTCGATAATCAGCTCGATTGCATTTTTACTGATATTTTTCCGGATGCCGTCAAAATCGGAATGCTCTCTTCTTCTGAAATCATGCGACACGTAGCTTCCAAGCTGCGTCAGTATCAGGCCCGCCACATCGTTCTGGATCCCGTCATGGTATCTACCAGTGGTCATCGCCTGATGAACAAAGACGCAGAAGAAACTCTCCAGAAAGAGCTTTTTCCACTCGCCGAGGTCATCACCCCAAATATTCCAGAGGCAGAAGCCCTCACCGGAATGCAGATCACAGATGCCGCTTCTATGGAAAACGCAGCG
Organism: Blautia sp. Marseille-P3087; assembly: GCF_900120195.1. Classification (GTDB taxonomy): domain Bacteria; phylum Bacillota; class Clostridia; order Lachnospirales; family Lachnospiraceae; genus Blautia_A. Next base: position 1,487,318 of record NZ_LT635539.1, read on the forward strand.
CGTGCACTTTATGGAACATTCCATGTTTCCGTCCTTCTGAAAGGCGGACACTGTATTAATGATGCCAACGATCTTCTTTATGCGAACGGACATAGTACCTGGATACATGGTGAACGCGTCGATAATCCAAACACTCACGGTACCGGCTGCACACTTTCAAGCGCAATTGCCTCGAACCTCGCCAGAGGTTTTTCTCTCGAAGCTTCTGTGCGTCGTTCCAAACAGTATCTCACTGATGCTCTGAAATCGCAGATGAACCTCGGTCATGGTTCCGGTCCCCTTGATCACACGCTCGGACGAATCAATTAACGATAATCCACCACAGGATTTATCGTCTCTCAATGCAAACACTTATCATTTACATAAAAGGAGAAAATATTATATGACAACTTACACAACACAGATGGATGCTGCCCGCAAAGGGATTGTAACTCCGCAGATCAAAACCGTTGCAGAAAAAGAACATATGCCGGTTGAGAAATTGATGGAACTGGTCGCAGAAGGCAAAGTTGCGATCTGTGCCAACAAACACCACACCTGCCTGAATCCAGAAGGTGTCGGCAGCATGCTCCGCACAAAGATCAACGTAAACCTCGGTGTCTCCAGAGACTGCAAGGATTACGATATCGAAATGCAGAAAGTCATGAAAGCCGTTGATCTCGGTGCAGAAGCAATCATGGACCTTTCCAGTCACGGCAACACACAGCCATTCCGTCAGAAACTTACACACGAATGTCCTGCCATGATCGGAACCGTTCCGGTGTACGACAGCGTGATCCACTACCAGCGTGATCTCTCTGAACTGACTGCTCATGATTTCATTGATGTCATCCGTCTCCACGCTGAAGACGGTGTAGACTTTGTCACACTTCACTGTGGAATTACCAGAAAAACCATCGAACAGATCAAAAAACACAAACGTAAAATGAATATCGTAAGCCGTGGCGGAAGCCTTGTCTTTGCATGGATGAGCATGACCGGCGAAGAAAACCCGTTCTATGAATATTTCGATGAAATCCTTGATATCTGCGAAGAACATGACGTTACTATCTCTCTCGGTGATGCCTGCCGTCCAGGATGTCTGGCTGATGCCACAGATGTCTGCCAAATCGAAGAGCTTGTCCGTCTGGGCGAACTCACCAAACGTGCATGGGCTCACAATGTTCAGGTTATGGTTGAAGGTCCGGGACACGTTCCGCTCGATCAGGTTGCTGCAAACATGAAAGTTCAGCAGACCATCTGCATGGGTGCTCCTTTCTATGTACTCGGACCTCTTGTTACCGATATCGCACCTGGTTATGACCACATCACGGCTGCCATCGGTGGTGCCGTTGCCGCAATGAATGGTGCAGCATTCCTCTGCTATGTCACACCTGCAGAACATCTCGCTCTTCCTAATGTAGAAGACGTAAAACAGGGCATTATTGCTTCAAAAATCGCTGCACACGCTGCCGATATTGCAAAAGGGATCCCACATGCCAGAGACATTGATGATAAAATGGCAGATGCACGCCGTGTCCTCGACTGGGATGCTCAGTTTGCATGTGCACTCGATCCGGAAACTGCCAAAGCAATCCGCGATGACCGTCTGCCGGAAGATGACCACAGCGATACCTGCAGCATGTGCGGTAAATTCTGTGCTGTCCGCAGCATGAATAAAGCACTTGCCGGTGAGCACATCGACATCCTTTAATTTCTGCTGATAAAGCAAATATTTTAAAATTTCACATCCGGCTGCGGAGCCAACCGACAGCCAGTACAGAACCGGGGATCATAAAAAGCCACAGAAAAGGCTGATATGGATCTCCGGTTTTTGGATGTGTGGATGCCGGCCTGCTCTCATCCTGCTCACTTCCCATCTCTCCATCAATATCGGCATTTGTTTCTTTCTGTTTTTCTTCTTCCGCTGCTTTTACCTGTATTTCAGATTGTGCAATTTTTGTCTGCTCCCCTGTTTCCAGAGTCGTCACCGAAACTTCATTGACCAGATTCTGGTCTTCCAGATCTTCCGGCAGTGTCACGACCGCCTCCAGACCGAAAGCTTCCCCGGGTGCGATCTGCTCAATCTTTGCCTTTGTTTTGGATTTATTCAGTCTGACACCATCTTTTTCCAGAAATCTCACCGGTACATTTCCAAGCTGAAAACGCTCCGTCGTAACAATTGAATGCAATGTGCGCTCTCCGGTATTTCTGATACAGATCAGAAAACGGATCTCATCCCCCGGAACTGCCATAGAACGGTCTGCAGTTTTGGTCACTTCAAATGCAGCCTGCAACGCTTGAATCTGCGTTACAAGCTCTGCATTTTTTACGATTTCTTCTGCTTCTCCTGTATCATTATCTCCTGATACTTTACCGGCTGCTGCTGTCAGCGCTAAAGAAACGGCCGTTGTCCTTTCCTCTGGCAGATGCACCGTCAGATACACAATCTTCGTCGCACTTGCCTCAAGTTTCTCTATATATGCAGTATTTCCCACTGCATCTTCTGCTCCTTCCGGCCACTCTCCGGACAGACCTTTCTCTGAAAAATTGTAGCTGATCCTCAGATCCTTAAGGTCGCATTCCCCTGTGTTTTCGGCAGTTATCGTATATACCAGATCGCTTCCGGCTTTTATCGTATCATCCTCAGCCTGAACTGACAGGCTCAGATCTGCCTGTAAATTTGTATCTGTATCACCACTGCTATCAGAAAATGAATCCGCATTTTCATTTTCCGAAAATAGATTGTCTGAAATTTCCTCTGAATCTTCGCTTCCAATCCGCGGCAATGCATTATCCGGGAGTTCTGCTTCGTCCAGAATTGATTCTACACCCACAGTCTCTGATGCGCCCACAATTTCCTCTGTTACATTTTCCATTACATTCATTTCGTTCGCTTCACTGACTGTTTCTTTATCTTCTCTCACTGCAGGCTTCTCCGTCCCCGCACTTTGCTTCATACTGTCCCCTGCGTCTATGCACGCCTCTTTCCTCTGCCCTGCCTCCGCCGCATAAACTGACACATCTTTCCAGATATATCCGCTTCCCGCCGACATCCCGACAAGGAAAACTGCCATACCTGCCGCCGCTATTTTTCTCATTATTCTGTTTTTCATAAAGAACTCCTTTTCACTTCAAAAAACTTCTGTCAAATAGTTTCAAATAATAAAACACCGGCATTGTTCCTCAGTCCATAGGCATTTCCCCTTTCACATTGCATTCTTCATGGGATCATTGTCGAAATGACGATTGAAAGTTATGAATTTCAAAGAACTGAAATTCAGATAAGCACACTTTAGCACGTTTCGGTCCAGGCTACAAGAGCCTGTAAAAATTAAAGAGTTTCTTTAAATTTTCTTTAGAAGTTTTATTTTTCTTTTAGATTTAGTACACAGTTTAAACATATTTCCTGCTTATAATAGGTATTGGATAGATGAATAACCACTCTCTATCTCCCCCCTCAAAAAGTTAAGGAAACAAGCCGCCTGCGTACAGGCGGCTTTTCCTTTGCTCTTTTCATTTTTTACTTTTCTATGGTAATGCTCCATGTATTTCTGTATTCACAACCACTGTCCAGATGAAGCAGATTCGGCTGTGTCTCCAGATCTTCTGTGATTCCTTTTCGGGATGGCAGAGAACTCCACGGCTCAATGCAGACATAGTTTACTTCCATTTTTGGCCAGTGCCAGATTCCGAGATAATTCATATCCTCATAAACCACGCGAATCTTCCGACAGTCTTTTTTGTTCTCAATCATAAGGCTTTTCGGCATCTCATTCAAAACGATCGCATCTCTGTCAAACAATCCATGCTGCAACGGCAGATAACGATCATCAACAAGCGGCACCGGCACCGTATTTTCCGTCACAAAACAGTCATCTGACAAAACCACCTGGCTCAACTGCGCATTTTCTCCAAAATCAATGCGATAATCTTCAAATGCCAGTCCATCCGCAATCGGCACGCAGAATCCCGGATGACCGCCAATACCGAAATACATCGTCTTTATATCTTTATTTCTGACATAATATGTAATCTGAAGCGTATCTTCTATCAGTTTCCAGCAAATATCCAGTTCAAACAAAAACGGATAACACAGCTCCGTCTCCGGTGTATTCTGAAGCCTGAGAACCAGCTCGTCTTCTTTTTTCTCCACCAGATTCATCTCCATATATGGCAAAAATCCATGGATATACATATGATACGTCTTTCCCTGATAACGATACTGTCCGTCCGTCATCCGCCCGATATACGGAAAAAGATTCGGCCCTCTGTCCGTCCATGAATCCGCATCTCCCTGCCACAGATATTCTTTTCCTTCTGCATCCTGTATAGAACGAAGTTCTCCTCCTTTTGAGGAAATTTCTACAGATAATTTTGAATTACTGATTTTATAATTCATACTGCACCCCCTTATTTTCTCTCAGTATAGCACGTACGCCACAAGGTTTCTAGTTACCTGTGAACAGTAACGGTTTCTATCTTTTTACCTTAATTCCATTGCAATTCCGGTTCCATTCTTTTATAATAGAAAATTATAGAAAACAGCTTCATTTACAGCAAAAATGAAAAGAAACGAGGAATCCATATGAGCGAAAAAACAGTTGTTGTTGCTCTTGGTCACAAAGCCCTTGGCACAACACTTCCTGAACAGAAAACGGCTACCCGTGAAGCAGCAAAAGCAATTGCAGACCTTGTTGAAGAAGGCGCAAATGTTGTCATTTCCCACAGCAACGGACCACAGGTCGGCATGATCCATACCGCAATGAATGAATTCGGAAAAGCACATCCGGACTATACCTTTGCTCCGATGTCTGTATGCTCTGCCATGAGTCAGGGTTATATCGGCTATGACCTTCAGAACGCGATCCGCGCAGAATTACTTTCCCGCGGTATCTACAAGCCGGTTGCAACTATCCTGACACAGGTTGTCATCGATCCATATGATGAAGCATTTGGCGAACCGGAAAAAATCATCGGACGAGTTCTTAATTCCGAAGAAGCTGAATCCGAAGAGGAAAAAGGTAACTTCGTTACAGAGACTGCCAAAGGTGAATACCGCAGAATCCTTGCAGCACCTAAACCGCAGAAAATTATCGAGCTCGAAACTATCCGCACTCTTGCAAATGCAGGACAGGTTGTTATCGCTGCCGGCGGCGGCGGAATCCCGGTTATGGAGCAGGGCATCGACCTTCACGGTGCAAGTGCCATCATCGAAAAAGACCTTGCCAGTGAGCTTCTTGCAGAAGAACTTGATGCAGATACACTTCTGATCCTCACCAGCGTCGAAAAAGTCAGCCTCAACAAAGATACAGACAATGAGACTCTGCTGGATACTGTTTCTGTGGACGATGCCAACAAATATATCGCAGAAAATCAGTTCACTGCAGGTTCCATGCTTCCAAAGATCGAAGCAGCCGTATCCTTTGCATCCAAAGGCAGCGGTCACCGCACTATCATCACCGACATCGCCCATGCAAGAGACGGTTATCGTGAAAAAACAGGTACAATCATCAAATAAACAGCATTGGAGCTACATACATGGAACTGAAAAACCGAACTTTATCTAATTTTGCAGAGCTGGTAGAATCCGGCGAATGCAAGAAATTCCGGGGACGCCTGAAAGTGGGTGTCGACCTTGGTACTGCCAATACAGTCCTTGCCGTTGTCGATACGAATAATCGCCCAATCGCAGGTATTTCCGCACCGTCTCATGCGATTCAGGATGGTGTGATCGTAAACTATTATGAATCCGTCCAGCTTGTCACCAGGCTCAAAGCAGAACTGGAAGAGAGACTTGGTGTTGAACTTCCTTATGCCGCTGCTGCGATCCCTCCGGGAGTTTCCGAAGGTAGCGTCAAAAGCATCGGATATGTACTTGAAGGTGCCGGGTTTGAAGTCACCAACATCGTAGACGAACCGACAGCCGCTGCTGCTGTGCTGAAGATCACCGATGGAGCTGTTGTCGATGTCGGTGGCGGTACAACCGGCATCAGCATCCTCAAAGATGGCAAAGTCATCTACACAGACGACGAAGCCACAGGCGGCAGCCATATGACTATGACCGTTGCCGGACATTACCGCATCCCATACGAAGAAGCCGAAGTCCTCAAGACCACTCCGGAAAAAGAAGACGAAATCTTCCCTGTCATCAAAGCCGTAATCGAAAAAATGGCTACGATCACAGAGAAATTCCTCCACGGATATCAGGTTCCGGCAGTTTATGTCGTTGGCGGTTCTGCAAGCTTTCGTGAATTCACCACTGTATTCGAAAAGAAGCTCGGCCTTCCGGTCTACCGCCCGGTTCATCCGCTTCTCGTAACACCACTCGGCATCGCTTATTACTGCGATCTGCCACCGGTAACACCTAAGAAAAAATAATGCATACAAAAACTGACGCACCCGTAACGGTACGTCAGTTTTTTACCTTAACTAACTTCCTGTAAACCTTAATCCTGCAAACTCTCACGAACTCTTTTTAACTCCCGTTCAAATTTTGCAAGCATTTTGTCATACTCTTTGTTTTTCAGCATCTCAATCTGTTCTTCCAGTTTAATCTCTTCCTTGCGCAGCTCATCTTTAAACTGAATATCGGTTGGCATATCATAACCCTCCATACAATCCCACCTTTCTGATTATCTGTGAACAATTAGTTCTGACTGTTATGTAATCATTATAGTGGATTCTTCATTTTCTGTAAACTCTATTCTTATGTCAAGGTACCTATTATTTTCCGGATTCTGCAGTTTGGAAATCTGAGAGAAATTCTCAATGAATTTTAGAATTATATGTTCTATTCATACTTTAACAGGCATTTACAGGAATTGCAAATAGAATCGTTCAACAAATTTCAGCAAGCCCGCGCAATAACAAACAAGAAAAAAGAGAATCCGACATTTCCTGCCAGATTCTCTCCTCTTATCTACTCCGTAACTTCTTCATTTTTCAATTCATCAAACATTGCCTGCGCCAGTGCATTCATGATGGCGCGATATTTTCCTGCATCCTCAAACAACTTCGTATATGTTTCCGTACTTTCAACATATGCTTCCTGTGCCGCATCATCGAACAGCTGCGGAAAAATGTTCCTCGCAAAGATCTGGCGGCCATCTGTTTTTGCAGCTCGCCTCAGTTTTTTGTTATTTTTCAATTTTTCGTGCAACGCAGTAATTACAACCTTATCCCCTTCAGTAAAGTTTCCTACATACTGCTGGTTGATTTTCTCAATGACCTGCTCCAGTGGACTGAGGGTTTCCGTCATTTTTACAGGCTTTTTCAACTTGGCAGGTTCATAAACACCCTTTTCTTCTTTCACAAGACCAATGGAACCTTCATAAGTTTTTTCAAGATTGTAATACTCAAGTTTCACTCTGTCACCAAGGTCAAACGGCATTGTTGGATCAGCCGGCAAAACCTTCGCAAGGTAAGAACAAAAGATATATTCATCATGCATCTGTTTATCAAACATACGGACGATCTGCGTAATATATCCATACCATTTCACAAATGACCTGCAGAGTTTACGTACCTGATATCTCTGCTCCTGATTCAGTGCGTTGTACTTCTGCTGAATCGGTAACAATGCATTTGTTATCGCTGCCTGAATCTTATTCGCCTTACGTTTATCTTCATCGAAATAGATTTTATTTACCTTTTCAATGTCAGCATCATCATAGATTTTAAAAGCACGCAACATCTTTTGTGTCTTGTAAATCAAGTCAGTATTGATTTCCTGAGCCAATGATGTTTCCTGATAGAACGGCTGGAACGCTTTCAAAATATCTTCTTTTGTATTCACAAAATCAATGATGAACGTATCCTGTTTATCTGGGTGTGTACGGTTCAATCTGCTCAGTGTCTGAACAGCTTTTACACCACGCAATTTCTTATCGACAATCATTGTATGAAGTAATGGTTCATCAAATCCAGTCTGATATTTCTCAGCCACAATCAGAATATTTCCTTCATCATGAAATACCTGTTTTGTCTGTGATTCATTCACACCGTTCAGCTTGCTTTCAGTCCATTCAACATCCTTCTGGTCATCTGGGTCTTTGATAGAACCAGAGAACGCAGCCAAGATTTCCACATCATGATAACCATTTAATTCCAAATAGTTCTTAATCTCATGATAATAACGAACAGCAGCAAGTCTCGATGATGTTACAACCATCATCTTTCCTTTTCCCTTGATTTTCTGCTTCGTTACATTACGGAATGTTTCAACAATAATCGCTGATTTCTGCTGAATGTTATACGGATGCAGCTCTTCGTATTTCTTGATTGTCTTCAATGCCTTTGACTGCGGAACATCAGGATTATCCTTTGTGTTCTTCGCAATCTGATAGCACGTTCTATACGTTGTATAGTTCTGAAGAACATCCAGAATGAATCCTTCTTCAATTGCCTGACGCATCGAATATACATGGAATGGATGATAAGAACCATCATTCCATTCTGTACCGAACATCTCCAATGTTGCACCCTTTGGTGTTGCTGTAAACGCAAAGAATGAAAGATTCTTATGTCTTCCATGAGCAATCATCTCACGCACCAGACGGTCATTGTCATCCAACAATTCATCTTCGGCTTTCCCTTCCAGTTCTGCATACTCTTTCAGAGCATCCGATACATCCGCAAGTGCAGCCTTCAATTTCATTGCAGAGGAACCAGTCTGTGAAGAATGTGCTTCATCTACGATAATCGCAAATCGCTTATCTGTTGTATCATCCACTTCTTCATAAATGACTGGGAATTTCTGTAATGTTGTTACAATGATTCTCTTTCCGGCGTTCAATGCGTCCTTTAAATCCTTAGAGGATTTCTTTTCATCAATCGCACACACACTGCCGAGTGTATGGTCGAACCCTGTGATTGTTTCCTGTAACTGTGCATCCAGATTACGTCTGTCAGTTACGATAACAACAGATGTAAATACAGGCTCATTATCATCATTATGCAAGGATGCCAGACGATACGCTGTCCATGCAATAGAGTTTGATTTTCCTGAACCAGCTGAGTGCTGAATCAGATAATTGTTCCCTGAACCATTCTCACGCACATCAGCAATCAGCTTACGTACTACATCCAGCTGATGAAATCTAGGGAAAATCAGACGTTTCTTTGTAACATTCTTTCCATCTTTCTTTTCGGTCTTCACCTCAAAGCTGATGAACTTCTGGATAATATCCGGCAAACTGTCCTTCTGTAATACGTTTTCCCAGATATAAGATGTCACATAATTATCATCTTCTGCCTGTGGATTACCTGCACCACCGTCATTTCCGGCACCGTTGGAACCCTGATTGAATGGCAAGAAATATGTATCTGTACCTTTCAGTTCCGTAGTCATCCACGCTTCATATAAATCTACTGCAAAATACGCCAGAATACGATGATTCAGCCAAAATGCAGGTTCCCTCTGGTCACGGTCATACTGCCACTGCAATTTTGCATTGTCTACCGTCTGACCTGTCAGCTGATTCTTTAATTCAATCGCAACCACTGGAATACCGTTGATTGCAAGCATCATATCAACTGAATTGTTGTTCTGCTCTGAATAGTGCCACTGTCTGATACACTGACACACATTCTGCTCATATCTTTTTACAGCAACATCATTTAAAGTGGATTCAGGCTTGAAATAGCAAACCTTAAAATCCATTCCACGATGTTTAAATCCATGTCGCATGACAGACAGCAAGCCATCCATCTGTACGGCATCTTCAAAACATTTATAAAACTTCTTGTATGGGTCAGAGTTGCACTGCTTTTCAAAACGCTGCCACTGGGTAGGCTGGGTTGCTTTCACAAACCCAACCAATGTATGAATATCCAACGCCATACCAGAAGATGAGGTATATCCAGCATCTGTTGCCTTTTCATATCCACCAGCAGGTGAGATAAGAAAGGCTTCGATATTGGATTCAAACTGTTTTTCATCTTCAGCCATAGCTTATACCACCCTTCTCTTTCCTGTTACCACTTCGTAAATCAGTGATTTCTTGTATGCTTCAAGGTCATTGATAAGAGATTCTTTTTCAGCAATGAGGGAATCACATTTATCAGTCACCTTATCTAAATGATTTACAATAATATCTTGTTTTGACAACTGCGGAATAGGAATACGCATTTGTGCAATAATTTGTTGATTTATATTAGGGTCTTTCCTTGTTCCAACAGCATATTTCATCCAGTATTTTCGCACAGCCATTATTACATAATGTAAATAATCAGGATTAAGCACTTTTTTATCAGAAACGATTGAACAAATTGCCTGATTAGTTGCGCATTCAACCTCTAAAATACCTGACTTTCCAATAGTTCCTGAACCACCGTACATAGCCACACATACAGTCTTAACTGGCATAATAGAACAACTTGAATTTTTTAATGCTGTTTCTGTTATTTTTTCAGAACTATCAGTTACATGACCATTATTCAAATCTAATGTTCTAACCCATCTTATTACTGCATTGTCATAATATTCTGTTTCTTTACTTCTCAAAGGAGTAGCTCCGCTTGTTGTCCAAGCGACACGATTAATCTTAGCAATGTTCCAATCAACAGGAATTTCACCAATCCACTCAACACCCGAATCTTTCATCTCAACATTCTTATCAAGACCTTTTGTCACTGCTTCAAAAATCACAGACTGTTTCAGTTCCTTATGTTCATCAATACTTGCCTTTGCTTCTGCAATGATTTCATCAATTTTGGAACAAGTTTCGTCCAAATAATCGGCAATGGCTTGCTGTTCAAATATATCTTCCGGAAATGCTATATAAGAATTATTCATACTCTTCATTGTAATAAAACTCATAGTTGTTTCGTGTACATCCGACTTAATCGAATCCGATAATGCTATTAAATAATAGTACGCAAATCTTTTGCTTAAATTATTTAACAATTTAGCTTTCCATATATGATAATGATATATTACTTTTTCGCCGTTCCAAATATATGGACCATATGACATTGACCATGCATATAGCAAATCGCCATTATAACAATATTTATCATCTTCTAATTCGAGATTTGATGAATACCATTTAGGATTAGAAAAAAAATTTCCAACACGCAATATTCTGTATTTACCATCTTCTTCAAATTCAGTATCTTTAAATGCTCTCCCGTTTATCAAAGAAATCACATATTTCTGTTTGCAACAAACCCACGAACTTGGAATATTACCAATCCACTCAATACCTGTATCTTTCATTTCTGTTTCAGGTCTAATCATTGCCATAATCATTCACCCCCGAACAAATCATGCAATTTCGCCATCAAGCTCTTTTCATGTTCTTCAATACGTGCTGCAATCACATCTGATGGTTCAATCTGCTTATATTCATAAAATGTTCTGGTGAACGGGATTTCATATCCTACTTTTGTTTTGGCTTTATCAATCCAAGCCTGCGGATTATACGGAATGACTTCACGTTCAAAGTAAGCATCAATGTCTTCTGCAAGTGGTACATTCTCTGTATCACGCTTTGATGTATCAGCTACAGGCTTCTTTTTCTTCATGACAACATTGCCATCTTCATCCAGCTGAGGTGTTTCCACTACAATCTTATTATAGCCAAGGTCAATGGCATCCATGACCTTACTCTTTACAATGATTGCATTGTCGTTTTCATCCACACCATTGTATGTACCATCTACATAAGCACCATACGCTTCAATAATCAAATCACGGCAAGCCTTTGTAATGTCTACGTTCTTTGAACCGATATTCTTACGTCTTGCTGAACAACAAGCAGATGCATCAATCAGCTGTACTTTGCCCTGATGTGTCACAGGCTTATTCTTCATTACAATCCAGATATATGTTGCAATGCCTGTATTGTAAAAAGCATTGTTTGGCAGCTGTACAATCGCATCCAGCCAGTCATTCTCGATTAAATATCTACGAATCTCAGAAGGACCGGAACCAGCGTCACCGTTGAATAAAGACGAACCGTTCTGGATAATTGCCATCTGACCATCATCTTTCAGCTTCGCAAGACCGTTCAGCATGAACAGAAGCTGTCCATCACCTTTTGCCGGCAGTCCCGGTGCAAATCTTCCGGCTATGCCTTTCTTAAATTCCGCTGTAACCTCTTTTTCCTCACGTTTCCACGGAATACCAAAAGGTGGATTGCTGATAATATAGTCAAACTTATATCCGCTGAACTTGTCATCAGACAAAGTATCACCGAACTGCATATTGTTAGGGTCACCGCCACGGATAAGCATATCAGCCTTTGCAATACCGAATGTAAATGGATTGAACTCCTGACCGAATACAGTAACGTCTGCATCCGCATCCATCTGTTTCAATCTTTCTTCCATACAGGTAAGCATCTGAGATGTTCCCATGGTCATATCATAAACTGTCTTTGAGATACCGTCTCCTGTAAATGCTGATTCATCACCAGCCACAAGAAGGTCACTCATCAGATAGATGATGTCACGGCTTGTGAAATGTGCTCCGGCTTCTTCGTTATATGATTCAGAAAATCTACGAACAAGGTTTTCAAACACATATCCCATATCAACCGCACTGATTTTCTCAGGTGAAAAATCACCCTTATCTGTACAAAAATCAGAGATTACCTGATACAGAAGGCCAGCTTCTTCCATGTGCTTAATCTGAGCATCAAAATCCATACGTGCAAGAATATCCTGTACATTCTCGGAAAATCCATTCAGATACGCCTTGAAATTATCTACGATACTTTCCGGATCCGCAATCAATGTCCTGAATGTAAACGGACTTGTATTATAAAACTGATAACCTGACGCTTTACGCAGAAAACCATCTTTTACAGCCAGTTTTTCCACTTTTTTATATGTATCAAGAACTGCCTGATGTGTTGGTAGCAAACAATCATGGAAACGCTTGATTACTGTCATCGGCAGGATGACAAGACCATATTCATGCGGTTTATATGCTCCTACAAGATCATCTGCAACAGACCATACAAGGGCTGCTGTATCGTTAGAATTTTTATCAACGCTTGTAATTAACTCATCACTATTCGCCATTATAAATATCTCCCCGTATTTTATATAGAAGTAATATTTTCTTTCGTACCATTTATAAAAAAATAATTCCTTTTCGTATAAATTAATACCAGACATTAATTTACATTTTTCGACAAAGAAATTATATCATAATTTCTCCTGCTTCATAACACAAAAAGTTCCCAACGCAAGAAAATCTCGCAGTCCAGGAAAAATCCGAACACAAAAAAGAGAATCCGACATCTCTTGCCAGATTCTCTCATTACTTCTATATTTACATCGATTTTCTTTCGGCGATCTCTGCCATCTTTGCCTCATTCAGTCGTGTATCACCATGCACACGGCTGTAGGAAAGATAACCGTTCATACGATCGATCTTGGTCAGGTTGCGGGAGCCGCATACCGGGCAGACGTCCATCTCAAGTTCCTGATGACCGCAGTCGTCACAATATGCCAGAGAAAGATTGACTCCCTCATAATATCCGAGGTCCATTGCTCTGCGGATCAGTGTCCGGATGGCTTCTTTATTGTAGCCGATCGGATAACGTACATACTGGATCTTACCACCATTACAGAGTTCCCAGAAGCGTCCTTCCAGATCCTGTTTCTCGATTGGAGTCACATCCTCTGTTACATGGCAGTGGAAACTGTTGCTCACATACGGTCTGTCGGATACGCCTTCTACGATTCCGTACATCTTGCGGAACTGCTCAACCTGCAGACCGCAGAGACTCTCAGCCGGTGTGCCGTAGATTGCATAGAGGTAACCATCCTCCTGCTTGAACTGGTTTACCTTGTCGTTGATATATTTCAGTACTTCCAGCGCGAACTGACCGTCCTCACGGATAGATTTGCCATTATAAAGCTCCTGCAGCTCATTCAGTGCGGTGATACCAAAGGAAGCTGTCATCGGTTTCAGAAGTTTGCCGATCTTTTCGTTCGGTTTCAGATGTCCGCCATAGAAACCGCCCTCACAGTATGCCAGTGGGTTCGTGGATGCACGCATCTGACCCAGGTATTCATACGTACGGATATGCAGGTTACGGATCATCTGTAAATAGAAATCCAGCACCTCATAAAAATCTCTGCTCTCCGCTCTTGCTTTTGCAAGGATCATCGGAAGATGAAGGCTGACTGCACCAATATTGAAACGTCCGACAAATACCGGCTTATCCTGATCATCTGCCGGATACATGCCGCCCCGCTCATACCATGGGCTTAAGAAAGCACGACACCCCATAGGGCTGATCACCTTGCCGTACTGTTTGTACATGCTGGCGATATAGCCTTTACCGGTAAGAGAAAGCCAGTCCGGATACATGGTCTTTGCAGAACAGTCTACACCGGCCTCAAAAATATCTTCACACGGTTTGCCCGGTCCGTGAAGGTTTTCATCATAGAGGAAAACAATCTTCGGAAACAGTACCGGTTTCTTGTGGCCTTTCTTGCCCTGTCCGCCCTTGTGCACTTCAAGAAGAGAAATATTACACATCTTCTCGAACTGACCGGTTCCGAGGCCGAGTGTCACAGTAACAAACGGATAGTCTCCACGGGAAGAACCTACGGTATTAAGCTTGTACTCAATTCCCTGCCATCCCTGGTCAAAGTCTCTGCGCACCTTATCCAGTGCGTACTCGATTGCTTTTTCTTCTCTGCCGCTCCAGCTCTCATCAGCATATTTCAAAAATTCACTGATATATTTGTCATAGCTCTTCTGCGCATAAGGTCCGAGGATCTTATCCACTTCCGGTACAGTAAATCCACCATACTGCTGTGCCGCTGTACTTAAGATGATATCTCCCATAACATCAAATGCGGTATCCAGAGTCTTTGGTTCGTTGTACCAGACATTTCCCATCTCAAATCCGCCACGCAGGACTGCACCCACATCAAACAGACAACAGTTCATCGTATCCAGACGTGCAGACTGGTCATGAATATAAATATAACCGTCCTTACATGCCTGCAGTTCATTGCGGTTCATAAAGAATTTTCTGTAAAGTTCCTTATTCAGTTCGTTAAAGATCAGGCTTCGCTTTGTAGCTACAAGCGCACTGTCTGTATTGGCATTGCTCTTGTCACCGATATAACGGATTGCCTGACTCTTGGTATATACATCATCCATCATATGGATGAAATCAAGTTTGTAATTGCGGTAATCACGATAACTCTTGGCAACTGCCGGGTTTACACGCTCCAGAGCGCCTTCTACGATATTGTGCATTTCCTGGATCTCAATCTCGTTTTTGCCGAGGGAATCTGCATGCTCCTGCGCAAAACGGCAGATAAAATCCTTCTCCTCTTGAGAAAATGTATAAAGAATTCGTGCGGCTGACTTGTTTACCGCTTTCACTATTTTCTGTGGATCAAATTCTTCTCTTGTTCCATCTTTTTTGATTACATAGATCATACCTTGTCTCTCCTGTTTGCTGCTTTTATGAGGTTTCTTGCTCCCCATTACTTTCTCCCCATATATTGTGTTGCATATGAGAGTATAGCACAATATCATGTGAAATAAAAGAGTGAATTTCAGTTTTTATTGTCTGAAATCTTACCAAAAAAGAATCAGTTAAAACACTATTTCAGTTTACCCATTCCATCAGATAGATGCTTGCATTTGGATCATCTTCGGACTGCACCTCGATCGTATCACCCTCATCCAGCATCACAAGCAAGGTGTCATCGCCTGTTTTCAGCGGATAACGCTCTTTTTTCGTTCCGTCTTTGGAAGTAACTACAACCACTGCTTTCTCATCAATGGTATAGATTCCGTATCTTCCTGCTTCGATCTGCACACCTGCTGTTACCGGACCATTCCCGGCTGCAAGTGAATAAAACATATATCCATCATCATCCTGCTCGGCAGAAAAATATGTATCCAGCTCTTCGGTATCTGTATATGTATTCCCACTGTCCGACTGGCTGTTCACAACATCCTGAATCATGTCTTTAAAATCGCCAAATGCCGGTGCAAGTGACATCACAAGAATAAAAAGTATCCATACCCATACAAATTTCGAACGTTTCTTCGGCTTTCTGGTGTATCTCTCCGTCGTTCCGGCAATATTTCGCGGCGCAGACATCTTCTGCATTGCATCCTGACGGATCTTTTTCTGCTGGTCCTGAATTGCCTGTCTGGATACAGTTGTCCGGCCGGCCGCACTCTTCGCAGCACCGTTCATTCTCTTCGGTGTGTCCTGCGGTCTCTGCTGTTCGCGCATGATCTTACGCGCCTTATCAGACGCATGCTGGTAATGATCTCTTCGGCTTTCATTCAAATGATATAAAATCTCATCGTTACGGTACGGCATACCACAGTCTTTACATCTTCCATTCACAACAGATCCGTCACATAAAGGACATCTCATAGACAACACCCCCTCATCTTATCGCTGTATGTATTATTGTAGCCTTTTTCCATAAATCTTACAAGGTTAAAATTGCAATCCCATATTTTTCTTGCTATAATGTTTCTATTAAATTTGAGGAGGCTATTATGGAACAAATTAAAATTCCTGCCGGCTATCATTCAGATCTGAATCTGCATGATACGCAGGTTGCAATTAAAACAGTCAAAGACTTTTTCCAGCAGACTCTGGCTCAGAAGCTCAATCTTCTCCGTGTTTCTGCTCCGGTTTTTGTATCCCCGTCATCCGGCCTGAACGACAATCTGAATGGTGTGGAGCGCCCGGTAAGCTTCGACATCAAAGGTCAGGACGAAAACGCTGAGATCGTGCATTCCCTTGCAAAATGGAAACGTTATGCACTTAAGAAATATGGTTTTGCTCATGGTGAAGGACTTTATACAGATATGATCGCGATCCGCCGTGACGAAGATCTGGACAACATCCATTCTGTATACGTTGACCAGTGGGACTGGGAGAAGATTATTACTAAAGAAGAACGCACTATGGAAACTCTGATCAACACGGTACGTTCTATCTACAGTGTTCTTCGCAAAACAGAGAAATACATGGCTGTACAGTATGACTATATCGAGGAAATCCTTCCGAAAGAGATCGCTTTTGTTTCCACACAGGAACTGGTTGACATGTATCCGGATCTCACTCCGAAGGAAAGAGAATACAAGATTGTCAAAGAAAAAGGTGCGGTCTTCCTTATGCAGGTAGGTAAGACCTTAAGCAATGGTGAACGCCACGACGGACGTGCCCCGGACTATGACGACTGGGAACTGAACGGCGACATTCTCGTTTACTACCCGGTACTGGATATCGCTCTTGAACTTTCTTCCATGGGTATCCGTGTAGACGAGAAAACACTCGACCGCCAGCTTACAGAGGCAGGCTGCGATGACCGCAGAGAGCTTCCATTCCAGAAAGCAATCATGAATAAAGAACTGCCATATACTATCGGCGGCGGAATCGGACAGTCCCGTATCTGTATGTTCTTCCTTCGTAAAGCACACATCGGCGAAGTTCATGTATCCTTGTGGCCGGAAGAAGTCACAAAGACTGCTGCGGAAGCAGGAGTAAATCTGCTGTAATCAGGGCATAAGCCGACAATTTGCCATAAGACCGACTTTAAAACAGTCCTTCTATAGTAAAAATTCACCAAATTTTAATAATTGAATTATTGACAGACTGGTACCTTCATACTATCATATCAGTAGCAACTGACCTGAACATTTATCAGTGAACATACAAGAAAGACAGAGGTACCAACTGTGAATATTTTATTTTTTCTGACACCCAAAAGCGACGTAGCCTATATATTTGAAGACGAGACCCTGCGACAGACTGTTGAAAAGATGGAGCACCGCAAGTTCTCCTGTATCCCGATTCTGAATAAAGAAGGAAAGTACACCGGAACGATCTCCGAGGGAGACCTCTTATGGGGAATCAAGCTCCTCAATATCAACAGCACTGATCTCAAAGAAATGGAAAATGTTTCGATCATGGCGATTCCGCGACGTGCCACTTATAAGCCGGTACATGCTGATGCAGATATGGAAGACCTGCTGGACCGTGCCATCAATCAGAACTATGTTCCTGTCGTCGATGACAAGGGATCCTTTATCGGAATCATCACCCGTAAAGAAATTATCAAATATTGCTACAAAGAAATGAAAAAATTAAGTGCCCTGCACGAAAAGCAGGACACATCCGAATAATAAAAGAAGCCGGTTTCCCGTGTATTCATATACATCAGGAAATCGGCCTTTTTGTATCCAGATTTAATCCGGAATTACCGGTACGGCATCTGCCGGAATCGGGCATACGAATCCGGATTTTGTACGTTTTTCAAACTCTGCTCTTGCTTCATCCAGAAGATTGTGATCTTCAAACAGATCGATTGCAGTTGCTGCAATCACCTTACCCGCATGGATTACTGCTTTGTGTCCAATCTCGGTGCAGTCACAGGAAACATTCTGCCAGCTGTGTCCCGGGCATCCGTTCGGCCATGCAGCCACATGGATCTGTGCCGTTGGTGTCAGCCAGCTTACATCACCAACATCGGTAGAACCTGCATTGAACGCATCCTTCTGATAGAGTGGTGCAAGGAATGCATTCATTGCATGACCATACTCCTTCTGCATCTTTTCTACCGCTTCTCTTGCCGCCTCATCGTTTTCGGCTGCCACTCCCGGAATTGCGCTGTGATCATAAGTTTCTGCCAGCGCATCCGCATATTTATTTTCTTCTTCGGTATACTGCGGGACACCAAGCTCCTCAAAGTTTTTATAAAGAACGCGCTCCAGCGCAAAGTTACTTACCGTGTCTGCCAGACCGTCAATAAATTTTTTCTCAAAAGTCGTCTCTGTCATAAGAGCCGCACCTTCGGCAATCTTGTCCACACGTTTCTGAAGCTCCACAGCTTCTGCCACATGATTGGAACGCACCATATATAAAACGCTCGCCTTTGGCTGTACAACATTCGGACTGCATCCGCCGGCATCTGTGATTGCATAATGGATGCGTGCCTTACTGCTCATATGCTCTCTCAGGAACTGTACCCCAATATTCATAAGCTCCACTGCATCAAGGGCGCTCCTTCCCATCTCAGGCGCTCCGGCTGCGTGAGAAGCCGTTCCTGTAAACTTGTACTGCGTCTGAATGCAGGAGTTTGAAGAACCGGTTGCTACCTCATTGACATCTTCCGGATGCCAGGTAAGTGCTGCATCCAGCTTTTTCCAGAGACCGTCACGCGCCATAAACGCTTTTGCCGCGCCGCCCTCTTCACCCGGGCATCCATAAAGAATCACAGTTCCTTCCATTTCATTTTTTTCCAGATATGCTTTGACGCCAAGTGCCGCCGCAAACGCACCGGCGCCCAGAAGATTGTGTCCGCATCCGTGACCATTTCCGCCTTTCTGGATCGCTTTACGCTCAAGCAACCCTGCTTCCTGTGAAAGTCCGGAAAGTGCATCATACTCTGCCAAAATGCCGATATACGGACGACCATGTCCGTAGGATGCCGCAAATGCAGTCTCGATATTACAGGTTCCACGCTCTACCTCAAAGCCCTCTTTTTCCAGTGCTTCGCAGTAAGCGGCTGCGGATTTGAACTCCTGCAGGGAAAGCTCTGCAAATTCCCAGATTTTATCGGCGATTCCTGTAATCAGATCGCGCTTTTCCTCAATTGTCTGCAATGCAGACTGTTTTTCTGCTGTCATAGTATCGTACCTTCTTTCTGTAGATTAAAAACCAATCGGATAAGTCCGTTTCATACTTTATGACTTCCTGTTGTATAAACTCAAAAAGGCAACCAGAATTTTCCGGTCACCTTTTTTATTTTACAGCACCTTAGATAAAAATTCCTGCAGACGCGGATTCGTCGGATTTTCGAAAATTTCCTCCGGTGTTCCATCTACAAGAAGTTTACCGTCTGCCATAAAGAGCACACGGTTTCCTACCTCACGTGCGAATCCCATCTCATGTGTTACAACCACCATGGTCATGCCTTCTTTGGCAAGCTCTTTCATAACATCCAGAACTTCACCGACCATCTCCGGATCAAGAGCAGAAGTCGGTTCGTCAAACAGCATAACGTCAGGCTCCATCGCAAGGGCCCTTACGATTGCCACACGCTGCTTCTGACCACCGGAAAGCTGGATCGGATATGCATTTGCACGGTCAGCAAGACCGACACGGTCCAGAAGCTCCAGTGCTTTTTTCTCCGCTTCTTCTTTTGAAACACCCTTTACTTTCATCGGTGCAAGTGTCATATTATCCAGGATCGTCATATGTGGGAACAGGTTAAAATGCTGGAAAACCATGCCCATCTTCTGACGGAGGCTGTCGATGTCCAATTTTACTTTCTTTCCGGAAGCATCGACATATTTTTTCTTTGTGATATCTACGCCGTTAAAAATGATCTCACCGTCTGTCGGCTCTTCAAGGAGGTTCAGACTTCGGAGAAAAGTAGATTTACCGGATCCGGAAGGTCCGATCACTACCATAACATCACCTTTATTAATATCTGCGGTTACACCATCCAGAGCCTTGATCGCGCCTCTGTGATAATGTTTCTTAAGGTTTCTTACCTGAATCAGACTATCGCTTGTCGCCATGGCTCATTCTCCTTTCAAAATATGCAATCAGTTTGGAGGTCGGGAAGCACAGACAGAAATAAATTGCTGTCGCAACAAGCAGCGGCTCGATGATGATAAAGGTTGCTCCCTTGACTGCGTTTACGGCAGACATGATATCCTGAACACCGATGGTATAAGTGATTGCAGATTCCTTGATGATAACAACGAATTCGTTTGCGATTGCCGGAAGGATATTTTTGAGTGCCTGCGGAAGAATGATATAGCGCAGGTTCATAGTCTGGGAAAGCCCCAGAGAACGTGCAGCTTCTGTCTGTCCCTGATCGATAGACTGGATTCCGGCACGCATGATCTCACAGAGATATGCACCGGAGTTCATGCCAAGTGCAACAACACCCGGGAAAAAACGGTTGAACTTAATAAATCCAAATATCTGGAAAGACGGAAGATCGATCATTCCGAACACACCGTAGTAGATAATAAAAATCTGTACCAGTACCGGGGTGGAACGAAGTATTTCTACGTAAGCAGTTGCTATAAAAGAAAGGGGATTGAATTTGGACAGCCATACCAGCGGTCCTCCCTCTCTCAGATGTCCATTACGGTCTACCGCAAGGGCACGGAACGGACGAATGTTTGACATACGCATCAGCGCAAGGATCAGCGCAAGTACAAAACCGATGGCAACCGTAAACATTGACAGCAATACGGTTACAAGGAGGCCCTGTCTGAATAACTGTGCATATGGGGCAATTTTGCCAAAATTGGATAATTTAATAAAACTGTCCATAAAAACTCCTTTCATGATATCGTTAATTCTTATGTATTATAGCAGAAAATAACGGACAGAT
The DNA here is from genome assembly GCF_900120195.1 of Blautia sp. Marseille-P3087. GTDB lineage: Bacteria > Bacillota > Clostridia > Lachnospirales > Lachnospiraceae > Blautia_A. The sequence goes on from NZ_LT635539.1 coordinate 1,508,669, forward strand.
AAACAATAATCCTCTGTCACAGGTTACTTTTATCCACCATATAAATATTACCTTGGAACGACAATATGGATTCCTGCCACCAAACGGGCAGGAATCCATTATTTATGCCAAAGTATGCGAGAGAAGCAGCCAGTGGCGGGCTCTCTGTATCACTTTATATGACTCAAAATCGGTCTGGATTATTCAGCGTCGTCTGCTTCCGGAACTGCGCCGTTTGCGTCCAGTGTTCCTTCATATGTCTGACCTGCTGCAAGCTCTGTTGCATCTGCGATGAATTTGTCCATGGAACCATCATCAAGAGCATCTGCGATTGCTTCGTTTACAGCTTTGAGAAGTTCTTCATTTCCTTTACAAACACCGATTGCAGAACCTTCTGTATCATATGGTACGTCGCATACGATCTCAAGATCCGGATAGTTTTTCTGATAGCTTTCTGCTACAGCTGTCTCAATGAATGCGCCATCCATTTTACCTGTCAGAAGCTCTGTGATAAGGTCTGTAACCTTCGGCAGAGATACGATATCTGCATCCGGAGTATTTTCGTTTGCAAGATCAAGCTGGATAGAACCGGTCTGTGCTCCGATAGAGTAATCTTTGTTGTTTGCATCTTCAAGAGTCTTGAACTGATCAGCTTTGTCTTTTACTGTTACGAAAGACTGTCCGCCCTTGTAATACAGATCTGAGAACTCCATAGCATCTGCACGAGCCGGGTCCGGTGAAAGACCTGCCATGCCAAGGTCAACGTTTTTCTGTGAAAGCTCGCTTAATACACCGTCGAAGTCCATCGGAACTACTTCCAGTTCCAGTCCCATCTTGTCTGCGATGTACTGAGCCAGATCCATATCAAATCCGGAAAGTGTCGGGTTGCCATCTTCATCGATTGAATAAAATTCATATGGTGCGAAGTCCGGGCTTGTTGCAACTGTAAGCTTACCATCTGTAACAGTCTCTACCTTATCATCAGCCATTGCCGGAACTGCCATAGAAACAGCCATAACTGCACCAATCATAATTGCTGTAATTTTCTTTAAGTTCATCTTCTCTTCCTCCTCGATTTTCACTGAGAATATTTATGCATGAAAATGCATAATTTCTTTTCATTTTTCTTATTGTATCATACTATTTCAAAATTACAAGCACTACTTTCTTTTATAAGTATACAAATTTTTTTATGCATTCCCTTTTTACCTTGTTAAAACGCCCAAAGTCTTATATAATAAGAAATATTCTTTCATATTTTATTGTGTTAAATTTCTGTTGTTCTGGAATTTTGGCTGTCACTATATTGACAGATATAAGGGGGACTGCTCTATGGGAATGAATCAGACACCCGCATCCGAACGGGTACATATCAGTTTTTTCGGAAAAAGAAATGCCGGAAAATCAAGCGTCATCAATGCCGTGACCGGGCAGGATCTCGCCATCGTTTCGTCTGTCCGGGGTACAACAACTGATCCCGTATATAAGACCATGGAACTTCTGCCGCTTGGCCCTGTCATGATCATTGACACTCCCGGGATTGACGATGAGGGAGAACTTGGTGCACTTCGCGTCCGCAAAAGCTATCAGGTACTGAATAAAACCGACATTGCGATTCTGGTTGTCGACAGTACGACCGGTAAAGGTGAAGAAGAGCTTGCTCTGATCCACCGCTTTCACAAAAAAGGAATTCCATATCTTGTCGTATATAATAAAATTGACCTGCTTTCCGGCGAAGAAATCAAAGATCTTGCCATGTCCGTCCGGCCAGGTGAAGTTCTGGTCAGTGCCGCAGATGGCATGAATATTCAGGAATTAAAAGAAAAAATCGCCACGCTGAAACCTGAGGGCACGCATAAATATCCGCTTCTTCAGGATCTGATTGAGCCACTGGATCTCGTCATTCTTGTTGTCCCAATCGACAAAGCCGCACCAAAAGGCCGTCTGATCCTACCGCAGCAGCAGACGATCCGCGATATTCTGGAACGGGGAGCGCTGTCGCTCGTTGTGCGGGATACCGAGTTAAAAAGTACTCTGGATCATTTTCTGGCGCAGGGTGTCTGTCCGAAGCTGGTCGTTACAGACAGTCAGGCTTTTGCCCGTGTTTCAAAGGATGTACCGGAAAATATCACTTTAACTTCGTTTTCGATTCTTTTTTCAAGATACAAAGGCGAACTGGAAACACAGCTTGAAGGTGTTGCCGCACTTTCTTCCATTCAGGACAACGACCGCATTCTGATTGCAGAGGGCTGTACACACCATCGCCAGTGCGGAGACATCGGAACCTGCAAGATTCCGAACTGGATTCGGAACTATACAGGAAAGAAACCTGTATTTGAATTTACTTCCGGCACGGAATTTCCTGACGATGTTTCTTCCTATAAAATGGTTGTTCACTGCGGTGGCTGTATGCTGAATGAACGCGAAATGAAATATCGCATTGCCTGCTGCCACGATCAGGGTGTGCCGATCACAAACTATGGTCTTTTGATCGCGCAGGTGACCGGAATTCTGAAAAGGAGTCTCGGACCATTCCCGGAGATGCAGAAACTTGTTTAAGGTTTGTTTATATTCCGTTTCTAAAATGACCGGGAAAATTTTAACTTGGTTTCACAAAGACATAACATTTTGGGGTTATACTGGAAACTCGTAAGAAAAAAGGGAAGTATTATATCAGGGAGAATATTAATTTAAATAGGAGGATTTATTTTATGAAATTTACAAAAATGCATGGTATCGGCAACGATTACGTATATGTAAACTGTTTTGAGGAGACCGTCTCCAATCCGTCTGCTGTCGCAAAATTTGTCAGTGACCGTCATTTCGGTATCGGTTCAGACGGCCTGATCCTGATCAAACCATCCGACATCGCAGACTGCGAAATGGATATGTATAATCTGGACGGTTCTCAGGGCGCCATGTGCGGAAACGGCATCCGCTGTGTCGCAAAATATGCCTACGACTACGGCATTGTCAATAAGACAAGTATTTCCGTTGCCACAAAAAGCGGAATCAAATATCTTGATCTTACTCTCGGCAAAGATGGTAAGGTTGCCCTCGTAAAAGTCAATATGGGCGCACCGATTCTGACTTCCAGACAGATTCCTGTTGTTTCTACCAAAGAACAGGTAATCAATGAACCTCTGCATGTGGATGGCGAAACTTACCATATCACTGCTGTCTCTATGGGAAACCCACATGCGATCGTATACATGGATGAGCTGAAAAACCTTGACATCGAAAAACTCGGTCCGAAATTCGAAAATCACATTAATTTCCCGGATCGTATCAATACCGAGTTTGTAAAAGTCATTGACCGCCATACACTCCAGATGCGTGTCTGGGAACGCGGTTCCGGCGAGACACTTGCCTGTGGTACAGGTGCCTGTGCAGTCGCTGTTGCATCCACCCTTAACGGACTGGTAGATGAAGACAAGCCGGTTACCGTAAAACTGCTTGGCGGCGATCTTCAGATTCTGTGGAACCGCCAGGAAAATCTCGTATACATGACCGGTCCGGCAACTACTGTGTTTGACGGGGAGATTGATGTATCTTCTCTTGAAAAATAGAATAAAATTTTATATACTTTCTTAAACAGGTCATATCATCAGGAGGCAGTTGAATGAAGTATAATTTACCGGACAGAGTTTTTCGGGAACTCTCTGCACTGGCCCGTAAATATTCAATTACAAAAATCATTCTGTTCGGTTCCCGTGCAAGAGGAACAAATACCGAAAGAAGTGATATTGACATAGCTGTATATGGTGGAAATTTTGAAGATTTCTATTGGGATGTTAAAGAAAAAATAAATTCTCTTTTGATTTTTGATATAATTCAGGCTGATTCTCAGATTTCAGATGAACTGAAAAAAGAAATTAAAAAGGACGGTGTCGTAATCTATGAAAAAACTTGATAATTTTTCAAATTGTCTGTCCATACTGAAAAACGCTGATTTTAAATTAGCCGAAACTAATGACATTTATCGTACAGGCATTATCGGCCAATTTAATTTATCTTTTGAACTTGCACGGAAAGCTCTGCAGGAAATTATGAGACTACATGGTGTACAGGGCTCTGATACCGGTTCTCCAAGAGAGATTCTGCAGCTTGCTTATAAAGTTGGCTTTATAAATGATTCGTCTGTCTGGCTATTAATGTTAAAGAAAAGAAATACATCTGTCCATATATATAACGAAGCTGAAATTGATGAAATGATCATGCTGATACGCGACAGTTTCCTGCCAGCTTTTACCGATCTCAAAAAGACTCTGCAATGCAAACTGGCAGAAGCAGAAAGTGACTGGGATTAATGGAACTCTGATTATTTTAGAATAATTCTTCACAGAGCGGCTGTGCTTCAGCTCCCCTGCCCCCTCATTCATGAGGGGATAAGGGGTTTCTTTTTTATTTAAAATACTTCATAATATGTGGACAAGATACCTGCGCATGGCAAAAAACGTACCCGGTTATTCTTCGGATTCAAAATGGCAACATTAGATTTTCAAAAGCTATTAGATTACCAATAGCTTAGATTCGTATGCTTCAAATAAGAAAACAGCAGGATTCTTCTCTCATATGGAACAGATATCCTGCTATTCTTATAATTTTTATGAAAAATATTTCTCTTTGATGATCTCTACCGGCATATCTTCTCCGGTCCAGAGCTTGAAGGAAGCAGCTCCCTGATACAGAAGCATGTACATACCGTTTCCGGTCTTGCAGCCGGCTTCTTTTGCTTCACGGAGAAGTCTTGTCTCCTGCGGATTATAGATTACGTCAAATACAAACAAATCTTTGTGGAACATGCTGGTATCAGTGATGATTGTTCTGTCCACATTCGGCGCCATACCTACGGAAGTACCGTTTACAAGGATCGCACTCTCTGCGATGGATGCACGGAGGATTTCCGGATCATCGTAATCATGCAGAGTAACTTTGCACTCTGTCCGTTCATTCAATTTGGCAACGATTTCTTCTGCTCTGCTGAAGAAATTGTCTCTTACGTTGAATACGTTGATCTCAGCCACGCCATCCAGTGCAGCCTGTACAAGAATTGCTGTTGCAGCTCCGCCGGCACCGAGAAGTGTCATCTTTTTACCGATGATGTCGACACCATTTTCGGCAACCGCTCTCATAAATCCAACGCCGTCTGTCGTATAAGCTGTCAGTACACCATTGTCGTTGACGATCGTATTACATGCTCCGGAGATCTCGGATGCAGGAGATACTTTGTCAGCAAGTTTGCACATGATGTTCTTGCCCGGCATGGTAATGTTCCAGCCTCTGGCTCCCATTGTGCGAAGTCCCTGAACAGCTTCCGGCATTTTATCCTCCGGTACGTCAAATGCAAGATATGTATAATCCAGCCCGAGCTGATCGCATGCTTCGTTGTGCATTTCCGGGGAAACGCTGTGTGCAACCGGGCTTCCAAGTAAACACAATAATCCGGTGTGTCCTGTGATATGTTTTGACATAATCCATTTTCCTTTCCGCGTGTAAAAATTGGGCGATTTCCTCTCGCCTCTACATGTGGTTTATTATACACGATTTAAAGTGATAAAGCAAGGCTGTGTTTTATCATGTTTCGTCAAGTGCCAAAAAGCCTTTAAAATCAATGGTTTGCGGATTTCTGAGCAATTTTTATATTTCGTCTGGTTTCATCTTTTTTCTTTCATTTGGTATAAAATTTGGTATAAAATTGTATTTAAAAAGCCATGCCCAATAGTAGGGAATGGCTTTGATTATCACATCACATTTTCCAGTTTTTTCATTTCGTTCTGTACTCGTATTTCATCAACATGATTGTAGACCTCCATTGTAACTGCTATATTTGAATGCTCCATGATTGTTTGCAAAACTTTTACATCCATGCCGGACTCCGCACATCTGGTGCAAAATGTATGTCTTAAGATATATGGATGTGTCAAATATAGGACAAAAAAATTTTATTTTTTTCTACCGAAGACTATCTGACGCTTCCATCAGGTAGTCCCAGCACCTTTATTATCTTCTGATAAGTCATTCTTGTCCTGCTCAAGTTATCTCTGTTCTGAAAAATATCGTCAAAATTCCATTCGATTTCAATTTCATCCTGACTATGAACACGGACCACCTTGATAATCTCACGCAACTTCTCTGTATCGAACTTCTGAATTCCCAAGAAATCTTTTAGTTTTATTTTATCAGAAAGTTCATTTTGTTCAATAAGCTTTTTGCTATTCTCTGCATCTTCTATCTTTCGTTTTATTTCATCCAGCCGTACACTTATCTTTTCAGCTCTCTGCTTATGCGAATCGCGCTCCATACGACCATCTTTGTAATCATCATAGAGTTTCATCCTTTCCGAGGTCAACTGTCGGCTCTGTTTTTGCAATTCTGCAGTATTGATCTCTTTACATTCACATTGCCTTTTGGAAGATACATTCTTTCCTTTTTCCAACATTGACGCTGCATACTGATGGACAAGCCCAAGGATATTCTCCTCCAGCGGTTCCCGCAGGATCACCAGACTTCGGCACACAGGATCTCCATTGGTTCAGGCATCTAAGCATTTCAGTAGATGCTCTGTTTCTTTTAGCAGAGAATGCCCTGTCTATAATTGCCGTATGATGATTTTCCAGGCGAACCCATTCTGTTTCATCATTCAGAACTGCTTTATGACCAGTATGCATACTGCAACGTGTTTTGCCCCAGATTCTTGTTCCAATATAAATCTCATCCCGGACAATTGCCGCTACTGTCGTAGCACTCCAGTGTTTCTTTTTGATCGTGTCAAACCTCTGGAACTGCACCTGATCCCCTCTTGATAATTTCTGCTTATCACAAGTGGCAATCGCCTATCTGTTCAATTCCCTTGTAATATCTGCAAAACTTGTTCCCTCTGCTGCCATCTGAAAAATCATTTTCACAACTTTTGCAGCTTCCGGATCAACTTCTAGCCTTCCATCCTTTCCTTTTTTATAGCCATATCTGGCATTTACCGGAAGACGTGTACCATTTTTTGTTCTCGTCTGCATTGCTAATGAAATTTTCTTGGACAAATCCAGGCTATACATAGGATAATAATTGAATCCACAAAGGCATCTGCCATTTCTTTCTCTGGACAACGTCATACGGTTGCCACAGCCTCCGCACCATATCTTTCCTGTATAGAAATTATGATTTCGAATAGCCCCATTGTTCTGCTGATGTTTCTTCTTATACGCTTCCATATATTCCTGTATTTTAGATTGTACCTTCTGAAACAACTCTCTATCTATAATTCCTTCATGTGTGTTCTCCACATGCAGCCATTCATTCTCTGGTCGGTTTCTCTGTTTATTTCCCTGAAAAACGCTATACTGAAACTTTCCATATACCGAATCACCTGTGCAATGAACCTCCTGAAGAACTCGTTTCACTTCATAATTGTTCCAGGGTTTTGACTCCGGAAGCGGCTTTTTACCGGTTTTATAGAATTTTCTCTGTAAAGTCGGCGATAAAACTCCATCTTTATTGAGCTGCCTTGCAATATCACTATAGTTCCTGCCATCCATATACATAGAAAATATACTTTTCAGATGTTCTGCAGCTTCTTCATCAACAATCAGCTGATGATGGTCTTCTTCTGACTTTCTGTAACCATACAGTCTCCAGGCACTTGTAAATTTTCCTTTTTTCCATAGTAGGCTTATTTCGTGCACCCTGTTTTACCCAATGAATGCTTGGAGTCACGACATTGGTACTGAAAATAGACATTGAAGTATGTTTTTATCATGAAGCTCCCTGATATTTCCTTCCACTGTCGGTTTAAAGCTTTCCGGAAAATGTTGGATCAAATCCAGCACCTGTCTCTGCATAAAATAGCGTTCTCTGCCCACCACACTGATCTGATATGCTTCATAAAAATATTTATGTTCAAATGGTGTCAGTTTCATAAACAGTGACATTTTCTGTACGACATCCTCTTCAGGCAGATTTTCTTTTCCTTGAAGCAATCTGAAAAGATTTTTTCTGTCAATTCCACAGTATCTGGCAAGCTCTGAAATCTGAACATCTTTTTCCTTTATAAATTCTTCCAGCATTATCGAAAATTCTGACATGTCTTTTTACCTTTCTGTTACCATATAAAACGTATAAAAAAGAAGTGCCATATTTATGGTTTAAACGACATGTTATCAGAAATCAATAAATTATCTTAAAATTAATCTTTCATTACAAGCTCTTTTTTCACTTCATCAACTGTCGGAATCGACGGAGTTGCTCCCGGTCTTGACACAGCAATAGATGATGCTTTTGCAGCCATTCTCAAAGCATCTGATACACTTCTGCCTTCAATCATTGCTGCAATAAAATATCCGGTAAATGTATCACCTGCCGCAGTAGTATCAACTGCTTTAACTTTAAAAATATCCTGAAATATTTTTACTTTACCATCATAATAAAAAGCGCCATCACTTCCCAGTGTAAGCACAAAACGAGCATTTGGAAATTTCTCTGCCATGGCATTCAAAATCTGATTCTTGTCTTTATATCCTGTAATCTGTTCCCCCTCAATCTCATTCAGCAGAAACAGGTATATTTTTCCAAGATCACAATTATCCAGTTTTTCATCAAAAGGCGATGGATTCAGAATTATCTTCATCTTTTTTTCGTATGCTTTATCAATAATATAATCAAGCATATTAATTTCATTCTGCAAGATCAGATAATCACCCTCTCCAAAATCTGCCAGCACTTCATCTACAAATTCCTTTGTCTGCATCTGGTTAGTTCCACCATATAAGATAATACAGTTCTGTGCATTTTTATCCACCTGAATCATGGTATGCCCACCCTTTACAGGAAGCCTGCGGATATATTTTTTATTAACTCCGGCATCTTCACATGCTTCCAGCAAAATATCTCCATCAATTCCAACGATACTTGCATGATAGACAGGAATTCCTGCTTTTGCCAGTGCAATAGACTGATTCAGACCTTTACCTCCACTGAACACCTCGAGCTTTGAAGAATGTTCTGTTTCTCCGCCAACTATAATATGATCTACTGTATATACATAATCCACATTCAAAGAACCATAATTTAACACTTTCATAATCTCAACCTCCATATTAAAAGTAAAAGAGCGGCTCAATCTGCTTTCACGATCAGCCGCTCTTTCTATTTGTTATTATTTTGGAGCCTTCTGAAGTTTGCTGAACATATCTCCCAGAAGTGCATCACGATAAATAAAGCGAACAAGTCTCATTTCATGCCGGGTTTCATCCTGTTCCCATTTCAGATCTTGTGTCAGTCTTGGAGTTGGAACCAATGCAGACGGACACCAGTTTGGATTAACTACGTAACCTACGGTAGAAATATCCCAGATAATTCTTGAAGGTGAAAGCATAGAATCCGTTGTCGGCGCACCCTCATCTCCATAATCATCCAATCCGGCACAATATGTCTGATGGAAAAGATCCAGCCAGTTCTGTGCCATTTTCTGAGACATCTGGCTCGTAACTGTTTCGCATAAATAAGTTCCTACTTTGCTCTTTCCTTTGATATGGTATTCCAGTTCTGGACCAGTAACTGATAGATAAGAAGCTACTGACATACACGGTACCAGAACCAGTGGAACTCCGCTATCCAGAATTACCTGCGAAGCCAGAACATCCTGGCCAAGATTAAATTCTATTGCATGCGGCCAATACAGCGGTTGTCCTGACAGCCAGACCACAACCATCTTCTTTATGATTTCAGGATCCATAAGAATTGCTGAGGCAACATTTGTAATCTCGCCAATAGCTATGACATAAAGTACATCCTCGCATTCATGAACTCTCTTTACCAGATCACGGGCTGCATCACTGTCAACAGGCTCATCTTTTACGGTCATATACCTTTCTGATCCGCGGAATATCCTGTCATTGAAGTCTGCCCTTCCAAGGAGTTTCATAAGCTTAAGTATTTCCTGATAGCTCAATTCAAGACCTTCCTGAAGATCTCCTGTCATCGGAATTGCAACTCCATCCGTCTGCATCAGACGTGCAAAAAAGTCAGATGAGAACGGTGCTGCATAAACAGCTTCCATTTCTATTTTTTCCGGTGAAAGCATTGCGTATGAGATTGCGAACTGATCATCCACCTCATTATAAGTATCTGAATCAATTACTGCATGAATTTTTTTTCGTGGAGGTTCCAATCGCTGCCTGCGTTCCTCTGCTGTTAAAACTGGATATTTCATTTTCTGACTCCTTTCCAAACAGTTATGATGCACTCAGTGCTTTCTGTCTGACTTTTCTTTTTTCTCTGAGTTCTTCTATTCTTCCTGAATTTTCAAACAGGATCATTACTATCAGGAGGAATAATCCAAGTACTACATTCTGGAATGTGTCCGGAAGTCCTGCTGCGATCAGGCCAATAAAAATAATGTTTAAAGTAAACTGAGCAATAAATATTCCAATTGTCAGATTACAGATTCTCTGTAATACCAGTGCCAGCAAAATACTGATCAATGGTTTAAACATAATTGTTACACTGCCAAGACTTGTCTGCGCCCCAACTGAACCAGACTGACTAAGGGTAAGAATTGCTGCGATTCCGATAAATACACTTCCGTATACAATTGACTTGCATTTAACCAGATCTGTTTTGATACCAGAATTTTTCGCTACAACTTCGTTACTTCCAACTGCCCGCATATGAAAGCTGAACACAGTACGGTTAAAGATAAAGTAGAACAGAGCTGCTGACAAAACAAAGACAATAACTATGTTCGGTGAAGACCCAAAAATCGCATACTTATTATCAATCTGCACAAATCCGTAGTGTCCTGCAAGTTTTGAACCAATGATCTCAAACACCATCGTCAGTCCCATTGTCAGAACAAGTGACGGAATCTTTAACCACCAGTTAAGAACACCTGTAATAATGCCTACTACAATTGCACTCAGGACTGCTCCCAGGATCATTCCTGCCAGACCATACTGTGCAGCAAGAAGGCCTCCAACCACACCGCTGATAACCAGTCTCGAACCAATTGTAAAATCAAATATTCCACAGATATTTCCATATGCAATAGCATAAGCGGTAATAGTGGGTATAATTGTCTGAAGAAAAATCGTGTAAATACAATTCCAGTTACTGAACCTTTCAAAGCAAATAACCAAGAAGATCAGATAAACGATTACAGGCAGCATGATTACTTTCAGTGTATTTATCAAAAATCGTTTCATATTGGTTTCATCTCCTTATTTTGCAGTTATATCTGCAACTGCTTATTTGCTATGACGCTCAACAACATCAGCAATTGAGAATGTAGAGATAAGATCATTCATATAATCCATATCAATATCAGGATTGTAGAATTTGATCATTTTATCTTTGATTTCATCAGCTGTGTAAACGGCATCATCACCAAGGAAGTATTCATTGAACTGATCGGCCTCTTCTGCTGTTGTAAGTTCAAGATATGGTGTGATAATGTTGGTAGGTCCTTCTTCAACGATAGGGGTACCGATTACTTTGTTTACAAGAATAACTGCTGATACAAGCGGATCGATCTGCTGCTGTCCACCGTAAGATACGTTGAATGTTCCCTCTTTCAGATAATCACCAAGTGTTGTTTCAAAATCAATTCTGCCGACTTTGATATCACCTGCTTTATCATGATCTGCAAGTGCTTTTTCAATTGTCGGAATTGCGCCACCACAATATGTTCCAAGTACAAGAATACCATTCATTTCCGGATATGCTGCGATATAACTTTCAATAGTTTTCGTCATATCTGTTGTTACAGAAATATCATACGTTGTATTTAAAATATTAACTCCTGCTTCTTCTGCACCTTCAGCAGCACCTTTGTCACGGAGATCTGAGGAAGTATCACCTTTTGCAATATTGATGACACCTAAATCTGTAACGCCCATATCTGCCATTGATTTTACAATATTGGAAGCACAGGTTTCATCATCTTCATTGCAGCCACCGGCATACCATTCTGAGTCATACATTGCCTCACGGATATCATCATCACTGATCGTACGGAACATTGTTCCCCAGTAAACACCTGCATCTGCACACATTGCATCAACTGCAGGAAGCATGGAATCGGAAGCCGGCATAAACAGGATACCATCAACATCCCGACTGATAAGTTCGCTGATGTTATCGATCAGTCCATCTGCTGAGTTGTCAGTTACTACATTTACCAGTTCACCACCGGCAGATTCTACAGAAGCTTTTACGTTGTTGTAAATAGAGATCCATGTCGGGTCTGTATTTGCGGTATCCCACGGAAATCCAATTTTAAACGGTTCCGGATCTGAATTATCAGCATATACACTGACCCCTGAGAACATTGTTGCAGACAGAGCTACTGTCATCCCGATTGCTACAAGTCTTCTTAATTTCATATTTCTTTCCTCCTTAAAATTATATAGTTTCTTTTTGTGAGCATTTCTGCTCATAATTACATGTTAATAAATCCAGAATTTATTTAATTACAGCTGCGCTTCTGCGGTCAAAGGAAATAGCCACTACTATAATAAGAATAATTCCCTGAACAACCTGCTGCGTCAGACCATCAATTCCAACAAGTGACATTCCGCTCTTTAATAATGCCATTGCCACGCTTCCGATAATTGCTGCACGGAACTTGACATTCCAGCCACCGGAAAGAGGCATTCCCCCGAACAGAACTGCAAGAAGAACATCAAACTCAAATGCATTTCCTGTTTTTGAAGAAGCTGTACAGGCTCTTACAAGAGTGAAAAATCCAATCAGGCCACATATAAGACCTACTAACATAAACGATATCATCCTTGTTCTTTCAACATTCACACCGGACTGTCTTGCCGCTTCTCTGGAAGCTCCAACAGCACGACAGTTTTTTCCGAATGCGCATTTCTGAAAAAGCACTCCTGAAATTATCAGAACAATTACCATTGTAAGAATTTTTACCCAGTCTTCATCAAACACTCGCATTGAAATCGGAATTCCTACTGAACCATTCAGATAATACGTTGTCAGTCCACGGAAAATAAATGAAACTGCCAGTGTTCCAATAAAAGATTCAACCCGCAGATAAGCCGTTGCAAATCCACTTATGAAACCAATTCCAAGTCCTGTGATCAATGCAACAGGCAAGATCAGTACCGGACTGATCGTTGCTGAAAAAGCCCCCATTGCCGAAGAGAAACCTACAATAGCTCCAACTGAAAGATCCAGTTCGCCAAGAGCCATAACAAATGTATACATCATGGAACATAATGCAATGCTGAAGAAATTGTTAAAAATATTCATCAGATTTCGCTGTCCCAGAAGTTTTCCACCTGTCAGTATCTCAAATAATACAAGAACAAGTACCAAACCAAGAAATGCAAAATTATTTATCAGCAGTTCTTTTATATTTCTCTTTGGAGTCTCTGATACTTTGCTGTTTTCCATCCCGCTCACCCCTTAAATCATTTTCTGTATCAGCTTCGCTTCAGTCAGACCATCACTTCGATGAAATTCTCCTGAAACGGCTCCGTCTTTAAGAAGAATAATTCTGTCAGACATTCCGATCAGTTCCTGCAGTTCCTCTGAAATCAGCAGAATAGATTTTCCTTCTTCTTTCATCTGCATGATCAGCTGATAAATTGCAGCTTTCGTACCAACATCAATTCCTCTGGTAGGACAGTCAAGAATCATTATGTCTGAACCTTTTCCCAGCCATTTTGCCAGTACAACTTTCTGCTTGTTTCCACCGCTCAGCGTATTACAGAAAACTTTGATGGAATCTGCTTTTACCTCCATCCTCTTTGACCATTTTTCTGCAAGCTGTTTCTGCTTCTTATCTGATATTGGACCAACCGGTGTAATGTCTTTCAGAGATGGAAGGCAGATATTATCTGCTATACTGCTGATCAACATCAACGATTCCTGATCTCTGTTCTTTGAAACATAGCCAATTCCATGTTTTACGGCCCAGGAGGCATTTTTTACGCAGTCTTTATGATTTTTCAGTACCACACCTGCTTCAGGCTTCAGAAGTCCAAACAGTGCTTTTCCTACATCATGCATACCACAATCACTCAGGCCGCCAACTCCAAGGATTTCACCTTTATGCAGCTGAATCGTAAGATTTTCCAGGGAACCTGCTGTAACATTCCGGCTCTCAAGAACAACCTCATCACTGACCGGCACACCTTCATCTTCTCTGTAATAATGGCCCGAGAGTTCACGACCAATCAGAAGCTGTCTGATTTTGTCCGCATCAAATTCTTCTTTCTGCAGATTTGCCACAAACAATCCGTCACGCAATACAGTCAGTGAATCACATTTATCCATAATCTCATCAATATCATGAGAAATAAACAGGATTGCCTTTCCCTCATCTCTTTTTTCTTTCATCAGCTTATACAAAAGCTCACGTCCTGAAACAGATAATGCTGTAGTTGTTTCATCAATAATCCAGATTTTCGGAGAAGTATACAACGCTCTCGCCAGCTCAACCAGTTTACGGTCTTCAAATGACAGCTGGTCTATCATCTCATCTGGTTTTATATTGTCTACATAGATACTCTGAAGTGCCCTGGCAGCTTCCTTATTCATCTCCTTAACATTCAGTACTCCGCCTTTTGCAAATTTATTTTCTTTACCAAAAAAGATATTTGCTGCGACAGAAATCTTTGAAATTGTTCCCTGTTCCTGAACTACCATGCTGACTCCATGGTTCACCGCATCTACTGTTCCCGCTGGTTCATATGGTTTTCCATCCAGATACATTGTTCCACTGTCATATTTCTGCATTCCGGCTACAATTGATGAAAAAGTTGATTTTCCTGATCCGTTTTCTCCAACCAGACCTCTTATTTCTCCGGCCTTTATGGAAATATCAAACTCTTTCAGCGCATGTACTGTTCCAAATGATTTGCTTATTTTTTCTGCCCGGAATAAATATTTTTCCTGCTCAGCCATTCTTTCACCCCGCACATCTTTGCATTTCTTTGTGTTTCCTTAATTTCTGGATTTATTATAGGCCAGTTCTTTTGTGCAATAAAGATGATTTTTTTCATATTTTGTTAGATTTTCCGTCTTTTTTTATATTATTTTTTCAACATCATTATGCTATTACACAAAAAAATGCTGTTGCACATGCGTAAATCCGTCATGTCCAACAGCATTCACTTAGTTTTCTCCAAATTCTATTGTTATCTTTGTACCTTTGCCCATCTCACTTTCAATCTGCATACAGTCCGTATTTCCATAAAGATAATAAAGTCGTCCACGGATATTTGACAGTCCGATTTTCTTCCCCCTGTCCTCAGGGTTAAATCTCATACTCTTGACCTCAGCCAGTTTCTCTGTTTCCATTCCGCCTCCATCATCTTCTACAGACAAAACAAGATTGTCTCTTTCATTTTTATATACACCGATTATAATTTTTCCACAGAATTCTCCACTTTCCTCATCGATCAGACCATGAAACAGAGAATTTTCAACTAATGGCTGAATCATGTTTTTAGGAATCTGCTCCTCCATAAATTCTGAAGGAATTTTCCATTCCACATCAAGATTCCCATCATACATAAATTTTTCTATCACGATATACTGGTTTACGATTCTCATTTCATTTGCTACAGTGTCTGTAATCTGTATATCATTCACCCTGAGTCTGTCCTTCAGGATTGCTATAAGTGCTGAATTGACTGTAACAATGTCTTCGCATCTTTTCTTTCTGGCAAGATAATTGATGCTGTTAATTGTATTATAAATAAAATGTGGGTCAATCTGACTGACCAGCAGGCTGAAACGGATCTGCTGTTCCTTTGCCTCTTTCTCTCCGATCACCTCTATACTGTGTTTCAGATCATCAATCATTTTGTTAAAAGAAGATTCAAGCAGCCCAATCTCATCCTGTCTGTCAGACACTACTTTGCAGTCCAGATTTCCCCTTGCGGCCATAAGCATACGCTGTGACAGGATCATAACCGGATTTATCAGGGTATTTACATTTTTGTAATTCATAAACAGAACAAGCACAAGGAATAGCATCAAATTGAGAAACAGTCCCCCAATATATGGAAAAATTGCCATCCATATAGTCTCTTTTTTAATGACTGACGCAATCTCATAACTACAGGTAGCTGATTTGTCATAAAATATAATATCTCCTGTCATTTCATTTCTTTTTTCTTTATCAATAATTTCTACCGTCAGATTTTTGATATCTGCAATATTATCATCGGTCCCATACTCATAGAAAATTTTCCCTTTGCTATCCTTCAGATACCAGGCATCCAGACTACTTCCGGCAAGTCCCTTCATATCTTTCAATGTGTTATTCAGATTTACAAACATAACAATACTGCACCATTGATTATTCAGATAATAATTTCTGGCATATGCAACTGTAAAATAAGACTTTGAACCTATTTTTGTCTGATAAACGGAAGAATAAGAACGGCTGAATCCAGTCTCTATCATCTTCTGAAACTCATCTGATTCTATTATCTTGTAATCTTCTGCCCCAATATTAGTCATAGAATCAATTGTTGGCGCATTCTGACCGGCAATTGCAATTCCTCTGATCATCCCCATATAACTTGTAAGGTTATTAAGTCTTACAGACGCACTGGTGCTGTTTTTTGCATCCGGGTTTTTTAAATAATTTTGAATGTCATTATTCTGTTCTACTGTAGCAGCAACATTTTCCATATAATTTTCAACCAGAGACAGCGTATTTTCCATATGCTGCAACAGGGAAGCCGTTGTATTCTCAGAAATTTTCACTTCACGCTCTTTAAATGTAGGATAAAAAAAACCAAATGAAATCCCTGTTGCCACGATAAAAGCAACAAGCCCTCCTGTAAGAATGCTGGCCATCAGACGTTTTCTGAAAGATGTTTTATATTTAGTTTTCGTTTTTTCTTCCTCCCTGTCTGGAATACTCTGTCGGAAACATTCCTGTTTTCTTATAAAAAGCCTGGCTGAAGTACTGGCTCGAATTATAACCTACTGCTGAACAGATTTCATATATTTTATATTTTCCCTCGTCCATCATTTTTTTTGCAGCATCTATCCTTACATCCGTAAGGTAACTTTTCAGTGTTACTCCTGTTTCTTTTTTGAATTCACTACTCAGATATCCAGGACTCAGATGTACATATGCCGCTACATCATTAAGCGAGAGATCCGGATTCCTGAAAGAGCGGTAAATATACTCCTCTGCATCAGCTACTATTCTGGAATAACCTTTGACTTCCCGTGAAATATATTCATGATAAACTTCCATCTGTTCCTGCAGCCACAAAATAATCTTTTCTGCATCAAGCCAATTTTTCCAACACGTAGTAATCTGTGGAAACTCTTTTTCTTTTCCATTGTATACTTTTCGATAAGCATGTTTTAATGCTATATATCCGGATTGAGCTGCACTTATAAACTGCTCTGCTCCATCATTTCCGGCTATATCAAGAATTTCTTTCAGCTTCCTGGTTCTTGTCTGAGAATCTGTTTCTTTCAGCACTTCTTCCATGGAAATCCCGTTTCTCGTATTGGCTGTATTTCTTTCTTTTTCCAGTTCCTGTACCTGAGAGCAGTCAAGTATGTGTATTTTTCCTGTTCCTTCCAGATATTTCTTCAGAAAAATCCTTTTATTTTCATCATAGAATCTTTTGAACTCATAAAGGCTGATTTTTCCCCTGACAATATAAAGTGTGAATTCGAATCCGGTTCTTTTCTGTAACCTGCTCTGAAATTCATGTGCTGTTTTCAGCAGTTTATTTTCTCTGTCTGAATAATTCTTCTCATCAGGATTCAATGCAATTACCATTTTTCGTCCTGGAATTGCGGTTATGACTTCCAGTTCCCAGCCGTCCGCCTTTTCATCTGTCAGTATTTCAACAAACTTTGATCGGTGAATAATGATTTCCTCAGGTATATTTTCTCCACTTAAACTTACAGGAAGATCCTGCTCTGCCATAATAATATATTCCGGCCTGTTAAGAATTGCTTCAATATCAGTATTCTCAGTCATTTCCTCTGACAGGAAAAACTGTTCCAGCATTCTGTCAGTTATATAGCGTTCTCTTCTTCCTGCTTTTATAATGTTGTTTTTTAACCGAAGCAAAAGGTCTGAAAGTGAATTTGCAGTTATTTCACTTTTTATTATATATTCAGTGATTCCAAGGCTTATCGCTGCTTTTGCATAACTGAAATCCTCATATGCAGTCAGAAGAATTATACTGACTTTTTCATCTGTCTTACGTATTTCAGATATCATTTCAATACCATCCATAAATGGCATTCGTATATCTGTAAAAATCACCTGTGGATGAAGTTCCCTGTATTTTCTGAGCGCCTGCTTTCCGTTAAAAGCTGTTGCAATTATCTGATATCCGGCTGCTTCCCAGTCAATCATAGTACTCAGGTCTTCCAGTATCATTTTTTCATCGTCTACAATCATTACCGATATCAATTCTGACATATTCTTCCCCCAATGTCCCAAATATACGTTTATATTAGTTATTTCTACTTTCTTTGTCAATAAACCATAAATAAAATTCATGTTCTCCATAAAAGTATGTAAAAAAATAACACGAATCGGAATTCCATTTTGTGGAAAAATCATGAAAAGTCTGTCCACAAATACTGCCACATATTGTTACCAGACAAACTGCTCTGTCTAATCAGAATATAGTATCGGCATGTAAAAAAATGAAAAACTGATGCGAAGACAGTTTATTCATATTTTCCTGAAAGCCTGTTCTGCCTCTGAAAGAATCAGCGCGGCCTCCGGAATCTCCCTGTTAAAAATGTCCTGCAGAATCTAGCTGGAAAGAAATGGCGTAATGCATGCCTCCGGCTGGATTCCAATAAGTGATGAATCCTCGAATTCAGAATAAAACATGCTTTGGAATACTTCAATATAATTTTCAGGTGTAAAAATTGTCGTTCTGAAAAGAAAGATGATTTCATGGAATTTGTGAAGACAGAAAAAGGATGGCTGAACTTGGAAACCGAAGAACTTACTCAATTATTGGCCGTAATGATGGAGTAAACGATCACCAAAAAACAATATTTGCATCTGATAAAAGTATTGCGGCAATTATGTTATTTGACTCTAGGCATTCACCTAACGACAGTTTTTATTATTCTGAGCAAGATGTTTATTTGCCGATTTATTTTTCTGATGTTAAACAAATCTTCGGTAATTCAGATAGCCTTTTAAATGATCTCTTAATATACCAAACGCAAGCTCAAATGAGTTTTTTATTAAGTATTTTAACAACTAAACAACGTCATCTTAATTCGGAAGAAGAAAAGCAACTTTACACAGAAGTATTAGATGAATGGCTGCCATTTTTTAATAGCATACAAATACCAACTATAATGAAAAAATTTAATAATCAGTATATGACTGTTTTTATAGTTGAAAACATTGGTTTTCTATATTACCGTGATATTTTGGAATTGATAAATTATAAGTACATACTTAAGAGCTGCCCGATATGTCGAAAGATGTTTGTAAAAAGAGATGGGCGAGCAAATTTTTGTCCTAAATGTTCTGCTGATAAAAAATTCCAAAAGCAATATAACGACCGGAAACGTAAAAGAAATACTATTCAGATTGAACATAAAGCCATTGTTGATATGCTCCGCAATCGTGGCGAAGATTACAATGCTTTTGTTGCAGAATCCTACTACTACAGGGATTTGATCGAGGGAAAAGAAGTTTCTCCTTGTCCAGCTGATTATGACTCATCTATTCAAACTAAAGAGCAATATGAGGAATGGTTAAAAAAGAAACATAAAGAATTGACCAAAAGACCAAAAAAACACCCGGCGCATTAATTTGTACCGGGTAGTCATTTATACATGTTCCAATTTGTTCTAACCCATGCTATACTAATCATGTTGTCCAACCGAGACCCGGCAACGGGAGGAGGTGAACACATGGAAATAGTCATATCTTTTTTGGTGGCTGTTGCGGCAGGTGTGACTTGCCATCTCATTTGCAAATGGTTAGACAGTCATAACAAGGACAACGAATAGCCTAGTGGATGCTCAACCACTGAAATAAAAAGAGAAGAACCCTCGCATGTATTGGTGGTACATACGAGGGTTCGTTCTTTGTTCACATGGAACATCGTCATATCTTTTTTGCCTACTGGCATTATAGCATATGCGTTTCTGTAAATCAATATGTCTGATCTCGGTATTTTATGAATTTCTTTGGCATTTGACATAAAACTACATTCCCGCAATCTTTATCCGGCAGTTGCTTACAGCAACGTTTTCAATACACTCAACACACCGTCTTCTGCATAAGACGGGCATACGGCTTTTGCTGCCATGCGCACTTCTTCTCTGGCATTTGCCACTGCATAGCTGAATCCGGAATCTTTCAGCATCGCGATATCATTGATGTTATCCCCAAAGGCGCAGGTTTCTTCCGGCGATATCCCCAGATATTCCTGAAGAAATGCCACCGCACTTCGTTTATCGGCACCAAGCGGTGTTCCGTCCATCCACTCTTTTCCGGCTGCTGCAAGATTTATCTTGTCTTTCCAGTATGGTGTAAAAACCGGTGCACAAAGTTCTTCGCAGCGTTCCGTATTATATACCGCGATCTTCATGATCTGCTCACCTTCAAGATGCATCATATCCGGAACCTCACGGATATCATATCCATAGGAATCCCTGAGCCAGCAGAACATCTTGCTTTTGGAATCTTCTGCAAAGCATCTGTCTGGTCCCGAAATAAAATAATCACATTCCGGCAGCTCTGTCTTAACCATTTTTGCCATATTCTTCCAGATCTCATCCGGCAGTGTGTGGATCTTCAGTATTTTTTCTGATGTACGGATCAGTGTTCCACCATCTGATACAAAAAAGATCTGGTCTTTTACCAGCGCAAAAAGCTGGCTTTCGCTGCTGTACTGTCTGCCCGAGCATACTGCAAAGTAAACTCCTTTTTTTCTCAGTTTCTTTATAACATCCATATACTCCGGATTGATTTCCAGCGTTCCATCCTTTACCAGAGTACCGTCTACATCACTGACAACAAGTTTTATCATTTGAATTCTCCTCCCCCCCAAAAGCACCGATAGATTTCATAGTATTCTCCTGTGAATCAGATGTCAACAGCTTTCAGCGCATAATTTTTATGTAATAGGAACATTGCGGAGTAATTTCCTATTACATAAAAAAACCGCGCACCGGCTTCATGTCAGTGCGCAGTCCTTATGGAGTTTCACAACTCAAGGGAGAGTCTTCAAAAATATGTTCAGAATCTGAGATTACTTAGATTCCAAGTTTTTCTTTCATGTAATCTACCGGTGTGTCTTTTCCTGTGTAAAGTTTGATGGCGATCAGTGCCTGGAACAGCATCATGCTCATACCATTGTAAACTTTTTCGCATCCTGCTTCTTTTGCCTGTTTCATCATAACAGTTTCGCGTGGTGCATAAACAGTATCTGTTACGATCAGATCTTTCTTGAAGAAAGAAGTATCCGGGATGTTGGAAAGGTCTTCCAGCGGGTGCATACCTACACCTGTTGCATCACAGAAAA
The DNA here is from genome assembly GCF_900120195.1 of Blautia sp. Marseille-P3087. Lineage (GTDB taxonomy): Bacteria > Bacillota > Clostridia > Lachnospirales > Lachnospiraceae > Blautia_A. Next base: position 1,530,172 of record NZ_LT635539.1, read on the forward strand.
GATCTGCTGCGTGCATTTTTTCTTTGAGGAGATCATGATCTGCAAGGTCATTCATAGTAGCCTTGCAGTTTGTGTTTTTGTTGATCAGATCAACGATTTCTTCTCCACGGCTGTAGAATTTATCTTTAATGTTGAAGATTTCAATCTCTGCGATTCCGTCAAGGGCACCACGTACAGCGATTGCAGTTGCAGCTCCGCCGGTTCCGATCAGAACCATCTTCATTCCTTTGAAATCAATGCCTTCTTCTTTGAGTCCCTGCCAGTATCCCATACCGTCAGTGTTGTAGCCTTTAAGCTTTCCGGTAACCTGTCCGTTTTCGTCACGCATGTTTACAACTGTGTTGATCGCACCACATAATTTTGCTGCTTCGTCAACTTCGTCCAGATATTTATGAACAACAGTTTTGTTTGGCATGGAGATGTTGGAGCCGAGCATTTTGAGAGCACGGATACTCTGAACAGCATCTTTCAGGGAATCATTGTCTACTTCGAATGCAAGCTGAATAACGTCATCACCGTTTTTGTCGTATGCAAGGTTGTGTGTTGTCGGTGACTGTGTATGACGGATCGGGTAAGCCATTAATCCTACTAATTCTGTATGTCCTGTTACGTTTGGCATGATTTTTTCCTCTTTTCTTTATATTTATGAAAATCGCTGCTTTCTCTTGTTTGGGCGGGATCCAAGTTCAAATGTCTTGCCATGCAGGCATGACCGACATTTGGACCTTTTCTCCCTTGATATCATTTATTCAAGTGGTTCTAAGTGCAGGTAACCCTGAGATTCCAGCACGTTCAGGATTGCACGGCCTTCCATGGTTCCTTCCATAATACGGCGGGCACGTACGGAATCACCGATGGTGTATACATAAGTATCTGTATCCTTAAATGCTTCTTCAAGTTCCGGAAGCACCGGGTTGTTGGAACGCATTCCGAGGCAGTTGAAGCCAAGATCGAATTCCATGTCCTTAATCTGTCCGTCCGGAAGTTTTACAGTAAATGCATTTTCCTTTACTTCCTGAAGTGCTGTGTTTACATATTCCTTCACGCCATATTTGTCATGTGTTTCACGCATGGAGCATTTGGTGATCGGGTCTGCAAGCATACCAATCTGAGGAAGCATATCAATGATCGTACATTCTGCTCCACGAGGTGCAAAATATTCGATTACATCAAGTCCTACGGATCCGCCGCCGACAACAACGACTTTTTTGTCCTTGCATGCTTCATCCGGGTATTTGCCTGCATTCAGGTTGTTGATCATATCAAAAATTGTAGCCACATTTCCGGCCTCGATGTTTTCTTTGAGACCTTTGATCGGTGGAACAAGCGGTACAGAACCGGTTGCATTTACAACGATGTCCGGCTTAAACTGTTTTACTTTTTCGACAGTTGCTTCTGTATTCAGGAAAACATAAAGATTTTTCAGTCTGGCAGCGCGTGCTTCCAGATATTTCGGAAAATCTTTCATACGGGTCTTGCTCGGAAGGTCTGAAATAAATGTGGAGAGACCTCCAAGGTGATCCTTCTTTTCCAGAACGAATACGTTGCATCCGACTTCTGCCGCTGTACATGCAGCTTCCAGTCCCGCTGTACCACCACCTACAACTACAACATTGCAGTTTTTGTTAACTTTGAGTGCTTTATAAATATCGCCTTCCGGTACAGCCGGGTTAACTGTACAACGGATCGGACGATTTACACCGATACGGTTTCCGGCACATCCCACGTTACATGAGATACATTTACGAATAATATCTTCCTCGCCGTTTTCTACTTTTTTTACCCAGTTCGGGTCTGCGATAAGACCACGTCCCATTCCGACGATATCTACGTCGCCGCTCTCGAGAATTTTCTCGACAACTTCAGGATCACGGTAGTTACCTGCATTGATAACCGGTTTCTTAAATTTATCTTTTACGGCTCTTGCCATATAAGATCTCCATCCATCCGGAAGATAGTTGGAGTCGATCTGATACTGAAGAGATGGATTCAGACCGCAGGAAACATCGTACATATCAATAAACTCATCGATATACTCCAGATATTCCAGTGTATCTTCCAGAGTATTTCCACCCGGTACTCTCTCTTCTGCAGAGATACGAACGATGATCGGGAACCACGGTCCTACATTTTTACGTACTTCTTCAAGTACCATACGAGGGAAACGCAGACGATTTTCTACAGAACCGCCGAACTCGTCTGTTCTCTTATTATAGTAAGGGGATATGAACTGGCTCATCAGATAGGAATGTCCACAGTGAATCTCGATTGCGTCAAATCCGATTGCCTGAACACGCTTTGCAGCCTCTCCATATTTTTTAACAGTTGTAAGGATTTCTTCTTTTGTCATCGGACGCGGTGTTTCGCCGCCGGCTTTTGTCGGGATGTTCGAAGAAGAAACTGTTTCCATTCCGGTTCTTGATGAAGATGCGGAAGCACCGGCATGGTTTACCTGAATTGCGACTGTAGCACCATTCTTATGAAGGTTTTCTACGAGCTGATAATAACGCGGCATAAAGCTGTCATGGTCAATACGGATCTGGCTTGTACCATTGGATCCTGCCGGATATTCGATATTTGCATTCTCGAGAATGATAAGACCTGTGCCGCCTTTTGCACGGAGTGAGTAATAATTCATATGACGGTTACTCATCTCACCGCTTGTCTCACCGTAGTTGGTTCCCATCGGGGTCATTGCAATACGGTTTTTAATTGTAGTTCTTTTAATTGTGATCGGTTCAAAAATCTTTGGGTATTCACTCTTCATGAAATTATCTCCTTATCAGTAAGTAACATTCACAAATAACATTCATAAACTCGAGTGGCAATCCTTTGTTTGTGACACAATTATCATAACTCTTTGTATTAAAAATTAACAATATCTTTCAGATAAATTTTTGATACGTTTTCGGTATCATTCGCATCTTCATCCTGCTGTGTCTTCATATATTCAATAAAACGCTCAACAGCCGGCAGCCGGTAACGGTCTTTCATCCAGAACATAAATACCTGACGATAGATTTCCAGTCCCTTCAAACTGTGAATATTGATTCCCTCTGCCTGCTCCAATATATCCGTCCTTGGCATCAGTGCGATTCCGAAATTTTCCCTTACAAGAGATACGATCGAATATTCATCCGGACATTCTACAATCATATTTGGACTGACCTGATATTTCTTATATAGATGTTTTGCATACGTCCCCATCCAGGATTCCTTCTCATAGCCAATTACCGGATAATGATTCAGTTCTGCAAGCGGTACTTCCCTTATTCCGGCAAGTGGATGCTGTTTCGGTGTAATTATAACCAGCTCCTGAGCACTGAGTGGAAAAAATTCCATATCATCTTTCTGAAGATAGCCGCCAAATCCAACGTCAAGCTCGCCGGTCCGCACCTTTGCAGCGATTGCCGGTGTATGATTCTGCCAGAAATTGAACACCACATTTTTGTTTTCTTCTTTATTTAAAAATTTTCGTACTTTATGTGGAATATAATGCCCCGCAAGCGGAAAAATATAACCGATATCAATCTTTCCGCCATCTGAAGAAAGCTCCTGCATCTTACCGACCGCCACATCACAGTCACCCGCGATCCGGTCTGCATGCTCCAGAAAAAGGTATCCTGCTTTTGTAAGCGTCACTCCTCTGCCTTTCTTTTCAAAAAGAGCCACACCGAGTTCACTCTCTAACGCCGCCATGGAACGGCTCAAAGACGGCTGTGAAATATAGAGTTCTTCCGCTGCCTGATGATAGTTTTCCAATCTTGCTACTTTTTGAAAATACAGAATCTGATTCAGTGTCATTTCCTTCTCCTCCTGTATATAATCTCCCATATTCCGGTAATTCCCCGTATTACCTTTTCTGATTATTATACCACACCACCATTAATGCATTCAATGCATTAGTTTTTCCCTTTAAAAGCATTAGACCACATGCATTGTACCTGTTAAAATACAGTTAAATGTTATTTTTTTAACACAATTCACCACGGCATTTCTAAAGTTTGTGACAGAACCCAAAGAAAACCGAAATCACTTTTTAAGAAAAGGAGAACAACATGAACAAGAAATATCTGCCAAGTGCATTGATTTTGTACTTGAACTACTTCATCCACGGTGTTGGATGCTCTATTCTGGGACAAGCAGTTATTAAGGACGCGCTTGCAGGCGCATGGGGCGTTGAGGCAATGGCAATCACAGCAATCTCTGCTGCACTCGGACTCGGCCGTCTGATCGCACTTCCATTCGCAGGACCGCTCTCAGACAAACTTGGCCGCCGCATTTCCACAGCAATCGGAAGTGCTTCTTATGCAATCTACCTGATCGGTCTTGCACTTGCATTTAATGCCGGAACAAACGGTGGTTACACCATCGCTTATGTATGTGCAATCCTCGGTGGTATCGCAAACTCCTTCCTTGATACAGGTATCTACCCGGCAGTTTCCGAGATCATCTACAAAGCTCCAGGCGTTGCAACTATGGGAATCAAATTCTTCATCGCAATCGCACAGATGCTTCTTCCATTCGTACTGGGCGCTACAGTAGCTACAACAGCTGCAGGACTTACTTCCTACAACCGCCTGTTCTACGGATGCGGTATTATCTATATCGTACTTTTTGTACTTGTATTCCTGTTCCCGCTTCCGGATGCTGACCAAAAAGCAGCCGGCAAAAAAGAAGGACTTATCGACAGCCTGAAACACACACATTTCTCTTTCGAATCCATCGCAATGATCCTGATCGGATTCACATGTACAGGTACTTTCCAGTTATGGCTGAACTGTGCACAGAACTTTGCAAAAGAAAATGTAGGCTGGGCTGATCCGTCCATCATGCAGACATACTACTCTGCAGGTACTCTGATCGCACTTATAGTAACTGCACTCCTTACAAGAAAAATCAAAGATGTTCGCTTCATCGTTATCTACCCGGTTATCTGCCTTGCAACTCTGATCGTTGTTCTTACAGGCCAGAGCCAGACACTGATGATCGCCGGTGCATTTATCATCGGATGGGCAGGTGCAGGCGGACTTCTTCAGATTGCAACATCCGTATGCAACATGTTGTTCCCTAAGATCAAAGGAACTGTTACAGCACTTGTTATGATTGCATCTTCTCTGTGTAACTACACAATCCTGACAGCAGCATCCAAAATGCAGCCTTCTCAGGTTATGATCATGAACATCGTACTTACTGCAGCAGGTGTTGTACTTGGTCTCTTTGTAAACATTCGTTACAAAAAAATGGTTGCTCTTGCTGAGGCAGACAATTAAAATAATATCAGGGTGAAAATTCAAAAAGAAAGGAAATCATCATGAATACAGTTAAAATCCGTGACATTGAGATTGGTACAGGCGCACCGAAGATCATCGTTCCGATCGTTGGCGTCACAAAAGAAGACATCATTGAAGAAGCAAAAACATTTGATTCTATTCCGATCGACGTTGTTGAATGGCGTGTAGACTGGTTTGAAGGTGTATTTGATTTTGCAAAAGTAGAAGATGTACTGAAAGACCTTCGCGAGGTTCTTGGAAACATCCCGCTTCTTATGACTTTCCGTACTTCCAAAGAAGGCGGCGAAAAAGCTATCGAACCGGAAGCTTATGCTGAACTGAACATCAAAGCTGCACAGACCGGATATGTAGATCTCGTTGATGTTGAAATCTTTACCGGAGATGATATCGTAAAAAAAATCATCGACGGTGCTCACGCAGCCGGAGTCAAAGTCATCGCTTCCAACCATGACTTCTTCAAAACTCCTGCAAAAGCAGATATCATCTATCGTCTCCGCAAGATGCAGGATATGAACGCTGATATTCCGAAGATTGCAGTTATGCCTCAGAATAAAAAAGATGTTCTGACACTTCTCGCTGCTACAGAAGAAATGACCACAAACTATGCAGACAGACCGATCATCACCATGTCAATGGCAGGTACCGGCGTTATCAGCCGTCTCTGCGGTGAAGTATTCGGTTCTTCCATGACCTTCGGTGCTGCAAAGAAAGCCTCCGCACCGGGACAAATGGGAGTAAATGATCTGAATACAGTCCTTGGACTTCTTCATAGCGCAATGTAATGCAGCTATAATTACTTCTTGAAAATGCCGGTATTTTTATTTAAAATAAAAGTACCGGTGTTTTTTATAACTGTAAAGCGTTAAACAGTTATTCGTGAAAAAATATCTATACTTAATTTTTAAGGGAGGTCCTTCATGAAAAAAATACTTCACTGGCTGGACGAGAACCTCGAAGAATTTATCCTTGTTCTTTTCCTGATCGCCATGACGCTGATCATGGGTGTCCAGGTCTTTTGCAGATATGTTCTTGGCATGTCCCTGTCCTGGTCTGAGGAACTTACCAGATACCTCTTTATCTGGTGTGGATTTTTGAGCGTCAGCTACTGCAGCAAAAAATGTCTTTCTATCAAAATCGAGCAGTTCGTTGCGATTTTTCCCCGTCGTGGTAAAGCTTTATTTAAAGTAGTCAACCATACTTTTGAGCTGATCTTTTTCATCTATATGATTCCATTTGCCTGGTCTTATATGATGTCTTCTGTTCACAGTGGACAGCTTTCACCGGCTTGTGGTATTCCAATGTATTATGTACAGGCAGCACCTCTTGTCTCCTTTGTTCTGGTTGCCTTCCGTGTCCTGCAGCGCTGGATCATCGAGTTCCGTGTTGCACGCGGCGAAAATGTATTTGATCCGGCTCATCCGGAACGCAATACTCCTGAGTCCTTCATCCAGGCAAACGCCGAATCACTCGGCGAAAATGCGCTGGAATCCGGTATCGACAACCGTATCAATACCATCAAAAATTCGAATGAGGAGGAACGCTAATGCCAGTCGTAGTTTTATTTATTATCTTTGTAGCCTTACTGGTCATCGCAGTTCCGGTATCCATCACTCTTGGGATTACATCTGTTCTTCCGTCCGTGTTTGATCCGTCCTTTACTGTCGGTGCCAAATATCTGATCCGTGCCATGTTCGGCGGTCTGGACTCTTTCCCGCTCCTTGCGGTTCCGATGTTTGTCCTTTCCGGTATCATCATGGCAAAAGGTGGTATTTCCAAAAAACTGTTTGATGTTTTTGCATACTTCCTCGGAAAGTTCACCGCTGGTATGCCGTGTGCTGTTATCGTCACCTGCCTTTTCTATGGTGCGATCTCCGGTTCTGCTCCTGCAACTGTTGCCGCGGTCGGAAGTATGACGATCCCGATCCTTACAATGCTGGGATATGACCTTACGTTTTCTACTGCGATCGTAGCCGTAGCCGGCGGTCTCGGTGTTATCATTCCACCGAGTATTCCGTTTATCATGTATGGTATGGCTTCCGGTGCCTCTGTCAGTGATCTGTTCCTTGCAGGTATCATCCCGGGACTGATGATCGGCGCACTCCTTATGGTCTATGCCATCTATCACTGCAAACGCTACGGTGAAGACAAAGAAAAGATTCACAGCGAAGTACAGATGCTTCACGACAAAGGTCTTCTGAAGGTTCTGAAAGAAAGTTTCTTCGCCCTTTTAAGTCCGGTCATCATTCTCGGATGCATTTATACCGGTGTTGCTTCTCCGACTGAGGCCGCCGTTATCTCTGTATTCTATGCACTGATCATCAGCCTGTTTGTATACAAGAGTATCAAGATCCGTGATATCTGGCCGATCCTTGTGGAGGCAATCCGTACCTTTACACCGATTCTTTTCATTCTGACAGCATCTACCGCCTTTTCCAGAGTCCTTACTCTGATGCAGGTACCACAGACTGTCAGTGAATTTATCCTGAACAACTTCCACAGCCCGGTTGCGATCCTGCTGATCATCAACGTATTCCTGCTGATCGTCGGTATGGTCATGGATACCACACCGGCAATCCTGATCCTTACACCGATTCTTCTGCCGATCGTAGAAGCCATCGGAATGAACCCGATCCAGTTTGGTGTTATCATGGTTGTCAACCTTGCGATCGGATTTGTTACTCCGCCAATCGGTGTTAACCTGTTTGTTGCAAGTTCTCTGACGGATGTTCCGGTTATGCAGATTGCAAAGAAAGCCATGCCAATGATCGCCTTCTTCCTTGTTGCACTCCTGCTGATCACCTTCATCCCGGCACTTTCTATTGGAATCTTATAGGAGGAAAGACATGAAAAAATTTACTACAGCTACTACAGACATAAAAAAGCGTCGCATCCTCCATGCAGTTCCGGTGCTGGCAGCTGCCGGTATCTTAAGCGTTGTTCTTACCGGATGTGGTTCTTCCGATGAGGAAGTGCAGCGTTATTCCTGGCCACTGGCAACTGCAAGCCCGGAAGATACCGTCACACAGCTTTTTGCAGAAAAATTCGCCGAAGAAGTATCTGACTTAAGTAATGGCAAAATGAAAATTCAGGTATATGCAAACTCCACACTCGGAGGCGACCGTGACCTCCTGGAGACCTGTTCCGACGGTGATATCCCGTTTGTCGTACAGAATACAGCTCCGCAGGTTTCCTTCATGAGTGATCTGGCAGTCTTTGACCTTCCATGCGTGTTTGATTCTCTAGATGACTGCCGTAAAAAAATCGATGATCCGGAATTCTACAGTCTGATCAGTGATGTTTATACAGACGGCGGCTATCATCTGCTTGGTATGGCAGATCAGGGATTCCGTGTTATGAGTACAAATAAACCAGTCAACAGTTTTGCAGATTTCAAAGGTCAGAAGATCCGTACCATGGAAAACAGTTATCATCTGGCATTCTGGAAAGCGCTTGGTGCAAACCCGACTCCGATGAGTTTCAGTGAGGTGTATATCGGTCTGCAGCAGCACACGATCGATGCGCAGGAAAACCCGTATGAAGTTATTGTTTCCAACAATCTGTATGAGCAGCAGGATTACGTCGTGGAGACGAATCATCTGCCGCATCTTATTTCCCTGATTGTCAATGATGAGTTCTTTAAAGACCTTCCAAAGGATGAGCAGGAAATCATGACGGAGGCTGCACAGCTTGCTACAGAGTATGCAAGAGAACAGTCTGATGCACGAATTGCAGATAAGATTGCAACGATCAAAGAAAGCGGAACAGAGATCATCACACTCTCTGACGAAACACGTAAAGAGATCCGTGAAGCAGCAAAAGGTGTGTATGAATCGATCAGGGAAGTGATTGATCCTGCAATCTATAATTCTTACATGGATGGTATTGAAGAATAGTAATATAGTTCCAAAAAAGTAGTATCCTGTCTGATTTCTACAGGCGGTTTCAAAAATTCGGATATACTAAGGAAAGAAAATCCTACAAAAAACGTCCATCAAAATGCCAAACTCGCTTACGCTCAAACAGTGTCATTTTGATGGACAAAGTAGTATTTTATTTCCAAAGTATATCTTCGAATTTTCTCAAGGCCTGTATAATCCAGACAGGATACTCTTTTTTACTGTATTCCCCTTCTCCCCACCTACACATAGCAAATTCAGGTCTTCCCTCTTCGCTCTCCACTTTCTGACTCGATTCCGGTGGGCTAGCGCCGCAAGCGTCGCGGCATCGACTCGCTCACGCGCGTCCGCGCGCTACTCCAGCTTCCCCTTATGATACGTATGTCAAATATAAAAAATATCCCTTCTGATTATACAAGCCTTGGAGAAATCTTTAGAAGTACTTAGAGAATAAAAGATTACTTTGCTACTAAAAATGGCGCTGTCTGAGCGTTAGCGAGTTTGACATTTTTAGTAGCGTTTTTTGTAAGCTTTTCTTCTCTTAGTACTTCAAGATTTTTACAATAGCTTGTAAACATCAGAAGAGATATTTAATTTATATACTGCATACGCTATCATATTTTACTTCACATTCAGATATACATCCTCTCTTGTATGGAATCCTCCATCTATGATCACTTCATCCATATTCTCCGCGGTCACGGCCACAGGTGTGATCTTGTAATACGGTATGTCATTCGAACCGTCATTGAAAGTCTCATTAACGGAAATCCCATTTTCTTCCTTACTGATATCCTCTCCGTTTCCAAGTCTGACGGCAAGTTCTGCCGCCGTCGAAGCCTCCTGTTCGATCGGTTTGTACACAGTCATTGTCTGGGTACCTTCCACGATCCGCTGGCATGCTGCAAGGTCCGCATCCTGTGCTACAACAGCCACCCGTCCGGCAAGACGATTCTCTGACAGCACTTTTACCGCCTGGCTTGCAAGGTCATCATTTCCACACATAACCCCGACAACATCATCCGTAATCTCCAGACCTTTATTTACATGTGCAGCCGCCAGCTCTGCCAGCCAGTTATCACAGTACCCACTGTAAACTATATTCAGATTACTGCCTTTTAAGGCTTCTTTAAAGCCCCTCTCAACTTCCTCTACATTCTTATCAGTCGGAGACCCGTAAATGGCAAAGATATTTCCACCATCAGGGCAGGCTTTGATCAGAGATTCTCCCATCAGCGTTCCAACCATCTCATTGTCAATCGTGATATACAGGTCTGCATTTACATTAGGTGTGATCCTGTCATAACAGATAACATAAATCCCCATGCTCTTTGCTTCTTTCACAACATCATACAATGCATCACCGTCAATCGGGATGATTACGATCACATCCATCTTCTTCTGGATAAAATACTCGATCTGAGAAATCTGCTCATCCACATCGCCTCCGGCGACCTGCACATTTACTTCTGCCCCCAGCCCCTGTGCTGTCGATACAAACATATCGCGGTCACGCAGCCATCGCTCAATAACAAAAGAATCAAAACTCAACCCAATCTGAAGTTTATCAACTTCTTTTGAATCCTCACTGGCAGTTTCCTCTGTTCCGGTTCCGCATCCGGTCAGAAGAATCAGCACCAACACTCCAATTATCAGAAAAATACCCGTTTTTCTTTTCATTCCCCATACCTCGTTTTGTATTCACTTGGTGTCATATCCGTCTGTTTCTTAAAAATTCTGCTGAAATAGTTCGGATCTGTATAACCACTCCGTATTCCGGCTTCCTTGATACTGATGTCCGGTTTTACTAGAAATTCCTTCGCTTTTTCAATACGGATCTTCGTCAGATATTCAATAAAATTCTCACCGGTCTCTTCTTTAAAAATCTTACTGAAATAATACGGACTGATATTCACAAGGCCCGAAACATCGTCAAGTGAAATATCTTTGCTGTAGTTTTCCTGAATATACAGCATTGCTTTCTTTGCTGCGGAATTGGACCGCTCTTCCTTCTGATCCCGGATTGCCCGGCAGGCATTGACCATTTTATCAAGGAACCATTTACGGAGTTCTTCATAGTTTTTGCAGGCCATCGCCACATCCAGATAGTCGCGGCGATAACTGAATCCATAATTGACTGCGCCCGCCTCAAATGCTTTCTTTTCGCCCCAGATAATATATTCCAGTACTTTCAGACGGATGTTGTTCATGTCCTCCGCATAATGCGCCAGCATCCAGTCAAAGAACTCATTCATCTCCTGTACGCATTCCTTTTCTTTCCCTTCTTCCAGATAGCGAAAAATACTTTTTTCCATTTCTACCGGAAATTCTTCATCATATACACCATTCTGAGAAAGGTCTTCAATATGTATCACACGGCTCTTGCTTCCGTTCAATGCACGAAGTGCCTCACGGTAAGAGCGCTCCATTTCCTGCATTTCCCGCACCCTTCCGATACCAATTCGGAATTTTGCCTCAATCCTTCCCTCAAGCTTCGAGATCAGACTCCTCGAACTTTCTACAAGGTCGATTCTCTCCTCATAAGAATTGGCCGAAATCGGACACGGAACAACGATTGGAATGCGATTTGACATGATAGAACCAACTACACAGGAAAAATAAGATTTCACAATATCCCGAATTTCTCCATAAAATTCCTGTGCTTTTACATTCATGCCCACCGGGCTGACCAGTCTGCCTTTCTCATAAGACTGACCAAACTGCAGGATCATGACATATCCCTGCCTGTCTTCAATGTCCAGAAGCTGCTGGTAATAATCTGCCGCCTGCATTTCCTGCTGAAAAAGCAGACTTCCGACGAAACTGTTCTCCACAACCGGAATGACTGTCTCCAGTTTTTCCTGAATCTTTAAGAGATTACTTCTCTGATTTCGCTTTGCATCAACTTTTCCGATTGCCTCCTCTACAGCCGCAATGATCTTTGCTCTGGATATCGGCTTCGTCAGATATCGCTCCACGCCCAGATCGATAGCCTCTTTGGCATAATCAAATTTGTCATATGCCGATACTACATAAAAAAGCGCTGTTGTATTGAATTTACGTATTTCCCTCATTGCCTGAATACCGTTGATTCCGGGCATATGAATATCCATAAACACCACATCCGGATGGAAAGTTTCAGCAATCTCCGTAACTGCCCTTCCGGTCTTTGCAGTCTCAACGACACATTCCTCTCCAAATGCACCGGCTATGACACTTTTGAATGCTTCCAGCATAATTCCCTCATCATCTGCTACCAAGATTCGATACATACTCTCATTTCCCCTTTTGCTTACCTTCTGTTGTCTGATTTCTATTCTCCATCTTTTGGAATCTCCGTGTCATCTTTTTCAACAGGAATCATAATATGAACTGTGGTTCCGGTATCCGGACCATCACTTTCAATCGTAAAAAACTCTTTTTGTTTATAATAAAGCTGCAGCCTGTCGATTACATTTCGAACTGCAATTCCCGTCGAAAAACGATCTTCATTATCCTGTGAAGCACTTCCTGACATTACTTTTGCAATCATTTCTTCTGTCATTCCGGCGCCATTGTCACTGATCGTAATATCCAGCATATCTTCATTCTGATGAATCGACATCCGGATCCATCCTGTTTCCATACAGTCATGAATACCATGCTGCACCGCATTTTCAACAAGTGGCTGAAGGATCATACTCGGAATACGGATATTTTCGATTCCTTCATCTACTTCTTTGATATAAGTAATGTCGCCCGCAAAACGGACATTCAGAATATAAATATAATTATCAACAGCCTCTACTTCTTCCCATAGCATCGCATCTTCTTCCATCTTGCGTACATTATATCGGAAAAAATCCGCCATTTTTTCCAGAAAAGCACCTGTCTTGTCCGCATCTCCCATCATGGCAAGCTGCGCGCCTGCATTGAGACTATTAAACAGAAAATGCGGGTTGATCTGTGCCTGCAGATATTTGAGCTGTGCTTCTTTAAGATGTGTTTCCATAAGAAGCTCCCGTTCTTTCATCTGTGCCTGACGCTCCATACTGTCTTTCAGCTGCTCAATATTCTGACGGATGCTTTCCAGCATCTGGTTAAAGCTTCGGGTTACAATTCCAACTTCATCCTCTACCACAACCGGAAGCTGCGGGACATTTAAATTTCCCTTCGCCACTTCATGTGCCGTATTGGACAGTGCGGTAAGCGGCCGGATCATGTTGCGTACCAGAAGTGTCGTTACCACGAGGCCAAGTGCATAAACCACCAGCATGACCGCGATACACAGTTTGTACAATACATTCATCGCCGATAAAAGGAGCTGATAGTTTGCAGAGTTCATCTTGAACCGCAGATTATTCAGCTTATAGCTATACGAATTGATATATTCATACAGTTTATGTTCATCCTCATAGGAGGTCTTGTACTTCTCAACATTTCTGCCTCGCTTTGCCTGTACCGTTTCATTTGTCTGATCCAGATAAGTTTCTGACATCCTTCGGATGTTTTTTTCAAGCATTTTTGCTTCATTATCCAGATTCCGGTCATTCAGGTCTTCGAGCAGATTCCTGTAATTCTGTTCATAGCGGTAATAATTTTCCAGCGCCTGCGAACTGTTTGTATTCAGATATTCATAAACGGTACTTTCCACCTGTTCAATAGAATCTGAAAGCTCATTTATAGCCGTATTGCTGGAAAAAACCGCATCAATTCTTCCCACCGCCGTACGGATCTGGGCAAAAATAAACACATTGATACCAAGCGCAAAAATCAGGACCAGAAGCATAACACCACTCAGTCTGGTCTGTATGGAATTTTTTACAGCGGAGAATTCTTTTTCATCTTTCATTTCTCATCCTCCGTCCTGTATTCCCTGGTGTTGTCCTTCGTAATCACATGCTGGTCAACACTATAATAGTTATTGCTATGTCCAAAAGATATATATTCGTCCAGTGCATTGACACTGTACCTTCCGATTTCTTCCATATCAAGAGCAATTGCAGAAGAAATAATTCCCTTATCGATCGCATTCAGGGTTACATTAGAATAATAATATCCGATTACTTTTACATTACCAACCTGATTATAGTCTACCAGTGCCTGACAGACACATTCTGTTACAACCTCATCCATACAGACAATCACATCCGGAAGGCTTTCATCACTGACAAACATATCCCGCACAAATTCTTCTGTATCAAAGTCTGCGCTGCTGTCCACACAGTATTCCGTCAGATCTATCGACTGTCCTGTTTTTTTCCGGGATTCCAGTTCTTTTTTGACCTGCGAATAAACAAGATTTGTTTCCTGCGTTTTTGAGCTGGATGTCGATAAAAACATCACACTTGTAGAACCTTTTTCTTTCAGCATCCCCTGAATCTGTTCTGTATAGGCACTTCCCATCTGATAACTGTTCAGTCCTACAAAGCTGATGCGGCTCGTCGCAGTATCATCTGTCATAACTGTAACAACCGGTATTCCATCCTTCAATGCCTCTGTGATCAGATGCTGTTCTTCTTTACTTCCGTCCGCTTCCAGAATGATTCCATCCACTTTTGAGGCAATCCCGATCTTAAGGCAATCCGCCTGCGAGTATCCATTCATCTGTTCCGGAGAGAGTAGTTCCACATATGCATCTTTGCTTTCTGCTTCTTTTGAGGCGCTTTCATAGACTGACTGCCACATGCCGGTATCCTTATCGTTGGCGATCATCAGATAATGCCGCTGATAGGCTGTAGCGCGCTCTCCTTCTCCCAGTTCGACCCGGTCCAGATTTTTCTGAAAATAGATCCAGATCCCCGAGAGAAAAAAGATACACCCAGCCAATATGCAAAAGATTGTCAGTGTAGATTTTTTCATAGTTTCCATTCTTTCTGATTATTTTTCTTTCTATCAGTGTATCACATTTTTTCTGATACTTCAAAAGGGCCATTGCGCCACACGCAATGACCCTTACCATTCATCTAATTTTCATTATCCGTTCTTTCTGTTGGATAATACATCGAATACAACTGCGATCAGAAGTACGGCACCTTTTACTACATACTGCCAGGAATCACCGATACCCATGATAGACATACCCATGTTGATAACACCAAGAAGAAGGGCACCGATTACTACACCACCAACAGTACCGCTGCCGCCGTATGCAGAAGCACCACCGATGAAACAGGAACCGATTGCATCCATCTCGAAGGATGTACCTGTACTACCGTTTACAGAACCTACACGTGCTGCACAGAGAAGACCTGCAAGACCTGCAAGAAGTCCCATGTTTACATATGCAATAAAGTAAACTTTGTTTGTATCAATACCAGAAAGCTGTGTAGCTTTCTCATTACCACCGATTGCGTAGAAATAACGTCCGAATGCTGTTTTGGATGTAATGAAACTGTAAATCAGGCAGATTGCAACTACCCAGATGAACATAACGGAGATACCTTTGTACTGGAACAGTTTGTAGCAGTACCACAGGATAACAACTGCAATGATCACTGCTTTGCTGTAATCAGAAAATGCTGTATTCTGACGATAACCTTTTTTCGCTTTGTTTGCTCTGGAACGAATAACATTAAAGATTACATAAACAGCTACTACAACACCAACGATCAGTGCGGAATAGTTTGCAGTATCATCAAGTCCAGGAATATTGATATAGGATGTAAATACTTTCAGGAAATCTTGGCTCTGGATAGATACAGTCTTGTTATCCAGGATCAGACGTCCGAATCCACGGAAGATGAACATACCTGCAAGTGTTGTGATAAATGGAGGAATACGTTTGTAACCGATCCAGTAACCCTGCCAGATACCTACCAGAAGACCAACAACCAGGCAGATGATGATGGTCAGATATGGGTTCATTCCCTTGTTGCTGATAAGTACTGCTGCAAGACCACCAACCAGGCAGATTACAGCACCAACAGAAAGGTCGATGTTACCACCTGTCAGGATACATAATAACATACCACAGGCAAGAACGAGAACATAACCATTCTGAAGCATTAAGTTTGACATGTTCTGTGCATACAGGAGTCTTCCGTTTGTCAATCCACAGAACAGGATAAATACGATCACCAGTGCAATGACCATTGTATACTTTCTTAAGAAATCTTTTACATTAAATTTCATTTTTTTACCCCTTTCCCAGTAACTGTTCAGTCACTATTTCTTATTTTTTATTCTGTTCCTGCATGATCGAAGCCATAATACGTTCCTGAGTTGCCTCTTCCGCTGTAAATTCACCAGCCAGACGGCCTTCACTCATAACATAGATCCGGTCACACATACCGAGAAGTTCCGGCATTTCAGAAGAAATCATAATGACTGATTTTCCATCTTCTACCATCTTATTGATCAGGCAGTAGATATCATATTTTGCACCTACATCGATACCTCGTGTAGGTTCATCCAGAATCAGGATATCCGGTTCTGTAAACATCCACTTACCAAGCAGAGCTTTCTGCTGGTTACCACCGGAAAGGTTACCGATTTTCTGCTCATTGGAAGGAGTCTTGGTTCCCATTTCCTTTGTCATCTCATCTGCCAGATGAACTTCCATATCTGTATTGATGACACCTTTCTCGCAGACTTTGGAAAGTCGTGCAAGTGTTGTATTAAATCGAATCGATTCTCCGAGGATCAGTCCGTTCGTCTTACGGTCTTCTGTTACATATGCAAGACCATGGTGAATTGCATCATGCGGATTCTTGAGATTGACTTTTTCTCCTTTGATATAGAGATCACCGGAGATATTGCTTCCATAACTCTTACCAAATACGGACATTGCGAATTCAGTACGTCCTGCACCCTGCAGTCCAGAGAAACCAACAACTTCACCTTTATGTACTTTACAGGAGATCTTATCATCTACAATCTTCTCCGGGTAAAGCGGATGATGAACGGTCCAGTCTTTTACCTCCAGCATGACATCTTTGCTGACATTATGTTTTCTGGAAGGATAACGGTCATCCATAGAACGACCAACCATACCTTTGATGATACGGTCTTCACTTAAATCATCTACACCCTTGGTCAGTGTCTCGATCGTTGTACCATCTCGGATGATTGTACAGCGGTCTGCACAATAGATGATCTCATTCAGTTTATGTGTAATGATGATAGAGGTCAGTCCATTCTTCTTGAATTCCATCAGAAGATCCAGAAGCATCTTTGCATCTTCATCATTCAGAGATGAAGTAGGCTCATCCAGGATCAGAAGTTTAACCTTCTTGGAGAATGCCTTTGCGATCTCTACCAGCTGCTGTTTACCTGTTCCGATATCTTTGATCAATGTCTGTGCAGATTCATGGAGTCCAACCTGTGCCATGTGTTTTTCTGCTTCACTGTATGTTCTGTCCCAGTCAATGCTGCCGCTTTTATTCTTAATCTCGTTTCCGAGAAACATATTCTCGCCAATAGAAAGTAACGGAATCAGCGCAAGTTCCTGATGGATGATAACGATTCCTTTCGCTTCACTGTCGTTCAGGTTTTTAAACTTGCATTCCTCACCTTCATAGGTAACTGTACCTGTATAACTTCCATATGGATACTGACCACTTAAAACGTTCATCAGTGTGGATTTTCCCGCACCGTTTTCACCGATCAGCGCGTGAATCTCTCCTCGCTGGACTTCAAGATTTACATTGTCCAGAGCTTTGACACCGGGGAACTCTTTTGTAATGTGATCCATTACTAAAATATTGTCTGCCAAAATGGCGCCCCCTTTCAAAAAACCGGGCGGGGCTCTTCACCCCGCCCTAAAATTTCAAATTACATGTTTTATTGGTTACTTAAGCAATTTTTTCTGCTTACTGTGCCGGATGAAGATATCCGTCATCGTCCTGTGTATAGTATCCTGTGTCAACCAGTTCTTCTTTCATGTTGTCTTTTGTTACAACTGTAGGAACCAGAAGGAATGATGGGCATTTGTGACCTTCGGATGTTTCATAGGATTCTGTATCATATGCACAATCGAAATCCCATTTGGAGTTTGTGATCAGAGAATCATCAATTGTGTCACCTTTCAGCATTGCTTCTGCAAGGTCAAGAGTAACAACTGCTTCGTTTGCAACTGCTTTGTAAACTGTCATGGACTGTTTTCCATCTACGATGTTTGCAAGGTTAGCTTCGTCACCATCCTGTCCTGTGATCAGAACGTCGTTTTTGCCTGCATAGTCAGATTCGATAGCCTGTGTAACACCAAGTGCTGTAGAGTCATTGGAGCAAAGAGCTACATCAAGCTGTGTTCCGTCTGCATAGTAAGAAGCGAGGATGTTCTGCATTCTTTCCAGAGCTGTCTGTGTATCCCATGCTGCTGTTGCTACGGAATCGAAATCGGTCTGTCCGGAAACTACATTCAGTGTGCCTGCATCCAGATACGGTTTCAGAGTGTCATAAGCACCGTTGAAGAAGTATCCTGCATTGTTATCTGCCGGGTCACCTGCTGTGAACTCAATGTTATATGTTTTATCACCTGCATTGTCAAGATCCAGAGTATCGATTACGTACTGGCCCTGCAGAGTACCTACTGTATAGTTATCGAAGGAGATATAATAGGAAACTGCATCGGATTTGATCAGACGGTCATAAGCGATAACCGGGATTCCTGCATCTGCTGCTTCATCCATAACTGTATTAAGTGCTTCACCATCGATAGCTGCAACTACCAGGAGGTTAACTCCATCAGAGATCAGGTTCTGGATATCATTTACCTGACGGTCTGTTTCGTTATCGGAGTATGTCAGCTCCACATCATATCCAGCTGCTTTAAACTGTTCTTCCAGATAAGAACCATCTCTGTTCCAACGTTCCAGAGACTGTGTTGGCATTGAGATACCGATTTTTCCGCCTTCAGCTGCTGCATCATCTGCAAGTACCGGAACTGCACAAGATGTGATTGCCATTGTTGCTGCCATCGCTAAAACTAATTTTTTCTTCATAAAAGAAACCTCCCATTTTTGTTTTCGCTCTTTAGCTATTTCGTATAGCTTTTTGATGAAATTATAATACCATATGGATATATTAAACAAAATGGACTGTTTTTTGATGCACCATTCAATTTTTGCGTTCAAAAAAATCCAGGCGACACGCATCTGGATTTTTTTGGACATCTGCTTTTTATTAAATTAAATTTGTGCTATTGACACTTCTCAGGATATTCTCAACCAATACATCTCAGTATGTTACTTACTGGTCACTCCTGCGCATCCAGTGCGCGAAGTCTGTGTACAAGCTCCTCACAGATTTCGAGCTTGTCTTTACCATCTGTCTCGATAACGATATCAGCTGCTGCCTGATATTTCTCACGACGTTTTTCCATAAGGTCGCCGATGAAAGACACATTCTTATTTCCTTCGAGAAGTGGTCTGTCATGGTTGTCTTTGACACGGTTTAAGATTGTCTCCGGTTTTGCGGTAAGAAGAACGACACGGCCGTTTTTCTTCATCTCAACTACATTGCGCTCTCTCATCGGTACACCGCCGCCACAGGAGATGACCACATTGCTCTTGGACTGCATTTCAATAAGAAGTTCTGTCTCAAGATTACGGAAGTATTCTTCTCCGTAGGTCTCAAAAATATCGGAGATGGACATGCCTTCTCTCTCTGCGATGATCTGATCCATCTCTACAACTTCCATTGCAAAAACAGTTCTCAGGAAATCAGAGATCGTAGATTTGCCGGCTCCCATAAATCCGATCAGGACAATATTGTAATCAAACAGCTTACGTGCCTGAATCTTCTTACTGTTTCTTGTGATTTCTTCAAAAACAGCCATTACCTCATCTTTATGGCGTTTGCCTTCCATTCTGCGGTTCAGCCATTCTCTCTGCTTCGCTTCCTGCTCCGGCTGCAGGATCGGAATATCATTTGCTTCTTTGTAAACCATGATGTCTTCTACGATTCTGTTACGCATAAGAAGTGCATCCAGAAGAATCTCATCACACTGTCCGAGACTTTCTCTGAGTATATCCAATTGATTCATATGTATCGTTCCCTCTCTATATAAACAAATTTATCGTTATTATAACAGCTATTTAGCGCGTTAACAATATAAAGTGGGGATTTTTCTGAAAAAACTGAATTTTATTCTGCATTCTTGAGTGATTCACTCATCGGCACTTTACGTATCCTGCGATATTCCAGAAGTGCTACTACGGCATAAGTTACAAATCCAGCCCCAAACATCTTCACATAAATCATCGGATCGATCCACAGAGCAATCCATCCGGAAATACTCTGCAGCATCACTTCCCGGAACAATACTTTCATGACCTCTGCTTCTATCGGCAGACTGATCAGAAGACACAGGATTACTACGATTGAGGTTGACATGATATACAGCCTACTGATCTCACCGTTTGTATACCCAAGAATCTTTGTCATTGATATCGACTGTGCATTTTTTTCGATGATGATCTTGGACAACAGATAGATCAGGATCATGTAGATTGCGATTGCAAATCCATTGACCAGGCCCATCATACTTCCCATTGATACGTTGAGCTGTCTGGAAATCTTGGTCAGGGCATCCAGATCTATCACCGAACCGATATAACGGCTGTCTATATCCGTAATCTCGCTGTTGCTGAAATAACCACTGAAGTAATCATCTCCCAGATCAAATGTCTGGTTCAGATCCTCCTGCGGCATAAAGATACATAGTCCACCATTGTAATCATAGATCCCACCGATTTTAAACGTATACTCATCATCCTCATATTTTTCCTTAAGAATGATCGCATCCCCGATTTTCAGCAAAAACTTGTCCGCATATGCCTGCGAGATGTAAATACCATCTGAAAAATCTGCATCAATATACTTACTGTCATCATGAATGCCGTACAGAGTAACTTCTTCGCTCTTGTATTTGCCCGGAAGTGTATTCAATGAATACGCACTGAACTCCTCCGCATCTTCATTATCCGTCTCTGTATCAAGAGAAAAAAGCAACATATCAAGCATCCCTTCTAGCTTATTGCTGCCACCCATCACACTAACCGGAACAGAAAGCATATACTGATATTTTGCCAGCATATTATTCTGAATCTCCAGTTGATAGTGATCCAGTGCCGACGGAAGCAGAAGTCCGAACATCAGAAGCAGATTTGCAAAAACAATACCCACAAAGAGCACCAGATAATTACTGATGTTCTGGAAGATCACACGCAGACGGAATCTGTGGAATATTTTAAGTTTCGGACTTAAATAAAGAGCACGTTTCTGCTTTCTTGTTGAAAGATCCCTTCGCAGGAATTTAAGCGGTGAAAGTTTCAGTTTGTGATGCAGGATTGCATAATTAACTACAAACATGATCGCCACAGGCACCACTGTTGTCAGAACAAATGCTTCTGCATTCCAGATTGTCTTATAGGTCGGAAGGCTGTAACTTCCATAATACATGTCAGCGCATATATATTTAAAAACTGTATAACCCAGAATATTTCCGCCAAGTGCCCCTATAAGCGTTACGATAACCGGCAGTGTCATGTAATGACGGACCAGTTCTCCCCGCGTATAACCGGATGCACGGAGTGTTCCGATCACACCGGCTTCTTTTGCAATCGTATTGCTCGTCGTGATTCCAAATACAAATGCCATGATCACAATAATGATATAAAGAAGCATTGCAATCATTGCTTTGTCACTTCCCATGTCATCACCGGTAAAGATGATCGCCTGGTTCTGATACTGTGGCACAAAGCTTTCCAGTGTAACAACTTTGCCCATTGCTTTCATCAGATCCTCGGAAACATCTTTTTCCTCTGCTTCTGTCTCCGGTTTTTTATCATAGATCCACACATAATTATACTGCAGCTTATCCTGATCCAGCGTATCAAATTCTTCTTCTGTCACCAGACCGACACCGAATTTTACAGCATCAAACATCGTATCACTGTTATTCTGAAACAGACAGCTGTAATCAGACAAAGCAACCAGACCGGTGATTTTCCAACTCTTCTTGCCGTCATCGATCGTGTCTCCGACTTTCAGCTCATTATTGTCTGCATACATACGGTCAATCGCAATCTCACCTGTCTTTTCCGCAAGCTTGCCTTCCATCAGGCAGACTTTGTTGACATCTGTACGGTTCTTAAAGAAACGCATCGTACTGCCATTTGAAAGAGAATCTTCTATATAATAGTTCTCGTAGACTTTGACGCCTTCTTCTTCAATTGCCTCTTTCTGTCCACGATACAGACGCTCTCCGAGACGGAAATTGCCATCTTCAATGTTATATTTCTCAAAGCCTTCATTGTATGCATGAATCATACTTCCATCTGCAACCAGAAAACCGGAAACCAGTCCGATCGTTGCAACCATTAGGATAAAAACAACCAGATACTTTCCGATTTCTCCTTTGAATTCACGGGGAATCCTTTTTCTGAGAGGACTTTTCATATTATCGCCCCCTTACCAGTCAAGATCCATCGCAGGAATCTTATGTTCGTTCTGATAATTCTTACGGATAATACCATCTCGAAGCTTGACTACACGATCCGCCATATCTTTGATCGCATCATTATGAGTAACCATGACGACCGTATTTCCATATTTCTGATTAACGGTTTCGATCAGTTTCAGAATCTCCTTGGATGTATTGTAATCAAGCGCACCCGTCGGTTCATCACAGAGCAGGATATCCGGATTCTTTACGATAGCACGACCAATTGCTGTTCTCTGCTGCTGGCCTCCGGACAGCTGATTCGGAAGTTTTCTCTGATGTTCAAAAAGTCCCAGTGTATGCAGAAGTTCATCCACATCCAGTGGATGGTCACTTAAATATGCCCCGACCTCGATATTTTCACGCACAGTAAGATTTGGGATCAGGTTGTACATCTGGAAGATATAGCCCAGATGCTTTCTGCGGTACTGTGACAGCTTCTTTTCTTTCATGTCGGCAAGACGTTCTCCCTCAATGGAGATGCTTCCATCATCGGCACCCTCAATTCCCCCGATAATATTTAAAAGTGTGGATTTACCGGAACCGGATGGTCCCAGAAGGACACAGAACTCTCCCTTCGCAATATCCAGATCCAGACCGCGCAGCACATCGACTTTGCTGTCGCCTGAACCAAATGATTTCTTGATTTCTCTTATTTCCAAAAACATACGTTTCTCCTTTTCCCCTCGATTTTTGACTAATGAGTTTAAGTTAGTCGCATCTATACTTATGTTAGTTCAGGCTATCTTATTTGTCAAGAATATTTGTTGAAACTAACTATTTCCGAAAAAGGAGTCCATTTTTTCGTACATAAACATTACGGAGTAATTTCTTATAACGTAAAAATCCGGCTCTGCCAGAAGCAAAGCCGGAAGGCATTTCATATTATTTACATCAAAAATCCCATAATCCTCTCTACCACAAACACTGCTGCACACGCAAACAATGCAACCGTAAGAAGGCTCTTTTCGCGATAGGCTACGATTAGCGCCACGATCAGTCCTGCAGCACCGGAAATAATTCCCCCCGCCGTTGCGGTAAGGATCGCCGGAAATGTCATCGCCGCAAGACAGGCATACGGCACATAATATAAGAAAGATTTTACATAAGGACTGGTGATCTCTTTCTTAACAAGTACAAGCGGAAGCATACGTATCAGGTAAGTCACATCTGCCATCACCAGAATATAGATATATACATTCGGTTTCATATCAGTCTGCCTCCTCCTTTTCTTCGATCGGGCAGAAGTATGCTGCAATTCCTGCCACAAGTACGGTTGTGATAATAATCACAAAACCGGTTGATACTTTATTCAGTACAGGCACAGTCGCAAATAAAGTACTTACTGCCATAGCACCGATCACAACACCCAGCACGGCACGGTTCTTCTTTGCCGGCGGAATAATGACAGCAAGGAACATGCCATAGATTGCAACGCTCAGTGCACTGACCAGAAAATCCGGAAGCAGATTTCCCGATACGGCACCGGCAAGAGTTCCGAGTGTCCATCCTGGAATTGCCACACACATCACACCATAATTATACCATGGACTGATTCTTCCCTCCTGACTTGCACTGACGCCAAAGATCTCATCTGTCACACCAAACGCAACTGCCAGGCGATGGCCGTTTGACACACCCTTTTCCAGTTTCTGTGAAAGCGAAAAAGACATCAGACAATATCGAAGATTGATGACCAGCTGAGTCAGTGCCATCTCCCAGAGAGATCCGCCTGCTGCAATGATCCCGATACCTGCAAACTGACCTGCCGATGTCAGATTTGTCAGAGAGATCAATACAGCCTGCCATGCACTTAATCCCGCCTGTATTGCCATAATACCAAACGTAAAAGAGACTGCAAAATACCCGAGTCCGATCGGAATTCCGTCTTTCAGTCCCTTCTGAAAAGCGGATTTATTCATGATGGTTTCAGCCCTCCAGAGAATTTAATACACGGAATCCATTATTGCTCAGCACATTTTCGGTTACAAATACATCATCTGTCTGAAGAATCATGATCGGAAGACTGTTTCCTCTGTGATAGGATGTATAAATATAATCCAGATTTACATTACAGTTGCCAAGTACCTGCAGTACTGTGTTCAGTCCGCCGACTTCATCCTTGAGATCTACGGCGATAACTTCTGTCACACGGTTCATATATCCGTTCTCTGTGAGGATTTTTTCTGCTTCGTCTGCCTGGTTTGTCACCATACGAAAAAGCGCAAATTCCGGTGCATCAAAGCATGCAAATCCATAAATATCGATACCTGCTTCTGCCAGAAGACCGGTTACTTTCTGAAGACTTCCTGCTTTATTTTCAATAAATACTATGTTCTGTTTAATCATTATTCTCTCTCCTCGTCCCTCGCATAAAAATTAGTCTATATTGCATAATATACCAATGAATATCATTATACTCACGTTTTTTCTAAATGTAAACCTTTGCAGAAACATTACGGAGTAATTTCCTGTAACGTAAAAAGGTCCCCGTGAAGCACTCTTGCCCCACGAGGATTCATATTCTTTCATTAAGTATTATTTCCTTATGCTTATCCACACAGCGGATCAGGCATCCAGCTCTTCATCCACATATTTCTGGATATTGGATGCATTTACATATTTCTTAAGGTGTTCACCATCGGTAATAACCAGCGTCGGTGCCTGCATGATTCCAAACTGACGTGCCATATCAGGATTTTTCTCTGCATCGATGATCTCAAGGTCTTCACCCTCCAGCATCTTCTTTGCCATGCGGCAGTTCGGACAGGTACTTGTAGTAAACAAATATTTATGCGTTTCCAACGGTTCGATCTTTACATCATCGTCAGTCAGTGTCACCATACTTGTATGAACTTTCTTAAGTTTGGAATGAAGCACATCATATAATGTACGGTTCTTGTACTCCTGTGCCTTACCGTCGTTCCAGTTCTGTACCGGGCGGTAATATCCGGTGATACGGCTGTAAACTTCTGCTTTTTTACCGCATTTCGGGCAGGTAAAATGCTCACCGCTTAAATAGCCATGCTCCTTACATACAGAGTAGGTCGGAGAAATCGTATAATACGGAAGCTTGTAGTTCTCTGCGATCTTACGTACAAGAGATGCAGCAGCTTTCCAGTCCGGAAGTTTTTCACCGAGGAACGCATGGAATACAGTACCGGATGTATACAGAGTCTGAAGCTCATCCTGAATATCCAGTGCATCAAAGATATCGGAGCTGAATTCCACCGGAAGATGGGAACTGTTGGTGTAATACGGAGTATCACCCTTGCTTCCTGCGGTACGGATATCCGGCCAGCGTTTACGGTCATGTTTTGCCAGGCGGTATGCAGTGGACTCTGCCGGAGTTGCCTCCAGATTGAACAGTTCACCCGGATATTCTTCCTGGTAATCAGAAAGGCGGTTACGCATATGTGTCAGTACTTCTTTTGTGAATTTCTGCGTACGCTCATCGCTCATATCGCAGCCAAGCCATTTTGCATTCAGTCCTGCCTCGTTCATTCCGACCAGACCAATGGTGGAGAAATGATTATCGAAGCTTCCCAGATAACGTTTGGTGTACGGATACAGACCTTCATTCAGAAGTTTCGTGATGACCTCTCGTTTGATATGAAGAGATCTCGCTGAAATATCCATCAGACGATCCAGTCTGCGGTAAAACTCTTCCGGAGTCTTTGACTGATATGCGATACGCGGCATGTTGATCGTTACGACACCAACAGAACCGGTGCTCTCACCGGAACCGAAGAATCCGCCGCTCTTTTTACGCAGTTCACGAAGATCAAGACGGAGACGACAGCACATGCTGCGGATGTCGCTCGGTTTCATATCGCTGTTGATATAGTTGGAAAAATACGGGGTTCCGTATTTCGCAGTCATTTCAAATAACAGACGGTTGTTCTCTGTATCGGACCAGTCAAATTCCTTCGTGATGGAATAGGTCGGGATCGGATACTGGAAACCACGTCCGTTGGCATCGCCCTCGATCATGGTCTCAATAAATGCCTTATTGACCATATCCATCTCTTTCTTACAGTCTTTGTACTTAAAGTCCATTTCCCTGCCGCCAACGATTGCAGGAAGCTCTGCAAGGTCATCCGGAACAGTCCAGTCCAGAGTGATATTGGAAAATGGTGCCTGCGTACCCCAGCGGCTCGGTGTATTGACACCATAGATAAATGCTTCAATGCATTTTTTTACCTCATGATAGCTTAAGTTATCCACCTTGACAAATGGTGCAAGGTAAGTATCAAAAGAAGAAAACGCCTGTGCACCGGCCCATTCATTCTGCATGATGCCGAGGAAATTAACCATCTGATTGCACAGTACACTCAAATGCTTCGCCGGTGCGGAAGTAATCTTGCCCTCGATTCCGCCAAGACCTTCCTGAATCAGCTGTTTCAGGGACCATCCTGCACAGTAGCCGGTCAGCATGGACAGGTCATGAATGTGAATGTCTGCATTTCTGTGCGCCTCTGCGATCTCATTGTCATAGATCTCGGAAAGCCAGTAATTTGCGGTTACAGCACCGGAGTTGCTTAAGATCAGCCCTCCGACAGAATAAGTTACGGTGGAGTTTTCTTTTACCCGCCAGTCTTCAACCTTTACGTAACTGTCTACGATTTCCTTGTAATCGAGGATTGTGGATTTCATGTTACGGATCTTTTCTCTCTGCTTGCGGTAAAGGATATAAGCCTTTGCCACATCACTGTAACCGGCCTGGATCAGAACATTCTCTACACTGTCCTGAATATCTTCCACTGTTACTTTGCCGTCTGTAATCTTATTCTGAAAATCTGCGGTCACACGGAGTGCCATCAGATCGATCATATCCTTGCTGTAAACTTTTTCTTTGGCATCGAATGCTTTATCAATCGCTGCAGTGATTTTTGACATCTGAAATTCCGCGATCTCACCATCACGCTTAACTACCTGAAACATACCTAAATCAAACCTCCCTCTACTGCTGCATCTGTATCTATTTACGACCACATGTTCCCATATGATTTATGCGCTGTAGACCTATTGTAGCAAACTCTCTTCGTTTCGTCAATACACAAAAAACACCATATATTGTGTCATTTCATCATTTTCACAACTATATGGTGTTACCCAAAAAACTTTTTTATTTGTATTTTCAGTGACTTTCAGGGAGCACGGAAACGAAGATTTCCGCAGGAACACGGGCTTTTACGGCTATTCCGTCGGCTGTATATTCCTCTGAAAGAAGGCTTCCATATTCACGTATCAGCTGAATTTTTCCTGCCTCTTTGTAAGAAAATAATTCTTCCAGATAAATCTGGCTCTCAGCAAGAATTTTTGCAAGAACGTCTTTAAACTCTTCCAGACCTTCCCCTGTACGTGCAGAACACTTTACAGTATAATCTGCCTGAAGATCCCGGATCTGGATATCTTTTACCTGATCCTGCTTGTTCAGAAGAGTGATGATCTTTTTTCCGGTTGCACCGAGTTCACGAAGTGTCTCGTATACTGTGTGCATCTGAAGCTCTGCCTGCGGATTTGACGCGTCTACGACATGAATGATATAGTCGGCATACTTTGCCTCCTCCAGCGTGCTTTTAAAGGCTTCTACAAGGTGATGCGGCAGCTTCCGTATAAACCCTACAGTGTCGGTCAGAAGGATCTGCTGCCCGTCTTTTAATTCCAGTACTCTTGTCGTCGGATCAAGTGTCGCAAATAACTTGTCCTCTGCCAGGATTCCTGCTCCGGTCAGCGTATTTAAAAGAGTAGATTTACCGGCATTCGTGTAGCCGACAATCGCTGCAGTCTTTAAATTGCCGCGACTTCTTTTACCGCGGATCAGTTCTCTGTGCTTCTCAACCTGAAATAACTCGGCTTTCAGTGCTGAAATTCTGGTTCGGATCAGACGTCGGTCTGTTTCCAGTTTTTTTTCACCGGGTCCTCGCGTACCGATTCCACCACCGAGTCTGGACAGAGATTCACGTAAGCCGACAAGACGCGCCGCGCGATAGCGGAGCTGTGCCAGCTCGACCTGGATTTTTCCCTCACTGCTTACTGCACGCGCCGCAAATATATCAAGAATCAGAAGTGTACGATCCATTACTTTGCAGTCCAGTTCACGCTCAAGATTATTGAGCTGCGCCGGCGAAAGTTCATCATCACAGATCACACCGTTTGCGTCATATGCCTGAATAAGTGCCGCAACTTCTTCGATCTTACCCTTGCCGATATAGGTACCCGGGTGGACTGCCTCACGATTCTGTATCACCTTTGCCACAGTCACTGCACCGGCAGTCTCTGCCAGTTCTTCCAGCTCGTCAAGAGATACGGCGACATCCTCGTCTTCGCTTGTCTGCACGCCGATCAGAACGACCCGTTCTTCTATATCTTTAAACTCGTAAAACTGCATACTCAGCCTCCGTTTCTCGACTGAAGGAAAATAAGCTCTTTGGATGCATTTTCATCATCCGGGAACATCTTGAGATACTCCTGTATCTTACTCAATGCTGTGGCAAAATCCAGTTTTTTCTCATAAACCACAACTTCATTATACAGAAGATCCTGCATTTCCTCTGTAGAAGCGTCTGCAAGACCATTTGTGATATCTGTCAGTGCATTATCGTAATTGCCGTCATCAATATCACAGAGTGCAAGACCATTGTAACCTTTTGCCGGAGAGCTTCCCTCCGTCTCAATATACTGCTGGTACATGGCGCGTGCATTGGCTGTATCACCCTGTGCTTTATAAACCATACCGAGAAGCAGGATTCCCTCTGTGCTCTTTTTGTTGACCGCTTCTGTCAGTTCTTTCTTTGCATTGCTGTAATCCTGCATATAGTAATAAGCTTTTCCCCGGTCGCAGTAATCGTCTGCAGTTTTGGCTTCTGTCTGTAATGCAGTCTCCAGATAACGTGTACCGTCTGCCTCCATGTCTTTTTCGAGATATGCCTCATAGATCTCGATCGCCATCTCATAGGACGCATCAGCATCATACGCATCAGTAAAATTAGTGGATGCCTCATCATAAGAATCCATGGCAAGTGCCACACAGCCAGTCAGATAATACGTGTCTGCATCCATCGCGTAATCTTCGGCGATGGTCTGGCAGTCTGCCATTGCAGCATCAAAAAGCTCTGATTTCATCTCTGCAGTCGCACGATAAGCAAGCATGTCCTTTTTCAATGTTTTGCCTGCTTTTTCATCATTCAGTCCACTGGTGAGATAGTCGATCGCATCCTGGTAATTGCCGAGATGAAGGCTTGCTATACCTGCCCCACGATACGACTGCGCACTTTTATATCCGGCAGTGATCGAAGACTTGTAACCTTCCAGCGCATAGTCATAACTTCCCTGCTCAAGATCTGTTACAGCCTGGTCGTAAGTCTTCTTATTCTGCCCCCCGCAGCCGGTCAGCATGAGCATACAGAGACCGGCTGTTCCCATTTTTATAATATTTTTTTTATTCATCAATATCCTTTATTCTACAATAAGTCCTTCTTCTTCCATGACACGTACTACATTATTTACGTGCTCTGCACAGATTTCCTCTGTTCCGGCTTCTACCATGACACGGATCAGCGGCTCTGTACCACTTTCCCTTACAAGAATACGTCCTTCTGTACTCAGTGCTCTTGCAGCTGCTTCTACTGCTTCGACAACCTTCGGGTTCTCTCTTGCAGTTTTCTTATCGGCTACACGCACATTGCGCAGGATCTGCGGATATACTTTCATCTCTTTTGCAAGATCACAGAGAGTTGCTTTCTGCTCTACGCAGGCTTCCATGATCATAAGAGAAGTCAGGATTCCGTCACCGGTAGCTGCATAACGGCTGAAAATCACGTGTCCGGACTGCTCGCCACCAATACTGTAATTGTTTTCGAGCATATTTTCTGCTACGTATTTGTCACCTACGGCAGTCTGCTCATAGTTGATGTCTTCACTTTCAAATGCTTTATAAAGTCCCATGTTGGACATAACGGTCGTAACAACAGTATTGCCGTTTAATTTGCCCTGTGATTTCAGGAATTTACCACATACATACAAAATCTTGTCACCATCAATGATATTTCCCTTATGGTCTACCGCAATACAGCGGTCTGCATCTCCGTCATAGGCAAAACCGACATCCAGCCCATTCTCAACCACATATTTCTGCAGTACTTCGATATGCGTGGAACCACAGCCACGATTGATGTTGGTTCCGTCCGGATCATTGTTGATCACATAAGTCTTTGCACGAAGTGCGTCAAATACACTTTTTGCGATTGCAGAAGAACTTCCGTTGGAACAATCCAGTCCGACTTTAATGTTTTTGAAGTCACGGCACGGAATAGAAATCAGATAACCGATATA
The DNA here is from genome assembly GCF_900120195.1 of Blautia sp. Marseille-P3087. Lineage (GTDB taxonomy): Bacteria > Bacillota > Clostridia > Lachnospirales > Lachnospiraceae > Blautia_A. The sequence goes on from NZ_LT635539.1 coordinate 1,561,125, forward strand.
ACGGTTACGTCCGGAAGCATAATCCACGGTACGTCCGATATCTTCGCGTGTTGCATATGGAAGATCTTCGATCTTGCCATCCAGATATGCTTCGATTCTTGCCTCTACTTCTGCTTCAATCTTCTGTCCGTTACCGTTCAGAAGCTTGATTCCATTATCGTAAAATGGATTATGACTTGCAGAGATCATAATTCCGCAGTCAAAATTCTCTGTGCGAACCGCGTATGAAACACTCGGTGTTGTCGTTACATGAAGCAGATATGCATCTGCTCCGGAAGCCGTCAGTCCGGCAACCAGTGCATACTCAAACATATAGCTGCTGCGTCTGGTATCCTTGCCGATTACGATCTTGGCCTTATGTTCACGGCCATAGTACCAGCCGACATATCTGCCGACTTTGAAAGCATGATCTACTGTTAACTGTATATTTGCTTCCCCACGAAAACCATCTGTTCCAAAATATTTGCCCATTATTTTCCTCCTTATCCGCGCATATCTAATGCGTTGTCCTGCTTATTTGTAAAGATCAGCCGGATAAACTCCTTTTTTGACCAGCTCAGCAAAAGCCTCTGTCACAGAAGCCTTGTCTTCCTGATAAGTTACACCAAACCAGGTGTCCCTGCTCTCCAGTACATCAACAGTTGCCTCTCCCTTCTGGATCAGCTCATCGATCATAACCGGAAGAAGGTATTCTTTCTTAATATCTTCTGGTTTCAGATCCTCAAGAAATTCAACAAAACCTTTTTCCAGTGTATCCATAAATGCCGGAGTAAGTCCCCACATATTCATGGAAACCAGGCTCTTAACATCCAGTTTTTCTACTGTACCGTCATCGCTGCGTGTTTCAGCACCTTCAGCAGTCTTAAAGATATTATGTGTCTCTGTAACACCTGTCAGTGCACCATTTTCGATGTGGCACACACCACGTGTAACACTTCCGTTATCACTCAGTGTATTTCCAAGACGGAATCCTGCCATACAGATATGAATTTTATCATCCTGCGGCTGTTCCTGTACCAGATATTCATGTACTTTTACATATGCTTCCTTTCCATAGTAATCGTCTGCATTGATTACAACAAAAGGCTCATCCAGCACTTCCCGTGCGGCAAGGACTGCCTGGCCGGTTCCCCATGGTTTGGTACGGTCTGCCGGTTTGCTGAATCCATCCGGAAGATTCTCAAGTGACTGGAATGCATATTCTACTTCTGTGATCTTTTCGATTCTTTCTCCGATGACACGGCGGAATTCTTCTTCCAGATCCTTACGGATAATAAAGACAACTTTATTAAATCCTGCCTCCAACGCGTCATGAATGGAATAATCCATAATGATCTCACCATTCGGTCCTACCGGTGCAAGCTGCTTGATGCCCTTTCCGAAGCGACTTCCGATTCCTGCTGCCATGATTACCAATGCTGTTTTTTTCATGTAAATTTCCTCCCATTATACACTTTACATATTTTTCTGTATTATTTACGCATATATTTTACATGCATTTACTGTTCTTCATTTAAAGAACTGAGTTTTGCTGCCTGGTCAGCTGCAATCAGGCTGTCAAGAATTTCATCCAGATCTCCTCCGAGGATTCCATCCAGACGGTGCAGTGTCAGTTTGATACGGTGATCTGTCACACGTCCCTGTGGGAAATTGTAGGTACGGATCTTCTCGGAACGGTCTCCGGTACCGATCTGGCTTCTTCTTGCCTCAGCCTCTGCATCATGCTGCTTTGCAAGTTCCATCTCATACAGACGGGAACGCAGAACTTTCAGTGCCTTGTCTTTATTCTTAAGCTGTGATTTCTCATCCTGACAGGAAATCACGATTCCGGTTGGGATATGGGTCAGACGTACTGCAGAGTCTGTAGTGTTGACACACTGTCCACCGTTTCCGGATGCACGGAACACATCAAATTTACAGTCATTCATATCCAGATGGAAGTCAATCTCCTCTGCCTCCGGCATGATTGCAACGGTGCAGGTGGATGTATGGATACGTCCGCCTGATTCTGTCTCCGGAACTCGCTGTACACGGTGTACACCACTCTCATATTTCAGTCTGGAATATGCCCCCTGTCCCTGGATCATAAATGTAACTTCCTTAAATCCGCCGATTCCGTTCTCATTGAGACTCATCATCTCCGTCTTCCAGCGGCGTGATTCTGCGTATTTCACATACATACGGTAAATCTCTGCTGCAAACAGTGCCGCCTCATCTCCGCCGGCGCCGGCACGGATCTCAACGATAACATTCTTGCTGTCATTCGGGTCTTTCGGAAGAAGAAGAATCTTCAGTTCTTTTTCCAGTTCTTCCACACGCTTCTTTGCATCAGACAACTCTTCCTTCAGCATCTCGCGCATTTCTTCATCCTTTTCTTCTTCCAGCATCGATAAGCTGTCCTGAATGGTTTCTTTATTTTCTTTGTATTCTTTGTAGGTGTCTACAATAGGCTGCAGTTCACTCTGTTCTTTCATAAGCTTCTGGAAACGTTCCTGATTATCTGTTACACCCGGTTCTCCGAGTTCATTCAGAACTTCCTCGAAGCGAACAAGCAGGTCCTCTAATTTATCAAACATCCTGTTCCTCCTGTATTTACTTTTTCTGTCCGATCACGACTCTGTCAAGTCCTGACAGATCCTGTATTACTTCTACATTAACAAAATCATTTGCTTTCATGATCTCCGGGACGGACTCTCCCTGATCACAGCCGATCTCATACATCAGCCATCCGCCCGCCCGCAGATATTTCCCTGCCTGCGCGGTGATCTCTCTGTAAAAAAACAGTCCGTCTTCTTTCCCATCCAGCGCAAGCACCGGATCATGGGAACGCACTTCCTCCATAAGCCCCGGAATGTCTCCCGATGGGATATAGGGCGGATTCGAGATAAGCATATCATATTCCACAGCTGTATTTCCACTGTTTTTCTCAAAATAGTCACCGGAAAACAGATCACTCTGCACAAATTCCGCACGATTTTCAAGCTGCAGATGCATTCTGTTCTGCTTTGCGACAGTAAGTGCCCCCTCCGATACATCCACACCGGTTCCTGACGCATCCTGCCTCTCCATAAGAAGACTGAGCAAAATGCAGCCGGAACCGGTACACATATCAAGGATTTTCGGTGAACGGCTGTCCTTTAAATGTGTGAGTGCTGTTTCGACCAGTACTTCCGTATCCTGACGCGGCACCAGCACACGCTCATCTACACAGAATTCATATCCCATAAAATAAGCCCTGCCGGTAATATGCTGCAATGGAATATGCTGTGCACGTTTGGCACACATCTCCAGATAACGTGATTCTGTCTTTTTATCCAGAATTTCATCCATATGTGCATAATACCAGGCACGATTGATATCTGCCGCATACTCCAGAAGAAGCCAGGCATCCAACCCGGCTTCTTCAATCGCGGCCGCATCCAGAAGATGAATTCCATCTTCCAGTACTTCTTTATATGTCCGCATGTTCTTCTCCATTATTTTCTTCCGGGTCAACCCAGTCGAATTCTCTTTTCAGGTAATCTTTCCAGTCAAAAACTGCTTCTACCGCTTTGATTGCTACTTCAACCATATCTGCAGTCGGTTCTTTCGTTGTCAGCTTCTGCATTGCAAGTCCCGGTTTGCTCATCATATCTGCAAATTTGGTATCTGTTCTGCCTGCCCACTGAATGATTTCAAAGGAAATACCGGATACAACCGGCACCATCAGAAGACGACCGAAAAGGCGTACCCAGTAAACAGGAACAAGTACAAATGCAAAATGAAGACAGATACTTACCAGCATGACCAGAAACAGGAAGCTCGTACCGCAGCGCTTGTGCTGTCTGGAACTGGCCATAACGTTCTCAACCGTAAGCGGAAGTCCGTGTTCCACACAGTTGATACATTTATGCTCTGCACCGTGGTACATAAATGTTCTCTGAATATCTTTCATTCTGGAAATCAGAAACATATATCCCAGGAAAAGCGCGAGCTTCACGAATGCTTCGGCTACTGTTACGCCAAACTCTGAGGCTCCAACCTTCCGAAGCAGACTGGCCAGTGCATACGGTAACAACATAAATGCAGCCACAGAAAATATGATTGAAATTGCCACAGTTATGTAAAGAAGCCACTGGAACTGCTTCGCTTCTTTGGCTTTCTTTGCGGAAAGTTCTTCTTCGGAAAGTGCAGCGTTTTTGGCTGCTTCTTTTTCGTCTTCTTCATCTCCTGCAATCTCTGCAGAATACATCAGACATTTCGTGCCAACAACCAGACCATCCACAAAACTTACCACACCGCGGATGATCGGCCATTTCAGAAATCCGGCTCTACCGAAGGTACATTTATAGTCTTCTACTTTTATTTCTATTTCTTTATCAGGACGTCGCACTGCAACAGCATATTTATCCTTATGCCGCATCATAATGCCTTCCATTACCGCCTGACCGCCGATATTCGATGGTTTCATATATCACTCCATAAAAAATATATTCTCTTACAAAGAACCTGCCACCGGCAGCTTCTCCTGCATATTTTGGCAGAAAAGCAAAAACAGGCTGAGATTTCCCCAACCTCAACCTGTCTCTTGTTTCGTTATCTTGTCTGATTATTTGTTTAAGCCGTATTTCTTGTTGAACTTATCAATACGTCCGCGAGCCTGAGCTGCTTTCTGCTGTCCTGTATAGAATGGATGACATTTGGAGCAGATTTCTACATGGATATCTTTCTTAGTAGATCCTGTTACAAATGTGTTTCCGCAGTTGCAGGTTACAGTTGCCTGATAGTAGTTTGGATGGATTCCTTCACGCATGATTTTCACCTCTCTATAATTCTTCTATTTTCTATTCGTATTAATTTGACGAATTTACTATTTCGCAGCTTTCTGATTATAACACACTCAATATGCAAATGCAAGCTGTTTATAAAAATTTCTGTTTTTTTGCAGTCTGTATAAATTCGGCATTGTTTTTGGTACGTGAAAACATGTTCAGAATCTGTTCTACCGCGTCTTCTGCCTTGAGGCTGTTGAGTGCACGGCGCATGTTATACACGGCTTCCTGCTCGTCCTTCGTCAGAAGCAGGTCCTCACGTCTCGTTCCGGATTTCTGAATGTCGATTGCCGGGAAAACTCTCTTTTCCTGTAATTTACGGTCAAGTACAAGTTCCATGTTACCGGTTCCCTTGAATTCCTCGTAAATAACATCGTCCATCTTGCTTCCGGTATCGACGAGTGCTGTTGCAAGGATCGTCAGACTTCCGCCTTCTCTCATATTACGGGCTGCACCAAAAAACCTCTTCGGCATGTGAAGCGCTGCCGGATCAAGACCGCCGGACAGTGTCCTTCCGCTCGGTGTCACGCAGAGATTGTATGCTCTGGCAAGTCTTGTGATGGAATCAAGAAGGATCGTGACTTCCTGCTTATGCTCTACCAGACGGCGCGCACGCTCAACCACCATCTCAGAAACGCGTCTGTGGTGCTCCGGAAGCTCGTCAAATGTAGAATAAATAACTTCAACGTTATCGCCTTTGATTTCTTCTTTGATATCGGTAACTTCCTCCGGACGCTCATCGATCAGAAGAATGATCAGATGCATGGACGGATTATTCTTAAGAATAGACTTTGCAACATCCTTTAAAAGTGTCGTCTTACCTGCTTTCGGAGGAGAAACGATCATGCCTCGCTGTCCCTTACCGATCGGACTTAACAGATCCATGATACGCATTGCGACTGTACCGCCCGGACGCTCCATACGCAGACGCTCATTCGGGAAGATCGGGGTCATATCTTCAAAATTATATCTTCTCTGTCCTTCGCTCGGCGGGAAACCATTGATGGAATTTACATAGAGAAGCGCACTGAACTTCTCCCCCTGTGTCTTGATGCGGATGCTTCCCTGCACGATATCTCCTGTCTTTAAGTTAAAACGTCTGATCTGGGACGGAGATACATAAATGTCATTCTCACCCGGCAGATAATTGGCACAGCGAATAAATCCATATCCATCCGGAAGTACTTCCAGAATGCCATTTGCTTTCTCGCCGCTGTCAAGCTGGGCTGTCTCCGCCGGATTCTTGTAGGTGTACTCTGTACGTTCCTGATAATTTTTTCTCTCTGATGTATCATAAGAAGCACGTGGTTCCCGAACACGGTTTTCTTCTCTGGCGGACTCTTCCTGTCTGTGTTCAGTATTCTTAGATTCCGCACTGCCTGCAGACGCCTTTTCCTTTTCGTCTTCTTCGAGCATGCGCTCTATCAGTTCCGGCTTTCTCAAAGTAGAAATCCCCTTCAATCCTCTTGCCTTTGCAAGGTCTTTTAATGTAGCAAGGGACAATGATTCATATTTTTCTCTCATATAAAAATCCTCTCAGTCTTTTCAAGGCCTATTTATTTGATACCAGTTATTCAGGAATATCTGTCTGACTCGACATGAATTTCAGAATGCCAAAAGAAAACTCTGAAAGAGTTTTCTTTTGGATACTTGAAGATATTTTATCACAACTTGAAACTTCTGTCCAGCAGATAGAACAGAAGTTTAGATGTTACTGTTCACAGGTAGTATTCCGCGAGGTGTTTTGCCATGAATAATGGCAAAATCCCGATCACAGTAATTTTTAGTGGATCAGGTTGCCTACGATTCCGTAAGAAACCACATACATGATCACAGTTGCCATGATCAGTCCACACAAAATTGCAATAGATGATTTCTTGATGTCGACTTCCAGAAGTGAAGCAATCAGAGAACCCGTCCATGCACCGGTTCCCGGAAGCGGTACTCCCACAAACAAAAGTAGTCCGAGGAATTCATATCGTTTAATCTGGTCGCTCTTTCCCATGGCACGATTTTCCAGTCTTTCGATCAGTCCGCGGAAAACCTTTGTTTTTTTCATCAGTTTAAAAATCTGACGGATAAAGAGCAGAATAAACGGAATCGGAATAATATTTCCCATAATACAGATTGGGATGGCTTTTGCTGCTGATACTTTCAGAAGTGATGCAGCCAGAAGCCCTCCTCGAAGCTCCAGGATCGGGATCATGGAAATGATAAATATGATCAATTCCTTTGAAATATGCTGTGACAGGTTATCCGTAAACCACTGAACTAAAACTTCCATAAATTCTCCTTTTTGAAATACTCTTTTACGAAATCAAGGAAAGTCTGCATTTCTTTTCTTGTTCCGATTGTAATGCGCAGGTGATTATCTGTTCTTCCACCCGGAAAATAACGTACATAAACGTGCTGTTCCCGCAGTGCCTGAAACAGCTGTTTTGCCGGACAGTTCACATGGGACGCAAAAATGAAGTTGGCTTTTGAGTCTTCAAAAGTAAAGCCAAGGTTTCTCAGTTCCTGCTTTGTCCATTCTCTTGTCTCTATGATTTTATCGCAGGTCTCACGAAAATATGCCTGATCTTTGATCGCAGCCACGCCTGCTTCAATCGATGTGCGGTTCATCGTATAAGAGTTGAACGAATATTTCACATCATTCAGATAAGCGATCAGTTTCGGGCTTCCCATTGCAAATCCGATACGCATACCTGCCATGGATCTTGATTTGGAAAATGTCTGAACGACCAGCAGATTCTCGTATTTATCGATCAGGGAAAGTGCTGATTCTGTACCAAAATCTACATATGCTTCATCTACGATCACAATCACATCCTGATTATGTAAGATAATTTCTTCTATCTCATCAAGCGGCAGAGACACACCGGTCGGTGCATTTGGATTTGGAAAAATAATGCCGCCGTTTTCACGGAAATAATCTTCTTTCTTTATATGGAAGTGTTCGTCCAGTTCCGGACGCTCGTACGGAATCTGAAACAGATCTGCCCATACATCGTAGAAAGAATACGTAATATCTGGAAAGAGGATCGGTTTTTCACTGTTAAAAAATGTCAGAAAGCTCATTGCAAGCACATCATCTGAACCGACGCCTACAAACACCTGTTCATCCAAAATGCCATATTCAGCCGCGATCGCATGAACCAGATCCTTTGCGGCAGGATCCGGATAAAGTCTCAGTGCATCTGTCTCTGTATTTTTAAGCACCTCTGCTACACCCGGTGCCGGAGGATATGGATTTTCGTTTGTATTTAATTTGATCATATCCGGCTGGTTCGGCTGCTCACCCGGTGTATACGGAACTACCTTGCGGATATTTTTTTCCCAGTTGTTCATTCTAAAGTCTGTCCCTTCTTTATTAAATCAGATGCGTGCAACACCTGTTCTTCCGGCAGCCTCTGCAACAGCTTTAGCTACTGCCGGTCCGACACGCTTGTCAAAAGCCTTCGGAATGATGTTGTCCGCACTCAGCTCTTCATCACTGATCAGTGCCGCAATTGCTTTTGATGCGGCAATCTTCATCTCTTCATTGATATCACTTGCCCGCACATCAAATGCACCACGGAATACACCCGGAAATACCAGTACGTTATTGATCTGGTTCGGGAAATCAGAACGTCCGGTTGCCACAACCTTCGCGCCGCCTTTTTTTGCTTCATCCGGCATGATTTCCGGTGTCGGGTTTGCCATTGCAAATACGATTGCATCATCTGCCATCGTGCTTACCATCTCCGAAGTTACAATATTCGGTGCAGATACACCGACAAAAATATCTCTGCCTTTCATGGCAGTCTTCAAATCGCCGTGCAGACGCTCTTTGTTTGTGATCTCTGCCATTTCTTTCTGTGCCGGATTCATCCATTCTTCACCCGGTGCAAGAATACCATTACGGTCAACAAGAACCACATCACCTATTCCAAGTTCAAGAAGCAGACGACAGATAGAAATACCGGCGGAACCTGCTCCGTTGATCACAACTTTTGCCTCGGAAAACTCTTTGTGTACATAACGAAGTGCATTAGTAAGACCGGCAGCCACGACGATTGCAGTTCCATGCTGGTCATCATGGAATACCGGAATGTCACATTTTTCTTTCAGTTTCTTTTCGATTTCAAAACATCTCGGAGCAGAAATATCTTCAAGGTTGATTCCTCCAAAAGATCCGGAGATCAGATAGATCGTATTGACAATCTCATCAACATCGTTGCTCTTGATGCACAGCGGAAATGCATCTACATCACCAAATGCTTTAAAGAGTGCACATTTGCCCTCCATAACCGGCATTCCGGCTTCCGGTCCGATGTTGCCAAGTCCGAGGATTGCGGAGCCATCTGTAACGACCAGACACATGTTCCATCTTCTGGTAAGTTCATAAGATTTATTAATATCCTTCTGGATTTCCAGACATGGCTGTGCTACGCCCGGTGTATAGGCCAAAGAAAGGTCTTCTTTATTTTCTGCCGGTACACGTGTAACGACTTCAATCTTGCCCTTCCATTCTTTGTGCAGTCTCAGTGATTCTTTGGCATAATCCATCTTATTTTCCTCCTGTATATCTCTGCGGTTTATTTTTGCTGCATTTCATCTATGCATTTTTCAATCGTATCCATATGTTCTGACATGCAGAGTTCTGCCTGTCTGTCATCGTTATTTATTATCGCCTCTACAAGCCGACGATGCTGCTCATCGATCTGCACTTCCGAGTGATCTTTCTGCATAATATAATCCCGGATTCCGGAAATTGTATTCTCTGTAAGCTGATCTGCCGCCGTAAGCACGCTGAAGATCATCGGATTGTTGGCAATCTTTGCAATCTTTGTGTGTAATTCTTTATCAATCTCTCCGCGGCTCTTCTCATCCTCTGCCATATCCATCCGAGCCAGAATACGCAGAAGTTCTGCAGCATCCAGTGGTGTACATTTCCTTGCTGCAAGGATCGCCGATTCTCTTTCGAGTGCTGCACGAAGCTGCTGGTTCTGTCTGATATAACCATTGTTCAATTTAAAAAGAATCGATAACGGCCCGATGAGCCAGCTATCAAGATCATCTGCTATATAATTACCGCCGCCCGGTACCGGTTTGATGATTCCAAGAAATTCCAGCGCTCTGAGCGCCTCACGTACTGCCGGTCGGGACACTCCCATTGTCTCTGCCATCGTTCGTTCTGCCGGAAGCGCATCCCCCGCTTTCAGACGTCCTCTCTGGATATTATCCGTGATCTGGTTCAATATTCCATTAAACGTCCGCTCGTCTCCGATTTCTTTAAACATATCCCTACCTCCTGCATTCTCTACTAATATATCATTTCCGACAGTTGTCGGCAAGTCTTCCCTCGTGTTCCAACTGGATTCTTTTATGATTACTGTTCACTCCGTTCACAGTAACCTGGTCAAAATGCGTTTCAAATCACCTTCGGTGATGGCATTTTGCCCTGTATGTCTCGGGATTTTGCCATATTCATGGCAAAACACCTCGCGGAATATTACCTGCTAACAATAACCTCTTATGTACATTTTGTGTTTTATTTCTAAACTTTTTCCATATTATATTGACAAGTTGAAAAAAGAACGCATAATGGGAGGTATATATTATTTATTAAGTAAGGGAGATTATCTTATGAAAAAAAGAAACATTTTGCTTTTTTCAGCAATCGCTGCCGCATCGATCACCATGGCGGGCTGTGGTTTTTCCGCAGAAGATCCTGCTGACAGCCAGGCTGTATCCATAACACCAGAAGCAGAAGTCACCGCTACACCGGCTCCTACAGCCACTCCTGCTCCTACCGCTACACCAGCTCCAACCGTAACTCCGGCAGCAGGCGCTTCCGGCACAGACGCTGCAGGCACTGCAGCAGCAGATGGAACCACAACAGATGGAACTGCTTCTGACGGATCAACTTCTGCAGACAGTACTTCCTCTGATGCATCTGCCGGTACTGACTCAGGCTCTGATACAGGCGCTTCCAGTACAAGTACTTCTTCAGGAGATGCTTCTTCCTCTGTAGGAAATTCTTTCACTTCCTTCATGGATGCATACGGTACACCAATTGAGTATGAGCCTGCATATGATGCAAACGGCAACGAAGTAGGCGGTGTTTATTCCTACAACGACTTCTCCGTTACAACAGACTTCACTTCCGGAAGCGAAGTTGTGACAGCAGTTGATTATTATTGATTTTAACCTCAAAAAATCCCTCACTCATCACTGAGTGGGGGATTCTTTTTTCTTCGTTCTTTCGTATTCTTTCAGTTCTTTCAGAGCTTTCTCGCCCTGCGGATACAAGATGATAATATTAAAGACCGTCATCAGTCCGATTCCGACATCACCCAGATCCCACACAAATGTGTAAGCTGCAAGGCCGCCGATGAACAGCATCACAAGCGCCAGCACTTTGTACGCAGTCTGTGAAGCCCAGTTATCGCCAAAAAGGTATGCAACATTGCTTCTCGCATAAAACAGGATGCCAAGGAATGTTGAAAAACTGAATAAAAACAGCGTTGCCGCAATAAAGATCACGCCAAACCGCCCAAGATGATGTTCCATAGCCGTCTGCAGAAGACCCATTCCGGAAAGTCCGACAACTTTCTCTTCCGGTGCGAGCAGCATAATAAATGCTGTACAGCTGCAGATCACGATCGTATCGACAAATACACCGAGCGCCTGAACCAGTCCGGCTTTGACCGGCTGATCACATTCCGCTGCTGCTGCCGCACACGGAGCAGACCCGGAACCTGCTTCATTCGAAAACAATCCACGTTTGATTCCATTCATAAGAACTGCGCCAAAACCACCTGCTGCAGCCTGTCGGAATCCAAATGCTTCCGCAAAAATTCTTGCAAAAACACCTGGCAGACTTCCAATATTCATCACAATGATCAGAATCGTGATTGCAAAATAGCATACCGCCATGACCGGCACTACCATATCCAGAATCTTAACTGTCGCATCTTTACGAAGCACGATCACAGCAGCCACAGCAACGAGTACTACCGTCGTATAGATCGGCGGAATTGAAAATGCATTTTTAAAAGAGGAAACAACGGAATTACTGATTACCTGACTGATACCGCACCAGCATATCAGACCGGAGATTGCAAACAACACAGAAATTACCACTTTGTTTCTCTTTTTCTTCTGTTTTTCTTCTACATATGCATGAATATAATACGCCGGACCGCCACGGTAACCACCGTACAGCGGATCTTTTTCTTTATAAAGCTGTGCCAGTGTCGCTTCAATAAAAGCTGTTGACGAACCGATAATTGCCGTCACCCACATCCAGAAAACCGCACCGGCGCCGCCTGCTGAAATCGCCGCGACAACACCGACCAGATTTCCCATACCGACACGGGTTGCCGTCGAAACGATCAGTGTCTGAAATGAAGACAAACTGTTTTTATCTTGTTTCTTCTCGACCAGTGCCTGCACCATATCCGGAAATAACCGGATCGGCAGAAAACGCGTCCGAACCGTAAAATAAATTCCTGTAGGAATCAGTAATATAATCAGAAGCGAAATCCCCAGAGTGCTGCCGCCCGGCAGTGGAATCTGCACCAGATCTCCCCACAGAAAACTATATACTTTCTCAATCAGAGTAACTATCATACTTTAAACCCTCTTCCATTTCTCACATACCCGAAAAAACTCCGGGCAGATACTATCTCAGTATAGCCCATATTAACCCTTAAGCGCAAGCACTTTTGGGGTTTAAAGTCAAAAACTTTAAATAATCTAAGATTCATTGTCACACCCTCCCGCAGTACTTGACGGTTAGATTATATTTGTTTATAATGGATTTGTCTGATGAATACTGTTTATTCAGACATTTCTAATTACATACAGATTGATGACAGGGGAGCTTGTACAACAGGCTGAGAGGAAGTTTGTAACTTCGACCCATAACCTGATTTGGATAATGCCAGCGTAGGGATGCGTTAGACGATTTGAAGTGCATTTGACCCGATTACGGGGAGGCGTGACATTTTATGATCTCTTTTGTTTTCAGTCGAAGACGAGGGAGGTCTTATTTTATGTTCAGCTTTATGGTAACAAGCGAAGGCGGACTGACAACAGCCGGATATGCCATCGCGATCATCGCAGGAATCGTTCTGTTCCTCGCCGCGATCTACTTTGCAGGCAAAAATTCAGAAAAGAAAAAACTCACAACAAGACAGCTTGTTTTCTGTGCTGTAGCAATGGCGCTTGCCTTTGTTACTTCTTATCTTAAAATCTTCACCCTTCCATGGGGCGGAAGCGTCACACTCTGCAGTATGCTTTTCATCGTACTGGTTGCTAACTGGTATGGCGTAGGCACCGGCATCACCGTTGGTCTTGCTTACGGAATCCTGCAGTTCATTCAGGAACCATATGTACTTTCCTTTTTCCAGGTATGCTGTGATTACATCCTTGCATTCGCCGCTCTTGGTATTGCCGGCTTCTTTGCAAAACAGAGCCATGGCCTTCTGAAAGGTTACATCGCAGCTGTGATCGCACGAGGATTTTTCCACGCACTCGGCGGATACCTGTACTGGATGAGCTACATGCCGGATAATTTCCCGAAATCACTCACAGCTATCTACCCGATCGTATATAACTACAGCTACCTGCTCGCAGAAGGAATCATCACTGTGATCGTGATCTCTATTCCTGCCGTGTCCAAAGCACTGACTCAGGTAAAGAAGGCAGCACTGGGTACTTCCCTGTAACCCGCAAGTTCACACTTGCAAGTGTAAAGAAAAACCGCAAAGGGACTTGCCAGTCCCCTTGCAACCCCTGGGCGAAATGTAAGACGGAGACTTTGTCTTATGTAGCACCCTTAGAAAAATTCTCCTGGTGTTTCAGATCAGCAATTTCTCGTATAAATGATATTGCTGTATATAAAAATAGCGGGATTCTTCTCTGCCTTATGGAGAAGATGTCCTGCTGTTTTTTCATTCTGCTGGTTACTATGTCAGTAATTAGTCGGCATTGTTCTGATATTTATTCTGCTGCTACTCTGCTAATATTCTGCTGTTATTTTCCTGGTCTCCTGCTCTTCTCCACAAATTTGGTTGACCTGGAACTCCGCTCCCACAAACCGAGTCATCTTCCAGCTCCTGCTTCAATGACTTTCAAGCAAGTTTCCGTAGTCTAAGTCATCCCTTTTCATGTATTCCGTTGACCTTTGTCAGACTTACTCTTCTCCAGATCATCCATTTTCATGCGCCCCGTTGACTCTTGTCAGATTTATTCTTCTCTAAGTCATCCATTTTTCCTAGATTCCATTGACTCCCTGACACCTTATCAATCCACAGGGCAATTCATCCTCTCAATTTCGTTGATCCCCTAACAGCTTTCCGTTCCACGGGTCAATTCATCCTCTCAATTTCATTGATCCCCTGACGCCTTTCCCATCCACGGGGCAATTCATCTTCCCAAATTCCGTTGACTCCTCCACTACTTACTTCTCTCTCAGTCACCTCACACCCATAGAATGAAAAAATACCAGAATTCCCTTCCCCATACGGAGACCAGGGATTCTGGCATTTCTCATATTCCTGCATACTTATACACCCTCGGAGGCTTAAAAAGCCCAGGGTGTGCAGAGGGGAACGGCGAGTTCCTCTTTGCGGTCTTCTTTACATGTCAATGTAAATTGACGGGTTCCAGGGCAGTCCCCTAGAAAGGATTGTAGAATCGTCCAAACTTAATGGTTACTATAAGGCTCACCACCACCAGCACCACACCGATCCCAAGTGCCACAAAATCCCGTACAGCAAATGGTCTTCTGGTGTACCATGTACGTTTCTTATTCTTTCCGAATCCACGAAGCTCCATGGCATTGGAAATAGTATCGATCCGGTTCAGGCTTGTCAGGATCAGCGGAAGCAGGATATTGACCGAGTTTTTCAATCGTGAGAAGAAATGCTCATTCTTTCCGAGCTCCACGCCTCTCGCCTGCTGCGCCTGACTGATACTGTGATAATCTCTCTGGATATCCGGAATATAGCGAAGTGCGATTGCCACAGAATATCCTACTTTATAGGAGATTCCGATACTGTTCAGGCTCGCCGCAAATTCACTTGGATTCGTCGCCGAGATAAACAAGATTGCTACCGGCAGCGCCACAAAATATTTCAGTGAAATATTCAGCATATAAAACAGCTGTTCCGCCGTCACATCGTATCTCCAGAAAAGATGACAGAGCACATGTCTCGTTCCATACAGATTCGTTCCCTGATTCGGATCAAATAAGAAAATGAACAAATTATTCAGGAGCAGAAAAACAAGCATAAAGATCATCATAAAACGGACTTCCCGGTATTTGATCTTGCTGAGTTTAAATGCAACAAGACTTACTGCGAACAGTCCTAGCAGCACCCATGTGTTGTATGTGATCATACTTGCGAACGTGAACAACAGGAAAAAGGCCAGCTTTGTGGTTCCCGTCATCTTATGTACAACGCTGTCGCGATCCAGATAATTCAAAACAGTCTTAGCGGCCATTGCTGCGCACCTCCCTGTCTTCTCCGATAAATCTTTCTACAAATGCTTCCGGCGGTGTGATCTCACACTGCTTTGCCAGCGTAAACAGACTGGTTTCTTTCAACGCTGCTCTCTCGATCAGTTCCGGATCACACAGAACTTCCGAAGCTCTGCGATCCGCAATCAGCTGTCCATCTGAGAATACCAGTGCACGCGGTGTGTACTCCAGCATCAGGTGCATATCATGCGTAATCATCACAACCGTCACGCCACGTTCATTCAGCTTACGCAAAAACTCCATGATTTCTGTATAATGTTTGAAATCCTGTCCTGCCGTCGGTTCATCCAGAATGATCAGTTCCGGATCCTGCACCAGCACACTTGCGATCGTCACACGCTTTTTCTGTCCAAAACTAAGCGCCGATACCGGCCAGTTACGAAACGGATAAAGTCCACAGATTTTCAGTGTATCTTCTACCTTCTGACGAACCTCCGACTCAGGCATCCCAGCCTTTTGAAGACTCAGCGCCACCTCATCGAAAATCATTGTTTTTGAAATCATCTGATTCGGATTCTGCATGACATATCCGATATATTTTGCACGGTGACGGATATTTTCTTTCAAAAGATCTTTACCGCGGAAGGTAATTTCCCCGGAATCCGGATCTTCAAATCCACAGATCAGCTTGGAAAATGTCGATTTGCCGGCACCGTTTCGCCCCACAATACTGACCATTTCGCCCTTGTCGATCGACAGACTGACGTTTCGAAGCGTCTGCTGCCCCTTCGTATATCCGAAGTTTAAATGCTTCACTTCCAGAAGCTTTTCACGCTCTCCGGTATCTTTCGGAAGTGGCTGTGCCTCAAACCATTCCTTAAGTTTCTTACGATCCGTCCCATCCAGTACAACAGAATCTACATGTGCCGGTTTCTTTTCCTTCGTAATTTCAATCCCTGCGTAACGCATTGCTGTCACATAAAGCGGCTCACGGATACCATTGTCACTGAGCAGGCTCGTAGAAAGAAGCTCGTCCGGTGTCAGATCCGCAAGAATCGTTCCGTCATTGACCAGCACGATACGGTCCACGTTTCGCCAGAGTACATCCTCAAGGCGATGTTCAATGATCAGAACCGTCGTGCCTGTTTTTTTCTGAATTTCATCAATCAGCTCGATTGCCTGCTTGCCGGCTGCCGGATCAAGGTTTGCCAGTGGCTCATCAAACAGAAGAATTTTGACCTGATCAACCATAACACCCGCAAGGCTGACCCTCTGCTTCTGTCCGCCGGACAGCTCGTGCGGTGCATAATCCAGATGGTTTTCAATTCCGACAAGCTCTGCGGCATGACGGGTGATCGCATGCATTTCATCCTGAGGTGTGCAACTGTTTTCCAGGGCAAAAGCAATGTCTTCACCTACTGTCAGTCCGATAAACTGTCCGTCCGGATCCTGCAAAACCGTTCCCACGTGGGCAGACAGGTCAAAAATACTGCTGTGCGGTGCATCCACACCATCCACGGTCAGCGTACCTTTACATTCTCCCGGATTGGAAAAAGGATTCAGACCATTAATGCATCCTGCAAGCGTACTCTTGCCACTGCCGGACGGTCCTGCGATCAGCACCTTTTCACCCGGATAAATATCCAGATTGATTCCCGTCAGTGTGGGCTTCTTCTGCGCCCGGTACTGGAATGAAAAATCTTTGAATGAAATAACAGGGGATTTTTTTTCAGTCATTTAAACACCTCAAAATTATATTATTACAATAAAATAATCCAAAAATAACAGCATAGAAAAAGCCTTTTCACAAGCCATAAAAGCTACATGAGAAGGCTTTGTCATCATATCTTATTCCTGATCAAGGGAACCTTTCTTTGCAATGGTCTTTGTGTATGCCAGAATCAGAAGTCCGCCTACAATCACACCTGTAACTGTGTTGGAAACTGCGGCAAATACACCCTGAGCAAATACCTTGTTTGCAGGCTCTGCATAAATAAGGATGTCAAGTACCGGAGCTACAACTACCCAGCCGATCACATGTGCGATCACGTTGGAAACTACGAATACAGCAACTTTGCCTTTACCGAATTCGCCTTCCTGAACGTTCAGTTTCTTGGCAAACAGGCCGATAACCACACCAACGAATGCGGAAGTGATTACCCAGCTCCACCACGGGCTTCCGCCCCATGACAGGTCGATCAGTGCATGACCGATGAAGCCGATCAGACCACCTGCTACCGGGCCGTACATTGCAGCCAGAAGTGCAAGTACTGCATACTGAAGGCTGATGTTTGTGTTCGGTACCGGGCTTGGTATTGCAACAAAACGTCCCAGTACAAAGAACAGTGCTGCGCCGATTCCGACGGCAACAACGGTTTTGATACTGCTGTTGTTTTTCATGATTTTATCCTCCTCAAAAAGTACATGTTCTCCGGTCATACCGGAGACAGTGATAGTATAAGTCTTTTAAGCGGATTTTGTCAATGGATTCCAAGTGCTTCTTTTGCAAGTTCATCAACCATATCGTTGTATTTGTCGTTGGAATGACCTTTGACCTTCCGAAATTCGATGTGTACCTTTTCTTTTGCCTTCTGATAAAAATCACGATATGCGATTGTCCCCGGTTTGTTGGCTTTCCAGTCCCCGTTACACCAGCTCGCGATTCCCTGATAATCATGATATATAATAATAGAAGGAATTCTGTGATCCAGTGCATACTGCATCGCGGCTTCGCTTCCTTTGATCTCACCTGCTACATTTCGCATCTGTGCAAGCTCCGGGTCTGTCATCTTCTGAGAAAATTTTTCCTCTTTTCCGTCGATCAGAACAACCATTCCGTAAGAAAATTCTTTCGTGCCAACATGGTAGCTTCCGTCAACGTAGATCTCAACCGCGTCTGAATTTGTTTTTTCCATTTGGACACTTCCGGTCGTCACCGTTTTTTCCACACCAGCTTCATTTTCTCCGGCACCTTGTTCACATTTATCGCAGCCGCTGATTCCCAGATACTCCTTCGCCTCTGCTTCCGTTCCGAAGCTCTTGTATATTGCTCCGGGATACCCCATCACCTGCTTCTTACATTCATCCCAGGTAAGGAACATCCCGGTCTTTCTGCCCTGTCTAACTGCATAAAATTTCTTTTTTGCCATGCTGCCTCCGATACAAAAGAAGACCACTCCGTCTCTGAAATGGTCCTCTCTTCGTTACATTATTTAATATGAAAATTATTCAGCAACTGCGATTGCTTCTACTTCACACAGAACGTTCTTCGGAAGCTGTTTAACAGCAACGCAGGAACGAGCAGGTTTGCTTGTGAAGTATTTTTCATAAACTGCGTTGAATGCTGCGAAATCAGCCATATCAGCAAGGAAACATGTTGTCTTTACAACGTTGTCAAATGTAAGGCCAGCTTCTTCGAGGATAGCGCCTACATTCTTGCAGGACTGCTCGGCCTGAGTTTCAATCTTGTCGCCTGCAACTTCGCCTGTTGCCGGATCAACCGGGATCTGTCCTGATGCAAATACAAAGTTTCCTACCATTTTAGCCTGAGAATATGGTCCGATTGCTGCCGGAGCCTTTTTAGTTTCAAGAGTTTTCATGATTAATCCTCCATTTTTCATTTTTCTCATCTTAGCACCGAACGAAAAATGCGTCAATGCCAATCACGTTTTTCATGGTTTTTTCGTGATTTCACAGTTACTGTTCACACTATATTTCTGACAGATATTTTCCTTCTTTTATATCGCGCAAAAAAATTCTTCCCGAGAAAGCAATATGCGGAAGTTCATAAAAACTGCTGCTCTTCGGACAGATTGGTCTGTACAGTGGATCCGCAATGATAATCCTTGCATCTTTTAAAAGTTCCTGTACTTCTTCCTCCCCTTTTGCGACGCGGTCATTCAGAGCGAGAAGTCCTGCATTTGTCTCCAGCGGACATATCACACGGACAGCTTTATGGTATTTCTTTTCGATTGCAGCTGCCAGTGATCCCATCGTTACTGCCTCTCCGATCAGCGTGATTTCCTGTGGTTCGGACAGACGATTCTGAAGATATGGAATCTCCGGTTTGTCCTGACCGTCTGGTGCGGATTCTTCCTCAGATGATTTTTTCTTTTTATCTGTATTTTTCGTCACCTGTTCCAGCACCATTACAAGATCTTCTGTAAAATCACCAACCGGTGTGCCGATAACATATGGTGTACCGAATTTTTCTTTTAATATTTTTGCAGTCTCCAGTCCCACAGATGATACGACAAGATTGACTTCTGCTTCTGCCGCATGACTTAAGTTTTCCAGCGAATCTCCCATTGCCCAGGTCGATATTACCTGCCATCCGTGCTTTGCGAGATTTTGTTTCATGCAGTCTGCGTTTTGCTGCGGGCCGAAGTCAAGAGGTGTAACTCCGAGAAGGTTGAGTGTATGAGGAATTGTAGTTATCGATGTTACATCAGCATCCGCATTTTTTGTTTCCTTCAATGGCTGTACAAAACGTTCTGCGATTTTCGCAAAAGCAAGTCCCGCACCGTACGTATAATCATGCATCCCGTTTGTCGGGATTGCAAATGCCGGGATTCCTGTCTCTGTCTCAATTACCTGTGCCAGTGCAGGAAAATCCGTGCCATTCATAAACGGAATCGGCGAGCCTGCCAACGCAATAAATTTCGGATGCAGTTCTTTTGCCGTCTCCTCAATGTCACGGATAAATTTTGCATCGTTCCCCATCACAGCATCGATCTCAGTCAGTCCGGAAATGTAGATCAGGCTGTCCTGTTCGTACCAGCGGATCTCATCGTGGGTATTGTAAGTAGAATTACATCCGGACGGATCGTGCATGACTACCATGCCGCCAAGCTCGTAGAGTGCGGAACACACTCCGGAAACATCCGCTGTATAAACCGGTATGATTCGATATGACTGTCTCATATGCAGCTTTCACACCCCCATCCTTTACGTACGACCAGGTCCTCCGTATCTTTTTCTTCAAGAAACGCTTCTGTCATCATTTCCGCTGTCCTGCGGATTCCGTCAAATCCCCAGAGACCGCCGCCCTGCACCATATTGACAAAATTTCTGCTCCCCGTAAACCACGCTGCTTTCTGTCCAATGGCAAGGATTTTTCCCTCATTTTCTCTCGGGAGAACACGCATCTTCGGATGAATCGTAGCGCGTAATTCGAGATTCGGACAGTTCACCTTCAGCCAGTCAAAAGCTTCTTTTTCCTCCGCACTGATACTGTCAAGATAGATCGTAGTCACGTTAAAATCATGTGTAAGAAGAAGTTTTGCCAGTCCGAGCGGTCTCGGATGATAAAGATAATCCAGAGCGACCGGGGTGTCGCCGATGATGGATTTTGCGTGTTTAAGGGCATCTTCGCAAAGAACAATCTCCTGTTGGAAAAATACTTCAAGATCTTCAAAACTCATACTGTTTTCTGTATTCCGCAGGATCGCTCCTTTGTCATTTTTTTCTACATTACTGACTGAATTTTTCACTGCCTCTGCAAATGTCCGAATCTCTTCTTTAATTTCTTCATAATCAAAACTTCCCGGCAGATACAGATGTGTACGCTGTAATCGTTCTGCCAGCATCTCTGCGCCGTACTTTGCCGGAGGATAGCAAGAAATCAACATTTTTCCACTGCCAAGTTCCTGATACTCTTCCCAGTTTGTACAGGCCGTAAGTTCTTTTAATGTATATCCGCCGGATCTCAGCAGACGTTTGATATCGCAGGTTTCATCCAGTGCAAAATCATCTCCGACAAGGGTGACGACTTTTTCATCCGATGACCTTTTTTCCAGCGGATCATATAATGCTTTTCGCAGTTTCTGATCCGGTGTCAGCCCATGTTTCTGCATGATCGGGTCCATAAAACAACGTACAAATATAATCTCCGGAAAACGGTTTTCCAGTTCTTCGTATACCCTGTCCAGATCACATCCGAGAAAATGATGGAGACAGACTGTAAAAAGTAATACCACTTTCGGTTTTTTTTCTGTTTTATTTAAAACATCAGTCACGCCCTCAATCGTGACATCTTCGAGGTTTCCGTTCAGAAGATTTTCTTCTTCTACAATTACAAAAGAAAAACGGTCTGCTGCGTTCATTTCCGCCGCTGTAAGCACAACTCCGCGCATACAGTTGTCTGCACAGACATAGATCTGTATGGCCTCGGGCATCAGCATCCCGGTGTGTACGATATTCCAGTTACCATGTACCGGAGAATTAAATTCCAGACCAGGCGGAAACGGCACAGGAAATTCAGCCTCACCAATCGTCGTGACTGCACCTTCCGGATTTATTTCTCCGCCAACTCGTTTCAACATAGCCCGTCCTCCCTGCAGATTTTCAGAATATTTTCTGTCAGTGTACGGTACTCCTCTGCCATCTCACTGTCCGGATAGCATTCCATCAGGGTTTTTCCCTGCTCTTCCGCATCCGTGACCAGTTCGCTTCTGTTAAGTTTTCCGACAACAGTTGTCTCAAAATCATCTGCCAGTTCCTGCACTTTTTCTTCTTCCCGTTTGACATTCCGCCGGTTCAGAATAATGCCGCCAAGAGATGCATAGCCGCGATTTTTGAAATTCTGCACCGCCATGGCGATGTTTGCTCCGGCATGAATCGCCATATTTTCTCCGGAAGTGATGATAAAGACTTTGTCTGCATAGCCTTTTCGCATCGGCATGGAAAAACCGCCACAGACAACATCACCAAGAACATCATAGAGGACAATATCCGGTTTATAGATCTCGTAAGCGCCTGTTTCTTTCAGTTTTTCGAGAGCTGTGATGATACCTCGTCCTGCACAGCCAAGTCCCGGTGTCGGGCCGCCTGCTTCCACGCAGATCACTCCCTGATACCCGGTTGTGGTCATGTCTTCTAATTTCAAGTCCTGTTTTTTTTCATTGTACAGATCAAGTACAGTGTGCATTTCTCTGCCATGACGCAGCTGAATCGTAGAATCTGCCTTTGGATCGCACCCGATCTGCATTACGGCGAGACCTTTTTCGGCAAGGGCTGCTGCCACGTTGGAAACAGTGGTAGATTTGCCGATTCCGCCTTTTCCGTATACTGCAATTTTAATCATGTTTTTCCTCCGTATGTGTGATCACATTGGAATATGCGGTCTTGGTGGATACGCCTTTCAGACGTCCGATTTTTCCGGAAAGAGCACTGATGATATCCTGTGAGGCATCAATGGCGATGCTGATGATGCTGATTCCTTTTTCGCGGTACGGGATGCCCATGCGGCCAATGATGTGGTCGCGGGCATCGTAAAGAAGCTGGTTGAGGGTTTCGATGGAATCACTGTTCTCTACGATAATGGAGATTACTGCAACTCGTGTATCCATATGTTATCTCTCCTTAAAATTTATATCTTGTATGTCTTCACGCCCGGACAGGACAGTCTTCCTGACACACTGCAATTTCTGTTCGTCCCGTGCGCCTGTTTGCTGTCATTCGCACAAACTCGGCTGCGCCTCAGACAGTGTGCTCGGTGACAGCAGCTGGCACGGTCCTCTTGACGAAATTTCCGTTTGCCGTCAGTCAAACTGTCCTGTCCGGGCGTTTCGAAGTCTGTTTAAATTTGATAGAATATAACAATTCAGCAGGTATTTTGCCTCACAACTATGAGAGTACTGAACAGTCACGAGAGAATACTTGAACTGACAGTTCTGCTTCTGTTGATAGATTTTTATCTGCCGCAAACATATATTTCACGATATAGCGCCCTGAACAGAAAAACAGGATTCTCCTGACGGTAAACGGAGATTTCGTCGTGAATTACGTGTTAGCTGCTGTCACCGAACGCACTGTTTGAGGCACAGCCGAGTTCGCGTGAATGGCAGCAAATAAGCGCACGTAATGAACAGAAATCGCAGTGTGTCAGGGAGCCTGTTTTCTGTCTCAGGGCAGATATTCTATAAATATATCTTTTTCCCCTAACTCAACAAATTCTCGGTAACAGTTCTCCTCCCGGCTGTGGGAGCAGTGCCTGAGTTCCAATTTCAGTAGTCATGACTACTTTGCCCGGCAAATCGGCAGTGACTTCACCGATAATAGCAGCATCTTTGGAGTACGGACACTGGCGGAGTGCTTCGACGATTTTTTCTGCTTCAGCTTTTGGTGCCATGATCACCATACGGCCTTCGCAGGCAAGATAAAGCGGTTCCAGTCCGAGCATTCCACAGACACCTTTTACCTCCGGTGCTACAGGTACAGCCGCTGCATCCAGTCGGATTCCGACATTGCTCTGTCCTGCAATCTCATAAAGAACCGTGCCGACCCCGCCACGTGTCGCATCACGAATCACATGCAGATCATGTGTCGTATTCATTACCGCTTCAACTGTCTTCCAGAGTGGTGCACAGTCACTTGTTACATCCGCTTCGATACCGAAATCCTCTCTTGCAAGAAGAATCGTGCATCCATGTCTTCCCACATCGCCGGTTACGATAATCGCGTCTCCCGGCTGTGCAAGCGTTCCGCCTACTTTCACACCATCTTCAATCTGCCCCATTCCGGTCGTTGTAATAAATACACCGTCCACCTGTCCTTTACCTGCAACCTTTGTGTCGCCGGATACGATATGTACACCAGCCTCTGAGGCTGTTTTTTCCATGGCAGCTGCAATTTCTTCCAGTTTTTCCATTGGAAAGCCCTCTTCAATAACAAATGCGCAGGTCAGATACAATGGTTTTGCCCCCATACATGCGAGGTCATTTACTGTTCCGCAGACAGAAAGTTTGCCGATGTTTCCACCCGGAAAAAATGCCGGTGAAACAATAAATCCATCTGTAGAAACAGCCATTTTCCCAGCCGGAGGTATCAAAACCGCCGCATCATCTGCAGTCAGATCCGGATTCGCAAAATGCGCTGCAAAAATCTTGTCGATCAGTTCGGAGGTCTGACGGCCACCGGCTCCATGTGCCATCGTTACTGTTTTATCTTTTAAACTGCTCATAGGATTATCCTCTTTTCTTGTAATATTGTCATATCTGCAGAGTGCTTCATTACTTCGTAATTCCCGCAATCTTACAAACATTCGGAATCCGCTGATATTATTTATTATCACCATATGCGTAATACGCTGCGCATGCACCTTCATTTGAAACCATGCATGCACCTACCGGATGCTGCGGGGCACAGACCTTGCCGAATACTTTGCAGTCCGAAGGTTTACATTTTCCCTGCAGGACATCTCCACACCGACAGGCCGGATTTGCCTTGCCCTGAATCGGTGGAATATCATATTTCTTTCTCGCGTCAAATGCACTCCACTCTTTTTTCAGACGAACACCGGATTCTGGAATCACTCCCAGTCCTCGCCATTCGCTGTCACAGGCTTCAGTCATTTCGTCGGTAAGCTGCTGTGCCTCCCGACTTCCTTCTGCTTTTACCACTCTCGGATAACAGTTTACAAAAAACGGTTTTCCCTCCTGAAATTTCACCAGTGCAACCGCCAGCGCAGTAAGAAGTTCCTTAGCTGTAAATCCGGCAACTACACCGCTGACACCTTCTTCTGTCAGTTTCTCACAGAGCTTCGTCCCTGTGATTGCATTCACATGTCCCGGATAAAGGAAGATATCCGCACTTCCTTTTAATGCTTCATATGCCTGTGGCATGGTCTTGTTTGCCATCAATAGTGAATAGTTCATAAGACCGTCTTTCTTCGCCTTTTTTACAGAAAGACACTCTGCCGGAGTGGTTGTTTCAAAGCCCACCGAAAGAAAAACCACCTGCTCCCCCGGATGTTCTGACGCATATTTTTCTGCGTCTGCCGGAGAATATACGATACGGATTTTTGCTCCTTTTTCCCTTGCTCCCGCAAGGCTCATCTTCGTTCCCGGTACACGCACCAGATCGCCAAACGTACAGATCGTTACGCCTTTTTCCAGTGCAAGCCAGATTGCTTCATCAATAAATCCGACCGGTGTTACACAGACGGGACATCCCGGTCCGGAGATCAGTTCGACCTGCGGTGGCAGAAGTTTACGGATTCCAAGTCGGAAAATTTCGTGTGTATGTGTCCCGCACACTTCCATGATCCGTACTTTCGGGCCATCATAATTTTCTATGATCTCCCGCGCTGTTTTCTTTTTTTCTTCTTCCATTACAGCATATCCTCCATAAGCTGATCAGTCTCGTCATCATCTTCTTCTGTGATTTTTGCGATTGCCACGCCGGCATGAACCATTACATAATCACCCGGTTCCAGATCTTCGAGAAGCTGTGCAGAAACTTCTCTTTTTGCTCCGCCTGCATCTATTACTGCTGTTCCGTCACTTATTTTTACAACTTTTGCTGATAATCCAACACACATGTTAAAGCCTCCCTTTGTTTTTCTCCAAATATTCCATCGCATACACCGCCTGTCCGAGTGCGATTCCGCCGTCATTTGGCGGCACAAGCTGATGTTTCAGCACCGCAAATCCCTGATCTTTAAGTCCATGATCTGTCAGCTCCAGAAGCAGCCGGTTCTGAAAAACACCGCCGCTCAATGCCACTTTATTGCATCCACTCTGCTGCCTGATCTGTACGCATGCATCAATGATCTGATAAGCAAGTTCCCGATGAAAAAAATATGCCAGTCTGTCCGGATTTTCATCATTCAGACAGCGAGTCATGAGTTCTTTTATTAAGGATTCTGTATTGAGCAGCAGCCGGTCACTTTCCACAATTCGTCGCTCATCGTTAAGAATCGTTCTGTCCCCAGTCTGTTTTCGATACATTTCATCTGCTATATCCGGCTGATTTTTATTTTCAACGAGAACACCTGTATTCTTTTTATGATAACTATATTTTTCAGTTTCCAAAATTTGCTGCGTACTCTTTTCAAGTAATGTTTTCTGGTACTCTTCCGCTGCAAATTCCAGTGCCATCGAAGCTTCTCCTTCGAATGTGGATTTCCTGCAGAGTCCAAGTATCGCACTCACTCCGTCAAATAACCGCCCGGCACTTGTTGACATCACAGCATTGATCTTACGGTCTGCCATGGTAAACTGTACGTTTGCTTCCTGCTTCGTACAAAGCGCTAACTTTTCTATTATTTCGGCAGCCTTTTCTCTGTCGCCGGTCATTCCGTAAATCAATGAAACCGCAATTCGCCATCCTTCCTTCGAGGATGCATCTCCTCCAATCTGCAAAAACGGCACCACACTTCCGACTCGCTTAAATTTATGCAGATCTGCCAGAAGAACCTCGCCGCCCCAGACAGTTCCGTCTGTTCCATAGCCTGTTCCGTCAAAAGATATCCCTATCACCTGCTCCGCACAGTCATTTTCCGCCATACATGAAAGAATGTGCGCATAATGGTGCTGCACTTTTACGACCGGAAGTCCAAGTTCTTCCGCCACCATCACGGAATTGTACTTCGGATGCATGTCACAGCAGACGATTTTCGGCTGTACTTCCAGAAGCGTTTCAAGTCTTCCAATCGTCTCCCGAAGTGCTTTGACTGTACGCAGATCTTCCAGATCTCCCACATATGGCGATGGATAAAAGCGGTTATCCACACCTATGCAGAAAGAATTCTTAAGCTCTCCACCGATGGCAAGCACCTGTCCCCGATATGGTGTGGAAACCATGAACGGAAGTGGTGCATATCCTCTGGAACGACGGATCATATATGGTTTATCCTCATAAAAATCCATCACGGAATCGTCCGCCCGGATGCGAATTTTTCGGTCATGAGATAACATGCAGTCACAGAAACCGGACAGTTCAGATTCTGCTTCCTGATCATCTCTGCAAATTGGTGCACCGGAAGTATTGCCACTTGTCATCACCAGAAATTCCGGCATTTCGATTCCGTCATCATATGTAAAAATCAGCAGCTGCACCGGTGCATACGGAAGCATCACACCCACTTTCGGGTTCCCCGGAGCCACCGACGGACAGAGAATTTCGGATGTTTTCTTTTTATCCAGAAGAAGGATTGGTTTTTGGTGTCCGTCCAGAATTTTCGCCTGCTCTTCTGATACTTCACATTCTTTTTTTACTGATTCCAGATTTTTTGCCATCACTGCAAAAGGCTTCATCGGACGACGTTTAAGCTCCCGCAGGTGACTGACTGCCACTTCATTTGAAGCATCGCAGCAGAGGTGAAAACCGCCGATTCCTTTGGTTGCCACAATGCCGCCTTCTGCAATTGTTTTTCTCGCAAAAGTGATTGCATCTCTGCCACGTTCTTTGCGTCCGATCAGGTAAACTTCCGGCCCACATTCATTGCAGCATACCGGCTGTGCATCATACCTTCTCGTTGCCGGATCATGGTACTCCGCCGCACATTCCGGACACATCGGAAACTCTTTCATACTGGTACGTTCCCTGTCATATGGCAATGAATCCAGAATGGTAAGGCGCGGCCCGCAGCAGGTACAGTTGATAAAAGGATGCAGATATCTGCGATTCTTTTTATCAAACATTTCTTCTTTACATTCGTCACAGATTGCAATATCCGGTGAAACAAAAATCTCTCCTTTTGTTTTCTCACTTTCGATAATATCAAACTGCGTATACTGCTCCGGCGCTTCTATATTTTCTACATTTATTTTCAAAATTGCAGCCCGTTTCGGCGGCCGGTTCTGTATATCTGAAATAAATTCTTCTACAGCTTCTTCGGGCCCCTGCGCATAGATTTCGACATAAGGCCCTTTGTTACAGACATTTCCACGGATTCCCCTCGCAGTCGCATGGCGGCTGACTGTCGGCCGGAATCCCACCCCCTGCACGATTCCATAGACACGGATCTGTCTGGTGATTTCCTGGTTCATATGCTCACTCCCACCCTCTGTTTTTAGTCCTTCCATTCAAATCATGATTCTGGTTTTCCAGACTACATCAGGCTTTCTTTTATTTCTCAATTAATTTCCCGGACACCGCAAAATGCCTTGTATTCACAAATGTTCCTTCAAATCCCGGTGTCATCCGTTCCATGCATCTATCTGCAAAAATAATATCAAACTCACCGTTTTGCACCAGTTCTATGTAGTCATCTTCATCACGAAGAATCACATCTCCATCTGTCTGAAATTCTTTTTTCATCATAAACCAGCACGCTGTCTGAACCGTTCCTGCGCTTCGTTTCAGCAGTTCTTTTCGGATAGAATCGGCAATCACCTGCTGGTGTACGACAAGTATTCTTTTACCCGTATAATCCATCTCCGGAATCAAATCTTCCACCAGCGGATAATAAATTTCATATGGTGTTCCGAATGTTTTTTCCAGATATTTTGCTGTCGCAAGTGCTGCCGGAGAAACTACAATATTTCGGCTCACGGAAGATGATTTTTTTACTTCTTGCAATCCATCTCCCATACAGTAACAGACTGCTTTCTGTCCGTATTTTTGTTGAAACAAATCCCTTATTTTATCTGTCGCATCAAGGTCGCTGACATCCTGCGGAGTCATTCCGAGAATGCCGATTCTTTGCTCATCTATCGGATATTTTTCCACTGCAAATGTCTTAAAAAGTTCCAGAAAGGCTTTTTCTTCACCCTTATCGTAAAGCTCCATTCCATCCGTATCCACAGTCAGAATCGGAAGATTTATTTTCTTTTCACTCATGCGTTTCAGAGCCAGATAATCCGTTGCAATCACTGCCGGAACCGGTGTCCCGATCACCGCCGCAAACGTCGCATCTACCTTCCGTGCCGCATCCGCAAGCTTCGCTACCAGCCGGTCATCTCTCCCCAAAATCGCATCCATATCTCGAAGTCCCGCACTGAAAATCGCACTTTTCTGCTCAAACCACCGTGGTTCATCAAAACCACAGACATTCCCGGTACAGCCTCCCGCGTCGCAGATCACCACAATGCCTCCCAATTCAAAAAGCACTGATACTGCACCTGACTGATCCGGTGCAAACGGTGTCAGATATTTCCGAAGTCCTCTCATTCTGCCACCTCCTTAAGTGCCCCAAACAGTCTTCTCACCCCGGCAAATCCAAACGGCTGCTCATCCTGATTCCACATCAGTCCCGGGCAATCCTGATGGTAATAAAGGGCATCTTTTCCTATGGTGATGTTTACGCCGCTCTCCTTTGGTTCATAATAGATCATGGTAGGTTCCATATTTGAAAATACTTTTGTTGTCGGACTTAAAAGAGCAAGCTGTTTCATATAAACAAAGTTTTCTACCGTGATCGTTCCATAGATCTCCGGTACTTTAAATCCATATTTCAAAAGGGCAAGTGCCAGTTCAAACGGATCACCGTTCATGCATTCACCAACTGCGAAAGAAGCATCCGGACAGACTTTTCGGAAGTTTTCTACCGCCTGTTCTGCCGCCTTTCGATACGCAGTTGTATCAAAAGTAACTCCCAGCACCGAACCAAATGCCTGATACTGATTCTCTATTTTATCTGTCTGATACAGGCGTCGAAGCTCAATAAACGGAATCTTCAAACGCTCATGAAAGTCCTCTGCCGCTGCTCTTGCTTCCTGGTGAAGTACCAGATTGAAGTTCGCTTCGGACATAGTTTTGTATTCATCAAAATCCCTGCATCTGGAGATTTCATGGATTGTTTTTATACCCGCACTGTGCAGAATATCATACAGCTCACAGTCATCTATAAGCGGCGAAAAAAATCCCAGAAGATTAACGACATTTCCCATTTTCTTTGCCGGTTCGAGAAGAGAATATAATGACTGCCGTACATGCACCATCGGCGGTTTTCGCCCTTCACGAGTCAGTGCATACATATAACACGGACGTACCGGAAGCCCTGCACGCTCCTCTGCTTTGCGGCAGACACGCTCCATATCCGTACCGAGAAGCGCATCCACACAGGTAATACAGATCATCACGACTGATGGTTTTTTCTCAAGACTTTCGCAGATTTCTTCGACCGCTTTCGGGATTTTTTTGAGATGGCGTCCGGTCACAATGTCAGTCTCATCCATCATCAGATAGAAAAATCGATTGTCATATTCACGCATGGAGCTGATCAGGGATGTATTTCGCCCACAGCAGCCAGGCGCCACGATCAGCATGATCGAATCCGGTATGGCAAGTCCTGCGCGTTTTACACCAAATCCCTCCGCGCCCGGCGAGTTAAACGCAAGCGTTGCCGGTGAACTGTAGATCAGATGCATATTGGACTTAAACTGATCCGGAATATTCTCTTTTCCAAGCTCATTTAATTCTTTTACTGTACAATAATATGCTCTGCTCATTCTTCTTCCTCTGCTTTCAGAAGCATTTCTGCCAGATCAAAAAATCTCCGGCTGATTTCAGAATTTTTGTCTCCCTCGATCACGGTCTTACCCTGATCCTCCCAGCGGATGATCTCGTCACTTCTCGGTATCTCACCTACGATCGGGATGTTGCTTTTCTGTGCAAATGCCTGTACTTTTTCTGTTTCATTTTCTACGTTTCGATGATTCAGAACAATACCGAAAACCCGCGCATAGCTCCGGTCTTCGAAGTTCCGTACTGCACTTGAAATGTTGTTCGCCGCATATAATGCCATCTTTTCTCCTGAGGTCACGATGAGAACTTTTTCTGCATATCCTTCACGGATCGGAGCTGCAAACCCGCCGCAGACAACATCACCGAGAACATCATAGAGCACGACATCCGACTGATATGTTTCAAACAATCTCAGGTCTTCCAGCAACTGAAAAGTTGCAATGATTCCTCTTCCGGCACACCCAAGTCCCGGTGTCGGTCCACCGGTTTCGATACAGAGTACCCCACCGAATCCTTCTTTCGAAATATCCTCCAGAGTCTCCGGTTCTTCGTCCTCCTCACGCATATAATTCATGACAGGACGAAGCGGTTCTCCGCCAAGCAGATTGATCGTTGAATCTGCCTTTGGATCACATCCGATCTGGATGACTTTCTTTCCCATGGATGCAAAAGCCGCTGCCAGATTGGAAGTCACGGTTGATTTTCCGATACCTCCCTTTCCATAAATCGCTACTTTCAGCATTTGTAAATACCCTCCTCATAAAAAACAGCTCTTACAGATTCCACCCGAAAAATCTTCTCCTGCATTCTTTGGTATACAAAAGGACTCCTCCACCGTCAGGGTAGAGAAGTCCTGTAAATGTCACTGTATGATTCACTCGCAGTAACCTGTAAATTTCACATCAACAACTATTCCCGCTCGGATGATTCCTTGCCGTCAGAGTCTGTTCTGTTTTCTTTCTTTTCTTTCTTATTTTACGTTTTTAACTGACTTTATTGTACTTTACAGAAGCGTAGTGAGTCAATGCTAACAGATATATATCCTGCTGTTTTACTATAATAAGTGTTACTGTTCACTCCGTTCACAGCAACTTGGTCAAAATCCATTCCAAATCACCTTCGGTGATGGGATTTTGACCCGTATGTCTCGGGATTTTGCCATATTCATGGCAAAACACCTCGCGGGATATTACCTGTGAACAGTAACTCATAAGTTTTCTATTTTCATACAAACCTGCAATTATAACAGTCCGGCAAACAACCTCATCAACAGCTGCCCCAGACGAAGATATGCGCTGCGCCCGGTGCGGTATTTTTCGGTAACATCACGGCACTCTCTCATCGTCTCCTGCAGGTCATCTCTGATATTCAGAACCACATCACAGTCTGCCATAAAACATCCGTTTTCAAAATGATGATACAGACTTCGATAATCCAGATTGATGGTTCCACAGGTTGCCATACAGTCATCTGCAACGCTCATTTTGGCATGACAGAAGCCAGGTGTCCATTCATAAATACGTACACCATCCTTTACCAGTTCATGATAAAAAGATCTGGTGACACTGTAGATCATTTTTTTGTCCGGAATTCCCGGAGTAATGATTCTGACATCCACGCCACGTTTGGCAGCAAGTGTCAGCGCGTGCGCCATTTCATCAGTAATGATCAGATATGGGGTCATAAACCAACAATATTTTTCCGCCTTATTCACCATGCTGATGTAAATTTCCTCTCCCACCTGCTCATTATCCAGCGGACTGTCTGCATATGGCTGAATAAATCCGGTCTGCTGTGCTTCATACGGATAATCTGTCAGAAACCTTGAAAACTCTGTATCATTTTCATCCCTGTCACTGATCGCATTCCACATCTCAAGGAAAGTCACCGTCAGAGAACGCACTGCGTCTCCTTCCAGACGGATACCGGTATCTTTCCACTGACCGTACGGATGTGTCAGGTTAAAGTACTCATTTGCAAGATTATATCCTCCGGTAAATCCGATTTTACCATCAATAACTGTAATCTTACGGTGGTCACGGTTGTTCAGAAACATATTCAGACCCGGCATGAATGGATTGAAAACACGGCATCGGATTCCGACCGCTTCCAGCTTCTTAATAAAATCTGTATTAATAAAGCCAATCGAGCCCATATCATCATAAAATACCCGAACTTCCACCCCGGCTCTTACCCGTTCTTCCAGCACATTCTGGATTCGATGCCAGGCTTCGGCATCTTCGATTGCATGGTATTCCATAAAAATAAAATGCTCTGCTTTAGCCAGTTCTTCAAGCTGTGCCTCCAGTCCCTTCAAAGCCTCGTCATAATAAGTTACATCTGTATTCTGATACACAGGGTAAAGGGCATTTCTCTGTATATATGAAGAAATATTTCCCGCTTTTGGGATTGTATGCTGTAATTTTTCCTGAATCTTATGATTCTCCGGAAGCAACGGTAAAAGCCGTTCATCAATATCTTTATAACGTTTCCGCATCTTACTCGTGCCGCCGTTCAGACCAACCATCAGATACAATGTAAGTCCCATGATCGGAAATACCATGATCAGGAAAATCCACGGCATCTTGATCGTCGAAGTAACCGGAGATGCATACATATTTAAAATGACAATCAATCCCAATATCCTCGTACACAGGTTGATTGCCTCTGCGTAACGATTCAGTCCGGTAAACAACAGTAAAACAAATATCACTTCCAGCAAAATGCACACAACCGAAAAAACAAGTCTTGTTACACCGTTTTTCGTTTTCGCCCTGCCCTCAAGCGTCGTATCCTTCATAAACTCCACTCCCTTTTCTCTGGCAATTCTTTTTATGATTGTGATACACATCATAGCACTTTACAAGCGAATCGTAAACATAGAAAACTTCAGGGAGAGCTGCGCCCTCCCTGAAAAAATTCATTTTATTCTTTTACACTCAGACGCACCAGTGCTCTCTGCAGTTTTGCAGATGCCATCTTATATTCCTGGTCGGTGAGACCGCCTTTGGCTATCATTTCTTCAGCGCGTTTTTTTGCTGCCTGCGCACGCTCTGCGTCGATATCTTCTTTCCATTCCCATGTGGTAGCAAGAAGGCGGCAGGTTCCGTTCATCACGGAGAGCATTCCACCGATGCAGGCCGCTGTTCGTCTGGTTCCGTCCTCCATGACCACGCTGGCTTCGCCCATACCAAGGGCAGTGCAGAAATTACAGTGTCTTGCAAGAATGGCAAGATCACCGCCTACACTTCTGCAGACCACGCGCTCCACATCTCCTTCAAAAAGAAGACCGTCCGGTGTTCCGATCCGTAAAGGGAAGGTACTCATAAGACACCTCCTTTACTGCTTCTTAGCTTTTTCAAATACTTCATCAATGGTGCCAGCAAACAGGAAACAGCTCTCCGGAATGTCGTCACATTCTCCGTCAAGGATCATCTTGAATCCTCTTAAAGTTTCTTTCAGCGGAACATATTTACCAGGCATACCGGTAAACTGCTCTGCTACAGAAAAGCTCTGAGACAAATATCTCTGTACCTTACGTGCACGGCTTACCGTACGTTTATCATCTTCAGAAAGCTCATCCATACCCATGATAGCGATGATATCCTGAAGTTCTTTGTAACGCTGAAGCACTCTCTGTACAGATCTTGCGATCTCATAATGCTCGGTTCCGACAATTTCCGGTGAAAGAATACGGCTTGTGGAATCCAGAGGATCTACTGCCGGGTAAATACCCTGACTGGAGATCTCACGGGAAAGTACAGTTGTCGCATCAAGATGTGAGAATGTCGTTGCCGGAGCAGGGTCTGTCAGGTCATCGGCAGGTACATAGACAGCCTGTACAGATGTGATGGAGCCTTTACGTGTAGAAGTGATTCGCTCCTGTAAATTGCCCATCTCTGTTGCCAGTGTCGGCTGATATCCTACTGCGGACGGCATACGTCCGAGAAGTGCAGACACCTCAGAACCAGCCTGTGTAAAACGGAAAATATTATCAATAAAAAGAAGCACATCCTGATTCTTCTCATCACGGAAATACTCCGCCATGGTAAGTCCTGAAAGTCCGACACGCATACGTGCTCCCGGCGGTTCATTCATCTGACCGTAAACCAGAGCTGTTTTGTCAATAACTCCGCTTTCTTTCATTTCATTATAAAGGTCATTACCCTCACGGGTACGCTCTCCAACACCGGTAAATACAGACAGACCACCGTGAGCAGTTGCTACGTTGTGGATTAATTCCATGATCAGGACTGTCTTACCTACACCGGCACCACCGAACAGACCGATTTTACCACCCTTTGCATAAGGGCAGATCAGGTCAACAACTTTGA
Source organism: Blautia sp. Marseille-P3087 (assembly GCF_900120195.1). Taxonomy (GTDB): domain Bacteria; phylum Bacillota; class Clostridia; order Lachnospirales; family Lachnospiraceae; genus Blautia_A. Next base: position 1,595,936 of record NZ_LT635539.1, read on the forward strand.
TGCCAGTCTCGAGGATCTCCGTTGCCGGCATCTGCTCTTCATAAGAAGGCGCCGGACGATGAATAGACCAGCGTTCCTTTGCTTCCGGAGCCGGCTGATTGTCTACAGGCTCTCCGAGAAGGTTAAATACTCGTCCCAGGCAGGCATCTCCTACCGGAACTGTGATCGGGCCGCCGGTATCCACTGCCTTCGTGCCCCGGACAAGACCGTCGGTAGAGTTCATGGCAATACATCTTACGACATCGTCGCCAATCTGCTGCGCTACCTCGGCTGTCAGCTTTGCGCCGTTTGATTCTATTTCTATGGCATTGAGAAGAGCCGGGAGTTCATCGTGCGCAAAGCGGATATCCAGAACCGGACCGATGACCTGTACTACTTCGCCAATGTGTTTTTCACTCATGTTTTAAGTCTCCTATGATATTTTAAAGCCCTTCCGCACCTGCAACAATCTCCGTGATCTCCTGCGTGATGCTGGCCTGTCGCGCCCTGTTGTAATACAGATTGAGCTTATCAATCATCTCTTCTGCATTGCTGGTCGCAGCGTCCATAGCCATACGTCTGGCTGCAAGTTCACTGGCTGTACTTTCGCAAACACCGCCATAAACCAGACCTGCCAGATATTCCGGAACGATGGCATCAAACACAACTTCTGCATTCGGCTCGTAGAGTATCAGGTTTTTTGTATCTACTTTGCCGCCGCTTTCTTCCCTGATATCAGTCATCGGAAGTATGGAAAACACCTCAGGCTGCTGGGAAAGCATTGATGTGAAAACTGTGTAACACAGTTCAATATGCCCAAACGTTCCTTTTCGGAATTCTTCACAAAGCAGATTCGCAATCTCAAAACAGTCTGCGACAGAAACACCTGCAATCTCTGCAAAACGGTCTGTCAGGCATTCAATGCCCCTCTGCCTGAAATACTCAACTGCCTTTTTGCCAACCGGCAGAACCATATAATCCTTACCTTCCGCTGCTGATTCCAGACATTTAAAAAGGTTTGCATTATATCCGCCTGCCAGACCTCTGTCACCGACAATCACCACATAACAGCAACGGGGATTGGATGACTCTCTGGCATATACGGAGGAAAAATCAATATTTTCTCTTGCAATGTCTTTTAGTGTCTCATGCAGCTCTGTAAAGTATGGACGGCAGGTTTCTGCACGTTCCTTTGCCTTACGCAGTTTGGAGGATGCTACAAGTTCCATGGCCTTGGTAATCTGCATCGTACTCTGTACGCTTTTGATACGCAGCTTTACCGCTTTCATATTTCCAGCCATATGATCATACCCTCCTAATCACATTATTTTTCAGGTCTTGTATTCAGGAAATTCTCTGTATATGCTTCCAGTACCTGACGCAGTTTTTCTTCAGTCTCCGGCTCAAGTTTGCCTGTGGAGCTGATCAGCTGCATTACTTCAAGTCCGGCAGCATCTGTATCAAGATACGTATACAGTCCTGTTTCATATGCATTGACATCCTCTACCTTTACTTTCTCAAGGATACCTTTGGTAACTGCATACAAGATTGCTACCTGCTTTTCTACCGGAACAGGTGCATTCTGGCTCTGTTTCAGAACTTCCACGATACGTGCACCCTGTTCCAGACGTGCCTTGGTATCAGCATCCAGATCAGAGCCGAACTGAGCAAAACTCTGCAGCTCACGATACTGGGAATAGATCAGTTTCAGAGTACCTGCAACTTTTTTCATTGCTTTGATCTGCGCATCTCCACCAACTCGTGATACGGAAATACCAGGGTTTACCGCCGGCATGATACCGGAATGGAAAAGCTCTGTTTCCAGGAAAATCTGTCCGTCTGTAATGGAAATTACATTTGTCGGAATATAGGCAGATACATCGCCTGCCTGTGTTTCAATGATCGGCAGCGCTGTAAGTGAACCGCCGCCATGTTCGTCGTCAAGTTTTGCTGCACGTTCCAGCAGTCTGGAATGCAGATAGAAAACATCCCCCGGGTATGCCTCACGTCCCGGTGGACGACGGATCAGAAGAGAAAGTGCACGGTAAGCAACCGCATGCTTACTTAAATCATCGTAAATGATCAGCACATCTTTTCCTTTATTCATAAAGTATTCACCCATCGCACATCCTGAGTACGGAGCAATATACTGCATCGGACTGGATTCAGAAGCCGTTGCCGCGACTACGATGGTATAGTCCATCGCACCGTTTCTGGTAAGATTTTCTACCAGTGAAGCAACTGTAGAACGTTTCTGTCCGATGGCTACGTAGATACAGATTACATCTTTGCCTTTCTGGTTGATGATCGTATCTGTCGCAATCGTTGTCTTACCGGTCTGACGGTCACCAATGATCAGCTCACGCTGTCCACGACCGATCGGAATCATGGAGTCGATTGCCTTGATACCGGTCTGGAGCGGCTGATATACGGAACGTCTTTCGCAGATTCCCGGTGCTTTCGTCTCTACCGGTCGAAATTCTTTTGTATCAACAGGTCCTGCACCGTCAATCGGCTGTCCCAGAGCATTTACTACTCGTCCGATCATTGCTTCACCAACCGGTACAGACACAACCTTGCCTGTACGCTTTACGGTCTGACCTTCACCAATATTTTCATCGGAGCCAAATATTACGATAGAAACACTGTTTTCTTCAAGGTTCTGTGCCATGCCAAAATTTCCGTCTTCGAATTCCAGCAGTTCACCCGCCATACAGTTTACGAGTCCACTGGCCCGGGCAATTCCGTCACCAACCATCAGGATCGTACCTGTCTCATTCTGCTGAATGGCGTTTTCATAATATTTTATCTGGCTTCGGATGACTTTGGATATTTCTTCAGGTTTTAATTGCATGTGTCCATTCCATCCTTTAACATTTTATAGCTTCATAGCCTGTTATCGTTTGCTATTACTTTTTACTACACCACTACTTCGTTCAATCGTTTTTCAATATCTGAAATACGTCCCTGCACCGTTCCGTCAAGCTGTCTGCCTTCCATCTCTACACGAAGACCGGCAAGTACGGTCGGGTCTGTTTTCTGTGTCAGATGTATCTTCTTACCGCTGACTTTTTCAAGTTTGGCGCTCAGCGCTTCCATCTGGTCGTCTTTTAATTTCACTGCGCCGGTGACTACCGCTTCCACAATTCCGTGGTCGGTATTATACCGCCGCGTAAATTCCTCGCAGCATCCGGCAAATTCTCTTAAGATTTTCTTTTCGCACAAAAGCTTCAGAAAATTCAAAAGATACAGTTCTACCTGTCCGCCAAATGCCTCGTCCAGCATCTTTATCCGCTCCTCCTGTGGAATTGCCGGCTCTCCCAGTAATTTCAGATATTCTGGATTTTCCCGAAAGATCTGTCTGATTTCATTCATCTGCTCCATGATCTGTCCAGCGAGCTTTTCCTCGGCAGCAAGATCATACAGACTGCCACCATAAACTTTGGCAGCTTGTGTCATGATGCCTCACCTACATTCTCAATAAAATCATTAATCAGTTTCGTGTGATCCTCTTCATTAATTTCGCGCTCGATTACCTTGCCGGCGATCTCAACAGCCATACCGCCAATCTCTCCCTTGATCTCATTGACAGCTTTACGTTTCTCCTGTGCAATGTCTTTCTCTGCCTTTTCTTTCATGGCTGTTACCTGACTGGAAGCTTCTTTGAGCATCTCTTCACTCTGAACAGCCGCTGTTTTCTGTGCTGTCATCACGATTTCATTTGCCCGTTCTTTTGCTTCCTGCATATTCTTTTCATACTCAGCTTTCATGGCCTGAGCTTCTTCTTTGGCCTTCACCGCATCCTGAATCTCGGCATCGGCTTTCGCCTTGCGTTTGTCCAGCATTTCGTTGATCGGCTTGAAAAGGAAACGTTTGATGAGATACACCTGAATAAAAAGGTTGCAGATCGTCGCTATAAAATTCCAAGGCACAATTCCTACTAATTCCTGTACCTGCATGTTTGTAACCTCCTATTGCTGCCGCCTGATCTGTCCGCTGCAGCCTTCTGCCTTTACCTTATATTCTCTATCATCCAAGGAAATTCATGAACATGCCCGGTGCTACGAAGATAAGAAGAAGACCGGTTACAAAACCATAAATACCGGTTGTCTCTGCGATTGCACAACCAAGAAGCATAGTAGATGTAACATCTCCTTTGCACTCCGGCTGACGTCCGATTGCTTCCAGAGCACTTGCAACAGCATTACCTTCACCAATACCAGGGCCGATACCTGCGATCAGCGCACATCCAGCTCCAATTGCACAACCTGCTAATGCGATACCTTTTGCCAATAACTGAAAATCCATAGTAAAATCCTCCTGTAATAAATTAATTATCCCTTGTTTCTGCGAGTGCCCCGCACTCAAAATCCCTAACCTTCTTCTGCAGCATTCGCAATGTACATAACTGTCAGCATACAGAAAATAAATGCCTGCATAATTCCTGAGAACCAGTCAAAATATACAGATAAAATTGCCGGCACACCTACATCAAGAACAGGTATCTGTGACAGAACATCACCCACAAGTCCCGGGATCAACCCCAGAAGTGCGGAACTTGCCACTGCCAGCGCCCCATAAATCAGGCCATTGATAACAACACCGGAAAGAATATTTCCGAAATGACGGCATGCCATGCTGACCGGTGTTGCCAGTTCGGAAAGAATATTAAATGGTGTCATAACCGGAATCGGCTGTGTAAATCCCTTTAAGTAACCGCCAAAACCGCTGGTCTTGATCTTCTGCGCAGTGATCATGATAAATACCACAACCGCCCACGCTGCTTCCGTAGACAGATCTGATGTCGGGCTTCGAAGTCCGACAAGGCTGATCAGGTTTGATACAACACTTGTTGCGAAAAGTGCTGCAACAAATGGAATCATGTATCTGAATTTCTCTCCCATGTTGCCTATAACGAATTTGTTCGCCTGTTCAACCAGAAGTTCTGCTACTGCCTGCCGTTTGGAAATATTTTCTTCTTTAAGATCATGTGTCAGCCAGATACACAAACCTGTGATCAGAAGCATAACAATCCAGCTTACGATCATGGTCTCGCTGATTTTTAACTGTCCCAGAACCGGCAGGTCAATGGGTAAAGTGAAAAATATCCTTGCCCCATTAATATCCAGTTCCATACGTTCACTCACCTCCCGTCTCTTTAAATTCGTCCCCTCCTAGTTTGCTTTATGAAATATCCCCACAAATTTCAGTCCCGTTCCCGGAAACAGAAGTGGAGCAATTCCCGCTACAAATTGAAAACACGGAGCAACGATTGCAACGATCACCCACAGAATCATCATCATAAAACGCTGCGAATAGCTGGCTTTGAGCTTCATCCTCGCTGTCCCCTCATCTGTGGCTGACGCAGCTTTCTGTACTGCAAGCCCCATCAGGAAGAAATTCAGGACTGCGATCACGCCGCCGCCGATGCCACCTAAAATTACCGTATAATCAAATGGTACTTTATCCGGCATTGTGAAATGAAGTATCGCAAACAGGATCCACATCAGGATCAGTCCTGCTCCTGTGATCATCACGACCCTCTTTGTTTCCTTCTTTACTGCCGGCTGCACATTTTCCAGTAAACCACTCATATTTTTTCCATTCCTTTCATTTATTCTGTCCTTCATTTAGATGTTTATGAATGTCTGTTAAAATATATTTTTTTACTTTTTGATTGTTTCTTGTTCTGTCTGTTTACAGAAAGATAAAATTTATATGCCACAGTAGCTGATCCGCCCATTCCGAAGAAAAATCCCGGAATGTAGATCCAGCCGCCCACACCTGTCTTTGAAATAATGAACCAGCAGAGAGCCAGACACAAAAGAAGCGGTGTAATAAACGACAGCCCCAGCTGAGACAGCATCGTGACATTACGCATGATTTCCGACCACTGTTTCAATACTATTCTCCCTTTTTACCAATATTTGTCTATTTTTCCCTTTGCGCATAGTCAAATTTTACCACAACGGCATTAAAAGCTCAATGCATTTGTACAATTTATTCAAATATTTTTGTCTCCCTCAAAATATTTTTGTCACAATTATAACATCTTCGTCTTTTGAATGTCAGGATTATAACATGAGTCTCCATCCACGGTCATGGTACAAAAAAGAGATTCTGTCCCAAAATGGAACAAAACCTCTCTTCTGTAACTCTGTTTTATTTTCTTATCATTAGCCGATTTTTATGATACAGACATCCCATGAGCCAAGAAAAACATCCCGGTGTTCCTCATCTGCTGTACCGAGTACTGTACTGAATTTCTCTGAAACTTTAATTATTTGCTCTTCCCATGCATAATTCAGGTAAAAGCGAATATTTTCACCTTTTTCATTTATGCCCTCGCGGACGATCACCGGAAACTGTTCCGGCGCTGCCGCATGGATTCCGTTCTCTCCCAGAATCCGGACAAACAACTGCTGCAGGTACTTTTCTTCAAACATACATCCGATATACCACGCTTCACCTTTGCCATATGCATGACGCGTAACCGCGACATATTTTTTCCAGTTTGGATGCTGATATGACAAAACAGTTTCCGCACCTTCCGACATCAGAAGCTCCATAAAATGTTCTGCCTCCGGCGCACCACTCTCAAATCCGGTCAGAGTCACATTTTTCGGAAATGTAAACTGTTGATAATATATGCCAAACACTTCGTTTAAAATATGTGGCTGTCTGTCCGGATATACTTTCACATTTTCATTGGCAAAGGCTGTCTTGAATGTAGCGATCAGTGTGCCTCCGTGCATTGTATAATCTTTCAGACACTTCAGGAGCTTTTCATCAGCCACGTACATTGCCGGCAGGATGACTGCCTTATATTTTTCGATATCCGTACTCTCTGAATAAATAATGTCACACTCAATATTCATTTTATAGAGGGCATCATAGATCCAGCGTACCACATCGTTATATCTTATTCCATCATTTCCGGCAGCGTCCGCTTCGATTCCGAACCATTTGAGCGCGGTCAGAGATTCATTATTCACCATAATTGCAACTTTATTATTTTTCTTAAGGCCAGACAGAATGGAAGATAATTTTTTAAACTCATTTCCTATAATACATGCCTCGCGGTAAACGGCATTTTCTTCCATATCATGGCTCAGAAGTCCCCGCCAGTACGTCTCAAAAGAATTATGAATGGAATGCCAGTGCCAGTACATGACGCCAAGTGCTCCTGCCGCCAGATGGCTGTATGCCTGCAGGCGGAGCTGCCCGTCATACGGAGTCCATCCCGGATATCCCTGTGCTTCCGTCTCCAGCACAAGGTAGTTATCGTTTTTCAGAGAGCGAATCAGATCCCCTCCAAAAGCGATTTCAGCACCTGTAAGTGCGTCCTGTGTCGGATGATAAATATCCACACCGGCAAGTGTCAGGTGCTTCGCACATTTAAAATGATCTACATCCGGCTGCACACCATAAGAATAGCCATGCCATTCAAAATCCAGATTGTGAGTGATAAACTGATCTTCTCTCTTATATTCTGAAACAATCTCTGCCTGCCAGCCAAGGAACTCCTCAACAAGGCTGCGCTGATATTTTTCAAACTCTGCGCCAAGGCTTCCATTGACCGTTCCACGCACATCCGGAAAATCTTCCCATGCATTGATCCGGTTGCTCCAGTAATCCAGCCCAAACTCATGATTCAGTGCATCAAGATCGTTGTTGAATTTTTCTCTGAGATATTTGACAAAGCCAAGCTGAACATTTTTGCCTGCAGTTCCGTAATATTTCGTTTCATTGTCAAGCTGGAATCCGATCACACATTTTCGGTGTGCCGAAACTTCCATCAGTTTACGGATCACGCGTTCCGCATAATAGCGATAGACCGGATGTGTGATATCCATAATCTGTCTTGCACCGTAAATGCCCCGTCCTTTGACAGTCTCTGCAAGCACATCCGGATAAGCTTTCACCATCCATGTCGGCACCGCATAAGTCGGAGTCCCAATGATGACGTTGATTCCCGCTTCTTCCATCGCATCCATCACACGGGTCACATGCGAAAAATCAAAGACACCCTCCTGCGGCTCGCATGTACTCCACGTTGATTCTGCAATCCGAATGGTGTTGATTCCGGCCTTTTTCATCATGGCAACATCTTTTTCAAGCCGGTCATATGGCATATATTCATCGTAATATGCTGCTCCGTACAGTAATTCTTTCATTGGTTTCCTGTCCCTCTCTTTTTTATTCCTTAATTATACTTTAACATAGTTGATCGATATTTGACATTATTTCCTCTGAGATTCGGAAAACTATTTCTATTTTGCCCCCTTATTGTCAAGAACCTGATTTTTATATATAATTGTTTTATATCATTTTCAGGAGACGATCATCATGCAGAATCAAAACAATACAAATCCCATGGAAACGGGAAGCATCCCAAAACTACTGGCGCAGCTGGCGATCCCTGCCGTTGTCGCACAGGTCATCAACCTGCTTTATAATATTGTAGACAGGATATATATCGGGCATATTCCGGGGATTGGCGCGGCTGCTCTCACCGGTGTCGGGCTTTTTGCACCAATCCTTATGCTGTTAAATGCCTTTGCCATGCTGGTCGGTTCCGGCGGTGCGCCGCGTGCTGCAATCGCTATGGGAAAGAAAGACCATGATACGGCAGAAAAAATCGTCGGTAACTGTTTTACTTTGCTGACAGGGCTTGCCGTTATTCTGACGATTCTCTTTTACATAAGTGCACCAACCTTATTAAAACTTTTCGGTGCAAGCAGTGCGACCATGTCCTATGCCACAGCTTATGCAAGAATTTATATTCTCGGAAGTTTCTTTGTCCTGATCGTACTTGGTATGAATCCTTTTATCACTACACAGGGATTTGCAAAGATCAGCATGATGACCACCGTCATAGGTGCTGTGATCAATATCATCCTTGATCCGGTTTTTATCTTTGTTCTGGGAATGGGAGTACGAGGTGCCGCACTTGCCACGGTACTCAGTCAGGCAGTCGGCGCCATCTGGATTCTTCGCTTCCTGACCGGAAAGAAAACAATCTTACGATTAACGAAAGAAAACATGCGTCTCGAAGTTCGTGTATTCGGTCCGTGCCTTGCACTCGGTATTTCAACATTTGTCATGCTGTCCACAGAAAGTCTTCTGTCGATCAGTTTCACAAACAGTCTTTCTCGCTACGGTGGGGATGTAGCAGTCGGTGCCATGACGATCATCACAAGCATCAACCAGCTTGTGGCGATGCCGGTTCAGGGAATCTGTCAGGGCGGGCAGCCGATTATCAGTTACAACTATGGCGCGAACAAGCCGGAACGTGTCAAAAAGGCTTTTTTCACGCAGTTCTGTGCATGTGTTGCTTATACCTTTACATTCTGGGCTGTGATCATGCTCTTCCCTCAGGTATTTGCTTCTATATTTACTGCAAACAAAGAACTGGTAGAGTATTCTTCATGGGCGCTGCGCATCTATATGGCTGGCATCTTTTCTACCGGCTTCCAGATAAGCTGCCAGCAGAGTTTCATGGCTCTTGGTCAGGCAAAGGTCAGCCTGCTGCTTGCCTGTCTGCGAAAGATCATCCTGCTGATCCCGCTGATTTTTATCCTGCCGCACTTCCTGCCGGATAAAGTTTTCGCAGTCTTTCTCGCAGAGCCGGTAAGTGATATCCTTGCCGCCGCCGCGACCACGATCACATTCCTGACACTGTTCAATTCAATCCTCAAAAAAGAAACGAACTAACCCCCCTGTAAGAAAGATCACATAGATATCAAAGGAGACCTCAATGAATCATACACATATAACAAATTTTTCTTCTGAATCATTATCCCCATCTTCTGATAAAGCAAAATTCCCTTCCGATTTTGTATGGGGAGCAGCTACCAGTTCCTATCAGATTGAAGGTGCTGTAACAGAAGACGGCAAAGGCGCACATATCTGGGATATTTTTACCAGAGAAGAAGGCAGGATCTTTGAAAACCATACCGGTGAGATTGCCTGCGACCATTACCATCGCTTTAAAGACGATGTAAAACTGATGAAGGAAATAGGAATCCGTGCATATCGTTTCTCCATAGACTGGAGCCGTGTCCTTCCGAATGGCTTCGGTACCGTCAATGAAAAAGGAATTGCTTTTTATAACGCTCTCATCGACGAACTTCTGAAAAATGATATCGAACCTTACGTCACTTTATACCACTGGGAACTGCCATATGAACTCTACAAAAGAGGCGGCTGGCTCAATCCGCAGATTGTAGAATGGTTCGGTGATTATGCGCGTCTCGTTGCAGAACGTTTCAGTGACCGTGTAAAAAATATCTTCACTTTAAACGAACCACAGTGTTTCATCGGCCTCGGCTTCCTGACCGGAGATCATGCTCCCGGTGTACAGGCCCCGCTGCGTGATACTTTCGAGATGGCACATAATGCTCTGAAAGCACACGGCAGAGCCGTCCAGATGCTTCGTGCCTACGGCAAACAGAAGCTTTGCATCGGTTATGCCCCGACTGCATCTATGTGCTATCCTGCAACAGAATCCGCACAGGATATCGAAGCTGCAAGAACCGCCTTATTCTCACTTCCTGCTGATAAGCAGAACTGGACCTGGAACGTTTCCTGGTGGTCCGATCCGGTCTTTTTCGGTCAGTATCCGAAAGAAGGCCTCGTAAAATATGAAAAATATCTTCCAAAGATTACGGATGAAGATATGAAGCTGATCTCCCAGCCAATTGACATGTACGGACAGAACATCTACAACGGTCAGTGCGTCCGCATGGGTAAAGACGGCAAACCGGAGTTTGTAAAACGCTATGAAGGATTCCCGAAAACCGCTATCGACTGGCCGGTGACACCGGAATGCCTCAACTGGGGACCGCGCTTCCTCTACGAAAGATACCAAACACCGATCTACATTACCGAAAACGGACTGTCCTGCCATGACGTCGTTTCTCTCGATGGCAAAGTACATGATCCAAACCGTATCGACTTCCTCGCAAGATATCTCGGTGAATTAAAAAAGGCAGCTACTGCTGCCGATATCCGTGGTTATTTCCACTGGTCGCTGATGGATAATTTCGAATGGTCAAAAGGTTACTCTGAACGCTTCGGACTCATCTATGTAGACTACCGTACACAGCAGCGGATCATGAAAGATTCCGCTTACTGGTACCGTGACTACATAAAAAACAACGGCGAAATTTAATTTCGCTCCTTAATAAACTGTCTATTATAAATATTTCATCATTGTTGGCACAAGAATGTTCATATCAACAGGCTTTGCAACATGAGCATTCATGCCAACAGAAAGAACCTTTTGTATATCTTCCGCGAAAGCATTAGCAGTCATCGCAATAATTGGAATCCTGGCTTTTTTCGAATCTTTCATCTTTCGGATAGCTAATGTAGCATCATATCCATTCATAACCGGCATCTGAATATCCATAAGGATCAGCTTGTAATAATCAGCATCAGCTTTTTCAATCATGTCAATACATGCAACACCATCATTGGCAGTCTCAACAATACATCCTTCTTCTGTCAATAGTTCCGTTGCGATTTCAGTGTTGATTTCATTATCTTCAACCAGTAGGATTCGAACACCGTTCAGGCAATTCTTATTGCACAGATTACTATTTTTCTTCGCCAGGGTTTCTTCTTCTGACGCTTTTCTGCAAGGAATAGTCACTGTAAACGTGGAACCTTCTCCCTGCTTACTTTTCACTTCTATTGTGCCACCCATGAGTTCTACGAGCTTTTTCGTAATTCCCATTCCAATGCCACTACCATCAATATGACTTAATGTAGTGTTGCGTTCTCTTTCAAAAGTTTCAAAAATACGCTTTTGGAATTCTTCAGACATACCAATTCCATTATCGGTAATAGTAATGATTATATCGCACCAGTCTTCTTTTTCGCAGGATTTCTGTAGGACATTACAGGATATTGTACCTCCTGTATTTGTATACTTTATTGCATTGCTTATAATATTGAGACAGATTTCTGACAGGTGCGGTGCATCCATATATACATACGGATACATAATCTGTTCCGTCAGAGAGAAAGTCTGATCTTTACTTTCTGCCTGTTGTTGGAACATAATGACACAATTTTCAAAGCACTCATGGACATTCGAAACAGTGTATTCCATTTCGACCTTATTATTTTCAATTCTTGCAAGATCCAGAACATTACCAAGCATCGCCAAAAGTTCTTTTCCGCATATTTGAATTTTTTCAAGATATCTGCCAAGTTTATCTGTTTCCTGCAAATGTCTGGATGCCAGCTCTGCATAACCAATGATTGCATTCATAGGAGTTCTGATATCATGAGACATATTAAACAGAAATGATGATTTTGCTCTATTTGCACATTCTGCTTTTAATTTAGCTTCCCGCAATTCTTCCTCTTGTTTTAATTCGCGCAGTTTTTCGTCTGTCACATCTCGGTTCGCAATCAGCACAGATGTAATATTTCCATTTTTATCATAGCTCTGAGGTACAATCATGGAAAGAAACCATGAGCCATCCTTCTTTTTGAATTCCGAAGACATAAATTCTTTATTATGAAGCCGTGCCGCCATGGTTTGTATATCAAAAAAATCTATATACTTCTGTACAAATGGCTCTGCTATAATATCTTCGATAATCTCGAACTGAGGATTCCAATCTGCAGTATTATCTTTAATATCCAAATACATTTCCCGGGATTTTTTGACTAGTTCGATCTTCTTTGTTTTCAAGTTCAGCCTTGAGATATGATAATAGGCAGTGCCTAATGCATGAATCGCCTGCCGGTTTTTTTTCACCTGCTTTCCCAATGTAACAGGGAACTCTTCACCGTCCATCTGTTCCAAATCTGGTATCGACTGATGCAGATGCTGAACCAGCCATTTCCCATTTGTCCACTTATAGATAATCGTAAATCTTGTCTCCATTTTAAAACAGATTGAACCATCTTTAAACAGACCAACAAAATCTACTGTTCCATGTGCAAGAACATGATTCTCATCAAGTCTTTCTTCTTCCTGATGTAAATTCCTTACTTCAAGTCTGATTTTACCTCTTCGCTTTACATCAAATTTAAATGATTCTAAAAACTCTTGCAGATTCCTGAAAATCTCGTGTTTCCCAGTTCCAATCAGACTGATATTTTCATCAAAATAATTCTCAATTCCTAAATCATTTACTGATTCAGCGTTAATATATATTTTAAAAAGTTGCTCTGTGAGTTTTTTAAAATCATCCATACGGTTCCCTCATCCAAATAATTCTTAAATGACTTTAAGTTTTCTGGTTTACTTCCAAAGTTTATCCACGTTTCATTCTCTTCCAAAAATTCCTGATATACACCTCAAATTATTCATTTTATTATATCACAGCGTCGTATTGTTCCGCCATCATTTTTTCAAGACCGATGTCCTTTTGCACCTTCGCCTTATATCCTGTCACATACATCTCTGTCTTATTTCTTATGGTATACTTTTTTCAATACACAAACGTCCCGAGGATGTCAAGTCATTGCTACAAAAAATATGCGGCTTTTTTGCCACTATAGCCAGCCTATCAAATCAAGCTTAGCAAAACTTAACAAAACGGATCAGAATACTGACTGGTTCACCAGAGGACTATGAGACGGGAAGAAACCAAAACTACTATTACTTTGACCCGGATATGAAAAGTTTTAATCTCCTGATCAGTGTGCTTCGGAACGCAGTAGATATCACCTCTGCATTTCCTGACAGAAGTGGTTTGTAAACCTTGCAATCGTCTTATAGGAGTTCTATAATATCTTCGACCGTTGGCAGATTTTCAGCTATAGCAATTCCAGGAAACAGACATCTGCCAGCCAAGTTAATTTTACAGAAATGCAGGGGATAATTTTATGAACATCAGATGATCCTATAAAAATCATAATTGACATTCAAAAATATGTAGTATATAATCGTTTTGTTCATCGGAGGGTGATTTGTTCGATCAGAAACAATAGCTGGATAAGATGGCAGACTGAAATGTCCGCTTTCTTATTCAGCTTTTTTGTTATCTTCCTGATTCGACTGAATTTTCAACAAAATCAATTTCACAAGGAGGAATCACAGCACATGGAAAAAACACATCATTTACCGAAGGAAAAATCATGCAGCCTTTACTTCTGTTTGCGGTTCCTGTATTGCTGGCACTGTTTCTACAGGCTATGTACGGTGCAGTAGATTTACTTATTGTTGGTAAGTTTGCTTCTTCTGCTGATGTATCTGCAGTATCTACCGGTTCACAGATCATGACCACACTGACAAATCTGGTCAGCAGCTTTGCAATGGGAACAACGATTCTGCTTGGACAGCAGATTGGAAGCGGTAAGAAAGAAGAAGGCGGTCGCACCGTAGGAACAGCCATTCTGCTATTTGCCGGAATTGCTGTGATCATGTCAGTCATTCTTGCAGTCTTTGCTCCTCAGGTCAGCAGTCTCATGAACGCACCGGAAGAAGCTTTTCAAAAGACCGTTAATTATATCCGGATCTGCGGCGGCGGTATGCTAGTCATTGTCGCTTATAACCTGATTGGCTGTATTTTCCGCGGACTTGGAGACTCCCGGACACCATTGATCACCGTTGCCATCGCATGTGTATTCAATGTTGCCGGAGACTTGCTTTTATGTGCCGTTTTCGGTATGGGTACAGCTGGCACCGCTATTGCTACTGTATTTGCACAGATCGTCAGTGTAATCGTATCTTTTATTCTTATCAGTAAAAAAGATCTGCCATTTACAATAAAAAAAGAAAATATCCGGATTCACAAAACTTACCTGCGTAAGATGACCGCTTTCGGCGCGCCGATTGCCCTGCAGGATCTTCTCGTAAGTATTTCTTTCCTGATCATTCTGGCAATCGTAAATGATATGGGTGTGATTGCTTCCGCCGGTGTTGGTGTTGCGGAAAAAGTCTGTGCTTTTATTATGCTGATATCATCCGCTTTTATGCAGTCCATGTCTGCTTTCGTAGCACAAAATTATGGTGCCGGACGCCTTACCAGAACAAGAAAGGCATTGCACTATGGCATCGCAGTTTCCTTTACCGTCGGTATTGTAATGTTCGCAATTACCTTCTTCCATGGAGATATCCTGGCAGGTATTTTCTCCTCCGACCCGGAAGTAATAGCAGCAGCCGCAGATTACCTGAAAGCCTATGCCATTGACTGTCTGTTCACTGCTATCTTCTTCTGCTACACCGGATTCTATAATGGAATTGGCAGAACAAGATTTGTTATGATACAG
Organism: Blautia sp. Marseille-P3087; assembly: GCF_900120195.1. Taxonomy (GTDB): domain Bacteria; phylum Bacillota; class Clostridia; order Lachnospirales; family Lachnospiraceae; genus Blautia_A. The sequence continues at coordinate 1,611,155 of NZ_LT635539.1, forward strand.
GGGATTCTCGGTGCCTTCTGCGTCAGAGTGCCGGTATCTTACATTATGAGCATCCAGCCTAATACTTCTCTGTTCCATATCGGGCTGGCAACACCGATATCCTCTATATTACAGTTAATCCTCTGTGTAGGATTTATGCTTTGGCTGCAAAAAAACAGACTGTTAGATGACGAACATTAATACTCTCATTCGTTTTGATCGTTGTAACTGTTTACCTCACAGTCAGCAGACTGCTGAATAGTTATTTGTTCACCCGGTTCATACCTCTGACAGTGCTCAATCACTCTTTATCATTTTGATCTCTTCAGCTGCATTCAAGACATTCAGCTGATATTCAGCAATCTCTTGTAATATTTTGAATCTTTCTCCTTTGTCTTTTCCCTCTCGCAGCATCTGTGCATTATGTGATTCCAGATTGGATAGAACTGTTAATTCATTAATTGTTGCAAAATCTCTGACATTGTTTTTCTTCGCAAGTTCAGGATTTGCATCCCTCCATGCTTTCGCTGTAAATCCAAATAATGCCACATTTAATATATCCGCCTCTTCCGCATATGCCAGCCATTGAAGGTTTTCCCTGTAATTCATTTGAGGAAGCAAATATTTTTTTACAGCATCCGTCTGAATCAGATAATTATTTTTACTTAAGAAACGTTTTGCATCCCATTCCTTTTGTTCAGAGTTGTTTTCTTCTTCCTTCAACCGCTGAAATTCCTTTATCAGATATAGCTTAAACACAGGACTGATTGCAGAGGCAAACTCAAAAGCAATATCTTTGTGTGCATATGTACCACCATATTTCCCACGCTTTACATATAATCCAATGGCATTTGTTTTATTTACCCATTCCGAAACACTAGGTGTAAAGGTCAATAACCCTGCTTGCTTTTTAAAGTGTTCGGATTCGAACACTTTAAAATTGGGATTATATATCTGTTCCCATACAGACAAATATTCCAAAGTACCACGATTTCTTAACCAATTTCTTACCACATCTGCTGCCCTGACAGAATCTGATTTAGCCTTAGCAATATCTGTAATACAAATATAATCATCTAACTCCTGTTTCGAAATAGAAATATGCACATTTTGCACTTCAATTATTTTATTCTTCATTCACATCTTCCTTTATGATGAGTTTTTCCATCTTTGCTTTATACGCTAATAAGCGTAACACATAATCTGGCATCTTTCTGGTTCCTCGTTCCCACTCTGTTACTGTTCTGTATGGGATTTCAAAATATTCACAGAATTCTTTTCTGTTCATTCCGGTACTTTCCCGTAATCTTTTTATTTCATCTTTTATTTCCATTTCTTTTCCCTTTTCTTTTTACACATTGTGTATATATTGTAACATATTTTTTTATCAGTCACAACGTTTATCATCTTTATTTTGGTATACTTCCGGCTGTACACAGTGCTCCCCACCCCACACTTTCATTCGGGTACCGGTCAAACCCGGGCAGGGGCTGGGCACCACGGCGGAGATATGCCTTCACTTTTTCGCCCCAGAGAAAAGGATCGTTTCTGCGTATAATGCCCCATTCCATCATAAGGGCGGCGGCCCCTGTCACAAACGGTGTTGCAAAAGAAGTCCCTGTCACTCCTGTGTAGCCGCCTCCGGCCGACGGTGCAAGGATGTCGACCCCCGGTGCGACCAGATCCGGTTTGGGATAAAATAGATTTCCGCCACCTCTCCCGGAAAAATCCGCATATGCATTGAGCCTTGAATCATACGCTCCCACAGTGATCACCTTCGCTGCCGTTGATGGAATCGTCAGGGTTTCTGCCGCAACCGGCCGGTAAAATCCTGTCACAGGATTCAGCACATTTCCGCCCGGAAGCCACAGATTATAATTTCCTTCTCTGATTCTCCTGCCCCGCAGATGAATTTTCCATACACCCGGAGTAAGATATGTTCCCGTTGGGAGAAAATCAACGTAGATCTCCTGTGTCACCTGAAAAGGTCCCGGTTTTCCATAATAAACCAGCAGCTCCGTCTCGCCTGCCCGATATCTCTGAGTACCGATTCTCTCCGACAGAACCGGTAAATTTTCTCCCGAAGGTGTCTCAAGAAAAATTTCAATTTCATCTGCATAAGCTTTCCACAACTGCAGATTCAGTGTTGTCTCATAAGCACCAACACTCATTTCTACAATCTCACTCTGTCCCTGCTGCAGTCTTCCCGCGGTATGGATACGGTCGTTTCCATTGTTTCCACTTCCCACGCAAATGACAGACCGCCCCACATTTGCCACGTTGCTGATATAAGTCTCCAGAAGCGAATCCCCCTGATGTGACCCATAATTATTCCCAAAACTGATATTTATCGCAATCGGTCTACCCATTCTGACTGCCTGCCGGATGAGATAATCAATCCCTTCCATCAGCTCCGTCGTCCGCGGAAAAGAATTTTCTCCTGCATTCCCCATCTTTACAACAAGCAGATCACTTTCATAGGCTACCCCGCGGTTCACGCCCTCCGATACCGTCCCATTTCCCGCCGCAATTCCGAGCACTGCCGTTCCATGTCCACTGACATCTCTGGATGGAATAAGGCGCCTGCCTTCGGTTTCCCCAAGTGCAAGCGCCTTATCAATTTCTTCTTTCGTATATTCCGTTCCTTTTGTGTAGCCTTTCGGAGGATTTCCGGGTATGCTCTGATCCCACAGATATAGTATCCTGCTGCTTCCATCCTCGTTTCGAAAATCCGGATGAAAAAAATTCACTCCCGCATCCACAATGCCGACCAGTACTCCTTTTCCGGTAAGACCATTTTTCCCTTCCTGAACCGGCAGAATGCAGCTCGCTTCTCTGCCCTGAAAGGTTTCAAAATACAGTCGTTTAGGTTTTTCAATAAATTCAATCTGCTCCCGGGCAGAATACACCTTGATTTCCGACTCCGGTAAAGTCACTACTGCATAACCTCCCAGCAGTGGCACCACCTGAATTCCCTCACCGCCAAGTCCGCTCTCCGGACCACTGTACTTCACGATCACATCCCATAGCCTGGTTGCAGGATCATATCCTACATTAAGATTTCCCGACTTTCTACGCTCCTGTGGGGTTGCATCCATTGCAAGATTTAAAAGGTTATCTATTTTCTGGTCTGCCATAAATGATTCCTTTTCATTGCACACTTACTTATATTATATGTATTCTATGCGAATTGCGAGAGCTACTTCATGGCAAAGCAACTTCTTAAAGGCGCAACTATTATTTTAGGATCTTCACTTCTATCAGCATTCCAAAATCCATAGCAATCCTCGTAAATAATGCATTTAAGACAGTTCAGCAGAGTGCGAAAGACGCGGTCATAAAAACCATTCCATCTTCTCCCTCACATCCGCATGCTTCAGATAACTAACATTAAATTCTCTGACTATGGACTCACCCTTCAGTGTAAAGATTCCAAGCTCCGGGTCGCTTTTGGCAAGTACTTCATATACAAATGAGATTCTATACCCGGACTTGATCAGATCGATGATCATCTTAAAGCTGGAAATACATAGGTATTTCATGGGTCGAGTAGACGCACCCCTTGCGGTCGTACGCCCCTCGCAGAATCCGGACTTGCGGCTTTCCCGCATCCGGCTCTTTACGAAACGAATCGTTCACATTTATCAATCGTATATACTGACATATATTCTTGCTCTTACTAACGGGTAACTGTTATCAATCATATTCAGAAACTCTACCCAGTTGTAGCTTTTCTTCTGGCTTCTTCTGTTCAGCCAGTAGAAAAGGCTTTTCATAACATTATAACGAAATGCTGTGATTCTCTCTGAATTGTCAGTGATGCCATAGTAATGGAAATAACCAGTCAGTATCTCATTAAGCTTGGAAATGATTTCTTTTACTCTCAAAGTCCGCATGCTGCCTATCAGCCTGTGAACCTCTTTACATTTCTTTGCAAATTTCTTCTTGCTGGTTGTCGGGCATACCTTCCTTTTACACACTACGGAAGGAAAATGCAGGTTCTCAGCTTACAAATATTTCTGCATATCATCCCGCAGATTCTCTTCCATTCCAATAAGCTTCTTTGCAATGGAAATACTTTCGGACGACGCATCTTTGCATTGGTGCATGGCTTCTGTGATAGACTGGGTTCCCATGTTGCAGCCATTCATGATGATCTTAACCGCCTGTTTATTCTCATCTTCTCCGGTCATCATTTTTACACCTGTCGTCATCCACGAAAATGTGGATACCATAACACCCGGTTCTTTCTCCGGCTGGCCTGCGCGAAGAAGTATTTTGGAAATTTCCTCTTCCAGTTCCTTGTGTTTTGAACAGGATTTTTCAATCGTTGCTGCGATTTTGGCATCTGTCACATGATGCTGTACCTGTTCCATGCTCTCAATTCCCATCTTGCATCCGACACTGCATTCTTCTAACAGTTTCTTTGTGCTGTTGTCCATGTCTGTCCTCCTGTATAAAAATTTACTTTCTACATGGAAGATAGTATACGTACTTTTTGACTATTTATGTATCTTTCCCGTTACTGGGTACGGAGTGTATAGTGGTTCAGTTGTCAAAACAAAAATCTAAGCTTTTTATAATGAACTGATATATGTAACTGAGTATGGGAGAAAATCCCCCCTTAGGCCGCAGGATTATCCAGTAACAGAATCGGATAATAGCAGGATGCCGGTGTCTGATTATTGAGTGCAGAATGACAACGTTCAAAATTGTAAATGTGCACATATTTACCCTGTGTTAAATACTGATATGGTCCGGCAAAGAATATATTAACCAACCCGAATGTTATAATTCCCAGAAGGCTCCATCCTATAAAAGACAGATCTAATACAAATGCAGCCCACTTATTTCCCTCCTCATCAAACTGCCCTATGCAAATATCTCATATCTGAAATATGTCATCCGGCTTTCATAATCTATTACAATGCATTATCCCCAGTCAGTTCAGGCAGAGTCTCTGTAGCCTGAACGCCTATTCCCCCTGTTTTTCCATAATCATTCGCAACTTCTCCAGAGCACGTTTCTGTATCATCCTTACATTTCCCGGTGATAAATTCATCTGCCTGCCAAGCTCTGTGGAACTTTTCTGATAATAAAATCTTCCGTCTGCTGCTTCAGGATTTCCAGAGAATAATGAGTCTTTTTATCCCTATAATAGTTTTTCAGGCGGTTTGCTGTGATTGCATACAACCAGGTAGCTATACTACCTTTTTCTTCATCATAACTGTCCATATTTCTGTAAAAAGGCAGAAATACATCTCCAGTCAGTTCTTCCGCTTCATACAGATCAGGAACTCTTTTATGTATAAATGTCAAAATTTTCAGATAATATTCCTGATAAATACGCTCAAACTCCTCATACTTCATCCTCCGCCTCTTCATAAGACTCAATCTCTGCATAGAGATGTGTATCTTCTTTCACATCTTCCTCTGGCTCGTACAGTTCTTTACACTCCTTATCTGTATACATAATGTAATAAGAATTATCGTCATGAAGCATGATCCATACATAATTATCTGATGGAACCGTGATTGCATAATCCTTTTCCTGCTCTGTACCAGGAGCTGCAGTAACTGTCACATTACGTACATCACCTTCTGCTTTTTCTGCTTCTTCGTACTTTTCACAAAGATCTGCTACATCCTCAGGTCTATCCACGCCGTAGGAGAATTCCATCTTCGAAGCTTCTTCTGAAGTGCCGTCCTTATGGTTCAGAATCTGAGTATGTTTCAGTGGTCTGTAATCATCCGAAGCAACCACATATTCCATAGAAATCCAGTCTCCCTCTGTGTAGAATTCTCCATCTCCCTGAGAATTCAATGCACTCTGCGTAAGTTCTTCAGGTACCTTTGTCTGTATAATGATCGTATCACCATCTTCCTTCATATCCGTCACTTCTTCCTCTATGGTTTCATCTGTGTAAAAGCTTATAAGATCATCTGCATTTCCATCTGCTTCATCAATATACAGACAGGAGAGATACTCATCTCCTTCTTTTCCGTATTTTAATTCGCCATCTTTATAGAGCATCTGGGTAGTACCATACATATCTACATACATCACTTCAGAATCTTCATAGTCATATACCTTTGTATTCTGCAGTATATATTCACAGGTAGCTTCATAGCTTTTATGATTGCTTACAAGACTGTCTGTTTCTCCTGCTTTCATCATCTGTTCCAGTGCATTGTCTTTTGTCAGTTCAGGTAAAATATCTGATGCCTGAACGCTCACACATCCTGATGCCAGAGTTCCCATAATCAGTACTGTCACAATAATCATTCTTTTCTTCATTTTTTAGTCTCCTTTCTTTTGAATGTTTTTGTGGCTATATTATTTATATTTTTATATTATTTGAATTTAATTCCCTTGTCCATATTTTTGCGTGAATAGTCAAAATATGGCGTAAAAAGGCCTTCATATGATTTGATTTTGCCTTCTGCCAATGGTATACTTATTTTTAATAGGTAACCTGACCATTATCTATCTTTTTGACAGGAGATTTTTATGATAGCATTGCGTTATTTCTGCGGATTTTCTTTTCAGATTTTTCCTTATGCATTTTTCTGTTTGTATCCATTCCGGGATCGTTTCCGCCTAAGCACAAAAAAGACAATGCTCATGGCACTGTCCATTTTTATTGTAATGGTCATTCCGTTTTCTCTTATCGCACAGTTCAACATCGGCGGTGATTACAAAGAGCTGATCTCGAATGCTATTTTTTATATTGCCTTGTTACTGTTCGGAATGTTGTACTGCTTTATCATCCAGGCAAAAACAGTAGAAAAACTGTTTGTATTTTTTGTTGTAATGAGCTACGGATTCTTTGTCACAAGTACTGTTACTTTTTTGCACCGTACTTTCCGGTTCCCATCCGATCATTTTATGTATCCGCCCCTTGCACTGATTCTCACACTTATCATAAATCTGCTTCTTGCGAAACCATTTCTCATGCTGATGGAGCGAATCCGTACTATGATCAACGCTGATCTGGAATCACGTATCTGGAAGATTCTCTGCTCCCTCCCTGCTTTGTTTATTCTAATTGCCAGTATTGCACAATTCTCAAGCATAATAAATCTTTCCACCAATATAATTGTCCATGCTATGTTTGTATTGTTTGCAGTATTTGCTTTCATAGTATATGCCGTATTCTTCAGTGTCATGGAATACATCCGCAGTAAACAGGAAGAACAGAGGATTTCCGAGCGCATACTGGAAAACTACCGGAATCAGGCTGAAAACAATGAACATATTCTGGAAATACACCATGAGATCCGGCATCATATGAATGCCCTGTCCTCCTATCTTAAGCAGGAGGACTATGCAGGTGCCAGACAGTATATACAGAAATTTACTGAAGAAGCCGAACAGCTTCCTTTTGTCACCTACACAGCCAATGCTCTGGTCAATTCCATCCTTTCAGAATTTGCAGAACGTGCCAGCCGTTATAAAGCCATAGTGGAGTACAGTATTATCATTGGCAGAAGACTCAACATGGAAGATATTGATTTGTGCCGGATGTTGACAAATATTTTGGAAAATGCAGTAGAAGGGTGTCAGAAGGTTTCTGAAGGACAGCGGATCATCCGGCTGAATCTCCATTCAAAGGGAAATTTTCTGTTTATTAAATGTGAAAACTCCTACAATGAGGATAACTTGAGAATCACAAATGGAAAATATAAATCCAGTAAAAAGAACAGTGACAGACACGGTTACGGTCTTAAGATCATCAATGGAATCGCCGAAAAATACAATGGTATACTGAGCGTACAGGTACGTGGTGGTTTTTTTGCTGTAACAACAACGCTTTGTCTTGACGAAAATAACGAATAATAGGAGGCTTTCACTATGTACCATATTGTCATCTGTGATGATGAACCGATTTTTTTAACACAGATATCAGAAATGATCATCGATATTTTAGCATCCATGGGAGAATCCTGTGAGATTCGAAAATATACTTCTATTTCAGAATTAAAAAATACATTGCAGAATACTCCCAAAAGCTGTGACATTCTGATTCTTGATATTATGCTGGGTGAAAACAATGGGATCAGCTTTGCAGAATGTCTCCGTGACACTGAAAACCAAATTCCCGTTATCTTCATTTCCAGCAGTGAGAAATTTGTATTCGATGCATATTCTGCTGAACCTGTAGGTTATATCCTCAAGCCGATCAGCCGTCAAAAACTTGCAGAAGCACTAACCCGTGCGATCCGACATCTGATCCCTAAATCCATTATAATCGACACTCCGTCCAGAACTGTATCCTTTCATATCAGGGATATTACCTATATTGAAATAATCAATAAAGAACTGCAGATTCACCTTCAGGACGGTACTGTCACGAAGATATATAAATCCCTTTCTGCAGTCCGTGAAACTCTGCCGAAAGATATCTTCGTGCAATGTCACAGATGCTACATTGTTTCTCTGTATGCTGTCCGTTCAATCAGACGCTTTGAAATCACACTGAATAATCATGAAATAATCCCGGTCAGCAAATACAGCTACCGGGATGTCCAGGAACAATTACAGCAATACGCTGCAAAATGGTTTTAATTTCTGCAAACAGCAGAAAACGGCGGTCTTATCGACCGCAGAATTCTCATTGACATTTTGCAACAAGCTCTCCGGCGTTTGCTTTCACATCATCGGAAACAAGCCCCGGGAATTCCTCTTCCAGTTCATTCAGGATATTAAGAATATCTTCTTTTTCCTGATCGGTGCTGATAACAACCTCGCAATAGTTGATTTTCTCCATACCTGCCACTGAGGTTTCCAGCTGCATAATATAATCCACATGCGGATTCCCATATAATCGGATCAGCTCCTCCTGCGACCTTGCTTTCATCTTAAAGTTCAATACATATTTCAGGTTCCGTTTCATACTGTAATTTTTGTCAGTTCCGAGTATGCTGTCCACAAAAACAGATAGTGGATTTCTTCCCTCCATGGCAGCCGTTGTTGTTGTCATTCCGGACCAAATTTTACAGAGCTTAACGGATCTGTAATGCCCTCTTTTGTTACAGAAAAGGCGATCGGCGGAAGGACACTGTAACGTCCCTCTACACCATGAATTTCCGTTCCGCACTGTTCTCCCTGGATCAGTTCTTCCACCATTATATCTGAATTGTTCCGATTGGAATTAAGAAAGCTCTCTACTTCCTCATAGGCGTTCATGACTTCCACTCCGATTGACCCTGCACCTAATGTATCCTTCACAATGACAGGAAAGTTCATTTCCTTAATCCGATAAAAAACATATTCCTTATATACATTTACACTGACACCCGGATTCTTCTTCTCCGCAAGAAACAGCTCATGGTGAATATAGATCTTAAAGTTCTTAAAGATATGGGACTATATAACAACAGTATTATTATTTTTGACAGAGGTTATTATTCAGAAGATATGTTCCGGGAACTTAAGTTCTACAGATGGCCTGTAGAACTTAAGTACAAAGAACTAAAAAGCCGTTTTGCCATGGAAGAGTTTTCCGGTGCTACTGCAGTATCAATACAGCAGGAATTTTATATAAATATGCTTCTATCGAATCTGGCTTCTCTTATAAAAAATGAAGCAGATGAGGAAATACAGATTTCTGCCAAAAGCACAAATAAGTTCCGTTATCAGGCCAATCGTGCATTTATCATTGAACGGATTAAAAGTATTGTTCCTAAAATACTCTGCGGACTGTTTGAGCTTTCAATTATTGAACAGTTATATATAGATGCTGTACGTTGCAGATCACAGCTCCTGCCCGGAAGGTCATTTCCAAGGAAGAAATTGAAATCCAAGGGACGTTCGCATTTCCGAAATAAAAAAGTTTCTTTTTAAAATAGAACCAGCATTCATCAATAGGCTTATTTAAATGCGGTCATTTTTATAAATCTTCTGGTTTCCAACAAAACAGCAACTGTTTTCTGTCATAAACCGATTTATTTTGTAGTTTGCATTGGAGGATATTCACTAATATGCCCTTAAGTTGACGCTCAGACCTTTCTTTTCTTCCAGAAAAGTAATCTGTTCATCATATGTTAGAAATTGCTTTTTCTCCAAGTTTTTCACCACCTCTCATCAATTTTACTAATTGTTTGTATAAATAACGAAAGGCCCCCGAAGGAGCCTTCCGGACTATGGGCTTCTCAAGTTTCCATAGTGCGATCACTAGGTACATCATAGCCTTTCCAAACAGATTTGTCAAAGAGAACATACCCGTTTTAGTTTATGTTCGTCCATGTCAAATAATGCATACAAATATCAGTGTTTTCTTATGTTTTCCCTTAATTATAAGGTTCATGTGACCCATAATTATTCCCAAAACTGAAATTTATATAATTATTCCTCTAACTTTCCCCATTTTATAGGCTTTCCCGCCTGTCCATTAGTGAAATGATATGTAGTTTCCCTTATTTTTGCCCTTATGAGATAATTACAAGGGAAATAAGGGAATTTCTTTAATCATTGCCTACCACTTTATCAAGAAGCCTAACCGATTTTCGTTTAGCATCTCTTGTGGAGTGAGCATAGACATTCATTGTGGTACTGACATCTGAGTGTCCTAACAATTCCTGCACATCTTTTGGGGCTGCTCCATTTGCTAAAAGGTTGCTTGTATAGGTGTGACGTAACTGGTGGAAATGAAAGCCTTCAAATCCCTCTAATGTTTTTGCCACCTTTCTGCAAACAGTTCCCAAAGTAGTTGGAAGTTCCAGACAACCATCCGGTCTTAAACAGACGAAAGAAATTTCTTTATAATCTGCCGGGACTTCCTCTGTTCTGTCTAAGCAATAATATTCGTAGTACACTCTGTTTTTCTCTTTGACCTCTTTGTAGTAGTTCGTGTGATAAAGTTCTCCGTACTGCATTCGATTTTTTAACTGCTCTTTCCGGGTATTACGGAAAATCTCTACCAGCGTATCTCCAAAATCAACAATCCTCACTTTTTTCCGCTTGGTTGGTCCGATGATATATTTGCGCTTTGAACCATCATATCGGATGCTGCGTCTTATGGTAAGGCATTGTTCTTCCAGATTTACGTCCTGCCATGCCAAACCGCAGGCTTCTCCAATACGGAGTCCGGCATAATAGGCTATCTGGATTGGAAGTATTGCGGCTGGGTTCTTTTTTTGAAGATACGCAAGCAGTCTTTCATAATCTTCTCGTGAAATTGGTTGGATATTTCCGTCCATGTCCTCATCCGAAAACAAATCAACTTCGTCCGTCTGATACCGCAGTTTAATATACTGCATGGGATTGAACGTAATATACTGCTTTGGAAATACTGCAAAACGGAAGGACTGCTGCATGACTGCGGAAAAAGAATGGATGTAATCTTTGCTATACCCCTTTCTCTCTTTTCCATCGGGATGAACTCCCCCGAAGGAAAGCAAATCGAAGAAGGATTGCAAATGTTCAGAGGTTACATTTTTCAGTTTCCGTTCTGCCAATGGGTGTTTCTTAATATTTCGGATTGTTCCGAGGTAATTCTCCACCGTACCATTGCTGAGCGTACCTGTTTTTAATTCCTCCTCTGCCCACACATCCAGAAGTTGTCCGACTGTGAGATTTTCCGCTTTGGCAACAAATTTCTTTTTCTCATAATCATCCATTGCCTGACGGAGCAGCTTTTCAGTTCCACTTTTGCTTTCTGTTCCAACGCATTCTTTCTGAACAAGATTGCCGCTTGCGTCCTCTACATAGAAGCGGTAGTACCATTTCTTTCCTTTTTTTCTTACAGATCCTTTTGCCATAATCGTATGTCTCCTTTCGATATTAGACAATCGGAACTGATGAAATGCTTCGTGCGTGTAAGTATATCATAACTCCGGTTGTCTTACTATACCGATTCGGAATCTTCGTATAAGACTTCTGATAAAAGATTTGCAAGCCTTTGTTCTGCTGTTTTTGGTTTCTTGGAATAGAGCCTTACAACGTCTGCCATCTCATTAAAAGCATTGATGGTGTGAGTGATTTCCCTTAAGAACATAATCTCATTATATTCATCATTCGATTCAAACCCTATTGTTTTGGCAATATCCGTCTGACCAGCATTCCCCTTGAAGTTTTTGCAGGCGAACTGGAAGGAATCCAAAAACAGACCATATTGTTTTAACATCAGCAGTAATAAATCTTTTGAAAAAGCATCTTCTTCTTTGGTAAGGGCAAGCGGTAACTGTTCCAGAATATCTCCCATCGCATCACGAATCTGTAATTCTCTCTTATCCGTAATGTCGGTTTCATATTCATCTGTTTCCCCTNTGTTTCTTGGAATAGAGCCTTACAATGTCTGCCATCTCATTAAAAGCATTGATGGTAGGAGTGATTTCCCTTAAGAACATAATCTCATTATATTCATCATTCGATTCAAACCCTATTGTTTTGGCAATATCCGTCTGACCAGCATTTCCCTTGAAGTTTTTGCAGGCGAACTGGAAGGAATCCAAAAACAGACCATATTGTTTTAACATCAGCAGTAATAAATCTTTTGAAAAAGCATCTTCTTCTTTGGTAAGGGCAAGCGGTAACTGTTCCAGAATATCTCCCATCGCATCACGAATCTGTAATTCTCTCTTATCCGTAATGTCGGTTTCATATTCATCTGTTTCCCCTTTGAGCCATTCCACAGATACATGGAGTGCTTCCGAAAGACCTTCCAGCACCATTTTTTTCGTATTGTCAATCGAACCATTCTCATAACGCAGGATTGTAGAAGCGGTAACACCCATCTTTTCTGCGACATAAGGCTGTGTCAGATTCAATTCCAGACGGCGCTGTTTTACTCTGCTGCCTATCAGCTTGCGTAGTTCTTTATCTTTCATGCTGACTGCCTCCTTTTTCGGTATGTATGAATTATAGCATTGTTTTTCTGAAATTGCAATATGCAATATAAAAATTATTTTTAATATTTCGTAACGCTTGACAAAAAGATTTGGAAAGGATATACTTACATCACAAGAATTGCATAATGCAATTTATAAGGAGGTGATTATATGACGCAAAGAAAAATTGCATTATCCATCGAAGAAGCTGCTGATTATACGGGAATCGGCAGAAATACCTTAAGACAGCTTGTAGAATGGAAGAAACTTCCAGTATTAAAGGTTGGTCGCAAAGTCCTGATTAAAACCGATATTCTGGAAATGTTTATGGAAGCGAATGAAGGTCGTGATTTGAGGGATAGAGGNTTCTCTCTTATCCGTAATGTCGGTTTCATATTCATCTGTTTCCCCTTTGAGCCATTCCACGGATACATGGAGTGCTTCCGAAAGACCTTCCAGCACCATTTTTTTCGTATTGTCAATCGAACCATTCTCATAACGCAGGATTGTAGAAGCGGTAACACCCATCTTTTCTGCGACATAAGGCTGTGTCAGATTCAATTCCAGACGGCGCTGTTTTACTCTGCTGCCTATCAGCTTGCGTAGTTCTTTATCTTTCATGCTGACTGCCTCCTTTTTCGGTATGTATGAATTATAGCATTGTTTTTCTG
>NZ_LT635539.1:1624648-2224648 GCF_900120195.1 Blautia sp. Marseille-P3087
TGTCCGACTGTGAGATTTTCCGCTTTGGCAACAAATTTCTTTTTCTCATAATCATCCATTGCCTGACGGAGCAGCTTTTCAGTTCCACTTTTGCTTTCTGTTCCAACGCATTCTTTCTGAACAAGATTGCCGCTTGCGTCCTCTACATAGAAGCGGTAGTACCATTTCTTTCCTTTTTTTCTTACAGATCCTTTTGCCATAATCGTATGTCTCCTTTCGATATTAGACAATCGGAACTGATGAAATGCTTCGTGCGTGTAAGTATATCATAACTCCGGTTGTCTTACTATACCGATTCGGAATCTTCGTATAAGACTTCTGATAAAAGATTTGCAAGCCTTTGTTCTGCTGTTTTTTGTTTCTTGGAATAGAGCCTTACAATGTCTGCCATCTCATTAAAAGCATTGATGGTAGGAGTGATTTCCCTTAAGAACATAATCTCATTATATTCATCATTCGATTCAAACCCTATTGTTTTGGCAATATCCGTCTGACCAGCATTTCCCTTGAAGTTTTTGCAGGCGAACTGGAAGGAATCCAAAAACAGACCATATTGTTTTAACATCAGCAGTAATAAATCTTTTGAAAAAGCATCTTCTTCTTTGGTAAGGGCAAGCGGTAACTGTTCCAGAATATCTCCCATCGCATCACGAATCTGTAACTCTCTCTTATCCGTAATGTCGGTTTCATATTCATCTGTTTCCCCTTTGAGCCATTCCACAGATACATGGAGTGCTTCCGAAAGACCTTCCAGCACCATTTTTTTCGTATTGTCAATCGAACCATTCTCATAACGCAGGATTGTAGAAGCGGTAACACCCATCTTTTCTGCGACATAAGGCTGTGTCAGATTCAATTCCAGACGGCGCTGTTTTACTCTGCTGCCTATCAGCTTGCGTAGTTCTTTATCTTTCATGCTGACTGCCTCCTTTTTCGGTATGTATGAATTATAGCATTGTTTTTCTGTAATTGCAATATGCAACTTAAAAATTATTTTTAATATTTCGTAACGCTTGACAAAAATATATGAAAAGGATATACTTACATCACAAGAATTGCATAATGCAATTTATAAGGAGGTGATTATATGACGCAAAGAAAAATTGCATTATCCATCGAAGAAGCTGCTGACTATACGGGAATCGGCAGAAACACCTTAAGACAGCTTGTAGAATGGAAGAAACTTCCAGTATTAAAGGTTGGTCGCAAAGTCCTGATTAAAACCGATATTCTGGAAATGTTTATGGAAGCGAATGAAGGTCGTGATTTGAGGGATAGAGGAAATGTAAAAGCCGTAACAAGAACTGCGGCAAATTAAAAAGGCGGCTTCCAAAGAAACCGCCAAAGGTTCTATCAGACCGAAGCCATGATATACCTACACGCAAGAAGATTATACCATGTGCTTCTTCTGATACGCAACCGAGAACTTATGTTTGCAAAAGAAAGGGGAATGTAATCATGGCAAAATCAACAAAAAGTTATGAAGAACGAATGCTTGAAATGGAAAAGAAGGAACAGGAAAGCCTTGAAAAGGCGAAAAGATATGCAACACAGAAGAAAGAACTTCTGAAACGAAAGAAAGCCGAAGAAAGTAAAAAACGAACCCATAGGCTCTGTCAGATTGGCGGTGCAGTGGAATCCGTTCTTGGTGCACCTATTGAGGAGGAAGACATCCCAAAGCTGATTGGTTTTCTGAAAAGGCAGGAAGCCAATGGGAAGTTTTTCTCAAAGGCAATGCAGAAAGAAGCCAATACCGATATGGAGGAAGTGTAATGGCGGAGGGGATGAGTTTTTCATTCCCTTCATTGCTTTTTCATGAAGGGCGCACTTATGGACAACCAGAGGTCGTCCCAATAAGTTTGCCACAAGTGGCAACCGGTCTGCGCTCACGCTTGCCGGGCTCGTTCCGTCGGCGGGGCTTTCAGCCAGACCTGCTCATGCCGCAGGAGGCACTCTTCGCCAGAGGGGCGCATTCCATGCAGACTGCTATGCGCAGGGCACTCTTACGCAGAGGGCGTTCCGGCAATGCTGCTTTTTCTAAAATTGAAAGCAATGTTGCCGGAAATCTATGCCGGATGTGCAGAAAGGAGGAATCCAGACATGGCGATTTTTCATTACACAATCAAAATAGTCGGACGAAGTAAAGGAAAATCTGTTATCTCCGCTTCTGCATATCTCAATGGGGATGTGATGAAAAACGAAGAAACCGGGAGTATCAGTTATTACACTTCTAAAAAAGAAGTGGTCTACACCAGTCTGATGATGTGCGAAAACGCACCTTCTGAATGGCAGATAGTACCAGAGGAAAATATAAAACGCTTTCAAAAGTCTGTCCGATACAAAAGGTCAGAAGATAAAGAAGCTGCTATAAAAAAATTTAAAATCACATTTCAAAAACAGAGGTTATGGAATGAGGTATTGAAGATTGAAAAAAGTGCGGATGCCCAACTTGGCAGGTCATTTGAATTTGCCCTTCCAAAAGAATGGAGCAGACAAGAACAGATTCAATATACAGCCGACTATATCCAAAAAACATTTGTGGATAAAGGAATGTGCGCTGATTGGAGTATCCACGACAAAGGGGATGGCAATCCTCATGTCCATCTGCTTCTGACTATGCGCCCTTTTAACCCGGATCATTCTTGGGGAAAGAAAGAAGTCAAGGATTGGGAATTTGTCAGAGATAAAAACGGAAATATCGTGATTGATGAATCCCATCCGAACTGGTGGCAGGATAAGAAAAACCCTGACCGTCATGGAATCCGTATCCCTGTATTAGACGAAAACGGAATCCAGAAGATTGGTGCAAGAAACCGCTTGCAATGGAAACGGGTGCTGACCGATGCTACTGGATGGAACAATCCAAAAAACTGTGAACTATGGCGGAGTGAATGGGCAAAGGTATGTAATGAACATCTGCCTTTGCAGAATCAGGTCGATCACCGTTCTTATGAAAAACAGGGAAAACTCCAGATTCCTACCATCCATGAAGGCGCTGACGCAAGAAAGATTGAACAAAAGTTTCTTGCCGGGCAGGAAATAAAAGGTTCGTGGAAAGTAGCGGAAAATCAAATCATAAAACAACAAAACACGTTATTGCAAAAGATACTGGACACCTTTGGGAAAGTATCGGGTGCATTATCATTATGGAAGGAGCGATTAAATGACATTAGAAGAAAGCCGGGAAATTATACCCTTAATGGAATCCATGATTGGGCAAATCGAAGAACAGCAGACCTTAATGGCAGAAATGATTCTGGAAATGCAGAACCGGGACACCCAACTCTCTCTTATGCAGGAACAGAATCAGAAATTGCAAAAATTAAACAGCGAGTTATCCGGGCTGCTCAACATTTTGCCAAATACCGAGGAACTGCTTTCCAAGATGAAAGAACAGAAAACGAAGATAGAACTTTTGGAAAACGAAAATCAGCAATGGCAGAAATTGGCACAGAAGCTGAACAGCGAAAACAGTTTATTACTGAAACAGAACACCGAATTGCTGAACTGGAACAGCAGATAGAGAAAGGACGTGATATAGATGAACGAATCCAGAGAATTAAAGAACGCCGAACAGTTGGAAGAGCTTCTGCTCCTGACCGAGGAGATACAAGAAGAACTGGAACAGAAAGACCAGCTTATCGTGGAACTGAAGACGCAGCTCAACGAATCTCTGATCTTGAACGAGAAATTAAACAAAGAGAACAGAGCCGGGAATATTCAAGCATTAAAGAACGACTTGAAGCTGGCAGACAGAGCATTGCGGAACGAGAAAGAGAAGCTGCGAAGCGCAAACGTCATGATCGGGGAATATCAAAATAAAATACGCTGTTTAACACAACAACGGGATTATGCCCGGACACATCAGAAAATCGTAGAGATACCGGTAGAAAAGCCGGTACTCTATGAAAAATGTGAATCCTGTGACCGGACAGCCTATCAGAATGAAAAAGCGAAATACGGAACACAAAAAGAGCGACTTGCCGGACAGTATAAAGCAAAAACGGTAATGTTCCAAACAACCTTGTTCCTTCTTGCATGGTATTCGCTGACAACCACTCTTTTTCAGGCAGTACAGTCCGATGTGTTCCTTTCCGATTGTAAATCATTCTTCCATGATGCAGCGTCATTCCTACAAACTTTTATCGGTTGGACAATTGATGCCGGGCAATCTGTGGCACAGATTAGCACAAAAATTCCAAATCCTTTTATAGCCGGAATGGTATATTGGTTATTTCTGATATTGGTTGTCGGAATATGTGTGGCAGGGACAGGGATACTGGCGATACTGATAGAAATAAAGGTTATAGAATTATATAAGAAAAACTGTTGGGATGTTATTACTCTACTGATGATACTGACAAGTACTGCTGTCATCATTTATTTTGGAGAAGCAATTAAAAAAGCACTTTCCGTAAATCTTCTATTGCTTTTCGTACTTTCTCAGGGAGTATATCTTGGAATCAGATGTTATTTGAAAAATCGGTTAGGTACCAAGCAATATTGGTGAAAACATGCTAAAAAACGTATAATAGCAGGGGATAAAACATCGTCCCCTACTATTATATAAACAGCGAAGTTTTACCCATCTCTCTCTTTTGAAAGATTCGCTACTTGTGGAACCGAGATATAAGGTTTCGCCTGTGTTCTTTGGTGTATCACTACCACATTTCTCTGTACCGATGTAATCTTTCTGCATACGGAAGCAAGAGATACAATATTCCTTATTTTAAAACATAATTACAATTCCTGTTTGACAAGAACGATCATCATAGAAGGATTGTATTTGTCCCCACTCATAATAATATTCGACGCCTGTCATACTCTTTTTACTGGGAGTACCTAAGCATTTCCTTAAAAACCTATTATTTTCTTCTTGCAACTTTTCTAAGACTGTACCATTCATTGTCTCATATTTCGTAGAATACTTTTTGTCTGCTCGAACCAATTCAATCTTTTTTACTTTTCCATGTCTTCCATAGATTGTAACATAAAACTTCTTATAAAGCCATTTTAAAGGTTTCTTAGAAATCAATATTGTATAAGAATACTCTGTTTGAGCAATCTTAAAATCAATTTCTTTAAATAGGGAAATACTTCCTTTGGGAGTAATTTTATATCCCCCTATTTTTAACATATCTTCCTTTAGCTCATCCTTTATTTGGATAATCTCCATACTTACTATAAAAACAACATAGCCTTCACACACTACAACGGTAACTATTTTTGCCCATAGCACATCTGGAACAAACATGTTCCAAGCTATAACAGGAAGCAAAGCTACTCCTACCGCAGTCACCAGTAGAAGCACCCTCCAAATATAATTTTTCTTTCTTTTTCCTTCATTAGTTAAATTTTCATCATAATAAAGATGACCTGGGGCTTCGAATGAGTTTAATAGAAATTCCTTTAAAAATGACACCAGAACCGCTCCCCAAGAAGATTTCTTTTGTTCCTTCATATTACCCAATCTCCTCTGCTATATGATTATTTTTCATTCTATTTTTTACTTAACTTATACATTAGCAAGATTTTTAGTTATTCTTCTAACAATATTTTTATCCCCGCTTTTTCTGCTTTATGCGAAAAGTCAACAGCAAATCCCCATCCCATCTCTGCAAATTGCCATTTCTTCGTTTTTTTGTAATTTTATAGATTTCAACTGTAGACACTTTATTTAATTCAGGATATAACTTCTTAAGTGTAAGTATTTGTTTATTTCTGCTTATTTTTTCATTCCATATAATTGTTAATTTAACCTGTTTTCTTTCAAAAAAACCCACCTTACATAAATCTGCATAGCAGGCTTCTGGTATTGATATATCATTGTTTTTTAACATTTTTCTCCTTTATTTAATTTTATAAAAAACTTCTAAGCCCTATTAAAAGAAATATGAAGCCTATTAGAGGAACAGGTATCATACAAATGAGAAACACATTAAATTTTTTCCTTGCTTCATCAGTATTTTCTTCTTTTGTTACTTTTGCTTTTTTCATAACTATAAAAGGGAATATCAGTAATAATAATCCTCCAACTACTGCTAACAATATTTTCATCTTATATATTCCTTCCTTATCTTTAAATAAATATTAATCATGTATCGTACTATATTCCAATCCTAATGCACTTTTTCTTCTACAAATTCTTTTACTATCGCCTATTGATGTATTTTCATATTCACTGTTTGAAACAGTATATATTTCTCTTTTACCATTACAACTTACATATAACTCTCTATCTCTAGTTTTACCACTGCTAATCTTTTTGTCTGTTACAATTGCAATTTCATGAGTTGCCCCATCAAATGTAAATAAAAAATTTATTGGGAAGCTAATTGTAAATGCGATTATAAAAGCAGCAAATACAACTGAAAGTTTACGTCCAAATTTCTGTGGTACATCTGTTTTTAAAGATTTAATAATAAATGGCAGTGCAAGTAAAGCAGTAATAATTGCCGTAATCTTCATATAGTTTCCAAATTCATAATTAAAGAGTTTACTCGTATTCAGGGATAAAAGCATTGCTATTGCTGCACCCATAAATGGTAATTGATACGCCAGTTCTTGTCCTTTTTTTGTGGTGACTTCTATAAATATATATGGATAATATTTTATATACACTGCATATGTAATCATCAAAACCATTATAAATATAACTAACATTGTTTTGCCACCAATAAAAAATGCTACCGCATCAGCAATTATTAGAATCCAACCTAAAGCTTTTAAAAATTGCTTTGTTTTTTTACGCTTTTCTTTTTCTATTGTTTTTGACATATTTTTGATAGTTGTATTCTCATTACATATAGATTTATAGAAATTCTTTTCTATCCAGTTTAAAGCAGGTACATACTTTGATACATCTTTGTTCTGTTCAACTAACTCACCAAAATCCACAAGATCTATTTCATGTTTTATAAGTGTATCATATAAAATATCATAATTTACATACACTTGCTCCAGAGTAACAAGTCTATTGTACATCTTATCAATTAATATGACATCTGTTCTACCATTTAATGGAATCATTAAAATACAACGAATATCATTATATTTTATATGCTGAGTTTTCTTAACCAGATAGCTAAATACAATTTCATCTTCATTTACTACAATTATTTGTTTCTTGTATGCCAAAATTAAAGCAATACCTAAAAATACAAAAGGCATAAAACATATCGCAACCCCCATATTTCCTGTAACAAATGTTACCAGTACGATTATTAAAAAAAGAACTGTTGTTACTATTCCTAAATTTTTTACAAATTTACTTAATCTAATGACATTATCCATAAACTCAATCTCCCTATATGATTCACATTTTTCATTTTTTACGTTCTAATTTCTTCTTATCCTTTTTTATTTCTGCAATCTTTACTTGCAGCCAGTCCACATTTCTATTTCGGGCAGAAATTTTAGCGATTTTTTTCTGATTTTTATATAAAATAAGAGCTTCTCCAAATAAATTCTTTTTTCTTTTCATCTGGGTAATATCCGTTAATCTTATTTTACAGTTCTTCCTTAAAAATCCATTTCTATATAGCCATCCATCCTTGACAATTGTTTTGTCCATTAAAAAATAGAAAAATATACCTCCCGGTACAAGAGAGAATAAAAGGAAAACAAAAGCTGTTTCTTTTGCATTGAATACAAGTATCACACTATTGTAAACCAAATATAAAAAGAAAATGCCTGGCAGAACATAGTGGCTTTCTTTTGGTCTTATGATGCACTTTTTATCTCTACAACTCAACCATGTTTCTTGTGAAATTTTATGCTTAGACAGACTATTTGCAAACAATGATGCGCTTATGTTTTCATCAAATTTGAATATTATTTTGTCCCCTGCATATATTTCCAATGTACCATTTTCTTTATGTACACTTCTTGTTATATCTGAAAATTTATAATATTTTTTTCCAAAAAACGACCGGTATTCAATTACATCATGATTTATCTTGACTCTCCACAGGAACAAATGCAGGGTACAGATTCCAGAAAAAGCAATCAATATTCCATACGCCACTATAACTGAAAAATCCGCCTGTCCGTCTATAAAACCATACAAAAGTAATCCTGAGAAAAATATAGTTCCAACCAAAAATAAAATTCCCAGCCATCCTTCTTCCTGGATGCTATAATTATTTTCATCTATATTCTTTTCATAAAAATATTCATTTTTCAACCTCCCATTTTTTGACAGCAAAATACTTTACCAGGTGAAAAACTCCTAAGATAGAACCCAAAGAACAAAAATAGGAACAAAGGCTTGCAATTCTAATCATGGCTGTATATTCAACGCTGCTACTAAGTACTTTTGCGACACCCATTCCAAGCAATACAAAACTAGTAATACACCATCCTCCAGCCAGCTTTTTGGAAGAAGATGGATTGTAGATATCTTTTTTAATCAAAGTTATTATAAGAAAAATGTATGCAGCGATTACCAGTATGTAAATGATAACGAGTATGGTTAGATACCTCTTATAATATTCTTCTTTCATAGTTGTCAGCATGAGGATAGTTGCTGCCCAACAGAACAAAATAGAAAACGTCAGACTTTGTATTCCAATGATCCAAAAAACCTTTTTCCCTGTCACTTCTGTTCTTGAAAAACTAAGAATCACGAATCCAAGATAAACAATAACTAAAAATACTTTTGAAAAAAACGGTGATGGAGCTGATTCAGATAAAAAGAAAAATAAAAATACTAGAAACAAGATTGCTCCATCTAATTTGTAGATTTCTTTCGGCTTAATCACATCTTCTATACCGTATAGTAAAAAACTTTTTGTTTGTTCATTAATCTTTTTCATTCTCGTTTTCCCCTATCATTTCTTTATTCTTCCTCTACGGATATTTCCACATTTGCATGAAGCACCTTTTCCAGATATAATAAAACAAGCCGTCGCCCTTCTTCACATTTTCCTATCTTAGAAATATTCCTATACAGCAGATATAATGGAAACATAAATAAAATCAAACATTCTGTTAAAATCAATAAATCTCCCTGAGAAAAAAAACAATGCAAATAAAATCACTATGAGCAGAAAAAATAGTGCAGCTTTTTTTATGTATGGCAAAAGCACAAACGTACCTTCCAGCATTACATCTCCCCCATAGCTTTTTATATGTGTCTGGAGCATTTCCCAGCCACCGCCTGTCATACTTCCTGCTGCATATCCGATACATAAGGTATTATCCTCTTCTTTGTAGGCTGCAAGTGCCATATCTCTATAAGCCTGGTTTGAAATACATAATGGTTTTGTAGTCTTCTTAATCTGTTCCAATAAATATTCTTTGGAATAAGGAAAATATATTTTATAATATTCTTGCATATGCTTTCCTTTCTCATAAAAAGGTTTTCTAAAGTTCAATACAATACAAATTTTTTACATTAGTTTCCATCATTTATAAGCTGAACCATTTCCATAGAGATATTGTATTCTTTGCAAAATCTGTTTATTGTCCAATTATTAAAGAGAAGAAAACTCTTCGTCACATAAATATTTGCTTTTGAATGATGTATTAAATTGAAAATACTTTTTATATCATAACAGTTAAAACTGTAGGCAGGAGACATTCCTATCTGCCCATTGCTTATATTGATATCATATCTTTTTTGTATAACACTTGGATATGCCAAATAAATTGTAATATTGCATATATATTTTTTCTTCCCATTTTCTTTTATGTATAGGTATGGTTCTCCCAGTCCAATATCATATATTCCTTTAGGTCTGGAGGATAGTGTAAAAACTAATGAATGGATATCCGCATACAAAATTTTTCGTTCCCTAAATCCATATGTTATTTTTTGATCGAATAGTTTATAAGTACGTTGTTTTATAAAGTAATAAAACAATAATAAAAAAATCACAAAAAGTATGGTAAAAATCAGTGCTTTTTGAAAACTCACTTTAAAATCAAAGGAAAACAAAAGTTCGGTTAAACAAAACGATATTGCTGAACAACTAATAATACTAACTATAATGTTGAACCAAGTATTAAATTTTCCATTTCCAAAGATATAATCATAACTTTTATTCTTCATTATAACCTCGTATATTTTTTAATATAGAAAAACTGCATCACAATATCGAACCAAAATATAAAAATCAATTTTATCTCTTTATCATAATTATATACATCAACTAACCACATTGTAAAGCAAAAAGCAAGCCATTTTCAGACTTGCTTTCCACCAGATTACTGCACCTTATTGCCAAATCATCTCCTTATTCAAAATTCCCTTTTCACACTCTTGTATAGTATTTATTTGCTACCCATTCCATCTGTTTATCTGCCTTCAACTCTTCCTTAATCCCCTGTGTCTATTTCATTTGCTCTACAATTGACTATTATTCCAGCGATTATATAAAAACCATAACCAATACAAAATATGGAAACGGTGCTTCTAACTATACCGCTAAAGCCTTTCGCCATTATCCCGAAAATAGTACTCCAGCAGACATAAAAAACTCGACCCCCTTGTAAAATGGGCATCAGAAGTTTTCTACCCGTTATTCTTGTTCTATAATTCAAGTGAATCTTCTGAATCTATCCACATCTGTAAATTGCCATCGAGATATAATCTTGCATATTCTAAAGGCTCATCCACAGCCAATGAAGTAAGCGCACATTCTGATCCATATGTGGTTTTTAAATCTTTTTCAGCTCCCCAGCAATCAATGCGAAGCATATATCCAACACTTGTGTAAACATCAATACTATCGTGTTTTATGTTGTATTATGCATAAATTGTTCTCATCGTATCTTATCTCTATTTTCTTTTAATAATCAGTTATAGAGTTAAATATCGAAAACATTTCAATCAGTTCACCATGTCGTTATTGTTATACTGTGTTATGAAATTTTCTTTCCCTTATTTTTTCCCATATTAAGATTCATGAAAGCTAATGGGAGAATATAACACAAAGGAAAGAGTAAGGGAAAGCTCACTTGCTACAAACTTAGTATTTTCAAGGGTTTGCGAAGAATTTGATAATCAAATATAACAGTTATTAAATTTCCTAAAATAAGTGCAATATCAACTGATATTTATCGCAATCGGTCTACCCATTCTGACTGCCTGCCGGATGAGATAGTCAATCCCTTCCATCAGCTCCGTCGTCCGCGGAAAAGAATTTTCTCCTGCATTCCCCATCTTTACAACAAGCAGATCACTTTCATAGGCTACCCCGCGGTTCACGCCCTCCGATACCGTCCCATTTCCCGCCGCAATTCCGAGCACTGCCGTTCCATGTCCACTGACATCTCTGGATGGAATAAGGCGCCTGCCTTCGGTTTCCCCAAGTGCAAGCGCCTTATCAATTTCTTCTTTCGTATATTCCGTTCCTTTTGTGTAGCCTTTCGGAGGATTTCCGGGTATGCTCTGATCCCACAGATATAGTATCCTGCTGCTTCCATCCTCGTTTCGAAAATCCGGATGAAAAAAATTCACTCCCGCATCCACAATGCCGACCAGTACTCCTTTTCCGGTAAGACCATTTTTCCCTTCCTGAACCGGCAGAATGCAGCTCGCTTCTCTGCCCTGAAAGGTTTCAAAATACAGTCGTTTAGGTTTTTCAATAAATTCAATCTGCTCCCGGGCAGAATACACCTTGATTTCCGACTCCGGTAAAGTCACTACTGCATAACCTCCCAGCAGTGGCACCATCTGAATTCCCTCACCGCCAAGTCCGCTCTCCGGACCACTGTACTTCACGATCACATCCCATAATCTTTCCGATGAATCATATCCGACATTCAAATTTTCGGATTTTGCACGTTCCTCTGATGTCGCATCCATCGCAAGATTCAAAAGGTTATCTATTTTCTGATCCGGCATAACTGATCCATTCACTTAAATATTTACTTATATAATACACAATGTCTCATAATGTTGTTCTTTGCTCTGGTGGTTGCGTGGGTCTGATCATTGGATTTTTCGGCGATATCTTCTACATCTACAAAGGAGTTGTAAAACTTCTTTATGCTGTTGCTTTTTTGTCATCTGTTTTTTCAAACAGTTTCTTAACGCCCTGAATTGCAACCAGTACACCAAGGATCAGCAGTAATACCGCAAAAACAAGCTGCAGAGTATTTCCAAAATCAAGACCTGTTGTTACAAGTGCTTTGGTAAGTTTTGTGATGGTCATGCCAAGTGCTGTAAAGGTAACAGCCATCATGAATACCATCGGGATCCAGAGCATGCAGCCCTGACGTTTTGTTTTCTTTAAGAATACGGCGCAGGCTACAAGTGCAAGTACCAGAGTGATGATTGTTGCAAAGTATTTGTTTGTTACTACTTTTAAGAACGGACTCATGTTTTTCTCATCTGTATCGGAATCAAGGAAAAATTCCTGAAATGACAGACGTCCTACTCTGGCTACAGAGTCAAGAGATGTCAGTGCAAATGCTGATACTGCAAGGTTGATCAGTGTAAATACAAGTGAATGCGGCAGACCTACTACAGAAAGGAAGTTTGCGATAGCTCCTGCAAAAATCTGTGGCTGTGTTGTAAGTCCCTGTGCTGCTGCCTCTCCGTTGGCAAAAGATGCAACTGCAATCAGTGCGATAACGGCAAGCATGCTTTCCATAAGCATGGCACCGAATGAAACAGGAAGCATATTCTTTTCATTTTTGATCTGTTTGGATGCGGTACCGGAAGATACCAGTGAATGGAAACCGGAAACTGCACCACATGCGATTGTTACAAACAGGATTGGGAACATATACTGTCCGTCTACGTTAAAGCTTGTAAATGCTTTGAGGTTGCATGAAGGATTTGCTACAAATACACCGATGACCGCACCGACGATCATAAAAATCAGCAGATAGCTGTTCAGATAATCACGTGGCTGAAGCAAAGCCCATACCGGAGCGACACTGGCTACCAGAATGTATGCAAAAATGATGATATGCCATGTATCAAGGCTTACATACATCGGGAAATTAAGTCCGAGTACGATTGCAACTACAAGTAATACAATTGCAACTGCTGTATTGATCCATTTATTAAACTTTGTATATTTAAGGAAAAATCCAAGTGCAACTGCTTCCAGGATGAACAGCATGGAAGTTGTTGCAACAGCTCCGTTTGCTGCTACTCTTCCATTTCATATGCCGGAGTTTTAGCTTTTGGGACAATGCCCCATTTGTTTTGGAGATAACGGCCATACAGAAGATATGCTCCACCGAGCACTACAATGGCTATTACCATCATTAAGATTCCACTCATAATCTCTGCCCTCTTCTTTCTTATGTAATAATTTATATTTGCTTCACAGGTATCTCCTGTTCCACAAAAAAACGCCTCTGCTATCCTTTCGGATAACAAAGGCGGAATCTTCCGTGGCACCACTTTGTATTATCATATTTATCACAAAATACTTTCTGCCGCTTCTCAGCAACTGCGGCTCTCTGTAATCCGGTTTCCTTTTGTGATCTGTCCTGATCTATGCATTTCTCTTTTTTATTTATCTAGTGTTTTACTCCTTTTTTCCAAAAACATCAACCTCATTTTTAAATATATTCCACAATTTTATCCATGCCTTTTTGTTCACATTGTATGTATCTAGGCATCTGTTCAGCATCTGCTTTCACCCCAGTGCCACATCCAGGATCATCATCAGCGAAAATCCAACTGCAAAGAAAATGGTACCGATATTCGAGTGTTCTCCGGCGGACATCTCCGGAATCAGTTCCTCTACCACCACATAGATCATCGCCCCCGCCGCAAAACTTAAGAGATACGGCAGTGCCGGCACGATCAGTCCCGCGGCCATGATTGTCAGTACTGCGCCGACCGGTTCCACGATTCCAGACAAAACACCTCCCGCAAAAGCCTTCATCTTACCCATTCCCTCAGAACGAAGCGGCAGGGAGATAATTGCGCCCTCCGGGAAATTCTGGATTGCGATTCCAAGCGACAATGCAAGCGCGCCCATCAATGTGATGTGTGCATTTCCGGTCAGATACCCCGCATAGACAACACCAACTGCCATTCCCTCCGGAATGTTGTGCAGCGTTACAGCAAGAACCAGCATGGTTGTTCTCTGCAGATTACTCTTCGGTCCCTCTGCTTTATCAGTTTGTTGATGCAGGTGCGGAATAATATGATCCAGAAGAAGCAAAAAAAGCACACCCGCCCAGAATCCGGCTGCCGCAGGAATAAACGATAATTTTCCCATTCCCCCGGCCTGCTCGATTGCCGGAATCAGAAGACTCCACACAGATGCAGCTACCATAACACCTGCTGCAAAACCTGTCAGGCACCTCTGCACCCACTGGTTCAGATCCTTTTTCATAAAAAAGACGCAGGCTGCACCGGCCGATGTCCCAACGAACGGAATCAATATTCCGTAGAACATATTCATATCCATATATATCCTCCATATTTATAATATCTTATGCACAGTGACACTATTTGCTCTGTGTTAGTTTATTCTAACTTCATTTATGAACAGTATAACAATTTTATATATCTTACGCAATTGCTTATCCTTTAATGATAAAAAATATTGACAAGCCATTCTGCATTTGTTATAGTTGGAGCAATTAAGTTACGTGAGGGAGTAATTTGCACGAACGTGTGATTTGTCAACATACTGGTACCTGTACCTGGCAAATCTTAATGAATGAGACTCATGTATGTCATGTTTTATGTACAGATTCTAATCTGTATTTATTCATGGCATACGTGGGTCTTTTTGTGTATTCAGATACTTTCTTACCCAAAAGAAAAGGAGATTTTATTATGGCACTGTTTGTTGAATTATTTTTATTAGGTGTTGGGCTTTCCATGGACGCCTTTGCAGTCTCTGTCTGTAAGGGACTCGGAATGAGAAAACTCAATAAAAAGCAGGCTCTGATCATCGGTCTTTATTTCGGCGGATTTCAGGCGCTCATGCCGCTTATCGGCTGGCTTCTTGGCAGTCAGTTCCAGCAATATATCACCAGTATTGACCACTGGATCGCTTTTATTCTGCTTGGCTTCATCGGTGGCAAGATGATGGTCGAAGCTGTCCGTGAATGGAATGAAGAAGAAACCGTTGAGGTTATGGATGCACCGATCGACCACAAAAACATGTTCGTTCTGGCTGTTGCCACCAGTATCGATGCACTTGCAGTCGGAATCACATTTGCCTTCCTGAACACTCCAATTATTGAGGCGATCACAATTATCGGAATCACCACTATGGTTCTCTCTATCATCGGTGTGATCGTTGGAAACTTTTTTGGAGGCAGGTACAAAAGTAAGGCGGAATTTATCGGCGGCCTGATTCTGGTTCTTCTGGGACTGAAAATTCTCCTGGAGCATCTCGGAATCCTGACTTTCTGATAAACACGATTTTCCACCGGTCAGATTATTTAATACAATAATCTCTTCGTTTTCGTAATTTCATTTGTTCATTTCAGTCACAGCTACTTGACATTTCGATATAAAGTGTTTATTATACTAACATATTTATTTGGTATGTTTGTATGATTTATTCAGTTAAGCAGTGTGATCTCATGAATATCTTATGCTTTGGCGATTCAAACACCTGGGGATACAGACCAGACCGAAAAGGCCGTTTTGATGAGAATACAAGATGGACCGGCCTTTTGCAGCAGAAACTCGGGCCCGAATATCATATTATAGAAGAAGGACTTTGTGGAAGAACGACCATCTTTCATGCTCGGTACCAATGACTGCAAAAGTCACTATCGCGCATCTGCCAGCCTGATATCCAAAGGTCTTGATCAGGTAATCCGCAAAGCACGCCTGAATGCCTCGCAGCATTTTGACCTGCTGGTGATCTCCCCGATCCATCTCGGACATGGTGTCGGCGAACCCGACTTCGATCCGGAATTTGACGAAAATTCTGAGGTTGTTTCCAGAAATCTTGCCGCTGAATACCGCAAGGTTGCACTCCAGAATCATGCGGCTTTCCTGAATGCCGCAGATTATGCCCTGCCAAGTATTACTGACAGAGAGCATCTGGACGAAAAAGGACATGCGGCAATGGCGGACGCAATCTATGATAAAATCATCGCCCTTCAGAAAGGACTCTCGAACGTAATCTGAGGAGCTGCCAACGGCAGCTCCTCCTTTTTTAATCCTGTTTTACGTTGAATGCTTTCATTCCAGGATATACTGCGCTTGCGCCAAGTTCTTCTTCGATGCGGAGAAGCTGATTGTATTTGGCAACTCGCTCGGAACGGCTCGGCGCACCGGTCTTGATCTGGCAGGTATTGAGTGCAACTGCAAGGTCAGCGATCGTGGTATCGGCTGTTTCACCAGAACGATGTGAAGAAATTGCAGTGTATCCTGCTTTGTGTGCCATCTTGATTGCTTCCAGTGTCTCAGATACGGAACCGATCTGGTTGAGCTTGATCAGAATTGCATTACCTGCACCAAGTTCGATTCCCTTTGAAAGTCTTTCGGTATTTGTTACAAACAGGTCATCGCCGACAAGCTGTACTTTGTCGCCAAGTCTTGCGGTAAGCTTCTTCCAGCCTTCCCAGTCTTCTTCATCCAGACCGTCTTCGATGGAAATGATCGGATATTTGTCGCAGAGTTTTGCCCAGTGCTCGATCAGCTCTTCAGATGTATATTCTGTTCCGGCCTTCGGAAGTTTATAATAGCCTTTGCCTTTTTCGCTCTTCCATTCGGAGGAAGCTGCGTCCATCGCGATCTTGAAATCTTTGCCTGGTTCGTATCCTGCTTTCTTTACTGCCTCGAGAATTGTCTCGATCGCTTCCTCATCCGATTTCAATGCCGGTGCAAAGCCACCTTCATCACCAACGGATGCGGCAAGTCCGCGCTCTTTCAGGATGGATGCCAGTGCATGGAAAACTTCGGCACACCATCTTAAGCATTCTTTAAAAGAAGGTGCACCGACCGGCATGATCATAAATTCCTGCACGTCCAGTCCGGATGACAGCGCATGGCATCCGCCGTTGACAATGTTCATCATCGGTACCGGAAGACGGTTGCCGGACACTCCGCCAAGGAAACGATACAGCGGGATCTCAAGTGCGGTTGCGGCTGCTCTGCAGCATGCGATAGATACGGCAAGAATTGCGTTTGCTCCAAGTTTTGATTTGTCTTTTGTTCCGTCTGCTGCGATCATCGCTGCATCAACTGCGTAAATATCACTTGCATCCAGTCCTTCGATTGCTTCATTGATCACAGTGTTGATGTTTTCAACTGCCTTCTGCACACCTTTGCCAAGATAGCGTGCTTTATCTCCATCACGGAGTTCCAGAGCTTCGAACTCACCGGTAGATGCGCCGCTCGGTGCGGTTCCTCTGCCTACAGTTCCGTCCAGCAGATAAACTTCTGCTTCGACTGTCGGATTTCCTCTGGAATCCAGAATTTCTCTTCCTGTTACTTTTTCAATTTCAAGGTACATGACCATTCCCCTTTCTGCTGCTTTTCAGTCCGGACGCCGGTTCCTGGTCGATACCGACACCCGCTTGATTCATTTATACACGAGTTTTATCAATCTAACTCTTTTAGTTAGTATAGACTAATTTCATTAGCCATGCAAGATTTTTGTATCAATATAATTGAGAATATACTTCAATAACAGAGCAGACAAATCCACTTCAAACTCCCTGAATCCATCCCAAAATCCGACAAACTTTAAGTGGCTATCACACAAAAAAGGACACCGACATTCTCTCAGAAATACTATGAAAAAATGGGTATCCTTCTTGTAATCTGTTCTTATATCGCATATTGCAGCAGCCAGCAGATGCACGGCAAAGTTACGATTCCACAGAGCGTCGTGATAAAAACGCCCCCTAGTGCATATTCTCCATCCATTCCTGACGCGTTCGCCATCATCACAACCGCAGTCATCGTCGGCATTCCGGTAATCAGTGCCATTGCAAGTCGTATCTCCGCACTGACCGGAAAAAATCCGAGAACAAAGAACATCAGGAGCGGTGCAAGCAGCATGCGCACAAGCACAATTCCATACAGCGAAAGCTCTTTCAGATATTTTTTCAGCGGAAGCTCCGCAAAAATACCGCCTATGTAGATCATCGCCAGAGGAGATGCTGTGGCACCGATTTTTTGAAGCCCGGTATCGAGAAGTGCCGGAATCCGCACACCCGTCAGCATCAGGAGCATCCCGATCAGGATTGCCACTGTTGCCGGATTGATCAGCTTTTTCAGTTCAAAACCGCCGCTTCTGGTTGGTGTTGTGAGCTTCACACCCAGCGTCCAGAGCATAAGCTGATCAAAAACCATAAATACAGAAACGTACAGAATCCCATTTCCCGGAAAAACACTGGAAATCACCGGGACTGCCATGAATCCGATATTTCCGAACAGCATCATCGCCTGACAAATTCCGGCGCGGTCTTCGGACAGATGAAAAAATTTCATCATGCCGAAGCTGACCAGGAACATCACGGCATAAAATCCCGCCGCGATCAGCAGGATTGACCAGGAACCGGTCAGAATTTCTTTGTTTACACCATCGATGATATTGATAAAGATCATGACCGGCAATGCCATTTTGATCACAAATTTTGAAATGGGCTCCAGTGTTTCTCTGTTGAGTACCTTTGTTCTGACAAGTATCACACCCGCCAGAATATAGATTACAAACAGTCCGATCTGCTGAAGCAATATCTCAAATGTAGTCATTGGACACACTCTCTTTCTTTCTGGAAAGGATCAGGATCACGACAAACGTGAGCATCTCAGAAGCAAGGAAAGACAGCCAGACTCCGTTCATTCCAAGTATTCTGGAAAGTACGATCGCACAGAGTACAATGGCGATTACTCCACGCATCAGAGAACCGATGATCGCCGGACGCGCATTCGCTGTTGCAGAGAAATACGCGACAAGCATGATATTTACTCCGGCAAACAGAAACCCGAGGAAATACAGCTGCAGGCCGGTATGTGCGTATTGCAGCAGCATGACATTATTTTCGCTGTTAAAGATCGCAACGAGCGGATCTGTAAACAGCCAGATCAGAGCAATCATTACGATTTCTATCGTAATCGTGCTGTTCATGCCCCAGCGAAGATATTTTCTGACATGCTCACTTTCTCCCCTGCCGAAGCTTTCACTGATCAGCGGCTGCGCGCCCTGTGCAAGGCCATTGAAAATGCACATTCCGACAATGGAAAGATTTGCTACGATTCCATAAGCGGCCACACCAACGCTGCCTGCAAGTCCAAGGATCAGCATATTAAACACAAATGCGATCACGGCGGAAGAAATTTCTCCCACGAACGCGGATACACCGAGCTGACAGCATGAGATCAGATGTCGGACAGACATTTTCTTCCATTTGAATCCGATGTGACAGTTTTTTCCAAAATAATGCAGCATGCAGACGGACATCGTAACGATCGGACAGAACGCTGTTGCAAGTGCCGCTCCGGAAAATCCAAGACCTGCCGGAAAAATAAAAATATAGTCAAAAACGATATTCCAGACACTTCCGGCAAGAGAGCCGGCCATTGCAATTGATGTCGCATTGTCATTTCGGGCAAATGCCGTGACGGAATAATTCGACATAAAAAACGGTGTTCCTATGAGGATGATACGCAGATAGGTCTTGCCGAGTGCAACAAGTCCGGCATCCGCGCCGAGCAGTGCCAGACATTTATCGGGAATAAAAATTCCGAGCAGGACAAACGGGATGCTGATCAGGACGCTCCAGGCAATTGCCTGTGTAAAGTAATAATCTGCTCTTTCACCCTTTGCTTTGCTGATGCCATATCGGGTCGCGGAGCCGATACCGATCATCGAACCAATTGCATAGATAAGACCATATACCGGGAGAATCAGGTTGAGAACCGCCAGACCATCCGCCCCGGCATAGACGGAAATAAAAAAGGTGTCTGCCAGAACATAGACGGAAACACCGATCATACCCGCAACACTCTGAAATACATATTTGGAAAATCGTTTTAACATTTATAAATTCCTTTATCTTCTTTCAATTTTATTAGCTTTTCCATTATAAAGAAGATTCTGATAAAAAACAAGAAGTCCCGGGGAATAACTTATACTATTCAGTAGAGAGTATTCCGCGAGGCGTTTTGGAATGCATTTTGACTCGTAACTGTGAGGATACTGAACAGTTACGAAATGATTCTTATTTCCTTCCAAGCTCCCAGAAGGCAACTGCACTTGCAGCAGCTACATTGAGAGAATCAACACCATGAGACATCGGAATTTTCACGGTATAATCGCAGTCTGCGATTGTGTCGGATGCCAGGCCATCCCCTTCTGTGCCGAGGACGATGGCAAGTTTTTCTTCTGCATGAAGCTGCGGATCGTCAATACTGAAAGAATCATCCCGCAGTGCCATTGCCACGGTCTTAAAGCCGAGTACGCGAAGAGTCTGCATGCCTGTATCCAGCCAGAAAGTTTTTTTATCAAAATAAGTCCACGGAATCTGAAAAACCGTGCCCATGCTCACACGGGAAGCACGGCGGTAAAGCGGATCGCTGCAGCCGCCGGTCAGAAGGATTGCATCCATGTGGAGTGCTGCCGCGGAGCGAAAAATCGCACCGATATTAGTTGGATTTACGACATTTTCCAAAATTGCTATGCGTCTGGTATTCTGGCAGATTTCCTCGACAGTCGGAAGGGTGCGGCGTTTCATGACGCAGAGCAGTCCTCTAGTCAGAGCATAACCGGTCAGTTTTACAAGGATTTCATATTCTGCTGTATATACAGGGGTCTGCGAAAAACGTGCCAGAAGTTCTTTCGCCTCGCCCTCAATATCCTTATGCTCGACCAGAAATGAAACCGGTTCATAGCCTGCGCTACACGCACGCTCAATCACCTTCGGGCTTTCTGCAACAAAAAGTCCCGGAAACGGTTCGTTATACCGCCGGAGCTGTACCTCTGAAGTCCTTGCATAAATATCCAGCTCCGGTGCATTAAAATCATTGATTTCTATGATGTTGTTCACGATGCTCTCCTTTAAAATTCCCTAACTTTTACTTTTAGTTTTTCAGCAAAATCGCAGTTCATTCAGCGCTCCAGATCAGGTGACACTTTGCTGCAAGCTCCTGTTCTTTTTGCTGCGCTTTGTCCGGCTCATCCTGATAATCCCAGAGAGCAAATGCCTCTTTTATATTTTCCGGATCTACATAATAAACATTTTCGATACCGGTCGGCAATGAAGTTTCATCAGTGGCTGTATCCGGCAGGCGGTCATGTGCCTTCTGAAACTCATCAAGATCAAACATTAAATTCTCTGCATCCTGTGCAGATGGGTAATTTTTACGTATCCATGCCGTCTCGGAAAGCATGTAAAACATGTTTTTCTGGTCTACGGATAAGATAGCTGTCTTATGTCCGTCCGGATCAATTTTGCTGTAAATTTTTCCATCCCTTAAGGTCATTCCGGCATCTTCCCAGGATATATAAGTCTTTTTGTCATAATACCAGTAATGCCCGATTCCACTCGCAAGCAGCACAAGTACTGCTGCTAAAATAATGGAAATAATACGTTTCCGACGGATACGTCTGCGGATTTTTTTTAATGGTGCAATCTCAGTACGGTGGTCTGAATTCCTCTCTGCATTTTCTGAAACAGTCCGCAACTGATTCTCCTTTTTCATCTCATCCAGCATTTTGCGGCAGGCTGCACACTCTTTCAGATGTTCTTCTACAAGCTGTCTGCTGTCCTCACTGACCATATCATCAATATAAAGCGGAAGCAGATCTTCAATAATATTACAGGTGATCTTCATCGTCTAATTCCTCCCTGATTTTTTTGCAAGCACGGTGATAAGTAACTCTCGCCCAGCTTTCACTTTTGCCAAACAGATCTGATATATCACTAAATGACAGTTCTCCAAATACCCGGAGGGAAAAGACTTCTTTGTACGGTTCCGAAAGTTTATGCAGAACTTTGTGGACACGAAATGCCGTTTCTTTGTCCGAAAAATCCTGAATAAAATCCGTAGAAAATACATCTTCTGACAACTCATTCTGCGCTTCCGGTACGTATTTTTTGTTCTTTTTCAGATAGTCATAATATGTGTTTTTGGAGATCTGGCAGAGCCATATCCGAAGGTCACATTCCCCTCTGAAATCGTCGACTTTTTTCAGTGCTTTGAAGAATGTTTCCTGTGTAAGTTCCTCTGCAATGTGGGTATTGTGTGAAAGCGAGAGCAGATAGCGGTATACGACTGTGAAGTATTTTTCGTATACTTCCTGAATATTCAGCATTTGTTTCTCCTCTCTTTGTACTCTTGTCCTCCTTCACATATATGACGATATATGAGATAAAAACGTTACAGATTTTTCATAATCGTTCGGAACAGCTCTGAAATTTCAACCGGTTTCGCAACGTAATCATCCATTCCAGCGGCTAGTGCTGCTTGACGGTCTTCTTCAAAAGCATTGGCTGTCATGGCAATGATCGGAATCTTCGCCCGTTCATCTGTCAGTTTCCGGATTGCTTTCGTTGCCTCATAACCATTCATATTCGGCATCTGAATATCCATCAAAATCGCATCATAATAACCAGCCGGCACATCTTGCAGCTTATCAACCGCAATCTTCCCATCCGCAGCAAGCTCTACCTCCGCATCTGCATCCTGAAGGATCGTCATGGCGATTTCCGCATTCAATCCATTATCTTCTGCCAGAAGAAGCCTTCTTCCTGCCAGCGATACATTTTCCGGCTGTTCTTCCATCTGCTGCTGTAATTCTTCCTCCGGTATCTTTCTGCATGAAATTTCGACAGTAAAACAGGTACCTTTCCCGGGTTCACTTTTTACAGAAATGTCGCCATTCATAAGATCTACAAATGATTTCACGATACGAAGTCCCAGACCTGTTCCAATAATGCCGCTCTCAGAGGAGCTCCGCTCACGCGTAAATGCATCAAAAATATATGGTACATATTCTTTGCTGATACCGATGCCATTGTCTGACACACGGATTTGCAAAGTCATAAAACCATCCAGAGCTGACGGTTTTTCTTCAATATCAAGAACTATCTTGCCACCCTCCGATGTATATTTCACTGCGTTACTCAAAAGGTTCATAATGATCTCTCGGATTTTCAGGGCATCGCAGTATACGTTTGCATGCCGAATATTTACATTTCTGTTTACAGTCAGCTGCTTACGTGAAATCTCTCCGTCAAGAAGGATGTCCAGTGTCTCCTCAAGCTTCATCAGATTCCACGGTGCTTCATTCAGTGTTTCTTTACCACTTTCAATACGTGCGATCTCAAGCACATTGCCGATCAGCGCAAGCAAAAACTGGCTTGCGCCTTTCAGCTTTTGCAGATAGTTTGTTGTTACTTCTTTTTCGCCCCAGTGTGCTTCCATCAGCTCCGCATAACCAATGATCGCATTCATTGGTGTACGCAGATCATGGGACATTGCAAACAGAAAAGACGATTTCGCACGGCTTCCCTCCTCCGCACGGTGAAGGGCATTTTTGAGCATCACCATATCAGACACATCCACAAACGTAGTAAGTACTGCCCTCTCACCCGTCGGAATGTGGACAACTTTCGTTTTGGCAAGTGCATGACATTCGTTTGCCTTACCCTTACCGATAATGCACTCATAATCCACCATATCATCTTCATTTCGAAGCTTTTTCAGTTGATTGAGCACCTCCGAATCCGGATAATAAACCTGCCTCAGAAGCGGCCCGAGCTCCCTCTGTGCAGCTTCGACACTCTCAATCCCATACATTCTCAGCGCCTCTGCATTCATATGTATGACCTTGTGTCCCGGCATTGTATATGCAAGGACACCGCAGTTTTCTATATCAAGCAATTCTTTATAATAAATATCCTGACGCAGTTTTTCTTTGCGCAGAGAATCATTCAGTTCTGCCAGGCGTCGCTCCGCCTCTTTTTCTTTTTCAATACGTACTGTCTCAGAAATATCCTGATGTATCCCGGTGACAGCCACGTATTCTGTCACCGATGTGTCTCTCGCACCACCGCAACGTACAAACCTCTCTCCGGATACCGGATGAATATAACGATAAACGATTTCCGTCCTTGCCTCTGTAAGCTTATCTGAATACTCCTGAAACAGCCGCACGTCTTCCGGATGTATACGCGAACGATGAAAGACAAATCTCTCTTCCGGTGTGATCTCTCTGTCGATTCCAAGCAGTTCATCCATCACTTCATCCGCATAAAATCTCGGTGGCTTTCCTTCTTCCATTTCCACACGCCACATTCCCATTCGGGATGCACGCAGAATTGCTTTTATATTTACCTCTTCCCGCTGCTCCATAAACAGCCCTCCCATATCTACTTTCCGACTCATTTTTTCAGAATCTGTGCCATTACCTTAAACAGCATATTCATATCTACCGGTTTGGAAACATGTGCATTCATGCCGCTTTCCAGAGCTTTCTGCCTGTCTTCTTCAAATGCATTGGCAGTCATGGCTACGATCGGAATGTCAGCCCGCGCATCATCAAGATGACGAATCAGCTTTGTTGCTTCATATCCGTCCATCTCCGGCATCTGAATATCCATGAGTATCATATCATAATAATCCTCCGGCATCTTTTTCAGCATTTCTATACATTGTTTTCCATTCGCAGCGCGTTCTGCTTTCAGACCATTTTCTTTCAGAACTGTCATTGCTATTTCGGCATTCAGCTCATTATCCTCGGCAAGCAGCACTCTTTTTCCCAGAATACTGTCTGAAATCTTCTCTTTTTCTTTTTGCTTCTCTTCCAGGATCTGTTTCTCTGAAGCAAGCTCAAATGGCAGAACAACGTTCATCTTTGTTCCGCATCCAAGCTGACTTTCAACTTCAATCGTACCTCCCATCATATCGATCAAAGATTTTACAATTGGCAGTCCGAGACCGGTACCTGTCACTTTGCTTTCTGTGCTTGTATGCTCACGTGAAAACTCTTCAAAAATATGAGGAAGATATTCTTTACTCATGCCGATGCCATTGTCCTCTACAATAATCCTGTAAGCTATATAATTTTCTTTTTCAAATGGTTCTTCTTTAACACTTACGGAGATCTTTCCGCCTTCCGAAGTATATTTCACAGAATTTCCGATGATATTGATAAAAATCTCCCGGACTTTTGTCTCATCACCAATCACATATTTATGTTGTATATCTGTTTCACATGAATATGTAATGAACTTCTTTTTCACTCCCGGCTCAAAAACATCTGTCAGAGATTCTATCAGCTCCGTCACACATCCGACTTCTTTTTTCAGAGCCAGTTTGCCACTTTCGATCCGTGCCATCTCCAGCACATAGTTGATCAGTGACAGAAGGAAATTGCTCGAACTTTTGATCTTGCCAAGATAAGCAATTGCTTTGTCCTTTTCATCTATATGTTTTTCCAGAAGCTCCGAAAAGCCAATGATTGCATTCATCGGAGTGCGGATATCATGGCTCATATTAAAAAGGAACCGTGTCTTTGCCTCGTTCGCATTTTTTGCTTCGAGAACAGCTTTTTCCAGTTCTTTTTCATGAAGCGCATCTCTGTAGCGTCTCATTTTGAATTGCAGATATATGATCATTACAATGAAAGCTGTCAGCACCGAAATGAACAGTCCCCAGAGTTTCTGAGTCATTGTCACCCATCCGTTTTCTGGTACGATCTCAAAATACCAGGTATCATTCGGAACTGTACATGCAACCTCCAATGTGTCTGTTTCCTGTAAATTGTCACACTGCACAATTACGATTTTTTCATCGTCCGTTCCTTTTTTCCATATCTGATAGTGATATCCGGCATTTTCCAGTTGATCCAGCTCCATTTTTTTGATAAATTTCTGCCAGTCTATAACAAGAATAGAAAATCCCCAGAACTTCTTACAGCCTTTGTCATCCGTTCTGTATACCGGGTCAAAAAGCAGCACACCGTTTCCTCCCTGCACCAGTTCAAACGGACCGGCAATCGTATATTCTCCGCTGTCTCTTGCCAGACGCGCTTCCGTTTTTCTTTCCGGATTTTCAATCAAGTTCAGCCCGATCACATCCTCATTTCCCTCCATAGGATATATCTGCGAAACGATTCCGTCTTTTGCAATTTCATGGACTTTTATGATATTATCTTCATCCTGCATCAGCCTGGATAATGTCGCAAACTGTTTATCACTTATCGTCAGACCTTCTTCTATACTCTTTTTGACCAGATCTGATTCCGCAAGATAACGGTTCAGCTGAACTTCAATCCTGCTTATTGTGGATTCAGCCGTATATACAGCCTTTAGTTTCTCCCTTTTTTGCTGATTCTGATTTACCAGAAACGTACAGCCAAGCATCAGAAGCAGGGTAACCAGAAAAACAAACCCGGCTCTGATTCTTATAATTTTTTTATCTTTCTTTTTATCCATAAATAGTTCCCTGATATTGTTTAATTTCAGACAGATGTATGTTTCTCCACACAATAGTCCGATGAATTCATTTTATCCTAATATCTGCACTTTTGATTGTAAAACCACAGAAAAATAATAAAGTTGTGTATTTTATTCAGTTTCTATATTTTTATGCAGTGCTGATAAAATCTTTTCTTCATTGATCGGCTTTGCAATATGTCCGTCCATTCCCGCATCCAGGCACTTGTGAATGCTGTCCTCTGATGTCTGGGCTGTCATCGCCACGATCCGGACAGTCTGTGTATCCGGACGTTTCAATGCGCGTATCCGCTGTGTTGCCTCATGACCATCCATCTCCGGCATCATCACATCCATCAGAATGACATCATAGCTTTCTGGTTCTGACGCTTCAAATAATTCAAGCGCTTCTTTTCCGTTCCATGCTTTGCTGACAGTCGCACCGAGGTCTGTCAGATAAAACTCTGCAATCTCCATGTTGATCTCATTATCTTCTGCCAGAAGGAAATGCATACCTGCCAGCGGTTTTTCTGTGCTTTCAGCTCTTTCTTCTTTCTCAGGAAGCATATCATTTACTTTGAACGGGATACGGAACACAAAGGTGCTGCCCTCACCAAGTTCACTCTCTGCCTCAATGCTTCCACCCATTTTTTCCAGCAGTGCTTTCACGATCGACATACCAAGCCCGGTGCCTTTGTAAAGGGTTCGCGCATCATTTTTTTCCTGTGTAAATGGCTGGAAAAGATGATCTCTGACAAACTCTTCACTCATTCCGATTCCGGTATCCACAAGCTTGAATTCATACCATACAGTCGTGCCATCACAGGAAAGCTCCTCGGCATACGTATCAATCCTTCCATTTGGTTTGTTGTATTTGATCGCATTGCTCAGAAGATTCAGCATAATACGACGTAGCTGCAGGGAGCTTCCACACAGTGCGGTATGTTG
Organism: Blautia sp. Marseille-P3087; assembly: GCF_900120195.1. Lineage (GTDB taxonomy): Bacteria > Bacillota > Clostridia > Lachnospirales > Lachnospiraceae > Blautia_A. The sequence continues at coordinate 1,651,937 of NZ_LT635539.1, forward strand.
AATGTTTTTTCTGTATTTGTGATGTGTGATTCCCGATTCAATCAGCTGTGCATCTACCAGTGCAGCAACCTCATCCATCAGTTCACTCATATCAAAAGTATCTTCTTCAATTTCAAACATACCGGCTTCCAGCTTGCTCATATCCAGTACATCGCTTACCAGTTCCAACAGATGTTTCGTCGAAAGCCGGATCTTTTCGAGGCTGTCATCAACCTTTTCCCAGTCATTGCGGTTTTTGCGGATGATATCCACCATACCCATGATACCATTGATCGGAGTGCGGATATCATGACTCATACGGTTCATAAATTCCGTTTTTGCTTTGTTTTCAGCATCTGCTTCTTCAAACGCTATCTGCAGACGCTCTTTTTCCTGCTGCTCCTTCTCGTGGAAATCTGAAGTATTTTTGAACAGGATGATTCCATGCACAACCTTACTTTCTTTATCTGTCTTCGCATCGTATACGGTATCTCTGGACATCAGGACAGTCTTTTGTAACCATATCGGATGACCGTTTTTCCCTGTCTCACAGTATTCCACCGTAATCTGTCTCGATCCGGTCGCAAAACGCTTCAGGATTTTAAACGAAGAATCCACGATTCTGTAATTCTCCAGCGTATCTTCCGTAACGTACCGGCTTCGTCCGCTGCAGTAATCACTGTAAGAGCATGGAGTCTGCACATCATTGTCAAATTCTTTCGCCGATGTATTATAATAAACACTTTCCAGACGGTCATTTGTCAGATCAACCGTATAAACCGCATTCGCCGTCTGCAAAAGTGCCTCCGCATAGTTACCGTTCTCAACAATAGATTGCTTCAGCTGTTCATAATAACGGTTCAGGCGCATTTTCTCAACCGCAGAGTTCTCATTCTTTGTCTGAAATGGCTCAAATCCCAGAATAAAATGATGCAGTCTGCCGTCCTCAGTTCTGTTACCGGGTAGTACTGTCATTCTTCCCCGTCGAATATTTTTGTCTTTTTCATACTGATACAGCAGTTCAATTTTCTCGTCTTCCTTCAGATGTTCTGCCAGATATGCAGTCTGAAGTTCCATCCGCATTGTCTTACGGTTCTCATCTGTCCCCAGTTCCTGAATGATCTGCTCAACCGCACCTGAATAACTTCCATCCCCTGCAAGGAAAAAGTGCGAACTTGCTCTCAGCACATAATACTGATCCAAAAGCGCGTCACAGTAAATACAGTCAGAAAACTGATATCCCTTCTCTGTGATTTCCTCAAGAATACGGATATTCATCTTTTGTTTCTCAGCCGCCTCTTCTATCTTGGCACGGTTCTTGTCGATGTACATATTTTTGTCGGCAAAGCGAAACAGCTCCCGCATCGTGCTTCCCTCAAAATCACTGGAAAGCGCGTATCCCGCCGCATAGCTGATTGGCATCTCCGGATGCTGTCTGGAATACTCAGCCGACTGCTCGCGGATCTTCTTAAGACACTCACGCACTCCTGCATGATCCAGTCCCTTCAAGACAGCAATAAATTCATCACCGCCGTCACGTCCTGCAAAAAATTCATCCGGAACTGCCTTTCGGAGCTGTATCGCAAATGAACAGATGTACTCGTCTCCCTTATCATGACCAAGTGTATTGTTGATCGTTCGGAGATTATTCATGTCAAATACACACATGGCAACCTGTTCTCCATCCGGAATCGGATTTGGATCGTTGAGGATCTCCTCACATTTGTTTTTGTTCGGAAGTCCGGTCGCCTCGTCGAAGTATACCTTTTTCTGTAAGACTTTATTCTGGGCAGCAAAACGGACCGCTTTGATAAGTTCTGCACCGATGATCAGCACCAGCCCGAGGATATCCACTATAACAACTTTTTCGAGGTAATCCAGCGCCGTTGCCTTACGCTGTGAATATTCCTCAGAAAGCCCGACTGCCTCATCACAAATCTGAAAAAAACGCTCACTTTTTTCGATAATATCTGTATTTTCGTATCCCTTTTCACGGACAAGAAGTATCTCATCCCGAAGCTCTTCAAAATATCCTGCCAGTTCGTCCATTTTGCTCTGAAACTTCTGATCATCCAGACGGATAAAATTAAGCTCATCACTGCCATTTCGAAGTCCTTCTATATAAGAAGAAATCTTCTGATACATTTTGTCCTGCGGTGTCCCTGAAATTTCAAATTTTACCATTTGCTGCGTGCCACCGCGCACCAGCCCCGCATAATTTACAACTCGCGCAGTTCCCTGAATCTTGCCTACCATGGACATAATCGCAAAAAACAATACGATCAAAATGGTCGTCAGTACCATCATTGCCGCACGCAAGAAGAAAGTCTGCTTTTTCCCTTTTTTCTTCATTCTGTACCCATCCTGCCAGTATACAATTATTGCTTCCTGCAACTGATCCACAATTAATTTGCAGTTCATTTCTCATTTTCACACTTATGTTCATTATAGCCGATTTATCTTCTTTTCTCAACCTCGTCCTGCCTGTCGCTGCATACTCTATTTGACTACAAAAATCCACAGCTTTTCAGTATCTGCAGCTTCAAAATCTGCATATATATTTTATATAATTTTCATCCTCTTTTACGGCTTTTTCATTGCTTTTTGCACAACGACCTTTTATAATAAAAATTATCAATTACCACATAAATTTTTATGGAGGGAACATTATGAACGAAGAACTTTTTAACGAAGCAGCGAAATCAAACGTCCTGACAAAGAAGCTGATTGATCAACTTCAGGAAAGCATGACCTACAGCAGTATCTCCTTTATCAACTGGACTATTGAGGTTCTGACACTGATCAAAAATCGCCTGGAGCGCGGTGACCGGATCACAGATGAAGTATCCGGAAAAGTTTATACCGCAAAAACCTTCCAGAAATTTGTAAAAGAGAATTTCTCTTCCTACATCACCAGCCAGGTTTTTAAAGAAGTGGTAAAACCGGAGAAAATCTACTTCTCACTGAAGGCGTGCGACGGCGGCTACAGCCTGATTGCCGCTGATTCCGACAGTGAAAAAACTTATGCCTGGATCTCCAGCCTGAGCAAACGTTTCTCTCTTGTTGAGATGATCGCAACCGGTATCGTTTATGTCAAAGATATACGTACCGATACATATCAGCCGTTTATTTCCGGCAATGGCAAATACTGCCGCTATGACAAAGAAAAAGGAATTCTTGTAGAGATCTGATCTCCACAGGAATTCCTGCTGTAAATCAATATTTACAAAATATAATCTCAGTCGGAGTCTGAACCCTGGCTGAGATATTTTAATTTCAGATTTTTCATATCCCCGATAAAATTCTCGGATTATCCTTTCTTCTACCTGCCCGTAATTCTCCCAATCCCGTAGGAAACAAGAAATACTGCAATGTCCACTGCTACGATCGTAGAGCCAACCGGTGTTCCGGCAAGAATGGAAATCAGAATTCCCGCTGTTGCGCTAAGTACGGACATCACTGCCGCACTGACCGTAACGGAGCGGAAGGATTTAAAAAGTCTCATTGCGGACAGCGCCGGAAAGATCACAAGCGCTGAAATCAGAAGCGAACCGACCAGATTCATCGCAAGTACAATGATCACTGCGATCACAACCGCGATCAGCAGATTGTATGCATTGGCTCTCGTCCCCGCTGCTCTCGCAAAATTCTCATCAAATGTCACTGCGAAAATCTTATTGTAAAACAGAATAAAAATCGCAACAACCACAACGGAAAGAATCGCACACAGCCATACTTCGCCTTTTGTCAGGGTCAGAATAGAAGTCGAACCAAACAGCGTACTGCAAACATCCCCTGAGATATTCGGGCTTGTCGAAAAAAGGTTCATCAGAAGATAACCGATTGCAAGCGCTCCGACGGAAATCATCGCGATTGCCGCATCGCCTTTGATCCTGGTATTCTGTCCAGCACGAAGAAGAAAAATCGCACATACTACCGTCACCGGAAGAATAAACAGCATATTGTTTGTAATATTTAAGACAGATGCAATCGCCATCGCACCAAATGCCACATGAGAAAGTCCGTCACCGATAAAGGAAAATCGTTTCAGTACCAGCGTCACACCAAGAAGCGAGGAACAAAGCGCGATCAGAACACCGACGATCAGTGCATACCGAACGAACGGATACTGAAAATACATATGCAGTGTTTCAAACATCTTACTCATCCTCTCCTTCCTGTCCTGTGAATGCTTTGCCCAGACTGCTCTGCAGATACTGTTTCTTCGTTCCGAAGAAGCAGTGTTCCCCGATATGAAGAATATGTGTCGCATATTTAACTGCTGCTGCAACATCATGCGAGATCATGATGATCGTAATTCCGTCTTTTTTATTCAGGTCTTTGATCAACTGATACATTTCTGCGGTCACACGTGGATCAAGACCGGACACCGGCTCATCGAGAAGTAGGATCTTCTGTGCAGCGCAAAGTGCTCTTGCAAGAAGTACCCTCTGCTGCTGCCCGCCGGAAAGTTCACGATAACACTGATCTGCAAGATCCTGAATCATCATTTTTTCCATTGCTTTCTGTGCGACCATTTTTTCTTCTTTGTTATAGAAAGGACGCAATCCGCACCGACTCTGACACCCGGAAAGCACGATCTCACGTACCGATGCTGGAAAATCTCTCTGTACCAGTGTCTGCTGCGGCAGATAACCGATCTCGTTTTTCTTTAATCCATCACCAAGTTCAATACTTCCGCTGATTGGCGGCTGCAAATGAAGTAATGTTTTCATCAAAGTAGACTTACCGGAACCGTTTTCACCGACGATACAGAGGTAATCACCTGCATCAATGGAGAAATTCAAATCTTCCTGAATCGCCCGGTTGTCATATCCCAGTGTAAGGTTTTTGCATGTAAGCTGTGCCATTCTTGTCCCTCTTTCTTAGTTCAGTGCTTCCTTTAGAACCCCCAGATTATCTTCCATCACAGAAAGATACGTTGCTCCATCTGCAATTTCTTCTGATGTGATCGACTGCATGGAATTAAGCTGTAAAATCTTCTGATCTTTGGCTTTGGTATTCTCAATAACAGTCTGTGCAATCCGGTCATCCGATTTTTCCATCGTCAACACACTCTTAACTCCGAGTTCATCCACCTTTCCCGCAAGAAAAGTAACTGTCTTAAAACTTGCCTCGGATTCTGCGGAACATCCGGAAAATGCCGCATAATAACTGAGGTCATAATCGTCTACCAGATAACGGAATGGAAAGCGATCCGCAAACACCAGTGTTTTCTGATTTGCATTGTTAACAGTTTCCTTATATTCTTCGTCCAGCGCAGAAAGTTTTTCTTTGTAAACTTCAGCATTGGACTGATAGATTTCTTTATTCTCCGGATCCATTTCTTCAAGAGTTTCCGCAATCGCATCGCAAATCACTTCGGCATTTCTCATAGACGTCCAGACATGCTCGTCATATTCCTTTTCTTCTTCATCTTCATGATCATGGTCGTGGTCGTGATCGCTTTCCTGCATACCCTCAACTGTTTCCTCTTCTTTGATCGAATCACCAAGGACTTCCATCAGATTGATGGTCTTCATATCTTTGTTCTGCGCGGATTCCAGAGCATCCTCGATCCACTGGTCAGATTCACCGCCTACATAGATCAGAAGGTCACAGCTTGAAACCTTCATAATATCCTTGACTGCCGGCTGAAAGCTGTGGAGATCCGTACCGTTATCAAGGAGCATAGTCAGGTTCACATCATCTGCCCGGTCACCCAAAATGACTCTTGTCCAGTCATACTCCGGAAAAATGGTTGTTACAATGTTCAGTTTTTTGTCTGTTTCTTCTGTCGTCTTTGCTTCCGCTGTGTGTATTCCCGCAAAAGGAATACTGATGCTCATCACGCCCAGCAGAATTGCCAGCGAACCCATGATCCATTTTTTCATTTTCTGCTCTCTTTCTTCTATTTTTTACTTTATTGGAACATTACGGAGTAATTTCCTATAAAGTAAAGACACTTCTGCTGAATCGAATCAGCAGGTACAAATCTATCTACATACCATTCTGTCACATTATCGTGCTTTCATATGTACAGTCTCTGATGCTTCATCTTCCACACTTCTGCACTCTTCACAGATACCGTAAAAAACAGTCCTGCACGGATCCATCCGAAATCCGTGTCTGTCCATCAGATGCTGCTCCAGTTTAACCACATCCTCACAGTGAAGATGGATCAGTTTTCCACATTTTTCACATTTGCAGTGAAAACAGGAGGTCTTGTGGCAATGTTCCTCTGCCCCGAGATATTCAAAACAGGCACTGCTCGTTCCATCTACGTTGTACTTCGCAACCATCCCCTGCTCTACCATCTTTTCAAGGTTGCGGTAGACAGTCGTTGTCCCAATCGTAATCCCCTGCCCTTTAAAAAAGCAACAGACATCTGCAACCGTTACATGTGTCCCTTCTACGGTCTGCAGATAGGACAGGATCTGTTTCATCTGCTTTGTCTGATACGGCGCTTTCGTTCCCATAATATCTTCCTTCCACCGGAGTTTCCGGCAAATAAATCTATATTTTATACTTTATACAAATTGAAAACCGTTTTCATATTATAGCACATTCTGATTTTGTGTCAATATGAAAACGGTTTTCATTTTACTGTTTTTCAAAAAAATCTGCCCGACACAAAAATGCTTATACACACTTTCATATCGGACAGATATTATTTATCCACTATATTCTTATTCTTCCACATTCATCTCTCTTACAATCTTACGAAGCTTCAGAACCATGGACGGCGCTACGGAAAGCTCATCCAGTCCCATGCGTACAAACTGCTCTGTCAGAGTCGGATCTGCACCGAGTTCTCCACAGATACCTGCCCATTTGCCACACTTATGCGCATTGTCCACAACCATCTGGATCATGCGGAGAAGTGCCTCATGATGCGGGTTATAAAACTCGTCGAGTTTTTCATTCTGACGGTCGATCGCCAGAGTATACTGTGTCAGATCGTTGGTTCCGATACTGAAGAAATCAACCATCTCTGCAAGTCTGTCACTGATGATCGCTGCTGCCGGAGTTTCGATCATGATTCCCTGTTCCGGAATCTTATACTGAATTTCCTGTGCTTTCAGTTCTTCTTCCACTTCTGCAACGATCTCGTAGATACGTTTTACTTCTTCTGTAGAAGTGATCATCGGATACATGATAGAAAGATTTCCATATACAGCGGCACGGAGAAGTGCACGAAGCTGTGTCTTAAAAATCTCAGGCTGTTTCAGACAGATACGGATCGCACGGTAACCCATTGCAGGGTTGTCTTCATTTCCGAGGTTAAAATAATCTACCTGCTTGTCAGCTCCAATATCCAGTGTACGGATGATAACTTTCTTTCCTGCCATCATCTGCACTGCCTGCTTGTATGCCTGGAACTGTTCTTCCTCTGTCGGGAAATCATTTCTTCCGAGATACAGGAATTCACTTCGGAACAGTCCGATTCCGCCGGCATCGTTTTCCATTACATAACCGATATCGCCAACACTTCCGATATTTGCATAGATATTAATCTTACGGCCATCCGGAGTAATGTTTTCTTTGCCTTTGAGTTCCTGAAGAAGTTTCAGTTTTTCTTCTTCTTCCTGCATTCTGGCTTCAGTCTGTGCTTTGAGTTCTTCATCCGGCTCAAAAGTCACTTTTCCCCCAAAACCATCTACAACAGCAGTCATTCCGGTCTGAAGTTCTTCGAGATCCATCTTCACACCAATCAGTGCCGGAATGTTCATCATACGTGCAAGGATTGCGGTATGAGAGTTTGTAGAACCATGAACTGTTACAAATGCAAGGATCTTGTCCTTATCCATCTGTACAGTCTCACTCGGGCTTAAATCATCTGCAACGATCACAGACGGTTCGATCGAGCTTAAGTCCACATCTCCCTGACCACTTAAGTTGCGGACAAGACGCTCGGAAATGTCCTTAATGTCCGCGGAACGTGCTTTCATGTAATCATCATCCATGGAAGCAAACATTTCTGCAAAGTTATCGCCGGTAACTGCAACCGCATACTCGGCATTGACCTGTTCGGTGCGGATCATGTTCTGGATTGCTTCCAGATAATCCTCATCCTCCAGCATCATCTGATGTACTTCGAAGATTGCCGCGCTGGCTTCTCCGACTTCTTTGACTGCTTTGTCGTAGAGTTTCTGAAGCTGCTCCTGAGAAGCTTTCAGTGCCACGTCCACACGTGCAGCTTCTGCCTCTGCATCTTCGATTCTGGTACGTTTTACCTGATAATCATTTTTCTTAAGAACCACAACCGGTCCCATTGCGATTCCCTTATATACAGATTTTCCCTGAAAACACTGCATTTCTTACTTCCTCCCTGAATTCACATCTGCAAATAAAGTAAATATGAGTATTCCGGTGAATTATAAGTTGTTTTCAAAGAATTCCTTCAGTGATGCAACTGCTGCATCTTCATCAGCGCCGTCTACGGATACTGTTACAGTATCGCCCTGTTTTACACCAAGGGACATCAGCATCATAAGCTGTGTCAGTTTCTTAGTTTTGCCATCTTTTGTGATGGTGCATTCAGACTCGAATTTTTTGGCTTCTTTTACAAGAAGTCCTGCCGGTCTTGCGTGGATTCCCAGTTCATCTTTTATTGTGTACTCGAATGTTTTCATAATTTTATCTCCTTTTATATTATATTTTATTTTTACTCATTTACATTAGTCTCAAGCATTCTCTCAAGATGCATGGCGAGGTATCCGATCTCTATATCCGGTACCGGAAGTTTCAGGCTTTTTTCCATCTGACGGCAGATACGTTCTGCTGCCATATACGGTCCCGGAAACTTCACAGACATATATTCATTTAGATTCATTTTGAGTTTCTCACCATGAATCGCTCTTGCAACCATGTATCGTACATGGTTCATCAGACGATTATAGCCGAGAGACATGACATCGATGGAATTTCCTGTTTCCTTCTCGACCAGGGAAATACATTCTCGGACGGTTCTTGCGATTTCCATTGCCTGAGAGACATTTTCGTCTACAACTGCGGCATGTACATGAAGGGCAATATATCCGATCTCATGGTCATCGATCTCTATCTGCAGTTTTTCCTTAAGAAGCTCCCGGATACAGGATGCCACCTTATATTCTTTATAAAACATGACACGGATGTCATCTGTCAGAGGATTGCTGATCTGCTCACCATTCTGCACACGGCGGATTGCAAAATCAAGATGATCTGCCATGGTAAAAAGTATCGTGCGGTCTACTTTTTCGAATTCTTTTTCTGCCCGACTCAACACTTCATTCGCAAGCTCGAGACAGAGCGGCGAAACGGATTTGATGATATCTTTGGCGTCACCTCTCTCCGTCATCTCCTTCAGTGAATAAACCTTTGCTTCTGTGGCAACCGGCACGGTCTGTCCGACCTTTTTGCCAAAAGCCACACCTTTTCCCATAACCAGACATTCCTGATTATTTTCGTCCGAAATTCCCATAAAGGAATTGTGATTTAAAATCTTTGCTATCCTGTACAACATCCGTATCTTTTCCCCATCCGGGCGGTTCTTACTGAAGAACCTCGATCTCGAAAAGTGGCTCTCCGGCTTTGACCTGACCCTCATTCAACAGATGGATTCTCTGGTTATCCTCCAGTTCTGTACAAAGAACAGGAGAAACAATAGAAGGTGCATTTTTGCTCAGATAGTCGAGATCCAGTTTCAGCATCGGATCTCCCTTCTTCACTTCCTGACCACTTTCTACCAGTGCCTCAAATCCCTCACCATTTAATTTAACAGTATCAATTCCAACATGAATCAGCAGACTGATTCCGGATTCTGTTACAAATCCAATTGCATGTCTGGTATCAAAGACAAAGGCAACTTCTCCATCTTCCGGAGCGCGTACATACGGATCTTCCGGTGTAACCACTGCGCCGTCACCCATCATTTTCTGGGCAAAAGCCTCATCCGGTGCAGTTGCAAGATCTGCTGCCACACCTGTGATCGGGCTTGAGATCACAATGCGGTCAATGACTTTACGCTCAGCTTCTTCTTTCTGTTCACTTTCCGGTGCTGTCTCAGAAGTTTCTGCCGGTGTTTCCAGAGTGTCTGGTGCTGTTTCCAGATAATCTTCCAGATTTGATTTGATCACGGTTACATTCGGTCCGTAAATGACCTGCACACCAAGTCCCTTGTGTACGACACCGGATGCACCTGTTGCCTTTAAGATACCATCATTTACCAGAGATGCATCCTTCACTGTGCAGCGAAGACGTGTTGCACAGCAGTCTACATCGTTGATATTTTTCTTACCGCCAAGACCTCGTGTGATTGCCTCGCTGACAGGATCGGAAATCGCATCTCCGCCCTCGCCGTTCTGTGCTTCTCTGCGGGCATTTACATCAGCCTTTGTATAAAGCTTGGTTTCTACATCATCATCTTCACGACCAGGAGTTTTGAAATCGAACTTTTTGATCATGAATTTAAAAATGAAATAATATAAGAAGAAATAAATAATACCAACCGGGATAACTCTTATCCAGCTTGTCTTTGCATTTCCCTGAAGAATACCAAACAGGAAAAAGTCGAGGAGACCGCCGGAGAAAGTCAGTCCTACGGCAATATTTAACATATGTGCGATCATGTATGCCGTACCTGCCAGAACAACCTGAACAACAAACAATGCCGGAGCCACGAAAAGGAAAGAAAATTCCAGCGGCTCGGTAATTCCGGTTGCCATACATGCAAGTGCTGCAGACAGAAGAAGACCGCCTGCTGCTTTTTTCTTCTCAGGTTTTGCACACTGATACATAGCAAGTGCCGCACCCGGAAGACCGAAGATCATGAAAATGAACTCTCCGGAGAAGTATCTTGTCGCATCTGCGCTGAAATGTGCAATATTTGCAGAGTCAGCAAGCTGCGCAAAGAAAATATTCTGACCGCCCTGTACCATCTGTCCTGCTACTTCCATCGTACCGCCAACGGCTGTCTGCCAGAATGGCATATAGAATACGTGGTGCAGACCGAACGGAATCAGTGCACGTTTGATCAGGCCAAAAATCAGCGTTCCCACATAGCCGGAGCCTGTTACCAGACCGCCCAGAGCGTAAATTCCTGTCTGAACTACCGGCCATACAAAGTAAAGAAGGATTCCGACAAACATATACACGATTGTGGAAATGATCGGTACGAAACGGGTTCCTCCAAAGAATGACAGCGCATTCGGAAGCTGTATCTTGTAGAATCTGTTATGCAGGGCTGCAACTCCCAGACCTACGATAATACCGCCAAACACACCCATCTGTAAGGACTGAATACCGCAGACAGAAGTGATTGTTCCTTCCAGAACGTTTTCTGCGATCTCGCCATTATCAAGGATCTGTCCTGTGATCGTCAGCATCGCATTGATCGCAGTATTCATTACGAAAAATGCAATTACTGAGGACAAAGCTGCAACTTCTTTTTCTTTTTGTGCCATACCAATAGCAACACCAACTGCAAAGATCAGCGGAAGGTTATTAAATACTGCACTTCCGACACTGTTCATGATCACCAGCAGGGAATGAAGCAGTGTTCCGTCGCCCAGGATCTTTGTCAGTCCGTATGTCTCGATCGTCGTTGCATTTGTGAAAGAACTTCCGATACCAAGAAGAAGTCCGGCTACCGGAAGGATTGCGATCGGGAGCATAAAGCTTCTTCCTACTCGCTGTAAAACACTAAAAATCTTGTCTTTCATTTGAGACTCTCCTTCTGTATATTTTTCCAGAAGTGAGTACATATAAAAGCGCTTTTTAACCGGTTTTTGTACAAAAAAAGGCACTAATATACATAAACACTCCTTGTTATGTATAGTTAATGCCTCCTAAATCGAGTTACACACTACAACCAAACAAAATATAACATGGTCATTGAGTTTTTGTCAACCCGCTCTTTTTGTAATTTTATAGTTTTTATGATGTTTTTTATACCTTTTATGCATCAGTATATTTCGACTGCAATCCGTAATTTTCACCGGTATAATATGCAGTCTGACCTCAGTCTTCGAGGAATGCAAATGGTTCTTCGTCTTTAAGAAAGTGCATCAGCATATAGGCACACATGATCGCCACGCGTTCTTCTTTGAGGATTCGTTTTACTTCATTGCGGTCTGCCAGGACGACTTCAATTTCTTCGGTATCTTCCTGTGCTTCCTTGCTGATCTCACCGCTTGCATATCCATAAACTGTCGCGCATGATTCGTCAGTCATACCAACCGTTGTAAAGTATGGCTTTTCAAATGCCGGATTGACTTTCAGAGGTTCGAATTTCAGTCCGGTTTCTTCATACATCTCACGGACAGCCCCCTCATGAAAATCTTCGTTCGGCTCGACAAGCCCTGCCGGGAATTCATAGATGTAGTCCCCGAGTGTGTAGCGATACTGGCGCACCAGAACGACTTTGTCTCTTTTTTCTCCGTAAATGCTGTAGATAATTACACCGTCCGGATCATTGCGCCCGGTCTTAAGTTTCAATGAAGGTACATCATTTGCCCTGGATGCCACATAATATGATACCGGAGTATTGTGTATGCTGGTCGCATCTACATGATACAGATTGACAAAACAGTTGTCGGTCATTTTTTCTACATTATGAATCTTTCCCATAGGTTCCCTCTTTTCTGCATGAAGTATACCATGCATCTTTGTAAAACAGCCTGCAGCCATATGATGATACGGCCTGCAGGCTGACATGATCAGTCTCCCTTAAGGATAACACGGATTCTCTTATAAATAAAGAATACGATTACGGAAGTGAGGGTATATTTAAATAAGTTAAACGGAACGATGATCAGTACCACAAATCCAAGAAGGCTGTGTACGGAAGAATTGACTGCAGCTCCCATTTCAATAAATGCTTCGATCGGCATTCCAAATGCTTTGCCATATGCCGGAAGAAGTACAAAGGCATTCATCAGGCAGGCTGCAGCTGTTGTAAGGAGCGTTCCTGCTGCCATTCCGAGTACAGCATGTTTGCGGCTCTTTGTGTGATGCAGTCTGTAAATCAGTCCTGCCGGTACTACAAATGCGCATCCGAAAATGAAGTTTGCAAAATCACCAACTCCTGCTGTTACTGTCCCCATTGTTACAAGGTGTACCAGAACCTTTACAACTTCAATCAGAATACCTGCTACAGGTCCCATGGCAAATGTCCCAACCAGTACCGGAATCTCTGAGAAATCCAACTGGTAAAAAGATGGTGCCAGGAACGGGATCGGAAACTCAATATTCATTAATACTCCTGCCAGCGCGCCCAGCATTGCGATCTGTGTGATCGTTCTGGTGCGGCTTCTTTCCATTACGTTTCCATTTCTTAAAACCTGTTCACTCATACTTGTCTCTCCTTTGAATTGTTCTTTTTTTAAAAGAAAATTCTACGTTATGCCTTAGAAAGGTTCTGTTGGTTGGCTTTCTCATGCATAAAAAATCCCCGGAGATTTCTTCCCGGGGTAATGAGCACGTATGAATTATTCGTGTTCTTCTCTCATCCAGACTTTACTGTCGGTTCCGGAATTCTGACTTATGATCAGTCACCGGATCAGCCGCCTTACGCGGGTCGCGGACTTTACCGCCGGTAGGGAATTCTGATTTGTATTCAGTCACCCTGCCCCGAAGAATTTTCTTTTACATGACTGTATTATATATCTAACTTTATGAGATTGCAATATAAAATTGAAGATTTGTTGAGATATGACGGAAGGGGAAAACTGGCTGTTAAACATATCGGACACAGAAACGGCTGTGGGATGTTACGGAAGGCGGCATCTCATGTACAGGGACATTAAATGGTGCTACGTTTTCTATGACGTGCACGCGCCTATTTGCCGCCAGTCGCCCAAACTCGGCGGCGCCTCAAACAGTGGGCTTGATGGCGACAGCTTGCCTGCACGTCATAACGAAAGCCTCGCAAACATTTCCTGTCCTCTGCACATGAGTGCCCTTCTTCCTGATATCTCCGACAATAACGTTCCGTATCCGATATGTTTATAGCCAGCTACTCCCTTCCTGCATATTTCTGTCGTTCATCTTCCATTTTATATTGCAATGGTGCCCACCGGGGCGCGCCCCCACGGGAATCCCCAGCTTCACCCGCGGCTTCGCCGCTACCTCAGATAAAGTACGGTAAAGGGAGAAAATGAAAAACTCCGGCTGAAGATTTTCGTGAAGGTTCTCCGGTACGATCTCGCCTGAAGAACTTCGCGAAGATTCCTGATCGTACAGGTTTTTGCGTTGATACAGAAAATGCTGCTGTCTGAGCGTCAGCGAGTTCAGCATTTTCCGTATCGTTTTTAGCAAAGTTCTGTACATCATGGAATCTCAGAAGTTCTGAACTGAGTCGTATCCGGAGAAACCTTCATCGAAAATCCCACCGAAGTTTTCTCAATAATTATCCCACGTTACCGGGAATCCTTTATCCTTATCGTTCCTCTCTGAAATACGGTAATCCCAGCGCTGCCGGCGGCTGGTGTTCTTTCTTCTTTCGGAAGCTTGTAAATACAAGCACAATGATCGTTACCACATACGGCAATGCCTTAAATACCTCCTGCATGCTTCGTCCCAGTCCCGGGATATAAAGATACAGAATATACAGTGCTCCGAAAAGGAATGCACCCCAGATTGCATTCAACGGTTTCCACAATGCAAAGATTACCAACGCAACAGCCAGCCATCCGCGGTCACCGAATCCATTGTCTGTCCATGTTCCACCGGAATATTCCATTACGAAATAGAGTCCGCCAAGACCTGCAAGACCTGCGCCGATACACGTAGACAGATATTTATATTTGATAACATTAATACCTGCTGCATCCGCAGTTCCCGGATTTTCCCCAATTGCACGAAGGTTCAGTCCCGCTCTTGTTTTAAACAAGAAGAAAGACAGTACAACCGCTGCAATCACACAAAGATATGTCATAAAACCATAATTAAATAAAATATCACCGATCACCGGAATCTTTGAAAGTCCCGGAATTTTGGCTGTATAGGCACTTCCGGTCACTTTTACGGAAATCTGTCCGACACCACCTGCAAGTTTGGAAATTGAACCACCGAAGAAGTTACCAAACCCTGTACCAAAGATGGTCAGTGCAAGACCGGTTACATTCTGATTTACACGAAGCGTGATCGTCAGGATACTGTAGATCAGACCTCCGATCATAGCGCATGCAAATGCGCATACAAAAGAAATCAGTACACCTATAAAAGCATTTGGATCCGGATTGTCTTTTTCATAAAGAAAAGCTCCCATCAGTCCGGCAATACCGCCCATATACATAATTCCCGGAATACCAAGATTCAGGTTACCGGATTTTTCTGTCATAATCTCCCCAAGCGCACCATACAGAATACAGATGCCCTGGACAATAGCTTTTTGAATAAAAATTATCAGTACACTCATTGCATCTACCTCCTATTTTTTCGCACGCTTAACTCTGTAATTGATAAAGAATTCTGCACCGATCAAGAAAAACAGAATGATACCGAGGATAACATCGGATGCATTCTCATTCAAACCATACTGTGTTGCAATCTGTACCGCACCCTGATTCATAAATACAATACCGAAAGAAACAGCTACCATAATAAAAGTATTAAATTTGGAAAGCCATGCAACAATGATTGCCGTAAATCCACGACCGCCAGCTGTCGCAGTGGAAATTGTATGACTTGCACCACTGACAATAACAAATCCGGCAATACCACAGATTGCACCGGAGATTGCCATAGTACGGATAATGACTTTCTTTACATGGATACCTGCATATTTTGCAGTGTTTTCGCTCTCTCCGACTACTGCGATCTCATAACCCTGTTTGCAGTATTTCAGATAGATAAACATACCAACAGTCAGAATCAGAACAATAAGTACATTCCATCCATATTTCTGACCAAACAGCTCCGGAAGCCATCCGGCCTGGGTTGTCTGGTTGATAATACCAACCGTGTTGGAACCTTTGGGGTTCTCCCAGAAAACGATGCAGTATGTAACAACCTGCATGGCAACATAGTTCAGCATCAGGGTAAACAGAGTTTCATTTGTATTCCAGTATGCTTTGAACACTGCCGGGATCATTCCCCAGATCATACCACCAAGCGCACTTGCAACAAACATCACGATCAGAAGCACTACCGGAGACATTTTATCCCCTGCATAAATCATCACTGCTGCAGAACATGCTCCACCAATCAGAATCTGACCTTCTGCACCGATATTCCAGAATTTCATTTTGAATGCCGGTGCCAGACCGATTGCGATACACAGAAGCACCATCGTATCACGGATCGTCTGCCAGATACGGCGCTCGGAACCCATTGCTCCGTCCCAGATTGCCTTATATACATCCACTGGATTCATTTTGACCAGTGCTACGATTACTGCTCCACACACAATCAGTGCAAGAATCAGTGCTATAAAGCGAATCAGAAGTCTTTCCTGCCATCCGGCCTTATTTCTTCTTTTGCTTACCTGTAAGAAAGGTTCTTTATTCATTGACAGCCCCTCCTTTTTCATGTTTCGTCATGAGAAGACCGATTCTCTCTTTTGTTGCAGTCCTTCCGTCAACCACTCCGCTGATTCTGCCTCCACAAAGTACGGCAATACGGTCGCAAAGTTCGAGTACCACATCCAGATCCTCGATTACGCAGACTACAGCAACACCTTTTTTCTTCTGCTCATTGAGAAGCTGATAGATGACATGAGAAGTATTGATATCCACACCACGTGTCGGGAATGCAACAAGAAGTACCTTCGGGCTCTGTGCGATCTCACGGCCAACCAGAACTTTCTGCACATTTCCACCGGACATCTGACGAACCGGAGCAGAAATACTCGGAGTCATAACTTCGAGCTGATCTTTAATCCTTGTGGCCAGTTCTCTCGGTCCTTTACGTTCCAGGAAAGGTCCCTTTCCATTGCGGTAGCTTCGAAGCATCATATTGTCGGTCATATCCATGTCTCCGACAAGTCCCATACCGATACGGTCTTCCGGGACAAACGCAAGACTGATTCCCGCTTCATTAATAGAAATGGAATCCATTTTGGAAAGCTCCATACTTCCGCCATTGTCATCCAGCAGACGGATTGAACCACTTTCCACATCCTGTAATCCGGCAATTGCTTCCAGAAGTTCCTTCTGTCCGCTTCCTGAAATACCTGCAATACCGAGAATCTCGCCTGTATTGACCGAAAGATCAACATCATCCAGCGTCTTTACATCATCTTTATCTTTGCAGTTCAGCCCCTCGATCACCAGACGTTTCTTAACATTTTCCGGTTTCGGACGCTCAATATTCAGATCGACCTTAGCGCCTACCATCATCTCGGAAAGGCTCTGCACATTTGCTTTTGCGGTCTCCACAGTATCAATGTACTGTCCTTTTCGAAGAATTGCCACACGATCCGATAAAGCCAGCACTTCCTGCAGTTTATGTGTGATAATGATGATCGCACATCCGTCATCACGCATATTTCGCAAAATATCAAACAGACGGTCGGCTTCCTGCGGTGTCAACACCGCGGTCGGCTCGTCAAGAATCAGTATTTTCGCACCGCGGTACAACATTTTTACGATTTCTACAGTCTGTTTTTCCGAAACAGACATCTCGTATATTTTTTTTGAAAGATCCAGATCAAAACCATATTTATTTACCAGTTTCTGAATATCTTCCGTGATTTTTTTCATATTGAGTCTTGCCTTACCCGGCAGTCCCAATACGATATTCTCGGCTGCTGTCAACACATCTACAAGCTTAAAGTGCTGATGTACCATACCGATTCCCAGTTCGTAGGAATCTTTTGGTGAACGGATCGTTACTTCTTTACCATTTACAAAAATATGTCCCTCATCCGGATAATAAATTCCGTAAATCATATTCATCAGAGTCGTCTTGCCGCTTCCGTTTTCACCTAAGATTGCAAGAATCTCCGATTTTCTCAGCGTGAGATTTACATGATCATTCGCCTGGACTGATCCAAAACGCTTGGAAATATCTTTAAGTTCAAGTGCATAAGTTTCTCCCACTGTCATTCCCTCCTTTTATCCCAGTCATAAAGTCATCCCTTTATGACCTGATTTCCATATCACAAATTGTCATATGTGCAAAAGGAACCTCCATATCCAATCGGAGATTTCCTTTACACATATAACAAAAACCAGCATACGCGCCACCTTGATGTGCAAAGTAAAAAAGCAGAGCTGCTGGCAAGCAGCTCCGCCTGTTCAAAAGTCTTATTCTGTGATGGATGTAATTCCGTCGATTGCTATATCAAATGCCGGTGCAGAACCATATTCTGATTCATGGAAGTATCCGTCAGAAATGTATTCTGTATCACTGCCGTCTTTCTTATAGGTAGTAAGTTCTTTGCCATCTACAGTAAATGTAGAAGTATCAAATACATGAAGGGATCCATCTGCAAGTGCATCTTCAACTTCTTTTACTTTTTCATCTGTTCCTTCTGCTACAACTTTCTCATTGAGAGGTGTGATCTTGTCAGCACCCTCGGAGAAGCCTTTGCACCAGTCAGTGTCGATTGCTGTTCCATCAAGCATGCACTGTACTGCATATGTGTAATATACACCCCAGTCCATAGATGCGGATGTAAGTGCTTCATTCGGAGCAACGGATGTCATGTCGATGTTATATCCAACGCAAGGAACACCTGCTGTTTCACAAGCTGTAGGAGCACCTGTAGTATCTGCATGCTGGCTGATCAGGACACATCCGTCAGAGATCAGTGCATCTGCACATTCTTTTTCGAGGTCAAAGCTTGCCCAGCTGTTTGTGTATTTAACTTCCATAGTTACGGATGGGCATACGCTCTTAGCACCAAGATAGAAAGAAGTATATCCGGAAATAACCTCTGCATATGGGAATGCACCAACATAACCCATCTTGCAGTTATCTTCTGTAATTGTGCCGTCTTTGATCATCTCATTCAGTTTGAGACCGGCAACAACACCGGATACATAACGAGCTTCATAAATATTTGTAAAATAGTTGTGCATATTGGAAAGTCCGCTTGCTGCTGCCTGAGTTCCTGTTGCATGGCAGAACTGTACGTCCGGATACTCTCCTGCTGCTTCAAGGATATAGGTCTCATGACCGAAGCTGTTTGCAAAAATAATCTGACATCCCTGATCTGCAAGGTCTGCTGCTGCATCATAGCATCCTTCGTCTTCACCGATCAGTGTTTTCTCGATAACCTGTGAATCATCAAGTCCAAGATTTTCTACCATTTCATCAATACCAGCCATATGTGCAGCTGTATAGCCTTCGTTTTCATCACCGATGTAAATCGCACCAATCTTTAAATCTTCTTTTGCAATGCCTGCACCACTTTCACTGTCGTCACTTGCATATACAGGTGCTGTCATCGTAACTGCCATTGCTGCTGCAAGTCCAATTGCCAATGCTTTTTTCATCTTTCTTTCCTCCATTTCTCCTCTTACTCCTGTTACCGAACAAAAGAGGCACAACAATTTCTGTTACGCCTCTTTGCAAGTGCTTTTACTATACATTCCATTTTGTGAATTGTCAATAAATTCAAGCAAAAACGCATTATTTATTTGACACCCTAATTTTTTTTGTATACTTATAAGAAAGGAATCAGCAAAATACATTCACTTTATTTATTTTTTCATTCCGCTTTGGTTGATTTTTATTTATTGCTTCTTGACTTCTTCGCGTTAAAGCGTTATACTTTAAAAAGTTAATTCGATTCGGAACGTGAATCAACAATACAGGAGGACTTAAAATATGAAAAAGCAGATTTTAGCAGGCGTTCTGTCTGCAACAATGGTAGTTGGCATGGGTGGTGTCAGCGTATTTGCAGCAGATGGTGCCGACGATAAAACTTATAACATCGGTATCTGCCAGCTCGTACAGCACGAGGCTCTGGATGCTGCAACACAGGGATTCAAAGATGCCATTACAGAAGAACTTGGCGACAAAGTGACATTTGATGAACAGAACGCACAGGGTGATTCCAATACCTGTTCTACTATCATCACAGACTTTGTTTCCGATAATGTAGACCTGATTCTTGCAAACGCAACTCCTGCTCTTCAGGCAGCTGCAGCAGGTACTGCAGATATCCCGATTCTCGGAACCTCTGTTACAGAATACGGTGTAGCACTTGACCTTGACGATTTTGACGGAACTGTTGGAAATAATATTTCCGGTACATCAGACCTTGCTCCACTTGAAGATCAGGCAGCAATGCTTAACGAGCTCTTCCCGGATGCCAAAAATGTCGGACTTGTTTACTGCTCCGCAGAAGCAAACTCCCAGTATCAGGTAGATACAGTAAAAGCAGCTCTTGAAAAATTGGGTTACACCTGTGAATACTATGCATTCTCAGATTCCAACGATCTTTCTTCCGTAGCTACAACAGCTGCTACAGAAAGTGATGTTATCTACTTACCAACAGATAACACCGTTGCATCCAACACAGAAATCATCAACAACATCTGCCTTCCGGAGAAAGTTCCGGTAATCGCCGGTGAAGAAGGTATCTGCGAGGGATGCGGTGTTGCCACTCTTTCCATCAGCTATTATGACCTCGGTGTTGCTACCGGTAAGATGGCTCTGAAAGTTCTGGTAGACGGCGAAGATATTTCCAAAATGCCGATCGAGTATGCACCACAGTTCACAAAAGAATACAATCCGGAAATCTGTAAAGAACTCGGAATCGAAGTTCCGGATGACTATGTTGCAATCGGTGCAGACGCAGAAGAAGAAACTTCTGAGGACGATGCAGATGCTGCAGACGATACAGCAGAAGAAACAACTGAAGAAGCTGAATAATTTTTCTCATAATTAAGCCCAAAACACAAATTTATACAGACAGCGGGAGAGGAATATCCTTTCTCGCTTTCTGTGTCGTCAGGAGGAATCACAAAATGAATATTCTTAGCTTAGTAAACGCACTCCCGGGTGCAGCCGCGCAGGGGCTGATCTGGGGAATCATGGCGATCGGTGTCTATCTTACCTTTCGTATTCTGGATGTTGCCGATCTGACTGTTGACGGTACCATGTGTACCGGCGGTGCTGTCTGTGTCATGATGTTGATGAGCGGGCATAATATCTGGGTGTCCATGCTTGCCGCTACCGGAGCCGGAATGCTTGCAGGACTCGCAACCGGAATCTTTCACACCTTCATGGGAATCCCGGCAATCCTCGCCGGAATCCTGACACAGCTTGGTCTCTACTCTGCCAACCTCAAGATCATGGGTAAGGCAAATCAGGCAGTCAACGGAAACAAATACAATCTTCTTGTTTCCCTTCGTAATGTAAAAGGTGTTCCATTTTATCAGAATACCATTCTGATCGTTGCCATTTTTATCGTCGTGCTGATTGCAATTCTCTACTGGTTCTTCGGAACAGAACTCGGATGTTCACTCCGTTCTACCGGATGTAATCCGAATATGTCCCGTGCACAGGGAATCAATACCAATGTATGTAAAGTACTCGGCCTGATGATCTCCAACGGTCTGGTTGCACTTTCCAGTGCACTTCTGGCACAGTATCAGGGATTTGCCGATGTTAACATGGGACGTGGAGCAATCGTTATCGGTCTTGCTGCAGTCATCATCGGCGAAGCGATCTTCGGACGTATTTTCCGCAATTTTGCACTTCGTCTTCTGAGTGTTGCATTCGGTTCTATTCTCTACTATCTGGTACTTCAGACAGTTATCTGGCTCGGAATCGACACTGACCTTCTGAAGATGCTGTCTGCACTTGTTGTAGCTGTCTTCCTTGCAGTACCTTACTGGAAAACAAAATATTTTACAAAACCTACGAAACGTGGAGGTAACAACTGATGCTTGAGCTGAAAAACATATATAAAACATTTAATCCGGGAACCATCAATGAAAAAGTGGCTCTGAACGGTCTGAACCTCACACTGAATGAAGGTGATTTTGTTACTGTTATCGGTGGTAACGGAGCCGGTAAATCTACCATGCTGAATGCAGTTGCCGGCACATGGCAGGTCGATGAAGGACAGATCATTATCGATGGTATCGATGTCACCAAATTATCCGAACACAAAAGAGCCGCATATCTCGGTCGTGTATTTCAGGATCCTATGACCGGAACTGCTGCTACTATGGGAATCGAAGAAAACCTTGCTCTTGCAAAACGCCGTGGCAAAACACGTTTACTGAAACCGGGAATCACAAAGAAAGAACGTGAAGAATATAAAGAACTGCTGAAAGTTTTAGGTCTCGGACTGGAAGACCGTCTTACTTCCAAGGTCGGACTTCTCTCCGGTGGACAGCGTCAGGCACTGACACTTCTGATGGCTACACTGCAGAAACCAAAGCTTCTGCTTCTGGATGAGCATACTGCTGCCCTCGACCCGAAGACCGCAGCCAAAGTACTTGAAATCACAGAAATGATCGTCAACCGTGACCATCTGACAACTATGATGATCACTCATAATATGCAGGATGCGATCACACATGGAAATCGTCTGATCATGATGATGGAAGGTAAGATCATTCTGGATATTCAGGGCGAGGAGAAAAAGAAACTCACCGTGAGAAATCTGCTGGATCAGTTTGAGAAAGCAAGCGGACAGGAGTTTAGTAATGATTCTGCTCTGCTGAGCTAGGATGGGAAATAAGTAAATTTATTGTTTTCACGCATCCTATAAAAATTATATGATTCTTTATGTTATATATGAAATATAAAAAGATATGATTTCGTCAACAGCTTCGAAATCCGGAAGTGCTAAGGAATAATCCGAATGCTAATTGCATTCATAAAAATCACAAACTCGCTGACGCTCAGACAGTGTGATTTTTATGAATAACGCATCCGGAACATTCCTAAGAACTTCTCGGATTTCTGCAGAGGCTGACGAACCATATCTTTTTTAATTACAGGTAGTTGTCGAATGAATCATCTATGTTTTTGTTGCTGAAATTCGATGCTTTTCTAATCCCTACACAAGCATTTCCCTTAATTTTATTATTTTCAATAACTTCTTATATTTCCCCTTCCATCCGGTGCTCAGCTACCTCCTGCCCGGAGGGTACCCGGACCACGCGCCGTTCAAAGCAATCTATAATAGGATAATTTCGATGGCGCGCTACACTGCTTCCTTCCCACGCACCACTAGCAATAGCGCTGTCCAGGACGATGGGGATTGCTGTAAAAAACGACAAGGCAAAAAAGGATCGGCTGATATTCGCTCTATGACCTATTGTGGTGAGAGAATACTCGTGCAGGTGCATGTGTATTAAGTTCCGAAACATCTGCAAGAGTCCACAGAAATACTTGATTATATCCTGGCTGTGTTATGGATCATAAAGTGCAATGTCTGAGCCGTCAGGCGAGTTTTGCACTTTTGATCCATGTATTTAACAGACAGGGAATAATCTTAGTATTTCTGGACGATGAAGCCGTTTCTGAACTCGATACACATTCATCCTGCACACATCATCCTCACATTTAGTCATTGGCAGCGAATATCTGCCGATCCTTTATATACTATTTACTTTATTTTACTTAATCCCCTTCATGGACAAGCTGATTCTCTTCTTCTTCATATCCACTCCAAGTACTCTTACATCCACCACATCCCCGACAGAAACTGCCTCAAGCGGATGTTTAATATATCTCTCACTCATCTCGGAGATATGCACCAGTCCATCCTGATGAACACCGATATCCACAAATGCCCCGAAATCAATGACATTACGGACAGTTCCCTTAAGGATCATACCTTCTTTGAGGTCTTTCATATCAAGTACATCTGTACGAAGTACCGGTTTCGGCATCTCATCACGTGGATCTCGTGCCGGTTTTTCCAGTTCTTTTACAATATCGCGAAGTGTCGGCTCACCGACTCCCAGCTCTTCTGCAAGCTTCTTATAGTTCTTAATCTGTTTTGAAATACCACTCAGCTTACCGCCCGTAATATCTTCCGGTGTGTATCCAAGCTTTTCAAGAACTTTCTTTGCTGCATCATAGCTTTCCGGATGCACACTTGTCGCATCAAGCGGATTCTTGCCTCCGGTGATACGCGCAAAACCTGCACACTGCTCAAACGCTTTCGGTCCGAGTTTCGCTACTTTGAGAAGCTCACGACGGCTTTCAAATCTGCCGTTTTCTTCACGGTATGCAACAATATTTTTCGCGATCACTTTACTGATGCCGGAAATGTATTCCAGAAGGGACGCGGAGGCTGTATTCAGGTCCACACCGACTTTATTTACACAGTCCTCTACAACACCACTTAAAGCTTCGCCAAGCTTCTTCTGGTTCATATCATGCTGATACTGACCGACACCGATAGACTGCGGTGTGATCTTAACCAGCTCTGCAAGCGGGTCCTGCAGACGTCTTGCGATTGAAGCCGCGCTTCTCTGTCCTACATCAAAATTCGGGAACTCTTCCGTTGCCAGTTTACTTGCAGAATATACGGACGCACCTGCCTCATTTGTGATCACATACTGTACTTTTTCCGGAATCTCTTTGAGAAGTTCTACAATGATCTGTTCAGATTCTCTGGATGCAGTTCCGTTTCCAAGAGAAATCAGAGATACATTATATTTTTTGATCAGTTTTTTCAGGGTTTCTTTTGCCGCACGTATCTTTGCATCATTTGTCGGTGCAGTCGGATAAATAACTGTTGTATCAAGAACCTTTCCTGTCTCATCTACAACTGCCAGCTTACAGCCTGTACGGAACGCCGGGTCCCATCCGAGTACCACTTTGCCAACGATTGGAGGCTGCATCAGAAGCTGTTCCAGATTCTTGCCAAATACATGAATTGCTCCGTCCTCTGCCTTTTCAGTCAGGTCACTTCGGATCTCACGCTCGATTGCCGGCGCGATCAGACGTTTGTAACTGTCCTCTACAACTTCACGGAGAACTGGCTTTGTGACCGGATTATCTCTGGTGATCACCTGTTTCTGAAGCCATCCCATTGCCTCGTCTTCCGGTGCACTGATCTTGACAGTGAGCATTTTTTCTTTTTCACCACGGTTCAGCGCAAGCACACGATGTCCTGCAAGTTTTTTGATCGGTTCTTCAAATTCATAGTACATCTCATAAACAGAAGATTCCTCAGGATTTTTTGCTGCAGATACTACAGTTCCTTTGTCCATGGTAAGTTTACGGAGATAGATACGGTAATCCGCTTCATCAGAAATATGCTCTGCGATAATATCTTTTGCGCCATTAATCGCATCTTCTATCGTTTCCACACTTTTTTCTTCAGATAAAAATGCCTTTGCTTCTTCTTCAAGAGATTTATTTGTCATCTGAAGCATGATGATATTTGCCAGTGGCTCCAGACCTTTTTCTTTTGCTATGATTGCACGTGTACGACGTTTCGGACGATAAGGACGATAAAGATCCTCAACGACCACAAGTGTCTGCGCATCCAGAATCTGTTTTTTCAGTTCCGGGGTCAGCTTTCCCTGTTCCTCGATGCTTCCAAGCACCTGATTTTTCTTGTCTTCCAGATTTCGAAGATAAGTCAGTCTTTCGTGAAGTGTACGAAGCTGTTCATCATTCAGAGAACCTGTAGCTTCTTTACGATAACGGGAAATAAAAGGAATTGTGCAGCCCTCATCAATAAGTTTGACAGCTGCCTCCACCTGCCATTTTTCTACTTTAAGTTCTCTGGTTATGACCTGAATAATGTCCATTATGTTCTCCTTTATGTCTCACTGTAAAATGTATTATTTTGCGGCTCTGTACCAGCCAGTTCCATATAAAAGACTGTCTCACTCATATAAATATAAGGGAAGAGCCAGAGAAGACCGATATACATCGAAAAAAGTGATAAAATCGCCAGCGGAATAAAACTGAGCATCATCAACCAGTATTTCAGGATATGTCCTCTCATCAAACATGCACTTGTTTTCAGTGCTTCTATTCCGCCCATTTCCGGACTGTCTGCAATCAGACAGAAAGTCAGCATAAACGGGCTCGTCAGGATTACCTCCAGAACAACTCCGACCAGAAGCATCACAAGACACAGCTCGAGCCATGCAATCTGCTCTGCTTCCGTGTTTCCTGCTTTCACTATAAATGACACGTAGTAAAATGGCAGCTGCGCCACAGTATTCAGAAGTGAAAGAATAAATCCTGCCACCAGCACCCGATCCGGTCCGTTGTGAAACAGATAAAGAAGGTTTCCTAAGGAAACCTCCCTGTCACGAGCCATATTCAGAAGCATGTAGCTGTATCCTGCCCGAAAGACCATGGCAATCAGTGAAAAGACAAATACAAAGACCTGTCCTGCCACCATTGGCCATAGTGTGCTTCCGGGAAATAATTGTATGGAAAGTATATTTCCGATAAAAGTTACCGCGCCAACTGCGAGTACACCGGCAATTGCAGAACCCCAGTGTCCACTGAGGTTCATTTTTGCCTGTTTTTTCCAGTATTTTATACTGCCGTTCATAAAAACTCCTTTTCAGCAGTTTTGAAAAAAGTACTTCCGGTTTTATTCATGATGAGCTGTTACGGAAGCAGCTTTGTTGCTGTCCTCATCTTTGTTAAACCAGAATTCCACATAGTTTCTGATCTTTGAATCTTTATTCGGATAAATTCTTAAATAATCATCATTTTCTTCGGAAATGTAGCCTTTTTCATCTGCCATTTTTATAAGTTCTGTCTTGTCCGCTCCAAGTGTAATGTCTCCGGAGAGTTTCATTGCAATACTTTCCGGATCATAAGTTGCGAAAGACAGTTCTCTGACAAAACAGTTCTCAAGAGCCGTTGCATTTTCTATCTCGTTATAAACAGAAAAATGAATGCTCTGATTGTTTTTCATCATATCGATAAATGCAATTCCGCCACCCTCTACATACGGAGTGTCCTCTGCATCCTGGATTTCCCATCCGTTTGCTGTAAAAGCAGATACCGGTGCCGGAAGACTGTAAAGATCTCCCATGTATTCGACAGCTGTATCCAGCATATCACTTCCCAGTGCGTCCGGTGCTTTATATGCGGTAACGATATCCGGAACCTCATCGCTGACTGCTCCCTTATCGTATTCTTCCGGTTCCTCAAGGTTTTCCATATCTACTTTTTTGAGTGTATTATCATCTTTAAATACAGACAACTCAACTTCCTGATACGTATCCTTCTCATAGGTCACCTTTGTATAAAGATCGCCCTCATACGTATCGCTCGGATCTCCATATGCTGCCTTAATATCATCCAGAGTAGATTTTCCAAGCTCAATTCCGCCCGGAAGCTTTACGGAAACGGATGTCAGATCAATGTCATAGCTTCCATCTACTGTAATTCCACCGATCAGGCTGTCTTCCAGTCCCACTTCATTGATTCCAAGATTCATGACCTCTGCACTGACACTGTTCTTGCCTTTGTTGAAAGATACAAAGCCATAAGAATTTGTTGATATTTTCATATCTGGGTCTTCTCTGGAGCTTAACTCCCATCCCATACCGACAAAATCCTGATAGGTCATAGGAAATTTCATTATCTGACCGTCAAACTCCATGCTGAAACTGTAAATATCATCCCCCAGCCCCTCTGCGATCTCAGAATCAGTCGCTTCTCCTGCTGCTTCTGTTGTTTCGGCAGCCGCTTCTTCTGTCGCATCTGCTGCAAATGCAGATACCGGTGCCATCATCATGCATGCTGTCAGTACCATCGCTAATGTTTTCTTTCTCATAAGTAATTACCCCCTGTGCTTTTTATTTATTTAATCTGCAGGATCAGTCCGCAAGATTAAAAGCATCATGTACAGCGTTCATTGCCCTTACGCCGTCTTTTTCGTTGATCAGAACGGTGACACGGATCTCGGAAGTAGAGATCATGTTGATGTTGACCCCTTCATTATAAAGGCTTTCAAACATCTTAGCTGCAACACCCGGATTGCTCATCATTCCGGCGCCAACAATGGAAAGTTTCGCAATATTTCTTTCGGCATGCAGTTCCTGATAGCCAAGACGCGTCTTATGTTCTTCCAGTGCTGCCATCGCATCATCCAGATCTTTGCCGTCAACAGTAAAGGAAATATCCTTCGTGCCGGCACGTCCGATAGACTGCAGGATCACATCTACGTTGATATGTTTTTTGGCAAGTACATCAAATAATTTAAACGCCACACCCGGCACATCTCTAAGTCCGATCACGGCAATTCGTACAGCGTCTGTGTCAAGAGCCACTCCGCTGATCAGCATTCTTTCCACTGTTACTTCCTCCTTTACGACAGTTCCTTCACTGTTATTCAGACTGGAACGTACCACCAGCGGTACGCCATATTTTTTCGCCATTTCGACAGAACGGTTATGAAGCACACCGGCTCCAAGCGTTGCCAGATCCAGCATCTCATCATAAGTGATTTCTTTCAGTTTGCGTGCATTCGGCACTTTTCGCGGATCAGCAGTATAAACTCCATCCACATCCGTGTAGATCTCACATGCGTCTGCATGAAGAGCTGCTGCCAGTGCAACGGCTGTCGTATCAGAACCGCCCCTTCCAAGCGTTGTATAGTCGTCATATTTGTTGATTCCCTGAAAACCTGTAACAACTACGATCTTGCGGTTTTCCAGTTCTCTGCGAATACGCTCTGTATCAATTCTTTTCAGGCGTGCATTTCCATGTACACTGGTCGTATGCATGGATACCTGAAATGCATTCAGGGACACTGCCGGTACTCCCAGTTTGTCCAGTGCCATTGCCATCAATGATACAGACATCTGCTCTCCGATAGTGAAAAGCATATCCATTTCTCTTTTTGGCGGTTTTTCGTTGATATCTTCTGCCATGGTGATCAGCTCATCAGTGTATTTTCCCATTGCAGAAAGTACAACCACCACGTCATTGCCTTTTTTGTATTCTTCTACGCAT
The DNA here is from genome assembly GCF_900120195.1 of Blautia sp. Marseille-P3087. Taxonomy (GTDB): domain Bacteria; phylum Bacillota; class Clostridia; order Lachnospirales; family Lachnospiraceae; genus Blautia_A. The sequence continues at coordinate 1,680,767 of NZ_LT635539.1, forward strand.
CGGTTCGCAACATTGTAAATTCTTTCTTTATTCGCTACAGATGTGCCGCCGAATTTCTTTACTATTAACATAGCTTCCTCCCGGAATTATATTTTCAATCCTTTACACGGATCATGGTAATTACATTACCATTTAATTTATGTACCTTTTCTTCGTATGTGCCCTGCTTCATGCATTCTGTGATAAATCCAAATTCGCCCGGAAGATTTTTAAGGTTTACGATCTGCACATTGTCAAACACAGCTTCCACCTGCTCTACAGTCGTACCTTTGACACGTACAAAGAATCTTCCTTCGACTTCATCCATTGTCATAAGCTTCAGAGGACGGCTGGACCAGTTTGTCATGATATTTCTGTGAAGATGTTTTGCTTCATCCACAACATCGGCAACAACGGCACTTGCTGTAGGAAGCTTTCCGGCTCCGCTGCCGTAAAACATCGCATCACCAAGCACGTTGCCATGTACGAAAACTGCATTGAATACATCATTTACACTGTAGAGTGGACTGGTCTGACCTACAAGGAACGGCGCAACCATTGCATAAAAAGAATCGTCCCCAATCTTGCGGCTTGTACCGAGAAGTTTGATCGTCATGCCAAGTTCTTCGGCATACTCCATATCTTCCGGTGTGATCTTTGTAATTCCCTCTGTATAAATATCCTCATAATTGAGAAACCTGCCATATGCCAGTGAAGACAGGATTGCGATCTTACGGCATGCATCATATCCTTCAACATCTGCAGTCGGATCTGCCTCTGCATAGCCTTTCTGCTGTGCTTCTTTCAGAACTGCGTCAAATTCTGATCCTTCTGTCGCCATTTTGTACATCATGTAGTTGGTTGTTCCATTCAGAATACCGGTGATCTCGTCGATCTCATCCGCAGTCAGTGATGAATTGAGTGCACGGATAATCGGAATTCCGCCTCCACAGCTTGCTTCAAATAAGAAGTTGATGTTCTTTGCGCTTGCAATCTCCATCAGTTCCGGACCGTGCTTTGCAACCAGCGCTTTGTTTGATGTGCAGACACTCTTGCCGGATTCAAGTGCACGCTTCACAAAAGTATATGCCGGCTCGATTCCGCCCATAACTTCGACTACAATATCTACTTCCGGATCATTTGCAATGATCTCATAATCATGTACAAGAACTTTTTCGACCGGATCTCCCGGGAAATCTCTCAGATCCAGAACATATTTTACGTTAATCTCTGCACCTGCGCGCTTATTGATGCTTTTGTGGTTTGTATTAATAACTTCCACTACACCGCTTCCAACTGTACCGTATCCTAATACCGCAATATTTACCATGTCTTCCTCCTGTGTAATATGTTACAGTTCATAAATTTTATCTATTCTCTACCGAGTATCTTCAGATAATGGATTCCTTCCTGACTCTCGATTTCTTCTATCATGGCTTCCGCGTCACCCTCGCCCGGCAGAATGTCCACACTGAGCGTAAGAGTCGCGATTCCATTGATCGGAATACTCTGGTGAATCGTAAGAATATTTCCATGGAAATGCGCTATGGTCTGAAGTACTACAGACAAAATTCCCGGCTCATCATCCATCTGAATGATAAAGGTTATCGTCTTTCCTCTCGTTTCTTCATGGAAAGGAAAAATATCATCCTTATATTTATAAAAGGAGCTTCGACTGATCCCGGTCTGCTCTGCTGCTTCCTGTACCGTACTTACCTTCTCGGAATCCAGTAATTTCTTTGCCTGTACAACTTTCAGCAATACCTCCGGAACTGCCCGCTCCCTGACTACAAAATACTTTTTCTTCTGTGTTATTTTTTCCATGTCTGATTTCCTGCTCCTGTTGAATCCACATTCTTTACAGTATATACCCTCGCGGAGATATGTCCGTTTATAAGAGACACGTGTTCTCCTACGAGGGATATCTTACCATATTATGCCCGCTTCTGCAATGGCTTTTATGAATCCTGACAGGCTCCAAGGCTGAATTATGTTACTGTTCAGCCGGTTTCTTTGACAGTGCGATCCATTTCAGATATGCGTTGATAAACGGATCGATTTCTCCGTCCATAACAGCATCTACATTACCGGTTTCTTCACCTGTTCTGTGATCCTTCACCATCGTGTAAGGCTGCATTACATAGGATCTGATCTGATTACCCCATCCGATATCTGTCACTTCACCACGGATACCGGAAAGTTTGGCTTCTGCTTCCTGCTGTTTCAGAAGGAACAGCTTTGCTTTCAGCATCTGCATAGCTTTGTCTTTGTTCATATGCTGTGAACGTTCATTCTGGCACTGTACTACGATTCCTGTCGGGAAATGCGTAATACGGATTGCAGATGAAGTCTTGTTGATATGCTGACCACCGGCACCACTGCTTCGATAAGTATCAATGCGAATATCGTCGTCATTAATCTCTACATCCAGGTCTTTCTTGATATCCGGCATAACATCGCAGGATACAAATGAGGTCTGGCGTTTACCGGCTGCATTAAACGGTGAAATACGTACAAGACGATGTACACCCTTTTCGGATTTCAGATAGCCGTAGGCATTTTCACCATTTACCTGGAAAGTAACGGACTTAATGCCTGCTTCATCACCATCCAGATAATCCAGTACTTCCATCGTAAATCCCTTGCTGTCTACCCAGCGGCTGTACATACGATAAAGCATACCACACCAGTCACAGGCCTCTGTACCGCCTGCTCCGGCATTCAGCTTGATGATCGCATTTTCGCTGTCGTATTCTCCGGACAATAATGTCTTAACACGGATGCTGTCAAAGTTTTTCTCAAATTCATCCAGCATCTCCTGAATCTCCGGAATGATCTCCGGATCATTTTCCTCATAGCCCATCTCGATCATGGTTTCCATATCTTCCATCTGGCTTTCCAGACTGTGATAAATCTCCATGTCATCTTTCATGCTTTTGAGTTCTTTCATTTTTTTCTGGGAAACTTCTGCGTCATCCCAGAAATCAGGCGCTTCCATCTCACGCTCTAATTCTTCAACCCGCTGCTCTTTGTTAGCGAGGTCAAAGTGAATCCCTCACTTCCACTAATGGTTCTGTGTATGTTGCAAGAATGCTCTTGAACTGATCTAATTCAACCACAGCTTCACCTTCTTTCTATAATAATCATAGTAACTGTGCAGTGCTTTCTGCTGAACAGTTACCAGAAATACAATAACATAAAATCCATTATAATTCAATCTTTTCGAGGTCTTCCGGCACATACAGATTGCCGCGGAAATACTTCCGTCCTTCTTCTGTATATAATTGTTTACGACATGCAATATTTTTATCCTCGGTATGATAAAGTATCAGATTTTTTACGCCAAGCAGTTCTGCAAGTTCACTGGCATCCTTTGCTGTGGAATGATGTTTTTCATATGGGTGAAATTCATCTGCCTGATCATACAGGCAAAAAGCTTCGTGAAGCAGCCATTTGCTGTTTTCGGCATATTTTTTCTCACATTCATTGTATGGTTCGTCACCGCAACAGGTAAGTTTCTCGCCATTTCCCATATCCATACAGAATCCATATTGTTTGGCCTTTGTGGACTGAATGTCAAAAAATGTCACCTTATGTCCCATGAGAGTACGCTCTTCGCCGTCATTTACCACTACCATATGAAGTCTGTCACCGATAAAGTCTGTCTGTTTCTTTGGATAAAGCTTCTCTGCCATTTCTTTCAGCAGGCTGATCACTTCATCGTGTCCATAGATCCAGGCTTCCCCCTCATACTGTCCCTGTTTCATATTCTGGCAGATCATGCGGATCATCCAGATAATTCCCATCAGATGGTCGACATGCTTGTGTGTCACAAAAATCTCCCGCATGTCCTTCCAGTCGAAACCAGCCTGTTTTAACTGACGAAGCAGAGTGTTTCCACCTCCGCCGTCGACCAGCAGGTGTTTCTCCCCATCCTGCAGTACAAAGCAGGTGTTGTAGCATTCCGTCACCATTGCATTTCCCGTTCCGAGCATTGTTATATTCACGGAAATTCCTCCTGTGCTTGTTGTGTTGTAGTGTCGCGCTAAAAGCCTCCATTATGATATCATAATATAGAAAGAAAAGGAACAGCCAGCGCTGCTCCCTCTTTCCATTTATTTTATATGAAATTTTATTATGAGAAAAAGCTCTCTGCCACGCTCATATCAGCTACATATCCAACACTTCCGGTCATGTAGATCGTGTCATCGTCTTTAATATCGATCTGGATTATGCCGCCCGGCTGATTTACATTGATTCGGCTCTCAGTCAGTCCCAGTCTGTATGCTGCAACAGCTGCTGCACAGCTTCCTGTACCGGAAGCTTTGGTGTATCCGGAACCTCTTTCCCAGATTTCGATGTCCAGATTTCCGCTGTCGATCCGTCTGCAGATCTGGAGATTCATTCTTTCAGGAAATTCATCCGCATTCTCCACATACGGTCCGAGACCTTTTGCAATCTCAGGGCTGACTTCATCCATAAAAATAATGCAGTGCGGATTTCCGATAGTCAGACAGGTTGCCCTGTAATCTTTCTTATTGAAAGTGAAGGTTTCATTAATGACTTCACGGACTTCGCCGGTAACCGGAATTTCTCTGGAAATAAAGGACGCTTTGCCCATGTTTACACGAAATTCTGTCGCACGGCTGTTCAGGCATTCTACCTCAACCGGACCGGACAGCGTTTCAATGCTGAACTTCTGCTCTTTCACATATTCATGATCCATCAGATATTTCGCAAAAATCCGAACACCGTTTCCGCTGATCGCAGCTTCGCTTCCATCGGAATTATAGATATGAACGCCCATTTTTCCGTTGATCTCGACCGGTCCGTAAAGCACACCGTCCGCGCCAAGTCCGAATCCTCTCTGACACAGGAGAGCAATCTTTTTTCCCTGAAGCTGTACACGGTTTTTATTTGGATCGAGTACCAGATAATCATTACCAAGTCCCTGATATTTAATCATTGTAATACTGTTTTCCATGACGAAACCCTCTCTTTCACAATATACGCACCTTTTTCTACAGTATATAGTTTTATTTTTACAATGTATATAGAATAAAATGCTTGTTATATTGCAAAAAATGCGCTCATCTCACATTGAAATGAAAAATCAGCAATCCATACTTTCAATTTCAGAACCATCTTACTCTGGCATTTCTGACAACCATATTATAGACCCTGTCACATCGCAAACGAAATGGATACTGTCTTCTTGTAACAAGGTACAGATTTCTTTCCATATGTGCACGCTGCATACTGCAGTCAATCATTCTCCAGCTTCTCCTGTATTTCACTTCACACCAGCCATGTAAAGAAAGTGACGCATATTTGCCTCTGGCCGTCACGCCTCCCACTGCCACTCGGCTGTCATATCCGAGAACCCGTGCAATACATGCCATGGCAGCCGCATAATAATAGCAGTCTCCGCGGCGTCGACTGAACATATATCTCGCATAAGTAGACAGATTTTTTGCTGTCGGAGCACAGCTCGTCATTCCGAAATACGGATATTTCAACAATGCCTTATAGCAGTCTTTCAAACGTCTCGCGCTGCTGTCACCTGCCCTTGAATTTTTCATCACAAAATCAACAGCCTGGCGAATTTCTTTTGTATTTACTTTTCGTCCGGTCTTGTCCACATAATAATACCCCCGAGCTTTTGAACCAATAATTCTGTTCACAATCAGTTTATTATTCTGATAAACCTTTCCACCCCGGACTGTAATCCTTGATGCCGCCGGAACAGATACTGCCATACCTGTCACAAGCAATACGACTGCAAGCAAAACCGTCAGTATCTTTCTGCTTAATTTTCTTCTCTCTTTCATTTCCATCTCTCCCTGCCAAAAACAATATTTTCTAAATCTCATAATATAATATCACTTTTCTTTTTACAAGAAATTTCCTATAATTATAAAAACAGTTCCACGACAACATCATTATTCTTTCCCGGGAGGATTTCCATGGATTATTCGCAGTACACACTTGAAAAAACAGGTTATCTCAAAGAAGAATTCCGTCTGTTCCACATTAATGACCGCACAGACCGGGAATTTTCTTATCATTATCATGACTTTCACAAGATCATCGTCTTTCTTTCCGGAAAAGTCACCTATCACATCGAGGGAAAAGCCTACCATCTCAAACCACGGGATATCCTTCTGGTCAGTCAGGGCGCGATCCACAAACCGGAAATTGATCCGTCCGTTCCATATGAGCGTTACATTTTCTGGATCCGCGACGACCTTTCCATGCAGGAATTAAATACCTGTTTCCAGAAAGCAACTGACCGCAGTTTTAACCTCGTCCGCGTAGACTCTGCTGTCCAGGAACATCTCCGTGACCTTCTGCGCGAACTTGAAAATTCCATAAAAAATCAGGACTTTGGTGATGAAATACTCAGCAATGCTCTTTTTACGCAGTTTATGGTTTATGTCAACCGTATTTTTCTGCAGACCAGCGCCATCCCTGACCGCAGATCTTATTCTTCTGATTCTCAGGTTGAACAGCTTCTGAAATATATCAACCGTAATCTGACCGAAGATCTCTCGATTGACCGACTCTCTGAGAAGTTTTTTTTCAGCAAATATCATATGATGCGAAAATTCAAAAACGAGACCGGCTACACCATTCACAATTACATTACAAGCAAGCGTCTCCTTCTTGCACGTTCTCTGATAAATGAAGGGACTCCTGTCATGAAAGCCGCGCAGATGAGCGGTTTTAACGACTACACGACCTTTGTACGCTCTTACAAAAAACACTTCGGAAATGCCCCTTCTCATGTCTGATTCTGTCGATGTATCTCGAACGATTTACCCGTCTATATACTTGAAGTCTGCCCGTGTCCAGTATATAATAAACGCTATTCAAAAAACATGAACATTCATGGAGAAAAATTATGATAAGAATTGCAGTTTGCGAAGACGACTATGTCTACACCGAAATAATCCGATCGATTCTGCAGTCATGTGTCACAGTACCTTACGAGGTAAAATTTTTTTCATCCGGTACTGAATTTTTGAATACGCTTACTGATCACGGCTGCCCTTATACGCTTGCAATTACAGATATCGATCTCGGAGCTCAATCCGTCAACGGAATTACCGTTGCCAAAAGAATCAATAAGATAAATGGCGATACACAGATTATTTTTGTCAGTCAGTATCTGGAATTTGCTTCTGACGTTTACGAAACTTCACACCTCTATTTCGTGAACAAGGAAAAACTCCTTGAATACCTGCCCAAAGCCCTGACTGCCGCCCACGAAAAATATGCGCTTCGTGGAGAACAGTACCTTTATTTTCAATCTTCCTATAAAGAATATCAGGTTCCGCAAAACGATGTTCTTTATCTGGAACATATTGCCCGACAAACCTGCATTCATACAGCAACTCATGTTTATTCCGCAAATGAAAAGCTGCAGGATCTTCTGAATCGTATGGGTTCACAGTTCTGCTCCTGTCACAAAAGTTTTGCTGTAAATCTTTACCAGGTCAGGACACTCCATCATACCTGCATCACCCTGCGAAACGGCGTTTCCGTCCCGGTCAGCCGTTCACGCTATCCTCATGTACGGGATGTTTTTGCCCGCCTTACAATGCACAACGGAAAGGAGAATTTCTATGGATAATCTTAAACAAAATATCCGCAAATGGAACCACGACATTCTGACTCATATGATTGGAATCACTTATCTCATGGACATGCAGCGATATCCGGAAGCCGAACGCTACTGCGAGAAAATTCTAAACAGTCTCTCCTCATTTTCAGAGACCTTCCGAACTCGCGCCACATCCCCTGATCCGGATAGTGTAAGTGAATCCCCTGTTCCAACCGATTATCTTCCTGAGGGATTTATAGAATATCAGGAAAAACTTCCGGCAGAAATAACAGCATTCCAGACGCTTCTTCAACAAAAAAAATACCCAGAGGCACATTACAAACTTCATCTTCTTACTACAGAATTTGACAACAGGCGGCCTCAGCCCACACCTGCAGATGATATTATTAAAAATATCGTAGATGAGGTCAGGAACTAGTATATTTCTGCTATTGAAATAAATTCACAATTATTACATTTCTTCCGGATTGCAGTATTGGCAAATAAATGCTATTATAAAATTTACTATTGATTTTTTATGCTTTGAGGTAAATATAAAATGCAAAACCGGAACAAAGGATTTACACTTATAGAACTTATAGTTGTTGTTTCCATTCTTGCAGTTCTTGTCGGGCTGCTCGCCCCGGCTTATACAAAATATATTGAAAGGAGCCGGGAATCTGTTGATCTTGCAAATGTCCGCTCGGCATATGATGAGCTGATGATAGAAGAGGCAACAGAAAATCAGACTACAACAAAAGTTGTACCACTGAAACAGAAAATAGCTGGCTGGCAGTCTATGAACACAGTATCAATTGGCGGTATTTCTCATACTAACGGTGAAGCGGACACCGAGCACTGGATAGGTGATCCGGTTAAGGGAGGAGTATGTGAAGTTTCTCTCACTGAAAACGGTGTTTTGTTTAACTGGAAAGGTGGAAGTGAAAACAGTACAAAAAAATATTTCTTTGATATTAACGAAGATCTGGATGAGCCAATACGGAAAAGCGGGGTCCTTGAACAATTAATTACAGACAAGAATTACTATTTTGAAATTGACTCTCGTTGTCCAAATTCCTCTATGCTTCCCTCCGTGCTTTCTAATATTAAAGAAGACAGTTTATTAAAAAATGGTACCTGGGCATATCTGGGAAGCGCCTCTAATAAATCTAAGAGATATTTATTTTGGACTTCCGTAAATACAGCTACTGTGGGGGCAAATCAAAAAATCCCCGTTATAATGAGTACTGCTGATGGCAGATTTTATGTTTCCGAAACAACAACAGCTGTTCGAAATAATAATGGTTACAAATATGTCACCATCGCAGAACATCTTACTGATTCCAAGCATCAGCAGCTTATCAATGATGGTACAAAATATAATACTCTGAAAGACGCATATGATGCATATGCAAAACTGGTTACTGAAGGTAAATACCAAAATTATAAGGACACACTCCCAAAATCATAATTAATAAAAGAAGCACGTAAAGCTGCAAAATAATAAATTTTATTTGACATATCATCTTCTTTTGCTTACTATAGTATTAGTGAAAGGGAGTAGTTATCATCCTGCATCCAGGGTGAAACAATGATCGTCATCACGCCATAAGGCCGGTTATTGTTGTAATCAACGAGACTTTTATCAATCATTTTTTGATGTGGTAAAGGTCTCTTTTTTTATTCCATACCTTTATCACAGGAAAGGAGATCATATGGAATATCTGTTACTGATTATCGGTTTTGTACTATTAATTAAAGGTGCTGACTTCTTTGTGGATGGAAGTTCTTCGCTTGCCCGATTTCTCAAAATTCCCAGTGTCATCATCGGTCTCACAATTGTTGCCATGGGAACCAGTGCCCCGGAAGCTTCTGTCAGCATCAACGCTGCCCTTGCCGGAAACAACGATATTGCCGTCAGCAATGTTATCGGCTCAAACATTTTTAACGGTCTTGTTGTTATAGGTATTTGTGCATTTATTTCCACATTTAAAACAAACAAAGATATTTTAAAACGGGATATGCCTGTAAATATTCTGATCACACTTATTCTCTGTATTATGATTGCTGACGGAAAGCTCAGCAGAATTGAGGGATTTCTTCTTTTAGCCGGAATGTTTTTTTATATTCTGAATATGATTCATACCGCATTAAAAAAGAGAAATGAATGTTCCGAGGAACAAACTATTCCTCTTTATAAAGCTCTTATTTTTATCATCGGCGGGCTTGCCGCTGTCATTCTGGGAGGTAATCTGGTAGTAAATAATGCAAGCCAAATTGCCGTATCTTTCGGTGTTAGCCAAAATTTTATCGGCCTCACAATTGTTGCAATCGGTACATCGCTGCCAGAGCTTGTAACCTCCATCGTTGCTACACGAAAAGGGGACAGTGCGCTTGCTCTGGGAAATGCAATTGGCTCAAACATATTTAATATTCTTTTTATCCTCGGTATATCAGCAGTGATTTCGCCACTCCACATTCTCTCAGAATCTCTTATTGACTGTATAATTCTCCTCATCAGCGGAATTCTGTTGTTTATTTTTGCTTTTACTAAAAAATCCATGAGCCGGATAGAAGGTATAATCTGTGTACTGGCTTATGTCGGATATACAGCATATCTTTTTATCAGATAATATTTTTGTTTCAGTCTCACATACAACAGAAATTTTGGTTACCGTTCACAGTAACAAATTTTGTAAACTACCACCACATAATTGCAATATTTCAGATAAAATGTCATAATTATGGCATACAGATTTTGCTCTGTATGCCGTTTTTACCCTTTAAATTCTTATATAAGGAGGCCTGAATTTCATGGAATTTCAGAAAGTACTTGAAACAAGAAGATCGGTTCGTAAATACGATCCGAATGTATCTGTCACCAGAGAGCAGATGGAAGAACTGATTCGCGCCGCACAGGAGGCACCATCCTGGAAAAACTCCCAGACCGGTCGTTATTACTGTGTTTTATCCGAAGAGATCGTTAACAAAATCCGCGAGAATTGTCTTCCGGGTGCAAGAAATGCAGAAAAATCCGAACATGCTGCGCTGATCGTTACCACCTTTGTACATAACCGCGCCGGCTTCCAGACCGACGGCACACCAGATAACGAACTCGGAAATGGATGGGGATGCTACGATCTCGGACTGCAGAACGCAAACCTGATTCTCAAAGCCACCGACCTCGGGCTTTCCACCCTGATCATGGGGCTCCGCGAAGCTGACAAACTACGCGAAATCCTCTCCATCCCTGAAACAGAAACCATCGCAGCCGTTATCGCAGTCGGCAAAGCCGCCGAAGAACCGACCCGCAAACCACGCAAATCCCTCGGCGAAATCACGAAATTCTTCTAATATTAAAACACCTGCGCAACATACAGACTCAGCGTGGCTTCCGTTGTTCTGGCTACACATCCGACAGACTGGCGCGTCGCGCGGTTCACCACCGGCGTAAACTATGGAGGCATTACATAAGAAAATAACTGACAACTCTAAATAACCAGCAGCTTTGAACAGGGACAGTCCCGACAGACTCAGCGTGGCTTCCATGGTTCTGACTGCGCTAATTTCTGCCACAGAGTGCACTGTCTGAGCGAAGCGAGTTTGCACGAATGGCAGATAATAAATGCGCGGGAAGAACAGGAAACGCAGCTGGTCTGACGGGGCTGTCCCTGTCTCACAAGCTGCGTTTCTATTTAATACGTTATTTATATCATGCCTTCATCAGTTTACGTCCACAGCACTGTTTGTACTTCTTGCCGCTTCCGCACGGACACGGATCATTCGGATAAACCTTGTCCTCTTTTCTCTGAACCGGTTTCTTAACCGAAGTATCGTCCTTATTAGTTCCTGTAACCTTCGCTACCTGCTCACGCTCGATCTTCTGCTCTACATGAACATGATACAGCATACGAACCGTATCCTCCTGAATAGAGCCGATCATATCATTGAACATCTTGAACGCTCTCGTCTTGTACTCAACAACCGGATCTTTCTGTCCATATCCGACAAGACCAATACCCTGACGAAGAAGTTCCATATCGTCAATATGATCCATCCACTTGCTGTCGATAGATTTCAGGAGAACTACTCGTTCCAGCTCACGAAGCTGCTCTGCTTCCGGGAATTCAGCTTCCTTCATCTCATAAAGCTTCACCGCTTCTTCTTTCAGCTGCTGTTTCACCTCATCTTTTTTCTTACCCTTAATCTTCTCGGTCGTAAGAGGCTCGATCGGGATGATTGAAGTCAGCATAGGATTGAACTCATCCAGATTCCATTCAACAGAATCCACCTCATCAGAGAAGCACATATCTACTGTGCTGTCTACAATATCTGTGATCATCTTGTAGATGGTATCACGCATGTTCTCTCCATCCAGGACCTGACGACGTTCTTTGTAGATAATCTCACGCTGGTCATTGTTAACCTGGTCATAATCCAGAAGATTTTTACGAATACCGAAGTTGTTGAACTCGATCTTCTCCTGTGCTTTCTGGATTGCATTGGAAAGCATTTTATGCTCGATCTGCTCATTCTCGGCAACACCCAGAGAAGTGAAGACCTTCATAAGTCTCTCAGAACCGAACAGACGCATAAGGTCGTCCTCCAGAGAGATGTAGAAACGGGATTCACCCGGGTCTCCCTGACGTCCGGAACGTCCACGGAGCTGATTGTCAATACGTCTGGACTCATGACGCTCTGTACCGATGATCTTCAGACCACCAGCTTCTCTTGCCACATCGTCCAGCTTGATATCAGTACCACGGCCAGCCATGTTGGTTGCGATCGTAACAGCACCAGCCTGACCAGCCTGTGCAACGATCTCAGCCTCAAGCTCATGGAATTTCGCATTCAATACATTGTGCTGAATACCCTCACGGCGAAGCATTCTGCTGAGGAGCTCGGAAGTCTCGATTGTGATCGTACCGACCAGAACCGGCTGCTGTTTCGCATGGGCTTCCTTAACAGCCTCAACAACTGCATTGAATTTTTCTTTCTTTGTCATGTATACGGCATCTTCGAGGTCTTTACGCTGTACAGGTCTGTTGGTCGGAATCTCTACAACGTCCATTCCGTAGATATCACGGAACTCTTTTTCCTCGGTAAGAGCTGTACCGGTCATACCGCCCTTCTTGTCATATTTATTGAAGAAGTTCTGGAATGTAATGGTTGCAAGAGTCTTGCTCTCTCTCTTGACCTTAACATGCTCTTTGGCTTCGATTGCCTGATGAAGTCCGTCAGAATAACGACGTCCCGGCATGATACGTCCGGTAAATTCATCAACGATCAGAATCTCATCATCTTTTACAACATAATCCTGATCTTTGTGCATCAGGTTGTGTGCACGAAGCGCCAGTGTGATGTTGTGCTGGATCTCGAGGTTTTCCGGATCTGCAAGGTTTTCGATATTAAAGAATTTCTCAACCTTCTTGACACCCTGTTCGGTAAGGTTGACAATCTTGTCTTTCTCATTTACAACAAAATCACCGGTCTCGACAACTTCTTCACCCATAATGGCAGCCATCTTTGTCATTTCGTGACTCGCTTCACCACGCTCAAGCTGCTGTGCAAGGATGTCACACACTTCATAGAGCTTTGTGGACTTACCGCTCTGTCCGGAAATGATCAGAGGTGTACGTGCCTCGTCGATCAGGACGGAGTCGATCTCATCGATGATACAGTAGTGCAAATCTCTCTGTACAAGCTGTTCTTTATAGATAACCATGTTATCACGAAGGTAATCAAATCCCAGTTCGTTGTTGGTTACGTAAGTAATGTCACATCCGTATGCTTCACGACGTTCTTCCGGTTTCATATCGTTGAGTACAACACCAACAGTCAGACCAAGAAATTCATGAACCTTACCCATCCACTCAGCATCTCGTTTTGCCAGGTAGTCATTGACGGTTACGATGTGAACACCCTTACCTTCCAGCGCATTCAGATATGCCGGAAGTGTGGAAACAAGTGTCTTACCTTCACCTGTCTTCATCTCGGCGATACGTCCCTGATGAAGGATAATACCACCAATGATCTGTACACGGTAATGCTCCATACCAAGAACTCGCTTCGCGCCTTCACGTACTACAGCGAATGCTTCCGGAAGAAGATCATCCAGTGTCTCGCCCTCGCCCAGACGTTTCTTGAACTCTCTGGTCTTGTCTCTCAGCTGTTCATCTGTTAATTTCTGCATTTCCGGACGAAGAGATTCTGTCTTCTCTACAAGCGGCATAATACGCTTTACTTCATGCTCGCTTCGTGTTCCGAATACTTTTTGAAATAAATTCATATCAAACTCCTGTTTCTATATTTATTCTGATCACTTTTATATACGAAATCATCCGTATTTACCCTATTTAAGAAATCCCTACTATTTTACCACTTTCCACCGTATAAAACAATGAATATTTCTTAAATAAAATGTGTCCACCCCATTACCCGGCATAAAATCTCCGCTCTCTGTTCGTTTCATCTAACTTATCCTTGTCAACCCTCATTCAATATGCTATGATAATCATCGAATCACACGCTGTTTCTTATATAACAGCACTATTTTAACTGAAAGCTGAGGAATTTTTGTTTGAAGAAAAAAGAACTGACTTTCATCATCGGCATCGTTGTTTTTGCCCTGATCCTCTGGGCTGGCATGTACTTTGTCCGACGCGGTCACTATGGGACTGTCCGAATCACGGTAAACGGTGAAGAATACGGCACCTACTCCCTTGCAAAGGATCAGGTGATCCGCATCAATGATACCAATGTATGTGAAATAAAAGACGGAGAAATCCACATGACGGAAGCCAACTGTCCGGATCACCTCTGCATGAAACAAAAAGCTGTCGACAGTACAGGCGGTACAATCGTCTGCCTGCCAAATAAGGTTGTCATAGAAGGCGAAAAAGGAGACTCCTCCGCTGAAGAAGATACCCCTGAATTTGACACTGTCGTCTGAATATAAATACCTGTAACCGACCACCAGATCATAATCGTGGTTCTGCCGGTCAGTTACAGCCAGTCTACTAATAAAGGATGTCACATATGAATCAGAAAAAGCTTTCATATCTCGGCCTTTTTGCCGCAGTTGCTATCATTTTCGGTTATGTAGAATCACTGATTCCTTTTTTTGCAGGAATCCCGGGAATGAAGCTTGGACTTGCCAATCTGGCAGTTCTTTTTATACTGGAGAAATATACATGGAAAGAAGCTGCGCTTGTTTCTATCGTCCGTATCATCGTGATCGGATTTATGTTCGGAAACCTGTTCAGCATTCTCTACAGCCTTGCGGGCGCTGCACTCAGCCTCGCAGTTATGACTTTCATGAAGAACAAATCCGGATTCAGCATCCTCGGCATCAGTGTTGCAGGAGGTGTTTCCCACAACATCGGTCAGCTCATCATCGCAGGTCTTATCACGATGACTTCCGGACTGATCTACTATGCACCGGCACTTTTGATCTCCGGTGTCATTACCGGACTTCTCATCGGAACGCTGACAAACGAGGTACTGAAACGTATCCACTTCTAAACAATAATAAAAATGCAGAGTACTGATATCCACAATCAATACTCTGCATTTCTTTTTGAATTACTGCAACTCCTTAACTGTATAGGTATTCTTCATCAATTCAAAGCGTTCTTTCATCCCGGAAGTCAGGTAAATATTCTTATCCTCATCCACGAACACTGCATCTGCATTATATTTTTCCAGAAGTTTCAATGCATCATCCATTCCCAGTACAAAGCATGCAGTAGAAAGTCCATCCGCAAAAAGTCCGCTGTCACAGATGACTGTGACAGAATCCAGACCGTTCCACACCGGATATCCGGTCTTCGGATCAAGGATGTGATGATAGCGTTTCCCGTCTTCTATGAAATATTTCTCATAGTCTCCAGACGTCGAAAGAAATTCCCCGTCATTCAATGTGATTGCACCGAGATAGTCCCCCTCCGGATCACGCGGATCAGTGAGCGCTACTTTCCAATCAGAACCATCCGGTTTTTCGCCATAAGCCATTACACTGCTGCCGCCGAGATTCAGAATCATTCCTGACACATCCGTCTGTGTTTTCAGAAAGTCCGAAACCACATCACACCCGATTCCCTTTCCGGTTGCACCGAGGTCAAGTGTTGCACCTTTTTCCAGTGTCACTTTATCTCCATCCAAAGAAACTTTACCATAACCTACATCTTTCAGAAGCTCGTCCAGTTCTGACTGTTCCGGCACATGCGGATTCTCTCCGGCAATATCCCACAGACGTATGATCTTGCCTATCGTCGGGTCGAATGCCCCGTCTGAATCCTGTGCAAGCTGAAAAATCTTTTTCAGGTAACCGGCAAGTTCATCGGATACTTCTGCCGTTTCACCGGAAGCTGCATTTAACTTCGCGATCTGCGAATTCTCGTCAGTCCATGAAAGCAGTTCTGTCTCAATTTCGCGGATCTTATCACCGACAGTCGCATTCAGATCCTTACCTGTTGTATACAGTGTCTCTGAGACGACTGTATCCATTGCAAAATCAGTATTCGTATATTTCTGTATATCAGCGTCTGCCATTACCGGCACCGCAGCCAGCATGAAACAGCTCATTCCACAGAGCAGACTGGTCACAAACTTCTTTTTATTTCTCATTTTTCTCCATTTCCCGGACCTTTACCGGCCCAATCTGTATATTTTTACGCGGACAGGTCACTTCGCAGGCATGACAGCAGATACATTCTCCCGAAAAAGGAGTGTCTCCGTCAATCTCCAGATGTGCCGGACAGCGCTTTTTGCAAAGTCCACATTTCGACGGACATTTTTCACAATTTCTGTGAAACAGCGCCGTCGGCAATATCGGCATCATTGCAAAAACAGCTCCCATCGGGCAAAGAAACTGACAGAAAAAACGCTCCTGCGTGCACATCCCGATCAGAATCAGAATAAATAACGCAATCCCGATCTTATAGGAAGCATTCGGAAGTTTTCCTGCGGTCAGCATGGAAAAAACATCCCACGGACTCATGCCCTGAAGATTTGCATACCATCCGTTCAGTATGGAAAGCATCAAAAAGGCCAGAAGAATGTATTTTACTTTCTGAAGCATCCGCACCACTTTTTCCGTATAACCATGACGTCCTTTTTTATGGAAAACCTTCTGCCGGATAAAAAGTGTCAGCTCATACATGGCATCACCAAGTGAACCAAACGCGCAGGCATATCCGCAGAAATGACGTCCAAACAAAATCGTAATTACCAGCAGGACTCCCGTCACATCAAGGAAAGAGTTCCATGTGATCGGCTGGTGCGCAGCAAGCACCTGAAAAATAGATTTGATCCCTGCAAATGCTGTGGAAAAGAGTGCCGGATAAAAGATGAAAAACGCAAGCTGTATCGCAGCCCGGATCAGCCGGACCTTTCTCTGCCTCTTTTTCATTCGTTTTCCGCCTTTCCAAGGGCGTCAACAACAGCGTTGATGATACCGGTAGAACTGAATGTAGCGCCTGATACAGTATCCACATCTGTGCTCTGTGCAGATATGATCGAGCTTATCACACTCTGTGCCTGAGAAAGATATGCAGAATCTTCCCCTGATGCACCTGTCACCTGAATATCGGTGATCTCATCGTCTTTCAGTGTTACCTGAACCTCGATCGCACCGCCGAATCCCTGTGCAGAACCGGTATAAGTACCGTCCTTGTAGAAATTCTCGGAATCATCCGTACTTTCTGCATCTTCACTGTCTGCCGCGCCTTCTTTGACTGCATCGTCTTTTGTGTCAGTCTCTACCTGTGCTTTTGCAGTTTTCTGATTTTGGGCTGCTTCTTCAAGAGCGGCAAGCATTTCTTTTTGCTGTTCTTCAAGTGTATCCACACGTTTCTGTAACTGTGTGATCTCCTGAGTTTCCTGTTCCTGTGTATCTTTTTTCTGCATAGAATTATAGCCTATTACAGACGCCAGAATCAATAGAAGACACAAAACTCTCATACAAAAACTCTGGTATTTCATTCCATCTTCTCCTTTTATAACCTGTATTTCTGCAATTACTGCCTTTTCGCCTGACTCAGTGCATTTCGAAATGCTTGTAAGATTCCGTTTGAAGAATAAGTTGCTCCGCTCACAGCATCCACCCCGTCTGCTGACTGATTATTCAGAATCTGACCGTAAATACCATTCCATGCATCGGTAAAATAATCTGCATCGTCTATCGTATCATAAGAAGCAGCTGTAATTTTTCCGCCGGATATTGTTACATTCACAGTTACACTTCCCACGCCGTAGTTCCCATCGCCACTTCCGCTGTAATTGCCATCCACATATTGTCCTTCCGGTATCGGAGCAGGTGTTTCCGTTGGATTTGGTGTCGGAGTTAAATTTTCTGTCGGAGCAGGTGTTGGCGTAACAGTTGGTGTAGCTGTTGGTGCCGGAGTCGCTGTTGGTTTCGGTGTTGCCGTCGGCTTCGGTGCCGGCGGTTCCGTTGGGGTCGGAGTTGCAGTCGGTACTGCCGTTACCTTCGCACTTTCCAGTGCACTTCTTGCAGCTTCAAGGATTCCGTTTGAGGAAAATGTTGCTCCGCTCACCGTATCAATTCCATCAGCACTCTGTTTTTCCAGAATTGCCGGCTGTAAATACCGCCATGCCTTTCTGAAATAGGACATCGTATCACTGTTGGTGTTATTGACCTCTGTAATTTTTCCATCCTTGATCGTCAGTGTGATTGTTACAAATCCGGAATATCCCCGTGCCCGTCCACTGTAAGTTCCATCCTTATAAAGTTTATTATCAGTATCGGATGAATCTCCTGTATCAGGTTTCACCGGTACAGGTGTTGCCGTTGGAGTCGGTGTCGGAGAAGTC
This sequence comes from Blautia sp. Marseille-P3087, assembly GCF_900120195.1. GTDB lineage: Bacteria > Bacillota > Clostridia > Lachnospirales > Lachnospiraceae > Blautia_A. The sequence goes on from NZ_LT635539.1 coordinate 1,699,185, forward strand.
GTTTTCTTTACAGCTGCTTTTTCTAATGCTTTCTGTGTGGCTTCAAGAATGCCATTAGAAGAAAAAGTTGCTCCGCTGACCGTATCTACTCCGTATACTGCCTGTTTTTTCAGAATTGCCGGCCTGATTTTTGCCCAGGCTTTGCCGAAGTATTCTTTCGTATCTGTATTCGTATTTGTAATGACTGTAATTTTTCCGTTTTTAATCGTAAAAGTCACCTTTACCGGACCGTCAAATCCCTCTGCCTGCGCAGTATAAGTACCATCCTTATAGGCAACATCCCCTGTCGGTTTTGAAATCACAACAGGTTTTGTGGTACTTGTATTTGTTTTCTTTTTCTTCGTATTCTTGTCTGTTTCTACAGTGGAAACCTCAGCAGCACCTGCCTTTGAAAGTGCATTCTGAACGGCCTGAATGATTCCGTTTGATGAGTACGTTGCACCGCTGACTGCATCCACATTCGGCGTCTGACCCGCAAGGATTTTGCTGACAACACCTCTTGCCGAAGCAAAATAAGACGGGGTTTCTCCTGATGCATCAAGAATGTCTATCCCTGTGATCTTGCCGTCCGCAACAGTCACCTGTACCGTGACAGTTCCGCCAAATCCTGTACCGCTTCCCTGATAAGTTCCGTCTTTATATCCGCCTTCCGGAACCTCTGTCGTCGGAGTTGTCGTACTTCCCTGACCTTCTGCTGACGTTTTCTTCGATTCATCCGGTAATGCTTTTGCAGCAGCTTTTTTGATACCCCTTTTTTTCTTTTTGTTTTTTGCGGCAGTCGTTGTACTCTTATCAGATAAAGTATTATCGTCAAAATATGCTGCATTTAGCAAACCAGACAATTCTCCGGCATCTTTTATTTCCATACCAGCTGACACTTTCGTAAGTCCCTCAGCCGATTTTCCCTGCACTGCTGTGACAGTCACTGCCGCAATTACAGCTGCAGCCGGAAGGAGTTTGAGCAGATTTTTTTTGTCATGTATATTTTTTCTGTCTTTTTTGTTCATGCTGTCTCCTGTCTGTTTAACGTACAAAGGCAGGGGCTGTCCGGAAACGGCCCCCGTCTTTGCTTTTTCCTGAATATGATCTTATTTTACAGTTACTTTGAATCTTGCTATCATGCCATTGCATTTGACAGTGATTGTTGCCGTACCTCTTCTGATGCCTTTTACAACACCCCTGGAAGTTACGGTTGCAATACGCTTGTTACTGCTTGTATAAGTAACTTTTCCGCTCGGAACCGCACTTACTCTGATCCTGGTTGTTTTACCTCTCCTGACAGTTGCTGCAGTTCTTGCAAGTTTCAGAGAAGCATTTCTTACTCTGACAGTTACGACTTTTTTATATTTACCAACCTGAACTGTAATTCTGGCGTTTCCGGCTTTTCTTGCTCTTACAACGCCTCTTGAATCTACAGTTGCAATACGTCTGTCACTTGTTGTAAATTTTGCATTTCCGGATACACCGATTTTTGTTACAGTAATTTTTGTTGCTGTCTGACCTTTGGTGTAAATGGTAGAAGCTGCTGCTTTTACTGCAATTCCCGGATTCTTGACAGTTACTTTGCAGGTTACTTTGCATTTTCCGGCTGTAGCTGTGATCACTGCTGTTCCGGCTTTTTTTGCTGTTACAACACCTTTGGAATCTACGGTTGCAACATTTTTGTTGTTTGTTGCATATTTTACTGTTCCACCAAGTGCAGATGTCGCTTTAAGTGTGTATTTTGCCGGTGTTCCGCCTGCATATACAGTAACTGCTGTTTTGTTGATAGTCATTGCATTTTTTACAGTTACTTTATATGTTGCTGTCTTCCCGCCCAGAGTTGCTGTAATGTTGGCTGTGCCTGCTGCTTTGGCTGTTACAACACCTTTGGAATCTACGGTTGCAACTTTTGTGTTGCTGGATTTCCATGTTACAGTACCTTCCAGGTTTGTAGTTGCTTTAAGAGTTGTAGATGTTTTGTCCTGTGTATAAAGTGTTCCTGATGTTGCATTGAGTTTGAGTTCTGCTTTTACAAGACCGTCGATTGCTTCTCTTAAGTGACCAATCTGCTCTTCAATTCCATACTGGGTCTGGTTTGCGATATTAGCCAGCATGTCTTCGCATTCTTCCAGCTCGTTTACAAGAGTATCCCAGCTGTCCGGTGTGTAGTCTGCCTCTTTAAGTGCTTTTGCTTCCGCAATAATATTTTTTAGTGGTGTGGAATCTGCATCGCCTGCCGGTTTTGCAATATTTTCGTCTGTTGCCTGAAACCTAAATGTATAATCGCTGTATCCCAGACCGTAAACGGTTACTTCCCAGTATCCTGTTCCGTCAGTATCTGCCGGAAGTTTGCAGCGTACAGAATCTGTCAGGCCAAGCTGAATACCGTGGAATTTGTGCATCCAGTTGTCTGCCGCAAATTTTGTACCATAGCTCTGAAGTGCATTGCTGTATGTATCGTCATCACCATAATATGTCCATTTTACAGCCTGCATTGCACCACCGAGACCGCCATAGTTGCCTGTAAGGTCTACACGGAGGAATTCACCGTAGCTACCGCTTCCCGGCTTCATTTTAGTCGTAATGCCATCTGTTGTTTTCAGCGCTTCTCCCTTAAGGCCGGAAGTTGTTCCGTTTGCTCTTGCGCTGAATGTAAAGGTATCTCCGTCCTTTGTTGCTGTCTTAAGTCCGTTGGTATTTGCATTGACTTCTGCTGTTTCTTCATAAGCACTAAGGTTATTTTCAGCATAACCACCAAACAGTTTTTCGCCGTTTTCTACTACTTTAAATGCCTTCTTGAATGCATCATAATCTGCTGTTTTTACTTTTACCGGAATATATTTCAGGCCGGTTACTTTATACTCAGTGACATCTATACCGTTTATTTTTCCTTTGCTGCAGGAAACAGTGCTTCCGTCTGTAAGAATCATTGTTGTTTTGTCTTTCCATCCGGCAAGTGCATAGGTCTTTCCGTTCGCATCGTAAACAGTTGCCATTGTCTGGAAACTTCCTCTGTGGAGACCATGGTTTGCAGTTGCTCTTGTGACAGCATCAAAACCGCCCATATCGCTTTCACCACGTCTGTCTTTGTCCTCAGAAGCTGAAGTATTTGTTGCTTCGTATACACCTTCAGATGCCCAGTACTGTTCCCATGTAAGTCCTGCGTATACGTATTTGTATTCACCGGAATCCTGTGTAACGGTACCTGTAACATCATTAAATCCGGATGATGTCAGCTCTACATTGTAGCTTCCGCCATCACCTTTTGCAAATACTGCCGTATTATTAACCTTTGCATCAAAGTTGACTGCACCTGTTTTCTCATCAAAAACTGTTTTGGCAATTTCACTGATGTTTGCTTTTTTTCCACCCAGTGCCTGTCCGTCGATTTTAATGGAAGTGATGTTTTTGATGTAATCTTTTGCTTCGTATATAGTGTCTCCATTCGGATCAATTTTTACCAGCTTATTGTCCTGAATGGCAAACTGAACTTTTGTTTCGTCAGCACTTAACACAATCGGAACTGTAATGTCTTCATACGGTGCTTCTGACTGATCTGTAAAAGTAAGAGTATAAGTTCCTACTCCGGTCGTACTATTACTCCATGTATCACCATTTACTGTTAACATCTTTTTATCTTCATCGTATGTATATCCTGCATAAGCACCCTGTTCAAGCTCATTGCCGTCGTATTTTACAGAAGAAAGTTTATAACTGGAAGTCTCCGGAACTTGATATGTCATCTGGACATTAGTTCTTCCATATCCTCTCTGATATGCAACTTTTTCCTCCGGTCCGGTGATTCCCTGACCGTCTGCAAGTTTGTATTTGCAGAGAAGATTTGTCGGAATAACAATATCCGCACCATCTTTTACAAGATAAGTGATTTTTTTAATTGTCTTTCCTTCCAGTCCCTGGCTGCGTTTTGCATCAATTGTGTTACCATGTGGTTCCACAAAACCGTCTTTTACTGCAAAAGCAATTTTGCCGGTTTTAAGCCACAGGTTCTGGGAATGTTCCATTCCATATTTTTCACCGTCAGATGTTTCAAAGATAACACCCATCATGTTTGCTGTTTTTGGCTGATCTGGATTTTCATCTCCGAACTCTACGATGACCTCATAATTTCCCCATGCAGATGATGTTGAAATGGAAGAATTGATCTTAAGTTCTTTTGTCTCTGTCTTCATTGCAGTAAGTGTTCCGTTACCGTTCAGGACTTTATATTCGCCGGATTCCGGAGCAGTTTCACTTACATTCTGAAGATTTCCGATAATAGTAAGGAGCTGGTTGGAGCAACTCTTGCCCTCTTCAACTGCTTTCAGCGCATCATTATAAAGACTTTTCGGAACTGCAATATTTACATCCCTGATACCCTCAAGAGTCACACTTCCGTTTTCTGTGTTTTCTGTATAGTAGGAAGTCTCATATTTTTTAGATTTATTGTTTGTGCAGCTTGTAACTGCATCATACATACCTTCCTCGCGATAACCTGCTTCTGTCACAGGATCTGCTGCATCCAGCTGCATTTCTGTATTCTGCTGTACATCATTCATTTCACCATAAAAGAAATCGGCATACGGAATGTTTGCTGTACCATATACAAATTCACTTTCAGCAGGAGTTTCTTCACCATCTGCCGCAAAAGCATCTGCCTCACCCTCTGCGCCAAAAACATCTTCTGCCCCGGAAGTTTCTTCTGTCGTATCAGCTTCTGTGTCCTCTGTATTTTCTTCGGCATCCTCGATTGTAATATCTGCCTCATCTTCTGCCGCATCAACTTCTGTGTCCTCTATCTCCACATCCGTTGCTTCGTCTTCTGCTCTTTCGTCCAGAACTACTTCTTCATCAGAGAATTCTGCTGCAAAAGCTGCAGACGGCATACCAGTCATCGCTACTGTCGCACTGAGGACAACCGGTGCAATTTTCTTTAACAAATTATTGTTAGCCATGTTCTTCCTCCTCTTTCTTTTCCGTTAGTTTCTTCTAACCTATATTTTTATATCATAAATCAAAGTTCGTGTCTATATTATCGTTAGGTTTTTCTAACTCGAAACCGACTTTTTTTCTCAATAATTTTGTTATTGATAATATTTATCATATAAAAGCAGTACAAAATACACTTGTTGCTTTTATTTGCATCTGGTCGCATCCTCGCGGAGCGTTTTTACGTTATTGGAACATTACGAAGTAATTTCCTATAACGCAAAAAAGAGACCTGCCGTTCCCTTCTAACAGGGAATGAAACAGGTCTCTGTATCTCACCATTTTTCAGTTTTTATTCAGTTCGTAATAAAAAATATACTGCTGCATGATACCTCTCATGCCATGATACCGACGGTTCGGGAAACCTCTCCTGTAATGCTCATCAAGTACCTGGCGGATATGGGTATCAACCGGAAATGCATCCATATGATGCAGTGCAAAAAGACAAATGCAGTCTGCTACCTTTTCCCCCACGCCGCTCAGTTTCATAAGCTCCTGCTTCGCACGGCGATAATAACGGAATCGGTAGATTCGCTCCAGCGAAATCTCTCCGTCCAGAATACTTCGAGTCGTCTCCGCAATATAACGTGCCCGGTATCCCATTCCCAGTTTACGTAAATCTTCTTCAGATACGCCCGCAAGCTGCTCCGGGGTCGGAAATGCGTAATATTCCTTTTCGCCGGAGATTTTTTTCTCTCCATATGCTTCGCACAGCCGCTCTACACATCCCCTGATCCGGGAGATATTATTCTGCTGTGAGATCAGAAATGTAATGATCATTTCCCACAGATCCTGCTGAAGAATACGGATGCCGTTTCCACACTCTGCAGCTGCCATCAGATAAGCATCTCTTGGATTTATCTTTGCTATATAGCTGCTGTAATCCGCATCAATGTCAAAGTATGGCACCCAGTAGCAGATAAACTCCATGTCACTGCAGTAAAAATTTACGATACTGCCTTCCTGTGCCATTTTCAGGTACTTGTCTCCTGCGATCAGTTCATAAGTATTTTCTTCTGTCTCATACATCCGAAAGCACTGCCCGGACTGACAGATTTCCTTCAGGCTGAAATTATCCAGCTCTACTGTAATCATTTGTTTTCTCCGTTTCCCTTACATCTGATGGCGCACTACCCGGTACTCATCTCCGTTTCGGTAATACGGACATTCCTTATATTCTGTGCTGACGAAACGATAGTATTCATCTTCGTCCAGGTTTACATCACAATAATAGCTCTCACTGTCCTCATCGTACACATAATTCGCACAGTAATCGCAGCTCGTTGCCTTTCCGCTCAAAAGTCTTCCTCCAGCCAAATATTATTTCCAGATCTTCCATGGGGCTTCGCCACTCTGCCAGAGTTCTTCCAGCATATTTTTCTCGCGAAGCGTATCCATGCACTGCCAGAAACCTTTATGCTTGTATGCATTCAGCTCTCCCATTCGTGCCGCTTCTACAAGAGGTCCTTTTTCAAAGACAGTCTCATCGCCATCGATCAGATCGATGATTCCCGGCTCCAGCACCATAAATCCGGCATTGATCCAGCCACCGTCTTCTTTTTTCTTTTCTCTGAAGTTTGTAATGGTTCCGTCTTTTTCAATATCAAGGATACCGAAACGTCCACCCGGCTGTGCCGCCGTGAGCGTCGCCATTTTTCCGTGTGATCTGTGATATTCCAGAAGTTCTTTAATGTTGATATCAGCCACACCATCACCGTAAGTCATCATGAATGTGTCTTCTTCGAGATATTCACGGACACGTTTGATACGACCGCCGGTCATCGTGTTCAATCCTGTATCAACAATAGTCACCTTCCAGGGCTCCAGCACATTATTGTGCACGATCATCTTATTTTCCTGTGTGAAGTCAAAGGTGATGTTGCTGTTGTGAAGATAATAGTCTGCAAACCATTCTTTAATGACATGCTGCTTATATCCGCAGCAGATTACAAACTCATTAAATCCATAAGCGGAATACATCTTCATAATATGCCAGAGAATCGGTTTCTCCCCGATTTCTATCATAGGCTTTGGTTTCAGATGGCTTTCCTCACTGATTCTGGTGCCGAATCCACCTGCTAAAATCACAACCTTCATATATTCTCTCCAATCCGTTCGTTACATTGTAATCAATACTGTTATTCTAATACAAAGCAGGCAAAAAAGAAAGACCAACGTTAGCAGAAGCAAAAGAAAGCCCCCACAGCTTCCGCCATGAGGGTTTCCTTTCATTAATTTTGTTTATCTTACTGTGATCCTGATGTTGTATTTCTTGTTTCCGGACCTCACAGTAATGATAGCTCTGCCTTTATTCTTTGCTTTGATCACACCAGATCTGCTGACAGTTACAATCTTCTTGTGGGAAGTATACCATGTAACCTTCTGTAAACTTGTCACCGGTGTAAGTGTAGCTTTGAGTTTCAGTCTCTGTCCGCGTTTCAGTGTTGCACTCTTGCCCTGAATCTTTCCGGTTGCTGTGATGGAACTACATTATTTCATATTTGTTTATTATTTATTGGCTTCTTTTGCTGCTTTTTCAGCCTTTTCTTCTGACCAGAGTTTCTCAGCTACCGGAGCCCATTCTTCTGCGTAATGTACACATTTACCACAAAGATGCTCTGCTGTCTCATTAGATTGAAGGTCTGTGGAGTGTGCACCGGATTCTTTTACGATACGCTGCAGAATCTCTGGATTCTCCAGCATCGGGCACGGACGGAGCATATTGTCATTGAACGGCTGGTTGTCATGATAAGCCATGAACAGCGGCTGTTTCAGAATCTCAAGGATCGTGTTCTCATGAATATTTCCGTTAGAATAGTGGATAAATACGCATGGTTCTGCATCACCGTTTGCATTGATATGGAAGTAGTTTCTTCCTCCGGCGATACATCCGCCTACAAACTCACCGTCATTCTGGAAGTCCATAGTGAAGATTCCAGGACCGTGTTCCATGTTACGGATCTCTCTTACACGGTTCTTTACATAAATTCTCTGTTCCGGATTCAGAAGCAGATCAACAGATGCTGCATTTCCAACAGGCATGTAATGGAAGTACAGTGCGTAACGGCATCCTTTTTCTACAAGCATCTGAATGAAGTCTTCGCTTGTAACGCTCTTGTAGTTGGCACTTGTGTAGCAGATAGATGTACCGAATACAAGACCGTGCTCTTTCAGAAGATCCATTGCATGCATAACTTTATTGTATACACCTTCACCACGACGCATATCGTTGACATCCGGCTCACCCTCAACGCTTAATGCAAGGAACAGGTTGCCGACTTCCTGCATCTGTTTGCAGAGTGCTTCATCAACAAGTGTACCATTTGTGTAAGCAAAAAATACACAGTCGTTATGTTTTCTGCAGAGTTCGATGATATCTTTCTTTCTTACCATCGGTTCTCCACCTGTCATCATATAGAAGTAGACACCGAGTTCTTTACCCTGTGTTACGATGGAATCCATATCATCAAAGGAAAGATTCAGCTTGTTTCCGTATTCTGCTGCCCAGCATCCTGTACAATGCAGGTTACATGCACTGGTAGGATCCATCAGAATGATCCACGGGATGTTGCATTTATGTATTTCTCTCATCTCGTGAATGGTCTTTGTTCCATTATAAAAGGCTTCAAATCCAAGGTTCATCAATGTTGTCTTCAGAACGTTCGGATGAAGATCCTGAACCATAGATGTGATATAACGGTTCAATGTATATTCCGGATTACAGGCAACTTTTCTCAGGTAATCCCAGTTTACGCCCTTTCCGAAATCTTTTAAATACTTCTCAGCAGTATCGATCAGTTTTTCATATGCCGCTTCAGGATTCTTGTGCACCTGAGCGACTGCATAATCAGCAACCCCTGCAAAAACTTTCTTTGCTGCTGCATGTTTAAGTTTGTTCATTGGTATTTCCTCCATCTCTGGCAATCATTATTTTTATTGTTTACATTATATTCAGATTCTGCTTCTGTTTTCAATGGACAAAAAAGGGTCAGTGGTAAATTTCCCCACTGACCGCTGCTGCTCAAAACAGTTATTTTAGTATTTCTATTATTTTACATAATATACATAGGAATCTTTTCTCGGTGCGGCTTTTGGCTCCGGACCGTCCGCATAGCCGAGCACACAGTGACCGATTCCCTCGTAGTCGCCCTCAATTCCAAGTGATTTCAGGATTTCTTTGCCTTCTTCACTTTCAAACTCTTCTTTTGCTCTGTGGATCCAGCAGCTTCCAACTCCCTGCGCTTCTGCTTCCAGCATCAGATTTCCCATAACAAGGCTTCCATCATAAAGATATGTAGGTCTGCTCTTGTCTGCAAGTACAATCAGCACGACCGGCGCGCCATAGAAAGGATCACTGTTTACGCCCATGATCTTTGCATTCATTGCAGAAAGTTTATCGCGGAGTTCTTTGTTTGTTACCGCAACGATGATCGGGGACTGTTTGCCCATTCCGGTTGCCGCATAGGTTCCCGCTTCGATGATCTTTTCAAGTTTGTCCTGCGGAACCATATCACTCTTGTATTTGCGGATACTTCTTCTGCTTTTGATTGTTTCCAGTACATCATTCATGATAAATACCTCCTGAATTTTATAAATTTATTAGTGTTTCAAAGGGAATTGTCCCCCCGAAAAGATCCAGTGCACTTCCGACCGTCACATCCAGCCGGTCTTTGCCGTATTTTCTGAGAAGTTCAATATCGTACATACTTCCCACGCCGCCTGCGTAAGTGACCGGGCGGTCTGTATATCCAGAAAGCAGTTCGGCAAGCTCTGTCTCAATTCCGTTTGCTTTACCCTCAACATCCACCGCATGAACAAGAAACTCTGCACAGTGGCTTCCCAGTTCTTTCATTGTTTCAAGCGTTACAGGCACGTCGGTAAATTTCTGCCAGCGATCTGTCACAATAAAATACTGTCCGTCCTTTTTTCGGCAGCTCAAATCCAGTACAAGATGCTCTGGCCCGACTGCATCTTCCATCTTCTGTAAGTTTTCCCAGGAAAGGCTGCCATCTTTAAATACATAGGAAGTTACGATCACATGGCTTGCTCCCGCTTCAAGATAGTCTGCTGCATTGTCCGGACACACACCACCGCCAATCTGCAGTTCCTTCGGATAAGCTTTAAGAGCTTTCATTGCCTGCGCCCTTGTAGCCCCATAATACTCGGAGCCGACACTGTTCAATAAAATCACATGTCCGCCTTTCAAACCGGCTTTCTTATATAATTTAGCATAAAAAGCCGCATCCTGCTCTGCAACAAAGTTCTCTTTTGCCTGATCTCCGGCATCTTTAAGACTTCCGCCGATGATCTGTTTGACCTTACCGTTATGTATATCAATGCATGGACGAAATTTCATAATTCAATACTCCCTGTCCGGCAGAAACAGGCTCCGGATTCCTTTTGGAACCCGGGCTTCCCGTTTATCTGCGTATTTCATTTCTCTGATGCTATGATAATATGAAATCCATTTTCATGCAAGTATTTTTACTTTATCAAATTACTATGATGAATTATTTTCGCTCATAACGTTGCGGATTACTACTCTCTTCCGTCCACAACATCGCCCACTGCGTTACCGACATCTTCTACAGCATCTCCAACGCCATCTCCGACTGCACGGACTCCGTCACCCAGATCCTGAGACACACTTCCATCCTCAACAGTTGTTCCGTCCGTTTTATTATCTGTTGTTCCGACACCCTCCGTACCTTCGGATACAGTATCTCCATTGTCTATTGCAGCATCATCTGTCATCTTTTCATTTTCTGACGCATTATTGTCTGCATTATTTTTGTTATCGTTGTTGTTTTTATCGTTTTTATCCGCATTCTGATTTTCATCTTCCGTAGTCGTATCGGTGTTGCCGCTATTCTCGTTCGTAGTATCGACCTCATCAGCTGCCATATCATTGTTTCCGCAGGCCGTAAACACACTGAGTGCCATGATAAGTAATACTCCTGTCAGGATCTGTCTTATTTTTTTCATCTCCGTTTTCTCCTTTACCGTGATTTTTGCTTGTATCTATAATATTTACAGAATGGCAAAATCCTACACTGGAAAAAAATGGTGTTTCAAAGTAAACTTTTAAAGCTTTTATATAAAACAAGAAAGATATCAGACAAAAAATCCCCGGTTTCTGTATCACTTGCGATACAGAATCCGGGGGTATTCATGTCAAAATAAAATATATCAGCCTTCGATCACATCTGCCATATCATAGCGTCCTGCCGGTTTGCCGGCAAGGTATTTCGCCGCTTCAATTGCACCCTTGCCGAAGATAGCTTTCGAATATGCGGTATGCTTAAACTCGATCACTTCATCCGTACCGGCAAAGATCACTTCATGTTCTCCGACGATCGTGCCGCCACGTACTGCAGAAATACCGATTTCTTTATCGTCTCTCTGCTGACGTCTCTGGCTTCTGTCATATACATAATGATACTGGTTATCCATTGCTTCATTCAGACTGTCTGCCAGTGCCAGAGCTGTTCCGCTCGGTGCATCCAGTTTCAGGCGATGATGCTTCTCAACGATTTCCATATCAAATCCTGCAGTTGCAAGAACCTTCGCAGCATCCTGAATCAGCTTCATCAGAGTATTGATACCAAGAGACATATTTGCTGATTTGAGAACCGGAATCTTCTTCGCGGTCTCTTCTACTTTTGCAAGCTGTTCTTCTGACAGACCTGTCGTACAGAGCACTACCGGAAGACTACGCTCTACACAGTAATCAAGGAGCGCATCTGCTGCTTTTGCAGAAGAAAAATCGATCAGAACATCTGCTTCTGTCTTACATTCGTGAATATCTGTAAATACTGGATAGCTGGTGTTTCCTTTGTCTGTGACATCGATTCCTGCCACGATCTCAGCATTTGTGTCTTTTTCTACGAGGTCTGAGATCACCTGTCCCATATGACCACAGCATCCGTGCATGATGATTTTTACCATAATTTATTGTCCTCCTGCGTATGTCTTTATGCCAGTTTGATACCGAAATCTTTCATTGCTTTAATCAGAGTTTCTTTGTTACTTTCTTCCATCTCGCAGAGTGGCATACGAAGAGGTCCTACATTCATTCCCATAAGGTTGAGTGCAGTCTTGACCGGAATCGGATTGACTTCGCAGAACAATGCATTGATCAGCGGAATTGCATTGATCTGGATCTTAGCAGCACCTGCAACATCACCTTCCATGAATTTCATGACCATATCATGTGTTTCCTTCGGAGCAACGTTGGAAAGCACGGAAATAACACCAAGTCCGCCAAGTGAAAGGATCGGCAGTACCTGATCATCGTTTCCGGAATACAGTTCAAGGTCTGCACCTGCAAGAGATACGGTCTTGGCGATCTGAGAAAGATCTCCGCTTGCAGCCTTCAGACCAACGATATTCTTGACATTCTTAACGAGTGTAGCTACTGTTGCCGGCTGGATATTGCATCCTGTACGGCTCGGTACGTTGTACATGATGATCGGTGTCTCCGGAACTGCATTTGCGATTGCAGTATAGTGAGCGATCAGCCCCTTCTGTGTAGCTTTATTATAATAAGGAGTTACGACAAGCAGTGCATCTGCACCATAAGACGCAGCTTCTTTTGACATCATGATCGCAGTCTCTGTACAGTTGGAACCTGTTCCTGCAATGACCGGCACACGTTTGTTTACCTTATCAATTGCGAATTTGATTGTCTTTAAATGCTCCCCGTGAGTCATCGTTGAAGATTCGCCTGTAGTACCGCAGATAATGATTGCGTCTGTGCTGTTTGCAATCTGATACTCAAGCAGTTCTTCAAGTTTATCGTAGTTCACCTTTCCGTCATCATACATAGGTGTAACGATTGCAACACCTGCACCTTTAAAAATTGCCATTAGAACTCCTCCTTCATTCTTCTGTAATTTATTGTATTCATTCGCCGTCAAGCGGATGAGTTTCTTCCGTATTTAATGTAGTGATCACATCTACGTAAGGTCTTAATTTCTCCGGAAAGTTCCAGCCCGTCATTACGATGTGCATAGATTCATCCTTCTGCTTCAGCATATCAATGATCCCATCCACTGTCGCAATCCCACAGTCCAGAAGTCCAAGAATCTCATCCAGTAACAGAAAATCACATTCCTGCGTCGCAATTACCTTACGTGCAAAATTAAGACCATTTAAAATGTTTGACTTCTCTTCAGCCTTTTCTTCCTCTGTCAGGTCTTCATAACAGCAGTCTCTCTTCTCAAAGCGAAAAATCTTGAAGTCCAGATTGTCCACATCCTGCAGAAAATCAAGTGAATGTGTCTCTCTTCCTTTCAGAAACTGGATCACGATCACGCTTTTTCCCTGCGTTGCCACACGGAGGCTCTGACCGATTGCCAGTGCAGTCTTGCCCTTACCGTTTCCGCAGTACACTTCTGTTAATTCTTTTTCCATAATACTTCCTCTTAATGTTGATAAACACCGCCCATAAGGGCGGCACTCATATAATTCGCATTATTGGTTTTATCTTACCGCAGTTCAGCCAAAAAAGCAATACCTGAACTTCTCTGTCCAGTCTTATCCCTTCTTAATCAATATACTCCAGTTTGCTTACAGATACTTCATAGGCGATCCGCCTCTCTGTCTGATTTTCCCCGGTACGTTTCATGTATTCGCGGCTCTGGATTCTTCCCCACAGAAGTACATGTCCTCCTACTGTGAAAGCCGAAGCATATCGCGCATTTCTGCCCCAGCAGATACATGGTATGTAATCCGACTTGCCATACGGACGGTTGACTGCAAGAAGCATATCCGCAATCTCTCTTCCGAGAGGGGTCCTTCTGTATACAGGCGGCTTGCAGATATAGCCATCCAGAAAGATCTGGTTCAGCGGAACCGTTTCCTCGTCCTCTTCCACAAATTTCAGTTCTCTTGCAAATACCGAAAGGACAAGCCGGTTATGTTTCTCTTCATGACGGTTGTACGAACGAAACTGTCCCTGAATCTCAATATACTCACCGGTGTAATCCTGCGTTACATCCAGAAGCCTCTCGGAAACCATGACCGGAATCCGGTCCTCGGAATCACTCAGTCTGCGTACAAGGATTTCCATTGTATAAAAGCCCTCGCCAAAAACCTGATGACTGAATGTAAAGCCTGTATCAATTTTCCCCATGATTGATACCTGATTGTTTTCGATGATTTTGTCTGCCATAATGTTGTTCTCCTTCCTCTTTGGGTATTTTGTCTATACTAGACTATGAACACCCATGAAGGTTTAGAACCAAAACTTTAAAATAAAAAATTTTTTCAGGATTTCCTTGTAATCTGCGAAAAATGTGGTAAACTGAAATATCGTACTATGCAAAAAACACATTAATATAGAAGTAATTAAAGAAAGGATTTCGATTTTATGAATACCAAACGCGAAGACGTACGCAACGTTGCCATCATTGCACATGTCGATCATGGTAAAACTACTCTGGTAGACCAGTTACTGAAACAGAGCGGTGTATTCCGTGAAAATCAGGAAGTTCAGGAACGTGTCATGGACTCCAATGACATCGAGCGTGAACGTGGAATTACTATTTTATCTAAAAATACTGCTGTCCATTACAAAGGAGTCAAAATCAACATCATCGACACACCTGGACATGCTGATTTCGGTGGTGAGGTAGAGCGTGTTCTGAAAATGGTCGATGGCGTTATTCTTCTCGTAGATGCATTCGAGGGTGCTATGCCTCAGACCAAATTTGTTCTCCGTAAAGCACTGGAGCTTGACCTTCACGTCATCGTCTGCATCAACAAGATCGACCGTCCGGAAGCACGTCCGGAAGAAGTTATTGATGAAGTTCTGGAACTTCTCATGGATCTGGAAGCCTCTGATGAGCAGCTTGACTGCCCGTTCCTGTATGCATCTGCAAAAGCAGGCCATGCAGTTCTTGACCTTGCAGATACACCGGAAAACATGGCTCCGCTGTTTGAGACCATTCTGAAATATATCCCTGCACCGGAAGGTGATCCGGACGCTGACACACAGGTGCTGATCAGCACCATCGACTACAACGAATATGTCGGACGTATCGGTGTCGGTAAAGTAGAAAACGGTAAGATTGCTGTCAACCAGGAGCTTACTCTTCTGAACCATCATGACCTTGACAAACGCAAAAAAGTCAAGATCAGCAAACTTTATGAATTTGACGGACTGAACAAAATCGAAGTAAAAGAAGCATCCATCGGTTCCATCGTAGCTGTATCCGGTATCGAAGATATCCATATCGGTGATACCCTCTGCGGCGGCGACAATCCGGAAGCAATCCCGTTCCAGAAGATCTCCGAACCTACTCTTTCCATGAACTTCATGGTAAATGACAGCCCTCTTGCAGGACAGGAAGGTAAATACATCACTTCCCGCCATCTTCGTGACCGTCTGTATCGTGAGCTGAATACAGATGTCAGCCTTCGTGTAGAAGACACAGAGACTACCGAGTGCTTCAAAGTTTCCGGTCGTGGAGAACTTCATCTTTCCGTCCTGATTGAGAACATGCGCCGTGAAGGTTATGAATTTGCAGTAAGCAAGCCGGAAGTTCTGTATCATATCGATGAACGCGGTAAGAAGCTTGAACCAATGGAAATTGCTTATGTCGATGTTCCGGAAGAATTTTCCGGTACAGTTATCCAGAAGTTAAGTGAACGTAAAGGTGAACTTCAGGGAATGAGTACTGCCAGCGATGGCTCCGTACGTCTTGAGTTCCATATCCCGTCCCGTGGTCTGATCGGTTTCCGTGGTGAGTTCCTTACCTCTACCAAGGGTACCGGTATCCTGAATACCACATTTGACGGATATGCACCATACAAGGGAGATTTCCAGTATCGTAAGCAGGGATCTCTGATCGCATTCGAATCCGGTGAGGCAGTTGCTTACGGTCTGTTCTCCGCTCAGGATCGTGGCACACTCTTTGTAGGGCCTGGAGAAAAAGTATACAGCGGTATGGTTATCGGACAGAATGGTAAGGCCGAAGACATCGAGCTGAATGT
Source organism: Blautia sp. Marseille-P3087 (assembly GCF_900120195.1). Taxonomy (GTDB): domain Bacteria; phylum Bacillota; class Clostridia; order Lachnospirales; family Lachnospiraceae; genus Blautia_A. Next base: position 1,715,151 of record NZ_LT635539.1, read on the forward strand.
CTGCAAAACCAAGCATCTGACTAATACACGTTCTTCCTCCGCTGATGAAGCTCTGAAGCTGACACCTCCGAGAGTTCTCAGTCTGGAGCAGGCAATTGAATTCATCGATCAGGATGAACTTCTTGAGGTAACACCGGAAAGTCTCCGTATCCGTAAGAGAATCCTTGATCCAAGAGAAAGAAAACGTGCTGCTTTCCGTAAACAGTAATTTCTCTGAGCAAAATCAAAAACAGTATTTTAGGGCGCATAAAACCCCATGAGCAATCTGCCCATGGGGTTTCCTTTTGTATATCTTATTTATTATTTACATTTTTATTAATGTACTCATTAATCTGTTTATTGATTTTATCACTGACAGAAGGCTTTGATTTCTTCTTCGTCTCTTCTTTTTTCTCATGAAATTCTTTATTGTATTCCTGCAGTATGTCTTCCCGCTGATTTCGTTCCAGTCCACGTGCAGTAAGCTTACGTACAATATCATAAATGACACCAAAGAGCGGAACCGCGATCACCATACCGACAATTCCCCATAGACCTCCGAATAAAAGGATGGAAAACAATACCCAGAAACTGGATACACCCGTTGTATTTCCGAGAATCTTCGGTCCGATGATATTCCCATCAATCTGCTGCAGAATCACAATAAATATCAGGAAATACAGAGCATCCCACGGATGAGTTCCCAGAAGCAGTAATAATGCGCATGGGATTGCACCGATAAACGGCCCGAAAAACGGAATGATGTTCGTCACTCCGATCACAACACTGATAAATGCAGCGGATTCAAATCCCAGCAGAGTTGTTCCCGCAAAGCAGATCAGACCGATGATTGCAGAGTCAATAATCTTTCCGACAAAAAATCCATTAAACATCTTATCTGTATAACGAACCTCTTCTTCGATGATCTTTGCCCATTTATTCGGGAAAACACCATAAAGCAGAAGCTTCGCCTGTGCGCCAAAAAGCTTACGGCTTGCAAGAAGATATACTGCGATCAGAAATCCAAGGAACATATTCTTGAATACGCTCAAAACCTCGATCAACTGTACAGTAATATTGTTGACAATTCCCTGAATCGTCTGCATCATACTGGAATTGGCACTCAGGATATCATTCAGTCCACTTTCCATCTGAGATGAAAAATGATTAAAATAATTCTGCAATTCCGGCTGATCTTTCAATAGTTGATCGATCATACGGTTCGCATAGGAAACTCGTGCCGGAAGGATACGGATAAGCCTCACTGTACTGTCCCATACCTGCGGAAGGATCAGAATGATCAACAATACCACAACCGTTACAGCAAGAATAACCGCAATTGCAATAGACAGAAATTTCAGCCCCTTTTTCTTTTTCTCTGTCGCATTCGGAAACCATTTCAGAAAGCGTTCATCCATCCGGTTGCACATCGGTGCAAGGATATAGGCGATCAGTGCGCCGTACAGGAACGGTTTCAAAATGTTGAATACAACCTGGATACCTGCCGCAATATTTGCACTTTGATTCAGGATATATGCTGTTGCAAATCCAAATGCCAGAACGGCAGCGCCTGTGATACCAAGTTTCACGTATTTTGTGTTTTCATTATGTTTCAATAATCACGCCTCCTGAAGCTATTGCTTCTTTTTCTTATATATAACCAGAAAAGCGTTACTATATAAGTTCTGTTTCTATGTTAACATTGTCATTGGTGTTTATTGTAACACCCATATCCTGCCACTTGCAATACATAGATTCTTAATTTTGTTACAATATTTCTCCTGTTGTTAAAACAACAGCCCCGGCATCACGTTCCTGTAACGCCGGGGCTGTCGCTGCTTATAATATTTTTATGGAAGAAAACGAAGGCTTATCCTGCTTATTTACCGTAGTATGCTTTCAGGTAGATTTCTTTCAACTCTGCAATCAGTGGATATCTCGGGTTTGCGCCGGTGCACTGGTCGTTGAAGGCCTGTTCGCTCATCTCATCCAGAGTCTCCAGGAAATATTTTTCATCTACGTTGTAATCTTTGATCGTAGGTTTGATCTCAATGATTTTTTTGAGTTCTTCCAGTTTCTCCAGAAGTTTTTCAAATACTTCATTGTCGTCTTTTCCTGTCAGTCCTACGAAGCGGCCGATCTCTGCGTAACGTGCCAGTGTCTTCGGATACTGATACTGCGGGAAAGTACCCATCTTGGTCGGAACTTCTGCTGCATTATAACGCATAACATCTGTAAGTACCAGAGCATTTGCGATTCCGTGAGGAATGTGGTGAAAAGCACCCAGTTTGTGAGCCAGAGAGTGGTTTACTCCGAGAAATGCATTTGCAAAGGCCATACCTGCCATACAGGAAGCGTTTGCCATATGGTCTCTTGCCTCTACATCATTACCGTCTCTGTATGCTCTCGGCAGATAATCAAATACAAGTTTGATGGCACGAAGTGCAAGTCCGTCTGTGTAGTCAGATGCCATCATAGAAACATATGCTTCGATCGCATGTGTCATAACATCGATACCGGAAGCACTTGTCAGTCCTTTCGGTGCACTCATCATGTTATCTGTATCAACGATTGCCATATCAGGCATCAGCTCGTAATCAGCCAGCGGCCATTTTATTCCTGTTTCTTTATCTGTGATAATGGCAAAAGGTGTTACCTCAGAACCGGTACCGGAAGATGTCGGTACGGCGATGAAGTACGCTTTTTTACCCATTTTCGGGAATGTGTAAATTCTCTTACGGATATCCATGAAATCCATTGCCATATCATCAAAATCTGCATCCGGATTTTCATAAAGCACCCACATGATCTTACCGGCATCCATTGCAGATCCACCACCCATAGCGATGATGCAGTCCGGCTCGAATGCACGCATTGCTGCAGCACCGGCTCTTGCAGAAGCGAGAGACGGATCCGGTTCTACATCAGAGAAGCAGGTATGCACGATGCCCATTTCATCAAGTTTGTCTTCTATTTTCTTTGTATAACCGTTCTTGTAAAGGAAGGAGTCTGTAACGATGAAGCAGCGTTTCTTGCCCATTACGTTTTTCAGCTCATCCAGAGCAACCGGCAGGCAGCCTTTTTTGAAGTAAACTTTTTCCGGGGTTCTCATCCAGAGCATGTTCTCTCTCCTCTCAGCAACAGTTTTGATATTGATCAGGTGTTTTACACCAACATTTTCGGATACGGAGTTTCCTCCCCAGGAACCGCAGCCCAGTGTCAGGGACGGAACAAGTTTGAAGTTATAAAGGTCTCCAATACCACCCTGAGAAGAAGGAGTGTTGATCAGGATACGGCAGGTCTTCATGGCTGCTGCATGTTTTGCCATTTTTTCTTTCTCATTTACATTGATGTAAAGGGAAGATGTATGTCCGTATCCGCCGTCAGCTACGAGCTGTTCTGCTTTTGCAATTGCTTCATCAAATGTTTTTGCTTTGTACATGGCAAGTACCGGAGACAGTTTCTCATGCGCAAATTCTTCACTGATGTCTACAGATTCTACTTCACCGATCAGGATCTTGGTTTCTGCAGGAACTTTTATACCTGCCATCTCAGCGATCGTAGCTGCTTTCTGTCCAACGATCTTTGCATTCAGTGCGCCGTTGATCAGAATTGTTTTTCTTACTTTTTCGATTTCGTCTTTCTTAAGGAAATAGCATCCTCTGTACTGGAACTCTTCTTTTACTGCTTTATATACACCTTCCAGAACTGTTACAGACTGTTCGGATGCACAGATCATACCATTGTCAAATGTTTTGGAGTGGATGATGGAGTTTACTGCAAGACGGATATCGGCAGTATCATCAATGATAACCGGTGTGTTTCCGGCTCCAACACCAAGTGCCGGTTTTCCGGAGGAATATGCTGCCTTAACCATTCCAGGACCGCCTGTTGCAAGGATGATGTCTGCTTCTTTCATTACCATGTTGGTAAGTTCCAGACTCGGTACGTCGATCCATCCGATGATGCCTTCCGGTGCGCCTGCTTTCACTGCTGCTTCAAGCACAACTTTGGCAGCTTCGATAGTGCTTCCTTTTGCACGCGGATGTGGGCTGATGATGATTGCATTTCTTGTCTTCAGCGCGATCAGAGTTTTGAAGATTGCGGTGGAAGTCGGGTTTGTAGTCGGGATAACTGCTGCGATCAGTCCGATCGGTTCTGCAATTTTCTTGATTCCGTAAACCGGATCTTCTTCGATCACACCACAGGTCTTTGTGTTTTTGTATGCATTGTAGATGTATTCAGATGCATAGTGATTTTTGATGACTTTATCTTCAACAATACCCATTCCTGTTTCTTCTACAGTTGCTTTTGCAAGCGGGATACGCGCTTTGTCAGCAGCCGTTGCAGCAGCTTTGAAGATCTTGTCTACCTGCTCCTGTGTGTAAGTGGCGAAAAGTTTCTGTGCTTCTTTCATCGCAGCGATCTTTGCTTCCAGTGCTTCCGGAGTGTCAATGATTGCCGGGATGTGGGTTTCTTTCTTTGCCATTTCTGAATCCTCCTGTTTTTCCTCTTATGATATGATCCTTATAATTTAGTCCGATAAACAATTCTGTTAATTGATTAACGTTAATTATTTATCAATGATTGATATGTGCTTATTATACGGATTTGTTAATCATTTGTCAATCTGTAATTTGTTAAAATTTTAACCGAATTCTTTCATGTATCTTCTCTGTTTTTCTATAGATTCTACAAATTGACTTCTTCTGCGCATCTCTGCAATCCTGCCGGAGTCTATATCCGATGCCCATAGTCATTTTTGTCATATTTTTCCATCTGCTTTCATACATTAATTGATGGGAAACGAAAATAAGGAATCTGTGATTTTCCATCACTTTTCTTATTTTACGTTGATTTAACACAAAACACTTACAGATTTATTACAGAAGGAGTATTTTCATGGGAACCTGCAATACATTACGAACGACTGAAACTTACACGACTGAAAATTTTACTTTGATACAGTTAGAGGAAGAAAGACAGAAATTGAAGAAAAAAGAACTTTTAAAAAACATGCTGACTGACGGGGAATTCAGCATCAAAGGACAATGTGCCATCAACCTTATGATGACCAAACTGGAAATTATCAATACTTTTTTACTGATGAAATATAACCGGAGCTTTATCCAGATGACGACGGGAAGGCTCAAAAGCTATGACAGCGTCTGCAAAAAAATGCAGAAAAAGGAACTGGATCTGAACTTCGCTCAGGCGTTGGAAAAAATCAATGACCTGATCGGCGTGCGTGCCGTTTGTTCTTATGTAGATGATATTTATAAAGTCGCGGAACTGATCGAGAAACAACAGGATATCCGTATCATCAAGACAAAGGACTATATCAAAGAGCCAAAGAAATCCGGCTATCAGAGTCTGCATCTGATTCTTGAGGTCGCTATGCCATTCCAGAATGAAAGCCAGTGGATCAAAGTCGAACTGCAGCTTCGCACAGCCGCCATGGATTACTGGGCAAATCTCGATCATCAGCTTCGCTATAAAAGAGGTCAGAAACAGGCCGCTGTCATCAACGAGGAATTACAGAGATGTGCTTCTGTAATCTCCGAACTGGACCAGAAAATGCTGGATATCCGCAAAAAAATCGATAGAATCTGATCAGCAGACGCACCACCGTCAACTTCGCTTGCATACTTTGGTATACAGAAAACGCAGGGGCATCGACATCATCGTCAGCTCCTGCGTCTGTTTTATTTCTGCCTGCATGGCAGTTTTTTTGCTTTATTCTGCAACGAAATGATACAGTCTGCTCTGGAAATCCCCTCTGAAATCTCTCATCAAAAATCCCATCTTCATCAACATTTCACCATTGTACACTTCGTCTGTACCTTCCAGACGGTAAGCTTTGTCCGGATCAAATCCATCAAGGTAAATTCTTCGGCTATGTACATTGGCCTGTCCAAGTACCTGTACATACGTTACCAGTATCTCGGAACGGTCTTTTGCCGCCGACGCCCATCCGCCATGAGTTTCCTCCCTTAATTTAGTTCAGGCCGAATTCTGCTGCAAGCTTCTTAAATTCCGGCAGGGAATTCTGAATTGTGTCATAGGATACACAATATGCCAGTCTTACATAGCCCGGGCAGGAAAAAGAACTTCCCGGTACCATCAGAATATTGTATTTCTTTCCGGCTTCACAGAACTGCTTTTCGTCTGCGACCGGAGATTTTACGAACAGGTAAAAAGCTCCCTGCGGTTTGATACACTCGAAACCACATTCTTTCAGTCCATTGTAAAGTGCCAGACGGTTGCGGTCATAAGCAGCCACATCTACCTCTGCGTCCACGCATTTCTGGATGACTTTCTGCATCAGAGATGGTGCATTGACACTTCCGAGTACACGGTTGGCGATCGCTGCTGCCGTGATCACGGTCGCACTGTCCTCAAGCTCATCCGGGATAACCAGATAACCGATACGCTCGCCCGGAAGGGACAGAGATTTGCTGTAGGAATATCCTACAACTGTATTCTTATAGTATTTTGTCAGATAAGGAACTTCCACACCATCGTATGCCAGTTCTCTGTATGGCTCATCAGAGATCAGATAGATGACGGAACCAAATTCCTCCTGTTTCTTCTCAAGGATTGCAGCAAGCTCTTTAATCGTCTCTTCGGAATAAACAACACCCGTAGGATTATGTGGTGTATTTACGATCACAGCCCGGGTGTTGGCGTTGAGCTTTTCTTCCAGTTCTTTCAGATTCGGCTGGAAAGTCTCGGTATTCGGAGAGATTTCCACAAGCTTGCCGTCATAGTTACGTACATATGCACCATATTCCAGGAAATACGGTGCAAAAACGATCACTTCCTCACCCGGATTCAGGATCGTCTTGAGGATGACATTCAGACCGCTGGCAGCTCCAACGGTCATGATCAGATTATGTGCAGAAAAAGTGGTTCCGAAGCGGCGGTTCAGAGACTGCGCAATGGTCTCTCTGACATCCTCAAAACCAGCATTGTTCATATATCCGTGAAGGACTGTCGGTTCTTCGTTATTTACGAGATCAATGATTGCCTCACGTACACAGTCCGGTGCCGGAACACTCGGATTTCCAAGACTGAAATCATATACTTTGTCTGCGCCGTATTTTGCACGGAGACGATTTCCTTCCTCGAACATCATGCGGATCGCTGAGTTGTTCTGGACAAAAGGTTTCATTTTTTCTGCTATCATAATTGTGCCTCCTCTAATTTTATTTCTTTTTGCTGTGCCCGAAGGAAATCCATCCGATAAGAACAAGCATTGCAAGACCGATGATCATCCACGGAACCAGATAATTCATTCCTTTCGGCTGGAACATATCATAGTATCCTTTCAGATAAATAACCGCAACAACTGCCGGAATCACCCAGAGCATGTAGTTTCTAATAAATTTCGGAAATTTCAGTCCTGATCCTGTGTTGGCTTCTTTGATAAAATTGTCCCATCCCCATCCATTCTTCGATGCACAGAAAATGACGAAAACTACAGAACCAAGCGGCAGGATATTATTGGAAATGATAAAGTCCTCAAGATCCATGATGTTGGTTCCTTCACCGAGAATCTGGATACCGGACCATGGTCCGAATCCGAGGATTGCCGGCATGGAAAGAATGATGATCAGTACAATATTAAACACAACTGCCTTGTTACGCTTCCATCCCCACAGATCCATTGCAAAGGACAGGATATTCTCAAATACAGCAATGACCGTAGACAGTGCCGCAAAAGACATAAACAGGAAGAACAAAGCTCCCCAGAGTCTTCCGCCTGCCATCTGGTTAAACACGTTTGGCAGTGTGATAAATACAAGTCCCGGACCTGCCCCCGGCTCTACACCAAATGCAAAACATGCCGGAATGATGATCAATCCAGCCATCAACGCTACAAATGTATCAAGGATCAGAATATTGACACTTTCGCCTGCAAGCGTACATTCCTTACCCATGTAGCTTCCGAAGATTTCCATCGCACCGATACCAATGCTTAATGTGAAGAATGCCTGAGAAAGTGCACCGAAGATCACATTTCCGAGACCTGCCGCACGGATGTTGTCAAGGTTTGGCACCAGATAAAATTTCACACCTTCCATTGCACCGTCAAGTGTCACAGAATGAACTGCCAGCACAACGATCAGTGCAAAAAGACAGATCATCATCACCTTCGTGATGCGCTCGATTCCGTTCTTAAGTCCAAGTGAACATACTCCAAATGCAAGAAGAACTGCTGCGATCATCCAGCCGGTCATAGTACCTGTCGATGTCATCAGATTGGAAAAGAACCCACTGACCTCATCAGAAGATGCTCCACTCAGCTTACCGGTTGCCATAACATAACAGTAATACATCATCCAGCCGGCGACCATGGTATAAAACATCATCAGCATATAGTTACCGATCATTCCCATATAACTGTATTTATGGAAATTGGAACCCTCCGGCTCCAGTTTGTGAAATGCTCTCGCTGTACTTAATCTGCTGCTTCGTCCTACAGCAAACTCGCTTACAAGGATCGGCAGACCCAGCAGCACCAGAAATACCAGATAGATCAGGATAAAAGCTGCCCCGCCATATTTTCCTGTCATATATGGAAACTTCCATACGTTTCCAAGCCCTACGGCACATCCTGCGGAAACCAGAATAAAACCAAGTCTTGATCCAAATGTTTCTCTTTCTTTCAAAAAATTTCCTCCTCTGTTTTGCCATAACATACTTTGATCGAAGTTGCTTTTTATTTCAATTCAATCTTTTTCATTATAACACAGGGACAGTCCAATGTGAACTGTCCCTGTCGGATATCAGGATTAACTTTTCTCTTACATATCATATCACGTCATCCTGCGTATATTCTCTTTTATTTGCTGTACAGATAATTGCCGTTTGACGCATCATCAATATTAGACGCGTCAATCCATTTCGGCTCAAGCAGAACATTTTTTTCTACAGAAGCCGCCTGTGCCGGATCTGTAGACATAGCCTGTGCTGCAGCTATGATCGTCTGATAGCCGATATCATATGGATCCTGTGATACGGTTCCAAGCTCCTGTCCATCCGAGATTGCCTTCTGCTGTACGCTTGTCGCATCTACACCGACCATAACCGGTACATTCTCTCCTTTATCCAGTCCGAGATACATATCCGCAACATCTTCATTGGTACAGAATACTCCGTCCAGATCCGGGTAACGTTTCAGCACATCTGCCATTGCCTCTGACATATCTTTGACCTTATCGGTATATAACTCACTTACAATTGAGATTCCCTCGTAATCTGCCAACGCTTCCTTAAATCCCTCGACACGTTTCTGTGAGCTCTCTGTTTTTTCCTGTGCAGAAAATACTGCAATCTTACCGTTTTCTCCGATTGCATCCACAAGTTTTTCTGCCGCAAGTTTTCCTGCATATGCATTATCTGTACCACGGAACGCTGCCACCAGCTCATCGTCACTGACATTGGAATCAAAAACTACAACCGGAATGCCATTCTCACTGGACGCCTCAAGCTGTGCCTGACAGGATTCAATATCTCCGGCTGACATGCACAAGACGGTAGGATTCTCTGCAATTACCGCATCGAGCGTATTAACCTGAGTTTCAATATCCTGCTCATCCGAAGGCCCCTCGAAAGTCATAGAAATTTCATCATCGGATGAAAACTCATAGGCTTTATTAATATCCTTAACTGCATCTTCCATTCCCTTACGGACAAGTTTCCAATATTCTCCATCTGTAGCCTTGCTCACAACTGCAATTCTGCTGCCTGCACCAAGTGTGATTGAAGTATCAATAGCAGCGACTCTGTCCTCCTCTGTAGTATCTGACTCTTCTATAATCTCTTTCTGGTCTTTATCACTTTCAGACAGTTCATCTTCGGCCTGCACATCTGAAATAAAATTACCAAAGCCGCCCATCTTACCACTCTCGCCTGCCGCTACGACTGCACCGGCAAGAAAAAGCACCGCAATAGCTGCTTTTTTCATTGTATTTTCCTCTTTTCTACTATAAATTTTACATCAATGCGATTCTTTTCTACATTATACACATTTTCATTTTTCCGTCTATAGATTTCATAGTTTTTTCATTTTTTCGAAGAAAATACGGCAATTTCACTATATTCTGATTCAGATATTTGGGAAATCTGCAAAACATTCTCCTTTCGGAGTTACCTGAAATTCCAACTTCTTTCCTGTGACCGGATGTCGGAACACAAGATGACAGGAACACAGTCCCAGCGGAAGTCCTGAAGAATCCTCCGGATTATATTTTCGATCTCCGAGAAGCGACATTCCGGCATGTGCCATCTGTACCCTGATCTGATGATGGCGGCCTGTTCCCAGCTGTATCCTGACCAAAATTCTTTTACCGGTCGAAGTCCGCTCATCTGAAACTTCATTAAGTACTTCATAATCCAGAACTGCTTTTTTTGCCCTATCGGTTTTTGATGTAACTACTGCAGATGTATTTGTTTTTCCGTCTTTCTTCAGATAATCCTCCAGATGTCCCTGCACATTCTCCGGTTTCTGATCTGTTACGGCAAGATACTCCTTCGTAACGCTTCCTGATGTAATCTGACCTGTCAGCCCGGCAGCCGCCCTTTTATTTTTTGCAAAAACAAGCACCCCTTCCACCGGCTGATCCAGACGATGAACAATCCCCAGATATGGCATTGTCCCTGTTTTTTTTGATGCCAGATAATTTTTCAGAGTACTTTCCATATCCGGCATCCCGATTCTCGCACTCTGTACGGCAATACCTGCCACTTTGTGACAGACAATAATATCTCTATCCTCATATAAAATCATATCTTCTATATTATTCCACATAAAAAAAGCTCTCCTTTAGCGCTTACCGCACTTTCTATGGAGAGTATAACGTAAAAATCATCTTTACACAACAGTAAGACGGTCATCACTTTTTCTTATAATTTACTTCTCATAATCTAAAATGATGACCGTCTTAACAATCTTCGCTATTCAATTTTAATTAACCTCTTTGTTCTTTCAAAACTTATCGTCTTGTTTACTAATTGAAATCTTTGATACCTCTTTTAGTATACTTCATTCAATTATCTGTATTTAGTTTTTATATTTATTAATTATCTTTTTATCTGATATTGTGTCTTTTGGTTTCTTGTAATTTCCTGCTCACAAACGAGATGATTTTTATCATTCGGTTCATTTAGAAAGTTGATAGAGTTTAAATTATAATTTACGGATTATAATTTAATTTAGAAATATGAAAGTATCTTTTCCTTCTGATTAGAGCAACTCCAAACTTAACTTCTTAAATTTCGAACTGTTTTCATCGGGAATAAGACCCCATTAATTTCTGATGTAATATCTTTTGTGAGAAGATATTCTTCTGATGCAAAGCTTCGATTCATATAACTCACATCATCTGGATCTCAACTTTTAAAAATGTTTCTTTACACATTTCTAAAATTCTTTGTATCAGGTTCGTGACAGTTATTCAATATGAGTGATCGATTCTATATACCTGTAATACGTTTTGTATGATTCATTACTTTCGGAAAGTCCTGTTCACCAGGTAATATTTTAAATATTTCTTTCGAGTGTTCTGTAATGATCGTTATAAATAATGGATAATTTATGTATCAGGTCTTTCTTGCAGGAAACTCAATCTCTGTCACTTCTCATATTGATATGATGTGTGGCTAGTGTCCCAACGGTATCACCTTACCCTTTCTTTTTGATTTCATTCCTTTCATGTAACGTTTATTTATACTATGAATTGAATGATTTTTTATTTTGTTTGATTTATTTTTCTCTTGTTTTCTTTTGATGTCATTATAATATCACCGTCCACCGCATTTGTCAACGCTTTTTTATATTTTTCTCATAATTATTATTTATTTCATTATTTGTAGTATATTTATATTGTGTATTTTTCGTATTATATATTGTTTTCTGACAATTTATCCTGCTCCGTCTTTTCCTTCTCGTCCCCATACCGGTCACCCTTCTTTCCCCATACTAATAAACAGACAGAACACCATTCATACAGAAACCGCAAATACTTATGAGTACTGCGTTATGCGATACATGCTTAGCTTCTACCACCAAGCTCGCTGTCTGAGCGTAAGCGAGTTCGAGCGACTGGCAGATTATAAGCGCATGTATCACATAGCAGACGCAATGGTATTTGCGGAGCTGTATGGATGGTGTCCTGTCGTCTTTATAGCAATATATATTATCCTCTGTTGTAATTGATCAGACAGCCTTTCAGGATGATCTCACGCTCATCGTCAGTCAGTTCACCCAGAGTTACCTGGAACTCTTTCAGTCCGTCTTCTTTTACTACATAACCTGTGATACTGTCCGCTTTGTCTGCAACAGCTCCTCGAACCTCAGGGAAGAACAGGTAGTCCCCGTTCTCAAACGGAAGATCTCCCTGCGGGATCAGGAACGGAAGCATACCCCAGTTGATCAGGTTGGAGCGATAACGCTTCGTTGCATATTCGTTGGCGATATTTGCCCATCCGCCAAGAACCTTTTGACAGGAAGCTGCCTGCTCACGTGCAGAACCATCACCAGGTTTTACTGCAAAAATCGTACTTCCGATACCGATGTTCTCATTGCTGATACCTGCAAACTGTTTCTTAATGGTTTCCATAACAGGCTTCAGTTCTGGGACTGTCTCTGCCGGACATTCTCCTGCCTCCAGAGCTTTCTGTGCTTTCTGGATTTCCTTTGCACGTCCAACGTATGCCGGATCTTTACGGGACAGAGTAAACTCAGCCAGTCCGAGCGGATTGGAACGGAAGGAGGAAGTTTCACCTGACGGGATCAGCTCATCCGTTGTTGTAACCGGATCATGGATCTCAGATACAACTTTCAGCACAAGATTATCTGCCAGTGCAGGCATCTTCGGCCAGTCTTTGATGTTTGGTCCAAACTGGATCTCCACGCTCGGATCCGCAACACCCTTGCTGTCAAAAATACGATTCTCATAAATCGTCTTGTCGAAGAAGTATTTCTGATGTGTGTAGTTTCCGTTAAATTCTTCTGCTGAAGTCAGGAAACCTTTATTTGCTGCTGTTGCTGCGATAGATCTTGCATCCATGAGAGCAACAGAAGAAATCTGTCCGTTCTGAACTTTAGATCCTTCACGGTTCGGGAAGTTTCTGGTCGTATGACGGATACTGAATGCATTATTTGCCGGTGTATCGCCTGCGCCAAAGCATGGTCCGCAGAATGCAGTCTTAACAACAGCACCTGTAGCAAGGAGATCTGCAAGGACACCGTTTCTTGCAAGTTCCATATAGATCGGAGTACTTGCCGGATATACGCTGAGTGTAAATGCATCTGATCCGATGCTTGCGCCACGAAGAATGTCAGCTGCTGCACAAATATTTTCGAAACCACCGCCTGCACATCCTGCGATGATTCCCTGCTCTACATAAAGCTTTCCGTCGATCACTTTGTCTTTCAGAGTATATGGAACTTTGCCATCAAGGCTGATCTGTGCTTTTTTCTCAACATCATCCAGAATGTCGTAAAGATTTGCTTTCAGTTCATCGATGGTATAGGTGTTGCTCGGATGGAACGGCATTGCGATCATTGGTTTGATTTCGCTTAAATCAACTTCTACGCAGCCGTCATAATAAGCCACTTTACCCGGTTTCAGTTCTTTGTAATCTTCTTTTCTGCCATGGATCTCATAGAATTCTTCAATCTTTTCATCTGTCTGCCAGATAGAGGAAAGACATGTAGTCTCTGTTGTCATAACGTCCACACCGATACGGAAATCAGCGCTCAGTCCTGCAACACCAGGTCCTACGAATTCCATAACTTTATTCTTAACATAGCCGTTTGCGAATACTTTGCCGATGATTGCAAGTGCAACGTCCTGCGGGCCTACTCCCGGACGTGGTTCACCTTTCAGATAGATTGCCACAACGCCTGGCATATTAATATCATATGTCTGGGAAAGAAGCTGTTTTACAAGTTCTCCGCCGCCTTCGCCCATAGCCATGGTACCAAGTGCACCATAACGGGTATGGCTGTCTGAACCAAGAATCATCTTGCCACCCCCTGCCAGCATTTCGCGTGCAAACTGGTGGATAACAGCCTGATGAGGAGGTACATAAACTCCGCCATATTTCTTCGCACAGGTAAGTCCAAACATATGATCATCTTCATTGATCGTACCGCCTACTGCACAAAGAGAGTTATGACAGTTTGTCAGTACATAGGGAACCGGGAATTTCTCGAGTCCTGATGCACGTGCTGTTTGAATAATACCAACAAAGGTGATATCATGAGATGTCAGCTTATCAAATTTAATCTGAAGCTTTTCCATATTTCCGGATGTATTATGTGCATCCAGAATTCTGTATGCCATTGTATTTCCGGCTGCTTCTTCTCTGGATACCGGCTGGTTCATACTGCCTTCTTCAACGATGTCATGACCGTTCACCAGATAAATGCCACTGTCGTATAACTTCATTAACAACTCCTCCATTCATAAAAAATATGCATCCTGTATTTTGTGACGATGCAAAATGTATTTCCATTAAGCTTACTGTTCACTCCGCTCACAGTAATCATTATACTTTATCTCACTAAAATCTGCAATGAATTTTCTTTACATATTTCTTTACTTATCTGCAAAGAATGGCTATACTGATTTAGAAAATATTTCTGACAGGAGGCAGCTATGTTTCGTTTATGGGGAAAAATGTGGGAAAATAACCACTTAATAAGAGATATTGTAATAGATGATGATTCTGAAGATACCAGAACTCATAAGATTTTTCGTGCACTACAGGAAATCTGCTATGAATTTGACCTGGAGAACCCGATCTGGCTTGACAACAATATTGCTGATTTTAAGCGCCACTCCAGAGCCAGGTTTAACCAGGACAGTTTTATAGAAAATATTTCGTTTGATTATCTTGAGATTCAGGTAATTGAAGAAGACTGATCATACGATCCACTTCTTCAATACCGGAATTTTCTTTATGATCACTACCGCCCCAAAGCTCAGGGTAAAGATCAGTGCGATCACGATCGGTATTGCTATAAATGTATTACTGATCATCATACTGTCAATACCTGCTTTGTGGAGAAGTGATCTCACCAGCACATGGATAAGAAAAATTCCGAATGTGCAGCTTCCAACAAAGCAGATTCGTTTTTCCTGCTTGTCATTCCATTTTATCTTTGAAACATAATTTTTGAAAAACAAAAATACAGAAATGCCCCAGAAAAAAGCAGCCAGGGTATAATTCTCATAAAAATCCTGTATATCTGTTCCCTTCTGCTGTGACCTGATATAACAAAACAGGATGCCCATACTGATTGAAACGATTCCCAGTATGTAGATCAGTTTTTCAAGTTTTTTAGATACTCCGTACTGATACAGATAGTGTCCTGCGATATAATATCCTACAAATCCGGTAACCATCTGCGGCTGTACCGTATTCAAAACATTCATCACATGTTCTTTGCAAGGTATCGGAAAAACCTTAACCGTATATGGCAGGATCTTAAAAATCAAATACAGGAGGATCATATATTCTTCCCATTGTTTCCCGTTCTTACTGTTGACGATTTCCCACAGCATTGGCGTGATGATAAGAAGCCCGATCAGCATCGGCAAATACCACAGATGAAAATAGGGATCTGATATCATAACCAGAAAGCGCTTGAAAAAAGCAACTGACCCGAATTTCAGACCTTCATCCGTCAGACTTCGGTAAAGCGCATAAAACACCTGCCAGAATATATATGCAACAGCAATCGGAAGAATACTGTGTGTCCACAATTTCTTAAGATTCCATGTCCGTTTACGATCAAGATACAGACCTCCGCTGATCATTACAAAGCAGGCAACTGCATATCGGTTGATTCCATGATAAAAATTAGATACTGCCCATACGGATGTATTGACCGGCATGTCATGAAAATGTTGCGAAGCAACATGAATACCGATGACGCCGATGCACGCACAAATGCGCAGCAGCTCTATCCATATAATTCTTCTTTTGTTCATTTGTACCTCCAGATTTCTCTGTGTTTATTCCATAAATTCCCGTATGATCTCCCGCATGATCTCTTCCTCCTCAGGGCTCAGCATCTTGCTGAAATGACTGCCCGTTGCCGCAGTCTGCCGGATACTGGAAGCAATCCGCTCAACCATTTCTTCCCTGAGGATCGGGTCTGTTTTCTGAGAGGTCTGCTGCGGTTCGTACTTACGGGCTGTGGGGGGATTTTCCTTTCGGGAACGTGCCTGAAGGATATAATCCGCGAGAGAATTTGTCACCAGTTCTTCCCTGTATGAAAAATCCAGCGCCTGCCGCAAGATCAGAAGTGCAACCGGAACCGCTGTGCCGATATATAGATACTGCAGTGAAAGTCCCTGTTCCGATCCGAGTTTCGTAACAAAAAAAAGCGACAACCCCAGGCAAACCGTAGATAACAATGAAGGAATCCAGACCAGAAGATTCATTCTGTTCAGAAGCTTATCCCTTGTTTTCCACAGATTCAGCCACTTTTCTCTCAGGTTCGTTGTCGCTTTTGTCTTTCGCATGGTTCTTCTGTAGGTAAGGTGTACTGCCAGCATACCCACTCCTCCTGCTGTTCCGAGAACAGCCATCAGATAAAGCAGAATATGCAGGTCCATGATTCGTTCCAGCATAAGCCCTCCTTGTTTTACAGTCTGTGAACAGTTATCCGATAAACTCATTCTACACCTCTTAAGGCCTGTATGGAACAAAAATCGTTCGTCAAATTCCTGCAGAATTTTACATTTTTTCCAGTGCGTCTACCACTTCTTCAAACTTCATAAAATGAGACGCTTTTACGAGAATCGTATCTCCCTTACGGACATACCCTTCAAGATTCTTAAGAAGAGATTCCCGGTCTTTTTCATAATGAACTTCAAAATTCGGATCTGCTGTGCGCGCAGCGTCTGCCATATGTACAGAAAGTTCTCCCACACAGATGCAGACATCAATGCCACATTTTGCAGCATGCTCTCCGACTTCTTTATGCAGAGAAATCTCATTCTCGCCAAGTTCTCCCATATCTCCGAGAATCGCCACTCTTCGTCCCTCTCCATCATGAAGTACATCCAGAGAAGCTTTCATGGACATCGGATTGGCATTATAACAGTCATCTACAACCAGAAAATTCTCTGTCTCGATCATCTTGAAACGACCACGGATTGTCTCCAGGCTTTCAATACCTCTTTTAATTTCTTCGATCGTAAGTCCGTAGATTCTGCCTACAGCCGCTGCTGCAAGCGCATTATAGACCATATGGATGCCCGGTGTCGGCACCAGTACATCAAAAGCATCTTCGTCCATATGAATACGACAGGAAACACCTTTCAGCCCCCTGCTCACGATCTGGTCTGCATAAACATCACGCTTCGCATCCAAACCGAAAAATACCGGTTTCACACCATGATAGCCATCAACCGTTGCCAGCTTATCATCATCCCCGTTCAGTACAATATGGCCGTTCGGTTGCATGGACTGGAAAATTTCCGTCTTTGCTTTGAGAACACCGTCTCTGTCTCCAAGATTTTCGAGATGACAGGTTCCGATATTTGTGATCACACAGGTATCCGGTTTCGCTATCCGGGTAAGTCGTGTCATTTCTCCAAAATCACTGATTCCCATTTCCAGAACGGCGATCTGATCGTCTTCTCTCAGACGGAATACGGTCAGTGGCAGTCCAAGTTCGTTATTAAAGTTTCCCTGTGTTTTCAGGGTACGATATTTTTCTTTCAGTACAGATGCAATCACTTCTTTCGTACTGGTCTTACCAACACTTCCGGTGATTCCGACTACCGGAATCTGAAGCTGCTGTAAATAAAATTCTGCGATATCTTTTACTGCCTGCAGAGAAGATGCAACCTGAATATACGGGTAAGTTGCATCTGGCAGCTCTCTCTCTGAAAGTGTCGCAAGTGCCCCTTTCGCCATAACATCCGGGATAAAACGATGTGCATCCACGCGTTCTCCAACAATCGGCACAAACAGACAGTCTTTCTCAATCTTACGGCTGTCTGTGGTAATTGCAGAAATTTCACGGTCGCGAAGCGCATCATCGCCATGCCAGGTTCCACTGCACACCTCTGTAAGATTTCTTAAGGTAAGATTTTTCATTTATTTTTCCTCATTCGTACTTTTTCATTGAGACTCTGATCAGTTCTTCACACAGAGTCGGATAATCCATACCGAGCACTGCTGCCTCCTGCGGAATCAGACTGGTAGGTGTCATTCCCGGAAGAGTGTTTGCCTCGAGGCAGTAGATCTTTTCATCTTTTGTTACAATGAAATCAAGACGACCATAGCTTTCCATTTCAAGTGCGTGATAGCCTTCTACCGCATATTCCTGAAGACGTCTGGTCAGTTCTTCGGAAATCGGTGCCGGACAGGTTTCTTTCACTGCGCCCGGTTTGTATTTATTCTCATAATCATAGAATCCCTGAACCGGAACGATCTGTACAACCGGATATGCTTTGCCGTCCACAACAGCAACCGTATACTCAGTACCTTCGACAAATTCTTCTACGACAACTTCATTTTCATAGGTAAATGCTCCATCCAGAGCTTTCGTATAATCAGCCTGATTATCTACGATATAAACACCAATGCTGGAACCGCCACAACATGTCTTGACTACAACAGGGAAATCCATGCCAAGCTCCTGCGGTGTCTCCACGCGGTCTTTTTTCTTCATGGCTTTGCCGCCCGGTGTCGGTACACCGCGCATCTGGAACATGGCTTTCGTAACACCTTTATCCATTGCCATCGCACTGCTGAGATAGCCTGTTCCGGTATACGTAATTCCCATCAGGTCAAATACAGCCTGCAGTCTTCCGTCCTCGCCGTTGGATCCATGCAGTCCGAGGAAAACAAAATCCGCTTTCTTACAAAGTTCCAGAACATTCGGTCCGAAAAATTCTTTCCTGCTTTTTTTTAACTCTTCGATGCGCGTATTAAAACTCTTGATGTAGGAAACTGCCTGCTCTACATCATAGCTTTCCGGAAAAGGATCTGCCCAGTCTACATTCTCCAGTCCGCAAAAAACATCGACCAGAATTGCCTGATGATTTTTCTGACGCAGCGCACCGCAGATTCCTGTGCCGGATACGATCGATACATCCCTTTCTGTACTTGTTCCCCCTGCTAATACAACAATTTTCATATTATCACCTCTCCTGAAACGCAAAAACCGCTGCAAAGATCCCTCTCAGAATCCCTGCAGCTCCTTTGCTGTACTGGTTACACTGTTTTGTCTTTTCACAGTTATGATCACTTATATATGACAACCGGTATTCCAGCTTCTACTGTCTGATAAATTAACTGCGCCTGCTCTTCAGGTACCGCTATACAGCCCTCTGTGGATGATTTCGGCTCTGAAAATACGCTGGTTCCACTATTCTCATCGTCACTTCCGAAAGCTGCGATATCCGCATCATCTGAAAAATCATATCCGTTTACATCCAGACCTGCTTTTCCATATATGCCTGTTTTGTCTGTAAATGGCATCCAGAAATCTACTGTTTCACCATCTCTACCGCCTGGTACTGCAGAAGATTCTTTTTCTCCCAGTGCATATACACCGGTCAGCGTACTGCTGTCTGCCACCAGCCCGGTATCCACCACCGGACTTCCACTCTGATATAATACCATTCTTTGGGCACTCAGGTCAATTTCAATATAAGAATATCCTATATCATTTATCTTTCTGCTGGCAGCTTCCTGCTCGTAGATCGGTTCACGCACCTCAGTTTTTTTCTCTGTGATGTCTTTGTACAGTGCATCGGCTTCTTTTTGCTGGTCGATCACCCATCCGTAATTTCCACCGGATACAGTGATATCTCTGTTATCATACGTAGAAAATGCCCGTTCTGTACCTGCCGTATCATATTTACCGGCAAGATCTGCCACATAAGCAGCTACTGCATCCTTACTCACGACCAGATTATCATTTTCATCTCTGTCAAGCATGCCCTTTATCACAGAGCGATTCACCGTCTCCTTGCGGTCACTGAAATCATAAGTCACCACAACATCGGTCAGATCATTCATCTGCTCACAGTCCTTAGTAAGATCCGATGCATAGGCTGTCGGGTTGATATAACAACCGTCAGCTTCCAGCTCTGCAACTGTACGACCTGTCCTGACCGCATTAGAAATGTCTTCCATCAGCTTTTCATAATCAATCTTTGTACCTTCAATCTCAGGAACGACTTCGAAACTATCCTCCAGCTCTCTGATATAGGCATCCTCCGGCTCTATATTATTCTGAAGGCACTTCAGGCTGTCGATCTTCTTCTTAAACAGATCTTCGTCATACGATACCGAAGCCGGCAATTCATAAGTCTGCTGCTGGCTGAATGCAAGGAACCAGATAAAACGATTCTGGTCATGCAAAAGCTTCCTGACACTGCCATCTGATGTATATTGAAGGTTGATTTCTTCTGCTGTGATTCCCTCCTGACCGTCTCCTCTTGTACGCACCGCAAGTGCATAGACTGCAGTCTTTTGTTTCAGAAGATTTTCGGTCTCGTCCTCAGTCATGTAAGAACAATTAAAACCATTCACCTGTGACCCAGGAAGAAAATGCCCGGTAAAATAATATACACCAAAAAAGTAGGCGCCTGCGGTAAGCAGGAGCAGTACAATGATTAAACCGATCAGTAGTTTTCTTCCTTTGTCCATACTCTTGTTTTTTTCCGTCATGGCGCCTCCTTAACGTTCGCGGCTATGAAATTTTATTATTGCTGTTCAAGTCAGAATTTTATTCTGCCAGAAGTTTCTCTACGCTGGCAAGTTTTACGCAGACAACGAAAACCTTCGCAGCCTTTTCCAGCTCGTCAATTGGTGGGAAAGACGGAGCAATACGGATATTGCTGTCCTTTGGATCTTTACCATATGGATAGGTAGCTCCTGCTCCGGTCATTACGACACCGGCTTCTTTTGCCATTGCTACAATTCTTTTCGCGCATCCCTCCATGGATTCGAAAGAAATGAAGTAGCCTCCCTTCGGAGTTGTCCATTCTCCGATTCCGAATCCGCCGAGTTCTTTCTCGAGAGTTGCCTCTACCATCTCAAATTTCGGACGGAGGATTGCTGCATGCCTGCTCATGTGTGCATGAACACCGTCAAGATTCTTGAAGAATTTTACATGACGGAGCTGATTCAGTTTATCATGTCCGATGGTCTGTACTGTAATATATTTACGAATATCATCAAGGTTTGCTTTTGATGCAGCTAATGCAGCGATACCGGAACCCGGGAAGCTGATCTTGGAAGTTGAAGTAAATTTGTAAACCATATCCGGATTGCCGGCTTTTGCGCACTCATCCAGAATCTCAAGCAGGAAATCCTGTTCTTTCTCGTCATCATAAAGATGATGTACACTGTACGCATTGTCCCAGTAGATACGGAAATCCGGTGCTGCCGGTTTCAGACGTGCAAAACGTTTTACGGTTTCTTCAGAATAAGTATATCCCTGCGGATTAGAGTATTTCGGTACACACCAGATACCTTTGATTGCCGGATCTTCGCTTACAAGTTTCTCAACCATATCCATATCCGGGCCTTCCGGTGACATCGGCACATTGATCATCTCGATACCGAAAAATTCTGTAATCTTGAAGTGGCGGTCATATCCCGGAACCGGACAGAGAAATTTTACTTTATCCAGTTTACACCATGGAGTATTTCCCATAACACCATGAGTCATAGAACGTGATACAGTATCAAACATAACATTCAGACTGGAGTTTCCGTAAATAATAATGTGTTCCGGATCTACTTCGGAAATCTCTCCGAGAAGACGTTTGGCTTCCGGAATACCATCCATGACACCATAGTTACGGCAGTCAACACCAGTCTCACATCTCAGGTCTGTACTGCTTGACAGAACATCCATCATATCCATGGAAATATTCAGCTGATCAACTGACGGCTTACCACGTGACATATCAAGGGCCAGTCCCTGTGCCTTAATTTCTGCATACTGCTGATCCAGCTCTTTCTTGAGAGCCTGAAGCTGTTCTTTACTCATCTCACTGTATTTCTGCATATTCGTCCTCCTCGTGCCGCTTCCAGAATCCTGTCCCGGCAAAAATTCTTTCATCTTAAATAGCTTTTTGATCTTAAATTATTATCTCGTATATTTTAGTATTGTAAAGTACTGCTTGTCAAGCCCCGCCACCTCTCTATTTGTAAAAAATTTTTTCAAATCAAAGTGATAAAGTGCGAATTTGAACGAATTTCCGCAAAATGTATCGTCTGTATACCCGAAACTACATAGTTTTACTTGCGGAATCGTCACGATTCACCTATACTGATGAGATAGAGATATTTTACTATATAAATAAGACTATAAGAAAGGTTATCATATATATGTGGATTGCAAATGACTGGAAAGAATACGAAGTAATTGACACTTCCTGCGGCGAGAAACTGGAGCGCTGGGGTAAATACACGCTGGTCCGTCCGGACCCGCAGGTTATCTGGGATACCCCGAAGGTAAGCCGTGGATGGAAAAACATGAATGCCCACTACCACAGAAGCAAAAAAGGCGGCGGGGAATGGGAATTCTTTGATCTGCCACAGCAGTGGGATCTTCATTACAAAGATCTGACCTTCCATCTGAAACCATTCAGTTTCAAACATACCGGACTTTTTCCGGAACAGGCAGTCAACTGGGACTGGTTCGGAGATAAGATCCGTAACGCAGGCCGTCCGGTCAAAGTTCTGAATCTTTTTGC
Organism: Blautia sp. Marseille-P3087; assembly: GCF_900120195.1. Taxonomy (GTDB): domain Bacteria; phylum Bacillota; class Clostridia; order Lachnospirales; family Lachnospiraceae; genus Blautia_A. The sequence goes on from NZ_LT635539.1 coordinate 1,737,887, forward strand.
CTATACAGGCGGTGCGACTCTGGCTGCTGCCGCTGCCGGCGCACATGTTACACATGTTGATGCCTCCAAAGGTATGGTCAACTGGGCAAAAGAAAATGCGGCTGCATCCGGACTCTCCGAAGCACCGATCCGCTGGCTCGTTGATGACTGTGTAAAATTTGTAGAACGTGAGATCCGACGTGGAAATCACTACGATGCGATCATCATGGATCCACCTTCTTACGGCCGTGGACCAAAAGGTGAGATCTGGAAGATCGAAGATGCAATTCATCCGCTCATCAAGCTGTGCGTAAAGCTTTTAAGCCCGAATCCACTGTTTTTCCTGATCAACTCCTATACAACGGGACTTGCACCGGCTGTGCTGACCTACATGCTTTCAACAGAACTTAAGGACTTCGACGGACATGTTGATTCTCAGGAAATCGGACTTCCTGTAACATCCAACGGACTGGTACTTCCATGTGGTGCTTCCGGACGCTGGGAAGCAAAATAGAATATTTTAATTCTTCTGAAAATTAATAATTTTTCTCATTATTTTCTTGAATCTGTTGATATACAGAGATATAATACAGTTATCAAAAACGTATCAGGAGAGGTGAAAATAATGACGGAAGAACGCCCAAACGATACTCTTCCCTACACCTGTACTCCGGCCTATGACCGCAGCAACTGTGGGAATTGTGTCTGCGCCACCTGTTATGAACAGGAATTCTGCAACCGCTGCAGCTCCTGTGAGAATCTTTCCCGTAAGAAAGAATCCTGCAACAGTTATGAAGGCGCATATTGCTACTAACCAAAAAAGATACTGAACGCTTTTTTAATTGCGTCAGTATCTTTTTTATGTTCTTAAATTGTTTTCCGTTTTTTCGGGAAGGTCATGGTAATCTCGGTTCCTCTGCCGATCTCGCTGACCAGATCCAGGGTTCCTCCCAGGAAACCTACACCATGTTTTACAATAGAAAGACCGAGGCCGGTACCTCCGATTTCTTTGGAGTGGCTCTTGTCCACGCGATAGAATCTTTCAAATACGCGCTTCTGATCTTCTGCCGGGATTCCTATACCGTTATCTTTGACTCGAATCTCTACCTGTTTGCCCAGATCACGCAGATGAATGCTTACTGTACCGTCCTCTTTATTATATTTGATTCCATTATCGCAGAGATTATAAATGATTTCATCCAGAATCGGATGCACGCTGTACAGCATCGTTTTATCCCCGTCAATATAAAAATGAACGTTTTTCTTATCAGCAATCTCTTTCAGTCTGCCACACACATCTCTGACAACCTGACACACATCCAGCTCTTCCCAGTCATACGGAGTTTCTCCCTCATCAAGCTGAGATACACGGATCGTATCCTCTATCAACGCGATCAGGCGCTGGGCTTCATCATAAATTCTGCCTGCAAATTTCTGTACATCTTCCTGTCTGACCATACCATTTCGGATAATCTCTGCAAAGCCGGATACTGCAGTCAGAGGCGTCATCAGCTCATGTGAAACATTTGCTGAAAATTCTCTGCGCAGCTGTTCGCGTTCCACCTTTTCTGTTTCGTTGATCAGCAGAAGTACTGCACCTACCACCCGTTGTTCTCTGGTAACAGGGTTCGCGATCATCTGAACGACTTCGCCGCCCAGACGCAGACGTACACTTCCGTGTTCTCCACGCAGAACCTGTTCGATCATAAGACGGAATTCTTCACCACGGTTCAGCGAATAAACGCATTCCCCAATCTTTGGTGTCTGCATTTGAAACATTTTCCATGCACTGGAATTTCCCGACAGGATCATTGTATAACTGTCGATCACAAGGAGCCCTTCCTGCATATTTTCTGTAATGATCGTAAACTCTTCCTGATTTCGTCTGGCTGCTTCCAGCTGACTTCTGATCTGTCCGTTCTGCTTATATATCTTACTTAAAAGAGGTCCTACTTCTTCATAGATCTGATTTTCCTCCGGATGCTCAAGATCTACATTATTGATCGGCTCCACAATTTTATTTGCCATATGCATAGACACAAGACCGGCCAGTATCAGCATCACGACTGCAATACCGATCATCGGCGGTACCATCTCCATAAGAAGCACCCATACCGAGTACTGCGTACTGGAAACACGGAGTACTGTATTGTCTGAGAGGCGCAGTGCATAGTATATCGTCTTCTGTGACAATGTTTTTGAATCACGTTCTGCACGTCCGCTTCCTGATTTCAGCGCTTCCTGAACTTCTTTACGGTCACTGTGATTTTCCATAGAAGATGAATCTGCCTGATTATCATAAAGAACCGTTCCGTCCTCTGCGATATACGTAATACGGTCATCTTTTTCTTTAATCTGATTCAGATAATCCACGCCGTTCTGTTCTATGCCATATGCCAGATACGACGCTTCTTTTTCCAGTTCTGTATTGATCTGTTTCCCAAAATGCTGATAAAGGATTGCCATCACACATGCAATCCCAAATATCAGCACAACCACTGCCACCAGTATATTTGATTTAAAGATTTTCTTTGTCACGTTATCAGCCTCCCATTTGGTGTTCATTGTTTCTGTGTTCGCCTGTAATCGCATACTCGACCCACTCAGCAATATTCACCGCATGATCTCCGATTCGTTCCATATATTTTGCAGTCATTAAAAGATCCAGTCCTGCTTTTGCATCCAGATTCTGGTACATCAGCTCTGCCAGTTCCTCTTTAATCTGATTAAATGCATCATCTACCTGATCATCATCATCGATTACTTTTCGGCAGAGTTCCAGATCACGTTTTACAAAGGCATCAACGCTTTCTGTGACCATGTTGACCGTCATTTCTGCCATCTTTCCGATAAGCGGAGGAATTTCAACATGTTTCTCATCAATATACTTTGAAAGATCTGCAATATCTGCTGCCTGATCTCCGATTCGTTCCATATCTGAGATCATTTTCAGTGCTGCGGAAACCTCTCGTAAATCTCTTGCTACCGGCTGCTGGTGAAGCAGGATACGCATACAGAGATTCTCAATCTCACGTTCTTTTGTATCAATTTCTCTGTCTGTCTCAAAAATTGCTTTAATACAATCCTCACCCCGGATTGCTTTATTAGAAAGAGAAATTGCTTTTTCGCAAAAGCTTCCCATCGTGATGATCTGCACATGGAGTGCTTCAAGCTGCCGTTCGAAATGCGTTGCCATAATCAACCAAACCTCCCTGTAATATAGTCCTCTGTTCTCTTGTCTTTCGGCATGGAAAACAGAGTATCTGTATCGCTAAATTCTACAACTTCTCCCAGAAGAAAGAATGCTGTTTTATCAGAAATTCGGGTCGCCTGCTGCATATTATGCGTAACGATCACAATCGTATATTTTCCTTTTAATTCCATTGCAAGCTCTTCGATCTTTGATGTAGAAATCGGATCAAGTGCAGATGTCGGCTCATCCATCAGAAGCACTTCCGGTTCAACTGCCAGTGCTCTAGCAATGCAAAGTCTCTGCTGCTGTCCACCGGACATACCCAGCGCACTTTTCTTTAATCTGTCTTTGACTTCGTCCCAGATTGCTGCATCTCGAAGAGATTTTTCTACGATTTCGTCCAGCTTTGCCTTGGATCTGATGCCATGTGTTCTCGGTCCGTAAGCTACATTATCATAAATACTCATCGGGAACGGATTCGGTTTCTGGAATACCATTCCGACTCTTTTTCGGAGAAGATTTACATCCATGTCACCATAAATATCTTCTCCGTCAAGTTCTACTTTTCCAGTAATTTTACATCCCTCAACAAGGTCATTCATTCGGTTCAGAGACTTCAGAAGAGTTGATTTTCCACATCCACTCGGTCCGATAAAAGCGGTTATTTCTTTTTCCGGAATATGCATATTGATATCATGTAATGCATGAAAATTTCCGTAATAGAGATTCATATCTTCAATAGAAAGTTTAATATTATCACTCATGTTTCGTTATCCTTTCGCGATACGTTTTGCCACCATACCGGACAAACCGTTAATCAGTAATACAAATAACAGGATCACAACCGCAGTTGCAGATGCCTGATTCATGTGAAGGCCTTCACTGGAAAGTACATACATATGAAGTGCCAGTGTACGTCCGGAACCCATCAGATTCGGTACCTGTGCAACCGTTCCTGAAGTGTAAAGAAGAGCTGCTGTTTCGCCAATAATACGTCCGATTGCAAGGATGATTCCTGCAAGGATTCCAGGTACTGCAGACGGCAGCACGATCGTAAAAATCGTACGAAGCTTGCCTGCTCCCAGACCGAAGCTTGCCTCTCTGTAAGAATCCGGAACTGCTTTCAATGCTTCTTCTGCGGTTCTCATAATCAACGGAAGTACCATTATAACAAGGGTACATGCACCTGCCAGAAGTGACATTCCCCAATGAAGTGCTGTTACAAAAAACAGCATACCAAACAGACCATATACGATAGACGGAATACCAGAGAGTGTCTCTGCCGTAATACGAATAACCTGTACCAGTTTATTGCCTTTTTTTGCATATTCTACAAGATAAATTGCCGCGAAAATTCCGAGCGGTGCAGCAATCACCAGCGATAAAGCTGTCATGATAAAGGTATTGATCAGTGATGGCATAAGAGATACATTGTCGGATGTATATTCCAGGCTAAAAAGATCCGGTGTCAGATACGGGATACCTTTTACGAGGATATATGCTACCAGAAAAAATAATACTGCAAAAGTAACTATTGCCGCCCCGATCGTGAGAAGGACAAGTACTCCGGAGCCCGGATGACGCAGATACGAATGAATGCGGTCTGCTGTTGATGTCTGATTTCTTTTTTTCATATTTTCCACCGTCGGTTCAACTACTGCTGTATTAGTTTGCATTCTCTGACCTCCTGTTCAGTAAAGAAAGACTCAGGTTGATGATCAGGATAAATACAAAAAGTACAACTCCTGTTGCAATCAGTGCTTCTCTGTGAAGTCCGGTTGCATAACCCATTTCAGTTACGATATTTGCTGTCATTGTACGAAGACCTTTGAGTAAACCTGCAGGCATTCTTGCCTGGTTTCCGGCTACCATGATCACTGCCATTGTCTCACCGATCGCACGACCGATTCCGAGAACTACAGCTGCCAGAATACCGGATTTTGCTGCCGGAAGCATAACCACAAAAATACTTCTTTCTTTCGTTGCCCCCAGTGCAAGTGAACCTTCATAATAGCTTTCCGGTACACTTCGGAGAGCGGATTCTGTCGGTCCGATAATTGTCGGCAGAATCATGATTCCCAGAAGAAGGGATGCTGCCAGCCAGCTTGTACCAGTTCCTCCGAAGGTATTTCGAATAAGCGGTACCATCAGTACAAGACCAAAGAAACCATAAACTATGGAAGGAACTCCTGCCATCAGCTCAATTCCGGATTTCAGCGGACGATAAATTTTCTGCGGACAGTAGCGTGCCATAAATACAGATGTAAGTAAGGCAATCGGTACACCCACCAGAATTGCGCCGCCTGTTACATAAATACTGGCAATTATCATCGGGAAAATTCCAAATTTGTCATTGGATGGTTTCCAGACTGTTCCGAGTAAGAATTTCAGCGGTCCGATCTTGGCAATCGCCGGAATTCCATTGGCAAACAGAAACAAACAAATCAGAAATACTGCCAGGACTGAAGCACAGGCAGCCACCATAAAAACAATTTTCATGGCCTGTTCTTTAAATCTATTCATACAGGACTCTTCCTCTCTCATAATTATCATCGGATGCACACCGCCGGCACGTCCCTGATATGTAATGCAGGACATACACGAAGCCCGGTGACCCGGGCTTCATCTTCTGTCGTTTTGTATCGGTCTTACTTATTTAGCCAGATCTTCCCAGTCTGTTGTCTCACCTGTGAAGATTGCTTTTACCTGATCACTGGTCAGCTCATCAATATTATTGTCATTGTTTACTACAACTGCGATGCCGTCTCTTGCAATTTCAGTTGCTGTAAGATTTTCAGTTGTTTCTTCGTCTTTCAGTTCACGGGATGCCATACCGATGTCACAGATGCCTTCTGCTGCGGATGTGATACCTGTTGTGGAATCGCTCTGCTGTACTTCTACTGTGATCTTGCCGCCGTTTGCTTTTTCATATGCTTCTTTCAGTTTTTCCATAACCGGTGTTACGGAAGAAGAACCGGCTACAACGACTTTACCTTCTGCATCACTCTGCTCATATGCTTTAGCATCATCAGCTACTTTGATGTATCCGTTGTCTTCTACGATCTGCTGTCCGTCAGAACTGAGAATGTAGTTTTCGAAATCTTTTGCTGCATCGCTGAGTTTGTCAGTTGTTATGATGTTGAATGGACGGGATACTTTGTATGTATCATTTGCTACGTTTTCTGCGGATGCTTCTGCACCGTCAATCTTTACTGCTTTTACTGTATCATTCAGGGAACCAAGGGAAATGTAACCGATTGCATTCTCATCACCTGCAACTGTTGTCATCATAACGGAAGTACTGTTTGTGATACTTGCATCTTCTGTTGTCATGTCGACTTTTTCATCACCCTGTTTTTCTTCGATTCCGAACAGTTCGATGAATGCTCCTCTTGTTCCGGATCCGTCTTCTCGTGAAATTACATCAATAGTTCCGCTTGCTGCGCTTGCAGTTGCTGCGAATGCGGTTGTTCCGATAAGTGCTGCTGTAACAATTGCTAAAAATTTTTTCTTCATGATAAAATCTCCTCTTTATTTTGCTATATTCAATTGTTTTCCTCATTGACAAGTGCAAGTATAAGAGGAAAAAGTAAAATGCATAATCATAACACTGTAAAATGTTTGTAAAAATGAATTTATATTTTGACAGCATAACGCAAAAAAGCTCCTCAGACAGCCTTGTTAATTGCCGTCCGGGAGCATTTATATGCTTTTTGTTATTATATTCTGTTGTTGTATTTTATACCATACCGTTTACGGTTTTGTACTTGTAAAGCATCTCTGCGTGGTTCTGCTCTTCTACCTGAATGTCTGCAAGCAGCTTGCGCACACCACTATCACCAAAAGCAAACACTTCTGAATTATATTCTCCGGAAACAAGCTTTTCTGTCGCAATACAGTCAGTTGCCAGAAAAGCATCCTGCTGTTTGTCCTCCGGAGAACTCATTGCAGTATAAGCAGCTTTCGGCTGATAGTCCCTGCCGTCACTGTCGTTACAGTTACACTGCGGAACTTCTCCGCGAAGTACACGATCCAGAGATTCGTAATGTTCTCTTTCTTTCTGCTGCAAAGTCCGGAAAAGATTTTTCAGTTCCGGATCTTTTGCCTGTTGCGCATATCTTCCGTATTTTTCAATACAGCTTTTTTCCTGTGTCTGTAAGTCCTGAATCGTTGTGCGTTCTTTTTCTTTTAATATCATCGTATCCGCTTCCTCTCTTTTTATTTACAATACGGTGATAGTATCTGGAAGAAAACGGATTTTATGCATGATTCCGGAAATCTTTTTATAAGATATTTTTCAGCTCGGCAAGCTCATAGATGATATAATCAGCTACTTTTCCACCATTATTTTGCTGAATGGCACTTTTATCCCCAGAGTGCACAAACCAGCATGTGGACATCCCGTAAGCCTGTCCACCTTCAATATCTGCGGTCAGGGAATCTCCGATCATCATACATTCCGATGGCAGAACATCCGTAAATTCCTTCATGCAGCCGTCAAAAAACTGCCGGCTGGGCTTGTCCGCTCCGACTGTCTCAGAAACAAAACAGTGTGTAAAATATTTCAGCATATCCGCGCTTTTCAGGCGGTTGATCTGCTGGTCATAAGGACCGTTGCTTGCAGCACAAAGGCAATATTCCTTCTTATATAAATATTCGAGAATATCTTTTGCCCCCTCTACCGGGACTGCACTTAAATGAAGAAGCCTGCGGAATTCTTTTTCCATCTCCACACCGTCTGCGGTAAGTCCGAGCTGTCGAAGCACCGTCTGCCAGCGCACATAAAAGAGGTCGTCCATCGTCAGTTTCCCGAGTTCGATCCGACGCCAGATTTTATTATTTTCTTCTTTAAATACCGCAAACATTTCCGGACGATATTCAAGCCCAGCCTTCTTAAAACACAGATTCATCGCCCATGCCGCACCTGCATCAAAATCCAGAAGTGTATTGTCTATGTCCAGAAAGAGGACTTTTATCTTATGATCCATGTAAATTCTATTCTCCTTTAGTTTTTGTAATCCCTCATCATTTTTCAGTCTAAATGCAGTAAGATACCTTTATGATCCAGAAGACAGCCGGAAGCAGCGTCAGTACACTTCTTCTGGATTATGCATATGACCTGCCTTACGGTACTGATCTGTACAGTTCTGTTTCACAAACACGAAACTGTACTTCAGGCATTATTTTTACCGGTTGCACTTCTGTTCTTTTCTGCTAAAATAGACTTAACGGGTCAGGTTTTCCTGGCCCTTAATTCAATTTGCAGGGGGAATTAAAAATGAAAGAAAAAGGAAGTAGTTTTTCCGGCTCGATCGGCTTCGTTCTTGCCGCAGCCGGAAGCGCCGTGGGTGTGGGAAATATATGGCGCTTCCCATATCTCTGTGCGAAAGACGGCGGCGGTCTGTTCCTGCTGGTTTATCTGGTTCTGGTGCTTACCTTCGGATTTGTTCTGCTCACAACAGATGTTGCGATTGGGCGAAAAACCAAGAAAAATGCACTCCGGGCGTTTGAAGCGCTCAATCCGAAATGGAAGTTTCTCGGTAAACTGACATTTCTTGTGCCGACATTGATCATGACATATTACTCTGTCATCGGCGGATGGATCACGAAATATTTTGTAACCTATATTATCTCTGATGGAAAAGATGCCGCAACTGACGGGTATTTTACATCTTTTATCACCTCAGACATTGCTCCGATCGTGTTTATGCTGGTCTTTCTTGCTCTGACTGCATGGGTCGTATATCGTGGCGTAGAAAAAGGAATCGAGCAGTTTTCAAAGATCATTATGCCTGGCCTGATTTTACTTATCCTGATCATCGCAATCTTTTCACTGACACTGACACACACCGATACAGACGGAAGTGTCCGTACAGGTCTGCAGGGACTTGCTTTTTATGTAACGCCTGATTTCAGCGGTCTTACCGTGAAGCGCTTTCTTGAAATTCTTCTGGATGCCATGAGCCAGTTATTCTTTTCTCTGAGCGTTTCCATGGGTATCATGATCACTTATGGATCCTATGTAAAAAATGAAGTCAATCTGAGCAAGGCAACCAACCAGATTGAGCTTTTTGATACAGGTGTTGCTTTTCTTGCAGGAATGATGATCATTCCGGCTGTATTCGTATTTCTCGGCACAGACGGCATGGCTTCCGGACCAAGCCTGATCTTTATCTCACTGCCCAAAGTCTTCGATGCCATGGGAGTCCTTGGCCGTCCTGTTGCAGTCGCGTTCTTCCTGATGATGGGCTTTGCGGCACTGACATCCTGCGTTTCCGTCATGGAAACCCTGGTTGCTAACTGTATGGAACTTTACCATAAACCTCGTAAAAAAATGTGCGGTGCTGTCGGTATTTATTCGCTGATCACTGCAATTCTGATCTGTCTCGGATACAACAAACTGTATTTCGAACTTAGCCTTCCAAATGGTTCCGTTGGACAGCTTCTTGATGTCATGGACTACATCAGCAACAGCTTCCTGATGCCGTTTATTTCTCTGCTGACCAGTATTCTGATCGGCTGGGTAATCGGACCTGACTGGATCGTCGGAGAAGTAGAACGAAATGGCGAGCATTTCAAACGTGCCGGTCTGTACCACTTCATGATCCGCTATGTCGTGCCGGTCGTAATGCTGATCCTGTTTCTTGTATCCACCGGATTCACAGATCTGATTTTCTGAAATCAGCAGACGCGCCACCGGCGCCTCCTCGATATGCAATGCCAAAAAGTCCCCCGGGCAATAAACCCGGAGGATTTTTTATACTGTGATCTTGAACCAGTCTTTTTCTTCAAATTCAACAACTGTGCAGTCATTTGCATATGTACATTCCGGAAGAATGATCATCGCGTGAAGCTCATCATTGTTGAGCGGAAGTGGACAGAGATGCCAGATTGCCGCATTGATTTTTACCATGTATCCTTTCGGCACGATAAATGCTTTCGTCAGTTCCGGTACAGGTGTACCGCCGGATGCCGGTGCAACATGAATGATCATATCATCGTCCAGTGCCACGATGCCTTCCCATGTCGTTGTATGATATTCTGCCATTTTGACAACTCTTTCATCCTTACGGACTGCAATTGGAGAAAATGCCATGCTTCCCACACAGGTTCCGGAAATGCGATCCGGATAAAACTTATGGATCTCTCCTGCCAGCGGATATCCCTCCGGCTCTGTCATGTTACAGAATGTGCCGTATGGTGCAAAATCTGCTGCATTGATTTTTACTGCTTTTACTTCTCTCATTGAAAAAACCTCCTCTTGTTTTGTAAGAAACCCCATTGATAATTTCAATATATTCAGTATAGCACATTTCTTTATTTTTTTGTCAGTGTATGTTCGTATATTTCCCTGTCATAATCTTTAAATACATTGAAAATTACTTTTTTTACACTGGTTTCTTTTTGTAAAAATTCTCTCACTGTCCGAACGGCAATCTCGGCTGCGCGTTCCTTCGGGAAATGGAATTCACCTGTGGAAATGCAGCAGAATGCTACACTTTCGAGATGATTCTGTGCTGCAAGTTCGAGACAGGAACGATAACTCCCGGCAAGCAGTTCACAGTCTTTCTCCGTTACTCTGCCATAAATGATCGGGCCTACCGTATGCAGGACATAACGACACGGCAGATTATATGCGGCAGTGATCTTCGCCTGCCCTGTCGGTTCCTCATGCCCCTGTGCTTTCATCATCTGTGCACATTCATAGCGAAGCTGCGCACCTGCAAAGGTGTGGATGCAGTTGTCAATACATTTATGATTTGGCGCATAACATCCAGTCATTCCACTGTTCGCCGCATTGACAATCGCGTCACAGCGAAGCGTAGTAATATCACCCTGCCAGAGATAGATTCCCTGCTCGACCGGAGTGAGATCATCAAGCTCTGTGATGCCTTTTTTCTCTGTCTCCTCTTTCAGATACTCATCCTGAATCTTCAGAAATTCTCTGCTGAGCATCTTCGGTGCACGTACATTGAGAAGTCCACGGAGCAGATCTTTCTGCCCCTGCGAATCTTCCGGAATCAAATAATTACTATATTCTTTTTGCTCGTTTAATAACTCCTGGATCAGGTATCTTCTTCTCTCACTCTGGTTCATAACATCACCTCTTTTATGCTATTATAATCTATGCCAGATTATCCGGTCCAAATCCAAGTGGAAAAAGTTCATTTAAGGTAAAGACATTATATTGATCTTTGCTGACTGCCAGAATAATCTTAAATGTTTTCGGATCACAAAACTCCATCATTACCTGTCTGCACACACCACACGGTGCTGCATACTCTGTCAGGATTCCATCCTTACCACCCACAATACAGATAGCTTCAAATTCTTTTATCCCTTCGCTGACTGCCTTAAAAAAAGCTGTTCTTTCAGCACAGTTTGTTGGCGTATAAGCTGCATTTTCAATGTTGCACCCTGTATAATATGTTCCATTCTTTGCCAGAAGTGCCGCACCTACATGAAAATGTGAATACGGTGCATAAGAATAATCCAACTGCCTAATCGCCAGATCGATCATTTCTTCAATCTGTTTTTTATCCATAATTCTGCCTGCCTTTCTGATTCTCTCTGAACCATCAGGTTTTATTTTCTTTTTTCCTGTTCTTTATCTGCACGAATGAGTTCACGGACTGCATCTACTGCAACTTTGATTGCTTTGTCCGTATCATGCACTACCGGGTTTTCCAGTCCTGATTTTTCTCTTTCCTGATTGGCAATCACAAGAAAGCAGGCTCCTGCACGCACCCTTAAGTAATTTGCCACAACAAACAGTGCCGCAGATTCCATCTCAGAAGCAAGACAGCCAAGACGTTTCCATGCTTCCCATTTATTCATCAGTTCATAGCTGACCGGTTTTACTTCCGGTTCATGCTGGCCGTAAAATGAATCTTTAGACTGTACTACTCCTGTATGAAATTCACAGTGTTCTCTCTTTGCACCTTCCACAAGCGCGTTGATCACTTCCAGATTTGCCACTGCCGGAAATTCAATCGGAGCATACTCCTTACTGGTACCTTCCATACGGATAGCGCCCGTTGCAACGACCACATCACCACTCTTTACTTCCGGCTGCATTCCGCCACAGGTCCCGATGCGGACAAAGGTGTCTGCTCCGCAGCGATAAAGCTCTTCCATTGCGATTGAAGCTGACGGGCCGCCGATACCGGTAGAAGTTACACTTACTTTTACGCCGTCCAGTGTTCCTGTATAAGTTACATATTCTCTGTTGTCCGCTACAAAAACCGGATCCTCAAAATACTGCGCAATCTTTTTGCAGCGTTTCGGGTCTCCCGGCAAAATTACGTAACGGCCAACCTCACCCTGACCTACCTGAATATGATACTGTTTGCTTGCATCTTCAGAATAATTTTTCATGTTCGCTTTCTCCTTTTCCGGTTGATAAGAACAATCATTTAATCTATATTAAGTATAAATGCCATTGAAAGCTTTTTCAACCATCCATTTCTGCGCTGTGTTCCTATTTCCGCCTGCCGGAAAGAAAAAAAGCTGTACGATTTTCTCTCGTACAGCATTCTTTCTTATAAAACCATATGTTATTCTTTATGCAAGTCTGCTTCCTGCGCGCAGCATACGGAACATTCTTCTTGCTGCGCAAAGGTAAAGTTCCTCCGCATTTTCCAGTGCCTCGGGAAGTGTCATCACTCCGTTGATCGTTGTGATCATCGATTCAATTCCATAATCGAAAATGTCTTCAGCACCTTTTCCCATGCTGCCTACGATTGCCACTGCCGGAATGTTATGTGCCTTGCAGTGCATGCCGACGCCCTGCATGACTTTGCCGAATACAGACTGCCAGTCGGTCGCACCCTCACCGGTGACAACTATATCAACGCCTTCCAGACGTTTGTCAAAATCAACCAGATCAAGTACTGTTTCAATTCCTGATTTCAACGTTCCCTTCAGGAAAACCATCAGTGCTGCTCCAAGTCCGCCTGCTGCTCCGGCACCTTCTATCTGGTCCATATCGACACCAAACTGTGCTTTCAGGATATCACGATAGTTCTGCATTCCTTTTTCCAGCTCATCTTGAATCTCAGGTGTTGCACCTTTTTGTTTTCCGAATGTATAAGTCGCACCGTCTTTTCCGCACAGAGGATTGGTCACGTCACACATTACCGTGAAATTGCATTCTTTTACAAGCGGATTCATATCGGATACATCAATCTTGCGGATTTTGATCAGATCTTCGCCACAACCTTTCAGCTCTTCCCCGTTTTCATCAAGGAAACGTACACCCAGTGCGCGGATGCAGCCGATTCCGCCATCGTTTGTTGCAGAACCGCCGATTGCTATGGAAATATCACGGAAGCCTTTATTTAAAGCGTCCAGGATCATTTCGCCGGTTCCATAGGAAGTTGTATATCGTGGATCTCTTTTTTCATCCGGCACCAGTGGAAGTCCGGATGCTGCTGCCATTTCCATGACTGCTCTTTTTGCATCCAGCATTCCGTAACTGCAGGTAAGTTCTTCCCACAATGGTCCATGCACTTTCAGTGAATTGCTTTTGCCGTTTACTGCCGAAAGAACTGCATCTGTCGTACCTTCTCCGCCATCCGCAACTTCTATGCTGTCACATATGCAGTCCGGAAAAATCTCCCGGGCTGCACATGTGAGTAATTCTGCTGTTTTCGGAGAAGACAGGGTTCCTTTAAAAGAATCTGACGCAAATAAAAATTTCATTGGATGTCTCCTCTCACATGTCATGTCACCTTACTTTAATTTAAACTGTACATACACCGGATCATGGTCTGAGTAAGAATAACCGGTATTGATATTTTCATATTTCAGACATTCAATATTGTCAGAAACAATAAATCCATCCAGTGTAACTGTATATGTCTCGCCCGGAATATATTCCATATCTGCATTACGTGCACTGTCCCACAGGGAAGCACACTCTTCATCACTCAACTGGTCAATACAGAAAGAAAAATGATCCGGAAGTTCTGCTCTCGGGAACGGATATGCCCATGATTCTCTCTCTGCGGAATCGTCCTCAGCAGCCTTCAGATCATGGTTAAAATCACCTCCGCAAAGTACATAATTGCCTGCATCGTATTCTTTCTTCATATCTGCCGTAAGCATCTGGATCTGGCCTTCCCGGATCTCGTCACTGTTTCCATAAGCGGACATATGAAGTTCAAAAATCACCAGTTCTTTTCCATTATCGACCGGAACGCGTGAAATACTATAGCAGCGGTCCAGATCAAAAAACTTACTGAAAGAAGTGGATACCGGAAAACTTCTTCTCAGAGAATCCGTCACCGGATATCTGGAAAACAGCGCAAGCCCGGATTTACTGCTGCCATGCGGCTGTGTAAATGGATAAAACAGAAATGCAGAATCATAATTCTGTGCAAATACGCAGTCATAATCTGACATACAGTCTTTCAGAATAGAATATTCATTCACATGATAGCTTCTTGTAGAATCCAGATCTACTTCTTCGATCAATGCAAAATCCGGATCATAGGATGTCACCAGTTCTCCAGCTCCCTGAACTGTCTCAAGAACGCTGTCTTTACTCTTTGCCCAGGAAGACTTCCCGCCATCCATAAAGAAGCTGAAGTCCGGAGTATATGCTCCAAAACCAATGTTGTATGTAAGCGCAGAATACTCTTTGCCTGTTGTAAGCTTCGCATCTGCCTGCTCTACGCGGGACTCCACCTCAAGGGGCAGATTGTCTTCGATTCGATAATAGCTCGCATAAAGATAAATAAGATATGCAAGAAGTGCAATTACAAGAATGCCAATGGTGATACCAATGATCTTAAAAAATTTTTTTATCCTTTTCATAGTTTTACCTTTTCTATGCAATAATATTGATTATATATCTAATATTATCACACGAAAAGGTAAAACACTATCAGAATCATTTATTTTGTAAGAGCTTTTTCTACTGCCTGTCTCCAGCCATTTATTTTTCTTTCCCGCTCAGTCTCATTCATCCGGGCTTTGTACTCTGTTCTGTTTACATTTTCAAATAAACTCTTCTGATCATATATTCCCATTGCAATTCCTGCGGCATATGCAGCCCCTATTCCGGACAGTTCTTCTGCATCCGGTACCCTGACTGGAATATTAAGAATATCACTCTGAAATTGCATCAGGAAATGATTTCTTGTCGGTCCTCCATCCACCCTGATCTCTGCAATCTCAAGTCCTGCCGTTCTTTTCATAATTTCAACAATATCACTGATCTGGTAAGCGATGGATTCCAGTGCTGCCTTTACCATTTCATTTTTTCCGGTTGTTCTGCTCATTCCACTTATGACAGCTCTAGCATCTGAATCCCAGTAAGGAGCACCCAATCCCGAAAATGCAGGTACCAAATAAGTTTCATCTTCTAAATTTGCTGCTTTTGCAAGTTCTTCTGTTTCCCCGGCTGAATCAATTAATTTCAAGTCATTTTTCAGCCAGCTGATCACTGCACCTGTATAATTGATATTTCCTTCCAAAACATAATTCACTTTTCCACCGATTTTATAAGCAAGTGAAGTTACAATTCCTTCATCCGAAAGCACCGGTTTTTCACCGATATTCATCATAATTGATGAGCCGGTTCCGTAAGTTGCCTTTATCATTCCAGGCTCTGTGCATCCCTGTCCAAACAGAGCGCCGTGCGAATCGCCCAGCATTCCATGAATCGGAATCGGATGGTCCAAATATCCATCCAAATCCGTCATTCCGAACAGCTCGTCTGATCCACACACTTTTGGCAGACACTGTCTGTTCACTCCGAACCACTGACATAATTCATTATCCCAGCAGAGATCTGTGATATTAAAAAGTTGTGTTCGGGATGCATTAGAATAATCTGTCTTAAACGCATGTTCTTTCGTCAGCTTATATACAAGCCAGCTGTCCATGGTTCCTATGCAGAGCTTTCCTGCTTCATTTTTTTCTCCGGCTCCTTCTACATTCTGAAGAATCCATGCAATTTTTGCCGCTGAAAAATATGGTGAAAGACGTAACCCTGTTTTCTGTCGGATTTTTTCAGCATATCCTTTTTCTTCAAGCCGTCTGCATATCTGCTCACCTCTTGCACATTGCCATACGACTGCATTATATATCGGTCTGCCGCTTTCTCTGTCCCATACCATCGCTGTTTCTCTCTGGTTACTGATACCGATTCCTCTGATCTGTTCCTTACTGATACCATTTTTTTTCACAAGATCTTTGACAACATGAATTGTATTTTTCAGAATTTCTTCCGGATCATGCTCAACCCAGCCTCTCTCGTCTATAATCTGTCTATGTGGCAGATCTGTTCTTGAAATCAGATTTCCTTTATCATCAAATAATAATGCTTTCGTACCTTGTGTACTCTGGTCTATACCAAGAATATAATTTTCCATCACT
Source organism: Blautia sp. Marseille-P3087 (assembly GCF_900120195.1). Classification (GTDB taxonomy): domain Bacteria; phylum Bacillota; class Clostridia; order Lachnospirales; family Lachnospiraceae; genus Blautia_A. Next base: position 1,754,445 of record NZ_LT635539.1, read on the forward strand.
TCCTCCGTTATTTTCTCAGTACTTCCTCTACTGTCTTTTCAATTCCTTCTGCATTCAGACCATAGTAGTCAAAAACTTCTCTGGATGTTCCGGTGATAACAGGTGCATCCGGTAATGCCATGTTGATAACCCGCTTCGGGCATTCTGCCGCAACTACCTGGCTTACCATGGATCCCAGCCCTCCAAACGGAGAATGTTCTTCGACCGTAACAACAGCTTTGGCTTTTGCTGCATATTTTATAATTGCTTCTTTATCTAATGGTTTTACACAATACATATCAAGAACTATAATTTTGATACCTTTTTCATTTAAAGTTTTTGCTGCATCCACACATGGTTTCACCATCTCACCACATGCAACCAGAAGTATTTCACACTCCTCCGGATTTTCTCCGATTACTCCGGCTTTGTTCATCTGGAAATTAACATTTCCCTCTTCATAAACATCTTCAACAGCATTTCGTCCAACTCTGATGTATGCTGGTTCTTCATCCTCCAGTAATGCTTCCATAAGACATTTTGTCTGGTGACGGTCACTCGGAAGATAAACACGGATATTCGGAATTGCAGAAATAGCAGCTATATCCTGTGCAGAGTGATGGCTCATTCCTAAAGCACCATAACTGATTCCACCGCTGATTCCGATCAGTTTGACATTTGTTCTGGAATAAGCACAGTCAACCTTAATCTGTTCGTAACTTCTTGTTGACAGGAAGGAAGCCGGAGATGCACAAAATACTTTTTTTCCACATTTTGCAAGCCCTGCAGACATTCCTACTAAATCCTGTTCCGCAATTCCCGCTTCCACAAACTGTTCCGGATATCCCTGTGCAAATGGTGTCAATGACGCGCTACCTCTGGAATCACTGCAAAGTACTACGATATCTTTGTCTGTTTTTGCTCTTTCCATCAGAGTCTCACAGATTACCTGTCTGTTTGCGATTTTATTCATTAAGCGCCGCCTCCTTTTTTGAATCAAAATCTCTGAAAATCTGCTCTGCTTCTTCTGCTGTCGGTACCTTATGGTGCCAGTTTGCTTTATCTTCCATAACCGGAGATCCATAGCCTTTTATAGTATTTGCAATTATGATCGTCGGTTTTCCTTTCACTGTTTTTGCTTCCTCAAAAGCTCTGTGAAGTTCATCCAAATCATTGCCATCAACGCTAATTGCGTGCCATCCGAAATCCGTCCATTTTGCGACCAGATCCCGATGTGCCATGACATCCTCCGTGCTTCCTGAAATCTGAAGTCGATTTCTGTCAATTACAGCACAGAGATTGTCCAGTTTGTACATAGAGCCGCTCATTGCGCCTTCCCATACACTTCCTTCTGCAACTTCGCCATCGCCCATGACCGTATAAACTCTGTAATCTTTATTACTCATTTTTCCTGCCAATGCCATGCCGACTGCTACAGGAAGACCATGTCCAAGAGATCCTGAATTCATTTCAATTCCCGGAATTTTATTATTAGGATGACCTATATATTGAGAACCGAATTTGGAATAAGTCTTTATGATTTCTTCTATATCAAGAAATCCTCTTGCTGCAAGTACTGCATAGAGTGCTTCTACGCAATGCCCCTTGCTCATAACAAACAGATCCCTGTCCGGACTTTCTACTGTTTCCGGTGTAATATTCATCTGACGGAAATACAGCTCTACCAGAATTTCCATCACACTCATATCACCTCCGATATGCCCTGCCTTCCCTTCCATGATCATTTTCACGACATCTTTTCGAAGTTCGAATGCCTTTGCTTTTAAATTCTCCATATAAGCTCCTTTCCTGCCTGCACAGTCCAGACAATTTTATTCTTCTCTCCTGTGACTGCTGTTAAAAAATTTCTCTTGCCTTTCTCTGTGCATATTCCATGCACATTCCTCTGTCTTCTTCCAGAATCAGACCTTTTTCTATGCACTGGCTTAAGTTCTCCTGAAACTTTTTCATATACCCCACGTAAGATCCATATAAAGAAACTGCTTTTTCTCTTGTATAATTTTCTTCGTATCCAAACAGTGTACACGCAAATGCAAAATCCGGTTTCATGGATGTACTCACCGGATGATAGATACAAAGTGGAACTTCTACAAACGGAAGTCTGTAACCACCAACGGCATTTCCTGTTTCATCTGTTACGTTTACCCCATCTTTTACTTCGATTTTCTCTGTAGTAAATGGCTGTTTTCCATCCCTTACCCAGTCATAAAGATGCTGCAGGGCTGCCTGAAATGCAGCTTCATAAGGAAATCCGTTTGGATGTACTTCTTTTCCCGGATAATTCGGAATAATTCCACACAGCATCACGTCGCGGTCATCAAGATAATAATCGATCATTGTCGATTTACTGTCATGTGTTGCCCCGGCAACATCGTAAATGCAGTATTTCATATCATCTATAAAACTATTTTCACCTCTGGCTTCACTGTTTGCCCATAATGAATTTTCACTTTCTGTATGCATTTCAATAAACGGCTCGGTCATTTTTTTCAGTTTTCTGGATTGAGTTAAAGCAGTTCGTCCATAACTCTGGTTCAGATCCGGCATGCATGAACTTGCACTTCCTGCTGAAAAATACCCGTCAAAATATGGTCTGTCCAGTTCTTCTGCATATGCAAAATCATTTACAAAACGAATCATATAAGCCCCTGACTGCGACCATCCCGCCAGATACTGATAATACGGGCTGTAATCTCCGATCAGCGGATTATCCTCTTCTCTGAGAAGTTTTGCCAAATCAGTAAGCATGTCCCAAAAAAGTCCGTCTTCTGTCTCCGGATTTGATGCACCTTCCATATTTCCCAGATCCTGCTGTGGAAGTGCATTTGAACTCTCTGGTCTTGGATTCTTCCAGCTCAGTTCACAGTATCTTTTTTCATCCAATTTCAGCATTGCCGGAATTACATTTGGTTTACTGGTGATTCCAATATAAATATCACCATTTCGCATCATATGTCTGTATGTAAGTGTCCAACATCTGTCAAAATCTATAAAACTTGTTGAATTCAGAATTTCTACAACAACATTTCCGCTGAACGCGGCCTTACTCTCAGGTTTTCTTACCAGTATGCGATTTACATACGGACAGTCTTCCACTGCAACCGCACACCTGCCATCCTGCCATTCATAAATATTTGATGTTCCATGGATAAAATATTCTTCTTCAACATATCCATTTTCATCAAATCTACATTTTTTATATGCCGTTGCAAAAGGATGGGATGTACCTGTAATCTCTTTCTTTACTATTTTCTGTATCATAGCATCCTCCTTTTACGAACTTATAATTTTTTTCTGGTCTTCTGAAAAGCATCAAAAGCAACTGCTGCTGCAAGAATCAGGCCTTTTGCTACCTGCTGCCAGTATTCGCTTACACCAATGATTGTAAGACCATTAGAAAGAATACCGATAATCAGAACGCCTACTACAATATGACGGATTTTTCCTTCACCGCCGTTAATGCTGATTCCACCTACAACACATGCTGTCAGGACATCCATTTCATATCCATCGCCGGCTTTTGGCTGTCCGGAGTTTACACGGCTTGTCATGATAATTCCACCTATCGCGCTCAGGAAACCACAAAGCATATATGCAAGAATCTGTATTTTCTGTGTATTAAGACCACAAAGTCTTGTAGCTTCTGCATTAGAACCTACTGCATAAAAATATCTTCCTATATAAGTTCTTCCGAGTATAAATGCAAATATCGCAAGAATAATTACCATAATCAGCACCGGAACTGGAATCGGACCTGCATAACCCTGACCAAAAATTTTGAATCCATTCGGAAGATGATAAACAGATGCTCCATCACAGACAATAAATCCAAGACCACGGAATATCATCTGTGTGGCAAGTGTACCGATCATTGGCGGCATTCCTGTCATTGTAATCATTACACCATTGATCAGACCCATGAAAGTTCCCAGAAGAAGTCCAATCACAATTGCCACTCCTGTAGGCATTTTGCCATATACAGCAGACATTGCAGTAAGGACACTTACCACAGATATGATAGATCCGACACTAAGATCGATTCCCCCTGAAATCAGTACAACTGTCATGCCGACAGATACAATCGCCAAAATAGAAATCTGTCTTAAAATTGTGATAAAGTTACTGACTTTAAAGAACTGTGGAGAAAGAAATGAAAATACAATAATAATGGCAACCAGTACCAAAACTACTGCTGATTCTTTAATAATATTTTTGACATTGATTTTGTTCTCTTTATTAGCACCCATTTGCTGCTCCTCCTACCGCGTAATATTAGAAGCTTTTTCCATAATCGCTTCCTGTGAAAAATATTCTCTCTCGATTTCGCCCTGCTGCACTCCTTCATAGAGGATAATAATTCTGTCTGACATTCCCATGAGTTCCTCCATTTCTGAAGAAATCATAATAATTGCCTTTCCTTCTTCAACAAGTTTATTCATTAGAGAATAAATTTCCTGTTTTGCACCTACGTCAATTCCACGAGTAGGTTCATCAAAAATAAGAATCTCTGCATCACTTGCAAGCCATTTACTTAAAACGACTTTCTGCTGATTTCCACCACTTAAGTTGCCCACTTTCTGCGCAAAAGAAGGCGTCTTTATCCGCAGATCATTTTTATGTTTTTCAAGAATCTGAGTTTCAGTCTTTGTGTCTACCACACCTGCTTTTGACACCGATTTTATAATAGGAAGTGTAATGTTATCCCTGATCGGCAGACTTAAGATAACACCCTGCTGCTTACGATCTTCCGGTACAAGACATATTCCATTAGAAACCGCGTCTTTTGGCGAATGGATGGAGACTTCTTTACCATGTACGATAATCTGACCTGATTCCATAGGATCTGCTCCGAATATCATACGTGCGGTCTCTGTTCTTCCGGCACCTACAAGTCCTCCCAGACCCAGAATTTCACCTTTTCTCAGACTGAAATTAATATCGCGGGCACCGCGTCCTGTCAGATGTTTGACTTCCAGAACAACTTCACCCGAATTGTTCTTTCTCTCAGGAAATTTCTCAGTAATTTCTCTTCCTACCATTTCACAGACTAATTTCTGTCTTGTAATTTCTTTTGTGTTGTGAGTTGCAATCCACTGTCCGTCGCGGAATATGGATAATCTGTCAGAAATTCTGTAAATTTCTTCCATACGATGAGAAACATAAATGATCGTTACTCCATCTTTCCTTAATTTCTCAACCAATTTAAGCAGAATATCTACTTCATCCTCCGTCAGTGGAGCTGTAGGTTCATCCATAATCAAGATTTTTACATTTTTCACAATAGCTTTTGCTATTTCAACCATTTGCATATAAGCTACAGACAAATCTTTGACCAGTGTTTTCGGATTCATCGGAATTTTCATCATTTCAAAAACCTGAGCGGCTTTTTCTTCCATTTTTTTAAAATCCACAGTCATTTTTCCACCGATAAAATCTCCCATAAACATATTTTCAGCTATGGAAAGATTTGGAATCAGATTAAATTCCTGATATATTACTTCAATTCCCAGACTCTTGGAAAGAGCCGGTGTCATACGCTCATACTCTTTGCCCTCTACCACGATTTTTCCTTCATCAGGAGCAATCGCACCGGATATTACCTTAATCAGTGTAGATTTTCCGGCACCATTTTCTCCAACCAGAGCATGAACCTCTCCCTTTTTTAATCCCAGAGAAACTTTATCAAGGGCAACTACTCCGGGATATGTTTTGGTTATATTTCTTAATTCCAGCGCATAATTTTCCATGCCAGCTCTCCTCCGTAAGAATGCCCTCTTGTGGGAGGGCATTCCTTTGCATTATCTCTAGTTCAGTTCATCAATAAAATCCTGTACATTGTCTTTTGTAACTGCTTCAAGAGGGAAGTAGTTGGTTGTAGACTCTAATGTACCGCCATTAACAAGTGTAATTCCATCATCGATCATCTGTTTTCCAACATCATTCAGATGAAGAGAAACTGTACCTCTGTGAATGCTTCCCTCAGCAACTGCTTCCAGACCTTCAAGTGATCCATCACAAGCAAAAAGCCCCACATCATCACCTATTCTGTCAGCTGCCTTGAATGCTTCATAAGCACCGAGTACAACAGAATCGTTAATACCTACTACACCATTCAGTTCCGGATATGCCTGCAGGAAGTTCTCTGCTGCTTCAAGTCCGTCTGTCGTTGTTACTGCATCAGATTCAATAACAATCTCACAGTTTGGATCTTTTTCTTCAAGTGCTGCTTTAATTCCTTTTACACGTTCAAGGATAAAGTCATAGGAGCTTGCATTCAGAAGACCGATCTGGCATGCGCCATCTTCAAATTCTCCATTTGCCCAGTCAGCGCACATGGTACCGATCTGATATCCCAGATCATAGTTAGATGCCAGATAAGAAGCGCTTGCATTTTCCATCTCATTATCAAAGGAAAGAATAATAATTCCCGCATCAATCGCTTCCTGATTAACGGTTTCTGTAACTCCCGGATCAGAATTCTGCTCGATAATTACATTGCATCCAGAAGAAATAAAGTTTTCAATTACGTCTACCAGTGTTGATGAATCGTTTCCTGTATCCTTTAAGATAAACTCAGCACCGTGATCTTTTGCTTCTGCCTCCATTGCCTTGCCCATGGCAACATAAGAAGTATTTCCAAGATCTGCAAATACACAGCCAATCTTCATATCTGTTCCGTCCAAAAGTTTATCATCTGCCTCTTTAGTATCTGCTGTGTTATCTTCTGCAAATACAGTGGTTCCTGTAACCCCCGCTGTCATCAGTCCCACTGTCATTGCTGCACTCAATGTTGCTCCAAGAATCTTTTTCATCATAGTTTTTGCTCTCCTTTATTTTTATTTGATAGTAAAGCCTCCATCTACTACAAGATCTTCGCCTGTGATCATATTTGACTCATCACAGGAAAGAAACAGTACTGCTGCTGCAATTTCATCTGTCTCAGCAAATCTGTGCGCCGGAATTGCTTCGATCATATCTGTCTTTACTTTACCCTGCCAAGCTTTGTCACCCATATAAGTATTTACGACTGTTGGTGCCACACCATTTACATTGATTCCATATGCAGCCCACTCAAGTGCACATACTTTAATCATTCCGACCAGAGCTGCCTTTGACATTGTGTAGCCTACATGTTTGTTAATTGCAATGAAGTCTGCCTGTGAGGTGATACAAACAATTTTTCCGCCATTTCCCTGTTTGATCATCTGATTTGCAACTGCCTGACAAACTCTGAAAACACCAACTGCATTAATTGCAATATGACGTTCCACAACATCAATGTCGATTTTTTCTGCACTCTCAAGTTCAACATATCCAGGCATATTTGCAAGAATATTGATTTCACCAAATGCATCCACTACTGCAGCAACGGTTTTGTCAACCTCTTCCTGTTTTGTAACATCGCATTTTAATCCGATTGTTTTTACGCCAAACTTTTCGGCAAGATCTTTTGCCACTTCTTCTACGTTATCCTTGCAGTCAACAATCGCAACATTTGCACCTTTTCGTGCATACATTTCTGCGGTTGATCCGCCGATACCACCGCCACCGCCAACGACAATTGCAGCTTTTCCTTTCAGATCAAAATTTCCTGTCACTTTTTTGTACTCAATCATGTTCGGTCTTCCTTTCTGATTTCGTCTGATTTATTTGATGGATTTATATTATCACTTAACAGTTTAGTTGTAAATACTAAATGGTTCACAAAATTACCGTTAAATTTTAGTGCATTTTTATCAGAACATTTTGTATTCATACAGTTTTCTTCTCTATTTTTATATAATTCATTCCGTTATTTATACATATCAATCCTTTTAATTTCCATTTTTTTAATTATTTTTTTCTGTTGAATTCTACTTTTTTCGACAAAATAAATATTTAGTGAATTTAGTAAACCACTTGACTTTTGAAATTGAATCATATATAGTATTTAGTAACAGAACTAAACGCAAAGGCAGGAATGCTTATGACAAATAAAGAAATTGCAAAATTGCTGGATATCTCTCCGGCCGCTCTTTCTCTGATACTGAATCATAAACCTGGTGTTTCTGATCAGACAAGAGCCAATGTTTTACAAAAAGTAACTGAAATGGGATATGGACATCTGATTAAACCTGTAAAAAAAGAAAACGTCGCTGATCAGACTATTTGCTTTGTTGTATATCTGAAGCATGGAAAGATTCTGAATCAACACCCATTCTTTCTTTTATTGATGGAAAGTATTGAATCCCATGCCAGAAAACTTGGTTACAATATTACGCTGATTACAATGGATGCTAACTCCTCAGTTACAGAACAGATTGATTCAATTATTCGGCTGAATCCAAAAGGCATCATTTTGTTTGCCACTGAAATGCTTGATGAAGATCTCAGACTCTTTATGTCACTTCCATTTCCATATGTAGCTATTGATAATGATTTTCCATATCTGGATGTCAATACAGTAGCAATCAATAATCAACTGGGAACTTATCAGGCAATTGAATATCTGGTGCAACAGGGACATCAGAATATTGGGTATTTTCACAGCAGCGACTATATCAGCAGTTTTGCAGAACGAAAAGAGGGCTATATAAGCGCATTAAAGCATTTTAATCTGAAACTTAATCCTGATTATATGTTTGATGTGCGCTATTCAGAGGAAGGAAGTTATCAGGATATTCACAAAATTCTACAAACGATAACCACCCTGCCCACTGCTTTTGTTTGTGATGACGATACCATTGCAGTCGGAGCACTCCGCGCATTTACTACTGCCGGTTACAAAGTACCTGATGATGTTTCATTAATTGGTTTCAATGATCGTCCAAATTCTGCAATTACTCAGCCACCACTTACTTCAGTCAATGTTCCAAAAGGTTCCTTTGGTTCTGCGGCTGTCAGCGCCTTAGTATCTCTGATTGATAAAAAAGAGCGCAACAGTTGGGATCGGTCACTAAAAACCAGAATCGGAACACAGCTCAGCATCCGTGAATCTGTCAGAAAACTCAATTGATTTTTACAAACAAAAAGATGTTATCATCCATTTTACAATGGTTTGATAACATCTTTTCTGTTTATAAAATTATGCGTTTTTCTTTCGATTCCATTGAATTACGCTGCTCCTAAAGGCTTTATACATTGCAGGTGATAACTCAGGCGCATCTTCATCCGTCACGATTGGAGAATTCTTCGCCTCCATAACTTCCTGCAATTGTTCGCGTGTTGGTTTCTGCCCTTTACTTATAGTAAATGTTTTGATCATAATAAAGCCTCCTTTCAGATTCCGTTGCCAGTCTTGCAGACTTGACGTTTCCTCGTTATCCACAAAAATGTACAGGTAAATATGATTCCTTTTATGATTGATGTTATGGAAAGTGCCCACCAGATTCCACTGAGACCGATCAGACCTCCCAATATAATTGCAAGCGGGATTCTTGCACTGGTAAAGGCGATGCTGATGATACTGCAAAGCCTTGTCCTGCCTAGTCCGGACAAAGCGCCGACGGTCGTCAGTTCCACGCACATAAAAGCCTCACTGAAACCAATGATCACCAGATATCCAACGGCCGTTGCAACTGCTTTCGGTTCGTGGAAAAAAATATCTGCGATTGTCTTCGGAAAGCAGATAAATACAAAGCTGATCAGCAGTCCCCAGATACCTACCGTCCACAGAGACGCGCGATATCCTTTACGGACACGGTCCATCTTTCCGGCACCATAATTCTGTGCAATAAAGGCATTCAGCGCTGCCGCAAAACCATCCGCCGTATTCCATGAAATGGATTCAATCTGCCCGCCGACTCTCTGCGTGGCAACGGCTTCGGCACCGTAGGCAGATACCATTCGCGTCAGTACCATGGAAATCGCACAGTAAGCCATACCCTGAATTGCAGTCGGAATACCAATCCTGCAGAGTCCGCCGAGATATTCTTTCGGTATCTTTGCCGTCAGCCGGATTCCTTTTAATACATTTTCTTTCTTTTGTATGATCACACCAAGAATCATAATCGTCATAACAATCGCCTGAGCTGTCACTGTTGCGATTGCAGCACCTACTACTCCAAGCTTCGGAAACGATCCCGGTCCAAGGATCAGCACCGGATCAAGAATCATGTTTGTAACAAGTCCAATCAGGTTGGCCAGAAACGGTGTCTTCGAATCACCCTGTGCTGTATACAACCCTGTCATTGTCAGCGTCAGAAATGAAAATACAATCAGTCCGCATGCAATCTTGGTATAGGATAGGGCTGCGGTCTGTGCCTCCGGATCCGTCAACTGAAAAAATGCGACCATTTGCCGTGTAAACAAAAGCGAAATAACCGCGTATGCCATTCCCATAAGTGTCGCAAGCTGCACTGCTGCCTGTGCAAAACCATGGGCTCTGTCACGTTCGCCGCGTCCAATGCACTGTGCCACCTGCACCTGTCCGCCCATCCTCGCCATAGCCGCAAGTCCCTGCGAAAGCCATGTAAACATACCGCCGACTCCAACTCCTGCAACTGCTTTTGATCCCAGCAGTCCGATCCATGCCATATCTGTGATATTATATAAAGTCCCAAGAAACGAAGATGCCATGATTGGGATGGCAAGTTTCGTCAGTGTTTTCAAAATAGGACCTTTTGTTAAATTCCCTTCCATTCTCTTTCCCTCATCCGTTTTATTCTTCACCCATTAGTCCTATTATACATGGTTTAATCTATATTTTCATCAGAAAAATTCATAGTTATAAGCAATAGTTATAAGCATATTTCCAAATCACACCAATTTACCACTCATAAATTGGTTGACCCGTGCTATAGCAATCGTCTTCTTAGTCGTTGGAATCACAAAATGCAGGATAGTATATTAGAACTATACTTCCCTGCATTTCATTTTTAATGTTTATTTATATTTTACCGCTGTTCCGTAGGCAATCACCTCTGCCGCCCCTGCCATGACCTGAGAAGAACCATATTTCACACCGATCACTGCATCGGCATCCATCTCTTTTGCCTCATCAACCATACGCTTCGTGGCAATCTGTCTTGCCTCATTCAGCATTTCCGTATAACCGACGATTTCACCGCCAACCAGTGTTTTCATGCCTGCCATAAAATCTCTGCCGACGTTTTTTGTCTGTACAACTGTTCCTTTTACGATTCCAAGCGGCTCAAACTCCACACCCGGAATATATTCAATACTTAGAAGCTTCATCCTCTTCTCCTCCTTCGATCTCTTTCATTCTTCCTGCAAGTGCTACGAGCGTTCCCACAATAATTACTGCCGGAATCCCTGCTATAAGCAGAAGCATTCCCAGCGGAATCGGATCCTGTGTGTTTGCCCAGAATACGATTACGATCGTAATCAGCATAAGCAATACCATAACTGCCGCACCAATGATCGCCCCGTTTCTTTTTTTCTTATGGATATCCATTTTGTTTATATCCATAAACTTTGCACCTTCTTTCTCCATCTGCTCAATTTCTTCCAGACATTCCTCCGCATTGAGAGAATCCAGTGAACGATGCTCCAGGATCAGGCGTTCGCAGATATCCTGCATTTTCGAAAGACCCTCCTTACGGTGTTCCAGTTCTTTCAGATGCTGTTCGAGGCAGATCTGCAGGCTTTTCTTTCTTTCGAAGAGAGCTTTCATTTCTTCTATGGAAATATCCATCTTGCGGAACAGTTTGATTTCCTGAAGTCGAATGACATCTGCCTGATGATATTCCCTGTACCCGTTTTCTGCACGTGCTACATTGAGTAATCCCTGCTCTTCATAAAAACGGATATTTTTTCTTGTGATTCCAACCAGCTCTTCCACCTGTTTGATTTTCATACTGCTACCTCTTACTTTTCTGACGGCCCCGGAAACCATTCACATCGCTGTCTGTATCTGTTTTATACAGCTTCCATAAGGTGGAAGGTCAAGTATTTTTTCAAATTTCTTTACTTTTATATGTCCATGCCGCTTTTACAAAGAACCCTGCTGTCTGTCACTCTTTAATATCATAACAATGGATGCCAGCAGAAGAAACATCGGATAATAAAGCTTCGGCATGATCTGGAAAGCGGAAATGTCGCCGCCCAGCTCATTGACCGCTGAGATTGCCACGAGCATCTGTGCTCCATATGGAATGATTCCCTGAAAGATGCAGGAAAATGTGTCAAGGATTGATGCAGTCTTTCGTGGTGTAATGCCATACTCCTGTGCCATTTCTTTCGCGATTGGATTTGCCATCACAATTGCAACTGTGTTGTTTGCCGTCGCAATATCCATCGCACCAACCAGAAGTCCCATGCCAAGCTGCCCGCCTTTTTTGCCTCGAAAAATCTTGTGAATCCATCCAAGCAGCGCATCAAATCCACCATATTCACGAATCAGAGCACACATAGCCGCAACCAGAATTGCCACCATACATGTCTCAAACATTCCGGATACACCAGAACCCATGTTTGTCAGAAGTTCCACCGGTGTGATATGGCCTCCGGCAAGCATAATGACTGCACCCGACACAATACCGGTCAAAAGAACCACAAACACATTGATCCCGACAATTCCCCCGATCAGCACCAGTACATACGGAAGCACCTGAAGCAGATGATAAGACTGTGTAACATGTCCTTTAATTTCTGTATGAAAGGAAAGAATGAAAATCACGGCCAGGGTTACGACTGCCGCAGGAAATGCGATCCAGAAATTCTCCCGGAATTTATCTTTCATCTCACATCCCTGTCCGTTGCATGCCGCAATCGTCGTATCCGAGATAAACGACAGGTTATCTCCAAACATTGCTCCGCCTATGACCGATGCCACACAAAATGCAAGATCAAAACCGGATGCTTTTGAGACTGCTGCCGCAATCGGTACAAGCAAAGTGATCGTTCCTACGGAAGTTCCCATTGCCACAGAGACAAAACAAGCCACGACAAATAATACCGCCACGGAGAATCTTGCCGGAATCAGTGTCAACATACAATATGCCACACTTTCCGCACTGCTTCTTCCTACTACACCGACAAAAGAGCCGGCTGCAAGAAAAATCAGAAGCATTGTGATGATATTTTTGTCCCCGACACCACGTGCCATAAGCTCCAGTTTTTTATCAAAATCTACTTTTCGATTCTGCAGACATGCGACCAGAATTGCCGCAAGAAACGCAACAACGATCGGTACATTATAAAATCCCATCGGAATTTTCATTACATATTCAAATAAAATACCCAGTCCAAGATACAATACAAGAAATACCCCTATCGGCAGAAGTGCAATGGCATTGCCTTTTTCTTTCTTCATTATCAAAATCCCTTCTCCATTTATTAAATATAGTAAAAAAAATGGGAAGGCTAAGCTTCCCACATAGAAACACAAACCGCACCAATCAGTATTAAAATCACACCCGCTATTTTCCTTTTTGTGATTTTTTCTTTCAGGATTAAATATGCCAGTACCATCGTCCATATATATGTCAGCGAAGTTAATGGCAAAACCACTGAATAATCCAGCCATTTCAGTACCCAGATATTGATCACCGCTGACAGAAGATATAAGAAGCCACCCACATAAAGGTTTATATTTTTAAGCATAGCTATAATGCCTGCTTCTCCTGAAGCTCTTTTTAAAAATAAAGAAGCGACAGATCCAAGCAGCGTCATAACAAGAAGTTCTCCAAAATAAATCATCATTCCTCGTCACCTCCTGCTATCAGTATGACACCCGCAATAATGATCAGGACACCTATACTCTTTAATAATGTAATTTGTTCTTTCAGAACTGCCGCTGCCAGAAATATACTGAGTACATAATTCAGACTTAACATCGGCTGAAGTACGGAAAGTTTTCCATATTTATAGGCAATGATCATAACCAGTGCTCCCACTCCATAGAAGCAGAAGCCAGCCAGCATTACTATGATTCCCTGCGCAGCGGAAAGCTTCCATAATAACTGTCCAACACAGACACATATAGAAGAAACCAGCATCAATAAGATGCCTTTTTTATTTTTTTGAAATGATTCCAACATTTATCTCATCTACCTCTGTTTCGGATTATATGCCCCTCTGGCATTCTTAAGCAAAATTGACATCAATTCTGAATTGCCTTTAAAAAAGCTGATTTTTGTAGGTGTTTTTCCGGTTTTCGGATATGCCCTTTTTACCGGAATCTCACAGGCTTTGTATCCAATCTGGGTTGCTCTGACAGAAAGATATGCCAAAAGTTCATAAGTCATAAAAACATCACGTAATGGCTGCACTCTCTCATCTGTTAAATATCTTCTTGAATATGCTCTGTACGCATTTGTTGTATCTGTAAAGCGCTGATGCGCTGTCAGTGAAATGATCGGAGCATGAATCAGTTTGACCGATACCGTTCTGATAAACGGGGTATTAATTGCTTTTCCGCCTTTAATAAAACGAGAACCCTGAATCAGATCATAGCCTTCTTTCAGCTTTTCAATGAAATTGGGTACATCTTCAATACTATCCTTATTATTACCATCAATTGTAATAATACCTTCATACCCACGCTGCAAAGCCCACCATATGCCCATTCGAAGCTGAGCGCCCTGTTTGCCGACATCCTGTTTGACCAGAAGAGTATTTACCTGCAGACTCTTAAGTTTAGATTCTTCTGTACAACCATCAGAAGAACCTCCATCACATATTACGATATCTGCATATTCAGAAACTTTATACTTTGCAGCACGCTGCAGTTCTTTTTTTATACGTTCACCTTCGTTGATGATCGGTATTAAGACAACATAATCTTTTTTTCTTTTTTCATATTCGAAGCACTCAAATTTAGGCACCCCTGGCTGTTTTTCATAAATCATGAAAAAATCTCCTTCACATATTTCATTTTTTCTTCTAATAAATATATGTCATCTACTTTTCCCATCTCAATGGAAACAAAACCCTGATAATTCTCTTTCACTAAAATATCTCTTAATTCAGAATGAAGCTTTCTTTCCTCGACCGGTTTTAAGCCTGGCTCACTGATATGTACATGGTTAATGATAGAAACTTTTCCTATCAGTTCTGACAGATTCTCCCTATTCTGAATAACTGTTCCCAGATCTAAATTCAACTTAAATCCATCCGATCCGACCTGTTCAATCAACTCTATTGCAGATACTGTGTCATTAATAAAATTGGTATTGTATATTGGAGGGTTTGCCTCCATACCAATTGTTGTTCCCCTGCTGGCTGCATAATCTCCTATAGTTCTGAAAAAATCAGTTGCTACGTCAGGATCATACTCTCCCTCAATATTTCTGTTTCTCGGACAGCCAAACACCAGATTACCACAGCCGATTGCTGCTGCAAAATCGATTGCTTTTTTTGTATATTCTGTCAGTGCCTCTCTGTCCTCCGGTGAATGGAAGATTTTTTCCTGTCTGCCATACCAGATAGACTGCATGGATGGAACGCAAAAGCCATACTCTTTTTTCAGGCTTTCGCTCCACTTTTTTGCATCTTCTGATTTGTCATACGGACTTTCAGGGAATATTCTGGTCGGCGCTATCTCCAATCCCCGAAAATCCAGTTTCTTCATTATTTTATAAATCTGTTCGTCAGACTCACTGACCCATCCGATATTTGAAATTGAAAGTCTCATTTATAATTTTTTTCCTTTGCCGATTTGAATGCCTGTACAATTTTGTTCACAATAATATAAAAACAAATCTGGATGAATCCAAAATACCATAAAACATAATTCATATGTGTATGTATATATGAATGTGACTTAGCAAGAATAAACCATGATTCTGCAGTCAGGAAAAAGATAATATACATCGCAAATAACTCAACATTCAGATGTTTATTCCTTGCCTCTGCCCCAAATATACAAAGTGGGATTACGCAAAGTATCGGGAACAGATTACCTCCGATTCCTGTAATTACTTCTGTAGAGAAATGGAAATACTGACAAAATACAGTCCAGACTGAAGCATTAAACGAATCCCAGTAAGATGTAGCAAATTCATTTAAATCTCCTCCTACGGTTCTTCTGAGGACATCATGCTCAAATATGCTTTTGATTCCTGCAATCAGATCACCATTTCCTCTTAATGGAGCATGCATACATATAGCTGTCGCAAAACCACACACAGCAACGATTCCAATTATTAAAATCGTCCGTACTTCCAGTTTAATTTTATCTTTGTCTTTATCTGCTACTGCCTTTACAAGATCCGCAAGCAAAAATGCAATAAGCCCCATCATGATCACAGAAATATATTCATATCCACAAAGGCACTTTGCGGTAATTGCAATATATGCCATGACATAGCTTGCGATTCTGCATTTTCTGCTTGAAATCTTCCATGCGCAGAATATTCCGACTGCCATAGGAATGAACCAGGTAAACTCTACCCAATACAAATTTCTCGCAAAATTTATGATCCACGGCGACAGCCAGAACGTTACAAAGAAACAAACTGCCAATATTTCATTATATTTTTTTGCAAGTAATACAACTATCACAGCAAATACAAATGCTGTAATGACACAACATAACAGGTTCAGATTTGAAACTATTCCTCTGTTTCCGATCAGGCGTGCCAAATGTTTAAACACTTTTCCCTGAAGTCCATACTGGCTTGTATATGCCTGAAGCAGACTTTTGTGGAACTGCTCTCCTTTGGCATTTAAGAAAATGGCATTGTCTAACGAACCATTCTTTCCATAGGATATTCTCTCGCCATCTAATTTCATTATGATATTGGTTCCGTCATCTGAAATATCAATAATTTCTCTTTTAGAACCGTCCGCAAACTGTATCCAGTTTCCGGCTGT
Organism: Blautia sp. Marseille-P3087; assembly: GCF_900120195.1. Taxonomy (GTDB): domain Bacteria; phylum Bacillota; class Clostridia; order Lachnospirales; family Lachnospiraceae; genus Blautia_A. Next base: position 1,771,203 of record NZ_LT635539.1, read on the forward strand.
TGCAACTTCCAGACTATACGGATTCATAGTCACTTTTATCGCGCACTCTGTCCGCGAATAACCATTATACCAGTCATCATCTGTTATATAGTTGTCTGTTCGAGAATTTCTCAGCCAGCCTTTTAAATTGCAATATCCTCCTAATCCAAATCCTGCGTCGGATTCATTTCTGAAATATTCTCCATCTTTATCTGCATATATCATTCCCAATACCAGTGATTCACTGTTCGCCTGGAATCCTTCGTATTTCTTGTTTTCACTATCTATAGAATTATACTCGTAATTCCATGCAAGAACAGTAGTCATAAACAATATAACAGCTGCAATTCCAAAACATTTCTTCCCTTTAATATCAAATGTTTTGTATGCTAAAAACAGCCATAAAGCTATCAAAAACATACAGATCAGAGCTTTATTTTGAAATGTAAATGTGGAGTGCTTATATGCAAATGATATGAGTGCGTCACCCTCGACATTTTCCGCCGGCAGATATGACCTTTTCACTTTCTGTAAATGCGGAGTTACCTCACAGTTTTCTGCTGAAACAGTCAGTTTGTATTTTTGACCCTGCTTAAGATCTGCCGATGTATAAACTTTGTACCAGGAATCTCCTCTCACAGTACTCAGATCAATAAGAACGGTGTCTTTTGTATTCCCCTTCTCATCTGCAATATTTACCTTGATCTCTCCTGAATTTTTAGACGGCTGGTTTTTAAAATATAATTCAATTCCGGTCATATACGGTTTTTTCGGTGAAAAAACCATATCATAATCTTGATCTGCAAGATCTATTTCTCCCTGATAATCGCTTTCTAAAATCTGACTTAAATCTACTTCTTCTCTGAAATAGCCGGTTCTGAATATGTCCATTGGTCCCATCAGTATCATATACAAAATTATTATTACTGAGGCAAGCCAGAAAAATGTTTTTTTCTTATTTATCTTTTTCATCTGCGTTTATAAATTCCTTTATCTCTTCTAATTCAGCTTCTTTTGTTTCAATATAATGACCGTTTCCACCAAAAGCCTCTGCATGAACAGTTCTGTAATCATAATTCGCAGGTACAGCATTGAGTTCATTTTTGAATTCTTCTCCGGTCAGATACTGATATAATTCTCCTGCGGAAAGCGGTTCCGTTGCCGGATGCCACAGCGTAATGTTATTCTTAAGTGCAATCTGAATATCATTCCAAAGCCTTCCAAGATTATAAAACTGATAGATGCTCCGGCTGTCTGTAAAATTGAGTGCTGAAAAGCCAAGTTTTCTGAACTTCTCTTTTAATAATTCTCTGTCCTGCTCTGAAACTGCGACTTTATAGAAACCATTATCCTGCAGACTATAATATTTTTTTAAATCCGAATCCTTTTCTGATAGCTCTCTGAATTTGGACTCTTTAAGCATAAACGGAATTACATTTATGTAATCATAGATGAAGTTCTTTTTTATGTTCTTTCCAAAAAGTCCCGGAAGTCGGATAATCAATGCATCCGGATATTTTTCTCTTACCCATAACTCCAGTTGATAGCGGTTAAAACCGTACGCATGAAGATCTTCCGTATCAATCTCTGAATTTTCGTCCACACCTACCGGTGTCTTAAACACATCGATTGTAGAAATCAATACAAGCTTCTTTGGGTTTATCTTTGTAATATTATCCTCAGCCTGTTTTATCAGCTCCATATCCTTTTCAGGTGCATTGTTTGCCAGATATTTTTCCGCTCTGAGTCCGGCATATATCAACAGATCAGGATTTGTCCCGTATGCTTCCTCTATATTCTTTGAGTTATATGCTCCATCAAAAGAGCCTGCTGCATATATATTACTTCCAACAAACCCTGTATAACCAACAAGTGTCGTTTTCATTATAATTCCCCTTTTACTTTGTTAATTTTTCTATGCTTTCAAAATTGTACTGTTTTCTTTTGAATACGAGGTCTACTAAAAGTTGTAAATATTTGATAATTACTGTTAAAATTCCAAACAGCGCAAAGAAAGCAACCGAAAGAAACAGGATCGTGGTTGTCCATCCAGCGACAGGAGTCGAAGTTGCATAAATTGTAATAGAATATATGATCATAAATACAGACATGATCATCATAAGTACTGTCATTAATTTTGAAAAAGAATATCCCACTTCTGTAAACAAAAGAAGTGAATCAACTGCAAGATCTGTTCGGAAGTTTTCTTCTTTTCTGTCTGTTTCGCGATCAACTGTATTCACAACTGTATATTTCACATTTGCAGTCTTCAGTCCGCAGTTTGCATACACAGCTTTCCTGTAAGGAATCGTCTTATTCATTGCATCAACACGGTTTAAGACCCTGCGGCTCAGCACTCTGAAGCTTTCTGTCGTCATCTTGTATGAAAGATTTGTATACCGGTCAAAGACCTTATAAAAAATCTTAGAAGAAAACTTTTCTTTTCGGTCTGCGGAAGCACTTACAATATCAAATCCTGTAAGTGATTTTCTGTAAATTTCCATTATCATATCTGGATTAAAATCAAGAATTGTATTATCAAACTCAAAAACAAAATCTCCGATTGACATATCAATTCCTGCATTCATAGACAGTTCAAGTCCATGAAAATAGCTCATATTTACAACAGAAACACTCGTAATACTTGCTTTCTCACTTGTTTCCTTTATTTTTTGCAGTGAACTGTCATCTGATGAATCATTTACACAGATAATTTCAGAATGTTCAAAGTTATTTTCCATTATCTCAATAATGGTACTTAAAAAACGGGTTATCCTGTTCTCTGCATTATGTACATATATTACCGCAGATGCAAAATTCTTCTCTTTATTCGCCATCACTTAACACCTCATCCAAATCGTATACTGTATTAATTTTTCCTGATAAAACTGCAACAAACGTTGGTTTATCCGAAAATTTTCTTATTACTGTTGGTCTCGAATCATCTATCTCAGAACTCATAAGTATTGGTTTCATAGAGAAAAGTGATTTTACATATTCAAATCCATAATCGTCCAACATATATTTTCTTGCCAGATTTGCCATATATGGAAATGCTGTTGCCGGCTTCGCTGGACAATCATTACAGTTTCCGAGATGGAATGTCGAACAGAAACCATTGCTTTTTTCCTGACAGGCAAATGTAGGTACACCATCATAGCTTGTTGTATGAGGTGTAAATGTAACTGATGTTAATGAATGATAACCAGTTTTACCAAATGGCATAATTGAAAAGAACGGACCATCCATGACCGTAAATCCGATATTTTTCAGTTTTTCATTCACATCGCAGAGAATGATTTCACAAAGTTCATATTTGATACCAAACTTCTCATATCCTACCATATCCAAAATCTGATTTGTTCCCGCATAAGTTGCATTCAATACAAATCCTGACTGATATGCCCCCCCGTCTGCGGTATGTACGACAAATGCGTCTGTATCCTTATCTATACTCCTGATGTCAACTCCATACTTAATTTCAACAGAATTCGGATATTTCGCCAGTTCTTCCATGAAATAGTCTTTCAATATCATTGCGTCATATGTGTATTCCCTTGTTCGGAATACTCCATCGCACATGCCATCTTTAAAATAATTTCCGGGATGTAACTCTTCACACGGAATGTTTGCTGCCTTGCAGAACTCTTTAAACTGCTTTCCATTTGACCATGAATACTCTGCTGACGTGGCATATATCTGATCGAATTGCTTATTCACGCAAAAGGCATAATCTTTATTAAATCGTTCAAAATATCCTGCTGATTTCATAGCTGTAGATATAGATCTCGGATAATGATAACCCTGGTGAACTCGCGCCTGATTAATGTATGTTGCTCTTCTGAACGGGGTCGAATCACATTCCAAAACAATTACATTCTGTCCTCTTCTACAGCAAAATAACGCTGAATATAAGCCATAAAGTCCAGCCCCAATGATGATTTTATCGTATTTTCTCATTTTCATCCCTTCATTAAATCTATGCTTTTTATTTCTTTTTCAAGACATAAGAATCTTATCCTATAATATAATATAACCCCTGACTTTTCAAGTATTTACCAGATTTTGTGATATTATTTCATCCAACAGAAAACCCCCGGAAACCTTACGGTTCCGGGGTATCTTACGTTTGTGAGGTTCTTAAAATCTCATTATTTTCTGTGATTTTCGTGTCCATATTGTCCTGTATTGCCGATTTTCCGAGTTATATTTTTATTCTCTTTACATTTTAGTATCAAAATGGTATCACAGCTCCATTTTTATGCACTGGCAACTTTCCGGTTGTGGCTTCCTGTCCTGACTGTTATAATCGAAACATGGGTGCTACCATAACGGTAGGCGGTTAGTCCTTCAACAGAGGGTTGCAGAGTGCCAGTGGCACTCGTTTTGCAACGACCGAAGTGAAACGGAGACCTGTGACCCTCTGATCACATAGAAACCCGAAAGGGAATCCACTGGAAAGGAGGGCTAAGCCAATGAGTATTGTTGACTTCATAGCTGTGGTGAGCTTCGGCTTAACCTGCTTTAGTATCGGATATACATTAGGCAAAGATAATCATAAACCACAAAAATAACCGCCCTGGTCTGGTAAACTAAGCGGTTATCTTTGATGATATTCTAAATAGTAAAACGGACTAACCGTCTATCGGTAGCACTCTTTTTCTATAATCATATTATCACGCATCTGTGAAAATGTCAAAAAGTTCTTTTTCCATAGTATGTAATACGAATTTGAAAATACTTATAAGCCGAAAAAATGCACTAGTACCAGCTTGATCACAGCAGCTCCACCAAAAGCAACAACTGCAGTTACAACTAATTGCATAGGTTTTGGAAAATTTTCGAACACAAAAACTTTCCTACTCTTGCTCCGCACCTTGCTTAAAGATCCTGTCGTAAATGCTGCCATCATTATGACTGACACAGATACCAAGGTCTCACAATAGCCGGCAAGCTTTCCTAACACATCATTATACATATCTGCACCTGTTTCATGCAGAATCCAGTATAGAACCAATGCACAAACTCCCATGACACTTTGGAGCTTCATTTCCTTAAAAATCTTCTCTTTCTCTGTAGTTGCATAATCTGACATTGTTTTAGCAATTTTTCTTTCTTCTTCGTTCATCATCTCGCTTTTCCTTTCTCCACTGATAATCTCAGGAATGCTGATATCATAATAATCTGCAATATCCACAAGAATACTGATATCCGGCATATTGTTTCCGGTTTCCCATCTGGATACGGTCCTTCCAGAGACATTTAACATTTCTGCCAACTGCTCCTGTGTAATGCCTTTTTCTTTGCGAAGTTTTTTTAAAAAATTTCCGATTTTTACTTGGTCCACCTCAACTCCTCCTTTCATCATCAAATATAGAATCTGTTATCTGCAAATAACACGACACAAAGCGAGAAATGTCGTATTTTCACTAATAGACACAGTTGTCTACGCGTTTTTAATTTTTCAATTATACAAACTAGAATTTATCACTGAATAAACCACATCCATACTCCAACTATTATAAGCAATATACCTGATATTCTTCCTGCAAATTTCGACTTTTTATATCCTAGAAAATTTATTGTTTCGGGAGTTGTAAATGGCAATAAAACAACATCCATACCCATTACTATAATTCCAATTCCTATTATGAAGACATTATTGTTAGAAATAATGCCATAAAACATAACTACGAAACCCAAAATAATGCCTAATATAAAATACTTGATTTTATGGCTGTCTTTATCCATCATCTTTTCATAACAATTTTCACATTTACTGTTACAAAATTCAAAATTGTCCTTTAGTTTTTTACCACAATATTTGCATTTTTTCATACTGTTTCCTCCGTAATCCTCAAAAATTCATTCAACAGCTCACGATTTTCTCAATTCTCCAAACTTTTATTTATCTTCTAACTCAAATCCGAGTTCTTTTTCGTTTCTGACATCTTCATCCGTTTTCTTTCCAGTGATAGCACTGTAGGCTTCTTTGATACCATTTTTCACTGCCCATTTGATAACGAAATACAGTGCGATCAAAATAACAATTGCGGTTCCTCCACTTATGCCTAATTCATTCCACATAATCATTAACTCCTCCAAATTCGTGATTTTCAATTTATTTTCAATTTTACAGGCTGGAAGTTGTCAGAGAAACAATTCCATTTTAATTTCATCAAGCGGCTTTCCATCTGTATTCCATGTAGTGTTTTCTACCGATTCTGTCGCCTTAAAGCCCAACTTTTCATAATGCCGAATAGCATCAGTAAGAGGGCTGGCTGTCCAGAGAATAATTTTCTGATACCCGGAATCCTTAGCTTTTTTCATAAAAGCGGCAATCAACGCCGAACCAATGCCATAGCGTCGATAGTCTCTCTCAACGGCAAAAAGTCGCAACTGCCCAACAGATGGCTCATCTGTCTGACAAAGCATAATGCACCCAGCTAAAGGTCCATCGCAATCAGCAACAAACAATTCTTCCCTGTCATTTTTCCTGCTTTTTGCAAAATCTGTTGCAATCTTCATGGCATAATCGGTAAAGCTCGGTTCCCATGAGTATTCAGTTGAATAGAGTGCTTTGTGAAGATCTGCAACATACTTTTCTTCACCTTGTCTATATGGTCTGATTGTAAAATTCATTATAGCATCCTCCACCAACTTCCGATTTGTTTCTTACATTCTATCACATCCTACTTCAAAACTCTATTCTTAGATTTCCAAAGAGCAGCCTTCCGACTGCCCTTTCTGCTCACATATACACGCTCTCTTTCAACACAATTTCTTCCGCACATGCCTTTATATTATTTATCAATCCAACCCATTTCATCAGATCCTGCACTTTCAGTTGTTCCGTCACACCCTGTTTTTCCACCATCTGCTTTACCAAGATTTCCACCTGCTCTCTAGCCTCCTGGTCGACTCGGTTCAGATGTGCCGTCAGCTCCCCAGTCATAAATAAATACTGGTATCGTGCCGATCTATGCTCTTTCAGGAACTGTTTCCGCAGCATTCCATATTTACCATAGGTCGGTTCTTCCTCATTCACTACCAGATCCGGCAGGTAATAGTCTCCATGCAGTGTGTAACTTAATCCATTGCTTCCCATACCTGCCTGTCTTAATTTATTCGCTATTCTTTATAACTGTATTCAAATCTTTCATGTAACAGAAAAACCCCGGAAACCTTACGGTTCCGGGGTATCTTACGTTTGGACACAATGTACCTTGCGGTACTCTATTTATATAATTAAGATGTTATGCTAAAATTATTCGATAACTGTAGCAACACGTCCTGATCCTACAGTACGTCCACCTTCACGGTATCAGAATGGGATATTGTAAGGTGTAAATGGTTATTTTTCGTTCATTTTGTGCGGAAAAATATGGATTTTCCGCTGTGTCCGTGTGGTTTTGGGAGATTTTGTTATCATGGTGTTATCAATAAATTTTTCAAACAAATAACTGTTTACGATTATTTACCCAAATTTACAAAATGCATTCTATGTGATTTTGCCCATATTGTGGTTTTATTTTCATTCAACCGTCTTTGTAATTAACAATTCAAGACTACTGTCTTTCGAATTCCCATCGTCTCTTCATCTTCTTTTCTCATAAGGAAAACTGTTAATTTAACGATAAAAAGATAAAATCCTATTTGGCTTAGAGAGAACAATCTTTTTATTTTTCCATCATTGATTCCGTCTACAATCAGCTTTTTCTTATATGTATTTATCTTTGAAAAATCAACAAAATAGTCTTTCAGCATATTTTCTGGAAAATACATATAATTAAATATGCGATTTGCTTCCAGTTCTCTTTTCCCATTAGCATCTCCTTTAAAGAAATCCAAGGGTAACACTGGGACAATATTAAGCTCATCTCTCTGATCGATATGACAGGAAGTAGAAATAACCATTCCTTTTGCTTTAAAAATATGTTGAGTTCCATCTTCTTTAAAATACGAAAAAGGAATTTCTGATATAATATCACCTTGTGATAAAGTTGGTAACTTATTCGGCAATAAATATTCAAATCTATTACCATCTTTATGGAATTGTTCAATTGCAACTTTAGCTTTGTCTTTAGCTTCTGGATCAACAGAGGGAAGTACACTATCAACAAAGTCAACAAACTCTTTGAGCATTAATCCCAAAAATTAAAACCTGTAGGCGCAGATATTTTATCAATGTTATCCTGTATACATTTTTGTTCAGCAATTGTTGCTTCCCTCATATTACCAAACAAATTCTGTGCCTCTTTCTCTACTTTTAATTTATTTCTGGACATATGATAATCTTTCAAAGTAGTAGATTCTGTTCCATAACTACTATCTGTGGTTGAACATAATGCTGCATTATTAAACGGTTGCGTTCCTACAGATGTGTTGGCACTAACCATTGCATAACAAGTTAATCCCATCAAAAACATACTACCAGTTCTATCTATTATACTGGTCTTCTTCATACTAATACGCTCCTTTTTCAACCAAATTTTTCAGCTTTCCACTAATAATTTTAGTTGTCAAATACATCAATTCGTCAAAACGTTCCTTATTTGAGTTATACCCTTTCTGTTGATTAAATGCATATCTGTCATTCACATCTAATGTTATTCCGATTGTATGTGCTTTAAGATTATCGTCTCCGTAATTTCCCGCCACACCATCATCTGAATCATTAAATATTTTAATACTTTGCAAAGTTATATTCACATAATATCTTTCTTTCTCAATATAAGTATATTTAACTACTAAATCTTCCAAATTATCTGCCGGAGTGTTTCCAAACAAATTATGGAACAATGTTTTATTTCCTTTTTCCATTACATTATTCCATATTAAATTTGTAACTATTCCAATATACTTATATTTTTCTGATGCAAACTTATCAGTTAGACTAAATACATCCTCAATTCTACTCTTAACATATTCTTCACATAATTCCCATTTTTCTGTATGTTCGTCAGTATATACGGTTTGAAAAGTGGCAGCTTCTGGAGCAATATTCAACTGAGAATGTTCTCCCTTAGTTTTAACGATTATTCGTGGAATTTCCGACGGCGCATCATCTGGAATTGGCAATATATTTGCTTCATTAAACTTTTCTTTTAAAATATCTTCATTTAAGATATACTGTTTCTTTATATTCTCGCATCTTGAAAACAATATATTTACCGCTGAATTTTGTATTATCATATCTTCCACCTCTGCATACCCAAAATTAAGTATATCTATATTTATTAGACTCCATTTTAGATTTTTTGTGCAATATTTTCACAAATTACTATATTTCCGAAAGCAATTTTATATGTTTAGTATGCTCATTTTCTACTGATTATAGCTTTTCCAAGTATTTCATCCTTATACCTTGATTAAATTATCATTTTCTTTTTGACATCAATAGTAATTAGTCATTATGTTATCACATACCTTCTGATAAATCAATTATCTCTTATTAGTTTTAGCAACACACCAGATTGCTTCTCAAATTTTTCTCTTACATCTAGGACATTTGTATTTACTTTTCACTTTATCACTTACATTCTGTTCCCATTCATATCCACACACATGGCATTTCCAAAAAACCTTCTTCCGTGTATGAGGTTTACAATTTTCAGGAATCAAGTTGCCGTTTCTATTGTAATTCCAATCAAGAGCATCTTCTGGGCAAAGTGTTTTCAAATCGGTTTCTCCCAGAATAGCATATCTACCTGAGCAATATGGACACCCATTAGCCTGTCTTGAGGCAATCGCTATCTTCCACTCATGACCTGTTTCACATCGCCACCACACCTTTTTATTGCTATTAGGCAGGAACTGCTCCGGTTTTAACTCACCATTACGCTCGTAATTCCATTCAGTTGCTATTTTCGGAAATTGTGTTTTCAAATCGGTTTTCCCAACAATAACCCTATGATTGGAACAATATGGGCAACCTTGCCTGCGGCCACTTCTTACTCCAACCTTCGCCTGCCATGAATGATCGATTGAACACTTCCACCATGCATTATAATTACTTCCAGGTAATATACTATTAGGATTAATATCATTCTTCTCATAATCCCACTCAGTAAGTAATTCTTTACAACACGTTGCAAAATCATTTATTCCGACCAAGACTTTTCTATTCGAACACACTGGACAACCCGTTTTTTCTTTTCCCGTCCTACTATAAATATAACTTTGATATGATGGATGACCTTTAGGGCACTTCCACCACACCTTTTTCCCACTCCCCCAAGTAACTTCCGTAGGTTTTAAACCACTATTCAATTCATAATCCCACTCTGACGCTATTCTCGCATCATGAGAGGCTAAATCATTAAATCCTTGTAGTACTTGTTTCCCCGTACAAATAGGACACGCTATCGACGCTTTTACTCTAGTAGCAATTCCCGATGAATAATGATGCCCTAGAGGGCAAATCCAACCTACTCTTTCATTTGAACCCGGTGAAAACATTGATGGAAGTAACCCTTTATTCGCCTTGTAGTCCCATTCTTTTGCAATTTCAGGATAAAGCTTTTCCAAAGAATTATCTCTTAACGCAAATTTATACTGTCTTATAATATCTGCTCTATCTCGGTCAAGGTCGGGTATTATTGAACAATGCAATATGCTATTTAACTCTGAAAACAATCTTAAAAACATTTCTTGACTATATTCTGATGATGCCTGAATTTCTATATCTGCATTTTCATTAGATACTTCACTTTCCCGAACTCTTATAAGTCTGATTCCTAATCTCTTACAAATTTCATATTTTCTGTTATCTCGTTTAATGTTACTTTTTGATGTATGCCATTTTAATCCGTCATATTCAATGGCAATGTTTAATGATGGAATATAAATATCCAATTCCATCCCTTTAGGCAAACCCTCTTTATATCCATTAAATACATCCGGATATGCTTTCTTTATGTAAAAAAACAACGTCTGCTCCGGAAAGGAGGTCTTACTTCTGATAAAGCATTTCGGACAGCCACTATTATTGTGTACTCTATTATATATGGATGCCATATACGAATTCCCGCACACAGAACACTTCCACCAAACTTTTTTATTACTTCCTGTGGAGATTTCAGATGGTAAAATAGTGTTTTTTTCATAGTCCCATTCAGAAGTAAGTTCTTCACATTGACTTTTAAGATCATTAAATCCTTCTAATATTTTTTGTCCCGCACAATAAGGGCAACCATGCCCTCGAATTGCTCTGTAAAGAATCTTAGTTTCCCACGAATGCCCTTTATCGCATATCCACCATGCCTTTTTTTCACTACCTGCCTTTAGCAATTCGGGATTAAGAGATTTATTTTTTCTGAAATCCCAACTATTTTTTAGTTCGGGATTCGTAGAAAACAAATCATCGATACCAATAACAGGCAGCCTCCTAGAGCAATATGGGCATCCCTGGTTCTTCTTATATCTGTTAGCCACTGTAGCACTCCATGAATGACCACTTGAACATTTCCACCATATCTTCTGATGTGATGATGCCGAAACATCAGAGGGAGATAAATCATTTTTTTCATAATCCCATTCATCCAATAATTTAGAATCTGATTCTTCTAACGTCATACTTTACCTTACCTAAAATATTAGTTTATCCTCTAACCTTCTAAAAAAGTCAAATATAATAGTTAAAGTTGATTTTGTTATTCCAATTATACTTCCCTCATCTGAATTTGACAATCTATTTCAAGCAACAAAAGAGAGGACATTTTTTTGTTATCATGGTGTTATCATTACTCCTCAGACTCCACTGTTTCAATAGTTGCCAATGAACTACTCTTATTTTCTTGTCTTATAGACTCATTTATTAAATTTTGAATGAGTGTTAACATTGTTTTACAACTTAAGATTTGATTAATCATGTTCTCAAGTTCTCTCATTGATTCAACATTAAAATTTGTTATTCTTTTTCCAGTATATTCAACAGCCAGATCCTCATTCATGACTATCGTCACCGGATATGAAACTGTTCCATAATCTACAAACATCATTCTATATTTATAATGTTCTAACCCTTTGGCACTCAAAAACACTTCATAACGATGCTTTTCATAATCTTGTTCACCCAAATCTTCTTGAATATCAACATGAACTGTTTCAGTACCTTTCTGAAATGCACTAAGTGCTGCGCCAAATCCTCCAACTTGTTTTGTATACGATGTAATGGCACCATCATATTCTTGAATATGTCCACAAACATACCCTCTTGTAGCGCTTTCAATCTGTTTCAACAAATTATTTATCACTATTTCCGGTGAATATTTATCGACTAAATCAAATACAAATTCCTGTTCTTTCATATAGTATTTACCTCCTCATCTATTTCACACATTATTGGAAAGTGGTCACTTATCTTCTTATTTGGATGCATGTTTTTATCCATTAAATCCGCCGATTCACATGTTGTAATAATCTTCAAACTTTCTTTCCTAAAATATGGAATAATTTCTTGACTTATAATTACTTGATCTAACATGTACCACATAGGACTATTCAATTTAGCTTGATTCAAATAATATGTTCCGGGTGGATATGAAAAATCTCCCATCAAATTCCACATGGGATTATAAAATTTTCTGTATTCTATATTATTAACAGATCTTGTTGCACTATCCTCCATTTTTAGAGCAGGTAATCCATGAAATCCGTTTGCATTTAAACAACCTCTCCCATATGGCATCTCATTAAGATCACCTATTATTATTGTTTTTTTTGAATTTATTTCTAGCTCTAGTTTTCTTATTTCTTGCATAATTTGTTGGATAACTGCCAGTCGCTCATCACTCCTATCTCCATGTAGATCTGTAAATAGATGTGTACAACACACTATACATTTTCTTCTTATAATTTGTATAGAATAATATGTATCCTGAATTCCTGGCTCCACATCAGCATAATTACTCCAAATAGATATTCGATCGCATCCTAATGTATTGTGTTCTACTAATGGCTTATTATATGATTGCAATAAACTTTCTAATTTATTTCGCTCATCCTCATATTCTGCCATGATCAATACATCAATGTTATAATCCCGGACTAAATCAGCAATATATTGATTTATTTTATTTCTATTTGTATTCCAGAATAGGATTCTCACGTTTCTTCTCCAATTCTACATAATAATTTATCCTTTGTGAATTATACCTTCTTTGTCTTTTCTGGTATCATAAACAAATTTATTTTGTAAACTCTGCAAGAACTTCTCGCCATCTTGTCAACACTTCTTTTCCCACAATCAATTCGTCTATAAGTCCCATATTAAGTGTATCAATAAACCTGCACAAATATGATTTCCCTTGTCCCCAGAAAGTATAATGGCTGTCAATAAACATCACATGATATACTTGCTGTCCGGTTCTATCGTATATTTCGTTAAATTCATATCCATCAAGTTCAGCTTCATACACAGCATCTGCAACTCTACTTCCAAATGACTTTGAATAATAATACTCTTTTATTTCCCACACTATCTCCGGATTATAAATCGAAGGATATGCTCCATCAAATCTTCTTGAAGATGCTCCAATGATCTTTCTATTATTCAACAGATACACAAGCCCTCTTGGATCTGGATTAAATTCCTCATCTCCACCAAGCATTTCTTCTGCTATCATGGTAATAATTGCGGTAAAATAATTTACTTTTTTGATCTCTTTGCGCTGTTTGTTCATAATTAGCTTACATTTATATTTTCCGCTATTTCTCATTTCTTCAAATATCTGTTTAGCCTCATCAACATCCATCAAATTTTTCTCAATTGTATTATTTAACAAGTCCGCTCTCATATTACAATATAAGACAGCTTTATTAATTCTATCCGGAGAAACTTCAATATTCTCTTTTTCACATAGTTTTTCTATTTGCTCTACTGTATAAGTTAAAACGATTCCTTTTCTAGAATAGCCCAATTTTTCGCTGATAAATCGAATAAAAAACCAAAATGATTTATCTTCTCTTCTAAATTCCTTAAACGCTCTCATATTGCTCCACCTCAACAAATAATTCCGACTTTTTCACTTGCAATGCATGCGCAATTTTATCTATATTTTCCAAAGAAACATTACGCTTACCAAGTTCTATGTCACTTATATATGTTCTATGTAGTCCACATAAATCAGCCAACTCTTCTTGTGATATTTTCTTATCTTGTCGTATTGTTCTTACAGCCTTTCCATAAGCGACACGTATTTCTTCCTGCATTGCTTGACACCTCCAATTAGTTAAATTATAATAGCACTGTAGACTTTGAGTCTACAGACTATAAGTTACATGTGAGGTTTGAGCAATGTCCAAAGTACCAGCATTATTAAAATGGATCGGAAATAAGCAACGCTTTGCCGAAACCATTATTTCATATATGCCTGAACAATTTAATAACTACTATGAACCATTTTTAGGAAGCGGAGCTGTAATGGCGCAATTACTATATCAAAACAGTACGACCAACACTCCTACATTTGCTAATTCATACGCCAGCGATATCTTACCGTTTTTAATTGACATCTTTAATATCGTTAAATATGATCCGCAACAAATAAAGAACTATTACTCAAGAGAAATTGAAGAATATTATAAAAATCCCAACGACAAATACAATGAAATTAGAGATAGATTTAACAGCAATCACAATGCTCTTGATTTCTGCCTTCTGTCACGCACATGCTATTCCGGAATAATACGTTTTCGAAAAGCCGACGGGTATATGTCTACTCCTAAGGGTCCACATAATCCCATCAAACCGGAAACTTTTTCAAAAAGAGTAGATTTATGGCATAATCTTATAAAGAATTCCACTTTCTCAACTATGTCATTCGAAGAATGTATGGATAAAGCTCAGCCTGGTGACGTAATTTATTGTGATCCGCCATATACTCATAGTCAAAGTATTATTTATGGTGCTCAAACTTTCAATATAGAAACGTTATTCAGTAAAATAGCAGCGTGTAAAAACAGAGGTGTATATGTAATGTTATCAATCAATGGTACACGCGAATCCAACAAAAAGGATATTTCTGTTACTCCACCTATAGGTTTATTTGAAAGAGAAATTTTTGTAAATTGTGGTACCTCTATGATCGATCGATTACAAAACGCTGGTCAAACTATGCAAAACGAAGTCGTTCATGATAAATTACTTCTTACCTGGTAGAATTATTTCATAAAGGAGATACTTCTCTCATCCCTGTATCTCCTTTTGTGATACTTCTATTTTTCCAAGACAAGTATATATTCATGTGCCAACATCAAAAATGTCTTTTGTATATTATTCCAATAGTCTGAAGATCGACAATTATGCTGTTCTTTTATAATAATTTCTTTAAGTCTAAAACCAGCATCTACAAATTTCTGCATAGACTGCATCCCCAGAGGCAATACATACCCTTCTTGTCGTATATCTCCGATCATAAATGCACATATTCCCTGATTTTTTAACACTCTATATGCTTCTCTTGCAACTTGCTCCAATGCCTTCAAAAATTCCTTATATTTTAAGTGCGAAATATCTCCTGGAATTTTCTTGCTGTATCGTATAATATCTGCGTATGGTGGATGTGTACAGATAAGGTTTATGCTCTCATCTTTTATAAATGATAATTCAGTTGCATTTCCTTGCTTTGTGAAAATTTTTGAACTTTCTTGACAAGTAAAATTAAGATTTGTGTTAGATAGTTTGATGGCTTCGGAATTTATATCAACACCAATAGCATTTCTTCCTAATAACTTTGCTTCTATCAATGTTGTACCGCTGCCCAAGAATTGATCTAGTATCCAATCATTTTTCTTTGAATAACGTAAAATAAGATTTCTGGGAATGTATGGGGACCAATTTCCTCGATATTTTCCCGAATGTGTAGCCCAACTTCCTCTTTCTGGAAAGGACCATATGGTTGTATCTTCCAATTTGAATTTTTCTGGTGCTTCTCTTATAAAAATCTCCCCTTTCTTTTTGCTCATTATACTTCTGCCATATTTATTTGTCTATAAAAAATCTCCATTCAAATATTAAATATCGCTAAACATTTGAACAGAGATTTCTTATTCATTATAAATATATAATTTCTTTCAACACAATTTCTTCTACACAGGCTTTAATATTGTTCATTATTCCACCCCATTTCATCAAATCCTGCATTTTCAGTTGTTCCGTCACACCCTGTTTTCCCACCATTTGCTTTACCAAGATTTCCACCTGCTCTCTAGCCTCCTGATCGACTCGGTTCAGATGTGCCGTCAGTTCCCCAGTCATAAATAAATACTGGTATCGTGCCGATCTATGCTCTTTCAGGAACTGTTTCCGCAGCATTCCATATTTACCATAGGTCGGTTCTTCCTCATTCACTACCAGATCCGACAGGTAATAGTCTCCATGCAGTGTGTAACTTAATCCATTGCTTCCCATACCTGCCTGTCTTAATTTGTTCGCTATTCTTTATAGCTGTATTCAAATCTTTCATGTAACAGAAAAACCCCGGAAACCTTGCGGTTCCGGGGTATCTTACGTTTGGACACAACGTTATCTTACGATAACAAATCTATATTCAGATTGTATTACTCGATGATTGTAGCAACACGTCCTGATCCTACAGTACGTCCACCTTCACGTTTGTGAGGTTCTTAAAATCTCATTATTTTCTGTGATTTTCGTGTCTTTATTGTCCTGTGTTATAGGATTTCTACGCTATATTTCTGTTCTCTTCATTTTTTAGTATCAAAACGGTATCACAGCCAGATTTTCATGAGCTGTCAACTTTCCGGTTGCAGATTCCCACCTTGACTGTTATAATCGAAACATGGGTGCTATCATAACGGTAGGCGGTTAGTCCTTCAGCAGAGGGACTGTGACCCTCTGATTACATAGAAACTCGAAAGAGAATCCACTGGAAAGGAGGGCTAAGCCATGAGTATTGTTGATTTTATAGCAGTAGTGAGCTTCGGCTTAACCTGCTTTGGTCTTGGATATACCTTTGGCAAGGATAATAATAAACCACAAAAATAGCCGCCCTGGTCTGGTAAACTAAGCGGCAATTTTTGTCAAAACATATATCGGACTAACCGTCTATCGGTAGCACTCTTTTTCTATAATCATATTAGCACGCATGTGTGAAAATGTCAAAAATTTTCTTCATTCTCTTGGTTATTAATCTCCTTAATCAGCTGTACTGCCTTCTCTGCATCATCGGTTTTCACGAATATATCCACACCATATATTCCAAATCCAGGTGCCCCATGCATTGCAACATTCTCACCTGCTTCCTGTGAAAAAGCTGCTATTCCATTTTGCTTTAACATTTCTACAAGTTGTTCTGTCTCTACTATATTCTGTGCATTATAAATTTTTATCCATTCTACCTTAGATAGGGAAGTTTCCTTTTTCTCCTGAACATTTAACGAATTCTGGTTTCTTTTTCGATTAATAAATGCCAAGAGCCTAAGAATAATAAATGCCACAATAATAATACCAATCAGAAATCCCAATGCTAATCGTGTTATCTGTGTTTCTGTAGCTCCCATTCTAAATAAGCATACACCATAGATGACGGTAAAAATTCCTGCAAATATCACACTGGTGAAAAAATCTCGCCATATAGTAGCACTTTTTGGCAAACATTTATCCCATATTCCATTGTACACCATAATAGAGGCGTACAGGATTCCTCCTACCAAAGCAGTTGCTGTCTCTCCTAAAACCAAGCGAATATCCACAGTTAATAACATCTGAATAATAATCGCTAACACGCTAATCACAAACATTGATGCAAATGCAAGATTTCCAGCCTTTAATGCTTTTTGTTTCACCCATCCTTCATACACCACAACTTTGTCCAGTGTTTCTTTCATCTCTTTATTCATAGTCTGGCTCCTTTCTCCATCCAGGAGCTCTCTCATCTCAACATCGTAATATTCAGCAAGTTGAACAAGTATACTGAGATCTGGCATATTTATTCCTGTTTCCCATCTGGAAACTGTTCTTGCAGATACCTCAAACTTCTCGGCAAGCTGCTCTTGCGTAAGATTCTTTTCTTTACGACATTGCTTTAAAAAAGCTCCAATCTTTTTTGTGTCCATGTCTCTACCTCTCTTCCACTTACAGCTTACCAATATGTATCAAAATTACCACGACATAAAACGAGAATCCGCTAATTTTCAACCGGACATCGTATGTCTAAAACAAATAAACGGTATTTTCACCCCAAAAGCATTCTATTCCTCTATAAATTAACCTTCTCTTTTATGTCTATCCATAAGTAGCAGAATAAACATAACAAACCATATCACCCATGCAATTAAACAACCGATTCCTATATGCCAAATATCTATAATCATTCCAGCAATAAAAGGAATTGACATAAACATCATTCTCTTCCCATATGCCTTACACATAGCATTTTCATCATATTTTTTTCGTTCTTCTGCTGATTTCATATTATAACCAGACAAGAATTTGGATGCTTGTCCTTTTGACCTATAAAACCATATTCCAAATAAAAGCATAATCACTGCCATTGCAAAGTCAAAAATAATATAAATATAGAACATATAATGCCTTCCTTTCAGTCAATTCCTCAAACCAGAAGTTATTACTTTTTGCATAGTGTGTTTTCTAAAATAATAATAACCACGACATCAACTACAATGATTCCCAATGCAATATATACAAAAAATGCAGGCAAAATATTTTCAAGCAAGCCCATAATTAATGCAAGAATTGCTATAATAGACATTCCAACTCCCATTGTCCTGCATAACTTCTTTTCATCATATTTTTTCTTTTCTTCTTTTGAAGCTGTATTATATCCAGAAATAAACCAGCTTCCGTGTCCAGAAAGTAAAACTATAGAAAGTACAGCAAATATTACAAAGACAATCCACACTATCCAATCAGAACCTGTTGCTAAATCTGCTAATTTCAATTATAGACCCTCCCTAAATTTCGTTTTTCTTAATTCTAAAAATCTGAAAGTTGTCTTTTAAGATTTCATTTTCGTTAAATCCTCTAAATACATTTCTGTATAACCACATTCTGGGCAGACTGCAACTCTAACATCATCTATAGTTGTCGCCTTTTGTTTTTCATCTACACGAACAACCATCCCATAGCCACCGCCATTAACTTTAAGTCTTAAATCTAATTTCATACTTGCTCCACACTTTTCACATTTCCTCATTGTTTATACCTCCAAATCCCGAATTTGAGAAAAAGCTCAAAGGACTTTTAATGTCCCTTATGCTTTTCTCTTTTCTTTCGCTGTTTTAGTTCAAACATTCGCTGTTCTTCCGCCTCTTTTTTCTTTCGTTTTTTTTCTTTACGCTCCTGTTTGTTCTGTTCCTGTTGTAATTTCAACGCCTGTTGCGATTTTGTGCCAATGCCAGTTTCCAGCATCTGCTTTTTTGCTGAACGCTGCATCCGTTTCGGATTTCTTTTTATATCCTTTACAATAGCTTCAACAGCCGGACTGAATTTCAAACCGAAATAGTATTTTTGAATATATTCCTGCACTTCATATTCTTTTGGTTCTACGCCAAATGTTACCTTTGCCACAGATAATTTACCATCTTCAATATGCTCAAATACGACTACCCAAAATGATTCTTCAAAATATACCGTCAATCTTCCATTTACTTTGTCCATAAAAATCCCTCCTAAAATTTATTGAACAAAGAATGGACAACCCGGAGGGGCAGGTTACTTACCCTATTTATATAGGACGGCCGGGCTACCTACCGGCTCTGGCACATCAAAGATGCACGTTGCGTTTTTATCTTTGTTTTGATAACTTTCAATTTACCTTCACTTTATTTTACCATAGTGCTTTCTAAAGTTCTATTCTAATATACAAAAATGTAAAAAAGCGGTCTTATCCCCCTCGCAATCACACATATATCATGTTTTTCAATACAATTTCTTCTGCACTGGCTTTTATATTATTCATCAGCCTGACCCTCTCCATCTGATCCTGTGACTTTAATTCTTCAGTTACACCCTGTTTTTCTGTCATCTGTTCCATAAGCGTTTCCACCTGTTCTCTAGCTTCCTGATCAGTCTGATTCAGATGTTCATTCAGCTTTCCAGTCAATAACAAATACTGATACCTTGCTGATCTGTGTTCTTTTAAGAACTGCTTTCGTAACATTCCATATTTTCCATATGTCGGTTCTTCTTCTCTTAAAACCAGATCCGGCAAATAGTAATCTCCATGCAACGTATAGCTCATTCCATTTTTCTCATCATAAATCTGTTTTTTCATAGTCTAAATCTCCAATCCTTTGTATTTTGTTTTATTTTTCTTACGTTGTTGGTTTTCAATCTGGCTCTTTTGAGTTGCCCATTCCAACTGTTTCAGAACGCTTCCCTTTGGCATTTGTTCCATTCGACGCTGCTCTTCCAATTCCTTTTGTTCTTTAATATCCTGCTGCACTACATCCTCTACAACTTCTGTTCCCAGAATACGCACCACTCTGTCATATCTGTCCGAAGTCTCCTGTAAACGTTGATTATCATTTGATAATTTTCCATTTTCCTTACGTACATCGTCTAACTGTTTCTGGATATTATCACATTCCTCAACAGATTTTTGATATTTATTTTTCCAGCTTTCTACCATTTTGTTAAGCTCTACAACCTTTCCAGCTAATGCAGCAATCTGATTCTTCATCTTGATAAACAATGGCTTGATTTTATTCTCCCTGTAAGGTACTGCACGTTCAAATGTTCCTGCCTCCGGTAAAAACGTCTTAATCATTCCATATTCTTTTATTTCCTTACTGGCATTATCCATGATTGGTTGTAGCACATTCCGACGATCTTCCAGACTTTTTAGTTCTTTTTCTGCGTCCTCTGCCCTTTGTTCTGCTTCTTGCTTCTCCCTAATTGCCTGTTCCTTATCGTCTTTTAAAATCTGGATATCTGCTCTGGATTCCGCAATTTGTGCTGTCAGTTCTTCGTTTTCTGCAGTTAGATACTCTTTCTCCTGCTCTAATTTCTGTACTTCCTTTTTCCGTTCTTTTTTCTTGAAGTTATAGACATCCAGATGTTCCTCATGACTGCCTTTCTGTTCCCATTCAATACCATGCTCTTTTGCAATCCCTGCCAGAACTTCTTTTTCATGGTTCATCCACTGGTTTAACTCAGTATCATGCTTATTCCCACCTTGAAATCCAAGACTTTTTAATGCCTGTTTCAGCGAAACTCTGGTGTCCATTCCTTTTCCTTTCCAATCAGTTACATAAGGAATAAAATCAATATGTAGATGTGGCGTAGCTTCATCCTGATGTAGGTAACAACCAAATACCCGTAGCGTTGGATTCCGTTTCTGGAAGTCCTTTACATACTCATCCAGTACTTTTACAGCCTGACCTCCTTCTGCTGTTCCGACAGCCATATCTTCTCGATTTCCAATCTGGAAAATCACTTCATGGAACAATTTTTCCTGTTTGCCCTGCCGGATTTTTTCATAGTAATTTGTAATCTGTCGATCTTTTCTTTTCCCGATATTATATCGTTCTACAGCTTCATCAAACAGTTCTTTATAAACTTCTTTTAAATTCTCATTCTGATAGCAAATATTTAATTGCACTCTGTCTGAATCAACATTTTCTGCTATAAATTCCCTTCTGTTATGAGCCAGAGAACCTGTCCCGATCATACCACTAATTGTTCGTTTCAGCGTCATGTTCGTCACCCCACTTTCTAAAACCAGTGCCAGACATGGCACATAAATTTGTATCTTTACCAGCTATAGTATAAAAAGAAATCTTCGCCGGATACGGCGGTTTTGTTACTTTTGTCAAAAGTAACGCAAAAGCACTTTCGACAGCCGTTCCGTCCATCAAAAGTACCCTTGCGCCCTGCCGGGGGCTATTTTATCTCTTTCGTTACTCTCTCGACTAAATTATTCCGGTATTCTTGCCTGCACATATTCCAGATCTCCACAGTATGGCGTTCCAACCAGATACCATTCTCTTGCTAGATTCATCTCCATTCTTGTCCTTACCCACTTATCATCGACCAGCACCTCAAGACCTTCTCCACAGTGAAATCCCGTATCAATCCATAAGTCTGATGCCAACAACCCATATCTGTTATTGCTACTGTTATATCCTAATCTTCCCTGTTTCATTGTATCTTTCTCCCTTCTTCACAACTATCAAATTTACAGCCGTCTCACATTCCAGCTACAGTTTTCCGTCTGCACCTTACCAACTTTCTCCTTGTTTACTTCTCACAGGTGCGTGACACGCTCCTGTAAAAAGATAATCAATAAGAACTGTTACCATCGAAAGCTCTCTTGCATTCCTTTTCTGTCCAGATACTCCTGCCGGAACTTTTCCCGTTCTTCTTCTGTTGGTGCAGTTTTGAATTTACTGTATACCTCACGATTTACCATTGCATCCAGCTTTTTCTCCAGACCTTTTCTTATATCATCTGCTTCCTGTTCCTGATCCAGTAAATGATATTTTATAATCTTTCCAAATAACTCCTCTGGAATCATAACGTTTTTCAAGCTCTCACCTTCTTACAATTTATGTAAGGACGCAACACTGCAATGTCTTTACAGATTGCAACCTTGCATTTTAATTCCGCATTTTCTATATACTCTGCAATGTTGCACCCTTAATTTATTCCGGCTTAACTTTATCTAAATCCCAATACCATGAATTGCCGATTCGTCTTGCCTTAATTTCAAGTTCCTTTTTTGCATTTTCCAGTGTTCTTTTAGAAATATTCAAATCTTCTGCCATATCAAAGATTTCACTGCTTTGCACAGAAGTTGATGTTTCTGCCAGTTCCCTCAGCATCTTCTTTGCCTGTTCCAGTTTATTTACCTTTGGCGCAATTCCACCAAGCACCTCATCTGCTGTGATTTCATAGTCACCTATCCACTCAAATCCTGTTTCTGTCAGGCGAAATGCTTTGGAATGCCCAAATGCAGCCAGATTATTTTTAATCTGAACCACTGCTCTTAAATCCGGTTCTCCCTCTATTCTTCCTACCAGTAATACGCTTCTGGCTACTGCAAAAAAGTCAATCGAACCCATTCCTCTATATGCAGCTTTGTTTCCACCAGCTTTATTCATGTGTCCGATTAATAAAATTGCACATTTGTATTTTTCTGCCAACAAACTCAATCTTTTCGTCATATCCCTTGCTTCATTTGCACGGTTCATATCCATTGTTCCTCCAAGGTATGCCTGAATCGGATCTAAAATAAGCACTCTCGCACCAGTCTGTTTGATAGCAGTTTCCAGTCTTTCATCAATCATGGAAAGTGATTTTTCTGTTTCATCTATAACCATAATTCTTTCACAGACCGCTTCTGCCAGCTCCAGTCTGGGTTTTACTGTATCTGCCAGTCCATCTTCCGCTGTCTGATAGATAATATTCACGGGTTCTGTTACTTTCATATCGTTATCCAGACCTTCTCCTTTAGACAATCTTGCAGCAATATTTAATACCAGCGTAGTTTTTCCATCACCAGGATCTCCCTGAATAATCGTTAATTTTCCATAAGGGATAAACGGATACCAGAGCCAGTCCACTGTCTGAGACTGGACATCTGACATCTTTATCATTTTCAATTCTGTTTTATTCTCATTTCTCTGTTCCATAAATTCCTCCATTTTCCCAACTGTTCTCGCCAGTTATCTGTTGTTCTCTGGAAGAATCTCTGCTATAATCAACTTGTCTAGGGTTGACATTTGTGGATTCGTCCTCATTTGTCACATTGCTCCGGTTGTTCGTACTTCCGGAGCTTTTTATATTTTCATCATCCAACATATCTGCCACTACTTTCTGCTGATCTGGATATAAGTGCCCATAAGTATTCAATGTAATGCGAATGTCCGTATGTCCAAACCTTTCTTTAATCATCAATGGTTGCACTCCCTTATTGATCAGAAATGCCGCATGACTGTGACGAATGTCGTGTACTCTTATCTTTTTTACTCCGGTCTTTTGAACCACCTGTTTTAACTTATGCTGTACCGCTTCATGAACCATTGGAAAAATCCGTTCATCTTCGGGCAACTCATACAGTCTGCTAATATAGTCCTGAATCTCTTTTTTCAGAAATTCCGGTATGGAAATCGTACGGTTCGATTCTTCTGTTTTGGGAGATGTAATCACGTCCTCTCCATGCATACGGTAGTAAGTTTTATTGATATGAAGTAGATTCCTTTCAAAATCAATGTCAGCAGGTGTAATGCTGAGTGCTTCGCCTTCTCTCGCTCCTGTCCAGAATAATAATTCAAACAGCACATAATATTTGCTTCCCGGTTCTATTCCGGTCATAAACTGCCGATATTCTTCAATTGTCCAAAACTTCATTTTCTTTTTTGAAGTCTTTCCCATACGTTTTACTTTGTCACAGGGATTATCTGCCAGATTGTAGATATTCTTCGCATGATTGAATAATGCCGTCATCTGATTCTGTATTGTTTTCAGATAATCATCTGAATATCCTTTTTCAATAATCGTATTCTGCCACTGGATAATCTCTGCTGGTGTAATACTGTTCATTGGTCTGTCCTTAAAATACGGTAACAGTTGAGCCTTCATCGTATCTCTTTTATTCTTGATACTCCTGTCCTTCAATGACTGAGACTTGTCTCGGAAGTAGACTTCTACAAACTCTCCCATTGTCATATCCATGTCTGCTTTCGCTGTTCTTTTATACTCCGCTTCAAAATTTAATGCTTCTTTCTTAGTGCGGAATCCTCTTTTTACTTTTCGCTTTTTGGCTCCTGTCCAGTCCTCATAATAAAATGAAACATACCAGGTTCCTCTTTCTTCATCTTTGTATGCTGCCATACTTTCTCCCCCCCTTTACATTGCAATCTGGGAATATCCATAAAATTTCTTTTCCCAGAATGCTCTCGGTATCTTGCCCGCAACGGTCACATATCCCTGATCTGCAAGCTCTTTGTTCAGTTTGCGAAGTAGCTTGTAAGCATATCCAAGTGAAATCCCCATGCTCTCTGCAACTTCTTCCGCTGTAATCATATAGTTTTGTCTCTGCATATCATTTCCTCCTTGTCTATAATTATCATTTTCACTGATACTATATCATTTAAAATAATCATTGTCAATGGTTTTTATCTGTGTGAATGATATTTTTCTATATTGTTGATTTTTATCATTTGTGATATACTAATCATAGCTTTTAAGGAGGTGGATAATATGCAGGAATCATCTATTTCAGAAAAAATAAAAGAGCTACGAACTGATCTGAAGATGAATCAAAAAAACTTTTCCGCAGCTATTGGTATACGTCAGTCAACTTTATCCAGTTATGAAAATGGTGTGGTTACTCCCTCCAATGATGTGTTATTGACTATTGCTCAGAAATTTCATGTCTCACTGGACTGGTTATTTGGATTATCTGAAAATAAAGTACAGATTTCTACTCTCAGCGATATTCTTTGGGTTTTACTGCAGATGAATGAATCCAATGAACTCCGGTATGAACTGGATATAAATAATAAACTTCCCGGTGATATAGAAACAGAAACACAGAAATGGTATGCCGGACTTCGCTTTTATGGAAATGATCCGGAACATTCTTTAAACGCAGATATGTGTAATTTTCTTGCTGATCTGCAGGAGAACAGAGAAAGCCTGGAATCTTATTTCACAGGCAAAGATATGTTTGATATGTGGAAAAAGCAGACGTTGGAATACTACACTTCCAAACCTGTCACCCATAAAGAAATTGAAGAACTGGATTTTGAGACACGAATCCGTAAACGAGATGAACTTTTAACACAGAAATTTTCCAATAACGAACAGAAATAGTATCATAACAGTATCACAGGCAGATATGCGAAGGTTTTCATTTTCTTCCCATACCTGCCTGTTTTTAATTTATTCGCTATTCTTTACAGCCTTATTTTAATCTTCTGTTCAACAGAAAAACCCCGGAAACCTTACGGTTCCGGGGTATCTTACGCTTGGACACAACGTTATCTTGCGATAACAAATCTATATTCAGATTGTATTACTCGATGATTGTAGCAACACGTCCTGATCCTACAGTACGTCCACCTTCACGGATAGCGAAAGTAAGACCCTGGCTCATAGCGATTGGGTGGATCAGTTCGATTGTCATTTCGATGTTATCTCCAGGCATGCACATTTCTGTTCCTTCTGGAAGGTTGCAAACACCTGTTACGTCTGTTGTTCTGAAGTAGAACTGTGGACGATAGTTGTTGAAGAATGGTGTATGACGACCACCTTCGTCTTTTGTCAGAACGTAAACCTGAGCTGTGAATTTTGTATGGCATGTAAGTGTTCCTGGTTTAGCAAGAACCTGTCCACGCTCGATTTCGTTTCTCTGAACACCACGAAGAAGAGCACCGATGTTATCACCAGCCTGAGCTTCGTCAAGAAGTTTACGGAACATTTCGATTCCTGTAACAACAACTTTACGTGTTTCTTCTTTGATACCAACGATTTCAACTTCTTCAGATACGTGAAGAACACCAGCT
Source organism: Blautia sp. Marseille-P3087 (assembly GCF_900120195.1). Lineage (GTDB taxonomy): Bacteria > Bacillota > Clostridia > Lachnospirales > Lachnospiraceae > Blautia_A. The sequence continues at coordinate 1,797,681 of NZ_LT635539.1, forward strand.
TCTACTCTACCAGTAGCAACTGTTCCACGTCCTGTGATGGAGAATACGTCCTCTACAGGCATAACGAACGGTTTGTCTGTGTCACGCTGTGGGTCCGGAATGTACTCATCAACTGCGTTCATGAGTTCCATGATCTTGTCTCCCCATGGGCCAGCCGGATCTTCAAGAGCTTTAAGAGCAGATCCCTGGATAACCGGAATGTCATCTCCTGGGAAGTCATACTCGGAAAGAAGTTCACGAATTTCCATCTCAACCAGTTCAAGAAGTTCGTCATCATCTACCATATCACATTTGTTCATGAATACAACGATGTACGGAACACCAACCTGACGAGCAAGAAGAACGTGCTCTTTTGTCTGAGCCATAACACCATCTGTAGCAGCAACTACGAGGATAGCACCATCCATCTGAGCTGCACCTGTGATCATGTTCTTAACGTAGTCAGCATGTCCTGGGCAGTCAACGTGTGCATAATGTCTATGCTCTGTCTGATACTCAACATGTGCTGTAGAAATTGTGATACCACGCTCTCTTTCTTCTGGAGCTTTATCGATATCTTCGAAGTTTTCAACTGTGTTTCCTGGAACTCTTTCAGCCAGAACTTTTGTGATAGCTGCTGTTAAAGTTGTTTTACCATGGTCAACGTGTCCGATGGTACCAATGTTACAATGCGGTTTTGTTCTCTCAAACTTAGCCTTTGCCATTTTAAAATGTCCTCCTTAAAAACTATGCTCTTTCTTTCAGAGCGTTTTTATCAGTTTTTGACTTGCTATCCTTGATTATATTGCAAATCAAGGATATTTGCAAGCTTTTTTATATCATCAGTCTTTCTTAGAAAGAATCTTTTCCTGAACGGACTTCGGAACCTGTTCGTATTTCTCGAAGAACATGGAGTAGTTACCACGTCCCTGAGTTCTGGAACGAAGGTCTGTTGCATATCCGAACATTTCAGAAAGCGGAACGAATCCACGGATCATCTTACCGCCGCCGATATCATCCATACCTTCGATACGACCACGACGGGAGTTGATATCACCGATAACATCACCCATGTAATCTTCCGGAGTAGTAACTTCGACTCTCATGATAGGCTCAAGAAGAATCGGAGCTGCTTTCTGCATAGCATCCTTGAATGCAAGGGAACCTGCAATGTGGAATGCCATTTCAGAGGAATCGACTTCATGATAAGAACCGTCGTATACGTTTGCATGAACGCCGACTACCGGGAATCCACCCAGAATACCAGCTTTCATAGCTTCTTCAATACCTTCACCAACTGCCGGGATGTATTCCTTCGGAATAGCACCACCAACAACTGTGGATTCGAACTTGTACAGTTCTTCTCCGTTGGCATCCATAGGCTCGAATTTAACTTTACAGTGACCATACTGTCCACGACCACCAGACTGTTTAGCATATTTGCTGTCAACGTCTACTGATTTAGTAATAGTCTCTTTGTATGCAACCTGAGGTGCACCAACGTTAGCCTCTACTTTGAATTCACGAAGCAGACGGTCAACGATGATTTCCAGATGCAGCTCACCCATACCAGCGATGATTGTCTGACCTGTTTCCTGATTTGTATGTGCACGGAATGTCGGGTCTTCTTCTGCCAGTTTTGCAAGAGCTTCACCAAGTTTACCCTGTCCAGCTTTTGTCTTAGGCTCGATTGCAAGCTCGATAACCGGTTCCGGGAATTCCATGGACTCAAGGATTACCGGATGCTGGTCATCACAGATTGTATCACCAGTTGTGGTGAATTTAAAACCGATTGCTGCAGCGATATCTCCTGAATATACTTTATCCAGTTCCATACGTTTATTAGCGTGCATCTGAAGGATACGGCCAACACGTTCTTTCTTGTCCTTAGTAGCGTTGAGTACATAAGAACCAGAATTCATAGTACCGGAGTATACACGGAAGTATGCCAGTTTACCAACAAATGGGTCTGTCATAATCTTGAATGCCAGAGCGGAGAACGGCTCTTCATCAGAAGAATGTCTCACGATCGGGTTGCCATCCAGGTCAACACCCTCGATTGGAGGAATGTCTGTTGGAGCAGGCATGTATTCAATGATTGCATCCAGAAGTTTCTGAACACCCTTGTTTCTGTATGCAGTACCGCAGCATACCGGTACAGCTGTACATTCACAAGTAGCTTTACGAAGAACTGCTTTTAATTTTTCATTAGACGGTTCTTCACCTTCCAGATATTCCATCATTAAATCGTCATCCAGTTCGCAGATTTTCTCTACGAGTTCTGTATGATAAAGTTCTGCTTCTTCCTGCATATCTTCCGGAATATCTGTGATAGAAATGTCTTCACCTTTCTCATCATTGTAGATATAAGCCTGCATTTCGAAAAGGTCGATGATACCTTTGAATTCATCTTCTTTTCCGATTGGAAGCTGTAAGCAGATAGCGTTTTTACCAAGACGAGTCTTGATCTGATCTACAGCATTGTAGAAGTTTGCACCGAGGATATCCATCTTGTTGATGAATGCCATACGCGGTACATTGTAAGTGTCAGCCTGACGCCATACGTTTTCTGACTGAGGTTCTACACCACCCTTTGCACAGAAGACGCCGACAGCGCCGTCAAGTACACGGAGTGAACGCTCAACCTCTACGGTGAAGTCTACGTGTCCTGGAGTATCAATGATGTTGATACGATGTTCCAGAGCACCTGGTTTCTTCTTGCAGTGATCCTGCAGAGTCCAGTGACATGTTGTAGCGGCGGAAGTAATTGTGATACCTCTCTCCTGCTCCTGCTCCATCCAGTCCATTGTTGCGGTACCTTCATGAGTATCACCGATTTTGTAGTTGACACCTGTATAATAAAGGATACGTTCTGTAAGAGTTGTCTTACCTGCATCGATATGAGCCATGATACCAATGTTTCTGGTACGCTCAAGCGGGTATTCTCTACCTTCTTTTCCAGCCAATTGGATTTTCCTCCTTGATTAGAAACGATAGTGAGCAAATGCTTTATTTGCTTCAGCCATCTTGTGCATATCTTCTTTCTTCTTAACAGATGCGCCTGTGTTGTTCATTGCATCCAGAAGCTCGTTTGCAAGTCTCTCCTCCATAGTCTTCTCGCCTCTTTTACGAGAATATGTGGTGAGCCAGCGAAGAGCCAGTGCCTGACGTCTGTCTGCTCTTACCTCGATCGGAACCTGATAAGTAGCACCACCGATACGTCTTGCTTTTACTTCGAGAAGTGGCATGATGTTGTTCATAGCCTCTTCAAAAACTTCGATAGCTGGTTTGCCAGCTTTTTCTTCGATTCTGGCGAATGCGCCGTATACAATCTTCTGAGCGACACCCTTCTTACCGTCTAACATGATGTTGTTGATAAGTTTGGTAACCACTTTGTTGTTGTACATCGGGTCTGCCAGAACGTCTCTTTTCTGAGTATGTCCTTTACGTGGCACGTTACTTCCCTCCTTAATCAAAATGATTAAATCATCGGTACTCACTATTAAAACTAAGGTGTTCGCACTGGTAAAGTCCTATATTTAACCCGCAACCGACAGGGTATATGGAATACCGTACAATATTTATAGTTATAAGTGAATCTTCGATTGATTACTTTTTTCTACTTTATTTTTTCTTAGGTCTCTTAGCACCATATTTGGAGCGGGCCTGTTTTCTGTTTGCTACACCTGCGGTATCCAGTGTACCTCTGATGATGTGGTATCTGGTACCAGGTAAGTCCTTAACACGACCACCACGGATAAGAACAACGCTATGCTCCTGAAGGTTGTGACCTTCTCCTGGGATATAGCTTGTTACTTCGATTCCGTTGGAAAGACGAACTCTGGCGATCTTTCTAAGAGCTGAGTTAGGTTTCTTAGGTGTTGCAGTTTTAACTGCTGTACAAACTCCACGTTTCTGTGGTGCAGACTGTTCAACAGCTTTCTTTCTTAAAGAGTTGAATGTTCTCTGCAGAGCCGGTGCTGTAGATTTCTTTACAGCTGTCTGACGTCCTTTTCTTACTAACTGGTTGAATGTTGGCATTCCATTTCACCTCCCGATAGATTTCTCCATGGTTTACCATGGGGTTGCGCGGTTGCTATTGTCAAATGAATAAATATTGCGCACAAAAAAACAGCGTTCCTATTGCACGCTTGCTCATTATATCCTGTAAAAATACGGCTGTCAAGCCATTTTACAGGATTTTTTCTTTATTTTACGATTTTATGATGATTGCTTTTTGTGCCCACTCTTATTATAATAATAAAAACAAATTTACACTTTATCATTTTACTTCTATATTATAAGAAAGGATTTTTATGAAAAGAAAATTCAGCCTGTCGGCAGTCCTTCTGTTTATCACCGTTCTTCTGCTCATAGCCGGCATATTTTTCATTGGTATCCAGACCAGAGGACAGCTTTTGGATACCCGAAAACAGTTCGAAACTTTCGTCTCTCAGATCAATAAAGAACAATATACGCTGACCGAAGCGCAGGCCTCGTTTGACACCGCCATCCAGAGCAAAAAAGATCTACTTAATTATTATGAAAAAAAATCCTCACCAAAGCAGCCTGCTGTTCAGGAGCATATGGATTCCGACGAATCATCTGCCGATGTTCCGACTTCTGTATTCAGTCAGGTAAATTGAAGAAAGGACCACTCTCATGAAAAAACAAAAACAAAACCGCCCTTCATTTCTCTATGCGGTCATTATTTTTCTTGCACTTGTCATTCTCGCACTCGGTGCACTGACACTCCATTCTCTGCGTGATCTGATTGATCTGCGTTCAAAAGTTTCCGGACTTCAGACAACTGTGCAGGAGCTTTCCGATGCCTCCGCCAACCTCGTGAAACAGGCACAGGAACTTGCCGGTCTGAATGACCAGCTCAGTAATGTAGCTTCTGACACTGATGCTACCGGTGCCTCCGACTACACAAATCAGGATTCACAGGAAGAAGGCACACTTTCACCATCTCACGCATCTTCTTTCACTGATTCCACGGATGAAAGTCTGGATAACCTGCTTTCTCAGCTTAAGCCATTGCTTCCGCAAGATAACGGCACATGGTCTGTATATGTGTGCAATCTTATGAAAAATACAGAAGGCACCATTGACGATCAGCAGATGCAGGCCGCAAGCCTGATCAAACTTTTCATCATGGGTGCCGTCTATGAAAATTTTGATTCACTTTGTGATACATACGGAGCTGACTCCATCAACAATTATCTGAATCCTATGATTACCGTAAGTGATAATGATGCCGCCAACACTCTTGTCAACATGCTCGGATACGGTGACGATTCCGCAGGTATGAATGCTGTAAACAACTTCTGTCAGTCTCATGGATATACCAGTACTTCCATGGGCAGACTCCTTCTTCAGGACAATACCTACGGTGATAACTATACTTCCGTCAGTGACTGCGGCCACTTTCTGAAAGAAATCTACCAGAGTAATGCAGGTACCACCGATACTACACTTTCTCATACGGATGCTATGTACTCTCTTCTCAAAATGCAGGAAAGACGAAATAAAATCCCTGCGAATCTTCCGGAAGGTGTAAAAGTTGCCAACAAAACCGGCGAGCTCGATGATGTTGAAAACGATGCCGGCATCATATACAGCACTGCAAAAGGCATTGATCTGGCCGTTTGCTTTATGTCACAGGATCTCACTGATTCCGGTGCAGCCCAGGCATCCATTGCACAAGATGCAAGGCTTATCTATGGCTATTACAACGAGTAAGTTATGAAATATCCTTCTTGTCTTCTTCATAGGACATCTCCCAGATATCTGCAAATACTGCCAGCGGACAGTCCGTGAGAAGACACATCAGAAGGAAACACTCATACGGATTTACAATGTAAATCTCACTCATACCACATTTGTGCAGAATTTCCTGAATTTCTTCCAGAAAATGATGATACCGGTTATAAGGATCATCATCCTGCATTTCCTGCGACACGATAAAAAATTCGAGAGTGATCAGGTCAAATCTTTCTACTGGAAATTTATGATTCAGAATACTGTTGATTCTCTGTCTGCTGAAACGTTTCTGGCTAAAGTGCTTTGCCAGAATTGAAGCCGACATTTTCTTTAAATTTCCCATCTTATTTACAGGAATTCCGCTGCAAATAACTTTTTCCACATCGGAATCCGTGATATCTGAAATATTCCACACTCTATTTCTGGACTTTTCCTCTTCATCCCCCTGATACATACGGGCAATAATTTCTTTTGACTTTGTGAGCAAGCGTACAAACTCCTGAAATGCCTGACTTTTTTCGGACATCGGATCATCTGTCCCTGCCTTCACATATGCAAGGTATGCCAGAAGTTTTTCTTCTGTGTCCAGACAAATTTTCCCGGAATACACCTGCGGCGCATCTGTATAGTTTGCATCCGGCTGAAGTTTCTCATATTTTTTCTTTAATTCTTCTGCCTTATGGTAACCAAACTGTTTATAATAACAATACCAGTAGATCACCTCATCCGGATTATGGAAATCAAAATCCTGTTCCCTCAGTACACGGGTCAGAAAATCCGATACATCTTCCACGCTCATCCGCAGTCCGAATCCAAGAAGAAAAACGGTCTCACGTTTAACAGAAGCCTGCGTCAGCCAGTTATTTGCAAGCGACGTAAGCTTCGTTGAAGTCGGATTCATAGATTTCGGCGTACATGTTTCATGGAAAGATTCCACTACAATATCCCGGTAGATATCCTGTGTCACCTCATTGTATGGTTCTTCCAGCCCTGCACGCTCATAAATGTATCGTTTCAGATGATCTCCAAAAGAGACCAATTCCATTTCTTTATATAAATAATGAAAAATTACATCCGCATCTTCATCTTCAAATCCGTCGAGGCTGACTACCTGTCGGAATCTCTGCGCTGCCTTTCTCGTGAATTCAAAGTCCTTTACAGAGTCAAAAGCAACCGTCTGTTCAAAGTCAAGATCCTGCATTCGATTTTTCATGATATATCACCTTCATGTCTTTTTAACTGGTTCCACATACGTTTCCACCAGTTTTCTTTTTGATTCATTACCTCACATAAAATTACAGTAATATTGTCCCTGCCGCCTTTTTTCAAAGCACGTTCAACCAGCACCTGAACAGTTTCTTCTACCGGAATCTCCCTTGTAAAAATATCTGCGATCTCACCATCAGACAGCATATCCGTAATCCCATCCGAACAGATCAGATATCGGTCACCTTCTACAACAGGATAACTGGTCAAAGATGGCGCCAGTTTCAGATCTTCTTCCTGCATTCCCAGATACTGCGTAAGTGGAGCCTTACCCAGAAAATGTCTGCCTAATGTATGATCCTCGGAAATCTGTCCGAATTTCTCACAGTTGCTTCTGTATATCCTGCTGTCCCCAAGATTGCAGCCATAAATCATATCTTCGCCAAATGCAAGCATTGCTGCAGTTGTTCCCATGCTGTCGATTCTGTTTTCTGTCCCATAATCACATACTGCCTGATTCATTTTTTCACAGGCTTCAAGCAAAAACTGCTCTCCCTCTCTACCTATACGGTCTTTTTGTTCTTTATAATGCATTCCACAGGATTCTGCTGCAAGAAATGCAGCCATTTCACCGCAGCTCTCACCGCCCATTCCGTCAAATACCGCCATTACCGGAAGTTCCGATTGTTTCCTGCAGCCGCTTTGAATATGGCTCATTCCCTGATTTTGCGCATTCAGAAATTCACCGCAGCACCAGAAATTATCTTCATTATTATTACGTATCTTTCCGATATGACACGTATATGCATATTTAATCTGATATGCCATATTCTACCCTTTCTTATGATTCAGTGTTATTTTCAGTTGAAAGATTCAGCTGATTCTTATATTCTTCTGCGAGATTCCAGTACTTTTCTCCACGACTCTTGTATTCATCATTGTCAGTTTCGTTATCATGACAGCGGTTCTTTTCATCGATCCAGCGTACTAATTCGCCATCATCATAATAATAACGGTCAACCTTCTGTTCTCTGTCTTTCAAAGTACTCAATGTATGGCTATCCGCCCATATGTAAGCAAAAAACAACTCATCGTCCCAATAGTAATACTCCTGATAATACCCGTCCTTTGACATAGAAGGATAGATCAGAACCTTCATCAACTGAACATTACCATCATCAAGTTGTTTCAGATAGCTGATCTTTCCCTGATCTTCTGAACCGATCCAGCTGTAATCATTCAGGTTATCACTGATTTCTGTAGCCTGAGCCTGAATCTTCTCCAGAGTCTCCTGAAGCTGTTTGTTCTCTGCAGTCTGAACTGTTTCTGTTACGGATTTTTTCAGTTGCTGTAGTTCTGCATTTGCCCTGAGCATCCAGATAAATACACCGATAATTACGCATACAGCTATAAACATGATCAGAACTGCGGCTACCAGTGGATCAAATTTTTTGCGTTTCTTTTTCGCTGGTTTCCTCTGTGGAACACTCTTTTTTAACTCTGAAACTGTTGCCTGTTTCTGTACCGGTTTTCGGACTGCCACAGTTTTTTCGAAGTTTTCTCCCGGCTGCTCTGTCGTCCCATCCATAATTTTGGCCGGATGACTGGTCTGTTTATGTTTGTGCTGACTGTGTTTTGGCGAAATATCTTCACCGGCTTTTACACGTTCCAGTGCTTCCCGGAACTCTTCTGCTGTCCGATACCGTTCATCGCGGTCATAAGCACATGCTTTCAGGATCACTTCGCTCAAAACCTTATCTGCCTGCACCGGCATCGGCAATTCTTCTCCGGACATCCTTCGATTGAGCGCATTTTCTTTGTCATGGTATGTAATCAGCTGCTTTTGCAGACTGATAAAAGGCAGTCTATTATGATTGCAGAGTTTATATAAAACAATTCCCAGTGAATAGATATCTACCCTGGCATCGTATTCTTCGCCTTTATACATCTCCGGGGCCATATAGGAAAATGTGCCTTTTTTAGATAATCCGCTCATCGACCGGTCCAGTTCACGGGCAATTCCAAAATCTCCCAGTTTGAATTCGCCAAATCTCGATACAAAAATATTCTCCGGTTTGATATCGCGATGTATGATATTCTGGCACTGACAATACTCCAGTGCTTTACAAAGATCTATTCCAAGGCGGATCACATCCTCTTCTTTCAGTGGATTCTCCGCACAATACTCCATAAAACTTGTAAGATATTCCATTCGGATAAAAATATCCCATCCGATGTCATCCAGATATTCCACTACTTTGTAGTCTTCAACGGAAACAACATAAGAATTTCCACGGAAGTATTCCATTGTACTGACTTCCTGAATGCACTCATCAACAAGTCCCTGGAAGTACTCCTTCACTGACTGTTCATTTGGACTTTCAGAGCGAACACTGCTCAGCTCGCCCTGATTTGAGGGGATTGTGATGACTTTTATTGCAGAATAAAATGTTGTTCCCTGCTCCGTCCGGCATGCCTTATAAACTTTACCAAAAGAACCTTCGCCGATTTTTTCAACAATTTTCCATTCCGGCCACACAGATACCGGCAGATGTTTGTCCATCATTCCCCTCCCTTCCTTCTTGAAATTTCTTTTCATTTATAATCTCTCATATGCTCCTAGTATAGCATGTCCACCTTTCTCTGTCTGTAATTTTCGATATTTTTCCAGATTTTTTCATACAATATTTATAAGAGCTTCATAAAGAATGATTTGCTGACAAAAAAGCCCCAACTGTACCGCAGTACAGTTGGGGACTCTATATTTTTACTCTTCTGTTGTATCTTCTGTCGGCTCTTCGTCCACATCGTCCAGAATTTCTTCATCAGCATCATCCATTGTGAGGAGTTCTTCATCTTCTGGAAGTGCTTCTGCAGTTTCTTCGGACTCTGCCGGTATTTCTTCCGGCATCCCGGTATCAAGCTGAATATCTCTGTAACGTTTCAGACCTGTTCCGGCCGGAATCAGCTTACCAATGATAACGTTTTCTTTCAGACCTACAAGATGGTCTACTTTACCTTTGATTGCTGCTTCTGTCAGAACCTTAGTTGTCTCCTGGAAGGATGCTGCTGACAGGAAGGACTCTGTTGCCAGAGATGCCTTGGTGATACCAAGCATAATCTGTTTTCCTTCTGCAGGTGTCTTTCCTTCTTTTTCGAGTTTTTCATTGACTTCTTCAAATTCAAGAACATCAACAAGTGTTCCCGGAAGGAAATCTGTATCTCCGTTTTCTTCGATACGGATCTTCTTCAGCATCTGGCGAACGAGAACTTCGATATGTTTATCGCTGATCTCAACACCCTGCAGACGATATACACGCTGTACTTCACGAAGCATGTAATCCTGAACTGCACGAACGCCTTTGATTCTCAGAATGTCATGTGGGTTTACGCTACCTTCTGTCAGCTCATCACCAGCCTCCAGAACCTGTCCGTCAACGATCTTGATACGTGATCCGTAAGGAATCAGGTATGTCTTAGAATCGCCATTTTCCGGATTTGTAACGATAATCTCACGCTTTTTCTTAGTGTCGTTGATTACAGCAACACCAGGGATTTCTGTGATGATAGCAAGACCTTTCGGCTTTCTTGCCTCGAAAAGCTCCTCAACTCGAGGAAGACCCTGTGTAATATCTCCACCGGCTACACCACCACTATGGAATGTACGCATGGTAAGCTGTGTACCAGGTTCACCGATAGACTGAGCTGCTATAATACCAACAGACTCACCAACCTGAACTGCTTCACCGGTTGCCATGTTTGCACCATAACATTTCGCGCAGACACCAACCTTGCATTTACAGGTCAGAATTGTACGGATCTTAACTTCATCGATCGGACCACCATTTGCGTTTACGCCCTCTTTCATAATACGGGCAGCACGTTTTGGTGTGATCATATGGTTTGCTTTAACAAGGACTTCACCATCTTTGTTTGTGATCGTCTCGCAGGAGAAACGTCCTGTGATACGCTCCTGAAGGTTTTCGATTTCCTCTTTGCCATCCATGAAACCTTTGACATACATACCGGAAATCTCGTCTCTGTTTTCACAGCAGTCGGTTTCACGAACGATCAGTTCCTGAGAAACGTCAACCATTCGTCTGGTCAGGTAACCGGAATCGGCTGTACGAAGCGCTGTATCGGACATACCTTTACGAGCACCATGCGCAGACATGAAGTATTCCAGTACTTCAAGACCTTCACGGAAGTTTGATTTGATAGGAAGTTCGATCGTATGACCGGTTGTATCAGCCATCAGACCTCGCATACCTGCAAGCTGTTTGATCTGTTTGTCGGAACCACGGGCACCAGAGTCAGCCATCATGAAGATGTTGTTGTATTTATCAAGACCATTCAGAAGTGCTTTTGTAAGCTCATCGTCAGTCTTCTTCCATGTTTCAACGACTTCTTTATATCGCTCTTCTTCGGTAATAAGACCACGTTTGTAGTTCTTTGTGATCTTGTCAACGATATTCTGTGCATTCTGGATCATCTCTGGTTTCTGAGGCGGCACAGTCATATCGGAAATGGATACAGTCATTGCAGCACGTGTGGAGTATTTGTAACCGGTAGCCTTGATATCATCAAGAACTTCTGCTGTCTTTGTTACTCCGTGTGTATTGATGACTTTTTCCAGAATCTGTTTCAGCTGTTTCTTACCTACCAGGAAATCAACTTCAAGGAGAAGTTCATTGCCCGGGATGCTTCTGTCTACGAATCCAAGATCCTGCGGAAGGATTTCGTTAAACAGGAAACGACCAAGTGTAGATTCTACGATACCTGTCATTTCTCTTCCGTCTGCCAGAGTTCTTGTGCAGCGAACTTTGATTTTTGACTGAAGAGTGATAACTTTATTTTCATAAGCAAGAATTGCTTCGTTTACGCTCTTGAAGAACTTACCTTCTCCCGGATTTCCAGGTCTTTCCTGTGTCAGATAGTAGATACCAAGGACCATATCCTGTGAAGGAACGGCTACCGGACCACCATCTGAAGGTTTCAGAAGGTTGTTTGGTGAAAGCAAAAGGAAACGGCACTCTGCCTGAGCTTCCTGTGAAAGCGGAAGATGAACAGCCATCTGGTCACCATCGAAGTCAGCGTTGAACGCGGTACAAACGAGTGGATGAAGTTTGATAGCTTTACCTTCTACAAGGATCGGCTCAAATGCCTGGATACCCAGACGATGCAGTGTAGGTGCACGGTTCAGCATAACCGGATGTTCTTTGATGACATCTTCCAGTACATCCCATACTTCCGGCTGAAGCTTTTCAACCATTTTTTTAGCATTTTTGATGTTGTGTGAAGTTCCGTTTGCAACGAGTTCTTTCATAACGAAAGGTTTGAACAGCTCGATTGCCATTTCTTTCGGAAGACCACACTGATAAATCTTAAGTTCCGGTCCAACAACGATAACAGAACGTCCGGAGTAGTCAACTCGTTTACCGAGCAGGTTCTGACGGAAACGTCCGGATTTACCTTTCAGCATATCGGAAAGAGATTTGAGGGCTCTGTTTCCAGGTCCTGTTACCGGACGGCCACGACGACCGTTGTCGATCAGAGCGTCTACTGCTTCCTGAAGCATACGTTTTTCGTTACGCACAATGATATCCGGTGCGCCCAGCTCCAGAAGACGTTTCAGACGGTTATTACGGTTGATGATTCTTCTGTACAGGTCATTCAGGTCAGATGTTGCAAAACGTCCACCATCAAGCTGTACCATAGGACGCAGATCCGGCGGGATAACCGGGATTGCGGTCATGATCATCCATTCCGGACGGTTTCCTGATTCGCGGAAGGACTCTACTACTTCCAGTCTCTTGATGATTCTGGCACGTTTCTGTCCTGTAGCATCAACCAGTTCAGCTTTCAGCTCTGCAGCGTCTTTTTCGAGGTCAATTGCTTTGAGCAGTTCCATAATAGACTCTGCACCCATTCCTACACGGAAGTTGTATCCGTATGCTTCACGCGCATCCTGATACTCCTTCTCTGTAAGAACCTGTTTGTACTGAAGTCCGGAGTCTGCCGGATCCAGCACAATATAGTTTGCAAAGTATAAAACCTTTTCCAATGTTCTCGGAGAAAGATCAAGGATCAGTCCCATTCTTGACGGGATTCCTTTAAAATACCAGATATGGGATACCGGAGCAGCAAGCTCAATGTGTCCCATACGTTCTCTTCTGACAGATGCTTTTGTAACTTCTACACCGCATCGGTCACAGACAACACCTTTATAACGGATCTTTTTGTATTTACCACAATGGCACTCCCAGTCCTTGCTTGGCCCGAAAATTTTCTCACAGAAAAGTCCGTCCTTCTCTGGTTTCAGAGTACGGTAGTTAATGGTTTCCGGTTTCAGTACCTCACCTCTGGACCATTCTCTGATCTTCTCAGGGGACGCCAGTCCGATCTTGATGGCATCGAAAGTCATTGGCTGATATGTTTCATTGGCTGTGGTTGTTTCTGCCATGTATTCTTTCCCCTTTCTTACTTGTCGTCTTCATCATCATAGGATTCGTCGAAATCGATGAAATCATCTTCTTCGTCCTCATCCTCTTCAACATCTACGAGTTCTTCACCTTCGAATTCCTGCTTTGTATAGCCATGTTTACCGAAGGATTCTTCTTCTCTGTGATGTCTGCTGTCGCCTTCGATTACGGAACGAAGATCTGTATCGCCATAATCTACGGACTCGAGTAAATGTACTTCTGTATTGTCATCTTTGAGAACTTTGACATCAAGTCCCAGAGACTGAAGTTCTTTTAACAGTACCTTGAAGGATTCCGGAATTCCCGGTTCAGGGATATTGTCACCTTTGATGATTGCTTCGTATGTCTTCACACGACCAACAACATCATCGGATTTAACGGTCAGGATCTCCTGCAGTGTATAAGAAGCACCATATGCCTCCAGAGCCCAAACCTCCATCTCACCGAAACGCTGTCCACCAAACTGAGCTTTACCACCCAGAGGCTGCTGTGTTACGAGTGAGTAAGGACCTGTAGAACGTGCATGGATCTTATCATCAACCAGATGATGCAGTTTCAGGTAGTGCATGTGTCCGATTGTTACACGACCGTCGAAATACTCGCCGGTACGTCCGTCACGAAGCTGTACCTTACCATCTCTGGAGATTGGAACGCCTTTCCACAGTTCTCTGTGGTCTTTGTGCTCGTCAAGATATTCCATGACATCAGGAGCAAGTGTATCCTGATATTTTGCACGGAACTCTTCAAAGTCTTCAATATTTACATAATCATTTGCCAGTTCCAGAGTATCCTGAATATCAATTTCGCTTGCACCATCAAATACAGGTGTTGCAACGTTGAATCCAAGAGCTTTGGCAGCAAGACTTAAGTGGATCTCAAGGACCTGACCGATGTTCATACGGGAAGGTACACCCAGAGGGTTCAGTACAATATCCAGCGGACGTCCATTCGGCAGGAATGGCATATCTTCAACAGGGAGTACTCGTGAAACGACACCCTTGTTACCATGACGACCAGCCATCTTGTCACCAACAGAAATCTTACGTTTCTGAGCAATATAAATACGTACTGCCTGATTTACACCAGGGGACAGCTCATCGCCGTTCTCTCTTGTAAATACTTTGGCATCTACGATAATACCATATTCACCATGAGGAACTTTAAGGGAAGTATCGCGGACTTCTCTTGCTTTCTCACCGAAAATAGCACGCAGAAGACGTTCTTCTGCGGTCAGTTCTGTCTCGCCCTTAGGAGTAACTTTACCGACAAGAATATCACCGGCACGAACTTCTGCACCGATGCGGATGATACCACGCTCATCCAGATCTTTCAGAGCATCATCGCCGACACCCGGAACATCTCGTGTAATCTCTTCCGGTCCGAGCTTTGTATCTCTGGCTTCTGCTTCATATTCTTCAATATGGACAGAAGTGTAAACATCGTTCATTACCAGTCTTTCACTTAAGAGGACAGCATCCTCATAGTTGTAACCTTCCCATGTCATGAATCCGATCAGTGGGTTCTTACCAAGGGCAAGTTCACCATTCGCGGTAGAAGGACCATCTGCGATAACCTGACCAGCCTCTACATGCTCACCCTGGAACACGATTGGTTTCTGGTTGTAGCAGTTGCTCTGGTTACTGCGAAGGAATTTGATCAGATGATAATCATCTTTTGTTCCGTCATCGTTTTTGATCGTAATATCAGTAGATGTGGAACGAAGAACAGTACCGGATTTCTTTGCAAGTACGCAAACACCGGAATCGACTGCTGTCTTTGTTTCCATACCGGTTCCAACTACAGGAGCCTCTGTTGTAAGAAGCGGCACTGCCTGACGCTGCATGTTGGATCCCATCAGCGCACGGTTAGCATCATCGTTCTGCAGGAACGGAATCAGCGCTGTAGCTACAGAGAATACCATCTTAGGAGATACGTCCATGTAGTCAAACATACGTTTTTCATATTCCTGTGTTTCTTCACGGAAACGACCGGATACGTTCTTATGAACGAAATGTCCTTCTTCATCCAGCGGCTCGTTCGCCTGTGCTACATGATAGTTATCCTCTTCATCTGCTGTCATGTAAACAACTTCTTCCGTTACGACCGGATTTGCCGGATCTTCTTTATTGATTCTGCGATATGGAGCCTCGATGAATCCATATTCGTTGATTCTTGCATAGGATGCAAGGGAGTTGATCAGACCGATGTTCGGACCTTCAGGTGTCTCGATCGGGCACATACGACCATAGTGAGAATAGTGGACATCTCGTACCTCGAATCCTGCTCTGTCTCGTGACAGACCGCCAGGTCCCAGTGCGGAAAGACGTCTCTTATGTGTCAGCTCACCAAGAGGGTTGTTCTGATCCATAAACTGTGACAGCTGAGAAGAACCGAAGAACTCTTTCACTGCTGCAGTTACAGGTTTGATATTGATCAGGGACTGCGGAGAAACATTCTCTGTATCCTGAGTTGTCATACGTTCACGTACAACTCTTTCCAGTCTGGAAAGACCGATACGATACTGGTTCTGAAGAAGTTCACCAACAGAACGGATACGACGGTTGCCCAGATGGTCGATATCGTCATCATGTCCGATTCCGTATTCCAGATGCATATTGTAGTTGATGGAAGCAAGGATGTCTTCCTTTGTGATATGCTTCGGAATAAGGTCATGGATATCTCTCTGGATAGCAGCTTTGATATCCTCAAGATTATCATTTTCTTCCAGAATCTTTTCGAGTACAGGATAGTATACTAATTCTGTAACACCTAAGTCTTTCGGATCACAGTCAAGATCAACATGCGCAGTGATATCGACCATCATACTGGAAAGAACTTTGATCTTACGTTCTTCACCCTGAATCCATACGAATGGTACTGCTGCATTCTGAATCTTGTCAGCAAGTTCAACTGTTACGTTGGTTCCTTCTTCTGCAAGGATTTCTCCTGTAGACGGATCCACAACAGTCTCACCAAGCTTGTGTCCGACAATACGTTTGTTAAAGTGAAGTTTCTTATTAAATTTATAACGTCCAACTTTGGCAAGGTCATATCTTCTCGGATCGAAAAACATTGCCATGATAAGGCTCTCAGCGCTCTCTACCGCAAGCGGCTCGCCCGGACGGATCTTCTTATATAATTCAAGAAGACCTTCCTGATAGTTGGTAGATGTATCTTTTGCAAAACTTGCGAGGATTTTTGGCTCTTCACCAAATAATTCTACGATTTCTGCATTGGTGCCGATACCAAGGGCACGAATCAGCACAGTGATCGGAACCTTACGGGTTCTGTCCACACGTACATAGAAGACATCATTGGAATCAGTCTCATATTCCAGCCATGCACCTCTGTTCGGAATAACGGTACTGGAAAATAATCTCTTACCAATTTTATCATGTGCAATCGCATAATAGATACCAGGGGAACGCACCAACTGGCTAACGATAACACGCTCAGCACCGTTGATAACAAAAGTACCTGTCTCTGTCATTAACGGAAGATCTCCCATAAAGATCTCGTGTTCGTTGATTTCCTCTGTTTCTTTGTTAATCAGTCGCACGCGAACCTTCAAAGGTGCCGCGTAAGTTACGTCACGTTCTTTGCACTGTTCGATGGTGTATTTTGCATCTTTTGCATCGTACGTGAAATCGATGAATTCCAGGCTGAACTTTCCGCCATAATCCGCGATCGGAGAAATATCATCAAACACTTCTTTGAGGCCCTCATCGAGAAACCACTTATAGGAATCTTTCTGGACTTCAATCAAATTCGGCATTTCCAGAACTTCTTTTTGTCTCTGGTAGCTCATGCGCATGCTTTTTCCAGTTTTTACAGAACGAATTCTGTTTTTTTCCATTGACGTTTCACCCCTGTTTTTTTATTTATTTTACAACATGATCCTGTTTACGGTTTGAGATAAACAGGCATATCCTTGCCATAATATAGCATTCTTCACTATAGCATAGCAATGTCAACCTGTCAACAACTTTTTTAAATTTTCGTCTTGATTTTTATCTCAAAAATGTTCCTGACATTTTTTCTATATACCATGTAACGCAAAAACAGGGACACCATAAGGTGTCCCCGTATCGCTTCGTTCTTTAACAGAATTATTTAAGAGTGATCTTAGCGCCTTCTGCTTCAAGTTTTGTTTTGATGTCTTCAGCTTCTGCTTTGGATGCGCCTTCTTTAACAACCTTCGGAGCACCGTCAACTACTGCTTTAGCTTCTTTCAGTCCAAGACCGGTAACTTCACGAACAACTTTGATAACTTTTACTTTGTTCGGTCCAACTTCTGTCAGTTCTACGTCGAACTCATCTTTTTCTTCTGCTGCTTCTCCAGCTGCTCCAGCTGCTGCTACAACAACACCTGCTGCTGCGGATACACCGAATTCTTCTTCGCAAGCTTTTACGAGTTCATTTAATTCTAATACAGATAATTCTTTGATTGCTGCAATAAATTCTTCTGTTGTTAATTTTGCCATTTTAATTTTCCTCCATTTTTTAGATTATTCTCATTAATCGCAGTTACTTACGGGAACCGCGAACTCCGCTACGCTACGTTTGCGTATCGCAAATTTGATTACATCAAATTCACTTTATTATTCAGCGGCTGCTTCTGTTTCAGCTGCTCCACCATTTGCCTCTGCGATCTGATTAAGCACACGAGCAAAGTTGGTAATAGGAGACTGGATGCTTCCAAGAAGTTTTCCAAGAAGTTCTTCTCTGGACGGAACCTGAGACAGAGCCTGGATTCCAGCCTGATCATTGTATGCTCCTTCAACTACACCTGCGATGAGTTCAAGAGCCGGGAACTGTTTTGCGTATTTAGCAAGGATTCTTGCCGGTGCTGTAGCATCTGTTGTAGAAATTGCAAGAGCGTTAGTTCCTTCCAGATGCTGGCTAAGTTCTTCACAATCAGTACCTGCGAATGCACGTTTCATCATTGTGTTTTTGTAAACTTTGTACTGAACACCAGCTTCTCTTAATTCCTTACGCAGAATTGTATCCTGTTCAACTGTAAGACCACTGTAGTTAACAAGTACTACTGCCTGTGCGTCTTTAATGCTGTTTGAGATTTCTTCTACGATTGGTTGTTTCAGTTCTACTTTTGCCATAAATGGTACACCTCCTTATAGATTTATACCGCCGCGTCAAAACATAAAAAAAGCCTTACTGCATGACAGTAAGGTCTCTGTAATCTTAAATAGAATACTTAGTCCTCGGTAGGCGTTTTGATCCTTATGCCTTACGGCACCTACTGTCTTCGGCAGCGTTCTGTATTAACTTATCACATCTTTTTCTTCATGTCAACTGTTTATTCCGATTTTTTTATGATATAATATAGAAAAAATTTTTTCGGAGGACCTATGACCGATCAGACACTTTCCACCCCGGCTGCGTCCTGCTCTCTGCGCTCCATCCGGATCCGCCATGGAAACCTGAATATCCGCGCAGATCTTACAGCCGGTCCTTTTAAATATGTAAAAACTATTCTCTCCTATCAGAATAAACTGAACGAAGATGCCACTTCCTTTGATTTCCGGACAGAGCTCATTGCTGATAGAAAATCCACTGTGCGCCTGCAGATTTCGCTGAACCTTAAGGATCTGCTACTCAAAAGCCTGTACTGGCACGTGTACATCATATTGGAAGATCCTGCATCCGGGGAGCTTGCAGAGATTCCTGTCCATATGGATACCCGGCAACGGCTTTTTCATAAATTCCTTTATAACGGAGCGCATCATACCGAAAACGGCTTTTCTTTCTATCCATTTTATACCGGAGATAAAACGCTGGCATTCGCCTACCGTGAGTGTACTCCATACGACAGCACTTCTCTTATTTATAAGGAAATATTTGCAGTCCTGCTCTACCGTCTCACTCGCAGCTACTGGAAAAAACAGCATATCTGCCTTGTATGTGAAAAATTTTCTTCCATGGCACAGGATAACGGCTATTACTTTTTCAAACACTGTATGGAAAATAACGAACAGTCTTATTTGAACAAGAAGATCCTCTATATTATTGACAGGAAATCACCGGACTATCCGAAAGTCTCACCTTACAGCAAAAATGTCGTACCATTTATGTCGCTCCGCCACATGTGCAGCCTTCTCGCCGCAGATCTGATCGTCAGTTCCGACTCTAAATATCATGCATATGCGACACAGTGTCGGCACAGTATTTTTAACCGCTATATAAAAAAGAAGAAATCTGTTTTTCTCCAACACGGCGTAACTGCCCTGAAACGTGTTGATTCTATTTATGGAAAAGGAAACCGCAGTGCCTGTGATCTCTTTATCGTCACAAATACGATGGAAGAAAAAATCATTCTCGACAATTTTGGTTATGAACCGGCTGAAGTCGCCAATACCGGCTTTGCACGCTGGGATGTTCTGAAAGATTGCTCTCAGGACAGCCATAATATCCTGATTATGCCGACCTGGCGAAACTGGCTTGATTCTGTTTCAGATGAAGCATTCGAAGATAGTACGTACTTCCGAAACTATATGCTGCTTCTCAACTCCGGGCATTTCAATGAAATATTGGAAAAGCATGACCTGCAGATTTATTTTTATCTGCATGCCAAATTCCAAAGTCACCTTAAAACATTCCATGCAGCCAGTGATCGGATTCATGTGCTCTCCTTTGGCAATACACCCGTAAATGAGATGCTGATGAAATGCCGCATGCTGATTACGGATTATTCCAGTGTCTGCTGGGACATGCTTTATCAAAACAAACCAACTCTGTTTTATCAGTTTGACCTTGACCAATATAACGAGGCACACGGAAGCTACATTGATATGCGCAAAGATCTGTTTGGCGACCGTGCTGAAACTTCCGCTGAACTGTTTGATTATATAGAAGAAGCTGCCGAACATGACTTCGCATTAAAACCAGTCTATGCCCGACAGCGTTCAGAATATTTTCAGTTCAAAGACCAGCAGCACAGCCGACAGATCTGCGTGGCTATCAAACGTCGTTTCTGCTGACACACCAGAGCGCTCTGTCTGCCCATCCTATAATTCCATCTGATATCTTTCCTGAAAGCCGTTCAAACCGAACGGCTTTTTTGATTCCTTCCAAAAAAATTGAAATCACGATGCTGCTCGCCATCAATACAAACCAGATCAGAAATGCATGTCCAAAGGAATATACAAAATTTCCAATCCATTTTGCACGGATAAAACTATGTATGTAAAATACATTCGCAGAATGTTTTCCCATGAACTGCAGGATTTCGCGAATTACCGGAAGATCGATCAAAAATTCATACGACCAGCAGATCACAGACACCGGAATCAGTCCATTCAGGACAAATTCAAAATGTTCTCTTCCCCACGCACTGTACCAGAATATAAAAAGCGCACACATAATGATTGTTTCTATCATAAATTTAATAAGTTTATTCAACCATTTGTTTCTGACGATCATAAAATCTCGAATCCGCTCCAACACATCCTGATCCGCAAAGCACACTGCAAGCGGCATCACAAACAGGTATTTTGTAAGATGTACATTCTTTTCTATCAGAAAACTTCCCGGAATCAGAAACATCAATACGATCAGCCAACTGTATTTTCTGTAAAAGCGCAGGACAAACGGAAGAAATACAATAAGAAGAACTTCCAGGCTTAAGTACCACCAGGTACTGATCAGCACCTGTGTACCAAAAAGATGTCCCACGCAGAAGAAATCCATGACAATGCTGACCAGTGTACTTACCAGTCCCTTCGCATAACTGGATGTATCTGTCAGAAATGTCACGCCCATACAGAAGAAAAACGGAACTGTAAAGAACAGTACCAGATGCAGATAGCGTTCCAGTACAAGCAATGTTCCTTCACGGCCGCTGAACTCAAAGGACTGATATTTCTTTTTCACAGAACGTGTAAGTCCATAAACAGACAAAAAAGCAAACAGACCGACACACTGTACCATGCAGCGGCTGATCATCATTGCTGCTTCTCTGGAAAGCGGTGTAAAATCCACCGATGCCCCCCCACCCATTCTTGATGCCTGCGAGAAGCAATGATAAAAAAGCAAAAAAGAAATCGCAATTCCCTTTACTGCCAACGTATTATTCTTGGTAAATCTGCTTTCTGCCTTCATCCGTATTTTCCTTTCTGATTTTCTGCCTTTCAGACTATTTTATCCCACGGCAATATCCTTTGTCAATTTTCTCCTCGTTGTTTTGCACTCTCCCCTATGTTATAATGAATACACAAATTTCAGAAACTGTCCATCAGAAAGGACACATTACTCAAGGAGGCACTATGCTCAGCAAAAAGATTTCACCATATGATCTGTCAGCAACAGATTGTATTACCACAGAGATCATATCTGCTGCAAATGGAAAAATCGCTCTGAAACTTATAGACTTCTCTGCAGACCCAGATGCATCTCTTCGATTTATTTTAAAGCACAACAAAACAGGCATGCAATTATTTCCGGAGGTTTCCCGTCCGGATCCGGACACATATCTTCTGGATTTTTCTTTTATAGAAGCTTTTTATGAGCTTACCGGCACCAATTTTTTCTATCTGACTGTGGAGACCACAAGCAATTCAAATGTTCATCTGTACCGTCTCTGTCCACCATCCGAGACAGCAGGTTCTATAAAACCCGCTGTTCTTATAGAGGATATTTATCTCAAAGATGATATCAAAGAAATCCAGACCGAACGTATTGTATTGCTCCAGCCTGCTGCTGACGATTCCCATGCATTCTGGATTACTCTCTGCAGCCGTAACCGCTTTATTCAGGTAACCCATATCTGTGATCTGAGAGGGCTCAGTATGCGCGGCGGAATTTTGAAAATCACATTTGATCTCAAACCGGATTCGCTTGAATATGTAAAAACGATTTTCCGCTTCCGCAATAAGCTTGCCGAAGCTGCCATAGCCTACGACTTCACCACAGTCAGCACCAGAAAACATGGCAATATGCTCCGTATCAAAATCTCTCTGGATCTCCATACTGTCACATGGAATGGTCTTTACTGGGATATTTATGTAGAGGTTTTCGATCCTGAAAATAATCGCACCAACCGTATACAGATCACAGTTCCCACGCGACGTCGTATGTTCATGAAATTTCTGTATAACGGTTCTTTCCATACACCGGATGACTTTTATGTCTATCCTTATTACACCGGAGGTACCAAACTGGCACTGGTCAATCGTGCCCGCGAACAATACGATGGCTTTGATATCGTTTTGAAAGAATTTATTGCAATGTTTCTCTATAATATAGCAAAGCCTTATTGGAAAAAGAAACACATCTGCCTTGTAGACGAAAAATATTCCACCAGAGCTCAGGACAACGGATATTATTTCTTCAAACACTGCATGGAAAATGACGAGGAAACCTATCTCGGACAGAAAATTTACTACATAATCACAAAGGATTCTCCTGATTACGATATGATCCGTCCATATAAGAAAAATGTTGTACACTTTATGACGATCCGACACATGTGTTATATTCTTGCCGCAGAATTGCTCGTAAGCACCGATGCCCGCAGCCACATTTATGCACAGCGAAGCCGCCACAGTATTTTTACCAGATATACGAAGAAACTGCCGTTTGTATTCCTCCAGCATGGGGTTACTGCGCTGAAACGGGTTGATTTCTTTTATGGCAAAGGCAAGCCGGGCAGCTGTGATCTTTTTGTTGTTACCAGTGAAAAAGAAAAACAGATCGTAATCGACAATTTCAATTATGAACCAGATGAAGTTATCAATACCGGTTTTGCACGCTGGGATGTATTAAAAGATAAATCACAGGATTCACATGATATTCTGGTTATGCCGACGTGGAGAAGCTGGCTGGAAGGCGCTTCCGACCGCGAGTTTGAAGAAAGCGACTATTTCCGTCATTATGCAGCATTGCTCAATTCTCAACGTTTTAAAGATCTTCTGGAAAAATATGATCTGCACGCAAACTTTTATCTGCACGCGATCTTCCAGGCACATACAGAATCTTTCCACATTGCAAGTGACCGTATTCACCTGAAATCGTTCGGTGACACACCGGTAAATGAACTGCTTATGCAGTGCAAAATGCTGATCACGGATTATTCCAGTGTCTCCTGGGATGTCCTGTACCAGAACAAGCCGACTCTGTTTTACCAGTTTGATCTGGACAAATACAATGAAGCGCATGGAAGTTATATCGATATGAAGACAGACCTCTTTGGTGATCGTGCCGAAACACTTGATCAGCTGCTGGATTCCCTGGAAAAAACAATTCAGAACAACTTCCGTATGGAGCCCAAATACGAAAAAATGCAGCAGGAATACTTCCAGTTTGAAGATCATGAACACAGCAGACATATCTGTGAAGAAATCAAAAAATGGATGAAGCGGAAATAATCGCTCTTTTCCATGTTCAGAAAGGTTTTTATGGAACAGACACTTCATATTAAAAGCTTAAAAACAAAAAATAAAAAACTCATTCTGCTTCTGAGTCGTCCTGAGAAAGCCATACAGCTTCAGGCTTCAATCGTTTTTCAGAATACAGGGTTTCATTTTTCACATCCTGTGGAACTGTCGACAGACAATTCATCAGAAATGGTACTAAAGATTGACGCCTCTTTTCTGGAACAAAATGACGGTGACTGGACACTGTTTTTTCAAGACATGACTTCCGATACTGTTTACACAACCATTCTTGACAGCAAAGTCCGTCTTGCACTCCTTCTCGGAAGGCACTATGTCCGTCTGGGTGATTTCGTGTATTTCCCGATGGGCGGCTCCGGTCACAGTTTCCTGCTCCGATGCCGTCACTGGCAGCCACATGACCGACTCAGTTTCCGAATAAAGGAACTGTCCGCTTTTGCTATTTATAAAATATTCGGTAAACTCCTCAGGAAACGTCATATATGGCTGATCTACGAAAAATTCTGTGTCACCGCGCAGGAAAATGGTTTTTACTTTTTTGAATACTGTATGAAACAAAATGAAAAGAATGTCTACTTTATTCTGGACCGGAAATCTCCTCAGTGGAATGACATGCAGAAATACAGCCAGAACGTGATCCCTTTCTTAAGTTTTCGCCATATTCTGTATCTTTTGACTGCGGATCTGTATATTTCTCCGGACGGACGTCACCATGCCTATATCTGGAAACCGATGCCGAACCCTGTCACAAGAGAGATCAATAAACAAAAACTTTATTTTCTTCAGCACGGAGTACTGTACCTTAAAAATGTAGATAATCTTTTTGGGGTGCATTCTTCCTCGCCTGTGACATATTTTACGGCATCATCTGAATTTGAAAAAAATATCATCACACAGCATATGGAATATGAACCGTCCCAAGTCCCTGTTACCGGACTTGCACGCTGGGACAAACTGGAAAATACCGCTGATCCGGCACATCCGTTCATACTGCTGATGCCGACATGGCGAAGCTGGCTGGAAGGCCAGAATGATGAACTGTTTTGTCAGAGCAGTTATTATCGGCACTATACTTCCCTTCTGAATGATCAGGAGTTATTGGATTATCTGAAAGAAAAACAGATTCGGCTTGTATTTTATATTCATCCGAAGCTCAGGGAATTTATTGATAATTTCCACGCTGATAATAATCTGATCGAACTGATTTCTTTCAATTCCGAGCCTCTGAATCAGCTTCTTATGGGCTGTTCCATGATGATCACAGATTATTCAAGCGCCTGCTGGGATGCTTATTATCTGGAAAAACCGATACTTTTTTATCAGTTTGATCTAAAGCAGTACAACGAAACGAACGGAAGTTATGTAAATATGGAAAAAGACCTGTTCGGCGACCGCTGTACAAATCAGAATGAGCTGATACGTCTCATCCGCGAGTATACAGAAAATGGTTTTCAGGAAAAACCTGCTTATGCCGCAATGCGTAACAATCTTTTTGTCGCCAGAGACCACGATAACTGCAAGAGAACTTATGAATACATTAAAAGCCAGGGCTATTAAGCTCTGGCTTTTGTATGTACTCCTGTAATTCTTATTCATTTTTATATACTTCTCAAATTCAGATCAGTTCTGTCAGTACTTTGACAAAGAAGATCACGATGACCACGATCATAACCGGTTTCACGATCTTGTGTCCATTAGATGCAAAACTGTGGCTTCCAAGATAATTGCCCGCCATATTGCATACCCCGGCTGCAATTCCCAATGGAAGAAGTACTTTGCCATTGATCAGAAATACGACAAGGGCCGTGATATTGGTTGTCAGGTTGATCGCTTTTGTGGTTCCTGCTGCATCATTCAGTGTCATATGACAGAATCCCGTAAACAAAAGCATCAGAAATGTACCCGTTCCCGGTCCGTAAATACCGTCATATACACCGATTACGACCGCAATGATCACGCATTTAAAAATCAGCATTCCATCAATTACGTCTGTTGTATTTTCCTCATTTCCTTTAAGCGCGTTGCTCCTCAGAACATAAAACAAAATTATCGGCAGCACGATCAGCATGGCAATCTTCAAAATGCTCTCCGAAATCAGAAGTGCCAGATGAGAACCCATCCAGGAACCGGCAATCGCACCAAAAACAGCAGGAATACAGATTCTCCACTTCATAAAGCCTTTTTTCATGTAGTAAAAAGACGATACAGAAGTCCCCATAAAGCTGCTCATTTTATTTGTTGCAATTGCTGTATGTACAGGCAGCCCTGCGATCATATATGCCGGAAGCGAGATCAGTCCGCCTCCGCCTGCAATCGAATCTACAAATCCTGCCAGAAATACAAAAAAACATACTACCAGATAAACTAAAACCACATTCTCTCCCACGTTCCCTGTCCTCAATTTCCTTTTGTATTTTTATTACTGTCTGTTATATTATTTGCTATTTCTTTTTCATCGCGATCAGTGTCGGGCGAAGAATCTGTACATATTCTTCATGCATTACTTCTCGCAGAAAATCTACATATTCCCAGAAAGTCAGTTCACCGTCCGGTGTAAGGATTTCAAAATCCGTATCATACACATTTACAAACAATCCTGTCTCCCTAAGTCCGTTCCGAAGATAAAAAGCCTTTCTTCTTTTGCGTTCTTCGGCATTTTCTGCTTTTTCATCCTGTGTTTCTATTTCAAAAATATATTTATGATTTTTGAACTTTTTAAGCAATGCCTCCAGTCCCATGCTTCCATATCCGGAATTTCGTTTCTCCGGTGCGACCGCATAATAATCCAGAAGCGCCCGATTCTGCTCCGCATCAATCAGATTGATTGCCAGTCCTGCGAATTCATCTTCGTCGACCATGGCAAGCATCTCCATCTTTCCATCTGCTACCAGTTTTTCCATTACATGCAGGGGCTTTTTCTCCTGTTCCGGAAATGCTTTATCATACAGATCATAAAGCTGCCATTTATATTTTGCGCCTTCATCGGCAATGTTTACAAGTTTCATTTTTTCTCTCCTGCTTAATTATTGATCATATCCGGCCATGACAGAATTTCTCTGGCAATCTTTTCTTCATAATCGCCCTCAATATCCTCACTTCTGCCTGCCTCATAGATATTTGTCTCTGCACCCCAGACTCCATCGTGATATTCCCACACATGGAATTTCAGTCCGCGGAACATAAAATCCAGACTTCCGCAACCGTCTTCTTCGGTATATTCAAACTTGATATTTTTTTGTTTCAGTGCATCCTGTACAATCTGCAGTCTCATATTTATCCCTCACCTTACATTTTTGTCTGCTGTAAATATTATTACAAATGTTGTCTGTTTGTTTCTGTTCACAATAACATCTGTTTTTCTAGTATAACACATCTTCGACGGTTGTCTATTGTAAAAAACGCTTCGATGATTTATTATAGTAAATAGCGAAAAAATGAGGAGTGTAACCTTATGACTACAAAAATGGTTTTTCATGGAAGTGACATAGAAAAAATATGTGACTACTATCATTTAAATAAAGAAGATATCGTCAAATTTGGAGCAAACGTCAATCCGCTGGGACTCTCCGTCTCTGTAAAAAGAGCAATTGCAGAAAATGTGGATCTTTTTTCTTCCTATCCGGACAGAGATTATGTGTCTCTCAGAAATACGATCTCAGAATACTGCAGGATTCCCACTGAATTTATTTTACCGGGCAACGGTTCCAGTGAACTGATTTCACTTCTGATTCAGGAACGTGCGCCGAAACACACCCTGATTCTTGGACCGACATATTCCGAATATTCCAGAGAACTCTCTTTCTCCGGAAGCACACAGGAATATTATCATCTGCGAGAAGAACGAAATTTCACTCTCGATGTAGAGGATTTGTGCAAAACTCTGGAAAACGGTTATGATTTCCTGATTCTCTGCAATCCGAATAATCCGACTTCCTCTGCGATCATGCAGGAGGATCTCCGCAAACTGATCGCATTTTGTGCAGATAAAGATATTTTTGTCATGATCGATGAAACTTACGTAGAGTTCGCACCGGATGTCGAAGAAATAACTGCGATTCCTCTGACCAGAGAATTTACCAATCTCATGGTACTGCGTGGTGTTTCTAAATTTTATGCTGCACCAGGCATGCGTCTCGGTTACGGAATTACCGGAAATATGGAATTTCTTTCCAAAATGCGAGAAAAACAGACGCCATGGTCACTGAACAGTCTTGGTGCCTTTGCCGGAGAGCTGATGCTCCGTGACCACGACTACATTCAGGAAACGCGTGATCTGATTCTCGATGAGCGTGACCGCATGGAGCAGGAACTTCAAAATATCCCTACTTTTAAAGTTTATCCTGCCTATGCCAATTTTATCTTATTAAAAATCCGCCGGGACGGTCTGACTTCCGCCGATGTCTTTGAGGCCTGCATCAAAAAAGGCCTGATGATCCGCGACTGTTCTTCCTTCCAGTGTCTGGACGGTGAATTTGTCCGCTTCTGCATCATGATGCCCGACGATAATACAAAACTCTTAAACGTACTGAAGCAGCTGTAATCCAGCTGCTTCTTTTTTCATTGCATATCGAGGAGGCGCCAGGGTACGTCCGCCGGTTCAATGTTGCATATGAAGGTACTTCTCCCGGGTAGCCAGTCCGCCACGGATGTGGCGTTCTTCCTTATTGACATTAAGTATCTTACGGGCTTCCCCTGCAAGGCCGGGATTGATTTCGCTTAGCCGTTCTGTGACATCTTTATGTACCGTACTCTTGCTTATCCCGAATTTTTTTGCCGTCTGCCGTACCGTCGCTTTCGTTTCTATTATGTAGTACGCAATTTCCACTGCACGTTCTTCGATGTAATCTTTCAAAGAAAAATCCTCCGAAGGCACTGTTTTTACAGTGTATGCGGAGGATTTTTGTGGTATGTCTTCTGTGCTATTTTCGCAGGGTCTTCAGATACTCCTTCTGCTCCGGTGTGATCCGGTAGCTCTCGATTGCTTTCTGGATAGTCTTACGGTGCACCCACTCTGACAACTTACGTTCTTCCAGATATGGAATGGTGGCATCCCACTGCTTCGCAAGCGCCGTTGCAAGATACCATGCGATCATCATATTTACATAATATTCTTCAGATTCGACATCTGCTGCCATTTTCAGATATTCCGGTCTGAAATCTTCATCCAGATAAAATGTCATCAGCATGCCGATTCCATAACGGATCGTATAAGTCTCATCTGACGCAATCCAGCTGCGGATCTCCGGAAGCAATTCATCTTTATGTTTTACAAAAATCTTTGGTGCAGGGAGGTCACAGGTTGCCCAGTTATTTACATACGGAAGAAATCTTTTCACTTCCGCAAGGCATTTTTCGTAATCTTTTATCCACGATGCGATCATTATATGCATATTGTTCTCTTCATAATATCTGTGTGGCAACTCCTGCATAAAAAGCTCTGCCTCCGGAGTCTTTGCATACTCTTTTGTAAATTTTCGAAGCTCCGGTGTGCGGATCCCGATAATCGTTTCTTTGTCGATTCCCGGAAGCAGCCTGCTGTGAAAATCCCTGTATTTCAGATCCTGCATTTCAAATAATTTCTTTTCCAGCTTTTCTATGAAACCCATAATCTTATTCTGCCTTCGTTTGATATATTCAAAATTATAGCACACCATTATTTTTGTACAATCCTTCATGTATATTTTCGGCATTTTTCATATAGCATTTAATAAAAGACTTTTGGGGTGCTTCATGTCCGATCAGAAAAAGAACACACAGCCACCCGTTGATACTGCCCTTCTGATCCTCGTTCTTGTCCTGGCTGTTTTTGGGCTGATCATCCTCTTAAGTGCCAGCGAATATAACGGCCGGGTTCGCTTCCATGACTCTGCCTATTACTTCAAAAAACAGCTTTTCGCCACCTCACTCGGTCTTGGTGCCATGTATATAATCTCCACCATGAATTATCGCTTTTTTGTCCGGCTTGCGCCTGCTGCCTATCTGCTCTCCCTGCATCTCTCTACCACAGTGCTGCTTGTCGGACAGGAGATCAACGGTTCAAAACGCTGGCTGAATCTCGGTCCTCTTTCCTTCCAGCCTTCAGAGTTTGCCAAAGTCGCTGTCATTCTCTTTCTCACCTGGCAGATAGAAAACTCCCGCAGACGAACGGACGGCTTCTGGTTCATGTGCCGCACGATGCTGACTCTACTCCCCATCACAGGTCTGGTCGGTTCCAACAACTTAAGTACCGCGATCATCATTCTCGGAATCGGTGTCATTCTGATCTTCGCTTCCAGTCCACGCTACATGCAGTTCGTCGCGCTCGGCAGTGCCGGCATCGGTTTTATCGCAGTCTTTCTCGCTGCAGAAAGCTACCGTCTGGAACGTCTCGCTATCTGGCGTAATCCGGAAAAATATGAAAAAGGATTCCAGACCATTCAGGGACTTTATGCGATCGGGAGCGGTGGGCTTTTTGGCCGTGGTCTCGGAAACAGCATACAAAAACTGGGCTTCGTCCCCGAAGCCCAGAATGATATGATTTTTTCAATTATATGTGAAGAAACAGGGCTTGCAGGTGCCATTATCCTGATTCTGATCTTCGCCCTGCTGCTCTGGCGGCTCTGCGTGATCTCCATGCATTGTCAGGAGCTTTCCGGGGCACTGCTCTCCACCGGGATCATGGGACATCTGGCGATTCAGGTCATTCTGAACATTGCCGTTGTCACCAACACAATTCCCAACACCGGAATCACACTTCCCTTCATCAGTTACGGTGGCACTTCCATCGTCTTTCTCCTCGGAGAAATGGGGATCGCCCTGAATATAAGCCGTTACCGAAAATAGCAGTTTCACTATGATATCCTGCTCTCCCGGAAATTTCCATCAATACGATCAACTATCAGAAGAAAAACCCACCGACCAGATGCACTACAAATGCAACTGCCCATGCGATCACGCACTGTCCGATCACAACCCCGACTGCCCATTTGCCACCGAGTTCTCTTTTGACCGATGCAATTGCAGCAACACATGGTGTATACAGAAGGCAGAATGCAAGCAGGCTCGCGGCAGCCAAAGGCGTAATACAGCCCAGTAAAGTCGCAGTGCTTCCAAATAAAACGGAAAGCGTCGATACCACACTTTCTTTTGCCATAAATCCGGTGATCAATGCTGTAGAGATTCGCCAGTCACCGAATCCCATTGGTTTGAAAATCGGTGCAATCACACTTGCCACCATCGCAAGAATACTGTCTTTTGAATCAGTCACAATGCTGAAATGCACATCAAAAGTCTGCAGGAACCAGATCACCAGGGTTGCCATAAATATAACAGTAAATGCTCTCTGCAGAAAATCTTTCGCTTTGTCCCAGAGCAAATGTCCGACATTCTTTGCACCCGGCATACGGTAATTCGGAAGTTCCATAACGAACGGCACTGCTTCTCCACTGAACAACGTTCTCCGCATCAGAAGTGCCATCAGGATTCCCATCAAAATCCCGCCAAAGTACAGAGCAATCATTACAAGTGCTCCATGTTTCGGGAAAAATGCTGCCGCAAAAAATGCATAGATTGGAAGCTTTGCCGAACAGCTCATAAACGGAGTCAACAAGATCGTCATCTTACGGTCACGTTCCGACGGAAGTGTACGGCTTGCCATAACACCCGGAACAGTACAACCGAATCCGACCAGCATCGGAACAATACTTCTTCC
Organism: Blautia sp. Marseille-P3087; assembly: GCF_900120195.1. GTDB lineage: Bacteria > Bacillota > Clostridia > Lachnospirales > Lachnospiraceae > Blautia_A. The sequence continues at coordinate 1,829,213 of NZ_LT635539.1, forward strand.
GGAAAGACCGATCTTTCGCAGCAGCTTGTCCATTACAAATGCAACACGCGCCATATATCCGCTGTCTTCCAGCAACGATAAGAAGAAAAACAACGTCACGATAACCGGAAGAAAACTTAAAACACTTCCGACGCCGTTAAAAACTCCATCCATAACAAGCGAATGAATCACACCATTGACACCGGCCGCCCTCATCCACTGATCTACAATATTACCCAGTGCCGTGATGCCCATCTCAAGAAGATTCTGCAAAAATGCACCAATCACGCTGAAAGTCAGGAAGAAAACAAGTCCCATGATTCCGATAAAGCACGAAATTGCCGTATACTTTCCTGTCAGAATGCGGTCAATCTTCATACTCCTCAGGTGTTCTTTGCTTTCTTTTGGCTTTACGACTGTTTCATCACAGACTTTCTCGATGAAATCAAAACGCATATGGGCAATAGCTGCTGCACGGTCAAGTCCACGCTCTTTTTCCATCTGTTTAACGATATGTTCCAGTGTCTCTTTTTCATTCTGGTCCAGTTTCAGACTTTCCATAATCAGCGAATCGCCTTCGGCAAGCTTCGCTGCTGCAAAACGTACCGGAATTCCGGCTGCCTTCGCGTGATCCTCGATTAGATGCATGATTGCATGAAGGCACCGATGTACCGCACCACCGTCTTCATTTACATCACAAAAATCAATTGGCTGCGGACGTTCCTGATATTTTGCCACATGAATGGCATGCTGTACCAGTTCATCAATTCCTTCATTCTTTGCCGCAGAAATCGGGATGACCGGGATTCCCAGCATATCCTCCATCTGATTGACCAGAATGGAACCGCCATTTTCCCGCACCTCATCCATCATATTCAACGCAAGAACCATCGGAATATCCAGTTCCATCAACTGCATCGTCAGATACAGATTTCTCTCAATATTCGTCGCATCTACAATGTTGATGATTCCTTTTGGATGTTCATCAAGCACAAAATTTCGTGTTACGATCTCCTCGCTGGAATACGGTGACATGGAGTAAATACCCGGCAGGTCGGTGACCAGAGTATTGCTTTTTCCACGGATATTTCCATCTTTTCTGTCTACGGTAACGCCCGGAAAGTTTCCGACATGCTGGCTGGAGCCAGTCAGCTGATTAAATAATGTGGTTTTACCGCAGTTCTGGTTTCCTGCAAGCGCGAACGTAAGAATTTCATTGTCCGGAAGCGGATGCTCCGTCTCTTTTTTGTGGTATTTTCCGCCTTCACCAAGTCCCGGATGCGGAATTGTCCTCGCTGTATTATTTTTATGTAACGCCCTGCTGTCCGGTACACTAACAGCGTCGCGTATATTCTCTATCTCTATCTTTTCTGCATCTGCAAGTCGCAGCGTCAGTTCATAACTGTGGATACGAAGTTCCATCGGATCGCCCATCGGCGCATATTTCACCATGGTCACTTCGCCCTTCGGGATCAGTCCCATATCCAGAAAATGCTGCCGCAATGCTCCCTCTCCACCGACAGAACGTATTGTTGCAGTCTTTCCAATCGGAAGTTCACGTAATGATGTCATATCGACTTTCCTTTCTGTCTTTTCCTATTTTTGTCTGATTCTTTGTTTTATTGATATTTTTTATCATTATATACAGATTAACGGTATGCCAAATGAGAAAAATTGTCAATAGAATTTCCTGAGAATTTTCTTCCTTATATATCTACTTCATTTTTTATCAGAGATATAAATATATTTTTATAACACTTTCGTCTCAAAAGAGCTTATAATAGATTCACGATATAAACTGAGGAGGACTTTATTATGGAAAAAAAATGGTGGCATGAAAAAGTTGCCTATCAAATTTATCCAAAGAGTTTTTATGACTCAAACGGTGACGGAATCGGGGATATCCCGGGAATTATAGAAAAATTAGACTATCTGAAAGCTCTGGGTGTCGACATTGTATGGATTTCCCCATGCTATCCGTCTCCTTTTGCCGATCAGGGATACGACATCTCTGATTATTACAACATCAATCCTGTTTTCGGAACACTGGAAGACATGGACCGTCTTCTTGTCGAGGCAAAGAAACGTGATATGTATATTCTTCTGGATCTCGTAGTAAACCACTGTTCTGATGAACATGAGTGGTTCCAAAAAGCCTGCGAAGATCCGGACGGAAAATACGGCAATTTCTTCTACATTACCGACAAAAAAGAAGGCGAACTGCCATGCAACTGGCGCAGTTACTTCGGTGGTCCTGTCTGGGAAACTCTGCCGGGGCATCCGGACAAACAGTATCTGCACGTTTTCCACAGGAAACAACCGGATCTGAACTGGGAAAATCCGGAGGTTCGTGAAGAAATATACAAAAATATCAACTGGTGGCTGGATCGCGGTGTCAGCGGTTTCCGTATCGATGCGATCATTAATATCAAGAAGAAATTTCCATTTGCGGACTATCCCGTCGATCGTCCGGACGGCCTTTCCAGCATTCAGAATATGTTGAAAGAAGCTACCGGAATCGGTGAATTCTTAAGCGAAATGCAGGCGCGCACCTTTGGCCCGCACAATGCTTTTTCCGTAGGTGAAGTATTTGATGAAAAAGACGAAGAGCTTCCGGATTTCATCGGAGACGGTGGATATTTTTCCAGTATGTTTGATTTCTCCACAACTGTTTTCGGCGGAAGCCCGAACGGCTGGTACGACCGCAAAACCATCACTCCTGATGACTACAAAGAATGCTGTTTCCACTCCCAGCAGCGTGTCGGGGATATCGGTTATCTTTCCAATATTATAGAAAACCATGATGAACCGCGTGGTGTCAGCCACTACATCCCGGACGGAGACCTTTCTCTCCACAGTAAGAAATTTCTTGCAACAATGTATTTTATGCTCCGCGGCCTGCCGTTTATCTATCAGGGACAGGAGATCGGTATGGAAAATATGCACTTCCAGTCCATCGATCAGGTCGATGATATCAGCACAATCGACGAATATCATGTTGCAAAAAATGCCGGTCTGAACGAAAAGGAGGCACTGTCCTGCATCTCCAGATACAGCCGTGACAATGCCCGTACACCGGTTCAGTGGAACGACAGCGCCAATGCCGGATTTACCAGTGGAAATCCATGGCTTCCGCTCAACCCGAATTATAAAGAGATCAATGTAGCTTCACAGGAAAACGATCCGGATTCTCTTCTTTCTTTCTATAAAGAACTGATTGCACTGCGTAAAAATCCGGAATATAAAGAAACCATTGTTTATGGCGAACTGATTCCTTATCTCGAAGAGCAGCACAACCTGATGTCTTACTATCGTAAAGGAGACAAAACCCTCCTTGTACTCGGCAATTTCCAGAAAGAGCCTCAGACTGTAAAACTGCCGTCTGCATGCCGCAAAGTTCTGCTCAACAATTATCCTCAGCTGAACATCAGCGACGACTCTGTAATTCTTGATAATTACCAGGCGGTTGTAATCGAACTGTAAACCAAATTTTTTGTTTTTCTGATTTCATACAGTAAAAAATCCCCACAGGGATATGTATACTGAAATTCTTTAAAGTTTCAGCGCCTCATATCCTGTGGGGATTTCTTTATTTTATTTGCAAAGCTCTTCTGCCATCTGATCAAGTTCTTTGATGTTTTCTTCACTTAAGGAAGACATGATCTTAACTGTGGTATCAAGCCATGTAATGTTTTTGCTCTTTTCAAATTCTGCTTTCATAACTTTGGCAGCATTCGGAGCCCAGCTTCCATTCTCAATCAGACCGATCGTACGGTTCTGATAGTTTCTTTCTGTCAGATGGTCGATGTATGTTTTCATGAACGGAAAGATATCGGCATTGTAGGTGATTGTGGCAAGAACCAGTTTACCATAGCGAAATGCCTCTTCAACAGCTTCTGCCATATCATCTCTTGCAAGATCAAATACGGAAACTTTCGGGCAGCCTTTCTCTTCCAGCTTCTGTGCCAGAACTTCTACGGCTTTCTTTGTATTTCCATAAACAGATGAATATGCGATCACAACACCTTCACTCTCAACCTTGTAAGAGGACCAGATGTCATATTTCTCAATGTAATGTCCCAGATTCTCAGTCAGAATCGGTCCATGCAGCGGGCAGATCGTCTGGATATCCAGAGTTGCAGCTGCTTTTAGAAGCTTCTGTACCTGTGCACCGTATTTACCGACAATACCGATGTAATAACGGCGGGCTTCGCAATCCCAGTCTTCCTCTACATCAAGAGCACCAAATTTACCAAATCCGTCTGCGGAAAACAGAACTTTGTCCGTGCTGTCATATGTAACCATAACTTCCGGCCAGTGAACCATCGGTGCAAATACAAATGTCAGGACATGTTTGCCCAGTGTCAGACTCTCTCCGTTGGCAACAACCAGTTTTTTGCCTTCCAGATCCATACCTCTGAAGAAATTTTCCATCATGGTAAAAGTCTTTGTATTTGCAACAACAGTGGTATCCGGATATGCTTTCATGAAGTTTTCAATGTTTGCCGCATGATCCGGCTCCATATGCTGTACAACCAGATAATCCGGCTTTGCTCCATCCAGGACTTTGGCAACATTTCCAAGCCATTCTTCAGTGAAGTTTGCATCTACGGTATCCATAACTGCGATCTTTTCATCTTTGATCACATAAGAGTTATAGGACATACCGTTCGGCACCTCATACTGTCCCTCAAACAGATCGACCTGATGGTCATTTACACCTACATAATAAATATCATTTCCGATTTTCATCTTAACAATGTACCTCCTTATTGATCCGGATTTTGTGTTATTTTAAAACATTTTCATTTCTGTCCACATTATATCCGCTCCCTTACCCGAAATCAATAGGGACCTTTTTATTATCGACATTTTATAACCTTCATGTTATAAACAAACATCCCCAGTGATGCCAGAATGATCAGACCATATCCTATGAAACTATAGCAATCCGGAATTTCACCAAACAGGAAAAATCCCAGAAGTGTCGCGAATATGATCTGCGAATAATCAAAAATAGAAATCTTACCTGCCGGTGCATACGTATATGCTGCTGTGATCGTAAACTGACCGCCTGCTGCAAAAAGCCCCGCCATCAGAAGCGTCACAAGCTGTTTTCCTGTCATCGGAGTATAATCAAAAATCAGATACGGAAGCACAAACAGGCATGAAAATGCAGAAAAGTAAAATACAATGATCGGACCTTTCACTCCATGTGTTCCCAGCACACGCACCATTGTATATGCGATTCCTGCTCCAAGTCCTCCGCAGACTCCGATCAGCGCCGGAATCAGAGCTGCATTCTGAAATCCCGGTTTTACCACAAAAAGGCATCCGATAAATGCCAGCAGCACGCAGGTTCCCTGCATCGGAGTAATCTTTTCTTTCAAAATCAGAAAAGAAAAAATAATTGCAAAAAACGGGGACAATTTGTTCAGGATCGAAGCGTCGGCAACAAGCAGATGGTCGATCGCATAAAAGTTACAGAGGATTCCCAGTGTGCCGAACGCGCAGCGAAGGAGCAGCGCACCCCAGTACTGTTTCTGCACCTTTGGCACAATATGATTTTTGCCTAAAATGATCGCTGCAAAAATTGCCGCCACCAGATTACGGAAAAAGCTTTTCTGAATGGATGGCAGATCTCCCGCCAGACGCACACTGACATTCATGCATGCAAAGAAAAATGCCGACAGAATGATCATAACCATTCCTTTTATATAATTTTCCTGTTTCATTTCTATTTCACCAAGCCTCTCATTATTTCTTCCTGTTTATCATATCACTAACTGCCGATGTGATACAAGCAGGATTCCTTTTGAATGAATTAAGGAAGTCTACTTTTCTGTAATTTTATATAGCGATTTCGATATTTTTCGGTTATAATGATATACGAATACACACTTAAAGAGACGCGGTACCATGCTACAATAATAAAGTTATCTCAGAACGGAGGAGAAATTATGGAAATTGTCTGTTTAGACCTTGAAGGCGTACTGGTTCCTGAAATCTGGATCGCATTTGCAGAAGAAACCGGTATCCCGGAATTAAAAAGAACAACAAGAGATGAGCCGGACTACGATAAACTAATGAAATACCGTCTCAACATTTTGAAAGAACATGGCCTTGGACTGAAGGAGATTCAGGAAACCATTTCCAAAATCGATCCGATCCCGGGCGCCAAAGAATTTCTGGACAAGCTTCGCGAACTGACTCAGGTCATCATCATCAGTGATACATTTTCACAGTTTGCCGGACCTCTGATGAAAAAACTCGGTTATCCGACTATCTTCTGCAACTCTCTCGTAGTCGCAGACAACGGCGAGATCACAGACTTTAAAATGCGCTGTGAAAAATCCAAATACACAACCGTAAAAGCACTGCAGTCCATTGGATATGATACCATTGCAAGCGGTGACAGCCACAATGACCTCGGCATGATCCAGGCAAGCAAGGCAGGATTTCTCTTTAAGAGCACCGATGCGATCAAAGCCGAATATCCTGAAATTCCGGCATATGAAACATACGACGAACTTTATGACGCAATCAAAAAAGTAATCGAGGGTTAATCCCCCGATTACTTTTTTAATTCCTGTGTATGAACCAGTGATGCATATACCCCTTCTTTTTGCATCAGTTCGTTGTGCGATCCTTTTTCAACAATCTGTCCCTGTTCGATAACCACGATGTCATCCGCACTCTTGACTGTAGAAAGTCTGTGGGCTATGATAATCGTCGTTCTTCCGACTGCAAGTTTCTCAAATGTTTCCTGGATTTTTGCCTCTGTCACACTGTCCAGCGCAGAAGTTGCCTCATCCAGAATCAGAATCGGCGGATTTTTCAGAAAAATACGTGCAATTGAAATTCTTTGTTTCTGTCCACCGGAAAGAAGTGCGCCTCTTTCTCCGACATTTGTATCAAATCCTTTCGGCATTTCCATAATATCGTCATAAATTTCTGCCATCTTGGCCGCCTGTATGATTTCATTCATTGTCGCATCGAGTTTTCCATAACGGATGTTCTCCGCAATACTGTCTGCAAAAAGGAAAACTTCCTGCTGCACAACACCGATATTTCTGTGCAGCGATTCCTGTGTAGCCTTTCTTACATCCATTCCATCAATGGAAATACTTCCGTCAGTCACATCATAAAATCGCGGAATCAACTGACTGAGCGTAGTTTTTCCGCCACCGGAAGATCCTACAAACGCAATCGTCTCACCCGGTTTTATATGAAGGGAAACATCCTTAAGTACTGTCTGATCTCCCTCATAAGCAAATCCGACATGATCTATATCGATCTGTCCTCTGACATTCTGAAACTCCGTGGCATCCGGTGCATCCTTAAGTCCCGGTTCTGTCCGCATCAGTTCTACAAATCTGTGCAGACTGGCTGTTCCGTTCGCAATCAGTTCCACCGTCGTTGAAAGCTTACGTACCGGATTTACAAAAGTAGACACATACAAACTGAATGTGATCAGGTCAATGATGTTCAACTGATCTGACATGATCAGTGCACCGCCGACCGCAATCACGATTGCTGAAAGAATACACATGAAAAATTCCATTACGGAATTAAACATTCCCATTGCCCGATAAAAATCCGCTTTTGAATCACGGTAGCTCAAATTTGCAGAATCAAATTTGTCGAGTTCTTTTTCCTCATTTGCAAAAGCTTTCGCCGTACGAAGGCCGGAAAGTCCGGATTCAAAATCCGTATTGATCGCTGCCATCTCTTTTTTTACATTACGGGATGCATTCTGCATGGAAAAACGGCATTTCCACACGATCACAAGAAAAATCGGAATTGTCACCGCGATCACCAGCGCCAGTTTCCACTGGATTGTAAACATAATGATCAGCGCGCCAATGATCGTTACTGTTGAAATAAAAATATCTTCCGGTGCATGATGTGCAAACTCCGTAATATCAAATAGTTCCGATGTGAGCCGACTCATCAACTGTCCCACGCGGGCATTGTCAAAATACGAGTAACTCAGCTCCTGAATATGCTGAAATAAATCACGTCGAAAATCTGTTTCTATCCGTACACCAAACGTGTGTCCCCAGTAAGTAATAATATAGGTAAAAACAGACCGCAGAATGTATGCACAAAATACGATTGCCATAACGGTCCAGAATATTCTCCACGCATTATCCGGCAAAAGTTTGTACATACACCATCTGGAAATAAATGGAAATGCCAGATCGATCATCGCAATTCCCAGTGCACATGCCATATCCAGAAAAAACAGTTTCCTGTGAGGTTTGAAATATGACAGAAATATCTGCATTTCACTTTTGTTTTTGAAATCTTTTCGATTCATCTTTTTTCTCCTGTCTTGTATTTTCTATTGTTTCATATTGATTTCACTCACTTTCTGACACTCATCTTAGCACAGATGATGTAAAAAATACAAGATAATGGGGTTCATGTCATAGATAAGAGGCAGGAACCGTATGGTCCTGCCCCTTATTCAGCTATTATCTGTCTTTTTTTCTGATAAAGAAGATTCCGGCTGCGGCTGCAAGTGCTATGAAAGCTGCGCCGATATAACCTAAAATGTCGGTCGTATCGCCCGTTTTTACTGCGGATACGGTCGTGCTGTTTTTTACAGCTGTGCTCTGTGTACCACCGGATGTTTTATTTGTATTCGTCACAGAAGTCGTATTTGTATTACTGTTTTGGTTGTTATTATTTGTGTCACCGTTCTTATTTGTATCCGATGTATCATCTTTTCCATCTGATTTATTTCCGGTGTCGCCCTTTGAATCATCCTTCTTTGAATCATCCTTTTTTGCAGGTGCAATTGTTACTTTGAGCTGCTGTACATCTGTTTCTCCATGCCCTTCGGCTCTGACTACTTTGTAGGAAACTGTGTATTCTCCGGCTTCTGTCGCTTCCGGTATTTCTTCACTCCATTCGCCATCGCCGACTTTATACATCATCTTTCCTTCTGCCGTACTGCCCGGATTTACCAGTTTCTGTGCCTTGCCATTATAAACAAGCCCGGTGATTGCCGTCGGTGCCGTAACCGGTGCATGGTCTACGATAAGCTCGTAACCAGATACAGCTTCTTTGTACAGATCTGACTGTGCCGCTCTTATAATGATTTGCGTCGTTCCCGGTTTCAGTGCCGTGATAGCTCCGGTCTTTGGATCTACCGTTGCTACAGTCGGATCGCTGCTCTCATAGGAAAGTTCCGTCTCTGCAGTAACCTCACGTGCCTCCAGTGTATCATTGCAATATGCATTCCTTGCTGTAGTGTCCACTGTGATTGTCTGATCAAGCCGATCCACCTTCGGATAGCGGACTGTAAATGTAAATGTCGTTCCGTCTGCACTGGCACCCTGTCCGTCTTTTACCAGAATCTCAACATTTGAATGTTTATTTTCGTCATTTGGAATATAATCCCAGTCTGTAGTGTCCGGCCATGTATGTACACTCATCTTCTGCGGATCAAAAGTGCTGTCAAAATGCATATCTGATCCTGTTTTCAGGACAACCGTCAACTCCGGAATATCGTCTGCCATCCATTTCTTTTCGGCTGTGTTGCTGAATCCACTCCATTCAGCACTTTTTCCATAAAGGTTCGGGGCTGTCGATAGATTTCCGTAAGGTTCTCCTACTTCCTGGTTGATAAACGGCTCATTCGCCACAGCAATCTTGCCGGCTGCGTCAGCTCTCTGTGAAACAATGATATATGTGCCATTATACTGTTTCTGGCCTTTCAGCTTATAAAGTCCTTTCTGTTTCTGTGCCTCTGTAAGCTGCACCTTATCCTGGACAGTATCTCCGGTACCTTCCGGAATTTCAAGTACTTTTAATCCTTTTGTAAAGTCATCCGCATTCACCTGAATAGTAATCGGATCTGCGATCGTGATACTTCCATTGATACGGCTCGGGCGATTTTTTACAATGTTTAATGTATTATTTCCATTCGAAACAAAGTTATTGGTCTGGAATTTTCCGGAAAAAGAGGAATTATTTAATGTCAAAATATCGGCTGCGCTTAATACCCCATCCGCTGTTGTGCCAAGTGCAGAATTTTCCACCGTGACGTTTGCAATACTATCCGCAATACTTGAAATTGTTCCGGTACAGTTGTTAAATGCAATATTTCCGATATTGCCCGCTGCTTTGCTGACTGTCAGTCCTTCAAAATTCACAGACGCAAAATTCACGCTTTTATATACATAAATATAGGAAGGATTGAATGTAAATTTATTTCCATCAGCACTTTTTATGGTAACACTTTTTTCAATTACGGCCGAACTGTTGCAATCACTCAGTAAGATGATTGTTCCGCCCTCAGCCACATGATCTATTGCCTCGCCGACAGTTTTTAATGCACTGGTCGTGGTGTCTCCGAGATTATTGTTATTACCATTATTTGCATCTACGTAGACGATATTCAGAAGCTTTTGGGTTACTGTTCCTTGTGCATCCAGGCTTCCCGGCGAACTGTTTCCACTTGTTTGCATGGCATAAGGTTTTTTTACACTGACATTCAGTTTCAATGTTCCTGCCTTTGTCAGCTTTGGACTTACTGCTTTATCATATCTTTCAAAGGAATTTCCATCTTTCCATTTGAAGGTAAAAACACTTGCCAGATCAACACTTCCGATAATATTTGTAAATGTTGGTGTGATCGTATCTCCTACATACATCGTTGTCGGAAGCGCTACTGTCGGATATGCACTCTGATCATCCAGAACATTGATTCTATATGAACCTGTCAGCATTGTATCCGGTACGCATCCATATCTGACATAAACCACGTCTGCAGTTGAACTTCCCAGCGTTCCACTTCCACTGGTGACTGCATTCCACAGACATATACCCCAGCTGCTTCGTGTAACATTAACTGTACCATTATTTGTAACATCCCCACTAACAATCGCTTGCCAAGATGAAGACACTATAAAAGTAGCGCCACTTTCAATTTCCAGAGGCACACTAAATGTACCCTTATAAACACTCCACGTGAAAGTTGATCCGTTTTTTACTACAATCCTTTTACTCGTGGTTAAAGAACCTGTATACATGATATTGCCCGTGATATTGATTGTATGAATGTTATCGTCATTCAATGCAGTCTCTAAGTCTGTCTTACTCACAACATCTTTCTCGCCCTCGTTTGCCTGTACCGCGATGTCTTTTGTATTTTTCTCGTCAGCGTTCTGTGCTGCCGCTTCTGCCTGTTTCTGCTCATCAGCATCCTGTGCCGTTTCGTTCTTCTGTGTATTCTCTGATTCGGGTGTTTCTTCTTTTTTCGTTTCGTCTTCTGATGTTTCTTCCTTTGATTTCTCTTCTGTTACTTTCTCTTCCTTTGGTGTGTCCTCTTCTGTCCCGGAAACTGAATCTTCTTTTGTTGTATTTTCTTTTGCTGAATCTTCTTTTGTTGTATCTTCTTTTGCTGTATCTCCCGCCGGAGTTTCAACTTTTGCCTCACTGCTGCCGGCTTCTTTAGTATCTTTTGCAGAATCATCCTGCTGTGATACTTCCGCCGTAACTGCCACACTTCCCTCTTCTGCTCCAAACACTGTTGCCGGCATAGTTGATGAAGCCATGCAAAGTGTAAGCAATACACTGAATACCTGTTTCTTCATTGTTCTTCCTCCTGTCTGATAATATTCAGATTAATTTTCTTTTTCGCGCTTCCGCGATTGCTGCTGTTTTATTTTTAACGCCTAATTTACGGTATGTTTCCCGACAGTGGTATTTCACTGTCGCTTCCGAAAGTTTCATGCTTTGGGCTATAGCCGCTGACGCCATGCCTTCTGCTTGTAATTTCAGTATTTTGACTGCATTGGTACTTAAAGAGATCTGCTCTTCTACTTCTTCCATAAGATAAGATGGATATGCTTCTGCCATCTGCCGGCATTCTGTCAGAACCTGATTTTTGTACTCTGCATCCTGCCAGATAAATTTTTCTTTTTCAAGCATCTGCATCAGCACCAAACCTTCTCTGGTCAGAACCCGTACGAAATGGTACTCTTCTGCCCTGCTTATGCACCCCTGCAGTGTTTCTTTCCACGCTGGCTGATTCATCCGGTATTGTACGATTGCCAGAAGAAGCGTTGCTTCCATATATATGTAAGTTCGTTTCATCAGCTTTGCATAATACAGAATCTGCTGAATCAGACAATACGCTGCCTGATACTGCCCCCTCTGTATGTAGATTCTTACTTTCGTCAGATAACGGAAACGATCCATGGTACAAAATTCTCTGCTCTCATCCGGTGCCTGTGACATCCAGTCTGCCACATCTTTTCCCATGTATAAATGCACACGGCATAAAAAAGCATCTATATTAGGAAGCAGATTCGGTGCATCTTTCTTCGCCCGTTCCCGAAAACTCAGCAACGTTTTTTCTGCACCTTCTGCATCTCTGTTTAAAACCGAAAGCCATGCAAGCAGACCGACACCGACAAAAAACATTTCCAGCTTGCCGCCGCTGTCTGTCTCCATTTTTCCTTTTTCTGCAAGCGAAAAAATCTCAAAAATATCCTGTCCCTTTTCCAGATAACTTTCTGCGAGTGCCATCGGAACAAGACCTTTGCCATATTTGCCAAGAACAAATGCTACCGGTATGCCGATCCCGCACGCAAGTTCTTTGTCATGTTTGCTCCATTCACAGAAATCTTTTCCTCCATTCATCAGAGACGGAAGATTACTCGTAACAGAAAACTCCGGAAGTACTGCTTTTCGGTCGCGCAGTAACAAATCCGCATTCTTGAAAATATCGATCAGTCCGGCACTTCCCGTATGTGGCAATGCGATTTTCAGATAAAGAAGGCGGTTTCTTGCCTCCCGCTTCTCACTCCCCGTATGTTCCTCTGCATATTTTTCCAATGCGCGATACCAACGATTGCTTTCTTCGATATTCATCAACATTGACTGCAGTAAACTGAGTCCCGCCATAAGAACAGGACTGTTTTCCACAATGTTGTCCGGAAGTTCCAGGTAATATCTGCGAAGTTCAAAGTAATGCCCGCTGGAAGGATTTTTTCTTGCATTTGCAGTCAGAAGTCTTGAAATGCTATCCATATCATTATATTTTTCATACATATCAAGTGCTTCCGGAATCTGGTCGTTAATCTCATAATATAACCCTGCACTGTAATATAGACGCTCGATCTGTTCTGCGGTTTTGCGTCTGCGAAGTCTCTGCTGCATAGATTTACGCATCGGCCAGCGGCATCTCCAGATTCCGTTTGTACCACATATTTCAAAGAAATTTCCTGTTTCTTCAGCCTGTGAGATCAACTTTTCTACATCACGCCTGCCGGTCAGCATTGTTGCAAGCTGAACTGTAAATTCTTCTACGACTGAAACATCCATAAAAAATTCCTGAAGCTGCAGATCCCACTGATCATATACATGAACCTCCAGATAATCCCACTGACGCTTAATCGTCCGCTCCAGATTACAGTTTTCCATGACATAAAAGAACAGCGACAATGGATTTCCGCCACCTATACTCCATGCCGCCTGATGTTGTTCATGCGGAAGTTCAAGTCCGAACTGCTCTATGTATGCAATCTGCTCATCAAGAGAAAAAAGAAAATCTTCTTCTTCGATTTCTACAAAGATATATTTTGCACGAAGTGGCAACAGCCAGCGTGGGCACGGACACCGTGAAATCAGGATCAGCCATATGTCTTCTCTGCCGAGCAGTTCTTTTATTTTTTCAAAATAAGCTTCTTTTTGGGAAGAATCCGCAAGTGACTGGAGATCATCGATCACAACAGTGTGCTCAGTAGTTTTCTTTTCTATATTGATCTCATCTGCAAGAATCGTTGTAGCACTGTAATAACTACATTTCTTCATATTAACATTATTTAAAATCAATGCAGTCTTCCCAATACCAGTCACTCCATAAAGATAAAGTGGAGTATGGAATTTCCGGGCTGAGCGGAATTTATACCCTGCTTTTTTCGGGCATATGTAGGTTTCGCTTACAGATTGAATGTTTTTCTTCATACTCCCCTCCTCTTGATTTTCAGATTTTATGTAGTGTATCTTTATTGTAGCAGAGTATTTTTCTTTATGGAACTATCCGAAAGGATAGTTTTTTGTTTTTACGTGATTATGGTGACATTTTTTCATTACAGAACAAAGCGGACAAGTCCGCTTCAAACTCCCTGAATCCCTCAATCTTTGAAGGACTTGTTACGCTTTGCGCGCCAGATGCAGTCTGCTTTAGCAGACATATTCCACATGCATCTGGTCGCATCCTCGCGGAGCGTTTTTGTGTAATAGGAACATTACGGAGTAATTTCCTATTACACAAAAAAAGCCGGGATCCTTACGGATCCCGGACATATATGGGGAGAATAAGCATTGGAAGGTTAACCTTCGATTGCAATGTAACCATTTTTTTCAACGGCTTTCGGTGCTTTCTTCGGAACAGAAAGTTTCAGAATACCGTCTTCGTATTTTGCATGAATATCTTCTTCGCTGACAGCATCGCCAACATAGAAGCTTCTGCTTAAGGTTCCTGCATAACGTTCGCGTCTGATGTAGTTACCTTCTTTATCTTTTTCATCTTTATCCAGACCTTTGGCTGCTGCCAGTGTCAGGTAGCCGTCTTTCAGCTGAACCTTAATCTCATCTTTCTTAAATCCAGGAAGATCTACATCAAGTTCATAGCTGCCGTCGGTCTCACGGATATCTGTTTTCATCATGTTCTGTGCATGTTTACCATAAAGTGGATTTTTCTTGCCCCAAAACTCATCGTTAAACGGGAAGTTCATCCAATCATCATCAAATAAGTTTTCTCCAAAAATACTAGGCATCAACATAAGTCATCTCTCCTTTTATGATAAAAAATCTATATTTAAGCCTTGCGGCTGTTGCCTTCAAATCTATATTTAACGGCACCGCCCGAAGTCTTCGGGCAGTACCATAAACTTTTACCTGTCAGATATTATCTGCCGAAATTCTGTCAAATCAGTTAGCCATCGATTATTCAATGGTAATATACTTCGGATCGTTGGAAACTGGTTTTGCTTCTTTCTTCGGAACAAACAGTTTCAGGATACCGTGTTTGTATTCACCTTTGATATCTTCCTGTGTGACATCTTCGCCAACATAGAAGCTTCTCTCGCAGGCTCCTGCATAACGTTCACGTCTGATGTAACGTCCTGTCTTCTTGTCATCCTCTTCTTCATCAAGACCTTTGGCTGCACTGACGGTCAGATAACCATCTTTCAGTGCTACCTTTACTTCATCTTTCTTAAATCCAGGTACATCAATAACCAGTTCATAACCTTCCTTGGTTTCTTTGATATCTGTTCTCAGAAGATTCTGTGCTCTGTGTCCATAAAGTTTCTTTTCTGCTTTCTTCTCATCTTTGTCATCGTAATAGAACGGTGTAAAGAAATCATCAAATAAGTTTTCTCCAAAAATACTAGGCATTAACATAAGTCATCTCTCCCTTTTTTAATAATCTATATTGAAATAAGTTTAATTCGGAACCCGGTTGGTATGAGTGATATCTAAGAGATTTTCTTTCATCTTCTTAGCTCTTTATCTCTCTTCCTTTGTTCTAGCTGTAATATAACACGTATTGTTAGCACTGTCAAGAGGTGAGTGCTAATTTTTTTGTGAAGATTTTGTGAACTCTCCCCAGATCAGTGGGCATTCATGACTATTCACCATGAATATGCCGAAACATAACTATATTTTTATTTATCTTAGCAGATATTTTATTCCTGCAATAAACTAGTCAAATTATACTCAAACAGTACTTTACAATAAAGATTAAGGCTGACAGTCCCCTCACACGACTGTCAGCCTTAAATTCATCCAAACATATTCAATTTCATTATTACCTTATTTCGTCAGAATCCTATAATTTTCTTTCTTATCATAATCTTTATGGATTCCGTCATCTTCGTACAGAGTATAGCTGCTGCCTTCATATCCAAGCATCTTAAGCTTCTCTGTGTCAATATCCTTTACGCACTCAGCTGCTTCTGCAACCGGAATGCATTTGCCGCTTCGAATAAAAAGTGGTACTTCATTGAGGGCAACATCCACATAATGAACTCCTTTTGCAAGGACTTCTTCGAAAATGCTTCCATCTGGCATGAACTTGATGAATTTCATTTCTTCCGGCAGGTAAACGTAACGACCTCTTGCGTTCTGCTCATAAACCGGTGCGATCATAATCTCGTTGCCAAGCATCAATTGGTCTTCAACACGGATTGCCATCTTATCATCTGGATAAACAAATCCAAGTGGCTTAAAGTACATATCGTCATTCAACGCAGCTTTCATGTATTCACTGTAAAGATACGGCACAAGACGATATCTAGCGTTAATGACGCTGCGGAAATCTTCGATGTTTTCGAACTGGTAACATTCCTGTTCTCTTGTTCCTTCTGCCGCATGATCACGCATCAGAGGTGTAAACACACCGAGTGCAAGGAAACGGAGCAGAAGATCTCTGGTCGTGTCGTCACCAAATCCACCAAGGTCTGCGCCTGTGTACATAAATCCACACATATTCAGAGATGGAAGCATCTTCAGATTTAAAAGAATGTGTGACCACCAGGATTTATTGTCTCCCATCCAGATTCCTCCGTAACGATGCATTCCAATATAAGAAGATCTGGAAAACATCAGGAAACGTTTTTCCGGATCAATGCGTTCGAATGCCTCTCCGGCTGCTCTTGTCATGTTATAACCAAAAAGATTATGCACTTTGTCGTGGCGGATTTTCTTACCATTTACATTGTGATAGAATCTTTTGTAATCCTCCGGACTGTTAGCAATATCTTTCATCTTTGCCTGCATAACCCACGGATGGATCTTGCCTTCCGCATCTTTTGCAAATTCTCCGGCAAGTTCTTTTGCCTCTGCAAGTCCTTCTGAAGAATAAAAGATTGCAGGCTCGTTCATATCATTCCAGAATCCTTCGATTCCCTGATCGATCAGAAAACGATATTTATCCCCGAACCATTTACGGGCTTCCGGATTCAGCATATCCGGAAAGTGCGTATCTCCCGGCCACACAGCCGCAACAAAATCACTGCCGTCTTCTCTTTTACAGAAGTAGTTGTTTTTTACACCTTCTTCGTAAACCTCGTAGCCTTTTTCCACCTTGACACCGGCATCAATAATCGGGATCAGACGAAGCTCCTGGTCTTTCATTTCCTTTACAAATTCAGGAAAATCAGGGAAGTTTTTCTCATTAACTGTGAAGTCCTTAAAATCCTGCATGTAGTCAATATCCATGTAGATCATGTCGATCGGTATATGATTCTCACGATATCCTTTTGCCACCGCACGGAAATCTTCTTTTGTTGTATAACCCCAGCGGCTCTGTCCAAAACCAAAGGCAAACTTTGGCGGAATGTAGCTGCGTCCGATCACATGGCGGAACTGTTTTACGATATCGTAAGCATTCTCACCTTCAATCACATAAATATCCAGATCTGCATTTTCGCAGGACACTTTGAGGGTGTCCATTCTGGTATACCCGATATCAAAGGTCAGCTTTGACGGATAGTCAAAAAACAGGCCAAATGTAGTTTTACCGCTCACGACAATGAAATTGTGAGCTCCATACAGAGAACGCTTGTCCTCTGTATGAATTGCGTCATCTGTGCAGTTGCTGATATAACAGTAACCCCTCTTGTTGATTCCACGGTTGGATTCGCCCAGGCCATAGACAATGTCATCTTCGTCCATAATATAGGTAAATGCAAATTCATCATTCTGGCTGATCTCTCCATATGGAAAAACGCTCTCAGTTGTTTCGATTTTTTCGGTCAGTGCCTCCGTGTCAAACGGAGTTCCATATCTGTATTTTCTGATCATCTCTGTGTTACCTCTTATTTTTTATATAGTACAAATGCTTCATATGGTTTTAAAACAGTTTTACCTTCAAATACAGTTCTGTCAAGATTTGTGATCAGACATTCTGCTCCTTTGAATTCTTCCGGAATATCCATCTCTGCATTTTTGTCACTGAAATTGCAGACTGTCAGAAGTTTTTCCTGTTCCTGTCTTCTTATGTATGCAAAAATCTGCTCGTTGTCACGGTAAAGCGGTTTAAATCCACCGTAAACAATAATGTCTTTTTCTTTACGCAAACGAATCAGTTTCTGATAATAATAGAAAATTGAGTTCGGATCTGCAAGCTGCTGTGCCGCATTGATTTCTTTATAGTTCGGATTCACTTTGATCCATGGAGCACCATCTGTAAATCCGGCCTGTGCAGAATCATCCCACTGCATTGGAGTCCGGGCATTATCACGGCTTCTCAGCATCAGACATTTCATCATGTATTCCGGAGTCATAAGACCTGATTCTGTAAGCTCTGTAAAGAAATTGATGCTCTCAATATCACGATAATCTTCCAGTTTGTCAAAGTAAACATTTGTCATACCAAGCTCTTCGCCCTGATACACATATGGCGTTCCCTGCATCATATGAAGACAGGTTGCAAGCATTTTTG
Source organism: Blautia sp. Marseille-P3087 (assembly GCF_900120195.1). GTDB lineage: Bacteria > Bacillota > Clostridia > Lachnospirales > Lachnospiraceae > Blautia_A. The sequence goes on from NZ_LT635539.1 coordinate 1,847,664, forward strand.
CAGAAGTTTCTCTGTATGCCGGATTATCATTTCCAAATCGGCTGACACTTCTCGGCTGATCATGATTTCCAAGAAACAGACTGTTCCATGCTTTGCCCTGCAGTTCTTCCTGCCATTTGATCATGATACGTTTGAACTCTTTGAAATCATATTTTTCAGTTGTCCACTTTCCATAATCACCGCTTCCGTTCTCAACATGTTCAAACTGGAATACCATATTCAGTTCATTTCTGGATTCACCTGCATATTTCTGTGCCTCTTCAATTGTTACTCCTGAGGTTTCACCAACTGTCATAATATCGTATTTTGAAAGAACTTCTCTGTTCATTTCCTGAAGGAACTCATGAATTCTTGGGCCATGTACGCAGTATGGTCCAAAATCACCATAAAGGCTGTTGTTCATTTCTCCGTCCGGGAATGACTGGTCTTTTGAGATCATACTGATCACATCCATGCGGAAACCATCGATTCCTTTATCGCACCAGAATTTCATCATATCATAAACTTCCTGGCGTACTTTTTCGTTTTCCCAGTTAAGATCCGGCTGCTTTTTGGAAAACAGGTGCATATAATACATCTGCGTCTGCGGATCATATTCCCACGCAGAACCGCCAAATACTCCACCCCAGTTATTAGGTTCTTTTCCGTTTACAGGATCTTTCCAAATATAATAATCACGATATGGGTTATCTTTTGACTTTCGACTTTCAACAAACCAGTTATGTTCATCCGATGTATGGTTGACTACGAGATCCATCAGGATTCTGATATCTCTTTTGTGAGCTTCTGACAAAAGTTCCTCGTAGTCCTCCATAGTTCCATATTCTTTATAAATCCTGCGGTAATCAGAAATATCATAGCCATTATCATCCTGAGGTGATTCCAGCATCGGAGATATCCATAACACATTTACGCCAAGCTCTTTGAGATAATCAAGTTTCTGTATGATTCCTCTGATATCCCCTACGCCATCTCCGTTGCTGTCTTTAAAACTTTTTGGATATATCTGATATACCACACTTTCTTTCCACCATTTTTTCTCCATGTTATTGATCTCCTGTTTTTTTATTCTTGTTTTGTTTACTGATAACTGCGAATCACTCCTCTGCTGCACTGCTTCCGTAATCTACACTCTTACTTGACTGCTCCGGCAACAACACCATTCATGATCCATTTCTGGCAGAAAAGATATACCAGAAGTACAGGAATAAGTACCAGCAGATAAGAAGCAAACGCCAGGTTATAATCTACTGAAAACTGTTCCAGCTCTGTTTTTCCACCCTTTGCAGAAGATTTTCCGTCGGATGATCCGCCACATCGGACACGTCTGTCCAGTTCCCTTTCGGTAGCTTTATCATAAACCCTGTATCTCAGTAAAATCAACAGGTTTCTCGCGAAACTTAAAATCTAACCAAAGTTTTAATTTTGTTTTTATGCATATTAGACAAAAAAATAAGGACTCTGTCATTCTCTGACAGAATCCCTCTTTACCAGATAAACCGGACTTTTTATATTTAATTCCTTCAATTCTTCTCCCTGAATCAGCTGCATCAGACGTTTCAGTGCCATATGTGCTTTTTGCTGGATATTCTGATGAACTGTCGTCAGTTTTGGACGGACCATACTCGCATACATGCTGTCATCGTAACCTGTGATGGAAATCTGATCCGGAACCTTGATTCCCTTATCAAAGAAGAAGTTCATTGCTTCAATTGCATCATAGTCTGACGAAAAAGCCAGTGCCTTAGCTTCGAAGAAATGCGGTAAAAGTTCTTCGTATTTCCTGAGACGGTATTTTTTTTTACCCGGAACAACAATGTATCGGGAACGACTGCAGAATCCACCTTTCTTTTCCATCGCCTGCTTGAAGCCCATCCATCGATAATAGTCACTGTCTCTATCCGTTTCTGCAATAAACAAAGCCTTTTTGTATCCACAGGAATAGAGATATTCTCCTATCTGGTATCCTCCAGAGTAATCATCTACGCCGACATTCTGAAAGGTATATGCACCTTCAGGGTAAGCATCAATCAAAATCATTTTCTTATTCAGCTTACGTGAAAGACTGCGGTATCTTTCTTCATTATACCCAAGGATGATCAGTCCCTCAACATTCCATTTTGAAGCAATGTCTACTACATTCTGAATGTCTTCGCCACCGATAAGCATAACATAATATCCTTTTTCTTCCGTTTCCATACGGATGTTTCCAATAAGTTCTCCCACAAACGGATCCTGAAGGGACTGCATGCCATGAGCATAAGTAAACCCCAGCACTACTCCTATAATTCTGGAACCATGACCGGAAAGCATCACTGATCCCATATGCGGAACATAATTCTGTTCTTTAAGGATCGCTGTAATCTTATCAATCGTTTTCTGGGAAACTCTTTTGGTATTTCCATTTATGACATTTGATACGGTGGTACGGCTGACACCAGCCATTTCGGCAATATCCTGAAGACGAATCATCTGTTATCCGGCCTCCTTTTATATCTTGTGTATGTTCAAATTCAAATGTTAAATATTTCTTTCATAAATTATCCAGAATGTATTCCATCTGCCTCTCTTTTGTTTTCATTCCCATTTTTTCATAGAATTTTTCTGCGGAAGTATTTCCTGCCCATACATTTAATGTCACTTCATAGCAGTTCATTTTCCTGGCTTCTTCTTTTACATACTCAAACAAACTTTCGCCGATATGCTGACCTCGTGCCTGCTGGTCAACGCAGAGATCATCTATGAACATCGTTTTAAACTGCACCATATTATTTGAGAAAGGCTGTTTCTGCAATTGACAAAAGGCATATCCTACACAAACATCAGTCTCGTTCACAGCAACATATATCGGTTTTTCTTTATTTTTTAAAAGCTCTGTTAATTCTTCTACTGTATATTTTGTTGTACCGGGAATAAAAATATCCGGTCTTATGTCCGCATGGATTTGCAACACCTGCCCCAGTAACTCAATAATTCTTGTAATATCTTTTTCTTCAGCTTTTCTGATAGTCATGTTTCGCACCTCCGGTTAATACATCTGTCTTTTTTATTCAAAATCTCTGGTAATGTTTGTGAGCCATTTACCTCTGATATAGTGGATGAAGACCACCGGCATTTTTTCGAACTCATCCAGAGTCATTACAAAGTATACCCAGACAGGCGGCAGTTTTAAGACATATGCTGCAAGAAAGGTAAGTGGAACTGCAACAAGCCACATAAAGATGGAATCTATGATCATTCCAAATCTGGAATCACCACCCCCTCTGAAGCAGCCGCATATAAGGCAGGTATTGATGCCTTCTCCCACAAGGCGCCAGGTTGTCATAATTATAAAAATGCCAAGATAATAAATGGCCGTCTCTGTCAGTTTATCCCGATAGAAATCCAGTATCAGAGGACGAAGTGCCAGAATAATGACGCATCCGACCAGACTAACAACCATTGTTATTCTGAGCATGCGCTTTCCATATTCTCTTGCTGCATCAATGTTATCTTTACCCAGTTCCTGACTGACAATGATAGTAGTCGCATTGGCAAAACCACGACAGGCGATCGCACCAATATTTACCACCATAACAGCAACCGCATTTGCGGCAACCATATCATCACCAATATGGCCGAGGATTGCTGCGAATGCTGAACTGGCAAAACTCCAGACAACATCATTTATTACAGCCGGGGTAGCAATTTTCATAAAGTCCTGGAACAGAATACCTGATTTCGCAAAGAAGTATTTGATCCGGAATCTGACATCGGAACTTCTTAATGAATAAATGAGGCAGATCAGTACTTCTGTGATTCTGGCAATGACAGTACCAAGAGCCACACCGGTAACGCCGAGCTTTGGAAATCCAAACAGACCAAAGATAAAGGTGGCATTACAAATTACATTGACACAAAGCGAAACAATGTACGTGACAGAAGGCAGCATTATTTTTCCGATACTTCGAAGGGCGCTCATAAAAACCTGAGAGAATCCCATAAACATAAATGAAAATGAAATTACCCTTAAGTATTCACTGCCGGCAGCAATCGTATCCGGACTGCTTGTAAAGATCTTCATGATCGTAGTTGGCATAGAAAAAGAAATCACGAAAAACACGAGGGAAACGATCAGTGAGATTCGTTCCGCCAGGCCGAGAATTCTTTCTACTGTCTTTTTATCACCTTTTCCCCAGTACTGTGCACATAAAACTGAAGCACCCGTGGCCATACCATAATATAAACAGAAAAGAATAAAAGTGTACTGGTTCGCAAGGGATGAAGCCGACATGGCAGTCTGGCTTACATACCCAAGCATTACCGTATCAGCAATGTTTACCAGAGTTCCGATCAGATTTTGGATCATGATCGGAAACGCCAGTTTTGAAGCGTATTTTAAGAAATCTTTTTTATTTAGCATATATGATTTTCCTTAGTTCTTCGTATTCACAACCAATTGTATCATACACTTGCATTATAAATATATACCTTTTAGAATTATTTTTTTACAAAGTAAAAACGAGCAGCCGGTAAACTGGATTTATGCTTACTTGCTACTCGTTTGTTGTAATTATATTTCCTGTTTTTTAAATGTCAAACAGAATTTTATTGTCCATTGTTCATAATGTACTCAATAATCGTTCTACATACTTCCTGTTTTGGTTTTCCAAGAGCAACTCCCAGCTCCATATATAACAGGTTTTCTGCCAGCTGAAAATACCTGGCATCTGTAGCAGTACACTTTTTTCCCTCAGTTTTTCATTGTTTACCCATGCCGTCGGAATTTCTGGATTTCACAAAACCCGCTCCTAACTGACCGGCACTTTTATTCCGTAAATGTATATCGTACAAAAGAACCGTTATTATCGCCTGTTACTATTACTACGTCTCCATTCTCATTACTTGTGGTTTCCAAGATCGGAAATCTTCCGTTTTCTTTTACATAAGCTTCCGGGCTGGCTGCCTCTGCCTCGATCAGTGTTTTTTTACTGTATTGTTCTCCTCCACAGGGATTTATATCCTCAATAAAAATTTCATACTCATGCATATGTGCTTCCTCCTGGAATTAATTTTATAAAAGCGAGCAACGTATTTTTTGCTTTACTGCATGATTACGCTCCCCGCCGTTATGAATATTATAAAACTATTTTATCCTGGTTTCAAAAGCAGTTTTTACTAAAAAAATGTCTTATGTTTTTAGGCATTATTACCATATGTTTAATATACTCAAACTTCTTCTACTGTTATTCCATGTTCTTTTTTTCCTTGAGATATCGTTTTATATTTAGGCTCCAGAACAAAATTAATACTTACAATATTACTATAATTTTGTTCTGCAAACACCGTCCCCATTCATTGACTTTTTCCTTTTTTCAGATCTTCTACGATTTCGTTATAGCGTTTTTTGTTTAATCGATAAAAGAATAAAACAATTGCCGTAACGATCCACAGAATTCCCGGTATTGTCGAGAATGCATGCTTCATGATTGCAATTACTTCCGGATTCTGTGCCTGATTTGCTATATAACCATATTTTCCAAGCAATGCTGCGAGAAGCGCGGTGCCAATCGCCATTCCGATTTTATTTCCAAGAGAAACAAAAGCATACTGGAATCCATCATTTCTAAGTCCCGTCTTCCATTCACCATATTCCACACAATCCGGAATAATTGCATAAATTGCTGTATTAAACCCAGAGAAAAAAAACTGTGTAATCCCTGCAAGCGCATAAAATGCAACTGGTGATTCTTTGACATTAAAGAAGTACATTGCCAGCATTGCAATACCTGTGAGTAACGCAAAAATCGATGCAGTTCTTCCTTTATTATTCAGCTTCCGAAATACTGGCTGAAAGCATGCCGCACCAATAATGGACGGAATGATAATACACATAGAATATGTTGTATAATAAGAGGCATTTCCCTCTACATAAGTAAAATAATATAAAATATCTGCATTTCTTCCATATAATGTAAATCCAAACAATACCTGCCCAACCAAAGCCAGAAGATATGGTTTGTTCTGCATAACTGCTTTCAACTGTACTTTTAATGAGATTTTTTCTTTCTCAGGAATTACTACCTGTTCTTTTGTCTTTGCGAAACAGAAGAAATGACAGGCAGCAAAGATGCCTCCATAAATGATTGCAACTAACAGATAACCACTCTTTGCGCTGTTGCTTCCTAGCTTACTGATCAGGGGAACTGTAACAATATTAATGATTCCTATCGCAATCATTGCTGACACAGAACGGGAAGTATTAATCTTGGCACGCTCATCAATATCCTGTGTCATAGCACCACAGAGTGTTCCATATGGAATATTTACACAGGTATAACCTAATACCAGGAGGCAATAGGTTATCACCATATAGATAATCTTCGCTGTATTTGACCAGTCTGGATGTGCCCAGAAAGAAAGCACCAGAAGAATTGCTGTAATAGGCGCAGCTACAAGAAGCCATGGACGATATCTTCCCCATCTTGTATGCGTCTTATCCGTCAGACCGCCTACGATTGGATCATTGATCGCATCCCAGAATCTTGAAAAGAGCATCAGGGCTGACACTGCAGCCATACTGATTCCAAACACGTCTGTATAAAAAATCATCAGAAAATTACTGACAAACATCCAGCTGAAATTACAGCCTACATCTCCAAATCCATATGCGATCTTACTGATCAGTGGCACTTTCCCATTATTACTTTCGTTCCCCATATCTTCCTCCCTGTCAGAATGTTGTTGGAATTCTATTTTTCCTGAACGTTAATGATAACCTTCATGGTAGTCTCGCGGTTGTCATCAATATACTGATATGCCTTCAGATAATCCTTAAATGCAAATGTTTTGGATATCAAAGGTCTTAAATGTACCTTTTCATCATTTACAAGTGTGATTCCATCGATATAATCATCGTGACGATACATCATAGTACTCTTAATATCCAGTTCATGATCATTTGCGACTGCAAGATCAATTGATGCCATGCCTGCAAATACAGCTACCAGAACAATCACGCTTCCTTTTCTTGCATATTTGATAGCCTGTCCCATTGTGATATTATTTCCTGCACAATCATAGATCACATCCGCTTTATCCGGTCCAAATGCTTCAACCATTGCCTCCCCGAAATCTTTCTCTTTTGTATTTACACATACATCAATGCCGCATTCCTTCGCTTTATCCAGACGAAGATCACTGACATCAGTAATCATAACCTTTGCTGCTCCCATTCCTTTCGCAGCCTGTGCAACCAGATTTCCAATCGGACCAGCACCAAGAACTGCAATGTTCATTCCTTTTACATCGCCCATTTGCTTCACAGCATGTACAGCTACAGCAAGAGGCTCGATCATTGCACCTTCTTCATAAGACATCTCTTCCGGAAGCAGTGTTACCTTGGATGCATCTACTGCAAAATACTCTGAAGCAGTTCCTGTTGTCTGGAATCCCATAACCTTCAATTCTTCGCAAAGATTGTATTTTCCGTGACGACATGGATAGCAGTGTCCGCAATAAACCTGCGGTTCAATTGTTACTTTCTGTCCCTCCCGAAAAACTGAAGCATCTTTTCCAACTTTTACGATTTCTCCTGATACTTCATGTCCCTGCGTAACCGGATATTTGGTAAATGGATGTTTTCCATGATATACATGAATATCAGATCCACAGATTCCAATGTTCATGATCTTGACCAATACCTGATCATCTTTTATTTCTGGAACCGGAACTTCTCTGAAAATAATTTCTCCTGGATTTGTCATTACCTGCTGTAGCATAATTAATTCCTCCTTTATTTATTATCTTTTATTAATCGTTTTATTAAAGTAATTACATTATTATTCACTTGCCAGTATTTGTCAATATCCTTTTATTCACTTCTGCCTATTGCACAAGTTTGTTCCTCTGATTTTATGCATTTTTACTACAATATTAAGGAGTAATTTCCTTCAAAGCAAAAAATCCAGAAAGAAAACACTCTTTTCTGTGTTTTCTCTCTGGATTTTAAATTTATGATGCTGACATCATGATTATATATTTTTTATAAATTCCTGCAGGAAATGCTTTGCCGCCCCCACTGCAGATGCCTCTCTCTTGTAAGAACACATTTTCAGATATCGCACATCATGGTCGAAACCATTATATTCCATTACTTTTTCTCCTAATGGAATCATATACTCTGTAAGATATCCTCCAATTTCACCTCCCAGAATAATATCCATATCATATGCCATTCGTAAATTTGATATCAAAATTGCCAGATTTTTCAAATATTCCTGCCAGAGGTCTTCTGCTTTGGTTTCCTTATTTTCCAAACTCTTCATAAACTCTTCCAGTGTCTGGCATGTTTCATCTGTCAATGCACTCGCTGCACAATAAGCATCCGCACATCCCAGCTTTCCGCAATAACATTGCTTTCCTTCCGGGACCAGAATCATATGCCCAAATTCACCGGCTTTCTGATTCTCTCCCTGTATTAATTTTCCATCAATACAAAATGCTCCACCAAGAGTATTATTCAGAGACAGATACAGTGCATTTTTATATCTGTCTAAATCTTCTGCCATCATTGCTGCATTTGCATCGTTCACAAAATATACAGGAAGCGAGAATGTCTGCTCAAGAAAACCAAGACCATAGTTTTCTAATTGAAGCGCATGTGATTTGATCAGTATTCCATCACCTGGCTTTATAATTCCCGGAACAGAAATACCAATTCCAAGAATTCTGTCCTGATTTTCTACATCTGCAAGAAAATGATGCAGTTCTTCTCTGAGCCGTGAATAATAAGAAGCTTCTGTTGAAAATTCCAGCCGGATTCTTTTATACTTTTCAATTTCGGATTTCAGATTTACAAGCACAAACTCTACATGTTTTGCAGTAATTCTAATTCCAACTGCATAACGATATGCAGGATTGATACTGATCATTTTTGCTTTTCGTCCGCCTGTAGATTCATACTCTCCCATTTCAACTGCAATTCCACTGGCAAGCAGCTCATTTACATTAGACAAGACCGTTGGCATACTGAGATTCAGATTCCTGGACAATTCCACTTTAGACGTTGCCTTATGATTTATAATATAATTGATAATTTGAAATTTTGTACTGTTTTTCTTTTCCGTTCCAGCCATCTCAAAGTTTCCTTTTATAAAATATTTTATAAAAGAATCTTACCTTTTCCGAATGGATTTGTAAAGTCACTTTTGTACAAAAAACATTATACTCCGCTTATTCCTCTCCAAGATAATATCTGCCATACGCATCTGCTGCCTTAATTGCTGCAAATACACTCTCCGGTGTAACTGTAAATGGCATATTGTGAAGTGTATCCCCTTCTGCACAGGGCGGCTTTGGCAACTTCCATCAGGGTATCAAAGCAAAGCTCTGCAGGTGCCATAGCAGCACCTGTATACACTTTTCCAGTAACAACATCTTCATATTTCATATCTGCATCCAGACCCTGTGGGTAGAACAGATAGATATGTGGATTTGCTTCGCTGTGAAGTCTGACTCCGCATACAACAGTCTCTTTCTTATCCTTGGAAACAAACTGCCAGAGCACATGGTTGTTATTTTCAAATGGATTCACAAGACGATAGTAATCCCCGGTCTGCACCAGATGTTCCATCTCTTTATATTTCAGAATCTGCTCTCTTGCAATCTTTTTCTCTTCTTCAGACATCTTTATCAGATCCAGCTCGTATCCGAAAGTTCCTGCTGATGCTACGATTCCTCTTGTCTCAAACGGTGTGATTCTTCCGGACTGGTGGTTCGGACATACACTCACGTGAGACCCCATTGCACTGATCGGATATCCAAAAGATGTACCGTACTGAATCTTCAGTCTGTCGATTGCATCTGTATTGTCACTGCACCAGATCTGCGGAGAGTAATAAAGCATTCCGGCTTCAAATCTTCCGCCACCGCCAGAGCAGCCCTCAAATAAAAGATCCGGATATCTCTGAACGAGACTTTCCATCATTTCGTAAACTGCAAGAACATATCTATGATAAACCTCTCCCTGACACTCTCGCGGAAGTGCTGCTGAGAAGACATTATCTACGCTGCGGTTCATATCCCATTTCACATAATCCACTTTGCATGCATCCAGAACACTGAATATCTGATTCATGACATGATCACGAACTTCTTTTCTTGTAATGTCCAGATTCAACTGATGACGGCTTCTGTTCATGGCACGTCCCGGAATTTTTAATGCCCAGTCTGGATGTTCTCTGTAAAGATCACTGTCCTCATTGATCATCTCAGGCTCCACCCAGAGTCCAAATTTCAAGCCGAGACCATGGATTCTCTCTGCAAGTGCCGGAAGTCCGCCTTTGATCTTCTCTTCGTTTACTACCCAGTCGCCAAGTGCACAGAAATCATTGTCTCGCTTGCCAAACCAGCCATCATCCAGAACAAACATATCAAGACCGATATTTTTCGCCTCTTCTGCGATATGATACAGCTTATCTGCGTCAAAATCAAAGTATGTAGCTTCCCAGTTATTTACCAGGATCGGTCTCGGCTGCTCCACATATTTACTGCGGATCAGGTTGCTTCTGTATGCATCATGATAATTTCTGGAAAGCTTTCCAAAACCTTCTGCGGAATATGTCATGATCACTTCCGGAGTCTCAAAAATGTCTCCGTTTTCCAGAGTCCATCTCCATGGACATTGCTTTTTTTACTGTGACCGGTGCGGTACCTGTATTTTCCAGGCGTACTGCTCTTGTGATCACATCAAGCTGCGGAAATACTCCATAAAGAAGATGCGCACGCAATCCGCTTGCATGGTCTTTCAGAACGATTTCCAGTGTTTCTGCCTCATCTTCCTTTGCAAACATTGCCGGAAGTCCCTCGAGGCTGTATTTACCTTTTGAGATCTCATAGGATTCATATTTCAGATTTGCAGTGTCACTTCCGTCCGCCTGCTCTGTCTCCAGACCATTGATACGATAGTCTCCATTTCCATATGCTGTATATTCCTGTGGAAGTGTATCCAGGGAAAATGTCTTATCTTTTCCTGCTTCATAAGGATTTCCGGAAAATCCTCTGTCCACACCAATGATTCTGTCTGTGATGAGTGTATCTCCTACCGGACTTCCATAATACAGATGAACCAGAGTATCATACTCTCTTACCTGCATCTGATAAGTGCTGTTTTTTGTTTTTAACTCAAATACTTTTTCTTTTTCGTGATACTTAATCCATTCCATAATCTGTACCTCTCGTTTATAAAATATTTTTAGAAGACGTATTGATCCGGTTCTGTATCTTTCACAAACTCTTCCCCGTCATCCTGGGCAAAATACGGGCGGAACAATTTCCACATAAACCATGAATCTGCATAAGCTGTCAGTGAAAATCCCACCATCGGCCAGATCAGCATATATACCGGGAAAAGTTTGGCGTCTACAAGTGTCATTGTCATTGGCAGGATTGTAATCACTGCCAGAGCGCTTTTTTCCATATGGATCAGCACTCCGGCTGCCAGCATCAGAATCCAGATAAGTGTCGACTGTTTAAAATTCTGTTTGAAACTCCTAAAAAAGTCATGAATTACTCTGATATCTCCATCTTTATGGAGCTTTAATGTACAGTAGAATAATGCAATGGTCGATGCCCCTGCCTTTTATCACTTTTAATCATTTATTTTTTTAAAGTTTACCACCTGATGTTGCAATACCTTCGATGAACTGCTTCTGGAAGATCAAATAATGAAAAGCAGATAGATGATCCTGTGTGATCATCTATCTGCTTTTTTATCTCTACTCTGCAGTTAAAACATAGATTCTGGATTCATAGTCAGTACAAGGCAGATCTTCGTTTGTCGGTTCTCCTGCCGTCACATCTGTAGTAAGTAACCCCAGATTCATCAGTTCATCTCCATAGTTCTCAGTTCCGTTATACTCATTTTTATAAATAAGATCCGGATCCAGTCCCTGCAGGCGAACTCTGGTGAACTCTGCATTTACAACATTTCTCTCTCTGTACCAGAATACAAGTGCTTTTCTCTTATCCTCGCTTACAGTCATCCACACTGTCTCATTTCCGTCAAACGGACTCTTAAGTCTGTAGAAGTTTCCAAATTGGATAAGCTCTCTGTATTCTTTCATAAATACGATCTGTGCTTTTACCTCTGCGATTTCCTCATCTGTTAATTTATTCAGATCCAGTTCATATCCAAAGGTTCCAAAGTACGCTACATTTGCCCGAGTATGCAATGATGTGATTCGGTTTAACTGATGATTCGGAACTACCGAAACATGGCTTCCCATAGAACTTATCGGATAGCACATGCTGGTTCCATACTGAATCCTTACACGCTCCGCCGCATCAGTATCATCACTGATCCATCCCTGTGGTGCATAATAAAGCATTCCCGGATCAAATCTTCCCCCGCCGCTTGCACAGGATTCAAACAGAATCTGTGGAAAAGCAGTGGTTAATCTGTCATACAAATTATAAACTCCCAGAATATATCTGTGAAATACCTCCCCCTGACGATCTGCCGGAAGTGCCACAGAATAGCATTCGGTAATGCTTCTGTTCATATCCCATTTGATGTAAGATATTTTTGACTCTGAAAGTATCTTGTACATCATATCATAAATGCAGTCCACAACTTCTTTTCTGGAAAAATCCAGTACATACTGATTTCTACCGTGGCAGGAAGCTCTCTGAGGTGCATGCAGAATCCAGTCCGGATGTGCACGGTAAAGATCAGAATCTTTATTTACCATTTCAGGTTCAAACCACAGTCCGAATTTCATTCCCATTTCTTCTATACGGTCTGCCAGACCTTTGATTCCAAATGGTAACCTCTCTTTATTCGCTACCCAGTCACCCAGTCCCGTATAATCATTGCTTCTCTTTCCAAACCAGCCATCATCCAGAACGAACAGCTCTACTCCACATTCTTTCGCTTTTGCTGCTATCTCAACCAGCCGGTCTTCCGTAAAATCAAAATAAGTTGCCTCCCAATTATTATTGAGAACCGGTCTTGGCCGGTCTCTCCAATAGCCTCTCACCAGTCTCTTCTGATATAATTTATGGAAAGTCTGGCTCATTCCATTTAATCCCTGATTTGAAAATACTACCACTGCTTCCGGCGTCTGAAAGCTTTCACCACAGTCCAGCTTCCAGTCAAAATTCTGCGGATTGATACCTGTTGTAACACGAGTTGTATTATGCGTATCCACCTCTGCCTGCATTCTGTGATTTCCACTGTAAATTAGAGAGAATCCCATGACTTCCCCGGATGTTTCAGTTGTCGATGGCCGTCTCAACACAATAAACGGATTATGCTCGTGTGAAGAATTTCCTCTGATGCTGCCAACTGCCTGAATTCCCTGTTCAAGTTTACGTTCTATGATATGGCGTTCCCTTGCCCATACACCAGAAAACTGCATCCACACATAATCACTGTCCGGCAGATCAAGACTAAGACTCATTGCATTTAACAAGTGTACTGGAGCGATTCCCTCATTGATAAATCTGGCACTTCTGGCCAGAATGCCTTTTCCGGAAAAAATGCTATAGAGAAGCTCCAGCACTATGCCTGTCACCTCATCCTTCAGTCGCAGACACAGAGTCTGGGCTTCCTCTGGTTCTTCCACATAAGTAGCCGGAAGACCTGCAAGCTCCGGTTTGCCATCTGTGATCTCGTGACTGATATATTTAAATTCTGAGATTCTGCTTCCATTCTCCTGCAGGATCTCAACAGCAGGATTACGATAATCAGATGTTCCGTATACCGGATACTCCAATTTCAGATGTTCAAGTGAATATTTGCGGTTTCCCTCATAGACACACGCTGTCATCGGTCTCTGCTTTGATTCGATCAAATATGAAAAATCTTCTCTGTCATGAATTTTTTTACCAAAATACAAATTTCCGATATGTCCATTTGAAAGCACACAAATGATATAGCTGATCTCCTCATTAAACAGATGAAATGTTTTTGATCCTTCGTGGAAAATAATACTCATATCCTTTCCTCCGTCACTTTGAAATTATCAATATGATATATTAATTATTATCGTATGTCCATCGTTATAACACTGCTTCCAGTATTTATAGGTCTGTTTTTATGGAATCAGTTGCCAGATTCTCATTTAGTATGGTCTGACCGTTTCAACTGGCGTATTTGAAATTGTTTCAGGATTCTTTGGAAGCCTGATTGTAGCTGTTATTGTTGCAAAACTAACTACTGAGTTATCTTTGTAAAAACGACAACCCCAGTTTCATAATCCCTGCGAAAACCATAACCCCTATAGGATTCATCTTTAATTTTTGCAGCAATGCAAAACATATCACAAAAATTATCATCAGACTCCAATTTGTATTTATCAATTTAATGGCTGCATTCCCCCAGAATGCAGTTATTAAAATTGATATACCTGCAGAAGCGATCATCGCTATGACTGCCGGTCTTAAGGCATTCAATATTCCCTGCAGCATTCCCATTTTTCTATACTTCAAATATACTTTCGCAATGATCATAACGATCACACAGGATGGCAGGACACATCCTCCTGTAGCTACAATTGCTCCCGGAATCCCTGCAATTTTGATCCCAACAAAAGTCGCCGCATTTATTGAGATTGGCCCCGGAGTCATCTGAGAGAGCGTAACCAGATCTGTAAATTCTGATATATCCAGCCAGTGATGGATAGTCACCACCTGTTCCTGGATCAGCGGCATTGCCGCATATCCACCTCCAAAGCTGAACATTCCCACCTGCAAAAAACTTACAAACAAATATAAATAGATCATTTCTCTCCTCCCTTCTTTGAAAGGAAGGTTCTGATTACACCAATCATTCCACAGACAATGATTATATATACAACATTGATCTTATATACGCACGAAGCTGCAAATGCTCCAGCCATGATCAATAGCGAAATCTTGTCTTTTTCCTGTGCAATTCCCACACCCATTTCATAAACCACTGATGCAATCACAGCTCCAACACCAGCCTGCATTCCTTCAAGTATCTGACTGATAAAATAACTGTCACTGAAAGAATGATAACCAACTGATATCACGGAAATGATCAGAAACGGTGGAATGATCGTTCCCAGGATTGCGGTCACAGCACCCAAGATCCCAGCCAGTTTATATCCAATAACAATTGCACCATTTACTGCGATCGGCCCTGGTGAAGATTGGGCAATTGCAACCAGATCCAGCATTTCATTCTCATCGATCCAATGATAATCATCCACAAATTTCTTTTTCATCAAGGTCACGATCACATAGCCGCCGCCAAATGTAAATGTGCTGAGATATAAACATGAAAAAAATAATTTTCGTAGTATACTTTTCTTATTTTTCACAAGTTTTCCCCTTCTCAATCTTATACTTTCATATGAACTCTCGTAATTCATATCTAGTATACCAGAATTCGGTTCATAAAGAAAAGCCCCTGGCATTTTGCCACAGACTTTCTTCTTATTTATGGAAGATATTTCACAGCCTCATCTTTAGAAATTACTCTCTTTTCTGTTTGTCTGCTCTCTGCCAGTCCCAGAACTACCTGATTTTCTCCGTCATGAGCAGTTAATCCGCTGACATGCACTCGAGAACAAAGCGGACAAGTCCGCTTCAAACTCCCTTTACATAAAAAAGGAAGCCGTTATTCACGGCTTCCAAGTCTTTCCTTAAAATCCATATAACCAAAATCTGTAAGCTGCTGCATCGTATTGTCAGCACGTCTGAGCCAGATATCCGGCAATGGCATTCCATTAAATGTATTGTTTTTGCAGGTAGTATAGATGGCCATATCTCCAAACATAAGGATATCTCCGTATTCCGGGAACTGCCTGAATTTATAATCCCCGATCACATCTCCTGACAGGCAGGTCGGTCCTCCAAGGCGAACTGTAATCCCGTTTTCTTCTGTCTCATCTGTTCCCAAAAGCGGTGGAAGATAAGGCATTTCCAGTACATCCGGCATATGACAGGCTGCGCTGGCATCTACGATCGCGATCTGTGTCTCTCCGTTTTTCAGGACATCCAGTACGCTGGTCAGCAGAAAGCCTGCATTTAATGCCCACGCTTCTCCGGGTTCAAGATAAACCTCTGCCTTCCATTCCTCTTGTACCATCCGGATACAGCGTTCCAGTCGTTCAATATCATAGCCTGGTCTTGTAATATGGTGGCCGCCGCCAAAATTGATCCACTTCATTCTGGAAGCGAGATCACCAAAATGCTTCTTTACGGAAACAAGCGTTGTCTCCAGATCATCGGAATCCTGCTCACAGAGAGTATGGAAATGAAGTCCGTCGAGTAAATCCAACAGTTCAGGATTTTTCTGAAATGCTTCATCCCACTGTGCTCTTGTTGTACCCATACGGCTTCCCGAAGCACAGGGATCATAGATATCGTGTCCTTCCTGGGTAGAACATTCCGGATTGATCCGCAGTCCGACGCTCTTTCCTGCTTCCTTTGCCCTTACACCAAAACGCAGAAGCTGAGAGGGTGAATTAAACACAATATGATCCGCATACTGAAGAAGTTCTTCAAATTCATCAGCCCGGTAGCCTGCACAGAATACATGAACCTCTTTTCCCGGCATTTCCTCTGCTCCAAGCCGTGCCTCAAACAGCCCGCTTGCCTCTGTTCCTGCAAGATATGGTTCAAAAAAACGATAGCAGTCATAATTGCTGAACGCTTTCTGTGCCAAAAGCATCTTACATCCTGTCCGTTCAGATACTTCACCGAGCAGCTTTGCATTTTTTATAAGTGCTTTTTCATCCAGAATGTAGCAGGGTGTTTTTATGTTCTGGAATTCCGGCGGAATGATTCCGCCGGTGGCTGTAAACGGAGCTCTTTTATCCAATCCTTCCATCAGTCTACCAGCTTCGGATCATAACTTTCACTGCGTGGCAGACCATAACGGTCAAGAGCATCCAGGAACGGATCCGGATCAAATTCTTCTACGGTATATACACCTGGTCTGATCCATTTTCCTGTCAGCATCATAAGTGCTCCGCACATTGCCGGAACACCTGTTGTATAGCTGATTGCCTGACTTCCTACTTCGTGATAGCATTCCTGATGATCACATACATTGTAGATATAGTATGTTTTTTCTTTTCCGTCTTTTACACCGGTAAAGATACAGCCAATATTTGTTTTTCCTTTTGTACGTGGTCCAAGGCTTGCCGGATCCGGAAGCAGTGCTTTCAAAAACTGGATCGGAACAATTTCCTGTCCATTGTACTGGATCGGTGTTGTAGAAAGCATTCCTACATCTTCAAGACAACGCATGTGATCCAGATAGCTCTGTCCAAAAGTCATGAAGAAACGGATACGTTTTACACCTGGGATTGTTTTTGCAAGAGACTCAATCTCTTCATGGTGGAGCAGATACATATCCTTGTCGCCAACCTGGTCGAAGTTATATTCTCTCTTGATATCCATCGGCGGGATTTCCACCCAGTGTCCATCTTCCCAGTAGCTTCCCGGTGCACTTACCTCACGAAGATTGATCTCCGGATTAAAGTTTGTCGCAAATGCATATCCATGATCACCGCCGTTGCAGTCCAGGATATCAATTGTATCAATCTGGTCAAATTCATGCTTTAATGCATAGGCACAATAAGCCTGTGTAACACCCGGGTCAAATCCACATCCAAGAAGTGCTGTAAGTCCTGCATCTTCGAATTTTTTACGGTATGCCCACTGCCAGGAATAATCAAAGTATGCGGAAAAGCCTTCTTCTTTGCAGCGTTTTTCATAGATGGCACGCCACTCTGGATCATCGGTATCTTCCGGCTCATAGTTTGCTGTATCCATATAATTTACGCCACATGCCAGACACGCATCCATGATTGTCAGATCCTGATAAGGAAGGGCGATGTTCATTACCAGATCCGGTTTATAGCTGTTGATCAGTTCGATCAGCTGATCTACATCATCTGCATCCACCTTAGCTGTAGTAAGGACAGTTTTTGTCTTTCCTTTCAGTTTTTCTACAAGCGCATCACATTTTTCCTTTGTACGGCTTGCAATACACATTTCTGTAAATACCTCATCAACCTGGCAACATTTCTGAATTGCCACACTGGCTACTCCACCGCAGCCGATCACTAATACTCTGCTCATAATTCTTCTCCTTTTTATGTTGATATGTTACTGTTTTCTCTTAATGTTGTTTTATGATGTCGGGACTTTTGACCCTGGTATCATTCTATTTTGCAATTGCCAGAAGCAGTTCACGAAGAACCTTGCAGGCTGTTGCAGTTGAAACACCACTCGCATCCAGCATGGGTGCAAGTTCATTGACATCTGCCCCTACCACATTTGCCTGAGAAACGGTACGGATTGCTTTAAGAAGCTCTAAAAAGCTCACACCTCCCGCCTCCGGAGTTCCTGTCCCCGGAAATACCGATGGATCCAGGCAGTCCAGATCAATTGTAAAATATACCGGAACCTGTTTCTCTTTCAGTTCTCTGATGGTCTCTTCCAGTCCTTCAAAAGTAAACGGATGAAAATCTGTATGTCTGGAAGCAAACTGAAATTCTTCCCTCTCTCCGCTTCGGATACAGAACTGATGGATATGGCCATCTCCCACAATTTCATGGCATCTGCGAAGAACACAGGCATGACTTAATTTTGCTCCGAGATAATCATCTCTTAAATCTGCATGAGCATCAAAATGGATAATATGAAGATCCGGATATTTTGCGGCTACAGCACGCACCGCTGCCAGTGTTACCAGATGTTCTCCTCCAAGAAGCAACGGGAATTTTCCTGCTCCCAGGATTTCTTCTGCTCTCTTTTCAATGTCTGAAAGTGCCATTTCACTGCTGCCAAAGCAAAGCTCCAGATCCCCGCTGTCAAATACGCTGATGTCCATAAGATCTTTATCCTGATACGGACTGTAGGTCTCCAGGCCAAAGCTCTCATGGCGCATGGCTGATGGGCCAAATCGGGCACCCGGACGAAAACTTGTTGTAGAATCAAACGGTGCACCATAAAGAACAATGGATGCTTCCTCAAAACTGCTTTCGCAGCCGATAAAGGTTTCTATATTAGGTAAAATCATAAATTAATCCTCCACTTCTTTCAGCATGTCTTCCAGAAAAGCCGGAAGATAAAATGCCCCTTTATGGAGTCTGGTCGTATAGTAGCGTGTACGAAGATTTAATGCGTTCCAGGCCTCTGCATCCAGATCATCTACCGGATGATATTTTTTACTTGCAAATCCGAACAGCCAGTAACCTGCAGCAAAGGTTGGAATATGTGCCTGATAAACACGGCTGATCTGGAAGGTACTGGCAATCCTTTTATGGCTGCGCTGCATGGCATGTGCATCTTCTGCATAAAACGGGCTTCCCTGCTGGTTTACCATAATCCCGTCATCCTTCAGTGCATTATAACAGTTTCCGTAAAATTCACGGGTAAACAATCCTTCAGACGGACCAAACGGATCAGAGGAATCCACGATGATAAGATCATATTTTGCTTCACATCTTCGGATAAATCTCAGCGCATTTTCATAATGAAGATGAACTCTTCTGTCATCCAATCTGCAGGCATTTCCCGGAAGATAGGCACGACAGGCCTCAACAACCATAGGATCCATTTCTACAAGATCAATATGACGTACTCTGTCATATCTGGTCAGTTCACGGACAACGCCACCATCTCCGGCACCGATCACCAGAATATCTTTTGCTTCTTTATGGACCGACATCGGCACATGCGTGATCATCTCATCATAAATAAATTCGTCACGCTCTGTCAGCATTACATTTCCGTCCAGAGTCAGCACACGGCCGAATTCCGGTGTCTCAAAAATATCAATTCTCTGATACTCACTCTGTCTGGAATAAAGATGGCGGTTTACCCGGATACTGTGTTTCACATCCGGTGTATGAAATTCTGAAAACCACATTTCCATTGTCATTCCCTCCCTGTCAGAACATTCAGTCTCAAAATATCAGGATCTTCAGGTCCCGTCATGTTACAGCCCTTTGCTTTGGCATATTCAATATAATCCAGGATCTCTGCTGTGATACGTTCCCCCGGTGCAAGAATCGGAATTCCAGGCGGATAGCACATCACAAATTCACTGCAGACCTTACCCTCGGTTTCACGAAGCGGCAGACTGCATTTATCCGCATAAAAAGCATCCTGCGGGCTGGTCACTACCTGAGGATCAATATATTCCTGACTCAGAAGTCCTGAACCATCTGTCTGAAAACGTCTGCGGATCTCTGCGAGCGCACTCACAAGCCGCTCTACTTCCTGTGCACGGTCTCCTATGGAAAGGTAGGCAAGAATATTACCGATATCTCCAAACTCTATCTGAATATCATATTCGTCACGCAGAATATCATACACTTCGATTCCTGCAAGTCCGATATCCAGCGTATGTACGCTTAATTTAGTTATATCAAAATCAAAAACAGAGTTTCCGTTTACCAGTTCTTTGCCAAACGCATAATAACCGCCGATCGCATTGATTTCCTCTCTGGCATATTCTGCCATATCTGCTACCTGATGAAAGATCTGACGGCCGCGCTGTGCAAGGTTTCTTCTTGAGATATCAAGGCTTGACATCAGAAGGTAGCTTCCTGAGGTCGTCTGTGTCAGATTGATGATCTGGCGCACATAGCCGGCATGTACATCCGGACCTGTAAGAAGAAGGCTTGACTGTGTAAGACTTCCTCCACTCTTATGCATGGACACAGCTGCCATATCTGCACCTGCTGCCATAGCAGAGACAGGAAGACCTCCTCCAAAATAAAAATGCGTTCCATGTGCCTCATCTGCCAGACAAAGCATTCCTGCATCATGAGCCATCTTAACGATCGCACGCAGGTCACTGCATATTCCGTAATAAGTCGGATTGTTTACCAGTACTGCAACTGCCTTTGGATGTTCTTTTATCGCTTTCTCCACCTGTTCCCTTTTCATTCCAAGGGAGATTCCAAGCCGCTGATCTACTTCCGGGTTTACATAAACAGGAATCGCACCACACAAAACAAGTGCATTCAAAACACTCCTGTGAACGTTACGTGGCAGTATGATCTCATCTCCACGTTTGCAGGCAGTCAGGACCATCGTCTGAACAGAACTTGTCGTGCCTCCTACCATCAGAAATGCATGTGCTGCTCCAAAGGCATCTGCTGCCAGTTCTTCTGCCTCCCGTATTACAGATACCGGATGACAGAGATTATCCAGTGGCTTCATACTGTTAACATCAACACCTACACATTTTTGTCCCAGAAATTCTGTCAGCTCCGGATTGCCTCTTCCGCGCTTATGGCCAGGTACATCAAATGGTACAACCCTCATACGACGGAAAGTCTCCAGAGCTTCATGTATCGGTGCATGATTCTGATTTAATTTAAAACGACTTCCTTTCATCATTCCTCCAATTCCAGTTTCCTTTGTATCACCCCTTAATATACATTCCACAGACTGAATAAAAAAACGCAGATCAGGGCACTAAGCCACAAACCTGCGTTTGATCTGTATTCGCATGCGTATCAGAGTCTATATAGCAATCATACTTTTACTACTCTTATTGATCGTTTCACAAGTCTGCGCTTCTGACGCATCTCGGTTATCAAAGGAACCTACTTATAAAATTTGAGCTTTTAACTCAATCAATAAGGTAACCAAAGTTACCATAATCGGCAGTGGACCCGGCTGTCCGTATGGCCTTAACCCTGACGGGTGGTCCCAAACAATTGCTTTGAAAAGACTCTGTCTGTTACTCTGCATCTTCGTCTCTCAAAATTGACCTAATCATATCATGTTGAAAAAAAACTGTCAAGTTCCGCTTCATCCTCAACATGTGGAATCAAAAATCCCTATAACGTAAAAATGTCGTCTCACCATCCTTAGACAGTAAAACGACATTTTCTTACTTACATCTTTTGATTTGGTTTGTTTCCATTTTTAGCTTTATTAAATGATACGGTATTTCTATATTACTTCTGTTCCTGACTCTTTAACAGCTTCCTGAGACGCTGAATTTCCTCTTCAAGCGCATTTGCTCGCTCTTCTGCCTCAATCTTTAACTGTTTTTCCTCATCCGCGCGCTGTTTCTCTTCATCCGCGCGTTGCTTCTCTTCATCCGCGCGTTGCTTCTCTTCATCCGCGCGTTGTCTTTCAGCCTCTGCACGCTGTTTCTCTCTCGCAGTATTTCTTTTTTGAGCCCCTATGTCTATTTCTTCCATATTCTCAAACAAATATCCCATACCACGACCTCCTATTCCACCCATTAGCTCCCGGGCATTCTCACTTGGTACTTTCATTTTCATTAGTAAAGACCACAGTATCTTTTTATAAATTTCCTTTATTTCGTCTGGTGCATTCACATAAATAGAATCCACCATTGTTTCGGAGACTTTTTGAAATTCCTTAGTATCCTCCGAAGACTGTATTTTATTAATCAGCATTACCAAAGACATTTCATCATGTTTCTTGCTGAGCTCCTCATTCGTATATTTATTCAAACTCACTACCTGGTATGTAAAATCTGGTATATACTCGATCATTTCCTCAGAAAAATCAATTCTGTCTTTCAAATGCAGTCCCGCTGTCCACTCGATATTTGTAACTGTTCAGTTCCCTCGCGGGATACTGCCTGCTGAATAGTTACAGATATTTACATTTTTATTGTAACATGTTGATTTTGATGGAACAACTGAAAACTTTCTAAAATACAAAAACTATCGCTCAATTCCCTGCTCTTGTCGCATCCTCGCGGAGCGTTTTTCTGAATATGAATATGTATATTAACTCCGATTATTTTCGGATAGAAGCAGGAAAGATACTCTTCAAGATTTTTTGCATTGATTCCGCCTGTCGGCATAAACTTAAGTCCTCTTTTAACTGCCTGAGCAACCTCAGATGGTGAAACACATCCCGGGTAAACAGGGATTTCTTTTTTCAGACAGTAGTCTACAATCTCCGGATCAAATCCAGGGCTAACTATGAACTTGGCACCTGCTGCTGCAGCTGCATCAACCTGTTCCTTAGTGAGAACAGTTCCTGCTCCTACAAGCATATCCGGAAACTGCTCTGCCATAAGACGGATAGATTCTTCCGCTGCCTCAGTACGAAATGTAACTTCTGCACATGGAAGTCCACCTTCAACAAGTGCCTTTGCAAGCGGAACTGCATACAGCTCAGCAAAACCCTAAATGTCTGAGTCAATAGAGTTCTTTTATGGCACACAAATTTGGATTTCCATGTGAATTTGTGATATGATTACAGATATACAAAAGAGATATGCGTGAATACGCAAAAACTGTTATACCTTGTCAACGGAATAAATACAGAAAGGACCTATCTCATATGGTAAAGATTATTTCAGACAGCACCTGCGACCTCTCTCCTGAGCTGATTGCAAAATATGATATCGACATCCTGCCGCTCCACATTCTTCTCGGCGAGGACGAATATGAAGATGGCAGAAACATTACGCCGCAGCAGATCTATGACTGGTCTGATGCACACAAAACAACGCCCAAAACATCAGCCCCGTCTCTGGCTGAAGCCATTGATCTTTTTCGCCCATATATAGAAGAAAAACGTGAAATCGTCTGTTTTTCCATTTCCGGCAGCATGTCCACTTCCGGAAATGTCATGCGCCTTGCGGCTGAAGAATTAGAAGCATCTGATCTTGTTACGGTCGTTGATTCGGCAAACCTCTCTACCGGAATTGGGCTTCTCGTCATAGAGGCAGCAATTATGGCCGAAAAAGGACAGTCCGCAGCCGAAATCGCAGCTACAATAGCATCTTTAAAACCCAATATCCGCGCAAGCTTTGTCGTCGATACACTTACTTATCTGTACCGCGGTGGCCGATGCAACGCTGTTTCTGCCATGGCAGGCGGAGTTCTGAGACTCCACCCGAAAATCGTCGTCGAAAACGGTGCCATGGACGCGTCCAAAAAATATCGTGGCAAAATACATTCTGTCATTATGTCCTATGTAAAAGACATGGAAGAGGATTTAAAATCAGCAAGACCTGAGCGCGTATTTATCACACATTCCGGCTGTGACCGCACCACCGTTGATGCCGTCCGCTCCTACCTGGAAAGTCTCGGGATCTTCCATGAAATATTAGAAACCAGGGCCGGCGGTGTTGTTTCCAGCCACTGCGGTCCTGGTACACTTGGTGTTCTGTTTATTGCAAAATAAACGATTACACCGGATGCGGTCTGCTTAAGACAGGATTGACTTCCGCTGTTCAGTCTGATTCAGATATATAAAGAATCCTACGTTCAGGACGATTCCCACAGTCGTTGCCACCGGAGCAGCCAGACCGATCTTTGTCAGGCTTGCGTTCGGCTGGATACTCATAAAGTATGCAAGCGGCAGACGTACCAGAAGTGTCTGGATCAGGCCCTGCGTCATAACCCAGACAGTCTTGTTATTTCCATTGAAATAACCAACCATACTGAATAGGATCGCTGTCACAAGTGTCTCCGGTGCAAAACCTTTCAGATATGCAAATCCATTCTGGATAACCGCTGCATCTGTAGAAAAAGCACTGCACAATACATCACCTTTAAACAGAACCAGTACAAATACCACACAGCCGACAGCCAGACCCACACCGATTCCTGTAAACATAGACTGTTTCGCACGTTTTTTCTTGCCTGCACCTATATTCTGGGAAACGAAAGATGCCATTGACTGCATCAGTGAACTCGGTACGAGCATTGCAAAGTTAACAATTTTACATGCAACTCCGTAACCGGACGAAGCTTCCAGTCCAAGTCGGTTGACAAATGCACAGAGTGCCAGGAAAGAAATCTGTGTCAGAAATTCCTGCAGTGCAAGCGGAAGACCGATCTTCAGGAATTTCCGGCACTGTGGGTTCAGGCGAAACTCCTTCTTTGTGATCGCAAACGGAAGATCTTTTTTCAGCAAAAGCATTACTGCAAATACTACGCTGAGCGCCTGTGCGGTAACTGTTGCGATCGCAGCTCCTGCTGCATCCATGTGAAGACCGGCTACCAGTACCAGGTCGCCGATAATATTTACGATACATGCCACCAGTACAAAAAGAAGCGGTGATTTACTGTCTCCCAGTCCACGGAAGATTGCAGACAACAGGTTGTACGCTACAATAAAGAAAATACCTGCACCGCAGATTCTTACATAACTTGCAGTCAGATCTACAGCCTCCGCCGGTGCCTGCATCAGAACGGAAATAGGACGGGCAAATCCAACCATCGCAATAAACAGCACGACAGACATCATGGTAAATACCACTGTTCCACCACCAATGACAGCCCCGATCCTTTCCGGTCTTTTTTCACCGAGATAGCGAGCGATCAAAACGGTGATACCCATTGCGAACTGAATTACTACAAATGTCACCAGATTCAGTACCTGGCTTCCGGTGGAAACCGCAGAAAGTCCGGATGTGGAACCAAATCTTCCTACAACCAGCAAGTCGACTGCGCCGTATGCCGCCTGCAGAATCAACGCCCCGAGAACCGGCATCATAAAGGCGACCAATTTCTTCAGTATATTTCCCTGTGTAAAATCAGCTTTATCATTTGTCATGATGACTCCTCCTCTCGCACATGATCTGATAAAATTTTTCAATCGTGCGGATCATACAGTCTGCATCTTCTTCTGAAATGTCACTCAGATCTGCAGACAGTTCACCGAAATATTTTTCATCATACTTACAAAACAGCTTCCAGCCCTCTTCTGTGATAGATATGTAAGTGACGCGTCCGTCATCCGGGGATGCAATCTTGCTAAGATAACCTTTTTTCTCCATCTCTTTTACCGTTCTGGTGACTCCCGGCCTTGGGAGATTCATTACATCGCTGATATCAGACACTTTTACACGAATGTCTTTTTTTTCCAGTTTCTGGATTGCATCCAGATATTGAATATAAGACGGCATCACCCCTTCCGGCAGAGGCGGCAGCATCTCCCGGATCCGCTTCGCCTGATAACATGCATCAAGCATTTCTTTGATTTTTTTGGTTGTCATAATATATGCCTCCATATAATTATCATTGTTAATTACCTTTGATAATTATATAGGAAACTGAGGATTTGTCAAGAAGTATCGCATCCTCGCGGAGCATTTTTATGTAATAGGAACATTACGAAGTAATTTCCTATTACATAAAAAATATCGTTTTACCATCATTTAGACAGTAAAACGATATTTTCTTACTTACATCTTTTGATTTGACTTGCTTCCATTTTTAACTTTATTGATATGTTACGGTATTCTATATGTTACTTCTGTCCCTGAATCTCTAACCGCTTCCTGAGTCGCTGAAGTTCCTCCTCTAGTGCATCCGCTCGCTGCTTCTCTTCATCCGCTCGCTGCTTCTCTTCTTCTGCCCGCTGCTTCTCTTCATCCGCTCGCTGCTTCTCTTCTTCTGCCCGCTGCTTCTCTTCTTCTGCCCGCTGCCTTGTTAAGGCAACCTTCCTTTTTAGAGCCCCAATATCTATTTCGTCCATATTCTCAAACAGATATCCCATACCATGACCTCCAATCTCGCCTATAATATTGCTGGCCTCCTCATTCGATACTTTTAATTTCATTAGTAATGACCATAATATTTTCTTATATATCTCTTTTATCTCATCCGGTGCATTTCCATAAGTGGAATCTACCATTTCCTCCGAGACCTTTCTAAACTCCGAAAGATCTTCCTCCGTCTGTATCTTATTAATCAGCATCACCAATGACATTTCATCATGTTTTTCGCTGAGTTCTTCATTTGTATATTGTCTCACACTCACTACCTGATATGTAAAATCCGGAATATATTTTTCCATTTCTTCTGAAAATTCAATGCGGTCTTTCAGGTTCAAATCTGCAGTCCATTTCCGTTTTCCCTCATAATATACAATTGGAATAATCAGAGGATAACGAAAATTTTTACGTCGGCTGCTTCCTTCCTGGATTTTATTCTGAGTCGCTTTATATTCCTGCCAGATTACACACATGTACCGAAGCAACTGCATCGCCACATCATAATCAATATCACTCTTGTGCTCAATCAATGACAATACATAAACTTCTCTTTCTATTGTGCCATCTGCTTTGCGGATATATACCTTTTTGATCGTATCCGACTCAAATTCCACCCCCAGAAATGCCTGATATTTTTCCGATACATCCTCAATATCCTCCGGCATCACATTCGCCAGCAGCGGAATATCTGTATAATTTCTCAGAAACTGACTTGTCAGCCTGTTATTCTTAAATATCTCCCGGCTGTTTGCATTTCTCACATGCATTTCCGGCTGGTAGCTCGCGTTCTTTTCTCTTTTGTCCTGTGATGCTTTTTCCATTTTGCCTCCTCGCTGGAAACAAATCACAGATCAAAAGATATTTGCTCTTTTATTGTAGCATGGAGATTTTAAAGGAACAACTTAAATAAAAAAAATTTTTCGCATACCAGGCTTCCCTCCATGGCGGTTACCTGCACTGCACACTCCGAACAGAACAGGATCATAATCAGCAGGGAATCTTCACTTGTCGCA
The DNA here is from genome assembly GCF_900120195.1 of Blautia sp. Marseille-P3087. GTDB lineage: Bacteria > Bacillota > Clostridia > Lachnospirales > Lachnospiraceae > Blautia_A. The sequence goes on from NZ_LT635539.1 coordinate 1,875,162, forward strand.
ATAGCGAAGCGTTCTGTTAATATTTATTTCAGTTTCTTCTTCAGTTCCTGAATCAGTTCAAAGTAATCTCTGTGTCTCATCTCAGGGAATGCTTTGATGAGTCGTCCCTGTCCAAATACAGTGTGGTTTGTGATAGAACTGGACAGCTCATCAAACTGTGCCTGAAGTTCTGCTTTTTTCATTCGAAGCATTTCGATTGACTTATCTTTCTGCGCTATTGTAGCATCACGGAGCTCTGCTTTTGCAAGTGTAACCTGCACTTTACCCTCACCGACTTTCTGAGCAGTGTCGATCGTGGTCGTCGCCAGTGTGTTGCTGAGTTTGTCACTTACAATTCTCATATCGGAGCTGACTTTATCCAGTCTGGTAAGCTTCTTGTTCAGTCCGCGGATCGTTGCTACAGTCACTACAAAATCCGCAAAATATGCCGCATACAAAATTGCTATCACAACCCATTCCCAGGTTGCCGGTATATGTGATGCCTGATTCTCCACATACTTCTGGAAAACTTTTACGACCATCACGATTGCAAGTCCCCAGATCAGCGAAAACTCCAGACAGATATACCCGTGAAAATTCAGCGGCTTATCTGAATAATCCCACCATCTTGCATGAAAGCATACGTCAAGCAGCCATCCGGCGATCAGCTCTACCAAAGTAGCCAGGACAAATCCAAAGACAAAGATCATTCCTTCACTCATCACATGTCCGCCGCTCTGAATCGTATTGAGCAAAGCAAAAACGGACAGTACTCCGAAACCATACACCGGGCAGACCGGACCATTCAGAAAACCTCGGTTTATCACCTTTCCAAGTGCAACCGCATGAAAGATAACTTCAACAACCCATCCTCCAAAAGAATAAAACAAAAAATACAAACATATCTGAAAATATGTCATTCCACAAATCATTATCTATACCCTCCTCCATCTTTCCTTTTTGATATAAGTAAATTTATTATACCAGACACGCCAATATTTACCTATACAAATCTTATGAAATATTTCGTCACGTTTTTACGTTATTGGAACATTACGGGGTAATGTCCTATTACATAAAAATACCGCCAGTTAGCTCCAGGCTATCTGACGGCATTAATATTATCTCTTTACCCCACACTGAATCGCCTGTGTCGGGCAGGCTTTCTTACATCTTCCACAACGGATGCACTCTGCACTGTTCGGGTTTTCCACAGGGTTGACTTCCATCTGACATGCTTTTGCACATTTTCCACAGTGAATGCACTTCTCCTCGTCTACACGATAACGAAAAACAGATACTTTATTGAATATAGAATAAAATGCTCCCAGTGGACAGATATATTTACAAAACGGCCGGTAAATAAGAATTGCCAAAATGATCATAATCACCAGAATCACATTTTTCCATATGTAAAGCCATCCGACTGCACTGCGCATGGACTTATTCAACAATACAAGCGGAAGACCACCTTCCAGTGTTCCTGCCGGGCAGATCAGTTTGCAGAAATACGGTGCGCCCTGTCCCATGATATCTACCACAAACATCGGCAATAAAATTACAAATATAAGAAAAATTACATATTTCAGCTTGCGAAGCAGTTTGTCTCCGCGAAATGTCCTGATTTTTTTCGGAAACGGAATCTTATTGAGCAGATCCTGAATCAGTCCAAACGGACACAGGAATCCGCAGACCAGCCTGCCCAGCAATGCTCCCACAAAAATCAGAAATCCGACCACATAATATGCCATTTTGAAATTCCAGCTTCCAATTACCGCCTGAAGAGAACCAATCGGACAGGCGCCTGTCGCACCGGGACAGGAATAACAGTTCAGCCCCGGAACACAGACATTTTTCAGCTTTCCGGTATAGATCTTGCCGGTCACAAAACCAGACAGATGACTGTTAGTCAGCAGTGCCCACAATGCCTGGATTCCATGTCGCGGCCATTCGTTTATTTTCATTTTTTTATTATCCAATTCCAATACACTCCATGCAGATATTAATTGCTTTTGTAAAAACTACGGACATCTCGCCTCTGTAGATTCCAAAGATCATCAGAAGGATTCCAAGAATTGCCAAAACAACTCCTGCCCATTTTGTTTCTGTTATTTTTTTTATCATAGTTATCTTTTATCTTTCTGCCGGAAACCGGCATTGCTGGTTATCACAACTATACTCTTTTATTTTGAAACATTCGCAAGCTCTTTTTCTACGATTTTCTTCCACTCATCCAGGCTATGGCTTCCGGAATATGTTTCTCCTACAATATTTCCATCTTTGTCAACAAAGAAGGTTTCCGGGAAAGCAGAGATGCCATTCAGACGTCCATTCATCATTGTTGAATCCGGAATCAGGAAAGGATAAGAAGCTTTTGTCTTTTCCTGAAGAACACCAGCTTTTTTCACGGTAGCATCATCCTGTTTTCCGTCATCTCCTACTGTATCAAGAACCACACCAACAACTCCTACTCCCTTGTCTTTCATCTCCTCATAGAGTTTTTCCAGTTCCGGAATCTCATTGACGCATGGAGAACACCAGGTAGTAAAAATATTGACCAGAGTCAGGTCATAATCGCTAAATACTTTTTCTGTATAGTCTTTTCCGTCAACACCCTTTGTCTCAAATTTACCCACAGTTGTAGAATCACCTGCATTGCTGGTATCCTGTGGCTGATCAAATGCGGAAAGCTGCTGGAATGGTGTCATCTCTGTGAGTGTCACATCAATTTCTTCCACTTCTTTTTTCAGGGATTCATCTGCATCTTTATTAGTGCTCAGATAATATTTATACTTTCCATCACTGCTGCTTCCGATTTCTTTGTGTTCTGTACAGCCTGTGATCTCATCCAGTTCTTTCTCAGAATCTTCGTCATAGATTCCAATCACTCCAATTTTTGCAAGACTATTGCACCAGTCATCATACGCTGTTCCAAGCTTGTCAACCTCTGCCTCTTTCTGCTCCTCGGTCATTTCGCTCCAGCTTATATATGCATATTTAATTGCATCTGCAGTGTCATTCCATCCTTCATTTGAGATCATCGCAATAGTCTGCGCTTTTATCTGTTTAAGCAGTTCCTCTGGAAGTTTCATGTTAAGTCCAAGGAATGGATACTCATAAGAATCCTGTGCCTGCACAGTTGTCTCAGATGGTTTGAAAGTACCCTGTATAAAATCAGACGGGATTGCATCCCCCTCTGCAGCAACTGCATCATCATCAACTACCATTCCGGCCTGGTCTGCCGGAACCGCCATTGCTTCTGTACTTTCTGCTGCCATTACGGATACTCCTCCAAAGGTGGATGCTCCTAATACTGCAGCTGCCATAAGTGCTGTTATTTTTTTCATTCTGAATTTCATGATATATATCTCCCTTCAATTGATTTCGTTTGCATTTTACAGCGTGAGCTGTGCTCACTGCGATTACTATAGACAAAACTATACCATACTGTACATAAAATTGGTGTTAAGAAAACACGAAAATGAATTTTTTTAATCAAAATGCCGATTTCATTGAAATATGTGATTTTTTTACAGGAATTTTATGTCCAACATGATATGATAGTATCAGACAGAATTATCGAAATACCTGATACAAAACAATTCTCAGGTACTACCACTTAAAAAGGAGAACTTACATGCATATATTAATTATAGAAGATGAAGAACAGCTCTGCTGCTCCATTGCAGAGGGTCTTCGCATGAATGGATACGAAACAGATACCTGTTTTGATGGAAACGAAGGACTGGAATTATGTATGACAGAAAGTTACGATCTGATTCTTCTGGACCTGAATCTTCCGGGAACAGACGGTCTTGACATTCTGCAGCAATTCCGTACATCTGACAGCACCACACCGGTTCTGATTCTTTCCGCGCGTGGACAGATTCAGGACAAAGTAGAGGGACTGGATCTTGGCGCCAATGATTACCTCACCAAACCTTTTCACTTTGAAGAACTGGAAGCCAGAATCCGCAGTCTCACCCGTAGAAAATTTATTCAGGAAGACATCTGTCTGAAATGTGGCCGCATCATTTTTGATACACGCACACGGAAAGCCAGTGTAGATGATGCGACTCTTTCCCTTACCCGAAAAGAAAGTGCACTTCTGGAATATTTCCTGCTCCATCAGGGTCGTATCATCAGCCCCGAGGAAATGATCGAACATCTCTGGGACGGAAGTGTTAACAGTTTCAGTAATTCAATCCGCGTCCACATTTCTTCTCTGCGCAAAAAACTTCGTGCTGCACTGGGCTTTGATCCGATTCAGAATAAAATCGGACAGGGATATATTCTGATGGAGGAAATATCATGAAAAATTTTTCCAGAAAACTCTCCCTGCAATGGCGTCTGACACTGATCACCGCTCTGCTTGTAACAATCACCTGCATACTGATGTACTTTTTTATCAGTCAGTCCGCAGTTACCGGTATGGACCACCTGCAAAATTATATCGTACAAATTAATAAAACCGATTCTTCACCAATTACTTTTAACATAGATCCAACTATCTTGTTTCCTGATCTCACAGAACAGGTAACAACGACCAAACATCTTTTTCAGATTCGAAGCCTCATTGCCACAATACTTATCATTCTGCTGAGCAGTGCCTGCACATATTTTGTCAGCCGCCGGGCATTAAAACCATTGCACAGTCTCAGCACAAAAGTTGAAAAAATCCAGGCACAAAACCTCTCCGAACCACTTGAAGTACCGGACAGTAACGATGAAATCTCGAAGCTGACACTTTCTTTTAACGAAATGCTTTCCCGTCTGAATGACGCCTTTACAGCACAGAAACAGTTTTCTGCCAGTGCCGCGCATGAGCTTCGTACACCCCTTGCGGTCATGCAGACAAATCTGGAAGTTTTTTCCCGCAAGAAAGAGCCCTCCGCTGATGAATATCAGAAGCTTTTTTCCATGATTCAGGAACAGACCGGACGACTCTCCCATCTGGCAGAAATACTTCTCGATATGACCGGGATACAGACGATTGAACGTTCTGAAACAATCTCGCTGGCAGAGCTTACAGATGAAGTTCTCTGCGACCTGACTTCAATTGCTGAGCAAAAACAAATTAAGCTGATTCAGGAGGATGGAGACTGTACCATCACCGGAAGTTATCTTCTTCTCTACCGTGCTGTGTATAATCTTGTGGAAAATGCAATTAAATACAACCATCCCGGTGGAAAAGTAACGGTAAACATCCAGCAGAAAAATTTCCTTCTGAACCCCGCCACCCCTCCTGTTCCGGCAGACTGCGCCCTCGTTGAAGTATCTGACACCGGGATCGGAATTTCTCCGGAATATCAGGAAAAAATTTTCACCCCGTTTTTCCGTGTAGACAAATCCCGAAGCCGCGCTATGGGCGGCGCCGGACTTGGGCTCGCGCTCGTAAATGAAATTGCCAGACAGCATGGTGGCGAAGTAAAAGTCCTGAAAAGCAATAAAAACGGCAGCACGATTGCCCTCATACTGCCACTGTAAAGCATCAGGCACAAACCACTGTTTTATGTGATCTGTGCCTGTATTGATTTTCAATCTAAAATTTCTTTCATCGGTGTGCCGATCGTTCCTTCCGGCATCGCAACTCCGAAATTTGATGCAATCGTCGCGCCGATATCAGCAAAGGAATCAGACTCCGGCAGATTTCCGCTTATTTTCAGTTTCGGCGAATACAGAAGAAGCGGTACATATTCTCTTGTGTGGTCGGTTCCTGTATAAGTCGGGTCATTTCCATGATCCGCAGTGATCATCAAAAGATCATCATCCCTGAGAACTTTCAGAAACTCACCTAATTTCACATCAAAACGCTCAAGCTCTGCCGCATATCCTTCCGGGTTTCTGCGATGTCCCCAAAGCGCATCAAAATCAACAAGATTTGTAAAACAAAGTCCTGTAAAATCCGTCTTTGCATAATCAATCGTCTGATCCATTCCGTTAACAGAGCTTACGGAATGCACGGAATCTGTGATTCCTTCACCATCAAAAATATCATGGATCTTACCGACTGCCAGCACATCATAACCGTTTTCTTTCAACGCATCCATTGCTGTTTTATTTGTCGGTTTTAATGCATAATCATGGCGGTTGCTGGTTCGCTTGAAATTCTCCGGTGAATCACCGACATACGGCCTTGCAATTACGCGACCTACTCGCCATTCCTCTTTGAGCGTCAGCTTTCTCGCGATCTCACAGCAACGATACAGATTTGCCAGATCAAATGTCTTTTCATTTCCGCAGATCTGCAATACAGAATCTGCAGAAGTATAAACGATCATCGCATTTTCCTGCATCTCCTGCATACCAAGTTCTTTAATGATCTCTGTTCCACTTGCGCTTTTATTTCCGATAACCTTTTTGCCACACTGCTTCTCAAGCTCGTCGATCAGTTCCTGCGGAAAACCGGTTTCCGTAAATGTCTTAAACGGTTTTGTCGTATGGATACCCATCATTTCCCAGTGTCCGGTCATCGTATCCTTGCCATTGCTCTGCTCTTTCATTCGCTTGTAGCAGCCCAGCGGTTTCTCAACAGGATGAATACCTTCCATTGCTTTCAGGTTTGCCAGACCCAGACTCCGTAGATGAGGCATCTTATCCTCATGCAGATATTTGCCCAGATGACCGAGCGTATCTGCGCCTTCATCTCCAAACTTCGCTGCGTCCGGCATATATCCCATGCCGACCGAATCCAGCACAATTACAAATATTCTCTGATATTTCACTTTATCGTTTACCTTTGTCATATGGAACTCACCTGCTTTCATTATGTTATGATAATTATACCCCGATGACCATAGAATTACAATTACATCGACAGGCTGCTCCTGTTTCTTTTCGCTAATTATTTTTTATTCTATCCGCAGCATCCGATAGCCTATTCCAACATGAGTCTGTATATATGAGACATCACTCTTTTCTGTTTCCAGTTTCTTTCTCAAAGTCGCCATAAACACACGAAGAGAAGCTACATCACTCTCTGCGCTTCTGTTCCAGATCTGCTGCGTGATATATGTATGCGTCAGTACCTTACCTACATTACGCGACAAAAGGCACAAAAGTTTATATTCAATAGGGGTCAGATGCAGTTCTTCACCTCTCAGATAAGTACAACCGGCCGTATAATCAATTTTCAGTTCACCATTGGTAAAAGTCGATTCTTCCTGCATCTCGCCTGTCTGGAGCAGTGCAAGTCGTCTCTGCGTGACGCGTATCCGTGCAAGAAGTTCCTCGACTGAAAATGGTTTCGTTATATAATCATCTGCGCCTGCATCCAGCGCTTCTATCTTATCTGTGTCTTCGTTTCTTGCACTTATAACAATAATCGGCATATTTGACCACATTCTGATTCTTTTGATCACTTCCACTCCCTCTATATCCGGCAAGCCCAGGTCCAGCAAAACAATATCCGGATTATGTGAGGAGGCCTCCAGAATGGCAGAGGTACCATTCTCTGCTTCCAGATATTTATAATCATGTGTCTTTAATGCTGTTATGATCAGGTTTCGTATCGGACGATCATCTTCAACAACCAGAATCGAATTTTTATTCATTTAATATCACCTCACTTAATGGCAGAGTAAACGTAAAAATACATCCTCTCGGAATATTATCTGTCAGCATCAGAGTTCCCCCGTGTGCTTCAATAATTGACCGACAAAGGGCAAGGCCAAGGCCAAGACTTCGATGACTGTCAGCGATTGTATTATTGCCTGTATAGAACATTTCAAATATATGCGGTTTTACTTCATCTGAAATACCCGGTCCGTTATCAGCTACACTGATCTGTGCTTTACCGTCCTTCTTTATTCCTCTGATGCATATCTTTGAGCCCGGCAGTGTATATTTTATTGCATTATCAATCAGATTTACAAGAACCTGGATTATAAGCCGCACATCCATATATACGAGAATAAATTCTTCACATTCTACGTCAATCTGATAATCCTCATGTTTTCGGCTGATGTGGCGCAATGATTCTGTAATGACTTCGTCCAGAAGCTGATCTGTAAATTTAATCTTTAATCTTCCATCATTCAGCCTCGTGATAGAAAGCAGATTTTCCACAACATCAATCAGCCAGTCTGCATCATCATAAATATCTGAATAAATTTGACGTTTTGTTGCCTCATCCAGACAGCTTCCATTGTTTAACAGCATATCTGCATTTCCGGATATCGAACAAAGAGGTGTTCGAAGATCATGTGAAATCGCACGCAAAAGATCCGCACGAAGCTGTTCATTTTTAGCAAATACTGCATTTTTTTCTTTTTCTATTGCATTATGTGAATTTTCCATCGTAAGTGCACATTCATTAAGAACAGAAATCAGAATGCTGTTCTCATAAGAATCCAGTTTTTTCTTCTGCAATGGAATTCCAATTACACCATATACATTGTCTCCACTTTTAATAACAAAGTATAAACATCTGGCACTGCTGAAATGATTCGTTGTTGCACCTGCATTCTGCCTATTCTCATATGCCCACCTGGCTACATACTGTTCTTCTGATGTCAGAAGTTCTCCCTGCCTTCCACTTTCGTCATTATGAAAAAACAGACTGCCGCCGGACAGTTCTCCGTTTTCTTCAATATACGCAACAATATTACAGTTTAACAGACGCACCAGTTGTTTACAGGTAACACAAAGGATATCTCTTCTGTCTTTTACCTGTTGGAGTAGACGGTTTGTATCAAATAAAATCTGTGTGCAAAAAGCCTGCTGTGCCGATAACCTTGCATGCTCTTTTAGTTTTGCCGCAAGTGTTCCTGTCAGTACGGATGAGATAAGCATGATCAGAAATGTCACAGGATAACCAACTGCATATGTCTGAAATGACATTCTTGGTTCTGTAAGAAAAAAGCAAAAAAGAACGACACTTAAAAACGAACCGGCCAGACTGCAAAGATATCCATCTGTTAAAATTGAGGTGAGCAATACTCCAAGGATATATATGGTAACTATATTCGCATCTGTGAAATACAGTTTCTGAAATATCAGTCCAATCAGTGTACAGCCAATAAATATTGAAACTGTCAGAATATAATCTTTTACTGATGGTGTTTCAATATGGAGCTTAAACTTCTGCTTCTGACCGGTTTCCGGCATAACTGTACCCGGAATAACATGCATGTATGCATTCTTTTTTCTTCCTTTTGAACTCATCTCGACTTTTTTTAATAACTGCAGATTTGAACGTTCATCAGAAAGTTCTTTTCGGCTTTCCTTAATAAAGCATCCCAGTTTTGACACCATAAAAAGTCCCAGTCCAAATATTACACATACAATCAATATCAGAGTTCCCTTTTCCATTATCATCACCCACTATCTTCAGATATGAAAACATTTTTGAATTGTTTTATAATCACCCAGTACCAGAAGTGTACTCCCATCGTTCAGAACTGTATCAGCCGATATTGCCACACCGATTTCGCCGCCTTCATTTTTGACTGCCAGAATATTTATATTATGTTTCTTTCTTATGTCAAGTTCACCTATAGTTTTTCCAATCCACTCATACGGTATTTCTACTTCGAAGATTGCATGAGATGCATCGACTTCCATATAATCAAGGATATGATCATCCGCATAACGAATGGATGCCCATTTTGCCACCTGTTTTTCAGGATAAACCACCTTATCTGCACCATTTCGCAAAAGGAATTTTTCATGGACATCCCGTTCCGCTCTGGAAATTACCAGTCTGGCTCCCAGTTCCTTTAGTAAAGAAGTCGTCTCAAGCGAATTCTGAAAACTACCTCCAATCGTCACAAAACAGATATCATAATTTCCGATTCCCAGAGATTTCAGAAATTCAGCATCTGTGCTGTCTCCAATCTGAGCATTGGTAACAAACGGAAGAACTTTCTCTACTCTTTCCTCATTCAGATCTACCGCCATAATCTCATGTCCCATCTGATTAAGCTGCATTGCAATGTGTTTTCCAAATCTTCCAAGTCCAATAATTAAAATATTCTTCATAAAAAAGCTCCTTTAACCCACTGTGATTTTTTCCATTGGCATTCTTGCATTATTATTATTTTTTCCTGAAAATACTGCATAGATCAGTGTCAGTCCACCCACGCGCCCCAGGTACATAAGTACAATCAATATCAGTCGTGATATTATATGTAGATCGGGCGTAACACCCAGAGTCAGTCCTACCGTTCCTATAGCTGAAGCTGCCTCATAAAAACAGGTTAGCACAGGTAAGCCTTCATAAGCACTGATTATGATCCCGCCTCCAAAGAACAGCATCAGGTACAGCATAGCAATTGTTGCCGCATTTTTTATCACCTGAACATCAAATCTTCTTCCAAAAGCACCTGCATCTTCACGGCTTCTGAATGTAGCAAATGCATTCAGGATCAGTACTGCAAAAGTTGTTGTCTTCATACCTCCCGCTGTGGAACTTGGTGATCCTCCGATCAGCATCAGCAATATCATAACCGACTTTCCTGCTTCTGTCATCAACGGGAGATCTGCAGTATTAAACCCGGCTGTTCTCGTTGTAACTGACTGAAATATTGAATACAGCAGACGTTTTTTAAACAGAAACTCTCCAAAATCATTGGCAAAAAATAAAATTGCCGGCAATATAATAAGAAGAACAGTTGTTATCAGAATCACCTTGCTCTGCATACGATAACGTCTGAAATTTAATTTATTTTTATAAAAGTCTTCCCAGGTAAGAAATCCGATACCTCCGATTATAATCAGAAGCATGATCACCATATTCAGCCATATATTATCGCCATATCCTGAAAGAGATACAAACCTGTGCCCTTCTGTTCCCAGTATGTCAAACCCGGCATTGCAAAATGCAGATACTGAATGAAATACGGACATCCAGATTCCCCTCCGCCCAAAATCATGGCAAAATACCGGGAGAAGTAAAATTGCTCCAATCGCCTCAACCAAAAAAGTTCCTCTCAGTATGAATTTTGTCAACCGGACAATTCCGCCTACCTGCGGTGCCGATATTGCGCTCTGCATAGTGCTGCGCTGCATAAGAGATATTTTTCTTCCGGAAAGCATAAATGCAGCGACAGCAACTGTCACTACCCCCAGCCCACCTGTCTGTATAAGTATAAGAATAACTGTCTGACCAAATCCGGACCAGTAGCTGCCTGTGTCCTGTACAACAAGTCCCGTCACACAAACTGCAGAAGTTGAAGTAAAAAGTGCTTCGTCAAATGGAGTTACGATTCCATCTGCAGACGAGACCGGAAGCATCAGAAGAAGCGTTCCCAAAAGAATCACTCCTGCAAACCCTAATATGATCATCTGAAATGACGTCAGATGTTTTTTTCTGTGAAAATTCTCCTGCATAAATGTATGGCTCCTTTTTTAATATTTTGCACATGCAGATTTTAATCTTTTTATTCCAGTCTTATTATATATATAACTCCTCAAAGATTGTATAAAATTATCGGAATCAATATTAAGATTTTATAAAGAAAATAAATAGACGACACTGTGAAACGACAAAACTGATCTGTACCGAAAAGGAGAAGTCTGAAAGATATTTTCAAACTTCTCCCTTTATAATTATGTCTTAAAAGATTATATCAATAAAGAAAACAACATCACAACTATTCTTCCGGCAGCCACCTTACGGAACGCAGGACGGTCTCGACAACCTGATCGTTCCCTCTGTTTTCACCTGCAAAGATCACCATGTCAATCTGTGTCGCATCTTTCCGGTCAATAAACACGATTCCGTAAAGGCTGTCTGTCGAGCAGAAAACACATGGAATTCCATTGATCTCTGCTTCTTTTTCCAGTTTGAATCCCTGCTCGTTGATCTGTTCTTTCAACACATCCATCATTGTCATGTTATTATCGGCAAGCTCCTGCTCAATCTCTTTCCTCGTCTCTTCATTGTCAGGCTCCGTTGCCATCGCCATACAGATATAGGCTTTGTCTTCAGATACAGAAATATATTTCACACCACCTGCAATGTCTTCTTCGTCCGGCTGGCAGGCATCCCATTCTGTCGGAAGATACAGTTCAAACAAATCTTCTATCTTTGTCCATATACCATCGTATCCGGCTTTCGTTTCATCAAAAGAACTTACTTCATCTGTCGGCTCCGCATGACGCATGCATACATGATCTTTTACATAATCAATTTCCGAGAAAAGCTGCTGATATTCCTCGCTGATGCTTTCATCTTCCATATATCCCTGCACATCTGTCGGAAATGTCAGGAAATAATTCATCACAGACTCCTCGCCGAATCCTACATAATAATAGGACGGCAGCTCTGTGAAATCACTGTTTACGGAATAAGATAAGGAAAAAAGTTTCCCGCCAACTGTCCCATAATTTTCCTGCCATTTTTCTTTGCTCGCCTTATGATAAAAAGTAACACTGGTGTCCTGTGCCTGCACCGCAACCTTTCCCTGCCAGTCTGCCGGGAGTGTAACGGCAACCTCTTCAAAATAGTAAACCTGCGAGCCGTCATCCATTGTATCATTTACAAAAGTCAGCAGATTCTGCGTATCGACCGCCCCAAAAGCTGTCGTCGAAGTCAGGGAAACAGTCATCAGAACCATTCCCATACCAGCTGCTGCCAGTGTTTTTTTCCAGTTCTTTTTCATTATTTCTTCCTCCTTTTCATCCCACATTATAAATCATGCCTTATTCGATCTCGTCATCACGAATCGGTAATACCATATTTTCCAGTGCATATCGAAGTTTTGGATGATGAATTACAAAGTGGATCGCCGGAGCCCGGTTCTTCGATATCATGCACCATTTTCCCTCAAAACAAGTGATCTGGATATTGTGAAAACCTTTTATCTTTGTCAGATTGAACTGATAGTTTTCGTTTGCTTTCGCATAGTCCCGGCCTGCCTTTATACATGCCAGATACTCTTCATAGGTCAGGTGGATATCTTTTTCCAGAAAACACTCTACAATCGGAAGCACCGGCGGATATTTTTCATACTCCGCTTCAGAAAGCACTGATACTTCATCCTCTACTACACTGTGCTTCAAAGTCGTCACCAGACATGTTACAGATCTTTTATAGCATTCCAAAATCACAGTTTTTTCATTCAGCACAACATGATTGCGTTCCAAAATATCTTCCAGCAGTTTTTCCGGCAGAACGCCCAGATCCGGAACCGCCAGTACACGCCTCCGCCGGCCTTCTTTCCCGGCATTTTCAATCAGAGCAGCATACAGTTCTTTTTTGCGCTCTTCCCTGTAAATATCCATCAGTGGATGTGCTTTTTTCAAAAGAAATTCCATATTTTTCTGACTGATCGATACTTCCTCTTTGCAACTGGTCAGATAATAATGTGCCAGATCATGATGCCCGCTGATACAGTCGCCTGTCATCGCCACCTGCCCGGAACAATAATGCAGATGAGAATAGACACGATTCTGTACACCTTTCAGATAATATGGTGAAATCTGCCCGGTCATATAAAGTGGCACCCAGTTTTCCAGACCGAGCATCATATCTTTCATAGGACGTTCCACATCGTGGATGATATGGATATGCAAACCCTTTTTAAGAACCATCGCAAGACCGAACATGTATTTTTTTGCAAAATCCTTGTCTGCAGCCATATCTTCTACCGGCATGTCACTGCATATGTACAAGGGCTTCATTGATTTTGAAAGCACGGTATGCTTCAGAAAATCCAGTTCCCCCTCGCGCATTTCTTTCAATCCATAATAATGTCTCGAAACAGGAAGCTGAAACGGTACTTTCGGCACCTTGAAACTGTCAAAATGAATGGCACGTATATAATCATCCAGATTAAAAGAATCCACTTTACGCAGAAAACCAGATACATAATCAACGTCTTCCGGTTTTGAAGAACTCAGCCACTCCCTCAGTTTTTTCCTGTATAGAGAACTGTCTGTAATTTCGTCTTCATTGCATTGAATAAGATATGTCACCTTTTTCCGATCCTGCTCATCCTTATAATTAGATGCAACATACTCGCAGATTTTTTCGATAAACTGCTGATGATGTGCCGGATTGCGCTTGCCCGTCCTTATCTTTGACAGGTAGGACGGATCATAATGCAAAATGCCGCAATTCTGGAAATATTGATATCCAGTTCTCTCAGCAGAATGTCGAGTTTCTGACTGTTAAATACCGGTTCGTCCCGGTTATCCTCCAGACTTTCACGCAGTGTCTGCAAAACTTTGTCCGCCTTAAAATCCCGGATGCCTTTTTCTGCTGCAGTCTTGATGATTCCATCGGACAATTTCTTTAAATATTCACTGTCAGCTGAAGGTGCACGCTCACCTTTGCGGTACCGGCTGATAACCGTTTCGGATATTTTGCTGTTACGCGCCAGTTCTTTTCCATTACAGCGGATCTGTATGATATAGTTATTCAGACATTCCTGAAAATTCATCTTCTCCATCCCCTTCCGAATCATTCCCATATTTCCTGCTTACAGTATAAAGGATTTTCGGCAAATACTCAAAAAATTACCACCTTTGTCTATGACAGATATGGCAATACTTTTGAGCATCAACAGAAACTTTGTTATACTGATTTTACCAATACTCAGAAGGAGGATACAACAATGAAAAAGTTTAAGAAAACATTAGTAAGTCTTGTTATGGTACTTCTGTTAGCAGTCACAATTGTCCCTTCAACGAATGTAACAGTTCAGGCCGCTTCCGTCGGAAAAGTGACAGGATTAAAAGCAGTCTACACCAAAGGCCAAACACGACTTACATGGAAAAGAGCATCCAGAGCCAGAGCATATGAAATCTATCGCTCAACTAACGGTCAGAAATATCAGAAGGTAAAAACTGTCAGAGGACTTTCCTGGCAGGATACAAAGAAAGGAGAGCTCTGGTACAAAGTACGTGCTGTCAATGGGCGACAGAGAGGTCGTTTCAGCAATGTCGCATCCATTTATACGATCGGGGGCCGCATTTCATTGCGAAAAACAGGGAATTCTTTTCTGAGCGCCGGAACCAGCATATTTGCTCTGGAAATCTGGAATTATGCATCGAAAAAGCCAGCTTTCATAGGATGCAGCAATAACGACAGAAAAATGACTGATTTTCCGATATACGTTTATAATAAGAAAAAGCGCAGATATGAAAAATCATTAACAAATGAACCTTACTATCATGGAGCACTTTCATCTTCCGCAGGAGAAACAGATCTGAAAACCAGTATTCTGCACAGGGGAAAAGGGAATTATATTGTTTATGTTGCCGGTCTTGGAATGATTTATCCATATGTAAATGCTTACGATAACGGTAATATTTATACGTATTATATCTATACATATTTTAAAATCGGATCAAGAACATATCGTTTCCGAGTAAGTTCTAATTCGTCATATTACAAAGATTATCATGTACAGCGTATAAGATAGATTTTGACTGAAATTAAGGAGAAGTCCGAAAAGACTTCTCCTTTTGCTATTGTTTTATTATTCTTTTTCATACAGAAATTCTTCCGGCAGACTTACCTTGAAGTCTTTTGCCAGTGCACGGAAATTATCCGGCTGGATCGTCTGCAGTTTGTGCGGTGTCATAGAGAGGATCTTTACAAGGATCTCTGCTGATTTCTCAACAGTATGAAGCAGGCCAAATGTCAGGTCAAAATCCTCTCCGGAACAGAACATTCCATGGTGGGCCCAGATTACAACATCATATTTTTTCATAAGTTCCGCTGTCTTTACAGCAATTTCTCTTCCGCCCGGAACCATCCAGCCGACAACTCCGACACCGTCCGGAAATACGACCGGACATTCGGTTGCAGATTCCCAGAGTTCTCTGGTAAACACTTTGTCATCCAGTGGGAGCACAAATGTCAGTGCAATCGTATTTGTGGTATGTGCATGGTAAATAACACGATGCTTTCCATTGGTAAGTTTTTTCTTTACTTCATGATTCATCAGATGTGTCGGAAGCTCACTTGTCGGTCTTCCTCCCTCTACCAGCCCCCAACGGATACGGTAATTGCAGCCAGTCTCATCCAGTTCGATAATTGCAAGACATACTTCCGGGTCAACAATGATATTTCTGAAATATTTACCACTTCCTGTCACAAGGAAAAATTCGCCCGCCAGTCCCGGTACTTCAGTTCCGATCGGTGTCCATTCTCCCGGTGCGTTCAGACGCGGACGGATCATTTCGACTTCCTCTGCCTTCAGACGATAGCTTAAGTTACCACCGTTTCTCTCATGCCATCCCTGCAGATAACCGTCATTCGCCATTTTGATAAAACCCTGTACAAATTTTGACTCTAAGATCCTCATAATAAAATTCCTCCGATTTCGTCCATAAATGGGCAGTTTTGTTGTGTTGTGGTTTTATGTTGTTTATTCTCTTGATTTATGTTGTTTCTCTTTGTTTTTATTTGCATTATATATGGTTTCTTGTGGTTTGTAAAGACCTTTTTGAAAAAAACTTCAAAAAACCACATCCGTATCACTCTGCATATAAATCGAATATATTTTTTTATGATGGATTTCTATGATTACATCTGCCAGATGTGTTTCTCTCATATACGTTGAGGACAATATTAATAATGTAATATTATTTTTCCTCAACTGAAAAATTAAATCTGTAATGAATGCGCGTGACTGATAATCACTCTCAACAAACGGACTACATATAACCGCCAGCTTTGGGTGTATAAATATCACATGCTGATAGAGTAAGTGATATTTTTCTTCTTTAGAAAGTTCTGCGAGATACTTGCAGGCTACTACATTGCCCAGTTCCTTTTTTGCCTCTGTAAATAACAGTTTCTGTATATTTTTTCTTACAAATTTCTGTCCACTCTTTTTTTCAATACCCTGGGTCAGATTTTCCATATAACTAAGGTCCATGTACGGCATCGTCCTGTATGCATTGGCAAGAATAAAGGAGATACCATACGGGTAAATTTCTTTCCTGGGATATCGTTCCAGAAGTACTCCATTAAATCGCACCTCGCCGAGGTATGTAGCTCCTTTGCGTTGCAGAAGAGCCATAATATTATCCTGTACCTTGCGATTTGCCAGCAGAACAATACACTGACCTTCATATAGTTTGAACGAAATGTCCTTTATATCTTCCGTGTATACATTTCTAAATTCCAAAACAGAATTTTTCATATTTATCTGATGAGTGGTGTGTGCTCTTTCCAGACCGTTCATATCTGCTGCTATACATCTCCAAAGTTCCTGTTCATCCGGATGTTTTTCTCTCGTCAGATATTTTATATTCGTTCCGTCTCTCATTAATATTGTAAAATCTGCAAATCCTATAATTTCACTGTAATCATTTCCGATCATCAGAAACGTCACTCCCTTTTTACGGAATTTCTGAATAATCCCACGTACCTTTTTATATTCACGTTCCGTAAGAAAGTTTGACAGACCAACCATAACAATCATAGCAGCTTCCGCTGTAACAGCACGCAAAATCTCAATAATACACCTGTCAGCGTTTGAAATATTTTCACAGTTTTTGCTCTCCGGAAGATCTATATTTAATTCTGACTTTATCCATAAAAACCGGCTTCGTTCCTTTTTGCTGGAAATTACAAGTCCATGTCTTTCTCTTCTTGGCGTGACAAATATATTATCAATCGTCGATAATCCCTTAAACAGACGATTATTGTAGTCTATAATGGAAATGTTATTAGGCGCAGACTCACAATAATCCTGATTATGAACCAACTTTCCTCTTACATAGATTTTCCCGGTGATATTATCTCTCGTATTTGTTTGTAACAAATTCAGCAAAACCTCAATTCCGGTATCATTTACCGCAACCATTCCAGCCATTTGCCCCTCATATATTGAAAAGCTCAGATTTTTAACATCTGATTGTAATGCATTATAACTTGTCACATTTTCAAAGCGTACCAGTTCCTTTTCCACTTTGACCTCCCACATCTTCTTTATCAATGCGTAGTTTTTTCTCCAGATCATCAGGTGTCAGCACTACCGGAAGTTTTATATGTACGTCTGTCCCAATACCATAAATACTGTTCAACCAGATGCCATACTCTTCTCCAAACAACAGCTTAATTCTTTGGTTTACATTCCGTATCGCAATTCCACCACTCTTTTCGGATTTTTCATATCCATAATTCTCACTGTCAGTCCACAAACGATTATTAATCTCAGATAATTCTGTATCTTTGATTCCAATTCCATCATCACTGATCATAATATCCAGATTTTGCTTTGTATAACTAATTGAAATCGTCACCTGACCAGCACCTAACTTCTGTTCGATTCCATGATAAATCGCATTTTCCACAACTGGCTGCATAATCAGTTTCGGTATATAAAGTCTCAGAATATTTTTGTCCTCTTCATCATACGTTATCTGAATTCCGATTTTATTTCCGAATCGATAGTGTTGGATCGTAAAATAGTTCTGGATATTTTCCAGCTCATCCTCTATCTGCACCAGATAATCCAAATTAGAAATCGTATAGCGGAAAAAGGTTGCAAGCGCTTCTGCCATTGTACCGGCATTCACTGCTCCGTTCATAATAGCTTCACTTCGAATCGTTTCCAGAGTATTATACAGGAAATGCGGATTGATCTGATTCTGCAGTGCCAGAATCTGTGCTTCTCTTTTAGATGCAAGAAATAAATTTCTGTTTTCGTCTTTGTTATTGATCATAAACTCATAGAGCTTTCCTTCTTCCGGCGAATGAAACATATATAATTTTCGAAGATATTTATTCTCATGATTCAACAAAAAATTCTTTATATACACGTCCTGTTTATTCAGCAACATTAAAACAACACTGAGAATTACGATTTCCGCTAATAATACTGCCAAAATCAGCACCGACACCTGCAAAGTAAAACAAAGAGCCAGCAAAACAACATTTATCATAATCAATACTGCAAAAATATAATTCGTGTATATTACTTTTTTCTTATTATCCATAAATCTTCCTATACTGGCTTGGCTTTACTTCTGTATATTTTTTGAAGTTCTTTGTAAAACTCTTAACATCAGAATACCCTACGGCCGCTGCTATACTTTCTATGGTTTCTCTCGTATTTTTGAGAAGTTCTTTTGATTTTTCAATACGTGATTCCATGACATAATCACTGAACGTAATTCCACATTCCTGTTTGAATCGAACACTGAAATGCGCGCTGCTGTAACCTACATATTCGCTGACTTCCTGTATTGTCAGATTTCCCGCCAGATTATTTCGAATATATTCTTTCGCATCGCGAATAGGCTTCGATCCACTTAGTGCACGTTTATGTCGGTACTCACTTAAGGACTGTTCCAGCGTCCCACTGAGTAATTCCTGAATTTCTCCTAATGAAATACAATTTTCGATGGATTTCATAAAATCTTTCAGAAGATTATCATCCTCATCCAGTGTATAGTTATTTTTTTGCATGGAAAGCAGATATGAATTCACCAATGCTTTTGCAGACTGCTCGATCTGATATCCATTGATTTCTTTGTCTTTGCTTAATGCTGTTCCACACTCCTGAATAATATCGCTGATTCTTTTATCGTCCAGATTTTCTACCACATTCTCCAATTCCCTGACTGTATGCAAAAAATAGTCTTTGTAGTCCTGAACAACTATTTTTTCTTTTCCTTCAATAATCCTGTCTGTCCCCACCAGAATACGGTCTTTTATCGCAAGATATGCTGTTTCGTACGATTTTCCCACTTCTGCCAGACAATTTACGCGCTTTCCCAGTCCAATTGTAAGATGCAGTTTCTTGAACACATCTTTCTGAAGAAGCATCTGATTTAAAAGGCGATGAAGCTGTGATTCTATTTCTGCATATTCATTTTCATAATTAAACAAAAAGATATATGTTCCATTATCAAGCATTGTTCCCTGCATTTCCTGCATAACAGGTGCAAAAGCAAATGACAGACTCTGTTGGATTTTTTCATACAGAAAACTGCTTTCTGTCTTTTCTTCAAAATTCAAACCATCCGCTTTTACGATCACAATTGTAAAAAAGCCGGGAATAAATTCGTATTTATACTGCTCATTTAATGTATTCATATCTTTTGTTAAAACATCGAATCCCTTCCCATGTGCAATTTCCATAATCAGTTGTTCTCTGTACAATCGTCGATTCTGCTGTTCCAGTGTCCATGCTTTTTTCACCTGACTGTACATCTGATTATTTTTGTCAATGCGGCTTTTTATACGCAATAAAGCTTTTGTCAGTTCTTCCGCCTTTACCGGTTTTAAGAGATAATCACTCACTCCATAATGGATAGCATTCTGTGCATAGTCAAACTGACTGTATCCACTGATAATAATGAACTGGATGTCAGAATTGTACTCTTTACCAATTCTGATCACATCTACACCATTGTACCCGGGCATACGTATATCGGTTATGACAATATCCGGCATTTCATTTTTTATTATTTTAATAGTTTCTCTGCCGTCATGTGCTACGGCAATTACCGACATCCCCAGAGATTCCCAGTCTATAAGTCTGAAAATCAGCTCACATATCCTTAACTCATCATCTGCAATCAGTACTTTTATCATTTGTACGTTTCCCCTCTCCTGCATAAACTATGACTTTCTCCATTTGGTTGCTTACAATGACATTTTTACTTTTTGTTCATAACAATCCCCTTTATTTTACATGTTTTCGCTCAATTTGCAAACAACAAAATCCGGATTGCATATACCAACCCGGATTTTGGAAAAAGTTTTTCATACAATACACCTGAATATCAATTGTCAGAAAATCAATTGAGAACTTTAACTTTTTTCTTAAGTTTAATATACTGAAGACTGTCAATAACAACTGCCAGGATAAGAACCAGACCTTTGATCATCTTCTGCATAAAAGGATTGAATCCCAGAAGTGACATACCATTACTAAGAACACCGATAATAAGGATACCACAGAACGCTTTAATTACACTTCCTTTTCCACCGTTCAGACTTACACCACCAAGAACGCATCCGGTAAGAACGTCCATCTCATAACCTTCACCTGCACTCGGCTGTCCACTTCCAATTCGGCCAAGCATTACAATTCCGGCAATACCAACCAGGAATCCACACATAGTATACGCCATAATTCGGAATTTATCGGAACTGATACCTGAAAGATCTGCTGTTTCTTCGTTACTTCCTACTGCATATAAGCTGCGTCCGATATACATTTTAGAAACAAAGAACTGTCCAAGGATTACAATCACAACCATCAAAAGTGCAGATACAGGAATGACTTTAAACAAATATGTCTGTCCAATCCATGTCAGTGATGCAGGAATGCCATAAACCGGTTTTCCCTCACAGATAGAATATGTAAATCCATAGAGGAAAATCTGCATTCCAAGTGTCATGATAAGCGGTGGAACTTTAATTTTTGCAATGATCACACCATCGATAAATCCCAATGCAGTAGCAACCAGTACTGCAAGAATTAATGCAATCGCTACACTGAAGCCCCTCTCTGTTACAAACTTACTGATCAGTACTACAACCAGAGAAATAACAGAACCCATGGAAAGCTCGATGCCACCGCCTCCGGAAACAAGTACCAGGGTCATACCAACGGAAAGTATTGCCATGATCGCTACCTGTT
Organism: Blautia sp. Marseille-P3087; assembly: GCF_900120195.1. Lineage (GTDB taxonomy): Bacteria > Bacillota > Clostridia > Lachnospirales > Lachnospiraceae > Blautia_A. The sequence goes on from NZ_LT635539.1 coordinate 1,896,701, forward strand.
TGGAAATGTTAATAATGTTGGCACCCGTCAGAAATGTAGGTGTTGCAAAAGAAAAAATTGCAACCATTACCAGTAAGATTAAAAGAACTCCATATTCATCATAAAACTTTTTAAATGTTAATTTTTGTTTCATAAGCTAAAACCCCCTGTGATCTATATAGTTAGCTGAAATTATAAGCCGGAAGAATACTGCATAACTATTTCCTGACTAAATTCACCTTTAGAAATTTCACCTGCACTGACACCCTCATGCAGAATAAGTATTCGATCAGACATTCCGAGAAGTTCCTCCATCTCTGAGGAAACAATAACAATTGCAATTCCCGCCTCTGCCAGCTCAGCAAGTAATTTATAAATTTCCTGTTTTGCACCTACATCGACACCTCGTGTAGGTTCATCCATAAAAATTACTTTACAGTCTGCTGCAAGCCATTTTGCAAGAACAATTTTTTGCTGATTACCTCCGCTTAGTGTACTTGCTTTTGTATCTATACTCGGTGCTTTGATTCTCAGATTTTCCCATTCTTTTGTCGCAATTTTTCGTTCTTTTATCTTATTGATAACTCCCAAATTTGAAATTCTCTTCAATATTGGTAATGAAGTATTGTAACATATGCTGTAATCCAGAAGCAATCCCTGTCGTTTTCTATCCTCGGTTACAAATCCGATTCCCAGTTTTACCGCATCTTCCGGACGATTAATCTTAACTTTCTTTCCTTCCAGATAGATTTCTCCTGCATAACGAAGATCTGCTCCATAAATTGCTCTGAGAAGTTCTGTTCTTCCAGCTCCTACCAAACCTCCGATTCCAAGGATTTCACCTGCTCTTACTTTAAAAGAGATATTCTGTACTTTTTCAGAATAAATGTTTTTTGCTTCAAATATAACATCTCCAACCTTTCCTGATTTTTCAGGATATTCATAGGAAAGTTCACGGCCTACCATCGCTTTGATAAGTTTAGGTGTATCAAAATCTTCGATAGGTCCTGTCGTGATCAGTTTACCATCTCGCAATACTGTAATTCTGTCTCCAATCTTAAAAAGTTCCGGCAATCTATGAGAAATATAGATGATAACATATCCCTTTTTTTTCAGCTTCATAACAATATCGAGAAGTTTATCTACTTCGTCTTCGGTAAGAGGAGCTGTCGGTTCATCCAGAATCAGTACTTTAATATCTTTTGCCAGTGCTTTCCCTATTTCTACAAACTGCATATATGAAACCGTCAGATATTTTACAATTTCTCCGGTATCGATTTCTATATTCATTTTTTTAAAAACTTCATCTGCCCGTTTTTTCAGCTTTTTCAGATTAAATAATTTTGAGTCTGCATGCTGCTCGCCCAAATACATATTTTCTGCTACTGTAAGATCTTCCGCCAGATTAAATTCCTGATAAACAACTTCTATTCCCAGATCTTTTGATAATTTGGGGGTCATTGCGTTGTATTCTTTTCCTTCAAAACTGATAACACCAGAATCCGGCTGGTCGGCTCCGGATATCATCTTAATAAAAGTCGATTTACCCGCGCCATTTTCTCCTACAAGACAATGCACTTCGCCTTCCATAAAATCTATTGAAACATTATCCAGAGCCTGTACTCCCGGATATTGTTTGGAAATATTTCTTAATGATAAAACAACTTTCTTATCAGCCATAAGCGTTCTCCATATCTATCCAGTAAAGTGATTCTCCGACCATACGAAGTATGTGTCGGAGAATCCTGTTCATTAATCAAGTCAACAATTTTTATTACTTAACATATAATGTCGGATGGGAAATCCAATCTTCTTCTGCATTTTCGGAAGTAACAGAAACCATAGGAAGAATAACACTATCTGTTTCAACACCGTCAAGCTGTTTTACACATGCAAGCAGTGCCATTGCGCCACCATCGTAAACATCAAGACCAACATCTCCTCTGAGGATAGATCCCTCAGCAACCATGTCAATTGCATCGTTTACACCATCATTACCAAACATACCAAAGTTTTCATCTTTCAGATCTTTGCCTGCTGCCTGCCATGCCTGTGCATATCCAAGAAGACATGTATCATTTGTAGCTAATACACCTTTCAGATTCGGGAATGCCTGTGTCCATGCTTCACATGCTTTTACACCATCTTCTGTTACAAGGCCTTCCTGTTCGTCAACAAGTTTGATTCGTGGATCTTTTTCTGCAATTGCAGCTTCAATACCTGCAAGTCTTGCCTGCTGATATTCGAATTCATGATGCCACAGAACACCAAATTCCAGATCGCCTGTTTCATCCGGGAACTGTTCTAATGTCCATTCTGCTGCCATGGTACCTACGCGATATCCAATCTGATAGTTGTCGCAGAGGAAGGATAATGGATAGAGACATGCCTCTCCTGTTGAAGGATCAATGATATTATCATCATATGCGCAGATAACAATGCCTTTTTCGATAGCTTCATTTACAACTGTTGCAAAAGCCTGTTTATCAAATGCATGAATAATAATGGCATCATAGCCCTGTGCGATCATGTTTTCTACATTGGCAACCTGTGCTGCAACGTCATTATTTGCTACCATACAGGTATACTCAACGCCGATTTTTTCTGCTTCATCAGCCATACCTTCTGACATGGTGTTCCAAACAGCTACGTCCATACTCTCAAGGGCAAAACCAACTTTGTATTTTTCTTTTGCTGTGTACTCATCTTCCAGTACAGATACATCATCGGTTCCCTTCACTTCTGCCGGAACTGCGTCAGAATAGTCTGTTACATCCGCGTACACGGTTCCTGCCATAGCACCTAATGCCATCATCCCTGCCATGAATCCTGCCATCACTTTTTTCTTCATTATTTGTCCTCCTTTTTTTATGCCAAACCGTATTTGGCTAATTTTTCTTTTTCGTACTGAAGCAGATATGCTGCTTCTTTATCACGATATTCCGGTGACATATCTGGTTCCAGATCTCTCCACAGAGCAACTGCATTTCCTACTTCTCCGCCAGTAGCAATAAATGGTTCAGACACGATTCTACCTGTATAGTGAATATCACCAAGTGCTTTAAAGATTTCATCAAAATCAATGTGACCTCTGCCCGGGCATCTGCGGTTGTTATCTCCTGTGTGGAAGTTAACAAGTTTATCTCCTGCAAGATGAATAGCTTCACTGAAGCTGCTTTCTTCGATATTCATATGATATGTGTCCAGAAGGATTCCAATGTTCGGAGAATTAACTGCATTTACATAATCCAACGCTTCCTGTGCTGTATTGATAAGACATCCTTCAAAACGGTTTACCGCTTCTACGCAATATGTAATGTCGTTATCAGCAGCAACTTTTACGAGCTCTCTCATGGATTTCAGTGAATTTTCAAGAAGAGGTTTCTTGCCTTCTACCGGATCTACATCTGTACAGCCCCATCCCTGATAACTTACACCGGAGATTACTTTGCCGCCCATATATCCTACTCGCTCAACAATATTTTTCAGATATTCTACACCACGAAGTCTTGTAGCTTCATCTCTGCTTGAGATATCATAATATGGATCCAGACCAAGGCTGTATGTAAGTTCAATCCCCAGATCTGCTGCTGCTTTTTTCATTTCATCCATGTGCTCATTTGTCATCTCGAGTAACGGCTGTGCCTGAAATTCCAGGATATCAAAACCGATATCTTTTACTTTTTTCATATATTTGATATGGTCAACATCCCAACTGTTTTCCCAAAAGTTTATAAAAATCCCCAATTTATTCATTTTTGCCACTCCTTTTATCTTTTACGGAATCAATGCCACCTTAAACGCTGCCGGGTCCTTCTCTGCAACTTCAAATGCTTTTTCCCAGTCGGTGAGTGCAAATCTGTGTGACAGTATTCCATTTGTTTTCATCGTTCCATTTACCATGCCTTTGATTACTGCATTATAGCAATGTCCGGACAGATGTGAACCAACTACATCCATGTGCTTTGTATCGCCAATTACGTTCCAGTCTGCGGTAACATCTTTCGCAAAGACACCAAACTGCACATATCTTCCCATATTTCGTACCAGATTCAATCCCTGCGGTACACTCGCCGGACTTCCTGATGCTTCAATATATACGTCGCATCCATATCCGTCTGTTAAGGAATTAATAATTTCCTGAACATTTTCTTTTGCAGGATTAATGACCAGATCAGCTCCAAATTCTTTCGCTTTGTCCAGTCTTTCCTGTCTGAGATCGAGTCCGATTACCATTTTAGGAGAATGTGTCTGTGCTGCACAGATCATTGCCAGCCCAATGGTTCCAAGTCCGCTGATAACAACGATATCTTCATATCCGATGTTCCCACGTTCCACTGCATGCATGCCACAGGCATATGGCTCAACCAGCGTTGCCTGATCATCTGTCAGTTCATCCGGAAGTTTATGAATCACACTGTTTTTAGGAAGCTTCATATATTCTGCAAAGCCGCCTTCTGCCTCATGCTTAAATCCGAAAATTCGATGTGGCTGACACATCCAGTAATTTCCCTGTCTGCAGAACTTGCACTCTCCACATGGTAAAATCTGTTCTGCAAGGATTCTGTCGCCGATTTCTACCTTCGTTACGTTTTTGCCTTTCTCTGCAACTACACCGTGGAATTCATGACCGCCAATGCAAGGAGCTTCAATGTATGCTGTTTCAGGGCTGATTCCCCATACTCGCTGTCCGCCATGATATGTTTTGACATCCCCGGAGCAGACACCGCATCCTTTTACACGAATGAGAATATCATCATCTCCGATTTCCGGAATTGCTACTTCATCAATCCTGAAATCATAAGGTGCGTACATTCTCAGCGCCTTCATAGTTCCTTTCATTTCACGCCTCCTTATATATTTAATCCATTTTAATTACTGATTTCACTATATTGGCTTTGTCTGCAATACTCCTATTCATTGCTTCTTCTACATTGTCAAACTCAAATACATCTGTTACGATTCCTTTAAGATTGATAAGACCACTTGCGACAGCCTTGATTGCCATTGGATAAATATGACGATATCTGAAAACTGATTTTATGGTGATTTCTTTGTCACAAATCAGTCCCATATTCAGATTCATGTATCCTGATCCGCTATATGCTACCTGCACCAGTGTACCGGCGCGTACCAGCATTTCCAGCCCCTGATTTGCACACAGCTCCACTCCGGAAGCCTCTACAACAATGTCTACTCCTCTGCCTTCTGTCAGTTTCTGGATTTCCTCTACCGGATTTTTTTCCTTACTGTTGATTACTCCGGTTGCACCGAGTTCCATTGCTTTATCAAGTCGTTTATCCATAATGTCTGTTACGTACACCTGAGTAACTCCGAATGCTTTTAATGACATCATCGCGCACAGTCCAATGCATCCTGCACCTGTAACAACAGCTGTTTTTCCAAGAGAGGCACCTGCCTGATTTGCTGCATGCATACCAACTGCCAGAGGCTCGATCAGTGCACCTTCCATTGTGCTCACATTTTCCGGAAGTTTAAAACACAGATCTGCTTCATGAGCTACATATTCCTGAAATACTCCATCAACCGGAGGTGTTGCAAAGAACTGTACATCCGGACATAAGTTATATTTTCCGCTTCTGCAGAATTCACAATGTCCACATGTCTTTCCAGGTTCCAGAGCTACACGGTCGCCTATCTTAAGATGTTTAACATCCCTTCCTGTTTCTACAACTACACCACCTGATTCATGGCCCAGTACAAATGGTGGTTTTACGATATATCCTCCGATTCTTCCATTTTCATAATAATGCATATCGGATCCGCAAATTCCTACGCAGTCAATTTTTACAAGGACTTCATTATCTGCCGGAGCAGGTATTGGTCGTTCTTCCCACCCCATTTTCATTTTGTCCAACATGACCGCAACCTTCATATTTTCTTTCACTGTCGCGTCCCCTTTCTTTATTTGTTGATTAAATTCTATCAATGACGGGCTTTTTAAACAAGGTGGGGACAATTTGAAAAAGGGGGGCGTTGATTCGATTTTCATATTTCGACAATCATATATATAAAGGGTTTACACATCACTTAAATACCGTTACAATGAAATACGTAAAAATAAAAAGGAGAACCACGAAATGGAATTACAGAATGGAAGACCGGAAAATGTAAATGACCGTCTGGACAAGGAGATTCGTGTCTATGACTTTTTAGATAAACTCAGCGTTACTTACCAGCGTGTTGACCACGAAGCCGCCATGACCATGGAAGCCTGTGAAGAAATTGACCGCACACTCGGTGATGATACCGCTATCTGCAAGAACCTGTTTCTGTGCAACCGTCAGGAAACAAACTTTTATCTGCTCCTGATGCCGGGCGACAAACCCTTTAAGACAAAGGATCTTTCCGCTCAGATCGGCTCGGCACGTTTATCCTTTGCAAAACCGGAATATATGGAAAAATATCTCGACATCACCCCGGGCTCTGTCAGCGTCCTTGGCCTGATGAACGACCGCGAAAAGAAAGTTCAGCTTCTGATCGATGAAGATGTTCTGAAGGATCCTTATTTCGGATGTCATCCATGTATCAATACATCCAGTCTGAAATTTACTACAAAGGATTTTACAGACAAGATCATTCCGGCACTTGAACATGAACCGATCATTGTAAATCTGGAGAATTATCGATGAAAAAAGAATTGAATTTTGCAAAATTGCTTTTAGAAACGCTCATTTTGACCGGTGCTGTGGCAATCATTGCTGCTGCCGTTTATTTTTTCCTCGTACCGAGCCATGCTTCTGTCAGCAGTATTTCCGGTCTTGGAATTGTTCTTTCCAACTTCATCCCACTGCCCCTCTCTGCGATTACCATGATCCTGAATGTTGTTCTTCTGATTATTGGTTTTATCACATGTGGGAAAGAATTTGGAGTAAAGACCGTTTACACAAGTATCATACTTCCTGTCTTTCTCGGAATTTTTGAAAAAGTTTTTCCGAATTTTACTTCCATGACCGACAGTCAGGAACTGGACGTGCTGTGCTATGTCCTTGTTGTCAGCATTGGTCTGAGTATTCTTTTTAACAGAAATGCCTCATCCGGCGGGCTGGACATTGTAGCAAAGATCATGAACAAATATCTGCATATGGAGCTGGGCAAGGCGATGTCACTCTCCGGTATGTGTGTCGCACTGTCCGCTGCACTTGTTTATGACAAAAAGACCGTCGTACTGAGTATTCTTGGTACATATTTTAACGGAATTGTGCTTGACCATTTTATTTTTGACCACAACATCAAACGCCGCGTCTGCATCATTACAAAAAAAGAAGAAGAACTGCGAAATTTCATTATTCACGATCTGCACAGCGGAGCCACCGTTTATGAAGCATACGGTGCTTACAATATGCAGAAACGAAATGAGATCATTACGATCGTAGACAAAACCGAATATCAGAAGCTGATGAATTATATCAATCATGAAGACCCACAGGCATTCATCACTGTGTACAATGTATCTGATATGAGATATCAGCCTAAAGTATAAATCAGCGTAGGCGCCACCGGCGCCTCCTCGACAGGAAATGTAAAACTCCGCCAGAACAGGTAGTTACGTACCCGAACTGGCGGAGTTTTGTTATTTGTTATTTTTTGCGGCGTTTGAGGCAGATTCCTCCACCGATCACTGCAATCGCAGCAATAAGAAGAACTACAAAAATTCCAATCGGTGTGTTATCACCGGTTTTTACTGCTTTTGTGGATGTTGCGTTAGATGAGGTTGTGGTTGTTTTATCTTTGTCCTTGTCTTTATCCTTATCTTTATCCTTATCTTTATCCTTATCTTTATCCTTATCTTTGTCTTCATCCTGTTCCTGATTGGTAATGGTTACTTTTGCGGAAGTATTGCTCTCATCAAATGTAACTTCCTCATTCTCCAGCGATACATCATATTTAAAGGTTTCTGCATCGATAACCGGTTTTCCATCCTTATCAACCTCTGTCACATAGAAAGTCTTGGATGTTCCCTGTGCAATGGATACTTTAATCTATGCTGTCACACTGGAGCTGCCATTCAGATTCAGTGGAATAATATTCTGAGACACATTCTCTGAAAGTTTTGTACATTCTTCATCATCAAAAATACCTGCATAGAATGTCTCATCGCTGTTCTTTGCCTTACCTGTGCTGTCCTTAAACAGTTTGGTAATGCTCAAAACACCCTCTTTGTAGAAACCATCAGGGAATTTCATAAAGCGGTTGTCAAAGTAAACTGCTTTACTTCCGTTCGGAGTTTCTACGGTAACTTTGTTGCCATCTGTGAAGAGTGCTACATATTTTGTTCCTGCAACAACGCCGCTCAGATAACGAACGCCGTCTTTTGTACATTCACCTACATAATATGTCTTGTTCGGTTCCACGCCCTCAAATGTAACTGTTTCAGAAGTGGAATTCTTAAATGTAAGTGCTTTAATTTCGGATGCAAGTTTTGTGCAGTTCTCATCTTCATAAAGTGCTACGTAGAAAGTCTGATCCACTGCATAAATGTTCTCACCTGCAACTGTCTTCAGGTTCTTGGTTACAGAAATGGATGCGGATGTATCTTTCTTCTCATCCTTCATGGTAACTTTGTTGCCTGTAACTGCATCTGTTGTTTCGCTTGTTACTTTTCCTTCTTTGTCAATCGTGAACTTGATGCTTGCAGCAATGTTGTATCCATCCGGAGCTGCTGTCTCAGAAAGGATGTAGGTTCCGGCTGTAAGTTTCACTGTATGTGTCTTAACTGTTCCGTCTTCATTCTTTCCATCATCACCGGATTTCCACGTGATTGCTTCAAATGTGTCATCATTATCTTTGGTGATCTGAAGGAATGCACCTTCGAGTTCAATGTTGTTGGTAAGGTCGACTTTGCTGATCTCGATCTCCCGTTTGGTCAGGGCATCTTTCATTGTGATGGTCGTTTTATCCCCATCCTTTGACACTGCATCTGCCGGTGTGCTTGTCACTGTTCCATAAAGATCTACTGTAAATGTGATCGGATTGGCTCTATCATAGCCTGTCGGCGCTTTTCCCTCGCTTAAGGTGTATGTTCCAGCTACAAGTTTCACTTTATGCGGTTTTGCACTTCCGTCTTCGTTCTTGTCTTCCGCTTCTTTTCCTGATGTCCAGCTTTCTACAACTTCTCCATTTTCATCGGTGCCTTTCCTGATCTCCAGTTCTGCACCCGCAAGTTCTTCATTTCCTGTCAGGCTTACCTTGCTGATCTCGATCTCCCGTTCGGTCAGGGCGTCCTTCATTGTGATGGTCGTTTTATCCCCATCCTTTGACACTGCATCTGCCGGTGTGCTTGTCACTGTTCCATAAAGATCTACTGTAAATGTGATCGGATTGGCTCTATCATAGCCTGTCGGCGCTTTCACCTCGCTCAGGGTATATGTTCCGGCTACAAGTTTTACTTTGTGCGGTTTTGCACTTCCGTCCGCGTTCTTGTCTTCCGCTTCTTTTCCTGATGTCCAGCTTTCTACAACTTCTCCATTTTCATCGGTGCCTTTCCTGATCTCCAGTTCTGCACCCGCAAGTTCTTCATTTCCTGTCAGGCTTACCTTGCTGATCTCGATCTCCCGTTCGGTCAGGGCGTCCTTCATTGTGATGGTCGTTTTATCCCCATCCTTTGACACTGCATCTGCCGGTGTGCTTGTCACTGTTCCATCAAGAGCTACCGTGAATGTGATCGGATTGGCTCTATCATATCCTGTCGGTGCTTTTCCCTCTCTCAGGGTATACGTTCCGGCTACAAGTTTCACTTTATGCGGTTTTGCACTTCCGTCCGCGTTCTTGTCTTCCGCTTCTTTTCCTGATGTCCAGCTTGCTACAACTTCTCCGTTTTCATCGGTGCCTTTCGTGATCTTGAGTTCTGCTCCCGCAAGTTCTTCATTTCCTGTCAGGCTTACCTTGCTGATCTCGATCTCAATTGGTTTATTCTTTATTGTAAGTTCGCCACCGTTTTCGCAGTATGTGACATTCGGATCATTCGCTGCCAGTTCCTGTGAAAAAGTAAATTCATGTGGTGTAGTATCCAGAATATATCCATCCGGAGCTTTCGTCTCTATCAGACGATATTTATAATCTTTCCAGAGAACCCATCCCCGGTCACCTTCATGCCCCTGGAGGACAGCCTTTCCATTCTCCTCTGTTGTGATCGTTACAGGCTTTCCGTTTCTCTCACGAACCGGTATATACTCACCATTTTCATATATTTCAAGACTGAACTTAGCTCCTGAAAGTAATTTAATATCGTTGCCATCTTCAACCTTGTAGATTGTAAGATGCAGATTACTGTAGCCTCCGCTTCCCTGAGAAGATACATTTGCTTTCTTACTGACACTTTGAGAATAACCATATACTGTTACTTCATTTACATGGTCTACATTTCCACTTCCTGTCCACTTTGCTTTATATGTTATCTCGACTTCTGTAGCATTTGGAACTGTGAAGTCAATTCCATCATTTTTAAATACAGCAGTAACTTTATCTTTATTGCTTTCCGGTACGGTCTTAATCTTAACATCATCACGCTTAATTGCAGTCATATTCGTCATTTTGTCTTCTACAACAAGCGTATCTGATTTTCCATACTGTTTCTTTCCCGGATTGATTATAAGCTTGTATTCCGCAATATATTTATCAGCTGCAATCGTTGCTTCATTCGACAACTCCTTTTTAATAATTCCCGGAGTTCCTACTACCTTTGTATCTACTGTCGCTGATTCTCCGCGGAATGTTGCTTTGTTCTGTACAGTTCCGCCTTCACTGGAGGTTTCAATTGATTCCAGATCCTTTACGTTCAGATAATATGTCAGCTTATAATACTTATAATTGTTTTCCCCGTTCCTGGAGAAATCAGAAATAACAAATTTCCGGCCGTCATCTGTTTTCTGAGCGTCTACGGTCGCTTTACTGTCAGTTGTATAATTTTTTCCGTCATTACTGTATTTTACTTCGAGTTTTTTTGTTGAATCCAACTCTAACTGGCTTGTATTAAATTCATCTGTAATTTCAATCTTATCGCCTTCAACACCTGAGACGGCAATTTCATACCTGATCTGTTTTGCATTTTCTTTTGCATCTCTCGAAGACACGGTAGCTTTCTTGCTGATCTCAGGATTATTTTCATACAGCTCTACAGAAGCATATATATCATTACTATACTGATTTCTGGCAGTTACTCCGACTCTATTTGTATGCGTGTTATTTACTGACGCTGAACTGTTCTTTAACCATGTCTCATTCGGTATTGTTAAATAAGTAAATTTAATCACCCTGTTTTTATCAGACTTACCTAAGTTCGTAAAATAGACAGTAATCTTATTGTTTGCAATATCGTAGACAAGGTTATATGCCGTATCTTCTTCGAGTGTTGTTGGATCTGATCCGTCAACAGTTTCCATAATCTCCGCAGATCCATCGACATAGGCATCCGCATACGTCTTATTATCGATTTTTGTTGAAGGAAGCCAGTCTTCTATTTTGCATCCTGTATACTCCTTGCCTGCCGGAATATTAAATGTTACATTCCACTGAATTCGTTTCTCTCCACTTTCCTGATCTGTGACAATACTGCCTGTTTTTTCTACTTTAAGCATTCCGTCAAGAGGATATATACGTGGCTTGGAGGTTGCACTTCCGCCAGTGTCATAGGAAACAGTATTGGTAATCGTTGCGCCTGTAATTTCATGATTTTCACCCTGAAATGTATAGGTAATTATATATTTATATTTTCCCCTGTGCTCGGATGGAATCCGATAGCTCCAGGTATAATCTTTGGCTTCAGGGCTGATGATATTTTTCCAGGGAACCTCTACTGAATCAACAGGAGTCGTGTTTCCGGAACTGTATCTGGTTACGGTGATTCCAGTTCCTGAATATTCACCGAATCTGCGTGCAGCAGACGGGATTACATCCGTAATTGTTTTTCCTGAAATATCGTAACGGTAATCACTGTTTAATGTAATTGTATATGTAATTTTATTATTTGCATTAACTGATGCTGTTTTTGCTATTGCAGGTTTATACTCAACATCTGCATTTACTGACACATTTTCTACATCTGTGCGGTTTACACTTACTGTATTAAGTGTATTTGCCTTTTGAATATCAGTTGATACAGATGCCACCTTGTCATAATCAACCTGTACTGTGTATGTAATTGTTATGACTTCTCCATGTGTCATGGACGGAATCGTAACTGTCATAACTCTGCCACTGACAGATTTTGTAACTTCGCTGAGATCATTGTTTTTATTGGATGTAATCGTCACATCATCAGCACTGTACATCTTGAGCCAGCTGCCGCTGAGCGTATCTGTAACAATTACATCTTCACTGATTCCTGTGGAAGTCACTGTTACAGTATAAGAAACTGTTCCATTATCAGAATTATATTTTGCGATTTTATCAAGAGCCAGACCATTCGTGCTGTCTACATATACTTTAACTGTTTTTGTATTTCCAAAAACAATCTGCTCCATATTTCTCTGGAACTGTACATTAAATTCAAGGTCAAAGAAAGCATCTCCTGCTCCTTTGAATTCATTGTATTTATCGCCGCCGTTTATGTTGATCTGTACTTCTATCTGATTTGAACCGGCATGATAACTGAATGTGTTTCTTTCTAAATCACCAATTTTAAACTGCGTTGGTGCAATATCGTCTGGAATTGTAATTCCCGCCGGCAAAGTGTAATATAATTTTCCATCTTCATTATTGGCATACTGCAGGTCTTTGTTTTCCTGAAATGACAGCTTCAGTTTATAGTCTGTCTCAGGTCTCAGCTGATATACTCCATTTTCCTGCGGTATATCATTGCCATTGCTCTCCTTAAGAGATATGTTGGTTACAAATCTATTCAGGTCTGTTGTCTGTTCAGCTTCTGTTGTCTGTACCGCATCCCCATTTGTTGCTTTTATAAATACAAATGGGGAAAAACCATCTGTGCTGATATTTGCTGCTGTAACTGCTCCGTTGCTGTTCTGAGTCGCTGTTCCGGCAGATACTGCCTGACCGTTTACTACATGAAGTACATAAACCTGTGATGGTACATCTATATCTGCTGTCTGACTCAGTATCGGACTGCTGAAACTCAGATTCACATCTGCATGCTGTGATACAGAAATTTCCTGTCCGTTTTCCTCAAAATGCATGTCATATGCAACAGCATCCAAAACGGTAAGATTGTTTGCCTCAACCCACTGTGTTATTGCAGCTTCTGCATTATTTGTAAAATAATCTGATTCTACACTGTACTGATTTGCAACAAAAATCGCCTTGTCGGAAATCGGCTGTGACAGGCTGACATTTGCAGTCGCATTATCTACAGCTCCACTGAATTCTGTTGTAGTTGTAGCTTCCACCGGAGTTTCTGTGATGCTTGGCTTTGCAGTATCATCTTCTGCATCTGCTTTCGCTGCCTCGGTTGGTGTAGCAGTTATTTCCGCTTCTTCCGTTGCTGCCGGAGTCACTGTAACCACAGCATCTTCTTTTTCTTCAGGCTGTTCGTCTGATGACGTTTGCTCATCTTTGTTTTCCGGTTCCGGAGTTACTGTCTCCTGAACCTTTTCCTCAGGTGTCTCCCAGGTCTTTTCCTCCGTTGATGTTTCTTCCTGATTTTGAACATTATGGATGTCTGCTGACTGTTCATCTGCCAGAATTGTGACACTGCTCTGCTGAACAACCATCAATGCAACGAGAAGAAATGCTAAAACACGTTTGCTTTTTTCAAATCTTTTCATTATTTATTTTATCCTCCTGTATAATCTCTATAAACAACAAGGGATAAGAATCAGCTCATCTTATCCCCCTTATATCTCTTATTATAATAGATATCTGCAAGAAAAAAATAGAAATTAATGAAAGTTTTTTGCAATATCATGTCATTTTTGTCAAAAAAACATGTATTATGCCTTCTGATTCAGTCTGGCTCAGTACTTTTCTTATCCTGACGGGAGCGGTTATTTCTCCTTTAACTGTTTTTGTAAGAATGCTATTTGGTCCTGTAGCTTATCTATTTCATTTTCCTGTGCTTTTATTTTGTTTTGCTGTGTTTTTATCTGTATATTTTGCTCGTCTATTGTTTCCTGCATTTCATCTACCATATATTTTACTGTGTTTCGGTCAAGTATTTTTAATTCCTCTGAAAATATTCCCATGACATCCTCCACATTCCGGCACATATTGTACACATGTTCATACATGGCTTTGAATTCGGGATATTCCGTGATCAGCCTGATAATCTGCTCCGGTTCATCTGTACTCAGGAAAGTAAGCCATGCGTCCAATTTGTTCTCTATACCTTTATATTGTACATTTTTGCGGAAGATGTCAAGTGGTATAAAAATATAGTTTTGCAAAAGATTCATTTTTATTCCCGTGTCTGATTCCTGCTGAAACATATGTACATACTTATTAGAAAACTCTCTGAACATTTTCGGGCTTCTGTCCATCAAGATGATCGTAAAAACTCCCTTTACATCTTTATATGTGAAATGTTCCTTTTTCTGGCTGCGCGCCATTTTGTATTGACGTAACAGCAAATCAGAGGAATAGTAGGCGCTTCGCTCGCCGGGAAATGCATAACCGATTTTCTGCACTTCCACATTGCAATAAGTGCCATCTTCAAACCGCACCAGTATGTCCATGATCAGTAATGACTGCTCATCTGCGATCCGGCTCGAGTCTCCCGGCAGTACATCGACGATTTTTACCTTTCTCTGAAGTAAAACACTCAGGAAATCTTCCAGTCTCTCTGGTACTGTTTCCGGATTCATGATCTCCTTGAAAAAAGAATCATACAGGATTTTTACTCCGCGAACTCCTGTACAGAAATCAAGAAACTCCTGCCTTTCCGATTCTCTCCAGCTGTAAAATTTCTCTGTAAATTTTATGTTGTCCTGTATCTCTTTTAAAATCTCCTCCCGGCTCCTTATCATTGGAAAATAGTCTCTCAGCTTTGATGTCATAGGCAGTTCTCGCTTTCTTTCGATCTTTAATGGGATTTTGTTTCTGAATTGAATTTGTAGAATGCTCAAATGAGCATATAAGATTTAAGATAAAGACAGTGTAGCATGTTGTTTTCCCTGATTGCAAGAAAAATCGCTCGACATTTTATCAGCTATTATGACATGACCTGCATCGGCAGTGCTTTCCCTGGCTCTCTTCCGATGCTTTTTTACATATTTACAGAAAAATCCGCCAGAATGGTTTCCCATCCTGACGGACTTTGTAGTTACTTATTGTTTCTTATTATTTTTTGCGACGTTTGAGGTAAATTCCTCCACCAATCACTACAATTGCAGCAATAAGAAGAATTACGAAAATTCCAATCGGTGTGTTATCACCTGTTTTTACTGCTTTTGTGGATGTTGCGTTAGATGAGGTTGTGGTTGTTTTATCTTTGTCCTTGTCTTTATCCTTATCTTTGTCTTCATCCTGTTCCTGATTGGTAATGGTTACTTCTGCGGAAGTATTGCTCTCATCAAATGTAACTTCCTCATTCTCCAGCGATACATCATAAAAGAACACCTTGTGTGAAAGAATAAACGAAAAATCTACGAAACTCTCTTTCAACAAGATGTTCTTCTATATTTATATCTGTTTTACATGGAAATCCATCCAAATGCGTTCGCCACGGAACTCAAAAGAATGATTGCCGCAAAGATCGGGCAGAGATACCGGATCATGAAGTTAAAAATTCTTTTTCTCTTGAATGTGCCTTCACCACGCAGAACTTCTTCCTCAATCTTCTTCACACCGATCACTCTGGAGATCAGAAGACAGGTCGCAAATGCCGCGATCGGCATCATCACAGAGTTGGTCAGGAAGTCAAAGAAATCAAGGAACTGCATTCCGATGATCTTTACACAGGCAAGCGGTCCGTATCCCAGAGAAGAAAGACTTCCGAGAACAAGCATGATCGCACCGACTACCAGTGTAGACTTCTGTCTGCACCATTTCAACTCATCCTGAAAGGTTGATACTGCACTTTCTGTCAGGGCAATCGAACTTGTCAGTGCCGCACAGAGTACCAGCACAAAGAATAAAATTCCGATCGGGGTTCCCAGTCCCATGCTTGCAAAGACTTTCGGAATCGTGATAAACATCAGGGACGGTCCTGCCTGCAACGTATCCGGATCTCCGCCTGAGAATGCAAATACTGCCGGAATAATCATCAGACCTGCCATAATTGCGATTGCTGTATCAAAGATTTCTACGTTTATTGTGGAACCTTCGATGGATACGTCTTTTTTCATATAGGAACCAAATGTTACCAGAATACCCATTGCGATTGAAAGTGAATAGAACATCTGTCCCATTGCTGCCACAACGGTCATCCATGAGAAATTCTCAATATTCGGTATCAGGAAATATTTTACACCTTTCAGTGCTCCCGGTCTTGTCACAGAATAAACTGCGATCAGAATGGACAGAAATACCAGAATCGGCATCATAAATTTCGAAACACGCTCAACACCGTTACGTACTCCTGCGTAAATGATTGCTACTGTGAATAATGCAAAAAGCAAAAAACAGATTTCCGTAGATACTCCGTTGGAAATAAATTCTGAGAAATATCCGTCTGTCGCAAGCTTCTGGCTGTTGCCCTTTATGTATTCAATCAGGTATTTGATTACCCAGCCGCCGATTACTGAGTAATACGGCACGATCAGAATCGGAATGATCGCGTTGATCCAGCCGCCGAATGACAGCCATTTAGATTTACCGAATTTGGCAAAAGCACCGACCGGACTTTTCTTCGTCATTCGTCCAAGCGCTGTCTCCGCCACGATCATTGAATAACCAAATGTCAGTGCCAGAATAATGTAGATCAGTAAAAAAATACCGCCTCCGTATTTTGCCGCCAGATACGGGAATCTCCAGATATTTCCCAGACCGACGGAAGCTCCGGCTGCGGATAGTACAAATCCAAGTTTGCCGGAAAACGTGCTTCTCTCATGATGATGTTTTTCCATAAATCAACCCTCTCCTGTGATTATTTGATTCTCTTTAATTCGTATTCTCTGGTTCCAAGTCCGACTTTTTCTGCCTGGTCAAGAGTTGCTTTCCATTCGATGTTTGGATTGGAATCTTTGAAATGGTCATGGTGACAATGCCATCCAGGCTCTGCCAGATGTTCTCCGAGCTGACTGTCTGCAATCGGTGTTGCTTTCAAGCAGGCATCTGCACATGCCTGATCCAGTGCAACCGGGTCAAAACTTGCAAACATTCCAATATCCGGAAGAATCGGTGCATCATTCTCTCCATGACAGTCGCAGTTCGGGCTGATATCCTGAACCAACGCAATATGGAAATGCGGACGGCCATGACAGACAGCCTGCGCATATTCTGCCATCTTACGGTCAAGAAGTTCGTTTGCACTGCTATTCGGATTGTATACAGCATCAAAACTGCAGGCTCCGATGCAACGGCCGCAGCCTTTGCATTTATCATAATCGATCACTGCTTTTTTGTTTACATATGTAATCGCATCACTGCCACATTCTTTTGCACAGCGACGGCAGCCACGACAGACTTCTTCGTTTATCGCCGGTTTTCCGCTTGCATGCTGCTGCATCTTTCCTGCACGGCTTCCGCAGCCCATACCGATGTTTTTCAGTGCACCGCCGAATCCGGTAGCCTCATGACCTTTGAAATGAGTCAGACTTATAAAAATGTCTGCATCCATGATCGCATGTCCGATAAATGCGGTCTTGCAGTATTCTCCATTTACAACAGGAACTTCTACTTCATCAGTTCCGCGAAGTCCGTCTCCGATGATAATCTGACAGCCTGTCGTAATTGTATTAAATCCATTCAGATTTGCACAGTCCAGATGTTCCAGTGCGTTTTTTCTGCTTCCCGGATACAGTGTATTGCAGTCTGTCAGAAACGGCATACCCCCCTGCTCTTTACACAGATCTGCTACTGCTTTGGCATAGTTCGGACGTAGGAATGCCAGATTTCCAAGCTCACCAAAATGCATTTTGATTGCTACAAATTTACCGTCCATATCAATATCTTTGATACCGGCTGCAATACAGAGTTTTTTCAGCTTATCAAGCTGGCTGGTTCCGACCGGGCAGCGGAAATCCGTAAAATAAACTGTAGGTTTTTCCATTTTAAACCCTCCTGAAATTTTCATATGTATATAAAAGATTATCTCTTTTATACTTCATAAAGTCAAGAGGCGCTTTTACACTGGCTTGCAGGTACATCCAATTCCCAGACCATCCGGACCGATATGACAGGACAGGCCGAAGGAAAGCTTATCACACATAACTTCCATTCCCGGAAAGCTTTCTCGGATCTGATTTACCCATTCTTCTGTCACTTCATCGTTACTGCTGGATGCCGCCATCAGGTATACTTCTCCTGCTGCATATTCTTTCGCAAAATTTGTCTCCAGTTCTTCCTTCATTGCATCGATCATGACTTTACGTGACTTTTTCAGTCCGCGGCATTTCTGGTAGGTATCAAGTTTTCCTGTACTGAAATGCATGACAGGTTTGATATTCAGGACATTTGCCGCCAGTGCGGTTACGGAACTGATTCTTCCGCCTTTTTTCAGGTATTCCAGTGTGCTGAGACCGATGTAGATGGTCATTTTTTCTCTGGTTTCCTCCAAAATCTTCTTGATCTCGGCTGCGCTGTATCCTTTTTCCACCATCTCTACTGCGTCAAGGACAGAACGGTGCATTGGTGTCGCCACACGGCCATTATCAACGACAAATACCTTTCCGGCAAATGCATCATCATTTGCCATTGCCGCTGCTGCCATACAGGAACCGCTCAATGCGCTGCTGAGAGGAATATAGACGATTTCCTCGTATTCTTTCAGCATTTCTTTCCACATATCGATAACTTCCGCCGGAGACGGCTGTGAAGTAGACACATCCACGCCCTTTCGAAGCATATCATAAAATTCATCCCGGGATAAATCTACTCCTTCACGATAAAGTTTCTCTCCGATATAAAAAGGCATCGGAAGAACTCTGATACCGAGTCGCTCTGCTTCTTCCGGCAAGATTCCGCTGTGACTGTCTGTCATGATTCCTGTTTTTTTCATATTGTTTCTGCTCCTTTGTATTTCCACTGTTCAAACTTCTTATAATGACTTGATGATCGGCATTACATAATCGATCATTTCTTCCGGTGTTTCTTTCATTTCATCCATGATCCAGCGTCTGGAAACACCATCCAGTACGCAGAGTTTTACAACCCATCCATATTTCTCTGCCATATTCGGGTCTGCGGACTCGACGGCTTTACGTTTTTCATGGATTTTTTCTCCGAGGCGTTTCGTAAAAAGATCCATATTCAGTCCGCGGATTGCCCACATTTCTTTATAATTCAATGATATCTGGTAGAAATAATTAAACAGATACTCCCGTATTTTACGCTCATCTGTCGTATCCAGCATCGGCAGAAATTCAATATTCAACTTCTCTGCAGTCGCATCTGCGATACTGTCCAATACCTCTGAAATGGATGCGAAATTTCTGTAAAAAGAAACCCTCGCCACTTTCGCTTCCTGCACAATATCTGTCACAGTGATATCCAGATAGGATTTCTGTGTCATGAGACGGAGCAAAGCCTGCTCTATCTCACTTTTTGCGGAATGATTTTCCTTTTTGTTCATGATTTGTCTTCTCCTGATCTTTTTAATGGATCATTTATGTGGTTATAAGTGTTATATTGTTTGTATTTTGATTCATATATGTTGCACTTTGTTTCATCAAAGAATTGTATTGTATCACCAAGTAAAGGGACTGTCAATAAATTGGCATTCCGATCTGGAACTCTCCTGTTCCTCATGCTATGATGTCTGTATTCGTAAATCACGGAGAAATTTTATGACCAGATCACAGGCCTGCCGGATTCTTGGAGTCAGTATTGACGCAGACATGCAGGAAATCAAGAAAAGCTACCGGCAATTGATGCACAAAGTCCATCCTGATATGGATGCTTTCCACAAAACTGAATACGATTACAGCGTACAGGAAATCAATGAAGCTTACACGTTTATGTGCAAATCCGGTAACGGACTAAATGGACTTACATCTCGCACTTCCTCGTCCGGCGATTCCGCCAGATCTGCTTCACGCGCTTCTGCATTCAATTCTTCTGCCAGATTTTCTTCTCATGCATTCTCTGATGCTTCGAAGAAAAAACGCTGGAATGCCCCGGTCAATACACACGCTTATGCCGAACGCAACATCTACCACTACGTAGAAGATTACGACTGCAGCATTATCGGAAGCTTTATTCTGGATACCGGCAAATTTATCTGGAAACCAGAAGAAGACTTTCCGCTATTCCTGAAAAGCATCTTTGAATGCAGCAAAAAAATCCTGGAGCAGACAGAACAGACCGGTGATGGCAGACCCAGTCTCTCTCGCCGCGGCGAAGTGCAGGCAGAACTCACTTATCTTCTGACCCAGCAGTTCATCGATGCCTCCGAAACATTAAAGCTTCTGATCAAACCATCTGTCGGAAAAGAGGCGGATATTTATCGTATTCCTGCCATGTTGGAGCTGTCTTTATCTGCTCCGAAACTTACCGCCGGATCCACCTTATATCCGGCATCTATCATCAGGCACCGCCTCTTCCTGAAATCCGTTGCCGGGCAAAATGTCGGTTATCTTTCTTTCCACGATGACCGTCTGTATTATATCGTTATCCCCCTTCTCGAACAACGACGGGCACAGGTCAAAATCTGTGTTTCCGAAAAGCAGGACAGCAAAAAAGCCAGAAATTCCAGTCGCTACAGACACCTGGATTTCTGGCTCAAGGTTCCCCATACCGCCACCGGAACCTTCCCGGAAAATATCTCATTGCAGATTAAAAACCTGCTGAATGATTATATGCATTAATCATTCAGCAGGTTTTTAATCTGATATACATCGTTCCTCCGTGCTTTCAGAAGTGGAAGCTGTTCGCGGATTTCATTCTCATAATCAAGATCGACTTCACCGATCAAAATCCCTTCTTTTTCATCGAGCATGTCCACGACTCTTCCCCATGGATCTGTAAATATGGAATGTCCCCATGAAATGTAGGAATCCGCCGGATTGCGTGCCGGTGCACATCCCAGCATATAAATCTGGTTGTCCAGTGCACGGGCGCGGAAAGAAAGCTCCCAGTGTGCCGGGCCGGTCGTCATATTGAAGGCTGCCGGTACGAAGATCATTCTTGCTCCGTCATTTACCATCATGCGTGCAAACTCCGGAAAACGGATGTCAAAACAGATCATCACACCCATCCTGCCAAATTCCGTATCAAATACCGTCCCACTGTTTCCCGCAGTAAGCGTATCGGATTCTTTAAAGCTCTGACCACCTTTTACATCAATATCAAACAGATGTGTCTTTCGGTGCTTACCAATCTGTATTCCATTCCGGTCAAAAATGTAACAGGTATTGTACACGTGGCCTTCGTCGTCTTTTTCCGGAACGGAGCCTGCTACCAGATAAATGTTGTATTCTTTCGCATATGCAGAAAGAGCTTTCCACACAGAACCGCCCTCTTCTTCTGCGTATTCTGGGAATTTTTCCGTCTGATAAGGACAGCAGAACATCTCGGGTAACACGACAAAGTCAACGTTCTGTGCTTTAATCTGTTCCAGATAATGTCTGACTGCCTTTATATTTTCCATCTTATCTTCTACTGTCGGCATCTGAATCGCCGCTGCACAAAATTTATTCATCCTACATATCCACTTTCAATACTTTACACACGCTATCCAATACATACCTCTCCGACAATGTCCATGGAAAAATATTCTTTCATCTCACGAAGATTGTCGGTCTGCCCAAGTACCCACATAAGCTTCGTCATGGCGGCCTCCGTAGTCATATCATATGCCTGAATCACGCCCTTTTCCAGCGCAACCCGTCCTGTTTCATATACGGACAGATTACTGCCCTCATAACGACACTGACTTCCGGCAAGCACCAGCATTCCTTTCTCAATAACTTCGCCGACCTTTCCTGTGAAATCATTTTTCAGGAAAGGCATTCCTCCCAGTCCGAATCCCTCAATATAGACAGCTTTATAACCTTTTTCATAGTACATATCCAGTATCTCCGGACTGATTCCCGGATAAAGCTTCAGCAGTGCAACCTTGTCTGAATACGCTGTCTGTGGTTTGAAGATTCCTTTTTTCTCTACAAGATTTTTCTCAAAAACGCGCAGTCCCAGTGAACTGATTTCTCCGACATATGGATAATTAATGCTTTCAAACGCATCAAAGCTCATTGTACGGACTTTGGACGCACGGCATCCGAGCATCACCTTACGGTTAAATGCAACAAAAACTCCCGGATATCCGCTGGCTGCCATATGGATTCCACACCGACAGTTTTCCAGCGCATCTGCAACCGGATTGGCGATAGAAAGCTGGCTTCCTGTCACAACTACCGGAATCGAAATATTCTGCAGCATAAAAGACAGCATCGCAGACGTATAGGCCAGCGTATCGGTACCATGAATCACCACAATCCCATAATAATCATAACTTCTTCTTGCGATGAGTGTTGCAAGTCTGGTCCAGTCTTCCGGTCCGATATTGGAACTGTCAAGTGAGCAGAAATCCTCTGTTTCCAGCTCCAGATTTTTGGAAACCATACGCAGTTCCTCCAGCATATCGCCACTGCTCATTCCCGGAACAAGCCCCTTGGAGCTCTTTACAGAAGAAAGCGTCCCTCCTGTATTTATAATCAGGATTCTCTTTGGCATACCTGAACCTCCATCATTTGTCATATTTTAACCAACTGTATTATTTCTCCGGCACGATTTCCAGCCAGTATCCGTCCGGATCTGTGATAAAGTAAATGCCCATTGCCGGATTTTCGAAGCAGATGCATCCCATTTCTTCATGTTTCTTATGAGCTGCTTCCATGTCATCTGTCGTAAATGCAAGATGGATCTCGTTATCACCGAGATCATAATGATCCTTTTCCCAGTCTCTCAGCCAGGTCAGTTCAAGTTCAAATCCGGTCTTGCCATCTCCAAGATATGCAAGAATGAAGCTTCCGTCTTCGGCTTCTTTGCGGCGCACTTCTTTAAGTCCAAGTGCTTCTTCATAAAATCTGATTGATTTATCCAAATCCATAACATTGTAGTTATAATGTGCAAACTGAAAACTCATATCATAATTCTCCTGTATAATACTTTTTATTTATCTTCTTTTAATAATGTTTCAAATCTCCTTATCTTTTCTCATTATAACAGATTTTGAATTATTTCTGAAACAAAATTATCCTAAGAATCACAGTTATCTGTCGACTGTTTTCGACAGCATCACAGAACTTTATGTACTATGCTTACATAAAAAATAGCCGTCCTAATCTCTGGTAAAGTTCAGGAACGGCTATCTCTATATTAGGCTAAAACTTTATATTTTTTCAATAACAATTTGGAGAAATATTTGTCCTATCTTACGGTTACTCTTACATTCTTACGTACACCATTCGGAGCGTAACAATAAATAATGCAGGTACCTTTGTTTCTCGCAGAAATTATTCCTCTGCTGTTTACAGTAGCAACTCTGGAATTGGAACTACTGAAGCGGACTGCTGCGATATGGTTCTGAATTTTTCCGGATGAATAAATAACCTTTGTTCTGAGTGCTGTTCTCTTTCCCCGATTCAGAACAACATTTGTTCTGTTCACCTGAAGATTTCTTGCATAAGCATGTTTCTTACCTGTCGTAGCAATGTGCATACTGTAGGTCTGCGCAATTGTCACTTTCTTTTTGTTTATATTTCTGTAAGCAACTACAGAATATCTATAGTAGGTTGCCTTTTTCAGACCAGTATGTGTCCAGCTGTTTACATTTCCTCTGACAGTTCTGAGCAGTCTGTATTTGCTGTTATTACCACATTCTGCACCATAAATCATATATCCGTCAGCGTCTTTGACTGTATTCCACCTTAATGTGACAGATTTTTCTTTACTGGTAACACCCAGGAACGGTGTTTTCTGTACCGGAAGAGCTGCTACCGCTGCTTTTTCTTTATGACCACAGGTTTTACATGTTCTTACTTTTTCTCCGGCAATTGCAATCTGTGCTGCTTTTGTAACTTTCCAGCCACTGTAATTATGCGCCGCTGTCTTTACCTTGCCATTACAGATACTGCAAACCTGCCAGTGATTCTTTTTGTCAGATTTCCAGGAATACTTGTGTGCAAATGCAGGAAGTTTGACGGAAGTTTCTGCGATTGACTTTGCATTGCTTCCTGCTCCGATGGCAGTTACGACTACTTTGTATTCTCCACCTTCTTTTGCTACATAAGTTGCTTCTGTCTGTCCATCCAGCACTTCATCATTTTTATACCACTGATAGGTATATGTCGTTGTATCAAGATCATGTGCTGCCTTTGCTGTCAGAGTAATTGCAGAAGACGGGCAGCCATTCTTCTTATCCTGTACTATGCTAACCACAGATTTCTTAAGTGTCCATACTTCATTCACAGATAACTGTTTCATAACTGGAGATGTTGGATCCCAGTCCTTGCCATTCATACGCCATCCGGTTTTTACATATCCTTTAATCTCTGCTGTCTCCGGAAAATCTGCCGGATCTATGCTTTCGCCTTCATTAACATATATTTCTTTAATATTCTGTTCTAATGGATTAAAAGATGTAAAAGTTATAATCTTTACTTTATAATGCTTCGTCCATATTAAAGTATCACCACTCTGTTTGATACCTCGATTGAAACTGTTACCCGTTGTAAAATCATTTTTATACTGTTTCGCCTGTTCCGCACTTCCATAGGTAACAGCTATATTTCCCGGAGTTCCATAATCTGGTGCCAAAAGAATCGGGACAACTGGTTGAAATGTATCGTCAGTTACAACAATTTTAGGACCATATTCAGATTCACCTCTGTCCATAATTGTAACCTCACCTCTAATTTCAGGCGAACCACTAAGATACAGATCTGCATATCCTGTATTTTCATCTGGCTCATCTTCTACTACAGGATATCCCATTAACATTATTGCATTTTCAGTAGCTTCAGCACCTGTCTGATTTCCTGTAATCTTACCACCGGAAATTATGATTTTTGTACTGTCCGGACTCTGCTGATAACAGTCTGCAAATATACCACCGCCACTGCTGTCTGCTGTATTTCCACAAATCTCGCCAGCTTCCATCTTAAGTTCACAGTTCACATTACTAAATACCTCGAAAAAAATTCCACCACCTCTGAAGCCAGCATCATTGTTTGATATCACAGCTTCATTTTTTAATGTAATATCTGAATCAAATGCAGCGATACCCGCACCACTTCCGTTTGTTGCTTTATTTTCCTCAATAGTCGTATTGCTGATTATAACAGGACTCCTATCGTACACAAAGATACCACCACCGGATATTTCTGCTGTATTTCCTTTTATAGTACCGGCTTCAATTGTAGCAGTACAGTTCTGAATCATATAGATTCCACCGCCCTGACCATACATATCCTTAATATTGTCATCGCATTTTGCAGTATTATTTATAATCTTACAATCACCATTTATTGTCAGTTTGCAATCATTCAGCAGGTAAATACCCCCACCGGCTCCACTAATATTATTTGAAATTGTTCCACCGGATAAGTTAACCTCTGACCCGTCGTATGCAGCAATAGCGCCGCCAAAATACGCTGCACATCCAGTAATCGTTCCACCGGTCATATTAATTACTGATTTACCTGTCGCATGAATTCCACACGTTGAATAGTACATTTTATCCTTTGTTCCGGTGATTGTTCCACCATTCATGTTCAACACAGATCCCTGCTCCAGATTTATCGCTGCCTCGCCTGCAAACGGTCCAATATCCGCGCCATCTTCAATATTCAAAGTTGCTCCCTTACGTACAGAAATCGGATATTGAACATATGAGCACAAGTTACCCTCTGGTGTTGTATTTTTAATCTTTATATTCCTTAATGTAACTTCTGCTGTATCTCTATAGAGATCTATCAAATATCTTAAGTTCGTCGTACCCGGACATATTGTCATGTTTTCCAGCGTAGCTGTCTCATTCGTACCATACTCCAATGGAGAAAGCAGATAAACGATTCCATCCTCCGCCAGCAGTTCTTTCGCCTTATCCAGTGTCTTTACTGCCTGTCCTGCCTCTGCACCGGTTCTGGTATCGTCACCTGCTGCCGGATCAAGGTAAACCGCTGCCAGTGTTCCCTGCTGTGTCATCCCATCATCAAAAACAGCAATTCCATCCTCGCCCGCACATTCTGCGATTCCAAAGTCTTCTACATCCATTTCTTCTGTAGCGATATCCAGTTCCTCTTCGTCCTGTGCATCGTCTACAATGTCAATCTGTTCTGAGTCACCATCTCCCACATCAAAAGCAACATCTTCTTCGCCTGATGCTTCTTCCGGGACTGCTTCTGCCTCTGAGGATTCTTCAATACCTGGTTCCGTCTCAGCCGGATTCTCAAAGTTTTCTGCATCATCACTGAATGCTATCTCATAATAATCCCCCCCCAGGTCCTCTGCCAGTGCCGGAACGCTGCCCATCGTCACGGTCATTGCAGCGCACAACATCAAAGAAACGGATTTTGCCAACCTTTTTTTCCTCATACATTTACCCTCACTTTCTTTTGTTGGATTATATTATACTGGAAAACTATGTGATTTCAGTTTAGCAAAATCCGTTTCTATATGCAACTATCCGAAAGGATAGTTATCCTTATTCTCTCATGCTTTTTCAGCGAAAAACAGTCTGTACAAGTATCATGTACAGCACCGTTCCCCCACCGATACTGAGAAGTGTGTTCTCTTTCCATTTATGGATCAATACGATAAATAAAATTGCAATTGCTTCCGGCAGCCCGTGAGTACTGCTCGCCGGCACATCCTTGAGACAGTAGATCACAAGAAGACCGATCGCCGCATAGGGAAGAACCGTCCCCAGATATTTGACAAACTCCGGTGGATTTTTTCCTTCCGGAAAGATAATAAACGGTATAAAGCGTGTTGCCATTGTTCCGAGAACAACTGCTGCGATCGTAATGATTGCCTGTGTTGTTGTCATTGTCATTTCGCCTCTGCCTCCATCGTTTTCTTGCTGATTTTGCGTTCCGCGGTAAAACAGATGATGATAAATGCCATCGCCGGAACAATGAAGTTACTGCTTCCGAAAACCAGAAGACAGATTACCGAACAGATCAGCCCCACCAGCGCCGGGCGGTGATCCTTCGTCTCTTCCCACTGATTCAGAAACATGACGACAAACAGTGCAGTCATGACAAATTCAATTCCGGTCATATCAAAATGGATCACATATCCAAGTAGTGCGCCTGCAGTAGCCGCAGCTACCCAGTATATCTGATTCAGCAGATTGACAAAAAACATAAACCAGCCACGATCCACATCATCCGGCAGCGTCACCGTGCAGTTAACAGTAAAAGATTCATCGCACATACCGAAGATCAGATAGAATTTCTTCCAACCAGTGTTCTTATATTTGTCCAGCATGGAAAGACCATAAAATAAATGTCTGGCATTAACCATCAGTGCCAGAAAGAATGCTGCGACCGGACTGAAGACCGACAGCAACAGATTCGATGTTACAAATTCCATAGAACCCGCAAAGATAAACATACTCATAAAAAACGGATACCATACGGAGAAACCTTTACTTTGCATCATAAATCCATAGGACATACCCAGAAAAAGAAATCCTATACCTATAGGAATCGTATATGGAAATGCGGCTTTGAATGCTTTTTTCTTCATTTGCAAAATTACTCCTTGACATTTCATATGTATATGTATATATTTTATATATAAAATTTTTATATATAATTATTTTATATATTATTTATGGAGGTGATCGGATGTATTATCCCGTCTCAGCATTACTTATCGAGTTTTTGATTCTGTCTGTGGTCGACACGCAGGACTCCTACGGATACGAAATCAGCCAGACCGTCAAAATCGTCGCCGACATCAAAGAATCAACACTCTATCCCATTTTGAAAAAGCTTGAGAAGAACGCTTATCTGACAACCTACTCTCAGGAATTTCAGGGACGTAAACGCAAGTATTATTCTATCACCGATTCCGGCAGACAACAACTGTTGTATCTGCACGAAGAATGGATTTCTTACAGAGATACCATTGACGGAATTATTGAAGGGAGGATTCGAAATTGACCCGAGAAAAATATATGGCAAAATTGAAAAAATATCTTCGCAAACTTCCCAAACAGGATTACGAAGATGCAATTGAATATTTTAATGAATATTTCAGTGATACAGATGAATCCGGCCAGCAGAAACTGATGGAAGAACTCGGTACTCCGAAACAGGCGGCCGCGGATCTTATGTACAATCTGCTTGACCGGAAAATTCAAGAGCAGGATGCTGCCGATGAAGACAGCAAGAAAAAGCAGGATAAAAAAGGAATCACTTTACTCGCTGTACTTGCGATCCTGTCCACACCTGTGACTGTCCCACTTTTTATTGCAATGCTTGCAGTCCTGCTGGCTGTTGCAATCTGCGTAGTCTGCGTGATCATCTCTGATTTCATCGCTGCCCTCAGTGTGTTACTGATTGGCGGAAAATTATTACTGCGTGGATTAGTTTCTTTCCCATATTCCCTCTCAGGAGCTTTAATGATAACAGGATGCGGCTTACTTGGAATCGGCTGTGCACTCCTTCTGTATATTCTCGGCATCTGTCTCTGCAAATGGATGGGTATGCTTCTGGTCAAACTGGCGCAGTGCCTGGCAAGAAAGAGAGGTAAAAATCATGAAAAAAACAAATAAACGTTTACTGGCTGCCGCTGGTATCTTCTGTGCTGTCGGAATCCTTTTCTTTGGTGTCGGTATCGCATCCGGCGGCAGAAACTACGTAAAAACTGCTGATCTTAATCGCATCAGCGGCACCGCAATGATGGATTCCAGTGACAGTCATGCCATCTTAAGTAAGACAAAAATCGATGCTTTTTCTTCTCTGAATATTGACCTTAAAAATATTGATCTGGACATTAAGGCATCGGATGACGACACTTTCTATATCTCTTATAATATTGAAACAAATGATGGAATGCTTCCGCTTTCTTATCAGGTGCAGAATAACGCATTGAATATTGTAGAGAAAAAAGGTCATGAGTCATATTCCTATATTCACATTGACATTAATTTTCTTCAGGAAATGCTCGGACAGAGTCATGTAATTGAAAACTCCAACAAGGTAACTGTTTATATCCCAAAGAAAACCGACTTGAGTGGTTTTTCCTGCAAAATGGGATATGGTGATATAAGTGTAGAATCTCTGAATGCCCAAAAAGCAGTAATTCAGAATGAAGACGGTGATATTAACATTTCAGACAGCAACTTCAAAAATCTTGAACTCAGTGCCGACCTTGGTGATCTGAAAATCAATGATACTATACTTACTGATGGTCAGATTGAGATGATGGATGGAGACGTAAAAGCAGAAAATATTTCTTTCAGTGGAGAAAATGAATTTACAAGTGACCTTGGTGATATTACACTCAGCATTCCCAAAAAAACTCTTTCCACACTTTCTATAGAGGCAGAAGCAAGTGAAATCAATATCCCGGAAGAACTCGGAAATGTCATGACTGATGAAGATGACAATCAGCTCGTCAGTTCTGAAAATAAGACACAGAATTCCCTGCAAATTAAAAACAAAGACGGCGATATCAAAATCACCGCGTATAAGAAATAATGTCTTCATATATTCAGGCATAAAAACTCCCTGTACTCTGTCTCATCACAGAATACAGGGAGTTATAATTTCCAAATTTCTCTCAGGCAACTTTACGAAGTGCCTCACAGGTTCTGTTATATTCTTTTTCTACTTCCACAAAAAGATCTTCATAGCCATCCATGCTTCCGGCACGGAGCAGTTCGGTCAGATCCTTACTTGACGGATACAGATTGTCAAATCCAAGATTCAGGCAGACACCTTTTAAGGTATGTGCCGCACGGAAAGCGGTCTCTACATCTTTTGAATCTAAAGCATCTTTCAGATTCTGAAAACTTGGATCATCCAGAAATTTCAGTGCAAATTTCTGTACAAGTTTCTCATTTACCAGTCTGCTCAACACAGCATCAAAATCTAATCCTAATTCATCATAGCATTCTCTGATTGTCATAATCCTTCTCCTACTCTAAATATTTTCTCCGCATTTCACTCAGAATCTGGGTTTTGCCCCCCCCTTGAAAAATCGACAAGTTCATCATTTTCAAAATTGGAATATTCTTTTTCCATGTTTTTTGATACTACATCCATAAAATCTTCTTTTACATTCTCAAACTCTTTGAGTTCTGCCTTCTTTTCCCGTTTCTTAAACGGATTATCTTCCGCTGTGCCGGTCTTCATCTTACGTTTGATTCGATCCTGAATATCAAGCAGACACTCCAGAAGAATCGGGTTAAAACATCCACATTCTCCATTCGTGATCATTTCTATCGCTTTTTCATGTGAATATGCTTTCTTATATACACGTTCACTGACAAGCGCATCATATACATCTGCCAGAGAAACTACCTGTGCAGAGATCGGGATCTCATCACCTTTCAGTCCATCCGGATAGCCCTTACCATCATATCGCTCATGATGCCATCTGCAGATCTGGTAAGCGACTTTCATCAGTTCTTCATCCTGATAACTTCCCATGTTTTCAAGAATTGATGCGCCAATAATCGTATGATTCTGCATGATCTTGAACTCTTCATCAGTCAGCCTGCCAGGCTTATTGAGGATCTTGTCATCAATACCGATCTTACCGATATCGTGCAATGCCGAAGCTGTCGTGATCAGAAGACGTTCTGACCAGCTGAGATCATATTTATCTGTATGCTGTACCAGACTTTCAAGAAGCATTCCTGTAAATATATTGATATTTAAAACATGACTGCCACTCTCTCCATTACGGAACTCAACTATCTGACTCAGAATACCGACCATCATACGGTTATTCTTTTCTTTCTCATATACCTGATTGGTGATCAGTGCGATCAGTCGTCTTTGTTTCGCATAAAGCTTGATTGTATTATATACTCTCCGGTGTACAACACCTGCATCAAATGGACGGTTGATATAATCTGAAACACCCATTTCATAAGCTCTTCGAACAGTCTCTGTCGAATCTTCACTGGAAATCATAATAACCGGGATATCTTCCAGATAATGGTGACGATTCATATAATTCAGGACACCAAATCCATCCATGCCCGGCATAACAATATCCAGAAGCACAAGTGAAATACCTGTTTCATACTTACGAAGCATATCAATACATGTGTCTCCGCTGTCAGCCTCTATAATATCGTATTCCTCATTTAAAATCTCCGACAGGATCTCCCGGTTCATCTCGGAATCATCCACGACCAGAATCCGGTATTTGTACGCTTTTGATCCGTTATTATTTACACTTTCCTGTTGCTCCTTCAGTTGTTCATCATGTTCGGTGACAACCATGTTTTTACAGGTTTTGGCCTGATACATAAACTGATCTGCCTTACGGATTGCCCTCTCAACCGTGCTTCCGCTGCCGGACAGTACGCCTCCGATACTTACCGATAAACGAAGCTGTGAATATCCCGGTACTTTGGAGGAATGGATCTTTCCCTGTATCTGATTCAGTTTGTCTGCAAATGCCTGTTCCGCGATATCCGGCATAACGAGCAAAAACTCATCGCCACCCATACGGATCAGCATATCTGTCCTTCGGATATTATCCTTAATAATGCCAACTACCGTTGTAAGCGCCAGGTCTCCTGCATCATGTCCAAATGTATCATTATAGATCTTGAAATCATCAAGATCGATCATTGCCACACCGGCGGACATATTAGAATTACGAATCCGTTCTTCATAATAACGTCTGTTGTAAATACCTGTCAGTGCATCAGTGTACAGCTCCCGGTTATAACCGGAAAGCTGCTTGATAAGTTCATTCCTTCCATCCTCATCCATGACTGCATCTGCATTCATCTGATTGATGAGTTCCATGACATAAGGTTTCCCGTCAATCTCTACATACTTCGAAATAACCTGATATATATTGGCATCCAGATATTCAAGTTTCAGCTGCTCATTTTTTTTACGAAAAGCTTCTCTGGAAGTACAGTTCTTACAGTTATTTCTCTTCTTCCAAAAAGAATAGCATTTACACGGAAATCCTTCTATATCTGTTTTATCCTTTATATTTCCTGTTTCAAGGGTTTCTTCATCGAGCAAACGTACCACGTCAAATACCTTACTCAATTCCTTTATCATCACTTCTGATTCCTGCCGTGTCATCGCAGTACCTTTGTTCATTATTCATATCCTTCCTGTAGCAGACATCTGTCTGCCTATTACAAACTTGCTTCCGTCCATTATGTAATAATATGTATTATAGCATTCTGTGATTTCCGCGTAAAGTTTTATCTTCACAGCAGTGACCGAAAAAGTACATTCTTTTATATATTACATATGCACAAAATATTGAAAGAGATTTTATTATTTTTATACAAATTTTCTTTTTTATTCAAATATACTTGCTTTTTTCTGTAAATAAGCGTATAAATGAATTAAGATGTTTTTGGGAATGTTCCCAATTAGTATTTTCTTTATTTCTAAACCACAATTATTAAAGAAAATATTTTTTTACCATATTTTGGGAATGTTCCCATTCAAAAGAAAGGAGAACTTTTATGAAGAAAAAATTACTCTCTATCCTCCTCACTGCTGCCATGGCAACAACAGTTGTAAGCGGCACTGCTCTCATTGTCAATGCGGACTCTGAGGGCGATCTTTCCGGAAAAACATTTGCGATCGTAATCCGAAATTCCGGAAACCCATATGCAGAAAAAGAAGCTGACGGTTTCAAACAGGTCATTGAAGCAGCCGGCGGCGAATGCATCATCAAATCACCTGAAAAAGCAACTGCTGATGCTCAGATTCCGCTGATTCAGTCCCTGATCTCTCAGGAAGTTGATGCTATCGCTATTGCAAGTAATGACGTAAACGCACTGACAGCATGCCTCCAGGATGCCATGGACGAAGGTATCAAAGTATTATCTCTTGATTCCAACGTTGTTCCGGAAGCACGTCAGACTTTTGTAAACCAGGCTGGTGTTACAGAAATCGGCCAGGCTCTCGCAGATGCAGTATATGATATTTCCGGTGGCTCCGGCGAATTTGCGATTCTTTCTGCAAGCAGCCAGTCAGCAAACCAGAATTCATGGATTGATGCTATGAAAGCTGTTATGGAAGATGACAAATACAAAGATCTGGATCTCGTTGAAGTTGCTTACGGCGATGACGAACCACAGAAATCTACAGACCAGACACAGGCTCTTCTGTCCAAATACCCTGATCTGAAAGTTATCTGCTCCCCGACTACTGTTGGTATCAACGCAGCAGCCAAAGTTATTCAGGACAGCGAATCTTCTGTTAAACTTACAGGCCTTGGACTTCCATCTGAGATGTCTGCATATATCGGCGATGATGACAGTTCACCGTGTCCGTATATGTTCCTCTGGAATCCGGAAGATGTAGGAAAACTTTCCGCATACACAGCTATCGCACTTGTTGACGGAACGATCACTGGTGCTGTTGGTGATACATTTGACGCAGGTGATATGGAAAACAGCCCATACACCATTCAGGAATGCTCCGACGGTGGTTCTGAAATCATCTTAGGACCTCCATACAGATTTGATCCTTCTAATATTGACGAATGGAAAGATGTTTATTAAAATCAGATTATACTCAAACAGGCGGCGGTAAATATGTTGAGATTAAGACAGGACATTCCGCTTTTTCCGGGCGGACGCAAAAAAGCATTTACATTAAGTTCAGATGATGGAGTCACACAGGACACACGTCTTACTGAGCTGATGCGCAAATATGGAATCAAGGGAACTTTTCATCTGAATTCCGGTCTGATGGGTGATCGTGACTGGCTGATACAGCCGGGTATCGATGTCAGCCATTACAAACTTCGAAGAGATGAAATAAAGGAAGTCTATGATGGATTTGAAATTGCAGTCCATACAATGACACATCCCGACCTGACTACCGTTCCTTCTTCCATGGCAGCCTGGGAAATATCCGAAAATAAGAGAGATCTGGAAGCTTTGACCGGACATCCCATTTCAGGTATGTCATATCCGTTCGGAACTTATAACGATTCCGTTTTGGAAACGGTGCGAATTTGTGGAATACTTTACTCCCGAACAGTCATTACTACTGATGATTTCCGTTTGCCTGAGAATTTTCTCACATGGCATCCGACGTGTCACTACTGTGCTGACAATCGTATGGAACTTGCAGAGAAATTTCTGGAGGACAACGCAGACGAAGAATATCTTTCACCTTCCCTCTTTTATGTGTGGGGACATGCTTACCAGTTGGACGCCTACCAGGACTGGGAGGGAATCGAAAACTTCTTCGCCAGACTCGGAAATAAAGAAGATATCTGGTATGCTTCAAACATAGAAATCTGTCAGTACATCCTTGCAGTCAGAAGTCTTGTATATTCTTCTACCGGAGATTACATTTTTAATCCGACCTGCACAGATGTATGGCTCATGATCGATGGCAGACCATATCAGATTCCTTCCGGAAAAACAGTTTCTATCCCTTGGAAACACACAAATGACTGATAAGGAGAATCTATTTTGAAAAAACAGTTTCATACTGAAGAAGTTATCAAAAGAGAGCAGGCCCGTATGCAAAAACGGGCCTGCCGTCCGCATTTATACGGAAAAAAAATAGCCGTTCCGACAAGAAACGGTTCCATGCATGCATTTGTTTATAACAGCAAAAATCTTCATCCGGGATATCTGATCATAGAAGTTCACGGTGGCGGGTTCATGTACAATACAGCTGCCGATGATGACGACTTCTGCCACTTTATTCACCAGACTCTCGGAATTCCTGTGATCTCATGCGACTACAGCCTTACACCGGAACATCCATTCCCGACAGGTCTTGAAGATGTCTATGACTGTGTGCTTCATGCCCTTTCTATGAAAGAGCTCAAAGCCCAGCCGGACAAAATCATCCTCTGGGGACACAGTGCCGGAGCTAACCTGGCTGCCGGAACCGTCTATATGGCAGGAGAAAAGCAGCAGTTCACACCCTGTATGCAGATTCTGGATTATCCGTACATGGATCCATATCGCAGTTCCACAGAGCGTAAACCAATCAAAAACTCTGTCTCCGGCAAGCTGATGGATACTTTTGCCCACTATTACACAGAGTCTTCGGAAGAACTTCGAAATGTACTTATCTCACCGATTCTTTTTCCTGCTGAGACATTTACAGATATGCCACGTACTTTCATTCTCCTGTGCGGTCGCGATAATCTGAATGAAGGAGGCAAAAAATACGGCCTTCTTCTCCGCAAAGCAAAAGTTCCCGTAACATTTTATTATGTACGGGAAGCTCTCCATGGTTTTATTGAAAATCATTTTAATTATGAATATATTCCGGTAATCACAAAAATACAGATCACACGCAGACAGCATGAACTTGCTGAAAAATCTGTGAAGCACATCTGCCGCTGGATTACCGAGCAGATCAAAGATCTGTAGTCGCCCGCAAAATAAGATTTCCCGGGAAGACTACTTTATCTTCGATTTCCCGACCATCCAGTTTTGCAATAATGATCTCTGCTGCCTTCTGTCCGATCAGCCGAATTGGCTGGCTGATCGTCGTCAGCGGCGGCTGGATCAGCGAACTGAGTGAAATATTATCAAATCCTATCACATTTACCTGTTCCGGTATACCAATTCCATCTTTTTGAAACTGCTGTACACATCCAATTGCCAGCGCATCGATTGCCGCGATCACTGCTTTCGGCGTTGCATCCAGTCCTTCATAGTACTTTGCGGCGTCCGCTCCAAGCGCGATATAATCCGGTTCTGTGCTTTGTTTTGCCCGATAAACATACTCTTCCCTGAAAGGGATCCCACAGTCCCTGAGTCCCTGCAGATAGCCCTCATAACGGTCTTCTATGACGCTGATATCTGTAGTATTACGAATATATCCGATCGTGGTACGGCCCTTTTCATAAAGAAAATGCACTGCCTCGCGATTGCTCTCAAATCCATCTGTATAAACGTAAGAAACCGGCTCGTCTTCCTGAAACAGATGGTTTGTATAAACGACCGGAAGCTTCTGCGAAAGTGAGCGCAGAAAGTTCAGCATTTCCTCACTGTTTGAATAGGTATTGTAAATAATACCATCAACGTTTCTCTTTAAGATTTCTTCTATATATTCAATCTCAGAGCGGCGGCTTCTCTCCGTGTTGCAGACAAACACCATATAACCGTACTTCAGTGCCATATCTTCTACGCCCCTGAAAAGCTCATTATAAAAGATATTCGTATATTCCGGCACGACCATCGCGATCGTCTTTGTCTTGCCTGTGCGAATACCCTGCGCCAGATAACTCGGCGTATATTTAAGCTCTCGAATTGCCCTTTCTACAGCCTCACGGGTTGCTTCCTTTACTCCGTTTTCTCCGTTTAATACCCTGGAAACCGTTGACTTGGAAACCCCGGCTGCTTTCGCCACATCAAAAATTGTACTCATAGATTTTTCCTTCTATTTAACATTTCTTCTTACCTCATTGTACTTAATCTGCTCACGCTCGTCAAACGAATTTGCACAATATCTGTACGAAATTTTTATGACTGTTCACAGCTATTTTCATCTGGAAGAAACTCCTTTTTTGTGGTACTCTAGGTAGGTACATTTACATCGTTACAATTATATGTTTACAATTTATTATTTGAAAATTTTGATGCAGAAGGGAGAATAAAAATGCTTCAGGATGATTATATACTGCGCCAGATCCGTGAAATGGTGCGCGCCGTCATGAAAATGTTATTTCAGGTAAGTGCTTCCGAACTGACTCCGGATGTCATTGAAGATAAAGAAGCAAGACAGACACTGGCAACTCTGACTTCCCTTGCCGATGAAGGCAATATCGATGAGGCTGAAAACAAATTATACGAAATGACCTGTGACGGCGACCGCCAGAATCTGGAGATCGGACTTCTTTTCTATTATGAGCTGAATGGAAAAGATGACGAATTTCTCGAGGCAAATGATTTCAGCCGCGAGGAGATCATGATGGGAATCCAGGATCTCGCAGATCGCTACAACTTAAGCGGGATCGCAGAAGCTTTCCGTACTGAAATTCTGTAAATCAGGAGCGATACATAATGAACAAAAAAGAAATATCCGAAATTAAGAAACAGTTTTCGCCAAACAACTGCGCGATCACACGTATCTGCGGCTGCTATGTTGACGGTGAAAAAAACAAAAAAACCGAACTGAAAGAAGCTTTTCTTTCTCTTTCTGAGGAAGAAATGTTCAAATACTTTGAAATATTCAAGAAAACTCTTTCCGGAACCATCGGCAAGAACCTGATCAACATGGAGTTTCCTCTTGACCAGGAAAAAGAGGGCGGCACACAGGAATTTCTTATGAAACTCCGCGGCAGCAAACTTCAGGACAATGCCATTCTGGAGGAATTTTATGATAAGATCATCGAAAACTATGACTACGGCGAGAACTATTATATTATTCTGATCCATGCCGTTTATGATATCCCGGGCAAATCCTCCGACGGCCAGGAAATGTTTGATGCTTCTGATGAGATCTACGATCATATCCTCTGCAGTATCTGTCCGGTCAACCTTTCCAAAGCGGGACTGTGCTACAATGCTGAAACCAACAACATCGAAGACCGTATCCGTGACTGGATCGTGGAAATGCCGGATCTGGGCTTCCTTTTCCCGGTATTCAATGACCGGAGCACAGATATCCACGGACTTCTGTATTACACAAAAAATGCCGAGCAGCTTCGCAGTACTTTCGTAGATGAAATGTTCGGATGCACGACTCCGCTCTCCGCAGGCGGTCAGAGAGATTCCTTTAATGCGCTCGTAGAAGAAACCCTCGGTGATGACTGTGCTTACGATACCGTTATGAACATCCACGAAAAGCTCAATGAATGGGTGGAATCACAGAAGGATTCTCCGGACCCCGCCGTTCTGACCAAGCCGGAGGTGAAACGTCTCTTCGAAGAATGCGGCGTAGAAGATGAAAAACTCGAAACATTTGACCAGACTTATGAGGCAATTGCAGGCGAAAACGCATCTCTCATGGCAAACAATATCACCAATACGCGTCGTACAGAGATCAGGACACCGGATGTCGTGATCCATGTCGACCCGGACCGTGCGATGCTGATCGAGACACAGGTCATCGACGGACGCAAATGCATTGTAATCCCGATGGAAGGTGACGTCGAGATCAATGGAATCCATGTTTTCGGTGGAAACGGCGGAAGTTCCGAAGATGATCCGGAAGAATTCTGATCGTATATCGTAAAAGGATGACAGGTTTTCCTGCCATCCTTTTTATATTTATCTTATTTGATTATTCGTAGATTCCGTTAACAGTAACATCAAATACTGCTTCTTTACCTGCAAGATCTGTTGCCTGATAATCATCCGGGAAAGTAACTTTTACTTCTACTTTATCTCCAGGATGTGCACCAATCAGCTGCTCTTCGAAGTTATCAATGTATGAACCGGAACCGATCACCAGATCTGTGCCGTTTCCGTCTGTACTTCCACCGTCAAATGCAACATCATCAATCTTTCCTACATAGTCAATGTTGACTGTGTCGCCATCTTTGACCTCAAGGGATGAATCCGTGTCATAGGAAGGTGCTTCTGTAACCTCCGGAGTAGCTGTAACATCTGCTTCTTCTGTTACCTCCGGTGTCTCAGTAGCGTCTGCTTCTTCTGTTACCTCTGATGTCTCAGTAGCGTCTGCTTCTTCTGTTACCTCTGGTGTTTCAGTTACTTCTGCTGTCTCATCTGTAGTGTCTTCTGCTGCTGTCTGAATTGTGAATTTATGATTGTCTGTGACTTTCAGTGTCTTCAGAACTTTCTTCTCAACTTTGATGTCAGCTTCATCCAGCCATTTGTCTGTAGTCTCTGTATACAGCTCATTTTCTCTGGTGGAGATAATGGATTCTTTCTTTGTAGCTGTCGCATCCTCGTCGTTTACTTTGTCAAGTTTGACTACGTAGTAAGCAGAATCTGCCTCAATAACATCCGGACCGACTTCGCCGTCTTTCAGTGTTCGGAGAACCTTCATTACCTCATCCGGATAATTACTGGAAGATGCTGTAGTCTCATCTTCGTCATCAGAATCCTCTTCTGACGCATCTTCATTTGTATCAAAAGAACCGCTCAGTACTGTATAAGAGTCATCTACGGATTTTGCGATCTCGCTGAAATCCCCGTCCGGATCTGCATTCAGTCCGTCAAGAATTTTCTGTGCATCTTCTTTTTTCTGTTTGATCTCATCATCGCTCAGGTCAGATGTACTGATACTTACATAGTTAAAAGAAGACTGCTGTGCTTCCTCATCAGAAACATTCTTGTCTACGTCTGCAATGATCGGATCATGCATTCTGCTCTTATATGTCTCAAGTTCCAGATATGTCTTCACCTGATCTTCTGTAACTGCCAGAGTTTTCAGGGTGTCTTCTGTATTTGCGCTCATAAAGGCTGCTGCCGCATCGGCGATTGCCTTCTCGTCATCTTCTGTGATCTCTACATCATAATCAGCTGCTTTTTCCTTAAGGATACACATCAGCTCAATATCTTTCAGTGCCTGCTCTACTGCCTGCTCGCCATAAGTCTTGCCTTTCTCTGCCTCTGTATCCCAGATAGAATAATCAGATCCGCCCATAAAGCTCTTGTACATGGCCTCTGCCTGCGCCTGACCCTCTCTGACAGAAAGGCTTAACATCCCAAGCGGAATCTCTGCACCATCTACAGTTGCAACTGTCTTTGTGCCATCTAATGCTTTTTCACCACAGCCTGTGAGCATTCCCGCTGCCATTACACCGGCAAGTGCTACAACTGCTGTTTTCTTTGTCATTGTTTTCATTTTATCCTCCATCACTGCATGAATTCATATAAATAAGAGTATAAACTTTTTTCCCCGACAGGGCAAGGAAAATCACAAAAACCAGCTATTTTCACTGATATTTCACAGTTTATACTCTTCATGCAGCTGGTTTTATTCTTCTACAAGCTGTTCAAGCTCTGTCAGCAGATCCGTAAGGGCTGTCAGCACATTTCCGCTTCCCTCCGGTGTAAATAAAATCTTCGGTTCCTGCTCGTTTTTGAACTGAAGACCGCGTCTGTATTTCTGCATCAATGCAGGGAATCCGACCGGATTCAGTTTTGCATTTTCATACAAAGTGATCTTCATATCTCTTCCGATCTGTTTGATTTCTGTCACATAACAGCGATGTGCAAGCGCTTTCAGCCGCGCAATGGAAAGCAGGTTCATTACTGCCTTTGGCATCTCGCCAAAACGGTCCAAAAGTTCTTCCAGCATATCGTCATAATCCTGCTGCGTCTCGATCCCGGCGATTCGTTTGTAAATATCCAGCTTCTGATATTCGTTGCTGATATAAGAATCCGGTATAAATGCATCCATGTTCAGATCGATCGTTGTCTCGAAATCCTCCATAGTATGAATACCTTTTGCCTCTTTGACCGCCTCGCTGAGCATCTTACAGTAAAGGTCATAACCGACCGCATTCATATGTCCATGCTGCTCTGCCCCTAGAAGATTTCCCGCTCCTCGAAGCTCCAGATCACGCATCGCAATCTTGAATCCACTTCCGAGATCCGTATATTCGCGAATCGCTGACAGACGCTTTTCTGCTGTTTCTTTCAGCATGGTATTTCTGCGGTACATCAGAAACGCATATGCCGTACGGTTTGAGCGTCCGATTCTTCCTCGCAGCTGATAAAGCTGTGAAAGTCCATATCTGTCTGAATCATGTATGATCATGGTGTTTACATTGGAAATATCCAGGCCTGTCTCAATGATCGTAGTCGAAACAAGCACATCGATATCTCCATTGATGAATGCAAACATGACAGCTTCAAGTTCACGCTCGCTCATCTGTCCGTGTGCAAAATCCACCCTCGCCTCCGGAAGAAGTTTCGCGATTCTGGCAGCCACATCTGCA
Organism: Blautia sp. Marseille-P3087; assembly: GCF_900120195.1. GTDB lineage: Bacteria > Bacillota > Clostridia > Lachnospirales > Lachnospiraceae > Blautia_A. The sequence goes on from NZ_LT635539.1 coordinate 1,937,762, forward strand.
ATGTCATTGACACGGTTATAAACATAATATACCTGTCCGCCTCTTCGAAGCTCACGGTTAATCGCCTCACGGACGGTCTCTTCATCATACTCCATAACGTACGTCTGGATCGGCACACGATCCATCGGCGGCTCCTCCAGGACACTCATATCACGAATACCGATCATACTCATATGAAGGGTTCGCGGAATCGGTGTTGCCGTCAGTGTCAGTACATCGATGTCTTTTTTCAGCTGCTTGATTTTTTCTTTGTGGGCCACGCCGAAACGCTGCTCCTCATCAATGATCAGAAGTCCTAAATTTTTGTATTCTACATCCTTTGAAAGTACACGGTGCGTACCTACGACAATATCTACCTGCCCTTTTTTGAGATCTTCGATGGTTTTTTTCTGCTGTGCAGGTGTACGGAAACGACAGAGCAGGTCCACACGTACCGGAAACTCTTTCATTCGCTGAATAAAAGTATTATAAATCTGCTGTGCAAGAATCGTTGTAGGAACGAGATAGACTACCTGACGGCTCTCCTGCACCGCTTTAAATGCGGCACGAAGTGCAACCTCTGTCTTGCCGTAGCCGACATCCCCGCACACAAGACGATCCATGATTTTTGTGCTTTCCATGTCCCGCTTCGTATCTTCGATTGCGGAGAGCTGATCCTCTGTCTCCTCATACGGAAACATTTCTTCAAACTCCCGCTGCCAGACAGTGTCAGGGCCACAGACATAGCCTTCTTTTTCCTGACGTACCGCATAAAGTTCAACCAGCTCACGGGCAATGTTTCGGACTGCACCTTTGACCTTTGATTTGGTCTTTTTCCATTCCTGACCGCCGAGGCGATTCAGTTTCGGGGGCTTCGCAGTCTCCGCCCCGGAATATTTCTGCAGTGCATCAAGCTGTGTTGCAAGAATATAGAGGTTGCTTCCGTTTCGGTATTCAATCTTAATATAATCCTTCGCGACTTTGTCGACAGCAACCTTTTCGATACCACGATAAATACCGAGTCCATGCTTTTCATGGACAACAAAATCGCCGATCGACAATTCAGAAAAGTCCTGAATACGCTTTCCGTTATATTCTTTTTTCTTTTTGCGCTTCTTCTGCTCTTTACCGAAAATATCCGTCTCTGTGATCACTGCAAATTTGACCATCGGGTATTCAAACCCTTTTCTCGCATGGCCATAAGCAACCATGATCTCGCCAGGTTCCAGAATGCGATCCGAATCTTTCCCGTAAAAAGCGCTTAAACCTTCGTCCTGCAGATCTTTTGCGAGACGTTCGGCACGGGTTCTTGATCCGGAAAGAAGCACGATCCGGTAGCCCTCTTTTTTGTACTGTTTCAGATCCTTTACCAGAAGCTCAAAGCTGCTCTGGTATGAATTCATGGATTTTACGGTCAGATTAAACTGTCCTGTGATCTTCCATCCGGATTTACGCGGATCAAGAAGGGAAAGCCCGATACAGTTACATCTGTTGAGCTTTTTGCACAGTTCTTCCCAGGAGCACATCCAGTTACCGGAAAGTGTCGTCTCGCCTTTTTCCTGACGGTTCCGGCAGCTCTGCTGAAATTCTTCTTCGACTGCCTTCGCATTTTCTTCCAGATGATTTAATTCATCCAGAAAGAGCATCGAATCTCCGTCTTTGAAATAATCAATAAAAGTAACCCCGCCCTTTTCGATCGGCTGCTCTGCTGCCGGATAGATCATAATCTCATCCAGATTTTCCAGAGATCTCTGGCTCTGTGCGTCAAAGCTTCGGATGGAATCAATCTCATCTCCCCAGAGCTCGATTCGCCATGGATTTTCTTCGGTAAGAGAATAAATATCAATGATACCACCTCTTATTGAAAACTGTCCCGGCATCTCTACCTGTCCGACGCGCTCATATCCCATATGAACCAGTGCTGCTGTCAGTTTGTCCATATCAAGGCTGCTGTCATTACGGAAATGTATGAGCTGTTTTTCAATCTTTTCCAGCGGAAGCAGATAATCCATACAGCCATCAATACTGGTAACGACCGTAATCTCCTCCTGCCGTTCCAGAAGCGCACGGATAACCTGCATGCGCTGACGTATCAGAAGGTTTCCGTGAATATCTGCCTGAAAGAAGAGCAGATCCTTTGCCGGATAATAATAAACACGCTTATCATAAAAGCGGTAATCCTCGTAAAGATCTTTTGCTGTCTTTTCATCTGCCGCAATTACCAGATGAGATGGAAAAAGCCCGGAAAGCCCATACATAAGATGAGCTTTCTGGGACTCTATACAACCACTGACTTCCAGAATTCCATGATTCTTTTTTGCCTGTTTTTCAATTTCTTCGATCTCTGCAAGACTTTGCAGAGGCTGCAAAAATGTTTTCATACATTCCCCGTTTTCTTGTTATATTCATTCATGGCTGCGTCCACGCTGTCCGTCAGAATCAGTTCAACTGCTTTGCACGCTCTCTCCTGCGCTTCTTCGACAAGGACACGGTCATCCTTATCAAATCTTCCCAGCACATAATCAGCCAGATCCCAGCCCTTTGGCTTCGCACCAACGCCAACTTTGATACGCACAAAGTTCTGTGTTCCGAGCTGCTGTATAATGTGTTTGATTCCATTATGACCGCCCGCACTGCCTTTTTTGCGGATACGGAGCTGTCCCGGATCAAGATCGATATCATCATAAATGACGATCATCTCTGTCTCCGGATTGATCTTGAAGTAGTTTGCCATCTCCCGGATCGGTCCACCGCTTAAGTTCATATAAGAAAGCGGCTTCATCAGAATCACCGGCTGTCCGCCGATTCTTCCTTTTCCGTACATGGCATTAAATTTCACGCCAGCCTGCGGAACCTGATATTCTTCCACAAGCTTGTCTATTACATCAAATCCCATATTATGGCGTGTTGCTTCATACTGCCTTCCGGGATTTCCCAAACCTACGATCAGATACATTATTAATTCCTCACTGTGCTAATTAAAGTAAACCATCTCATCTGCCAGCGGTTCACAGGTCTCCACGTATTCTGCATCCAGAACAATCCCCTCTTCACCCTGGTATTCGTTGCGCTTCTCAATACCGACTTTTGCAGTAACTTCTACCCACTGTCCTGCTGTAAGCTTCGGTGCATAAGCACTCTTGCACACATAGCCGAGAAAAGTCGTATCGTCCGCACAACAGGTCATGGCTGTACGTCCCGGAACAAAGAATTTGCTTCCCATTCCGCGCGGTTTCATGACTCTTGCTTTGAATTTGACAGTTTTACCTTCATAGTTTTCGGGATGATCCATCGCATCTACAAACCAGATACCATAATCTTCCGGCAGTATCTCGATAACCGGTGCGTTCATATCGAATGGCATCTCATCCTGGAAGATATCACCAAGTTCGCCTTCTTCATCCTCAAAAATAACTTCAGCTCTCTGGTTGGCAACCTTGATTCCACGACGGTAAGTCGGAAGCGGATCTTCTTTCTTGCAACGGTTAAAGATGACCATATCTGTATTTTTTATCATATCCATAAAAATGGATTTCATGTTTGCCATATACATCTGGAAAGTGCTGCCATCGACACATGTGATCTGCTGCTCGACGCCCCAGCCTTCCGGAAGCTGCATCTTTTCAAAATTGCTTACCAGCCACATGCCATTATATTCTATGATGACACGCTCTGGCTGATGAAGAATATCCATTGCGACAAGACGGTCTGTTGTAAAATCTTCTTCGTTTTCGATGACTTCCACAACTGTATTGTTTGCTTTCAAAATTGCCGGATCATATTCTTCTTCACCTTCTTCACAGAGGATCAGAAGTGTCTTTCCGTCTGTGTGAAAATAGTCCTGCTGGATCGTGAAGCTTAAGAACGATGTTTTACCGCTCTCCAGAAAACCGGTCATTAAATAAATCGGTACTGTAATTTCATTCATGAACTATATTATCCTCCATCATTACAGGCCAAAAAGTTCAGCCAGTTTGTCCTCTTTCAGTTTGGATCCGATTACGCAGAGACGACCTGTGTATTCCGGTGCACCTTCACGGATCTCTGTTTCTTCCGGAACCATATCAAAGTAGATCCATGTTCCGTCTTCTGCCGGAAGCATACCTTTTGCACGAAGGATGATACCGTACTCGTCTGATGCTGAAAGAGCTTCAAGCATTTTCTCAAGATTTTCTCTTGTAAATTTCCTGATCGTCTCACGGCCCCAGCTTGTAAACACCTCATCTGCATGATGATGGTGATGGTCATGATGATCATGTCCACAGCCACATTCATGGTCATGATCGTGATGATGATGCTCATGCTCTTCGTGATCGTGGTCATGTCCACACCCGCATTCATGGTCATGGTCGTGATGATGCTCATGTTCTTCGTGATCGTGGTCATGTCCACATCCGCATTCATGGTCATGGTCGTGATGATGCTCATGTTCTTCATGATCATGATGGTGATGTTCGCCATGTTCATGTACATGTCCGCATTCCGGGCATACTTCCTCTTCTTCCATCAATTCCTGCGCAAGGGATACCGGATGTTCCATAACATCAAGAAGTTTCTTTCCGTCCAGTTTTTCAATCGGTGTAGTGATGATTGCAGCTTTTGCATTGATCTCACGGAGAAGTTCCAGCGCAGCCTGTGCTTTTGCTTCATCTACGATATCAGTACGGCTCATAATGATTGCTCCGGCATATTCTACCTGATTATTAAAGAACTCACCAAAGTTTCTCATATACATTTTGCATTTCTTTGCATCAACAACAGTTGTGTAGCTGTTCAGTACAAGCCCTGTCTCTTCTTCAACACCCTGTACAGCCTTGATAACATCAGATAATTTGCCGACACCGGATGGCTCGATCAAGATTCGGTCCGGATGATATTTGCTGATTACTTCTTTCAGAGATGCACCAAAATCACCAACCAGTGAGCAGCAGATACATCCTGAATTCATTTCGCGAATCTGAATTCCTGCTTCTTTCAGGAAACCACCATCAATACCGATTTCACCGAATTCATTTTCAATCAGTACGACCTGCTCGCCCTGAAATGCGTCTTTCAGAAGCTTTTTAATCAGTGTTGTTTTACCGGCTCCAAGAAATCCGGAAATAATGTCAATTTTAGTTTTTTCCATGGTTGTATTTCCTCTCTTTCTGCCCGAAGACAAAGTAACTCTTGTTTATTTGTTTTATACCACTAACTCATAACGTAATTTAACCAGGAGGCATTTATACCCCCTGGTTATAATGTCCACAGAGACTCTTATTATTCATTAAGATCAGCCGTTGATCATGAAGCTGAGAAGTTTGTCGATATCTTCTTTCTCATATGCAACGATCTCAAGTTCCGGAATTTCTCCGCCGGAGAAGATGTTTGCAAGAGATACGTACTGGGAAAGTTTGGATTTGAGGTTCAGTCTGTCTCCTTCACCTGTTACCAGTTCTACTTTGCCTTTACAGCTATCTACTACTTCAAAAAATTTGTCAATGTCTTTAATATTTGATACTTTCATTTTTGTTTCTCCTTTCAGAATTTTATTATTTAAATTATATATTTCTTAGCTATCTCATACCTTTCGGTCGCGTTCAGTATAACCTATCTTCACAGAAAAAGCAATGGCTTTTACATACAATTAACCATTGATTTCAACCCCACTTTTGTACAGGATTAATAAGTAAATACTGCAACTCCATATCCCGGAAGCGAATAACCGAAGGAATATTCTCTGTGATCGCATTCCTGTTCTTCTGCTTTAAAAATCTTTGGTTTGTCGAGGAGTCCGTTTTCATCCATGATCAGCTTGTACTGTTTTTTCTTCGGAACACCTACACGATAGTCTGGTCTGTCGACCGGTGTGTAATTTACCACAAACAGAAGATTATTTCGCTTCGTCGGTGATTTTCTTATCAGGCTGAAAATGCTTCTGTATGCATCATCCGCATTGATCCATTCAAAGCCTTCCGGATCATTGTCGGCTGCATACAGTGCCGGGTACTTCGTATACATATGAAGAAGTGTCTTCACAAAATTCTGAAGATCCTGATGCTTTTCTTCTTTGAGGAGATACCAGTCAAGTTCTCTCTCCTCACTCCATTCACGGAGCTGCCCGAACTCCTGTCCCATAAACAGAAGTTTCTTGCCCGGATGGAACAGCATAAACGCATATGCAGCTTTCAGATTACGGAACTTATCGTCCGGATATCCAGGCATTTTGTTAAGCATCGAACATTTCAGATGTACAACTTCATCATGAGAAATAACAAGTACATAATTTTCACTGTATGCATACGTCATGGAGAAGGTCATCTTGTTGTGATTGTCTTTACGGAAATACGGATCCAGCTTCATGTATTCAAGGAAATCGTTCATCCATCCCATATTCCACTTCAGCGAGAAACCGAGTCCACCGTCCTCTGCCTTACCGGTAACCAGCGGCCATGCCGTTGATTCCTCTGCAATCATGACAGTACCATGATTCCTGCCAAGCACAACTGTATTCAGATGTTTGAAAAATTCGATTGCTTCGAGATTTTTGTTGTCACCATATTTATTGGCAACCCATTCCCCATCTTTCTTGCCGTAATCCAGATACAGCATAGATGCAACCGCATCGACACGCAGACCGTCTACGTGGCATTCCTCTATCCAGAAAAGCGCATTGGCGATCAGGAAGTTTTTGACCTCCGGCCGGCCGTAGTTGTAAATCTTCGTTCCCCAATCCGGGTGCTCTCCCTGTCTCGGGTCTTCATGTTCATAAACAGCCGTTCCGTCAAAGTTTGCAAGTCCGTGTGCATCCTTCGGGAAATGTGCCGGAACCCAGTCAAGAATAACACCTATCTTGTTGCGATGAAGATAATCTATCATATATTTGAAATCTTCTGCTGTTCCGTAGCGGGAAGTCGGTGCATAATAACCGGTTACCTGATAGCCCCAGGAGCCATCAAACGGGTGCTCTGCAATTCCCATAAGTTCAACATGGGTATAGCCCATTTTCTTTACATAAGCAGCCAGCTCATGTGCCAGTTCGCGATAATTGTAAAATCCCGGATCATCCTCATCCTTTGCTTCATGTTTCTTCCATGAACCGGGATGAACTTCATAAATTGCCATCGGACTCTTTTTCTCATTAAATTCCGGACGGTGTTTCATCCAGGTAGTATCTTTCCATTTATAACTGGAAATATCTGCAATTCTGGATGCTGTTCCCGGACGAAGCTCCGCTTCATTGCCATATGGATCGGCTTTGTAAATTTCCTCACCGTGATAACCGATAATATAAAACTTATAAAGGTCACCGATTTTTGCCTCAGGTATAAAAGTCTCATAGACTCCGATTGGTCCTGTCTTCTGCATCGGGTTCTTCTGAATATCCCATTCATTAAATTCACCCACTACAGAAACAGATCTGGCATTCGGTGCCCACACTGCAAAATAGACACCTTTTTTGCGTCCCCGCATCGTAGGATGCGCTCCGAGCTTTTTATAAATGTCGTAATGGGTTCCCTGTCCGAACAGATACTGATCCAGCTCTGTAAACTGCAACTTCTCTCCCATTCAAACGTACCTCCCTTAATTGTTAATTTGCTACTTTCTGATTCTTCATCGGCATTATGCACATGATTAACGCCGATCTTTCGTATTTTTATAGACACATTATACCAATCCATATAGTTCCCGTCAATTAAAACAACAAGAAGTCTGTAAGAAAAAAATTACAGAAAACGTAAAAAAAGAGAACTTGTCCGGCAGGAATGTATCTGTACTTCCCTGCCATTCATGTCCTCTTTTGTAAGCTGCTTTATTCCGTATTACTCCTCCGAATAATCGCCTTCATCATAACTTCCGTCATCGGAACTTCCATCATCGTAGGAACCATCATCTGAAGATTCATCATCGGCAGAGCCATCGTCAGAACTTCCATCCGATGTATCTGTACTTCCGTCATTAGAAGTATCCGTACCATCTGTGCTTTCATCACCGGATGTATCTGTGGTATTTCCGCTGTATCCTGCAACGATTCCCTTCTGCAGGGAGCTATCCCAGAAATCAGAATAATTGGCACCCTGTAAGGTAACTCCCTTCGCTGCTGCCAGCTCGCTGACAGTCATCAGCTTATATCCTTTCTGCACAAGTTCCGGAATCATCTTGATTGCCGCCTGTACAGAAGGTTCATGAATATCATGCATCAGAATGATAGAACCATCTGTAAGGTCACCATTCATAACTGCATCATAGTCCTTGTTTACATCCAGATAACTCCAGTCCAGAGAATCCAGTGACCATGTAAAAAACGGTTTACCTACAGTAGAAATGATATCATCACTCCAGTTGCCATAAGGTGCACGTGCCACACTTGCTTTCTGTCCACAGGCTTTTTCCAGTGCTGCATCTGTATCCGAAAACTGTTTTGCCACAGAGTCCATACTCAGATCATAAAGATTCGGGTGATCCCAGGAATGGCTGCCGATCTCACAGCCGATATCCGCCATACGCTGTACTGTGGATTCCCAGCTTCCTACATTCTGTCCAAGCATAAAGAATGTCGCATGTGCATTGTTTTCTTCCAGACAGTCAAGAAGTTCATCAGTGTATTCTCCCGGACCATCATCAAAAGTAAATGCAATTCGTGTCTTATGCTGACTCGGATCATAAGTACCATCATCGTTGAAGTAATAATCATCAAATCCAACTTCCACCCATCCGGTCTTTATGTAACCGTTATCATCAAAGTAATATGTAGAACCATCGATTTCCTGCATACCGCCGGCGAAATATGTACCATCTGCATTCTGATACCATTTGCCGTTTTCATCGTCATGCCATCCGGTTGTAAGCTGTGCCGCTTTCGTCAGATCGCTCTGCCCTTTGACCGGCTGGCGTATCGCCGCGTTTGTTTCTGTACTCGTATCTCCTGTATCTGTACTGTCCGAACTGCTGTCAGTAGTTGTGCTGTCTGTCTCTGCCTGTACCTGCTGTGGTTTCTCTGTATTTCCGCCACCGGCTCTGTTAATAACCGGAAGAATGATTCCGCGGATTACAAAAATCAGTACCAAAATGATTGCAACGACATATGCACCCTTTTTCATCATCTGCCGTCGTCTTATCTGCTGTTGCTTTTTGCGCATTCGTTCGCGCAATACCCTCTTATCCATTGACTCCACCTGCTGTATTTTCTATATCTTTATCTTTTCTTATTATCATAACGCATTTAATTCTGAAATACAATGACAGGTATTTAAATAACTCTCTTTAATTCAAGATTTTCACTTACAAGCAGTAAGTCCGCCTGCTTTCCGATTCGAATAGAACCAACACGGTCAAATATTCCAATACTTCTGGCAGGATTTGCGGTTGCCGCCATAATCGCCTGTTCCAGTGGAATTCCAAATTCTACGGCTTTGCACATACATCCATAAAGATTCGTCGCAGAACCGGCAAGCGTGCCATCTTTCAGAACTGCTTTTCGATCCTTAACAGTTACTTCCTGTCCGCCAAGCTCATATGTACCATTTTCCATCCCTGTCGCACGCATAGAATCACTGATGAGGATCACACGCTCCGGTCCGAACAGCCGAAATGCTGCGCGGATTGCAGACGGATGAATGTGATATCCGTCGCAGATCAACTCAACCATGCACTCCGGATCATCCATTGCCGCACCGATCAGTCCCGGTGCTCTGTGCCCAAAAGGCTGCATCGCATTGTAAAGATGCGTAACATGATGCGCACCAAGCTTCATTGCTCTTGATGCGCAATCATAATCTGCTGCTGTATGTCCCAGTGAAATGCAGACCTCTTCGTGCATTTCCTTTATAAATTCTTCTGCACCTTCCATATTCGGAGCAAGTGTAACAAGACGCACCAGGCCATCGACATCCTGATTCAGTTCTCTTACAAATGCCGCATCCGGTGCTGCGATCCATTCCTCTACATGTGCACCCTTTTTGACAGGATCAAGAAACGGTCCCTCCATATTGATGCCGACAACTTTAGCTCCCTCTTCTGTCTGTGCGCCTTTGATTGAAGCAAAGATCTGGCGGAGCCGTTCTTTTGGAAATGTCATCGATGTCGGGCAGTAGGAAGTAATTCCGCAGCGTTTTTCGTACTGCAGGATCTTCTTAAGTCCTTCCGGATTTCCATCGGAAAAATCCTCCCCCGCTGCACCGTGACTGTGGATATCCACAAGTCCCGGCAGTACCAGCAGACCTTCTGCATCTATGACTTTTCCGTCATCCTGATATTCGGCTTTGTCTACCAGACGATGATCGTTGATATAAAGTGCCTGTTCCAGAAAACTTCCATCCTCCTGAAACACCTTTCCGCCTTTTATGATCATTCTTCAGCTACCTCGTCTGTAGCGTCCTCTGCGGCTGCATCTTCGGTATCCACATTATCTTCTGTATCATCGCCCGTATCAATATCCATGGATTCATCATATTCTTCCAGATCATAACCTTCGTCTACCGCATCCGCATCATCACCTGCTACTTCTGTGACATTTGCATTATCAACGATAAAACGCTCTACACGCAGAAGAGCCAGTGATTCATTGACTTCCTGTTCGCCGTATGTCTCGATCATTTCATCAATGCTTGCAAATCCATATTCCTCAATCAGATCATCTTTTAACTTCTGAGTTTCTTCATCATCAATGCTGAGTCCTTCTGCATCCATGATTCCCTGCACGATCAGATTCTGTTCTACTTTGGACTCTGCATACTGCTGGCATTCTGACTCATAATCTTCCTCTGACATTCCCTGAGATTTCAGGAAATCAGCCATCTCCATACCGGCATCTTTCACATATTTTTCATTGAGTTCCTGATAGGATTTCTTTGCTGCATCAACATCTTCTTTCGGATAATCTTTGATTTCGGAAGCTGCCTGTACTTCATTCCATGCATCACTGTAAAGCTCATAATCTGCGGTCTGCACAGCTGTGTCTTCAAGCTGTGTCTTAACTGCTGCGCGGTATTCATCAACAGTCTTATATTCTGTATTCTCAGCTACCCATTCATCAGTCAGTTCTGCCGGACGGGTAAATTTCTGAAGTGTAACTTTAAATACAACAGCTTTTCCTGCTACGGATTCTTCATAATAATCGTCAGGGAAAGTCAGATCCAGTTCTTTTGTTTCACCGGATTTCATTCCGACAATGCCATCCTCAAATCCGTCGATCATCTCACCGTCACCGACCACAAGCTCATAATCTTCTGCAGAACCACCGTCAAATTCTTTGCCGTCAATAGTTCCTGTAAAATTGATAGTTACAGTATCTCCATTTTCTACGGTGCCGTCTTTTACTTCAGTACCATTATCTTCCAGATTATAATTGATCTCTGCCTGCACATCATCGTCTGTAACTGGCTGTGAAGTACGGGTAAGTTCCAGTCCCTTATATTCACCTATTGTCACATATTTGGAAACATCTTTGACGGAAACCAGTCTGTTTTCCCCGGAAGAATCTGTTTCTTTTGTGTCTGTATCGGTGCTGTCTTTCTCTGAATCTTCACTGTCCTTTGTATCAGTTGTTTCTGTGGTCGTTTTTTCTGTATCAGATGATTTGCCGCATGCGGCTGCTGAAACCGCCATACACATAATTAACATTGCAACTACTGCTTTTTTCTTCATAATAAAGCTCCCTTCATTTTAACATCTTTACATTTGAGGTACCGGTGTCGGTCTGGAAGAATCCCATACATCAGCCACATCAAAGAGGTCACTGAGCATTTCCGGATTGTAATACATACGATATCCATCGAGATTTCTTCTTCCCTGACGGAAATACTGGTCTGTGATCTGTACAAAATACTGGCTGGAATCTACATTACAGAAATAATCATATCCTGCACTCTTGTAATACTGGAATTTCGGGTTATCTGAAGAATATCCCGACCAGTCACCGATATCGGCACCAAATGCAAAGATGATCATATCGGTATCTCCAAGGATCGGTGCAACATAAGATTTCCATTTCTGGTCATCCGTCTTAAGGTCTTCTGCGGAACGCTCCGTTGCATTCATATGTCCCCACGTGTGGCTTGCAAATTCCCATCCTTCTGCCTTCATGGCATCAGCAACTTTTGTCGCATCTGCCACATCCTGATCATAGTCAAAATCCGGATTGTCTTCCAGGAATTTCTTCTGATCATCCTGTAAGTTCTCACCGGTCTTGTAAGCAATATCGGTTCTGTATCCAAGCACTCCGTTGTATCCGGTCATAGCAAGGATTCCCTTGCGTCCATGATAAGAAAAATCCGGATGTTCTTTAATGAAAGTATCCAAAAGCGGTACAAGATCGTAATCACCGACTGATACACTTCCATCTGCTTCGACGTATTCGTTCTTTACCTCTCCATTCTCATCCAGCACCAGTTTCGATGCACAGCCATCACCATCCATGTAGTGATAATAGCTGACATCATCCTGTGAAAGAACAAATGGAATCTTGCCTTCCGGCACCATGATCTTGCCACGGCTCATCGTACCGTCATCATTCACTGTCGCCATATCATGTGGACTTACCAGAACATATCCCTTGTCATACATGATCTGAATAATTTTATTGAACTCACTGACTGTCGTCATTACCTGATTATAATTTCCTGATTTTGAATCACCGTCAAAAGCTCTGCCTGTATCATCAATCAGCGTATGAAAAAAAACATGTGTGATCTGCTCCAGTGGATATTCCACCAGTGTGGATTTGGCAACCTGACATTTTGCTGCAAGATCCATATAATCTTTATTTGTATCAAAATCATCCTGCTGTTTCAGAAGTTTGATTGCTTCATCATAATTGTACTGCTGGTACATCAGCGTTGCCTGATCCAGCACCGAACCCTCACTCTCTGAAGTATCATCTTTCTTATCTGAATCCTTTTTGGCTGCTGAAACAGTCTGCGTAAGTCTGTTTCCGATGTCTGTCGGGAAATAACCTCCGCCTGCCAGAACAGCGGCTGTCAGAACAGCTGTCAGTATCATTGCTCTTTTTTTCATCTCATTGTTCCCCTTTACTTATCATCAGCCCATTGGCGGCACCGGTGTCGGTCTGGCAGGATCAAACACACTCTTTGCATCAAAGAGATCCTCCAGAAGTTCCGGATTGTAATACATACGGTATCCGTCTAAATTTCTTCTCCCCTGACGGAAATACCGGTCTCGTATCTGTACAAAATATTTGCTCGAATCTACATTACAATAATAGTTATATCCCATACTCTTCAGATATTCAAACTTATCTCCGGAATAATCTTCTGCATCTGTAAGATCTGTTCCGAAAGCAAAAATAATAATATCTGTCCCACCGATCAGCGGATCCACGTTATCCTTAAATTTCTGCGTATCTGCCTGCAAAGTCTCCAGTGAGATCTGTCCGATATTCTGATGTCCCCATGTATGACTTGCAAATAACCATCCTTCTTCTTTCATGGCATCGGCAACCTTTTTGGCACCTTCCCGCTCTTTTTCAAGGCTGAAATCCGGGTGATTATCCAACCATTCTACTTTATTGTCATCCAGATCATCCGGTCTTGTCTCATAGCTCTGATCAGTACGGTAACCAAGGATGCCATTGTATCCGGTGAGTGCCACAATCCCCTTTGCTCCTCTGTAGGAAAAATCCGGATGCTTCTCAACGAAACGGTCGATCAGTGGAACCATGTCATAGTCACCAACTGAAATGCTTCCGTCGTCTTCTACATATTCATTACGAACCTTGCCTTCATCATCTACCACAAGTTTCGTTGCATATCCGTCTCCATCCATATAATGATAATAGCAGACATCATCCTGTGACAGTACAAACGGAATCTTGCCCGGCGGAAGAAGAATCTCTCCCGGTGTCATTGTACCGTCATCGTTCGCCTTAGCCATATCGTAAATACTGACCATGACATAGCCCTTTTCATACATGGTCTCCGTGATCTTGTTGAATTCATCGATCGTTGTCATGACCTGATTGTAATCCGCTTCTTTATAATCACCGTCAAAAGCTTTAGACGTATCTTTGATCAGTGTATGGTAAAAAACATGCGTCACTTCTTCCAGCGGCCATGAAGTACAGGAATCTCTGTCTGATTCGTATTCTTTTACCGCATTCTGCATATCGGTATTGCTCTCGTAGTCCGACTGTTTCTTAAGAAGATCGATCGCACTCTGATAATCATACTGCGCGGCCAGAAGCTTCGCCTGATCCATTGCACTTGGTCCCTGCTGCTCCGCCGGGACTTCCTGTGAATCTTCTTTCTTCTGTGTCTCTTTCGCAGAAGATGCTGACTGTGTACTGCTGTGACGGATAAAACCAGCAATACCATTCACGGCCCCTGCTACTACCACGAGTGTAATAATACCTGTCGCCCCAAGGATCATAAGCTTTTTCCTGCGTTCCCTCTTCTGGCGTCTCAGTCTGCGCTGACGGCGTCTCTCCCTCAGCTCACGGTCTATATCATCAGTCATATCCGTATATCCGCCCTCTCGGTCTGTATCCGTATTTTTGTTCTCTGTCTCTTTCATACTAACTCCCTGTATGGTTTATTCTGTAATTCCTAGTATACCCGTAAATCGGTGTATTTTATTACAGCCTGCTGATTTTTACATGTTCCACATATAAGAAATATGTTTCCATTATACCTGTTTGCCCGCTGTATTTCCATATCTTTTCCTGTTCTTCATGGAATTTTCCTGAATTTGTTTGCCTTTTGTAATAAATGATGTTAGAATATATTTCGCATGACATTAGTTTGTAAATTTACATATTGAGGAGGGTATTTATGAGTACACTTACCATCGTCCTTCTTGTAATCCTGATCATCCTGATCGGTGCTCTGATTGCTCTTTATTTCTTTGGAAAGAAAGCTCAGAAGAAACAAGAAGAACAGCAGGCTCAGATTGAAGCAGCAAAACAAACCGTATCTATGCTGATTATTGATAAGAAACGGCTTCCATTAAAAGAATCCGGTCTTCCGCAGATGGTGATCGATCAGGCTCCGAAGCTTATGCGTCGTTCCAAACTTCCGATTGTTAAAGCAAAAGTCGGACCGAAGATCTCCGTACTGATCGCAGACGAAAAAGTCTTTGATCTGATTCCGGTTAAGAAAGAAGTCAAAGCAGAAGTCAGCGGTTTATACATCGTTGGTGTAAAAGGAATCCGTGGTTCCCTTGAGACTCCGGCTCCTAAGAAAAAAGGCTTCTTCGCCAGATTACGTAATAAATAATTTCATACGGATCATAAAGCAAACACCCGAAGGTTCATCCCTCCGGGTGTTCGTTTTTGTAATTACATATCTGTTCTTCAATTTTCATAAAAAGAAAAATCTCCGAGATCTTTTGACTGTGCCTGAACCGTCAGGTAACAGTCTGCCACATGTTCTTCATTCATATCCAGTGCATAATCCACTTTCATTTGAATGCGGTCTTCATCCTCCATGATTTCAAGACCTGTTGCGGCAATTCCCATCTGAAGTGTTCCAAACGGTGTCGAATAAAGAGTCATATTTTTTTTGCCCTGTTCAAACACCATATGTACATTTACCTGCCCCTGCTTACGTACTTCCACACCCTGTGAGGACATTTTAATGTAATTGACTGTCGGCTGTGCCGTATCATCCATCATTTCTTCATAACGAAGATAGTGGCTTCCGTTTCGATAATAATACTGTCCGGGAACAACGATTTCAAGCGGTTCCTGCTCATCCTCCGTATCCATCATCTGAAGTCCCCGTACACGAATAAGTACATCTTTTTTCATTTGTTTCTCCTAATACTTCTCAATGTCGATTTTGCGTGTCATAGTTACATCATAAGGCAGAATGGAATTGGCAAATTCCTTGAATTCATCTGCAAGGTCACTGACATAAAAGCGGTATGGAAACTCTGCCTGCTGTTCTCCGCTACTCAGAAGATCCATTTTCGTCAGAAGGCTCTTTAATTCCAGTGCCGTCTCATATGCCGGATTGACCAGACGGACTTTCTCACCCATCACTTCCTGAATCGTTGAACGGATCAACGGATAATGCGTACATCCGAGAATCAGAGTGTCTACCTGCTCATCTTTCAGCTCCTGCAGGTAACGGGATGCAACCTCGACCGTAACCGGATCATGCAACCATCCTTCTTCTACCAGCGGTACAAAAAGCGGACATGCTTTACCGATCACCGTAATCTCCGGATCCAGCCGTTTCAGATAAGATTCATGAATGCCACTTCCCACCGTACCTACAGTACCGATCACACCAACTCTTTTATTGTTTGTCTCTTCTGCTGCCACACGGGCACCTGCCTCGATCACACCGATCACCGGTATATCAAGCTTATCCTGTACTGCTTCCAGTGCAAACGCACTTGCAGTATTACAGGCGATCACGATCGCCTTGACATTCTGTTCTCTCAGAAAATGCACGATCTGACTGGAATAGCGAATGACGGTATCTTTTGATTTGCTTCCATATGGAACCCTTGCAGTATCTCCAAAATATACGATTTTTTCTGAAGGAAGATTTCGCATGATCTCACGTGCTACGGTCAGCCCGCCCACACCGGAATCAAACACACCGACAGGCGCATTCTTATCTATCATATATGTATCTCCATTTCTTAAATAATGTAGTCCGGAAAGCCCTGCGACCATCCGGACTATTTATCATCTTACCACCTCTCAAGGGCTTTCGCAAGCCAGAAGGAAATCTTTGGCTTCTGATCTGTCTGTGAAAAGCAAAACTGTGGGTACAGGCTTCCCCACCATGCCATCACCCCGGGTGTATGCGACCCCGGAACACTGCCTCCAAGAAGCGCAAGCGCAAGCATCCCGGCAAGAATTGAAGCTTGTACCCTGTGTTTTCTGTTTCCGAGAATGTCTCTTATTCTTGCCGCCTCTGTTTTCCATATATCTATTTTTCCGTTCTGCCGCAGCCACTCTTTCATATCAAATGCCTCCTGTACATACATAATTTCTGATTACTCTGTCAGAAGTATTGACCATTTTCGGTATTTTATTCCAGAAACACTTCCAGTTCTCCGTCAACAAGCGTAATTTGCGGAAGAGAAAGCAATGCTCCATCCTGATACCACTGATGATACACCTGCCGCAATGTCACTCCTTCTTTTTGCTGTGCCGGAACCCGGTTTTCAAGAAGCCCTGTCAGATAATCCCCGATGGAAGCACCGCCACTGTCCCATTTCAACACAGCCTCCGGATCTTCAGTTCTGAAAAGATAAATATTCTCTCCCGCCAGCGGTTCCATTTTCAGGTAGTTCAAAAAAGCCTCCCACCTGCCGCTTTCCATCAGCTCATTTCCCATGATAATGACCTCGAGATGTCCGATATCAAGATATCGGTTCTGGCTTCTGTCATAAAGCTTCTGAATTACCTCAAAATCGTTTCCTTTCAATGTCAGTACAGAATGATCTGTATTTTCTTCCTCTTTTCCCTGACCGGTCGCCTCCGGCAGATCCGGCATTCCGTATGAAATGACGAAATCATCTCCTGAAACATCAATGCCAAACGCCAGCGGATACATTCGTTTTTCCGGCTCAATTCCCGCGCAGCCGACACAGGTCATTGCAAGTATCAGGAAAATACAGCCGGCCGCTGCTGCTTTTTTTATCTGTTTCTGTCTGCCGCGCAAGAACAGATACAGTAATATGACAAGAAGTCCCGGCACAAAAATTCGCGCCAGATATTTTTCAAACAGATCTGCGACTGTCATACCGTCTGCCTCAAAAATCGACACCACATATACTGCCACCGGAAGCCAGAATTTTCCTGTCCCGATATGCGCTGATGTCAGTATCCGTTCTCCATAATAAAAAACACTGCCGACTGCAAACAGCAGACTATACAATAGAAAGCCCATCCACAGCACGTCAAACCTCGCCAGAACATTCCCCGGCAGATCTGCCCCTGCCAGCAGAGAAAGAACCGGCCATGTTTCAGACTGCACTCTCCGCCATCCCAGCACAGCCGGAAGCAGCAACAGTACACAGATCATAACCCCGCTGACTGTCAGAATTCCCCATATCACAGTCTTTCCTGCGCTGCCCCTCTTTTCAACATCTTTCATCACAAACGGAAGCAGACTGATTCCCGAGAAAAAGCACAGATAACGGTATGCCGACCGGATACTTGTTTCTATAGAAAAAGATTCCTCCAGAAACAGTTCCGTGATATATTCTGTCTTTCCCTGTCCCGCACACAGTACCAGCAAAAGCAGGATAGCCCCAAGAAAAATCCCTCCTGTAACTTCTGCCATCCTGCCTCTTTTCTGCATTCCTTTTTCCATCCCATAGGCACAGACAAGTACTGCAAATAACAGCAGCCATTTCTCAGAGATACCAAAGATCAGCCACACAGGAATGATCCTGCCGATCAGGTTCAGAAGATACGCTCCCGCCATCACAAGATAGATAAGAAAAAATCCCCCGAAGATTACCGCCCCGGCTTTTCCGAAGGATCGGATCATATCTGCATATCCATAGGTGCTTCGCAGATAAAAGAAAGAATACAACAGAAGAAAAATTACTGCCAGAATAATTCCCATCACACCGGACAGCCCCAAAAGTCCACCTTTTCCATTCAGGCAGAGCAGAAAAGGAGCCAGAAATGTCAGCAGAATCTGACGGTATAACTGTCGGTGTGAAATTCTATTATTTTCTGCGTATTTCATTTTCCGCCTCCTTGCCTGCCGCTTTCGTCTGCGCTTTACGTTTCAGCCTCAGACTCTGGTCACTTTTTGCATATACCGGACGATACTGCCTTTTCTTAAACGGAATGCGCCAGATGCCGTCCCCTACCCGACTTACCGGATGTTTTCTGACAAAGGGAACAAGATACGGCACACCAAAACTCAAAAGTCCGGACAGATGTGAGATCATCAGGTACAATCCCAGTACGATACCATAGATTCCAAGATAACCACCCAGAAACAAAAATCCATATTTCATAAGCCGGAATGCCGATGCAAATTCCTCATCCGGAATCACCATGGAGCCTAATGCTGTCAGCGCTACGATCATCACGACAATGGGGCTTACAAGATTTGCACTCACTGCCGCATCTCCGATGATCAGACCTCCCACGATTCCGATTGCATTTCCAAGTGCGCCTGGTACACGTACCCCGGCTTCTCTGATCAATTCAAAAGCAAGCTCCAGCAGTATCAGTTCCGTCACACTTGTAAACGGCACCCCTTCCCGCGCCTCTGCAAAGGAAAGAAGCAGATTCGCCGGAAGGATCTGAGTATGAAAACGAATCACCGCCAGATAAAGTCCCGGCAGAAGCATTGCAGTCAGAAGTGCCAGATAGCGCAGAATCCTTAAGAAGGATGCCGCCTCGAAATGATGATACCAGTCCTCGCTGCTTTCCATAAATCCGCTGAATGAACCGGGCAAAATCAGCGCAGACGGAGAATTGTCACAGAGCAGCACAACCTTTCCGTTCAGAAGTTCCAGCGCTGCACGGTCCGGCCGCTCCGTAACCTGATACTGAGGAAATGGAGAATACCACGGTTCTTCCGTAAGCTGTTCAAGCATGCCGCTGTCAAGGACACCATCTATCTCATATTCTTCGATACGCTCCTTTATCTGCTCCAGAAGTTCCTCGTGCACCAGATCATTTATATACAGAATCTGCAGCACCGTATTGGAGCGCACACCCATCTGATATTCTTCTACTTTCATTCTGGTATCACGAAGTCTTTTTCGCACAAGCGCGGAATTTGTTTTTACAGAATCTGAAAATCCCTCTTTGGAACCACGGAGCACTTTTTCCGACTCAGCTTCCGATACCCCCATATTCGGATATCCCCTGCTCGAAATTTTCATTGCTCTGTCATAACCGTCAATGAAAAAAACTGCATTTCCGGAAAGAATTGCACCAAAAACTTCGTTCATATCATTCAATTTCTGTACATCGGCAATTCCGAGACTGTTATTCTGCATAAATTCCGGGATTTTTTCCGGTGGAACCTCCCAGAAATAATTGATCATCTTTCCAATGGCTGAATCATCCAGCATCATATTGGAAACTGCCACTTCTATATAGACCATCAGGCAGTCTGCTTTACGTTCTTCTCCGAGACGCATCGGGCGAATCAGAATGTCCGCACAGTTTTCACAGCGTTCTTGTATATAACGTTCATTCTCACGAATATCTGCCGAAATTTTTTTCACGTTTTCTTTTACATCTGTCATGGTTTCCTCCACCGATCAGCGGCCACTCCGCCGATACCTCCCTGATCTGCAAAAAAAGAGAGACACATCACATGCATCTCTCTTAGAATAACCATATTTTACTTTTTTATTTACGTATCTGGCGATTCTGTGTTTCCTCGCGGATCGAGCGGATGATCGCCTCTCTCTGATTCTCAATATGCTGATAAGAAATTTCCTGCGCTCTCTTTACATCACGGTTCTTGATTGCCGCATAAATCTCTTTATGCTCTTTGACCAGAAGATTTCTCGTCTCCTCATCTTTCAGATATTCCACACGGTATCTGTAGATCTGTTCACGCAGATTGTTCAGCACCTGATTCAGTCTGCGGTTATCGGAAGATTTGTAAATCACTTCATGAAAAGCCACGTCAGCTTCTGCAAGTTTTACGAGATTGCCTTCTGCCATCGTCGCCTCAAAATTCTTTGCCGCATTCCAGAGCTCTTCAAGCTGCTCTTCGGTCATCCGCGTGCACGCATTTTCAATAGAAAGATTTTCCAGTGCAATACGCACTTCCAGTACATCGTTCAGATCCTTCTCCGTGATATTGGCAACCTGTGCACCTCTCCGGGGAATCATCACGACAAGTCCTTCCAGTTCCAGCTTACGCATCGCCTCACGTACCGGAGTCCTGCTGACACCGAGGCGCTCTGCAAGCGCGATTTCCATCAGTCTTTCTCCCGGCTTGAGTTCGCCTTTCAAAATTGCCTTACGGAGTGTGTTAAATACAACATCCCGAAGCGGCAGATATTCGTTCATATCTACAGAAAAATCATTCATCATAGGTATCACCTTTCCTGCACACATCCTGATCTATGCACGATCTTTTCGGTTGTAAATCTGTGTTGCAAATACTGTTTTTGCCAGATGGCTCTGTTTCAGGACTTCTGCTGCCTCACGCATCTTCGCTCTGTCATCAAAAATTCCGAACACGGTCGGTCCGCTTCCGCTCATCATTGCTTTCAGTGCACCGTTTGCTTCCATGAGATCTTTGATCTCCTGAATTACCGGATACTGGCGGATGATTCCCGGCTCAAAGACATTTTCCATCTTAGATGTCAGGCTGTAAATATCCTGATTCTCAATATCCAGAAGCATTCCATCGATGTCCGGATGTTTCTGAATGCTGTTCAGATTCAGATTCTCATATGCCAGCTTCGTCGAAACATTGATTCCCGGTTTGCCGACAAGTACATAACAGCGCGGAAGTCCCGGAAGACTCGTAAGTTTCTCACCGATTCCTTCTGCAAGTGCAGTTCCTCTCATTACACAATAAGGAACATCCGCGCCCACCTGTACGGCACGCTTCATCAACTCTTCCTCGCTGAGTCCCAGACGGAACAGACGGTTCACTCCGACAAAAGCAGCTGCCGCATCCGAACTGCCACCCGCCATACCAGCTGCAACCGGAATGGATTTTGTCAGTTTCATGGAAAGACCTTCTCCTACCTCAAACTCATCCATAAGAAGTTTGGCTGCCTTATATACCAGATTCCTTTCATCAGAAGGAACATAAGGAAGATTTGTAGACAATATAATTCCCGGTTCTGATTTCTTACGGATATCCAAAAGATCATACATCTGGATCGTCTGCATGATCATCCGTACTTCGTGATATCCGTCCTCACGCTTGCGGAGTACATCGAGTCCGAGATTGATTTTTGCCATAGCTCGTAAACGCATAAACACACCTCTGTCCTTTGTATTTTTCGTTCTTTTTGTACTTTGTATACAATCTATGTATCTTATTTTATCTGATTTTTTTGTTAATTTCAAGTATCATTCTTCGACTTTTTTTACCAGAAGAAGCGGCGTTCCTGAGGAAATTTCTTCATTTTCCAACGCATTCATACTGCTGATTTCTTCCGTAGTCGTATAAAAGCGTTTTGCAATATCCCAGAGCGTATCTTCCGGCTGAACGATATACACGGTAATTCCAGGCATGCTGCGGATTTTTTCCTGATCAAGTGGATGTTCTTCCATCTTATCAAGAATAAATTCTTCACTGCACTGTATCACCAGCACATTGACACCGAGCATTGCACGGATCTCAAGCTCATTGCTGTCTGCCATGGTCGTTGACAACTGTTCCAGTTCGGTATGCAGATAATAGACACTGTCCTTTGAGATTCCCTTCGCCTCCACGGTATGACTGAATGGAATAACAGTTTCGGCAGAATAAAACGGCATATCATCATTACCTACAATATACAGGACTTTCAGCCGCAGAATCCCGTCCACCTGAATCCCGTCACTGACAATCTGGGTTTTGTCAACTTTGACTTCTCCCTGACTGTGGCAGATCTGCAGAATTTTCCCCTGTGTTTCACGAATCGTCACACGATCCGACAGACGGCATCGTGAGAAATTCCGGATCAGCAGGCTTTCCAGCATTTCCGTTCTGCCTTTTGGCTGATACTGACGAAACGGAGTGTACGCATCCATGATCACATCATGCTCTTCCTCCCGGTAAAGCTTCATATCCAGTTCCAGAACAATATCTGCCTGCAGTTTACGCTCTTCTCCGTCGGCATCCGGTTTGACTTCCAGAGACTGGCTGATCACTGACGCTTCCAGATTTGGAATCATCTCCGAAGTACAGCCGGTGCATTCCACTTCCCCGTTAAACGGAATCGTGTGTTCCAGCCACTGCAGAGAACTTCCTTCGTCCCCGCCCGTATAAAGAACAAAAATAAACAGTTCTCCTTTTGCCTTTACTTTTTGTTCTTCCGGCCGCAGATCCAGTCCACGCACTTCGATGGTATACCACAGAAGTTCCGCAATATCCGGTTTGTTTGAAACCAGCTCAATTTCTTCTTTCAGCCGCAGGGTATCTTTTTTATGTACTGCAAGACTGAGAAGACGCATCTGTTTTTTCTTAACAGAGATATTTTCATCATCCGCCACTACCGGCAGACGGATTCCCGTCAATTCATCCACCGAAGCATAAAACGTGATCACAGCACGGATGTTCAACTTCCGTGAATGAATGATATGAATGCTCAGATCTTCGATCTCCCACTTCAGACAAAGCTTATCTCCATTTACGATTCCGTCAAGGTTCAGAGTCTCCTCAACAGGCAGGCATGCTGAAAGGCTGTAAACTCTCCCGTCTTCCTCTCCCACATACAAAACATCCGCCTGCAGTTTCCCTTTGACAAAAGCATGCCCGTCATTCAGGCGCACTTCTTCTACCGTCACATCACCCTTATTCTGTATCATGCGTCCAATGTCCGGTTTCACATCCGGTACATTATAATCCATGTCCAGCGTTACCTGACTGGTTGCCCTGCTCTTTGTTCGAAGTACCTGAATATCCTCTTTCCTGAATTCCACTTTTATGTCCTCCAATCTCACCGAAACTGAACCGGGACATCCCGGTACTCTGTTTTCACAACGATATATGGATAAGAAGGTTCACCGCCCTGCACTTCCTCCGTAGGGCCGATCAGTTTTGTTTCAAAAAAAACAGCGTTCACAGATGCCGACAGATCTGTCACCTGAATGCTGTATCCTCCACTCATCTGCCTTCCGTATCCCTTTATCAGATAAAGGTCTTCGCCCTTCTGGTATGCCATCTGGAATTCTTTTTCCTTTTTTTCTTCAATCAGCTTTGCGGCTTGCTCAGGAATCTGTGAATGATCCACGACCGTATATTTAATCGAAGTTCTCTCACCCTCTTCAATCCGTACCAGTTTACATCCGCCAAGCATAAGTAAAAGCATCAAAAGCGACAGAAATGCGGCAGTTTTTTTCATAAACAGCTTTCCATTTCCCGGCATCTCATTTCTTCAGTATGTATTCTATGCAGGGGACAAAAGATTTATTGCAAGTATTTCCAAAATCACTTATACTTGTACCAGAGTCCCGTTTTTCGGGATGCTTTTATCTTAGTTTTTATTTCAATTTAACAGAAAGAGGACTTTATTATGATTCGTCTTATCATTGTTGCGATCACAGTCATCGGATTTCTGATTCTTTCCATTCCGATCCTGTTCATCGAATGGATCATCGGCAAATTTTCACCGCGCACGAAAGAAATCAGTTCTTTACGCCTCATACAGGGAGTATTCAAACTGATTTTGTGGGAAGCCGGCACGAAGGTGACGATCATCGGTGAAGAAAATGTTCCGAAAGATACACCTGTGCTTTACATCGGAAACCATCGAAGCTATTTTGACATTGTGCTCAGCTACAGCCGCTGCCCGATCCGCACCGGTTACATCGCCAAGAAAGAAATGGAGCGTTACCCGCTTCTTTCCAACTGGATGCGTTATCTTCACTGTCTGTTCCTTGACCGAAAAGATATCAAACAGGGACTGAAGACTATCCTGACCGCAATCGAAAAAGTAAAATCCGGCATCTCCATCTGTATCTTCCCGGAAGGTACTCGAAACGCAAATGCAGACGAGCTGGAGCTCCTTCCGTTCCATGAAGGAAGTTTCAAAATCGCCAGCAAATCCGGATGCGCGATCATTCCGATGGCTATGAACAACACCGCCGAAATCTTTGAGGCACATATGCCCAAAATCAAATCAACTCATGTCGTTTTGGAATACGGCAAACCAATCTACGTAAAAGAGCTTTCCAGAGAAGACCAGAAACATCTCGGTGTATACACACAGAATGTAATCCATGAGATGCTTGAGAAAAACAAAGAGCTTATTTAAAACAACCGCCCGATACACACAGCAGCCATCATTCCGGCAAGTGAGGCAAGCAATGCCCCCGGTAGTGTGTATCGGGTTTTTTGTATTCCGACAGAACCGAAATAGACACTCATACAGTAAAAAACACTTTCTGTCGCGCTCAACATCAACGCAGCCATCAGTCCGGTCGGGGAGTCTGTTCCGAATTGTTTGAAAATATCCAGAAGCAGACCTGTCGCAGCACTGGAAGAAAAAAGCCTCACCAGTCCCAGCGGAAAAAGTTCCGGTGCAATGCCAAGCGCCCCGGATGCCTTTGAAAGTATGCCTCCCAGAAATTCAAGAAAACCTGACGCACGCAGAACTCCAACCGCCGTCATCAGCCCGATCAGTGTCGGAACAAGTCTCCATACGATCTTTAAGCCTTCCTCTGTCCCTTCCACAAAATCATTATAAATATTTCTTTTTGCGATCAGTCCATATCCAAGTATGTACAAAATTAAAACAGGTATCATAAATACAGAAATGTAAGAAATAAATTTCATAGAAAAAGTTCCTCTTATCTGTAGTTATGATACCTTATGAAGGGTTCGTTATGATTTATGTATAATTTGTCATTTGTAGCTGAATATTTTTTCATCAAAGATAAACAACTGATGTCGTTTTTCTTTTTACGCTATTAATTATCCGATATGAGCAGCACCTACGGCACGGATATCCATCGGATATACATTTTCTCTACCGACAAATCTGGAAATGTATTCTACATAATTATCCTGCTCTTTTTCCGGAACGATAGCTGCAATAACACCGGCAAAACCACCGCCATGAACACGGCATACACCTGCACCGATTTTTTTCAGGAAAAGCTGTGTCAGTGCGAGAGTTCTTGTGATTTTCTGCTCATGGAAATCTTTCATTGTATAGCAGTTCTGCAGAAGTTCCCATGAGGAAGTACCGGATTCATTTACCAGTTCAAGGAATTTCTTATAATCTTCGTGGTGGATCGCATCTGCAGCTTCCTCTACACGGGTAGTTTCTCCAAAGAAATGAAGTGCACGGAGAACCGCTCTGTCATCTTCGATTTCATTGCAGCGTTCAAGAAGTGCATCTACATTTGTTTCGTGAAGAAGTTCTACACCGAGTACTTTGGCAACAGCTTTCATTTCACCCGGAATCTCAGAATATTCCTGGCTGAGATCGGCATGGCCTTTTCCTGTGTTTACGATGACCAGCTTATAACCGAATTTACCGAAAGAGAAATCAAGTTTGCTGTATTTCAGATTGTTTCTGTCTGCGAAATCAAACAGAACCGGACCACCTACTGCACATGCCATCTGATCCATCATTCCGGAAGCCTTGTCCCAGTATACATTCTCTGCATACTGACCGATCTTAGCATAATCGTTGTAGGACATTTTGCTGTCATTGAAGAAATAGTCAATGATCGTACAGATCAGCATTTCAAAAGATGCGGATGAGCTGACACCTGCGGCTGCAATAACATTTGTACTCACATAAGCATCAAAACCAGATACTTTGAATCCATTTTTCTGTGCGCCTTCCATCATACCGGCAACAAGTGCAACAGTTCCTTTTTTGTAGTTGCTTTTGCTGAGTTTGGTGAGGTCTACAACAATCTCATCTCTGTAGCCTTCACTTGTGATATGAATTACCTGTGTATCATTCGGGTATGCAGCTCCTATGGTATCAAGGTTGATACTTCCTGCAATTACTTTACCGCCATTGTGATCTGTATGGTTTCCGATAATTTCAGTTCTTCCGGCTGAAGTAAAGTATTCTGCTTTGTTTTGTTTGTAGATTTTCTCAAAATGATCTGCAAGATTTTTAAAACGGGCACCGCTTACTTCGGTCTCTCCGTAAATTTCCTGAAGTTTTGCTGTTTCCGGTAAATTCATGACTTTGCTCTCCTTTTACATTATATTTTCTGTGCTTTTTATACGTTCGTGTGATTTATAACTTTATTATACTGTTTTCCTCAAAAATTACCTTAATTAATCTGCGAAAAAACAGTAAAATATTGCGTTCTTCACAACTTTTTGTGTATAATAAAGGTAATTTTATGCGTTTAGTTTAATGCAGTATTTTTTAGTTAATACAGAGGAGATTGATTACCTATGCAGATCATCACCAACCAGTTTCAGAAGGAATTAAAAAAGCATGGCAGTGATTATTTTCCGTTTCTTGTCAGTTACCAGAGGCTTTCTGAATATGAATCCAATTCTTTTATGTGGCATTACCACCCAGAGATAGAAATTACCTTTGTAAAAAAAGGTTCCATGCATTACCGTGTGAATAACCGTTCATTTCATCTGAAAGAAGGCGATATTATCTTTTGTAATTCTAATGCCCTGCATACCGGTGAGATGGAAAATCAGAAGGACTGCTCATACATACCGATCACATTTGATCCCAAACTGATCTACGGTTTTTTCAGGAGTACCATCTGTACAAAATACGTCACACCTGTGATTCAGAATCTGTCTGCCTGTGCCATGCACATTGATTGTTCAGAAAGCTGGCATACAGTTTTTCGTGACCGGATGCTGGAAGTTATTGATCTTGACAAAAAAAGGCCGGACTTTTATGAACTGGATATTTCAATACGGATGCAGACTATGTGGCGCCTGCTTGTTGAGCATCTTCCTCACCATCCGATGACTGCCGCTTCTGATCTCACTGAATATGACCGGATTCGGAAGATCATTGCTTATGTGGAGCAAAATTATATGAATCATATTACACTTGCCGAAATTTCCGAGCATATACACCTCTGCGAAAGTGAATGCACCAGACTGTTTAAACGGCATATGAATACAACACTTTTTTCTTTTCTGCAGGATTATCGGATTGAACGAAGTCTTGAGTACTTAAGTTCAGAAGGGACGATCAGCGAGATTGCAGGAAAGGTCGGCTTTTCTGATTCAAACTACTATTCAAAAGTATTTGCCAAAGTGAAAGGATGCAGTCCGAGAGAATATCGGAAGAATTTAATGAAGTAATAAAAAACATAGTCTCACTGGCTTTAAATTTCATGGCAGATTTTGTCGAATCTTGTCAAACGATTTTTATTTTCGTATATTGTAAGTCATTTTTACATATGCTATAATGTCATCAGAAACTTATTATGTTATTCAAGTACCAAAAACGAAAACCCCTCGAGCCGGCACTCCGAGGGGTTTTCTATTCCGTTTTTTTATGGTGGCTTATTCCACAGGCTGGTCACCGACTATTTATTACCGTCCAGCCATTTGTTGATGCAATGACACACTACACCAGCCATGACAGTAAGTATAAAACTTATTATGTCATCCATAGTCACACCTCCTTTCCGTACCGGTGGGAGGCGGTAACAATCCCACTATAGCACATGATGTACTACAGTTATGTCGAACCTTGTCAGTCAATCTATATTTTCGTATACTATAGAAAAATGTAAAAAGGGATGACTTTCTATGAACTATACAGACGCAAAAAACGAATTTGAACACTATCTGGATGGCTATGACCGCAACAATGATAAGGTCCGCCTGAAGATCATACATACCTACGGGGTGGTGCACGATATGGAAGAAATCTGCCACCGCATGGCTTTGTCCCCCGAAGATACCGAGCTGGCAAAGATCATTGCCCTGCTCCATGACATCGGACGCTTCGAACAGCTGAAACGCTTTGACAGTTTTGAACCTGCTACCATGGATCATGCTGCTTACGGCGTACAGGTATTATTTGAAGAGGGCATGATCCGCCGTTTTGTCCCGGAAAATCAGTGGGATGACGTCATCCACACTGCAATTTCCCTGCACAGCAATTTTAAATTAGAAAATATCTCTAATCCGCGAACGCTTCTCCATGCCCGTCTGATCCGGGATGCGGACAAGCTGGACAACTGCCGCGTAAAATTGGAAGATGATCTGCCTGTATTTATGGGTATGTCAGGTGAGGACATCGGTGCACAGACAATTACACCGAAAGTTTATGACACGGTTCTGTCCAACCAGTGCATTTATTCCCCGGATCGTGTTACAAAAATGGACTACTGGGTTTCCTACGTAGCACATTTCTGCGATATTTATTTCCGCGCAAGCTTTGACATCATCAAAGAACATGATTATCTCAATAAAATTATAGACCGGATTCCATACAGCAATCCTGATACCAAAAATAAAATGGAAACGATTCGCTCCCACCTTGCAGAGTTTATCCATCATGCTCACGGATGTGAATAACCTTACAGAAGATCACAGCCACTGCTGTACTGACAGCGGTGGCAAGGATTGCCGGTCCTACGATTGCTGTCGGATCTGCACTCCCATATTTCGCCCGGTAAGCGATCATATTTACAGGAATCAGCTGCAGGGAAGAAACATTGATGATCAAAAACGTACACATTTCATTACTGGCAACTATACTGCTATTTCCGGCAGTATCTTTTTTCTTTCCGTTATCTTCTGCATTCCTCTCTGCTTTTTCTTTCTGCAGCTGCAATTCTTTCAGTTCCTTCATCGCGCACAGGCCCGAACTTGTGCTTGCCCACGACAGCCCCAGCACATTTGAAAGAAAATTAAGACATATGTAATGCGCTGCTTTTGATTCTGTGTCCAGTTTCGGAAACAAAAACCTTATCAGTGGTCTCATCTTGTCCGCCAGCCCCGCAACCAGCCCGGAAGCCTCCGCAATTTTCATCATTCCTGTCCACATCGCTGTGATCCCCGCCATAGAAATACACAGACTGACCGCTTCCCCCGAACATGACACAAAAGCCTTCGTAACTTCATCCACATTTCCGGCCAGCGCACCATACACAATCCCGATCAGAAGCATCCCACCCCATAGATACGCCATTTCTGTACCCCCAAACCATTCCCTCTCCCTTTATTTTATATATCTCTGCCTTCTCCATATTCATATTTTTTCTTAAAACCCAAAGTCCAGACTTCCATTTCGAAGTCTAACCTTCTCACATTTCTGCATTTTCTCCAAAATAAAAGACCAGACCCTTTTTTCAAAGAATCCAGTCTTTTATAAATTATAAGTTATTATTTGATATATACTTTATCCAGATGCCAGATATCTTCCACATACTCTTCGATCGTTCTGTCGGATGTGAACTTACCTGCGCACGCTGTATTCAGCATTGCCATACGAGCCCAGCCTTTTTCGTCTTTGTATGCTTCTTCCACTTTCTTCTGCGCTGCTGCATAGGAACGGAAGTCAGCAAGGATAAAGTACTGGTCTGCTCTTTCTCCACCGTTCTGGTTGAGAAGAGAATTATACAGATCACGGAACAGTTCTGTATCAGAAGAGAAGGTTCCGTTAACAAGCTCTGTCAGTACCTGACGGATCTCGTCATCTGTGTTGTAGATAACTCTCGGATCATATCCACCATTGTTTTCATAGTTGATAACTTCGTCTGCGCTCAGACCGAAAATAAATGCATTTTCTTTACCTACTTCATCCACGATCTCAACGTTTGCACCATCCATGGTTCCAAGAGTCGGTGCACCATTCAGCATGAACTTCATGTTACCTGTACCGGAAGCCTCTTTACTTGCAGTAGAAATCTGCTCGGAAACATCTGCTGCTGCAAAGATCATCTCAGCGTTGGATACACGATAGTTCTCGATAAATACAACTTTCAGCTTGCCTTCGATAGAAGCATCATTGTTGACAACATCTGCTACAGAGTTGATCAGTTTAATGATTTTCTTAGCACGTGCATAACCTGCAGATGCTTTTGCTCCGAAGATAAATGTTCTTGGGTAGAAATCCATTTCCGGATGTTTCTTGATCTGGTCATACAGATAAATCACATGAAGGATGTTCAGAAGCTGACGTTTATACTCATGAAGTCTCTTAACCTGAACGTCAAAGATAGAACGTGGATTTACTTCTACTCCATTGTGCTCAAGGATATATTTTGCCAGACGAACTTTATTCTGGTATTTGATGTTCATGAATTCCTGCTGTGCTTTTTCATCATCCACATAAACTTTCAGTTTGCTGATCTGAGAAAGATCTGTGATCCATTCCGGTCCGATGTGATCGGTTACCCAGTCTGCAAGAAGCTGGTTTCCATGAAGCAGGAAACGTCTCTGTGTGATACCGTTTGTTTTGTTGTTGAATTTCTCCGGCATCATTTCATAGAAATCTTTCAGTTCCTGTTTCTTAAGGATTTCTGTATGAAGTTTTGCAACACCGTTTACAGAGTATCCTGCAACGATTGCAAGATGTGCCATTTTGACCTGTCCGTCATAGAGAATCGCCATCTTCTTGATCTTGTCATAGTTTCCAGGATATTTTTCCTGAATCTCAAGAATGAAACGACGGTTGATCTCTTCGATGATCTGGTATACACGAGGAAGCAGTCTGGAGAACAGCTCAACCGGCCATTTTTCAAGTGCTTCTGCCATAATAGTATGGTTTGTGTAAGCAACTGCTTTAGTTGTAACAGACCATGCATCATCCCATCCGAGTCCTTCTTCATCCATAAGGATACGCATAAGTTCTGCAACAGCTACAGTCGGATGAGTATCGTTCATCTGGAAAGTAACTTTTTCGTGCAGTTTCATGATATCTTTGTGGTTCTTTTTGTATTTTGCGATAGCAGCCTGAAGACTTGCAGATACGAAGAAATACTGCTGTTTCAGACGCAGCTCTTTACCTGCCATGTGGTTGTCGTTCGGATAAAGCACCTCAACGATATTGCGGGCAAGGTTTTCCTGCTCAACTGCTTTTTTGTAATCACCTTTATCGAAGGAATCAAGCTCGAAATCTACGATTGGCTCTGCATCCCAGATTCTTAATGTGTTGACGATTTTGTTGTTATATCCAACGATCGGCATATCAAACGGAACAGCTTTTACTGCCTGATATCCCTTGTGGACAAATTTGTTTGATCCTGTTGCCGGATCATATTCAACGTCAACATATCCGCCGAAATGAACTTCTTTTGCATATTCCGGGCGACGAAGTTCGAACGGATAGCCATTTTTCAGCCAGTTATCCGGTACTTCTACCTGATAGCCATCTTTGATCTGCTGTTTGAACATACCGTAACGATAACGGATACCGCATCCATATGCACTGTAATTCAGAGTTGCAAGAGAATCAAGGAAGCATGCTGCAAGACGTCCCAGACCACCGTTACCAAGTGCCGGGTCCGGCTCCTGATCTTCGATCACGTTGAGATCAAGACCAAGTTCATCCAGAGCTTCTTTTACTTCTTTGTATGCAGTCAGGTTGATCAGGTTGTTTCCAAGAGCACGTCCCATCAGAAATTCCATGGACATGTAATAAACCGTTTTCGGATCCTGCTCTTTGTATGCATTCTGTGTTTCCAGCCAGTTATCAATGATAACGTCTTTTACGGTGTAACATACAGCCTGGAAAATCTGTTCCTGTGTAGCTTCTTCGAGTTTTTTACGATACAGAAATTTGACATTTTCCTTTACGCTCTCTTTGAAAGCTTCTTTTTTAAACTGCTTGTCGATCATCGCGTTTCCTCCTTATTGTGCAGCTTAAGCTGCGCTTTTTGTTCCCCAAATTTTACGAATCATGCCCGGTAAATTACCGGGCATGTATTGTTTACAAATTACATTTTTGCAACACCAAGAACAACTGGCTCTTTGTTGATGTTCCATTCTTTTACATAGCCATCGGTTGTGCCCAGAGTCATATCCTCTGCCAGTACTTCAGACATGATTTCCTCTTTGTGGTTCTTCATGAGCTCAAGAATCTTATCATTATCTTTTGCATAGATATGGATCTTATCCATAACTTCAAATCCAGCTTCTTTTCTCATGGTCTGTACCTTGCTGACAATCTCGCGGACAAAGCCCTCTTCGATCAGCTCAGGTGTCAGATTTGTATCAAGAACTACGGAAATATCACCGTCTGCTTCTGTTACATAACCTTCTGTCTGTGCAGTCTCGATCAATAAGTCTTCCTCAGAAAGTTCTGCCTTGTTTCCATCAATATCCAGTGTCAGAAGACCTGTGGTTCTCAGCTCATTCATAGCTTCTGTTCCATTGATCTCTGAAAGTGCCTTACGGATACCATTCAGAAGTTTACCGTATTTTGGTCCTACTGTACGGAGCTGCGGCTTGAAGCTGTAAGAAATAAAGGATTCTACATCGCTGGCGAATTTTACTTCTTTAACATTCAGCTCATCTGCAATGATGTCTGTATAGAACTCACCCATTTCTTTGTCCGCTTTTACGTACATTGTACCGATCGGCTGACGGTTCTTGATATTTGCAGTATTTCTTGCTGCACGTCCAAGAACAACTATCTTGAGGAGTTCTTCCATGTCATCTTCCAGTTCTTTGTCGATCCACTCTTCTTTTACTTCCGGGAAGTCGCAGAGATGGATACTTTCGATTGCCTCTTTATCGATGCTTCTTACAAGGTTCTGGTAGATTTCTTCTGTCATAAACGGAATCATCGGAGCTGCTGCTTTGGAAATTGTTACCAGTGCAGTATAAAGTGTCATGTAAGCATTGATCTTATCCTGCTCCATGCCTTTTGCCCAGAAACGTTCACGGCTTCTTCTTACATACCAGTTACTCATCTCATCTACAAATTCCTGCAGAGCTCTTGCACTTTCCGGAATCTTGTAGTTTGCAAGGCAGTCATCGACAGTCTTCACTACGGAGTTGAGCTTGCTTAAAAGCCATTTATCCATAACCGGAAGATTGTCATAATCTAAAGTATATTTTGTTGCGTCAAAATTGTCAATGTTTGCGTACAGTACAAAGAATGCATAAGTATTCCACAGAGTACCCATGAACTTACGCTGTCCTTCCTGAACAGCCTTGCCATGGAAACGGTTCGGCAGCCACGGAGCACTGTTGATATAGAAATACCAGCGGATTGCATCTGCACCGTATTTCTCAAGTGCATCAAACGGATCGACGGCATTTCCCTTGGATTTACTCATCTTCTGACCATTCTCATCCTGTACGTGTCCGAGAACGATAACGTTCTTGTATGGAGCCTGATTAAACAGGATCGTAGACTCGGCAAGCAGAGAATAGAACCATCCTCTTGTCTGGTCAACAGCTTCGGAAATGAAATCTGCCGGGAACTGTTTTTCAAAGAGTTCTTTGTTTTCAAATGGATAATGATGCTGTGCAAAAGGCATTGCTCCTGAATCAAACCAGCAGTCAATTACCTCCGGTACACGGTGCATGGTTCCACCACATTCCGGGCATTTCAGTGTGATCTCATCGATATATGGACGGTGAAGCTCTACTGTTTTGGCTTTTTCGTCACCGCTCATCTCGAAGAGTTCCTGGCGGCTTCCGATAGAATGCATATGTCCGCATTCACACTGCCAGATGTTCAGTGGTGTTCCCCAGTAACGGTTTCTGGAAATACCCCAGTCCTGAACGTTTTCCAGCCAGTCGCCGAAACGTCCCTTACCGATGCTCTCCGGAATCCAGTTGATGGTGTTATTGTTGCGGATCAGGTCATCTTTGACTGCAGTCATCTTAATGAACCAGGATTCACGTGCATAGTAGATCAGTGGTGTATCACATCTCCAGCAATGCGGATAGTCATGCTCAAATTTCGGTGCATCAAAGAGTTTTCCTTCTTTGTCAAGATCCTGAAGTACAAGCGGATCAGCTTTCTTTACAAAGATTCCTGCATATGGAGTCTCTGCTGTCATATCACCTTTACCGTCTACAAACTGTACAAACGGAAGATCATAGTTACGTCCGATACGGCTGTCGTCTTCACCGAATGCCGGTGCGATATGAACGATACCGGTACCATCACTCATAGTTACATAGTTATCTGCTGTAACGAAGTGAGCTTTCTTTTTCTGTTTTGCTGCTGCCTCTCCTGCACATGCAAAAAGCGGCTCATATTCTTTGTATTCCAGATCTTTACCAATATATTTCTCAAGTACTTCGTATGCCGGTGTTTCTTCGGACCCAAGTTTGCCGAGAACTTTATCAAGTAAAGCTTCTGCCATGTAATAAGTATAACCGTCTGCTGCTTTTACTTTGCAGTAAGTCTCATCCGGATTTACGCAAAGTGCAACATTGGACGGAAGTGTCCATGGTGTTGTTGTCCATGCAAGGAAGTATGCATCTTCACCGACAACTTTGAAACGAACGATTGCTGAACGTTCTTTGACTGTTTTGTAGCCCTGAGAAACTTCCTGCGCGGAAAGTGGTGTACCACAACGCGGACAGTAAGGAACGATTTTAAATCCTTTGTACAGGAGTTTCTTGTTCCAGATTTCTTTCAGTGCCCACCACTCTGACTCGATATAGTCATCATGATAGGTAACGTATGGATTTTCCATATCAGCCCAGAAACCAACGGTTGAAGAAAAGTCTTCCCACATTCCTTTGTATTTCCAGACACTTTCTTTACACTGCTGAATGAATGGCTCCATACCATATTCCTCGATCTGCTCTTTGCCATCCAGACCAAGTTTCTTCTCTACTTCCAGCTCAACCGGAAGTCCGTGGGTATCCCATCCTGCTTTACGAGGTACCATGTAGCCTTTCATTGTACGGTATCTCGGAATCATATCTTTGATAACACGGGTCAGTACATGACCGATGTGTGGTTTGCCGTTTGCGGTCGGCGGTCCGTCATAGAACATATAAGTAGGATCATCTTTACGGTCTTCCATACTTTTTTCGAAAATATGGTTTTCTTTCCAGAATTTTTCTACTTGTTTTTCGCGGTCTACAAAATTCAGGTTCGTATCTACCTTCTGGTACACAACAAATTCCTCCTTTTATTGTAAGAAAATAATCAAAACGGACAAGTCCATTTCCCAGTAAAATAAAAAAACTTCCGTCCTGTAAAAGGACGAAAGCAATTTCCACATTCGCACCACCTGTTACATTGTACGGGCCGGTAGTAATAAACGCCAATACATGTTCCCTTTAACGGCGGAAAACCGTCTCTCCTTACTGAGAATTTCAGGAAAGAAACTCCGGAGTGATCTTCGATAAAAATTACTGGCGCCGGGCTTCCACCTGTCCCCGGCTCTCTGATGTGTTCATTTTTATTTACTGTCTCCATCATGGTTTTTACTTATTTATACGTGCTGTTTTATTATACGGTGTTAATTTTCGATATGTCAAGGTCTTTTTGCGATATTTACGGGGTTTTATCAGGGTTTTGCGGTGATTTTACATGGATTTGACCCTTGTATGAGAAAAACGATTACAGTATAATTGGAAAGAATGATATACTATAAGAAATACTTTGAGAAAACTGCATTCTTTATCAGAGCACATCAACTCAGATGCAGGCTTTGTCGCCTGTAAGTACTAAGACCTATTCTTCCTGTTAAAACCACTCATAAAAAGCCCAAACTCGCTTCGCTCAAACAGTGTGCTTTTTATTCGTAACACAGTCAGAATATGCCTAAGAACTTACAAGGCTCCTGCAGAGCGCTTCTGATTCGATGTGCTCTATAAAAAATCCCAGTTCTTCTCCCCTCCCGGACCGCGGGGCGGCGAACGCTACAAACGGACCGACAGCCTCCCCGCCCCGCTAGCCAGGACTTTAATATTAACAATATGGTGCAGAGAGTCGCAGATATGCTTGAGCTGGCTATCAGACATGTTTGAAATATCCGGTTCTGTATCGCTTGAGAGAATTTGTAGAAGTACCCAAGGTACAAATCTTTGCGTTGTATGAAAAAAGGCACTGTCTGAGCGTAGCGAGTTTGACTTTTTTTCATACGCTCTTAGCAAAGGCATGTACCTCTGGTACTTCTGAATTCTCGAACCTGATACAGAATCCGGATATTTCATGGCATGTAAAGATAGCTCCCTCAACACTATCTTTTCCTCTGCTCCAACATTTTAATATCAGAAAGGTACACATATGAATATAAAAAGAATACTCCGGCGTCTTCTGACCG
Source organism: Blautia sp. Marseille-P3087 (assembly GCF_900120195.1). Lineage (GTDB taxonomy): Bacteria > Bacillota > Clostridia > Lachnospirales > Lachnospiraceae > Blautia_A. Next base: position 1,974,510 of record NZ_LT635539.1, read on the forward strand.
CTACTCTCTGTTCTGCCGTATTTATCGTGCAGGAAGTCCCGGTCTTCGCCACAGACAGCTACGGTGCGCCTCTGGTCACAGCCACACCGACGCCCAACCCGCACACCGCCTATTACACTCAACCCGCCGATACAGATTCCATCGAAGGCTGGGTAAAAGCGCCTCAGATCGAAGGAGAATCTGCAATCCTTGTCGACATGCTCTCCGGTACCGTCCTTTACTCCAAAAACGCTGATAAAGCACAGTATCCGGCAAGCATCACAAAGATCATGACCGGTCTCCTCGGCTGTGAAAATCTGGATCCGTCTGCAAAATTTACCATGACTGAATCCGCTGCCCGCAGTATTACCGAATCCAACAGTTCCAGCATCTACGCAGATACCGGCGAAGAATTTACAATTGAGCAGGCACTGATGGCGGTCATGCTCCAGTCCGCCAATGAAATGACACTGGCAATCGCAGAACTCACTTCCGGCTCCACCAAAAAATTTGTCGAACAGATGAATCTGAAAGCCCGTCAGCTCGGCTGCACCAACACACATTTTAACAACCCAAACGGTCTGCCGGATGAGACACATTACACCACAGCTTCCGACATGGCAAAGATTGCCCGTGCCGCATGGTTCAACTTCACCTTCCGCAAATTTGTAACAACCGGATACTACGAAATCCCACCGACAAACAAATTCGCAGAAACACGTTATCTCCTGAATCATCACAAAATGATGAGCGGACAGACTTATGCGTATGATGGGGTCCTCGGCGGCAAAACAGGCTACACAGAAGCTGCCGGCAATACCCTTGTCACCTATGCAAAAAATGATAACACCTACCTCGTAGCTGTTGTCATGCAGTCTGTAAATGGTGCCTATTCCGACACAAAAGCATTACTGGATTACGGATTCAACAATTTTTCCAGATCAAAACTAACCGACCTGAGAAAAGAAATTTCCCGATCCTGTCTGCCTGCGGAAAAATATATCCTCAAAGATTACAAAAACTTTACTTTGTTCCGTATGCGGCGGAACGGCTACGTCTCACTGCCAAAAGGTACCGACGTAAACCAGCTTTCAAAATCGTATTCCATGACAAAAAATCTGGCAGGTCTTCCCCTTCTGACCATCACATACAGTTATAACGGCCATGAGGTTGGAACTGCCAGATATTACCAGACACGGCTCCTCTCAGACGAACTTCTCTGACTGCCGTTTAGTCTGTCTTTTCTTGCGGAGGGAATCCCGTTTTTCACGGATTTCTTCCGCTTTTTCTTCATCAATTCTCTTTAATGTCTTGATCGCATAAAATGCATCTTCATCTGTATGGCGGATTCGCACTTTTCCTTTGATATAGCCATGTTTCTGACAAAAAGATACACTTTCATATGCCCTTGAATTATTCATAAACCAGCGGATCTTACGCTTCGCCGGCATATGGCAGACCGGACATTTTGTGCTTGCCACTTCCCGATCCTTTATAACTTTCTCTTTCTCAGCAAATTCACGTGATACATACTCATCATAATTCGGATATGATAAATAGATTTCTTCTTTTCTGGTCTTCGGATTCTGGTATACATCAATTGATGGATTTGCAAGCACCGCCGGCATATCCAGACGCTTAAATATCTCACCGGTATATTTCGCATCTGTCAGTGCCCGGTGGAACTCCTGCGCTTTCGGAAGATGCATCTTGTCGATTGCATACTCCAGACTCCGCCTGCATGGATCTTCATTATAACAGATACCATAAATTTTCTGTGCATCGTAATATGTGACCGGACCTTTGATTTTCGAAAGCATCCCATAGTACTTCATATTACGCTGCAGTTCCATCACATCCTGATTGCCCCACGTACAAAATACCCATTCCTCTCCGCACCAGTCCAGAAACTCATCTGCTGCCTGCGGAAAAGACACACCATCTGCAAGATCCTTATAATCCACATGGATTACTTCGTGTATGCTGTCATGAATCCAGTTATATACCTGAGGTTTCACAAGTCTCTGAAAAACATCCACCACTTCTCTCTGCTCATTCATCTTGACCGCACCGATCTCAATGATCTCAAAAGGCAGACGACTGTTGGAATATTTTTTGCCGCCGGGACTCTGATTCCACTCAAGATCAAAAACAATATAGTTCATACAGTAGTTCCTTCTTTTTATTTGCAATACAATTCAACTCATTTTTTCTCTGTTGTCTAGTATAACAGACAGATTCGTTTCTTTCAACAAAACAGCACACACCTGCGGACAGAAAAAGACCGATACCATTTCCCGGTACCGGTCTTTTCTGCTTATAAAATTTATTTTACGGAGATCTGAAATCCCGCAATCAACTGATTAATTGAGAAATCCAAAGAACTGTTCATATGTAGCTCCGTCTGGTTCCTGATTCTCAAAATCCTCAAGAAGACTGTCTGTACTCTGGTCTTCATCATCGCCCTGATCCTGGCTGTCCTGTGAATCAGATTCATCTTTTGAATCATCCTTTGAATCTTTGTCGGAATCTGTATCTTTATTTTCGCCAAGTGTTACGGTTACAGTTTTTTCTTTATATTCCCCGCCATCCGCAACTTCAAGAGTTACTTCAACTTCTTCACCTGGCTCATAATACTCAAGGCGGCTTACCAGTTCATCAGTACTGCGGATTCTCTTGCCATCGAATTTTGTTATGATGGATTTTTCTTTGATACCTGCATCCTCAGCTGCGCCACCTTCTGTTACTTCAGAAACAAGCACACCTTCCGGTATTCCGTAATACTGAGAAGCCTCATCACTTACTGTCATACCTGTGATTCCAAGTACACCGTGATTGTCAACTTTGTCTCGTGGAGTCTCATTCATCAGGTCTTCAAGAGTATCTGTAACATCGGAGATTGCAATTGCATAACCCATACCTTCAACTTCTGTAGAAGCAAGTTTTGCTGAGTTAATACCGACAACTTCACCATCCATGTTCAGAAGTGCACCACCACTGTTACCAGGGTTAATTGCCGCATCTGTCTGAATCAGGTTTGTTGCATCAGAATCTTCATCCTCTTCTACGCCCTCTTCATTGAGTTTACGGTTCTTTGCACTGACAATACCGGTTGTTACAGACTGTCCGTAACCAAGTGCGTTACCGATTGCAACGACCTGCTCACCAACTTTCAGATCATCAGAGCTTCCGATCGTAGCTACTGCAATCTGATCCATCGTATCATCAGAAATATCTGAAAGAGCTACAGAAACAACTGCAAGGTCTTTGTCCTCATCATAACCATTTACGGTTGCTTCATAAGTCTCACCATCAATACATGTAACAGATACGGTATCTGCTCCACTTACAACATGATAATTGGTTGCGATCAGAAGGTTGTCATCGTTCTTTCCTACGATGATACCGGATCCACTTCCCTCAACTTCCTGCTGAGTAGTGAATCCCTGGCTGCCGCCAAATCCGTAAGCGCCAAGGTAACTCTGTACATCCTGAACAGATTTTGTTGTGATTGCTACAACGGATTTCATTCCTTCTGCAACGATATCAGAAACATCAAGGCTTCCTTTTGTCTTTGATTCGGAATCATCTTTGCTTTCTTTATCATCTGATTTCTTATCAGCACTCTTCTTCTTTGATTTTGTCTGAAGAAGTGTGGTATTGTCTTTATTGGATGCAGCTTCTACTGTACTGCTGTTCCATCCGGTAATTGTATTGATTCCTTCAAAGGAGCCTGCTGCAAGACCACCGGCAAGTACTGCACAAAGAGCAATGCCTGCTGCCTTTTTCACTTTTTTTCTCATTCTTTCTTTTGGATCGTTATCATTATTCATATTGTTGTTCATCATTGCGTTGTTATTTTTATCGCTCATCAAAATCCCCTCCTTAGGATCATTACGTTTCACTTTATAAAATCTTCCAGTGAATCGCTATCTCTGTTTCTTTTTTCCTTTTATGTCTAAGAGTATAAAGAGGATTTGTGTTTACTTTGTGGGAAAATTGTGATGAAATTGTTAATTATGCCATGCAAGACGTTTTACATCTGCGTGAACATCACCTGTCATCCAGTCTACATCGTTTGTGATCCAGTCCATGATACCAAGCTGGCGCATTTCCCATTCAACTGTCTGCTCTCTTGCTTCAACAGTTTCTTCTACTTCCATGGTTGTATCGATCTCATCATATCCGAAGATATATCCACCGGCACTCCAGATACTGAAGTTGCTGTCCGGACCCGGATCTACGGTGTCGCCTCTCTGTGCGATCAGTCCGTCATGGCGTCTCTTGTATTCTTCCTCGCATCCTGTTTTAAGCTTTGTCATAAACATTCTGTGACGGATCAGTTCTTTATTTTCTCTTACAATACCAAAGTTGTGGTACATCAGACGCATATCTTTGCCCGGTGTGGAAATCCAGTCAAAAGTATCTTCAATCTTTGCAGTGACAGCATCTTTTGCTGCATTTTCTTCCTCACTTAACGCTGCACCATCTTCATTTTCATAGTAGCCGAAGATTAAATCTTCTGCATTCCAGATACTGAAATTCTTTACTTTATTGCGGTCAAGAAAAGTGGTCAGCTCCGGCCAGATCTCACCCAGTTTTTTGCGGTAGTCGTTCATTCTGCCGGCTTTTACTTTCATTGCAAATGCATGTCTTTCCATAATAAAAAGCCTCCTGTATTTAAATTTTGTCGTACAACTTTGTCGTTTTTATTTTAAGTCCATTCCCGCCAAAAATCAATGATGTAATATCACATTCATTCATGAAACAAAATCTGTGAAAAATACCTCACCATTCCGTCATCGGTCCAGCACAGCATCCCTGCTGCATCTGCCATTTTCTGTGCATCTACGCAGTATGCCGACATACAGGAGTTGTGTTTGTACGGTCCGGCGCTCATGATCAGGACATCCGTTTTGCCATCTGCTTTCATTTTTTCTGCAAGTTCTTCAGTCATTTTGTTCTGCAGAAGCTTGTCTTTCTTGTACTGTACCGGATCATGTGTATCTTCCTGCATGGTCTGCAGCACCAGAGTTTTTTCATACTGCAATGCACGCTGTTTCATCTCTTCCACGGTCCCGCTCTCCGGCGGACAGGCCGGATTTACATTGTAACAACCGCATAAATTTTCTTCACAGAACATCCGGTATTCCGGTACAAAAACAAGCTGCGTGGTATCCATGACGGCAGCTCCCGAAAATCCCAGAAAGATTGCCTCCTTCACCAGATCCATATCAAAATCTCCCTTCTGTCTTCATCATGTAATTCTTATCTCAGACGTCAAATAATTCCTTTATCCTTATAATGCCACAAACTGAATTTTGTTGCAATCTTTCAAGGACATGTTATGATAAGCATAAAACTGTTACAGAAAGGAGCACCCATGTACCGTATTTTTATCATCGAAGACGATGAGATCATCGCAAACCTTCTGAAAAAGAATCTCTGTTCCTGGGGATATGATGTCTCCTGCGCACAAGATTTTTCCAATATTATACAGGAATTTGCCCGTCTCGATCCGCAGCTCGTCCTGCTGGATCTGAAGCTGCCATTTTACAATGGTTTTCACTGGTGTGAGGAAATCCGCCGAATCTCTCAGGTACCGATCATCTTTATTTCCTCCGCTGCCGATAACATGAATATGGTCATGGCAATGAGCCGCGGCGCCGATGATTTTATTGCAAAACCATTTGACATGGATGTCCTGACTGCCAAAATACAGGCCATTCTCCGCCGCACCTATTCCTTCGGGACTCCCGGAAATGTACTGGAATACAAAGGTGCTCTCCTCAATCCGCCCCGCTGTACCCTGACCTGGAACGGCCACGATATCGCCCTTACCAAAAATGAGCTCCGCATTCTGGAGATTCTTCTCGAGCACGCCGGCAAAACAGTTTCCAGAGATGCGCTCATGACAAGACTCTGGGAAAGTGACAGCTTCGTTGACGACAACACATTGACCGTAAATATTACCCGCCTGCGCAGGAAACTGGAAGGTGAAGGCCTGAAAGATTTTATCATCACCAAAAAGGGGCTTGGCTACATGGTATAATACAAGAAGCACTGTAAGGTAATTTCTTATATGGAGCAATCACTTTATGAAACTCTTTCTCGACTACCTGAACAAAATAAAATTCCATATCCTGCTGATGATTTTTTCGACAATATTTACAGGGATCATTTTTTTCCTGTATCAGCTGTCGCCTGAACCGGTCCTGTACGTTGCACTCCTCTGGCTTCTGGCAGGACTTACCGCATGTATGACTGGCTTCAGTAACTACAGGAAAAAGCTGCAGCAGCTTACACTTGTAGCCACAGCACCGGATATCAATCTGTCCCGTATGGATACACCATCTGATCAGATTGAATCTCTTCAGCAGGATATCATGCATCGTCTGAATCAGATGCGTATGAATGTAGAAACCGCCGGCCAGAAATCTCTGGAAGAAATGACCGATTACTATACCATGTGGGCACATCAGATCAAAACTCCTATCTTTGCCCTGCGTCTGCTCCTTCAGGAAAATCCCTCCACAAATAAAGAAGCTCTCGCCGAACTTTTCAAGATTGAGCAGTATGTCGAAATGGTTCTCGGTTATCTTCGTACAGAAGACATGTCTTCTGATCTGACACTTTCCTGCTGTTCTCTCGACTCGGTCATCCGCGATCAGATCCATAAATACGCCGGAATTTTTGTTTCCCGGAAGCTTTCCCTCACTTATGAAGGAATCTCTGAAAATGTCCTGACCGATGAAAAATGGCTCGAATTTGTGATCGGGCAGATTTTGTCAAACGCACTCAAATATACCCGTACCGGCGGTATCCATATTTATTTGAAAGATGCTCCTGCCGGGGACGATGTTTCAAACATAACTCCGGCAACTCCCGTTACACTCGTAATCGAAGACACCGGCATCGGCATTCGTGCTGAAGACCTGCCTCGCATATTCGAAAAAGGCTACACCGGAGTCAACGGACGGGAAAGCAATCGTGCGACCGGAATCGGTCTGTACCTCTGCAACAAGATCATGAATCGCCTTGGCCATCGCATTTATGCAGTTTCCGAAGAAGGAAAAGGCACGAAAGTTTTTCTGGAATTTTCTCAGAATAACCTGACAATGTACTGATCTGATGCTGACTATGGGATAAAATTCATCGTAACTGTTCAGTACCCTCACAGTTACGAGTCAAAATGCATTCCAAATCACCTTCGGTGATGGCATTTTGCCTTATATGTCTCGGGATTTTGGCAAAAACATGCCAAAACACCTCGCGGGATACTACCTTCTGAATAGTTACACTTCATCAAATAACTTTTTTGAAATCACCTTACAGAAATGTAAGGTTTTTTCGTATATTGTAACCTGCTTCGATGGCAGAAGCCGGGAAAAATTTCTATACTGGTCTCATCAATCAAAAGAAAGGAGCCCCGGTTATGGCTTTACTTGAAGTAACAAATATCAAAAAAATATACAGCACCCGCTTTGGCGGAAACAAAGTGCAGGCACTTTCCAATGTCACTTTTTCTGTAGAAGAAGGTGAGTTCGTCGCGATCATGGGCGAATCCGGTTCCGGAAAAACCACACTGCTCAACATCCTTGCATCTCTCGACCGTCCGACATCAGGAGAAGTTCTTCTCGAAGGAAAAAACATCGTCCACCTTACAGAAAAAGAAATCTCCGCTTTCCGAAGAAAAAATCTCGGTTTTGTTTTTCAGGATTTTAATCTTCTGGACACTTTTTCCTTACGCGACAACATTTATCTCCCACTCGTACTTGCCGGAGAAGATTACCGCGAAATGGAGCAGAAGATCCGACCGATTGCAAAAACACTTGGAATTACAGAGCTTCTGGACAAATTTCCATATGAAGTTTCCGGCGGCCAAAAACAACGTGCAGCTGTTGCAAGAGCACTGATCACAAACCCGAAACTGGTTCTTGCTGATGAACCGACCGGCGCACTCGACTCCCGTGCTGCATCTGCACTTCTTTCCATGTTTGGCGAGATCAACGAGGAGGGACAGACCATTCTGATGGTCACACACAGTGCACAGGCAGCAAGTCACGCATCCAGAGTACTTTTTATTAAAGACGGAGAAGTTTTTCATCAGATCTACAAAGGCAGTAAATCCCGTCAGGAAATGTATCAGATGATTGCCGACACACTTACTATACTGACGACGGGCGGTGAATATCATGCGTAAAGGAATTTTTTCAAAACTGGCCATCCAGAATATCCGCAACAATAAAAGTACCTACATTCCTTACATGATCACCTGCATCTTCTGCATCGCCATGATCTATATGGTGGAATTCCTTCGTGACTGCCCGACACTTGATCAGGCCGCCCGCCATGCTGCCGAAGTCCGCATGATACTTTCCACCGGAGAAATCATTGTTATTATCTTCTGTGTGATCTTTTTGATCTACAGCAACAGTTTCCTGATGAAACGAAGACAGAAAGAAATCGGACTTTACAATGTTCTCGGTCTGGAAAAAACACATATCGGCATTGTTATGCTGCTGGAAACAATTATCACAACCGTGATCTCCCTCACAGCCGGAATCGCAGCCGGAATTCTTGGCAGCAAACTTGCGCTCCTTCTTCTGCTTCGACTGCTTCATATTCCCGCTGTACTTGGATTTTATGTCTCATTAAAGGGAATTGTTATCTGTATGGTGATGTTCGGCGGAATTTTTTTACTAATTCTGTTCTTAAATCTTGCCAAAATCCGCCTGAACCGTCCCGTCGAACTACTTCACGGCAACAATACCGGTGAAAAAGAACCTAAAGCAAAATGGATTATGGCTCTGATCGGCTTTGTCTGCCTTGGCATCGGTTATTACCTTGCCATCACAACAGAGTCTCCAATCAGTGCAATTTCCATTTTTCTTCTTGCGGTAATTCTTGTTATGGCAGGAACTTATCTGCTCTTTACTGCAGGCAGTATTGTGATTCTGAAATTTCTTCGCCGCAGAAAAAAATTTTACTACAAAACCAGCAATTTTATCAGCATCTCCGGCATGCTTTACCGTATGAAACAGAATGCGGTCGGTCTGGCAAGCATCTGTATTTTAAGTACCGGCGTTCTGTTGATGATCTCCATGACGGTCTCCATTTACTTTGGCATGAATGATATTATGGTAAACCGTTATCCATACGATACGGATCTTTCCATTACCGGTGTCAGCGAAGAAGAATGTCAGACTGCCATAGATGCTTTTGAAAAAGCAATTTCCGATAATGCTGTTCCTGTAGATAAAAAAGCAGAAGAAATCTATCTCACGATCATCAGTCATTTCGATCACGGGCAGATTCAGATTGCAGAACAAAATACATTACGCGATTCTGCTTCCGTACTGACGCTCTCCCTTGTACGTCAGTCAGAATATGAAAAACTGACCGGAACAGATCCTGCATTACAGGATGGTAAGATTCTTGCGTGGGCTTCCAACATTTCTGAAAAATCAGATTCTCTCACTGTCAATGATTCCGTCTTTTCTGTAAAAAAATGGCTGACGGATTCTCCTCTGACCTGTGGACAGGATATTGTCTATGGTAATGCTGTATTTGTCGTTACTGATTCTGATTTTGAAAAATTTGACGAGATGCGTACAGAAATGTATAAAGATACCTCCGCATCTCCTGCCGGACAGGATCTGACTGTTCATCTCGGTCTGGACATCACCGGTTCTGATTCAACCAAAATCGCCTATGGTACACCGGTGCTGGATGCAATAAAGACTCTGAAAGATAATGGACAACTGTCTGATAACTCCTGGATCACTTCCGGAATACGTGCGCAGGAATACGATTCCTACTATGCAGACAACGGTTCTCTTCTATTCATTGGAATATTCCTCGGTTCTCTTTTCCTCATGGGAACTGCCATGATCATCTACTACAAACAGATTTCAGAAGGATACGAAGACCAGAACCGATTTGAAATCATGCAGAAAGTAGGATTGAGTCACCGGGAAGTCAGAAGTTCAATCCGCCGCCAGATCCTGATGGTATTTTTCCTTCCTCTTCTCATGGCAATGCTTCATATTTCGATGGCATTTCCACTGATCCGCCGGATGCTCCTGCTCTTCGGCATGACAAACACAAAACTGTTCATCGGCTGTACTGCCGGAACAGTACTGATCTTTGCTCTGGTATACGGTCTGATCTACATCATGACTGCAAAATCTTATTATCATATCGTGGAACGAAAATAGAATTTAATAAACTAAACAAGGCCCCTCACCTGCAGAGTCTCATCTGCAAGTGAAAGGCCTGTATTATTTCATAATTGATCTAATTCAAAATCAGATGTTCAGAAGGTCGCTGAATACTTTCAGTGCGCCGTCTGTTTCGTGTGCAAGAACACGTTTTGCAAGGACTTTACCAAGCTGTACACCTTCCTGATCGAAGCTGTTTAAGTTCCACAGGAATCCCTGGAACATAACCTTGTTTTCGAAGTGAGCAAGAAGTGCACCAAGGCTTGCCGGATTTACCTGCTCGCCGATGATAATGCTGGACGGACGTCCGCCTTCGAAGTTCTTGTTATTGTTATCATCTGCTTTACCGCATGCAAAAGCCACGATCTGAGCTGCAACGTTTGCGCAGAGTTTCTGCTGGCTTGTGCTTCCCTGGATCACAACATCTGTATTCATCTGATTGTTCTTAAATCCGATGAACTGAAGCGGTACGATATCTGTTCCCTGATGAAGGAGCTGATAGAAGGAATGCTGACCGTTTGTTCCCGGTTCACCGAAGATTACCGGTCCTGTCACATAATCTACAGGCTCACCAAAACGGTTAACGGATTTTCCGTTGGATTCCATATCAAGCTGCTGTAAATGTGCCGGGAAACGGCTCAGAGCCTGTGAATACGGAAGTACTGCTGTGCTCGGATATCCGAGGATATTTCTCTCGTATACACCGATCAGTGCATCCAGCATAGCCGGGTTCTGCATTACATCCTCATTCTTTGCAAGTCTGTCTTCTTCTGCTGCACCTTCCAGGAACTGTGCAAATACTTCCGGTCCGAATGCCAGAGATAATACAGCACCACCAACAGCAGATGTAGAAGAATAACGTCCACCGATATAATCATCCATAAAGAATGCAGCAAGATAATCATCGCTCTTTGCAAGAGGAGATGTCTCACTTGTAACAGCGATCATATGCTTGGATGCATCCAGACCGGCTTTCTTGAGGGCGTCTTTTACAAAAGATTCGTTTGTCAGTGTTTCAAGAGTTGTACCTGATTTTGATACCAGTACGAAAATGGAATGTGCAACATCGATGGAATTCAGAACTGCTGCTGCGTCGTCCGGATCTACGTTGCTGATGAATTTGGCTTCCATTTTGAATTTGTCGTTTTTCTTTGCCCAGTTTTCAAGTGCAAGATACATTGCACGAGGACCAAGGTCACTTCCGCCGATACCGATCTGAACAACAGTTGTGAATTTCTCTCCTGCTGCGTTTGTGATCTCACCTGCATGTACTTTGTTTGCAAAATCAGCAATCTTCTGCTGCTGTTCCACATAAAAAGCACGTTTGTCAACACCATCAGCTACAACGTTATCCCCAAGCTGTCCACGTGTCAACTGATGAAGAACAAGACGTTTTTCACCTGTATTGATTACTTCGCCATTATAGAGTGCTGCATATTTCTCGGTAAGCTGAGCTTCTTTTGCCAGTTTCTTAAGAGCTTCCAGTACATCATCATCTACCTGTTTTGCAGCGTAGTTATATGCAAGACCTGCAGCCATCGATACACTGTAATTCTTCACACGTTCTGCTCCGTTCTCGCCGGTCATCACTTCTGCAAGGTTTACTTTTTTTACATTGGAAAGCTCTTTGTATGATTCAAGAGTATCCAGATTGTTCCAGGTAATCATAATCAGATTCCTCCTTAAAATTAAATATTCCCGTTGTGTCAGGATTCATTCTCAATCTCTTTGATTATAATATCAAATGGGGGTAAATTCAACCCCGCAGTTCCACACTCATCTCATGCCATGCCTCACCGCCCCAGACAGAATCGCCAATACCATGATCTTTGAAGCCAAATTTCTGATACATTTCTACTTTATCCGGCAGGCACGTCAGGATCAGTTTCTCTCTGCCATTTACTTTTTCGCGTTCTTTATAGCAGCGCACCAGTTCTCTCGCCAGCCCCTGATGTTGATATTTCGGAAGTACATCCAGTCCCAGAAGCATAATATTCTTACCCTTCGGATCATGCATTTCTGCATCTGTAAAAAAGTCATCCGTCAGATGTTCTCTGTCTGTGGCCAGTCCGTTCAGAAATCCTGCAATCTTTCCTGTAGCACGATCTTCTGCTACAAGAAAAAGCTCCGGTGCTTTTTTTACACGTTCTTCCATATGCTCATAAGAACATGCTTCATTCGGAGGAAAACAGATTTTCTCAATCTCTGAAGTCTGTGCAATTTCCTCCTGGCGAATATTTCTAAAAATATATTTTTCAGTTAATCTACTTGTGTCGTTTTTCTCTGTCATGACCTGTATCTCCATTTTATTTATCCTGAATTATAATTTCTTGTACAATATTACCATTTTTACGTATCATATGCCACCAACAATTAAACACACACCCGTATTCTCTCAGTCGCAGTTCACTCTTATATAGTTTTTTCAGTAGTCATACCGATTAAGTATGTATTTTTTCTTTACATGCAATATAAAAGGGTATAACATGGAAGTAAACTAATATTATATAAAGGCGGGTAAATTATGGACTATTCAATTAATACAAAATGCGTACAGGCCGGTTATACTCCGGGTAATGGGGAACCAAGACAGATTCCGATCTATCAGTCAACCACTTACAAATATGATACAAGTGAAGATATGGGCAAACTGTTTGATCTTGAGGCATCCGGCTATTTTTATTCCAGACTTCAGAATCCGACAAATGACTATGTCGCTGCCAAAATCACCGCCCTGGAAGGCGGTACTGCCGGAATGCTGACTTCTTCCGGACAGGCAGCAAACTTCTTCGCCATTTTCAATATCTGCGAAGCAGGCAGCCACATCGTTTCTTCCTCTTCTATTTACGGTGGTACATATAACCTTCTTGATGTCACCATGAAAAAAATGGGCGTCGATGTCACTTTTGTTGATCCGGACTGCACCGAAGAGGAATTAAATGCTGCTTTCAAAGACAACACAAAAGCCGTTTTTGGTGAATCTATCGCCAACCCGGCACTGACTGTCCTTGATATCGAAAAATTTGCAAAAGCTGCACACGCACATGGCGTGCCGCTTATTGTGGACAACACCTTCCCAACACCGGTTAATTTACGTCCAATCGAATGGGGTGCTGACATTGTTACTCATTCCACAACCAAATATATGGACGGTCACGGTGCTGCACTCGGTGGTGCGATCATTGATGCCGGAAAGTTTGACTGGATGGCTCATGCAGATAAATTCCCGGGACTCTGCACACCGGATGATTCCTATCACGGAATTACCTATGCAGAAAAATTCGGCAAAGAGGGTGCTTTTATCACCAAATGTACTTCTCAGCTTATGAGAGATCTCGGATGTGCGCAGTCTCCACAGAGTGCTTTTATCCTTAACCTCGGTCTGGAATCTCTTCATGTGCGTATGCCACGCCACGTAGAAAACGGACAGGCCATTGCTGAATTCCTTGAAAAACATGACAAAGTGGAATTCGTTAACTACCCGACACTTTCATCCAACAAGTACTATGAAATTGCTAAGAAATATATGCCAAACGGCGGCTGCGGTGTCGTGTCCTTTGAATTAAAGGGCGGACGTGCTGCTGCAGAAAAATTCATGAAAAATCTGAAACTTGCTGCCATCGAGACACATGTAGCAGACGCAAGAACATGCTGCCTGAACCCGGCAACTTCCACCCACAGACAGATGAATGACGAACAGCTCGCTGCTGCCGGAATCCCGGCCGGACTGATCCGTATCTCCTGTGGTCTTGAAGACAAAAATGATTTAATTGCAGATATCGCTCAGGCACTGGATGCAATCTGATACATATTCATTATATTTATAAACTATAAAAAGGATGGAATGACACCATATTATATCATTCCATCCTTTTTATTATGTCTGCTTCTATTTCATAGCAGATATATTTATTTGTTTATTCTGATATTTTTTGCTGCGCTCCATTCAGAGTAATAATTTACTTTGGAAATTGTTTTGTAGGAACGTACTTTTACTGAATAAGTTGCCCTCCTTTTCAGAGAACTCAGTACAGTTCTCAATGTTTTGTAAGATTTGATCGTTACTGTTTTTTGTGTATTGCCGGTTTTGTAGTTCACCTGATATCCAGTTGCTTTTGCATTCTGGCTCCATGCCACAGTTGCCCTTCCTGCTGCGCTGTTTGTTACCGATGAAATACGGTTTTGAGTAAGGCAGTAATATGATTTTCCAGTGTATGCGCCCTTTACGCTTCCTCTGTATCCACAAACTGCATAACTGTATTTTCCACCATTTACAGTAGCTGAAGTATCGGTATAATTAAGCGTCGTTCCACTGGTAATCGTCTTGATTGCCTTATATGCCCCACTTCCGTATGCTCTGTAGATAATATATCCCTGTGCTCCATTGATTTTGGTCCAGGTCAGTCGCATGCCTTTTGCAGCATTTGCAATTGACTTAACATTTCCCGTTGAAAGTCTTATCAGTGATTTTCCATTTTTGTCATAATCACTGGCAAACTTTCCATCTGCTTTGATACATCTCACTGTATATGCATAGGTTGTTCCACTTGCTGCACTGCGATCCGTATAGTTTGTTGACCCTGTATCCGCAATACGTGTCCAGCTCTCTGTTCCTTTTTTCCTGAATACACGATATTTTGCTGCACCATCCACGCGTTTCCATGTAATGTTTATACCACTGGCTGCATTAGATATCGTAGAAATCGCCGGTGTATTCAAATAACTGACAGTAAGTCCCTTCTCATCATAACTTCCCTCTGCCAGATCAATGTATGCACTGACCGTATAGGTGTATGTCATTCCTGGTTTTGCTGTTTTATCCTCAAAAGATAAACTTTCTGTCGTTCCAACCTTACTCCAGCTTCCGTTTGAAACCTTTCTGTATACATAATATCCCTCAGCATTTTCCACTTCATTCCAGGTTAGAACAGTTGAGAAATTGTTATATTCAACAGCCCGAAGCACCGGCTGCTTCGGTTTTTCGATGATTCGGAATGACGCCTTTTTGGCATTTGTATATTGACCAATACCGATAACCGAAACGCTTGCCTCTCCGACACGGTCATTATCCTGATATTCCAGACGATAATCATTTCCCTCTGTCAGTGTTTTGCCCGCCATGGATACCGAAACTTCAGGCTTCACCTCGTTTCCATCAAAGACATATACAGATGAAGAAAAACGAATTTCACATTCTTCTGAATTTATGTTCTTAAGTATCTTGTGTTCTCTCTTTATTTCCAGTTTACAAAGAGTACATTTCTGTACATCATCATATTGAATGTCACCATTTTCCAATGTCTCTCTGCTTTCCACAACATGGCTGATAATATGATTATCTTCCACCCAGACTGCCACTGTGCTGCTGGCTGGTTCATGATTATCATCACCGGAAACCGACACATTAATCAGTGCAAGGCCGGCTTTTTTACCGGTGATATGAGAATCTTGGATTTCAACAAGCTCTTCATCCTCTGTTGTAAGGAGAACCTGACCAATTCCATTCTCCACCAATACCTCTGCTTCTATATTGACATGAATTCTTTCAACTGTGCATACAGCAGAAACGGACTGTTTTTTCTTTGAAATAGTAAACGTCTTTTCCGCTTCTCCTGTGATACAGACATCACCTTCTTTAGCAGTTATTGTTACTGTTGCTGCTCCTGCGTTTGTGTTATTCACATAAGAAACTGTATAATTATCTTTGCTTACAACTCCATTATCATTCTTCACAATGACTTCCGGTGTCTTTTCCTTACCATTGTATACCGTCTGCTGATAAGCGAGTGTAATCGAGCAATCTTTAAGTTCTGTCTGTCCCAAAGCCGGAATTTCTTCGGTATATGTTTCATTACAATCCAGACATTTAAATTCCTTTTTTCCTGATTTTAAATAAGTCGGTTCTGTAACTGTACCTTCATCCCATTTGTGTGGTGTCAGATCCGTTTCATCCCCGCTGAAACTGTTATTACAGCGTGCACAGGTATACGTTGTAAATCCCTTCTTCGTGCAGCTGGACGGCGTCACTGTTTTCTTATAATTATGCTGCAACGGTTCCCTGTAATCATCTGTCACCACATAATCACATTTCGTACAACTGTATGTTGTATATCCCTTTTCTGTGCAGGTCGGAGCCGTTACAACAGACACGTAATCGTGCCCGGTTGCCTCTTTAAAATCTTCAGTTTTTGTTTTACCGCATTTCTTACAGGTGTAGTTCTTGTGTCCTCTTTCCGTACAGGTTGGCTCTGTTATCTGGATATCGTAATCATGACCTGTTGCTTCACGATAATGATCTGTATACTCATCTCCACACCTGGAGCAGGTATAAGTTGTGTATCCTGCTTTTTCGCACTGTGGCGGGACTGTTGACGTTACTTCATAAGCATGACCGTTTACCAGATCCAGGGCTTTTTTCTCAACAAATGTCTTTCCACAAAGTTCGCAGACAGAAGTTACACTTCCCTGTTTACAACATGTAGACAATACAGTATCTGTGATTTTTAATACATGATCTTCATTTACCGAGATCTGAATCTTTGTCTCTGCTGCCTCGTGGTTATCGTCACCTGCTGCTGATATTTTCAAATAAGCAGTTCCCTTTTTCTTTCCGCGAATCATCTTTTCTTCAGTAACTACTGCAATCTCCTCGTTTTCCGATACAATACTTACTTCGCCCAATCCATTTACAGTAATCGGTTCTTCTGTATTTACATGAACAGATTCTGATTCTGTCTCAGCTGTGATATTCTGTTTTGCTTTTGCAATAGTAAACGGTATTGTCGTTTCTCCTGTGATACTGACATTTCCCGGTTTTGCATTCACAATAACTTCTGCATTTCCAGCATTTATATTTTTTGCATATGTAACGCTATATTCCGTTTTACCTACTGTTCCGTTGTGATTTTTTACGACTACTTCCGGAGTCTTTTCCTTACCGTTATAAACGGTTTTGCGATAGGAAAGTGTGATCGTACAATCACTGAGATCCGTCTGAACTAATGCCGGAATATCTTCGGTATATGTTTCTTCACAGTTCAGGCATTTGAACGCCTTGAGTCCCTTCTCCAGATAGGTCGGTTGTTTAGTGATCGTTCCTTTATCCCATTTGTGCGGTGCCAGATCTGTCTCATCCCCCGTATAACTGTTTCCACAGGTTACACAGGTGTATGTAGTAAATCCCTTCTCTGTGCAGGTAGAATCTGTAGTTACAGCTTCATAACTGTGTCCCAGCGCACTGCGGTAATCTGAAACAATTACATTGTCACAGTTTTCATTTTTACATGTATAAGTTGTATATCCTCTTTCGGTACAGGTCGGAGGTGTTACAACAGATTCATAATCATGACCGGTCGCCTCACGGTAGTTTGAATTATAAGTAAGACCGCAGGTACTACAGGTATTTCTGGTATATCCTTCGTCAATACAGGTAGGTTTAATCACTTCTTTCGTATACTTATGGCCCAGCGCTCCTACAAAATTATCTCTGTAGGAATAGCCGCAGTTTTTACACTGATGTCGTGTATAGCCCTGCATCTGACAGGTTGCCGGTACAACGATATCCTCATAAGCGTGATCTGTACTTGGTTTATAACCTTCACGTTTTGTATTTCCACAGAGTGCACATGTATAAAGTGTATAACCTTCTCTTGAACAATTTGGTTCGATTACTTTACCTTCACCATACTGATGGGCATTCGGATCTATATCCAGTTCTGTTTTAAATTCTTCCTTGCAGACACTGCAGACCTGAATATCATATCCTTTTTCAATACAGGTTGCATCTTTGTGTTCTTTCGATGTCAGCTTATGTCCGGTTGCCGGAATCACATCTGTAAAAGTCTTTCCACAGTTATCACAGGTAAAGGATTTCTCTCCGTCTATGGTGCAGGTCGCTTTGGTGATTACAGTGTAGTCCTTGGACATGTGAATTGGGTTTTGAGTAGTGTTTGACAGTCTATTGAAACATCCCTGCGCTTCAGATGAAGTCCAAGTGTTGTTACATGCATAATAAGTAATAGTTCTGGTATGGTACTCACCCATATCAAACATAGAACTAAAATCTCCAAAGTCTCCCAGAAATGTTATATCAACAAGATTTAAGTTTGCCAGTGCCCGATCGCCTATACTTATCACTCCGGCAGGAATTTGAATATTTTTAATTCCACATCCAACAAAAGCATCCGCCTTAATAGTTGTTAACTTACTTCCTTCTTCAAATTCAACTTCTTTTATATTAGTGCACCCTTCAAATATCATACCTCCAATAGACTTTACATTTTTCGGAATACAGATTTTCTCTAAGCTCTTACAATTTTGAAATGCTCCTGCTTCTATACTTGTCACACTTGTTGGAATCTCAATCTTCTCTAAATTTTCGCATCCATAAAACATAGAGCTCGAAATTTTATCTATCTGTATGTCTTCTGCAAATATACACTGTTTCAAACCACTACAGTGCGCAAACGCAAAATCTCCAATATTTTCAACGCTGGATGGAATTCCTACCTTGGAAATTTTTCTACAATTTTGAAATGCTTCTCTTCCTATACTTTTTAAATAATTGGGCAGCTTGTCATTTGTCAATTCAAGATTTACACAATTCGAAAAAGCCTCCTGATCAATATACTCTACATTCTCATGGAAAGTCACTGTTTTAATATTGTGCCCATGAACAAACGCATATTTCCTGATACGGGTAATATTCTCCGGAATTACCAGATTTTCCAGAGCTTCGCCGCCAATATAGTAATCAATGCCCTTTATATCACCAAACGTAGCTAAGCTGAACGACGGCCATTCTTCCATATTCAGCCACTGTGACAGATCCTCAATATATAATGCCCGTAGGTTTGTACACCCCCCAAAAGTAGTTTCTGCACATTTATTCAAATTTTTCGGAATATTAATGCTTTTCAAGGATGTACAAGACTCGAATGCCGCCCAGCCTATTGTGGTTATACTTTCGGGTAAACTGATTTCCTCTAATGCACTACAATATCCAAATACCCCACCGTCTATATTTGTTAGATTTTCAGATAACTTTACACGTTTTAATGCCGTACAATACTCAAACGCATCATAACTTATACTTATAACACTGTCCTCAATCTCTGCCCATTTCAGTTTCGTTAATCCATAAAAAGAATAGGGCATAATAGTCGAGATTCCTTTTTTGACACGTAACCCTTCAATGATTCCTTCATGCTCTCCCCACGGTGCTGTTGTTATTTGATGCCCATCCAGTGCTGCTTTATAGGAATAATCCCTTCCTTTACCACTGCCTGTTCCTATAGACAGTTCCAGTACATGATCCGGTGTGATTCCCCAGAAAATATTGCCATCATCACCGCATACAATATACGGTGCCGGTATTACTTCTTCTACCGCTTCACCACATTTCTGGCAGGTTCGCACCAGAGTTCCCGTCTGATCTCTCTCTGCCGGTTTTGTGATTACACCCGCATCCCACTCATGTGTAGTTCCATATGCTTTTGTGACTGCAAATCCCCATTCATCTGTACTGTAGTCTGTCGTCAGTCTCAATGTCACGGAGCTTCCCGGTACGATCACGGTCTTTCCTGCAAGCTGATCATTGATAAACTTTTGATACAGTTCTCCGTCTTCTTTATAAATATAGAAGAAGTCATCATAGTTTGTTTCAAACTTTGTTTTTTCATCAAAGGTCAGGATGATTTCTTCTGCACCTTCCATGGATACTGTCCAGTCTGTCGATGTCTCTGTATTGTACGGATGATCGGACTGCAGAGTTTCTGCATCGATACAATGAATACAATCGTTATATTCCCGATCTTTATTTCCGCATTCAGAACAGGTCACATCATAATATGCCATATTTTCCGGTGTAGGATAATTGTTTCCATCTGTCTGGATCATAATCTCACCACTGTCCCGTACATAAATATGATCTACCTTTGCAGTCACTCCATTTACTTTACAGCACGCAACCCATTGTGTGTTGGCATATGCTGCCCTGTACTCATCCGTCCATGTCGGATCATTGTCCTGATAATAAACACTGGTATATACTTTCGATGTCCCGGTAAATGCGGGAATTGCTGTCGGTGCATTTCCGGAATAATAAAGGTTTACCCCCGCATTTGAACAGTTTTTAAATGCATCTGCACTGACTGTCCGCAAACTGTCCGCACTGATGAAAACTTTCGTAAGTTTTGTCCCATCTGCAAAAGCTCCGCTTCCGATTCCGGTAATACCGCTCTGAATCGTTACTGTGACAACCTGTGTCATATCCCACGGATAGTTGTCCTGACCATCATCTTTCTCAATTGCCCCTGAACCGCTGAACTGCAGATTTCCATTATCAGAAAGTGACCAGCTTACACCTGTGGCAAGCGTACCACTGGCCGTGGTTGTTCCAACGTCCTGAACTGCCACTTCATTTTCTGAAAAAATATCCTCTGCTTCTTCTGCAAACTCTATTTCCTCATTTTCATCCTGCAAAGATACATCTTCTGGATTCTCCTCCGTAATATCAACTTCATCTGAATCCCCGTCTGTAAATGCAACGTCAGCATTATTCTCTGCTACTGATGTTTCATTCACACCTATGTTTGCATTGTCATCTGCAGATGCATTTTCTTCGGCAGTTTCACTCTGAACAGCCACTTCATCTTCACTGTCAAATGTATCTGCATATGTCGTGTAATCACCTGTTATATCAGCGTCTGCGTATACAACAGCACTGTTTAAAACCATCATACCAGCCAAAAACATGGATATTATTCGTTTTTTCATAGACTTCTCCCTATAATGTGTATAATGTTTCTATAGTATCACAGAATAAGGAAATATCTAATTACCTGCCTGCATAGAAATCGGTTTCTACTTTTTATACAAATTACAGTGTTGCTTTTTATGCACTTTTTCCTATTAGGCAAACTATCATCCCGTATAGTTTTTCCTGCAAAATAAAAAGGAACTCCATGCTTTTCAGCACAAAGTTCCCTTGAATCATCATTTAATTATTTTGTAAGTACATATGCACCCAGCACAACCGGAACAGCCATCAGAACCGCAATTACTGAACTCTGAATAAGAAATGCAGCCACACAGGTAAAGATTGAGAATACGATTATTTTCATCCATGCATCTGCTTTCAGTTTTCTTTTTTTGATCAATATGCAGGATATAATCAGTACTGCAAGAAAAATAAGCAATACTATAAATAACACTGCCGCCAATATTAAAACCGTTATTTCAGCCATTCCACTGAATACGGTTCCCAAAATACGTGGAACGATCAAATATCCACTTATGTAGTCATCGCTTCCGCCGGTCATTGCAGTTATATTGACCCCTGTCATAGTGGCATCTCCTGCTATCTTGCAAAATAATATCGCCCCGATTTCCACGCAGGAGAGAAGCACCATATATATCCCGATCAGTATTGTTGAGAATGATGTAGCTTTTGATACTTTTTCCATATATTCTTCCCCATTTGAAATGCCCTAAGATGATGGATTATGTTTCGTTTTCCCTCTGTCATATGTACTCGATGTACATTGCAATTTCAATAATATGATCAGAGCCAACGCCATTCTCCAGTAAGTATCTCTTTGAATCTCCATCGTTACTCTTCCCGTTTTTGTGCGGCTTCACTTCTTTTAGTAATGGAATTCTATCATAAAACAAGATACGTTTCAATATTCATTCCTAACCTTCAGCAACTTTCTAATCATAACAAATATTCTCCACAACTATATCCTTTATGCTCTTCTCTTTATGCTCTTCTCTTTTTTCCATTCTATTACAAGCTCACCATTAAGCATTAATTTTTTGATATTTTTTCTTTTCCCCCACTGTAAAACAGCCTCCGAGAATTTCCTTATGTAGAGGGGCATACATACAGAGCAATCATGTAACCGTCGGCAAGCTCTATCAAAAAGAAATCGAGCGGATTTCTCCACTCGATTTCTCTGATTTTTAGCGTCTTCTTCTGTCCATTCCGCATCTAGCGTAATATTGCTTCTTACTCTCATACATTCTTTCATCCGAAGCTTTTGAAATATCCAATATGCTGTTCCACTTGCGCTCCGAACTGAAGACATATCCGTACGAAACCGCCATCGACTCGACAAATTCTCCATGCCAGCTTGCCACTCTCTGCTCAAATGCTCTCAGAAGGTTTTCAAACTGCGGTATATCTTTTGTAATGATGACAACGAACTCGTCACCGCCCACTCTGTATACCTTGCCATGTTCACTGAAGCTGTTTTTCATACAGTCTGCAGCCGCCCGTATAAGCTCATCTCCTGCTACATGTCCAAAAGAATCATTTGCTCTCTTGAGCCCGTTAAGATCCATGGAAACATATACCCATTCCTTACTAAGATTGAGCTTGTTTATGTCCTCCTCATATGCACGTCTGTTATAACATCTGGTGAGTTCGTCCGTATTCGATGTATACCGGAATTTTTCTTTTTCATATTTCTCTTTCATGACTTTCGACAACATATACACCATACAGCACGAAGCCAGAATCAAGTATATTCCAACTATAAGAATAGCCAAAAGGTTTCCCTGATGATAATAAGAATCCTCTACCATTACAGCAACAATATATGCCCCCTCCTGCTTCTCCACGCACCGATAATGCCGCATATCAATACTGTCAATTTTCAGGCCTATTTTACTGCTGTCTGTAGCTCCAGCTACAATCTTTGTATCCGAATCTGCAACCAGTATCTCCATATCTTTATACACCGGCATATTCGCAACTACATTAGAAACCTCATTCTGCTTGGCCTCGTTAAGAAGGCGTTTCGGCTCAATGCCGACCTGGATCATTTTGTTTCCCGCTTCATTCCAGGTGATTGCATACATCATTTCTTTAGCCTCGGAGGTATTCGGCGTAACGTCCTGGCACATGGTAAGCTTCTTATCCTTAAGCATTGGTTTAAAATATGCCATCTGCTCTCCGGAATCAAAGCTATAACCAAAATATTTTGGCACAGAACCGCTGTAAATATAACCTTTTGTGTCAAACAAATGTATCTCATCCACAGATATCAACGCCGCAATCTTCTGTAACTCGTCGACATCATATTCTACCTCTGGTTTTGCATCGATAATATAAGAAACCGCCTTAGCTCTTACTATATAATCGTCTTTCAGCGATTTGATAAGTGCTTCTTCACTCTCATCATTTTTATCGAGTACGGTGATAACACGATCCAGAAGTACCTTTGACGTCCGGTCCGCGTTTCTGTCATTAACATACTTTAGAATAAATCCTTCCAACAATAACGCCGCAGCGATTATCGTGATGGCAAGAATTATAAGTTTTCTCTTTTTCATATCATAAGTTTTTTCCGATATCCTCCAGTTCTTTCAATGAATTTTCATCTTTCGCAAGATCTGTTTTTTCACTGGCATAATATGATTTCTGAAAAAGCATATCCCATGACAGATAATCAGCCATGCAGTCGAACTGTTTGTTGATCAGCTCATACTGTATGCTGTCAACCGGTGAACCTCCAACAGCAATCACACCGACTTTCTTGTTTTTCAACTGCAGTCCACGGCAATAGCATTTGTCGATCACAAGCTTCAGCTGCGCCGACATCCCCCACCAATATACAGGTGTTGTAAAGAGAATCATATCAGCTGCTGCAATCTTATCAATTGTTGGATTTGTATCATCATTATCTACACATCCCTTATGGCATTGACAGGCACCACAACCCTTGCACGGAGCTATCTGCAGTTTATCCGGCTCGATTACTTCAATTTCATTCTTCTCAGAAGCACCTTTTATAAATGCATTGATTGCTGTTAATGTATTTCCTTTTCTGGCGCTTCCATTAATAATTATAATTTTCATATACGTCCTCCCGTTTTTTACAATTTTATATGCTATGATGATTATATCATTCCTATAATGAATTGTATCATAAAAACGAAATTTCCGATTATTCCTTTTTTTCACGGAATTTGTCAGTCCATATAGTTCTGAATCGCATTTTGCAGGTACTCTTTATACTGCTGCCGTACATCTTCCGGTCCGACAATCCGCATCCCGGATCCGATGCCGGTAATCCAGCCAAAGAACTGTGAGCTTACCGCCACTGGCACTCTGGCTCTGAAATGATCTTCTCCATGAGGACACATCCGTACATCATGACCAAAGCGATCGATCACAACACCGGCCAATTCATTTCTGCATTCCAGAGTAACTTCCGCATCAACACCGCCATACATACCAAACGTTTTCTTAGCAAATGCAGCCAGATCAAAATTTTTGAAGGACTCTTCTCCTTTACGATCAGCCTCCAGAATCTCAGCATCGCGCATTTTATCTACGCGATAATGCTTGATGATTCCGGCTGCTGCATCATAAGCAACCAAATAGTAGTTTTCATCATCCCATGTCAATGCCCACGGACTGACAACATAGAAAGCGCCATTCTTTTTAAATTTCAGCTCCTTCTTAACTGTCCATTCCGCATAATGGAATTTGATCTGTTTATTCTCGTAAATAGCCGTGTGAATATAATCTACGTTATAATACACCGTTTCATTCTCTGTCTTCGGCCGGTTTACGATGAAGACATATCTGGAAAGCATTTCGGCATCTGTCTTACAGCAGAGCTTCTCCAGTTTCTGTATCAATTCCTTGGATTTCTTTTCTGTGATAAATTTAGAAGACTGAACTGCATCCACCAGGAGCTTCAACTCCGGCAGTTCAAAATCCCTGGCACCAATATAATAGCCCGGACACTTGCCTTTCTTCTGCTGAATATCCAGTCCGAATTTTTCAAGGATTTCCATCTCTGTATAAATTGTTCTTCGGTCCGTACTGATCCCATATTCCTGATCCAGAATCGTGCATAACTCCGATGCATTTAACATATGTTCATCATCGGTACGTTCCAGCAGAATTTCCATCAGATATAACGTACGGAGCTTCTGATCAAAAGAAGCCATCGTGGTTACCTCCACTTTCTGTCTCAACTTTTTCCAGTGAAACATTCTATATTCTTTGTATCTGTTTTTACATTTACCACTCTTCACATTTAATATCACTTATCTGTTCAATTGGAATGACTGTTTGATCTGTCATAATTATGGTATGCTCATATTCGTCTATCTTTTTTACAATACCAGAATACGTAACATAGGATCCGCCGGTTTTTTTTGCATCGGGAACAAAATAAGTTATCAATACATTCTGTTCTATACCGATATTATTTCTGATTATATTGATTTTTTCGTTCAGCTGAGCAATCACTTCCTCACTCAGTTCCAATCTTTCATCGGTTAATCTTGCTGTTTCTTTTATCGCAGCATCATGTCCGGTCAAGGCTGCAAAAGGAGCAAACTGCGCTGCCCGATCCCGAAGTGGCATTTGCGGATGATTCTTAGCGACCGGATGTGGTAAATTGATGATATCATCATAAGAATTATTTTTCATCCTCTTCCAACTCCTTTACGCCTTATGTCCGCCAATCTGTTCATTTCTGTCCCTGGCGGTTGCACCTTCCTGAAGATTCATCCCCTTCAGCACAGCGTTTTTTCCAAATTTCTTTTTAATACTGAGCATTGCTTCCTGCATACGTTTTTCACGATCCAGAGCCACTTCTTCCTCTTCCTGCTTTTTCCTTTGCGCCTCATAATCCGTAAAAAGATCCAGCTGCTCATATGCTTCTTCTTTCTTTAGTGAACCTTCATCCACAAGCCTGTTCGCTGTAATATTGATTCTTCGGATAAGCAAATTTCTGTCAACGATCCTGTCATATAACTCTATTACTGCATCCGTTATCATTTTGGTTGAGGAAGTCTGCCGTTTCAGATTGGTAGTTCCATGTGCGTGTTTCGGAATTCTTCTTCCATAACGGTCGATAGTAATCTCTCCATGGTATTTCTTTCTCCGATCAGGATTGTTCAGATTCTCAATATCATAACCAACTGTCAACACGATCTGATCCGTTACAAGCTTCTTATCCACCAAATCCAAAACCATCTGGTCCATCATCTCTTTGACGACTAATTTTGCTTTTTCAAAATCATAAGGGCAATGAAGTACCTGCCCGGAACAAACACTGTTCGTTTCCGGCTTATAAGCCTTGACCATTTCCATGGTACAGGGCTCATATCCCCAGGCATGATCGATCAGCAGCTCTGCATTAACGCCAAACAGCTTATATAACAGATCTTCGTTGTATAATTCATTCTCTTTTCCGATGGAGCATCTTGCAATATCGCCCATTGTATAAAGCCCGTATTCTTCCAGCTTCTTTGCATATCCCTTTCCGACTCTCCAGAAATCAGTAAGAGGTCTGTGGCTCCAGAGTTTCCTTCGGTATGACATTTCATCCAGTTCTGCAATTCGAACACCATCTTTATCTGCTTTAATATGCTTCGCCACGATATCCATCGCAATCTTACACAGATACATATTTGTTCCGATTCCTGCAGTTGCCGTTATACCTGTCGTTTTCAGCACATCCTGTATCATGGTCATTGCAAGTTCTCTTGCTGTCATATTATAAGTATGCAGATAATTCGTTACATCCATAAATACTTCGTCAATCGAATACGGAAAAATATCTTCCGGCGCAATATATTTCAGATAAATGCTGTAAATTCTGGTGCTGTATTCCAGATAGAGAGCCATCCGGGGTGGAGCAACAATATAATCAATCTCCAGTGCAGGATTGCTATTTAATTCTGTACTGTCATCAGAGGCTCCGATAAATGTTCTGTTCGGCGCTTTCCATCTGCGGGTGCTGTTGGCTTCTTTTACTTTTTGAACAACCTCAAATAAACGAGCTCTTCCTGGTATCCCATAACACTTTAATGCTGGAGATACCGCAAGACAGATGGTTTTTTCTGTTCTGCTTTTATCCGCAACCACAAGATTGGTCGTCAAAGGATCCCTATTTCGTTCTTTACATTCCACAGACGCATAGAATGACTTAAGATCGATTGCAATATAGGTTCTTTTCTTTTCCATCATTCTACACCTCCCGATTCTCCTGTGTTCTGTTTCTAATTTTTATTTATCCTGACCGGAAATCTTTCTCATCATAACAATCCGCTCAAGGATTTCCTGCCTGAATTTTTCTACATCGTTCGTCCGCTTGCGCACACCAGCTGCTGCAGCATGTCCACCTCCGCCAAACGTCTGCAGAAGTTTCTTGGTCCTCTTAAGTGATTCTTTCCGGATGCCCTTCGTGCTTTCTTATTCAGATGCCGTTCCATAAGCATCTGGTCAATATTCTCATTGGTATACCATTTCCCAGACTGATGAATCGCATAAGGTCTACGCTCCGCTTCGGTCGGCTCAAAGCCAAGGTCCACTGGACCTTGTGAGCCCCTTTCCAAGTGCCATTGCCGCAACTCCATAATCCTGTTATACAACAATATCGCCTTTATGGCAAATGCTGATCAGTTTATAATCCACGGCATCTGCTCCGGCTCCAACTACGATTACTTCACTGTAATCAGATGATAACACATGATTGGTATCACACAACAACGTTACAGGAAGATTGTGCTCTTTTGCAACTTTTTCAACAATACCAACTACCGGACAGGCATCTGCATCAGCAAAAATCTGCATATCTTCTCCTTTAATTAGACATAAATGGCGTACGAACCTCAATGAGATTACCGCTCGGATCATATAGTCTTACAAGCTTCTGTCCACCTGCAAGTTCTGTTAGTTCAGTGGCATATCGGATGAAATACTTACCTGATTCATATTTTGCAAGCAATCCATCTATATCATCTACCACAATCAGTACGTTTTTTAACATGTCAGACACCTCGCAATCTGCTTTGGTTATATGATTTTTCCAGACATTCCCGGCTGAATATCTGTATTTATTTCATCCAATATATTTGTTCAGTCATGTGAGATCCACCAATCCAACACTATATCCATCTTATGCCAGGCTTCACCGCCCCACACAGAATCGCCGATCTCATGATTCTTAAAACCAAATTTCTTATACATCTCAACCTTATCCGGAAGGCAGGTCAGAATCAACTTCTTTCTTCCCTTTGTAGCTGATCCTTCGCAGAATACTGATGCAAACGAGCGCAATAACACATATCTTGAAAGATTTGCAAATGATGATATGGCATTTTCCGGATACCGCGTGTATGAAAAACGTGGACATAAAGTTGGCAAAGACCTTTATGAAGCTAAAAACACCACAAGAGCTCTATCCGTCGAACTTAAAATGGTCGCCAGATCGGCGACCATTTCAGACTGTAGACAAACTTGGTGTTGGGTGTTATGCCCAGCACCATTTTTCTTTTAAAACTTCTTTTCTTTTTATTTTCTTCAAAATCAACAAAAATCTGGCTGTGTTCCAACCTCGTTTTTCCAGGATCTTTGCTTTCTGTGCATTTTGAAAGATATTGACATTCAGCACAATGCTCACCGCAGCTTTTATACTCTTTATATCCATTTCTGTTTGTTGTACTATATGTCAATATATGTGCTCCCGGACATATATAACAATTATAGTATTCATCATATGCGAAGTCGTGTTTTCCGAAAAAGCCTTCTTTGGTCTTAGGACGGGTATACGGAAAAAGTGGTTGAATTCCATCTTCCAACAGCCGATGGGCGATTGCCGGAGTTTTATATCCTGCATCTGCAACTACCATCTACGGATTCAGTTTAGATATCTTATCGTATAATGCTTTAAAAGTACGACTGTCATGCTCATTACCAGGATGTACTGTATATCCAAGGATCCAGCCATGTTTATCACAGGCAGTTTCTACTGCATATGCAAAAACGTGTTTATGTTCACCCTTTCGAAACCATCCACTTTCCGGATCGCTGATGCTACATTTTTGTGTTTTCACATCTTCAGGAAGTTCTTCAGATATAGAATCCTTATCATTTCCGGTTCCACCGGATGCAGGTGGCTGGTTATCATCTTTTTTCTTTAATGGCTTTTTTCCATGTGCCAGACGATCTTTTTCAATCTCTTTATTTAATTCCTCTTCATACCAGAGAGCCTGTTCGTATGCAACCCGCTTACGCATTTTTTTACTGTTTGCACAGGCTTTTACATGTGTTGCATCCACGAAGATCTGTTCTGTATTTACAAGTTTATATTTCATACAATCTTCCAGAATCTTTGAAAAGATCTGCTCAAAAAGGCAGTTCCAGGAGACCTATTTAAAGAGATTGAATTTTTAATTACATCTGTGGTGTTTTCTCAAATCCATATACCCATTTTCCTCGCAGGAACATAAACAGAAAGATTACGGAGCTGATACTCCAGGTCAATGGGTATGCCCAAAAGATCACACGGATATCCGGGATGATACGAACTGCAACGGTGATATAGCTTACACGGAACAAGCACCAGTCACAGAGCATAACGATCATCGGAACAGATGCGTGGCCGGAACCACGGAGTACTGCTGCAATACAATGAGAAAACGCCAGCAGACAATAAAATAATGCAATTGTTCTTGACTGCATCACGCCATAATGTACAACATCGGGATCTCTGTTAAATGCTGCGATCAGCACCGGTGCGGCAGCATATATGATCACGCCGATCAATTCTGCAATAATGATCGAACAGAGAACCCCAAATCTTGCTCCCTTTTTCGCCCGGTCATACTGTTTTGCGCCAAGATTCTGACTGACAAATGTTGTCAGTGCCATCGTAAAACAAGTAACCGGCAAAAAGGCGAATCCCTCAATCTTAGAATAAGATCCACATCCTGCCATCGCCATTTTTCCAAATGCATTAATATTTGACTGTACAAAAACATTCGCGATCGCGATGACTGAATTCTGAAAGCCAGACGGCACACCATTCTGAATAATCTGCTTCAACATAATGCTGTCAAAACGAATTTCCCGCAGTTCCAGGCGATATTCTTCTTCCACACGCATCAGATGAACCATACAGAGAATCGCACTGACAAACTGGGAAATAGCAGTTGCGAGCGCTGCTGAACCAACTCCCATGCCAAGACCTGCGATAAAGAAAATATCCAGAACAACATTGACACAGGATGAAATGATCAGATAGATCACTGGATGACGTCCATCACCAACCGACTGCAGAACTCCAACAAAAATGTTGTACATGACAACACCCATAGAACCTGCAAAGTATGTACGAAAATATATAATGGATTCCAGGAGGACATCCGCAGGAGTCCCCATCAGCACCAAGATCTTTGGCGCCAGAAACATTCCCAAAACAGTCAGGACCGCACCGGCCGCAAGACCAAATGCAACGGTTGTATGGATTGCCTTTTGCAGGCTGTCTCTTTTTTTGGCACCGTAATATCTGGCAATAACTACACCCGCACCCATGGCAATACCGTTAATAAAACCTACCATCAAAAAGATCAGATTTCCAGATGAACTGACCGCCGCCAGTGCATTGCTTCCTAAAAAATTTCCCACGATCAGAGAATCCGCAGTATTGTACAACTGCTGAAACAGGTTCCCCAGAAACAATGGAATGGCAAAAAAAATGATCTTTTTAGAGATACTTCCCTCTGTCATTCTCAAACTCTTTTTCATGTCTACAATTACTCTTTCCTTTCCGCTCCTCCCTGAAGAATCAATTCCGGCTGGATAATAATATTTTTCTCAATCTTATTTCCCTCAAGAAGTTTTCTTGCAATTTCATAAGAAAGTCCACCAAAGTCCGGTGTCTGTATCGTTGCATCCAGTACACCTTTGTCTACCAGACTCAGCCCTGCACTTTCTCCTTCAAACCCATCCACACCTATCAGATGCACCTTGCCCTCAATCCTGTACTGCTGACAGGCCTGATATGCACCATATGCCATATCATCATTAAAAGCGAAAACTATATCAGCAGAATCATACGAGATCAGATAGTCTTTCATCCTGAGCTCTGCCCGATCCCGGAGCCAGTCGCCACAGTAATAAGTGATATCTTCTTCCGGTATTGTACCCTGAACAGAATCCTGAAAACCCTTTAGTCTCTGTTTGGATACCGGGGATTCTTCAACCCCCTGAAAGACCACGATCTTTTTATTCTTTTCATAAAGATTATTCAGAATATATTCTCCTGCAAGCCTGCCAATCTTCTGATCATCTGATTTGATAAGACATGTATAATCCTCTGTCCCTGCACCAACACCTGTCAGAATGACCGGTATCTTCTGAAAAGCCTCCGAAAGAACAGAAGAAAGGCTGTCACTTCCATCAGGAGAGACAATCAGAATATCTATCCCGTACTCCATCAACGTCTCAATATCCTGAATCTGTTTTTCCGAATTTCCAGCTGCATCTCGAAAAATTACATTTATTTTTTTATCCTGGGATACTTTTTCTGTAAATACGTCAACAAAATTATTTAGCCACGGTTCTATTACATTTGGAAGACTAACACCGATCAGATACTGATAACTATCTGTAGATATCTCTTCTTTTTTGCTATACTGTGTACTGATCGTAAGTAAGACTGTTGCTGCCACAACCAGTATCACTGTCCATACTTTCCATATTTTCTTCATAGTTATAATCCGTTTCTGTCAATCTGCAGCATATTTTTACGGAATTCTGAGGGCGACATACCCTGACAGTTTTTAAATGCAGCAGAAAAATAGTGCTGGTTGCTGTACCCTACCTTTTCTGCAATCTGATTAATCGACAATTCCCGATCTTCCATAAGCCGCATTGCCTGACTGATACGAAGCCTTGTAAGAAAATCTTTAAAAGATATCCCCAATTCCTGTTTCATAATCCTGCTAATATAAGAAGAATTACAGCCAATTGCATGTGACACCTGTCTGAGATCCAGATTTCTGTCCTGATAATTGGCATAAATATATTTTCTTGCGTCCTGGACAATTGGTCTGCATTCCTGCATTTTCTGCACTTCCCGGCGCATCTCACGGCTAATATCAGGCAATGTTTCAAAAGTACATTCTCTTGCCGTAATAAAACACTTTCCACCCATTTTTTCTTCTGTCTGCAGCTGAAGATCTGCACTGAACTCCTGAAAATTTTCCGGCAGCTTTTCCATAACAATCGCTACATCCTCATACTTACTGGAAAACACACTTACCGTATGATATGGCTCCATAAGTTCTCTGATAATCTTTTCAAGAGTGATCTTATATATTTCCTCAGTCACCGTACCTTTATCAATTTTCTTGTCATAACTGGACTGAACTGACACAAGTATGAGAATCATATTATCCGGAAAATCCATATCAAGAAATCTTGCCTGTTCTTCCCATTCGAATCTAGATAATTTTCCTTCCATCCATTCATTGAAAAACACATCTCTCAGATAATCCTGATTCTG
Organism: Blautia sp. Marseille-P3087; assembly: GCF_900120195.1. GTDB lineage: Bacteria > Bacillota > Clostridia > Lachnospirales > Lachnospiraceae > Blautia_A. Next base: position 2,007,034 of record NZ_LT635539.1, read on the forward strand.
AATCATCTGTTGTTTCACAAGTTCCATGAATTTTTCAGATTTTCGCTTCTGCTTTATCTCTTCAGTCACCTTCACGACCGCAGCTTGAAGTTCTTCCTCTGCGATAGGTTTCAAAAGATATTCGGAAACCCCAAGCTTAATTGCCTGTTTTGCATAGGAAAACTCATTAAATCCGGAGATTACGATTACCGGACAGTTTTTATCCAGCTTTCTCAATTCCTCCAGAAACTGTATACCACTCAACTTAGGCATACAGATATCCATCAGAATAAAATCCGGTTGAAACTGCTCAATTTTTTCTAATGCTTCCATTCCATTCCGTGCTTCTGCACAGACTGTGATCGGAAGTTTCATTTCCTCCAATACACTTTTTAATCCCTGACGAATTTTCGGTTCGTCATCAGCAATCAAAACTTTCCACATACTTCTTTCTGCAGCCGTTTGAGCCTTACAACAGCCACGGTACCTCCTCCCGTTCTCTTTTCATAATGAAGTCCGTATTCGTCACCGTAAGCGATCTTTATGCGGTCATTTACATTCAACGTTCCATAGGCTTTTACTTCTTCTCCACGTTCTTTCAGTTTCAGCCAGGAATTCAATTGATCTATTCTTTCCTGACTCATGCCAGCACCATCATCTTCTACCTTAAGTATGATCGAATCCTCTGACTCTGAAAAAGCACGGATCCATATAGTTCCTCTGTCCTGATCAGATTCCTTTATCCCATGATAAAGAGCATTTTCCACAAGCGGCTGAAGACAGATTTTTAATACCATATAATTTCCTAGTCCTTCTTCAATCTCTGTTTTATATTCAAACAGATCCTCATACCGTACTTTCTGGATGTCCAGATAATTCTTTACCATTAAAACTTCCTGTTCCAATGTAATAAATTCTTTTCCCTGACTCAGACTGATACGGAAAAATCCTGACAAAGCAAGCACCAGATCAACAATATCCAGCGCATGGTACTGCTTTGCCATCCACTGTATCGTATCAAGTGTATTATAAAGAAAGTGCGGCTTAATCTGCTCATGAAGAATCTTAAGCTCTGCTTCTCTTTTATTTTTCTGTTCTTTGTATACAACGCCAAGAAGTTCATTAATTTTTTCTACCATTGCATTAAAAGAATCTCCCAGCTGCCCTATTTCACCTTTATAATGATTTACAAAACGAACCGTCATATCTCCGGTCTGCGCTTTTTTCATAAGTTTTGAAAGCGTCGAAATAGGCCTTGTAATGGATGCCGAAAAAATAACCGTTGCTCCTGCCGCAAAGATCATTATTATAACTGCAATCCATTTCGAAACTGTCCTTGCTCTGGAAATGCCTTCGATAGTTTTCCCCCAGTCAAATACTCCAACTGCAGTCAGGTCTGTATATTTTGAATGACTATATATGACATTGTAATCTTTTCCCTTTATGCGACATCTGACACGTCCACTCTCTCCGTCCGTGACCCAGTTTGGATTCATCCGGTATACAACTTCATTTTGGGGTGCATAGAGCACATGCCCCTGACTATCCTGTATATAACCAAATCCAGTCTGTCCCATTGTAATATCTTCAACAAGATTCTGAATACTCTTCAAATCCAAATCTATAAGGATCACACCAATCCCCGCAGACGTCTGTCTGTCACAAATTAATTTAACTGTGCTGACATAATTGTCTGTACTGTAGTTTTTCCAGGCTTTTAAATTTCGTCCCAGACTGGTAGGACTTAAAACCAGTTCTCCATTTGCCAGAACCGCATCCTGATACCATTTTTCTTCCGTAAGCGGAAGCTTTTTGACTCGGTATGAATCATTAGAAAGATACTGGCCTTTCTCACTGACAACAACAATATTCAAATATTCACTGTATATTCTGGAATAATCCAGAAGAAGGTCTCGCACCTGTCTTTCCAATTCTACACGGCTTGCCTGCTGATTTTCAGCATCTACTTTTAAATACTCTTGTACTTCCGGATAATTTCCCAAAGCCTCAACATTATCCTCTACGGATTTAAAAATCAGATCAAGCGATTTCAACACCTGATTCTGGATTTCCATTGTGTTTGCATAGGATCTTTCTGCAATAGATTCCTCATATATATAGTTTCCAGCAGCTGTAAGGACCAATGTAACTAACAAAAGCAGGCCACAGTTCAGTATGATCATTTTGAACAGCATATTTTCCGGATGCAGAATTCTTTTCAGTTTACTGAACATATTATCCTCCTTTTATCTGTCTATTCTCCCATGATATAGTAAGTATCTCTTCATGTCAAACAGAAAGAAAAAACAGGAACAGCCTAAGCCATTCCCGTTTCTTCGCATCGTACTATATTTCATTTTTATAATTTTTCAAATCTGATTATTCTGCAGATCCGCCGTATTTTGCAAGGAGTTCTTCTGCATTATCCGGGACAACGATTTCAGAAGTAAGAGTCAGAGTTTTATCAAGCTCTTTACCTTCAACAAGCAGCTGATAAGCACTTTCGATTGCTTCTGTACCACCTGTAGGATAAACCTGAGTCATGCTGAGTCTTCCGTCCATAACGCTTCGGATTCCACCATCAGGTGTAGGAAGTCCATCAAATCCAACGAAAAGGATGTCTCCTTCTTTTCCTGCATTCTTAGCAGCAATATATGCACCTTCTGCCATCGGGTCATTTAACGCCAGGAAAAGATCAATCTCATCATTTGTCTGAAGCATTTCTTCTGCAACTGTGATTGCTTTTTCACGAAGCCAGTCTGCATTGTTTACAGCTACGATTTCAATCTTGTCATTTTTCTTGATTCCTTCACGGAAACCGTTATCTCTGTCGATTCCACCAGAAGTTCCTTCAAGACCTTTGATCTCACAAACTTTACCACCGTCAGGAAGAAGTGTATCTGCAACATATTCTCCTGCGATACGTCCCATATCTACGTTGTCTGCACCGATAAACTGAGTATACTTGTCTCCGTCAATCTTTCTATCAAGAAGAATAACCGGGATTCCTGCATCATAAGCTGCACTGACTGCATTAGTAAGTGGTGTAGCTTCGTTAGGAGATGTAATGATGAGGTCTACACCCATCTGTACAAAGTTTTCAATATCTGCAATCTGTTTGGAGTTATCCTGAGCAGCATCTGCAAAAATAACCTCAAATTCCGGATGTTTTTCTGCTGCCATTGCAATCTGATCATTCATAGCTACACGCCATGGTTCACCAAGATTACACTGTGACATTCCGATCACATATTTGTCCTTTTTCTCTGCTGCACTGACTGTAACTGTGCCTGCTGCCAGAACAGAAACACCCATAGCTGCTGTTAAGAGGATACTGATCGCTTTTTTATTCATACTTACCTTCTTTCTCCGGCATCGCTTTTATTTATTATTTTATTCCCCGGTCCTGCTGCCGGACAGAACCTGAGAATTATTTTCTTTTATTATCAATCACTCACTTTATCTGCCTGCATAAATACTGCAATAATGATGAGAAATCCTTTAACCATCAGCTGAAGATTTGAATTGACGCCTTTAAGACCAAGAACATTATCCAGCATACCAAGGATAAGTGCTCCAATCAGTGTACCAAAAACAGTTCCTTTGCCGCCTGCAAGACTTGTTCCTCCAATGGCACAGGCTGCAACTGCGTTAAGTTCATAGCCCTGACCTTCGTTCGGTCCACCCTGGCTGATCTGAGCTGCGTGAATCATAGCAGCAACAGATGAAAGCATTGCGCAGATCATAAATGCATAGATCTTAATTCTGTCTACTTTGATACCTGAAAGATATGCAGCATTCTTATTTCCACCAATCGCATATACCTGTCTTCCAAATCTTGTTTTACTCAGAATGATCTGAAAAACAATCAGAAGAACAATAAAGATGATTGCCGGTACAGGTACGATTCCCCAGAGACGCATCTGAAGTACTTCAAATGCCGGTGGAGCCATTCCTTCACCTTTACCATATGCAAGCGGGATCCCGATTCCGTTTGCCCAGAATCTTGCAAGTCCTCTCGCGATATTCATAGATGCAAGGGTAACGATAAAAGCCTGAAGTCTCAGCTTTGTGATACATAATCCATTAAACAGTCCAAACAGTGCTCCGATTCCAAGACTTACAAGAATAGCCGGTACAAATCCCAGACCACTCTTTACCATCAGATATGCACATCCTGTTGAGATAAGACCTACAACAGAACCTACAGAAAGATCAATATCGCCAAGGATCAGAATAATCGTCATACCAATTGCAATGATTCCATTTTCTGATACGGCTCTCAGCACGTTCATCAGGTTTCTTATGTCCAGAAAGTTATTTCTGCCATCCTTAATGCAGATTGTAGATGCGACCACAAAGATAATAACCAGTGCAATTACACTCTGCATCTGCTTGATCATAGCTTTCATTTTCTTTTTGTTATCCATCTGTCCACCCTCCTTATTTTGTTGCACTCTGAAGAAGTTTTTCCTGTGTAGCTTCTTCCTGGAGATATTCACCCGTCAGTTCTCCCTCACAGAAAGTAACGATTCTGTCTGAAATACCGATTACTTCCGGAAGCTCTGAGGATACTACAATAATCGCCATCCCCTGTTTCGCAAGATTGTTGATCAACTGGTATATTTCTGCTTTTGCACCTACGTCAATTCCTCGAGTAGGTTCATCCAGAAGAAGAATTTTCGGTTCCGTCATCAACCATCTTCCAAGTACAACCTTCTGCTGATTTCCTCCGGAAAGCGCACTGGCGAGAGTCTTCGTTCCAGGAGCTTTTATTCTGAGAGTTTCCATCTGTTTGTTCCATTCTTTTTTCTCTTCCCCGGATTTCATAAAAAATGTCGGACTGAATTTTTTCAGAAGAGGAAGAGACATATTCTCTCCAATGGATCTCTGCAAAACAAGACCCGTTCCCTTTCTGTCTTCAGTTGCAAAAGAAATGCCCGCTTTGATCGCATCTGCAGGATTTTTTATAATTACTTCTTTACCATCGATAAAAATCTTTGCTGTGGTATCTTTGTAATGCACACCTGCCAGACATTCGAAAAGTTCAGACCTTCCTGCACCTGCAAGTCCTGCGATTCCAAGAACTTCACCATGTCTTACATACAGGGAAATATTCTTGAGTGATCTTCGGAAACTTCCTTCTGGTGGAGTGTATGTGAGGTTTTCTACTTTAAGAGCAATCTCGCCTTTTTCAGTAGGATCTTTAGGATACTGCTCGCTCATATCACGTCCGACCATCATCTTTATGATCTCATCTTTTGAGGTCTCAGAGGCCTTTACGGTACCTATATACGTTCCATCACGCATTACAGTAAGTCTGTCTGCGATCTGGAAAATTTCTTCCATTCGATGTGTGATGTATATAATTCCCTTTCCCTCTGAACGAAGCTTTCGAATAATTGTAAACAGCTTTTCGGCTTCTTTTTCACTAATAGCAGAAGTCGGTTCGTCCATGATAATAATTTCAGAATTCAAAGATATCGCCTTTGCGATCTCAACAAGCTGCTGCTCTCCGATTCTTAAATCTTTTAATTTTGTTGCCGGATCAACATGTACATCCAACATCTCCAGATATTTACGAGCCTCTGTAGCCATAGTCTTAAAGTCAACCGATCCACCCTTTTTCTTCATCCATCTGCCGAGAAAAATGTTTTCTGCCACGCTCAATTCCGGAACAATCTGGAGTTCCTGATGAATTTTAGAAATTCCTAGTTTTTTGGCTGCGATCGGTCCCGGGACCGTTACTTTTTCACCTTTCAGATAAATTTCACCTTTTGTAGGCTGAAGGGAGCCACTGAGAATGTTCATCAGTGTAGATTTTCCTGCTCCGTTTTCTCCCATCAGAGCAAGTACTTCACCTGCATAAAGGTCCAGAGAAACTTCTTTTAATGCCTGCACACTTCCGAAAGTTTTGCTTATGGCCTTCATATTCAGTAATACTTTTTCCATAGTTCCTCCTTTTCTTCCTTCATTCATGATGTGTCTATTATACACAAAAAATCGCCGATTGTATTTCTAATAATCGGCGATTTTTTTATAGTTTTTTTACTTTTGTATATTGATATTGTGATTATTGTATATTTTTTCTCTCTTTAAACGGTACTCTACGCAAAATATTGATAACTGTTCTGTTCTCCGATGCTCTCTTCAATGCCTGCAACACCTGGTGTTCCGTCTCGGCATCCAGGTTTGTAGTAATCTCATCCAGAAGCAGAATCTCCGATTCTGCCACGACTGCTCTTCCGTGATCGACTCATCGTATAAAGTAATCTGATCTCTAATCGTTCCCGGCACCATGTGATAAGACTGCTCCACGTAGCCAAACCATTTTCGTCTTTCTTTTTCGGTCAGCTGCCCGGCAGGGATTCCACCGACCAGTACTTCTCCCTCCTGCGGTTCATATAGTCCAAGCAGAAGTTTAAAAAGCGTACTCTTTCCCGCTCCTGTGTCAAAGACTTCCGTCGTAAATTTTCGCATTCCCTCTACGCACTCATCCACATCGAGGATTGCTTTGGTCGTGATATCGCCCTCGCCTTCTTCTCGAAGGCTTGGTCTGCTCTTTCCTACCAGATTTCCATACAGAATCCTTTTCATTCTGCGATTGACATTATTTGCAAAACGATGTACATAAAAACGCTTGATGTATGTCTTACCAACATCGCAACATTAAAAACGTTGTATCTTTCTATTTCTCCATCATCACTAAATACCGGAAGAGCAAATCTTGAATCATATGAATACCAACCATATTTAGCATCTTTACTATGCTTCTCCTTACGATTATCTTCATAAACCTCGTTCGTTGCTATTTTAAGCAATTCCGGTAATCCCTGTGCAGCATTCGCTTTTGCTTTCGCATTTGCTCCTTTTAAAATCCGAGTGTAATTTGAGTGCATATACTCATCAGGAAGATCCGATCCAATATAAATCATCCTATTGCAATCTTCTATCTGATAGAATTCTCCTGCTTCCCAATCTTGAATGGTACGATACGGAATACCATAGTAGTCACTAAATTCACGTCTGTTCATTCCCATTTTTTCTCTTATTTGTTTTTACTTCTTTTCCTCTACTCATGATTAAACTCTCCTATAAAATAACGCATTGTCTTCGCTCCATAAGCTCCATTTTCATTTCTATATTTGACTTCATTCGTTGAATCCTCCTCTTAAAAATCAAACTCATCCGGATCCAATCCTGCATCCTCCAACACTTCTCTTCTTTCATCCGGATCCATAAATTCCAACTCATCATAATCGAGTCCGGCATCACCGAAAACGTCTGCTTCATCTTCGTTAAAATCAGAACTGCTGTGATCTTCCTTCAACATATCGTCCATGAACTGAAACTGTACAGCACGTTCCAAGCTATCCAATTTCCCGTCTCTGTTAAAATCAAACATCTTATCAAAGCCAAACATAACTTTTCCTCCCTCGGATTTCTTTATTTTTCAATTTCTGTTTCAGATTTCTTAACCTTCTTTTGATTATCCAGAAGACTCTTCTTGCTGATGCTGCAGATTGTTCCGTGATCTGTGACAAGCGCCACTTTTGCTTTTGCCTTCTTTCCGATTTTGTCATAGATTCTTCCGGCACTCATGGAATCTCCGAGCACTGTATAGGAACTGTTTGCTACATATCCAATTTTTCCCAGACCTTCGTAAGTTACTTTAATTGCTTCCTTGTCATATTCATTGCCCTTCTTCCTCTTAATCTTCCATAAACTCGAAATATTCCTGTTCACTGGCAAATAAAATGTATTTGCCTTCTACATATCCCATATATCCGTTGCTTGTGTTATAACCTTTCATCTGCCAGTCCTCCTTGGATTTTTTTGATGTTATCATTTTATAGCAAATGACTGTACAAAAATCCCGACAACCAAGAACAAAGCGGACAAGTCCGCTTCAAACTCCCTGAATCCCTCAATCTTTGATGGACTTGTTACGCTTTGCGCGCCAGATGCAGTCTGCTTCAGCAGACATGTTCCTCATGCATCTGGTCGCGTCCTCGCGGAGCGTTTTTATGTAATAGGAACATTACGGAGTAATTTCCTATTACATAAAAAAAGACACCAACCGAGGTCAGTGTCTCTTCTGTCATTTCTTCAATCTTTCTATTCTCTCACACAAACATCTCATACATTCCCACCATCACTGGCATGGTCACAATTGACAGCAGTGTCGTAAGTACATACAATGAGCTCGCATATGCCGCATCTTTATCATATAGTTGCGCCATGGATGTCACAGTTGCGCAGGCAGGTGTTATGGATGCAATATACACAGTCAGGAGAATCTGTTTGGAATCATTCACTCCCGCAAATGTATTAATCATTTTCATTAAAATCAATATAAATATTGGATAAATAATCAATCTCAATACTGTCGAAACATAGTTCCTTTTTTTAGTAAATACAGTCTTAAGAGGTACATCCGCAATAACCATTCCGGCAAGCAGCATACCGATCGGACCAATCATATTATTCATCATATCCAGGACATCCTGCATGCCTGAAGGCAACTGGATTCTGCAGATAAACAATATCACTCCTACTATGATTGAAATAATATTTACGTTCAGAAATACTTTTTTCCACTCTAATCTATCTTCTTCGCAAAGCATATTTTTGCAGTGTGTCCAGATCAGAATCAGCTGTACCGCAATATAAGCACTGGAGTAAATAACGTACTCCTGTCCAAGCAAATCCTGTACCAGCGGAATTACCAGTATCCCGGCATTTGAATAAATAACAGTTGCACGCTCAATCGTATCCAGCTGTAATGCTTGTTTTAATATTGTGGTAAGTATCAGAAATAAAACATGTACCAGAACTGCTGCTGCACATGCCAGGAACAATCCTTTTTTTACATCTGCTGTATAGTCCACCTGAAATGCGTCGATAATCACGCATGGAATAACCAGATAAACCATGACTACAGATATGCTTTTACTCTCCGACGACTTCATAAGTCCAGCTTTTACAACCGCATATCCCATAAGCATGATCGCAAAAAGCTTTGCAATCTCTTCCATTAGTAATAAACTGATCTGCATATTTTGTCCCTTCTTTTCTGATGTCTACTGTCAGTAATTATAGCACACCGTCTACATTATGCTTAATTAAATTTTTTTATCTCCGAATTTTCTTTTTCAATAGATTCATTGATTTCCTGTTTGTTCATAATGCCCTTTCTGTAACCTCTCTTTCACTCTTTTTGACTTCATGTTCATTATTGAGCTTGTTGTTAATAGATAATTCAAGTATAATAAACTCTATACGAGAAATACACGTCTTGCATGAGGACTTAAATATTGATAATCCTCATGTTTAGCCATATACAGGGAGGAAATTCTCATGGGTAAGCAATCCACCAGGGAAAACAAAACAATTTACCAGCTTTGCCGAGAAGCGGCAGGACTTACAAGAGCAGAGGCCAGTGAAAAAATGGATGCTGTCTCTGATTCAAAAATTGAAAAATTTGAATATGAAACACAAAAACCTACGCCTTATGATATCCTCCAGATGGCAGATGCCTATAAAAGACCAGAGCTTTGCAATTATTATTGCTCTCACAAATGCGAAATCGGCTATCGTTATGTTCCTGAAGTAGAAGTGACCGATCTGTCAAATATCATTTTGGAGACAATTGCCAGTTTAAATGAAATCAATCCTCTTACCGGTCGTCTGATCCAGATTGCCCGTGACGGTAAGATCAGCGATGATGAAATAAAAGATTTTGCTTATATCAGTAAAAAACTTGATGAGATTTCTTTAGCTATAGACTCTTTGAATCTTTGGGTAGATAAGACAGCCGGAGAACAGGGGCTTAATCTTGAACTCTTAAATGCCGAAAAAGAAAAATTAAAATAATCCATAACGCCAAGAAAGGCAATGAACCATTTCTGACTCATTGCCCGAGACTTTTTCTCACAGTCTCGCGTTATTAATTGTGATTATTTTATTTTCTTTACTAAAATGAACCTCTTGTCATCTCTGCAAATTTTTCAATTCTTTTCAATTCCATCTGGCATATGATCTTTCTCAGTTATTTTTCGAATGACCCGGCATGGATTTCCAACTGCCAAACTATACGGCGGAATATCTTTTGTTACAACACTCCCTGCACCAATTACACACCCTTCTCCTATGGTGACACCACCGCAAACAACCACATTGGATGCCAGCCAGCAATTATCTTTTATAGTTATTGGTTTCGCATATTCAAGATTATAAAGGCTGCCATCTTCTCTCATCCTGATATTGCGTTCTTCAGGTAATAATGGATGCATAGGAGTTGCCAATGTAACATTTGGACCAATCATCACATTATCGCCTATATGTATTTCACAGACATCTAAACATGTAAAATTAAAATTAGCAGAACTGAATTTTCCAAAGAACGTATTACATCCGTAGTCAAAATAAACAGGCGCCTGTAAATAGGGAAGTTCCTCTGTTGCTGGCAATAATTCCCTCAATATCTGTGCTTGTTCTTCTTGGTCATCTTCATCTGTCGAATTGTATTTTCTTGCTAATTTACGTGCATTCACGCGTAATTGCTCCAATTCTTTATCCGTTGGATCGTACAACTCTCCACTTAGCATTTTTTCTCTTTCAGTCATTTCCGATAGCCTCCCAATTCCGATTAGCGTATCAAATCATTTTCTTCATTCTATCACAGCCTCTATTATTCCACCATCAATCTTTCAAACCAGGTATCCATAGCAAGAATGAACTGACCTACATCTCCTTGACAAACTTGTTTGGAGAGGCTACGATACGCCCTGTGATCGCACTAAACTTCATAATTCTTCTCCTTTTGCACATTCTGTGTTTTTAATACGTGATTTATATTGCGGATATTCCGTAATAAACCGCTTAATTACATTGGCATCATTCCAGTAATGCATTGGAAAAATGACATTGCAATCTACATTTTTAAGGAAATACAGGATCCCGTCGGCATAGTGATTTCCCTGTCTCGGATCTAAGGGGACAAATGCAGCATCAAAATGCATACCCTTGATTTTCCTGATCTCCGCACGATATGCTGAAGTAAGTCTCTGGTTATCAGCGTTTGGCTCACCATCCCAATACCAGTCATTTAAGTCACCGGCATGATAAATGGTGCCTTCCTTTGTTTTGACAATAAATGCTACACCACTATCGTTAGATAGCAATGTATCGACTTGGGTGCCATTATCCAGATTATAAGTCTGATCATGATAAACATATGTGATCTTCATATCTGGCAAATGTTTTCTTTTGCGTATATCTTTCGCCAAAATTGCCTGATATGTCATGCTCATATCATCAAGGATCTCAAAAATCACAGGATTAAAATGATCCTTATGAAAATGACTGCAAAAAACAATTACTTCTTTTTTCTTGTCAAGAAGTGGTAATTCACCCTTATAATAGTCAAAAATATAGTAGCAATCTTTAGTTTCAATTAAAAATCCACTGTGGTTAATGTAAGTAATTTTCATCATATTCTGTTAAGCTTTCGATCTTGATTTGGCTGTGAACTCTGAGATAAAAACTTTGATGACCTCTACTGTCGATGCCATCTCTTCATTGATATTGAATTCACGACCCGTCTGATTTTTCATAAAGAGCGAAAGGCCTCGTATTTTCTCCTGCACATCCTCTGTTAATTCTGCACGGCCACGCCCAATCACAGATGCAAATGTTGCTCCGTATTTGCAAGCTACATCTCCGCCGGATATAAGTTCAACATCACTTTCTACCTCGATGCACACATTTGGATTACTTCTGATCAGATCCAGCTTATGCCCTTCTTTTGCGCAGTGCATGTAGAAAATCAAGATACCCTCTGTATATTCGTATCCGTAGTGAAGTGGAACGATGTAGGGATAATCAGCATCAAACAAAGCAAGATGCAGGACTTTCGCTTTTTCAATAATCTGCAGAATTTCAATAATATTTGTTACTTCTCGATCTTTTCTTCTCATAGATAAATACCTAAAGAATCGTACTAGATTCCTCCTTTTTTTAATTTCAAAATTATACGATCTGGAAGTTGTATCATCATTTATCTTTATCTTTTTTTGAAAAAATAAGACTGCCAGATGTTCCAAAAGATATACCCAGACATATTCCAATTCCAATTCCAGCCATGCTATTTAATACGTTTATAAAAACAGCGCTCCAAAGTATTGCTGCGCTTATTCCAATAGTGACTCCTATAATTATCTTTTTGCTGTTCATCAGCTTTATCCTCCAAATTCAGATTTCACGACATCGTTTCTAATACAGATTTTACCGTACTTTTTAATCTCAGTCCATCCTTTATCACTAGGCGATAGGAAAACTCTTCTGTCTCTGCTCCGCTGGCAAATATTTCATAGCAATACTTCGTAAGCACTTCCTCTTGTTCCGGAGACAGTGTTTGCAAAAGATTCATGTTAAGAAAAGCAGAGCAAGATTACGCAACTCTCTTAATTTAAATATATGTATTTAATAATGAAAAATTTCAAACATTTTCTAATTCACTTTTCCTCATATAACTCCAATTTCCATTTTCATAAATTCCGAGTTATCAAGTTAATCCACATTGAGAAACCGCTCCTTGAAAGGGACTTATACCACAGAACAATTACTTCACACTTTAAAAGACATAAAATTTACGGATATAGAAGAACATGGCTTCATGCCGGTATATGAACGTCAGGAAATCACTGATGATCTCCATGAAACCTGCGGATTCAAAACAGACTATCAATTCATAACAAAACGGAAAATGAAAGGAATTCAGAAAAAAAGTAAGCGGAGATAAAACATTACTATATTTCGTGTATGCAGATAAAAGTGCCACACCCCCTTGTATTTACAGGGATTGTGGCACTTTTTTAACTAATCAACTGTCAAAGAAGAGATTATATAGAGAAACGGCTGTTTTGTCAAATTATATATCAAATTGAATCCACCTTATCAATCGGCCATAATTTTCTGAGTGCCGCATAAGAAATCAAAAAGTTTGCGAGCCATCCAGCCGGTACAGCAAGCCAGACAAATGCAATACCAAAACGAGGGGCACAGATTAAGGCAACTGACAATCTTATTGCAAGATTTACCATATTTGCAATAAGAAATGGCCTCATGATTCCAAGCCCACGAAGGACTCCATCTGTTGCCATCTTGATACCCATGAAAATGAAAAAGTAGCCTAGCCATCTCATATAATCCCCTGATACCTGATAAGCTAAAGCAGTTCCGTCTTTTCCTAAGAATAACGAAGAAATTTGCGTATGCAATGTCTCAATAACTATAAAAGCAAGAACTGCAAAACATAAATCTAACACCAGTGCAGCATGATATCCTTTTTTGATACGTTCGATTTTCTTTGCACCAAGATTTTGGGAAACATACGGTGAAACTGCATTTCCAATAGATACAAATATCAGTGAAAATACATTCTCTACTCTCATCGTTGCCGAATAACCCGCTAGTGCCTGTGTACCAAATGGATTTACAACCGCCTGTACAATCATCATCCCAATTGACACTGTAGACTGCTGAAGAACCGAAGGTACAGCAATTCGAAGCATTGAACGTAACTCCTGCCCGTCAAACCAGCTAAAGTGACTTTTATATCGGCGCATCCGCCTAAAGAAAATCAAAAGTGACAATACTGCAGAAATTCCTTGTGCAATAAGAGTCGCAAGGGCTGCACCAAACACGCCAAGACCAAGTCCAGCCACCATCCAAAGGTCCATAAATATATTTAAAACCGAAGAAAATATTAAAAGACCTAACGGAATCTTTGATTCGCCGATTGAAGTGAACATCGTTGAAAGGATATTGTACATAAACAGAAACGGAAATCCCACAAAATACACTCGAAGGTACAGTACCGCTTCATCCAATATATCAGCAGGTGTCTGTAATAAACTCATCATTGGATGGGAAAAGCAAAATCCAAACAGACCCAGAAGTATACTTAAAATCAGAAAACTAATTAATGATGTCGACACAATCGTTTTCATTTTGCTATAATCCCGGGCACCAAAATAACGGCTTACAAGAACCCCTGCACCTACACCTGCACCCAATGCTACACAAATGAATACATTCGTAAGTGCGGCGCAGGCACCAACTGCAGCAAGTGCAGATGAGCCAACAAACTGACCAACAATAATAGAATCAGCCATATTATATACTTGTTGAAAAAAACTGCCCAGAATCATAGGCATTGCAAAAACAGTCAGCGCTTTAAGAGGCGCATCTGTAATTAAATATTCATCTTTTGACATTGTCTTATTCTCTTTCTATAGAGATTGATTTTATATCCAGAAGTTGTCTTTCTGCCATGGACTGCGGTTGCTTCGGAAATATATATATTTAGTTTCTGTCATAACAAAACCCTCTCTATGTTTCCTAGCTGCTTTTCCCATGCATCCAGGAAGGCAATTACAGGCAGTTTTCCAGAATATCATTCAGCTTATTCATATCCAGCGGTTTCGCGATATGTCCATTCATGCCTGTATTTTTGGCCAACTGTACATCTTCTGCAAAAGCATTGGCAGTCATGGCAACAATAGGCAGTTTTCCCTTTTCACCCGGAAGACTCCTGATTGCCGCTGTTGCCTCATAACCATTCATAACAGGCATTTGGATATCCATAAAAATAAGATCATACGAACCTTTCGGAGAAGCTTCCACTTTCTCAACTGCAATTTTCCCATTTTCTGCCGTTTCCACTTTTGCACCTGTCATCTGCAAAATTTCACCAGCAATTTCTCTGTTCAACTCATTATCCTCAACCAGCAGAATCCTTTTTCCCGTGTAGTCTGATTCTGACAGCTTCTCCAGATAATTTCTTGCTGTTTTTTCTTTTCTTCCTGAAGTAAACTGCCGTAGTGTTGCCGTCAGCCGGGAACGGAACAGCGGTTTTGCAATAAAAGCATCTACACCTGCAGCCTTTGCTTCTTCTTCAATTTCGCTGAATTCATAGGATGTCAATACAATGATGGTGATCTCTTTTCCTATCCGTTTCCGGATCTGTCTGGCAGTCTCTATACCATCCATATCCGGCATCTTCCAGTCTAAAATAACAGCAAAGTAATCATCTTTCAACTCATGCCGTGCATAACAGCGCTCAACCGCTTCCCTGCCAGAGAGAACCCATTCACCCATAATACCGATTTCCTTCAGTGTGGCAACTGTACTTTCACAGCATGTCTTATCATCATCCACTACCAGAACCGGCAGATTCATCAGATTTTTGTCCTGTTCTTTTTCTTTTTCCTGAAGCTCCAGATAAATTGTTACTGTGATTTTAGTTCCCTTGTGCAAGGTACTGTCCACTTTAATAGTGCCATTCATCAGGTTCACAATATTTCTGCTGATTGCCATTCCCAGACCAGTTCCCTGGACTCTGGTTGTCCGGTGGTCATCCGCACGGCTGAACGGATCAAACATGATTTTCTGGAATTCCGGTGACATACCGATCCCATTATCCTCAATCGTAAATTCATAGCATCCAAGTTCTGAAAATCCATTTGGCTTTTCCTCTATGGAAAAAATAATATTCCCACCATCCGGTGTATACTTGATCGCATTACTCATCAGATTCACAAATACCTGCTGAATCCTCAGGCTGTCACCACAGACAGCCTCATGTTCAATATGATTGATGTGTATATCAAAATTATGTTTATGTTCATCAAGCACCGGTTTCGTAAGTGTAATAAGATTATCTACCAGATCTGACAGATTGAAATCTTCCTGTGCCAGCGTCATTTTTCCGCTCTCGATACGTGCCATATCCAGCACTTCATTGATCAGTCCCAGCAGATGACGGCTTGATTCTGTAATCTTGCTGAGACATTCAATAACTCTGTCCTGACTCTCAATATTTGCTCCTGCGATTGCCGTCAGACCCACAATGGCATTCATTGGTGTCCGGATATCATGGGACATATTGGAAAGGAATTCTGTTTTCGCACGATTTGCATTTTCTGCGGACCGGTAAGCCTCTTTCAGTGCCTGACGGGATTCAATCTCTGCTTTCTTCTCCTGTGTCACATCCATGGATGCCAGCAATACCTTTTCCAGCTTTCCATTCTTCCATTCCAAGGGAATATAAGAAGCGATTTTATAAGTCTTTTCATCCAGGCTGCAATACTCAAACTTATAAATATCATTTTCACTTTTCAGTTTTTTCCGAATATTATCCGGGGCTATCAGGATATCTATAGCTTCCAATGGTTCCAGTGTCTTATATTTTTCAAGAACCTGCATCTGAAAATCATGATAAAATCCCAGAGGTTTATATATCATCTGTCCATTCAGATTGTAGAATTCATATCTGTCATTTTCCAGATCACAGACAACAAAGCGGTCAACCAGACGCACAATACTCTGAATCAGCTGCTCCATGGAAGCATTATCCGCTGCCATCTGCAGATGCCGTGCGCTCTCTACCTTTGCCTCTGTGATATCACGCAGAAAGATCATGGCATATTCTGAATCCTCTATTTCGCCACGTATGACCACATTGCGGACCCATCGTTCTTCTCCATTCAGAGTGATACGGCACTCTAAAGCCAATTCGCTTTCCAGACCCTTCAGCCTTTCTGCAATATAACCACGGTCGTAAAAAGAGGATACCGCCTTCTTATCTGTCTCCACAACATAGGAATCCACAAAATGCCGGATCAATTCATCCCACGTATGACTCTGTTCAAAGACGGTCATCAGGGACGGTTCAACCTTAAAGGTATCAAAAGTATTCGCTTCCAGATTCACATAATACTCGCACAGATCTGCTTTCGTAAAAGCCCGGTGGAAAGCAGCAGATTTTTGTGCCTGCATGGTTTCTTTTTTCTCCGCATCAATGTTAATAAAAATCCCGGCAATCCTGCTGGCAGAACCATCCAGACGGCGTATTACTTCTGCCGATGCCCGAAACCACTGGTATTGATTATCCTTCATTCTCATACGATACTCTACCTGGTATTTTATCTGGTTCGTCTTATCCTTAATTGCCGCCTGAAGCTGCACCATTACTCTTTCTTTATCCTGTGGATGCAGAAGATCTGACCAGGATTCCAGTTTATTCGGAAAGTCCAGAGTGTCATGATAGCCAAGCATTTTTCGGAATTCATGATTCCAGTTTGCATTCACAATCTCACTGTTTTCGTCACAGTCAAAATACCAGAAGCCGGAACAGATAGCCTCATTGAGCAGTGCCAAATTTACATGATCCCAGTTGACCTGTACGGACATAACCCAGATCTGTCTGCCCGCCTCATCTGTCGCATCCTCTTTACAAAGCCGTACATTATTCACTGTACCGTCTGCTGCAAGGATCTGTGCTTCCCCTGTTCCGTGAAGCTGCAAAAAACGGTCCCGCTCCAGTATATCTTCCTCGTCATAAAAGAAGTTTCTCAATGAGCCTTTTGTCTGTTCCATGAAAGTATCGAATGTATATCCTGTACTATGCAACAGCAGATTATCCACAGACAAAATAGACAGGTTTTGGTCATAAGATCCTGTCATTATACCTACCCCGCCATTATTTTCCAGTGTTTTCTGTACGGCCTGTGACATGGCCTGTGTCTGTCCCGTTACAGTCTCACCTAAGGAATATATTTTGTCTTCATAATTTTTCATTTTATAAAAGTCCTCTCTCCGTCTTATGCCTTCTTCATCCTGCTTTTATCTGTATACAGAAAACCTGTCCCTGCTAGTTTTGTTACCCATTTTTGCATACAAAAAGGACACTTGCCAAAATCTGCCAGTGTCCCTACTATATTTTTTTAAAATCACACATCTATATAGTATAAAAGGTATCGGAATCTCTTCTGTTCACACATCTTTTCCATATATTATGATGATATGGAAACAGTGGCAACCGGCTGACATGGCCAAGCTTTCTGACTTTAGTCCCTTCTGGCTTTGCGACCCTGCCTTTCAACAGGTTTGCCTTTAAAATAATCTCTTTTTTTTTTAAAAAACATACCATGTGGTTTTCCTCACGTCAATAATTTTTTTAAAAATCTACACATATTTTACTCCTATTTTTGCGGATATTCGATCTGTGCCAGGCACAGCTGTACCCCCGCCGCCTTTGCTTCCTCTGCCAGGTTTCCAGATCAGCAAAGAATTTTGGAAGCTTTCTTTGATTTATGCTTTGGTACCGTTGCTTTAAATGCCGGATTCTTCTCCATCAGATCCCACTTCACAGCCTGATTAAAACAACTCTTCAGCAACTTATGTACATCACAGATTACACTGGTAGATACGAACTCGCTTCTGACATTTCCGTTCAAGTCTGGAACGGATGCCCTTAAAGAAATCACTTACTGACGCATCACTATAGATCTTCATACCAGCACTATGTGAAGTAGCTTCATCCATGTGCAACGCCCAGTCGATGATATGCACATGTGAACCAAACCGCTCTTCAAACTCTTTTTTCAACTCTTCGAAAATTTCCACAAGTATTTCTGCCGAGGCATGTTTATCCAAAGTTCCGAGCTGATAGAGAGTTTCTTCCGGACAAGTCTTTTTGTTATATCGAACATTGAGTCCAGTACGGATCATGGAACCATAATCAAACTGGAAGTCTGTCATGATATCCGGATTGAAAGTCTCATATAAAATCTGCAGTCTTGCCAGAACGTCAATAACAACTATAGGAAAGAGGTGGTAGTACATGGGAATAATTAAATATTTTAGAAAAAAATACTGGAAAAATGCAATTTTCAGAGGTGGGCAGCGCATACCATTTAGCTACGATGGCTTGACAGATATACCCTATAAAGCCTATGCACTGTTTACGTAAAAAGAATTAGAAACAATTTACAACGATAGAAATGAATTTTATAAGAAGCTAATGCAGATATCGTATAGTCTGGCACATGTTTTATAAGGCGGATACAATGCCTGATAAATCACCAGCTTCTTACCATTTTCTGTATGCTGCGCAAAAGCCAGTATCCGGTACAAGTACTCCGCTGTTTCCAGATTTACATTTTCCCGTTTAAAATGCTGGACTACATCACCAATATGAAATCTACATTCTTCCATTTCGAACTAGTTCTCCTTATCCATTGCCATATGTATCATTCTCTCGAAGGATTCTCTGAAATGCTCATCATCCTCCGATGTTCGTTTTCTTGGTCCTTTTAAATGATTCTTTCCGGATGCCCTTCGTGCCTTCTTATTCAGATGCCGTTCCATAAGCATCTGATCAATATTCTCATTCGTATACCATTTCCCGGATTGATGAATCGCATATGCATTTTTTCCAAGTGCCATTGCCGCCACACCGTAGTCCTGTGATACAACAATATCGCCTTTATGACAAATACTGATCAGTTTATAATCCACTGCATCTGCACCGACTCCAACTACAACCACCTCACTGTAGTCAGAAGACAACACATGATTTGTATCACACAATAACGTTACCGGAACATTGTGCTCTTTTGCAACTTTTTCAACAATACCAACTACCGGACAGGCATCTGCATCAACAAAAATCTGCATATTTTCTCCTTTAATTGCAACTAAATGGCGTACGAACCTCAATAAGATTACCGCTGGGATCATAGAGTCTTACAAGCATCTGCCCACCTGCAAGTTCTGTCAGTTCTGTGGCATATCGAACGAAATACTTACCTGATTCATATTTCGCAAGCAATCCATCTATATCAAAGTCCTCGAAATACAGTTCCATCATGTTATTGAATGGCGTAGAAGTTTCATTCAATGTTTTCCCCCATACATCGGCATCCTGCAAAACAAGTCCCTCAGATAAGATCACATTACCTTCATTCTGAAGAATCACTTGCAGTCCAAATAAGTCCTTATAAAACTCTATGGATTTTTCTATATCATCTACCACGATCAGTACGTTTTTCAGCATATCCGTCACCTCACAATCCACTTTGAGTCAAGCGAATATTCGCAATCCGCATGCAGTTAAATAATCTTTCCAGACAAATGATCAATTTCATGCTGGCAAATCTGTGCTGTCCATCCTGACAATTTCTGGCGCTGTTTTTTCCAGTTGAAGTCATAATATTCTACTTCTATTTCCTGGTATCTGGTCGTCTTACGAACACCGTCAAGGGACAGACAACCTTCTTCTGTCTCATACATGTCATGCTTTGAAACAATCACCGGATTGAACATCACTACATCTATGAATCCCATATTCACAATGATGATATTCTTCCTTACACCAATCATGTTTGCAGCCATACCAACACACCGTTCCCGGTTTGCCTGCAACGTATCCTGCAGATCCTTTCCAACCTGGATATCAGCTTTCGTGGCTGGTTCGGATGGCTGACCTAAAAAGAAAATGTCTCTTACAATTTGCTTTACCATTTACTTTCTCCCTGTAGCTTTCATTCTACTTTTTCCAATTTATTATTTACATCGAGACAAACTTTGTCTCCTTCATTGATATTACGCTCATAGAGCCTGGCGTCCTCCGCTTTTACTGTCACTTCTTTTCCTGAAGAATCCACAAGAGTCACTATTGCCATGACTGGTGCATCATCCGGTCGTTCTTCACAACCAAAATTCAGGTCTTCATCGATTCGTTTTACTGTGTACATCATAACTCAATTTCTCTGGAGATAATATTAAGAATCAGTTTTCTACATACCTTCTCCGATAATATTCCATCGTACGATACTCAATAATATCTTTCATTATCGCCATGTTGCGAACTAATGAAAACCTTAATTTTGTGGTTTGATTTGATTCTTAAGGAAGGTGTCGTTTCTTTAACCGTATTCTTTTTGTCTATATATTCCCACTCTGCACCTATAACAGGCGTACTAAGTCCAGTTAATCTAATTCCCATATTCCTTCTTCCTCTACATAAATACTACTAAGGTAAAGCATACTCACTATTCCAAAGATTCTGGAAATAACACTTAAGCCGCTTTTCAATTCATTGATTACATTCGCATCTACTGATCTAATTCTTCTTTATTTTAAATTTCTCAAATGCCTATTTAAATGAACCTCTTGTTCATTATTATACCTTACCTGTAATAAATTGTCATAAATAACTTTCCGTATTTTGTTGCTTTCCTTGTTTCTTTATTATCCTTCCATTCAGCCAAATCAAATAGCCGAGACCCTAATCAGCCTCAGCTATTCTAAACTATATCATTCAGTTTCAAAAATCAAACTCATCCGGATCCAATCCTGCATCTTCCAACACTTCTCTTCTTTCATCTGGATCCATAAATTCCAACTCATCATAATCGAGTCCGGCATCACCGAAAACGTCTGCTTCATCTTCGTCAAAATCAGAACTGCTGTGATCTTCCTTCAACATATCGTCCATGAACTGAAACTGTACAGCACGTTCCAAGCTATCCAATTTCCCGTCTCTGTTAAAATCAAACATCTTATCAAATCCAAACATAATTTTTCCTCCCTAAGATTTCCTTATTTTTCAACTTCTACTTCAAATTTCTTAACCTTCTTTTGATTATCCAGAAGGCTCTTCTTACTGATGCTACAGATTGTTCCGTGATCTGTGACAAGCGCCACTTTTGCTTTTGCCTTCTTTCCGATTTTGTCATAGATTCTTCCGGCACTCATGGAATCTCCGATCACTGTATAGGAACTGTTTGCTACATATCCAATTTTTCCCAGACCTTCGTAAGTTACTTTAATTGCTTCCTTGTCATATTCATTGTCTGGTTCTTTTTCTAAGCGGATCTTCGTTCCTTTTTTCAGAAATTCTTTTCCAAAATAATGATTTGTTCCTGTCAGTGTGAAATAAATTTTACTCATTGCCCGTCCTCCTCTTAATCTTCCATAAACTCGAAATATTCCTGCTCACTGGCAAATAAAATGTATTTGCCTTCTACATACCCCATATATCCGTTGCTTGTGTCATAACCTTTCATTTGCCAGTCCTCCTTGGATTTTTTCTTCTTTTTTGATGTTATCATCTTACAATAAATGGCTGTGCAAAAATCCCGACATCCAACCGGTCCTATAGCTAATTAAAGGCCCTTAATTGAATTTTCAAACGCTAATTTTTGCCCTTAATTGCTATTTTAAATGCTTTAATTGCTAAACTTCCCGGATCATTTTTGTATTTAATAGCTGAGAGATAGAGAATAGCAAGGACAGGAAGTGTCATGACATTCCACTTCCGGGCATTCGCCACAAGACCGGGACCCTACCCAATCTTCACGCAAACTACAAGCTTTGCGAAGACAATCTGAATGTACATTGAAAGCTTGCTTACAATTGTACAAATCAGGTTGGCTTCATACGGCGACAGCCGTGACCGAGATGAAGCGAAGCGCAATCGAGATTGAAAGCTATATCTTTCAGGAAGGAGACTTATATGGCTAACAGAACAAGAGATATACCTATCCAGTTTTTTGTAACTTCTGAAGAGAAAAAGATGATCCGTAAGAAAATGATTTTATCAAAAACCGCAAACATGGGAGCCTATCTTCGTAAGATGGCAATCGACGGAATCATCATAAATACTGATACGACGTACCTTGAGAAACAGTTTTTTGAAATGCATAAGATTGATGTAAATGTAAATCAGCTGGCAAGACTTGCCAGCGATGATGAAATGAAAGATTTTGCTTATATTAGTAAAAAACTTGATGAAATTTCTTTAGTCATAGACTCTTTGAATCTTTGGGTAGATAAGACCGCCGGAGAACAGGGGCTTAATCTCGATCTCTTAAATGCCGAAAAAGAAAAATTAAAATAATCCATAACGCGCCAAAAGGCAATGAACCATTTCTGACTCATTGCCTTTTCCTTTACATACGCTGTAATTGATTGACGATACTTTCTGTTTGCTCCTCCTGATCCATTATGAATGTGACGTCACCAATGCTATAATGCCACCGACAATCAACAATGGAAAAGCAATGTACATCAGTCCACCTATAACCATACCAATCAATATCACCGGGAAGAAAATAACTGTACAAAGTAATTTCATAATTCCCCAGGATGCTTTTAATCCAAATATAAAAAATTTTCCAACAAACCAAATCATACAAATTGTAAATAATAACGATAACATTTTTTTCTCCTTCTGAAACTCATTTTGATATGCGTCTTTCATTTTTTCTGTTCTTTCTCTGATAAATATTCAGATGTATTCTTTATACCAAGCTTATTACCGAATGCCGGATTTTTCTCCATCTTTTCTATAATCCGGATTAATCGAATTCTCTGTGCTGCTTCCATCTGATCACCCCATTTATATTCTGCTTTTTTGTTGATATTGTCACTATAACAAATTTATTTTTCATAATACACATCCACCATGAGGAATTGCAACTTTATATTTCTCGAATTTTGAGAATTCTGTCTTTATATTTCTCTGCACGAATTGTTTTCTATCTATGCTGACTCATTTATAATAAACATATCCGAGTAACACTATGAATTATTATTAAAGGTAAAGGAGTCAGTAGTAATATGCGAATTGAAAACTTACAAAATGAAAACAGAAAATTTGCGAAAAGCATCGGAAACTTCCATGTGCTTGAATATGTGCAGGATGCCAGCGTTTCACCTATGAATGCAATGAATGAGTATTTCATGAGTAAAATGAATGTCAGAAGAAGACAGGTTGTTATTGATATTGATAAAGACCATTCAGCTGTTATCCAGGCTGGTTCCATGCAGTGGATGGGTGGTAATGTACAAGCCACATCTGGTGTAAAAGGCATCGGAGATTTCCTTGGAAAGGCACTCAAGGGTGCGGTTACAAAAGAAACTGCAGTTAAGCCAGAATATGTTGGTGAAGGCTGCCTGGTACTGGAACCGACATACAAATACATTATCCTTGCAGACATTGGAAAATGGGGTTCTGCCGGAATGACAATTGAAGATGGCATGTTCCTGGCTTGTGATGCAAATATAAAAAGTAAAGTTGTAGCCAGAAAGAACCTTTCATCAGCAGTATTAGGTAGCGAAGACCTGTTTAATCTGAGTTTGCAGGGAAATGGTGTAGCTGCACTGGAGTCTAATGTTCCCGAAGATGAATTGATTGAAGTTATATTGGAAAATGATGAACTGAAAATTGATGGAAACCTTGCCGTATGCTGGTCATCAAACCTTGAATTTACCGTAGAACGATCAACCAAAACACTTGTCGGATCTGCAGTTAGCGGAGAGGGTCTGGTAAATGTTTACCGCGGAACAGGACGGGTACTGATGTGTCCGGTTGCACCGACAACTTCCTTGTTCGAGTCCACTAACACCATGGCAGCTAAAGCTGCTGCTAAATCCAGCAATACATTTGGAAAATAAGCGTAAAACACATTCTCACGTAAACAACAAACGCCGGTATAAGATTATAAAAATCCTGCATCGGCGTTATTAATTGTGATTATTTTATTTTCTTTACTAAAATGAACCTCTTGTCATCTCTGCAAATTTTTCAATTCTTTTCAATTCCATCTGGCATATGATCTTTCTCAGTTATTTTTCGAATGACCCGGCATGGATTTCCGACCATCTGAACACCTTCTTCATAGGTAATACGATATATTGAACTGCTCCCATCTGATTTACATAATGTCTGGTGATTATATTGATCAAGCAAAAGCAATGCTTCTGTATATTCATTTACAGCTCTAAGCACATCCGATTCCTCTATATCAAGCGCATCAGCAAGCATTCTGCTCTGTATATCAACTGTCTTTTCTAATGCTAGAAGACGCCTTTCATTAATAGCATAACCTTTTATAATATATTGCTTAAGAACATTATTTGCCCATTTTCTAAAAGCTATACCTCTTTTAGAATTAACACGATATCCAACAGACAAAATCATATCCAGGTTATATATATTCGGTTTTCTTGCTTCTGTGTCAATAAGACCTCACATATTCTACCCTATTACACTCGCCCCAAATGGCATAAAAGAGAGTCTTGCTATCTTGAAAAACTGCTTTCCAAATGGAATTCCAACTATCGTAATGCACCAAATGCAACCCACTATCAGGTTTCCAAGTGCCATTTCCCAGCCAAAAAATATAATCCATATAAGATTTACCAGAAACGAAAACATGCCATTTCCATACACGATTTCTTTTCCAAACGGCCAGAATGCCAGGGTCGCAAATTTAAAACACTGCAAGCCTACCGGAATTCCAATAATTGTAATACACCATATGCATCCTGCAAAAACCCAAGCCAGGCCGCCCAGTAATCCTCCAAATATAAACCAAAGGATATTACCTATAGTTCTCATGACAACACATCCTCCTTATCCAATGTTTAATATTCTTTTGCAATTTCCTCTGTTATCTCATATATCTCTTTGAATTTTTCTAAGTCCTCTGGAGATCTGATCAGCATGATCTCTTCGATTTTTCCAGTCCGTATGTCTTTGAACCCTGCTACTTCTTCTCCGCTACAAATGCTTGCACGAATAACTGGTTTCATATGTTCTCGGTCATATGTTTTTTTCACGATTTTCTTTTTGAATAATCCCATGCTTCATCCTCCAAATAATTATAGTAACAAGATCAACTATTTAATTTCTGGAACATTTTTCTGCATCAATCGCAAGTACAAACATCAAAGCGTCCAACGCATTTCCCGAATTCTGTACATCAATAACATAAGTATCTGTCATATGAAACAGTTCTTTACTAACCCGTGCAATTGAATAACCGCTTCGATCAAGAATGCTATAGTCCCATTCCATAAAGGTTCCATCAATATGCCATCCATTGTAATCAATATTATAATGTGGCGTCAGAAATGAGAATTCTTTGCTCAGGCATCCAATATAACTGCCATTTTTATAAATCTCAAATTTAGGAAGAAAAGTAAGTACTTTCTGAACAACCATTCCTACTTCGTTTCCATAGGCATCATAAATTACAAGTTTATGTCCCCAGGACAGCTGACCTTTTACTACATAAACAGTGTTGCCTGCTTCATCATAGATATCATAGCTGTCAAACCATGAAAACAACCTTTGTTTAAACAATAACTTCATAACTTTTCACCACTCTCTCCAACAGATATAATTGATTCTTTATAAGTACCATAATACCATGCCGGAACACCTTAAAAAATATGTAAATCGAAGAATTAACCCATCTTATTTCACGGATTATGATAAAACACATATTACCAGCTATAAATCTCTACTCGTTCACAAAAGATATAAAAAAGACCATCTACTGCTTGTTTACGGTAAATGATCTTTTCATTGCAATATTTAATTAAATATCATACTGAGCCGCTTGTCGTCCCTGCAAACTTGAATTTGTCTGGCTCTTTACATAAATGGAGTTTCATTTTCACATCAGCCATACAGATTATCTCTTCAATTTTTATACATTCTGATTTGAATTTTTAGAACCAGTTATAAAATATTGTTCTTCGGGGTTATTACAATCTATTTCAAACAGCCGATCTAATTCATAGTTGTTTAAATATGCCGTTTTACTTATATTGGACGAGCCAATAATTACAAAGGCTTTATTATCATTAGCAATGTAATAAAACTTACCATGATAAAAAGGTTTGAGCTGATAATTCTTTTAACACGTCACAAAGCAGTTCAAAACCGGTCTGTATATCCGCTACAGCGGTGGCTTCTGCCGGATTATGGCTGATACCTCCGATACTCGGCACGAAGATCATCGCGGTCGGGAAATGCTTTCCGAATACCATCGAGTCGTGTCCGGCGCCGCTGTTCATATGCTTATACGCGAGATGTTTCTCTTCACAGTGCCGCTCGATCACCCGAATCACGTTCGGATCCATCTGTACGGACTCCAGCCAGTCATTCTGTCGAAGCCGGGTCTGAAAGCCCTTGCGTTCGATGGATTCCAGTACACGTTTCAGAAGAACCACATCTTGAAGCAGTTCCTCATTGCTACCATCGCGCAGATCGATGAGCAGATTCACTCGATCTGCAATGACATTCTGCATTCCAGGAAATACCTGTATCGCGCCATAGGTAAGGGTGGCAGAAGGAGCCTGCGCCATCATCTGACGGGTAGACTCTGTGATAAATTCCGCAGCAGCTACCACAGGATCGTGCCGTAAAGACATCGAGGTGGTACCTGCATGGTTCTGGCTTCCCTGAATGGTCAGCTCATAGTTGACGATACCGACGATACTGTCCACAATACCGATCTGCTTCTGCTCGCTTTCAAGCACCGGTCCCTGTTCGATATGCAGTTCTACGATTGCTCGAATATCGTCACGTTTCACGTTTTTCAGCGTTTCCGTCTGATACCCGGCAGATACCAGTGCTTCACGAAGTGTGACGCCATCACGGCTGAGCTCCTCGAGATCCTCTTCTTTCAGCGTGCCACAGATTGCGCGGCTCCCCTGACAGCCGGATGGAAAACGACTGCCCTCTTCTTCCATCAGACCCCCCACTTCCAGGCTGTGTTTCGGAACGAAGCCCGACTGTTTGAGGTATCCCAGCGCTGCCACACCAGTCACAACGCCCAGTGCGCCATCATATTTTCCACCGTTCTTTACGGTATCCAGGTGGGATCCCGTCAATATGGTTCCAGGTTCTGTCCCCGGAAGCCGTCCATACACGTTACCGATCGCGTCCTCTCTGTATTCAAGCCCCAGCTCCTCGATCCACTCACGCAGGATGTTCTTCGCGATTTTGTCTTCCAGAGTATACGCTGCACGCCAGATCTCTCCGTCGATGCGCGTCGCATCGGCCAGCTGACACAGCATTTCTTCGATTCTTACTCCCGCTTCGTTTTTCATCATAAATGTCACCTCATTTCATAGTTTGTTTAAATAATAGCTTCATAATTTTTCACCACTCTCTCCAACAGATATAATTGGTTCTTTATAAGTACCATAATACCATGCCGGAACACCTTAAAAAATATGTAAATCGAAGAATTAACCCATCTTATTTCACGGATTATGATAAAACATAGATTTCCGGCTATAAATCTCTACTTGTTCACAAAAAGATATAAAAAAGACCATCTACTGCTTGTTTACGGTAAATGATCTTTTCATTGCAATATTTAATTAAATATCATACTGAGCCGATTGTTCACGTATCAATTTACATGTTTCTCATTGTATTGCTCGCCCTATTATAAATACAATTTATTTTCCTTCCTACCGGAACAAACCTTCTTCATTTTCAGTCCAGCGATAAAACTGACAAGCTTACTGTAATTTCGTGCTTTCTTCGGACAGACTGCTACACAGTGCATACAAGAAATGCACTTATCCTTATCGGTCATCTTTGGATTTTCCAACGGAATGGCACCTGCCGGGCATTCTTTTGCGCACAGACCGCAGGAAGTGCATTTTCCATTTGCAACAGGTTTGAGCGGAACACCACCATATTCTCGATATGGTCTGTTTCCCGGAAATGCAGGTGTACTTTGTGCTTCGCTGTTTTGCATAATCTTTGCGGCAAATTCCAGCAATTCCTTTTCATCCTGCCGATCCGGGCGTCCGGTTCCAAATTGGTGCATCAGGGAATGCTCTGCGACAGCCTCCATTCCTGCGATACATACAAATCCTGATGCCTCCAGAACATCCTGTAGTTCCAATAGAGTATCATCAATCATACGGTTTCCAAATACTGCCACAAGAATTGCTTTCGTACCATCTGCCTTTACTTTGCGGAACATATCCGTTACAACTGATGGAATGCGTCCACCGTAAGACGGTACAGCAACCAAACATAGGTCCTTTTTTTCAAATTTCACCTTCATGAGTTTATCTGGTTCTTTAATTAGATCGATTTCTTCAGCATCCAGCTTCGTCCCTTTCGCAACAATATCTGCTACTTTCTCTGTGCCCCCTGTCGGGCTGAAAAATATGTTATAAAATCTCATAATGATCCTCCTACTGATTCCGATTTGTTTATTGTCCTTTTATAACGGTTGACCAATTGTTTTCAATAGTCTTTATATGTTTGAAAGGAATTCTTCTATCAAACTATTTATCATCTCCGGTTTATCTGTATTAGAATTATGACCAGCCCCTTCAATCCACTTTAAAAGAATTTTCGTTTTTCGATGCCATTCTCTGTTATACCTTATGCATGAACCGGCATGATCCTTTGTACCACATATCAACAGGGAAGAACATTTGATTTCATATGGCAGATCCTTTTCCATTGCCTCTGCCAGAATACGAAACCCATGCCCGGCAATTTGGGCATAACGATGCTGATCACCATCATAGACTAGCATCATTTCCTTCATCAGATTTCTGCCATAATCAGAAGTTGCAACTCCCTCGGTTCCGGATTTCAAAAGCAACTTCCATGGGTAATGTGCATATACTGGTTCCATTCTTTTCAGAAGCCAGATCTCCACTGCTGTCACATAGTTTCTCTGGAGCGGTGCTGAATCAATGGAAATAAAACCTGCCAGCCGGTCAGGATACAATTGTGCATAAGCCTGTCCCACATATCCTCCCATTGATTGACCGATTATAATTGGTTTTATGATTTCTTCTTTTTCAAGAATCCCATTCAGCCATTTTGCCTTATCAAACAGATCAAATTCAAACCGAAACGGCCAGGAAGAGGCATGAGCCGGTGCATCCCATACAATAATATTATATTTTTCCACGAAATGCTCAACCTGTTTATCAAACAGTCTATGGTCAGCAGTCAGCCCCGGAAGAAATACAAGCGTCGTTGTATCCAAACTCAGAATACTTGACCAATAGTGGATCGTTCCACAAGGAGTTTGATATGTACTTTCTTTCAACAAGTTCACCTCCACAATTTCCTTGCATTATTAATTCCCGTAGTTCTCCTCCCAGTAATCATAAGCATCATCATATCCGCCATCATAATTTCCTCCACCAAATTCCTCAGCCCAGTCATCAGCGAAATCATCCGGATCATCATAATTATAAACATCATAGGAATCGTTTATCCGGGATGAATAAGAAACTAAAAATTATTCATTTAATTCAGCCTCAATCTCTTCAATAGTAGGCATACTACCTCTAAACTCTTCTGGTATAAGTTTTGATAATTCATAGCTAGAAATACCAAGTGGCTGGCTAGTAGATTCTAATGCATACTGGGCTTCTACTTTATCCATATCTTTGCAAATCAGAAGTCCCAATGTAGGATTATCGGCTTCTGTTTTCATCTGATGATTAACAGCCACAACATAAGTTCCCAATTGACCTGCATAAGAAGAATCAAATTTTCCTGTTTTTATTTCTACAACAACATAGCAATGCCTTTGAGTATTGTAAAATAGCATGTCTATAAATTTTTCAGTATCTCCGACCTCAATTCTCACTTCCCTGCCCATATAAGCAAAGCCAGTACCTAACTCCATAAGAAAATTATTAACTTTCTCTATAAGCGCATCCTTTAGTTCCTTTTCATCATACCTTTCACGCAAAGTCAAAAAATCAAAATTATATGGATCCTTCGTAATTGCTTGTGCTAAATCACTCTGTTCTATCGGAAGTGTATTAGAAAAGTTAGTTATTGCCTTGCCCTGGCGTTCATATAAATCCGTTCCTAAGAAGTTTAGTAAAACATCTCTTGACCAATTGTTTTCAATAGTCTTTCTGATATAAAACAATGCCTTTGCAGAATTTCCTTTGCATTTATCAAGTATTATTTTGTTATGTCCCCATGGTATTCTAAAAATGATTTGTAAATCATCCCCAACTTGGGGACGATTTGCATCTGTAATCAATTCGTCCTCAACTTGAGAACAAATTACTGCGTCAGGATACATCTCATAAAAGTATCTCATATATTTCAAGTTAGTTGGAGAAAATGATTTCACATCTGGCAAAATAGATTTCAAATCGTCACTCACCGTTTTATAAAATCTTGTTCCATATCCAAACTGTTCACTCATAGATGAAATGCCCTTACCAAGTTTCCAATAAAATCTTAGCATCTCATCATTTATCTTCATAGAAGCCCTGATTTGGCTTCTTCTAAAATCAGTGGATATTCCGGCAATCCACTCTTTATATTCATTATCAGCCTTAAACAATTCACTCATATATAATCCTTTCTACTGTGTCAGTTCGACAATTGTCGAGTTTACAGTTTCTTTATAGGATGTCTAATGACCGTTTTCCATTTTTCTGGGGCAACCTTTCTTGCATCAGACAGATATATTTCATGATGTAATCTTCCCATATTCATATCATTAACATATCCATTCTGCTCCAAATACGCATCCATAAGTGCAACAGTTGCCGGTTCATCATCAAATGCTCCCAAGTGCATTATTTGAACACACAATCCCTCGTCAATGGTCACAAACTCTGCAGATGAACAATTTATTTTTTTCTTTTTGGTTGCTGTTTCAACAGCCCATTCAAAATCCTTTTGATTTACAAAATCAGGCAGGCGTATAACTGAAATCCAATTAAAAGAATCTTTATCTGCATAATTTACACCATATATATTTTCCTGCCACCAGAATCCTTCAAGTGGTGGAACTACATATTCAAAAAATCCTGCAATTTTATGATCTGTCTTATAACTCATTCTCAAAGTATATGCAACCGCATATAATACACTAATTGCCTGCTGATATGCTCCACCTTCTTCGTTTGGATTACCCTTTCCTCTGACCGCAATATAATTTGCTTTAGGGACAGTCACGATCTCCGGTTTATTTTTAGGCATATAAAACTCTTTATATTCTTTCTTAAAATCAAAAGCCATAACTAACTCCTTAAATTTATAATTTATGAACTCAAATTCGTTACCAGTGACGAATATCTTTTTGTCTTGTTTTTAATATCTTCCTCAGTAACACCATAATAACTGTATAAATCTCTGGATATTTTCTTAAATTTTTTCATTACCGCCTTATTTCCTGAATAAGACATTCCAAATATATTCCAAGTATAATCTATCTCCATTTCAAGAAAATCATCATCGATTCTTATTTTATACAAATGAAAATCCATAGGAATTATACTATCGGGCATTTCAGCAATCATTTCATTTCGAGTCTTTATTTTACCCAAATACTCTTTGACGGATGCTTCATTAGAAAAATCCGGTACCGAAATATCCTTCATTTCACCCAAAAGTTCTGGTTCATATTGCAAAATCAAACTCTCTTTTAGACATTTTATTTGTTCAATATATTCTCTATCAGCGGGAGCAGTTTCGGTCAATTCGTATTTATCTTTTGCATACTGCACTGTTTCAGAAAGAGAATGCGGATTTGCAACTATTGTCTTCTCTACTTTTTTTTCTCTTATATCTATATATGCTATTTTTAATTCTAATCTTTAATGGTTGCTTTTTTGAATGTCCTGCTATAAAAATGCTTGTAGGACCATCTGCACCACCTATGATTGAAATCGCATTTTTACTTTTTTGTTTCATTCGCCTTTTCATTCGCCTTTTCCTCACAAATCCCGATTTCTATTTTTGTTTCCATAGCATGGTGTACTCTTTTTCACCAGTAGCTTCATCCAAACCTTCACATTGAATAATGAACCCTTCTCTTTGGTAAAAAGAAATTGCTCTGGCATTCTTCTGATATACATTTAATCGTAAGCTGACTTTTTTATCCTTAATATAATCCAATAAAAGCTTACCTATGCCACATGACTGCATTTCATCAGAGACAAAAATACCTTCGATATATTCATCATTTAGTCCTACAAATCCTTGTATCATTTTATCTGCTTCAAACACATAGACTTCGGATTGTGACAGCATTTCTTTTACTAATTCATAATTACTTTTCCAGTATTGATTGGAAATAAAATAATGTGCTTTCAGATTTGTCTTTAACCATATGTCAGCAACTCTATCGATATCTCCGTTCAGCAACTTTCTAATCATAACAAATATTCTCCACAACTACATCCTTTATGCATTTTCTCTTTTTTCCATTCTATCACAAGCTCACCATTAATCATCAATTTTTTGATATTTTTTCTTTTCCCCCACTGTAAAACAGCCTCTGAACGTTTCGTTATATAGAGGGATACAAATAAGAGCAAGATCCACCCATGTTTAACAGTATTGCCGTTTGGCATCCTGTTCTCCTATGGGATTTATCTTGATGGGGATCTCCCCATACCCTCTCAATAACAGACGTTTCACTTGTGGATCCTTAACAAACTTACCGAAGAAGAAAATTAATAATATATTTGGTGGCTACACCCCCAAGCCCCTGTAGAATAAATAACGCCAGTACTGGATATCAAAAATCCCGCACCGGCGTTATTTATTAAAATATTTTGTTTTTTAATCTTCAACACTCTCTACTGAAACTTCTTTTTTCTTCCTACTTTTACCAGAAATCATCTTGTGTCCTGTATAAATAGCCATAATCATGCAAAGCAAAGAACTTGCTGCAAAGTACTTATGGCCTTCTTTTGATCCCTTATAACCTGTATAAAAAGTTCCAAGCATTGTAATCAGTGCACCGATAGACCAATATTTATGTGATTTCATTCAGATACCTCCTGCCGTTTTTCTTAATCATATACCTTTTAAAAGATATATACAAACTGGAAGTTGTTATTCTTTTACGATTTTATCAATGCAGAAATAAACAGCTATCATAATTAAAGATATTACCAATCCAACATAAAACTCTGGAAAAGCAAATTCGATACTATTATGAATACTCATTTTCCCTGTTATATTCATTATGTGCCAAGTAAAGAAATTGTATATTTCAGAAATCACAATTCCTACTACTCCTAATCCACCAAAAATTTTATTGATTTTTTTATTTTTAAATGGAATCCATACGCCTATAATAAAAAATAACACAGATATAATGCCTATTGGATTATACAAGTTAATTAAACCACTAATCTCTTGTACACCTTTCATTCCACCATATTGGTTTGATAACATTGGTAATAAACTAATAACAAATGCTATTGTTAATATAATCTTCTTTTTCATAAAATACATCTCACTTTCAAATTACGACTTATCGTTATGTTCACTTTTTCAGACAAGAAATTTCAAAACTAAATCATTAAAATCTTTTGCTTCTTCAAAAGCACCATGACCATATTTTTCATAGATTTTAAGCTTGCAATCAGAAATATTCTCAGCTAGCTCATATGCTGCCTTATTTCCGACAATATAATCCCGTTCTCCGCCAACAATAAGGGTTGGTACTTGAATCTTTCCAAGCCAGGGCCGTGCATCATGTGCCATACAAGCATTTCCCTGTATAATAAACCTTTCTAAACTCCTTGGTTCACTCATTTTTAATAATATTCCATAAAATCGTCGGTATGTTTTTAATTTCTGTTCAGAGTATGTTTTCTCAGCAGTATCAATAAATATATCTTTAAAATCACCTTGCTTGGCCATATCAATCCATGTACCAACAACCGTTTTAATGACATCATTTGCATATGGTGCCGTATTGGCAAGAACCAACTTGGTTACAAGCTCTGGATATTTTGCTGCAAGATGCATAGATATCACTCCACCCTGTGATACACCCATGACACATATTTTTCTCCACGATACAACTTTGAAGTTGTCAGATACTTTTATAAAACTCTCGCAATAAGGAGGCTAATTCTTCCGGAGATTCCAAATTCACTTCGTGACCGGTTCTCGGAATTTCTTTGAATTGGGAATGCTTCATAATATCTGCAAGTTCGATAGATGCTCTTTTGTTGGTTTTATCTTTTTCTCCACAAACGACCAATACAGGACAGGAGACTTGGTTCAATGAATCACTAAAATCAAGTGCCACCATGGTGTCACACAGACTTATAAAATCGAGTTTTCCAAAGCCGGTTTGTTGAAACATCGACTGTGGCATAAAACGAAATAGTGCATTTTGCAGTTTTAATAATCTCTTTGGCATCTTATACTGCGTTGCAATCAAAACTAATGCCTTTACTTTTTGGGGATAGTCTATCGCATAGTTAAGTGCCAACACTCCACCCAAGGAAAGACCACACAAAATGATTTCCTCATTTTCTGCATCACACAATTCCACAAAAGCAGAGTAGAGGGTGGAATATGTTGCCGCTTTGCCTTTGACCATTTCCGACAAATCCAAGCATACGCTATGATCCAACACTTCTGTTGCTTCTATCGCCTTGTTCCAACTGCCTGCATTTTGTCCCAATCCATGCAAGTATAAGTATTTCATCTGTTCTCTCCTCAACTTCCGATTTTCTCAATTCTCCAAACTTGAATTTATCGTCTTGTTCCATTCTTATCAAAATTCTTTTTTAATGCTATTTCTGTTGGGAGAATAGATCCAATTAAAGGAATAAGTTGAACACCACAGATAATTCCTCCTATACTCCCAACACAATCTTCATTTTTTCCAATTACTAAAAGCATGAATATTACTGTTATCGGCAACATAACCATTCCACAGACATACCAAACTTTACCACAATATTTATGAGCAAATTCCCATGTGTCTTTGTTCTTCATAGACATCGAAGTCCGATATCCAAATACTGAATTTATTTCCTTTGGAGCCTTTTTCATAAAATATCTTCCAAAACCAATCATCGTAAATGGAAGAAGCAAATCCATAATCAACATAAAAATCCAAAACCCCATTGTAAACCTCCTTTACTACAACTTCCGATTGAGATTTCACCTGTTTTAAGAGATTTAATAACTGTTATATTTTGTTATTAAATTCTCTGTAAACCCTTGAAAACACTGGATTTGTCGCAGGTGAGCTTTCCCTTATTGTTTCCCTTGTGTTATATCGTCCCGCCAGTGTTTACAAACTCTGATAAGGGAAAATACAAGGGCACAAGATGTCCGGTGGACATCTGCTCTGTGCCGACCGAAGCGGCAGCGGAGACCAAGAAAATCATATAAAACAGTATAACACAAAATAAAAGTGACATGGTGAACTGATTGAAATGCTTCTGATTTTTGTAACTGATGATTTATTGATCGATAAGGAGATAAGATACGATGAGAACAATATTTGCAGAATATAATCCACAATGCAACAGTATTGATGTTTATACCAGTGCCGGCTATATGCTTCGCATTGACTGCTGGGAAGCTGAGAAGGACTTAAAAACCACGCCTGGATCAGACTGTGCATTAAATACACTTGCTATTGACGAACCACTGGAATATGCAAGATTATATCTTGATGGAAATTTACAGATGTGGGTTGATGCAGAAGATTCACTTGAACTTTAATATTTCCTGTTAAAAATTGAGTAGGAGGCAGTGACTAACCGCCGTCCTCTCAGTGGACAGCCCCCAATTGGTGAACTGTCCACTTTTTTTAATAATATTCTCGTTCTTCCCACCAGTCGTTCACTTAACATCGGATTCCAATATAAATCACATTCTCAGGCAGTAACAGTACAATAAGATTTATCGGATATTTCAACAAACGCTTATAACAATCCACTGTATATTTTTAAATCTTCATCTTTAAACACATTAAAGATTACCTTTTTTATTCTGCTGTCTTTGTTAAGATACTGCTTTACAGTGTTCGTTGCAATCTCGGCAGCTCGTTGCTGTGGAAAACGGAATACACCTGTAGACAAACAACAGAATGCAATAGATTCCACACCAGTATCAGCTGCAAGCTTTAGGCACTCTGTGTAGCAGTTTGCCAACAGGTCTTCATCTTCTTTTGTGACTTTCCATTGTATAATAGGTCCTACCGTATGAAGAATATATTTTGTCGGAAGATTGTATCCCGAGGTTATCTTTGCTTTGCCGGTCTCTTCTTCATGCCCCTGCTTTGCCATAATTTCATGCATTTTCAGACGAAGTTCCATTCCAGCATAAGTATGAATAAAGTTATCAATACAGGCATGCATCGGTGAAAAACAACCAAGCATCTGTGAGTTACACGCATTCACGATCGCATCACATTTCAAAGTGGTAATATCCCCCTGCCAGATATATAATCTCGAATCGGATTTTACAGGTGCAAGCGTGTCAACATCTGTGATTCCACGCTCTATATTTCTTTCTGTAAGATACTCATCCTGTATTTTCAAAAAATCATTACTGATTGGTCTTGGCGGTCTGACATTCATAAGTGAGCGGAGCAGATTTTCCTGCCCCTGCTTATCCGTAGGAATGTTCTGTCTGCCAAACGGTATTTCTTCTTTTAAAAGATACTGAATCAGATATTCTCTTCGCTCATCCTGTGTCATAATACCAGCCCCCTTATATCAGTAATTGCCTTTGCCATATCACCGCCAATACCGATTGCACGTTCCCCGAAGCTTTCCGGAACTACCGCTTCATCCATATTCAGGCGTATCAAACTATAAGACGAGTTCTCCCTCACCATCTTTTCAAAAGGGAAACGTATAATAATCGGCGTATTAAATCCAACTCCAAGTTCCAAAAGAACAACCTTTTTATCTTTATGCTGTTCCAGAAACCCCGCATACCTGTCGGCTGCCTCATGCCACGCTTCATCTTCCACAAAATAATTATCACAACGGAGATTCATAGCCATATTGCCGCCACACACCGGACATTTTGGTACAAGTTCTGATGGAATCAGGCAGTCTCTTCTTGCTTTATCCATTTTACGAAACAGGTCTTTTGCATCGTAAGTCTTTGGATGACAGGCTTTCTGGCACTGGATTTTCCCATAATCTCCCTGTGTTGC
The DNA here is from genome assembly GCF_900120195.1 of Blautia sp. Marseille-P3087. Lineage (GTDB taxonomy): Bacteria > Bacillota > Clostridia > Lachnospirales > Lachnospiraceae > Blautia_A. The sequence continues at coordinate 2,044,626 of NZ_LT635539.1, forward strand.
AAATATTCTTTTTTCATCGAATCCCGCTTTATAAAACTGATGATCCACATTGGTTGTAAGTACAAAATATTCTTTGTTCTTTACAATATCATAAAGCTCTGTATAAAGCGGCAATGCCGGAGGATCAAAGCGGTTCATCAATGCATGTTTTGACCAGTATCCCCACTTTGCCTCCTCAGACGGATATGGATAAAATCCGGCTGCATACATATCTGTCATGTAGTACTCACCGTATTTTTTTATAAATTCTGCAAAATTGTCTGTAAACCTTTTACCACCATATTGGATTCCCGCAGCTGTCGATGCCCCGGCTCCTGCCCCGATTATAACACAGTCTGTATTTCTTATATTCTTTGCTGCCCTGTCAATCTGGTCTTCATATGCATCCTTTTGGAATACATAATCCCTTGCCGGAGTACTACATAAAAAGTTTCTCCAGTCAGCATGCCCTTTTCTGATTTTCTTAAAAATCATAATGAACCTCTTTTCTCAATACACTGCTTCGGACAAATTTCTGCACATCTTCCACAATGCAGACAATGATTCTGGTTGATAGTAACCGGAACTGAAGATATATCAATGCATTTTTGCGGACATACAGAGTAACACAGTTTGCATCCAATACATTCTTTTCCAATAAAATACCCTGTCTGAACTGCCTCGGTTTTTCCAATTGTTATAGTATCCCTCACAATATTTGATGGATTGCTGATATCAAAATACTCTCCCTGTGCCTCATACAGCCGAAACACTTCGATTGCGTCTTTCGTATCTCCCGGATAGATTTTCTTCATATATGGATTTTTTTCAAACATAATATCAAGATTCTTTTTTTCGATGTTCTTTATTTTTCCACGCAGAGACACCGCAATTTTGTCTTTTGTTGCGGATATTGCCACATACTGCTGCTCCATTAACTGGTCATAAAATGCTTTTCCCTTTGCTGTAAGGAAATACACACCTTCTTCATCATAGTACATCATATCTATGATTCTTGTCTGAGGATGTCCATCTGAACCTATCGTTGCAACTGTTGTTGAATGAATTTCATCCACCAGAAGTTCAAGATAATCCATTTTTGTCATTTCAAAGTCTCTCCTTTCAGTATCGGTGTAAGTTTTTTATATATCATCATGGCAATTGCTCCAATCACCAAGCCTTTTAAGATATTAAACGGCAATGCATTGAATAGCACAACGTCCAGCTTTGTCTTAATAAATGGCAGAAATTCGCCAAATGATGGACTCAAAGGAACCGGAAACTCTAAAAATGCCAACACATATGATATAGCTGCCAGTAGAGCTGTCATTGTTATCGTCCTTGTGGAAACTAAATTTTTTCTTGTTTTAATAGTTGCTGTATTGTTACTCATAAATCTCCTTTTTGTGAGATATGCCTGAATTTAAAACAGCCCGCAGGACGGGATTCCCTGCGGGACTTGTTTTATCATATCTTCTCTCATCCGGACTTTACCGTCGGTTATGGAATTGCACCATATCAGCTTTTGCTCGCAGACTATACTGCCGGTCAGGAATTACACCTTGCCCCGAAGACTGTAATTTTTTCTGTTAATTATCTTTAAAATTCATAAGGTGGATTTCCAGAGAAATCTGCGATTAAACCATGCGGATTTTCAAGATAGAATACCTCAAAAATAGGATTATCTGCTGTCTGGTACTGTCCCTTAACGATAGGATTGTTCATGCATCCTTCCTTTACACTCTTGTTGTCCTCAAATACTGCTTTGCCATGAAGGCGAATCCATGCGTATTCAGGGGAAGATACTGATACTTCTACTTCAGGATTTGCTAACATATCTTTGTAAACATCCTTTGTGTTGTTAGTACAGAACCAAAGCTTTCCGTCCTGCTCAAAACAGAACATGAATGGACGGCATTTTGCCTTTCCATCTCTTCCGACGGTTGCTAAATACTGAACCGGGTTTTTCTGTAAAAATTCTACTACTTTCTGCATTTTAAATTACCTCCTCGATATGTTGTAACAATGATTATTACATCTTGTGGCTATACAATATCATCAGTTTAATGTAATGTCAATAGTTACATCAAACTTTTTGTAACTTTTTTTGTTACAACTCCTTTTGAAGATTTTACATTGATTATGAAAAACAAAAAGGCTCCGGAAATTGTGATGATATAATCACTCATCCGAAACCTTCTGTAGACTACTCTTCCTCTGTATACACTGCAATATCTTTTTTCACATCAGCAAGTGTCATTTCTGAAAGTTTTTCCTCCATTGCCTTCTGTACTTCTAACAGTCTCTTATCAAGAACATGGTGAATATTCTTTCCTACCGGACATTTCTGATTGGGATTCTCATGAAAATGAAACAGTTCTTCATCTGGTACACATTCCACTGCTTTATACACATCAAGGAATGTAATCTGCTCCAATGGTCTGGTAATTGTCACACCGCCTGTCCCTCTTGCAACTTCAATAAGACCAGCGGCCTTTAATTGTTGCAATATTTTACGAACAATCACCGGATTAGTTCCAATGCTTGCTGCCATAAAATCACTAGTCATCTTCTGATCCGAAAATGTATCTATACAGGCAAACATATGGATTGCCATTGTAAATCTGCTTGAAATCTGCATTATAAACACCTCTCTTTGACAGTAATCATATCAAAAAACAGATGTAATTTCAATGGTTACATTGTTGTTGAAAACTTAATATAAATACAATCAATAGTCTGCTTTAGAAAAAACAGAAAGATACTTTACAAAATCTTCCTGTTTTCTTTTTGTTTTAGTAATATCCTCGTTCCTCCCGCCAGTCTTTCACATAACATCGGATTCCGATATAGACCACGTACCAGTCATGCTTCTCATTTTTTCCAAAGCCTCAATCTGCTCCATCTCTTCGTCAGTTAATTCAAAATCATACAACTGCGTGTTCTCCATGATGTGATCAGGATTGCTTGAACCCGGAATTCCAATTCTGGTGTCACTACTTCCAGTCTCCCAATTTCTATTTTATCTGATTGCAAATATCCGCAATAATCTGAACCGGTGTCATACCAACCTCTTTCAGTAATTCATTTGGGTCATATCGGTCATAAAATTTCTTATCAAGTCCGTAATTTTTCACTTTCATATCAGAACTACCATAAAAGGAAGCTATTTTCTCGCCAAAACCGCCGCTTAAAATACCGTCTTCCATGGTTATTACCATCTGATGTCTTTCGGAAAGACTTTCCAGTAATTCTTTGTCAATACCAGAAGCAAAACGAGGATTGATCAATGTCGGCGTAAAGCCAAATTCTGCTTTTATTTTTGCGCTGAGCTGTTCACCACGCTGATAAAAATCACCAAGTGCCAGAATTGCAACCTTTTCACCAGCTTCTTCCACTTTAAAATGATTCAGTCTGTTAAAATCCTTATCTGCTTCACGATAGGTCACCTGATTTCCGGGGATGAGAATCATAACCGGATGTTCCTTCTGATCAACTGACCAATCAAGCATAGCAAGGTATTCATCTTTTGAGGTAGGTGCAAGCACTACCAGATTCGGAACATTCGTGTAAGCTGCCAGTCCAAAAATTCCAAGATGCGTAACATCTGTCAAACTGTCAAAAGAATTGTAGTTTAAGAGAATCGTAACAGAACTATTGTTAATACATACATCATGGGAAATCTGGTCATACGCTCTTTGAATAAAGGTTGTGTTAGTAACCACAAGCGGTTTCGCACCGTTTTTTGCAGCACCAGATGCCATGGCAACCGCCTGTTCCTCCGCAATCCCTACATCCACATACTGCAATCCAAGCTCCTTTCGCTGTTCCTGATTTAAGCCTGCACTGCCTGGCATAGCAGGAGTAATCACAAGAAACTCAGAATCACTTTTTGCTTTTTCCATAATATACTCAGCAGTGATAGATGTATAATCTTCTCCATCTCCAAAAGAAATTGTAGGTTTGCCTGTTTCACGGTCAAATGGCATACACCAATGCCATCCCTCTTTGTCTTTTTCAGCAATCTCATATCCCTTTCCTTTTTGTGTATGGATATGGACTACGATTGGATGATCCGTATCTTTCACCTTGCGGAATAAGGAAATCAGTGATGCTATGTCATTGCCGTTTTCCTCATATATATAATCTAATCCAAACGCTTTGAAGAGATTATTGGAAGCAGTTCCGCCTGTCTCTCTTAGTTCGGCAAGATTTTTATACATTCCGCCATGTACTTCGGCAATCGACTGCTCATTATCATTTACTATAATAATTAGATTGGAGTTAATCTCTGATCCGGCTACATTCAATCCCTCTAGTGCTTCACCGCCTGAAAGGGAGCCATCACCAATAATTGCAATAATATTTTCTTTATCTCCTTTTATATCTCTCGCTTTAGCCAGACCTGTAGCCAAAGAAACTGAAGTCGAAGTGTGACCTACATTGAAGAAGTCATGTTCACTTTCTTCCGGATTTGTATAACCGGAATCCTCTGAAAAGTGCTCATCGGAAATATATCCATTCTTTCTTCCGGTCAGAATCTTATGAGGATAACTCTGATGAGATACGTCAAATACAAACTTATCCTTAGGCGAAGAGAAAACATAATGCATGGCAATCTCTGCCTCCACCATACCGAAATTTGGACCAAAGTGACCGCCGATTTTAGTCAACCGGTTAAACAATGCCTCTCTGATTTCCGAAGCAAGTTCCTTCAGCTGCTCCATAGACAATTTTTTTACATCTTCCGGTCCGTTAATTGTTTGAATAATTTTATAATCTGTCATTTACATTCTCCTTATTTTCATTAGATTTCTTTAACGAGTAGATCAAATAATCCAGGCAATCTATGTTTTCCTGATAATTATGTGTCTGTTCTATTAAATGTTTTCTATACACATACAACTGTGATAACAGCGCTTCTACATTGTTTTCTTGTGCCAGTTTCATGCAACGCTGGATTGTTTTCTGATTACAGCCTGTGTCCACAAGATTCTGATAAATTCTTCCATATTTGTCATTTGCTTCTGCCATCTGTCTGCACCTCCTGCTTTAATTATACATTCTTCAAGCGATATATCTAATACTTATAATTCATATCACGATATTCTTGACAAGAATATCATTTAAGTATAGGATAATAAAAAATGTTGGAGGTTGTACTATGGAAATTCGTGTACTTCGCTATTTTCTTGAAATTGCACGTGAAGGAAATATGTCAAGGGCTGCTGAAAGACTTCATGTTACACAGCCAACGCTCTCTAAGCAGATGAAGAATCTGGAACAAGAGCTTGGCAAAAAATTATTTATGCGTGGTAGCACCAGCGTCAGTCTTACTGATGAGGGTATGCTTCTACGAAAAAGAGCAGAAGATTTACTGGCCTTGGCTGACAAAATCACAAACGAATTTCAGGCAATGGATGATATCACAGGCGGTGATATTTATATTGGCTGTGCAGAATCTTATCTTGTAAAGTATCTTGCCCGTGCTGTAAAAAAGTTAAGCAGCATTTATCCCAATATCCATTATCATGTTACCAGCGGTGATACCGAACAGGTAACGGAACGATTAGACCGTGGTCTTCTGGATATGGCATTTATTGTAGAACCGCCAGATTTATCAAAATACAATTATCTTGAAGTTCCCGAATACGATACATGGGGTGTTCTGATGAGAAAGGACAATCCATTAGCCACAAAAGAGGCTATTATCTTTGATGACTTATTGGATATTCCTATTTTTTGTTCTGAACAGTCTGCTAAAATGGATTTACCCCGTTGGTGTTCCGATAACCTTGACCGACTTAATATATTAGCGACATTTAATCTCTGCAATAACGGTGCCGTTTTTGTCCGTGAAGGGCTGGGGGTTGAGCTTACCTTTGACAAGTTAGTAGAAACAAATGCAGAAAGTGATTTATGCTTCCGTCCGATTACACCGCCCCTCCATACAAAAATGTATGTTATATGGAAAAAATATCAAATATTCACTCCTGTTGCTAATCTGTTACTGGAAGAAATAAAAAAGATCATCGTTTTACCATAATCGTGAAACGATGACCTTTTTGTGATTTGAACACAGCAAGACAAACTCCGATTGAGATTTCACCTGTTTTAAGAGATTTGATAACTGTTATATCTTGTTATTAAATTCTCTGCCAACCCTTGAAAACACTGGATTTATCGCAGATGAGCTTTCCCTTATTCTTTCCCTTGTGTTATATCGTCCCATCAGTGTTTACGAATTCTGATAAGGGCAAATACAAGGGCAAGAAAATCATATAAAACAGTATAACACAAAATAAAAGTGACATGGTGAACTGATTGAAATGCTTCTGATTTTTGTATCTGATGATTGATTGAATGATAAGGAGATAGGATACGATGAGAACGATATTTGCAGAATACAATCCACACAGAAACAGTATTGATGTTTATACCAGTGCTGGCTATATGCTTCGCATTGATTGTTGGGAAGCAGAAAAGAATTTAAAAACCACTCCCGGATCAGACTGTGCATTAACTTCACTTGCAGTTGATGAACCACTTGAATATGCAAGATTATATCTTGATGGAAATTTGCAGATGTGGGTGAACGCGGAAGATTCATTAGAGATATAGAAATACCTTTTAGAACAAAGTAGTCTTTCGCCTCTACGAATATAATTGTGAATTAGACGCTTATATCCGAAATAAACAATTGGAACATACCCGACAGGAGAACTTTCTTTGATAAGTCACGAAAAGAAACAGTCTATCAGAAAATGCAATCTGACACATAGACGGGCTCGACACATAGAATAAACAAGAGGACTTGCAAGGTTTGTGACCTTCTTTCAAGCCCTCTTATGTATCATTGCGGTACTGGCTGTGTCCGTTCCGTAAAGGACTGCCCTAAGTGTATCGGCTTCACCTTGTTCCTTTACCTCACTATTCACAAATCACTTTTGCTATTTTCGCAATAATATTGCAAATAAAACAATTAGAACTAATATAATTATCAAAAAAATAAACCTTATTTGACCATGAAATCCTAATCCAATCCACTGCAATACTATTATTAACGCAAAAACTAATAACGCCCAATACTTTCTTTTCATGCAATTTTTTAATAAGTCATTCTTACGTTATCTACCACGTAATCATACATTGGATCTCCATACATAGTTCCTCTATTCACACAATGTGTGTCAAACTTAAAATATGCTACAGATTTACCCGAATTAAGAAATGATTTTAAATGACTAACGTAAGTACTCTCTCCGCCGATAAAATTAAGAATTACAGAAACACTGAGTCCAACAACCGAACCAACAGGACCACCTAAAGCAGCTAGCAGTAAAGTCCCTAAACTTTTAGTCGCACCCTCTCCCACATTTATTGCTTTAAGAGCTGCCTCTGCTTGACTTCTTGTCATAGAATATGAAAAAGTCTTATTTTTTACAGTACAGTATCCAATTCCGCCACCCATTCGTGTTTCTTGAGAAGGAACTATATATAGTTCTCCATCTTCATAAATTATAGTATAACCACCATTGGATAAGTCAACATCTTCTTTACTACAAGTCCCCTTCGAATTGTCATTTTGATTATACCTTTCACTAGCAAAAGATACTGTTGACATCGAAAATCCTAAAACCATTGACAAAATAATTGCTATACAACGTTTAATTTTTTTCATGATTTTCCTCCTTTCTTGAGGAATTTAAGATTTATAGACGACTTTAAAAGAATGCGCATGCTTTTGTATACACTTAATATATATCACTCTTTAAAAAAATAAAAGACTTGTTTTGAATTATTTTTATAGTATCCTATAATAGTGGTGATTTATATAATTTTAATGTTTATTTTTAAGATTCTCTAACAAACTTTTATACTATCCTATAAAACGGTCAATTTTAAAAATCACGAAATTGCAGGCTTTACAACACTTTGTAACACGATATAGGTCTGTCCGATAATCCCTCTCATATAAAAATAATCAATGCTTCATTTTTAACACAGGAAGATAAAGACATCTCCCTGTGTTTTTCTTAATAATATCCCCGCTCTTCTCGCCAGTCTTTTACATAACATCGAATTCCAATATAGACCACATATACAAGTAGTAACAGTACAATGAGGTTTATCGGAATGACAGATTTTATCCATTCGCCAAAGTAGATTACGATAGCTGTACTCATTATTGCCACCATAATGCTGATGATATCCCAACAATATTTCCGGTAGATTTTTCCCACCTGATAGCCAATCCCAATTATCAGGAATCCCGTTATAATGAATAAAATTCCCATAACAATAGCCGCGATCAGCCAGTACACAATCCCGGAAACGATACTGTTTGAGATTCCATTGCTTAACTGTCCGAAAGAATCTGCTCCTGTAACAAATTCTCGAAACAGGTTTATGATTCCTTTACCAATCGTACCGAAAAAGGTGATACAGTCGTTAAGAAAAACCGGAGAAAGGATAGCTGTGAACAGTGTAGTTGCTATGCTGTACCATGCCAACAGGAACATAAGGCTTTCATAACCTGTTGTCATTTGTTTATATTTTTTCTCCAACTGAATTTTTCGATTATCGCATTTTTCTTTTGCTTTCTGATAAGCAGTACGGTCACAGTTATCGCATTTCTCATAAGGCACTTTTTTCTCGACAGGCACCTCTACCGTCTTTTGGTGTGTCTGTGCATAGCGTTTTGCCTGCTCCGCTTTTTCGTACTTAAATTTCCATGCCACGACTTCTGCGTCGGCTCTTTTCCTGCTGTCTGTCTCGCTGGTTAATTGTTCCTCTGTTTGCTTTAATTTTGTCCGCAATGCTTCGATATTCTCGGCTCTGTTTTCGCTGTTCAATTTCTCGTTCAAGGTCAGCGATCTGTTTAGCTGCCTGTTCAGTTCCAGAATTGTCTGGTCTTTCTGATCCAGTTCGTCCTGCATCTGTTCCGTCATTGCCAGGAGTTCTTCCACCCGCCCGACGTTCTCTAAGTTTACGCATTCGTTCATCAATATCCCTCGCTTTCTCTATCTGCTGTTTAATGTCAGTAATAAGCTGTTCTCGTTGTTCAGCTTCTGCGTTAATTCCTGCCATTGCTGATTCTCGTTTTCCAACTGTTCGATTCTGACTTTTTGCTGTTCGATCTGGGAGAGCAGTTCTTCTGTATCTGGCAAAAGATTCAGAAGCCCGGATAACTCGCTGTTTAAGATCTGCAAACTCTGGTTCTGCTCCTGAAAGGACAGAAGCTGTCTGTCCCGTTCCTGTAATTCCTGTACCATCTCTGCCATAAGGTTCTGCTGTTCCTCGATCTGGTTTATCATTGACTCCATCATGGGAATGACTTCCCGGCTTTCTTCTAAGGTCATTTAACCACTCCTTCCACTGTGATAATGCACCAGATACTTTTCCGAAACTGGTCTGTATCTTTTTCAGCAGTGCATTTTGTCTTTTTATGATCTGGTTTTCCTCTACTTTCCATGAAGCTGTCTGCACCTGTCCACTCTGGAATTTCTCATCAATCTTTCTTGCATCAGCACCCTCATGGATTGTAGGGATTTCTAATTTTCCCTGTCTTGCATAGGAACGGTGGTCAATCTGTTGTTCTACTGATAAATGGTCATTACAGACTTTCGCCCATTCGCTCCGCCATAATTCACAATTCTTTGGATTGTTCCATCCGGTAGCATCGGTCAGCACCCGTTTCCATTGTTTACGGTTCCTTGCACCAACTTTCTGATTACCGTTTTCGTCCAATACCGGAATTCGGATTCCATGACGGTCAGGATTCTTTTTATCCTGCCACCAGTCCGGGTGGGATTCATCAACCACAATATTTCCGTCAGTATCTCTGACAAACTCCCAGTCTTTGACTTCTTTGTTTCCCCATGAGTGGTCGGGATTAAAGGGACGCATGGTTACAAGTAAATGCACATGCGGGTTTCCGTCGCCCTTATCGTGAATGCTCCAATCTGCACACATGCCTTTGTCCACAAAGTTTTTCTGAATATAATCTGTTGTATATTCAATTTGTTCCTGTCGATTCCATTCTTTTGGAAGTGAGAACTCAAACGATCTGCCAAGCTGTGCGTCTGAACTTTTCTCAATCTTCAAAACTTCATTCCATAAGCACTGTTTCTGAAAAGTAAGTTTGAATTTCTCCAGTACAACTTCTTTGTTGTCTGCCCTTTTATACCGGACAGATTTCTGAAACCGTTTGATATTTTCGGCAGGTACATTCTGCCATTCCTGCGGTGCATTTTCACACATCATCAAACTGGTATAAACAACTTCTCTTTTGGAAGTGTAGTAACTGATCCTGCCTGTTTCTTCATTTTTCATTACCTCACCATTGAGATAGGCAGACGCTGATATGATGGATTTCCCTTTGCTGCGTCCGACAATCTTTACCGTATAATGAAAGATCGCCATGATCCGTTTCCCCCCTTTCTGCCGTACCCGGCATTGATTTCCGGCAGTTAACATTTCCTGTAAAAGAGAATGGTATCTGCCGGAACGCCCTCTGCGTAAGAGTGCTCTGTGCATAACAGCCTGCATGGAATGCGCCCCTCTGGCGAAGAGTGCCTCCTGCGACATGAGCAGGTCTGCATGAAATGCCCGCCGACGGAACGAGCCCGGCAAGCGTTAGCGCAGACCGGTTGCCACCTGTGGCAAACTTATACGGACGACCTCTGGTTGTCCATAAGTGCGCCCTTCATAAAAAAGCAATGAAGGGAATGGAAACTCCACTCCCTCCGGCATTACACTTCCTCCGTATTCGCAACCGGCTCTTTTTGCATTGCCTTTGAGAAGAATTTCCCATTTGCTTCCTGCCTTTTTAAGAAGCCGACCAGCTTCGGAATATCTTCTTCCTCAATCGCAGAACCAATCACTGATTCCACCGCACCGCCAATCTGACAGAGCCTGTGGGTTCGTTTTTTTGTTTCCACATCTTTCTGACGTTTCTTCAGTTCCCGTTTCTGTGCTGCGTACTGTTTCGCTTTTTCAAGGCTTTCCTGTTCTCTTTTTTCCAACTGGAGCAGACGCTCCTCATAACTCTTTGTTGATCTTGCCATAAATATCATCGTCCTTTCTTTTTTCTACCAAACATAAGTTTCCTGTTGTCTGTCAGACGAAGTACATGGTATAATCTGCTTGCGTGTAGGTATATCATGGCTTCGGTCTGATAAAACCTTTGGCGGTTTCTTCGGGAACCGCCTTTTTAAGTGGAACCGTTTCTTGTGACGGCTTTCACATTTCCTTTATCCCTTAAGTCCCTGCCCTCATTGGCTTCCATGAAAAGTTCCAGCATATCCGTTTTAATCAGGACTTTCCTCCCGACCTTTAATACCGGAAGTTTCTTCCACTCCACCAGTTTTCTCAGGGTGTTCCTGCCGATTCCCGTATAATCCGCAGCTTCCTCAATAGATAAGGCAATCTTTCTTTGCGTCATGTGACCACCTCCTTATAAATTGCATTATGCAATTTCTTTTGTGCTGTCAGTATAGCGTGTTTATATCATCTTGTCAAGCATTACGAAATTATATTGTTTATTGTTTAATTGCATATTGCAATATTGTTTGTTATGTGGTATAGTAATGACATACCGAAAAAGGAGGCACATCAGCATGAAAGATAAAGAATTACGCAAGCTGATCGGTAGCAGGGCAAAACAGCGCCGTACAGAATTGAATCTGACACAGCCTTATATCGCTGAAAAGATGGGTGTGACTGCATCTACGATTCAGAGATATGAAGCCGGAACGATTGACAATACAAAGAAAATGGTGCTGGAAGGTCTTTCAGAAGCTCTCCATGTATCTGTGGAATGGCTCAGAGGGGAAACGGACGAATATGAAACCGACATTACGGATAAAAGAGAATTACAGATTCGTGATGCCATGACGGATATTCTCAAACAGTTACCTCTTGACCTTACGAAAACAGAAGATGCTTTTTCCAAAGACCTACTGCTGTTAATGTTGAAACAATATGAACTGTTTTTGGATTCGTTCCAGTTCGCCTGCAAGAATTACAAAGGCAATACCAAAGAAGCGGACATTGCAAAAGTAATGGGGTTTGAATCGAATGATGAATATAACGAGATCATGTTTCTCAGGGAGATCACCCATACTGTCAACGCATTGAATGACATGGCAGATATTGTAAGGCTCTATTCCAAGAAACCGGAAACAGCAGAACAACGGCTTGCAAATCTTTTATCCGAAGTTATGTACGAGGATTCTGAATCGGTATAGTAAGATAATCGGAGTTATGATATACTTACACGCAAGAAGCATTTCAGCAGTTCCGATTGTCTGATATCGAAAGGAGACATACGATTATGGCAAAAGGATCTGTTAGAAAGAAAGGAAAGAAATGGTACTACCGCTTCTATGTAGAGGACGCAAGCGGCAAAATGGTTCAGAAAGAATATGCCGGAACCGAAAGCAAAAGTGAGACAGAAAAACTTCTCCGCAAGGCACTGGAAGATTACGAAGATAAGAAATTTGTTGCAAAAGCAGATAACCTTACCGTAGGTGAACTTCTGGACATGTGGGCAGAAGAAGAACTGAAAACCGGAACACTCAGTAATGGCACAGTGGAAAATTATCTCAGTGCAATCCGTTGCACTAAGAAACACCCGATTGCAGACCGTAAACTGAAAACAGTTACTGCCGAACATTTACAGGCATTTCTTGATCTGCTTACATTCGGTGGCGAATTTCCAGACGGAAAAGTGAGAAAAGGATACAGTAAAGATTATATCCATTCTTTTTCCGCAGTGTTGCAGCAGTCATTCCGTTTTGCAGTATTTCCAAAACAGTTAATCAGTTTCAATCCGATGCAGTATATTAAGCTGAAAAAACAGGCAGAGGAAGTTGACCTCTTTTCCGATGATGAAGTCGAAGATGGCACACAGCCGATTTCACATGAGGATTATGAGCAACTTATCAAGTATCTGGAAAAGAAAAATCCACCTGCGATCCTGCCGATTCAGATTGCATATTATGCAGGACTTCGCATCGGTGAAACCTGTGGTCTTACATGGCAGGACATCAACCTTGAAGATCAATGCCTGACCATTAAAAGAAGTATCCGTTACGACGGTGCAAAGCATAAAAATGTGATTGGAACGACCAAGCGAAAGAAAGTAAGGATTGTTGATTTTGGAGATACGCTGACTGAAATATTGAAAGCAGCAAGACGGGAACAACTGAAAAGCCGGATGCAGTACGGGGAACTTTACCACCGCAACTACTACAAAGAGGTGCATGTGAAAAACAGGGTGTATTATGAATACTATCACCTTGACGGAACACAGGAAGTCCCGGCAGATTATAAAGAAATATCCTTTGTCTGCCTCAGACCGGATGGCAGTCTGGAACTGCCGAGTACACTCGGCATTGCTTGCAGGTCAGTATCAAAAAAGCTGGAAGGATTTGAAGATTTTCACTTTCACCAGTTACGACATACCTACACCAGCAACCTGCTCTCGAATGGAGCTGCTCCGAAAGATGTACAGGAACTGTTAGGACATTCCGATGTCAGTACCACAATGAACATTTACGCTCACTCAACAAGAAAAGCAAAGCGGGATTCCGCAAGACTTCTTGATAAAGTAGCGAGCAACGCTTAAATAAAAATTTCCCTTATTTCCCTTGCGGATTCCTCACAAGGGTAAAAATAAGGGAAAATACATATCATTTCACTATCTAAGGGGCTAAAAAGCCTGTAAAATAAGGAAAACTCAGGAAATCTCTCCACAAACTCCGATTTATAGGTACAATTTGTTTTCCTTCCTGCCGGAACAAACCTTCTTCATTTTCAGTCCAGCGATAAAACTGACAAGCTTACTGTAATTTCGTGCTTTCTTCGGACAGACTGCTACACAGTGCATACAGGAAATGCACTTATCCTTATCGGTCATCTTCGGATTGTCCAACGGAATGGCACCTGCCGGGCATTCTTTTACGCACAGACCGCAGGAAGTGCATTTTCCATTTGCAACAGGTTTGAGCGGAACACCACAATATTCTCGATATGGTCTGTTTCCCGGAAATGCAGGTGTCCTTTGTGCTTCGCTGTTTTGCATAATCTTTGCGGCAAATCCCAGCAATTCCTTTTCATCCTGCTGATCCGGGCGTCCGGTTCCAAATTGGTGCATCAGGGAATGCTCTGCGACAGCCTCCATTCCTCCGATACATACAAATCCTGATGCCTCCAGAACATCCTGCAATTCCATAGGGTATCATCAATCATACGGTTTCCAAATACTGCCACAAGAATTGCCTTCGTACCATCTGCCTTTACTTTGCGGAACATATCCGTTACAACTGATGGAATGCGTCCACCGTAAGACGGTACAGCAACCAAACATAGATCCTTTTTTTCAAATTTCACCTTCACGAGTTTATCTGGTTCTTTAATTAGATCGATTTTTTCAGCATCCAGCTTCGTCCCTTTCGCAACAATATCTGCTACTTTCTCTGTGCCCCCTGTCGGGCTGAAAAATATATTATAAAATCTCATAATGCTCCTCCTGCTAATACCGATTTATCCAGTTAGGAAAACTGAAAGTTATAGTGCTATCTTTTTCCATTTTCTAATCTTAGTTCTAAATGTTCCGAACGGAGCAACCGTGTTAACATGTATAAACTTGTATACTTCCCAGACCGCTGTTTTGGTTGCTTCATCGGCCCACTTTCTCATATGGGGCTCGAATAACTCTTCGTCGCTTAATGAGTCAATCATTTCATAAATCGAATTAATATTCTCTTTCAGCATATCTTTCAACTCCTGCAACGACAGATAAGCATATGTATCTGTAAACCATTGATATAATTCGCCAAGCTGATTCCACTTAAAATCATCCGAAGGAGTCTTGACATGAAGACCATTTCTTTCGTCTGCTTCCCATTTAAGAACAAGAGTTGTCCAGCCAACCTGGTAAGCAAGATTTTCTGCTGGAGTTCTGTCAACTTCCTCAACTCTCTTATCTTTTAATGATTCCGGAATAATATCAAATTCTGAAATGTACTTTGCAAAACTTTTGTTTATCTCGTTCTTAAGTTCATCTTTATTCTCGTATGTTCTCACTAGTCTATCTCCTCAAATACCAATTTCACGACATCATTTCTAATACAGATTTTACCGTACTTTTTAATCTCAGTCCATCCTTTATACCCAGGCGATAGAAAAACTCTTCTGTTTCTGCTCCGCTGGCAAATATTTCATCACAGTACTTCGTTTTTTACTGTTCCAAGTTATCGAGCCAGTCATCGAAACTCTTCTTGGAGATGCGATACTTTCCGCCATCCAACTGGATCCACCGGAATTCCTTTTTCTTCAAAAGGTTATAAATAGTAGGTCTGCTGACTCCTAAGATTTCCTGTAACTCCTGAACTGTATAACATCTTTTCTCTGACATTTCTTTATCCTCTTTTCTTTGAAATATGAAAGAAAAATTATCCCTTCATATAACGAAACGCTCAGAGCATGTTTTACAGTGGTCAAAAGCAAATTTTTTTACTTTTTTTCTTACGAGTCTTCTTGCGAGTTTTTTTAATACGACTCGTAAGAAACTCGTAACATTAGATTTCTACATTTTTCCTGAAATTAAGTAAAGAAAAAGAGCATATGGAATTGAATCCATACACTCTATGATTTCTTGAACTTTATTTCATTTTTAATTCAACAAACTTGAATTTTCAAATTAGTCTTTGCAAATAACCTTTGAACCTTCACCATCAATTACAATTCCCTGACGGTTGTTAATTGGGCATAGATTCAAATCCGAAAACTCAGTCATTATTTTCTCGGTAACTTTCTTAAATGGTGCTGTAAGATAATGCGGAAGAACATAGAAATCAATCAAATCAAGCCCTGCATCACCTTCTTGTGAGTAGTCCTCTGGCTTTTTATCCATTTGCTCGATATATTGGATGCTTGGAGCGCATATAATTGCGCCTGCCGACTCGCCGATCATCAATTTTCCATTTGCCAATTCCTTTTTCAGTAGCCCATCAGCTCCCGTTTTACGGAGCTGGTCCATAAGAAAGAAAGAATTTCCGCCGGTAAAATATATCACATCTGCTTCTTCAAAAACAGACTGTATCGTTGAATAAGCCTCCGTTGAAATATCAATTTCAGTTACGATTGCTCCCAACTTTTTGAATAATTTTCGAGCCGAGCCGACATAACCGGTGTAGCCTTCACGCAGTGAAGCTGTTGGAATAAATGCGACTTTCTTATTTTCAATTTCTTCCTTTATCAGACTTCCCACACTTGAAAAGTGCGAACATAAAAATAGTTTCATCAATATTCTCCTTTATAAATTCCGATTGAGCTTTCCCTTATTGTTTCCCTTGTGTTATATCGTCCCGCCAGTGTTTACGAACTCTGATAAGGGAAAATATAAGGGCAAAAAATTCTGATAACACATTATAGCACAAAATAAAAACGACATGGTGAACTGATTGAAATGCTTCTGATTTTTGTAGCAAATAATTGATTGAACGATAAGGAGATAAGATACGATGAGAACAATATTTGCAGAATATAATCCCGGACGAAACAGCATTGATGTTTATACCAGTGCAGGCTATATGCTTCGCATTGACTGCTGGAAAGCAGAAAAGAATTTGAGAACCTCATCCGGATCAGATTGTGCATTAAACACACTTGCCATTGATGAACCACTAGAATATGCGAGACTGTATCTTGATGGGAATTTACAGATGTGGGTAGATGCAGAAGATTCCCTGACATCATAGTAATGTTCAAAAAAGGGACTGTCGCTTTAACGAATGAATTTTCGTGAAGCGGCAGCTTCCTTTTTTGCTGTTTTAAGGATAAAATCCATCAAAAAACGCTTTTCATTGTTACAGTCTATTATTAAAGACGCACTTTAATAAGCCATTTTTGATGGCTTGAAAAATTGTTTTGATAAGTCAAAATTTAGGCACTTTTTATCGGAAATAAATGTGTTCCGGTTCTTCCATTTTGAATCTTATTATGTAGTTTGTTTATGTTTCTTGCCATGGCAAGCAACGTACTCTCTGCAAGAACATTTGCATTTCCTTTGCTTAAATATCTGCGGAACTGCATATCCTGCTTTAAATCTCCAAAGGAGCCTTCCGCCTGTATACTTCGGTTTGTCCTGAAGAGAATCCCTTCTTCTGAGAGAATCCGGTCTAAATCTTCTTTTCTATGTTTTAGAAATATTTTCGCAACCTGAAGTGTCTTTGTCCGTTCTTCCAAAGGTGTTTTACAATTATTCCCTTTGATGCATTCGCTTTTGTAAGAGCATCCATTACAGTCTTCACATTTATAAATCGTTTTTTCGCTTACATATCCTGTTTTGTTTTTTGAGTGGCGGATATGATCTACACCTAATTTTTTACCATTTCTGCAGGTATAGATATCTTTTTTTACATCATACTCCATATTTTCTATCTTACCGATATCATTTTTATATTTACGGGTCTTGGAAATCTCATAGTTCGCAGTTTTTATATAAGAAAGCTGACCATTTGCTTCTAGAAACAGATAGTTTTCTTCACTTTCATATCCAGCATCTGCTGTTATGTTTTTATATTTGAATTTCAAATGCTCCTGTGCATCTTTCAAAAATGGTATCAGCGTTGTGGTATCAGTAGGCTGGGGACCTATGGTAAGCCATGTGATGTATTCAGAATCCACGCCATGTTGAAGATTATAAGCAGACTTTAACTGTCCGTTTCCCATGGCATCCTCCTTCATTCGCATAAAAGTAGCATCATGATCCGTCTTTGAATAGCTGTTGCGTTCCGCACAGATATGTATCTGCTGGTTATATTTTTTGAGCCGGTTCAAATAACTTTCAAGAGTTTCAATACTCTAATGTAGGCAGGGAACTCACAACAGAGATACTGGAAAAGTATGATCAGCATCTTCATGAGACAAGAAATAAAGCTGAATTTAGAGACAAGGGATACCACAAATCAACCATAAAGACAGTTTATGGAGAGGTATCTTATGAACGTCATGTTTATCAGACACGGGACGAATACGGAACCAGTCGGTGCGTATATCTTCTTGATGAGAATCTACGCTTTAACCATATAGGTCTTATTTCGGAAAACTATGTTAAACTGCTGTTATCATCTATTACGGAAATGTCATACCGGAACTGTGCTGAAAAGGTAAGTGAAACAACAGGGCTTCCAATCAGCCATGCCGGAGTATGGAACGTGATCCAGACGCTGGGAGAAAAACTTGAAAAAGATGAAAAAGAATTGATTGAAGCAGATAAAAAGGAACAGATAAAGGGAGTCAGGGAAATGCCAGTATTGTTTGAAGAAGCAGATGGTGTATGGCTGAATCTTCAGGGAAAGGACCGCAAAAGAAGACATTTCCCAAAAGCGGAGATGAAGGCAGCCATCGCATATGACGGATGGGCAGAGGAAGGATCCGGAAGATACAGACTTGATGGAAAAGTCGTAACAGCCGGATTCAATAAGGCTTCTGATTTCCAAAAGATACGTGAAGCTATGATCGCATCAGAATATAATCTCGATGAAGTACAGATGCGTTTTTTAAATGGGGATGGAGCATCCTGGATAAAAAAGATCAGAGATAAGAGAACAGTATTCCAGCTTGACCCATTTCACAGAAACAAAAGCATCCGGGAAAATCTTTCGCATAAAGAAGCAGTATGCGATGTGATGGAACTGCTTGAAAAAGAACAGATTGAAGAAATGTTTGAATATCTGACCGTCTATAAGGACAGTCTTACCGATGATACAGAGATAGAAAAAGCAGAGACCCTGCTCAGGTATTTTACGGCGAATAAAGAGGGACTGCTCCCTTACCAGAAACGCGGCCTGGAGATACCGGAATGTCCAGAAGGACTTGTATATAAAAATATGGGAACCATGGAGAATCATATCTGGAGTATCATAGCCCGCAGGATGAAACATAACCATACCAGCTGGAGCATAAGAGGCGGGAATCATCTTGCAAGGATCCTGGCAAAGAAATGTTCCGGAAAGCTGTATGAGATAACGGAACAGCTGAGGATACCGGTATTTGAAGAAGCAAAGTTAGAAGAACTAAAAGGCGATATCCTTCAGGCCGGCCAGATCAGGAAGAAGATTGGAGCAGGATATAACTATCCGGTGGTTGGTCATATGATCGGGCTGGATATGGAAAGCAGAGGAGATCGAAAAAAGCTGCTTTCTATTGTGGGTTACTGATACACCACTGCCAAGTGTGGTGATGTGCACGCAAAAGACGATAGTGAGGTTCCGTAGAGAGCTACGCTCCAGCAACGAAGGCGGGCGCATGTTTGAGCCCTGAAGGGGCGAGTTCACGCAGGAGCCTGAGTGAATAGGCGAGTGTAGCGAGCAGGAAACGTAACGTGTCTTTGCGGTACATCTCACACGGGCAGTGGGGAAGCTAATCTGTATAAAAAAGATTTGCCAACGATTACTTGACAGTAACGAATACTATACTAAATTTTAGTTTTCCTGAACAAAATCATTTACATGACTTAGAATTATATTGACAATGAAATTGTCCCGCTCTCAAATCTTTCACTTTTCAAAAGTGGCTGTTATTATTCCTACATATCTGGTAAAATAGAGACATTCAAATGATGAAGGGGCGTGGAAATATGTTAGCAATGTCAGATATTTACATTGATCAATTTTTTCCTGTTTTTGCAAATGCAGGTTTGCCAGTTGCATTTCTTGTACCAACTCCAACCGGATATGATAAATCAATAATGGATGCAATAGCTACAGTTAGAACACTTTTAAAAGAAACAGATATTCATGACTATTATTTTCAAGAACAAGGTCCAGAGAATAAAGCTCGGGTTCCCTCTTATTTTGTTGAATATAATGGAATGGTTGAAACTATGGCATCTTTATATAGACCAAAAACTAAAAAGGGAGATCCAAGGATTTGGTTTTCCGGTTTAAAGAATTATTGTCAACCAAGAAATTTATTAGCTCTTACAGTTTCTAGAGGAGAAATCTACGTCTTTAATCTTTCTAATGATTTGATTAGGAACTCTTTGTTTAATAACGGCTTTGTAGCCGATGTTTTGCAACAACTCAGCTATGACCAAAATGCAATTGCGAGAGAGCTGTTATGGAAGATAAAAGATATTCACGACCAAGGTTTTTTACCAAGCATCACACCGGGAGATCCAGGTGTTGGAGATACTTTGGAAAATGCTCTAAGCATTTCAAGAAATAATTCTGAACTTCCAGATTATAAAGGCATTGAGTTAAAAGCAAGTAGATTAACAAGGACTACACGAAGAGGAACAAGAGCCACAAGAGATCGAGTAAATCTTTTTTCAAAAGTTCCAGATGGTGGATTGTCATATTCTGATATTGTCGGAGAATTTGGAAGATGGACATGGAATGAGGCAAAACAGGAAGAGAGGTTGTCTATTCAGAACACAACGTTTTTTTCAAAAGTTAATTCTTTTGGCTTAGTCCTTAATATTGATAACAACAATGAAGAAGTTCATATCTGCTACGAAGATGCAAGAGAATATAAACATATGCTATCTTACTGGTACTTATCAACTTTAAACAAAAAATTATTAGAAAAACATAAAGAAACATTTTGGGTAAAAGCTGTTTCTGATCTGCGTGGAAATAGAGAATGGTTTAGATATGATATTATTGAACATACCAAAAATCCAAATACATCTCTAATTTTACCACTTATAGAAACTGATAAAATAATGATCGATCTTGCTGGTTATTACAAAAAAATAAATAAGAATGGTCGAGATACTCTTAATTGGAGAGACCATGGAATGTTGTTTAAGATGTGGCCTCAGGATTTGCCATTATTATTTGGTGAGCCGGAAATTTACTATTTAGATGAAATGTAGGTGATCTTATATGGTAAACAGTAATTCAATTATTGAATTTTACAGAAAAAGTATTGTTTCAGGAATCGTCACTGATTGCGTTTATAACTCAACAAATGATGTTGGAGAAAAAGTAAAGGTACAAGTCTGGCCTACATGGAAAACTAAAACACATGAATTACTGAATTTTAATGATTCAACAACTACTCAGACAAAAGCTGAAAGAGTGTTTTTGTTAGGTGAACATTTAAGAGAAATCCTATATTCCTCAAATGCGAATACCTCTAGAGATCAAGATGACGTAAGTTCTGGTGGATATCTCTGGGAGCGTCTGGTGACATATTATCTTAACCTTTGCCTGTGTAATTCAAGAACAGTGGTATTTATTGGCCCTTCTAATATCGATTCACTCCATAAAGCTATGTCTTTTAACGGAATGGATTCCGCTTCAGAAGTAGATTTATTAGCCGTAACCTTCCCCGATAATGAATTATTTACCGGCGATAAATCTATCGCTATTGAAACATTAAAGCAACAACATCCTAATGATGATAATTTACCAGAAGAATTAGCATGTATTTATAATAGAAGAATTCGAAAAGAAGAAACACGAATTGAGCGATTAACAAATTATTTAGCAACCTATTATTTTAAAGACTTTGAAGCTCATGTTTTACAATGTAAAACCAATTGGAATGACAGCATTCAGGCACCTATGCTTTGGAGCTTAATTTATTATCTTTCTCGAGATGGGATTACATTACCAACTGGTTCAAATATTAAATTTGGATCAGGCCTTTATACATTGCCAAGGTTAAAGAATTTCTCATATTCTTTCGTGACTGTTCCAACACAAAATAATGGAGATTATGAGGAAGATCCTGAAAAAGCAGCGAAAAAGAGAGAAGAATTCTACAAATCTTTTTCAGAAGATAGGCTACCAGTAAAAAGGGGAAAATTAATAAGAGGTGGGTATTATTGGGGACTTCCAAAGTATAATACCATAAATCCTATTCATGAATTATTAAATACAAATCTTCAATCTGGTTTCGAGGAAGGCCATTGTGTAGAGCATATTCAGAGACTTATTGAGAATAATACATACACAACTGATGCTGCATATTTTGATTTTTTCTAGCAAAAAGACCACACCGGCAAGTGTGGTCTTTCATATTATTGGATATTTTTTAATATTTCCAATGCTATTGCATGTGCCATAAGAGGTGGAACAGCATTTCCAACTTGTGTAAATTGTGGTGTTTCAAGTTTTCTTTTGTCACCACCTGTTGTACGTTTTCCTTGAAAAACAAAACTATCATCAAATGACTGGAGTCTTGCCATTTCTCTTACAGTAAGTGAGCGATCATCTCCATAGTGACAATAATCATCTCCAATGGTCATAATTGTAGAAGATTGAGATTTTGCATCTAACACATTATAATTTCTTTTATTTGTATTAAGAATTTCATTGTTAGGATCATGTGCCTTAGCAGCTTGATAGCTTCCATACTTTCTCATAAATGCATATCTTTTCTTAACCATATCATTCTGATTAGATGTCTGATGGTTCGGAAGTATCATATCTGTTAATCCTTTTTGTTGAACTTCTGTCATATCATTAGCTGCCGTATAAGTAGGTTTTTTAATATTAGGAAATCGTTTTGGATTTAATCGTCCTTCTCTTGCCCATTCAATGTATGTTTTCTTAGATCCATCACAATTAATTTTCCCTAGTATGGTTCTTTTGGGTTTATCTGCAATGGCTTGTTCATACATCCTGTAATCATAGTCGGTTCGAGTGTCGTTGTTCTCAATAAATAATAGATCATCTAATGCTTCAGAAGTAGTAACTTTTTCATCTTCTGTTACTGTTGGAGGAATAGAAGTAATTAGTTTCTGATCTTTACGACACCCAATAAAAATTACACGCTGTCTGTTTTGAGGCACTCCATAATCAGATGCATTCAATACTATTTCACTTTTAATATGATACAATCGCACTTCCTCAGCTAATGCTTCAAAATTTGTTTTTTCTTCAGTTGACAGCTTCTTTTCAACAAGCTTATTTAATCTGTAAATTGTATCCATTACTGGTTCATACAAAATATTGATTGCGTCTCTTAATGCCAGAGTAATATCGACACATTTATTCTTAGCTGCAACTTCTAATATATATCTATCAAAAGAATCATCCTCTCCCTTTTCATCTCTTTCTACATATGTCTCAGCACAGTATTTATAAATAATATTCCCACAAGCTTGATAAAATTTTTCTAAAATGTTCTCATCTTTAAGCCAATCTGTAATCTGGTCGAACTCTTCTTTATATTCGCTTCTATCAAGATGACAAACATTTATTTCTTTTTTTACACCTTTATTTAAATTTTCTATAATATACTGCCGTTTAATGAGATTAAGAGCCTGTCGAACAATATTCCTTTCTTCTTCTGAAATAACTTTATTATTCCTAAATGCACTCACAAATTGATCAGATAAGTAATCCATAAAAGAATCCAATTCTGGAATATCAATATCATTCTTTTTTTCAAGTGTAGAATTTTGAATAAACTCTCTTTGCTCAATAGAAAATTCACTGTGATCCAATTTTTCTATTATTTCTAAGTATAGATTACTTTTATCAAGTTGAATCTTCTCTTTTGAAAGAACAATCTCCAGCTTTCTAAAGATATAATCAGCCTCTCTCATGTGTTCTCTATCTAATCTCTTAGCATATTTTTTCCCGATTTCCAGATATTCAGTTAATGAATCTGTATCTATAATACTGTTAATTTCTCTTATAATACGTTCTTTAATCTTTCCTTCATACTTAGTGAGAATTCCATAAACATTTTCCATTACAAAGTATTTAGGTTTAATCATTGAGATTACCTTTAAATAATAAGAAAATAAATCATCTTTCTTATCGTTCTTTTTACGAACACCTGCTAATGAAAATGATTGACAGGGTGGTCCTCCCACAACAATATCAATTGGTTTATCTCCATAACTCTGTTTTATTTTGCTTTTCAACACCTCTAAAAAGTCTGGATCAGTTATATCTTTTGTAAGAAATTCTGTAGACAAACCAAGTTGATGATTATATCTCATTCTATGTGTAACTTCACAAGTTGTATTAATGTCAGAAGCAAGGAGAAAATCATAATATTTAGAATCATATTCTACTTGTAGGAAACCTTCACTGAATCCTCCTGCCCCAGCAAATAAATCAATAAATGTAGGCATTTTTTCACATCCTTATTATTTATGATGGTAATAATTATAACAAATAGCGTCTTGAAAATTCAGGTGGAGTATAGCATAAATCCATAAAAAAATCCAGGCATTTTCAAGAAAAAAGCCTTATATAACACTATAATTTTAACATGTGCCTATTAGAAAGTCCAGGTGTTTATGTGTATTACTAAATTACAGTGTTGCTAAAATATAAATAGTACAAGCCAAAATGAGAAATTCCAAATACACATAAGCATGGTACAATAGAAACATGCTGAAGGAGGATCTCATATGGCAAAGCAACATGACAAACAATTTAAACTTGATGCAGTCCAGTACTATCAGGATCACAAAGATCTCGGAGTACGTGGATGTGCAGAAAATCTTGGCATCGGCTACAGTACATTAACAAAGTGGCTGAAAGACTTCCGGGAAGCAGGTGATATTCCTGTTCGTGGTTCTGGTAATTATGCATCTGATGAGCAGAAGGAAATTGCCCGTCTCAGGCGTGAATTACGTGATGCCCAAGATGCACTTGATGTGTTAAAAAAAGCAATCAACATTCTGGGAAAATGACGGAAGCCATTTATCTCGAAGTGTCTGAGAAGACGGAAACTGCCAAAAAGGCTGGACGCCGGGTTTCCGTCTCCGGAATGTTGAAGTTTTTAGGTGTCTCTCGCTCAGGATATCTTGCATGGCTCCACCATGTACCTTCTGATACAGAAAAACATCGTGAAACTGTAAAAGCAAAAATACAGGATATTTATGATGATTCCAAGCAGAACTACGGTGCTCCAAAAATCACTGTAGAACTTCGAAAAATTGGTGAAGTCATTTCGGAAAGAACCGTTGGTACATATATGCGCCAAATGGGGATCCGTGCTCAGTGGAGCAAACCATGGACAATCACCACAAAAGATTCCGATTTCAGCACTGAATTACAAAATATCCTTGATGAGAAATTTAATCCTGATCGTCCGAATGCAGTCTGGTGTTCGGATATCACCTACATCTGGACAATAGATGGATTTGTCTATCTGACCAGTGTTATGGATTTATTTTCTAGAAAAATCATAGTCTGGACGCTTTCAGAAACACTGAAAGTATCTTGCGTGATTGATACTATAAACAAAGCCACAGCTCGCCGGAATATCAATCAACCATTAATTATCCATTCGGATCGTGGCAGCCAATATGTTGCAAA
Source organism: Blautia sp. Marseille-P3087 (assembly GCF_900120195.1). Classification (GTDB taxonomy): domain Bacteria; phylum Bacillota; class Clostridia; order Lachnospirales; family Lachnospiraceae; genus Blautia_A. The sequence goes on from NZ_LT635539.1 coordinate 2,069,915, forward strand.
GGAATATAAAAAAGCAACCGAAAATATGCAGCGTAGCTACTCAAAGAAAGCTTTTCCGTGGGATAATGCATGCATTGAATCCTTTCATTCTATTATCAAACGTGAATGGCTCAATCGTTTTAAAATTCACGATTATAAGCAGGCATACCAGTTGATTTTTGAATATCTGGAAGCTTTCTACAATACGAAACGAATTCATAGCCATTGCAACTATATGTCGCCAAACGAATTCGAACGAGTGTATGAAAGAATACACACTGAGGTTGAGCTTCTGGCAGGTCAAAATGGGGAGAATTTTCTCATTTTAACTTGTACAAAATCTTGACATAGGACCAAAGAAAAGACAGATAAGGTCGCAAGTACCGCCTTATATAGCAGTATTACAGTAGGTGCGATTATGATTATCTTTTCCGTGATTTTTCTTCAACCTACTACAATATATTTATGGTTAATATTCCTTACAGCCAGTAAGGAATATTAACCATAAATATATTGTAGTAGAGAGGAGGTGAACCTGACCAAGACACGCAATACAACAAAATACCTTACAATCAAAGAAATATCTGATGAAAATAAGACATACTCCATATCAGCGTTATGCAAGTTTGCTGGAATAGCTAGATCAGCCTATTATAAATGGCTAAGTCATGTAAATAGTGATAATGATAATCTTAATGAACGCATAGCCGATACCATTGCAAAGATTCATGATGAACATCCAGATATGGGTTATAGACGTATAAGGGATACTCTAGCACATGATTATAAAATAGCTGTTAATGACAAACGTGTTTTAAGGATTTGCCGCAAGAAGAAAATCCAGTCATATATAAAGCATCGGTATAATTGTTGTACTAAACCTGCGTCTGATCCAGCTTACGTTGCCGAAAATATCCTTAATAGAGAATTTAAATCGGACATGATAAATCAGAAATGGGTAACAGATGTATCAGAATTCAAATATGGTGTTGGAGAAGACGATAAAAAAGGTAAACTATATTTAAGCGTAATACTTGATTTATGCGATAGGAGGCCTGTCGCTTTTGTATATAGCACCAGAAATGACACAAAGTATGTCTCGCGTGGCAAGATGTATCGATAATGGTCCTATGGAAGGATTCTGGGGACTAATGAAACGAGAAATGTATTATGGCAAAAAGTATAAAACAAAAGAAGAATTAATGCTTGCCATAGAGAAATACATAGATTATTACACAAACAAAAGAGTTCAATGAAATCTTGGGGTGCTTACATCAATGGAATTTCATGAACAAAAACTAGAAAACGTTGCATAAACAACCCGGTACATGAACTGTACCGGGAAAGAAAAATTTTCGTTATTTAATTTGTCTACTTGACGGGTAGCACACCAAAATCAAGGCTTTCAGCGTTGTTTGTGGCGTCCCCGACAGGAATCGAACCTGCGACGTTCCGCTTAGAAGAGCTCCAACCTATTGTCAATCTCTGTCAATCTGAGGTAAGGTAAACCCATATGGGACACTATATAAAACTGTTTCCGATTCAATTTGAGGTATTCTGAATACCCCCTCTGTCAAGCTCTGAAAGTTAGCTGATTGTTTGCTCCAGCTAATAATCGGGGAATGCCTTGATATTACCATCGACATCTGTTATATGACCACCATGCTTCGTACGTTCGATCATGGTAAACAGTATTCAATTAAACTTCCTAGCTTAAGTACAAGATATTTTCTTGTCTATAAATAATATAACGCATACGAGACGGTTTGTCCATGCGTTTTTGACTGGCAAATTATATTCAGCCAAAATATCTATAACCTTTTCTGTAACTAAATCTCCATCATTTCCGATTTATCTCCATCATTCTATCATCGAATGATGGAGATAGACTCATTACTTCATCGTCTTCGCCAGTGAATTGAGCAATGCCCGCATCTCTGGATTAGCCAATACTTTTGCCAAAAGTTCCGGATCGACTTCATCAGCAACAGGTGCATTATTATTTTCCTGCTGTACATGCATCTGTGGATCCAGATTCTTTTTCTCATAAAATGCTTCTTCAAAAAGCTCTGCATTTTTCCTTCGGTCATCATCCAGAATATGAGAGTACACATCTGTAACCATATTGACCTGAGCATGACCGGAATCACCCTGTACCGCTTTGATGTCTCCACCATTCAATTTCAGCTTATAAGTAACACTACTATGACGGAAACTGTGAAATACAACCGGTGGGAGATTATAGTCCTCAATCAGTTTCTTTAAAGGGCCACGGATTGCTCCATCTCCGAGAGGAAGACCAAAGGTACTTGCCATAACCAGGTTATAGTCCATATATTCGTCACCCAGAATTTCTTTCATTTCATCCTGTTCCGCTTTCCAGTCTACCAGCATATTATCGACACTCTTCGGTAAGAAAATCTTACGCACACTGCTTTCTGTCTTCGATGTTTTCAGAATACGGACCGTAGAATTCTTCTTATGATTTGTCGGGAATACCAGCAACACATCTTTTCCATCTCGTTCTTAAGTTCATCTTTATTCTCGTATGTTCTCACTATCGGAATCGTACTCTGTCTGTTCTACATAATCTGCGGAACAGTCTCGTTTGTACGGATAAAAAAATAAACTGAGCCACGGCTGTTCCAACACGAAATCAGCCGTGGCCTTATTTATATCATTTCACTCTTTTTTGAAATAGAACAACACCACAGCAACAACTCAAATCGACTTAAAATTCCAGACTATTCGCATTCAGCAAGAAATACTTCATTCCCATGATGACAAAACCTTCATCATTTCTCCAAGGCTTTTTGCTGCCATTTACAATGACGATCTTCTTGAAAGAGTCCGGGATATTACGCAGAGAATTGAACTCCTGCGTCTGTTTTTCTTCCGAAGTCATGTCATATGCAACCTGGATATAGTATCTCTGGTTTCCTTGATTCACCACAAAGTCAACCTCCAACTGCTTGCGAACACGTTTACCCTCTTTATCCTTATCGAAGATATCCACGACACCCACATCAACATTGTAGCCACGGATCAGTAGCTCGTTATAAACAATGTTCTCCATGATATGAGTAGGCTCCTGCTGTCTGAAATTCAGACGTGCATTTCTCAGTCCCAGATCGGTAAAGTAGTATTTCAGATTTGCACCGATATACTTTCTGCCCTTAATATCGTATCGGCTTGCCTTGGAAATCAAAAAGGCATCTGTCAAATGGTCGATATGCTTGGAGATGGTTTTATTAGCATAAGTCATCTGGCGCTTACTGGCAAAGGTATTGGCAATCTTTGAAGGGTTGGTCGGTGCGCCGATTGCAGATGCAAGCACATCAACCAGAATCCCAATCTCATCCACGTTCTGAATCTTATTTCTTTCAATAACATCCTTCAGATAGACATTTGCAAAGATGTTCTTCAGATAGTCCGCTTTCTGTCGTTCGCTCTGGAAACTTACGATCTGCGGCAATCCTCCGTAGATCATGTAGTCATCCCAGGCATCATCATAATCGCCGTCATAGACAGAATAAAACTCTGCAAAGGAGAGAGGGTAGATTCTAATCTCATCACCTCTGCCACGGAATTCGGTCACAATGTCGCTGGACAGAAACTTGGAATTACTTCCGGTGACATACACATCAATATTGCTCATGCGGAGCAGGCTGTTCAGCACTTCCTCAAATCGTGGCATGAACTGCACTTCATCCAAAAGGAGATAATACTTCCCGTCGTCTTTCATTGCATCCTTGATGTACTTGAAGCATACCTTGGGATCTCTTAATTCCTCGTTCTCAATACCATCCAATGCAATTTCAATAATATGATCAACATCAACGCCGTTCTCCAGTAAGTATCTCTTAAAGATGGTAAACAGCAAAAAGGATTTGCCACATCTACGAATGCCGGTAATCACCTTTATCATTCCATTATCTTTGCGCTCGATCAGCTGCTGTAGGTAAGCGTCTCTTTTAATCTCCATCGTTACACTCCACATTTCCGTGCATCTGCACACTTTTTAGTAATGAGATTCTATCACAGAACGACCTGAATTTCAATATGTATTCCCATTTTATGTGCATCTACACACTTTTATGTAATGTTGATAAATATATTTTCAGATTTTTTTGATTGCAGTGTCTATAATCGACTACTCCAATCGTTATTATAGGTAAACAGCAAAAAGGAGATTCACTCCTGTTGCTAATCTGTTACTGGAAGAAATAAAAAAGATCATCGTTTTACCATAATCGTGAAACGATGACCTTTTTGTGATTTGAACACAGCAAGACAAACTGGAAGTTATAAACATCTTTGCAAATATACCATATCTATTAACTGTACACCACACTCATAAATTGGGTGGTCATAATTGTCCGTAAAGAAATTCGGAATATTGTGAGATCGGACAAATCCGCATTTTTCATAAAACGGTACGGTCAACGGGCTGTCACCTGTTCCAACCTGCAAAATAGAATATTCATCTGCATATTTACTTGCAAGGAAGTCAATCAATGCTTTCCCATAGCCCTGTCCTTGATTCTGAGGATCAACTGCAATATTTTTAATTTCAAGCATTCCATTATCTTCATCAGTAACGACACATTCAGCTTTTACATTACCATCTTCAAGTACATACATAGTACCTTTTTCAAGATAGTGATCAATCATATTTTCCTGCTCATCAGCTAATAACAATAATGCTATAAATTGCTTTTTATTCTCATTCACTTCTCGGATTTTCATATTTATTACTCCGTCAAACTTGAATTTCTGGATGCGTATAATATGCGAAAAAAACTTAACTTCATCTTAAATATAGTGCTGAGTTTCACTGCCATTCTTTAACACCATTTTCACCACACCAAGCAATGCTACAAACAAAACACCAGCAACCGGCCATACAATCCATGTAATATCCCAGCTCATCGTCCAGAAGCTCCATGCAAGGTAAATCGCTGTAGTCAAGCACCAATATACACCAGAAAACGTGTCAGTTTTTTTCTTAAACAGTTTTTCTTCTTTTGTATATTCGCCTTCCTGAAGAAGGGTATCGTAACTGCTTTTTACCATCCCAACACGAACCAACAGATTCACTCCTATTGCAAGTATGAATAGCAGTAATCCAACGGAAAGACCACAGTAATAGTCGGACGCTTCCATAGATTCGGCAATAATTGTCGGAATCACTGCCAGTATACAAAGCACTACCCCAACAGCTGTTCCTCTGATAAAAATTGGTTCATAGGAATCTTTTTTTTCTCGTACCATTCCAGATACACCATACTCTGTTTCAAAGCATTCTTTTTCAAAATGTTCCATATGTGATTCACTCATTCCATATGTAATAAACAAAAAGACGGCTGCCGCAACCATTCCAAGCAAAAAAACACATCCAAATACTGTTGCCAGAGATTCCGAAACATGAAATACGCTATCTTCTGCCATTGTCACAAGAACAATCAATAATATTGGACTTAAGATACACATACTTGTTGCATTTGCCACTACTTTGGATCCATTTCTTTTCATGTCAAGAAATTCATTTGCATTCTCCATAGTTACTTTTTTCAACGGTTCTGCATAGCTTTCAGTACTTTCGTGATAGGTGATATTTTCTGCTTTCATTTCATCTTTTAATAGGTAATCTGTACTAACACCAAAAAGCTCCGACATCTGTAAAATTCTTTGCAAATCTGGAACAGCTCCTGCACTTTCCCACTTAGATACTGCCTGTCTGGATACGCCCAACTGATTGGCTAGTTCTTCCTGTGACCATCCATTCTTTTTTCTTTCCTCTGTAATCTTATCAGCTAAAATCATTTTTTCCTCCTTTTGCAGATTTTATGAGCTAAATATAACAGTTTTGCTGTTTGCATTCCACCATTTCAGGCTGTAAATCTGTCAACCAGAAGTTGCAAATCACAAAAGGATTCTATGAATCCCGATTTTCCAACAATACAAGCAGGAAATTATTTATCATCTGTATTTGTTTTATTGTTTTCCTTTTTCTTATAAGTCGAACCTAAGCAAAGAAATGCGGAACCAAGACTTAACCATATTATAGCCATAGTATTTTCATTTCTAGTCGTTAAGCCAATAGCTGAGGCTATCAAAAACAGAGCTGATACAACATAAAATAAGATTGATTTGTTTATTCCTTTTTTCATAAATAAGCATCTCCTGCAAACAATAATTTATTTTAATAAATATTTTTTAAACGCTTTATGATTATCAAAGTGGACTTCTCTAAAAAACAGAACTAACCAAATAATATAGGTTGGTATAGCCATATATGGGGTTAAAAAGCAGGATAATGTCGCTCCTGCTAACATTATAACAGTCCATATGAAGCACTGATTTCTTATATCACGAGAGATCTGAGCTTTATCATACATTGCCTGTTCTTCTTTAGAAAATGAATTAAATCCTGAAACAAATTTAGTTGCTTTTTCCTTAAAAATCGCAAATAACACACCTATAATTACAAATGGTATAACCAAAATTATACATGACCAAAATCCTATATTCATAATACATACCTCCTCTTAAAATACCAATTTCTCAGTTTCAAAAACTTGAATTTATCGTCTTGTTCCATTCTTATCAAAATTCTTTTTTAATGCTATTTCTGTTGGGAGAATAGATCCAATTAAAGGAATAAGTTGAACACCACAGATAATTCCTCCTGTACTCCCAACACAATCTTCATTTTTTCCAATTACTAAAAGCATGAATATTACTGTTATCGGCAACATAACCATTCCACAGACATACCAAACTTTACCACAATATTTATGAGCAAATTCCCATGTGTCTTTGTTCTTCATAGACATCGAAGTCCGATATCCAAATACTGAATTTATTTCCTTTGGAGCCTTTTTCATAAAATATCTTCCAAAACCAATCATCGTAAATGGAAGAAGCAAATCCATAATCAACATAAAAATCCAAAACCCCATTGTAAACCTCCTTTACTACAACTTTCGATTGAGCTTTCCCTTATTGTTTCCCTTGTGTTATATCGTCCCGCCAGTGTTTACGAACTCTGATAAGGGAAAATACAAGACCAAGAAAATTATGTAAAACAGTATAACATAAAATAAAAGTGACATGGTGAACTGATTGAAATGCTTCTGATTTTTGTAGCAAATAATTGATTGAACGATAAGGAGATAAAATACGATGAGAACAATATTTGCAGAATATAATCCCGGACGAAACAGCATTGATGTTTATATCAGTGCAGGCTATATGCTTCGCATTGACTGCTGGAAAGCAGAAAAGAATTTGAGAACCACACCCGGATCAGATTGTGCATTAAACACACTTGCCATTGATGAACCACTAGAATATGCGAGACTGTATCTTGATGGAAATTTACAGATGTGGGGTAGATGCAGAAGATTCCTTGACATTATAGTAATGTTCAAAAAACGCTGAGAATAATTTCTTCTCAGCGTTTCTGACGACTATTCGGACTTATTTTTTCCAGTAATTCTATTGTTTATGTTATTCCTGCTATATTGGAAGAAGATATCAAAGCACTGACTTATTGATTGTAATTATATTTTTTTCACTCTGCAAACCCGGAAGTTATATCATCACTTTGCTGCCAGATACTATAGACCTGATACAACGTTGATCGGATTCCCTTCCATAAACTGCTTTATATTATCCGCCAGAATAGAAACCAACCGCTGTCTTGTCTCAAGACCTTTCCATCCCATATGTGGCGTCAAAAGGACATGATCCATAGTATAAAGAGGGTTGGTTTCTTCAGGTGGTTCAGTTTCCTGAACATCAAGTCCGGCTCCTGCAATCGTACCATTTTCCAATGCTTCTATAAGAGCAGTCTCATCAATAAGTGCACCTCTTGAAGTATTAATGATAAACGCTGAGGGCTTCATAAGTGATAAAGACTCTTTGTTTATCATATGTTTTGTATTTTCCGTCAATGGGCAGTGCATGGAAACATAATCACTATTCTTGAGTAATTCCTCAAGCGACACATAGCGAATCCCCTTCTCATCCTCTCTCGGTGTCCTGGTATATACAAGTATGTTCATATCCAAAGCCTGTGCGATCTGGATAACTTTCCTGCCAATGTGTCCTGCACCTATAACACCAAGTGTTTTTCCATTTACCTCAACATGCGGAACCTGAAGATTTCTGGTAAAATTGTCATGATTTCCGCATGCCAGCATCTTCATCTGTACCTGCATTGCAGAACTCAGATTCAATATCATCATGATCGCAGTATGTGCCACACGTTCTGTGCTGTATGCCGGGATATTGCAGACTGTAATCCCCTTCTTTCGTGCTGCTTCAAGATCAATATTATTATATCCTGTACCTGCCTCGCAGATCAGTTTAACAGATTCCGGAAATTTCTGTATCATTTCTGCACTCACAGGCATCTCCTTTGTTACAATGATATCTGCACCCTGAATACGCTCTGACAGCTGCTGTTCTGTTGTATCATCATATACTGTAACATCAGAAGATAAAACGGAAAAATCCAGCTTCCCATCAAAATTCATTTTCTTTGCATTCAATACTACACATTTATCGTTCATACTATAAATTTCTCCTTTTAAATTACTTTAGGCTATCGGGATTGCACCTCTTTATCAGTCGGCCATGATCTCCGAAGAGCCACATAGGATATTAAAAAGTTTGCAAACCAACCTGCTGGTACAGCAAGCCAGACAAATACAATGCCAAAACGCGGTGCACAAATCAAAGCAACCGACAGGCGGATCGCCAGATTCACCATATTTGCAATAAGGAACGGGCGCATGATTCCAAGACCACGAAGAACCCCATCGGTTGCCATTTTGATTCCCATAAAGATGAAGAAGTAACCGAGCCATCTCATATAACCCTCGGATACCTGATAAGCCAGGGCAGTTCCATCTTTACCAAGGAATAGTGAGGAAATCTGAGTATGCAATGTTTCAATGACTATAAAAGCAAGAACTGCAAAACATACATCTAACACCAGTGCAGCATGATATCCTTTTTTGATCCGTTCAATTTTCTTTGCACCAAGATTCTGGGAAACATATGGGGAAACCGCATTGCCAATGGATACAAAAATCAATGAAAAAACATTCTCTACCCGCATCGTCGCCGCATACCCCGCAAGTGCCTGTGTACCGAAAGGATTTACAACAGCCTGTACGATCATCATACCGATGGACACTGTAGACTGCTGAAGAACCGAAGGTACAGCAATTTGAAGCATGGAATATAACTCCTGCCTGTCAAACCAGTCAAAGCGACTTTTATATCGACGCATCCGGCTAAGGAAAAGAAAAAGTGAAAACACCGCAGAAATCCCCTGTGCTATAAGAGTCGCAAGGGCTGCACCAAACACACCGAGACCAAGTCCGGCCACCATCCAAAGATCCATAAAAATATTTAAGATTGACGAGAATACCAAGAGTCCCAGTGGGATTTTTGATTCACCAATGGAAGTAAACATGTTGGAAAGAATATTATACATAAACAGAAACGGAAAACCCACAAAATAGACCCGCAGATATAACACTGCATCATTCAGTATATCGCCAGGGGTTTGTAATACCCTCATCATCGAGTTGGAAAAGCAAAAGCCAAAAACACCAAGGACTATGCTTAGAATTAAAAAGCTAAACAAGGACGTTGACACGATGGTCTTCATTTTTCCATACTCCCTGGCACCGAAATAGCGGCTCACGAGCACACCGGCACCGACACCTGCTCCCAGTGCCACACAAATGAAAACATTGGTCAGCGCTGCGCAGGCCCCGACAGCTGCAAGTGCAGAGGAGCCAACAAATTGGCCGACGATGATAGAGTCAGCCATATTGTATATTTGCTGAAAAAAACTGCCCAAAATCATTGGCATTGCAAAAACCGTCAACGCTTTAAGAGGCGTATCTGTGATCAGATATTCATCTTTTGACATTATCATATTCCTCCAAAGCCTTTATAATTTCACTTATTTTTTCCTTCACCAGAATCTATTCCATAGATTCAAAACGCAAGTTTTAAATTACGTTATGAAACAATTATATGTAGTTACAGCTGCTAAGTCAAGCCCACGTTTACTTTCAGCTAAATAAATGATATGATATTTAATATCCGGAAGATATTATTTTACAGGAGGGACACTTATGTACCTGAACGGTTTAGATGAACTGGATCAGAAAATCATCCAGTTGCTTATAGAAAATGCGCGTATTTCTTACTCTGATATCGGTAAAGAAACCGGTATTTCCAGAGTGGCAGTAAAAGCCCGGATTCAGGCTCTGGAGAAACAAGGCATAATTGAAGAATATACAACTATAATAAACCCTCAAAAGATCAGCGGTGCTGTTTCATGCTATTTTGAAATCGAGATAAAACCAGACCATCTGTCGCAGGTGACAGATATATTACATAATAATGATACTGTCACGCAGATTTACCGTGTCACAGGAAGAGACAAGCTGCATGTACATGCCGTTGCTTCATCAAGTGATGAAATGGAACACTTCCTGCACACAGTCATTGATACACTTCCCGGCGTTATCAGCTGCAGCTGCAATACGATCTTATCACGTATTAAAGATATTAAAGGATTACGGCTATAGAAGCCGACATAAAAGGCAATGATTTTTGCTAAGAAAATGCCGGTTTTGACTGGCAAATTTATAAGCTGCTTTCATATTTTTAAACACGGACATAACCAGTAGATGGACCTGCACCAACTTTTGCGATATACCCACTCTTAACCAGATTCGTCAAAGTCCTTTCCACGGTAATTTTGCTTATATCAGGACAAAGCTCCATGATTTCTTTCTTTGTAATTTTGCCAACCTTGTTATCAATAACCGCTTTAATTCTATCAGGCTTAGAAAGACTCCGATGCTTCAAGGAAGCGAGTGCAAAGTTCTTCCATCGCTTCAGCAGTCTGAAATGCGGGAACTGGAATAAAACGTGTCTTCTGATGACCCTCGGCATCTGTTTCTGCAATTACATTATCGGAATTCTTATAACTTCCACCAGCAGATCCCTGTGAATAGGAGTACAGATCTCGATGTAACTGCAAAATAATGTTCGGTCTTGGATCGATATATTCATAGCCTTCGTGAATTGTGGAAAGTACTTCACGATAACCAGCAATTTCCTGCTCAGATCGGTTGCGGGGTTCTGCTTTTTGACTTACCAATTCTTCCAAACGCTTATCGCTTGTAAATATACCTTCGATTCGGTTGGATGCTCCCGTACTCTGAATCAATGCAACTTCTAAGAGTGTTTTCAATTCATCTACATTGGCTTCGAGAAATAATTCCTGTTTGCCTTTATGTTCATGGATGCTGCTAACCATCTGAACAATTTCAGGTGTTAACAATTTTGCAGGACTTACAATAGAATCAAAGTCTCTCATAGGAATCTCCATATACACAATAAATATCCTCATTTTATCCATATATTATATCGTTTTATGAATTGTTTTTTCACTAAATTACACTATTTTTTCACTATTTTTCATTACTTCATCGTTTTCGCCAACGAATTGAGCAACGCCCGCCTCTCTGGATTCAGATTCTTTTTCTCATAAAATGCTTCTTTAAAAAGCTCTGCATTTTTCCTTTGGTCATCATCCGGAATATGAGAGTACGCATCCGTAATCATATTGACCTGTGCATGGCCGGAATCACCCTGTACTGCTTTGATATCAGATAATGGTACACACAAGCACGGAAAACACTTTATGCAAAATCTTCCACAGTAAAATCTATAAATGATCCGCAAAGGCAAAGGAAACCGACAGTTTACCATGTTTGGAATTATGGCAGTTCTTTTAGGAAGTGGAGATGCATTCCATCTGGTTCCCCGTGCAGTAGCGCTTTGTACAACTGGACTTGAGAACTTTACTGTACAGATGGGGTTAGGAAAGTGGATTACCTCTATCACTATGACTATCCTAAAATCATCCCCGCCTCAGAATTTGCAACAAGTTGTTGCAAATTTTCTATATCCTTTTATTTTACAGAAGTACTTATTTTTAACTTTTTTCCTTCAGATTTTTATATTGCAAAAATCATATCACCATCTGCAGTATATCCTCTATATGTTCTGCATAATAATCAGCCCCATTCAGTTCCCCTTTCTCACCATATCCATACAGGCATCCTATAAAAGGGCTTTTGCAGGACCTGGCACATTCCAGATCCTGTCTCCTGTCTCCGACTACCAGATAAGGGCCACTATATTCCCGGATGATTTCCTGCACAATTTCTGTCTTTGGACGGAATCTGTATGATTCACAGTCATAAAAACGATCAAACCATCGTTCCATCCCAAATTCCTTCCAGTGTGCCTCACGATATGAAGCTTTACAGTTACTTAAGATCACAAGGTGATATCCCCGGTTCTTCAAAGCTGTTAGCATCTCCTCTGCTCCCGGATACCACACTGCCTTATGTTTCCTGATCTGTCTTACCATCAGATCTCCTACCATCCTGCTTGCCTGCTCTTTATAGCTCTGATCCAGTTCCGGCAAAAATGTATTCCACATCTCCTTACTGTTAAGTCCCAGCCAGCCGGCAATTTCCACCGAGCCTATCTCCCGTTCTTCGGTAACCTTCTGTTCTGTCAGCCACTGATAGGTTTCACGAAATGCCGGTTCATAGATTCCAAGGGTATGATGGATCGTTCCATCATAATCGAATATGATCGTTTTTGTCATCATTTATTTTCCTGTCTTTTAGAGTTGCTTCATCAGATTGACCATCTCAATCGCAGATAATGCACAATCATAGCCTTTATTTCCCGCTTTGCTTCCTGCACGCGCAATAGCCTGCTCGATATTTTCAGTCGTGATCACTCCGAATAAAACCGGGATTCCTGTTGCAAGTTCAACCTGTGCGATTCCCTTGGCAGATTCATTACACACCAGATCATAATGTGAAGTATCTCCACGGATGACAGCTCCAACGCAGATAATTGCATCATATTTTCCTGACTGTGCCATCTTCTGTGCTGTAAGCGGAATCTCAAATGCTCCCGGTACCCATGCTGCAGTAATGTTCTCTTCTTCTACTCCATGTCTTACCAGTCCGTCGACTGCCCCTCCCAATAATTTATTCACAATAATTTCATTGAATCTCGCTGCCACGATACCAACCTTCATTCCCTCCGGTGCTACTACTTTTCCTTCTACTAAATTGATCTGTCTCATTTTTTCTTCCTCCTGATATTTGCTGTTTTTTATAAATTTATTTCTTTAAAAATATGACCCATCTTTTCCTGCTTCGTCTTCATATACTTCCGGTCATACTTTTGTGCCGGAATCTCCAGAGGTACTCTCTCATTGATCTTCAGTCCGAATTCGCCAAGTCCATAGACTTTATCCGGATTATTTGTCAGTAATCTTAATGATTTCACACCAAGGTCTGACAGTATCTGTGCCCCGACCCAGTACTCTCTGAGATCCGGTGCAAACCCTAACTTCACATTAGCCTCCACAGTATCGTATCCCTGCTCCTGAAGCGCATATGCTTTGATCTTATTGATCAGTCCGATTCCTCGGCCTTCTTGTCTCATATACAGAATGATTCCTCGGCCTTCTGCTTCTACCTGGCGCATCGCTGTCTGCAGCTGCAGGCCACAGTCACATCTGAGCGATCCGAATGCATCCCCTGTCAGACACTCCGAATGTACCCGGCAAAGCACATCCTCACCATCTCCCAGATCACCTTTTACCAGTGCCAGATGATGCTCTCCTGTAATATCATTGATATAACCATACATTTTAAAATCACCGTACTGCGTCGGGAGGTTTGCAACGGCTTCCTCCTTTACATGCTTTTCATGTATTCTTATATAATCCTGCAGATCACGGATCGTAATAAATGTAAGGTTATGCTCTTTTGCCATTTCCCATAGCTGTGATGTACGCATCATAGTTCCATCTTCTTTCATAACTTCACAGCACACGCCGCATTCTTTCAGTCCGGCAAGTCTCATAAGATCTGTTGTTGCCTCTGTATGGCCATTTCGTACCAAAACCCCGCCTTTTCTGGAAATAAGCGGAAACACATGTCCCGGTCTTCTGAAATCCTCCGGTTTTGACTGATCATCCACACACTTCATGATAGTATAGGAGCGCTCTTCCGCAGAGATACCTGTGGTTGTATCTGCGTGATCTACTGCCACGGTAAATGCTGTACTGTGATTGTCCGTGTTCTCCGCAACCATCGGCGGAAAGTTCAATCTCGCCGCAATTTCTGCACTCATCGGTGTACAGATAAGACCCTTTGCATAGGTCGCCATGAAATTAATATTTTCCCTGGTCGCAAACTCTGCCGCACATATCAGATCTCCCTCATTTTCTCTGTCCGGATCATCTGTGACCAGAACTATTTTTCCTTCCTTAAGATCCCTAAGTGCTTCTTCAATTGTGTTGTACTGATAATTTTGTGACATAGTGTATATCCTCCTGTTCTAAAACCCGAATTCTTCAAGAAACTCCATCGTAATTCCGGATTCTTTTTTCTCTTCTTCGTTTTTTCTGATGCCAAGCAGTTTTTCTACGTATTTTCCGATCACATCATTTTCCAGATTAACCAGATCCCCCGGCACCTTTTCCAAAAGAGTGGTTTCTTCTCCTGTATGTGGAATGACCGACACCTGAAAACCAGCTTCATCAACCCTTGCAACTGTCAGGCTGATCCCATCAATACAGACGGATCCTTTTTCCACGATCAGATGCAAAATCTGTGGCGATGTCTCAATTGATACCCAGATGGCATTTTCTTCCCGGAGCATGGAACGTATCACGCCAGTCCCATCAATATGGCCGCTTACTATGTGTCCCCCGAACCTGCCGTCTGCAGCCATTGCACGTTCCAGGTTTACCTGGCTTCCGGCCTTGCAGCTGCCAAGACTGCTTCTTCTGATCGTCTCTGCCATCACATCGGCAGTAAATCCGTCCGGCTGAATCGACGTGACTGTCAGACACACACCATTCACAGCGATACTGTCACCGATCCTTGTCCCTTCCAGGACTTTCCGGGCTTTCACTGCCAGGATCCCTGATTCCCCTGTCAGCTGTATATAACGGACTTTTCCTTTCTCTTCTACGATTCCTGTAAACATGATTCCTCCTGTTTTTTATCACACACCTGACATTTTATCCGGATATCCTCACCGATCTGACAGATATCTGTATATTTCAGTTCCACTGCTTCAGACGGCAGTTCAACTCCAATACCCTCTACCGGTGTCTTCCCAGCCACACCGCCAAACAGCTTTGGTGCCACAAAAGCCTGTACTTCCTTTACAATTCCAGCTCGCAGTGCACTGTCATTTAACGTACCTCCTCCCTCCAGGAGGATGCTGTCAATGCCTCTGTTTCCAAGATCTGCCATCAGCTTCTTAAGGTCTATCTGATTCTTTTCGTCGGGACAGTAAATGGTTTCAACTCCCATGGTATGTAATATTTTTATTTTCTCTTTTGCATTTT
This sequence comes from Blautia sp. Marseille-P3087, assembly GCF_900120195.1. Taxonomy (GTDB): domain Bacteria; phylum Bacillota; class Clostridia; order Lachnospirales; family Lachnospiraceae; genus Blautia_A. The sequence goes on from NZ_LT635539.1 coordinate 2,085,399, forward strand.
TCTGTTCTGCATAAGCCACGATCGTCCGGTACTTTTCCGCACTTTTTACAATCTGACTGCCCGGCGGGATCCTGAGCTTACTGTCACACACAATCCTGACAGGACTTTTCCAGCCTTCTACCCGGACGTTTAACATCGGATCATCTGCAAGCACAGTTCCAATACCAGCCATGATTCCCATGTACTGATGCCGCATATGCTGTACTTCTTTTCGTGCAGATTCTCCGGTGATCCATTTTGATGCTCCTGTTTTCGTTGCGATCTTCCCATCCAGTGTCATGGCATACTTCATTACCACATAAGGGGTCTTCGTAGTAATATAATGGAAAAACACCGGGTTCAGCTGATCACATTCTTCTCTCATAAAATCTTCAACTACTGTTACACCGGCTTCCCTTAACATCTGTACACCTTTTCCTGCCACTTTCGGATTCGGATCTCTGGAACCGATCACCACTTTTCTGATCTTCTGTTCAATGATCGCTTCCGTACATGGAGGTGTTTTACCATGATGACAGCAAGGCTCCAACGTGACATAAATCACCGCACCTTCTGCAGATTCTGTAAGAGAAGCAATTGCATTACGTTCCGCGTGAAGTTCTCCATACTTTTTATGATAGCCTTCCCCGATGATCTTTCCGTCTTTTACGATCACTGCCCCTACCATAGGATTGGGATTCGTCCAGCCTTCTCCTTTTTGGGCCAGTTGAATAGCCCGAAGCATATATTCCTGATCCGTCATTTCTATTCCTTCTTTCTTATTCCTGTTCTTTGCCTGGGCTACGCCGAGGCTTTTAAACATGTGCAATCGGATTCACAGACAAGTGAATGGTATAGTTATTTCGAAAACGATGTACCAGATACAAAAAAAGCCTGCAGAAATATCTGCAGGGTGGAATTGATCTGTTACATATGATTGATAAATGAATGTCTGATTTTCCTATATAAAAAGCTCTGAAATGGATCACCATCTCAGAGCTCTGATACTACATTCATTCATACAAAAAATCAACTGTACTATCATCTTCTTCCATCCAGACTGTACTGTCGGCCCCGGAATCTCACCGGATCATGCCTCTCGGCTCGCGGGCTTTACCGCCGGTAGGGAATCTCACCCTGCCCTGAAGATATCTTTTTATTTATTTTAATACTTTATCTGTTGTTTGTAAAGCAGAATTTTTATTTTACTTAGTTTACTGATGGAGATAGAATATCCATATACACAATAAATATCCTCATTTTATCCATATATTATATCGTTTTATGGATTGTTTTTTCATTAAAATTACACTATTTTTTCACTATTTTTCATTACTTCATCGTTTTCGCCAGTGAATTGAGCAATGCCCACATCTCTGGATTAGCCAATACTTTTGCCAAAAGTTCCCATAGTGCATTATCTTTTAATTTTGCACGCTGGTGATAGAAGGCGGCTTTTGATGGTGTTTCATCAGTGCGTCCGAAAAAATGATAAAGTTCTCTCTCTCTGATATTGTATATCCACTATAGTTTTAGATGTATCATCTTTACCATCTTGAATTGATCAGAAACTGTCATACTGACCTTTGTGGATAGCTTTAAGTCATTTTTAGGGATGTAACGATAGTATGGTTTCTCCGCAATCACCTTCACATTACCCCCGATCTTTGCTGCCAGTTCTTCCGCTGAATCCACATAAAAGAACATTTGTGCATCGGCATGGCCGACCTGTTTCATATATTTTTTCTTCATCATGGTCATTCCTCTTTTGTTCACCGTATCAAAAACAACTTCCATATTTCCAAATTGCCCAATCATACGCAGAAGGGCAATGACCTTATGTTCCTCAAAATAATGAAATAACCCGCCTGCAGTAACGAGAATAGGAGCATCAAGTACATCATTGCGAACTTTTTTGATCCAATCCTTTGCAAAGGCATCCCCGGAAATATATAATTCCCTCTCTGGTTCGGGAAGAAGTCCCCGCCGGTATTCGATCACATGAGGCAGATCCATGGCATACCAGTGTGTCTTTCCGTTATCACATCGGTGATAGGTTGTTTCCAGACCACAGCCCAACTGGACAATCACACCGTCCGGTCTGCATTCCAGAAAAGTCCGAATAATCCGATCCATATTAGCAGACCGGGAAGCAGAGGCCAAAAGGGTATACTGGCTCTGCATATTCTGTTTAATCAAGTCTGAAGGCAGCTTCTTTTTCAATTCCAATGCTTTTTTATCATATAAAATTTGCGGGTAATGCTCACTAGCATAAATTCTTCCCAGCATAGGGACGAACAGTGTATCCTCCACGACTCCTAACTTGGACATAGCCAAACCTCCTGTTTTGATACATTACTTTCTGCCGACAAGCAACCAGGAAGACCCTAGCATCATCATGGCAGCCCGACGGTGGGAGCCAAAAGCTTCCTGTGCGATATCAACGAGTCGTACTTCCTCATACCCCATATCCCGCAGTTTCTGCGCAAAACCTTCCATGTCACCGTACATCTTTTGTTTCATATTATCGTTAAGTGCAAAGACGCCGCCTTTTTTCAATACCCGCAGGCTTTCCAGCAGCAGTTTCTGCATATCAGCACCCATAACATTGTGATAGACATAGTTGCTGATTACTACATCAAAACTCTCATCAGGAAAATCCAGCTGCTTCGCATCACCGTGCTGAAATACACAGCGGGAAGCCACGCCCTCACTGGCAGCATTCTTCTCGCAGAGTGCTTTGCTGTAATTGTACACAGCGCCCCAGTGATCAACACCGATCACTTTTGCTTTCGGCCATGTCAGAGCTGAACGGATTGTCAATGCTCCGGAGCCGCAGCCTACTTCCAGAATCTTCCCCTCGCCGTCATAGTCCAGATGAGAAAGAACGACTCGATGAACCTGTTCCATGATTCCGCCAATGATGTAAAAGACAGGGTTGGACATCCAGCTTCCATAGTCTTCTCCGTGGGTACCAAGTCGGATATTTTCCTGCTTACAATGGTTCTTGTTCATTACATTTCCTCCTTCTTTACCCAAGTTTCCAATTCTGGCTTTCTGTCTGCAGTTTTACCATATGGGCATATACACCATTCTTTTCTTCCAGATCCTTTGGTGATCCTTCTTCTGCCACGGTGCCATCAGAAAGGACAACGATCTTATCCGCTCCGGCTACGGTACGCATTCTGTGGGCGATAACCAGAACGGTTTTATCTGCGATCAGACGGGAAAGGGCTGTCTGTATCAGAGTTTCATTTTCCACATCCAGGGAAGCAGTCGCTTCATCCAAAAGAATGATCGGCGCATTTTTCAGAAATGCACGGGCAATAGAGATACGCTGGCGCTCTCCGCCGGATAGTTCACAGCCATTTTCTCCGATATTGGTATGCCATCCATCCGGCAGTTTTTTGGCAAATTCATCCACATTGGCAAGTTTCGCAGCCGCAATGACCTGTTCATCTGTGGCGTCTTTGTTTCCGATTCGGATATTCTCCAGAATCGTATTGTCAAACAGTGTGACATCCTGGAATACGATGGAATACAGAGAAAGCAGTGTTTCCGGGTCTATTCGGGATACATCCATGCCTCCCACGGTAATCTTTCCTCTGTTAATATCCCAGAATCTTGCAGCCAGCCGGGATACGGTTGTTTTCCCGCCGCCAGATGGGCCGACCAAAGCCGTAACCTCTCCCTGTTTTGCCGTAAAGGAAACATCTTTCAATACTGTTTCTCCGGTATTGTAGGCAAACCCAACATGGTCAAAGACAATATCATACCCCTGATTGGAAAGCCTGTCACTGCCTTGCTGGATCGGATGATCGAGAATCTCATTCATTCGGGCAATGTTGGTTCGTGTACTGATGACTGCCGCAAGATTCTGGAGCGCGCCCTGCAGAGGGTCATATAAACGTGATACTACCAGAAGGAACATAAAGAATGTAAGCACGGAGAGGCTTCCTTGCATGAGTAGAACAGCTCCCACCAGCGCAACCGTTGCAATACCAAGCTTCAGCACCAGTGACGCGGAAACCACAAAAGCAGCAAGACCAAATTCATTGAGGATGGAACGATGCTCCACAGCACGGATCTTCTTTTCCAGCCCTTTTAAATATGCCTGCTCCGCATTGTTCGCTTTCAGATCACGAACTGTTTCAATACACTCCTGTATCCCGTCTGCGCAGGCCATCTTCACATCCATCGCTTTCTGATTCAGATTTTCCTGAATCTTTGCGGAAAATCCCACAATCGCAAAAGCAACCGGCAGAACCCATAAGGCAGCCAGCGCCATTCTCCAGTCCGTAAAGAGCAGACCGATAGAAATCAGAACCGTAGAAATGATCGAACCCGCAAGCTCAGGGATAAAATGTGAAAAACTCTGTTCCAGGAAGGTACAGTCCGCCATAATGGTACTGGTAAGATCGGCTAAATCCTTTTTTCCGAAAAAAGAAAGAGGGATTTTGCGCAGATGCTCTGCCAGGGTAATGCGGCGGACACCGCTTTCTTTGTAAGTTGCAAAATAGGTCGCATTGTATTGAAAGAAAGTGGTCAGCAGAATCAAGCCGATACACACCACGCAGCCTGCCACATAAAATGGAATTTTCCCACCGGGAACACCCCCGTTCATCAAATCGCTGACCAGGTAATATAAAAGTCCTACCGGGAACATAAAAGACAGATTCTGAAGGACACAGGCCAGGCAGCCTTTGATCAGGTCTTTTGCTCCCTGTTCAGACAGGGCATATTTTTTCTGCAGTTTTTTGATCATATCACTGCACCTCCTTTGTTACCTTCCATTGCACGGAAGTCTGGTAATTTTTCCACATACGGCTGAAAATGCCGTCTTTTGCAAGCAATTCACGACTGTTCCCGCACTCGGCAACCTGTCCGTCCTGAATGACAAAAATCTGATCCACATTTGTTACGGTAGAAAGCCTGTGGGCAATCATAATCACTGTCTTTCCCTCGGAAAGTTTTGAGAAAGCAGCCTGTACACGGCTTTCGTTATCCGGGTCAGCAAAGGCAGTGGCTTCATCCAGAATAATAATCGGAGCATTTTTCAGCATCACACGGGCAATGGCAATTCGTTGCTGCTCTCCACCGGATAGATAGACCCCCTTTGTACCGATGACCGTATCCACACCCTGTGGGAGTTTTTTCAGAATATCATCGCATTGCGCGTGATGAAGGGCAGTCAGAACTTCCTCACGGGTAGCTTCCGGTTTTCCCATACGCACATTTTCCAGAATGGACGCCTTGATGAGACGGCTGTTCTGAAATACGAAAGACACCGTATTCATGAGTTCCTCTTTTGGGATGTCTTTCACATTAACACCACCGATTTTTACCATTCCGCTCTGGGGATCAAAGAATCGGGAAATCAGGTTGGCAAGGGTTGTCTTACCACCGCCGGACGGGCCTACAAAAGCTACCGTCTGCCCTTCAGGAATGGTCAGTGAAATATCTTCTAATACTTCTTTTTCTCCATCATAACTGAAATGAACCGATTTCAGTTCCACGGAAGCATTGTGCGGGTGTATTGGGTGTTTGGTTTCCTCCAGAGGCTTCAAACGCAAAACGCTGTCAATTCTCTGTAAAGCGTCATCTACGATCATGGCATTTTCACTTTGGAACATGATACGTGTCAGTGTAATAGAAATAACCGGCGTAATAATGATATAGAAAATGAGATCCAGTAAGAAACCGGAAGTCACACCGTCTTGTGTCAGCAACAAGCCTCCGGCGATCAGTGTGGCAAAAACTCCGTTGATTGCAGCTGTATAGAACATCATCGGTGTCCGAAGCTGCTTGGTATAAGCGATCACCCATACTTTATACCGGTCAATGGAGTCTTTAAACTTCTTAAAGGAAAAGATGGTCTGGCCAAAGGTTTTTACCACCGGAATCCCGCGGACATACTCTACCGCTTCGTTGGACATATCATCCAGCGCATTCTGGTATTCTTTCATCTTTTCCTGCATCTGCTTTCCGGTCATTGTCATCATGATCAGAAATCCCAGCACAACCGGAACAAGGCTCAACAGTCCCAGTCTCCAGTCAAATGCAAACAACAGCACCAAAAGACCACAGGGGGTTGCAATGGCATTGGCTCTGTCGGGAAGCTGATGAGCGAGATAGGTTTCAGTGGCTGCGCTGGATTCGTTGACGATCTTGCGCAGTTTTCCGCTGCCAAAACTTTCAGCAAAACCTAAGGGAAGTCTGACAATATGTTCCATGGTCTGGATACGCAGGTTTGTGGCGATACGAAATGCCCCTAAATGGGAACACATCAGCCCTGCTATGTAGACAAGCACCGCTATAACCGCAAACAATACTGCCATCCAGCCATTACCGGTCAGGTTCTGTGCCTGGCCAAAATTCGGTGCCACCTCCAGTACTTCCTTGATCATTTTCCAGATGTAATAGAAGGGTACCAGAGCGATCAGGGCACTGATTGCAGAAAGCACCCAGGAAGCATAGGTCAGGTACTTATGGCTACCTGCAATTTCCAGCAGGCGTGATAAATTGGATTGTTTTTTCAAAAAAATTCCTCCTTTTCTTTGTGTTTATGATAAAGAGAACACGTCTATGTTCTTACAATATCCGAATTTAGGTTAGTTGTTGCTAACTGTCAAACAAAAATTATAAGGCATTACTGCCCCATAATTTTCATCCATCCTGCTGTATAAAAGGCGCGCATTTCTCTAACGTAGTTTTCGGCATCTTTTAGCGGCATTTCATGAATGATCAATTCAAAAAAAGTATGAAACATGCCGGTGATCAGAATATGCTCCAGCGAAGGATCGATATGGGGAGAGGGCCTTCCAAGCTTCCTTAAAACCTCCTGATAGGCATGAGTCCCTTCCACTTCAATCTCCACCATTTCATCAATTAGCCCGGCAAATTTTGTTCCTTCCGAACAGACAAGGATCAGTTTACATTCCTCTAAATGCTCATACGCATAATGAAGAATATCGTACATGCAGATTCCCGAAATATCACTCATGACTTCCGGCTGTCTGGCAGCTGGAAGTTCGGCAAACTCCTGCTGTGCCTTTATAAAACGGTTGCGAATATATTCATAATGCTCACCAACGATGGCTTCAAAAAGTTCTTCTTTACTTTTGTAATATCCGTAAAAGGCTCCGGTAGTCATTCCCACGGATTTCACAATATTCCGCAGGGAAGCGTCTTTATATCCTTTTTCTAAAAATTCCGTTTTCGCTGCCCGGTGGATATTTTCTAAAGTCATTCCATTTCCGTTTATTTTGTACACCTCCTATATAACAGCGCTATATAACACTGTTATAATTTTAATCTCTGAAAAAGGTTTTGTCAATAGCAACAAGAAATAGTTGCATAAAAACTGCAATCCAAACATCATTCTGCACTTTATTACTGATAAAATTTTTAAATACTGGTTTTGACAAAAGTTTCCTTTTTTCTAATAAATGATAAGCAGGGTGGAGTTTGTTCTCACACCCTGCTTTGTGATTATCATGAATTACTCGAAGATCTTCTTCACTTTTTCTTTCAGCCTGTCCATGCACCTGTAAACTGCCTTTTCGGTAATCTTCAGATACCTGGCGATTTCATGAGTGCTGTGGTTGTCTTTCCCACGCCACCTTTTTGATTGGTCAGAGCAATCACTTTGCAATTTGACATAGGTGCGTCCTCCTTTTCTGATTTGAAATACTTTTTTGCGTATTTTTTACTTCTTTCACCAACAACTGAACATTATCATAAGCCAGACCGAATTTAAATAGCTTTTTACCTTGCTTATTATAGAAAGTAGTGACCTTATCCCAGCTACTAGTTACATTGCCATCGCCATAACGAAATCATTATTTCCCTCAAAATTATAAATTCTTTAGTTTAAAAAACTTGAAGTTATAAACATCTTTGCAAATATATCATATCTATCAACTGTACGCCGCCCTCATAAATTGGGTGGTCATAATTGTCAGTAAAGAAATTGGGAATCTTGTGAGAACGGACAAATCCACATTTTTCATAAAATGGTATCGTCAATGGACTGTCACCTGTTCCAACTTGCAAAACAGAATATTCATCTGCATATTTACTGGCAAGAAAATCAATTAGTGCTTTGCCATAGCCCTTTCCCTGACTTTTCGGATCGACTGCGATATTCTTGATTTCAAGTATTCCATTACCTTCATCGGTAACAACACATTCAGCTTTTACATTACCATCTTCAAGTACATACATAGTACTTTTTTCAAGATAGTGATCAATCATATTTTCCTGCTCATCAGCTAATAACAATAATGCTATAAATTGCTTTTTATTCTCATTCACTTCTCGGATTTTCATATCTATTACTCCGTCAAACTTGAAGTTGTCAGTTTAGAAAACCGGAAGTCAATCAAATAAAGCTTCCCATTTTTCTGATTGCATTGCATTAAAACACATCGCAATTTGTTCTTTATTATTCTTTTCTTCTGCAAGTTCTGGAAGCTCATCAATTCCAAAATAATCAAAACCTGTTGTTTCAATATTCGTTTTAAATTGACCGCCCGTTACTTCACATTGCATAAAAATCTTACATACTTTATACGCATATATTGGAAGATTATGTTTCTCCCTATCTTGAACAGCAATCACACGTTTTACAGTAACATCAAGTCCTGATTCCTCTTTGACCTCCTTTATTGTATTCTCCTCTACGGAAATATCAACATCACACCAACCTCCCGGTAATGACCAAGTACCATTTGCTTCATGAACCAATAATATTTTCCCATCTTTAAAAATCGCAGCCCTTGTATCTATTTTAGGAGTCTGATATCCTACATCACTGCAAAATAAATTTTGAACTTTTTCTGTAGATATTTCAGTTTTATAGCTTATCATTTCAGCAGAAATTTCTCGGATTCTTTCATATCGTTCTATATCAAATTTGTCCTTTCCATAAAACAAACCACCCTGAGCAATAGCTTGTAATTCTACTGCCCATTTTAGCCATTGTTCGTTTTTATTCATAGATTATCGCTCCTTTAAATTCCGAGTTGTTAAACTCTTTCTAACCTCCATCTTCTTGCCCTTCGGACAAGAAGCATCCCTCGCTCTAAGAGCTCGGTCAATTCCGATTGTTCGAGCTTTTCAAATACTAACGTACTTAATTCTGTTCAATAAGTGATTTATAGTAGTTACCAAAGTCAGCAAGTGAATTAACAATTGGAAGCATTTTTGTTCCGAGTTCCGTTAATCCGTATTCAACTCTCGGTGGCTGCTCATGGTAATCGTGGCGATATGCCAGTCCATCACTCATCATTTGTCTTAAACTATCTGTCAAAACCTTTTGTGAAATACCATCTATACTTCGTTGTAGCTCATTGAATCTCCATGGGCGCTCTTTCAAGTTACGCAAAATCAGCAGTTTCCATTTTCCTCCGATGAGAGATACCGCTGTTGCAACTGGGCATTCCGGTAATTCTTCTTTTGCTCGCATAATTCTCACCTCCGAGTCTATTGTAACACATTCAATTTTAAGTGTGCAGTTACAAAAAAGGTGCGTACTTGTTTTTGTATGTGTCTCACACTATACTAATACCAAGCAGCCAGAAACTACAAATTAACTATGGAGGTATTATTATGGCAAATTACACAAAAACAACTATTGGAAAGGAAAACCGAATTGAGCTGCATGAAAAGTTGTCTTTAACAGGTGCAGAAATCAGTTTAAACGAACTACCTGCAGGAGCAAATGTCCCATTTGTTCATTCTCATAAAGAAAATGAAGAAATCTATGGAATTCTTTCAGGTAACGGCAAAGCCATAATTGATGGAGAAGAAATCAGCCTTTCAACTGGAGACTGGCTAAAAATCGCACCTGCTGCAAAGCGTCAGTTTTTTGCATCCGATATTTCCGGAATTACTTATATCTGCATACAGGTAAAAGAAAATTCTCTGGAACATTTTACAGCAGAGGACGTCCTAATCGGCTAATTAAAAGTATTTATTTACAAAAATGCACAGTTCCCGATAAGCTAAGAACTGTGCATTTCTTTTTTCTTCAATTTTACAATTTCTCTATTTTTCAAACAAGAACTTCTCGATTTCAAATGGCGATAAATAAATCTCTCCACCATCATCAGTTTAATTTTCGTTTAGATTAACGATTTCTTTTTCCGGTATTTTCTGTCCCTCGGATTTCCTCATGATAGAAATAATCCACGATCACCGGATGTCCCTGCGGGACTCTGCCATAAGGCATTTCATTATCCACAAAAGGACAATCATACTTCTTAGCCATTTCCGTAGCTTTTACTTCAAGCGCTTCAAAGTAGCTGCGGTTATGCTTGTTATAGATCTCATCGTAAAGCGGTACAAGATCAGGATATTTTTCGGCGATATAATCCATAATTGTCTTTTTGAAACTGCCTCGAAGATTGAGATTTTCGAGCCAGAACAGATCGCACTGATCCTTTACCCTCTCAAAGATTGCTTCAAAATCCGTGATACCGGGGAATACCGGGGATACGAAACAGACTGTACGGATACCTGCTTCATATACCTGCTTCATAGCAGCGATACGGCACTCAATGCTAGAAGCAGAGTCCATATCGTTCTTGAATTTTTCATCTAGTGTGTTGATCGACCATGAAACGGTTACTCGTCCAAGCTTCTTCAGCAGATCAATATCCCGTGCCACAAGATCCGATTTTGTGCAGATCAGAATATCTGCGTCACTGCCGATCAGCTGCTCCAGAAGTTTTCTGGTATTCCCGAATTGCTTCTCCTGTGGATTGTAGCCATCTGTCACAGAACCGATGACCACCCGTTGTCCGGCATATTTCTTCAGATTCTTAATTTCCGGCCAATGCTTCACATCAAGGAAAGTGCCCCATTCCTCCTTGTGTCCGGTAAAGCGCTTCATAAAAGAAGCATAGCAATACTTGCAGGCGTGTGTACAGCCTACATATGGATTGACCGAGTAACCGCCTACAGGCAGACTGGACTTGGTCATGATGTTCTTTGTTTCCACCTCACGAATGAGGATTCCATTTATTACTTCTGCCATGATCTCTGTACCTCCAACACTTTATTGAATTCATCCGGCATTTCCTGAATCATATTTTCATTCCCTATGATAGGGACAAGATCTTCCTTCATAAATACCGGAATGTCAAGCACATGCGCCTGATCTGTCAGAGACCATGCCCACTCCGGCTCCGTATGAACCTTCCTGCTCTGAACTCCAGTCATGGTGCCGACAACGATCCAGTTAATCCCGGAAAGATCAACTGAACCTGGATTGTCGAATAGCGGCTCAAAGGTAACATGATAGTGTTTTGCTCTGACATTTTCCCGTAGTGCGTCAATACGCCACAGTTCTGCTTTTCTCGTCACCGTAACACCAAACCATGCGTTTTCCAAATCTGTATCAAAATCCAGCAGATCTGGTCGCTTTGTAAGGAACAGGAACTGATGCTGTGGATTTTCACGGATTTTTTCAAATACCTCGTCTCTCCATTCTGACTTCCAGCCGGAAAGATCACTCATGCCGGTAAGAAGAAAGTTCTGCGGACGTTTCTTTTCCATCATCTTGAGCTTACCCGGAAAGAATTCAGGGTCAGCAAAGTCATCAATCATATGCCAGCGTTTCACATTATTGCGGGCATAGCAATATGCACACCCCACTGTACATCCGATGACGATATTCATGTTTTGAATCTGATCTTTGATACAAATATTCATGATTTCTGCCACTCCTCAAGATTCTTTCTGATACGGTCGAGGCATTCCTCAAACTGGGTAATTTCTTCCTCCGAAAAACCTTTGTAGTAAATACTGCCCATTTTATCAGATACAGAATCGTATTCGTCCTTTAAGGCATGTGCTTTTTCAGTCAGAAACAGGAGTGTTTTCCTTTTGTCCGTTTCAGACTGAACGCGTCTTAGCAGCCCTTGATTTTCCATTCTTTCCAGCATCGTAGTAAGAGAAGTTATCGCTAATCCACATTTAATCGAGAGTGACCTGATTGAGATTCCATCTTCCTGCCACAGTACATAAAGAATACGCCCCTGGGCTCCGTTAAACGCATCAATATTCTTTTCGCTGAGAATCTTCTCAAAGATTCGATCTCCAAGTTGTTTTATTTTGGTAACAAGAAATCCGCCATTCATTTTCACACAAAAACTCCTATATAGTATTTTATCAAATAATACTATATAGGAGTTTTACTGTCAACAGTTTGTATGTCTAAGTAGAAGTAAACTCCGATTGTATAATCACTTAATTTAAGGGTTTCATTAGCTGTTATATTTTATTAATAAACTCCCCGCTAACCCTTATAAACACTAACTTTTCTGTAGGTGAGCTTTCCCTTAGGTATTCCCTTGTGTTATATCGTTTCACAAGGCTTTACGAACCCTCGTAAGGGAAAAAATAAGGGAAGCAAAATCGAATAACACATTATAGCATAATATGAACGGACTGTGTGAACTGCTTGAAATGCTTTTTGAATTTTACAGAAAAGAGGATTGGTTTAATGAACATAATATATGCAGATTACAACATTTATCATAACAGCATTGATATATGCACTTATGCCGGATATATTCTTCGGATTGATTGTGCAAAGGCAGAGGAAGGATTAAAGACAACACCTAATTCAGAGTGTGCCTTGAATGCTTTGGCAATAGACAATCCTGTGAAGTATGCTCGACTTTATCTTGACGGTACTATGCAGATGTGGATAGATGCGGAAGATTCGTTGGAACTATGGTAAATAATTCTTAAGTCAAAACAAGCACCAAATGACATTACAAGTCATTTGGTGCTTGTTTTATAGATTCCATGGAGCTTTTCTTTGTCGTCCTCTATGAGAAGATTAATAAGGTCAGTATTTTCTATCTAAAATTTTATTAAACCGACTAAAGAACGTTGAAGTTGTTATTATCGCTGCCAAAATATCACTGATTGGCTCAGCCAAAAATACCGCAAATACTTTATTCTGGATAAAATGCGGCAGGATAAAAATCAACGGAATCAACAGAATCAATTTTCTTAAGCAGGCAAGTAATAAACTAACTTTTGCCTGGCCCAATGCCATGAAACTCTGCTGACAAGCAACTTGGAATCCAAGAGAAAAAATACCTGCCATGTAAATTCTTAACGCCCATGCCGTATACGTGATTAACTCTGTATTATTCGAAAAAATACCTGCAAACATCTTCGGAAATAGAAGCATAATCAACCAGAAGCATCCCGTAAAAATTGTACAAACTGTAAATTGAGTAAAAAATGCTTTTTTTACTCGATTTCTATTTCCTGCACCATAGTTATAGCTCATGATTGGCTGTCCACCCTGACAAATTCCCTGTAATGGTAATGTTGCAAGCTGGCTAACACTGGTAATAATTGTCATAGCCCCTACTGCGAGATCTCCGCCATATCTTGACAAACTGGAAGTAAAACTGATAGACAAAATACTTTCCGTAGATAACATGACAAATGTAGATATACCAAGAGCAAGGCATGGTAAGATGATTTCTTTTTGCAGTTTAAAGTTTTCTTTTTTAAGATGCAGAATCGTCTTCTTTCCTGACAAGAAACGAAGGATCCATATTGCCCCTACAGCCTGACTCAAAACAGTTGCGAGTGCAGCTCCCTTTACTCCAAGATGAAATACGAAGATAAAAATCGGATCAAGAATGATATTGATTACAGCACCAATCACTGTTGTCATCATGCTGATCTTTGCAAATCCCTGTGTCGTAATAAATGGATTCATTCCCATCACGATCAAAACAAAAATACTTCCAAGAATATAAATCCTTGCATAATCCACGCCATAAGGAAGTGTCTTATCGCTAGCACCAAACATCGTCAGTAACTGTGGCGCAAAAGTAAAGAATATCACCGTCAAAGCTGCGGCCATAAGCATGAGAATTGCAAAACAGTTTCCAAGAATCTTTTCAGCTGTCTTATTATCTTTCTTTCCCATAGAAATCGCTGCACGCGGTGCACCTCCGGATCCTGCCAGCATGGCGAAGGCATTGATCAGCATGAGAATTGGCGTAAACAATCCAACACCTGTTAATGCTGCGGCACCGACACCTGGAATATGTCCGATATAAATACGGTCAACAATATTATATAAAAGGTTGATGATTTGAGCCACAACAGCCGGTATTGCAAGCTGGGCCAAAAGACGTGGTATTTTTTCTGTTTCCATAGCTTGTGCGTTTGACTTACTGTTCATGTCTGTGTTCTCCTAAATATTATCTAGTCATCTCAATATGATCAAATTGCTTATGCAGTCTCTCCCCTAAGTGTTCTGGTATTCTTGATAATGTACAAAACAACTGATACAACCATCATTATAGCACACAAACCAATTAACAGATCTGACACCATTGGTGTAATGTGGAACCATATAATATGCACAGCCACAGTTCCATATAATAAAAAGGTTACTATTTTTCCATGCCAGTCTGCACCATGCACTTTTCCTGTTTTTCGTATCACAAGGCATCCACTAACCGCCATATAAAGTTCCTTAACTGCCATTATAACGATCAACGGGAGCATATGTGGAAAGCGAGTAAACGAGCAAATCAACATTGCTGCCTGTGTCAGCTTATCGGCAACCGGATCGAGAATCTTTCCTAGATTGCTAATCATATGAAATCTTCTTGCAATATATCCATCAGCGAGATCCGTAAGACCGGATAGCAATAAGATTTCTCCTGCTAACAAAGGATTTTCCTTTACACAATAACTCCATATAATTACTGGAATCAGACAAAACCGAAAAAAAGAAAGCAAATTGGGTACTGTAATAATTCTATTCAAATTTTCTTTCTGACTTCCTTCACTCTGCATGTACGGTCACATCACTTTCCTTTTGTTTCGACATAAACCAATAAAATACAGCACAAAATGCCAATGCAAATACAACACCAAAAACATTCTGAATCACTCTAAGACTAACTGCTCCTTTTAATCCATAACTTTCCGCAGCAATTGCGAGAGCGCCAAAGGTATTAAATACAGCCTGCCAGCCGTATTGCGCTGAAAATCCTACACCAATTCCACCAAGAATTCCTATATAAGCATAGATGGATGATGGAAGCAGAAAATATAATACGGTGAAGCATATAACGCCTACAATATTTCCGACAATCCTTTTACGGACTCTGTATTGCATGTCTTCCACAAACGGCAAAATTGCTGACATAGCTGCAATACCTGCCCACATTGCACGTGGCATATTGCAAAGTTCTGCAATGCAAAGGACAATTGGTACACATATAATCTGGCATAACTGCCATTTTGTTCTCGATGAAGTGATATCAAATTCCTGGATTAGATCTTTCAAATTTCTTTTAAAAGTTCTATTTTTATGATTTCGATAAAATACAAAACAGGTAAGAACTGCACCTAAAGCCATTCCGACTAATCGCATCTGATAGCTTTTTCCCGTAACATCATAACCATATAGCAGCAGATACCCAAGAACCAATGTAGATTGATTAAACATGAATGGATTATGGCATCCGAACAGAATCAACACAGCCAGTGCCGCAATATTTAACAGCATTCCCAATACCGGTGAAAACTGATTTGCTAAATGCGGACATACAGTCATAATTACAAAGAACAAAGCCAAAAGCATCGTAGATTGTCCGGTGTGGATCCCCAGATCCGCATTCCGAAATACCATAAGGCATAATAAAACTACTACACCCACAATACTATTCTCATTTCCAAATAAGATACTGAAAATAGTAACAAATAAAAAACAAAATGCCATTGTAACAGCTATCTTTACCAAATATACCAGTATATGATATGATTTTTCTTTCACTGTTTCACTCTTTTTCAACAGATTTTTAGAACCTGCCTGATTTAACTGCAATTCCTGATAAAATGTCATGTAATTCCTCCTCTATCTGTTTTTCTTAAACTTATATGGCCTCATCTTTCTGTATTGGAAGCTCTACAACAAATCTGCATCCACCATATTCACGGTTTTCTGCTTTGATTGTTCCTCCGGCACTATCTACAATCCGTTTTACAAGTGCAAGACCAAGACCGTTTCCTTCTGCCTTATGAGAACCATCTACCTGATAAAACTTGTCGAATATTCTAGTCTTTACATCTTCCTCGATTCCTGGTCCTTCATCCTCCACAATGAACTTCACAGAATTCTTTTCCTGTTTCAGAAACATCGTAATTGTTCCCTTTGCCGGACTAAACTTGATTGCATTATCTAAAAGATTCATCCAGATATGCATAAGAAGTCCTTCATTTCCAGTATATTTGACTTCCTCCAATTCTACCTGGAAGCCAATTTCTTTTTCTGTCCATTTTGATTCCAAAGAAAGAAATGCCTGACGAATCTGTTCATCCAGTCGATATTTCGTTTTTTTCATTGGTATATTCTGATTCTCCAATTTAGACAACAACAAAATATTTCCAACCAACCCAGAAAGCCTCTTCGTGTTAAATAAGATTTTTTCTACATATCCCTCTTGCTCCTGCGATAATTCTTCTCCCTGAAGAAGCATTGTATAACCTTCAATGGCATTGATAGGGGTCTTAAACTCATGAGAAACATTAGATACGAAATCCATCTGCAGCACTTCTGTTGCACGAAGCTCTTTTGTCATCACGTTGAAACTTTGGTAGGATTCACCAACCTCTGCTATACGACTGTTCGTTTCCAAATGCTGTTCAAAATCTCCTTGAGAAACTTCCTTCATTGCTTTACTGAGTCTGGTAATTGGCTCCAGTAACTTTGCATTAATAAAAGAAGTAATGAGCCCTGCGATCAGTGTATTAAAAATCAAAAGCCAGCCAAGCACAGGTATACTCCCCGGTAGCTTAAAGAAATGATTTAAAAATGCAAATAATAAAGCAGATATCACTGTTGAAAATACGAGAGACAGCCAGATTGCACCAGTCAGACAGGACCGAATCTTCAATCTTTTTTCTTTCTTCTGATTCATTATTTTTTCACCACCTTATATCCAATTCCACGCATAGTTACAATTTCGAAATTTGGATTATCTTTAAAACGCTCCCTAATTCTTCCTATATGCACCTCTATCGTATGTGGGTCTGCCTCTGTCTCATATCCCCAAACTTCATCCATTAACTGCTGTTTTGTAAATGTTCTTCCCGGCGAAGCTGCCAGCTTATATAAAAGCAGGAATTCTTTTTTAGGCAAAACAAGACTTTCCTTATCAGTTGTAACCGTCATTGCATCATAATCAAACTCTGTTGAACCGATCACAATTTTGTGTTCATTCAGTATCTGTGCACGGCGAAGCAGTGCTCCGACTCTTAAAACCATTTCATTCACATTTACCGGTTTTACCATATAATCGTCACTTCCCGAAAGAAATCCCTGGCGCATATCATCAAAGGAACCTTTCGCAGTAATCATAAGCACTGGTATCTGATATCCTGCTGAACGAAGTTCTGACACCAGTTCATAGCCATCCATAACCGGCATCATAATATCTGAAATGATCAGATCAATATATTCCTTATCCAATACTTCTAATGCCTGTGCTCCATCCGATGCACTTTTGACTTGATATCCATTCTTCTCAAGCACTTTTTGGAATAGCTGGCTTAATTCTTTATCATCTTCTACAATCAATATTTGAAACACGTTTTCCTTCCTCCTTATTAAAACAGATACCTTGCCCATCCAAGCAGATGCTGTACCAAAAATATTTTTCTCTGACGTTTCTTTGTTAATTCGATTGGCTCTACATGATATGGATCACTATAAGTTCCGCCTTCTAATATCTGGCGGGACACTTTTTCATATTCCATCATGCCCTCTTCCAACTGTTTATTAATATCTTTACTACGTATTACAAGCATCAGTTCCGTATCCAGATATGCACTTCTCATGTCCATATTAAAGGAACCGATTACAGACAGATCATCGTCAATCAGAATACTTTTTCCGTGGTATGAATAACCGCCTTCATATTCCCAGATATTAATCCCTGTACTTAAGATTCTATTTCTGTTTTTCGCATAATCGGCAGACCCAAATGGATTCCCATTATTCGCAACTGAATTTGTCATGATAGAAAAATCTGAAACGTTCTCTGCAATCTCCTCCAATGTATTATACATCATATCATTACATATAATATATGGCGTGTGGATCTTCACACGATTTTTTGCATTTTTCATCAATTCTCCCAACTGATACCACACTACTGGTTCTTTGGAACCTGTGTGAATAGGATTTGACACTAATGTAATCTTTTCTGTCTCAAAAGTTTCGTCCGTATAATCGGTCTCGCAGATTTTTTCCTTATTCTCTTCAAAATATTTCTGATAGCTGTTCTGCAGCTCTAAAACTGCGTTCTTTACAGATTTTCTATTTGCCAGTTTTTTATTGTTATGAAAATAACCACTATCTTCCTGATTCCATATGGTTTCAAAATACTCTGACAACTGGTTAACTGAATTTTCTTTCTCAGGTTCATCGCAAACCACTAACACGTCTCTGTCATAGTTCTTATGTCCCGGAAAATCACCCAGGAAATAATTGTATGTATTTCTTCCCCCAAGAATATATCTCTTTCCATCTGCAATCAAATATTTATCATGCATTCTACCCATCATTTTCCACGGTTTCAACGGATTGGCCTTATTATACAGTTTAATTTCAACATTCTCATGGGAAGATAATCCATAGAAATACGGATTTCCTTCCATATCAATCCAACTCTCCATTCCATCTACTAACAGACGAATATGTACACCTCTGTCCGCCGCATCATGCAGTGCTCCTAAAATCAATTTTCCACTTTCATCGGATTGAAATGCAAAAGTAGAAAGAATAATTTCCTTTTTTGCATTCTTAATCAATCGCACTCTTTGTAAAAGAGCTTCCGAATTCTTTTCTATGATCACTGCCCGTTCTGGATTCTCACTGCATTCGTTCCACGACTCATTTTTTGTTTCTTTTTTGGTTGTATTGGACACTTCCGGCTGCTTTTTATATGCAACGCAGATTCCGAGCAATTCATAAAAAGCCACACATAAAAAAATTGCCAGTATAACAAGAAGGATTTTACATATTTTATGCTTTTTCATTGTACATCACCTGATTTCTTTTTATTTCATACTTATACAATACAAAGTCAATCTCAATTTAACCTCAACAAGGTTTGTTTTTTTCATCCATGCAAAATCTTCTTTGTACAACAGACTGTTAGATATAGCAAAAACGGCCTTTCAAAAACAGTTAACTTCTAAATCAACTGTTTTTTGAAAGGTCGTTTCATCAGATTCTTATAGCAATCCAGCAAATAATCTCATAAATAATTGTCCCAGTCGCAAATATGCACTTCGTCCGGTTTGATATTGGTCTGTCACATCACGACATTCTCCCATCGTTCTTATCAGATCATTTTTTATTTCCACAACTGCCTGACAATCTGCCATAAAACAGCCGTTTTCAAAATGGTGATATAAACTTCGATAATCCAGATTAATTGTTCCACAAGTTGCCATACAGTCATCTGCCACACTCATTTTTGCATGACAGAAACCAGGAGTCCACTCATAAACACGAACACCATGTTTAACTAATCCATGATAAAAAGAACGAGTTATATTATAAATGAATTTTTTATCAGGGATACCAGGTGTGATAATTCTTACGTCTACCCCTCGCTTAGCAGCCAGACATAACGCATGCGTCATTTCATCTGTTATGATTAGATATGGAGTCATAAACCAACAGTATTTTTCAGCTTTATTTATCATACTGATATAAACTTCTTCTCCTACTTGCTCATTATCCATAGGGCTGTCTGCATAAGGTTGAACAAACCCAGTTTGCTGTGCCGCATAATCATAGTGGAAAAGGTATTTACTAAAATCAGAATCATTAGCATCCTTATCACTTACTGCATTCCACATTTCCAAAAATGTCACCGTAAGCGACTGAACAGCATCTCCTTCTAAACGAATACCTGTATCTTTCCACTGTCCATACGGGTGTGTGTAATTAAAATATTCGTTTGCTAGATTATATCCACCTGTAAATCCGACTTTTCCATCAATAACTGTTATTTTTCTATGATCACGATTGTTCAAAAACAGATTTAAACCTGGCATAAACGGATTGAATACACGGCAATGAATTCCTATTGCCTCCATCTTTTTCACAAAATCTGTGTTAATAAAGCCTATAGAACCCATATCATCGTAGAATACTCTAACTTCCACACCTGCTTTTACTCGCTCTTCCAGAACATCTTGAATCTTATGCCATGCTTCAGCGTCTTCTATCGCATGATATTCCATAAAGATAAACTTCTGTGCTTTCTCCAAATCCTTAAGCTGTGCCTCTAATCCTTTCACTGCTTCATCAAAATACACAATATCCGTATTCTGATAGATTGGATACTGCGAATTTCTTTGTATGTAACTTGCTATATTTCCTGCTTTCGGAATTGTTTCTTTTATTCTGCTCAAACACTCCTGACTGTCCGGAAGCATTGGTAACAATTTGCTATCAATTTCTGCATATCGCTCACGCATTTTATGTGTGCCACCATTCAAACCAATCAACAAATACAGGCCTACACCCATAATTGGGAAAATTAGAATTAAGATGACCCAAGGCATTTTCATAGAGGATGTCTTATTTGATGCGTACAATCCCAAAACCAAGATCCCACTCAAAATCCTTGTAAATAAATTTATGATTTCTGCATATTCATTCAAGCGTGTTACGATAGTAATAATAAAAATCACTTCTAGAAGAATGCAGATTATGGAAAAACACAGCCGTTTTACCCCATTTTTTGTTTTTGCTTTGCCCTCTAAAGTATCTTGTTTCATATATATTCCACCTTCCTATTTGCTCAGTTTTCTCCCTAAATTTCGTGGAACATACCAATTTTGTCTTTTATTCTCTGCATTTCATTATCTGCTTCAATGATAGCTCTTGCAGAATGAAGTAATTCTTCACTTATCTCATCATAGCCAGGCATTTCTTCAATTCCTTTTTTATAGCGAAGTTGATGTTCCAATGTTGCCCAGAAATCCATACCATTGGTTCGAATCTGTAATTCTACACGCATAGGTGTTTTACCCTTAGCAAAAAATACTGGTATTTCAACAATCATATGATAGCTTCGATAACCATTCGATTTTGGATTTTTTATATAATCTTTTATTTCAATAACTTTAATATCATCCTGTTGGGTAATCAAATCTGATATCATATAAATATCGTCAATAAACGCACAAACTATTCGAACGCCTGCTACATCATTGAGATATGTCTGTATATTTTCTGTTGTAAATTCATATCCCATCTTCTGCAGTTTATCGTAAATACTATTGGGCTGCTTAATTCTTGTTTTTATAAAAGAAATAGGATTTCGATTGTTCTCAACTGAAAATTCATCATCCAAAACCTCAAGTTTAGTTTGTATCTCCCGAATAGCACAACGATACATCATCATTAAATTATAAAATTTTGTAGCATTATTTAAAAACTGTAGTGATTCCGGACTGTCCATCCTGAGTTTTTTTACTTCATCTTTTGTCATGGAACTTTCCTTTCTACCTCATCCCTGATTTCAAAACATTATTTATTTTGATAGTTGATTCGTTCTCCTTGAATTACTGGATAACAAATCATTTTATCACTATCCAGATTTTCTACATGCATATCTACTGCACTGATCTGATGGTTTTCATAAGTATTGTAATAATAAATACCTTTTGTAACATTACAACACGACGTATACAATGTGATTTCATATTTTCCATCCGCTACTTCGCAACATCCTCGTTGCTGATCCACAGATCCGAGAATGTGGAAGAATTGGCTAACGCTTTCTTCCTCTGATTCACCTGAAATTGCATTTACCTTTGTAAAAGCTACACGTACAAAGCGAGAGGAAGATGAGAGATCTCCCGGAAGACCTAATCCTCCCATACCTCTACTATATGCATCAAGAGCCAAATTTTCGCAGAAAGTATTTCTGGGCTGTTTAGGAGATAAATACATATAATTATTTAGTTGAAACATCTGCTGTGGAAATGGCGGATTATTCGTAAGCACTCCTACTGGATTGTCATAAATATGCAAACCATCTGACATAGATTCTACCGTAATTGACTCATTCTCATCAGAAATGATCCAGTGTAATTGTGCTAATGGTAATTGCTCGCTGAAAGGAGTATTAACAATATTAATTCGTTCAAGAAGCTCGCGAACTTCAACTAAAGAAGAACACTGACTTAAAATCCACGGAATAAATTCAAACTGTGCAATATTTTCCACATCTGGCTTAATCGCGGCATAAACAGCATTTCCGACAAAATTCAGTCCTGCCATTGCCACTCCTTTTTCATTCATAGCATCATAATACAAAGGATAATCTTCTGCAACATGAGCCATTCCAATAATTGCATAATGATTTTTCATATCGCCAACATGGCGAAAATTAAACGCATAATTACGTGGTGTAATTACTATCTGATCACCATAAGAGAATTCATAATCGAGGGTTCGTCCAAAGTAAAAATCTTTTGTTTTATAAGTTGCTGCTGTACACATGATCGTTTATCCTCCTAAATAGATTGAAATATGTCAATGAGTTTTTTTCTTGAACAATATTATAGCACAATTCTTTTATTTTGTTCCAACTTCATACATGATCATAACATGTAAACTTTAAACTATTTTCCTAGATTATTTCTCCATCAGTTTTTCAAACCAGGTATCCATAGCTAGGATGAATTGACCTACGTCTGGCAATTCTTGCAGCATTTCGTTTAGGGTTTTGTGCTTCACATATTTCTGCACATACACCCAACAGGCAACGCTACTGGCTTCTGATACAATGTCAGCTATGGTTTGGCGCATAAGCTCTTCAAATTCAGCAATTTCTTCTTTCGGAACAACATCATACAGTGTTGGTGCCTGATGACTTATTTTTACTCCATTTTCATTTGCATCTTTAAGCAGATTCTTAACTTTTTCTCTTGAATCCTCCGGTACTTTCATGTATTCCCACATAAATGCTACCACATCGGCTGGTGTGTCTTTTTTAAGTGGTGGTAGCTGAATATAATCATTGTTTTCGCTCATTTTCATATCCTCCTCACGATATAATAAAATCAATAATACGTTCTCTTGTCATGTCCAGTACAGTATCTACGAACACTCCTGCAAACAGGATCAGATGCAGAATTACACTCAGCGCAAACAGAAATGCAACCTGTACCCAGTCATGGTAACAGTATGCAGTCGCTATAATCAACATAGTGAATATAAACCCAAGAATCCCTCTGGCAACCGCATAAGTCTGTACTGTCATCTTCACTGCCAGGCCGATCACAAAAAGGATCAGCCATACTGGCAGTAATAATATTTTCCCAGCAAATTTTAAAATAAACATGTGCACCTCCTATCTTACCAGTCCTGGCATATCATGGTTCACCTCTGCCTGATAATACCCGTTCATCGTAGACGGTGCATTAAACAGGGCTGCTAATAAATATTTCTTGATGTTCTTCACTTTGGTGGTGTTACCACGCATACAGTGTAAGACATCCCTTGCGTAATTGGTTCTGAAATCTACCATAGTCAGGAGAATACCCTCAATCGCCAGTTTTCGGTTCAGTCTTTTCTTTACTGTAAGAATAGTCTTGATCAGCTGTTGAAGTCCTTTAACAGGCAGATATGCGGCCTGTACAGGTATCAGCACAGAATCAGAGGAGACCAGTGCATTGATTGTCATCATACCAAGGCTTGGCATACAGTCGATCAGGATATAATCGTATCGGCATCTTATCGCATCGATATATTCCTTCATGATCATTTCTCTGCTCATAACATTTCCCATCGTTACTTCCAGGGCAGAAAGCTCAATATTTGCCGGAAGTAAATCTACATTTTCCTGGTGATGTAAGATACCATCTTTCAAGGAGATTTCTTCTTCATTGATGACATCCATCATGATCGTTGCCAGTGTAATGCGAAGATCATCCGGTTCCTCATATCCAAGACTTGCTGTTAAACTTCCCTGTGGATCCGCGTCGATCAGCAACACTTTCTTACCTTCTCGTGCCAGTCCAATGCCTACATTTACGGTTGTGGTGGTCTTTCCAACGCCGCCTTTCTGGTTTACTACGGATATAACTTTACACATGATTTCTTCCTCCTTTAACTTTCCCATGATTCTTTTTTCCATAATTTCAACAATGCCAGTATTTCCCGCTTCATCATTGCCGGTGTATAGGAATTTGGAAAATACTTGTGTAACTGCTCATTAGTAAATGCTACTCTTGTGATCTCACCCTTTTTAACTTCACACATGATTTCTTCCATCTTTTCCAGTGATAACTGTTTTTCTTTACTCAGCTACTTTATCCGCTGAGCCTGTGAGAGTGACGGAATCGCTTGTGCATCAGTTCTTTATCTACCTGATTCATTTTGCCCTCTTTATCAAAACGGTAATTCTTCTCCATATCCATCCGGGATATGCTGAAACCCATCTGCATCTGCTTCTGGAAAAGGTATCGGAGTGTTCCCACTAGCATCTTTTCCGTCAGCGAATTCCAGTCGGCTTGCAGTTACCTCTGTGGTATAGACCGTTTTATCTGTTTCCTTATCTTTATAGCTTCCGATCATCAGCTCACCAAGAATTGCAACACGCTTTCCTTTTGTCAGGTAATCCCTTGCGAAATCTGCCTGTTTTCCAAAAGTTGTAATTTTAATATAATTGACACCTTTATTAAAATTTCTCGGCACAGCCAGATAAAATGATGCAATATGATACTTTCCTTTTTCTGTCTCGACTTCACTATAACTGGGATCTCTCACCAGACGTCCAATAAGTACAACCATATTCATCCATCCTTCCCCCCTTTCTTACTCTATTTGCTGCCTTACTGGCAACACAAGAGTACGGCAGATCAGATACGAAATAAAAACCAATCTGCCGCACAGCTTCTATTGTCAGCAGCCCTGGCGATAACCAGGGCTGTCATCATTTCAGAAAACAGTGCTAGATTGTCTTTTCACATGTGTAACCCATTTCAGGGTTCACCCAATCCGTTCACGCCATTGCAGGCAGTCTCAGCCATATCGTGTATGGTCTTCAGATTCCTCACTTTATCTGACCGGCATCATCGGGAGTATCATTATTGATCCGCAGCTTTCCATAGAAAAGCCATATGCAGACCCCTGTTTCTATTATCCTTACGGACTATCCGGAACTCTCTACAGCAGCTCCGGCGAATTGGCAAGCTCATTAAGTTGTCATTGTACGCAAGCTGCCACGACTTAAATGATGGTGTGACCTGCTCAATTCCTAAATACAAAAGGTGGGGATTTAGTTAAGAATCTTTTTGAAAAAATTTTTGATACAATTTTCAGAACTGTAAAAGTCAAAAAAATAGGGGCTGTCGGGAAATAGATAGTTCCAAAGCAGAGAGGGTATGGCTCACAACGAGTCATACCCTCTCTGAATTTATCTGAAAAAAGAAAAAAGATGGCTAACGACAACCATCTTTCTCTCCGTTACATGTTATAATGTAACTATGCTAACAACTAATTATTATAACGATTTTTTTGAGTTTGGGCAACAGAAAATTAACTTTAGTTTCTTCGAATTGAGTTTACCTGACGACGATCCAGTCTATACCCTGAAAAAAGTGATGGAGGAATTAGATTTTTCTGGCTTGTTAGCCAATTGTTCAGATAAGGGAAGAACCGGGTACAACCCAATTATGATGTATGCTGTAGTTACCTATGCAAATATGCGGGGAATACGTTCTGTTGACTGTATTGTTGATCTGTGTGAAAGAGACCATGCTTTTATCTGGCTGACGCGCGGACAAAAACCGAAACGTGATGCTTTTTATGACTTTAAAAACAGGAAGCTGACATCTGATGTCCTGGATGACCTGAATTACCAGTTTATGCGGCGGCTGCAGAAAGAAGGGCTGGTCACATTAAAAGAACTTTTTATTGACGGTACAAAGATAGAGGCAAATGCGAACCGTTATACTTTTGTATGGCGTGGAAGCATCAATTATCATCTGGCAGGACTTCTGGACTCTATCGACCAGCTTTTTGAAAAATATAATTCTTTTTTGCAGGAGAATGATTATGGAACAAAGTACGAGCTGGGAAATGCACAGATGTTTGTGATCGAAGGGATGGATAAAGTCCGGGAAGTGATCGAAAAGAACAGAAAACGAAAGCTTGTAAAACATAAAAAGCTTTCAAATAACCGTATTATAGAGATCGATAACTGTTCACCGCTTGAAATACGGAAACTCCAGAACAATCTCACGATGATCGCAGACAACGAGGAAATCGAATTCGTTTACGGAAAAGTAAAAAGAAAACCTGCACTTCAACAGCTGCATGAGGAACTGGAACAATGCGAAAAACGACTGATGGAATATAAAGAATGCTTTGAGATCATGGGAAAAAACAGAAACAGTTATTCCAAAACAGATCTGGAAGCGACTTTTATGCGTATGAAAGAAGATCACATGCTGAACGGACAGTTAAAGCCAGCATATAATGTTCAGATCGCGGTAGAGAATTATTATATCGTACATGGATATGTAAGCAGCGACCGCACCGATTATAATACCCTGATCCCGGTCCTTGAAAAACATAAGACTGCTTTCGGGAGTATTCTGGAAGAAGTAACTGCGGACAGCGGGTACTGTAGTGAAAAAAATCTGCTTTATTTAAAACGGAATGAAATATCCAGTTATATAAAACTTTGAGGTATATGGTTGTGCAGACTGCAGCGGATGTGAACATAAAGCGCGCTGTCTGTATAAGTATGATGCGGAGAAAGATGCCGAAAAGAACAAAGTCATGAAGATCAATGAACAATGGGAGGAACTGAAAGAAAGATCGCATGCCAATATCCAGAGTGAACGCGGGATCCTGAAACGCCAGACACATTCCATTCAGACGGAAGGACATTTTGGAGATATAAAGGAAAATGAGAACTTCCGGCGTTTTAATTACCGTTCGGCAGATAAGGTATATAAAGAATTCATGCTGTATGCTATTGGAAGAAATATAAATAAATATCATCGTTTTTTATACGAAAAACTGAGAAAATTTGAAGGAAAAACTGCCTAGAAAAAAATGCGGCTGAAAAAATCCAAACAAGGATTTTTTGCGGCCAAAAACAGAAAGTATTTATCAAAATAAAAATATCCTGAACAAGTTGCAGAGCCAGAAAGCTCTGTAACTGTCAGGATATTTTTGTTTGGTGCTGTCAGCTCTAAAAAACGTTATTTACCGACAGCTCCCTGTTTTGTTTTAATGATATTTATGCATCCGTACATAATAGCTGATACATAAGATCACAGTGGCTCCGCTCCATGCTGCAATCTCTGCAAAGAAAATACCGTCCTGTCCGATAAAATGGGGAAGGATCAGTGCAGCACTGATACGCATGACAAATTCAGCCATACCACTTACCATAGGCATTAAGGTATCTCCCAGCCCCTGAAGTACAGATCTGTACACGTACAGGAAGTACAAAACCCAGAGCATGGCAGCCATAATAGAAAGGTATTTAAAAGCAATTGCCAATACCTGCTGTGTCTGCTGCGGTTCACCTGAGATGAAAAGTGAGAGAATATTTTTTCCAAATAAAAACATGGCAGCAGAAATGATCAGTGAGGTAAGCAGGGAAAGCAGCATACTGCTGCGGACGCCTTTTCTGATCCTGTCAATCTTTCCGGCTCCCAGATTCTGACCCACATAGGTAACGATGGCATATCCATAGGAAATAGCAGCCATTTCCAGCAGACCATAAAGCTTGTTTGTAGCTGTAAATCCTGCTACAAAAAGGAAACCGTAGCCATTGATCACATACTGGACTACCAGACCGCCCACACCGATGATGATATTCTGAAATACAACAGGAATACCAAGCTTCATCAGGCGGGCATTCATACCGGAGGCAGGCATAAAATCTGCTCTGGTCAGATGAACGATATCAATTCTGCGTAAAATCAGGAAACAGTAAACAGCGGAGAAGCTCTGTGCAATCACAGTTGCGATTGCTGCTCCTGCCACACCCCATCCGAAGCCTGCCACAAAAAGGATGTCCAGTGAGACATTCAGCACAGATGCGATGATCATTGCGGTCAGCGGTGTTTTACTGTTTCCCATAGCCCTTAGAGCAGAGGCAAACATATTATAGGCTGCTGTGGCGGGGATTCCACAGAAAATGATGCGCAGATATAACAGAGACATTCCGATAATATTGGAAGGTGTATGCAGCCCTGTTAATACCAGCGAAGCAAATGACTGGCTGAGAATCAATACTCCGGCTGCGATGAATGCGGTCAGCCGGTAACTGTGAGCCAGAGATTTACGCAGATTTTCGAAATCCTTTGCCCCATAATACTGGGAGAGTTGAATAGAAAATCCCTGAGTGAGTCCTGTGGATATTCCTGTGACAACCCACATCAGAAAGTCAACAGCACCCAGTGCGGCAAGAGCCTCCACACCTGCAACCTGACCAACAACCATGGTATCCACCATTGTATAAAGCTGCTGACAGATATTTCCCAGCATCAGGGGAATTGCAAAAAGAATAATCAACCGTCCCGGTGAACCGGAGGTCATATCCTGAATCTTGGTTTTCATTAGTATAAAAGTTCCTTTCCGGAGCATATTTGAAAAAGTTTAGAAATGATTATTCGAATATGCCCTGATATTTACATTGATAATTTTACATCATTAACGTGAAAAATGAAATATAATATATCATCAGAATGATATAAATTTATCAATACCTGCTATAAGCAGCATGTTGTTGAAATTATTATGCATAGCGCCTGAGAGGAGTTTTTGATTGCTATTTTTTAAAATACAGATATATAATAGAAGGCAAGTCTTTACGGAAGGAGACATGAATTATGCTGAAAAGATTCACTAAATATGTAACCCAGAGTGTTGCCGGAATGATCGGGATTTCCGTTTATGTTCTGGCAGATACTTTCTTTATATCTGTATATTCCGGTGCTGACGGACTGGCAGTTCTCAATTTGATCCTGCCGGTTTATGGACTGATCTATGCGATTGGGGCTATGATCGGGATTGGTTCCGCTACCAGGTATGCCATAAGCAGGGCAAAAGGAGAAAATACAGAACATTATTTCGTACAGTCAGTAACCTGGAGCATACTGGTTGCAGTTCCATTTATGCTGATCGGAATTTTTATTCCGGACAAAGCATTGGCTTTGCTGGGTGCAGATGCCGGACTGATCGGACTTGGACGAAACTATGTGAGAATTATTCTGATCGCAACACCATTCTTCATGTCAAATTATACATTTACTGCATTTGCCAGAAACGATGGGGCGCCTTCTATTGCAATGATCGGTTCCATCAGTGGAAGTATCTTTAACATTATATTTGATTATATATTCATGTTCCCAGTCGGTCTGGGATTTTCCGGAGCCGGACTGGCTACTGCAATCTGTCCGATCGTAACAATGAGCGTCTGTACCATACACTACAGAAGTAGCAGAAACCATGTAGGATTCCATTGGAAAAAACCGTCATTCAGACACCTGATTTCCTGCTGTCAGCTAGGAGTTTCCGCATTCGTCGGTGAACTGTCTTCCGGTGTGATCGCTATTGTATTTAACTTCCTGATCCTGGGAATTGCAGGAAATGTAGGTGTAGCAGCCTATGGAGTTGTGGCAAACCTTTCTATCGTGGCATTTGCAATCTTCAACGGTCTGGCCCAGGGCGCACAGCCTCTGATCAGTGAAAGCTACGGAAAAGGTCAGCCTACTCAGGTAAAAAAACTTCTGAAATGGAGCCTGCTCGTATGTCTTGCCGTAGAAGCATTGATCCAATTGATCATCTGGACAGCAACTGACCCGCTAATCAGCATTTTCAACAGTGAAAACAATGTTCAGTTATTGAATTATGCACATACAGGACTGCGTCTGTATTTCCTTGGATTTATAGTTGCAGGAATCAATGTTGTACTGGTGGCATATTTCTCAGCAGTAGATGAACCGAAAATCGCGATTGTGGGATCATTCCTGAGAGGAATTGTTGCTATTGTTATCTGCGCAGTTATACTTGCGAAATTATTCGGATTAAATGGAATCTGGATCTCTCTTCTTGCAGCGGAGACAGTTACGTTTCTGACGATTCTGTTTCTGGCATATAAAGACAGAAGAAAAAGAATGGGGCTGTCGGGAAATATGTAAAAAACGTTATTTACCGACAGCTCCACTATTGATTGTGATTTCCTTAATTATGATGTCATAAAACTGTTTCCCTCAAATGGACTTTCGCTTCCCTCTGCGTCATCCATAAGTATATTCATTGCAATAATATATTTTGCAGCATGTGGCTGCTGGTCTATCATCTCCTCCAGAGATTCTTCCAAATCATATTTATGATAACGAACCCAACAAGCTAAGTTACAGGATTGCTGAACAATATCACGAATCATGCTCCGCATGGTTTCTTCATATAAATGAATTGCGTCTGCATCAATCTTTTCGATATTCTCCTGTAATTGCCTGTCTGCTTCTTCTTTCCTCTGATTTAACAATTCATATTGCTCCTGATAGCGTGCTTGGTATTCCTCAGGTAATTGGATAAACGCCCATAAAGCCTTTACAACATCTGGATCCAGATCTCTTTTTAATGCAGGTAGCTGAATATATTCTTTCTCCATAATAGTTTCCTCACTTAATAATCAATTCTCCAATTTTGTGTTGTGCTGATTCCAGTATAACTTCCATAAACACTCCGATCCACAGAAAGAACAGCAAGATACCACTGGCAACTGCAAGTAAAGCAAACCGCTCCCATTGTCTGTACCAGAGCAGTGTTCCAATCAGCATAAAACCCAGAATGAGATTGACAATCCCTTTGCCGATGCAGTAGATTTCAACTACGATCTTTACCAGTAAATGAGCAGTAGCTAATAATAACCACACCGGTAACAATAAAATTTTTCCTGCCATTCTTAAAACAATCATAAGTACCTCCTTCAGTTTGCGTACTGTGGCATGTCGTGATTTACCGCTGCTTTATAATAACTTCCAATCGTTGATGGTGCATTGAATAAAGCAGCCAGCAAATATTGTTTTATGTTTCTGACTTTCGTAGTATTTTTATCCATGCACTCCAGCACATACTCGATATGCGAATAATTCAGTTTCAGTAATTTTCCCTTTACAAATCCTGCCGGATAATATTCGCCGGCGATCCGTATCATATCCTTTTCAGTTTGAACGGTCTCCAGAATCAGCTGATATATTTCTTCTACCAGATCCTGCTCTCTGCTGTATGTATGCAGTAAAACATCAAAATCAATATTTTTCTTTACCAGTTCAGCATAAGCATTGATTGTCTGTTCTTTTTGATCACATCGAATCCTATCGCCATCTGATTTGATATGATTCGATTTTATATTACTCTGGTTATTATAATTCATATAAGTCTTATTATATAGAGGTACCGTTTTGGGAACCTCTTGAAGTCCGCTATTTGGCACTTCTGAGGTATCTATTTCGGCACCTCTGAGGTGCTTATTCATCACCTCAGAAGTTCCTATTTCGATACTTCTATGTACCAAATCTTTTTCCTGTGAAGTTCTCATTTCATTACTTCTCTGATGTGCCATAAAGCTCTTAACATATATAATGTTCGGCAATCCAAAGCCTCTCTTTTTCTTTTCAATCAGTCCGATTTTCTCCAATTCTGTGAGATAATCCATTGCTTTTTTCTTAGAGAATCCCAAGTCACTCTGTATCTCCGTGATCTGATAGATAATGTACACCTTGTTTTCTTCGTCAAGCCATTTATTTTTCATTGACAGTCCCATTCTATCCAGAAGTACCGAGTAAAGGACTTTAGCTGATAAAGACAGTGCGGAAAATGCTTCATCTAATAATAATATTCTTGGAATCCGGATAAAACTGAACTGATCAGCCTGAGTGCCATAATAGTATTCAAAATTCATACTGTTATCTCACCTCTCTTCCATTGATCCAGAAGTTCCAAAATTACACTTTCCATATCCTCTGCCGTATATTTTTCAGAGAAGAAATTTCTCAGTTTTTTCTCTGAAAATGTGATTTTCTGTTCCTGCTTCCTACCAGGCTGACTGTTTACCAGTATGGAGATCATTTTCGCCTGCGTCATCGGTCCTACTTCAAGTGCTGTGCGGAGTGCTGCTACCTGAACTGCTTTAACCGTACCATTTTCCTTGATGTATTCAAATAACCATGTTTGAATCTCTTTGTCAATATAGGAAATGTCAACCGCAACGGTAAACTGCAGACGTTTCTTATCTACATAATCAAGAAGGTCTGGAATAAGTTCTGTCAGACGGATATACCGCTGAATACTTCTTGCACTTTCTCCTATCTGTTCTGCCATTGCAGCATCAGCTCTGAACTTCGTGCCATTTTGGCACGAAGTTAAATCTGTCCGTATCCCTTGCCTTTTCATAGCATCCATTTTCATCTTATATGCAAAAGCCTTTTCACTTGGAAGCAATTCTTCTCGTTGGATATTGGCATCTACCATTATGACAATGGCTTCATCGTCTTCCATATCCCGCACAATAGCCGGTATTGTCTCCAGTCCAGCTTTTATGGCTGCGTGCATTCTTCGATGCCCGGATATCATCTCATAGCTGTTATTCTTATCTGGCCTTACTAAAACAGGTGTCAGCACACCATTCTGTTTAATACTCTTTACCAGGTCATCCATCTTATCATCATCCAAAACTTTAAATGGATGATTTGCAAAGCTGTGTATTCTGCTAATCTCAATATCTGTTGCACTTTCCTCACCGGACACTCCCAGCAGTTCATCTATACTGGGCATCTTTATTTTGTCTGCACTTTTACTCTTCATTTCTCAATATCTCCTTTGCAATCGTCTCATATGCTTTCGCTACTTTTCCATTCAGGCAATGGGAAAAGATACTGACGCCTTCTGCACTTGTTTCAGCTGCTTTCACTGACATAGGAATCACCGTATCAAAAATCTCTATCTTTTCTCCATAAGCTTCACGCACTTTACCAGCCACATCCTTTGCATAGTTTGTGCGGAAATCTACCATTGTGAGAAGTATTCCTTCAAATATGAGCTGCCTGTTCAGCCGTTTCTTTACCATTGCAATCGTATGTATCAGCTGCTGAAGACCTTTCACCGGAAGGTAAGCCGCCTGTACTGGAATCAACACGGAATCCGCAGCTACCAGCGCATTGATTGTCATTAATCCCAGACTTGGCATACAGTCAATCAATATATAGTCATACTCCGTTCTCACAGCCTCAATATATTCCTTCATAATCAGCTCTCTGCTCATCACGTTCCCCATTGTTACTTCCAATGCAGATAATTCAATATTTGCCGGAAGCAGATCTACATTTTCTTTATGATGCAGAATGCCATCTGTGATCTCAAATTCTTTTTCATTGATGATAGCCATCATAATTGTGGCAAGTGTAGTTCCTATTTCGTCCGGTTCTACATAACCAAGACTTGCTGTAAGGCTCCCCTGTGGATCTGCATCAATCAGCAACACTTTCTTTCCCTGTCTGGCAAGTCCAATTCCAAGATTTACGGTTGTGGTGGTTTTTCCAACTCCACCTTTCTGGTTTGATATTGCGATTACTCTACACATAATTTTCCTCCTATTTTGCTACCGTTTTCTGCGGTTTCCATTGGTTTAACATGCTCAGTATCTCTTCTTTCATTTCTGCCGGGGTATATGATTTTGGGAAATACCGATACAGTTGTTCGTTGTTAAACATCACTCTGGTAATTTCCCCTTTTTTGATCTCACCCATGATCTCTCTCATTTTTGTTCCAGTCAGCTTTTTCTCCCGGCTTAATTTCTTCATTCTCTGTGCCTGGGAAATAGATGGGACTGCCTGTGTATACTCCATAGCATCTATAAATTCCTTTTGTTCCTCTATCGTTAAATACGAAAGTTCCACAGCCGGGTTAAATGAAAGTTCACCGTTATCCAGCTTTTCCAGTAACTCAGGAATAAGATCCGTCAACTTCAGATACCGCTGTACCTGTTTTGCGCTGTCACCAAATTCTTCACCAATGATTTCTACTGTCTTTTTTCCTTTCAACGGGTAGTCAGACTGGCTACTTTTTCTTCTTCCTCCGGTTCGCTTCATAGCTTCATTCTTCATCTTATAAGCAAAAGCCTTTTCACTGAATGTTATCTGCTGCCTCTGTAAATTTGAATCCACCATATTAATTACTGCTTCATCATCCGACATGACTCTGATAATGACCGGCACCTTCCTGTAACCAAACTTTTCAGCAGCTGCCTTTCTTCTGTGTCCGGAGATAATCTCATAAACACCATCTGGAATCGGTCGTACAATCAGTGGATTTATGATTCCGTATTTCTCAACACTCGCACTGAGCCGAATCATTTCCTGATCCATCCGAACCTTAAATGGATGGTTCTTAAAGGTCCGCAGACGTTCCAGCTGAATCTCTATAATTTTTTCGCCATCTTCTGGAACTGATGCACTTCGTGTATCCACTGTATCCATATCTTTCCTCCATTTCTTATCTGCAACAGAAAAAGCCTGTCCAGATAGATTTTTTTGAAATCTGATCCAAACAGGCTTACTGTTGACCTTAGTTCTCACTAAGCAAAGATTCTATTGTATTCACACCTAATAACTTACCGCCGGATATTTCCCTTTCTCTTTTTTCTTATCTGAGCTTGGATTTACATCCACTTTCTCAAATAAACAGCTGGCTTTTCTCTTTTATTAGAATTTCGATTTATTTCCAGCTATTATACCAGCAGTGCGTTTTATTAGACAGCGGCTAATAGGATTCTTTCCGTATTAGCTGATATTCCATTCCTTTTTCCCTCTGAAAAAACAAAAAAGCGGAAATCATATTAGAAATTTTTCTAATACATTCCGCTTTTGATAGGACGTCCCGTGCGGGAATCGAACCCACATCTAGTGCTTAGGAGGCACTTGTTCTATCCATTAAACTAACAGGACTAATACCGGATTTTTGGCTTAAAATCAAGGTTTTCAGCCATTTCAACGGCATTGGATTTTATGATTTAAAACTGACTTACGTCAGCTGAATCAATCTTATATGATGAAATTTTTTGGTATGAAGCTATCGCCTTTTCCAAAAACGCATGTCCTTTTAATTGTGACATCACATAACAGAATCGAACTCAAATTCATTTTTCTGTTATACGCCGAGGCGATAACTCTGGTCACCGCTTAGGAGTTCCCTGTGGCGGTTAGTATGCAGTAGTTCGATTATCCTGTAAGGGACGTTTAACGCCCCAAAAAGCGGAAAAGGGGCTTGCACAACGACTCTGTTAATAAACTCTAATATTCAATTATATCCTTTAGAGTGTTAGCAGGCTGTTAGCAAACCAACCACTTTTTCGGGAATTACTGATAATTTGTTACAATCGTATTTAAAATCATTTATCACATGGAAACAAGATACCCGTTAGGTTGAATTTAATTAAATTAAAGGCGTTCAATAAATGAGCGTCTTTTTTCATACCCAAAATCGAAAGGAGAAAGAGAAAATATGAATAAGCTAGTAAAGCGATTGCTGACAGGAACGCTTGCTTTTGCAACCATTCTCACGGCATTACCAGTGACGGCGGTTCATGCTTCCGGCAATCAATACTGGACAGAATCAGCAGAACGTGTCGGCTACATTGAACACGTTATGAATGATGGTTCTATCAAATCTACATTCAATGAGGGACACATGAAAGTTGAGGGCGAAACTGCCTACTGCGTGGATATCAACACCAGTTTTAAGAATGGATATAAAACACGTTCTGACGCAAGCTCCCGTATGAGTAGCGATCAGATTGCGGACGTTGCTCTTTCCTTAGAGTACGTCAAACAATATACCGCTTCTCATACGAACTTGAATTATAAACAGGGATACTTGCTGGAACAGTGTGTTGTCTGGCAGAGGTTGAGTGAACAGCTCGGCTGGCAGTGCGATAACGTCAGAGCTTCCTATAATGAAATCTCACAGGTAGTACAGAATGAAGTTTACGCTGGTGCGAAAGCATTTGTGAAAGCAAATAAGGGACGCTATGAATGTGGCGGTTACATCTACACTGGCGAAGGACAGGACATCGGACAGTTCTGGGCGAAGTTAAATGTAGGAAATGCAAAAGTCAAAAAGACTTCTTCCAATCCCACGGTCACAGATGGTAACGCCAGTTATTCCTTTGAGGGTGCGACATTTGGTGTCTATTCTGATAAGGGCTGTAACAGCCAGCTTGCCACACTTACTGCCGATGGAAACGGCGATACCAAAGAAGTTGAGGTAAAAGCAGGAACAATTTACATCAAAGAGCTTTCTGCTCCAAAGGGTTATAAGCTGGATTCTACTGTCCATGCCTTAAATGTGGAAGTTGGAAAAACAGCGACATTAACTGTTGCTGACACTCCAAAGGTCACAGAAACTTTGATTGATTTATTCAAAATCGACATGGAAACAGGAAAATCCACTCCACAGGGAAATGCATCTTTAGAGAGTGCAGAGTTCACATGGAGCTATTATGACGGTTACTACAATGCAGACAATCTTCCTGCAAAGGCTACCCGTACATGGACAACTAAAACCGTTGCCGAAAAAGACAGTGACGGAACTATCCATTATGTATCCAGACTTGCCGACAGCTACAAAGTATCCGGCGACAGCTTCTATACACAGGACGGTAAGAATGTACTGCCACTTGGTACACTCACTGTCACAGAAACAAAAGCACCAAACGGCTACTTATTAGATGGTGCATATATGCAGGCTGACGGAAGTTCTGAACAGATTAAGGGGACGTACCTTACACAGATTTCCGAAGATGGCGAACTTGCCGTACTTTCTGGAAGTAACCAGTATTCTGTATCTGACAAGGTTATCCGTGGCGGTGTAAAAATCCAGAAACGTGACCTTGAAACAAAGGATACCAAAGCACAGGGAAGTGCGACCTTACAGTACACAGAATTTAATATCATTTCCTTAAATGACAGTCCTGTACTGGTAGAGGGAAAATTATACAACAAGAATGAAACTGTCAAGAAGATTCAGACAGGCATTGACGGAATCGCTTCTACTTCTGCTGACTTGCTTCCTTACGGAAATTACAGATTAGAAGAAAGCAAAGCACCAGAGGGCTACTTAACAGATGGTGCAAAAGCAATCGACTTTTCTATCACGGAAGATGGAAAAATCGTGGACTTGACTGACAAATCTCACTCTGTCTACAACCAGATTAAGCGTGGCGATATTGAGGGTGTAAAAATCGGTGCAGGTACACACAAACGCCTTGCAGGTGTTCCATTCAGAATCACAAGCAAGACAACGGGAGAATCCCATATTGTAGTTACTGACAAAAACGGTCAGTTCTCCACTGCTTCAAGCTGGGCTTCCCACAAGGTCAATACCAATGCCGGAAAATCCAGTGAGGACGGTGTATGGTTTGGTACATCTGAACCAGACGACAGCAAAGGTGCATTACTTTATGATACTTATGTGATTGAGGAATTAAAGTGTGATTCCAACGCCGGATTTAAGCTGATTCCAGCTTTTGAAATAGTCGTATCCAGAAATAAAGTGACCATTGATTTAGGTACGCTTACCGATGAATACGAAAAAGAAATCACAATCCATACCACAGCTACCGACAAGAAAACAGGCGAAAAGATGATTGTTGCCGGAAAAGACATCAAGATCGTGGACGAAGTCACACTTGATGGATTGGAAACAGGCAGAAAATATAAACTTTCCGGCTGGCAGATGGTAAAGGAAGAAAATGCGGAACTTCTCATTGATGGGAAACGTGTAGACAGTGATTATACCTTTACTGCTGACAGCGAAAAAATGACGGTTAGGATTACTTACAGTTTTGATGGTTCAGCTCTTGGTGGTCAGAACCTTGTTACCTTTGAGGAATTGTACGATATGAGCAATCCGAAAGAGCCTGTCAAGGTTGCCGAACATAAGGACATCAACGATGATGGACAGACCGTTCTTATCACGGAACGTGTCATCAAAATCCATACGACCGCTACGGACAAGAACGGCAAGAAAGAAATTGAAGCCGGAAAAGACGTAACGATTGTGGATAAAGTCACATTAGATGGGCTGGAAGTTGGAACAAAATACAAACTTTCCGGCTGGCAGATGTTAAAAGAGGAAAATGCAGAACTTCTGATTGATGGAAAGAAAGTATCCAATGGTTATGAGTTTACAGCCGACAATGAAAAAATGACGGTTGAGATTGCATTTACCTTTGATGGTTCTTCTCTTGGTGGAAAGAGCCTTGTTACATTTGAGGAATTATACGATATGACCAATCCAGACGAACCAAAGAAAGTGACAGAACATAAGGACATCACAGACGATGGACAGACTGTGACAATTAAGGAAGTGCCGGAAGTCCCAGACACACCAAAGGATACTGACACGCCGGATACACCATCTACGGTTAAGACAAGTGACAGCCCAAAAACAGGCGACAATACCAATATCTATGCTTACCTTGCCATGCTTGGTCTTTCCTGCGTAGGGCTTGGCGGTATGCTTTATTTCAAACGCCGTAGAAAGAAATCATAAGGCGGTAATGTAGCGGTTGGTAGAGCGTTCAAGGTCGCCACCCTTTTTGCAACTTCACGCTCCCGTGAAGCACTTGGTTTACGGGAGCGTGAAGTCCACTAGGGGCGTGGGGAGTGTAGCTCCCCACAAAGTACAGCAGGAAAGAAAATAAAACAGAAAGAAAAGAGGTCAATCATTTATGGAATTAAGATTTGTCGTACCAAACATGGAAAAGACATTCGGAAACTTGGAGTTTGCCGGAGAAAATACTACGGAACAGCAGAGAATCAACGGGCGTATAGCTGTCATTAACAGAAGCTACAACCTGTATTCCGATGTACAGAGAGCCGATGATGTAGTTGTGACACTTCCTGCCAAAGCTGGCGAAAAACATTTTTCGCCGGAGCAGAAAGTAAAACTTATCAACCCACGAATCACTACCGATGGTTATAAAATCGGGGAACGTGGATTTGTCAATTACATCTTACTTGCAGACGATATGTTACCAGTAGAAAATAAATAAGGGGGTATTCAGATTATGAGATTAGCAAATGGAATCGTCATTGATAAAGAAAAGACATTCGGAGTGTTGAAGTTCTCCGCATTACGCCGTGAGGTTCATGTACAGAATGAAGATGGGACGGTCAGTGAGGAAATCAAGGAACGTACTTACGATTTAAAATGCAACACACAGGGACGCATGATACAGGTATCTGTTCCGGCGACTGTTCCGTTAAAAGATTATGATTACAACGCCGAAGTGGAACTTATCAACCCTGTTGCAGATACGGTAGCCAATGCGAATTACCGTGGTGCAGATGTGGACTGGTATGTAAAAGCGGACGACATTATTTTGAAGAACAAAGGAACTCATACCGGAAATCCACAGAACAATGCTCCCCAGCACCCGCCGAAGAAATAAGTTTGTAACTAATGGATTTTCATTGTATTGTTCAAATGTAATTGATATAATATAAAAAAAT
Source organism: Blautia sp. Marseille-P3087 (assembly GCF_900120195.1). Classification (GTDB taxonomy): domain Bacteria; phylum Bacillota; class Clostridia; order Lachnospirales; family Lachnospiraceae; genus Blautia_A. The sequence goes on from NZ_LT635539.1 coordinate 2,125,017, forward strand.
CAAATTGGAAGTTATAAAGGAGAAACACTATGGGATTATTTGGTAAAAGCAAAAAAGAGCGAGAAAAAGAGTATATGAACAGATTAGATGTTCCATTATGTTTAAAAGAAGACTTTGAATTGATTATTGATGATGTATTTACAATTATGGGGGTTGGAACAGTTGTCACAGGAAACATATCAACAGGAATGTGTAGAGAAGGAGAAAATGCGTGTGTTTATAAAACAAATGGAGGTGTATTAGAGACTATAATTACTAACATCGATATACATACAAAAGAACGAAAATCAAATGGTTGTGGATATAAAACAGAACATGTTGGACTTGGGTTAAGAGGAGTTTCTAAGGAACAATTAGAAAAAGGAGATAGAGTGATTGTAAAGAATGCCAATATGTATGGAATGTAATTACAAATTCAAGTTTGCAGAATCAAGAAAACTGGAATTTGAGGTGATGAAACTATGACAGAAATACAAATTGCATGGTTAGAATTGATGACAGTTGGAGGTCTTGGTGTAATATTGGTTTTACTAGGAGTTACTTTCAATATCATTGTAAAAAGACAGAATCAATTGTGTACAAAGCAGACAGACGGTATTGTTAAACAATATGGGTTTCCGGGAAATGGAAGGGTGTATCCAATCGTGGAGTACTTTGTGAATGGAACTTGTTATAAAACAAAGAAAATATTTCGTGGAATTAAAACAACGCAAATATCTGGAGTACCCGTACCGGTGAAATCAGAAGTCTATGAAGATGAAAAAGGCTGGCTACATGTAAAAACTGGATCCATTGCAAATTTGCGTCAACTTGCAGAGCAGTTGTGGCCTATCAACAGTAAGATGACAGTTTATTATAATCCAAACAATCCTAAAAAGTGCTATGTTGATAGACCAATTTCAAAAAGTTTTACTTCCATGATGTTTATCATAATGGGAATAGTAACGATACTCTTGAGTGTATTGGTATTCTTTTTGATGCAGCTATAAATTACAAAAGATAATTGGTAATCAGACAAAATTCAAGTTTATAAGTTAGCTTATATGTTCCAAATAATTAAACCAACATTTAAGGAGATGGGAAAATGAATTTTACTGATGAAAAAGATTACATCATGCGAATGATAAAAGAAATGGTAAGAGTATTATTTTCATTAGCCTTTGGGAAAAAGTATGTTTCTGTTGAACTTGAAAAAGAAAACAAGTATGAAGTATCGGGAAAAAATTTGAAAATTTTTCTTAATATGATTGATTTAGGACAGATTAACGAAGCAGAGAACATACTTTTAGATAGCATTGACTATACAAACAAAAACGAAGTAATGGCGGTGGCTCTTTTTTATCAGTACCTTAGTGAAAAAGATAATCAGTTTTTGGAAAACAACAATTATACAAAAGAAGAAGTGCTTTCTGGTTTCAAACAATTACTTATGAAATCGGGATATAGCGATTTGCTTTATTTGCTCAAATATGATGAGTAATACAGAATTAAAAATTCAGCCTTTATAATTTTATATTTATATTCACAAAGCAGTTAGTCTACATGATTGACTGCTTTTCTTACGTCCAAAGAAAGGAGTTTATATGAACGTATGGAAAAAATCTAAAGGTAACAGGATTCGTGCCAGTGACAAATCGCTGGTCTATCATTTCTGTATTGGCTGGCTGTTGCTCCTGTTTGTTGCGGTATTCTTGCTACTGAACCTGCGACAGCCTCTTGTTACAGACTGGAAAGAATTTAACCTGCTCCATGCCGGAATTACTTGGACTGCCTACAACTCCATTACGGTTCTGATAGCGACTGGTATTTGTGTATTGGTCACTTTTCTCTACTACCGTTATGGATATGACCGTATCAAGCGGTTGCTACACAGACAAAAACTGGCTCGCATGGTGCTGGAAAATAAATGGTATGAAGCGAAGAACACCAAAGACAGCGTTTTTTTCACTGACCTGCAAAGCAGATCAAGAGAAAAAATCGTGTGGTTTCCGAAAATTTACTACCAGATGGACAATGGATTGCTCCATATCCTGTGTGAAATTACAATGGGAAAATATCAAGAACAGCTCCTGTCCTTAGAGGATAAACTGGAATCGGGACTGTACTGTGAGCTGACCGACAAGACACTGCATGACGGCTATATCGAATACACCCTGCTCTATGATATGATAGCGAACCGTATTTCGATTGATGAAGTAATTGCCGAAAACGGCGGTCTGCGGTTAATGAAAAATCTGGTGTGGGAATATGATTCACTTCCCCATGCCCTTATCTGCGGTGGTACAGGTGGTGGAAAGACCTATTTTCTACTGACCATCATTGAAGCACTGCTTAGAACCAATGCAGATTTATATATTCTTGACCCGAAGAACGCTGACCTTGCAGATTTGGGAACGGTCATGGGAAATGTCTACCACACGAAAGACGATATGATTGACTGCGTCAATACCTTTTATGAGGGCATGGTCACACGCTCGGAAGAAATGAAACTGAACCCGAACTACCGTACAGGAGAAAACTATGCCTATCTGGGACTTTCTCCACAATTCCTTATCTTTGATGAATATGTGGCTTTCCTAGAAATGCTCACAACAAAAGAAAGTACCGCCCTGTTAAGCCAGCTAAAGAAAATCGTCATGCTTGGCAGACAGGCTGGCTATTTTCTGATTGTGGCTTGCCAGCGTCCAGACGCAAAGTATTTCGGGGACGGTATCAGAGATAACTTTAACTTCCGTGTGGGGCTTGGTCGCATGAGTGAACTTGGTTACGGTATGCTCTTTGGAAGTGATGTGAAAAAACAATTTTTCCAGAAGCGAATCAAAGGGCGTGGATACTGTGATGTGGGAACAAGTGTCATATCAGAATTTTACACTCCCCTTGTACCCAAAGGCTATGATTTCTTGGGTACGATTGGGGAACTTGCAGAAAGGAGAACAGAAAAAAAGGCTCTGGAATAATCCGAAGCCTTACTTTAATTTCAAGATGTCATTAGGTGTGCAGTCCAGATATTCACACAACTTTGCTAAGATGGAGAAGTCGATTCTGGTTACTTTATTTTTGCAGTAGTTGTTGAGCTGTGTCCTCTGTAAATTACAGGCTTCACAGACTTTGTTTTTACTGATATTCTTTTCTTTGAGAAGATTTTCTAAATCCATGTATACTGTCATTTTTGTTTACCTCGTCTTTTAATCAAATTATAAATATAGCTGTATTGAAAAATAAGCTGTTTTGCTCTACACTTGTACTGTAATATAGGTGTACGGAGGGAATTAAAATGATAAGAAAACGGACAATAATTATAGTAATCACTATACTTCTGCTCTTGGCAGGAATCCTGTTTTACCTGCAATGGGGACGACAGATGGACGTATCTTCTTCGTCTGGCTCTGGCTCTGATAACCATTATGAGCTACGGGTGTCGGTCATACTCAACACTTTGGTCGTGACCGATCAACAGAAATGTGCGGAACAAATATTTGAAAAATGCAGGGACAACTCTTTTCACAGTGTCCGTTTCAGTTATGATATTCAGATTCCCCACGCACTTTCTGTTACGGTCTACAAGAACCAGAAAGACGCTGAATCCGGCAACTCGGCATTTAGCTTTTCCTATCGGCAGGAGAACCAGATAGACGGCACATACAATATTGTGGACAATCCAGAAAAATTTACTCTGGAAATGGACTGATTGTACACATAAGGCAGGACGGACAGGTGGCGTGCGAAGCGAAAGCCACAGGTACGGACTAGCCTTGCTGGTGTGGCGGTAGCCACGCCAGCAGACAATAGCCCCTCGGTATCTAACAGAGGGGCACAAATCACAAGGAAACATACACAAAAGTTACCGATTCTTGGCTGAAATCAAGCATTTGGTAGCTTTTTTTACTGCTGTGACATCGGATATAAAATGTCACAGTTTTTTCGTAAAGGGGGTATCGCACTGAATGATACAGAGTGGATACAGGATTTTGCAGACAGACGTTTGCAGTACGGTGTATCCCAGACGAAACTTGCGGTCATGGCTGGAATCAGCCGTGAACATTTAAGCCGTATCGAATCCGGAAAGGTGGCGGTCACAGAAGAAATGAAAGTGAAACTTTTGGAAGCTCTGGAAAAATTCAATCCAGAAGCACCGCTTACCATGCTGTTTGATTATGTGAGGATACGGTTTCCGACACTGGATATTGGACACATCATTAAGGACATCTTACAGCTCAATATCCAGTACATGATACATGAGGACTTCGGGCATTACAGCTACACGGAACACTACTACATCGGAGATATTTTCGTATATACTTCCCCCGATGAAGAAAAAGGTGTCCTGCTGGAACTGAAAGGAAAAGGCTGTCGCCAGTTTGAAAGTTATCTGCTGGCACAGGAACGGAGCTGGTATGATTTCCTTATGGACGCTCTGGTGGACGGTGGTGTGATGAAACGCCTTGACCTTGCCATCAATGACCATACAGGAATGTTGGATATTCCAGAACTGACCGAAAAATGCCGGAATGAGGAATGTGTATCGGTGTTCCGTTCCTTTAAGTCCTATGCTTCCGGCGAACTGGTCAAGCATGAGGAACAGGACAAGGCTGGTATGGGTTATACGCTTTATATCGGCTCGCTAAAAAGTGAGGTGTACTTCTGTGTCTATGAAAAGAGCTATGAGCAGTACATCAAACTAGGGATTCCCATTGAGGAAGCACCGATAAAAAACAGATTTGAAATACGGTTAAAAAATGAACGTGCTTATTATGCTGTCCGTGACCTGCTGACTTACTATGACGCTGAACGGACGGCATTTTCTATTATCAACCGTTATGTACGCTTTGTGGATAAGGAAGCAGACAAGAAACGGAGCGACTGGAAATTATCTGTCCGCTGGGCGTGGTTCATCGGGGGAAACAGAGAGCCGTTAAAGCTCACGACCAAACCCGAACCCTACACACTGGACAGAACCCTACGCTGGATTCAACGGCAGGTTGACCCGACACTCAAAATGCTGGAAACAATCACAGCGAAAACAGGGATTGATTATCTGAAAGAAATCCGTAAATCCACGAAACTGACGGAAAAGCATTACAAGATAATTGAACAGCAGACCACATCTACCGAAGATGTGATTTTAGAAAAGGAGAATTGAAAAATGCAACGATTATTATTTGACTTCCTGTTCTTCTCTTTAGGGGGAACAGTTGGCGTGGTTGCCATGTGTATTTTACAGGCTGGCAGACAGTCTGACAAAAAAATGATGGAACTGAAAGGAGAAAAGAAAGCATGAATTTTGGACAGAACCTTTATAACTGGTTTTTAAGCAATGCACAGAGCCTTGTGTTGATGGCGATTGTTGTTATCGGTATCTACTTGGGATTCAAGCGTGAGTTTTCCAAACTCATCGGATTCTTGGTAGTTGCCTTAGTAGCCGTTGGTCTTGTATTCAATGCATCCGGCGTAAAAGACGTATTGTTACAGTTATTCAATAAGATTATTGGAGCGTAAAATTAAGAATCCCACATTTTAAACACAAACTTGTGGTAATATACTACTTGTGGTAATATACTAATATCATTAAAATGTTTAAAGGAGATTCTTATTATGGTTAGATACAGTATTGAAATCGGACAGCAAGAACAAGATATTTTAAAAGAAATCGTTTTAGCCAGTGATAAAAATGTAAAGAAACGTAAATTTGCAATAGGGTTATCGTCTGTGATGTCTGTCATAATGTTAATATATACGACTCTTTGTTTTATGAATAGTCGTATTGGATATGGTATTATTGGATTATTATTTTCAGTTTTCTTTATCTGGATTATCATAAACGGAGCTAACACATTTCAAAAAAAAGTAATAAATATTGTTCATTCAAAGATGGATAATAAACTGACTTCGGGAAAACGTGAATATTGTTTTGATACCGATGGAATTACAGTTAGTTCTGATATTGGTAACGGGACTAATCATTGGAACGCCTTTAAATGTTGGGGGATTTTTAGAAATTACATATATATCAGAACAATAAAAAATGAAATGGTTCTTGTTAATCAAAATGATTTGTCTGAAAATGATGTAAAAGAGTTAAAATCCCTTTTGAGTCAGAATTTAAAAGAAGAAACGCTTTAATATTGTTTTAGAGTTAAGCAGTCTTTCAGTTATGATCGACTGCTTTTTTCATACTCAAAATTAGAAGAAAGGACTGAATTACGATGGAAGAATGTAGCGTATTGATTGAAACGACCAAATCAGCAGAGGATAAAACCTCTCGCTGGTTTGATTTACCCATTGATTATGAGCTGTTCCGTGACCTGCTCGGTGTGGAAGCTGACAGCAAAGACTATCAAATCACAGATATGAAGCTCCCCTTTGCTGGCGATATTGTAAGGACAACTTCTGTCAGACGATTAAACAAGCTATACTTTGCTTACACGGATTTATCGCCAGAAGTTCAGCAGGCATACAAAGAGTTGATTCCTTATTGTGGCGGTGTAGAGGATTTATTGCAGGAATCCGAAGAATTTTTGTTTTATCCAGAGTGTCACAACATCATGGACGTTGCCCGTTACCGCTTGGAGCATAACATTGAATTTTCTGCTCTTTCCGAAAAAGGAAAGAAATATTTTAATCTGGAAGCCTACGCCCATGAACTGGAAGAAAAAGGACGTTATGCTCTCTGCAACAATGGTATGTTCAAACTTTGACAGGTGGCATTGCTTATGGCAGAAATGAAAGTATTTGTTATCAATCTTGATGAACAGGAAAAAGATACAGGCTGTGCATGGTTTACACTTCCCTGCAACATAGAAGCATTAAAACAATCCATTGGCTTACCGCCGGACAGTGACCGTTATCTTATCAGTGATTATGATTTCCCTTTTGAAATCCTGCAAGATACAGACCTTGACCTGTTAAACAATATCTGCCTTGCGATTTCGGAGAGTGAAATCCCACCCGAAGATATACCTGCAATTCAAAGAGAATGGTTTTCAAACCTGCAAGAGCTGGAAGCCGGACTTTGCAATATTACATACCATCGGAACTGTTCAGATATGGAAGAAACATCAGAACATTTCCTGTGTGTGCATGGCAGATTTTATGAATACAATGAGTGAAAGGAAGTGACCGCTTATGATTGATGATATGCAAGTCTATATAGCCAATCTTGGCAAGTACAATGAGGGAGAACTGGTCGGGGACTGGTTCTCTTTTCCATTGGACGAAGAAGTGATTGCAGAACGTATCGGCTTAAAAGCAGAGTACGAAGAATACGCAATCCATGATACGGACAACTTCCCGATGGAGATTAGCGAATACATTTCCATCGAAGAACTGAACCGTATCTATGAGCAGTTGGAAGAATTACCGGATTACCTGCTGGACGACTTGGACAGTTTTATATCCTGCTATGGAAGTCTGGAAGAACTGGTGGAACATAAGGACGACATCATTCTGTATTCCGGCTGTGAAACGATGACCGATTTAGCCTACTATCTGATTGATGAAGAACAGGTACTCGGAGAAATCCCGTCCTCTTTACAGAACTATATCGACTATGAAGCCTACGGGCGTGACCTCGATATAGAGGGGACATTTATTGCAACAAACGCTGGTATCTGTGAGGTACTGCGTTAAGGGCTGGCAGATCAGCACCGCCACTGGTGCTACTGTCAGCTTTTCTCTTGGGGGCAGTCTGGAAAATCCGGCTGTCCCTGTTGTTAGGAAAATGAAGAAAGGAGCATTTACAAGTGAAGAAAATCCGAAGTTATACAAGTATCTGGAACGTGGAAAAGGTACTGTATGCCATCAATGATGTAAACCTGCCATTCCCTGTGACCTTTACCCAGATTACATGGTTCGTGCTGACGGAATTTATCATCATTCTGTTTGCAGATGTACCGCCACTTTCCATGATTGAGGGTGCGTTTTTGAAATATTTCGGGATTCCCGTTGCCCTTACATGGTTTATGTCACAGAAAACCTTTGACGGGAAAAAGCCATACAGTTACATCAAGACGATGGTGCTGTATGCTCTGCGTCCCAAAGTGACTTATGCCGGAAAAGCCGTGAACCTGCATAAGCAGAAATTTGAGGAAACTATCACGGCAGTAAGGAGTGTGACCTATGTTCCCGATTAAATATATCGACAATAACCTTGTCTGGAATAAGGACAATGAGGTGTTCGCCTACTATGAGCTGATACCGTACAATTATTCATTCTTATCCCCAGAACAGAAATACCTTGTGCATGACAGCTTCCGTCAGCTTATCGCACAGTCCCGTGAGGGAAAGATTCATGCGTTGCAGATTGCAACTGAAAGTTCAATCCGAAGCATACAGGAACAGTCAAAGAAGCTGGTCACTGGAAAGCTCCGTGAGGTAGCAATCCAAAAGATAGACGACCAGACCGAAGCCCTTGTATCCATGATAGGCGACAATCAAGTAGATTACCGTTTCTTTCTGGGATTCAAGCTCATGGTCACAGAGGACGAAGTCAATCTGAAGAACATCAAAAAATCGGTATTTCTGACATTCCGTGAGTTTTTGAATGAGGTAAGGCATACGCTGATGAACGACTTTGTTTCTATGAGCAATGATGAAATCAACCGTTATGTGAAGATGGAGAAATTACTGGAAAACAAAATCTCCCGTAGGTTCAAAATCCGCCGACTGGAAGCCAAAGACTTTGCGTATCTGATGGAACACCTCTACGGCAGGGACGGGATAGCCTATGAAGATTATGAGTATCCTCTGCCAAAAAGAAAATTAAAAAGGGAAACACTGATTAAGTATTATGACCTTATCCGTCCTACCCGTTGTGTGGTGGAAGAAAGCCAGCGATATTTGCGTCTGGAACATGAGGACAGCGAAAGCTATGTATCCTACTTTACGGTCAATGCCATTGTCGGGGAGCTGGACTTCCCATCATCGGAAATCTTTTATTTCCAGCAACAGCAGTTCACATTCCCTGTGGATACGTCTATGAATGTTGAGATTGTCGGGAATAAGAAAGCCTTAACCACTGTCCGTAACAAGAAAAAGGAATTAAAGGACTTGGATAATCACGCCTATCAAGCCGGAAACGAAACAAGTTCAAATGTGGTGGAAGCCTTGGACAGTGTCGATGAACTGGAAACAGATTTAGACCAGAGCAAGGAAAGTATGTACAAGTTAAGTTACGTCATACGGGTATCTGCACCCGATCTTGACGAACTGAAACGCCGTTGTGATGAAGTCAAGGACTTTTACGATGATTTGAACGTGAAGCTGGTACGTCCTGCCGGAGATATGATGGGACTGCATGGAGAGTTTCTTCCCGCCAGCAGGCGTTATATCAATGATTATATCCAGTATGTGAAATCCGATTTTTTAGCCGGACTTGGCTTCGGTGCTACCCAGATGTTGGGCGAAAATACAGGAATCTATATCGGATATTCCGTGGATACGGGAAGAAATGTCTACCTACAACCGTCCCTTGCCAGTCAAGGGGTAAAAGGTACGGTCACAAATGCGTTGGCTTCTGCTTTTGTCGGTTCGCTTGGTGGTGGAAAATCATTCTGTAATAACCTGCTGGTGTATTATTCCGTCCTGTTCGGTGGACAGGCAGTTATCCTAGACCCGAAAAGTGAGCGTGGGAACTGGAAAGAAACACTGCCGGAGATTGCAGAGGAAATCAACATTGTAAATCTTACTAGCGACAAGGAAAATGCAGGGCTTCTTGACCCGTTTGTAATTATGAAAGATAAAGAGGACGGAGCTACACTGGCAAAAGAAATTTTAACATTTTTAACAGGTATCTCAACCCGTGATGGAGACAAGTTCCCTGTGCTTATCAGTGCAATCAGCAAAGTATCAGAAAGTGAACAAAGAGGATTGCTAAATGTTATCACAGAATTACGGAAAGAAAATACGCCTATTTCAAACCATATCGCAAATCATATTGACAGTTTTACAAATTATGATTTTGCACACCTGCTCTTTTCAGACGGAACAGCGAAAAATACTATCAGTCTGGATAACCAGCTCAATATCATACAGGTTGCGGATTTGGTTCTGCCGGATAAAGATACTACTTTTGACGAATACACGACCATTGAATTATTATCGGTGGCAATGTTGATTGTAATATCTACCTTTGCCTTAGACTTTATCCATTCAGACCGAAGCATTTTTAAGATTGTAGACCTTGATGAAGCATGGGCGTTCTTAAATGTGGCACAGGGCGAAACACTCTCAAATAAGCTGGTGCGTGCTGGTAGAGCCATGAACGCCGGAGTTTATTTCGTGACACAATCCTCTGGGGACGTATCGAAAGAAAGTCTGAAAAATAACATCGGTTTAAAGTTTGCGTTCCGCTCCACAGATACCAATGAAATCAAACAGACCTTAGAGTTTTTCGGACTGGACAGTGAGGACGAAAACAACCAGAAACGGTTGAGGGATTTGGAGAACGGACAATGCTTAATGCAGGATTTATACGGGCGTGTCGGCGTGGTACAGATACACCCTGTCTTTGTAGAACTGCTCCATGCCTTTGATACCAGACCGCCGATAAAAAGTGAGGTGGATTTGGAATGATGAAATCTGTCACAAAAGAAAAGGTATTCCATGTACTGAAACTGGTACTGCTTGCCGTGACCGTCACGCTGGTACTGTTGTCCCTGCTTGGGACGGTAGCTCATGCGTCTGGACTGGTCGATGATACGGTCAATGCAGACAACCTGTATTCAAAGTATCCGCTTTCCAATTATCAGCTTGATTTCTATGTGGACAATAGCTGGTCTTGGCTTCCGTGGAACTGGCTGGACGGCATTGGAAAATCGGTGCAGTACGGGCTTTACTGTATCACAAACTTTGTCTGGACAATCAGCCTGTATCTTAGCAATGCCACAGGGTATGTGGTGCAACAGGCGTATAAGCTGGACTTTATCAATGATATGGCAGACAGTATCGGGAAAAGTATCCAGACACTCGCCGGAGTGACCGAAAACGGATTTTCCAGCAGTGGATTCTATGTGGGATTCCTGCTCATTATCATTTTGATTGTAGGTGTTTATACCGCCTATACAGGGCTTCTCAAACGGGAAACAAGCAAGGCACTTCACGCCGTTATCAACTTTGTGGTGGTATTTATCGTGTCTGCGTCCTTTATTGCCTACGCTCCCAATTATATCCAGAAAATCAATGATTTCAGTTCAGACATCAGCACCGCTTCTCTGGATTTGGGGACAAAAATCATGCTCCCCGATTCACAAAGCAAAGGCAAGGACAGTGTAGACCTTATCCGTGACAGCCTGTTTGCGATACAGGTAGAAAAACCGTGGCTGTTATTGCAGTTCGGAAACAGTGATACCGAAGAAATTGGAGCTGACCGTGTGGAAGCTCTGGTATCTGCCAGCCCATCAGACGAAGATGGAGAAACAAGGGAAAATGTTGTAAAAACAGAGATTGAGGATAACGACAATGACAACCTAACGATTCCGCAGGTCGTCAACCGTCTTGGCATGGTGTTCTTCCTGCTCATCTTCAATCTTGGCATTACTATTTTTATCTTTCTGCTTACCGGCATGATGTTGTTTTCCCAGATACTTTTTATCATCTATGCCATGTTCCTGCCTGTCAGCTTTTTAATGTCCATGATACCGACCTATGAAAACATGGCGAAACAGGCAGTTGTCCGTGTGTTCAATGCCATTATGACAAGAGCCGGAATCACACTGATTGTGACTGTGGCATTTTCGATTTCCAGTATGTTCTACAACATTTCCACGGATTACCCGTTCTTCATGGTGGCATTTTTGCAGATAATCTGCTTTGCTGGAATCTATATGAAACTCGGAGAACTAATGAGTATGTTCAGCCTGAATGCCAATGACAGCCAGCAGATAGGTCGCCGGATATTCCGTAGACCGATGGTGTTCATGCGACACAGGGCAAGACGTATGGAACGCCGACTTGCAAGGGCTGTGGGTACAGGAAGTATGGTCGGAGCTGGTACTGGTGCAGTCGCTGGTTCTGCTTATAATCACTCTCGTTCTACACATAAAAATACGCCAGCCAGACCACAAAGGAATAATGATATTTCCGTGGGAAGCCGTGTCGGTTCTGCGGTAGGTGCTGTAATGGATACAAAAAATAAAGTCCGTGACAGTGCTTCTTCTCTGAAAGAAAATGTGAAAGACTTACCGACACAGGCTGGTTATGCTGTCCACTCTGCAAAACAGAAAGCAAAGGATAATGTATCAGATTTTAAGCGTGGCGTTGTGGAAGAACGGGAAAACCGACAGGAACAGCGTACACAGAAACGCAACCTGCACAGGGAAAATATCTCACAGAAAAAGCAGAAATTACAGAAAGCACAGGAAGCAAGACAGAATGTTCATGCGAATGGATCAGCGACAGCCGGAGCTACCAGAAGCCATGAACGCCCTGTTGCCACATCTGTTCCAAAACCTGCACAGACCGATACAGTCACAAAACCGGATATGAAACGTCCTGCTACTTCCCCTGTGATAAAAAATGCAGAAATCAAGGCTGGAAAAGAAACTGTCCGAACCAACATCAGACAGGAACAGCAGGTCACACCTGTTGTCAGAACGAATCAGTCAAACGTAGCGGAATCCAGAAGTAATCAAAAGAAAACAACCGTACAGAAACAGGTCAACCAAAAACAAAATTGTAAGACTGTTACGAAGCAACCAGAGAAAGGACGGAAGAAATGAGATTAAAGCGTATCCTTATCATAGGTACGATATTCCCAGTCCTTTTCTCCCTCGTCCTCTTTTTCGGGATACTGATTTCCGGCGAAGATGACGACAGTTCAAACAGCTATTCGCCTGTCTATTCTGGCATGAACCTGTCAGCCGATGTCCTCAAACATCAGCCGATGGTAGAAAGATACGCCAGAGAAAACGGTATCTCGGAGTATGTGAACGTCCTGCTTGCCATCATACAGGTAGAAAGTGGTGGTACGGCTACTGATGTCATGCAGTCCAGCGAAAGTCTGGGACTACCGCCAAACTTCTTAAGTACAGAAGAATCCATTAAGCAGGGGTGTAAATATTTTGCGTCCCTGCTTTCTTCCTGTAAAGCAAAAGGCATGAATGACATTAACGTTATCATACAGTCTTATAACTATGGTGGTGGCTATGCAGACTATGTGGCGAAGAACGGGAAAAAGCACAGCTTCAATCTTGCGGAGAATTTCGCAAAGAATAAATCCGGCGGTACAAAAGTGACCTATACGAACCCGATAGCGGTCAGTAAAAATGGTGGCTGGCGGTATAACTATGGAAATATGTTCTATGTGGAGCTGGTCAACCAATATCTGACCGTGAAGCAGTTCAGCAACGAAACGGTACAGGCTGTTATGAATGAAGCGTTGAAGTATCAAGGCTGGAAGTATGTCTACGGTGGCAGTAACCCGAACACCTCTTTTGACTGTTCTGGTCTTACCCAGTGGTGCTACGGAAAAGCCGGAATCAGCCTGCCACGAACCGCACAGGCACAATATGACGCAACCCAGCATATCCCATTGTCACAGGCACAGGCTGGCGATTTGGTCTTTTTCCATTCCACCTACAACACCAGCGACTATGTTACCCATGTAGGAATCTATGTGGGAAACAATCAGATGTATCATGCCGGAAATCCAATCGGCTATACTGATTTGACCTCTGCCTACTGGCAACAGCACATCATTTGTGCCGGAAGAATCAAACAATAGAAAGGACTTGAAATATGTTTAAGAAGAAAGAACAAACAGAGAAAGCACCTAAGAATAAGAAAGTGCGTACCATGAAAGTCGGGACACATAAGAAATCTGTCCTGCTGTTGTGGGCGGTGCTTTTAGCAAGCACCAGCTTTGGTGTGTATAAGAATTTTACCGCTATTGACACCCACACGGTACATGAAAAAGAAATCATTCAGCTAAGATTGAACGATACCAACGGTATTGAAAATTTCGTCAAGAACTTTGCGAAAGCCTACTACTCATGGGATACAAGCAAGGAAGCCATTGAAGCAAGAACAACGGAAATCAGTAAATACCTTACCAAAGAATTACAGGACTTGAACGCTGATACCATCAGAACGGACATACCAACCAGTGTTACGGTTACAAATGTGCTGGTCTGGAATATAAAGCAGTCTGGAACGGACGATTTTACCGTTGCCTACGAAGTAGATCAGCAGGTAAAAGAGGGAGAACAGACACAGGCAGTTGCAGAAAACTACACCGTGACTGTTCATGTGGATAAGGACGGTGCAATGGTCATTACCCAAAATCCTACCCTTGCTCCGGCGGTACAGAAATCAAAGTATGAGCCAAAAGCACAGGAAGCAGATGTCAGTATCAGCTCAGACACAGTCAAGGACGCTACCGCTTTCTTGGAAACATTCTTCAAACTGTACCCTACCGCTACGGAGAAAGAACTTGCCTACTATGTCAAAGACGGTGTGCTTGCTCCTGTATCTGGCGATTATGTATTTTCAGAACTGGAAAACCCTGTCTTTACCAAAGATGGCGATAATCTCAAGGTCAGTGTGTCTGTGAAATATCTGGACAACAAATCGAAAATGACGCAAATTTCACAGTATGAGCTTATGCTTCATAAGAACGACAACTGGAAGATTGTAGAATAAATATTACAGCAGAATAGTATGGAAAGTTGTTATTTAATCTATACTATTCTGCAATCTATTATAATATTTTAAGGCAATTTCTAAAGCGATAAATATGTAGAAAAATACATAAGTACTGTGTATAATGAAGAAAAAGACAAATCGAAATTTGTAGGAATAGGTATTCAGGAAAATATACAGAAAATCACGCATTTGTGGGGATGATACGAATCGTGTCATACATGTGAAAGAGCGATTCTTGCGTCATTTTACGCTTTTTGATAAGGTGAAATCGTCGAAAAGACAAACCAATATAGAAAGGACGTATAATGATGAAAAAGAATGGAAAACAAGTTTTATTTTTAGGAGGTATATTTATTATAGCGTTTGCAATATGGACAGCTTTGATTCAGATGGTAGACGTGCAGCCACTGGGGCAGAATGCAACGAATATTGGATTTGCAACATTCAATTGCTGGTTTCATCGTTTAACAAATGTTAATATGACAATTTATACGATTACCGATTGGATGGGTCTGATTCCTTTAGTTGTATGCCTGATTTTTGCAGGTATTGGACTGGTTCAGTTAATAAAGAGAAGAAGTCTCTTCAAAGTGGATCCCGATATCATTATCCTGGGAGTTTATTATGTTATAGTGATACTGGCATACTTCATTTTTGAGATCATCCCAATCAATTACAGACCAATTTTAATCAATGGAATTATGGAGGCTTCTTATCCTTCTTCAACGACTCTACTGGTATTGTGCGTGATGCCGACTTTGGTTGAACAGATCCAGCGAAGAATGTCATGTTCTACATTGAAAAGAATCATAACGATTCTAGCAATCGCTTTTTCTGTATTCATGGTTATCGGCAGATTGATTTCCGGAGTACATTGGTTTACGGATATTGTGGGTGGTGTATTGTTAAGTGCCGGATTATTTACTGTTTATAAGGCAGTAGTTATGCTAACAATAAAAAAGTGAAATAAAAAAGGAGGTGAAGGAGGTGGAATTCCATGAAAAGCTTCAGGAATTAAGAAAGAGCCGAGGTTTGACACAAGAAGAACTAGCCGAGGCATTATTTGTTTCAAGAACTGCAATTTCAAAATGGGAATCCGGAAGAGGATATCCGAGCATAGATTCATTAAAGGAAATATCCAGATATTTCTCTGTGTCCATTGATGAGCTGTTATCCGGAGATCAGTTGGTTTTGATTGCTGAAAAAGAAAACAAGTCAAATCTCAATGGTCTATGTGACTTGTTATTTGGATTTACCGATTTGCTCTCTTTGATGCTTATTTTTCTTCCATTGTATTCCAAACCGGTTGATGGATATATCTATTCAGTAAGTCTTATTGAGTATGTAGATAATGAAATTTGGATTCGTATGACATACTGGGGTCTTTTTATCGCATTAACGATTATTGGAATTGTGAATATTTTAATGGTCAATTTCAAATTTGAAAAGGGAAAAAAGGTGATTACTTTTTTGTCTGTAGGGCTTAGTATTATTACTGTTTTGTATCTGGCGATTGCGAGAGAACCATATGCAGTAACAGTGGCTTTTCTGTTGTTACTTATAAAAGAAGGTCTACTTTATAAACGAGCTATGGACGGTCGATAAGGAGTTGAGCCATACAAATTCAAGTTTGTAAAAAACTAATGAGTTATATACGAAAGTATTCATTATTTTTAATATTTTGTGGCATTATCGAATGGAAATAAATTTATTCAGAAAGGTTGTGGTTAGATGTTGGGTATCAAAAAGCGTGATACAAAACAAGTATTTAAAGCGATTGCACATCAACAGGGTGTTTCCGTATCAGAAGTAAAAGAACGTATTCAGTCAACCATTGATGAAATGTATTACAGCGATGACCCAGATGTGCAAGCTGAATTTTCAAGTTATTTTGGAAAGAAACGACCTACACCAGAAGAATACGTTTATACGATGGCAACAAAAATTAAATACTGATTTTATGAAAAATCATCACTTCTTTAACCTGTACATTAACTGTGCAGGTCTTTTTTTGTCTTTTTTTATCGAATTGAATAATTTTTACCTTTCTCATCGGCTTATATATTGAGGGCAAATATAAATTTTATCTAAAATAGCGATTATTTTTTCAAATCACTTAGCAACTGCCCTGTTTTTTTCTTATATGGAGTGGAAAGAGGGATAGATACAAAACAGCACAGGGAGGAGGTGAGAACGTGAAACCATCTGACTTCCAGAAAACTGTAATGTGTCGTTTTGATAGTTGTTTAAAAAAAACTGTTTTCGGAGTTGTAAAAGATTACTACAAAGAGTTGAAAAAGAATCAAGCAGAAGCTATCCCCTTTTGTGAGCTTCCCGACATTATCATAGATAAAGTTGCTATATGGGATACATATAAAACGGATTACACGACTTTCAATATATGTGGACATGACATTTATGTATATGACGATGAGCTGGCAAAAGTCATTAAACAATTATCTGACCGTTACCGTGAAAATGTACTTATGTACTATTTCTTGGATATGAGTGATACGGAAATTGCAAAATTGCAGAATATATCCCGAAGTGGTGTATTTCAAAACCGACACTATGCATTAAAACAAATGAAAAAGTCATTAGAGGAGGGAAATTAGTATTTGAAACAAAAACGTTCGTATAAGAAGCCATCATTTTATGTGATTTCATCGGCTATGGACGGCGACAAAATTTCCATTGATAAAATCTTAGATTTCTATGACCCGTATATATCAAAAAGCTGTATTCGCCCATTATATGATGAATACGGAAATGTATATATCGCTGTGGATATGGAGTTAAAAGGTCGTATCAGAGAAGCCATTATGAAAATGATATTGGAATTTGACATAAAAATCGAATAGGTAATATCTGCGGAACGCTTCATATAAGCACTTCCCTCTTTCCTGTTCCGCTTACTTCTTAGCTTGCCATTTTGTATCAGTCTATTTAACAAAACAGATTGATACAGGCTGACAAGAGCCTAATAGTTCTTTGACAACTGAATAATGCAGACAGATACGTTTGTGCTTGCAGTGAGCCATCAGAGATTGTACGCCGTGACTTTTCCAATCGGGAGATAGCGATTCATGCAATGATCTGGGAGCGACCGTTGGAAAAGTCGTTCTGCCATGACCTGCAACACAGGATAATGATACACCCGTATGACACGGTTCAGCCCACAGGAATGGGAATGGTTGAGATACCAGTGGAGCTTGCCAAAGCCATTTGTCTGCATATAAAAAGTATTAGCAAAAGTGTTAGCAACGGCAAAAAACATATCCGCAAGAGTTATTGATATGCTATAATGACCTTGTTAAACGTATGTATTTTGCTGTTATCACACGGAAAGGAGTTATTATTACTCGTGATAAGTGATACATCAAATACAGAAACTCCCAAAAAGGAGAAAAAGACATATACAGTAGAGGAAATTGCAGAACAATTATGTGTGAGTAAAAAAGTGGCTTACGCATTGGTTAAAAGTGGACAGTTCGCTTATGTTCGTGCTGGTAGAGCCATACGGGTATCTAAAGATTCTTTCGATAAATGGTTAAATCAAAATTAACTGTTAAGGAGAGAATATATTATGGCTTCAATCAAAAAAAGAAAATCAACATTTTCTGTTATTTACTGGTATTTAGACAATGCAGGAGAACGTAAACAGAAATGGGATACGTTAGAGACAAAGAAAGAGGCAAAGCAGAGAAAAGCATTTGTTGAGTATTATCAAGAAAAATATGGTTATGTGATTGTTCCCTTAGAGGAACAGTTTGCACGCCAGATTGATGAATCGAAAAAAGAACTTGATAGTACCGATGAAGATATTACGCTTTGTGACTTTTTAAAAATATTTGTCAATCTCTATGGTACGTCAAAATGGTCGCCTAGTACATTTAGTAGCAAGGTCGGTACTATCGAAAATTACATCAATCCACTTATCGGGGATTGGAAGTTAAATGAGATTACCACAAAGAAATTATCTGCCTACTACAACGATTTATTGAGTGTTCCAGAAGTACCCAGAGCTAATAGAAAAGCTACTGGACGTTGCGTACAACCTGCCAATATCAAGAAAATACACGACATTATACGCTGTGCATTAAATCAAGCAATCCGTTGGGAATATATTGATACCAACAAGCGTAACCCTGCTTCATTAGCAACGCTTCCTAAAGTTCCTAAGGTAAAAAGAAAAGTATGGAGTGTAGATACATTCCGTGAAGCAATTCAGCAGTCAGACGACGATTTATTAACCATCTGTATGCATTTGGCGTTTTCCTGCTCAATGCGTATTGGAGAAATTACAGGTCTTACATGGGAA
This sequence comes from Blautia sp. Marseille-P3087, assembly GCF_900120195.1. Classification (GTDB taxonomy): domain Bacteria; phylum Bacillota; class Clostridia; order Lachnospirales; family Lachnospiraceae; genus Blautia_A. Next base: position 2,143,975 of record NZ_LT635539.1, read on the forward strand.
GATGTGATTATTGATGAACAATCCATTGCAACGAATAACGCAAGGGTAATCATCAACAAAGAGCTTTCCAGAGTAAATGCACAAGCTATGCAGAAATTAAAGGAAAAAGATATTATCAAGATTTTTCCGACACAAAAGCCACATTGCACAACAAGGCTTGTATTAAAGACACCAAAGACAGAAACAAGTAATCGTACCGTATGGTTGCCAAAGACAGTTGCAGAATTGCTGGTGCAATATCAAAAAGACCAAAAGGAATTACAGGAATTTCTAGGAGACGCTTATAACAATTACAACCTTGTTATAGCTTTGGAAAATGGAAATCCCGTTGAAAGTAGAATTGTGAGAGACAGATTTCAAAAGTTATGCGAACAAAATGGCTATGAACAAGTTGTTTTCCACAGTCTGCGTCATTTATCCACAGGATACAAATTGAAAATGACCAACGGCGATGTAAAATCGGTACAAGGCGATACAGGTCATGCAGAAGCAGAAATGGTTACAGACGTTTATTCAGAAATCATAGACGAAGATAGACGTTACAATGCTCAAAAGATGGACGAACAATTTTATTCCACTCTAAACCATGATTCAGAAATGCAACCACAAAATGAGGAAGTTCAGCCAGAAAACAACGGCTTATCAGACAGTGATATGGAGCTTTTACAGTTTTTAAAATCACTTACGCCGGAGATGAAAGCAATGCTTTTGAAACAATCAGCTTCAAAGTAATTTTTCAAAAGTGTTAGCAAATCTTCAAAAATCTGCTGATATTTTTTCAAAATAAAAAAAGTGTTAGCAAACTCTTCTACTCAAACAGTCATAAAAATATCGAATTACAAATTCTGAAAATCAAAAGAAATTGCAAAATATAAATTGAATATGTTCTTATCCGACAGGTTATAAGCCAAAAACAAAAGAAGCTGAAAACCTCTATAAATCAAGGCTTTCAGCGTTGTTTGCTGGCGTCCCAGACAGGAATCGAACCTGCGACGTTTCGCTTAGGAGGCGAACCCTCTATCCTACTGAGGTACTGAGACGTATTTAATTTTCATGGAGCAATTTTCAAATTTATTTCATAAATCGCTTCCAAAAGGGGATTGCTCCACCTGACCCTTAGGAGGCACTTGTTCTATCCATTAAACTAACAGGACAAATACCGGATTTTTGGCTTAAAATCAAAGTTTTCAGCCATTTCAACGGTATTGGATTTTATGATTTAAAACTGACTTGCGTCAGCTGAATCAATCTTATATGATGAAATTTTTTGGTATGAAGCTATCGCCTTTTCCAAAAACACATGTCCCCTTAATTATGACATCACATAACAGAATCGAACTCAAATTCATTTTTCTGTTATATGCCGAAGCGATAACTCTGGTCACCGCTTAGGAGGCACTTTTTATATCCATTTAACTAAGGAAACACATATATTATTTAATATGGAGTAACGCATTGCGTCACTCCACATAAAATTGTACTATATCTTTCTTTAAAAAACAAGACCTTTATTTTTGAAGCTCAAAATTGCAACTGTCCCTGAAGCCATATGGTACCTTTGAATCTTCTTCCTACCTGTGGATCTCCCAGAAGATCTTTTCGGTTAATGCATACATCAAATTGCATATTGTTGCTTTCTATCGTCATCTGGACAAGTTCCTCATCTGTGACAATATTGTTGACAGTATGCACTTCCAAAATTTCACCCAGTATGCTGTACTGATCACACTGGATTCCATAAGGCATAAAATAGGAATCCACAATCGAAAGAATATCCTCATTCACAATTCTGGTTGAAATCATGGAATACGTATCCATTTCTTCCATTGTCAAATTTTCCATTGCCTCTTCATCACCATTTCTGGCAGCTGCAATCATGGAGCTTCTGTTCTTTGCAGATTCCTGCTCCACCTTGACAGCTTCTTTATCTTTGAGGACTGGAAGAAGGATTTTGCCTTCTCCCGCAAGTCCTGATAAAATCAATGGATAATTGTCAATTTTTTCTTTTCCACTTTCCTTCATATATTCAGCAGTATTCTGAAGATAAAAAATCAATGTGATTCCGATTCGCAGATCATCACATGCTCCGGAAAAAGCATTTCTATCTACATGCTTTTCTACGGTAACTGCCTCCTGTGTCGTAACTCCTGTCCCATGAAAGAACGGATAATAATACTCCACATGAAACCGGTCTTCCTCATCATACTGACCACAAACAGTGATTCCACAATCGTTTCCATAATTTCTCGAAAATTCAGCAAATGTGCCATCTGGGTAATCCTGAATAACATTTTTTTTATCATAATTCTTGATAACATCAAGAATTATTTTTTTCATTTCTTCTCGTTTACTGATCTGAGAAAAACCAATTGCTTTTAAAAAGCTGTGCAAAATATACCTCCGTACCCTTATGCCTGGGTCTTTTTCTCAATCTTTTTCATGCCGCCCATGTATGGCTGCAGTGCTTCTGGAATATTTACAGATCCGTCTGCATTCAGGTTGTTTTCCAAAAATGCGATCAGCATTCTCGGAGGTGCTACTACAGTATTGTTTAAGGTGTGAGCCAGATATTTCTTACCATCTTTGCCATTTACACGGATTCTCAGACGACGAGCCTGTGCATCACCAAGGTTAGAGCAGCTTCCTACCTCGAAGTATTTCTTCTGACGTGGAGACCATGCTTCTACATCAAGGGATTTTACTTTCAGGTCTGCCAGGTCACCAGAGCAGCATTCCAGTGTACGTACCGGAATATCCAGAGAACGAAACAGATCTACAGTATTCTTCCACAGTTTATCAAACCACATCGGGCTTTCTTCAGGTTTGCAGACAACGATCATTTCCTGTTTCTCAAACTGATGGATACGGTAAACCCCTCTCTCCTCAAGACCATGTGCACCTTTTTCTTTACGGAAACATGGGGAATAGCTTGTAAGTGTCTTCGGCAGTTCTTCTTCAGGAACAATCTGATCTATGAATTTACCGATCATAGAATGCTCACTTGTACCGATCAGGTAAAGGTCTTCACCTTCGATTTTATACATCATGGCATCCATTTCTGCGAAACTCATTACACCTGTTACAACGTTGCTTCTGATCATGAAAGGCGGTACACAGTAAGTAAATCCTCTGTTTATCATGAAATCTCTTGCGTATGCAATAACTGCAGAATGAAGTCTTGCGATATCTCCCATCAGATAGTAGAATCCGTTACCTGCAACACGTCTTGCGCTGTCCAGATCAATTCCGTCAAAGTTTTCCATAATTTCTGTATGATATGGAATTTCGTAATCCGGAACAACTGGTTCACCAAATTTTTCAATTTCAACATTTTCACTGTCATCTTTACCAATCGGGACAGATGGATCGATAATATTCGGAATAACCATCATATTTTTCAGAAGTTCTTCTTCTACTTCTTTTTCTCTTGCAGAAAGTTCATCAATACGTGCACCGGATGCTGCAACCTGTTTTTTTACTTCTTCTGCTTCTTCGCGTTTACCCTGTCCCATCAATGCACCGATCTGTTTGGAAATTTTGTTTCTTTCAGCTCTGAGTGCTTCTACTTCCTGTTTGATTTCTCTGTTTTCTTTGTCCAGAGCGATTACTTTATCAACCAGTTCCAGTTTGTTATTCTGGAATTTGTTGCGGATGTTCTGTTTTACGATTTCAGGATTTTCTCTCACAAATTTAATGTCTAACATAATTTCTCCTCCTGACAGTTTTTACTGTCTCTTTATTTTTCTATATCACTTTCTTCTTCATTGATATTGGCAAGTCCAAAGTTTACTGCCTTACGCAAAGCCTCTACTTCTTCCTGACTGAGCATTACATAAGATTCACCTTTGACAATTTCCTTTAAATAAAGGAAACAGTTGTCTCGGCTATGTACTGCATTCAGAATCAGGCCGGTATTGTCTTTATCCAATAATGCGAGTGCAAAACTAAGTTTACCACCCACATCATCAAACGCATCATATTTTTCTACGCCATATTTGCTGAAAATGATTTTAAAATGCTGTTCCAGTGCATTGATTGCATGCTCATGGTCTTCTTTTGCTTCATACAATCTGTCTATCTGAGCAAATTTACGTACAAACGTTTTTTCTAAGGATTGCGCATCGCTTCCTTTCATAAACATTTTGTATTTTCTTTCCAGTCGTGTCAGACGCATGCCATTACTGATCATCAATCCAATTAGAATAATTACAATAACCAGTAATACAATAATGATGATTCCAGAGTCAATACCCATACTATCAAAAATTGTACTCATATCATACTCCTTTTAACCAATGGATTCAAATAAATCAATAATTCTGTCCAAGTCATCTCTGGAATAGTATTCGATTTCTATTTTTCCTTTGTTATTTTTCTTGCGGTGAATGAATACACGTGTTCCAGTAATTCCTTTCATTCTTTCCTCAAGACTTTCATAAATGGCATCTTCTGCCGGATTTGTGACTTTATCTTTTTTCTTTGACGGTGCAAGAACCGTTTTTACCAGTTTTTCAGTTTCACGCACACTGAGTTTTTCATCAAACACTTTCATTGCAGTCGTGTACTGTTTCTCTGAATCATCAATTGCAAGAATTGCTCTTGCATGTCCGGCTGAAATCATCTCATCAACCATCATCTGCTGTACGCGTGCATCCAGTTTCAAAAGTCTCATAGAATTGGTTACTGCTGTTCTGCTCTTTGAAACTCTTTCTGCGATTTCATCCTGTTTCATGTGAAACTCATCAATCAGGCGTTTATATGCCATTGCTTCTTCAACCGGATTGAGATCTTCTCTCTGAATGTTTTCAATAAGAGAGATTTCTACGATTTCCTGGGTGGAAAGTTCTCTTACTACAACCGGAACTTCTTTCAATCCTGCAAGTTTAGCAGCTCTCCAACGTCTTTCACCGGCAACGATCTCATAATAGTCCTTTTTATCAGACACGAGAAGTGGTTGCAGTACTCCATATTGTTTTATGGAATCAGCTAGTTCTTGAAGTGCATCTTCATCAAATTTTTTACGGGGCTGCTCTCTGTTTGGCTCGATCATAGATAGCTTCATCATTCTCGCGCCATTACTGTTTTCCTGCTGACTGGATTTCTTTGTCTCTGCTGTAGCTGTTTTTGTTTGTTTTACAGTTTTAACTGTTGTTTTTGGCTTGCTCTGTACTGTTTTTTCCGGAAACAATGCATCCAGGCCGCGTCCAAGTCCTGACTTTTTTCCAGCCATTATTTATCCTCCCTGTTTATTACTTCTTCTGCAAGAAGGCGGTATGCCTCTGCTCCTGCGGATTTTGTGTCGTATAAGGTTATAGGCTGTCCGTAACTCGGAGCCTCTGCGAGTCTGACATTTCTAGGAATAATCGTTTTGTAAATATTCTGCTGAAGATTATCCTTAACATTTTCTACGACCTGCAGGGAAAGATTTGTTCTTGCATCATACATGGTAAAGACTACGCCTTCCATAACAAGTTTTTTGTTCAGACGATCTTTAACGAGATCAATTGTATGTATCAGCTGTGACAGTCCTTCCAATGCGTAATATTCGCACTGAATTGGTACTAATACGGAGTTTGCAGCCGTTAATGCATTGATAGTAAGCATGTTTAATGATGGTGGACAGTCGATAATGATATAGTCGTATTTTCTGCGAACCTTATCTATAATTTTTTTTAGGATATATTCTTTTTCATCTACACCAATAAGTTCAATTTCTGCTCCAGATAAGTTTACGTTGGATGGAATCAGATCTACGTTTTCAACTACGTCTTTTACAATAGTATCTTTTGTCTCTGCTTCTCCTAAAAGTAATTCGTATAATGTATTTTCTACATTATTTTTATCTACTCCTAATCCACTTGTAGTGTTTCCCTGTGGATCCATGTCGATTGTAAGTACTTTTTTTTCTTTTTCAGCAAGGCATGCAGAAAGATTGATTGCCGTGGTGGATTTTCCAACACCGCCTTTCTGATTTGCTACTGCTATTACTCTTCCCAAGTTTCACCCTCCCTTCGGGATGTCAGCTGCGTATTTATTTGCATAGCGCATTGATATTATTATAGCACTTTTAATATTATTGTTCCACAAAATGTTTCACGTGAAACATTAAATTTCGAGAAATTTTTTGAAAATTTATTATTTATATTTGACAAGGTGTTGGGGAATGTAGTTTTATTTCAGCTTACATGTTATATTTCACGCAATTGAATAAGATATGGCGTGCAACAACGGCTTCGTCGTTCGGTAGTTCTATGAGATAACCTGTCTGTTAAATGCATACGTAGAAAATCACAAACTCGCTGACGCTCAAACAGTATGATTTCCTACGCATAACACAGCCAGGACATCTCTAAGAGCTTCTCGAACTCCTGCAGAGGTTGTCGTACACCATATCTTTTCATTGCTGATATATAAATATGTAGTGAAATAGAGCAACTGTGAACTGCGGGCTGTGGTAGTTAAGCGTATATCTGCTTAATTATTTTTCACATGAAACATTGTAGAAAATCGACAGGATCTTATTGAGAAAGAATGGATATGGAAGCCTTGAAGAAATTTTCATAAATTCTACGCTAATTATCATATTTCTTACGTACATTACTGATATATAAATATATAATAAAATAAAGCAATAATGGGCTTTATCAGTTCAGTTATGTTTCACGTGAAACATTGCTAAAATACAGTAGCCTCTATAACAGGACAGATGCAGGAACCTTGGCCAAATTTCGTTACGAGCTTTGCGCTAGCTGCCGTCACCGAGCGCTCTGTCTGAGCGTAGCGAGTTTGCGCGAATGGCGGCTTATCAGCGCGCGAAGTGAGTAGAAATTGGGGCTTGTTCCTGCATCCGTCCTGTGTATAGAGGCTGCGTGAGTTTGCATTGTGTTTCGGCTGATATATGATTGAAATTGTTATTTCAGATTACATGTTATATTTTACGCAATTGAATAAGATATGGCGTGCAACAACGGCTTCGTCGTTCGGTAGTTCTATGAGATAACCTGTCTGTTAAATACATACGTAGGAAATCACAAACTCGCTGACGCTCAAACAGTGTGATTTCCTACGCATAACACAGCCAGGACATCTCTAAGAACTTCTCGAACTCCTGCAGAGGTTGTCGTACACCATATCTTTTCATTGCTGATATATAAATATGTAGTGAAAGGGAGCGGCGATGAACAGCGATTATTTAGAATATATCTACCGAATGATGTTTCACGTGAAACATTGCTAAAATACAGCAGCCTCTATAACGGGACGGATGCAGGAACCTGGGTCAAATTTCGTTACGAGCTTTGCGTTAGCTGCCGTCACCGAGCGTTCTGTCTGAGCGTAGCGAGTTTGCGCGAATGGCGGCTTATCAGCGCGCGAAGTGAGTAGAAATTGGGGCTTGTTCCTGCAGCTGTCCTGTTTATAGAGGCTGCGTGAGTTTGCATTGTGTTTCGGCTGATATATGATTGAAATTGTTATTTCAGATTACATGTTATATTTTACGCAATTGAATAAAATATGGTGTGTGGCAACGGCTTCGTCGTTCGGTAGTTCTATGAGATAACCTGTCTGTTAAATGCATGCGTAGGAAATCACAAACTCGCTGACGCTCAAACAGTGTGATTTCCTACGCATAACACAGTCAGGACATCTCTAAGAACTTCTCGAACTCCTGCAGAGGTTGTCGTACACCATATCTTTTCATTGCTGATATATAAATATGTAGTGAAATGGAGCGGCAATGGACTGCGATAATTTAGAATATATCTACCGAATGATATTTCACGTGAAACATTGTAAAAAGGCACAACACAATCTATAGTAAGGTGAATACTGAGTATGTAAGCTTATTTATTATGAACTTTATGCCAATTATCACGTTTTCTATTTTCATTATTGGCAAATATAAGGCAGCAACAAGACGTATACTTGTAGTTTGTCAGTTCAGTTATGTTTCACGTGAAACATTGCTAAAATACAGCAACCTCTATAACGGGACGGATACAGGAACCTTGGCCAAATTTCGTTACGAGCTTTGTGCTAGCTGCCGTCACCGAGCGCTCTGTCTGAGCGTAGCGAGTTTGCGCGAATGGCGGCTTATCAGCGCGCGAAGTGAGTAGAAATTGGGGCTTGTTCCTGCATCCGTCCTGTGTATAGAGGCTGCGTGAGTTTGCATTGTGTTTCGGCTGATATATGATTGAAATTGTTATTTCAGATTACATGTTATATTTTACGCAATTGAATAAGATATGGCGTGCAACAACGGCTTCGTCGTTCGGTAGTTCTATGAGATAACCTGTCTGTTAAATACATACGTAGGAAATCACAAACTCGCTGACGCTCAAACAGTGTGATTTCCTACGCATAACACAGCCAGGACATCTCTAAGAACTTCTCGAACTCCTGCAGAGGTTGTCGTACACCATATCTTTTCATTGCTGATATATAAATATGTAGTGAAAGGGAGCGGCGATGAACAGCGATTATTTAGAATATATCTACCGAATGATGTTTCACGTGAAACATTGCTAAAATACAGCAGCCTCTATAACGGGACGGATGCAGGAACCTGGGTCAAATTTCGTTACGAGCTTTGCGTTAGCTGCCGTCACCGAGCGTTCTGTCTGAGCGTAGCGAGTTTGCGCGAATGGCGGCTTATCAGCGCGCGAAGTGAGTAGAAATTGGGGCTTGTTCCTGCAGCTGTCCTGNATATTTCGACGTGTATAAAGTTAGAATTATTATTTCAGCTCACACCAGAGAGTCCCATCAATAAGTATTTTACGAATTATGTAAACTGATTCTATGTTTTCTCCGTCAGTCTTTGCATCACGAACATTTGTCTTTCTTCTTTCCTCATTTTATTGCATTTACCCCACCTTTCAGCACTCTTTTTCTTATTTTCCCATCTCTCTTGTTCACTCTGTTTCATCTATACGGATTTTTTCTACTTCTATGCATATCAATTAATAATTATTCATTCAATTTTTACTATTTTATGCATCTGCATTCATCAAATCATCCACTAAATCTGTATTTTCTACTTATGTTGATAATAGAAAATTGCCAGCTGCGTCCGATCTCTCAACTGCAATTTATCCAAAATCGAACTCAGATAATTTCTGATCGTTCCCTCACTCAAATATAACTCCGCCGCAATCTCCTTATTACTGTTTCCATCCGCAATCAATCGAATAATTTTCTTCTCCCGCTCATTGATTCCACGAGCCGCATAATCAAATTCATCCTCCTTTCTTATCAGATCCGGTATTTTTGACACAATTTCCGCCCCAAAAACCGTTTGTCCGGAGCAGACCGCCCGGAGTGCAGGCAAAATACTTGCATAATCCTGTTTTAAAAGATATCCCTTCGCCCCTATGCGAAGTGCTTTTACAATATATTCATCATCCAGAAATGTTGTAAGAAGCAGTATATTTGCTTCAGGATATACGTGTAAAATCTCCGTTGCCGCCTCCAGTCCATCCATATTTTTCATACGAATATCCATCAGAAGTACATCTGGTTTGTGCTCTCCGTATAGCAGCACAGCATCCCTTCCATCCAGCCCCGTTGCCACTACATCAACATCCTCATTCACTTCCAGAATCGTCTTTAATGCCCCTGTAACCAGACAATCATCATCTACAATTACTATTTTCATTACAAACTCCTCATTTACTGCATTTCTTTCGGTATCACTACAAAAATCCGAAAACCTTTTTCACTCTCAATCCGTAGCGTTCCATTCAGTGTGGACACCCTTTCCTGCATATTTTTCAAACCAATTCCCGTCGTTTTATTCATATTATCTGCACATCCATGTCCATTATCTTCCACGCACAACTGGTATAATGCCGGGTGTTCTCTTACCGTTATTTTTACATAAGTCGCACCACTGTATTTCATTACATTTGAAAGTGCTTCTTTTACAATTCCAATAAGACAATATTTTACATTACTGGTCACTTTATTGGACATATCGTATTTCAATTCAACTTCGCAATATTTAAAGTCCCGAATAATTCCCTTTATACTTTCCTGCAGATTAACCGCTTCATCATGTAAATCATGCACACTTGAACGAATACTGTCCATTGCAGAATTAAGCGAATCGTCCAGTCCATCGAGTATCGGTTCCAGGTTCTGATCCCTATTTAAAGCCTTCGCAGCCCCTGTCAGAAGTATTGTACGCGAAAGTACATGTCCCACATTATCATGGATTTCCCTTGCAATTCTGTTTCTTTCACGGAGTGTCGCCGCATATATTTCATAATTTTGTTTTTCTATCAGAGCTCTGTTTTTTTCTGCCAGAAGAAGTGTTTTTTCTTCTCCATCATCAATTGTTTTCCGAAATTCTCTATCCAATTTATCGTACTTTTCCGTTTTTCTTTCCAAAAGTACTGCAAGTAGACAGCCAAAGGCAACATTCAGCAGCATCCCATTTTGCAAATATGTATTTTCTGTCAGTATCACACCACCTGTAATCATACTGGTCAATGCTGCTACCCGGCTTTTTTCTTTAAGCAAAGCATATCCCATCACTGGATAAAATACTACAAGTTCAGGGATAAGAATCGAAGTCCCGACAAACGCCACGCAACCCAGAATCTTTGTCATCCTGTGTTCCAGAACATATTCTCCGCACAAAAGGACAAGCGCATAAAGCAGTGCAAATATAAACTTTCTGTCTGCACTTATCCAGAATAATGCAGTCATACAATACAGCAGCAATACTCCCGTATCCTGAAAATATCCCATTTCTCTCCTCCCGTTGTTATAATAATATAACATATTCCATACCTCTCAAAGTGACAAATGTCATGTTTTTCTTGTGACATCTTACACTTGGTATTGAACGCATCTTATTTTATACTGTAGTTATCAGGTATAAAAGCCTTCATATTCTCATAAACGACGTTTATATTCCTGATATTACTATGTGAAAGTAACTATTTAACTGGAGGGATTCTTATGATCCATATAGAAAATCTGGTAAAAAGATATGGTGATCTGGTTGCACTCAACCACCTGAGCCTGGATATTCATGAAGGTGAGATCTTCGGGCTGCTCGGACCGAACGGCTCAGGGAAGACAACTGCTATCAACTGTCTTCTTTCCCTTTTGAAATATGATAAGGGAACCATTGAAATTTTTGGACAGCCTATGACACCTGACAATTATCAGGCAAAACAGCAGATTGGGATCGTACTGCAAAACGTTGCTGTTTTTGACGAACTGACCGTGTATGAAAACATCGATTATTTCTGTGGTCTGTATGTTTCCGATAAAAAGAAACGTAAAAAACTGGTTGATGATGCTGTCCAATTTGCAGGACTTGAAGATTATTGCAAAATGCGCCCGAAAAAGTTGTCCGGCGGTCTTCTTCGCAGGCTGAATATTGCCTGTGGAATTGCCCACAAACCGCGTCTTATCATCATGGACGAACCAACTGTGGCCGTCGACCCGCAAAGCCGTAATAAAATCCTCGAAGGTATTCAAAAGCTGAATGCGCAGGGATCAACGATCATCTATACTTCACATTACATGGAAGAAATTGAACAGATCTGCACTCGCATCGCGATTATGGACCATGGTCGGGTCATTGCTTCCGGTACATCCGAAGAATTAAAGAAAATGATCAAGACCGGCGAAACTATCACCGTAGAAGCAATTCTTCTGGAGGAAAAACATCTGCGGGATATCCGCAGTCTTCCTCATGTATTTGATCTGCATTATGAAAATCAGATTCTTGTACTCCGTTGCACCGGTGCACAACATAATCTGATTCGTCTTCTGAATTATCTGCAAAGTCAGGATATCACCTTCGGAAGAGTATTTTCCGAGCTTCCGACGCTGAACGATGTTTTTCTGGAAATCACCGGAAAACAGCTTCGCGATTAATGGTTTTTCAGGCATATAAAGAGAAATACATGATGTATATTTATGCATTATTTTGTATAATTAATGATTACAGAAAGGATTTCTTATGCTGCATTTAATAAAATATAACATTCTGGTAAAACTCCGGAATTTTAATATGACTTTCTGGCCACTTGTTTTTCCTCTGATACTCGGCACTTTTTTCTTTTTTGCTTTCGGAAATCTCAATGATGCCGATTTTGAGACGGTACAGGTGGCTCTGGTAAGAGAAACAACCAGCAATCCATTATTTGATTTTTATCTTGAACAGGTGCAAAAAAGTGACTCAGATCTGATCAACATACATGAACTGACAGAGCAAAAGGCTCTTACAGCCCTGAAAAACAAAGAAATCTCCGGAATTTATTATACCGGTATGACGCCTTCCCTGACGATCAACGCACACGGAATCCCGGAAAGCATTCTACAGTCCATTCTGGAAAGTTATAACAACAGTCTGCACACCATACGGACGATTTTGAAAACTCATCCATCCGGGCTTCTGAACGGACTTACACAGATGATAGACACTCGCAATCTGGTTCAGGAGGTTTCTCTGGGCGGAAAAACAATTGACGGGAATTCGCAGTTTTTTTACGCTCTGATTGCAATGGCATGTCTCTATGGATGTTTTATCGGCTTTGGCTCCGCAATCACATTACAGGCCAATTTAACGGCTCTGGCGGCAAGGCGCTGTGTCACTCCTACCCACAAGCTGAAATTGATCTTATCCGAGCAGATTGCATCTTTCCTGATCGGATATGCAGACGTCATTATCCTGCTTATTTATCTGCGAAACATTTTGAAACTTGACTTCCAGGGACAGATAGGAAAAATGCTTCTTATTTCTCTTTTCGGAAGCCTCATCGGTGTCTCCATAGGTCTGTTTGTAGGCAGCCTCAGCAAAATGAGTGAGGGCATCAAAGTATCTGTTATCCTCGCCATTTCCATGGTCTGCAGTTTTCTCTCAGGCCTGATGAACAGTTCGATGAAAGATTCGGTAGAAAAGCATTTTCCAATCATCAACCGCATCAATCCTGCTGCACTTATCTCGGATGCATTTTACTGCATTAATGTATGCGATGATCCGACTCGCTACTATCGAAATGTACTGACACTGGCAGTCATGAGTGCTGCACTTGTTTTTGCCTCATTTTTACTGATCAGGAGGAATCGATATGACAGTATTTAAGTGTTATATGAAAATATTAAAAAATAATATTGGTCTGGTCAGCATCTATCTGGTGATTTTCTTTTCGATTGCCATGGCACTTCAGGCATCCGCCAAAAAGGATCATCTGGAAGATTTTGAAAAGACGCGGATCGACCTTGCCATCGCAGATCAGGATGACAGCACACTTTCTCACGCACTTACGGATTATCTTAAAACCATCCATAATGTATATGAGATTTCCGCAGAACCTACAGTGATGCAAGAGGAACTTTTTTACAGAAATGCAGAATATATCGTGCAGATTCCGAAAGATTTTTATGAAACCTGTATTGTAGACGAAAACCCGCTTTCTGTCACAAAAGTACCCGGATCCTATTCTTCTTTTTATGTCGACCAGCAGATAAATGTATGGCTGAATTCCATCCGCACTTATACTGCTGCCGGATTTTCACAGAAAGAAGCCGCCTCTGCTGCGCTTGAACAGTCTGCTTCGGAAGTTACCATGTATCAGGACGATGAAACAACAATCGAAACGCCGGGATATACGTATTATTTCCGTTATATTCCATATCTGTTTCTGGCCGTATTGTGCTACTCCATGGGCTATATCCTTCTGGCATTCCGAAAAGAGGATATACAAAAACGTATGCTGGCATCTGCCATCTCCACCCGCAGACAGAACCTCGAAGGTCTGCTTGCCATGTTTACAATCAGTTTGGTTCTCTGGCTGATAGTAGTCGCCGGTGCCGGTATTATGTATGGGAACGAACTCCTGACTTCCAAAGTTCTGGGGTATTACCTGTTAAATACCTTCCTTATGCTGACAATTGCACTTTCACTGGCATATCTGATTGGCCTTTTTATGAAAAACACCAACATGCTCAATGGAATCACAAACATCGTTTCCCTTGGCATGTGTTTCCTGTCAGGTGTCTTTGTTCCAATAAATATCATGGATAAAAAAGTCCTTAAGATTGCACAGTTTCTGCCTGTTTACTGGTATGAAAGCATCAACGAGACTCTTTCCCGGTATCATGTCGTCTCCGGTAAAATTGCCGTTGATATCTGGAAATCCATGGGAATCGAAATCATGTTTACTCTTGCTTTGCTCGCACTGATCCTTGCTGTTTCCAAATACAAACGGCAGGGATAATCACTTCTAATAGATTTCTGGCATCGGTACACAGATTATCCCCATTGCCGATGCTTAATGATTATCATTAACCAAGTCTCAATGAATGACTCGCAATTCTGATATATTCTTAAGTAGAACAAAGCCCACAGCATCTGCTGTGGGCTATCTATACTCTTGTCTTATGACATTTTACTGTATTAATTTCAGAAGAAAATTCCAACCTGCTCCAGGAACTGTTCCGGAACTTCTACATGTGGGAAATGCTTCGTTTCTTTAAGTGTCGCAACCTCTACAGACGGATTGACATTCTGGTAAGCTTCTACGATCGCTTCACCATTATTTTCTGCTTCACCTTCTACGATATAAAGGCTGTTGTCAATCTCTTTGAGGCCTCGGGTAATATCAATGTTCATATATTTTGACGCTTTATTTGCATAGACATTTTTTGCGTAGCATCCGCCTCTGTGAGCCGCTTCATAATATGCATCCTGAAGTTCCCGATCCGGATGGAACGGATCAAATGCATAGTTCTCGATAAAGTCATCATTGACTGCACTTCTTGATACAACCATATGATAAACCAGTGTTCCAAATACCGGAATCTCCAGACATTTTCTCAATAGCTTTTCTTTCTTACCAGGCATCTGCTTCAGACTGGCAAGGCTGACCGGATTCACCATCATGATCTTATCAAACAATGTCTTTTCGTTATGGCATGCCATAACTACAAAGGAAGCGGAATATCCATTTACAATGACATCCGTTTTTTCTCCGATTACATTTTTAATAAAGTCACAGATTGCCTGAACATAAACAAAATTTGTATAAGTCATGCCCGGCTTCTCAGAACGTCCGCATCCCGGAAGATCCAGATTGTATACGGTATGCTCCAGCGCAAGTTCATCCTCGATTCTGGTCCATTCATATCCGGAACCACCCGGAAGCATATCATGAATCAGAAGAATCGGGCTTCCTTTACCTTTTTTTGTATAATAAATATCGCCAAAACGCCAATGATAATAGTTTCTGACATCTGTATCCAGCATTTCCTTAAGACAGGCGGATGCTGCAATTACTTTATTTATAATATGGATCGTGGCAGTTGTTGTTGTCGCCAGTGCTACAAGAGTAAGCAGTCGTTTACTGTGCTTGTTCATGTTCTACCTCCCTTTTTATCACCTGAGTAGCTTTATTATACGCTAAAAAAAGTTTTTTTACAATCTATAACAAAGAAAGAAGTTTTTGTACATCTTCCATTCTGGTTGCCCAGCTGGTTGCAAATCTGACCACTGTATGCGAATCGTCAGCTTTTTCCCAGAAACCAAACTGTACGTCTTTTTTTAATTCTTCCATTCTGCTGTTTTCAAGTACGACAAACTGCTGATTTGTAGGTGAATCAATAAAAAACTGATATTCTTTTTTCTTTAAGCCTTCTTTCAGGACTGCTGCCGTCTCGATGGCATTTTTGCCGATTGCCAGATAGAGGTCATCTGTAAAAAGTGCATCAAACTGCACGCCAAGGAGTCTGCCTTTTGCAAGAAGTGCGCCATGCTGTTTTACACGTGTGAGAAAATGTTTTGGCATACATTTTCCGGTAAAGACAACCGCTTCACCACAAAGCAGTCCGGCTTTTGTTCCGCCGATATAAAATACATCGCAAAGCCTGGCAATATCATGCAGTGTCACATCTGTCTCTTTACTGACAAGGCCATAAATCAGTCTTGCTCCGTCGAGAAAAAGCGGCAGCTTATATTTTCTGCACACAGAGGAAAGCTCTTCCAGCTCTTTTTTGCTGTATAAAGTTCCATATTCTGTCGGATGTGAAATATAGACCATTCCCGGAAATACCATATGCTCATGGTTATCATCTCCATAGAATGTTTCTACCAGTTCTTTAAGGTCTGATGCACAGATCTTACCGTTTTTTTCCGGAAGCTCCAGTACTTTATGTCCGGTAAATTCGATTGCACCGGCTTCATGTGTGCTGACATGTCCCGTGTGAGCCGCTACAACGCCCTCATACGGTGCCAGCATGGTGTCAATGACAATCTGATTGGTCTGTGTGCCGCCTGTCAGCAAATAGACTTCTGCGTCCTCACAGCCGCATGCTTTCTTTATCTTTTCCTTAGCTGTTTCACAGTAATGGTCTGTTCCATAACCGGAAAGCTGTTTCATATTGGTGTCAATCAGGTGCTGAAGAACTTTTTCATGTGCACCTTCTGAATAGTCATTTACAAAATATAACATTTCTCGTTCCTCACTTGTAGTAATATCATGTTCATTTTATCACCATCTGTTCTTTATACAACCTGTAGATATTAACACAACCTAAGAATATACCGATAGTGAATAAATTTATATACTTTTTTATATTTATCTAAAAAAACTAAAGCGGATATAAAAATTACACACTCTCTTTAAACTCTTTCTTCGAATAATTCAATATTTTACTAGCATCAATATCAAGTTTGTTAAAAATAGCTCTCTTTTTACATTCAATAATGTTGTCAACAGTAATTCCAACAGCCGTATACACGATTGTTAATAAAATAAATCTCAATATATGAATTGCAGAAAACAGCTCATCATAAGATGGTTCGACATATTTTCTAGAATTATAGTGAGTGTAATAGTTTCTCATATTAGAAAAACCCTGTGCATAATTTTCTATATTAGATTCAGTCAATTCAAGAGTACTATTATATGCAACTAATATATCTTGATATACATGTTTCAATTTCGTATTTTTTCCTTTAGTAGTGTTCTTTTGATCGCTTTTTGCAATCGCCCTTGCTTCTGTCTTTCTATATGTATTTGAATATACTTCAATTGCTTGCGACAAATTCAAATAATAATTTATTCTTGTTGAACGATTACAAACAATTTCATAAAATAGTGTTGGAATTGGACTTGCACTCTCATATAGATTCAGCCAAGATTCCCATACTTTCTGAAATTGATTTCCAAACATAGATGTTGTAATAAGAAATGGTTCATTTACCGCTGGAACCTTCTCTTTGCAATTCAGGTGCAAAATATATTTAGTTTCTTCCATATCGTCTTCAAAAGTAATACTTCCAAATGCAACATATCCATTTCCAAAAAATGAAAAAAGACTTCGTGCCGCAGCTATTTTTGCAACGGCATCCATCAACGGCATTGATTTTGTAAAAGAATACTCAATAACTGAAATGATGCTATATTCATAAACATCAATTGAACATTTGGCATCAAACGTTTGATACAGTTCTATTTCTCCGTATTTATCCTTAGCATTAATCAATTTCGGAAAAGTATAATTCAAAACACTAGGATTTTCTTTTGTAAAGTTATAATTAGATTCTAAAGGTGATAAACCAGCAAACATATAATTTAAATCCGAAGTGGACACAATTATTCTTTTTGCCATAGGCATTGAATAAAAACATTTTCCAACAATTATTTCATTTGGAACTATAAAAAGTGAGATATCATTATTCTCTATAGTATATGATGCAGATTGTATATGACATCCCATTAAAGTAATTTCTGTACCGGATATTTTTCCTGTGACAACAAATTCATCATATAGCCCTATTTTTCGATACCCTTCTATCGGAAACATTGTAATAAGGATGATATTTTCTTCTTTTTCTTGCAGAGTACCAGGAAATATTATTTCTTTTCCATCAATTTCACATCTAAAATTAGATATTGTATTTAAGATTTTTTTAATACTTAACATTTATTCACAACCCTTATTCATTATTTTCAGTTTTCCTATCTGTATAGAGAACAACATCTTTTATAACCCGTTTTCGTACAGCAGAAATCAACCTTTCCATAAAATTAAAATCAATTTTTCCATTTTTCTGAGGTAAATTAATTTGCTTACGCTTAACAACATTCCATCCTCCCAATTTATTTTTATAGGAGTAAATTGGCAAATCAGTTACTTTGTTGATGCACATAACCATAAACAAATATTGATTTGGAGTAATTTTATGCTCTGTCAGTTTCCATTGAATAGCATAAGAATCTGAAAGAACTGTAAAATCTTTTGACTGATAATAAGCTCTGTAAACATCACTATTAGACGGTAGCGATATCACATTATTTATAATAGTCGCTCCTACTTTAGGAGCATAATAATTCAATCCCTGGTTTTGAAAGCTTGATGTAAGACAAGGAAGCACACAATCCTCTATCGGTTTCTTTGGTAGCTCTTTTGCCTTGTATGGTAACTTCTTTGTTGCAACTTTTGCAAATAAACTACCTATAGTGTATGTTCCCCAATCATCAATCCCAATCTCTGTAAGTTTTCGAAGAGCTGTTAGCTCTTCGTTTGACACTTCATAATTGTCAAATCCATTTGCTGTCAAGTAATCAGACAACTTAGCAACTTGCTGATTCTCAAGCTCAGCAATAAATTTTTCCATAAAATCAAAGTCAATTAAATTTTCTTCCCTTACTGGAAGTAATACTTTTTGGTTGTTTAATGTTTCAACATTAAACCTTGAACTCCCCCAAGAAAAACCATAGAACGCTTTTCTCATAGAAATTAAGAAAAATTGCGCATTTTTCTTGCTGAATTGAGAATATTTGGGCTTAAGTATCTTTATTTTATCCCCTGTAAAATATGGTTTTTCTTGATAAAACATCGTAGCCGTGTCTTGTCCAAAGGATATAGTGTTCCCCTCATTAAGAAATTCAATTGGCTCATCAATATTTCCTTTTTTTCCATTTTCTGTGCTCTGACGAACAATGTATGGATGCCCACCACTTTTAATTATTTTTACTTTATTTGCATACGTATTTATTATATTATATTTTCATCGTTCCGTCTGCAAGGTCTTTTGCCACAAACGGAATAAAGTAAAACGGCACAGTGAGCAGTTTTTTCTCTGCATTGTAGCCATAATTATTTTTTGAGACTTTAATAGCACACTCAAACTTATTATGATTTGAAAATTTTTCAAGAGAATTAAGTGTACCTCTGCCTTTTTTGACATCGAGCGGATATAATTTGTTATTTGATTCAATAATAAATTCAAGCTCGGCTGATGTTCTGCCTCGCCAGTAAAACAATTTATGCTCTTTTGCAATTAATTCGTTAGCCACAAAATTTTCAAAAAATATTCCTGATAAAGTATTATCTCTTTCATTCGACACAAACGAAGCAGCATTAATACCGCTTTGATATGAGAACATGCCGATATCTCCTAAAAACAGCCGGAAATTACTTTCACTGTCTGGCATAAGCGGCATCGTAATATGTTCTTTCAGTTGAAAGGACTGATTTACAACATGTGCCATTGTAAGCCACTGTATAGAAGTTGCATAATCTCGCGTTTTACTTTTTTCCTCAATAAGCCCCGGGGAAAAATTTTTTGATTCTTTATTCAGCTCTCTGTAAATATTCTGAAACAGTACACGAGAGCGCAATACAGCCTCCTGGCTTGCCTGATAAAGTTCCATGTCTGAGAGGTAATTATCATATAAGACTTTGAGAATTTCTCTTGATTCAAGAAGATTATTTTCCTCAATATAAGCTTCTACTGCTTCAGGCATACCACCTACAAGCAAATATTTATATATCTGCTCCATAGCCAATTCATGAATTTTACTATCTAAAGGCTTTTTTTCTTCATAAGCTTTTTTCACAGTGGCATAAAGTATCTTATTACTGTTCATTAAAAACTCGTCAAAAGTCATCGGATAAATTGTTATTTGATTAATTTTTCCAACCGGAAAAAGGAATTTATTATTTTCTCTTGAACCTCTTTTATGCGTTTCTCTTTGAAGTTTGATACGGACCATTGAGCCAGTTGCAATTACAGGAATTTCTCTGAAGTCCTGACAAAAATATTTAAGGGAAGAAATAACATTGGGACATTCCTGCACTTCATCAAAAATCAACAAAGTATTTTCATTTATTTGCTTCCCTTTACGCAACGAAATATATTCAATAATTTTCTCTGCATTGGCGGTTTCAGAACAAAACTCACGAATTTCATCCTCTTTTTTGCAATCAACATAGATGTAGTTATTTTTATAATAAGTTTTGGCAAAAAGTTCTTCTACAAGATAAGTTTTACCAACCTGTCTTGCTCCCCAAATAATCAGAGGCTTCTTGCGTTTGTTATTATTCCAATCAATCAATTTTTGCAATGCAATTCGTTCCATAAACACCTCTCCAATCATATGATACATATATCATATATTAATTTGCACCAATTATCAAGAAAATTCAAAAGTTATTTGCACCTATGCAGTATTAAAAATTACAGTTATATGCACGTTATCGTTCAAAATATACCTTTATAAATCACATGGGTAAATAGCAAATAAAAAGAAAATGGTGTAATCCCTCTTATAGGGATCACACCATCATTCTTAAAATATCTCTTTATCAATCTACAAAATATCTCGCAGAACATTTTCACAGATTTTAATTTTCTTCTGTACTTTCATCTTCTGTATCTGTGGTTTCAGCATCTTCTGTATCTGGATTTATCATATCCTGATAAGCGTCATTCAGTTCTTTTACGTTCATCTTATTTACCAGATAAACCTTATCTCCTACGACTGCTGCATAGAAGTTTGTATCATACTCATAATATTCTGCAGTAGTTTCATTTCCATCTGTATCTTTGAAGAGGAATGTATATGCTGCCTCACCATCCGGAGTATATTCCTCGGTAAGACGCTCCTGTGCAGTCATATTGATGAGTTTGTTGTAGAAGGTCGTAAATGCCGATTCATCGAGTTCTTCTCCGTCCAGCTCATATGAAGTCGTTGTAGTATCTGAAGTGGTTTCGTCAGAGGAATCTACATCAGCAGAACTCTCATCTGATGTATCTGTATCAGTATCGGACTCTTCTTCATCCTCAGCCTTAGCTGTCTCCCTTACAACGTCAACTGTGTGATCTCCGTCATCACTCTTTATTTCCAGTGAATCCAGATCATTCACGGATACATAATTTACGGTCAGGCTGTAAAAATCAGATATTGTACTGTCAAGGATATCTGTCAGGGAATCTTTGGTGATTGTGTATACTTCTTTGCTGTCATCTACTTTTACATAACGGTCATCACCGGTCTCATCTCCCACATAGATGGTAAGTGTCTTCTCAACCGTCCGGGTCTCCTGCTCATCCTCGGAAGAATCTTCTTCTGATGCATCAGCACTTTCTGCAGTATCAGAATCTGCATCTGTGTTTTCTTCTGAAGATTCTGTGCTCTCTTCGCTGTCAGCATCTTCTTCATCGCTTTCCACTGCTTCTTCTTCAGTGTATTTCACTGTAACTACAGCATACGGATCGTCAAATCCATATTTTGCATCATCCGTGCAGTTGTAATCTACGAATTTGTCATACGCAAGAGAACCAATTGCCGATGTCACATTTCCTGCTTTCGTTGTATCTGCCTTTTCTGTATCTTTTCCATCAGAGACATTCCAGAACAGATTATCTGCATCCTGCGTAAGTTCATATCCGTCTTCTTTGTCAACCTTTATATCTGTGATTGTTGCAGAAGTAACAGATGGGAATGTACCGCTCTCGGCAAAATCATATAATCCTCCCATAAAAGGCTCCAATGATGTACTTGCTACCAGATAGACATTCTTATCATCGTCCACCTTCTTCACGTAATACTGATTATTCGAAGATTCCATACCGACCTGAAGTGTTGTATCTCCATCTGCCGTTGTCAGTGTGATCGTATTCTGCGGATCATCCAGCTCATACTGACTCAAATTCTCAACATCCGAAATCTCCTGATCTGCAGTAAGGGAAGCAACTCCCTTAACTGCATCATCCACAGTATCCTGATTTACCGGAAAATCTGCATCTGATTTTTCTGTCCAGCTATCATCTTTTTTATCAAATTCTACATCTGCGTCATCTGCTTTAAAAGAAACTGCTGTCACAGCATCTGCTTTAAGGCTTATGAGATCAACACTCTTATTCTCTTTCTCAGCCTCTTTTGCTTCCTGTGAAGAAACATAAGAATTCACACCGACATAAGCACCGCATGCCACACCAAGCACCACAACAGCAGAAATAAGTTTGACTGTTTTTTTCTTCATTATGCTTTTCTCCTTTTCAGCCATACCATAAATCCAATGACAAGGAAAATAACCGGGATGATTCCCATTACCATAATTTTCCAGAAGCTTACATCATAAGCAGTCAGTGTCAGATAGGAAATCTGCAGGTTTTTGGACGGAATAGAGATGGTAGAAGTTTCATCAGAGCTGCACATCCAGTTCAGAGAACTCATGATCATCTGTTCGTTTCCTCCGGATACCATCTGGTTGATCTGGCTGTCCATGAGATTGGAACTTGTGTAATAAACAATCTGAGTTTCTTTATCATCATCCAGAGTTTCGGTAATACTTACACCCAGGTCAAACGGACCATCAATATCATCATCGCTCTTGTCAATTGTGCCGCTGTTGACATCAACCTTGGAATATGCACTGTCGGAAGTAGTCAGAAGACTGTTGACTGTAACGGTGTCACGAAGATTGTCTGTCTGTTTGATTCCCTGTGCATATGGCATCAGAACATAATATCCTTTGGATGCAAAATCAGAGATTGCATCTGTGCTGTTGACCGTCGGTACCAGATAATAAGGCATCTGTGCATAATGCTGTGAATCGCCCTCTATCACGATACCATCTGTTCTTTCCACACCATAATTTGCAAGAACGGCATCAAAATTTTCCATAGATTCTTCTGTATAATCAGAGAAAATCATAGCCTTTCCGCCATTTTCCAGATAATCAATAATTGCATCTTTTTCAGATTCGGAAATATCAGAAGTAGGTGCATTGATCAGCAGACATGCCGTATCATCCGGAACTTTTTCTTCTGTGATCAGATTCAGGGACTTAATGTCAATATTCGCCTTCTGGATATCCTCCTGAAGTGTGGAATCCAGTTCTTTTTCACCATGTCCGTCCAGCGTATAAAGCACCGGAAGGTCTTCTGATGTCACATAGGAAATTGCACTGTCAATCTGGCCTTCTCCATCAAATCCTGTCGTTGTAGACTGATAAGTATTGTAATCTATAGAAGATTCATAAATACTGCTGTAATTTACCACTTTGCTTCTGTCACCACATACAACGATCAGGCTGTTTGCAGCAACATCGTCACTTGTATAGTCGGATGTAAATTTCGGGTTTACTACCGGATCTTTCTGTTCTACTTTAATGTGATCCGATTCTTCCTCATATTTTTCCAGAAGTTTCTTAATGGTCTCATCTTCGGAACCACTCTGAACTACCTGATAAATTGTGATATCTTTGTCCAGTTTTTTAAGGAATTTTTTTGTATCATCACTGATGCTGTACAGTTTTTCGCTGCTGACATCAACCTCCGTATATTTTGTTGGAAGTGAGCCGACGATCATATTGACTACAAGTACGATCACAACAAAAATGGCACTGATGACTACGCTGTAGGAGCCATTTTTGAGATACTTTTTGTTCATGGAATCCTTGATCTTCTGCTTCAGAGGTTTCTTTTCTTTCTTTGAAGCTTCGTTTACCGGATTTTCCTGATTTTCTGTCTTCTTTGCTTTAAATTTATCTGTAAATTTCATTGTCTCCCACCTCCTTAATTCCAGTGTCTCTTGGCAATCGACTGTACGGTCAGGAATAAGCATACTGCGATTACAGACACAAAATACAGAATTCCTTTTACATCGAAAATTGCATTTGCAAAGTTGTCAAAATGGCTGCTCAGGTTAAAAATATCCAGTACTTTCTGGATTCCGCCTGAGAAAAAGCTGGAATTCACGACATAAACGATCACAAGTGCAATTTCTCCTACCACGCAGACAACTGCGGAGATCAGGAAGTTTTTGATCATGGTGTAGATTATGATTGCTGCTGCAAGGATAAGAAGTCCAAATGTAATACATGTAGACATTGCGCCTTCGGAGAAGAAAGAAGAAATGCCATTCATCATATAAAAAGCAAACAGAATGACAAAGGTCAGCACTGCCGCAATGACCTGACTTTCAGTAAGCGATGAAATAAACACACCGATTGCAAGGTTTGCACAACCCAGAAGGAAAAATCCGAGGACTGCCGTATAAGCTGCACTCAGAGATACTGTGCCGAATTTTGTCATAAGTAATGGATAAAAGCACATGATCAGCATCGGAATCGCAAAGATCGTAACCAGTGCAAAATATTTGCCGAGAACGATTTTTTCTACAGATACCGGTGCGGTAAGGAGCAGCTGATCTGTTTTCTGTTTACGTTCTTCTGCAAGAACTCTCATGGTAAGGATCGGTACACTGATCAGAAATACGAATGTCAGTGCACTCAATGTATATTCAAAGCGTGGGTATGACGCTCCGAGCTGATATGCGGAAAAATAAATACCAGTCAGAAGCAGGATAAAAAATATGAACAGATAGCCAATCATAGATGTAAGGTAACTTCTCAGCTCTCTTTTATATACTGCGATCATTTATCTTCCCCCTCCTTTTTGTCTGTTTTTTTATCGTCTTCGGTCAGTTCAAGGAAGATTTCCTCCAGAGATACTTTCTTAGACTGCATCTCAAGGATCGGACACTTCGCATCTGCCATTTTGAAGAATACTTCTTCACGGACATCACTGTCCTCATTTGTGGAAACAGTTACATTCCATGCATGCTCTTCTTTTGCATCAGCTACAGTAACATTCTTTACACCCTCAATCTGTCCGAGTGCTGTACGGATCTTGTCTTTCTCACCTTTTACGATCAGATTCAGGGTATTAGATCCTTCTGCAAGTTTTCCGAGGTTCTCCGGTGTATCACTGGCAACAAGTTTACCATGGGAAATGATCAGTACATAATCACAGACGGCACTTACCTCTGAAAGAATATGGGAACTTAAAATTACCGTATGTTTTTCCTTAAGACTCTTGATCAGATCACGAATTTCAATGATCTGTTTCGGGTCAAGACCAACTGTAGGTTCATCGAGAATGATCACTTCCGGATATCCTAAAATTGCCTGTGCAAGACCAACCCTCTGTCTGTAACCTTTTGAAAGGTTTTTGATCAGACGGTTTTTCATGTCTGTGATTTTTACCATTTCCATGACCTCTGCAACCATGGATTTCTTTTTATCTTTTGGGATTTTTTTAAGATCAGCGACGAAATTCATATATTCCAGCACTGTCATATCGAAATAAAGAGGCGGCATTTCCGGCAGATAGCCGATACATTTTTTTGCCTGCTCCGGTTCATCCAGTATATCATGACCGTCAATGGTTACCGTTCCCTCCGTAGATGCTATATAACCGGTAATCATGTTCATCGTCGTAGATTTACCAGCTCCGTTTGGCCCCAGAAAGCCGTAGATTTTGCCCTTCTCTATTTTAAAAGAAAGGTGGTCAACTGCTGTATGATCTCCATAGCGTTTGACCAGATTGTTTACTTCAATCACAATTCTCTCCTCCTTTTCCATTGACATAATTGTTTTATTATTTCTGTCTCTATACAAAATGAAAGACACCTCCAGGTGAAACAGAGATAGGGGGTACCTGGAAGCATCTTCCATTTTAGAGCCAGATCTTATGTCTGCTCTTGGAATATTCTATGAGAAAGTTGTGATAAAAATAGGATAAATCTGTGATGATTTTGTGAAAATAAATATTGCTGATTTGACCCTACGCAAGAGGTTCTTTTAACGGTGTTCCTGCCTTGCGCGGATAGCGTCCCGGCGTCGTTTTTATCTTCTCGATCACGACGAGAGAACGCTGGATCTCAGAATCAGGAAGGTTAAAATAAACTACATCCTGAATTTTACCGCCGAGGATTTTTACTGCTTTTTCTGCCTGCTGCAGTTCTTCCTTTACCGTGCCGGATTTATAGGAAATAAAATGACCGCCGACCTTTACATATGGAAGACAATATTCTGACAGAGTTGCCAGATTGGATACGGCTCTGGATACGCACAGATCATACTGTTCACGGTACGATTTATTTTTTGCAAATTCTTCTGCACGTCCATGGATCGCCGTGATGTCTTCAAGCTTCAGAAGAT
This sequence comes from Blautia sp. Marseille-P3087, assembly GCF_900120195.1. GTDB lineage: Bacteria > Bacillota > Clostridia > Lachnospirales > Lachnospiraceae > Blautia_A. Next base: position 2,170,231 of record NZ_LT635539.1, read on the forward strand.
CAAATGTCTCCTCCAGAAAATTTACACGTTTTTTCAGGGAGTCCAGAAGGCAGGCTTCCAGATGCGGAAATGCAATCTTAAGTGGAACACCTGGAAAACCGGCACCAGTTCCGATATCCATGATTTTGTTTATTTTGTTCATTTCCACAGCCTTCACACAGGCGAGGCTGTCCAGAAAGTGCTTTACCAGCACCTCCTGAAATTCTGTGATTCCGGTCAGGTTCATGACTTTGTTTTTTTCAACCAGATATTCATAAAATGTAATAAACTGCTGTTTCTGCACTTCATTCAGGGTAATGCCGAGTTCTTCACACCCTTTATCAAGTACTTTCAGATCATAAGCCAATATTCTTATCCTCTCTTTCTCAGGAATTTCTTCTGTACTGTTCGAGATATACCAGAAGTACGGAAATATCTGCCGGTGATACACCGGAAATACGAGATGCCTGTCCAATGGAGATCGGACGGTATAGTTCCAGTTTCTGTCTCGCTTCGATACGTAAACTTCCTACTTTTTCGTAATCAAGATCTTCCGGAATTTTCTTTGCTTCCAGTTTCTTAAACTGTTCTACCTGTTTGAGCTGACGTTTGATATATCCTTCATATTTCAGGTTAATCTCCACCTGCTGCTTCACATCCCACGGAAGCTCTGGTCTTTCCGGATCGATTGGTGCCAGATCTTCATAATTGAGTTCCGGTCTGCGGATCAGCTCGGCGATCGTTGTACCGGATTTCAGAAGTGTGCTGCCCTTTTCTTCCAGAAGTTTTTGTACCTGTGGTGTTCCGCCGATCGTTGCATGCTCGGTTCTGTCAATTTCTTTCTGAATGGCTTCTTCTTTTCGAAGAACTGCCTGATAAGTTTCTTCATCGATCAGCCCTGCCTGATACCCTTTCTTGCGAAGACGGAGATCGGCATTATCCTGTCTCAGAAGCAGTCGATATTCTGCACGGCTGGTCATCATTCGGTACGGCTCATGATTTTCTTTTGTCACAAGATCATCGATCAGCACGCCAATATAAGCCTCGGAACGATCCAGTACAAGCTGCTCCTGACCTTTGATTTCCATTGCTGCATTGATTCCGGCAATCAACCCCTGTGCAGCAGCTTCTTCATATCCGGAGCTTCCGTTAAACTGTCCGCCGCTGAACAGACCTTTGATCTTCTTAAATTCCAGTGTCGGATAGAGCTGACGCGGATTGATGCAGTCATATTCGATTGCATAAGCATTCTTTACGATTTTTGCATGTTCAAGCCCCGGAACAGAATGATACATGGCATCCTGAACATCCTCCGGAAGAGAACTGGACATTCCGCCGATATACATTTCATTCGTATAAAGTCCTTCTGGTTCGATAAATACCTGGTGGCGGTTTTTATCCGCAAAACGAACGACTTTATCCTCGATGGACGGGCAGTATCTCGGTCCGGTTCCTTCAATCATTCCGGAATATAACGGGGAACGGTCCAGATTGTTACGGATAATCTCATGTGTTTTTTCATTTGTATAAGTCAGCCAGCAGGATTTCTGCGGAATCTGTACCGACTCCGGATCCGTAGAAAAGGAAAACGGCACAACTTTTTCATCACCAAACTGTTCTTCCATCTTGGAATAGTCGATGGTATTTCCGGCAATTCGCGCTGGTGTTCCTGTCTTGAAACGAAACATTTCGATTCCGAGAGATTTCAGGGAATCCGTCAGATAATTGGCTGCCTGCAGACCATTTGGGCCTGTATAATTGCTGACATCTCCGTAGATGCATCTTGCTTTCAGATAAGTTCCTGTACAGAGTACAACTGCCTGACAGTGATAAATGGCTCCGGAATACAGTTTTACACCTGTGATCTTTCCGTCTTCGACAAGAAGTTCTGTTACTTCTCCCTGCTTGATGGTCAGATTTTCCTGATTTTCCAGAGTTTTTCGCATCTCTGTACTGTATGCCTGTTTATCTGCCTGTGCTCTTAAGGAATGCACAGCAGGACCTTTGGACTTGTTCAACATTTTTGACTGAATAAATGTCTTGTCAATATTTTTACCCATTTCTCCACCGAGAGCATCCAGCTCTTTTACCAGATGACCCTTTGAGCTTCCGCCTACATTCGGGTTACACGGCATCAGTGCAATACTGTCTACGCTTACCGTAAACATCACTGTATCAAGTCCCAGACGTGCACCGGCCAGTGCGGCTTCACATCCGGCATGTCCTGCACCTACTACTACGATATCACAGGTTTTTTCCAGTGTTTTATTCTCCATTATTATCTTCCCTTCTTACTTCCCTACACAGAATTTGCTGAATATTTCATTTACAAGATCTTCTCCTACTGACTCGCCTACGATGCGTCCGAGGCTTTCGTATGCACTCATCAGATCTATGGAGAAAAAGTCTTCTGCCATTCCCATGTTAATACTTTCTTTTACCAGCCTCAGACTTTCTTTCGCCTCTTCAAGTGCTGCTTTATGGCGGGCATTTGTAATATATACCTCATCATTAAAAGAAAGTTCTCCATGGAAAAACATACGCTTGATCTCATCTTCAAGCTGTCTGAGTCCTGTTTCTTCCACAACGGATACCGGAATGACAGGACTACCTGTTTTTTCTTTTAATTCTTCAATACTCACTGCGGCTTCCAGATCGGTTTTATTGTAGATCACGATACTCTTTCTTCCGGAAAGAAGTTCCATGATTTCTCTGTCATTATCATCAAGAGGAAGCGAAGAATCCACCACATAAAGGATCAGATCCGCATCCTCAGCCATCTGTTTTGCTTTACCGACGCCAATCTTTTCCACAATATCTTCTGTCTCACGGATACCTGCCGTATCAATCATTCGAAGTGTAATGCCATTCAGTGATATATATTCCTCAAGAATATCTCTTGTTGTTCCTGCGATTTCTGTAACGATTGCACGGTCTTCCCCTACCAGAAAATTAAGCAGCGATGATTTTCCCGCATTTGGTTTTCCGAGGATGACCGTCTTGATTCCTTCCTGAATCATTCTTCCGTCGTCGGCAGTTTTCAACAGGTCACTTATATTTTCACTCTCTTTTTCCACAATTTCAAGTAGTTCCTGTGGATACCCGGTAAGGTCAAAATGCTCCGGATCGTCAAGTGCTGTCTCAATATAAGCAATCTGATGTAGCAGCCTTGCACGGATCTCCCGGATTGCTTTCTGCACAGAACCCTTTAATTGCTCGACAGAGCTTTTCAGTGCCATTGAGTTTTTGGCCTGAATGACATCCATGACCGCCTCTGCCTGCGAAAGATCCAGTCTTCCGTTTAAAAACGCTCTTTTTGTAAATTCTCCCGGTTCTGCAATGATGGCACCGTTTTTCAGTACCGTCTCGAGAACTCTCTTCATGGCATATACGCCGCCATGACAATCTATTTCAACAGTGTCCTCACCTGTATATGTGTGAGGTCCTTTCATTATCATAACTAATACTTCATCTACGACTTCTTCTCCATCATATATAAAACCATAATGTATCGTATGGCTTCCTGCTTCACGGATATCTTTTTTGCCGTTTTTGGAACGGTAAATGTTCGCAATCACATCCATTGCTTTTTCTCCGCTGATGCGGACGATACCGATACCCGAAGCACTCATAGCTGTAGAAATTGCTGCAATTGTAGCGTCCATATTTCCTCCTGAAAAAGAAAGATGTTATTCAAGGTAAAAAGCACACGTCAAGCACGTGTTATTCACGCTTTCACCTAGAATAACATCTTTTAAAAATCACATATTAGTATCTTTTTAATTTTACAACTACGTGACGGTAAGGTTCTTCTCCCTCACTGACTGTCTCAACAAATTTGTTTCCCTGAAGTGCAGAGTGGATGATTCTTCTTTCATAAGGATTCATCGGCTCAAGTACTACCGGTTTTCTTGTCTTTTTGACTTTGTAGGCAATTCCTCTTGCCAGGTTTTCGAGAGTTTCTTTACGACGTCTTCTATAATCTTCGGTATCCAGTTTTACACGGATGTAATCGGATTTTCCTTTGTTTACTACAAGGCTTGTCAGATACTGGAGAGAATCCAGTGTCTGTCCTCTCTTACCGATGAGGATGCCCATGTCTTCGCCCTCGAAATCAACTTCCAGACAGCCGTCTGTTGTGTTGTATTTGGAAGTGATCGTTACTTCTCCGAGATCCATAGAACCAAATACATCTTTCAGGAATACAAGTGCTCTCTCTTCGATATCTTTGATTTCTTCCGGATCTGTAATAATCTCTATTGCCTTTGCAGCTCTGACCGGTTTTTCTTTTGCAGGTCTTTCCTTCTGTTCTCTGACTTGTTTCTCTCTGCAAACTTTTTCTTTGACCAGTTTTTCTTTAGCCGGTTTTGGCTGTCTTTCTTCTTTTGCCTTTTCTGCACCGGATTCTTTTTTGATTTCCGGTGTTTTAGAAACAGACTTCACTGCAGGTTTCTGTACTTCTTTCGCAGTTTCTTCTTTAAAAGCATCGATTTTAACAGAATCCACGATTTTTTCGATTTCTTTTTCTTCAGAACTTTCTTCTACTTTGCGAGCTTTGATGATCGCCGGTTTGCTTCCGATTCCGAAAAATCCGGAGCTGCCTTCACTCACTACCTGAATATCAAGCTGATCGCTGGATACACCCAGTTCAATACATGCTTTGGTAATTGCCTCATTTTTGGTTTTTGCTGAGAACTGCATATATTCGCCCATGATAAAACCCCGCCTTCCTTTCCTGTTTCTTACTTATTTCTTCTTATTACGTGCATCAAAATCTCTTACCATATTTGCCTTGGCTGTGATACTTCCGGCTTTTGCGTGTGAAGCCTTTTCGTAAGCATCTTCCACCTTCTTCGCACGGCTGTTTTCATCTGTACCACTCATGCCCTTGTCAATTTTATTGATGTTTTTAACACTCTGATGTGCCTGATTGGTAATCTTCTGAGGCGGAAGACCTTCTTTAGCTCTCTTGGCTTCCATCTTTCTCATATTTTCATTTACCAGATCATCAATGTTCATCTTGTCCAGATGACGGTTTATCAGAAGCTGCTGGATACTTCTTACTACTGAACTGGCAATCCAGTAAATACCAAGACCTACCGGGAATGTGAAACAGAAGAATGCTGACATCAGCGGCATAACTGTGTTCATAGTCTTCATGGAGCTTGCCATTGCGTTGTTGCCATCATTTCCGTTCTGTGTTGCTGCCTGTGGCATAAGTTTTAAGTTGAGCATCTGAGTTGCCCATGATAAAAGCGGAATTGCAAGTGCTGCAATGATAAGGATCAGAGATCCTGTTTTAATATAGCTCAGTGGCTGATCCGCAATGTTCAGTACACCAAAAGTCTGCATCTTCTGAATTTCAGAAGCAGTTTTGCTGATCTGATCAGAAAATCCGGAAAACTGACTGATCTTCTGTAAGGATTCCCACTGGGACGGAGACAGAGCATACAGGAAATCTACGATAGAATCTGCATTTTCCGTAACCTGTCTTACTCGTGTCATCTTGTTATCTGTGATAAAGTTATTAATGATATTTGTAAATCCGTCTACTGCAAGGATTTTTGTGCAGACGCCGTTAAATACATTGTAAACACTTCCAACATAAGCCGGAATGTTCTGGATTACCTGATACAGGGCAAACAGGATCGGCATCTGGATTGCCAGCTGAACGCAGCTTCCTGTCGCAGATACACCATATTTCTGGTATACTGCCTGTGTTTCTTCCTGCATCTTCATCATGGAATCCTGATCTTTTTTACCCTGATATTTCTTCTGTATCTTCTGGATCTCAGGCTGCATGATCGCACTCAGCTTAGAAAATTTCTGCTGTTTGATCTGCAGAGGAGTCATACAAAGGTAGATCAGTATACTGAAAATAATAATACAAAGACCGATATTCTGAATTCCAACTGCATCCAGAACCTTGTAGATTGCATTCATGATCCATCCCATCACTACTGCGATCTGACCAATGATCGGGGTACCACTCTTAGTAGCCAAAATCATACTTTCCAATTTTCTAGTTCCTCCTGGATAATCTGATGGAGCCACCTCCACCTATACATTTATGGTACAGGATCATATCCTCCATGAGAAAAAGGATTACATCTTAAAATTCGCCAAGCTGCCAGTAATCCTCCCTTTAATGCACCATATTTTTCGATTGCTTCCAAACCATATTGAGAACAGGTGGGAATATAAGGACACTTTGTTCTCTTCATCGGTGATATATATTTCTGATAGAGACGTATCAGTTTAATAAGAAGTTTCTTCATTTACATTATCTCCTGCAATTCCATGCTTCCTCGCCAGATCCATAAATGCCTTCTCTATCTCATGATAGTTTGTACCATTTGCAGAGTTTCTGGCTATCACGACAATATCAAGATTCTTTTTAAATAAAGATTCATTTAAACGATAGCTTTCCCTTACCAGTCTGGTGATTCTGTGGCGGACCACACTATTTCCTACTTTTTTGCTTACTGATATTCCCAGACGATTCTTCATGTGCTGATTTGGCAGCACGTACATCACCAGATACCGATTTGCTTTTGATGTTCCACGCTTGTAAACCTGTTGAAAATCTCTGTTTTTCTTTAAGGACTCTGAGTATTTCATCGAATCCCCCTTCTTTTATTATAGAAGAAAAGACCACATAACTGCGGTCTTATATCTTAGGCTGATAACTGTTTTCTTCCTTTTAATCTTCTGGCAGCTAATACTTTACGGCCACCCTTTGTGCTCATACGAGCTCTGAATCCATGAACTTTAGCTCTGGATCTTTTCTTTGGCTGAAATGTCATTTTCATAGGTAAAGCACCTCCTTTATCTATTATACCTTATTCATAATATTTTCATAGAACATCATTTCAATTATATTCATAACACCCCTGTTCGTCAAGCAAAAATCTTAAAAAATTCTACAAAATCAGGCTTTTTTTCAATTCTCAAAAGTACCCACATGCCAATGTGGAAAGATATGGTTAACGTAAAGTTATCCACCATCTTGTGGATAACTTGTGGATAACTTCATTTTTTACACTAAATCTATCCCCAAAAGACGACTTAATTTTACACATACCCCTAAAAAAAGTCTTTATTTTACAATATTTTTTATGTGGACACAGTTATACACAATCCCCATAGGATTTTTTCCACATCGTTCAGACTTATGTAAACCCATGAGCGTTTATCCACCATTTTCATGTTATACACATGTGGACAACGTGGAAAACTTCTCTTTTTTTCTTTAATTTTCCCCACGCAAACCCTCAAATAATCATTGCTAAACAAAAGAATTTATTATAATATATAAACGGATATTTATGTCTTTTGACCTATATTATAAACTTTCAAAGAAACCGGGAGATAGAAACATGGATAAAGTTATTGAAAACTGGGATAAAATTCTGCAGACAGTCAAAGCAGATTATGACGTGGGCGACGTTGCCTTTAATACTTGGTTAAAACCGCTGAAAGTCTACGATGTCCGGGATCATGTGATCACGATTCTGGTACCATCCGAGCAGGTTGTTTTAATAAATCTTCTTAATAAAAAGTATAAACTTCTTCTTCAGGTTACGATCTGTGAAATAACCGGAATGGAAGAGTGTGAAGTCAAATTTATATCTCCTGATGAGGCCCCTAAAAAAGAAGTTTCTTCTTATGATAATACATCTGCATCTACAGCGATATCTGACATTGACCGCCGCTGCGAAGAAGCTCATCTGAATCCCAAATATATTTTTGATACCTTTATCGTCGGTAACAACAATAAATTTGCCCAGGCGGCAGCCCTTGCTGTTGCAGAATCTCCGGGAGACACCTACAATCCGCTTTTTATTTATGGAGGCGCCGGACTCGGCAAGACCCATCTTATGCATTCCATCGCTCATTACATTATCGAGCACGATGAAAACAGCAAGGTTCTGTATGTTACCAGTGAGGAATTTACAAATGAGCTGATCGAGACAATCCGTAACGGAAATAATTCCGCTATGTCCAAATTCCGCGAAAAATACAGAAATATTGATGTACTTCTTGTCGATGATATTCAGTTTATTATAGGAAAGGAATCTACACAGGAAGAATTTTTCCATACTTTTAACAGCCTTCACAGTGCGAAAAAGCAGATCATCATTTCCTCTGATAAACCACCTAAAGATATGGAAATCCTGGAAGAACGTTTCCGTTCCAGATTTGAATGGGGTCTGATTGCAGACATCACACTGCCTGATTATGAGACCCGAATGGCAATTCTTCACAAAAAAGAAGAAATGGAAGGCTATAATATCAGCGAAGAAGTTATCAAATACATCGCTACCAATATAAAATCCAACATTCGTGAGCTGGAAGGAGCATTTAATAAAGTAATGGCAAGTTCCAAGCTCGAAAAGAAAGAAGTTACACTCGAACTGGCAGAACAGGCACTCAAAGACATCATTTCTCCTAATGAACAGAAAGTGATAACACCGGATTATATCATTTCCGTTGTTGCAGAGCACTATCACGTAACTGTCGCTGACCTCTGCGGAAACAAGAGAAGCTCCAAAATCGTTATGCCACGCCAGATTTCAATGTATCTGTGCCGTGATATTATCGACACTTCACTCAAAACAATCGGAAAAAATCTTGGTGACCGCGACCATACTACAGTTATGCACGGGATAGAAAAAATCGAGAATGAATTAAAGGTAAATGATAACCTCAAAAACTCGATCGAAACACTTAAGAAAAAAATTAATCCACAGGGTTAAATGACTTTTCCACATACATTTTCAAAGTTTGAAAGTACTTTTACACGAAGTTATACAGTGAAGAAATCCCCGTTTTTCAAGGTTTGAAAGACTTTTTCACATATTCACACCCCCCTAAGGCGGCTACGGCGGATTTCTTTATATATTTTTATTTATAAGGCCGATTCCGATACAGAAAGGAGTTACACACACATGAAAATCATCTGTTCCAAAAGTAATCTTTTAAAAAGCGTAAATATATCTTTGAAAGCTGTTCCTTCTAAGACAACAATGCCTATCCTGGAATGTATCCTTATGGATGCAACCACAAACCAGATTAAATTTACAACCAATGACATGGAACTTGGTATTGAAACAATCGTAGACGGACACATCGAAGAAAAAGGTATGGTTGCCCTTGATGCCAAAATCTTTTATGAAATCATACGAAGACTTCCGGATAATGATGTAACCATTACAACTGACAGCAATTATGTAGCAACAATTATCTGCGAAAAAGCAAAATTTACCATTCCCGGAAAAGCAGGTGAGGATTTTGCATACCTTCCGGTTATTGAAAAAGATGACTCTCTTACTTTATCTCAGTTTACTTTGAAAGAGATGATTCGCCAGACTATTTTCTCTATTGCAGTGAATGAAAACAACCGTCTGATGACTGGTGAATTGTTCGAAATCAAAGATAACTGTCTGAAAATTATTTCTCTTGACGGACACCGTATTTCTATCCGAAAGATGCCTCTTAAGAGAGAATATTCCGACCGTAAGATTGTCGTTCCTGGAAAGACACTCAGTGAGATCAGCAAGATCCTGTCTGGTGAGATCGATGATCAGGTAAGCATTTATTTTACAAAGAACCACATTTTATTCGAGTTTGACCAGACAATGGTCGTATCTAGGCTGATCGAAGGTGAATATTTCCGTATCGATCAAATGCTTTCCAGTGATTACGATACAAAAGTCAGTGTCAACAAAAAAGAATTTCTTGACTGTATCGATCGTGCAACTCTGCTTGTAAGAGAAGGTGACAAAAAGCCGATCGTTATCGAAATCACAGATGGCAGTATGGAACTTAAGATTGATTCTGCGATGGGATCCATGAATGAAGAGATCGATATTGAAAAATCCGGTAAAGATATCGTGATAGGATTCAACCCGAAATTCCTCATCGATGCTTTGAAAGTTATCGATGATGAAGTGATTAATATGTATCTGATGAATCCGAAGGCACCATGCTTTATCAGAGATGATGAAGAAAACTACACATATCTGATTCTTCCGGTTAATATCAGCCAGAATCAGAGCAGATAATGTAAGTGTTAATCAGTCAGGATAATAAGAGGTGAATGGATTTGGAAATCAAAATCAGAGATGAATTTATCAAACTTGGACAGGCTTTGAAACTTGCAGGAGTTGTGGAAGATGGTGTGGAAGCCAAATATGCGATTCAGGATGGTCTGGTTCAGGTAAATGGAGAAGTGGATGAGCGCAGAGGCCGCAAAGTTTATGTAGGCGATGTGATCACATATGAAAATCAGGAAATAAAAGTAATCAAATAATATGTATATCGAATCGTTAGAGCTTAAAAATTACAGGAATTATCAGAATCTGCAGCTTGACTTCGATAAAGGAACCAATATTTTTTACGGAGATAATGCACAGGGAAAAACTAATATTCTGGAGTCGGTGTATCTTTGTGGGACGACAAAATCTCACAGAGGAAGCAAGGACAAAGAGATCATCCGGTTCGGAGAAGAAGAATCTCACATTCGGATGATGATCCGGAAAGATGAGCTTTCTTACAAAATAGATATGCACCTACGTAAAAATAAGGCAAAAGGCGTTGCAATCAACGGACTGCCGATCAAAAAAGCCAGAGAATTATTCGGTATTGTAAACCTTGTGTTTTTTTCACCGGAAGACCTGAATATTATAAAAAATGGTCCAGGTGAGAGAAGAAGGTTTATGGATTTGGAATTATGTCAACTTGATCAGATCTATCTGACTGATCTTGCCGGGTATAATCACATAGTGAACCAGAGAAACCGCCTTCTGAAGGATCTTTATATGAATCCTTCTCTGAAGGAGACACTTGATATCTGGGATATGCAGATGCTGCAGTATGGCACAAAGATTATCAAAAAGCGCAAAGATTTTGTTCGTGATCTGAATCAGGTAATACAGGATATTCACCATAATCTGACCGGAGGAATTGAACATCTGGAAGTTGTTTATGAGCCGAGTACGGAAGCAGAAGATTTTGAAAATGTTTTAAAGAAAAACAGAGAACGAGATATCAGAATGAAGATGACATCCGCAGGACCGCATCGAGATGATCTGAGTTTTGTGGTAAATGGGATTGATATACGCAAATACGGATCCCAGGGACAGCAGCGTACGGCTGCTCTGTCTTTGAAACTTTCAGAAATCTATCTTGTGAAAGAAAAAATTAAAGATACGCCGATACTTTTGCTGGATGATGTACTTTCAGAGTTGGACAGCAACAGGCAGACGTACCTTCTGGATTGTATTCATGATATTCAGACACTGATCACCTGTACCGGCCTGGATGATTTTGTCAGTAACCAGTTTCATATCAACAAGGTTTTCAGAGTCATAAAGGGAGAAGTTTATAATCCGGTAAGCGGCTAAAGTATTTTGACAAGCAAGTATGCTTATGATACACTGGTTTTAACTATTGGAAAGTTGGTGAATACATTGGATAAAGAGGAATTTCGGATCAAACTTGAAGAAATAAATCGCCTTGTAGAAAAGAAAAATTACAAGGATGCCATGGAAGTTGTAGACAGTATTGACTGGCGTCGTGTGAAGAATGTCCGTACTTTATGTGTTGTAGGTGAGATTTACGCAGCAAATAAAAGATACGAGGACAGTAAGGAGATTTTTCTTCTCGCTTATCACAGAGCTCCTATTGGCAAAAACATTTTATACCGATTGATTGAAGTATCCCTCAAGATGAAGGATATTCAGGAAGCAGAGGAATTTTATGAAGAATTTCTGGAAATTGCCCCTAATGACAGTACCCGGTATATTCTGAATTATAAAATAAGCAAAGAAAAGCAGGTTCCGCTTGATCAGCAGATCAGGATTCTGGAAGAATACAAAGAAAAAGAATTTACAGAAAGATGGTCTTACGAACTGGCAAAACTGTATTATCAGAATGGTGATACAGAGAAATGTCTGGATCTCTGTAATGAGATGGTTCTCTGGTTCAGTGAAGGCAAATATGTCATGAAAGCACTGGATCTTAAGAATCGTATGGGTATGCTGACCGGAAAAGAAAAGGAAAAATATGACAAACAGTTTATTCCGAACCTTACAACGGTAGAAGAAGCAGCCGAATTAAATACTGACAAAGAAGGACAGAAAGTATCTGAAGTTGAAAAAGCAGAGGATGAGAGGCCGGTAATCGAGAGTGTTCGCATTGATGAACGTGATGTAAACGGAGCAGAAAGTCTTCAGGAAAAAATCTCCAAAGGCATCCGTGATATTTTCAGCGGCAAGCGAAAAGAGGAAAGCGAAGAGCTGACCGAGGAAGAATCTGAGACACCGGCAGAAGAAGTGCAGGAAGAAATGATCAAAGACATTTCTTCGGAGGAAGAGCCGACTAATGTTCCGGAGCTTGAACCAGAAGATGCGGTGATTCATGCACCGAAAAATCCAGGACAGTCTGTATTCAGTGATATAGAAGAACGAATCGAAGAATTTACAGAAGAAGAAATCAAGAATGATTCGGAGGAAGAAGCACAGGAAGTTCTAAAAGAGGAGAAGGCCTCGGTGACTGAGGACAAAGCCGAAGAAGCGAAAGCGGCTGCACCGGAAAATGAGACTGAATTTAAGATGCCGGAGCTTGAAATTCCGGAATCCATGAAGAATTTCAATGTGGATGCTCATCTCGAAACAGAAATCCCACAGGCACCGAATATCTGTCTTCCGGGAATGGATAAAGAAGATTCTGATGAAGAATTTGATTTTAATCTTGAAGATACAATTCTTGCGGCTGCAAGCGAACAGGGAATTGAGATTCCAAAAGATCCGATTCAGCCCAAAAAACCGGTTAAAGCACTGGAACCGGAAGAAGATCCGGATGACTTTATGACAGAAGAAGACCTTCAGAGTGCAGAAGATGAGTTTCTGAACGGTCCTGTCGGAAGAAATACAGATGAGGATGATCTTGCAGAAACAGTTGAAATTCCGGTGAAAGAAGTAAAACATTCCAAAAAGGAAAAATCAGCGAAACCTCTGACACAGGAAGAAGAACTGGAACATTTCATTGATTCCATGCAGCCGGACAATAACGCAGATGACATTATTCCGCGGGAGAAAAAACTGACTGAGGATGAAGAAAAACTGTTTACTTATTTTGCAAAAGTTCCGGGACTGAGAGAACAGATTGTCGAAGCACTGTATGATGTACAGATCAATGCATCAGACAAGACCTCAAAAACCGGTAACGTGATCGTCATGGGTGCTCGTGAAACAGGAAAAACACGCCTGATTTCCGGACTGATTCCTGCAATCTGTAAAGAACTCAATCTGGAAGCATCCAAGGTTGCCTATGTGTTTGCTGATCAGATCAATGGCAAGAATATTGCAGAAATCGTGAAGAAGATGTCCGGTGGTTTCCTTGTTATCGAAAATGCGAATCAGCTCACAAAAGAAACAGTCGAGCAGTTAAATAAAGCAATGGAATTCCGCACAGACGGACTGATCGTAATCATTGAAGATGAAAAAATCGGTATGCGCAAGCTGATTGCGAGATTCCCGAAATTTACATCGAAGTTTACATCTATGATCAATATTCCGGTATTCACCAATGATGAACTTGTAAACTTTGCAAAAGTGTACACAAGAGAAAATGGATATACGATCGATCAGATGGGCATGCTTGCACTGTACAACCTTATCAGTACAAGTCAGAAAGAGGACCAGCCGATGAATATCGGTGCTGTCAAAGATATGATTGACAATGCAATCATGAAATCCAAAGGCGGTATCCGTAAACTTATATCCAAGAAAAAAGTAAATCAGGACGGATATAAAGTACTTTACGAAAAAGATTTTAATTAAAAAAACATGCATCAGGAGGAAATTATGACCAGACCTTATCTCGGAAATCCAAAATATACCATTGAAGTTCTTCAAAAGTATGGATTTGTGTTCCAGAAAAGGTTTGGTCAGAATTTTTTGATCGATACACATGTTCTGGACAGGATCATACAGGCTTCTGAAATCACAAAAGATGATTTTGTACTGGAAATCGGACCTGGAATCGGAACGATGACCCAGTATCTTGCGGATTCTGCAAGGGAAGTGACGGCAGTAGAAATAGATGATGCACTGATTCCTATTTTGAAAGATACTTTGAAAGAGTGGGATAATGTCAATGTGATCCACGGAGATATTTTAAAGACGGACATCCGTAAGATCGCAGATGAAAAAAATCAGGGACGTCCGATCAAAGTCGTGGCAAACCTGCCATATTATATTACGACACCGATCATTATGGGATTGTTTGAAAGTCATGTTCCGGTAGATTCGATAACGGTCATGGTACAGAAAGAAGTTGCAGACCGTATGCAGACAGGACCGGGTTCCAAAGATTACGGTGCTTTATCACTGGCAGTCCAGTATTATGCGAAGCCGGAAATCGTGGCAAATGTGCCACCGAACTGTTTTATGCCGAGACCGAAGGTTGGGAGTGCGGTGATCAGGCTGACACGTCATCAGAATCCGCCGGTTACGGCAAAGGATGAAAAGCTGATGTTCCGTATTATCCGTGCTTCTTTTAACCAGAGAAGAAAGACACTTGCAAATGGTCTTAAGAATTCTCAGGAGCTGAATTATACAAAAGAGCAGGTAGAATCAGCAATTACAGAGTGCGGACTTCCGTTAAATATTCGAGGAGAGGCACTGACACTGGAGCAGTTCGCAAAACTGTCCGATATTTTCCACGATATGAAATAAAAAATAATTAATAAGCAAATAAAATCAACTATAAAAGGCATCCGGTTATTGGTCGGATGCCCTTTATAGTTATTTTATTTAATTTAAAAGGAAGGAGAGTTAATTACCTTTTGGTAATCAACATATGAAAAAGAAAATTTATAAAAATAATGTTGGCTGTATTATTTTTATGGTCTTAGTATATCCGGAAAATATGATGGAATCGTGTTTAAGTTATGAAAAAATGGTGAACGATTGTCGAAGCTTTTATGAATGAGTATGGCAAAAAGTGGCGTAAAAATGAAAAAGAATTTTACAGAGATGATAAAAAGTGTGCTATAATGCAGAGCGTACCCAAAAAGGCAGTTGATTCAGGAGGTAATTAAAATGAAAATAAACAAATTAAGCGCAATTATTCTTGCAGGAGTTCTTACCTGCATGACACCGGCAATGGTTTATGCAGATACAACATCTGATGCAGTAGATCAGGCAGTAGCAGTTCTGGAGGACAGCGGAATTGATGATCTTCTTTCTGATCCGGATAAAGTAGTAGACATTATTGTTGCAGCACAAGATGCAATCGGACAGGTTGATGTATCCGATGAGGAAATCAGCAGTGCTATTGATGTGGCAGCAAGCGGACTTGGTGTATCACTTACCGATTCTGAGAAATCCACTCTGGTTCAGTTATACAACAAATTCAAAAATATGAACCTTGATGAAACAGAGCTGAGATCCCAGATCACAAAGGTGTATGATAAACTCGAAAGTCTTGGAATTACGAAAGATGATGTCAAGGGCATTATCGGAAAACTCATCGACATCGCAAAAAGTTTGTTGAACTAAGTAATAGAGAAAATTATATAAAATAAACAAATGAAAAAATCCATGTGAAAAAAGAATATGTAGTAATTTTATAAAAAAATACGAGATAAATATTGAAATTTGTGCAAATACACGAAAGATTCATTGCTTGTTCATAATGTGTTCATAATTAATTGATATGATAAGTGCAGTTCGAAAGAGCTACACAAAACAGACGTTGTAATGTTCTTCATTACACATAAATTTTTTCATAATAATCGCCCCGGTAAACCACTGCCGGGGCACTCCTCGTTTATAAAGCCCTATTTTGGGGCTTTTTTTATTTTTGGTGTTATAATATAATAAAAAAAAAGTAAAGGAGAACGAAATATCATGGCTGAATCAATGAAAGATTACGAAAAAGAACTGGAAGAATCTATGAAAAAAATAGAAGAAGGCGATATTCTTACAGGAACGGTAATCAGTGTAGATGAAAAAGAAGTAATCCTTGATCTGAAATATTATGCAGAAGGTGTGATTCCGGTAGAAGATTACAGCAGAGAGCCGGGATTTAATATCAAAGAAGAAGTACATGAAGGAGATGAGGTATCTGCAACAGTCGTACGCAAAGATGACGGTCATGGAAATATCCTTCTTTCCAGAGTGGAAGCTTCTGACATTCTTGCATGGGACAAACTGGAAGAATTAAAGACATCCGGAGAAGTTATTGATGTAGTAGTTAAGGGAATTACAAATGCTGGTGTAATCGCATATGTAGAAGGTGTACGTGGTTTTATTCCGGCATCAAAGCTTGCACTTGGATATGTAGAAGATACTGAAGAATATCTGAACAAACCGATTCAGGTTCAGGTCATTGATGTAGATAAGGACAGCAAGAAACTGATTCTTTCCGCAAAAGAAATTCTCAGAGCAAAAGCGGAAGAAGAAAGAAAAAATAAAGTTTCAAACCTTGAGATTGGACTGGTAACAGAAGGAACTGTAGAAAGTCTTCAGCCGTACGGTGCTTTTGTTGACCTTGGAAACGGACTTTCCGGACTGGTTCATATTTCCCAGATTTGTGAAAAACGAATCAAAAAACCATCCGAAGTGCTGGCAGTCGGCGACAAAGTAAAAGTTAAAGTAACTGCAATCAAAGATGGCAAGTTAAGTCTCAGCATCAAAGAAGCATCTGACATGATGGCAAAGGAAATCGAAGAAGAGGTATATGAAGTACCGGATGCCGGACAGCAGGCAACAACGTCACTTGGCTCTCTTTTTGCAAATATTAAATTAGATTAAGAAACATATATTCAGAGGTTTTTATTTTTATGAAAAAACAGGAAAAAATTTTTGTTATCGGACATAAGAATCCGGACACAGATTCTATCTGCTCAGCAATAGCTTACTGTGATATCAAAAACAGAACCACACAGGACAGCAAATATATTGCGAAGCGTGCAGGACAGATCAATGAAGAAACAGAATACGTACTGAACCGTTTTGGTGTGCAGCCGCCGGGATATTTAAGCAATATCGGTACACAGGTAAAGGATATGGATATTCGTTTAAGTCCTGAGGCAAACAAGAGCATGTCACTGAAAAATGCATGGGATCTGATGCAGGAAAACAGCATCGTTTCGCTCCCAATCAGAGAAAAAGACGGTACTCTGGAAGGTCTGATCACAATCGGTGATATTGCCAAAACTTACATGGATACGACCGACAGTTATCTTCTTTCCCGTGCGCGGACGCAGTATCAGAGAATTGCCGAGACTATCGGAGGAAAGGTGGTCGAAGGTAACGGACACGGTTATTTTGTTCAGGGAAAGATCATGGTAGCAACTGCCAACCCGGATAAAATGAAAGAATATGTCGAAGAAAATGACATGATCATCATGGGAAACCGTGAAGAAGACCATCTGCAGGCAATTGAGCAGAATGTTAGCTGTATCATCGTCGGACTTGGAATCGAAGTGACAGAAAAAGTCCTGAAGCTGGCACATGAGAAAGATATCATCATCATTTCATCACCATATGATACATTTACGATCTCACGTCTTATTAACCAGAGTATTCCGGTGAAATATATTATGAAAACCGAAAATCTCGTAACATTTAAAACCGAAGATTTTACAGATGATATTCAGGATGTGATGATCAAACACCGTCATCGTGCATTCCCGGTCATTGACAAAAAAGGAAAATGTATAGGTACGATCTCACGTCGTAATTTCCTTGACATGCACAGGAAAAAAGTGGTTCTCGTAGATCATAATGAAAAAGACCAGGCTGTAGATAATATAGATAAGGCTGAGATTATGGAAATCATCGATCACCACAAACTTGGAACACTGCAGACGATGCAGCCGATCAGTTTCCGCAACCAGCCGGTTGGCTGTACCGGCACGATCATGTACCAGATGTATGGCGAACAGAAGCTTGAGATTCCATCAAAAATCGCGGGACTTCTCTGCGCAGCAATCATTTCCGATACCCTGATGTTTCGTTCTCCAACCTGCACACTGCAGGATAAGATGGCGGCAGGAGCACTTGCACTGATCGCAGATATTTCCATCGAAGAATTTGCGCGTGAGATGTTTAAGGCAGGAAGCAATCTGAAAGATAAATCTCCTGAGGAAATTTTTTATCAGGATTACAAGAAATTTATCGCAGAGGGAGATGTCTGCTTCGGTGTGGGACAGATCAGTTCCATGGATGCAGATGAACTTAAAGAAATCAAAGAAAGACTGCTTCCGTTTATGGTCAGCGAATGTGGCAGACACGGAGTATCCAGAGTTTACTTTATGCTTACGAATATTATAGAACAGTCCACGGAACTTCTTTTCTATGGTGAGGGAAGTGAAGAGATGGCGGTAAATGCATTTAAAATGCAGCCGGAAAACGGCACGATTTATCTGAAAGGTGTGGTATCACGTAAGAAACAGCTGATCCCGCCACTGATGGAAGCCGCACAGATGAGCGGCGGCGATTACGTATAAACAGACGGAGGGCGAAAAATGACAAAGCAGACATGGAAACCGGGTAATATGCTGTATCCGCTTCCGGCCGTTATGGTGAGTGTTACAGACGGCAAAGGTGAAGATGATATTATAACGGTTGCATGGACAGGAACCATATGTACCAATCCTCCGATGGTTTATATTTCAGTAAGACCGGAGCGTCATTCTTATCACATGATAAAAGAGACCGGAGAGTTTGTCATTAATCTTACGACTGAGAAACTTGCTAAAGCAACAGATTTCTGTGGTGTCCGTTCAGGAAGAGATGTAGACAAATTCAAAGAGACAGGACTGACCCGCGAAAAAGCTGATATTGTAAGTGCACCGATGATTCAGGAGTCACCTGTATCCATCGAGTGCAGGGTAAAAGAAATCAAAGAGCTTGGTTCCCATCATATGTTTCTGGCAGATGTAGTAGCTGTTCATGCAGACGAACACTATATGGACGAAAATAATCGTTTTGATCTGAATCTTGCAAAACCACTTGTTTATTCCCATGGGGAATATATGGGGACTGGAAAGCAGTTGGGAACGTTTGGATACAGCGTCAAAAAGAAGAAAAAAACGTCGCAAAAAGCATCCCCAAAAGGCCGCAAAGCCTGATTTTAAAAGGGATTGCAGAATTACAGTGTTTATGATAAAATATAAGTTAAGCAATTTATAAAACGGGAGAAAACACTTTATGAATAATATAACATTGATTGGAATGCCGGGAGTTGGAAAAAGTACGATCGGTGTTGTGCTGGCAAAGGTGTTGGGGTATCAGTTCCTCGATTCAGATCTTCTCATTCAGAAACAGGAGAATCGACGCCTGTGGCAGATTATCGAAGAAGAAGGATATGAGGGATTTCAAAATGTAGAGAACCGTGTAAATGCTTCCATAGAAGCAGAAAATACTGTAATTGCAACAGGTGGAAGTGTCGTCTACTGTGAAGAAGCTATGAAGCATCTGAAGTCTGTTGGAACAGTTGTTTATTTGAAATTATCTTTGAATTCTCTGGCAAAGCGCCTTGGAAATCTGAAGGGGCGCGGCGTTTTGCTGCGAGAAGGGCAGACTCTTGAGAGTCTGTATGAAGAAAGAACTCCGCTGTATGAAAAATATGCAGATATTGTGGTAGATCAGGAGGGGAAAGATCTGGAAGCAAGTCTGGAGCTTCTTTTGGAAACACTAAAAGAGAAAGCAAAGTAACTATTGTACAAGCAGGGGAGCAGAACTGTACAGAAGAAATTTTTATTTACAAATGGCAAATATGTGCTATAATACGAAATTGAGCTTTTGGGACAAGTGACTGAAAGTGAGATAGAAATTTATTTCTGGCATTCGCTTCGGCTTACGGAGTGAAAATAATTATAGAGGTGTTTTATGGAACAGTATGTAATCAAAGGCGGCAATCCATTAGTGGGCGAAGTTGAAATAGGTGGCGCCAAAAATGCTGCACTTGCAATTCTTTCTGCAGCCATTATGACGGATGAAACGATCCTTATCGAAAATCTGCCGGACGTAAGAGACATAAATGTTTTGTTAGAAGCAATTGCCGGGATAGGGGCTCAGGTTGACAGAATCGACAGATCTACAGTCAAAATCAATGGATCTACAATTGCAGATATCAGTGTTGATTATGAATATATTAAAAAAATCCGTGCATCTTATTATCTGTTAGGTGCATTACTTGGTAAATACAAACATGCGGAAGTACCGCTTCCGGGCGGATGTAACATTGGAAGCCGTCCTATCGATCAGCATCTTAAGGGATTCCGTGCACTCGGTGCATCAGTAAAGATTCTTCATGGAGCAATCGTTGCAGAGACCGAAAACCTTCATGGAAGTCATATTTTCCTTGATGTTGTGTCCGTTGGAGCTACGATCAATATCATGATGGCAGCGGCAATGGCATCCGGACGTACGATTATTGAGAATGCAGCACGTGAGCCGCATGTCGTAGATGTCGCAAACTTCCTGAACAGTATGGGCGCCAATATTAAGGGGGCAGGTACTGATGTAATCCGCATCAAAGGTGTTGAGAAGCTTCACCGTACCGAATATTCTATTATTCCGGATCAGATCGAAGCAGGAACCTTTATGTTTGCAGCCGCTGCAACAGGCGGTGATGTAACCGTTAAGAATGTTATCCCGAAACATCTGGAAGCAACTACAGCAAAGCTTGAAGAAATCGGATGTGAGGTTGAGGAATTTGATGATGCAGTACGTGTTCGTGCAGGCAAGAGACTTCACCGCACACATGTAAAGACTCTTCCTTATCCGGGATATCCTACTGATATGCAGCCACAGATCGCTGTGACACTTACACTGGCCGAAGGTACAAGTATTGTTACAGAGAGTATTTTCGAAAACCGTTTCAAATACGCGGACGAGCTTTCCAGAATGGGAGCCAACATCAAGGTTGAAGGCAATTCCGCAATCATTGACGGCGTAAAGAAACTAACAGGAGCAAGAGTCAGTGCACCGGATCTTCGGGCCGGAGCAGCGCTTGTTATTGCCGGTCTTGCAGCAGACGGTATTACGGTTGTAGATGATATTGTATATATCCAGAGAGGATATGAGAATTTTGAGGAGAAACTGAGAAGCCTCGGTGCTGAGATCGAGAAGGTTTCCAGCGAGAAAGAAATCCAGAAATTCCGTCTTCGTGTTGGATGATAAAAATTGTCAAAAATTTAGCAGAGTTACTACTTGACATTTATATAAAATAAGTATATTGTAAGTTCTGCAATAACTTCATAAAGCGGCCTTTTATTCAGAGTGGTGGAGATACAAAGGATCTGAGAAGCCACGGCAACCCCTTTTTATGAGGAAGGTGCCAACCTGAGCGAGTCATCGAACAATAAGAGGATTGAAATTGAATTCAAGACAGTCCTATTGTTGGGGCTGTCTTTATTTTTGTTATACAGGCTGAAAAAGTCATAATGCCGTTCGTGCTTGCACGTATAGGCATTTGAATTTGGAAGCCGCCCAATCATGAGGAAGTAGCGATTTTTGAAAAAAATCTGCGGATTCCGAATGATTGCAGAATTACGAGAATTGCGAAGCAATGGAGTAATTCGTAGAACATAAATTTACTGATTATTTACAGAAAGAGGTTTAACAATGGAAAAAGAGAAAATTTTATTTACTTCTGAATCAGTAACAGAAGGCCATCCGGACAAAATGTGCGATGCTATTTCAGATGCTATTCTTGATGCAATTATGAAAGAAGATCCGATGGGACGTGTTGCATGCGAGACATCAACTACAACCGGTCTTGTACTTGTAATGGGTGAGATTACTACAAGTGCTTACGTTGATATCCAGAAAATCGTAAGAGATACTGTAAGAGAAATCGGTTATACCCGTGGCAAATATGGCTTTGATGCAGACACATGTGCAGTTATCACTGCAATTGATGAGCAGTCTGCAGATATCGCAATGGGTGTAGACAAAGCTCTGGAAGCTAAAATGGGTGAAGATGAGATTGATGCAATCGGTGCCGGAGATCAGGGTATGATGTTCGGATATGCTTCTAATGAGACAGAGGAGTATATGCCATATGCAATCAACATGGCACATAAACTTGCACGTCAGCTGACAAAAGTTCGTAAAGACGGAACTCTGCCATACTTAAGACCAGACGGAAAGACTCAGGTGACTGTAGAATACAGCGAAGAGGGCAAACCGATCCGTATAGATGCAGTTGTATGCTCTACACAGCATGATCCGGAAGTTACACAGGAACAGATTCATGAAGATATTAAGAAATATGTTTTTGATGCAATCATTCCGGCAGACATGGTAGATGATGATACAAAATACTTTATCAATCCGACAGGACGTTTTGTAATCGGTGGACCTCACGGTGACAGTGGACTGACAGGACGTAAGATCATCGTTGATACTTATGGTGGAGCAGGACGTCACGGTGGCGGTGCTTTCTCTGGTAAGGACTGCACAAAGGTTGACCGTTCCGCCGCATATGCAGCTCGTTATGTTGCAAAAAATATTGTAGCAGCAGGACTGGCTGATAAATGCGAAATTCAGCTTTCTTACGCAATCGGAGTTGCAAGACCGACTTCCATCAATGTAAATACATTTGGAACAGGTAAAGTTTCTGATGGAAAACTTGTTGAGATTATCCGTGAAAACTTTGATCTTCGTCCGGCTGGAATCATTCGTATGCTTGACCTGAGAAGACCGATTTACAAACAGACTGCAGCTTATGGTCACTTCGGACGTACAGATGTAGATCTTCCATGGGAAAAACTGGACAAAGTAGAAGACCTCAAAAAATATCTCTAAGAAACAGAACAGGGATAAAGAATAAACTCTTTTTACTGATTTAATAGAAAATTTAGAGATAAGAATATAGTGATATGATATAATGAACGCATATATCGAACAAATGGTTCGTAATATGCGTTCATTTTTTATTGCATATCGAGGAGACACCGGTGGCGCGTCCGCTGATTTTATCAAGAGGTGAATAGATACCATGAAATTAAAAAACAGAATCATTGTAGGCTTTATGATGATCATATTGATGCCGATGCTTTTGCTGGCGGCTACGCTGTTTGGAATCAGTGAGGCACAGCACCGCAATTCATCGGGCAGTGATACGGTGCAGGAAAGTGCATATGATATTACGATTGCGGATACCGGAAGCAGTCAGACCAGTATACAGATCATGACGAAGGATCTTTTTTTTACCGCGCTTGTGATATTGATTTTTACAAGTGTTTCCATCGGTCTCTGGATATACAGAAGTGTGGCAGCTCCGCTGGTTAAATTACGAAAAGCAACGCAAAATATAAAAGAAGGCAATCTGGACTTTGTGCTGGAAGTAGACGGGACAGATGAGTTTGCAGAATTGTGCCGGGACTTTGAAGAGATGAGGCGACGGCTGAAAGAATCAGCAGAAGAAAAAGTACTTCTCGATAAAGAAAATAAAGAACTCATCAGTAATATTTCCCATGACCTGAAGACCCCGATCACGGCCGTAAAGGGGTATGTAGAGGGAATCATGGACGGGGTTGCGGATACGCCGGAGAAGATGGACCGCTACGTTCGCACTATTTACAACAAAACAAACGAGATGGATCATCTGATCAATGAGCTTACTTTTTACTCAAAGATCGATACCAACCGCATCCCATATACATTCAGCAAATTAAATGTGGATGATTATTTTTCAGACTGTGCGGAGGAAGTGGGGCTGGAACTGGAGACGAGAGGCATTCAGCTTTATTATGCAAATTACGTCGAAAAGGATGTTCTTGTCATTGCAGACGGAGAGCAGATACGGCGTGTGATCCATAACATCATCAGCAATGCAATCAAGTATATGGATAAACCAAAAGGTGTGATACAGATCCGTGTGAAAGATGTAGGAGATTTTATACAGGTTGAAATAGAAGATAATGGTAAAGGCATTGCATCCAAGGACCTGACCTATATTTTTGACCGCTTTTACAGAACCGATGTTTCGCGAAATTCTTCCAAAGGAGGAAGCGGAATCGGTCTTTCCATCGTTCGTAAGATCCTTGAAGACCATGGCGGCAAGGTATGGGCAACCAGCCGTGAGGGAATCGGAACGATCATGTACTTTGTTTTAAGAAAATACCAGGAGGTACCTATGAAATGAGCAAAATTCTGATCATTGAAGATGAAGAAGCAATTGCAGATCTGGAGAAGGATTATCTGGAACTGTCAGGATTTGAAGTAGAAATAGCAAACAGAGGAGATGTGGGCCTTGAAAAAGCACTAAAAGAAGAATATGATTTGATTATTCTTGATCTGATGCTTCCGGAGGTAGATGGATTTGATATCTGCCGTCAGGTACGCCAGGAAAAAAATATTCCGATCATCATGGTCTCAGCAAAGAAAGACGACATTGATAAAATCCGTGGTCTGGGGCTTGGTGCAGATGACTACATGACGAAACCGTTCAGTCCGAGTGAACTGGTTGCACGTGTAAAGGCACATATGGAGAGATATAACAGACTGGTTGGCTCCGTGGCAGTAAAGAACGACATTATTGAAATCCGCGGAATCAAGATTGACAAGACGGCGAGACGAATCTGGGTAAACGGAGAAGAAAAGACTTTTACAACGAAGGAATTTGATCTTCTGACATTTCTTGCTGAGAATCCAAACCGTGTATTTACAAAAGCGGAGTTGTTCCGTCAGATCTGGGACATGGAATCCGTAGGGGATATTGCAACTGTCACGGTTCATATCAAGAAGATCCGTGAAAAAATCGAATTCAATACGGCGAAGCCGCAATATATAGAAACTATATGGGGTGTCGGTTATCGCTTCAAGGTATAAATCATATGGAAAAATTATATAAAAAACTCGAAAGCTACGGTCAGTCGGATTATTATCCGTTTCATATGCCGGGACATAAGCGCAATCCGGATTCAGTAAGAGGTGATTTCCCTTTCGAGAGAGACATTACCGAAATAGAAGGTTTTGATAATCTTCATCATCCGGAAGACATTCTTCTTGAGGCGCAGAAAAATGTCTCAAAGCTTTATGGAACAAAAGAAAGTTATTACAGTGTGAACGGAAGTACGGCAGCTTTGCTTGCGGCTGTTTCTGCAGCAGTTCCACGAAAGGGACAGATACTCGTGGCGAGAAACTGTCATAAAGCAGTCTATCATGCCATGTATCTGAGAGAGTTAAAACCAACTTACATTTATCCACAAATGGATATGAAGTGGTGGATAAACGGTGGGATTTTTCCGGACAAAGTGGAAAGATGCCTTGCAGAGAATCCAGAGATCAAAGCAGTATTGATTACTTCACCGACTTATGACGGAGTGGTTTCTGATGTTAAGGCAATTGCTGAGATTGCGCACAAATATGAAATCCCGCTGATCGTTGACGAGGCACATGGAGCACATTTTCAGTTCTCGAATTATTTTCCGACTTCAGCAGTGGAACTTGGAGCAGACCTTGTAATCCAGAGCTTTCACAAAACGCTTCCGGCTATGACGCAGACTGCAATTCTTCATAACTGCAGTGGCAGAGTGGATGGAAGACTTATTCGGAGATTTATGGGAATCTATCAGACGAGCAGCCCGTCTTATATTCTTATGGCAAGTATCGATGCATGTATGGATACGATGGCAGCAAAAGGTCATGAAATGTTCCGTGAATTTACAAAAATGCTGGAACAGGCACGAAAGAGGCTTTCGCAGTGCAGATATATCTGTCTGGCAGATCCGGAAAAGGATGTAAATGGTGTTTTTGATTATGACCGTTCGAAACTGATTTTTTCTACGGTGAATTCTACACTGACAGGAGCGCAGTTGTATGATATCCTTCTGGAGAGATACCATATACAGATGGAGATGGAAACTGAAACGTATGCTCTCGCACTTGCAGCAGTCGGAGACAGAGAAGAAGGATTTGAACGTCTTTGTCAGGCAATCAAGGAGATAGACCGGGAAGAAGAGCAAAAAGTGAAAAAGCTTGATCTGACAGGAATGGAAGAACGTAAAATGGATGCAAAGTCCATGTACTGTGTCCTGAATCAGGTACTTTCTGTTTCTGAGGCAATGGAAACGGAGAGCGAAAGCTGTATTCTGGAAGAATGTATCGGCAGGATATCGGCAGAGTTTGCTTATCTGTATCCGCCGGGAATACCACTTCTTACTCCGGGAGAGCAGATTACGGGAAAGTTTATCCGTAATATAAAAATATATACGGAAGAAGGCCTGTATCTGCAGGGGCTTGAAGACTATACGAACCAGTCCATCCGTGTGGTAAAACAGACAACAAAGGAGCAATACGAAGAAACTAATGGGTAAGATTTTTTATATCATGGGAAAAAGTGCGTCCGGAAAAGACAAAATCTATTCCAGACTTGCAGGAAATAAAGGACTGAATCTCAAGAAGCTGATTCTCTACACGACCAGACCGGTAAGAGACGGAGAAGAAAACGGCAAACAATATTATTTTACAGACGAAAAGAAACTTCAGAAATTTAAGGCAGAAGGAAAAGTCATCGAAGCAAGAGCTTATAATACAGTATACGGTGTGTGGACTTATTTCACGGCAGATGATGGACAGATAGATCTTAAGAAGGGACATTATCTGGGAATCGGCACACTGGAATCCTATCAGAAAATGCGAAATTATTACGGGGAGTCAAATGTAATTCCTGTTTATATCGAAGTGGAAGACGGTGAAAGACTGATCAGGGCTATCAAGAGGGAAAAAGAGCAGGAAACACCGAAATATGAGGAACTGTGCCGCAGATTTCTTGCAGATCAGGAAGATTTTTCCGAAGAAAAGATTCAGGAGGCCGGGATAAGCCGAAGATTCGAAAATGATGATCTTGATGTATGTGTCAGAAATATTACTGATTTTATAAATTCCATGTCATAAACAAAAATAGTTTTGATTGACTATTAAAGTATGATATAATGACAGTATAACGAACAAAGATTCGTATACAGAAACTACAGACAAGAGAGGTGATTCTGAATGGTCAGTTTCAATAACATTATAGGGCATAAGGATATTGTAAAACATTTACAAAATGCAATTAAAACAGAAAAGATATCCCATTCATACATTTTTACGGGCAGACCGGGATCCGGCAAGAAGCTTATTGCAACGACGTACGCAATGACGCTGCAGTGTGAAGCAGGCGGAACCGAGCCATGTCAGAAGTGTGATTCCTGTAAGAAGGCACTGGGCAAGAATCATCCGGATATTATAATGGTCAACCATGAGAAATCGGGCACCATTTCCATTGATGAGATCCGCGAGCAGGTGATTCACGATGTTGCAGTGAAGCCGTATTGCAGTCCGCATAAGATTTATATTATACCGGATGCGGAAATGATGACGGTACAGGCTCAGAATGCTCTGTTAAAAACAATCGAAGAACCGCCGGAATATGCAGTGATCATACTGCTGACCAGCAATATAGATGCACTTCTGCCTACGATTCAGTCAAGATGTATACGTCTTGACCTGAAAGTAGTCGATGACAGCCTTGTTAAGAAATACCTGATGGAGAGACTGCATGTGCCGGATTATCAGGCAGAGATCGATGCATCTTTTGCACAGGGAAGTATCGGCAGAGCCAAAGATGCGGCTACGTCAGAGGAGTTTTCTGCCATGACAGAAAATGCCTTAAAGATACTGAAATATGTTAATACAATGGAAGTATATGAGCTTGCGGACGAGATTAATTCTCTTTCGGGCGAAAAGCAGAATATAGGAGATTATCTGGATATTTTCCAGTTTTGGTTCAGAGATGTTCTGATGTTTAAGGCTACTCAGGAAGTTGACAACCTTGTATTTAAACAGGAAATTAATTATATAAAGGAACAGGCGAGCCAGCGCTCCTATGAAAATCTGGAAAAGATTCTGGAGGCACTCGAAAAGACAAAAGTCCGTCTTCGTGCAAATGTTAACTTCGAGCTTGCACTTGAATTACTGTTCCTGACGATCAGGGAGAGATAGAATGACAAAAATTGTTGGTATCAGATTTAGAAACGTGGGCAAGATTTATTATTTTGACCCGAAAAACTATAAAATGCAGATCGGCGATCATGTAATCGTTGAGACCGCGCGTGGAATCGAATTCGGACGAGTTGTTCTCGGACCGAAGGAAGTAGGAGAGAATGAAGTAGTACATCCGCTGAAAGAAGTACTCAGAGTTGCGACAGAAGCAGACGAAGAAAGAGAAAAACAGAATCGTCTGAAAGAGAAAGACGCATTCAAAATCTGCCAGAAGAAGATTCGTGAACATGGTCTGGAAATGAAACTGATTGATGCGGAGTATACTTTTGATAATAATAAAGTACTGTTTTATTTTACCGCCGACGGAAGAATCGATTTCCGCCAGCTGGTAAAGGATCTTGCATCTATTTTCAAGACTCGAATCGAACTTCGTCAGATCGGTGTACGTGATGAAACAAAAATTCTCGGTGGAATCGGTATTTGCGGAAGATGTCTCTGCTGTCATACGTACCTGTCAGAGTTTGCACCGGTATCGATCAAAATGGCGAAAGAGCAGAATCTTTCCCTGAATCAGACAAAGATTTCCGGTGTCTGTGGCAGACTGATGTGCTGTCTTAAGAACGAGCAGGAAACATACGAGGAACTCAATAAAAATCTTCCGGGAACAGGCGACATAGTCACACTTCCGGACGGACTGCAGGGAACCGTACACAGTGTTAACGTTCTCCGTCAGCGGGTAAAAGTTATCGTTGAGGTGAACGACGAAAAGGAAATTCAGGAATTTGCGGTAAATGAACTGAAATTCCGCCCACGGAAGAAAAAAGCAAAGGCTTTCGAAAAAGAAGGCAAAGAAACAAAAGAATCAGAACAAAAAGAAGGAGATTCCAAATCTCATGGCAAAAAATACCCAGAGTGATCTTGTACAGCCGAATGAACGGGTAGACGATCTTCAGAATGGTTTTTATGTGATTCAGAATCCTGAGAAATTCTGTTTTGGCATGGATGCGGTTCTTTTATCTGGTTTTGCAAACATAAGAAAAAATGAGACTGTACTTGATATGGGTACCGGTACAGGGATTATTCCGATTCTCCTGAAATCAAAGGGTAAAGGAGGTCATCTGACCGGACTTGAGATTCAGGAGGAATGTGCGGATATGGCCAGACGCAGTGTGAGATACAATAGTCTGGAATCCGATATTGATATTATATGCGGAGATATTAAAGAGGCTGCTGCGACTTTTGGAGCAGCTTCTTTTGATGTAGTGACCAGTAACCCGCCGTATATGATCGGACAGCATGGAATTCAGAATCCCTATATGGCGAAAGCAATCGCACGCCATGAAATCCTGTGTACGCTGGAAGATGTGGTGAGTCAGGCTGCGAATGTATTAAAAGACAGAGGAAGGTTTTTTATGGTACATCGTCCATTCCGTCTTGCCGAGATTTTTCAGGTGCTGATGAAATACAAATTGGAACCAAAAAGAATGCAGCTCGTTTATCCATATGTTAATAAAGAACCGAACATGGTTCTTATCGAGGCGCGAAAAGGCTGTAATTCCAGAATTTCCGTAGAACCACCGCTGATCGTTTATGAGAAACCAGGTACATATACACAAGAAATTCTTGAAATATATGAAATGATATAAAATTTACAGAAAGACATAAAAGAAAGGAGTTGCTTCGGATGAGAGGCAAACTTTATCTCTGTGCAACACCCATCGGAAATCTTGAGGACATTACGCTTCGGGTGCTCCGTACATTAAAGGAAGCAGACCTGATCGCAGCAGAAGATACCAGAAACAGTATCAAGCTTCTGAACCACTTCGAAATAAAAACACCTATGACCAGCTATCATGAGTACAACAAAATAGAAAAGGCATACACACTGATAGAAAAAATGCAGAATGGGATGAATGTTGCACTGATCACGGATGCGGGCACTCCGGGAATTTCTGATCCGGGAGAAGAACTGGCTGCGATGTGTTATGATGCAGGAATCGAAGTGACATCACTGCCGGGACCGGCAGCCTGTATTACGGCACTTACTTTATCAGGACTTCCAACCCGACGATTTGCATTCGAGGCATTTCTTCCGATGGAGAAGAAGGAGCGTCGGGAGATTCTGAGCGAACTGGTAAATGAGACAAGGACAATCATCATTTATGAAGCTCCGCACAAACTGGTACGTACACTGAAAGACCTGTACGAAACACTGGGTAACCGTCGGATGACACTTTGCCGGGAGCTGACAAAGAAGCATGAAACTGCTTTTCGTACAACAATAGCAGACCTCATTGCACATTATGAAAATGAGAAGCCACTTGGTGAATGCGTTCTTGTAATTGAGGGCAAAAGCCGTCAGGAGCTCAAAGAAGAGGCAGTTGCTTCATGGGAAGAAATATCAATAGAAGAACATATGGAGATTTATGAAAAACAGGGTATTTCCCGTAAGGATGCGATGAAACAGGTTGCAAAAGACCGTGGTGTATCAAAAAGAGATATCTATAGTTATTTGATGAAATAAGATGGGACTGCCCCAAAATATTATTTTTTTAGAAAAGAAAAAATTTTTTGGCATATACACTGGTTATAACATATAAATAATGTTATGATTATGCAAATGACGTATAACAGTATACTTAAAAAAATGTTTTACAACGATTATGACATCCATAAACATTGCTGATTATGGGAGAAATAATTATGGAAAGAAGAATATTAAAAATTCAAATGTTGGGATGCTTTTCTCTGGAATATGATGGCAAAGAACTGGTTCTGGATCGCAACAAAGTATCCAAGACCACGCAGTTGTTTCAGCTGATACTTCTTCACTCACAGGACGGGGGCATATCCAAAGTGGCTCTGATCGAGGCATTGTACGGGAGAAGCGACGTCGAAAACAAAAACGGCAGTCTTAACAACACGATATTTCGGCTTCGAAAGCAGCTCGCCGCGGCGGGGCTTCGAAAGCAGCTATATCCGTATAAATGGCGGAATGTGTACCTGGGATCCTGACATCAAGGTCGCAGTAGACGTATGCGAATTTAAGCAGACGAAAAGCTTGCCGAGGTTGCAGCCGCTTCTTCATTAAATCCGGTCGAGGCTGTTTCGGATGAGCAGGGCAAGGTTGTTTACAGCGATATGGAAGAGGGCATGTACCTGGTGATCGGTGCAGCAGAGAGCTCCGTTAAGGTAACACCGATGCTCTTAACAGTTCCTTTTGCAAGCACAGAGGAAGGATGGATCTACGACGTACAGGCTTATCCAAAGGCAGAGAAGAGCAACACAGCAGGTATTACAGTTGAGAAGAGACTTTATCGTATTAACCCGGATACGTTTGAACTGGATGAAATAACTGCTGACGATGCAACTTACAAGGTTGGTCTTTTTCTTGATAAGGATGGAACGATCCCATATGGTGATGACTACATCAGAACAATCCATATCCAGAATGCACAGTCAGGCAAAGCTTCCTACAGTAATGCCCTCAGAGGCACCTATTATGTATTCGAGCTTGATGAGAACAACAAGGCGATCAAGCTGAATACTGGAGTGGAGATTGATAAAGAAAACCGCTTCCAGTACAATGTTACGAATGCAGCAGGCAAGAAAGACAACAGTGTTGTAGTGGATGACAATACGGTTGCTACAGATATTGCAGCTTATGTAAATAACATTTTTATAACTCTTCCGGAAGGCTTCTTTGTAAATGGAAAGATCGAGATTACAAAGAACGTTGTAGTGGACGGTGTGAAGAAGAATGTAGACGACAAGTTCTATGCAACTGTATTTGATGATTCTGGTAAGGTGGTAAGCACCGTTGAACTGAAGCAGAATGATAAAGTAACTGTTACGGTTCCATTCTCAGAAGATATAAAAGATACTGTTACTTATGTAGTTAAGGAAACCGATAAGAATGGTAATGTGCTCGATAAAGATGCTTTCGCATATGTAGTAAGTGGTGAAGACAGTGTTAAGCTGAATGAGTCTGATCAGTATCATGGAAGCATCGAGATTACCAATACCAAGAAGGATGCTACTGTAACACCTAGCGGAAGCAATGGTGGTTCTGGTATATCTAACGGTGGAAGTGATGCATCCAGCCATGGCGGAAGTGCAACAAGTCCAGTTAAGACTGGTGACCCGATGAATCCGGCATTCTGGGGTCTGGTTCTTCTGGTATCTGTGATCGTGATCGCAGGTGGAGTAATTGTTTACAAAAAGAGAAAACAGAAATAAAGTGTAAGATGTTTGATGAGAGTCTGGTGTAAACCGGGCTCTCGTTATTTTTATTATGGAAAAAGCAGTTGTTTTGTGTTATAACCTGACTTTTGCAGTTAAATTCAAATAAAATAAATCCCTTTAAAACAGGGATTCCCGGTTGGAAAAAGAGCCATTTTGTGCTATAATAAATTAGTATTATTATGCCTATTTTTAAAATGACAGAGACATCTGTCTGCAGATAAATATAGAATGACAGGAGGAAGCACATGGGCGGAGAGAATACAGAATACGGCGCGGACCAGATACAGATTCTGGAAGGTCTGGAAGCCGTTCGTAAAAGACCGGGTATGTACATTGGAAGTACATCCAGCAGGGGCCTGCATCATCTTGTATATGAGATCGTGGATAATGCGGTAGACGAAGCGTTGGCAGGATTTTGTACAGAAATTCAGGTAACGATCAATCCCGATAATTCCATTACAGTAGTAGATAACGGACGAGGTATTCCGGTTGGTATTAACCACAAAGCAGGAATACCGGCAGTAGAAGTTG
The DNA here is from genome assembly GCF_900120195.1 of Blautia sp. Marseille-P3087. Lineage (GTDB taxonomy): Bacteria > Bacillota > Clostridia > Lachnospirales > Lachnospiraceae > Blautia_A. The sequence goes on from NZ_LT635539.1 coordinate 2,203,005, forward strand.
TATTTACGATTCTTCATGCCGGCGGTAAATTCGGCGGTGGGGGATACAAGGTATCCGGTGGTCTTCACGGCGTAGGCGCATCAGTTGTTAATGCACTGTCTGAATGGCTGGAAGTCAGCATTTATCACGAGGGAAAAGAATACAAACAGCGTTACGAGAGAGGACATACAATGTATCCTCTGAAGGTTGTAGGTGACTGTGAGGAAGGCAAGACCGGAACGACTGTAACATTCCTTCCGGATAAAGAAATCTTCGAAGAAACCGTTTATGATTACGATATTCTGAAACAGCGTCTCCGTGAGATGGCATTTCTTACCAAGGGGCTGCGCATCGTTCTCCGGGATGAGCGTGAAGACTCCAAGAAAGAAAAAACATTCCACTACGAGGGCGGTATCCGCGAATTTGTAACCTACCTGAACAGAAGCAAGGAATCCCTTTATCCTGAAGTTATTTACTGTGAGGGAGAAAAGGATGGTGTGGCAGTAGAGGTTGCCATGCAGCATAATGATTCTTATACAGAAAACAGCTACGGATTTGTAAACAATATCAATACACCGGAAGGCGGTACACATATTGTCGGATTCCGTAATGCATTAACTAAGACATTTAATGATTACGCAAGAAAAAATAAACTGCTCAAAGACAGTGAACCGAACTTAAGCGGTGACGATATTCGTGAGGGACTTACCGCCATCGTGAGTGTCAAGATCGAGGAGCCTCAGTTTGAAGGACAGACGAAGCAGAAACTCGGCAACAGTGAAGCGCGTGGTGCCGTTGACTTTGTAGTCAGCAGACAACTGGAGATTTTCCTTGAGCAGAATCCGACTGTGGCAAAAGCAACTGTAGAGAAATCTGTTCTTGCACAGAGAGCAAGAGAGGCCGCACGTAAGGCACGAGATCTTACCAGAAGAAAATCAGCTCTCGACGGAATGGCACTGCCGGGCAAACTTGCAGACTGTTCTGATAAAGACCCGAAAAACTGTGAGATTTACATCGTAGAGGGAGATTCTGCGGGCGGTTCTGCAAAGACTGCAAGAAACCGTGCGACACAGGCTATACTTCCACTTCGAGGAAAAATCCTCAACGTAGAAAAAGCCCGTCTTGACAGAATTTACAGCAATGCAGAGATCAAGGCTATGATCACTGCTTTTGGTACAGGTATACATGATGATTTTGATATCAGCAAACTCCGTTATCACAAGATCATTATCATGACTGATGCCGATGTTGACGGTGCACATATTGCAACCTTGCTTCTGACATTCCTGTACAGATTTATGCCGGAACTGATCAAACAGGGTTATGTATATCTGGCACAGCCGCCACTGTACAAAGTAGAAAAAAATAAAAAAGTCTGGTATGCATATGATGATGCGGAACTGAACAGCATCCTTGAACAGATCGGACGTGACAATAATAATAAAATCCAGCGATACAAAGGACTTGGAGAGATGGATGCAGAGCAGCTCTGGGAGACAACCATGGACCCGGAGAAACGTATCCTTCTGCGCGTGACTATGGATGAGTCCGCAACATCTGAAATCGACCTGACATTTACCACACTGATGGGTGACAAAGTTGAGCCGAGACGAGAGTTTATCGAAGAAAATGCCCGCTTTGTAGAGAATCTGGATATCTAGGAGAATAAAGAATGGAAGACAATATTTTTGATAAAATCCATGAGGTGGATCTGCAGAAGACCATGGAAAAATCTTATATAGATTATGCCATGAGTGTTATTGCCTCCCGTGCCCTTCCGGACGTCAGAGATGGTCTGAAACCGGTACAGAGAAGGGTACTGTATTCCATGATAGAGCTGAACAACGGTCCGGATAAGCCGCATCGTAAATGTGCCCGTATCGTTGGTGATACCATGGGTAAATATCACCCGCATGGAGACAGCTCTATCTATGGAGCTCTTGTAAATATGGCACAGGACTGGTCTACGAGATATCCACTGGTAGACGGTCATGGAAACTTTGGTTCTGTGGATGGTGACGGCGCGGCTGCGATGCGATATACAGAGGCACGTCTGAGCAAGATTTCCATGGAAATGCTTGCGGATATCAATAAAGATACCGTAGACTTCCAGCCGAACTTTGATGAGACTGAGCGTGAACCGGTAGTACTTCCGGCCCGTTATCCGAACCTTCTTGTAAACGGAACTTCCGGTATTGCGGTTGGTATGGCTACAAATATTCCACCTCACAATCTGAGAGAGGTTATCGGTGCAGTTGTCAAGATTATTGACAACATTATTGAAGAGGACAGAGACACTACGATCGAAGAGCTCCTTGAGATCGTAAAAGGACCTGACTTCCCGACAGGTGCGACGATTCTCGGTACAAGAGGCATCGAAGAAGCTTATCGTACCGGCCGTGGCAAGATCCGTGTTCGTGCGGTAACAAATATCGAAACTCTGCCAAACGGCAAATCACGTATCATTGTCACAGAACTTCCTTATCTGGTTAATAAAGCCCGCCTGATTGAAAAGATTGCCGAGCTGGTACGTGAAAAGAAAATCGACGGAATTACCGACCTTAACGACCATTCCAGCCGTGAAGGTATGCGTATCTGTATCGATCTCCGCAAAGATGCCAATGCAAATGTAGTTCTGAATCAGCTGTACAAGCATACACAGCTTCAGGATACTTTTGGCGTAATTATGCTTTGCCTGGTAGCCGTAAACGGAAGTCTTCAGCCGAAAGTCCTGACACTTCCGGAGATGCTGAAATACTATCTTGCTCATCAGGAAGATGTCGTTACAAGACGTACCAAATATGATCTGAATAAGGCACAGGAACGTGCGCATATATTAGAGGGTCTGCTGAAAGCACTGGATAATATTGATGAAGTGATTCGTATTATCCGTGGTTCCAGAAGTGTACAGGTTGCCAAACAAGAATTGATGGACAGATTTGAACTGACTGATGTTCAGGCACAGGCAATCGTAGACATGCGTCTTCGTGCTCTTACCGGTTTGGAAAGAGAGAAACTGGAAGCAGAATATGCAGAATTAATGGAAAAAATCCGTAAATTAAAAGCAATTCTGGCAGACAGAAACACACTTCTTCGCGTGATCCGTGAAGAAATCCTTGCAATTTCCGAAAAATACGGTGACGACAGAAGAACAGCAATCGGATTTGACGCATATGACATTTCTATGGAAGACATGATTCCGAGAGAAAATACAGTCATCACAATGACAAAACTCGGTTACATCAAGCGAATGACTGTAGATAACTTCCGCAGCCAGAACCGTGGTGGCAGAGGAATCAAGGGCATGCAGACACTTGATGATGACTATATTGAAGAACTGATGATGACAACTACGCATCATTATGTCATGTTCTTTACAAATACCGGCCGTGTATATCGACTGAAAGCATATGAGATTCCGGAAGCCGGAAGAACAGCCAGAGGTACGGCAATCATCAACCTGCTCCAGCTTATGCCGGGTGAACGAATCACTGCAGTTATCCCGATCAGCAAGTTTGAAGAGGGCCACTATCTGATGATGGCGACCAGAAAAGGTCTTGTAAAGAAAACTCCGATTCAGGATTATGCCAATGTCCGCAAAATCGGTCTGGCAGCAATATCACTTCGCGATGATGATGAACTGATCGAAGTAAAGGCTACAGATGACAAGAAAGATATCATTCTGGTAACGAAATACGGTCAGTGCATCCGCTTCAAAGAAAACGATGTCAGAAGTACCGGCCGTGTGTCTATGGGTGTACGCGGTATTAACCTGCTGGATGGCGATGAAGTTGTGGCAATGCAGCTTAACACACAGGGATATTATCTGCTCGTTGTATCCGAAAACGGTATGGGCAAGAGAACATCCATCAGTGAATTTACCTGTCAGAACCGTGGCGGTAAGGGTGTGAAGTGCTACAAGATCACCGAAAAGACAGGTAATGTTATCGGCGCCAAAGCAGTAAATGAAGAAAACGAAATTATGATGATTACTACAGAGGGTATTATTATCCGTCTGCAGTGTTCGGATATCTCAATCCTCGGAAGAATCACATCAGGAGTAAAACTGATCAATCTTTCTGACGGAGTGACTGTTGCAAGTTTTGCAAAAGTACGTGAAAAAGACGAAGACAAAGCAGAAAAAGAAAGTTCTGAAGATACCGAAAATACAGAAGAAATTTCCGAAGATGCTACCATAAAAGAAAATCAGGACAGCACAGAGAAATAAAGGGGAAAGTAAATCATCATGGACAGGGAAAAAGCTGCAACAAATGTAAGAAAACGCTCCGGTGCTTCCGGGGCACATGCAAAAGCCGCAGCAGCCAAAAAAAGACAGCAGGCAAGACATAAAAATACCGCAAAAGGACGGTCTTCACGAAGAACATCAGGAAGGTCGGATATAGCAGCAGTGATTGCCAGACTTCCAAAGAAAGTTCTGGCAGCTGCGGCTGTACTGATCGTGCTGATCATTGTGATCGTATTTGCGGCAAGAGGATGCGGTGTCAGTCATAAGACACCGGAGAAAGTGGTCAGAACGCTTGTAGAGGCTTATACGTCAGGAAGCGAAAGCAAGGCAAAGAAATGCTACGGAGTTTCCAAAGCTGATGATAATCTGCAGCAGGAAATGGATGCTACCGTAAATTACTACAAAGCTTTCGCTGCAGACAAGACAGAAATTACGCAGTGTGGTCAGATTTACCAGAATGGCAAGATTACATATATGTATGTGATTTATGATCTGGTACTTAAGAATGGCCAGAGTTATCCGTGTATCAGTACTTATATGGTGCAGAAAAAGGATGATGGCAAATATTATGTAATGACACCTTCGGAAATCACTGATGATATAGGTAAACAGGCTGCAACAAAATATGCAGAGTTTATGAATACGCAGGTTTATAAGGATTATACAACCGCTTATGATAAATTCATTAAGAAAAATCCGGGATATGAAGAACAGATTGCGGCAAAACTGAAATAGAATCCTTTGAAGAGGCGGTGCGCGTAAATGAAAAGAATTATAATGATGGTGTTAAGAAACATCCTGTTTGTGCCGTGGGGCTGGTTTATGCTAAATAAATATGCGGCAAATGTGGATCGCTATACAGAAGGCGAGAGATATGCACTCCTGAAAAAAATCGACCATAAGGCAAATGTGGGTGGAAATATTACCGTGAAGTCTTATGGAGTTGAAAACATTCCCAACGAAAATGGTTTTATGTTTTATCCTAATCATCAGGGATTATATGATGTGCTGGCCATTCTGGAAGCCTGCCCGACACCTTTTTCTGTAGTTGCAAAGAAAGAAGTGGGAAACGTACCGTTCTTACGACAGGTATTTGCCTGTATGAAGGCATATATTATGGATCGAGAAGATATCCGGCAGTCCATGCAGATAATCCTCAATGTCACAAAAGAAGTCAAAAACGGACGTAATTACCTGATCTTTGCAGAGGGAACCAGAAGCAAACACGGAAACCATCCGCAGGAATTTAAGGGTGGAAGTTTTAAGGCAGCAATGAAGGCAAAATGTCCGATCGTGCCGGTGGCACTGATTGACACCTATAAAGCATTTGATACGGGATCTGCAGAACCATTGACTGTACAGGTGCATTTCCTGAAGCCAATGCATTATGAAGAGTATAAAGATATGAAATCCACAGAAATCGCAGCCGAAGTCAGAAAAAGAGTAGAAGCAACGATTCAGGAATATGGTGGATGGGACGAATAAAATTAAGATAGCAGGACAGCCGGGAGTAAAGCTCCCGGCTGTTTTCTGTGTAATAGGAAATTACTCCGTAATGTTCCTATTACACAAAAACGCTCCGCATAAGGATGAGCCGCAGTTCAGGCATTTTCCTTATCGAGGGCCTGCTTCATGAGTGTGCAATCTTTACTGAACTTACAGTCTCCGTACTCGCAGCTTGAATCCAGAAGATGAAGGCCGTTCGGAAGTTGTTCAAATTCGCATATGACTGTCTGAGTCATGTCAAAATTTCTACAGTATCCGGTAAAAAACTCTTCTATAATCTCTGCCATAAAAATCCCTTCTTTCGCTTTATCAGCAATCTGTTTTATTTTAAAAATCAGTCTAACACAGAAATTTCGAAAATCCAACAAAAACGCGGCCATAACAGTCTTGCGTGAATAGCTGTTTTTTTAACGTCAACTGTGTTTGACTTTATAATAAGTCTGCCCGTATAGTTAAAGTAGAGATTATAGAAGTAAAAAGTCCGGGCGACTGGCAGCAGATAAAAGAGAAGATTTGGAGGAAACAGGAATGGGCAAAAGTTATTGGATATGGTATCCGGGAGATTTTGAATTATATCATGGGATGAAACAGAATTTCAGCCGTGTGGAGAGAGGCTTTGGCTGGCCGGCTTTCTGGAAAAGTGAAGGTTTCCGCAACAGAGTGGCTTTCCGTCGTACTTATCAGCTGGAAAAAGAAACTTCTTTTACCGTATATTCAAATGCCATCGGCCACGTACTGGTTGGCGATAAGAAATATTCGTTTGGAAAGAAAATTGTCTGTGGTCCGGGAGAAGTTGCGGTTGGAGTTCACACAGGCTGCATTGAAGCTTTTCCATGTATTTATGTGGAGGGAGAAGTAATCTGCTCAGATAAGGGATGGATTGTAGAAGATTATGATAAAGAACCACTGCCGGCCGGCAAAAGCAAATACTTTACAGAACCGAATCAGAATCCGACAGTCTGGGAATACAGCGAAAAAGTATATGAACCAGTCAGTGTAACAGAATATAATGGCGGAACACTGTATGAGTTTGAAACAGAACTGAATGCGGTTCTGGAAGCAGAGTTCAAAAACGGATACCAGCCGGTGCTGATCTGCTGTGGAGAGTCAAGGGAAGAAGCAATTGATCCGGTCCACTGCTATTATAGCTGGCAGCCGGACAAGGAGACAGGCAAGTGTCCGTGCTGTGCAGTAAGATTTGCATATATTCCTGACTGCAAGCCGGGTGAAGTTATCCTCAGGGCAAACCATCAGTATGTGGATATTCCGGTAAAAGCATCTTTTCATTGTGGAGAAGATCGATTAAATCAGATCTGGTCTGTAGCAGAGCATACATTCCGGCTTTGCAGCGGCATTTTCTTTATTGACGGAGTAAAACGTGATAAATGGATCTGGTCGGGTGATGCTTATCAGAGCTTTTTTGTAAACCGTTACCTGATGGCGGATGCGGATATTGACCAGAGAACAATTCTGGCACTCCGCGGTAACGACCCGATGACAAAACATATCAATACAATTGTAGATTATTCACTGCTGTGGTTACTCGGTGTAGATTATCATAATGAAGGATATGGTGACAGGGACTTTCTGGAACTTGTTTATCCGAAGATGGTTTCTCTTATGGGATTCTGCAATGGCAGACGCGATGAGCATGGTTTCCTGATCGGGAAAGAAAAAGACTGGGTATATATTGACTGGGCGGATATGGATAAAGACGGCCCGCTCTGTGCAGAGCAGATGCTTTACGCTGCCTGTTTTCGCGCAATGGAGGAAATCAGCGAACAGATTGGTAAAGATGGAAGCGTTTACAGAGCAGAATATGAAAAACTGACTGCTGTCATCGAAAAATTCTTCTGGGATGAGGAAAAAGGTGCTTATATCGATTCCTTCACGTCCGGCAGACGAAATGTGACAAGACATGCAAACATTTTTGCAATTTTATTCTCAGTTGCTGACGAAAAGAAGCAGGAAAAAATCCTTAAAAATGTATTAGAAAATGATGAAATTCCGGCGATCACAACACCATATTTCAATTTCTTTGAACTGGATGTACTTTGCCGGATGGGAAAACTTACGGAAGTTCTGGACAAAATCCGCTCCTACTGGGGAGGTATGCTGGACCTTGGCGCAGTTACATTCTGGGAAGAATATGATCCGTCTGTACCGAAGGAAGAACAGTATGATATGTATGGTGATCACTTCGGAAAGAGCCTCTGCCATGCATGGGCGGCAAGCCCGATCTATTTCCTGGCAAAATATTTTGCCGGGCTGGATCTTGTAAACAAAGATGGTGTTACTTATATATTAAAACCGCAGATGCAGTATTTTACAGAGCTTGACTGCACACTTCCGGTGGGAAGCAATGGAGTTGTGCGTCTGGTCTGGGATGGAGAAATTTTGGAAATCACACCGAATGCAGATGGCGGAATTCTGGAACTAGGTGAACAGAAACTTTCTCTGGTAAGAGGAGAGACAAGAAGGGTGAAGATTTGAAATGAAAAAAATAGATTTTAATAAAAACTGGACATGTAAATGTCTTACCAGAGATGAAGAACCATACTCTGTGACTCTTCCGCATGACGCCATGCGGAGTGAGCCGCGAACAGAAGAAAGTTTGAGCGAAGGAAATTCCGGCTGGTATCTGTGCGGCGACTATGAATATACAAAACATGTTTTTGTACCGTCAGAGTACAGTGGCAAAAAGGTTCTCATCGAGTTTGAAAGTGTTTATCATAATGCAGAAGTTTATATTAATGGAAAGAAAGCTGCATACAGACCGTACGGATACACGAATTTTTATGTAGATACTGAAGGGCTTTTGAAATATGAAGCACAGAATGAAATCCGTGTGATCGCACGAAATTCCGATCAGCCAAACAGCCGCTGGTATTCAGGAACAGGAATCTACCGTCCGGTATACCTCTGGACAGGAGATAAAAAATATATCCCGGTAAACGGAATTAAAATTCACACAGTCAGTTATATGCCGGCTGTGATCGAGGTGGAGATTAAAACTTCCTGTCCGGGTATGTTAAATGTTGGAATTTTAGATAAAGAACATACTGTGCTTACAGAAAAAATCGAAAATACAGGAAAACCGTCCGTATTTCGTATGGAAATTCCGGATGCAAAGCTCTGGGACTGTGATCATCCGAATCTTTACACCCTGCGTGCGACATTTGGAGAAGATGTTGTCGAGGAAACATTTGGAATCCGACTTCTTGAATGGAGCCCGGAAAATGGTCTTACGATCAACGGCAAAAGAGAAATTCTCCGTGGAGCCTGCGTGCATCATGATAACGGTGTACTTGGGGCATGTACCTATCCGGAGGCTGAGGAGAGAAGAGTTCGCATCCTCAAAGAAAACGGTTATAATGCAATCCGTTCTTCACATTATCCATGTTCTAAGGACTTGTTGGATGCCTGCGACCACCAGGGAATGCTGGTAATGGATGAGTATGTCGATGTCTGGTACATCCACAAGACAAAATATGATTATGTGGATTATCTTCAGGAATGGTGGCAGCAGGATCTTAAAGATATGGTAGAAAAAGACTATAACCACCCGTCTGTGATCATGTACTCTACTGGAAATGAAGTAGCAGAGACCGCACAGAAAAAAGGAATCGAGCTTACCGGAAAAATGACAGATTATCTTCACAAACTTGATCCATACAGACCGGTAACCTGCGGAATCAATATTTTCTTTAACTTCTTAAGTTCCATGGGAATGGGCGTTTACAGCGACGATAAAGCAGAAAAAAGTGCACAGTCGGCAAAACAGGAAGTTGAGAAAAAAGAAAAGAAGAAACCGGTAGGAAGTGAATTTTATAATACTCTTGCATGTCTGGTTGGAGATTATTTCATGAAGATTGGAGCAACACTTCCGCCATGTGACTGGAAAACAAAAGATGCTTTTGTAAACATGGACATTGCAGGATATAACTACGGACTTTTCCGCTACAGGCACGACCTGAAGAAATATCCACAGCGTCTGATCTTAGGTACAGAGACTTTCTGCAAAGACGCATACAGCTTCTGGGAGATTGCAAAAAAGAATAAACGAATCCTTGGGGATTTTGTCTGGTCAGGATGGGAATATATCGGAGAGACCGGAGACGGTGCCGCAGAATATGAGGATTACAAAGGCAAAATGCCACACACCAGAATGACCGGAAATAACGGACGAATCGATCTTCTCGGAAAACCTCGTGCGGAAGCAGCCTATACAAGAGTTGCTTTTGAACGCGAAACAGGTCCGTTTATTGCTGTAAAACCTGTTTATCAGAAAGAAAAGCTGAATCTGACAGGATGGGCACTTACAAAGGCTCTGGAGAGCTGGTCATGGAGAGGGTGTGCCGGAGAAAAAGCGGAGGTTGAAGTTTTTGCAAGGGCAGCAGAAGTGGAACTTCTGGTCAATGGAAAGAAAGCAGCCCGTGGAAAAGTAAAGAAATGCAGGTCAAAATTCCACATTCCATATGAAGATGGTGAGATTATTGCAATTTCCTATGATAAAAACGGCCACGAGATCAACCGTCAGACTCTTGTAACAGCGAATGAACAGACAATTCTTCATATCAAACCGGAGCAGGAAACAGTGCAACCGGGTAAATTGCTGTTTGTTCCAATGCAGTACGGAGACTTTATAGGGAACTGGAAACCGATGGAAAAACATCATCTCAAGGTTTCTGTTGAGAATGGAACACTTGAAGGTCTGGGAAGTGCCTGCTCCTATGTGGAAGGAAACTATGCACAGGATACCGTTGATACTTATTATGGTGAAGCGATGGCCGTGGTACGCGCCGGAGAAACTGATTTGGTAAAAATCACTGTCTGTGATGAAGAAAAGACATATACCCGTGAGATTCCGATTGTAGCATTAAAATAGAAAACTATAGGCAATATAAACAAAAACAAATATCACAATTTGTGCAAGATTTCCTGAAAAATTTTGCTTGTGAAAATTCAATAAAAAAATGCTCCCATTTACGGCTGAAAAAGTGCAGTCTGCGAAAAAAATGGGAGCGTTTTTTTAATTTATGTTAAATTTAGAACATAGAAATTGAGGAAGCACTTGAGCGATGAGGCTTACCCATATTTCAGGGAAAGAAAGGAGCTACAAACATGAGCAGAAAAAGAAATATCTGGCGTGGTCTGACTACTCTTACAGCGTCTCTTCTGACCGTTTCTGTTGCGGCAGGACCTGTAGTAGACAGTTATCGTACAGACATCGACAAATTTCTTGGTACAAAGAGCAGTGCGATGGTAACAGACAGTACAGATGAGGATCTGTATACATATAAGTCTGATTATTCCAGCACTACCGAACTTCTTGATTCCATCGAGGATCTCGGAGAACGTATGAGTGAGGAAGGAACTGTTCTGTTAAAAAACGAGAACAATGCACTTCCGCTGACAAAGGATGAGACACAAAAACTGTCTCTTCTCGGATTCTCCAGTTATTATCCGGTTCAGGGTGGTGACATGGGAAGTTCCCTGAACGAAAATGAGGGAACAGATGCAGATACGGTAGATTTTGTTGAAGCATTAGATGCAAAAGGATTCAAGATTAATGAAGATCTTCAGAAACTGTACAAGAGCCTGGAATCAGAATTCAAAACAGAAGTTAATATGTGGGGAAATATCATGGAATATTACCACATTACAGCTCCTGCAACAGATGGCGTTTTTGCAAGCAAAGAACCTTCACAGGAAAAAATGGACAGCGTAGACAGCCAGTGGAAAGAATCTATGGATGATTACAATGTCATGCTGGTAACGATCGGACGTTCTTCTACAGAGAACGGAACTTATCTTCCGGGTGTGGATGGCGTAGATGCATCCCAGAATCTGAATCAGACGGATCCGCTTGGATTAAGTGATGACGAACGTGACCTGATCAATGCTGCAGTCGAAGCAAAAGAAAACAATGGCGGTAAAGTCATTGTTATGCTGAACAATGCAAATGCAATGGAGATTGATGAAATCAAAAACAATGATGGTGTAGACGCAATTATGGAAGTTGGCCTTCCGGGCGGATACGGATTCTATGGTGTTGCAGATATCCTTTCCGGAGAAGCAAATCCGTCCGGTCATCTGACAGATACTTATGCTGTGACAAATGCCAACTCACCGGCAGCACAGAACTTTGGTAACTATGAGTGGACAAATGCTGATCCGGCTGTGAATATCAATGCAGAGGAAGTAGAAGCAGAAGGTATTTACACAGGATATAAATATTATGAAACAAGATATGCAGATACGGTACTTGGACAGGGTAATGCAGATGCAACTGTAGGAAGCTCTACAGGAAAAGCATGGGATTATGATGATGAAGTATCTTATCCGTTTGGATATGGTCTTTCTTACACAACCTTTGAGCAGACTCTTAAGAGTGTAGATGTAGATCTTTCTGACAGAACTGTAACTGCTGAAGTAGAAGTTAAGAATACAGGAGATGTTGCAGGTAAAGATGTTGTACAGCTTTATACTTCTGTTCCTTACACAGATTATGATGTAGAAAACAAAGTAGAGAAATCTGCAGTTCAGCTTCTGGACTATGAAAAAACAGATATGATCGAGCCGGGCGAAAGCCAGACTGTTACAATTACTGCTGATGCACAGGATATGGCAAGCTGGGACAGCACATGCAGCAACGAAGCAGGAACAACAGGTAACTGGATCCTGGATAATGGAACTTATTATTTCACTGTTGGAAATGGTGCACATGAGGCAGTAAATAACGTGCTTGCTGCACAGGATCAGGATGTTGAAGGAAATAAAGATAATGTACAGACATGGGAACTTGGTGATTTCGATTCCTCTTCCTTTGCAGTAACTTTAAATGGTACACCGGTAGAAAATCAGCTCCAGGATGCAGATCTGAATAACTGGATGGAAGACACCGTTACTTACTTAAGCAGAAATGACTGGGAAGGAACTTGGCCGGAAACATACAAAGACCTGACAGCTACAGATGAGATGATCAGCACTATGGCTGATGACTACAGTGATATCGAAGCAAACGGAGATCCGTCTTCTGTAACCTTCGGGGCAGATAATGGAATGACCTTGGCAAATATGAAGGGTGTAGAAGATATCACAGATGAAAGATGGAGTACACTGATGGATCAGCTTACTCTGGAAGAATGCCTGATCCGTACTGGACTTGGTGGAACCAGCACAAAGGTTATCGAATCTATCACTTCTCCGGAAGCAATCCAGAACGATGGACCGAACGGATTCAACTCTTATCCGCTGGGCCAGTATGCAAACTCCAATGCTTCTACAGGAGATCCTTGCGTGATCGCAGAAGATGATCCGAACCGTGACTACAAGATGGGTGTTATGGCAGTTGAAACTGTAATCGGTCAGACATTCAGCAAACAGCTGGCAGAAGAATGGGGTAAAGCAGTAGGTAACTATTCTCTGTGGGCAAATACAGCAATCTGGTGGGGCGTTGGAACAAACCTTCATCGTACACCATACAATGCACGTAACCATGAATACTTCTCAGAAGATGCAGTTCTGACAGCAGGTCAGGGTGCAGCAATCATCAAAGCCGGACATGAGTATGGTGTACTGATCGCACCGAAACATCTGGCATTTAATGACACAGAGATCAACCGTACAGGTATTGCCGAGTTTATGACAGAACAGGCTGCACGTGAAAATGAGCTTCGTGGTACACAGTCCTGTATCGAAGATGCAAATGCGCTTGCTGTAATGACTACATACAACCGTGTCGGCTGTGTGACAAGTAATGCACATACCGGACTGCTTCTGAATATCCTTCACAAAGAATGGGGCTTCAAGGGCCTGATGTCTGAGGACTTCATTCAGGATCCGGCTTATACGAAGATCCACATGGCAGTACATAATGGTGTAACCATGACATGTAACACCGGTGACAACACCATGGCAGCAGTAGAAGCAGTATGGCCATACTGGAGTGTAGAAAATGCAAGCCAGAGTGAAGAACTTCTGACAGATCTGAAACAGGCAATGCTCTATCAGAATTATGCACTTGCAAACTCAAATGCAATGGATGGTATGTCAACCTCTACACATATCGAGAAACTGAATACATGGTATGATAACCTGATCACAGGTCTTCGTATTGGATTTGGTGTACTGACTGTACTCTGTGCAGCAATGTACCTGCTTGGACTGAAAAAGAAAGAGCAGTAAGGAGGAATAACTATGACTGAAAAGAAAAAAATGGGCGCAGGACTGGTCTTAAGTGTAATCACAGTTCTAGTAACTGTTGCAGGACTGGTTCTGTACATGATGAACTGCAAAACAAACTATTTTGTAAAAACTACTGGTACTGATAATACAATCGTTGCCTGCCTGGCTGTTGCTGCGATTCTTGAAATCGTTATGATCATAGTTTCTGTGAAAATGGGAGCAAAGCCGGTTCTGGATATTATTCCGGTAGCATGCGGTGTGCTGACAGCATATGCGCTGATCGCTTTTGTGGGAAGCAGAATCGCTGCAATCGGATCCATCATGACTTTTGAGAACAACGCTCAGAATATGGCGGATTTAAAAGGTGCGATCATTGGAATGATCGTATGTGCGGTCGCTCTGATCTTCACGATTATTTCCTCCTTCTTCAAAGTAGTAAAGGATTGATTTTATGAGCAAGACAAATAAAGATTTCTGGAACGGTCCACTGACCGGTTCCAGAATCAAATCAGAGGATGTAAAACTTCCGGAGATGTTGATAGGATATTTTATCGGACCGTTCGGAGCACTTCTGGCTTCCGGTATTTTTACCAGTATCCTTCAGAATTATTTTACAGATGTCCTGAAACTGAACCTGACATTTCTGACAACTTTACAGCTGTTCTCGACCATTCTGATCGTAGCAGCAAACCTGATCGTAGGTCAGCTTATTGAGCGTACGAGAACAATGGCTGGAAAGGCAAGACCGTGGATCCTGCTGTCTGCTCTGACTCTGTCCATTGCCTCTGTACTGATGTTTGTAGTTCCTTTTGAGGGAACTGCCAAAATGGTGTGGATCGCGATTGCCTACAACCTGTTTTATGCTGTGGCTTATCCGATCTACAATACAGCTAACTCCACACTGATTCCTGTATCTACAAGAAACAGTAAACAGAGAGGTGCACTGGCTTCCTTCACAAATGTGGCAGGACTTGCTGTTATGGGTGCCGGTTCCATGGTATTCCCGATCCTGGTTTCTTTCGCACTGAAAGAAAATCAGCATCTGTGGCTGGTAGCGATGACTGCAATCGCTATTTTCTCCGCGCTGACCATCTTCTTACAGTTCAAGTTCACACGTGAGCGTGTAACAGAAGAACAGATGTCTGAGGGCGATACAGAGGAGAAAACAGTTAAGATAGCTTCTCTGAAAGAACAGCTTTCTGCAGTTACCAGTGAAAAAATGTGGTGGATTGTGATGCTGTTCTACATGGGCTTCCAGTGGAGCGGTGCCATGAAGAATGGTTCCATGACTTATTTCTGTAAGTGGGTAATGGATAATACTTTCTTCGGTACAGCAGATGCCTGGGGCGCTTCACAGTCCCTTTTAAGTATCATGGGTGCAGTTCCGATGGCTGTGGCAGCAGTGGCAATCGTACCGCTCTGTAACAAATTCGGAAAACGTATCGTATGTATGGCCGGCATGCTTCTTGGTGCTGTCGGTGGCGTGATCGCAATCATGGGTAACGGGCAGATTGTTCCTGTAGCAATCGGTGTAGCTCTTAAATGCCTTGGATCTGCTCCGGCATGTTACATGATTCTTGCCATGCTTGCAGACGTAATCGATCATATCGAATACAAAGCCGGAATCCGTACAGATGGACTTACAATGTCTATTTACAGTTCCATCATGGTAGCTGCGACTCCGGTATGTAACTCTATTTTCAGTGCAATCTTAAATGCCAGTGGATACGATCAGGCAGCAGATATTGCTCTTGGTACTGCAGCACAGACAGCTGCAGCACAGACAGCAATCTCTGTCGGATATATCTGGGTAGAGACGATCGCTTATGTAATCTGTGCAGTACTGATTTTCTTCTTCACGATAGAGAAGAATCTGCCGGAAGAACAGAAAGCAATCGCAGCAAGAAAAAATAAATAAAGAGTCGTAAAAGACTGGTGTAAAGAGGCGGTCTTCTGATATATATAAGGTTAGTAAGTACAAAACTGTGCCTTAAGTATACCGGAAGACCGCTGTGTATTTATAAGATAAAACGGAAGGAGGAGACTGAACTATGGGTAAAAGAAAATTAAAAACTGTATTCTGGGTATTCCTTCTTCTGATAGTGACAGGTCTGATAGGATGTAAGCAGAAAGAGCCCGAAAAAGAACAGCTTTGTCATATTGTTATGGAAAAGGGGGATGGGTATCAGGTGACGGATCCTGTCAGAACAATAAAATCCGGAAGCAATGTGAGCTTTACAGTCACGCTGGATAATAACTGGCAGCTTCTGGGCACAGATTATCATGGCGAGACAGAAATAATAAAAGATGATGATGGAAAAACCGTGGAGATTGTTCTGCATGAAGTAAAATATTCGGAGAGTATCTGCATTCAGGCTGAAAAAGGAAAATATGAGATTTTGTATGATGCCAATGGCGGACAAAACACTTCAGGGGATTCAGACAGAGCGAGCATCTGTTATCGAGGTACTCACCAGAGAATCAATACTTCAATAGGAACGGATCTCTTTTTCAGAAAGGGTTACACACTGCTTGGATGGAATACCAGGGCTGATGGAAGCGGCCAGGCTGTGGGACTTGGAAGCCGGATCGCGTGGAAAGCAGGGCTTGTGCTGTATGCACAGTGGACGCCGTGGACAGACGAGGCAGATTTTATATACAAAAAAGTATCAGGCTTTGCAGTCATAACCGGATATAGCGGCAAGGCACAGCAGATCTGTATTCCACCCAGTCTTGGGGGATTACCGGTACGTACAATCCGGGAGAATGCTTTTGCAGATACAGACTGTAAAACCGTGATTCTTTCGCCGGGAATCTATGAAATTGAAAAGTGGGCATTCAGAAACAGTCATTTGGAACAGTTGTATCTTTATGATGATCTGGAAAAAATCAGTGACTATGCATTTCAGGACTGTGATATGCTGCATACTCTGCATATCAACGCAATCGAGGCTCCGGCCTACAGTGGAAATTATTTCGATACATTCCAGGATAAATATGATCGTCTGTTGAGCATGAAGGATAAAAAGAAGATTGTCCTGTTTTCCGGCTCTTCGACAAGATTTGGTTACGACAGTGAGATGATAGACCAGGCTTTTCCTGATTATGAAGTAGTCAATATGGGAGTTTTTGCCTATTCACCGGCACTTCCGCAGCTTGAACTGATTCGTTCCTGTATGAAGGAAGGAGATGTTCTTCTGGATTCTCCGGAATTTGATGCGGCAAACCGGCAGTTCTGTTATCAGAAGGAACTGGATTATGCAACTTTTGCCATGATGGAGTCAGATTATGATGTGTTTGTGCAGCTGGATCTCAGAGAGTATAAACAGATTTTCACTGCTTTTACTGCATATCAGGATGCAAGAGCAGATATGGAAAGAAAAAATTATGATGTCTGCGCATCAGAGTATGACGAGGATGGAAATGAAGTGGAGGAGCCAAGCTACAATGAATACGGGGATTATGTAGTGTACCGTCCGAATTCCACAAGTGAAAAACCGATTTACGGACTTCCGGTAAATTATACAGTAAATGCATATCCGAAGGATACTTATATCGATTCCATAAATACAGAATTTCAAAGATTTCTGGATCAGGGAATAAAAGTTTATTTTACTTACTCACCCAGAAATAAATATGCGCTTTCTGAAGACAGCACACAGGAGGAAAGAATCCGGCTGCATGAATATTTTAAGAGTCAGCTGAATGTTCCTGTCATTTCGGAACTTGAGGATTCTTTGTATACAGGAATTTATCTGTATGGAACGGATAATCATTTGTCTACGGAAGGGGCACAGATCCGGACTGAAAAAGTGATAAGGAATCTAAAAGAACAGTTTGTGAAGGAGGAAAAGAAATGAATTTTATATCACTGACATTTGTTTTCTCCTTTCCGGTGGTAGTGCTTTTGTACTGGAAGATTCCATGGAAATACAGAGAACTCTTTCTACTGGCTGTGAGCTATTTCTTTTACATAAAAGAAAGTTCCTGGGCAGGAGGACTGCTTCTGCTTACAACGGCAATCACGTATCTGGCGGGAATTGCTGTTGAGAAGGGCAGACACAGAAGAGCCTGGCTGATTTTGGCAGTGACTGTATGTCTGGGATTTCTGATCGGTCTGAAATATTCAGTCCCGCCAGTGGGAATCTCATTTTATACCTTCCAGACAATGGCATATGTGATCGATGTGTATCGTGGCGAAATTTCAGCGGAAAAAAGTCCTTTAAGCTATGCTCTGTTTGTATCGTTCTTTCCACAGCTGGTTGCAGGTCCGATCGAGAGAGCAGGTAATCTTCTTGGACAGCTGAAGGAAAAGCATACAATGAGAGGGGAAAATCTGCTGAATGGTTTCTGGCTGATGCTCCGGGGATTTTACAAAAAAGTTGTCGTGGCAGATTATCTGGCGGTATATGTTGATAAAGTATATGCTGCGCCGCAGGATGCCGGAGGAATTGGAGCGGTTCTGGGAACGGCGTTTTTTGCGGTTCAGATTTATTGTGATTTTTCGGGATATACAGATATTGCAAGAGGTGCGGCACGTATGATGGGAATACGGCTTATGGAAAATTTCAGGCATCCTTATCGCGCGGTAAGCATACAGGATTTCTGGAAAAGATGGCATATCAGCCTGACATGCTGGTTTACAGATTATGTATATATTCCACTTGGAGGAAACCGCAGAGGGTTTGCAAAGCGATGCAGGAATGTACTGATCGTTTTTCTGCTGAGTGGATTCTGGCATGGAGCGTCATGGAATTTTGTTGTATGGGGACTGATCCATGGAATCTATATGGTTGGTGCTATATGCCTTTCACAGATTAGGAAAGATAAAAAGAGAATCCTTCATCCGGTGGCTGGCTGGATCCTTACGCTGCTTCTTGTGAATATTGCGTGGGTGTTCTTTCGTGCTCCTTCACTTATCGGAGCATGGCGGATTCTGCAACAGCCGTTTGTGAATCCTCTGGGCAGTGGAATAGCTGAGACTATGAGTTTCCTGGGAATTCGGGGATTTGCGATTCTGCGACTTCTTACGACAGGAATTAGCTGGCTGATTCTGGAACGACTTCCTGAGGAGATCGATAAGAACTGCCAGACTCAGAAAGGCTTTTGTATGGCAGCAGTGATTTTTGTTGTTATGGTGACTGTGATTGAATTTTCATGGCTTGGCAGGATGGCATCAGGCGGTGAAAATGCATTTATTTATTTCAGGTTTTAAATATGGATAAAAGAACAGTAAGACGTATTGTTGCAACTGCACTGGCAGTGATTCTGGCTGAACAGGTATTTTTTCTGATCTGCGGTTTTGGACTGCCTGTACAGTTCGGGGATACATTTATGGGAGAACTGAAAAGTAAATATGAGAGGCTGAAGGAAACTTCGGGAAAGCGAATTGTGCTTGTCGGAGGAAGCGGAGTGGCTTTTGACTGTGACAGTGCCCTGATGGATGATTTTTTTCCTTCATATGAAATAGTTAATTTCGGTATGTATGCAGGTCTTGGAACCAAGGCAGTTATGGATCTTTCCGAAAATTATATTCATGAAGGAGATATCGTAATCCTTTCCCCGGAGCAGAGTGAGCAGACATTTTCCGATTATTTTAACGGAGAATACATGTGGCAGGCTGCTGATGGAGCCTTTGGAATGCTTCGTGATCTGAAAAGTGAAAACTTTGAGGCGATGCTGGGAAATTTTCCACGGTTTGCACTGGAAAAGCTGAATTATGTAATGAAAGGGCAGAAGCCTCAGACGGACAGCATTTATCAGAAGAAATCCTTTAATACATACGGAGATATCGAACTGGATACATGTCGGGAAAACATCCTTCCGAATGGTTATGATGTGAACCAGAAAGTAAGATTTACAGAAGATGTAGTTCAGCCGGAATTTATGGACTATATGAATGACTGGGCCAAAAGACTTGAAAAAAAAGGGGCTGTGGTCTGGTATCGGTACTGTCCGGTAAATAAACTGTCTGTGGAAGATATGGATGACCTGGCAGCATATGATGTATTTTTGCGTCAGAAACTGGATTTTCCTGTTATAGGAAATCCGGAAAACAGTCTGATGGAAGCGGAGTGGTTTTTTGACACCAATTTTCATCTGAATCAGCCAGGAAAAGAGGTAAATACCGTGCAGCTGATCCGCGATATGAAAGCGATGCTGGGGGATGACAGAGCTGTAACTGTGGAACTCCCGGAGAAACCTCACAGAACGTGGGGAGATGTATCTGCAGAAACCAGAATATGGACTGCAAAGGACAGTGAGACATATCAGGGTGAAGAAACGATCGTGATCCCGGAGAATGTGACACAGATTGAAGACTATGCTTTTTCGAATTGTGCAGGTCTTAAGCAAATTGTGCTTGAACAGAAAGATCCTTCGAAATGTATTGTGGGTCAGCATCTTCTGGATGGTACAGGTGCAGAAATCCTTGTTCCGCAGATGTCTGTAGACAGTTATAAGCGAAATTATTTCTGGTCAGTGTATGCCGGCAGGATCGGGAAAGTTACTGCTCACGCAGAAAAATAAACCAACCACGTTCAAAAGAAATCTGATACGGAAAATCATGATACAATGAAGATACGATAAAAGTGAGACTATAAATTTTGAACTGTAAAATCAGGATTGTGAAATTGATAATATGAAATCTGGAGGGAAAACATGAAAACAAAACAGGCTGTGAATCCATACATGCCAAGCTGGGAATATGTTCCGGATGCAGAACCACATGTTGTAGGAGACCGTGTGTATGTTTACGGTTCTCATGATATATTCAACGGACTGAATTTCTGCCTGGGCGATTATGTCTGCTGGTCGGCACCGGTGGATGATCTTGGTAATTGGCGTTATGAGGGCTGCATTTATAAGAGAGAACAGGATCCGGCAGCACCGAGAATCCGTCTGACAAATGGCCTTGCAGCGCCGGATATGGTGCAGGGACCGGATGGAAGATTTTATTTGTACTATTTCATGGGTGGTACAAAGATGATCTCCGTAGCTGTATGTGATGAACCGGCAGGAAAATATGAATTTTACGGGTATGTAAAATACAGTGACGGTATTGCAATTGGCAAAAAAAATGAGCCGTTCCAGTTTGATCCGGGTATCTTTATGGATGATGATGGAAAACTGTATCTGTATACAGGTTTTGCACTGGCAGGAAACCCGATCCTTCTGGATGGATCGAAACCGACAGAACATGGCCCGATGTGTTTTGAACTTGATCCTTCTGATATGCTGACGGTACTGAATGGACCGTCCTATATTGGAGTTGCTGGCGAAAAGGAATCCATCGGTACTCCTTATGAGGGACATTCTTTCCTTGAAGCAAGCTCCATGCGTAAATTTAATGGTACATACTATTTCATTTACAGCACAATGAACAGCCATGAACTCTGCTATGCGACAAGTGACAGTCCGGTAAAGAAATTCCAGTATGGCGGAATCCTGGTAAGTAATGGCGACATAGGAATGGAAGGTGTCCCGGATGTAAAACATGCGAGAAATAACACCGGAAATACACACGGAAGTATTATTGAGCTGAATGGAAAATATTTTGTTTTCTATCACAGACACAGTAACCGTAAGCAGTCTTCGCGTCAGGCTATGGCAGAAGAAATCCGTTTTGAAGACGGGAAATTTTATCAGGCAGAGATGACTTCCTGTGGATTAAACGGAGGCCCGCTGGAAGGAAAGGGGACTTATCCGTCATATATTGCATGTA
>NZ_LT635539.1:2230743-2374010 GCF_900120195.1 Blautia sp. Marseille-P3087
TTTAGTAATGAAGTCCGTGAGCTGTGCGTCAAGAAAAGCCGCTATTGTTCATACCATACCCGTACCGTAAACCGACACAGGTGGATGAGGAGAGAATCCTAAGGCCGGCGGAAGAAGCATTGTCAAGGAACTCGGCAAAATGACCCCGTAACTTCGGGAGAAGGGGTGCCTGCGCAAGCAGGCCGCAGAGAATAGGCTCAAGCAACTGTTTAGCAAAAACACAGGTCTATGCGAAACCGTAAGGTGAGGTATATGGGCTGACGCCTGCCCGGTGCTGGAAGGTTAAGAGGAGAGGTTAGCGCAAGCGAAGCTTTGAATTTAAGCCCCAGTAAACGGCGGCCGTAACTATAACGGTCCTAAGGTAGCGAAATTCCTTGTCGGGTAAGTTCCGACCCGCACGAAAGGCGTAATGATTTGAGCGCTGTCTCGACAATGCATCCGGTGAAATTGAAGTACCAGTGAAGATGCTGGTTACCTGCGCCAGGACGGAAAGACCCCATGGAGCTTTACTCCAGTTTGGTACTGGGATCCGGTACTGCATGTACAGGATAGGTGGGAGGCTATGAAATGGTAACGCCAGTTGCCATGGAGCCGCTGTTGGGATACCACCCTTGCAGTATTGGGTTTCTAACCAGCCGCCGTGACCCGGCGGTGGGACAATGCCAGACGGGGAGTTTGACTGGGGCGGTCGCCTCCGAAAGGGTATCGGAGGCGCCCAAAGGTTCCCTCAGGATGGACGGAAACCATCCAAAGAGTGCAAAGGCAGAAGGGAGCTTGACTGCGACACCGACGGGTGGAGCAGGTACGAAAGTAGGGCTTAGTGATCCGGTGGTATTAAGTGGGAATGCCATCGCTCAACGGATAAAAGCTACCCTGGGGATAACAGGCTTATCACTCCCAAGAGTTCACATCGACGGAGTGGTTTGGCACCTCGATGTCGGCTCATCGCATCCTGGGGCTGTAGTAGGTCCCAAGGGTTGGGCTGTTCGCCCATTAAAGCGGTACGCGAGCTGGGTTCAGAACGTCGTGAGACAGTTCGGTCCCTATCCGGCGTGGGCGTAGGATATCTGAGAGGAGCTGTCCTTAGTACGAGAGGACCGGGATGGACGGGCCGCTGGTGCACCGGTTAGACTGCCAAGTCTATAGCCGGGTAGCCAAGCCCGGAAGGGATAAACGCTGAAGGCATCTAAGCGTGAAGCCCCCCTCAAGATGAGATATCCCATCCGAAAGGAGTAAACCCCCTTGAAGACGACGAGGTTGATAGGGCAGGGGTGGAAGTGTGGTAACACATGGAGCTGACTGCTACTAATAGGGTGAGGGCTTGACCAAAAAGCATGGTCAGAAAGATTCAGTTGATTGTCAACATGTATGTGGTTTTGAAGATACGATATATCTTCTATAGCAAAGTAATTTGCATGGCCCAGTGGCTCAGTTGGTTAGAGCGCCGCCCTGTCACGGCGGAGGTCGTGAGTTCGAGTCTCATCTGGGTCGTTGCATACCGAAAGGTGTGTACATTAATTGAATATGTGGGATCTTAGCTCAGCTGGGAGAGCATCTGCCTTACAAGCAGAGGGTCATAGGTTCGAGCCCTATAGGTCCCATATAATCCGGGTGGATTCCCGAGTGGCCAAAGGGGGCAGACTGTAAATCTGTTGGCACCGCCTTCGAAGGTTCGAATCCTTCTCCACCCACTAAGCCTAATTGGCTAAGCCGATGTGGCTCAATTGGCAGAGCAGCTGATTTGTAATCAGCAGGTTATCGGTTCGAGTCCGATCATCGGCTTCAAATTTCATAATTATCGCGGGGTGGAGCAGTCTGGAAGCTCGTCGGGCTCATAACCCGAAGGTCACAGGTTCAAATCCTGTTCCCGCTATTATGCCCAGATAGCTCAGTTGGTAGAGCAGAGGACTGAAAATCCTCGTGTCGCTGGTTCGATTCCGGCTCTGGGCATTTACCTTGTAAAACATGGTGTATGCTGGTTGAAAAAGCCTGGGCATTTACCTTGTAAGATTAAATATAATATAAGGTAATCAAACTGAATATGGGATATTAGCTCAGTTGGTAGAGCACTTGACTTTTAATCAAGTTGTCCGGGGTTCGAATCCCCGATGTCTCATTAGAAAGCACTATCATTTCGATAGTGCTTTTTTTGTACTCGGAAAAAAGTTAAAACAAAGATGCACTGTCGTTCTAAACAAGACAACTGCTGCATATATTATATTACATATGTAGTAGTGGGAAGTGCGCAGTCCCGGTGCTTTTTATGGAGAATAGCAGGAGGTTCATTATGAAAAATATGAAGGAAAGGTTTCATAAACTGATAACTGTAATTCTTTGTTTTCTGGTAAGTATGGTTCCGAAGAGGGATGAAGTAGATGTATCTGTGATCGGACAGGCTGTTACTGCATCTCCGGTTAATGGAAATGCAGCTGGCGCAGCAACTGTCTCTGCAGAAAATATGGATAAAGATGTGAATATGTGGATAGTGCACAATCGAAAACATCATCGCATGTGGAAAAAACTTTTTTTCTGGCTTCAGGGTCCGGGTGATACGAAATTGACCTGAATTGAGCAGATTTCGCTGTCCGTACCTAATCGCATGGCGGGTCCCCAGACACCGGCACCGGAAGTTACAATGCAGGTCATGGCATCCTTTTGGCTGATGCCACATGGATTCTCCCACATCGGTTTGATGGTCAGATTTCCGGGAAAGGTCTGTCCGTTGTGTGTATGACCGCACAGATCTAAATCAGTACCCGCGTCAGCAAGTTCCTGAAGTTCTTTTGGCTGATGATCAATAACAAGGATCGGTTTGTCCCTGTCCAGCAATTTGGTAAGCTGGTCAGGGGCTTTTCTTGTTTCATGGATCTTTTCTATGAGGGAGGCATCTTTGCGTCCGACAATATAAAATTTGTTATCTATCAGGACACTTTCGTCTTCGAGAAGCTTAATATTGGATTTACGGAGAAATTCATTCATGCGTGGATCTTTTACATCTGAGATATTATCTCCTTTGTGATGAAAGGTAAATCCGGCAAGAATTGCCTCGTTCAGATCATGATTTCCCCAGCATGCATATACTCCATAAGTGGATTTGATGGAACGCAGAACCTTTGAGAGCTTTTCGGGACTGCGGATCGCATCATATTCATTGTCAAAAATATCTCCGGCAATGCAGACAAGATCAGGTTTTTGCTTATTGATTTTATGGACAAGTTCATGTGCATGGATGACACCGGCATTGTAACCGAAATGTGTGTCAGCGACGAGAACAACTTTAAGTTTATCTGTATCGGGAACAGTTTTATTTATCGTAACTTCATAAGGTGTTACTTTAATGTATTTTGCATGGATAATTCCCCGGATACACAGACCAATGATTAGCAATACACAGACAGCACCTGCAACATTAAAGGCAATTCGTGAGTGAATCCACGATACTCTGCATACATATTTGAAAAATAACCGTCCGAGATCAGCCGCCATCACGATCATCAGTGAGTAAAGGAAAATACCGAGAAAATAATTTCCGGTTACTTTTAATGCGCGATGTAGCACTCTTGGCTTTTTAATAAAGAAACCGGATACAAGGCTGGTCGCGACTATGGCATAGATAATTGCGAAAATAGTGCGAAATGCCATAGTACGCAAAATACTGTGACAGCTGCCCATCCACAAATATGCCCATCGCAGAATATACAGGTTGAGGATAATATAAACAGGTGCAAGATAAATTGCAATCATATAAAACCTCCGAAATTTTTTTACATTATATAATGGATGTTTTTTGATGTCAAAGAAAGAAAAAAGGGAAAAATATCGAATTTACTTATAAAGTATGGATGATTTTCATATATTAGAGTAAAACGAGCATGGAAGATAAATATGAAGGGCAGAAAACAATCGTGGGTTACAAAAATTTTTCTGTTACTGACACTTCCATATCTGGTCACGGTCTTTGTAAATGGTCCGGAGGCAGTTGCTGTAAATAAAACAACAGATATGGAAAACATACTTCCGATAATTTTAAGTGAGCAGATTTCTCCGGAATATCGGATAGAGACGCTTGAAGCACAGGCAGTCATAGCAAGAAGTAATCTTATGCGAAAGCTTCAGGAGCAAGCAGACACAGGTTCCATTCTTTGTGAAATCAGCAATAACATAAAACAAAAAGGATGGGTATGGAAAATTCCGGAAAAATGTTATGAGACAGCGGTGAAAAATACGCAGGGTCAGATACTTACTGTGGAGGGAGAGTTAAAACTGGTACCTTATCATGAAATCAGTGCCGGAGAAACAAGAGACGGGGAGGAAGCTTTTCATGATTCGCAATATGCCTATCTGAAATCGGTGGATAGCAGTGCAGATAAAGATGCGGCAGAGTATTTAAGCAGTACTTATGTATCAGAACAACAGCTTCCAAAAGAGTTGGCGATTAGTTCACGGGATAAAAGAGGATATGTGCAGAGTCTGACGGCAGACGATAATATATTAGAAGGAACTGCGTTTGCATCCGGGATGGGAATTGCATCGCCGGCATTTTCCATGCAGAAGCTGGATGGCAGAATACGCTTTTTAAGCAAAGGAAAAGGGCATGGGCTTGGTTTTTCTCAATATGGCGGGGATGTGCTTGCAAAAGAGGGAAAAACATGGCAGGAAATTTTACATATTTATTTTCCATTGATGGAAATTGAAACAGAAGATTTTGATTATATTTAGTAAAATTGAATATTTTTGCATATACTGGACACCCTGTTAATACAGAAATGATTATGAGCAGAGGTGAAAAGAATATGGCAAATAACAGAATTGTAAGGTACGTAACAAATACGGCGCTTCTGGCGGTTCTTGCAGCGGCGGGAATTGGAGTTTATCAGCTCGGAACATCCGGAACGGATGTGGAAATTCAGGAAGAAGCACCATCGTACCTGAATGACACGGCAGATAACAAAGAGAATGAGGATTCGGCAGTAGATGCGGGAACCAGTCTTGTAGAAGCGGAGATGAAGGACGAAGGAACAGACACTGAAAAAGAGATGAGCGGTGTAGAAAACACAGTACTTGCAGACAACGAAGATGCAGATCAGACATCCGTACAGACCGTAGATGGGAACGGAGCAGCACAGAGTGCAGTCAATACAGAAAGTGTAAGCACTTCTGCAAGTGCCGAAGCAGCTCCAAAACTGAGTTTTTCGGAAGATACGCTGATGGAATGGCCGGTAGATGGATCGATCCTGTTGGATTATAACATGGATCAGACGGTTTATTTTCCGACGCTGGATCAGTACAAATTAAGCCCGGCAATTTCTGTTCAGGCAGTGGATGGAGCTCCTGTTCTGGCATCTGTTCCGGGAACTGTTTATTCAATTGAGGAAGATCCGCAGACAGGAACTACCGTAACTATGGAAATCGGAAGTGGCTATCAGGCAGTTTACGGGCAGTTGAAGGATCTTACTGTTGAAGAGGGTGACACAGTAACAAAAGGTACAGTGATCGGGTATGTGGGGACTCCGACAAAGTATTACAGCAAAGAAGGCAGCAACCTTTATTTTGCAATGAAAAAGAACGGAGAACCTGTGGATCCGATTGCATATCTTCCGTAAATGGTTCACAAAAAAGAAAGTACAACGTATAATAAAGCAGGTAGGAAATAAAAATTCGTAGCCGGCTGCTTTATATAGAAATGAGGGTAACTGCCGGAAAGAATGGCGGTTATCCTTTTACATAGAGCAAATAAACAGCTTGTTACATAAGATACAGCATGACCGGTAAAAGAGGAAAAGGATGAACTATACATACATGATGAAATGTGCGGATGGCACACTTTATACGGGATGGACAACCTCGGTGGAGAAACGTCTGAAAGCGCATAATGAGGGGAAGGCCGGTGCAAAGTATACGAGGGCAAAACGCCCGGTGGAACTGGTTTACTATGAGGGATATGCGACGAAAGAAGAAGCGATGAGCAGGGAGTATGCGATTAAGCAGCTTACAAGGAAAGAAAAACTTGCCCTGATGGATTTTTGAAAGAGAAATAATATTATTCTAGAAAGAACTTTCATAAGAAAAATACCCTGCCGTTAAATTGGCAGGGTAGAGATGAAGCAATACATGAGGATAAAGTGGCAGGCACTTCCAAGCATAATGAATACATGGAAGATTTCATGTGAACCGAAGTCTTTGTGACGGGCATTGAATAAAGGAAGTTTCAAACCATAGATGATGCCGCCGACGGTGTAAATAATGCCTCCTGCGAGAAGCCAGCCGAAACCGGCACGCGGAAGAGAATGAAAAATCGGGACAAAGGCAAGGACGCACAGCCATCCCATACCGATATAGAGTACGGAAGAGAGCCATTTCGGGCAGGTAATCCAGAGACCTTTAAGAAGGATGCCAAGGATCGCAACACCCCATACAAGGCCACAGAGGATGTAACCGGTACGGTTATGCAATGCAATCAGGCAGATCGGTGTATAACTTCCGGCAATCATAACGAAGATCATCATATGATCCATCTTACGCAGGCGTCGGTTAACGGTTTCGGTAGAATCAACGGAATGATAAACCGTGCTTGCTGTATAAAGAAGGATCATAGTGAGGATAAAAACTGCAAGTGCCGCAATATGAAGCGGAGCATTCTCACCGGAAGCAGCCCGTAGCAAAAGAGGAGCGGTACCGGCAATTGCCAGAAGCATCGCAATTCCGTGTGTGATGGCACTCCACGGATCCTTTAAATTTAATTTTGAGACAAGTGAGTTTATATGCATCATAGTGAACGCCTCCTAAATGGTAAAATAGATACGGAATAATTAAAAACATATCATGTAGTAATCAATACTACATAAGAAGTATACTGAAACTATAACACTTTTATGCATATTTGTGAAGAGAAAATTTATTAAAAGAATCTAAATTACTGTTCACAGATAAAATCCCGAGACATACGGGGCAAATATTGACGGTCATCGACGAGTTAAGTTATAATATTTTAAAAGAATAAATTGGGATGTAAAGAAAGAGGTGACCGCCCATGAATAAAACAGAAGATGAAGTTGTCAGGCTGACAGCAGAATGTCTGACCAGATACTGGAAGCGTGATTCTACGTTTATTTTCAGTCATTGTGCGCCTAAAATAGTCTGGATCAGTGCACGACAGGATGAATATCTTCTGACTCTTGATGAGGTGAAAGAGAATCTCGAAACAAACTGTGCGGCTATTCCGTCATGCCATCTTCAGCACGCAGAATTTCAGGTTGCAGCCAGTTGTTCCGAACTTTTCGTTATAACCGGCAAATATCTTGTAACAACAGATCCTGAAGAAAAGTTCTTTTTGTCTGCACAGCAGCGCTGTACGTTTGTGTGGGAGAATACCGGCAATGGACTGCAGATCAGTCATATCCATATTTCAAATCCCATAGGTGAACTGAAAATTGCTGAAGATGAAGCATTTCCTGATACAATGGGAAAAATGGCAAGTCACTATATGAAAGAAGAAATTTTACGTCTGACCAGTGACAGGAAGCTGTCTGTCTGTGACGTTAACGGATCCCTGATATTTTTGCAGATGTCTGATGTTATGTTTATTTCTGCACTGGGTAAAGAAACTGTTGTCAGGACTCTTACAGACTGCATTTTTGCAAAAAACAGTATTAAAGAACTGGCACAGCAGACACAGGATTGTTTTGTTATGACTCACAGAAGTTATCTGGTCAATCCGCAGTATATTACGGCTATCAGACGTTATGCTATTACTATGCAGGATGGTACAGAGCTCCCGGTTCCGCGGAAAAAATATGATGAGATTCGCAGACAGATTCTTTCGGTATAATTTCAATGTGGAATTATACCGAAAAATAATTTTAGGACCATATATATTTATTAAGACACATCTTTAATCGTACATTTCTTTATCAATTTTTATCTGAGTTTCTTTATTGCCATATCATGACTTTTCACACTGAAATATTATTAATTATCATATTATTAAGATATTTTCATGTATTATATTTCATTTTGTTTTTCGTTCCGTTATTGTACGTTTCATTCTTTCGATGTTGAAAAAAATATTTCAGAGAAGTATTATAAAAATAACCATATTTTTGTGAACTGATGTTTTTTAATAAAAAATTCTGAAAATTAAGATAAGGCGGTGGAGAACAGAAATAATGAAGATAGAGAAGAAACAACAAATCAGAGGACCTTCTGAGAATCCCGGAAGGACAAAGTCGAAATGGTACCGCAAAAAGTGGCTCCGTGTAACGGCTGTCTGTCTTGTGACAGTGCTTGTTGTATCGGAATTTGTAATTCATTATACAGCACAGCAGGAAATACAGACAGATTTCGGACCTGAAACACTTCTGGACGCACAGATACAGGAAGTACTGAAAGATCCAATGAAAGTACTTGAAGCATTTAAGGATGCAAAGAGGCAACTTCAGGATAAACAGCAGAAACTTCTTGATGCATGTAATAAGGCCGAAAAACTCATTAAAGAAGAAAAATACGAAGAAGCTATAGAACCGGTTGATTATCTTCTGAAGGAAATGGAACTTACAGAAGAAGAAAAGATACAGATGAAGATGACCAGAACGGCTCTCTGCTTTTCAGCAGGAAGATTTGATGAAGCTATGGAAGGCTGTACAGAGCTTATAAATCTGGACCGGAGTGAAGAAGGATATTATTACTTTATGAGATCTGTGTGCAGTATACAGAAAGAAGATTACAGTCAGGCAAAGGATGATCTTCTGGAAGCTCTTGCTCATGGATATAAAGACGAAGCTCTTTGTTATGTGCATCTTGCTTTTTGTGAGAACTATCTTGAAGATTATAAAGAGGTTCTGAAATATGCAGAACTGGCTGAAGAAAAGGGAGCAGAAGATGTTTATCATGCGACACTGACGTATCTTATGGCAGTGGCCAGTCTTAAAGAAGAAAAATTTCAGGACAGTATTTCTTATATTACGGAACTGCTGGAGACAGATCAGTACAAAACAAGCGGTGATCTGTATTTTTACAGAGGAGTCAGTGAGCTTACACTTGAAGAATATCAGAAGGCTTACGATGATTTTCAGAAAGCGATGAAATACGGGTTGACCAATGCACAGGAAACGGGAGGTGAACAGAAAAAAGAAAGTAATACGATGCTTTATTACAACAGAGGAATTGCGGCACTTGGATTGAACAGACAGGAAGATGCGACGGAAGATCTACGGAAAGTCGTAGAGAACAATGATTATCCGGAACTGACAAAAGCATCAGAAGAACTTCTTGATATGCTGGAATCAGGAAAATCAGACAGCATTCAAAATGAAGATGTCAGTTCAAAAACAGATCAAACCAAATAAAAAAAGGGAAAGGAGGTGTATAGATGAAACTGCACAGCATAAAGAAAAAAACACTGACATTTGTTCTGGCAATGTCTCTGTGTGCCGGTGGCTCGTTCACAGTACTGGCGGCTGAAGAAAGTGCGCTTGAAGTGCAGGAAGAAGCGGCCCCAGCCCCGGCAGCAGAAGAAGCGGCCCCGGCTCCGGTGGTGGAAGAACCAGCCCCAGCCCCGGCAGTAGAAGAACCGGCCCCAGCTCCGGTGGTAGAAGAACCAGCCCCAGCTCCGGTGGTAGAAGAACCGGCCCCAGCTCCGGTGGTAGAAGAACCGGCCCCGGCTCCGGTGGTAGAAGAACCGGCCCCAGCTCCGGTGGTGGAAGAACCAGCCCCAGCTCCGGTGGTGGAAGAACCGGCCCCGGCAGCAGAAGAAGCGGCCTCGACGGCAGTACAGACAGCCGGAGAAGAAGATTCTGCAGTAACAGGAGAAGATGATGTAGATACATCACTTCCTGAAGAAATAAAAGAAGGCAGTGCTCAGATTGCAGAACAGATTACAGGTGGCACGAATACAGCAGGACAGGAAGTTTTCAAAAATGATGCTCCGGTATCAGAAGAGAACAAAGACAGCAGAAATGCCATTCAGAAGGCTGTTGATGTAGCACTCAAATCAGCAAAGGAAAATGCTGGCATTACAGATATTACGATTGTTGTAGATGACGGCGAATATGATGGAGATATCAATATCTCCTGGGGATCGGACAAAACTCCGGGTTTATTTAAAACTCTTTATATCCTCGCGAAAAATTCTTTCAAAGAACCATCGGTCGGTGATGTGATCGACAAATCAACCATTAACAGTGGCGCAGGCGGCGGAGCGAAAGTAAACGGCAATATCATTATTGATGGAATCAATGTAGTACTTTCCGGTTTATATTATTCGCTGAATACAACGATCACATCAAAGAAAGCAACAACAACTGTTTACGGTACAGCAAAAGATGATAACATTCAGGTTGAACTGGAAGACTCGAGTCTGGAAGTAATATCCGGTGATGGTCAGGACAATATCCGCGTTAAAGGAAAAGGCGGAGAAAATCAGAAAGTTGATCTGGATGGCGGAGGCGGCAGTGACGTTTATACAGTAGATGTTTCTACAGGAACTACAGTAAATATCAATGATCAGGATGGAGGAAGAATTCATCTTACAGGTGATCTTAAGAAGAACAGCAATCCGACAGGAAATTATGACAGTGCGAAGCAGGAAGCTTCTTTTACGCTGACAAACAGTGCCGGAAAACTTTTGAAGATATTTACAAAAGGCATTACCGCATTTACAGATGAACTGACAAACAAAAAACAGATCGAGATCAAAAAATCAGATCTGAAATCCGGTATCTATGATGCAGGAAATATAAGCTTCAGTGATTTTGTATATAATCCTCAAAATGATGAAGCTGTTTCACTTATTGTTAAAGGAAAGGGATTTATGGACTCCCTTATCGTCAGCAGTAAAAATCTGATGATCCAGAAAATCCAGGCAGCAGAAATGAATGTCCGACTGAAAGGACAGGTTATTACTGTAAAAGATAGTATAGAAGCTGTGAATGTTATGATAGAGGCAGGCGATGATGATACGCTTGTCAGCACAGACAATCCGCTTCCGGGAAGTATCTCAGACAAAATCTCTCTCGGAGATGAAATGGATGCTTCTGTTATGGATATTGTAACAAATGCAAAAATCATCCTTGAAAAAGGAAGTAACATAAAAGCTGGTGGCTCTGTAGTAATGAAAGCAGTCAGCAGCCAGAAAAATAATCTGGTTCCTTTTGTAGAAGGAGCGAATATCATTAACGTCAAGATCGGAAATGCTGTAATCAGTATTTTCGGCAACATAGAAGCAGGCGGCGCTGTAGAAGCAACAGCTTCTTCCACAGTAAATGTTGCAGCTTCTAACGAAACTCTTGCAAAATATTACATCCCACTGGCAGCCGGTATCCTTGTATCAGAAGCCAGAGTGGAAACAGGTAAAGACTCAGTCATCACAGCAGGAGGAGATGTAAAGCTTTCTTCCATAAGTGATGTCACACTCACTACTCTTTCGACTGTAGGCGCACTGCCTATATCACTTGCTTTATCTGTAGTAGTGAACGATTCTCATGTTAAGGTCCTTGGTAAGATC
Source organism: Blautia sp. Marseille-P3087 (assembly GCF_900120195.1). Taxonomy (GTDB): domain Bacteria; phylum Bacillota; class Clostridia; order Lachnospirales; family Lachnospiraceae; genus Blautia_A. Next base: position 2,242,244 of record NZ_LT635539.1, read on the forward strand.
ATTTCCGGAAATGGAAATATCGGTCTGGATGCAAAAGGCAGTTCAACAGTGACTACAAAGTCAACGAACAAGACACCAGAGACCTCAGGCAGTGCGGTAAATCCGAAAAGCGGCAGCAGTACTCCTACCGGAAGTGGCAGCCTTTCCAATAAATATGGCGGATTTTTCGCAGCGTCAGTAGTAATTCAGGATGTAGATGCATCTCTGACAGGAAACGGAAGTCTGAGTGCGGTGAACGGTAACATCACCATTAATTCTCAGTCATCCGAAAAAGTAGATACACAGGCAGTTTCCGTTGGTGGCTCTAAAGAACAGAATTCTCAGGAAAGTCAGACAGTAGGAGGAGTCAAAGATAAGATCACAGCTCTGCTTAAGGGCGTTACCACAAAGCTTTCAGCAAACGCAGAGGAAACAAAAAATTCAGCAATCGGGAAATTAAACAGTGCGCTTGGCAGAATTGAGGGAAGCAGCGGAAATACCATCACTTCACAGGAAAATGAACACGGCACAGTTTCTGCACCGTCAAGAGCAGAAGTAGGACAGAAAGTCACAGTAAAGGCTGTACCTAATACAGGTTATAAACTTAAAGGCCTGACTTATACCTATCTTCCGGCGGGATCATCTTCTTATGTTACCAAAACTGTTGATATATCATCCGGAACCTATACTTTTGAGATGCCTGCATCAGAAGTAATTCTTGTTGCAGTATTTGAAAAAGATGAGCAGAGCGGATCAGAAAATACAAATGTAGGAGATCTGTTTGATGAGGACGATGATGATGATCTGGGATTGGGTGATCTTTTTGACGAAGGAACAGGCGGTGCAAGGGAAGACACACCGACATCGGCACAGCCTACCAGAATCGGACAGTTCGATATTAAGAACTATGAGAAAAAATCCCTTACAGGAAAACTGGAAGGTGCCATTCTTTCAGACCATGTGAAAGCAAACACAGGCGATACAATTAAACTGACTGTAAATCCGGCAGAGGGTATGAAACTGAAAGACGGAAGTCTGAAAGCAATCTATACCAATGCAGCAGGAAAGAAAATCACTTATACAGTACCGAAGAACAGCGCAGGAGCATATGTATTTACGATGCCTGAACTGAAAGTCGGAACAGTACTGGAATTTAAAGCAGATTTTGAAAAAGGTACAGCAGACACAACCGGAAAAGGCAGCACCTCTTCTTCACAGGCAACCGGAGCACTTGCCATTAACATCGTCTTCAACAGAAATGATGCATTCATTGATACAGATGGTAATGTGACAGCCGGCGGTGAACTGAGCGTAACAGCAACTGCAGATACATATGCACATTCAAATGCAGATGGTTCCAATTTTGATGAATCTTCCGCAGGACAGATTACTCCTACAAACCCGGCAACAGGAGAAACAGAAGATAATGACGGAGAAATCACCGGTGAACAGAGACATGGAAATGTTCGCATAGCGGCAACAACAAACGGAACAATCTCATTCAAATCTAATAACCAGACACCTCAGTCAGGAGATAAAGTGGCTGTAGCAGTAACTGCAAGAGAAGGCTATAAGCTTACAGACAGTTCCCTTGTATTTACTTATCAGAAGGTAATGAAAGATGCACAGGGAAATGTAATAACTGATAATAAGGGAAATCCGCGCATGACATCAGAAACAGGAAGTCTGAGTTATGACGGAAAGACAGGAAATTATTATTTTACAATTCCGGAGGATATGGCCGAGGGAACAGAACTGGTCATTAAAGCAGCTTTTGAAGGCGATGTACACAATATTACAATTGCAGGTACAGACTCTTCCAGAGGAACGCTTACCACTTCTTCTTCCACACCGAAGACCGGTGATACTGTTGTACTCAACATAACAGCAGCCAACGGTTATAAGGTTTCAAAAGTATATTACTTTGATACAACCGAAAACGGAACAGAAGACAATAACACCGTAGAACTGAAAGCCAATGCTGATGGAACCTGGACACTGAAAATGCCTGGAAGGAATATTACCCTGAAGGCTGTTTTCATCGAAAAAGGATATGCCATCGTGATCAACGGCAGCGCAACTGCAGACAAACAAAGAGCGGATGCAGGAGAAACTGTTAAAATTACAAGTTCCATAGCAGGACAGAATCCGGGAAACGTAAAAGTTGAATACGGATATAAATCCCTGTTCAGCGAACCGGACGACTGTTCGCTGGATTATTCCGATACTTATGGTGAACTTAGTTATGATGCTGCAACAGGTACTTTCGTACTTCCGGAAGGAGTAACCCTGAAAGATGGTATGATCATTCTCGTAACTGTAGACGGCACAACACAGAAAAAATACGAAGTAAAAATTGATGTGACAAAAGCTTCCTCAACGAAAGCCGGCGGAACAGTTTCAGTTCCGGGCAGAGTTGATCAGGGCGATGTGATCACAGTCAATGTAACACCGGACGCAGGTTATTCACTTGTTGCAAATTCACTGAAAGCAATGATTACCAAAAAGTCCGGAGCAGAAGAATTAAATGAACTGGTTGACCTTATTGCAGATGAAAACGGTGCTTATCGTTTTACAGTTCCAACTGATCTGGGCAATGATGCAGTGATCACCATTCTTGCAAAATTCACGGAGGGAACTGTAGAACAGCCGAAGAAGACTCTGTCACTTGGTGTGGGTGTCAATGTATCTTATACAAAGCACAGCAACAATGCTTACATCAAAAAAGGAAATATCACGGCAGGTTCTCTGAATGTTTCAGCAGTATCCGGAAGTAAGAATTCACCGGTCACCTCGATCGCAGAATCCTATGGCGGATATTCTGAAGGATCGATCGGACTCGGCGGATCAGTCACAGTTCATGTTGTATCAGCAAGAACGACAGCTCTTATTCTGAAAGATGCAGTCGTTACCCTGAAAGACGATGCAAAATTAAATGTAACTGCATCTTCAGCAGAACGTTTCCATACAATAGCAGATGCATCCAAAAATGACAAGGCAGGCAAAGTCGGCATAGGTGCCGGAATTGCAGTTGCTGTTACCGGTGTGGATGTTATTTCTGGAATGGAAGACAATACAACAGTAAGAGGTACAGACTCTATTGCTGCAGATCCTGTTACAGGTGAAGGAAAACCTTCCTATATTAAAAACACTGTAAAACTGGATTCCGTAACAGTCAAATCAGATCATTCTGCGGAAGAACGTGTTACTGCAAAAGCAGGAAGCGCAGGTGGAGTATCAGTAAGTCCGGTACTGGCACTGAATATATCAGGAATGCGTTCAGAAGCGTACATTGGAAATGCGGATTTGGCAAATTGTCCTCAATGGCAGATAAGAAATGATCTGACAGTTTCTTCAGACAGCGTGATCGATCGTCAGGTTGCAGCCGATGCGGCAGCAGCAGGAGGATCAGTCGGTGTCGGGGCAGCTCCGGTGATCACTGTCTATAATGACAGTTCCAGATCAGGTCTCAGAAGAAGCGTAAAAGCAAATAACATAAAAGTTTTTGCAGAAGGTATCAGTAAACTGAAATCGACTGCAAGAGCCGGCTCAAATGGAGCACAGTCCAATTCATCCGACAAGGGTTCCGGTGGGGAATCCGGCGGATCTTCTGGCGATGACTCCGGGGAGAGTGCCTCGCAAAAAGGAGAAACGGACAAACAGGCAGACAAGAGTATTGGCGGAGCATCTAAGATTGCAGGAAAAACCGGCAACAGTAATCTGAAACCGGGTATGATCAGCAATCTGACAGAAAACCGTCAGACTTCACAGACCAGTGAAGGTAATGTACAGATAGCAGCTGCTTTCAACCTCAATATTATGAAGAACAGCAGTATTGCAGCAATCGAGGGTAATATTGCAGTAGAAGCAGAAAATGAGCTGGAAGTATCTTCTATCGGTCAGACAACAGCAGAGATTTATGCAAATGCATCAGCCACTCAGGCCAAAACCGGCATCGGAGCAGCTGTGGCATTAAATATCGTTTCCTATATTAATGAAGCGTATATTGATCAGGCAGCAGTAAAGGCCGGAACTCTTAAAGTTCTCGCACAGATGCCTGAAAAGGAAATTAAAGAAGATAAAAAAACAGAAGATGAAGAAACAGAAGATAAATGGGTTAAGAATCTTGTAACAGATCTTGTAACAGAGGCAGCAGACAAGATGGGACTCAAAGATCTGTTCGGTGAAGAAAATACAGAAAAACTTACACGTCTTCTGGCAGGAACCGCAGATCAGGTAGTCACGGTTGCAAAGACAACAATGTTAAAAGAAACTCCTCTGGAAGGAATGAAACTGGAGGATATCCGAAACAACCCGGAAAATCTTCTCAAATTCAGAGAACTGATTGGTTCAAATATCACTGAAACTCTGAAGACCAATGCAAAGACAACATTAAGTGAGCTTGGCAGAGTACTGACAACAGCCGCACTTGATGGACTCTTTACCTGGCTGGATGTAGATGTGAAGGAAATTGAAAGAAATCCTTCCAATGTATTTGTTACAGAAGCGGTTTCTGGTGCAGGTGCATCAAATGTCGGTGTGGCAGGCAGCGTGGCAATCGCGGTGATCAACGGTACAACAAAAGCTTACATCGGTGATTCTGCAAATGTAATTACAGCAACCGGTGATATCATTATAAATGCAGATGCAAGACAGAGCGAATCTACAACTGGCAGTGCAGCAGTAGGAAACGATGGAAAGGCAGACAAAAACCTTTCCGGAGGCAATTCCGGGACAGAGAGTGATTCCACAGTGGAAGAGGATCCGTCAAAGCTTCACGATATCGTGATCCGTCCGCTGAATCCGTCCGGAAACGTAAACGGTGCAGTCGGAAGTCTTTTTGTGACAACACCATCCCAAAACGGAGAAAGCAAAAATCTCTCCAAAGCAAAATTTGAAGACAAAGTACTTGTCCGCGTAGTTCCGGCAGATGGAATGCAGCTGAAGGAAGGCTCACTTGTATTTGTCTATACATCAGATGGAAAGAAAGTTATCAAAAAGATCGTAACCTTTGAAAACAGAGGCAACAATGTGTATGCATTCTATATGCCGGATTTTGATGTCTCAATCGAAGCGACATTTGAACCGGTACCGGCAGGAACCGTTACAGCACCGGCGAAGACCGGAAACGGAAAGACCATCGGTGTGGGTGCTTCATTTGCACTCGATGTAATTAATGTAACAGTAGAAGCCGGAATTGGCTCATCACGCAAAGTAACCGGAAAATCTGTAGAGGTAAAAGCAGGTGCAGAGCATGATCGCACAACCGCATCTGTATCCGGTACAGATCCGATCAGTGGTGACAAAGCCAATGATACAAAGACAAAGGATGTTTCAGTAGATGCATCTGTAGCAATCGGACTGACAGATATTAATGTTAAGTCCTATGTGAAAAAAGATACAGTCCTTAAAGCACTTGGAGATTTTATCCTGGAAGCAGCTTCAAAAGGTAAATCTCTTACTCAGGCCAGTGGATTCGCAGCAGGTAATGAGACTGCAGTCGGTGCAGCAGTTGCGATCAACATCGCTGATTCTGATGTAAAGGCACTTTTTGAAGGAACAGGAATTATTTCCGGAAATGCATCACTTAAGAGCTATACTTACAATGAAGATGACAGTAAGGCTCTGGCAACAGCCATCGGTGCAGATATTTCCCGTTATCTGGCAAAATTCAAAAATGCAAAAGAAGTGACAGAAGAAAATGCCAATAAGATCATGAGCGGGGATTACGAAGGACTTGAAGCAGAAAAAGACAACACAGACAACCAGACAGCCAGCAAAATCAACGGCAAACTGGATGCAAACAGCAACAGCAGTAATCAGAGTGGAGCAACTGCCGGAAAGACCAACAATAATCTGTCACTTTCTGCAAATGCACTGAGATCTCAGGGCGTTGCAACAGAAGATACAGGTTCCGGTTCCAAGGTAGGGGATGCTTCAAAAGAAGCAAATGATCAGGCACAGGCAAACACTTCCGGTAAGGGTGGAAGTACCATGAACATGAATGCTCCTGGTAAAAAATCCATTCAGGCAGCGGCAGCAGTCGGACTGAACATTACCGGACATATGGCACAGACTTCTGTAAGCGGAAATATCACAGCCGGCAAAGTGCTTGAAATGCTGGCAGACAATGATGGCAATTTCCGCACACTTGGAAGTGGTGCAACCATGACTCTGGGTCGGGCAAAATTCTCTCTTGCAATGGGAGTAGCTGTTTCTGTAAATAACAATAAGGCAATCGTCACAGCAGGCGAGACAACTCCTGTTACTGTAGAAGGCAAAGATAAAGTGATCATTGCATCTGAACTTTCTCAGAACATGGATGGCAAATATAAAGGATATCTTGGTGCGCAGGCTCTTGCAGGTTCTGTAACAGGAACGGCCGATGCAGCAATTGCAGGAGCGGTATCTGTTCTTGTTTCAAGAGCAGAAACAAGATCTACTGTAGGAAACAGCTCTGAGATCAGAGGCGGTGATGTAGAGATCACAGCAAAAGACAAGAGCAAACTTGCAGTACGTGCAGGTGGATATTCCGTTGCAACAAGAGGTGCCAAAGTTGGTGTGGGTGCATCTTATGCATTCATCTACGGCTATAATCAGATCCTTGCTCAGATAATGGACAATGTGAAGATTACAGCTGCATCACTTAAAGTACAGGCATTGAAAGAAAAAGTATCTGATTCCGATTACGGACTTCCGATGGGACTTGAAAGTCTTATCACGAGAAGTGAAGGCGATGCAAAGATTCCGGATTCACAGAAAGGAATTATTCATCTTACCAGAAATGGTAATAAATCAGAATCTTCTTATTCTGTAGAAATCAATCTCAGTACAGATACGATCCTTGAAGGAATCGACCTTCTGAATTTCTTAAGCTCTGTGAACTATTATGCAGAAGCAATTTCCGGCGCAGTATCAGGCGGAAAAGGAAGTTTCTCAGGAGCCGGCTCTCTTGCCATGGTATTTTTCTTTAATGATACACAGGCCATTATCGGAAAGAATGTACAGATCATTCTGACTGGTGATGCACTTGTAGAAGCTGTCAACAAATCAAATGTCCGAATCATTGCAGGTTCACTTTCTGCCAGCCAGTCCAACGTCGGAGCAGGCCTGACATTAAGCTTCCTGTATAACGAGGACAAAGTAAGCACAGATGTTTCTGACGGAACAGTTATCCGTACTACAGGCGGAAACTATACACAGAGAGCTGAATCTTCAGCAAATGTACTGGTAATCACAGTTGCAGCTGCAGGAAGCAGCAGCAATGCAATTGGCGGAAATCTTGGTGCAATTGTCATGAAGAACAGAAGCAATGCACTTATCGGAAAGCAGGTATCAATTACTGCTGATGGTAATGTAACTGTAAAAGCTCTGCAGAACAGTGAACTTTACCTGATCGCAGCCAGCGCAGCCGTATCCGGAAGCAGGACAGCGGCAGGTGGAACACTGAATGTAACAGTAAACGGAACAGAAGCAAATGTAACTGTAAATGACGGAACAACAATTCGCAGTGAAAAAGGTTCTGTTGTCCTGAATGCAGATACAAAAGAAAAACTGATCAGTGTACTGGCAAGTGCAAGCGCTGCTCTTGGCGGCACCGGTGCTGCAGGCGTACTCAGTGTTCTGGTATCTGGTTCAAAAACAGTTGCAGATATCGGTAAAGTAACAATTTACGCAAAGAAAGATGTACAGATTCTGGCAACAGCAGTATCAAAACTTTTCCAGATCAATGCTTCCGTAAGCGGAGCATCCCAGAATGCAGTAGGTGCAACAGTGAGCGTAAATGTCCTGAACAGAAAAGTTCTGGCAACTGTAGCTGCTCCTTCCAGTATCACGGCAGAAGAGGGAAGCGTACTGGTTCAGGCAACCGGTGACGAAGCAGTTCTTCTCGTGATCATGGCAGCAGGTGCGGCAGGAAGTAATGCACTGACAGGTGTGGTTCCTGTGATCGTAAACAACAGCACTATCCTTGCAGAAGTGGAAAATGGAACAAAAACTTCTCATTCCAGAATCACAGCAGGTGACAGTATCGGAATCATTGCAGCAGCAGATTCTGATATCTATATCATCGCAGGCGGTCTTGCAGCCGCAGGAGCAAATGCAGTAGGCGCTTCCATTAATACAGCAATCCTGAAAAATGATATTCAGGCTCATGCAGGAACATGGACAGAGCTCATGACAACTGCAACACCGGCAGTACAGACTTCCTCAAATGGCATCAGGATTCCGAACCGTAATGAACGCAGACGCGGTATCATCATTTTTGCGAATGGAAATGAGGATGTAGTTATGGTATCTGTATCAGCAGGTGCGGGCGGAAGCAATGCCATAACCGGTGTAATTAATACACTGGTTGTAAGAAACACAGTAAAAGCAACATCAAGAGAACATGTGACCATTTCTGTAAAAAAAGCTGCCGGTTCGTCCACAAACGATACCGACCCTCTCCCCGGAGTCTATATTGCGGCTCATGATGATACGGAACTTCTGAATCTGGCAGGTGCACTGTCAGCAGCAGGAAGTGTAGGTGTGGGTGCAACAGTAGTGGCACTGGTATTCAACAAAAATGTAACGGCTGAAACAGCAAAAGAACATAAGATCCTGGCACCTGGAAAAGTACAGGTGATCGCAGATGCAAAAGATAATCTCTGGCTTCTGGCTGTGAACTTTGCAGCAGGAGGAAGTGTAGGTGTGGCAGGCGGTGCCAATGCACTGGTATTCCAGAATTATGTAACTTCTGCTCTTGGCGGAACTACAGGAGATATAAATAATCCTGTACAGTCCGTGAAAGTATCTGCAAACTCCGACAGCAGCCTCTACAATCTTGCAGCGGCAGCAGGAATTGGCGGAACCGCAGGTGTGACAGCAGTTGCAGTTATTACTTACTTCTATAATGAAACGTTAGCTTATGTAAAAGAAAACAGCAGAATCTATGCAGCAGGTGCTGTAGATATTCTGGCAGATTCAAAGGAATTTGTCACAGCAGATGCAGCAGGTGCAGCAGGCAGCGGAACCGTATCTGTAGGAGGAACACTGGATGTGGTCGTAACAAAGGTTGTTACGAAGGCATACACAGAGAAAAATGTTCTGATCCATGCAAAAGGAACTACAGCAGACATTTCCGTAAAAGCAGATGATGATTACAAACTGATCGCAGTAGTGGGAACAATTTCCGCTTCCGGTGTGGCAGCAGTGGCAGTCAGTGTACTGACAACTGTTTCCTATAATACAGTCAGTGCCGAGATCGGAGAAGGAAACACCATAAACGCAGGAAGAGATATCATCATTCAGGCGAAATCCGACCGTCTGGTTCAGGGCTATGTATTTACAGCAGGTGCAGGTCAGGCCGGTGTATCCGGTTCTGTTATGGTGATCGTGGCAGGAAGCCTTCTTACAGATGATGCACACAATGCCATTTATGTTACCAATAACAAAGACGGAAAAGAATACGGATCCATGAATCCGCAGACTCAGACAGATGCTGTTTTTGCACAGGCTCACAAAGAAGCTCTTTCATCAAAACCGGAAGATAATCTCGATGACCTTCTGAAAGGGGACGGATCTTCCGCAGAAAATACCGCAAACGGAAATGGAGCTCTTGACTATGATAATTATGGTCAGGATACCTCCAAAAAGGATAATGATGAGAGCAGCAGCTCCAACATGAATGATAAAGCATACGACAGCGCAGCAGATACGATCAGGAAAGAAGGTACAAAAGGTGCCGTTGTAAACGGAACAGAGCTGAAAGATTCCACAACAGCTGTTGTCCGTGGTGGAACAGAAGGAACAACTCTGACAGCCGGACGTAATGTGGAAGTAGTTTCCGGTGACAGCTTAAGTGCTTATATGGCAAGCGGTACACTGGCAGCCGGTCTTTATGCAGGCGTTGGCGCAGGCGTTTCCGTAGCAGTCCTTTACTCCAATGTTCAGGCTGTTGTGGAAGACAATGTTATCATCTCAGCAGGAAAAGATGTTATTGTCAAAGCAGTTTCCGGTTCTTCCGAGCAGACCAAAGCCGAACTGAAATATGACGCGGCAAAAGGCACAGACGGAAGCAAAGTGCTGAATGACAAAGTAAAAGAATCTGATCCTGACAATGCAGCAGCAACAGGTGACAAATCTACAATCCTTGTGATCGGTGTAACAGGAAGCGGCGGTATTGCAGGTGTATCTGTAACAGTAGCTTCACTGAACCTGATGAATAAGACCTATGCCAGAATGGCAGGTAACATTGTAAAAGCAGAAAATGTAACCGTAACAGCAGAAACACAGTACGGAACCGTGCTCGCCATTACTCTGGCAGCAGCAGGCGGTATTGCAGGTGTAAGCGGATCAGTTGCAGTTACAGATTTTGAATCAAAAACAGAAGCTTCCATAAGCGGAAGGGCAAAACTGGAAAATATTTCAGGAACTATTAAAGTCAGTACAGACGGAACCACAAATGCAACAGCAGCAGCAACTGCGGCAAGTGCCGGTGCAGTGGGTGCTTCTATAACTACAGCAGTAGCAGTTAACCGCAGCAGATTTGATGCATTTATAGGTCAGGGAGTCAGCATCAATGCTCCGTCCGCAAAGATTGACATGAAAGGTTATCTGAAAGCAGATGCAAAGGCAATCATAGTCAGTGCAGCCGGTGGACTCGCAGGTGTGGGAGTATCTGTGGCAGTAGCAGTTAACCGTCCGGTATCCATGACATATATCGGAATCACTCCGAATGGAGATATCATTGAAACTTCAAAATCTGATGTACGTGGTCAGATTACGGTATCTTCCGCAGATGTCAGAAACACAGTTGACGGTTCGACAAAAGTGACCAGCCTTGGTCTTGCAGCAGGTGGGATTGCGGTAAATGGTGCAGTAGCACTTGGATTTAACCGTGCGAAGAGCTATGCGGCAGTAAATAAGGCAAACGTGACAGCAACTGGTGACCTGACTGTAGAAGCAGCCATGAATGGAAACACCACCGTATACATTACCTCAGTAGTTGCAGGTTCTGTAGCTGTTGGTGCTTCAGTGGCAGTAGCACAGATAAAGAGCGAAAACATTGCGCTTATTGATGTAACAGGCGGAACTGTGAAAGCAGCAAATATCTCTGTACTTGCAGGAACCGAAGCAAATCCGTATGACACAGAAGCACTTGCAACTGTGATTACAGGTGCAGCAGGCGGAACAGCAGTGGCACTGAATTTTGCAGTAGCTCTCAACAGTTCTGTAAACAGAGCACAGGCGGGCGGCACATCCGGCAGTCTTATCGCAGAAAAAGAACTGAAGATCCGTGCAGATGGCAGAACGAAGGCTTACGGAATTGTATTAAATGCAGCGGTTGCCGGTATTGCGGCAAACGTATCCATGGCATGGGCAACTCTGTCAAGCATTCAGGAAGCACTTCTTGACGGAAACATTTCCGTAAGTGCAGGAAGCCTTACTGTAGAATCTGTGCAGAATAACAGTGAGACTACGAAGCGCAAAGACCCTGTTACTGTAGTGATCGACACAGCAAAGAAATTCACGAAGACAATCACTCCGGATTCTATGGCACAGGCATTTATCTTCAGCGCATCCGCATCAGCAGTGAGTATTACAGCAAATGCAGCTGTTGCAACAGCAGATGCAGTATCAAGAGCAAAAGTAAATGTAAATAACATCAGAGTATCCGGAAACATCAAAGTAAACAACAAAGCAGATTCTGTGGCAACAGTAACCGTAAACAATCTGGATCCGGTAAATTTTGTAAATGCAGGACTTATGACTGGATACGCTTATGCAAAAGGTACATTTGAAGCAGTCTTGAGCGGAAACGGAACAGTTCATGCAGACGGTAATGTAGACGTTACCAATACATGGAAAGGAAATTCCAAAGTAGAACTTGTACCTGCAGCAGGCGGAATTACAGTGGCTTATTACAAAGCCGGTATGAATGTTGCAATCGCAGAAACAAGTACAAAAGCATACGCTTACATCAGCGGAAAACTGAATATTTCGGCAAAAGGCAATGTAAACGTAAGAGTAACGGGAAATGCAGACTCCAGTGCAAGAATCGACGGAGCTGTGATCAAGATCAGCAAAGTGGCAGTGGCAGTCAATGTTGTAACTTCCGAAGTAAAAGCAGAACAGAAAGCTTATATCGAAGGCGCAGGCAAAAATTCAGCCGGTTACACAGGAATTGTTTCCGAAAATGGAAGCATTACTGTAGAATCAGTACTGAATGTAAATGCATTGGGCGTGATCGGTGGAAACAGTGCAGGAGAAGGTATCAGTGTTTCCGGTATTGACGGAGAGGCATCTTCAGCAACTGCAAAGGCAGAATCCGTAAATATCGCTTATGTGAATAATGGAGTTCTTGAAGCAGCAAGAGGAAAAGCTTCAATCAGTGCGAATACCTCATCAAAGACAGATGCACAGGCACTTGCTCCGAACTTCAGCCTTTCACTGGCAGAAATGAACATTGTAAATGTTTACACTGATTCTAACGACAGCGTAAAAGCTTATGTGACAGGCGCAAGCCGTGTCAGTGCACTTATGGTTGATATCCTTGCAAACGGAACAGCAGAAGTAACAGCAACAGGAGCAGTTCCGGGAGTAACGGTCAGTCTTGTAAACGGAAATGCAGTGATTGTTACAGCTACAGCAGCCAAAGGCACAAACGGCAAAGTAACAAAAGCATATGTTGGCAGAGATTCAGAAGTATATGCCAACGGAGTAACTGAAAACGAAAATACGGTGCACAGTCTGAAAGTCTCTGCAGAGTCAAATCTGACAATTACGGCAAAGGTTCCGGAAACAAAGAGCATCGGAGCAGTGAAGCTTGGTGTATTTCTTGTAAAAACTATTGCCGGAAAGACAGATACCTGGGCAGCAATCCTTGGCAAAGCAGAGTCCACAAATGATATTTTTGTTCTTGCAATAGATAAGATCACTGAAACCTCAAATGTGGAACTGTTCAGTGCAGGACTGGTTGCAGGTGGAGCATCCAGAGCAGAAAATACTGTGGAAAGTCAGAATTCATCTGTACAGGTCGGTGACGGTGCAGCGTTGAAAGCCTGGGGTAATATTCAGGCGAAGGCTGTTACAAAAACAAATGCACAGACACAGATACAGGATGCGGCCTATGGCGGCGGAACTAACTGTTCTGTAGAAAGTAAAAACAATATAACAAGAAAAACCTCTCTTGTAATAGGTAATAATGTAAATATTACCTCTGTGATCGGAAATATTGAACTTCTCGCAGAAGAAGACAAAACAAGCCACATTGAAAGCATTGCAACCGGTTCTTCCGGATCTGTGTATGCAGGCGGTGGCCCGAAAGCAGAGATCAATTACAATTCCACAGTAACTGCAACTGTAGGAAACGGTGGAAACATTGATGCCAGATATGGAACACTTGATATCAAAGCCATTGCAAATACCGATCTTTATGCGGATGCTTACAGAAAAGCAGCAGCAGCGGCAGGTTCCAACAAGAGTGAAGCAAACATTAACAGCAATGTGACAGTAGTTACAAACATCAGTAAAAACGGGGCAAAAACCAGAATCCTCGGTGAAGTGACCACAATTGGTGCTTATATTGAGAATCAGGTAATCCTGGCAAAAGCAAAATCCTATACTGCATCTGCAGGTTCCAAAACAGAGGCTTATGCAACTTCAAATGTAAACAACAATGTTTCAACGGGAGTTGATAATGCATGGATCGGCGGAACAGAAAATCTGAATGTTGAGGCACTTGTAGTTGCTCAGAATATCAGAAGTGAATCTTATGCAGAAGTAGTTGGATTTACCGGACACGTATATGCAACATCAACAGTGACCGGAGGTAATAATGTAAATGTAAATGTAACTTCCAACGCAGAACTTGCCGGTAAGAATATTTCCGTAAGAGCAGACGCTCCGGAACTTACCACACAGGTCATCAGCCGCAGCGCAACAGCAGTTGCAAATACCGTGGTCAATTATGTATGGACCAAGGTAAAGACAGTTGTAACAAAGATCATAAATAAGATCTGTAAGATCCCGCTGATCGGAAAACTGATCAAAAAGATTGTGAAAAAGGTTGTTGAATGGGTTGATAAGCTTGTAGAAGTTATTCTTTATTCGGATGCAGAAGCAAAAGAAGCCGGTGAATTCAAAAATGCAGGAAATATCATCTTTAACGGAACTGTTCATGTAGGCGGTGGTGCAGCAGGAATGTTTGTAGATATTTTTGACGGCCTGATCGCATATACAGGACTTGATAATGACCTTACAGACAGTTTGAAAAAGGCTGATAAGTTCCTGAAAACTGATGGAAATACAATTACTGTTAAGAAACTTTATAACAATGATGTGGGAAGTCTCAGACTGGAAGCAGGTGTCGGTAATATTTCCGGCAAAGGAACGGTCATTACAAATTCCTATCTTCCAAATGTACAGATTACAAACCACACTGACAAAAATCTGATTCTGAAAAACATCCGGATGTCAAATTCCAATGCTCTTGCACCGGATATCGATACATCAGCAGAAGGAAATGACGGATTCAGTTATCAGGTCAGCGAAGACACACCAAATCTTATCATCCGGACAGAAGGAAAAGGCAATATTACATTTGCAGACGGCTCTTCTGATGCGGATGGAAAAGGTTCTATAGAAACAGATCTGGGCGAAGGCGTTCTTACCATCGAGATGAATGGCGGAACACTTAAGACTTCCGGAAAGGCATTTGTAGCAGCCAACAAGCTGTATATCAGCGGGGCAGGAAAAATCGGAGATGGTGTTAAGAATCCGTTCCGTGCCTATATCTTTGATATCAGCAGTTATCCTGGAATCTCCGGTATGGCATCTGCAAAACCGGCAAGCCCGAATGAAGTAAAAGTAAAAGCCGGCGGAGATATCTATCTCAGTCTTACTCTGGTAAGAGAGTGGATGACCCAGAAGCAGATGAATGATGCAAAGAAAGGCATCGGAGAAAAAGCAGCCCTCAATCTCAAAGAGATCATCGGAGAATCCGACAGCACTGTTTATGTAAGTGTTGAGGCACCGAAGGTGGTTTGCGCAGGAAAACCGGACTCAGCAGATGATTATTTCATTTCTGTTCCGAGAACAGCAATGGACTTTGTGACACTTCCGGGTGCAAAGGGCAGAACCTTCCGGAAAGTACAGCTCAAAGATGCAAACGGCAACAATACAGATTTCTGGCTGACAGATGACGGAATGCTCGTAAATATGAGCGAAGACATCACTTTTGTTTCAGATGCATACCTTGTATCTCAGACATCGAAGTATGACACTTATCTTCTTCCAAATGGCGCAACTGTTGTAGTAGACAGAGTGTCAAAGAAACTTGTAAGAATCATAGGCAGGCTTCATGATGAAAAATCTGAAGATTACAGCGGCGGAATCTATGATCTCTCCAAAATGAAGGTGGAAACAGATTCCAATGGAAATCTGACCATTACCATTAATGAGAACGGAAACACATTTAACCAGAAGATCACCTTCAGAAACGGCACAGCCTATATGGAAATTGGTCAGAATGGTGCGACAACCTATATTGAGTCATCAGGTCTGGAAGAAGGACTTGGCTGGCGGCTTCCGAACGGAATCGTTGTTTTCTACAAGCAGGTATTCCTGGACGAAAGAACAAATACAGTTGTCAATGGTACACCGATCATGGAGACAAAAGACGGACGCTGGATTCTTCTTGAAAGTATCACGGAAGCAGGAAGAACAAAATACCATGTGGTACATGTAACCGGAACTGACGGTCATTATGAATTCAAGGAAGGATACATTTATGACAGAGCAGATCTGGAAGCAAAAACAATATCACTGAATCAGTCACTGAAAGAAGCAAAGAAAGCTGTCAAAAATGCACTTGGAAACAAAAATACCATCACCAGTATGGTAGAAACGGCACTGAAAGGAGCCGGTGTACAGACAGAACTTTCCGGATATGCAGATGCCATTCGCAATGCTATCATGGCTAAGCTGAAAGGAAAAGTTACACCGAATATCATTGTTGATGTGCTTGTAACCCTTTCTAAGACAACAAAGACAGAGAAATATAATTACACAGGCGAAACTCTGGAATATACAACTTATAACACACCGTGGAAGTTTGTGGTTTCTCTGAAAACAAATAACGGTGACAGTGAAGTAAGTGAAACTGTTTACAATGAGAAAGGTTCTGTTTCTGAGAGAATCAATGCAGGAAGCAGTGATAAAGCACTGGAAATCGGCAGTGAGGTAACATCTTCGACAGCCGGAAACAGTCAGTACGGTACGAAAGCAGCAGATTCCTACACAGTTTACCAGGACAGCGCTGATTCAGATATCTATTACAGATATGATGATGATACAAAGACCTGGACATTAAACGTAAAAGGAAAAGATCTGCTGGGTAATGACTACTGGTTTACATTTGACCTGAAACAGACTAACGGTGAATGGTATCAGGCAGAGGAAGGCATTTGGCTTTTGAAGAGACATGCAGCTTATGAAACAGTGAAAAACCTGTTTATCCGCATCTCATCTGAACCTGTAACGGTACTGAAAAATCAGGCAACCGGTGGTTATAAGAAGACTGAAAAGACTGTAATTTTCCTGGATAATGACGGAGATGAAAAGGGTATTCTGCTGATAACTGACCGTGTGCTTGCCCTGTTCCCGGATGGAACTTACAGTTTTGTTGCAGTCCGCAAGGACGAAAATGCGACAGACACCGGAAGTACTCCTGGAATGAATGAAACAGTGGCGATTGCACCTGGAATGCAGCAGAAAAAAGATGAGAACGGAGATCTGGTTTACTCCAGGGTATTCCTTTCTCTTCAGAAAAATGACGGATCAGGAAGCTGGCTTACCGGAGATGATGTGACAGCTAAATTCAGTTCCACACTTGCGGGAATGATCAGAAGTCACATTCAGAACGGTGTTGTCATTCTGAATCCACAGGTCGATAAAGACCTTATTGCAGCCATTAATGAAGAATTGAGCGGAAGATATGATATCAGTCTTATTTCTTATTACACAATGGCTGGCGGCAAAAAACATTATGCATATGACACTTCCAGTGACAGAGTATATGTACTCGAAACAGATGTGATAGATGCAGAAGGAAGAAAGCAGTACAGAGTTGATGGATTTACTGATGGAAGTCTGTATTACAGAAAGAAATCCGGATTATTTATCGGAGCAAGTGATGATATCGGTACTGTAGAGGTAGTAAACGGATATGTTTATCTTACTGATGAAGAAGCGGAACGTCTGGCAAGAGGTGCTTACACCAGCAAGCGGGACGCAAGATTTGAAACAAGGGTAAACCGTTCGATCTCCTTTACAAAAGTAACCGGTTATATACCGGGAACGATCATCATCAGCCCGATCGAGAAATCAAATACTGACAGCAGTAACAGTGCATATCTTTACTTCAAGAATGCGACAGAACAGTTTGCTGCTTCACGTGACAGCAACGGATATGCGATCATTGACCGTTACCTGAGAGTTGTAGATAAAGCAATGGAAAATGCTTCCGGTCTTCTGACAGGAACAATCCTTTTCCTGGATGAATCCGGCCAGATCGCAGCATATCTGAAACCAGACGGAACTTTCCGTGTATATGAGATTTCTTCCGGAAAATCCGAAAACGGATCCACACAGTATGTGGAAGTAACTAAGGACGGCACAACAGAACGTGCATATTCAGAATATACCGTTGACAGCAGCGGAAAACTGAATACAACAATCTCAAAAGGAACGGCAACTTATCTGATGGAGCTTTCACAGGACGTTTACACAAGTGTTTACGGACTTCATCAGAATCCACCTGCAGACAGTCAGTATAGCTATGACAGTGCACACTACTTCGGTTACAGCGAAGACGGTACACTGGTGGAACTTGCAAAGACAGATGAGAAGTATAAATATGTTGAAGCAGATGGTGATTACCTGCTGGCACGTGATGATGCAAACGGAACAGAAAAAGGTTTTGGTTTAAGCAACGGAAAACAGAAACTTCTTTCTATTCTGAATAACACAGTGAAACACCCACTGTCAGACAGAAATAATAAAGCAATTTATATTATGACAGATAACAGCACCATTGATTCTGATGGTAATCTGTCCAGCCTGACAGCAGATACAGCAAGAATCTATGCTGATCTTGAAGATGACACAGACCTGATTCTGGGCAAAGTTGAGGGCGGAGAAGTGATCATTGAGATCACCAGTCCGAAGAACGGTACTGTTCAGGTAAAAGGTGACCAGGAAACAATCAAAATCGTTTCCGACCTTCTTGTTCTTCTGAGCAAAGGTGAAGGAACCACCAGATATGGTGACTCTAAGAAACCGATGGAAGTGACACCTTCAAAAGAAAACGGAACCACAAATGTGATCTTCCGCAGAGAAGCAGTTGAGGATGCTGAAGGAAATATTTCCTATGAAGGCGAATTCACAGGAACCGCATATGTGAACTTCAATGGAAATGTATTATTCAAAGATTCTGTACTCAAAGACAACGCACTGGCAGACATAAAAGTCAGCACAGGCAATGTGGAATTTTCCAATGTGGAATTCAGGGACAATGCAAATATGACTCTGAAAATCCTGAACAAAGGTAATGTAAGCTTTGACAGGATCTCTGTAAATGGAACCCAAAGTACAGATAAGCCGAAACTTGATGTCAGCACAGTTGACGGAGATATTGTTTCCGGAGATGTTAATGCAAATGCACAGTCAGAAATTCTGCTGACAACGAAAAAGGGAAATATCCGGACAGGAAATGTCAGTGCAAGTGAACAGTCGGAAATTCTGCTGACAACGAAAAAGGGAAATATCCAGACGGGAAATGTCAGTGCAAATGCACAGTCGGAAATTCTGCTGAAAGCAGAAAACGGAGACATCCGTACAGATGATGTAAAACTCAAAGACAATGCTGTATTAAAAGTAAATGCCACAGACGGCAACGTAACTGTCAAAAAAGCAGATGTTTCCTCTTCGGGCAGCAATCATGCATCACTGTTTGTTACAACAAGAGACAAAAACCAGAAGAAAGGAAACCTGACTATTGGCGAAACATTAAATGCACAGGGCAAAGTTGTTCTTGATCTTTCAGGAAGTCTTCTCGGAGAAATCCAGAAAGACGGAAAAGAAAAGACCAGTACACTGATTCTTGGCAAAGATGTTTATAATAATGGTTCTTCCTTCTCCTTCGGAGGAGATATCGGATCCAGAGAAATTCCTCTGGTGGTTGATGTAACAGAATCAAATATACCATTTAAGATCGTTACTGTAAGAAACGCCTTTATCAGAGGTGCAGAGCATTACAGACTGACAGAAGATTACAATTCTGAACCCAAAGACAAAGACGGACAGATTAATATCAGAGTTGATCTGGATACAGAAGAGATCAGTGATGCACTTGAGGCATACAGAAAACTTCTGGAGACTGAGGACAGTTCAGAAGAAGAACTGGCAGCAGCGAGAGCGGCTGTAGAAGAGGCTCTTGCGAAGCTTGCAGAAGAAAAGAAAGCAGAACTTCTGGAACAGCTGAAAAAAGCGGCTGAATCGGGACGCCCGACAGGCATACCGAAAGAGCCGGTTTCCATGGTTGTTGAAATCGGTACTTCTACAGGAACTACTGATGGAATCAATATCAGCAATTACGGAGATATTACGGTAATCCAGAAAGCTGGCAATCTTTATATCGGACGTATTGAGACCAACCGCAGTGACCTTACACCTGGAAACATTGCACTTGGCAATGTAACAGTGAAAGCGCTCGGCGGAAGCATCATAGGTATTAAACAGAATGGCACAGAGACTGAAGAACTTGCCAACATAACTGCAAACAATATTACACTGGAAGCAAAGAAACATATCAGCGGCCTCCTGACAGACCTGATTCAGAAAGAATATCAGGTATCTGATAAAATTCTGACAGAAAAAGACGGAGACGAACTGGAAGACCCGAAAATTTCCTTTATCATGGTTAAGAAAGAAAACGAGATCGTTGACGAGGAAGGTAATACGGTTACAGTTACTGTATGGGAACCGGAATTTACTGTATCCGGCTATGTGGACTATACCGGAAACTGGGTATTTGATTCAAAGAAAGAAGGCATTCTGAATGCATCTTCCAAAGAGGGAAATATCCAGATAAAGGAAAAAGAAGGAAACATCGGTCTTGGCGTGATCACAGCACCAAACGGAACTGTAGAGATCGCAACAGATATGGATTCCGATATTCTTGACAGAAGATCAGAGGATCAGAAAGAAGCAGGACTGGTAAATATCACAGCAGGTGACGGAAACAGCAGTCTTACAGGTAAGAGTATCGGTACAGAAACAGATCTGATCACAGTTGATATCAGAGGAAAGCTTCTTGTAGATGCAATCGAAGATATCAGACTGGAGGCAAAGAACAGCCTGGATGCACAGACTGACAGCCAGATCGGAAAAGTTTATGCTTCAGCTGAAAAAGACCTCACACTGTCCAGCAGTAAGAAGTCTTACGGCGGAACCGGTGACCTGTATGTAGAGAAACCGAAAGCAGGAAGAGATCTTACTCTTGCAGCAGCAGGAAATCTTTACACAGATGAGCTTACCGCTCCTGGAAATGTAACTGCGAAAGCAGGTGGAAACATTACTGTTGATACAGTGAAAGCCGGAAAAGATGCTGCTCTTGAAGCTGGTGGAGATGTACTGGCCGAAACAGTAAAAGCCGAAGAAAATGCTTCCATAACAGCAGGCGGTTCCATTCTTGAAGGCGACCGCGGTGATGAACCGGCAGCAGTAACTGCAAAGAACATCACACTGATCGCAGGAAATGAAGTTGGAACAAGAGAAAATCCATACGAAGTGGATACTTCCACAGATGGAACTCTCACTGTAAAAGCAGACAGTGCAGTGATCCGTGAAATCAGCGGAGATCTTACACTGAAACAGGTAGAAACAAAGAAAGATTTTGTTCTGGACGCAGACGGAAGTGTATACGACGGAAACGGAAACCTGGCAGATAAAGCAGCAGATGCAAAAGCAGATGTTGATAAAGCACAGGTGAAGAAAGATGCCGCAGAAACAGATGAACGTGTCCATGAAGAACTGATTCTTCCACCTCTTCGTGATAAGAAAGATCAGGCAGAATCTGCAGAATCCGAAGCTGAAAAAGCAAAAGATGAAGCGCAGAATAAGTCTGCTGAACTGGAACAGAAGATCCGGGATATGGAAAATCTTCAGAAAGACCGTGAAGAACTGATTCAGAAAGCTGTTGATGCAGCAAGAGATCAGCTTAAAAAAGAACTTGACAAGAAACTTTCAGATACGGATCAGAAGATTCAGGATATTGAAGCAGAAATAAAAGATCTGGAAGCAAAAGAAGACCTTACACCGGAAGAAACGGAACGGCTTGAAGAACTGAAAAATTCCAGGGACGAACTGAACGGACAGAAATCTGAACTGAGTGATCGGCTTCAGAATCTGAAGGATACAGAAGGTTCTGTGGAAGAAATGCTGAACAGAATCCAGGATATTCAGGACAGAGTGGAAAAAGGTGAGCTGACAGAAGCGGAAGCAGAAGAACTTCTGAAAGAACTCCTGCCGGCAAAAGAACTTCTGGAAAGCGGAGACATTGAGAAGCTTGCAAAAGATCTTGAATCGGCACGGGAAGAATTTGAAAAAGCAGAAGAAGCCCGTAAAGAGGCAGAAGAAAACTATGCAAAAGCTCATGAGGAAGCAGAAAAAGCCAGACAGGAATATGCAGCAAGTGAAGAAGAACTGAATCAACTGAAAGAGAAATTGAGAAAAGCTGAGGAAGAACTTGAGGAAGCAAAAGCTGCATACGAAGAGGCTAAGAAGAAAGCGGAAGAGGAAACTGCAACGGTTATCGCCGGTGGAAATCTTGATATCAGATCCAACGGTGAAGTAGGAAAAGAAGACCATGGACTCTCTGTTAAAGTTGATGGAACTGTTGAAATAAAAGCAGAAGGAGATGTTTCTCTTACATCACCGTCTGATCTTACAGTAGACAACATCAACAGCAGTAACGGCACCGGAGATGTTACGATCCGGGTAGATGGAAATCTGAAAGATGTTCCGGGAAAAGCTCCGGCAGTTAAAGCAAAAAGAGCAGATCTGTCCGCAGCGGATGGCGATATCGGAACAACGGATAATCCATTCAGTGTCAGTGTTTCAGAAGTCAAAGCAAGCGCAGATAATGTTTATCTCGAAAATGACAGAGATCTTATTGTGGATGAAATCCACGGAAAGAGAGAAGATGGCACTGTACAGATCAGAGTTGACGGTGATCTGACCGGTAAAACGGCAGATTCCATGATCAGTGGCGGACATTTGGAAGCAGAGATCAATGGCAGTCTGGGTACACCGGAAAACAGAATGAACACAGATGTGGACAGTATCAAAGCAAAAGCTGATGATATTTATCTGAATAATATTTCAGACAAAATGGAAATCAGAGGAATGACAGCAGAAAACATTGACATTATCGCGAGAGGTGATATCTTTGGAAAAGATGTAAGATCCGGCAATCTGGTGATCCGTTCCAATGGTCATACAGGTTACAGTGACAATCCACTTCTGATTCATGTCAGTGGCAATGTAGATATAGGTTCGGCATATGGTGAAGTTCATTATGTAAACAGCTACCGGGCTGAAAAGCCATCTGAAGAAAAACCGGGACAGAAGCAGAATCATGATTCTGAAGAAAAGCCTGAAAGAAAGCCTTCTTCACAGAATGAGAAAGAACCGGGACTCTCAGAGTCTGAGCACGGGGCTGCAGGAATTTCCGGAGCTGTAAAGACTGGAGATTCCACACCGACGGAAGTAAATCTGTATCTGGCATTACTTTCCCTGGCAGCAGTAATTCTTCTGCTTAAGGAAAAAAGAAGAAAGAACAGATAAAAAATATCTGAAATAAGATTAATAGGGGTTGCCGTACTGAGCAGTACGGCAGCTCCTTTTCAATGCAGAAAATGCGGAAAATACAGGGTAGCTATTGTTGAAGACGTAGTCCTGAGATGGTACAATGGTGCCAGGTTATGCTTGAAAATTGTAAAGATGTACAGAAGGCTCAGGGAAGGAGATAACATGAACCAGAAGAGAATAATCACTGTACTGGCAGGAAGCGCAATGCTTGCAGGTCTGCTTACAGGATGCGGGACAGAGCCCGGGATCGGAAAATCAGAAGAACCTGTAAACCTGACGGTATGGACTTATTATAACGGAGAGCAGCTGGATGCATTTAATGCCCTGGTAGATTCTTTTAATGAAAGTGTAGGTAAAGAAAAGAATATTGTTGTAGAAAGTTCCAGTCAGGGAAGTGTTAATGACCTGGAATCAAATGTAATGGATGCTGCCGAAGAAAAAGTCGGTGCGGCCGATATGCCGAATATTTTTTCTGCATATGCAGATACTGCGTATAAATTAGATCAGGCAGGTCAGGTGGTCGATCTCAGTGATTATCTGACTGATGAAGAAAAAAATGAATATATAGATGCTTATTTAAAAGAAGGTGATTTCTCCGGTGACGGCAGTATTAAGATATTCCCGGTTGCAAAATCTACAGAACTTCTTTTTCTGAATAAAACGGACTGGGATAAATTTGCAGAAGCAACCGGCGCAGACGAGTCAGATCTGGAGACAGTAGAAGACCTGGTAGAGACTTCAGAGAAATACTATAACTGGACAGATGAACAGACAGAAGAACCAGATGACGGTAAGGCACTGTTTGGAAGAGATGCAATGGCAAATTATATGTTTGTAGGTGCGAGACAGCTTGGAGGAAATCTTTTTGAAGTGAAAGACGGTAAGATGACGTTGAATTTTGACAAAGAGATTGTCCGTAAACTCTGGGACAATTATTATGTTCCATATGTAAAAGGATATTTTGCGGCATCCGGTCGTTTTCGCAGTGATGATATTAAAACAGGAAATATTCTGGCATATGTGGGTGCAACTTCAAGTGCCACATTTTTCCCGACACAGGTAATGACCAGTGACACAGAATCACATGATATTGAACTGGAAGTACTTACACCGCCTGAGTTTGAGGGAGGAAAAAAGGTTGCAGTACAGCAGGGAGCCGGAATGGTTGTGACGAAAGGATCTGATGAAGAAATCGAAGCGAGCGTTGAATTTTTGAAATATCTTACAGAACCGGAGAACAATACCAGCTTTTCTATTGGGTCGGGATATCTTCCGGTAACCCAAAAAGCAAACGATATGGTTGAGATCAGAAAGGGTGGAACAGATCTTCCAAAATCTATGGATAAGGTTCTGACAAAAGCTGTTGAAACAGTAAATAACAATGAATTATATACAACACCGGCATTTGAAGGCGGGCAGGATGCCCGTTCAGTACTGGAATATTCGATGAGTGATCTTGCAGATGCGGACAGAAAGGCTGTTCAGGAAAGAATTGATGCCGGACAGACGATGGAAGCGGCAACCGAAGAATTTCTGACCGGAGAATATTTTGACAGATGGTATGAAGATACGCTGACAAAATTACAGACATATGAGGGTTAGTGTATTCTGAAACTGGAGAAGGAGGATTTTTCCGGATGCATCAACAGAAGAAAAAAGAAAAATCGATTTTTCAGTCAATATTTAAGGCAATGCTGATTGTATTGATAATAGAACTGTTCCTTTTAGTGGCTACGCTGTATTTTGGAAACGTAGGGAAACAGCTTAACAAGAATGCCGTGGATATTCTGAAAAAACAGGTGGAAAACAGACAGAATTATCTGGAAACCACTATGGTAGAAAATCAAAATCTGTCGTCTATATCCGGCATATTGAATAATGCTGTAGAAAGCAGGATTGCATCAGGACTGGATATTGAAAAACTTGATTCTGATGAAAAAGCCTGTGCATCTCTGATGGAAGAAACCAGTGACAGTCTTATCAATGTGCTGCGCCACAGGTCGGTCAATGGTATTTTTGTGATATTTAATACACATGATCTTGATGAACGTGAGACAGATTCTGTATTGCAGGGAATTTATATCAGAGATCTGGATCCGATGACAGCCGCTTCCGAAAGAAATCATGATCTTCTGCTTGAGCGTTCGCCGGTGCAGCTTGTTAAGTCTCTTGGGATTTCTACGGACAAGGGCTGGACACCGGGAATAAAATTCAAAAATAACAAAACTGAGGGAATTCTTTATCCTGTTTTTCAGGCAGCATATAAGGATGGTGGACAGCTAAATGCAGTGGATTACGGACGCTGGACAAGTACACCGTATACTCTGCCGGGAGATGACCGTTCAGTGGTGGCATATTCTGTTCCGCTGATTTTGGACGATGGAACAGTATATGGTGTCATAGGTGTGGAAATGCTTACGACTTATCTGGAGACGATGATTCCATATACGGAACTTCAGAATAATAATACAGGTACGTATATTCTGGCTGAGACAGGAGAAGATCTGGACTCAGATACTGTAAATGTAAAATCTGTAGATGTATCGTCAAAAGAAGGAACACTGAAAGGTACAGTGGGTGAAGACATTACGTTGAACCGGCTTTCCAGAAATATTTATGAAATGAATGCCGGCAAAAAGAAATACATGGTATCGGCATATCCGCTGGAACTGTACAACAAAAATGCGCCATTTTCAAAAGAACAGTGGATGCTGATTGGTGCAGTAGAGCAAAAAAATCTCTATGCATTTGGAAATCAGGTTTTTGCAATGCTGAAGCTGACAATTTTGATTACGCTGCTGGTTGGTGTGGTATGCAGTTATATTATCAGTCGGCGTCTGGCAAGTCCGATTGCAAAACTTTCAGAGGAAGTGGCAGAAGCACAGGGAAGCAGAAATACGATTCCGAAACTTTCCAGCACAGGAATCCGTGAACTGGATCAGTTTTCTGATGCGATTACACAGCTCAGTCAGGATGTCCTGAACACTTCTACGAAATTCCTGCGTATTATGGAAATGGCGAGTGTGGAGATCGGTGGATATGAGATTCGGTTTGATACAGGAAGTGTATTTTTTACAGAAAATTTCTTTGCCGTGATAGGAGCGCCTTTTAGTGCAGATGCTGTTTTGAATCTCGACGAGTTTCGAAAGATACTGAGAGAATTTACAGAAAATTATTTCTTCAAATCAGAATCAGGTGATACAAATATTTACTGTGTCCGGCTTCCGAAGAGAGGTCTTCGTTATGTACGAATGGAAGTGAAAATGGAAGGCTGGGTACAGGTTGGCCTGGTGGAAGACGTGACAACTGCTATGATGGAACGTCTCCGAATCGAACATGAAAGAGATTATGATGCACTGACCGGTCTGCATAACCGTCGTGCATTTAAACGGGAAAGTGAAAAGATATTCAGTCATCCGGACAAGATCGGCCATGCTGCTTTGGTTATGATGGATCTGGATAACCTCAAGTATACAAATGATACATTTGGTCATGACTGGGGCGATGAATATATCCGTCAGGCAGGATGTTGCCTGGAAGAAGGCACACCGAAAGGAACGTTAAGTGCGCATATTTCCGGTGATGAGTTTAATCTTTTATTCCATGGATATAAGAGTCAGGATGACATTCGTTACCAGCTCGATAAGTTGAGAAAAGCAATCGAAAGAAAGGTCATTCGCCTGCCGAATGGCCAGAAGCTGCATTTAAGTATTTCCGGTGGTGTGGCATGGTATCCGGAGGACAGCAACAGTCTGGGAGTTATGAGAAAACATGCGGATTTTGCCATGTATCAGGTCAAAAAGACAGAAAAAGGCAAAATTGCAGAGTTTGATCAGGATGTTTACGAAGAAGAATTTCGTGACAGTCAGATTCGGTGTGAATTTCATCGTTTTGTGAAAGAAGAACTGGTTACGTACTACTTCCAGCCGATCGTTTCCGCAAAAACCGGTGAGATTGAAGCTTATGAGGCTCTGATGCGCTCAGAACTTCCGATATTGAAGCGACCGGATGTGGTGATGAAAATTGCCCGGGAAGAAGGTGCACTGCGTGAAATTGAGCGTATGACATTATTCCACGCGACACAGGAATTCAAAGAATTGAAAGAAAAGAATCTGATAAAGGGAGATGCACTCCTCTTTGTAAATTCCATTGCGAGCCAGCATATGGACAGAGGAGACGAGGAAGAATTTGCAAGGCGTTTTAAAGATCTTGCAAAGCAGATTGTCATCGAGATCACAGAGGAAGAATCACTGGATTATCACGCACTGCAGCACAAGAAAAATGCGTCGGCATTCAGTGGTGTCTTTGCACTGGATGACTATGGAAGCGGTTACAGTAATGAAAAAAGCCTTCTTGATCTGGCACCGGGTTATATTAAAGTCGATCTTTCAATCATTCGTGACATTGATACGGATCCGGACAAGCAGCAGATCGTGGAAAATATTGTTGCGTATGCGCACAAGCGTGACATGAAGATTGTTGCGGAAGGGCTGGAAACACCGGAAGAGATCAACAAAGTTCTGGAACTTGGTGTGGATCTGCTTCAGGGATTTTATATTGCAAAACCACAGCCTGTTCCGACGAGTATCAGTCCGCTTGCATTAAAAACGATTTCACAGTTTTACACATAATTCTCCTGTTTTTCCATATAATAACGATACAGCAAACGACATTAGTGAAGATATAAATATGGAAAAACAACAGGAGGAACATAAAAAATATGAAGGCAACAGGAATCGTCCGCCGTATCGATGATCTCGGAAGAGTTGTGATTCCGAAAGAAATTCGTCGCACATTGCGGATAAAGGAAGGTACGCCGCTTGAGATTTTTACGGATAAAGAAGGCGAAATCATCCTGAAAAAGTATTCGCCTATCGGAGAATTGAATCTTTTCGCCAAAGAATATGCCGAGGCACTGGCACAGGCGACAGGAATGATCGCATGTATCACAGACCACGATCAGGTGGTGGCGGCAGCAGGGCAGAGGAGCAGGGAATTTGCCGGTAAGGAGATCAGCAGGGAACTGGACAGAGTAATCTCAGACAGAGAAATGCGTTGTTTTCATTCCGGGGAACGCGGGAAAATATCTCTGGTCGAGAACCAGAAAGAAAATGCGGGAGCAGTGATCGTACAGCCGATCATCTGCGACGGAGATGCGATTGGTTCAGTATCACTGATCGGAAAAGGCAATGGAGAAAAGTTCGGAAACCCGGAAAAGATGCTTGTACAGACGGCTGCAGGGTTTCTTGGACGACAGATGGAATCATAAAATAATAATAATAAAAATGGAAGATTTTCGGAGAGCCGAAAGTCTTCCATTTTTATTAACAGAGAGTTTATTGAAAATAAGTTAACATTTCTCAGCAATTTCGTAAATGAGACGTTCCGTATCTTCCCATCCGAGGCACGGATCAGTGATAGAGCAGCCCGGAGTCATGTGGTCACTGATGTCCTGTCTGCCCTCAAGCAGATAGCTTTCGATCATAACACCTTTGATCAGTTTGCGGAGATCCGGATTGTAGTTGCGGCTGTGAAGTACTTCGCTTACGATACGAATCTGTTCTTTGAACTGCTTGCCGGAGTTGGAATGGTTTACATCTACGATGGCAGCTGGATTTTTGAGATTTTTTTTGCCATACAGGTCATAAAGACGCATCAGATCTTCATAATGATAGTTAGGGATGGTCTGACCGTATTTGTTGACACCACCACGGAGAATCGTATGTGCAAGTTCGTTTCCGCTGGTTTCTACATCACAGCCACGGTAGATGAAGTGATGTGGGTGCTGTGCGGCAATTACAGAATTAAGCATAACGGACAGGTCACCACTTGTCGGATTCTTCATGCCGACCGGGATGTCCATGCCGCTTGCAGTCAGACGGTGCTGCTGGTTCTCGACGGAACGTGCACCGATTGCTTCATAGGAAAGCACATCATCCAGATAGCTTCGGTTTTCCGGGTAAAGCATTTCATCTGCTGAGGAAAGACCGGTTTCTTCAAGCACACGGATGTGCATCTTGCGGATTGCGATGATGCCGGCAAGAAGATCCGGGGCTTTATCCGGATCCGGCTGATGAAGCATGCCCTTGTAGCCGTCACCTGTAGTACGTGGTTTATTGGTATAGACTCTCGGAATGATCATTAACTTGTCAGATACTTTGTCAGCGACTTTTTTGAGACGATTGACGTATTCGCAGACCGTGTCTTCGTTGTCTGCGGAACAAGGGCCGACCAGAACGACAAATTTATCTGATTCGCCGGTAAAAATACGACGGATCTCCTGATCGCGAAGCAGCTTGGCTTTCTGCAGCTCTTTGCTGAGTGGATATTCTTGCTTCAACACTTCCGGAAGCGGAAGCTGGTGATTGGTTTTCATAGACATAATTGTTTCCTCCATGGATATTTTCACACATATACTGTGTTTTTATCAGCTTTGAACAGTAGTATAACACGTTATTTCAAAAAAATAAAGTAAATTAACGCGTTAAACTGTCATAGTGCAGTCCTTTTTTTGTATAGTATAGTATTCATCCAGCGTCATGCCTGTTTTTGTAAGGTAGATGGCCAGGGTTCGGGTGACAAAACGGATATGCCAGGGTTCATAAGGATACCTGGTAATGTCTTCTTTTCCGAGAGGATAGCGAAGGATAAATCCATAAAAAGGTGCGTGGGAGGCAAGCCAACGTCCCTCCGAAGTATCTCCAAATTTTTCTGTAAGCTCCATCTGTACGGATGGACTGGAAAGATCAAGGGCAAGCCCGCTCTGATGTTCGCTGGTACCGGGAGCTGCGACGTAGGAACTGCCACGGAAAAGTTCTTTTTGGCGGTCATAGGAGCGGTAACCGGAGATACAGCACAGACTGATTCCTTCGTGCTGACTGCGACAGATCAGTTCTCTGGCAGCATATGCAGTCCCTTTTTCGAGAAGTCTTTTGGGATTGCCGGGAGCACAGTCAAATGGAAGTCCGATGTCGATCAGATCCGGTGGCACATAGTCTGGTGGAAGTGGATACTCTTTATTGATCAGACGTGTGTAATCAGTAATCATAAAAATCCCCCCTCATTTTCCAGTATATGAAAGTTGAGAGGGGAGTATGAAGCCTTTTTAATCGAGAGCTTTTTCGCTCATTTCTTCAAGAAGGTTTTTCTTAAGATCAAACAGCTTCTGAGAAAGGTCTACGTAAACTTTCTGCGGATTTACGAGACGGCGGGATTCATCCCACAGAGTATTCTGTTCTTTCTGGCAGTATGCACGCAGATCCATGACTTCAGGAGAAGTATAGACACGTTTGCCCTCACGAATGACTGGAACCAGAAGCTCACGGAGTTCATAGGTGCCGCCGAGGACTTTGGTCTTTTTCCATGTATCAGTCGGATCAAAAATGATCATAGTTTCCTCCGGATCAAAGACTTCGTCTGCGAGACAGATAAGATCAGCTTTGATCTTGCCGGTGGATTTGCTGTAAATACGATAAACGGTCTTGTTACCAGGATTGGTGACTTTCTCAGTGTTTTCGGAAAGTTTGATCTTTGGAGTGAAGGAACTGCTTCCGTCATCTTTGACTGCGGCGAGCTTATATACACCACCGAAAGCCGGGTTATCTTTGCTGGTGATCAGGTTGGTGCCGACACCCCAGGAATTGATTTTTGCATCCTGAGTCTTCAGGCTGTCAATCAGGTATTCGTCAAGGTCACTTGATGCAGAAATCGTTGCATCGTCAAAACCGGCAGCAGCCAGCATTTTGTAAGCTTCTTTGGAAAGGTAGGCAAGATCACCACTGTCAATACGGATACCGTAGTGAGTGAGCTGGATGCCCTCCTCACGCATTTCTTCGAATACACGGATCGCGTTTGGTACACCGGATTTCAGGACATCGTAGGTATCTACGAGTAAGGTACAGGAATTCGGGTACATTTTTGCATAGGTTTTGAATGCGGTATATTCATCCGGGAAACTCATGATCCAGCTGTGGGCATGCGTTCCGAGAACAGGTACGTTGAACATCTGGCCGGTGAGGACATTGGATGTTCCGGCGCATCCGCCGATTACTGCAGCACGTGCACCGTAGATGCCGGCATCCGGTCCCTGAGCACGGCGGAGACCGAATTCCATGATTCCGTCACCACGGGCTGCATAGCATACTCTGGCTGCTTTTGTGGCAATCAGACTCTGATGGTTGATAATATTCAGGATTGCAGTCTCGACAAGCTGTGCTTCCATGATCGGCGCGATTACTTTAACGAGCGGTTCGCGTGGGAAGACAACTGTCCCTTCCGGGATTGCATAAATATCGCCGGTAAAATGAAATGATCTCAGATATTCCAGGAAGTCATCTTCAAAAATATGAAGGCTGCGGAGATATTCAATATCTTTATCACTGAAATGAAGGTTTTCAATATATTCAATCATCTGCTCCAGACCTGCTGTAATAGCAAAACTGCCGCCACAAGGATTCACACGATAGAACATATCGAAAATTACAGTCTGATTGGTCGGGTTCTTAAAATAGCCCTGCATCATGGTTAATTCATATAAATCGGTGAGCAGGGTCAGATTCATTGCTCTCATCTGTTATCTCCTTTTCTTTAAGGTTAATTTATTATACCATTATTCCCGTAGAACGGCACGAAATATTTTTTTGAAAAAAATTTAAAAAAGGGGTTGATTTTTTCGGAAGACTGTAATATAATAACATTCGTCGCGAGCGATGAGCAAGCGAAAAACAATAAAGGGCTATCGCCAAACGGTAAGGCAACGGACTCTGACTCCGTCAGTTCAAGGTTCGAATCCTTGTAGCCCTGCTAAGTGGAGCACCTCGGAAGAGGTGCTTTTTTCGTATTTGTTACAGGAAATTACTTCATAAATTTCCTGTAACAGATGTCGGATTCTATATCCCTGAATTTTCGGATCTCAGGCTGATCTGTCAGATGCTCTCCAATCTGTTTTTCCATCCAGACCATGTTGTACCACGTGCGGAATTTGTATCCGCACTGATAAAATTCACCAACGAGACGATAGCCCATGTGTGTATGGAACTCGACGCTGTTGTTATTGAGGTGAGGGTCTTCTGTTGGTGTGCAGGCAATACATGCATTCATATTGAGAATGCCCTGTTTTTTTAATGCATTTTCCAGTGCATCATGGAGAAGTCTGCCGATGCCGGAGTGCTTTAGATTCTCATCTACATAGATGGAAGTTTCAACAGCCCAGTCATATGCAGCACGCTCGTGAAACGGTCCTGCATAGGCATATCCCAGAATTGTGTGATCCTTTTCTGCAACAAGGTACGGGTATTTTTCCAGTGTGTGTGTGATCCGCCGGGCAAATTCTTCTGTGGATGGAACATCATATTCAAAGGTGATGGCGGTTTCAAGCACATAAGGTGCATAGATTGCAAGGAGTGCGGCTGCATCGTCGGGGGAGGCGGTACGAATGTGAATGTTTGAAGCGGCTGATGACATGATAATACCTCCGTTGAATTGGATGAATTTTGATGTTACTGTGGACGGTAACATTTTAATCCAGAATATTTTCTGCATTCAGCATACCACAATTGACCTTAAGATAAAAGACATGGTAAAATATAACATAATATAAAGAAATACATTGAAAGAGAGCGGAAATTATGATATATAGTTTTGATGGAAGAGTACGATACAGTGAGACCGGTGAAAATGGTCTGCTTACTCTGCCGGGGATTCTGAACTATTTCCAGGATTGTAGCACATTTCAGTCAGAAGAAGTCGGACTTGGCCTTAAAGTACTGAAGGAATGGAAACGTTTCTGGGTATTGTCTGCATGGCAGGTGATTGTTGAACGCTATCCGGCGTTGGGAGAACAGATCAGAACCTCTACATGGGCTTATGGTTTTCGGGGGTTTATGGGTTTTCGTAATTTTACTATGGATACAGCAGATGGCGAACGATTGGCTTATGCAAATACTTTCTGGACGTATATTAACAGAGAGAATGGGGTTCCCGTCAGGCTGACCGAAAGAGATATGGAGGGGTATGGTCTGGAAGAAAAACTGGAAATGGATTATGCCCCCAGGAAAATCGTTTTACCAGAGAAATATATAAAAGAAGATGTATTTTATGTCCAGAAGCATCACCTGGATACGAATCATCATGTAAACAATTGCCAGTATGTACAGATGGCAATGGATTATCTTCCGGCGAACTATAAGATTTATCAGATGCGTGCAGAATATAAGCAGCAGGCACGGTTGAATAATCAAATTTTCCCGGGAAAAGCAGAAGCAGATGGTGTGACTAAAATTTTATTAAATGACCGGAATAATGAACCATATGCCGTTGTTGAATTTATGGAAAAAATGTGAGATAAACAGACAGGAGGTATATGTATGAGGGGAAAGTATCAGAGACAGCTGGTAGGCGTTTTCGGTGATCCAGTAGATGATAATCCTACAGTAATTATGGAACAGGCTGCTTTTGATTCAGAACAGATACCGATGGACTATCTGACAATCCAGGTAAAGTGCGGTGATCTTGAAAATGCGATGAAGGGTCTGCGCGCAATGAACTTTACCGGGATTAATATTACAATGCCACATAAGGGAGAAGTTCTTCGGTATCTGGATGAAGTCTCAGAGAGCGCACAGATCATGGGTGCCGTAAATACAATCTACTGGAAAGACGGAAAACTGGCCGGTGAAAATACAGATGGCAAAGGTTTCCTGAAAAGTCTGAAAGACGGAAATGTCGCTACGGAAGGGAAAAACGCAGTGATTTTGGGCGCCGGAGGTGCTGCCAGAGCTATTGCTGTGGAACTGGCCGGGGCAGGAATGCGTAATATTATGGTGATCAACCGAAACAGAGACCATGCACAGCTACTTGTGGATATTATAAACAAAAAGACACTTGCAACAGGAAATTTTATGCCGTGGGATGGCTGTGTACAGATTCCGGAAGATACAGATATTCTGGTGAATGCAACATCAATCGGTTTTCAGGATGATGCAAAACCGGATATTCAGTATAAAAAACTGCCGAAGGATCTGGTAGTATGTGATGTAATTCCAAATAAATTAAGAACTTCGTTTTTACAGGAGGCAGAGAGACATAATTTAAGAACGTTTAATGGTTTGGAAATGCTGGTAAATCAGGGTGCATTGGCTTATGAGTTGTGGACAGGACGAAAAGCACCTGTGGAAGTAATGAAGCAGGCAATGAAAAAAGAATACGGAGAGTGCTGAGAAAAATATATGAGTGGAATTAAGGATGTTGCAAAAAAAGCAGGAGTGTCCATTTCAACGGTGTCCAATGTCCTGAACAAATCAAAATATGTAAGCCCGGATCTGGTGATGCGTGTAGAAAAAGCTGTAGAAGAGCTTTCTTATGAGGCTAATCCGATAGCAAGAAGCATGAAAAATAATAAAACGGGAACGATCGGAGTGATCACAGAAGATATGTGCGGAGTGTTTTATCCGTACGTAGTAAAGGGAATCAATTCAGTAGCAGTAGAAAAAGGATATCAGATCATCATTTGTGATACACAGGCAACCTATGGTGACAAGGATGCAATCAAAAGAGAAAAAGAGTTGTTTCGAAGACTGATAGCGAACCGGGTAGACGGAATTATTTTTGTCTCTTCAATATCAAATGAGAGCGCAGAAAAATATTTTTCACAGTTGAGAAAACAGGCAAATAAATATAAAAAAATCCCGCTGGTAAGTATGGAACGTGACATGACGGACGTTGGGATTGATTCTGTGTATTTTGACGGATATGCAAATGCACAGAAGGCAGTGCAGCACCTGATCGACTGTGGATGCAAAAAAATATGTCATATTACGGGTGCCACAGAACTGCAGATCGCGCTGGAGCGTATAAGAGGCTACGAAGACTGCCTGAAGAAGAATGACATGTATTATGACAGGGAAAAAATGATGACCTACGGTGATTACAGCCATCAGAGCGGTTATACATGTATGAAACAGCTACTGGAACAGGTGCCGGATCTGGACGGTGTATTCTGTGGAAACGACCAGATGGCGATTGGTGCGCTGAAAGTCCTGAAAGAATATGGAAAGAGAATACCGGAAGAAATCAAACTTATGGGATATGATGATGTTTTCCTCTCGAGTGTGATAGAACCGTCACTTTCAACAATCCATATCCGGAAAAGACATGCCGGGATCGAAGCGGCGAAGATACTGTTTCAGAGAATAGAAGAACAGGATGAGAAATATTATGATGCAATAGGTATCAAAATGAATGCAAGACTTGTTGTACGAAAATCAACAGTAGAAGATGCACCGGAAGACTGGAATCTGGTCGACTGGTAAAAGGATATCCCCGATATCATCTGATGATGGTGGCGTCGGGGATTTTTTTGTAGATAAATTTGCAAAAAATATAAATAATTGTATAATCAAAACAAATGAAAAAACGTTTTACGGAACGGGGGGGGGTAAAACTTAAAAAATATTGTGCAATTTTAACAAAAACATACCAGAAAAACGTTTCACTATTTACAAATATTAAATTGTGTACAAAAATCAATTGACAAATACAATATAAAAGGATATGATAAATCTATCTTGAGACGGCAAAAGCACTTAAAACATATGTATATTATGTGAAAAATAGTGCAAAAAGCACAATAATCAACAAGACTATTTTTTTTAACCATTAGAAAAACGTTTTACCAAAAAGGAGAGGATAATATGCAAAATAAAAAAAGACTTGCTGAAAAAGCGTTGGAACAGGGTGGCGGAATTTTAAGACTTGCTCCTACCTGGGTACCGAGATCGTTTTGCAGACCGGGAAAAAGAATCAAACTTCATCCGGATGATTATTTTGTTCTGGGTCAGAGAGGTGGAATAGATGAGAGATGGTTTTCATCTACCACATGGGCTGAGAATGGGCCGGATACACCGGAAGATGAAGGCCTCAGCTATGTTGTAGTTGATGATGAAGGAAAAGAAAAAGTCCTGCTCAGAGATGTTGTGGAACTTCTGGGAGCAGAGGTTATCGGAGAGACACTCTGGAACAAATATCACAGATGGCCGATGTTTTCCAAATTCTTTGATAATGCAGGCCCGTTGCCGCATCACATCCATCACAGAGATCAGCATGCGAACAGAGTTGGTGCTTCAGGAAAACCGGAAATGTATTTCTTCCCGTCACAGTTAAATAACCACGGTGGAGAATTTCCATTTACTTTCTTCGGACTGAATCCTGAAACTACAAAAGAAGAAGTTCTTGAATCTCTGAAAAACTTTACAAAAGGAGATAACAGAATCACTTCTCTGGCAATGGCATATAAGCTGGATCTTGATACCGGATGGGATGTACCTCCGGGAGTATTACATGCACCTGGAAGCCTTTGTACTTATGAACCGCAGTTTGCATCAGATGTATACGCAATGTATCAGTCAGTCCTTCTGAACGGACAGATTGTAGGAGAAGATCTTCTCTGGAAGAACACACCGGAAGAAGAGCTTGGAAATTATGAATACCTGCTGGATGTTATCGACTGGGATAAGAACGTAGATCCTGATTTCCATAAGAACCGTTTTATGGCAC
The DNA here is from genome assembly GCF_900120195.1 of Blautia sp. Marseille-P3087. Classification (GTDB taxonomy): domain Bacteria; phylum Bacillota; class Clostridia; order Lachnospirales; family Lachnospiraceae; genus Blautia_A. The sequence continues at coordinate 2,278,688 of NZ_LT635539.1, forward strand.
CGAAGCCGGTGAGACCGATGGAAGACATGATCGCAGATGGATACATTGAAGAGTGGATTTGCTATAAGTGTGAAACAGTCTGTGCAAAACGCCTGACTGTTCTCCCGGGACAGACTGTAACAATCAAAGACAGCGCACCATATGGTCTGATCTGTCTGGAAGGCCACGGAACTTTCGGAAAATGGGAAATCGAATCTCCGGCACTGATCCATTATGGACAGCTGACACATGACGAATATTTTGTAACTGAAAAAGCAGCAAAAGAAGGTGTTGTGATTACAAATCCATCCACCACAGATCCAATCGTGATTCTGAAACATTTCTCGGAAAACCCGGATTTGGTTATTGAATAGAAAATTGAAGGAGGAGAAAAGTCTTGGGAGGCAAATACATACTGGAAGCCACAGGAATTGATAAAGCTTTCTCCGGAGTAACTGTACTAAAAGGAGCAGAACTCTGTATTGAACCAGGTGAGCTCCACGCACTGATGGGTGAAAATGGTGCAGGAAAATCTACTCTTATGAAAATTATTATGGGTATTTATACAAAAGACGCAGGCAAGGTTGTTCTTGACGGTAAAGAAGTTGAATTCAAGTCGGCCAGAGAAGCACTTGATGCCGGAATATCCATGATCCATCAGGAATTAAGCCCTATTCCAGAAATGACAGTTGCAGAGAATGTTTTTCTTGGAAGGGAACAGAAAAAAATCAAAGGGTTGCCTTTTGTAGATAAAAAGCAGTTAAATCAGAAAACACAGGAGCTTCTTGTTGAATATGAACTGGACCAGTACATAAAACCAACAATGAAAATGAAGAATCTGAATATTGCTCAGATTCAGATGATGGAGATCATCAAAGCGGTTTCCTACAATTCAAAAGTTATCATTATGGATGAGCCTACCTCTTCCTTATCAGAAAAAGAGACAGAGACATTGTTCCATATCATTGATAATCTGAGAGCCAAAAAAGTCGGAATTATTTATATCTCTCATCGAATGGAAGAGGTTTTTGAACTTGCCGACAGAGTTTCTGTACTTCGAGACGGACAGTTTATAGGCTGTGTCAAGGTTGCTGATGCATCCAGAGAACAGTTGATTAACATGATGGTAGGTCGTGAGCTAGAAGGTGGTTATCCGACCAACACGGCGAAAAAAGGAGCAGTAGTTCTTGAACTGAAGAATTTCACCAGAAAAGGTGTTTTTGAAGATGTAAATCTTAAAGTAAGAGCCGGTGAGATTCTTGGACTGGCGGGACTGGTAGGTGCCGGAAGAAGTGAAGTAATGAGAGCACTTGTGGGTTATGACAAACTGGATTTCGGAGAAATTTATCTGGAAGGAAAACAGATTACGATCAGACATCCACAGGATGCAATCAAACATCACATTGTAATGGCATCAGAAGACCGAAAAGAACTGGGACTGGTGCTTTGCAGAAATATTAAAGAAAACGTATCTTTACAGAACTTTGATAAATTATCCGGGGCATCATTCATTCAGAAGCCGAAGGAAAGAAAACTTGCAAAAGAATATACAGAAAAAATGGCAACTAAGATGAATGGAATCGATGATCTGGTATCCAGTCTTTCGGGAGGTAATCAGCAGAAGGTTGTTTTAGCAAAATGTCTGATGTCAGAGCCTAAGGTGCTGATCATGGATGAGCCTACACGTGGTATTGACGTAGGTGCAAAAGCCGCAATTTATAACATTATGATCGATCTGGCAAAACAGGGTATTGCGATCATTATGATTTCCTCTGAAATGCCTGAGCTGATCGGAATGAGTGACCGTGTTATGGTTATGGCAAACGGCAGAGTAAAAGGAGAGCTGGAAGGCGAAGAAACAGCTTCTCAGCAGGCTATTATGAATTTAGCATTTGGAGGAAATGAACAATGACACAGAAAAAAGATATAGGAAAGATCCTGAGACAATTTGGACTTGTATTTGTTGCTCTTTTTATCATTGTCTTTATGAGCATCAAATCAGATGTATTTCTGACAAGTCAGAATATCATTAATATCCTGAGACAGATTTCCATAAATGGTATTCTGGCAGTTGGTATGACATTCGTAATTCTTACCGGCGGTATCGACCTTTCAGTCGGATCTGTAGTTGCTATCACAGGTGTTATCGTTGGTTCACTGCTTCAGAGCGGTACAAACTGGTTCCTTGCAAGTCTTGCAGCACTGGTAATTTCCGCTATCTGTGGAGTATTTAACGGATGGCTCATCTCCTATGTAGGATTCCAGCCATTTATTGCAACACTGTCAACAATGACTATCGGACGTGGTTTTGCACAGGTTTATTCCAATGGTAAACCGTACACCATCTCCGATCCGAGCTTTAAGGTAATTGGCCAGGGATACTTTCTGGGAATCCCGGTTCCGATCATCCTTCTGGTAATCTTCTGTATCATTGGTCTGGTCATTCTTACAATGACAACCTTTGGACGTTACGTATTTGCAATCGGTGGTAACATGAATGCCGCAAAACTTTCCGGTGTACGTACACAGAGAGTACAGCTTATGGTTTATGTAATGTCTTCTATTTGTGCATGGATGGTTGGTCTGATCCTTGCAGCACGTATCAGTTCCGGTCAGCCGACAGCTGGTGAATCCTATGAAATGGATGCAATCGCTGCAACAGCGATCGGTGGAACAAGTATGAGCGGTGGTATCGGTTCTCTGTCAGGAACTATCATCGGTTTCGTAATTCTGGGCCTGTTACAGAACTCCATGAACCTGATGAACATCAACTCTTTCTGGCAGCAGATCGTAAAAGGATTACTGATCATCATCGCAGTATTTCTGGATATGAGAACAAAAGGTAAAAAAGCATAATTAAGCACTACAAAAATAAAAACTGAATAATGGTGAATTTAATATCACTGTGATATTAAAAATATAACAATTTCTTTTAAGGAGGAAGCAAAATATGAAGAAAAAAGTTTTGGGTGGGTTACTTGCAGTTTCTATGATTGCAACAATGGGTGCATTTAATGTATCAGTATCAGCAGCAGAGAAGGACAATGCTGATATCAAGATCGGTTTCTCATCAAAAGACAACTCTGACACATTCGTAGCAGCTATTGCAGATGCAGCTGAGGCAGAGGCAAAAGAACTTGGCGTAGAGCTTCTTATGTATGATGCAGGCGGCGATGTAAATAAACAGATTAGTGACTGCGAAACTCTTCTGGCAGCAGGAGTAGATGCTCTTGTTGTAATTCCACAGAGTGTAGAAGGAAGTGCTCCTGTTGTTTCCATGGCAAATGACGCAGGTGTTCCGATCATCGTTGACAATGGCGACATCGGTGATAAGAATTACACAGCATTTGTAGGTTGTACAGATCAGGAATCCGGTGAACTTCTCGGTAAATGGTTCATGGAAGAATCCGGACTTGAAAAAGGATCCAAAGTAGCGATCATTGAAGGACCTATGGGACAGTCAGGACAGGTTGGGCGTATGGCAGGATTCGAAGAAGTCGGAATGCTTGACTATTTCGATGTAGTAGCTACTCAGACAGCTAACTGGAAACGTGATGAAGCTATGGCACTTGCAGAAGACTGGATCACAACTTATGGTGATGATCTGAAAGCTATCATCTGCGAGAACGATGATATGGGTATGGGTGCTCTTTCCGCAGCACAGGCAGCAGGCAGAGACGACATCATCATCGGTGGTGTAGATGGTCTTGATGATGCAGTTGCAGCAGTTAAAGATGGTTCCTATGGTGTATCCGTTCTTCAGGACTCCGCAGGACAGGGACGTGTTGGTGTTGATGTTGCAGTTGCAGCAGCTAAAGGCGAAGAAGTTGAGCCTGATACAAGAATTCCATTCCGCCCGATCACAAAAGACAACGTAGATGCATATCTTGAAGGTGGTGTAGACGCTATCTCCGGTGATGACGCAGCAGAAGATACAACTGAAGAGAAAACAGACGAAGCAGCTGATGATACAGCAGCAGAAGATACAACTGAAGAAGAAGCAAAATAATTTCTGATTCAGAGTAACTGGTAACACGAGTTTATAAAACATAATGAGATCTGGATAATAAAGCAAGGCACCGCTGGCAAAGAATGGACTTTGCAGCGGTGCTTTTTGCGCCCAAAAACAGAGCAGAATTAGAAAGGAAACACAAAATGCTGAGAAATATACCAAAAATTTTACCTCCGGAACTGGTAAAGACAATGATGGAAATGGGACATTCCGATGTATTGATTCTGGCAGATGCTAACTTTCCTGGAACCGCACATGCAAAAAAAATGATCCGTATGGACGGCATTATGATTCCGGAACTTCTGGAAGCAATACTGCAGCTGTTTCCGCTGGATAACTTTATCGATAACCCGGTGAGACTTATGAGAAACCTCCCGACAGAGCCGGTTCCGGAGATTTGGGAAACATACAGAGAACTTTTAAACAAATATGACAAAGATGATGCATTCCATGATTTTGAATTTATAGATCGTCTTCCGTTTTACAAAACAGCAGAAGATGCATTTGTGATCGTTCAGACAGGAGACGAATCCCGTTATGGAAACATAATCCTTCAGAAAGGGGTTTGCTGAAAAATGAATTATCAGGAAGAGAAAAAGTACATCGGACATAAGGATCAGCTGATGAAAGTAAAGAAGATCTGTATGGAAGATGGAAAGGCATCCGGTGTGGAAATGGTGGATGTTCAGAATCGTTCGGGTATGCATTTTGATGTAAATATAAGCAGAGGAATGGATATTCCGTATCTTGATTTCTGCGGAGAAAACATTGGATTTATTTCACCATGTGGTGTGGTTGCACCGGAATATTTTGACGACAAGGGACTTGGATTCCTCAAAAGCTTTACCGCGGGATTCATGACCACATGTGGATTAAAAGTTGCAGGTGCCCCATGCGAGTATGAGGGAACTTCTTATGGACTTCATGGAAATCTTTCACATACACCGGCAGAAAATGTCAGTTATGTGATCGACGAAAGCGGCGCAACACCATGCGCAGTGATCAGAGGAACCGTCCGTGATGCGATTATTTTCGGAGACAAGATGTCACTGAACCGTGAAATCCGCTGCTATTACAAAGACAGAAAAATCACAGTCAGAGATAAGGTAAAAAATGAAGGGTTCAAAAAAGTCCGCCAGATGATTCTTTATCACTGCAATATCGGCTATCCGATTCTTACACCGGACAGCGAAGTATATATACCGGCACTGGAAACAAAAGCAAGAAATGAACATGCGCAGGAAGGCATTGCAGACTGGATGCATCCTGAAGCGGCAGATCCGGATTATGAGGAGATGTGTTATTATCACAAACTGAAACCGGACGAAAACAATCATTCAAAAGTTGCCATATTCAATCCGGAACTTGATCTGGGTATTGCAATTGAAATCGACTTAAGTACTCTAGATCACCTTGTTCAGTGGAAGATGATGGGTGCAGGAGACTATGTTATGGGTCTGGAACCTGCAAACTCTACGATTGATGGAATCGAAGATGCGGTAAATAACGGCTCAATGAAATACCTCGAGCCAGGAGAAGTAAAAGAATACAATCTGACCTTTCACATTTTAAAAGGAAGAGACGAGTTCGAAGCTGTAAAAAATCTTTAAGAGTAAAAGGAGAAAAATCATGACAGAAAAAGATCTGATCAAAAAAGCCGGCGATGCACTGGATGCAAAGCTTGAAGAAGCCAAAAAAACAGGAAATCTTGTAGTAAAAGATGCAACGGAAGATGAAGCAGTTATCCGTTCCACATTCAAAAAAGGAGAAGGCGTTTTTCGTCTGTTCCCCGCATTCGTACCGAGAAGATTTGGTAAAGCAGGTCACAGATTAAAACTTCATCCGGATGATTATTTTGCATTTGGTATGGCACGAGGTTCCATCACTGAGAGATGGTTTGCGTCAACAATTGCAGCACAGAATGGTGAGACTGCAAAAGCCGATGAAGGTATGGCATATGTTTGTGTAGATTATGACAGTGACGAAAAATTCTCTCTGAGAAACGCTGTAAAAGTACTCGGAGAAGAGATTGTTGGTAAAGAATTAATGGAAAAATACAACGGATGGCCGATGTATTCCAAATTCTTTGATAATGAAAATCCACTGTTCCATCATCTGCATCTGGGATTTGAAGATGCTGCAAGAGTAGGCAAACTTGGAAAACCGGAAAACTATTATTTCCCGAAACAGTTAAATAACTATTTTGGTGAAGCAAACTACACATATTTCGGATTTGACCCGGATGTTGATCCGGAAGAGATTAAAGATAGAATTCGTCATTTTGCAGATGACGATACACGAATTACAGAACTTTCCAGAGCTTACAGAGTAGAGCTTGGAACCGGCTGGTATACACCGGCGGGCGTTATTCATGCACCGGCATCTGTACTGACATATGAGCCACAGTGGAACTCCGATGTAAACTCCGTATATGAAAATATCGTATCTGGTGAAGTTTATCCTCCGGAAATGTTGGATGAGGAACTGCCAGAAGACAAGAAAGATATTGAAGATGTATTCAAACTTCTTGACTGGGATAAGAACGTGGATCCTCACTACAGAAAACACTACTTCCGCAGACCAATCGTAGAGACAGAAACAGAACAGTATGTACAGAAATGGATTACATACGCAAATCCATACATTGCAGCAAAAGAGCTGACCGTATATCCGGGACAGACTGTAACAATTAAAGACGGCGCTGCATATGGCTGTATCTTCGTTCAGGGGCATGGAAAATTTGGTGTTTATGATGCTGAGGCCCCGACATTACTTCACTTTGGCCAGCAGAGCTCTGATGAATTCTTCGTATCAGAGCAGGCATCTGTAAAAGGAATCACAATTACAAATACCAGCAAGGTAGAACCGCTCGTAGTTCTGAAACATTTTGGACCGAACTGCCCGGGTGTACCGCAGGAAGTACCTGAAAACTAAGAAATGCTGTGAGAAGGTAAGCCTGAATAAAACGGGAATATCTTTGTGAAAATTTGCCCAGGATACCGGAAATTGGTGTGTCCTGGGCTGCTTTTGTATATAGGAGGATGGATATGAAGTATTTACTGGGAATTGATAATGGCGGAACATTTTCAAAAGCAGCGATTTTTGATGAAAATGGTGAACAGATTTCAGTGGCAAGTGTTCCGACAGAGACACTTACACCAAAACCGGGTTACACAGAAAAAAATCTGGATGATCTCTGGGACGTGAACGCACAGGCAATCAAAAATGCAATTGAGAAAAGCGGAATCGATTCGAAAGAAATCGCAGGAATTTCTTTTTCCGGAGCAGGAAAAGGCCTTTATATGGTTGGCTATGATGGAAAACCATCCTATAACGGAATTATGTCAACTGATACAAGAGCCTGGGAGCAGGTGGAAAAATGGTATGCAGATGGTACAAATAAAAAAGTTTATGAAAAAACATTTCAGGAAATTCTGGCTGTGCAGCCGGTGAGCCTGCTGGCTTGGTTCAGGGATAACAAACCGGAAATTCTGGAAAAAACAAAATATATTTTTGCGGTAAAAGATTATATCCGTTTCTGCCTCACCGGAGAAGCATACAGCGAATATACAGACTGCTCTGGCGGAAATCTGGTCAACATGGTTACGAAACAGCACGACCGGGAATTGATGGCACTGTATGGACTGGAAGATTGCTATGACAAACTGCCACCGCTGAAATATTCTGCTGACATATGCGGATATGTTACAAAAGAAGCAAGTGAAAAGACTCTGCTTCCAGAGGGAACACCGGTCGCAGCGGGAATGTTTGATGTGAATGCCTGCGGTATTGCATCCGGACTTTGCGGTGAAGAGGATATGTGTATGATCGCCGGTACATGGAGTATCAATGAATTTATCCGAAAGGAACCTGTATTAAACGGTACGGTAGCATTAAATTCCATGTTCTGTATGCCGGGATATTTTCTCATTGAGGAGAGCAGCCCGACTTCCGCAGGAAACATGGAATGGTTTATTAAAAACCTGATGAGCTATGAAAAGAAAGAAGCAAAAGAAAACGGAGGATCTGTTTATGACATTACAAATGAATGGGTAGCATCCATCGAGCCACAGGACAGTAATGTGATTTTCCTTCCGTTTCTGAACGGTTCCAATGAAGATCCGCTTGCAAAGGGAACTTTTGTGGGTCTCACTGCTTATCATTCTAAAAAACATATGCTGCGTGCAGTCTATGAGGGAATTGTTTTCTCACACATGACTCATGTGAAGAAACTGCTCCGAAACCGTGACGTTCCAAAGAGCATAAGACTCTCCGGCGGTGCGGCAAATTCTGATGTATGGGTACAGATTTTTGCGGATACACTCCAGATACCGATAGATGTAGTCGGTGACAAAGAACTTGGTGCACAGGGGGCTGCGATGGCGGCAGGTATTGCAGCCGGTGTTTACAAAGATTACAGAGAAGCAATCGAAAAGACTGTGAAGATTACAAAAACCATTTATCCGAGACCGGAATACAAGGAAATCTATGAAGAAAAATATGCAACATACCGTGCAGTGATCGACGGACTGAGCAGCGCATGGAAACGTTTCAAAAACTAACAACAGGAGGGACAGATTATGTTAAAAATGGCAATCATGGGAGCTGGTTCTATCGCAAATAAAATGGCGGATACCATTACAAAAATGAACGATGTAAAGGCATATGCCATTGCAGCCAGAGATACAGAAAGAGCAGCAGCATTTGCTAAGAAATATGGATTTACAAAATTTTATGGCTCTTATGAAGAAATGCTAAAAGATCCTGAAGTACAGCTTGTTTATATTGCAACACCACATTCACACCATTATAAATGCGCAAAAATGTGTCTGGAAGCAGGCAAACATGTACTCTGCGAAAAGGCGTTTACTGTAAATGCTGAGCAGGCAAAAGAAATCCTGAAACTGGCAGAGGAAAAGAAACTTCTGCTTACAGAAGCTATCTGGACAAGATATATGCCTTCAAGAAATATGATTAACAAGCTTATTGCTGACGGAACTATAGGAGAAGTTACCTCTCTGACTGCAAATCTGGGATATGAACTCAGCGAAGTAAAACGAATCTGGGATCCGCAGTTGGCAGGCGGGGCCCTGCTTGATGTAGGGGTTTATCTGGTAAACTTTGCAAGTATGATTTTCGGTGAAGATCTGGAGCATGTACAGTCAGAAGCTGTTTTTAAAAATGGTGTCGATATGATTGACAACATCAATATGACTTTTGCCGGCGGAAAAACAGCATCCATGCAGTGCAATGTTCATGCAGTACAGAACCGTCAGGGTACGATCTTTGGAACAAAAGGTTATATTGAGATCACAAATATCAATAATCCGGAAGAAATCAAAGTATTCAACGACCAGTATGAAAAAGTGCTGTCATGCACTCCGCCGAAACAGATCACAGGATATGAATACGAAGTGGAAGCATGCTGCAAAGCAATTGAAGAGGGCAGACTGGAATGTCCGGAGATGCCTCACAGAGAAACAATACGTGTGATGGAAATCATGGATGAAATGCGTAGGTCATGGGGATACGAAATTCCGATCATGAAATAAGAGGGAAAAAGATGAAAAAATATTCACTGGGGTTATATGAGAAAGCAATGCCGGGAACTCTGGACTGGAAAGAGAAACTGGAGGCTGCAAAAGAGGCCGGATATGATTTTGTAGAAATTAGTATTGACGCGACCGAAGAAAAAATCGCACGTCTGGATATGACAAAAGAAGATCGTTTTGAGATTATCAAAGCCATGTATGAAGTCGGAATGCCGATCCGAACGATGTGTGTAAGTGCGCTTACAAAATATTCTCTTGGAAATGACAAGGAAGAATACTGTAAGCGTGGAATGGAAATCCTTGAGAAATCACTTCGGCTTGCAGATGATTTGGGAATCAGAGTAGTCATGATACCGGGTTATGATGTGTATTATGAGCCGTCAACTTTAGAAACAAAGAAGAGATTTCTCAAAAACCTGAAAAAAGCATCAGAACTGGCGGAGAAGGCTGGAATTCAACTGGGCCTTGAAACAATGGAAAATGAGTTTATGAATACTGTTGAAAAGGCTATGAAATATGTAACTTTATGTAATTCCAATTATCTGAAAATATATCCGGATATTGGAAATCTGACAAATGCAGCTGTTACATATCAGTCAGATGTGCTGGAGGATATGGAACTGGGAAGAGGAAATCTTACTTCATTACATTTGAAAGAAACACTTCCGGGAAGATTCCGGGAAGTGCCGTATGGTACAGGTCATGTAGATTTTGAAGCGGCAATCAGCAAAGCGTGGGACTTGGGAGTACGCAGGTTTGTCACAGAATTCTGGTACACCGGAAACGAAAACTGGAAAGCAGATCTTAATTCTGCAGCGGGAATGGCAAAACCGATTCTGGAGAAAATGAATTAAATTACGTATTAAAAAGGAGAACGAAATGTTAGAGAAATTAAAAGAAGAAGTATACAGAGCAAATATGGATCTGCCGAAATACGGACTGGTCACATTTACATGGGGAAATGTCAGCGGTATTGACCGTGAAAAAGGACTTTTTGTTATTAAACCGAGTGGAGTAGAGTATGACAAATTAAGACCGGAAGATATGGTTGTTGTGGATCTTCAGGGAAATAAAGTAGAGGGTGAATACAATCCGTCTTCGGATACCCCGACACATGTGGTTCTGTACAATGAATTTCCAGATATCGGGGGAATCGTACATACACATTCTGAGTGGGCAACAAGCTGGGCACAGGCAGGAAGATCCATTCCGTGCTATGGAACGACTCATGCAGACTATATCTATGGAGAGGTTCCGTGCGTACGTAATCTGACAAAAGATGAGATCGAAGAGGCATACGAAAAAAATACGGGCGTGTTGATCGCAGAACATTTCAAAAACAGCGATTATAAAGCTGTTCCGGCAGTACTGTGCAAAAATCACGGACCATTTACATGGGGAAAAGATGCACATGAAGCTGTTCATAATGCAGTTGTTCTGGAAGAAGTGGCAAAGATGGCATGCCGCTGTGAACTGATCAATTCGCAGGTAAGACCGGCACCACAGGAACTTCAGGATAAGCATTACTACAGAAAACACGGAGCAAATGCTTATTATGGACAGATTAAGAAATAAAATCCGATAAAAAATACAAAGCGTGCTGTACGGTTTTATGTACAGCACGCTTTAATACTTCAAGAGCCAAATCATCAATACGAAATCCAGTCATTCCGGAAGTGTATAAGGAAAAGCTGGAGCATCCGGACAGTTCAGATATTCTTTCAGGCAGGAAATAATAAATTCATGGTCTGCAATATGATAAAGATTAGAAGCAATGACCGCACCGATTACGGTTTTGCTGCCTTTTATGCGGATAGGAAAACCGCCGCCGCATAATGCATAATCGTTGTTTGATAAAGCGTGTGTTTCTAGGGTGTCGTTGTCATGTTCAAAAGTAAATGTGGATAAAAGAGAACTGCGTTCCATCAGTTTTACGAAATTGAATTTTCGATCCATCCATTTCTGGTTTAAAAGATTGGTTCCGTCAGGGCAATGCTGGAACAAAATACAGCCATTGTTAAGACGGATAGATATGGCAATCGTGATGTTGTGCTTTCTGGCATAGGACACCATAAATGAGCCAAGTTCAAAGGCATCGTCGTTGCAGAAATGCTCGAACTGCAGAAGTTCTTCCTGCTTTTTCAGGATATTCAGATTTTTGCACATAATAAAACCTCCCAATATATTCATAGCATATTTGGAAAAACCTTTTTCTAAGAAATATTATACAGGATAAAGGGGAGAAACCACAAGAGAAATCTCAAGAAGATTTGGCTTTTTTATATCCATTCCTGTTTTTCTGTGTTACAATTAATCTCACAATTAGGTAAAGAAGAAAAACGGACATATATTTGTTTCAGTATCGGAGGAAAATATGATTGAATTAGGAAAGAAACAGACTTTATTTATCGTAAAATCTGTAGAATTTGGAGTATATCTGGCAGAAGATATGCATGCAGATACGAAGCATCAGGTGCTTTTGCCGGCAAAGCAGGTTCCGGAAGGCAAAAAGGATGGAGATAAGATCGAAGTATTTATTTACAAAGATTCACAGGATCGTCTGATCGCCACAACGAATGAGCCGAAGCTCACAGTAGGCGAGGTGGGTCTTCTTAAAGTAAAACAGGTGACTAAGATCGGAGCATTCCTTGACTGGGGACTGGAAAAAGATCTTCTTCTTCCGTATCATGAGCAGACAACAAGGATTTTTGAAGGACAGGAATGTCTTGTTGCTATTTATGTGGACAAGAGCAGTCGTCTCTGTGCAACCATGAAAGTTTATCCTTATCTTTCTAAGGAGACACCGTACAAGGAAGGTGATCAGGTAAAAGGCCGTGTATACCAGATCAGCGAAAACTTCGGCGTTTTTGTTGCGGTAGATAATAAATATACAGCACTGATCCCGGCAAGAGAGGCAAAGGGCAAATACCGTCCGGGTACTGTGCTGGATCTCCGTGTCACAAGAGTCAAAGAAGACGGCAAAATGGATGTCAGTGACCGTCAGGAGGCATATCTGCAGATCAGCGAGGATGCAGAGAGTGTACTTGGAATCATTGAGGAATTTGCAGGAGTACTTCCGTTTGATGATAAGGCATCTCCGGAAGTTATCCGCCGGGAATTCGGTTTGAGTAAAAATGCATTCAAGCGTGCCGTAGGACACCTTCTGAAAGAAGGAAAAATTCAGATTAAAGATCGCAGGATCTATCTGGTGAAATAACTGTACATTAAATCGGACATATAAAGCAAAGGACGAGATTATGAATTTTACACATCTTCATGTTCATACAGAATACAGTCTTCTGGATGGCTCCAACAAAATAAAAGAATATGTGGACCGTGTCAGGGAGCTTGGCATGGACAGTGCGGCCATTACAGATCATGGTGTCATGTATGGCGTGATAGATTTTTACCGCGCAGCACGGGCAGCAGGAATCAATCCAATCCTCGGCTGTGAGGTTTATGTGGCACCGGGTTCCCGGTTTGACCGTGAAGCGGGAAGCGGCGATGACCGTTATTATCATCTGGTGCTTCTGGCAGAAAACAATCAGGGTTACAGTAACCTGATGAAAATCGTATCAAAGGGATTTGTTGAAGGATTTTATTATAAACCACGAGTGGATCTTTCGCTTCTTGAGAAATACCATGAGGGAATCATTGCATTAAGTGCGTGCCTTGCCGGCGAAGTGGCGAGATTTCTCACAAGAGGGATGTATGAAGATGCAAAAAAGGCTGCTCTTCGTTATCAGGATATTTTCGGGAAAGGAAACTTCTTTCTGGAACTGCAGGATCATGGTATTCCGGAACAGCAGAATGTCAATCAGCAGCTTCTGAAAATGCATCGTGAGACAGGAATAGAACTTGTTGCGACCAATGATGTGCATTATACGCTTGCAGAGGATGCACAGCCGCATGATGTACTGCTTTGTCTTCAGACAGGTAAGAAACTGGCAGATGAAGACCGTATGCGTTATGAGGGCGGTCAGTATTATGTGAAATCTCCCGAAGAAATGGAACGTCTATTTCCATATGCGCCAGAGGCGCTTGAGAATACACACAAGATCGCACAGAGATGTCATGTGGAAATTGAATTCGGTGTGACAAAGCTTCCGAAATTCGATGTCCCGGAAGGTTACACTTCATGGGAATATCTGAATGAGCTTTGTTTCAGAGGATTGGAGGAGCGTTACCAGCCAGTCACTGAAGAACTGAAAGAACGGTTAAATTATGAATTGTCCACGATCAGGAATATGGGCTATGTCGATTACTTCCTGATTGTATGGGACTTTATTAAATATGCGCGCGACCATGACATTATGGTAGGACCGGGACGAGGCTCCGCTGCAGGAAGTCTGGTTGCCTATACACTTGGGATCACACAGCTTGATCCGATTCGATATGATCTTCTGTTTGAGCGTTTCCTGAATCCGGAACGAGTATCCATGCCGGATATCGACGTTGACTTCTGTTTTGAACGAAGACAGGAAGTTATCGATTATGTAAGACGTAAATACGGGGATGACTGTGTCGTACAGATCGTTACATTTGGTACACTGGCGGCCCGTGGTGTTATCCGTGATGTCGGTCGTGTTATGGATCTTCCATATGCACAGGTGGATACTATTGCAAAAATGATTCCGCAGGAGCTGAATATCACGATTGACAAAGCGCTGCAGATGAACCCTGAACTCAAAAAAGTCTATGAGGATCAGAAAGAGATTCATGATCTGATTGATACGGCGAAGCGTCTTGAAGGACTTCCCAGGCATACATCCATGCATGCAGCAGGTGTCGTGATCAGTCAGAAGGATGTTTCAGAGTATGTACCGCTTTCTCGGGCATCCGACGGTTCGATCGTTACACAGTTTACGATGACGACACTTGAAGAACTCGGACTTCTGAAAATGGACTTTCTGGGTCTTCGTACGCTGACAGTTATTCAAAATGCCGTGCATCTGATCGAACAGGATGCCGGTGTGAAACTGGATATGCAGCATATTGATTATAACGATAAAAAAGTCCTGGATTCTCTCGGAACCGGCCGTTCTGACGGTGTATTCCAGCTGGAAAGTGCGGGAATGAAGAACTTTATGAAGGAGCTGAAGCCGCAGAGCCTTGAGGACGTTATTGCGGGAATTTCTCTGTACCGTCCAGGTCCGATGGACTTTATTCCACAGTACATTCGTGGCAAAAACCGCCCGGATACGATCAAATATGACTGTCCACAGCTGGAGCCGATTCTGAAACCGACTTATGGCTGTATCGTATATCAGGAGCAGGTTATGCAGATCGTACGTAACCTGGCCGGCTATACGCTTGGAAGAAGCGATCTTGTGCGCCGTGCCATGTCAAAGAAAAAAGCCGCAGTCATGGAGAAAGAGCGCCAGAACTTTGTTTATGGTAATGAAGAAGAGGGGGTTCCGGGATGTATTGCAAACGGGATTTCCGAGCAGACTGCAAATAAAATCTATGATGATATGATCGATTTTGCAAAATACGCGTTCAATAAATCTCATGCAGCAGCTTATGCAGTCGTTTCTTATCAGACGGCGTTTTTGAAATATTACTATCCGGTGGAATTTATGGCTGCGCTTATGACATCGGTGATTGAAATGCCGACAAAAGTGGCAGAATATATTCAGGTATGTCGGCAGATGAATATTAAGATCCTTCCGCCGGATGTCAACAGAGGTGCATATGGATTTTCTGTGGATAATGGCGCGATTCGTTATGGGCTTTCTGCAATCAAGAGTGTGGGCCGCCCGGTCATCAATGCGCTGGTAGAAGAAAGAGAAGTAAAGGGCGAGTATCGTTCTCTGAAGGATTTTATCGAGAGACTGACAGGAACGGTCAACAAGCGTGCAATCGAAAACTTCATCAAAGCCGGTGCACTGGACTGTCTGGAAGGCAACCGCCGTCAGAAAATGCTTGTTTACAGTCAGATCGTGGACAGTATTGCACAGGAAAAGAAAAATTCTTTTGCCGGTCAGATGAGTCTGTTTGACCTGGTAAGTGATGAAGAAAAGAAAGAATATGAGATCCGGATGCCGGATGTGGAAGAATACGACAAAGAAATGATCCTTGCTTTCGAGAAAGATGTACTCGGAATTTATCTGAGCGGTCATCCGCTTGAAAGATACCGTAACATCATGGAAAAAATGATATCCGCGAAAACTACGGATTTCCAGCCGGATGAAGAATCCGGTATACCGAAAGTGTATGATGGACAGAAGGTGATCATTGGTGGAATGATCACGGAGAAGACGATCAAATACACTAGGAATAATAAGGTGATGGCATTCCTTACCGTGGAGGATCTGCTTGGTACTGTCGAGATTGTGGTATTTCCGCGAGATTACGAGAAATGGCAGTCAATGCTTAATGAGGACGCGCGTGTATTTGTGCAGGGGCGTGTCAATGCAGAAGACGACAAGCCGAGTAAGCTGATCCTTGAAAAAGTCAGAGCTTTTGAGGATATGCCGCAGGAACTTTGGATCCAGTTTAAAGACAAAGCCGAGTATGCCGAAAAAGAGCAGGAACTTCTTGAGACGCTGAAAGGATATGCCGGTGTTTCGGCAGTTGTGATCTATCTGAAAGATGTAAATGCGATGAAGCGCCTTCCGGCAGGATATCACGCACGGATCAGCGATTCCCTGACAGGTGAACTCAGGAAAAAATATGGAGAATCCAACGTTAAAGTTGTGGAAAGAGTATTGAAAAACTTCTGAAAATGCTTTACACTATACAACGAATATGTGTAGAAGATATAACTAAGATTTCCTATTATAATATAATTTTTCGAATACAGATTATAATTCGAGATCTGGAGATGGAGGAATGAATCATGGCAGAGAAACAGATAAAAACCATCGGTGTACTTACAAGTGGCGGTGATGCTCCGGGAATGAATGCTGCGATCCGTGCGGTTGTAAGACGAGGACTGAGCAGCGGACTGAATGTAAAGGGTATTTACAAGGGATACAACGGACTTCTGAATGAAGAAATCGTTGATATGTCTGCCAGAGATGTATCAGATACAATCGAACGTGGTGGAACAATCCTTTATACAGCAAGATGTGCAGAATTCCGTACACCGGAAGGTCAGCAGAGAGGTGCTGAGATCTGCAAAAAACATGGAATCGACGGACTGGTAGTTATCGGTGGTGACGGTTCTTTTGCAGGTGCACAGAAGCTCGCAAACCTTGGAATCAATACGATCGGTGTTCCGGGAACAATCGACCTGGATATTGCATGTACCGAGTATACGATCGGATTTGATACAGCTGTAAACACAGCAATGGAGGCCATTGATAAGGTTCGTGATACTTCCACATCTCATGAAAGATGCAGTATTATTGAAGTTATGGGACGTAACGCAGGATACCTTGCTATGTGGTGCGGTATTGCCAATGGTGCAGAGGATGTCCTGATTCCTGAGAAATATGATTACGATGAGCAGAAGCTGATCAACAATATCATCGCAAGCCGTAAGGCAGGAAAGAAACACCACATTATCGTAAATGCAGAGGGTATTGGCCATTCAGAGGCAATGGCAAGACGTATCGAAGCTGCAACCGGTATTGAGACACGTGCGACCATTCTTGGCCACATGCAGCGTGGTGGTAATCCGACATGTAAAGACCGTGTATATGCATCTATGATGGGTGCACTTGCAGTAGATCTTCTTGTACAGGGTAAATCCTGCAGAGTCGTTGGATATCGTCATGGCGAGTTCATGGACTTCGATATCAACGAAGCGCTTGCAATGCAGAAAGATGTTTCCCCATACATGTGGGAAGTTTGCAATTCTCTTTCTCATAATTATTCTAAATGATATCAGGTAGAATTGTGAGAGTGCATAGCACGAAACAATTCGCAGGTATCAAAAAACCAGCATAATATTTACATCGGAGGCAACCATCAGGTGGCCTCCGTTCTGGATTAAAGGAGCAATTATATGATTACCAGTGCACAGAATACACAGGTGAAAAATGTGATCAAACTCAATCAGAAGGCAAAAGCCCGCAGAGAGCAGGGGCTTTTTATCGCAGAAGGAAGAAAGATGTTTCTGGAAGCGCCGGATGGCTGGATCGAGAAGGTCTATGTGGCTGAATCCCTGCTTGACGATGAGGAAATCATGCAGAAAGCAAAGTGTTTTTCCTGGGATGCAGTTGAAAACAGTGTTTTTCGCCAGATGAGTGACACACAGACCCCGCAGGGAGTTCTGACTGTTCTCAGACAGCCGTCCTATCAGATAGAGGATCTTTTGAAGCAGGAATCACCTCTTCTTATGGTGCTTGAGGACCTGCAGGATCCGGGAAATGCCGGAACGATCATCCGTACAGGGGAAGGTGCCGGCATCGGAGGTGTTTTTCTTACAAAAACCTGTGTGGATATCACTAATCCAAAAGTTATTCGTGCAACAATGGGATCTATTTACAGAATTCCTTTTTTCTACGTAGAAGATGTGGTATCATTAAAGCAGAAACTTCAAAATTGCGGAATCCGTTTTTTTGCAGCACACTTGCAGGGTAAAAATGCATACGACAGGGAATCCTATCAGGGTGGAACCGCTTTCCTTATCGGAAACGAAGGCAAAGGACTGACTGACCAGGCAGCAGATGCTGCGGACTGTCTGATCCGTATCCCGATGTGCGGTCATGTAGAATCCCTGAATGCGGCAATGGCAGGTGGCATACTGATGTATGAGGCTGCGAGGCAGAGACGGAATTGATGCCGTGATCCGGAAGGAGGAATAAGATGGAACCGATAATGTGGCTTATACTTTTGGCCTGTTTTCTGGTAGTTGAGGCAATCACAGTAGGATTGACTACGATCTGGTTTGCGGGAGGTGCGCTTGTTGCGGCAATCGCTTCCGGGCTGGGAGCGGGAATCCTGACCCAGTGGGTTCTGTTTCTGGTCATTTCACTGGTACTTCTGATCTTTACACGTCCGCTTGCTGTGCGTTACATGAACAAAGGCGTACCAAAGACGAACGTTAACAGTCTGATCGGCGAAAGAGCAGTAGTGATCCAGAAAATCAACAATCTGGAACAGTCCGGACAGGTTCGGATCAATGACATCGAGTGGATGGCAAGGACATCTTCCGATGAAGTAACAATACCGGAACATGCAATTGTTACAATTGAAGATGTTCAGGGAGTAAAACTGATTGTAAAAGAAGAAACGGAGGGTAAGTAAAATGGCAGGAATTATTATTTTTATCGTGCTGGTAGTTCTCGCACTCTGGATACTGGCATCCTGTATCCGCATTGTGCCACAGGCATATGCAATCGTTGTAGAACGTCTTGGTGCTTACAAAGAAACATGGAACACAGGTATTCACTTCAAGACACCATTTATTGACCGTGTAGCGAGAAGAGTAAATCTGAAAGAGCAGGTAGTGGACTTCCCACCACAGCCGGTTATCACAAAAGATAACGTAACCATGCAGATCGATACGGTTGTATTTTTCCAGATCACAGATCCGAAGCTTTTTGCATACGGAGTTGAGAATCCGATCATGGCAATCGAAAATCTGTCTGCGACAACACTGAGAAATATCATCGGTGATATGGAACTCGATGAAACACTGACTTCCCGTGAAGTAATCAACACAAAAATGCGTGCATCTCTGGATGTTGCCACAGATCCATGGGGAATCAAAGTCAACCGGGTAGAACTCAAAAACATCATTCCTCCGGCTGCTATTCAGGAAGCCATGGAAAAACAGATGAAAGCAGAGCGTGAAAGACGAGAAGCTATCCTTCGTGCAGAAGGTGAGAAGAAATCTACGATCCTTGTTGCAGAAGGTAAAAAAGAATCCGCAATTCTGGATGCAGAAGCTGAGAAACAGGCTGCAATCCTCAAAGCAGAGGCACAGAAAGAGCGTATGATCAAAGAGGCCGAAGGTCAGGCAGAGGCTGTGCTGAAAGTACAGCATGCTAATGCAGAAGGTATCCGTATGATCCGTGAAGCAGGTGCAGATCAGGCTGTTCTGACGCTGAAGAGTCTGGAAGCATTTGGCAAGGCCGCAGACGGCAAAGCTACAAAGATCATTATCCCATCTGAGATTCAGGGACTTGCAGGTCTGGCTTCTTCTCTGAAAGAAATCGTTACAGATGACAACACAGATACCAGGGAGTAACTATTTAGCAGGCAGCATTCCGCGAGGCATTTTGGCTCGTAACTGTGAGAGTGCAGAGCACGCAACAATCCGTATGTACTGAGATAAGTTAAAAAGAGGAGATTTATTATGAACTTAAAGGGACGGAATTTTCTTACACTGAAAGACTTTACACCGGAAGAAATCACATACATGATCGATCTGGCAGCAGAATTAAAAGCAAAGAAAAAAGCCGGAGAACTTCATGAATATTACAAAGGCAAAAACATTGCCCTGATTTTTGAAAAAACAAGTACCAGAACACGTTGTGCATTTGAAGTAGCTGCTCATGACCTTGGAATGGGCAGTACATATCTGGATCCGACAGGTTCTCAGATCGGAAAGAAAGAGAGTATCGCTGATACAGCAAGAGTTCTCGGAAGAATGTACGAGGGAATCGAGTACAGAGGTTTTGGGCAGGATATCGTAGAAGAGCTTGCAAAATACGCAGGAGTTCCAGTATGGAACGGTCTGACAAATGAATATCATCCGACACAGATGCTGGCAGATATGCTGACGATCCGTGAGCATTTCGGTGACCTGAAAGGCCGTCGGCTGGTTTACATGGGTGATGCCCGTTACAACATGGGTAACTCCCTGATGATCGCATGCTCCAAACTTGGTATGCATTTTGTAGCCTGCACAACAAAGAAATATTTCCCGAATCAGGAACTGGTTGACCTGTGCAAGACCTATGCAGAAGCTTCCGGCGGAAGTGTAACTCTGACAGAAGACGTAGAATCCGGAACAAAGAATGCCGATGTTATTTATACAGATGTATGGGTATCTATGGGCGAGCCGGATGAAGTATGGGAAGAGCGTATCAAAGACCTGACACCATACAAAGTAACATCTGCAGTTATGAAAAATGCAGGAGAAAAGGCAATCTTCCTTCACTGCCTGCCGGCATTCCATGATCTCAAGACAAAGATCGGTAAAGAAATGGGAGAGCGCTTCAATCTGACCGACATGGAAGTTACTGATGAAGTATTTGAATCTGCACAATCACATGTATTTGATGAGGCAGAAAACCGTATGCACACGATCAAAGCAGTGATGGTAGCTACTCTTGGAGAGCCGGAGACAAAATGAGCGTAATACCTTATAATACAGATACAATTTCAAATGAAATACACACAGAATGGGCGGGCAAAACCGTCCATTTTGCAAAAGAAATCGATTCTACGAATGAATGGTGCAAGCGCCTCTCGAAAGAAGATGCCGTACATGGGACACTGGCGGTTGCAGAATTCCAGTCTGCCGGTAAGGGAAGACTCGGACGCAGATGGGTTGTGCCGGAGGGGAATTCGATTATGATGTCGATCCTTCTGAGACCGGACTTTGAGCCGCGTTTTGCATCCATGCTGACACTTGTCATGGGATTGAGTGTGGCGCAGGCGGTCAAAGAACTGGGGGTGGACGTTTCTATTAAATGGCCGAATGATGTTGTAGTTTCACGGAAGAAAATCTGTGGAATTCTGACAGAGATGGGCCTTGAAGATGGTAAGATCCGCGAAGTTGTGATCGGGGTCGGAATCAATGTCAATCTGGCAGAAATTCAGGAAGAACTCAAAGATAAAGCAACTTCTCTTTATCTGGAAACAGGGAAGACTTACGACAGAAATCTTCTGATCGGCCTTGTTATGGGCAAATTTGAAAAGAACTACGAGAAATTTGTACAGACCTGTGATCTTTCACTGATGATCGATGATTACAATATGATGCTTGCAAATAAATGCCAGCCGGTGAGAATTCTGGATAAACTGGATCCGTACGAGGGCGTGGCACTTGGTATTGACCGCGAGGGAGAACTTCTGGTGCGGGTAGCAGATGGCAGAATCCGCAAGGTGTGTTCCGGTGAGGTGTCTGTGCGTGGACTGTACAGTTATGTGTGAGCAAGTATAATATAAGGAGTTATTTTTATGTATCAGGAAAATGTTGTGCTCTGCGGTGCAAGCGCCTATGAGCAGAAATATTATTTTAATCAGGATTTTGATTCTCTGCCGGAATCTGTAAAGCAGGAACTGCACATTATGTGCGTGCTTTATACAGAAGAGATTGGAGGTATCCTGACGTTGGAGTTTGATGATAACGGAAGCCTTCAGTTCAAGACAGAAGCTCTCGATGCTGATGCAATGTATGATGAAATCGGCAGTGTTCTCCGAATCAAAAAACTGCAGACTGAGAAGAGAGAACTTCTGGAATCTCTGGAAATGTATTATCGGGTATTTTTCCTCGGCGAAACAATTGAAGACGATGGGGAAAATGTGGATAAAGGGAACTGATTTATGGAGATGAAGTGGAAAATCGGTTCAGTTGAGATGGAAAATCCGTTTATCCTTGCGCCGATGGCCGGTGTGACGGATCTTCCGTTTCGTATGCTTTGCAAAGAGCAGGGAGCAGGACTTCTCTGTACGGAGATGGTCAGTGCGAAGGCAATTTCTTTCCATAATAAAAATACAATTTCGCTGATGCAGATCGATCCTTCGGAGCATCCGGTGTCCATGCAGATTTTTGGAAGCGAACCGGATCTGATGGCAGAGGTGGCAAAGAGTATTGAAGAACAGCCTTTTGACATACTGGATATCAACATGGGCTGCCCGGTGCCGAAAGTAGTCAACAATGGCGAGGGCTCTGCGCTTCTCAAGAATCCGGAGCTGATTCGTGAGATTGTGACGCAGGTTTCTCATGCGGTAAAAAAGCCTGTAACAGCCAAAATCCGTATTGGTTTTGAGGGATATCCGGTGGATCCGGTAGAAATTGCGAAGATCATCGAGGATTCCGGCGCAGCAGCTGTTGCAGTCCATGGAAGGACAAGGCAGCAGTATTACGCAGGAGAAGCGGACTGGGATACAATCCGCAGGATCAAAGAGGCGGTTTCGATTCCGGTTATTGGAAACGGGGATGTGGATTCGCCGAAAAAAGCAGAAAAACTTGTCAGAGAAACGGGTTGTGACGGCGTGATGATCGGACGTGCGGTACGAGGAAATCCATGGATTTTCCGGGAAATGAACCATTATTTTACAACCGGGGAATTACTTCCGAGGCCGTCATGGGAAGAAATCAAAGAGATGATTCTTCGTCATACGAGAATGCAGATTGAACTGAAGGGAGAATTTACCGGAATCCGTGAGATGCGTAAGCACATTGCATGGTATACAGCCGGTATGAAACACAGTGCAGGACTGCGCCGGGACTCCAATCTCGTAAGCAGTTATGAAGAACTTGAAAAATTGCTGGATTTTCGCGGTTAATCGCGGATTTCCAGCCTTTTTTGTCCTTGACAAGGCATATAGATTTCGGTATAATACTGGAATTGTGAATATCCTAGAATAAGTCTGCCCTTTTTGCGGTATGATGATTCCAGGAGAGTATATCCAATGAGTATCCGGCTATTTTGAAAGGGTGTAAGGATTATGGAAGAAAAGAAGAATTTATTGACATATGCAGGTCTTAAAAAACTCGAAGATGAACTGCATGATTTAAAAGTAGTAAAAAGAAAAGAAGTTGCAGAAAAAATCAAAGAAGCAAGAGAGCAGGGAGACCTGTCCGAGAATGCTGAGTATGATGCTGCAAAGGATGAGCAGAGAGATATCGAAGCAAGAATTGAAGAAATCGAGAAGATCCTTAAGAACGCAGAGGTTGTAGTTGAGGATGAAGTTGACCTTGACAGAATCAGCGTTGGCTGCAAAGTAAAAGTATATGATTACGAATTTGAAGAAGAGATGGAATTAAAACTTGTCGGTTCTACAGAGGCAAACAGCCTGGAAGGTAAGATTTCCAACGAATCTCCTGTAGGTAAAGCACTGATCGGTGCACACACAGGTGATGTTGTAGAAGTTGAGATGCCGATGGGTATTATGAAATATAAAGTTCTGGAAATCCAGAGAAACGTATAAATAATCAAAAGAACAGAAGGAGGCCAAAGAAGTGGCAGAGCAGAAAAAGCAGGATACAAATCAGCTGCTGAAGGTTCGTCGTGAAAAGCTTGCAGACCTGCAGGCAAATGGAAAGGACCCGTTTCAGATCACAAAATTTGACCAGACACATCATTCACTTGAGGTAAAGAGTCTCTATGAAGCACATGAGGCAGAGATCTTAAAAGACCGCAAGACACCGAATGTAGAAGGTCTTGATGAAGCACAGGCAAGAGAAGTCCTCAAGAAGGACTATGAAGAAAGAAGAGAAATCATGGATGCGAGCCCGATCCACGTTGCGATCGCCGGCCGTATGATGTTCAAGCGTGTCATGGGTAAGGCTTCTTTCTGCAATATTCAGGATTTACAGGGAAATATTCAGGTTTATGTAGCAAGAGATGCCATCGGAGAAGAATCCTATGCAGATTTCAAGAAATCTGACATCGGTGATATCTTCGGTCTGGAAGGTTTTGCTTTCAGAACAAGAACCGGTGAGATCTCTATTCACGCTGAAAAAATGACTATGTTAACCAAGAGTTTACAGATCCTTCCGGAGAAATTCCACGGACTGACTGATACAGATACACGTTACCGTCAGAGATATGTAGACCTGATCATGAATCAGGACAGCAAGAATGTATTTATCAAACGTTCCCAGATCCTCAAAGAAATCCGTAACTTCCTTGCAGGGCGTGACTTCATGGAAGTAGAAACACCTATGCTGGTTTCCAACGCAGGTGGAGCAGCTGCAAGACCGTTTGAAACACATTACAATGCACTGAACGAAGATGTTAAGCTTCGTATTTCACTGGAACTCTATCTGAAACGACTGATCGTTGGCGGACTTGAGAGAGTTTATGAAATCGGCCGTGTATTCCGTAATGAAGGTGTCGATACACGTCACAACCCGGAATTCACTCTGATGGAGCTTTATCAGGCATATACAGATTATGAAGGAATGATGGAACTGACAGAATCCATGTTCCGTTATCTGGCAGAGAAAGTCTGTGGTTCCACCAAGATTTCTTATAATGGTGTAGAGATCGATCTTGGTAAGCCGTTTGCACGTCTGACAATGAATGATGCAATCAAGAAATATGCAGGAATCGATTTTGATGAAGTTGCAGATGACGAAGCTGCAAAAAAACTTGCTGACGAGCATCATATTGAATATGAGGCACATCATAAGAAGGGTGATATCATCAACCTGTTCTTCGAGGAGTACTGTGAGAAAGAACTGATCCAGCCTACATTTATCATGGATCATCCGATCGAAATCTCTCCGCTGACCAAGAAGAAACCTTCTGATCCAAGCAAGGTAGAGCGTTTTGAGCTCTTCTGTAATACATGGGAAATGTGTAACGCATATTCCGAGCTGAATGATCCGATCGATCAGAGAGAGCGTTTCAAAGCACAGGATGCTCTTGCTGACGCTGGTGATGAGGAAGCAAACCACACAGATGAAGACTTCCTGAATGCACTTGAGATCGGTATGCCGCCTACAGGTGGTATCGGATACGGAATTGACCGTCTGGTTATGCTGCTTACAGACAGCCAGGCAATCAGAGACGTGCTTCTGTTCCCGACAATGAAGTCCCTGGACGCTGACAAGAAGTCTGCGAAGTCAGAAAACAGCACTTCCACAGCAGCACCTGAGAAGGAAGAAGTTATCGACTTCTCCAAGGTAAAGGTAGAGCCTTTATTTGAGGAATTTGTTGATTTCGATACTTTCAGCAAGTCAGATTTCAGAGCTGTAAAGGTAAAAGCTTGTGAAGCAGTTAAGAAATCCAAGAAGCTGTTACAGTTTACTCTGGATGACGGAACAGGCACAGATCGTACGATTTTAAGCGGTATTCACGCTTATTACGAACCAGAAGAACTGGTAGGCAAGACACTGATCGCTATCACAAATCTGCCTCCAAGAGCTATGATGGGAATTGAATCCTGTGGTATGTTGCTTAGTGCAATCCACGAAGAAGAAGGAGAAGAAAAACTTCATCTTCTGATGGTTGATAACCACATTCCGGCTGGTGCAAAGCTCTATTAAGAAGTACCGTTTTACCTTACAAAACGGGATGTACTTCATTTGTGAAAAAGCTCTGAAAATACACAAATACACCAAATTTACACCAAATGGTGCTTGAAACGGTGCAGAGCCTTAAAAATCGCATATTTTAAAGATATATGGGCAGTTCCATTGCGGAATTGCCCATTTTCAGAAAGAAAAAGATAAATCGGTATTTATAAAGGAGAATATTGATGAAACTATTTTTATGTTCGCACTTTTCAAGTGTGGGAAGTCTGATAAAGGAAGAAATTGAAAATAAGAAAGTAGCATTTATTCCAACAGCTTCACTGCGTGAAGGCTACACCGGTTATGTCGGCTCGGCTCGAAAATTATTCAAAAAGTTGGGAGCAATCGTAACTGAAATTGATATTTCAACGGAGGCTTATTCAACGATACAGTCTGTTTTTGAAGAAGCAGATGTGATATATTTTACCGGCGGAAATTCTTTCTTTCTTATGGACCAGCTCCGTAAAACGGGAGCTGATGGGCTACTGAAAAAGGAATTGGCAAATGGAAAATTGATGATCGGCGAGTCGGCAGGCGCAATTATATGCGCTCCAAGCNTACACCGGTTATGTCGGCTCGGCTCGAAAATTATTCAAAAAGTTGGGAGCAATCGTAACTGAAATTGATATTTCAACGGAGGCTTATTCAACGATACAGTCTGTTTTTGAAGAAGCAGATGTGATATATTTTACCGGCGGAAATTCTTTCTTTCTTATGGACCAGCTCCGTAAAACGGGAACTGATGCGCTACTGAAAAAGGAATTGGCAAATGGAAAATTGATGATCGGCGAGTCGGCAGGCGCAATTATATGCGCTCCAAGCATCCAATATATCGAGCAAATGGATGAAAAGCCAGAGGACTACTCACAAGAAGATGATGCAGGGCTTGATTTGATTGATTTCTATGTTCTTCCGCATTATCTTACAGCACCATTTAAGAAAGTTACCGAGAAAATAATGACTGAGTTTTCGGATTTGAATCTATGCCCGATTAACAACCGTCAGGGAATTGTAATTGATGGTGAAGGTTCAAAGGTTATTTGCAAAGACTAATTTGAAAATTCCCATTTATCAAGCCCTTTGAGAGAGGAGGAACCTTTTCTCAAAGGGCTTTTTCTATTTTTACGGATATTCGCAAACTACAAGAAAAAGCCGAAACCTCATATACTTTAATCACAGAGGAAGTGGAGGTTTTGATATGAGTAACAGCTTAGCGGCAGTACATCCCGAATTGATTGCGGAATGGTCGGAGAAGATAGACATACTAAAGGAATATCTCTGTAAACAACGTGGAATCAAACTCACTAAGTTGCCGATGAACGGTAACAGCAATAGAACTTACGCCGGAAGGAACGGGTTACAGAGCGAAAACACGCTTTGCTAAATTCTATAATCTGCCCGAACTTATGGCGATGTTCAAAGAGGTTGCAGACATTAAAACAGCCGATATGCTTAATCTTCCTGTACCGGAAGCAGAGTATCATAATGTGTCGGTTGAACCGTCCGAAATGCAGAAAGAAATGGTTGCCTCCCTTGCAGAGCGAGCCGAGAAAGTTCGTGGAGGAGGTGTAGATTCAAGCGTAGATAATATGCTCAAGATAACAAACGACGGAAAAAAACAAAGATAAAAAGTCAGCACAATTAGTGTTCTGCGATTTATCGACACCAAAGAATGACGGAACATTTTCTGTCTACAATGACATCAGAAAGAAGTTCATAGAGCGAGGTGTTCCCGAAAGCGAAGTCCGATTTATCCACGAAGCAGAAACCGATGTGAAAAAGAAAGAACTGTTTCAGAAAGTTCGTAAAGGAGAGGTCAGAGTGCTGATGGGTTCGACTCAAAAGATGGGTGCCGGCACGAATGTTCAGGACAGGCTTATTGCACTTCACGATGTTGATTGTCCTTGGCGACCGGCAGATGTAGGACGGATTTTGCGGACATTCAAAATAAAAAAGAATGTGGAGGTAACAGACAATGGCAAAATCATTATTTGAGGAACTGGGCGGCAAATACGAAAGGCAAGGGGATTATTTGATACCGTGCTTAACTGTACCCGCCGAAGAAGAACAGGCAATAGGCATCTGGGGGCAACGGCATTTAGATTATCTAAAACAGTACCGTAAAGTTACATACACCAATCTTCTTACAAGCGGCAGGCTAAACGCCTACCTTGCCGACATCAACAGACAGGCACAGGAACGCTTTGAAAGGCTCATAGAGGGTATGAAACAGGCACAGGGCATAACGGAACAGCTAAAGGCAGAAAACGCCTTAGAATGGACAGGATGCCTCAATAACATAAGGGCTTGTGCGAGGGAGATTGTGGAAAAGGAAATTATTTTTGCATAAACAGATGATTAGTGGCAGGGGGAAATCCTGCCGCTTTTTCTGCTTTAGTTTGTCAGCTTGACAAATAAAGGGTTAAGGAATATAATTAGATTCAGTATTATACAAGGAGTTAATAAATATGCGGCAAGGTATTCTTAAATAAACTGTCAATTTGATAGTGGGAACAAAAAGTAGCAGTCTCGTTTCACTTTTAATATGGGGCTTAGTTTTTTGTACCCAGTTTAAGAATACTTTTATCATGTAATTTTATATGCCCGAAAACATATAAGTGTTTTGGGGCTATTGGAGTTATTTACCCAGTGATAGGAGTATTTATCACTGGGTATTTTTATGCCCTTTTTTGGGTGTTGATAGGAGGAAAATCACATGAAAATAATTAACTTAGGCATTCTGGCTCACGTTGACGCAGGAAAGACAACATTAACGGAAAGTTTATTGTATACCAGTGGTGCAATTGCAGAACTAGGGAGCGTAGATGAAGGCACAACAAGGACAGATACAATGAATTTGGAGCGTCAAAGGGGAATCACTATCCAGACAGCAGTGACATCTTTTCAGTGGGAGGATGTAAAAGTCAACATTATAGATACGCCAGGCCATATGGATTTTTTGGCGGAAGTATACCGTTCTTTATCCGTATTAGACGGAGCAGTATTATTAGTTTCTGCAAAGGATGGCATACAGGCACAGACCCGTATACTGTTTCATGCACTACAGACAATGAAGATTCCGACAATTTTTTTCATCAATAAAATTGACCAAGAGGGGATTGATTTGCCAATGGTATATCGAGAAATGAAAGCAAAGCTTTCTTCGGAAATTATAGTGAAGCAAAAGGTTGGGCAGCATCCCCATATAAATGTAACGGACAATGACGATATGGAACAGTGGGATGCGGTAATTATGGGAAACGATGAACTATTAGAGAAATATATGTCAGGGAAACCGTTTAAAATGTCAGAACTGGAACAGGAAGAAAACAGGAGATTCCAAAACGGAACGTTATTTCCCGTTTATCACGGAAGCGCTAAAAACAATCTGGGGATTCGGCAGCTTATAGAAGTGATTGCCAGTAAATTTTATTCATCAACGCCTGAAGGTCAATCTGAACTATGCGGGCAGGTTTTTAAGATTGAATATTCAGAGAAAAGGCGGCGTTTTGTTTATGTGCGTATATATAGCGGAACATTGCATTTGAGGGATGTTATTAGAATATCTGAAAAAGAGAAAATAAAAATCACAGAGATGTGTGTTCCGACAAACGGTGAATTATATTCATCCGATACAGCCTGCTCTGGTGATATTGTAATTTTACCAAATGATGTTTTGCAGCTAAACAGTATTTTGGGGAACGGAATACTGTTGCCGCAGAGAAAATTTATTGAAAATCCTCTCCCTATGCTCCAAACAACGATTGCAGTAAAGAAATCTGAACAGCGGGAAATATTGCTTGGGGCACTTACAGAAATTTCAGATGGCGACCCTCTTTTAAAATATTATGTGGATACTACAACGCATGAGATTATACTTTCTTTTTTGGGGAAAGTGCAGATGGAAGTCATTTGTGCCATCCTTGAGGAAAAATATCATGTGGAGGCAGAAATAAAAGAGCCTACTGTTATATATATGGAAAGACCGCTTAGAAAAGCAGAATATACCATCCACATAGAAGTCCCGCCAAATCCTTTCTGGGCTTCTGTCGGGTTGTCCATAGAGCCGCTCCCTATTGGAAGCGGAGTGCAGTATGAAAGCAGAGTTTCACTTGGATATTTAAATCAATCGTTCCAAAATGCGGTTATGGAGGGGGTTCTTTATGGCTGCGAGCAGGGGCTGTATGGATGGAAAGTGACAGACTGTAAAATCTGTTTTGAATATGGATTGTATTATAGTCCTGTAAGTACCCCCGCAGACTTTCGGCTGCTTTCCCCTATCGTATTGGAGCAGGCTTTAAAAAAAGCAGGGACAGAACTATTAGAGCCATATCTCCACTTTGAAATTTATGCACCGCAGGAATATCTCTCACGGGCGTATCATGATGCTCCAAGGTATTGTGCAGATATTGTAAGTACTCAGATAAAGAATGACGAGGTCATTCTGAAAGGAGAAATCCCTGCTAGATGTATTCAAGAATACAGGAACGATTTAACTTATTTCACAAATGGGCAGGGAGTCTGCTTGACAGAGTTAAAAGGATACCAGCCAGCTATTGGTAAATTTATTTGCCAACCCCGCCGCCCGAATAGCCGTATAGATAAGGTTCGGCATATGTTCCACAAGTTAGCTTAACAGCTTGCAAAAGTCATATAAAATGAGATTTGAAAGGATTAGAGACTAATTATGATGAAATGCGAATGGATATTGTGTCCTGTTTGTGGGAACAAAACCCGTAATAAAATTAGGAAGGACACTGTTTTGGAGAATTATCCCCTTTATTGTCCAAAATGCAGACAAGAAAGATTGATTAAAGTTGACAACTTGAAGATAACTGTCATCAAAGAGCCAGACGCTTAAGACGCAGAGCCGATGAAATTGTGGAACAATTCACGAATCATCGGCTCTTTTTGTTTCGTATTTGAAAGAACAAACTCACCAAATAAAAAAAACGATATTCGGGTGGGTTATTTTGTTATACCCTAAATTACCCTCTGAATTTGTTTTTAAATTTGGAGGGATTTTTTTATGTCCTTTTTTCGGGCAGTTATCTATCTGCTCATACGAAGCAAAATTTATCAATACATAGCATATCAGAGAACGGCAGGAAACCAGTTAAAAAAATTTCTGCCTATGCAACGGCACTTCCTGCCTTGAATGTAGAAGTACAATCTCCATACAACAGAATTAATATTTCCCATAACCGTAAAGGTCATAGAGCCTTTGCGGTTTTTCTTTTGTCGATTTTTGTTGGAAAGTGCCATAGGGCTATTAGTGGTGTTAGGTGTCGTTCGCCACCTCTCCATCTGGATTTTGAACATTTCAAAAATTCAGATGGGAGGTACTTACAGTGAAATACGCACCGAGAAAGGTATATATCAAGGAAAGCGGCAGATATGTGGAACTGTCCTATACGGATTTCTGCCGCCGCAGGGAATCCGACCAGACCTATATGGACAAGCTGTTTATCCCCATTCAAGGCTGTCTGCTTGAAGTCGTGAGGGAGCAATACACGGACTTCTACCGAGATAAGGAACGGTGGCGTTATCTGAAAAAATTAGATACGAAGAACAGCCTGCTTTCTCTGGATGGATTTACGGACAGCGAGGGGAAGCCTTTAGACTTTATCGCTGATGAAGCGGCAGACATTGCGGAAACCGTTGTCAATGCGGTTATGGTGGACAGGCTGAAAGCCGCCCTGCCTTTGCTGTCGGATAGTGAACAGGAATTGATACAGGCAATCTTTTTTGACGGACTTTCTGAGCGTGAAGTCGGGGCGAGGTTCGGCATAACCCAGAGCGTTGTGAACAAACGCAAAGCCAGAATCCTAAGAAAACTAAGAAAGATAATAGAAAATTAAAATTTAAGGCGTTCAGCCCCCTTGTTTTTTCCTTTGGGAAAATGAGGGGGTTTTTCTCTGCCCTCTCAATCAATTCTGATTGGAGGAAAAGAAGCATGGCATATAACCACGGACGGGAGGACAGGAAATGGCGTATCTGGAAAGAAGCGGAGGAAAAGCTGCTGCGTGAGTGCGGCGTTGATGAAGCGACCATTGAGCAGATACGCATTGCGGACAGGGCAGACTTCAATTCCAACAGGCGGTTTTACCGATGGACGAATGACATTGCGGAATACCTTGAGGACATGGCAGACAGGGAGCGGCAGACGGAAGTGGGTACGGTTGCGGAGTTACTGGACGAGATTGAGAGCGAAAATCTCTATCAAGTATTAGTCGCGGTGGACGGGCGTACCTTGAAAATCGTCCTGCTGAAAATGCAGGGGTATTCCACAAAGGAGATTGCCCCGCTCGTGCATTTGACGACTGGTGCCATCTATGCGAGGTTAGACCATCTGCGGAAGAAGCTACGAAAATTTTATAGCGTCTAAAACAGCCTGCCGTCCTGCGGGCTACTGGGTGAGGGATGGAAATCCCCTCACTTATTTTTTGCAGGAGGCAAGCGGGATGGCATACAGAGTTAAGGCGTACACGCTTCGGGAGGAATCCACGGAAAGCGGCACAAGGTATTTTATCAGCTTTAAGGACGGGCAGGGCAAATCCCACGAGTTGGAAGTGTCGGAACAGTTCTTTATGGAGTTTCGGCAGATGGAACGCAGGAACAGGAATCTCCTCCAATGGGACGAGCGGCACAGGGAGTTTTCGGAAGTATGGGACGAAACGCTGAACAGGCGGGCGTTGAAGCTGCCTAAGAGCATAGAGGAACAAATGATTGAGGCAGAACGGGCAGAACTGCTCTGTAAGGCGGTTGACGGACTGCCAGAGATACAAAGGCGGCGTTTCCTGCTCTACTACGAGTATGAGTTCAATTTTTACCAAATCGCCGCTATGGAGCATTGCACCGCTTCGGCAATACAGAAATCTGTTGCGATTGCAAAGGAGAAAGTAAAGGCGGAAATGAGGAAGTATCTCCAACCGTGACCGACACCGCCCGAAAAAGAAATCTGTTTTTTATTTGTGTGGGATTGGCGGCATTACATACTCTCACTTTTTCTTCGTGGGAGTAAATCTATTTTTAAGGAGGTCAACGCCTATGTGCAACGAAAACAAAAACACCGCCCGAAAGGAGGAAAGCCATGCAGAAGTTACAGACAGTCAACGCCGAAACGCTCCTTTATGAACCGCTTGAGAAGCCGTCCTTTGTGGTGGACAGCCTTATCCCCACAGGCTTGTCGCTGTTCTGCGGCTCACAGAAGATAGGAAAGAGCTGGCTCATGCTGAAGCTATGTTTATGCGTGTCGCAGGGACTTCCCTTGTGGGATATGCCGACAATGGAGGGCGACGTGCTTTACCTCTGCCTTGAGGACACGTTCTGCCGTATACAGGA
Source organism: Blautia sp. Marseille-P3087 (assembly GCF_900120195.1). Lineage (GTDB taxonomy): Bacteria > Bacillota > Clostridia > Lachnospirales > Lachnospiraceae > Blautia_A. The sequence goes on from NZ_LT635539.1 coordinate 2,311,728, forward strand.
CAGGCTGTTCCGATTGACGAACGAAGCGAGCAGGCGGCTTCACTTTGCCGTGGCAAGCTGCAAGCTGTCAGACGGTCTTATCGTGCAGCTTGAAGATTATCTGAAAGATTACCCAAACAGCAGGCTTATTGTCATTGACACTTTGCAGAAAGTCCGTACAGCTTCAAAAGACAATGCCTACGCAAGCGACTATGGGGACATCTCACTAATCAAAGACTTTGCCGACAGGCATTCATTGGCGGTCATTGTCGTACACCACATCCGAAAGCAGAATGACAGCGATGTGTTCAACAAGGTGTCTGGGACGACAGGCTTAACGGGGAGTGCGGACGCTACCTTTGTTCTGGAAAAGGAGAAACGGGCATCCGACACCGCCAAGCTGTATGTGACGGGCAGGGACACGCCCTATCAGGAATACACGCTGCGTTTCCGTGATTGCAGTTGGGAACTTGTGGAGAGAAAAACGCAGGAGCAGCTTGCGAAAGAAACGATACCAGACGTCCTTTTTCGGTTGGTGGATTTTATGAGGGATAAGGAAGAATGGGCAGGCACGGCAACGGAGCTGTTAGCCGCTATGAGGGAAACGGAAACCATACCCACGGTGATTACGAAATGGCTCAATGAATACCGCACCACATTTTTAAATGAGAACCATATCGTTTATCAGTACAGCCGCAAAAAACACGGCAGGCAGATTTCGCTTGCAAAGCGGGCGGGTGACAGCGGTGACGGTGGTGACAGCGATATTGGGATACCCCCTGTTACTGTCATTGACGCTTAAAGCCGTGTAAAGCTGGCGACTCTGCCCTGCGGGTGACAGCGGTGACGGCGGTGACAGTGATTTTAGGATACCCTGCCGCTGTCATCCCTGCGGGAGAACACCCCGTAAACGCAAAGTGCAGGCGTAGGATTTACCCGCCCTTTTCGGCGTGTAAAACCACCCCTGCGGTCAGAAAAATCCTTCCGATTTTTCCGACTGCGTTTACAGGGTGTAACACACTACACTTTGCCCTGCAAAGTCGTGTGCCAGACGTTCCCTCTGGACTCCCTTATGGCAGGTCTTACGCCCTGCTTATCCTACGCTCCACGCTTCGGATAAAAGAATGGCAGCATGACGGTGACGGCTCTTGCGAGGGGGTATTCCAAAAACACCGTCATCATCGACATGACCGTCATGCAGGGAATAAGGGTGACAGTTGAGGCAGTCGGTAGGGGGTATCCCAAAACTGCTGTCACCGCCGTCACCGCTGTCACCCAAAGGGCAGTTTACCCGCCGAAGAAAGGAAGATGATGAATTATGCCCTATGCAATCCTGCGTTTCCAGAAACGCAAAGCGGGCGGCGTTGCGGCTTGCGAACGCCACAACGAGCGTAAAAAAGAAGCCTATAAAAGCAATCCAGATATAGATATGGAACGCTCGAAAGATAACTACCATCTTGTGAATCCGCCGAGGTACACCTACAAGAAAGAGATTAACCGCATGGTAGCCGAAGCAGGGTGCAGGACGAGGAAAGATAGCGTGATGATGGTGGAAACGCTTATCACGGCTTCGCCAGAATTTATGAACAGCCTGCCGCCCAAAGAACAGAAAGCGTATTTTACGATGGCTCTGGATTTCATTTCAGAGCGTGTCGGGGAGAAAAATATCCTCTCCGCAGTCGTCCACATGGACGAGAGAACGCCGCATATGCACCTCTGTTTTGTGCCGATTACACCAGACAATAAGCTGTCTGCCAAAACAATTTTAGGCAATCAAAAGAGCCTGTCCGAATGGCAGACCGCCTACCATGAGCGGATGTCCTCACGGTGGAATCAGCTTGAAAGAGGTCAGTCCTCAATGGAAACGAAGCGGAAACATGTCCCCACATGGCTCTATAAGTTGGGCGGCAGGCTTGATAAACAGTATGAGGAAATTGTGTCTGCACTGTCCGACATCAACGCCTTTAATGCAGGGAAGAAGCGTGACAAGGCTCTGGAACTGATTGCGGCATGGCTCCCAGACGTGGAGAAATTCTCAAAGGAAATCAGTAAGCAGAGTGCCTATATCAATAGCCTAAAGGAGCAAATCGGGCAGGAATCAGACTATGCGGGGCGTATGCGTGATGAAAAGTATGAGCAGGAACTAAAGGTGCAGAAAGCGAACCAGAAGATATTTGAGTTGCAGAGAACCAACGAGCAGATGGGGCGGCTGCTCTCAAAGATACCGCCCGAAGTGTTGGAAGAATTGCAGAAAAACCATAAAAGCAGAGCGAAAGAAAGGTAGATATGTGAATGAAGAAACAGGATTTTAAGGTGTTAAAGACCAAAGACTTGTACCCGTTTCCCGACAATCCGTTTCATGTGGCAGAGGATGAAACGCTGTCAGAATTAGCGGAAAGCATCAAGGAATTTGGCATTGTCACGCCGATAATCACACGCCCGAAAGAGGACGGGAACGGCTATGAAGTGATTGCAGGGCAGCGGCGTGTCCGTGCGTCTGAACTTGCAGGGATAAATACCGTGCCTGCGTTTGTCCTGCCCTTAGACCGTGACCGAGCCATCATCACCCTTGTAGACAGTAATTTACAGCGTGAGAATATCCTGCCATCAGAGCGGGCGTTTGCCTACAAGATGAAATCCGAAGCCATGAAGCGGCAGGGTTTCCGCACAGACTTAACCTCGTCACAAGTTGTGACGAAGTTGCGGACGGACGACAAGGTGGCACAGGGCTTCGGCGTAGGCAGGATGACCGTACAAAGATTTATCCGTTTGACGGAACTGATACCGCCGATTTTGCGGATGGTGGACGAGGGGAAAATCGCCCTCACGCCTGCGGTGGAACTGTCCTTTTTGAAGAAAGACGAGCAGGAAAACCTCTTTGCCACGATGGAGAGCGAAGAAGCAACGCCCTCACTCTCACAGGCACAGCGGATGAAAAGCCTAAGCCAGAGCGGGCGGCTTGACATGGATACGATATTTGCAATTATGACGGAGGAAAAGGGAAACCAGAAAGAAACCTTGAAAATCAACACAAGCAAGCTGAAAAAGTATTTTCCGAAGAACACAACGCCGAAGCAGATGGAGGAAACCATCATTAAACTTTTGGAGCGTGAATTGCAGAGGAAACGGGGCAGGGACAGCCGCTAATCTTCTCTTTTCGGGAGGTAAATGCAGAAAATTGAGGTATGAAGAATGAAAGAAATCCAGTATGAGATTGTAAAGGAAATCGCCGTATTGTCTAAGGGCGACAGCGGCTACACAAAAGAAATCAATCTTATCTCATGGAACGGAAGAGAGCCGAAATATGACATCCGCAGCTTTTCCCCGAACCGTGAGAAGTGCGGAAAGGGTATCACGTTGAACGCTGATGAAGCAGCAGCACTCCTTGAAGCATTACAGAAAGAAGTAAACAGCGGGGATTGATGGTATCTGATTGACAGGGCGGGGCGTTTCCAGACGTTCTCCTGCCCTGTCTGGAAAGGAAGATTTAAGTATGGGCGAGGATAAGAAAGCAGATAAAAAGAGAAAGCGTATCGTGCCGAAAGCACCAGTTCAGATGATAATCAGCCGTGAATATGTCGGCACGCAGACAGTCACAGAAGCGTTTATCCCGATTATTTCCGAGGATATTCGGAAGAAGATTGCCGAGGGCGACACCTTCGACAATGAGGGGCTGTCCGCTTAGAATGTACGCAATGGAACATGAAAACAGATAGGACAGATATGGAGGTTTTACAGTATGGCAGGAATAAGAATGGAGAACAAGATTTATGAAGTCGGCATGTACTGCCGCTTGTCAAAAGACGATGGCACGGATAACGAGAGTGCGAGCATTGCGACACAGAAATCCATCCTCACGGATTATGTGAAAAAGCAGGGATGGCACTTAGCAAAAACGTATGTGGACGACGGTTACTCTGGTACAAATTTCCAAAGACCAAGTTTCCAGAACATGATTAAGGACATTGAAAGCGGTCTGATAAACTGCGTTATCACGAAAGATTTATCTCGTCTGGGGAGGAACTATCTTGATTGCGGACTGTATCTGGAAGTGTTTTTCCCAGAGCATAATGTGAGGTATATAGCGGTCAATGACGGCGTGGACACGCTCAATAAATCCGCTATGGACATCACGCCTTTCCGCAACATCCTAAACGAAATGTATTCCGCCGATGTGTCGGTCAAGATAAAATCGGCGTACCGAGCGAGGTTTCAGCAGGGGAAATTCATGGGGACGACAGCACCATACGGTTACGTCAAAGACCCCGCCGACCACAACCATCTGCTGATAGATGACAAAGTTGCCCATGTGGTAAGGGAAATATTTGACCTTGCGTTAGCGGGCAACGGAATCGCCAAAATCCGCAAGCACATCAACAAACAGCATATCTTACGCCCCGCCGCTTATGCGGCGGAGCAGGGGGCAACAGGCTATGAGAGGTATTTTGAGGAGAATGAGGAGAACCGTTATATTTGGAGCGAGAACAGCGTAAGGGGCATTTTAAGAAGCCCGATATATGCGGGAAACCTTGCAGGCTACAAGCGGATTGCCGCCAACATGAAAAGCAAGAAACGCCCCTCTAAGCTGCCCGAAGAATGGGAAGTGATACCAGACACCCATGAGGGGATAGTCACGCAGGAGGAATTTGATACCGTACAGCAGCTTATTACAAGCCGCAGATTACCAGAAAACAAGGGCGGCTTTGAGAACATCTTTGCAGGCGTTATTAAGTGTGCGGACTGCGGCTATGCGATGCGGGCTATGAGTGCCAACAGGAGGAAACGCCCCGACATCATCGACTGCGTACAATATTCCTGCAATAATTATGGCAGATACGGTAATATCATGTGTACCGCACACAGCATTGAAGCGAGGGACTTGTTCAACGCTGTCCTCACCGACATCAACCGATTTGCGGATATGGCAGTCAATGATGAAAAGGCAGTGAGGGCGATTGAAAAGCGGCTCACGGAAACAGACCAGAGCAAGGCAAAGGCACTGGAAAAGGAGCAAAGAAAACTGAACAAACGCCTTGCAGAACTGGACAGGCTGTTTTCCTCACTCTATGAAGATAAGGTGATGGAGCGTATTACCGAGCGGAATTTTGAGATGATGTCGGGAAAATACCAGAAAGAACAGCTTGAAATTGAAGCAAGGCTGAAAGAGGTAACGGAAACGCTCAGCGACAGCTATGAGAAGACGCAGGGTGTCCGTGATTTCCTCTCCCTAATCCGCAACTATCAAGGCATTAAGGAACTGGACGCAACCATCATAAACGCACTTATAGACAAGATACTTGTTTCGGAACGTGAGAAACTTACAGACGGAATGGTGCGGCAGGAAATCAAGATTTATTATAAATTCATCGGCTTTGTCGGTGAATTACATATCACACCGACAAAGCGGTGGACTGCGTTAAAGCCTAAGAATTGTACGGTGTGCGGTGTTGAATATGTTCCCCGCTCTGGCATATCGAAGTATTGTCCTGCTTGTGCCAAGAAGATACAGAGGGAGAAATCAAACGAGAGCAAACGCAGGAGCAGGGAGCGAAACAGACAGGCATGTATTGAACTGTCCGCAAAAAATGACCGACTGACTTGGAGCAACGCAGTGGTAGAATTATCCGTCAGGGCAACTCAAATCCAAAGGTGGAAATCTATCGTTATGTTACAAAGCAGACCCTTGACGCATAGACTGCGTTTTCTTACACAGTCATTATCGGTACTATGTTCCTCTCCGACTCCCTCCCATCAGAAATACGATTTCGCCAAGCTTATACGCTTTCTTTTTACCTTTCGGTGATGGGTAGGGTCTCTCCAGTTCCGAACCACACTTTTCATATATACCGTTTCCTCTATACCGAGGGATTCCTCCGTGCTGCTTTCCAGTTTCTTCACACGTTCCATGGCTTTCACCCATATACCCAAGGTTCAGCTTTCCTTTGCTCTCTTTTCAGAGACCTTTTTTAACGATACGGCAGAATTCACTTTATGTTACGGTCTGCATAATTGCTCGCCCCTCTTATCGAGGTTACTTTATCCACTCGCTTAGTATCCTGCATTACTGCAACGCACCGAGTTTAGCTACACGGCTCACTGGCGATTACCGTGACCGGACTTACACCGGCTAGTGTGGTCCAGCTTCGCTGGACACACGGTAACAAAAAAGCGCCGTATTGCTACGACGCTTTTGTTTTGCCCGGAAGCTGGAGCAAGGGAACGCTATTCAATTATCTGTTGTACTTTTTCTTTCTGCTGACAATCGTTGTGCCAATGGCTGCACCGCCGCTGACAAACAGCAAGGCAATCCACAAAGCAAGGTTGCTTGTATCGCCGGTCCGCGGAGATTTGGAATCGTCCTTCAGCTTCGCCGTTACGGTGTCGGCTTTTTTGATTTCCTTTGTACCGTCCTTGTCGCTGTAATATTTACCGCAGCCTTCGCAGTACCAGTACTCGATATTGCCCTCGGTGGTCTTGGTCGCCGCAGTTGCCGGGAAGTGCTTTAAGTCGGTGTGGTTCTTCGCATCAAGCTCACCGTATTCCGCACCGCAGACTTCGCACTTTGCCTTGTCCTTGCAGGTCGCTTTCCCGCCGGTGTGCTCAGTCAGCTTCTTGCCGCAATAATCACACTTGTGGTCTTTGTTATCGTCTGCACACTCGCTGATTATATAATCGCAGATATCACATTTGTGGTCTTTGTTTGCATCGATGCAATTCTCGGTTTCCGTATGGCTGGTGTCACGCTTACAGATTCGGGTGTGGGTCTCTTCATCGCTGTTCTGCGTCCAAGCGCCCCAGTCGTGATCCAGCGCATTGCCGGAGAAGAAGGTCGCCTCATCCGCCGTGCCCTCGGAGCTCAGACCGCAGACTGCGCAGGACTTGTAATAGATTGCCTTTTCGGTACAGGTTGCAGCAGACTTCAAATACTGCGCCTCTGCTTTTTCAGCAGTGAAGCTGTGTGCTGCCATCTCGCCGTATTCGCCGCCGCAGACCGTGCAGACAGCCTTGGCGGTGCAGGTCGCCGTGCCGCCGTGGCAATTCTCGGTTTCCGTATGGCTGGTGTCACGCTTACAGATTCGGGTGTGGGTCTTTTGATCGCTGTTCTGCGTCCAAGCGCCCCAGTCGTGGTCCAGCGCATTGCCGGAGAAGAAGGTCGCCTCATCCGCCGTGCCCTCGGAGCTCAGACCGCAGACTGCGCAGGACTTGTAGTAGACCGCCTTTTCCGTGCAGGTGGCGGCGGATTTCAGGTACTTTGCATCCACGGTCTCCGCCGTGAAGTCGTGGGGCAGCTTTTCGCCATACTCAGCCTTGCAAAACTCACAGACGGCATTTTGGGTGCAGGTCGCTTTGCCGCCGGAGTGCTCCGCGTAGCCTTTCTTTCCCGCGTTATCCGTCACATCGCAGTTTTCATTGGCACATTCATGCCAGTGATGCGTTGCATCGGACGTCCAATCGGACTTCCAGCTATGGCCCGTAGCTGGAATCGGCTCTATTTTTGTTGCGTCGCACTTGGTGCAGCTATATGTCTTTTTGCCCGCTTTTGTGCAGGTAGGCGCTGTTGTTATCGTACCGCTGTCCCAAGTATGAGGGCTTACGTCATCCTTTGCATCGCAACGGGAACACTGCTTCCAGTGCTCGTTATCATCATGTGTCCAACTGGTAGTAAAATCATGTCCCAGAGCATCGCCGTATTCGCCGCCGCAGACCGTGCAGACAGCCTTGGCGGTGCAGGTCGCCGTGCCGCCGTGGCAATTCTCGGTTTCCGTATGGCTGGTGTCACGCTTACAGATTCGGGTGTGGGTCTTTTCATCGCTGTTCTGCGTCCAAGCGCCCCAGTCGTGCCCAAGCGGTTCGGAAGATCCGCCGCAATCCGTGCATGTCCTTCCGCTTGTGCAAGTCGCCGTTCCGCTCCACATGTGTGACTCCCAGTAATCCCATGTATTATCACACACCGTGCATGTAAGAGCGGTTCGGTGCAATTTATCATTTGCGTATTGATAAGTCACCCTTACCGTTTGTATCTGGCCGCATTTACGACAAAGCGCAATATTCGCCGCATATGCCGTCATAGGCATAACAGCCAGCATCACGCACAGTATGAGCACAACGCTCAAAATTTTCTTATTCATATAGTTTCCTCTCCTTTCCTTTGCTGTCCTTTGACAGCTTAAAATCGTATTTCATTTCCAGCATTGCAAACAGCTTATACATAACCTCTGTAGCAATTGCTTCAATATCCAGTGATTGAATAAAGGCAAGCACCTTTGCCTGTTCTTCCTCTGGCACACGATATACTCTCATTGCTGCCGTCAAAAAGCGACTGAGCTTGCGTTCCAACGGAAAATGAATATCACATTTTCTCGCCATATAGCTGCGCATCAATCCCGCCGTGCCAATTTCCATCTCATAAAAGTCGCTCTCGGTATCATCGGGAAAATTTTCACCAAAAATCTGCTTCAGCTCTGCTGTGGTATGCAGGTAAATATATTCCGACGTGTCGGGCAGGGAATAGGCTTCAATGTAGATTTCTCGCAGGTTCTCATTCAGTTCAGTCAGTGTTAGTTGAATCGCCGTTTCCACCGCATAGGCATAAACCGACGGCAGCTTGCTGTCTGCAATGCTTCTTGCCACGCCGAACTGTCCGCCGAACATCGTTTCGGTCAATTCCAGCAAAATTCTGTCCTTGGTAGGAAACAGATTCAAATAGCTTCCCCTTGCCACACCTGCCTCGTCCACAATCTGACTGACAGTGGTGTTTTTATACCCCTGCTCCAAAAAGAGACGAACGCATACGGTCAGTATTTTCCTCTTTGTTTCGCTGCTGTCTCTTCGCAAATATATCACCTTTCTTCAAATATTTTAGTATATATACTAATAATATCATCTTGAGAGTGAAAAAGCAACTGGCATTTGATATTTTTCCGCATTAAATTGTGACATTTCCGCAAACGCTGGCTTCTTCCATTACTCACGGAACTTTATGACTTCTTGAATACTACCCGCAAAGGAAAAGCCGCCGTCTGTTGACAGCGACTTTTCTTACTTAGTATTAACAGTATATAAGCTCACTCGAAACGATTTCCATAGCAGCGCTACGGATGTTGTTCATCCTCTGCACCCACAGCATTTGATTTTCCGCTTTGAGGGCTTCCGTTACGCCCTCTTTTTTCGAAAAGCTGCTTTACCAGCCGAGAAAACATTGCTTCTGCCTGCTCGTTGAGGTCTGCAAGGTAAGCCTTTCTTCCTCTGCTCTTTCAAACGGGTCGTCAAACATAATGGCAAGTTCTTTATGGAACTGTGATGACATTTCATCGTCATATCCATAGCAGTCAAGTGTGCGACTGCTTCTCTTTGCATACTTGTCCTCATTTCGATTACCTCTCCCTGTGCAATGGAAAGATGAACAAACGGAGAATATCTTTCTATAACAAGGGGATACTTCTCCCAAAGCTTTTTTACCGATAATTCCGTAATAATCGCCCATCTCTCATCTCCGGTATAACCGTTATATTCGTATTTAAGATTTATCAGTTTATCAAGTAAATGAAAAGCAGGAGAACAGTATTCGATTAAAAGAATGACAGGTGGCAGAGTCATCGAAGCAAATACAGATTTTTATAGATACCCTATCTGCCACCTGCCGTCTGCCAGTGTATGAAATTACGAAAATAGATTGCGAATCGCTTGCAACTTGCAATCAAACAAGATATAATGAAGAAAAAAGAGGAGGCGATATCTATGGCAAGAACAGCAAATGTATTTGCACGTGTCGAACCTGAAGTAAAAGAACAGGCAGAGCAGGTGCTTGATCGACTTGGAATTCCAATGTCCAATGCAGTAGGAATGTTTCTGAGACAGATTGTACTCCAGAGAGGAATTCCTTTTGAGATGAAACTTCCAGCTTATGAGGAGCCTGTTGCATATGGCTCTCTGACAAAGGAACAGTTCAATGCAGAAATAGAAAAAGGTATGGAAGATATTAAGGCTGGCAGAGTGTATTCAGCAGATGAAGTTGAAGCAGAAATGAAACGGGAATTTGGTATATGAAATATAAAGTGATGTATACAGCAGGAGCAAAGAAAGATCTGCGAAATATTTTCAGATATATTTCAGAGGAACTGTTAGCTCCGGAGAATGCTGCAGGACAGGCAGAGCGGATTATGTATGGTGGACGTGATGTTTATAAACAGTTAAGCCAAACAGAAGACGTTTCAGTAAATTAAAACAGAATATGGAACAAAAACACGAGCAGTTAGTCTATGAAAAATAGGTTAGCTGCTTTTTTTATGCAAACAAGGAGGTGCCGTGTATGGGATATGCACGTAAAGATGTAGAGAAAACAAAGAAAATAGCAAAGAAATTTGTTCGCTATCAGGAAGGGGCAGAGCTTTACAGCATACCGCATTACTTATGAAGAGTGTGTTCAGATGGTTGGTCAGATGAAGGATTCTTTTGAAACAGATGTATTTGGTGTAGAAAAAGATGTGATGGTAAAACTGATAATGAATGTATTGATTTCCGCATAATTAGTGCAATGAGTGGGCAATTCCAATCGGGATTGCCCATTTTTAAAACAAACAAAAATACAAATCAAAATTTGCTGTGTCTAAATACTTTTAATTAGCCGATTACGGCATCCTCTGCTGTAAAATGTTCCAGAGAATTTTCTTTTACCTGAATGCAGATATAAGTAATTCCAGAAATATCGGATGCAAAAAACTGACGCTTTGCAGCAGGTGCGATTTTTAGCCAGTCTCCAGTTGAAAGGCTGATTTCTTCTCCATCAATTATGGCTTTGCCGTTACCTGAAAGAATTCCATAGATTTCTTCATTTTCTTTATGAGAATGAACAAATGGGACATTTGCTCCTGCAGGTAGTTCGTTTAAACTGATTTCTGCACCTGTTAAAGACAACTTTTCATGCAGCTCAATTCGGTTTTCCTTTCCAATAGTTGTTTTTGTGTAATTTGCCATAATAATACCTCCATAGTTAATTTGTAGTTTCTGGCTGCTTGGTATTAGTATAGTGTGAGACACATACAAAAACAAGTACGCACCTTTTTGTAACTGTACACTCAAAAATGAATGTGTTACAATAGAATCGGAGGTGAGAATTATGCGAGCAAAAGAAGAATTACCGGAATGCCCAGTTGCAACAGCAGTATCTCTTATCGGAGGAAAATGGAAACTGCTGATTTTGCGTAACTTGAAAGAGCGTCCATGGAGATTCAATGAGCTACAACGAAGTATAGATGGTATTTCACAAAAGGTTTTGACAGATAGTTTAAGACAAATGATGAGTGATGGGCTGGCATATCGCCACGATTACCATGAGCAGCCACCGAGAGTTGAATACGGCTTAACGGAACTCGGAACAAAAATGCTTCCAATTGTTAATTCACTTGCTGACTTTGGTAACTACTATAAATCAATTATTGAACAGAATTAAGGACGTTAGTATTTGAAGAGCTCGAACAATTCAAGTTGATATTTCACATATTTTAGGAAATTTAATAACTGTTATATTTAATTATCAAATTCTTCGCAAACCCTTGAAAATACTAAGTTTGTAGCAAGTGAGCTTTCCCTTACTCTTTCCCTTGTGTTATATTCTCACATTGGTTTTCATGAACCTTAATATGGGAAAAAATAAGGGAAAGAAAATTTCATAACACAGTATAACAATAACGACATGGTGAACTGATTGAAATGTTTTCGATATTTAACTCTATAACTGATTATTAAAAGAAAATGGAGATAAGATACGATGAGAACAATTTATGCAGAATACAACATAAATCACGATAGTATTGATGTTTACACAAGTGCCGGATATATGCTTCGCATTGATTGCTGGAAAGCTGAAAAAAATCTAAAAACCACATACGGATCAGAATGTGCGCTTACTTCATTGGCTGTGGATGAGCCTTTGGAATATGCAAGATTATATCTTGAGGGTAATTTACAGATGTGGGTAGATGCAGAAGACTCACTAGAGTTATAATCCTTATCCATATAAATAATATGCAAATATATATCCCATCAATATAGCGAATATACTGAAATAAAAGTATCTTTATAATCAATTTTAACCAAAAGAATATGTTCTTAGAGGAGGTGTCTCCCGAAAGAACATATTCTTCTATTATGGGTAATTATAAATATAGAACATGCTTTTCTTGTGCTACAATTTCTTCACTATGAGTTACAACAATAACTGTTTTTCCCTGTTCACTTAACTCATGCAATATATTCATAACAATCTCACTATTTTTTTTGTCTAAGGAACCAGTTGGTTCGTCTGCTAATACAATCGAACATTTCTTTAGCATTAAACGAGCTAACGCAACTCTCTGCTGTTCGCCACCAGATAATTGATAGACTTTTTTGTTAATTACTTTCTGTAAACCAACTTTTTCAAGAGCTTCATTTATTGAAATATCCGTTCTACCTGATTTTTTTATTATTTCTAGATTTTCTTTTACTGTTTTGTTTTCCAAAAGGGCAAAATTTTGAAATAAAAATCCAACAACTTCTTTGAAATATTTCTGCTTTTTTCCTTTTTTTGCCACATCAAAACCATTCACAATAATAGAACCTTTGTCAGGAGTTTCAATACCTCCAATCATATTAAGTAAAGTACTTTTTCCGCATCCACTTTCGCCACTAATTACCAAAAAACGGCTATCTGGAATTTCCAAATGAAAATTTTTGAACAAAATTTTATCATTATATGCTTTGCATAGATTTTCAATTGTTATCATAAGCAACCTCCTTTTAATGATTTCGGTATGTTTGTTTTTTCAACAATTGTGATATTAAAGAAAATAATTGTAAATTCTATTAGTGCCATAAATGAACTAACAAGAATGCTAATTCCTACTTCAGTCTGTACCGATAATAAAGAATAGATAAGCATACCTACTAATATCACAAAATTTTCCACTACAATCATTTTAAGAAGTGTTTTGTGCCGTTCAAATAAACTATATCCAAAGATTTTCATCAAGGAAATTTTCATTGCATTTTCTCGGAACTCTAGTCTACTTACTGTAACAATAATCATAATATTTAAAAGCAATACAATCGTACAAAGAGAACTTAAAAATCCCACGAGTTTTATTAAAAATGTGTGATTATATAAATACTGTTCATGTACGTTTGTAATTACTAGCTGATAATTTCCAAGCATATCTTCATACTTTTTGCTGATATTTCTTAGCTGTTTTTCATCACATTGAAATAAAACTGCTCCTGCTTTATAGCTTTCAAGATACCCACCATTGACTGCTAAATCTTTGTTTGCCTGATAAATAATTATCGGATTTTTGCTTTTTTCGATACCATTTATTCTACTTGTATCTAAATAGGAAAAGTATTCTGTTTCGCTATACTCTATGTACTGAATATTTAATTGTTGTAAATTATCATGATTTAAAACATGGCTCAAGGAGTCATAGGCTAATTGCTTGTTTTTAGCAAAATATCTATTCTTTGGAATGAAAATAATCAAATCAGAAGATTCATTCTCTACTGCATTTATCTGCTTCGTAAAACCTTGTAACATATCTTTTGCATGATTATTTACATATATCACATCATTTTTATCATTTAAAATATTCAAGCATATTACAGGCTTTAATGTGTTATATTCATTCTTGTATAGTTTATTCCAAAAAGCTTCTTCTTTTTCAGCATTAAAATCAGTAGTCTTTACGGTAAAATAATTTGCATCATAATATTCTTCTAACAAATGTTCATTTGTAAATAGGTTATTATGAATACTACTAATATTAGTGGTAATTGTAAAAACAGCGGCTACCCCTGCTATAAATTTTAACGAATAAATTAAAAAATCCACTCCTCTTTTGTGTGTTGCATTTGCGAATGCCTTTCTAATATCAAAAAAGCAAAAAGAACAATATGGAATAGTGGAAAGAATAATTCCAATGGAATATAAAATTGTGACGAGTCTATTCTCATATGCTCCCGATATATAATTTGACAGCAATATTTTTGCAACAATAAATAATGCAATGTCAAAAGTTACATCGAATAAAGCAGCCTTAAATGCTATGAAACCAGCACTTTCTCCTAAGGAAACTCGTACAACAACCTCTTTTTTTCGCCTAACCACTTCAATTACATTTAGAACAATCATCAATGCAATAATCATACCCCATATAATAAAAATCATGTCCTTTTCCGTAGAATTCCAATATTCTGGATAAGTTAAGCTATATTTTTCTGATAATTTCTGATATGCAGAGATAATATTGTCCTCATTTCCTATGTATGAGATAAAGTTTTCATAACCCACAGAGGTACTTTGCAATTCTGAGAGATTATGAAATTTTACTTTCGTAATTCCGGAAACTAAAGCGGTATATTCTGATTCTTCTATGTTTGCAGTATTTTTTAATGTTTGTCTGATTACTTTATCATCGCCATAAATATGAAGTGTTGAAAGGTATTTATTATTGATTTCATTGTACTGAGAAAAAATATGTACATCATTCTCCGTTGCAGTTTCTGATACATCTTTCAGAAACTGCGACATATCTTCACTAGCAACTTCATAGCGTGATGACGTAAAATATGCTGTAGAAAAGTTCCAAAGCTGATCTTGAAATATTTCAGATTGCATAAGTATTCCAAAAATCAGGAAACAAAACAAACATAAGTTTTTAATTGCTTTCATTTATTTCAACCCCAGATTCCATACTTTATTTGCTTTTTCAAATATCGTAGTCAATATTGTGCTATTTTCATCAACAATCCATTGATCTTCTTGATCTTCAGCTTTTTTGCTACTTGACAACATAATTTGAGTATTCAAATCCTTATAGTCATTAAATAGCACGCCTTGACTTATTCCTTGGTGAAATGGTTTTATCCAAATAATTAGTGCATATCGAACATCTGACTCAGCTATCGCAAGATTTCAATTCCAAAGCAAATAATCAGGGACAGACACACTATACTGGAATCCATCTTTATCTGTGTAAATTTTTACTCCAGATTCTTCTATTTCAGGGAAGTCTTTCTGAAATTCGTTATATGGTTTATAACTCCCGAAGTACCAAAATAAATTATAGCAACAGAACAAAATAACCAAAACAATTCCTATATATTTTATTTTTTTCTTCATTTATATACACTCCACAAAAAAGAGTGGTTGGAATTCCAACCACTCAGCCATTATCCCGAACCTTTGTTTAGTAGCTATTACCGTAGGTAATACTATTTCCTTTATGAGCAACCTCAATTTTAGACCAATTACCTTTACCAACATTTGAACCCGAAAAAGAACCATTTCCATTCTTGACATATGCGTAATGATCTTTAGTTGAATGATATGCGTGTGCATAATCTTCATTAATAGCAAGAGTATTATAACCATAAGTCAAAACACCTTTTCCGCCATCAGATGTAGTGCTCAATTCCCACTTTTTATCAAATGTCTTATTCCCGTTTGTAACAGAAAATGCCATTACTGGAATTGATGAAGAAATTAACATTGCACTAATAGCTACCCCTACAATCACTTTCTTTGCTCTCATAAGTTTTACCTCCTTTGATCTGCTGTATTTCTATTTATATTTTATCAAATATTTTGTATCTAGTCAATCAGTATCTTGACTTATATCAGGGCAACCGCATAAAAAATATCCATCATGGAACAAAAATTCCTTGATGGATATTTTTAAATGGTTTCTGCAATTTTCTGAAAAATCAATTCCTGCACATACTCTAAATGATAGGTATACAGCATACTCATTTTTTTATAAGTCATTTTCTTCTTTTTATCAAATCGTGTATCCAATTTCATTAGGTTATAACAAATCTTTCTAATCAGGGCTAAATTCTGCATTGCTTTTTCTTCTTTAATCTTGCAGGCATCTTCCCGAAAATGTACATCCAATACCCAATGCAGGCTGTTTTCTATCTCCCAATGTCCCCTCACAATGTGTGACATTTCTTCCGCTGTCATCTCTTCATCCAAGATATAGTATCTTGTTTCACGGCTTCTTTTTCCACTGATTTCACGGACACTTTCTACCTTGCCAATGGATTTTAACCCCTTCCAGTTTTCTTTTCCCGTCAGATAATCAATATCCCGGGTAATGAAATAGTTTCTTTTTTCTATTCGTCCATGATTTTTTTCTATAGTTCGGTATGTACTGAGTTTTTCCGGTTCTTCTTTTTCTGCATAAGAAAAATACTCTTTTACCTCTTCATACAGGAGTGGCTGGTTTGTTTTTACTGCAAGACAATAATGACCTTTTTGTTCTACAATCTGTTTTGCAATCGGCTTCTGACATCCGATTGCATCGATAGTTATTACACAATTCGATATGTCCAGCTTCTTTAATAACTTTGGTATTTCTTTGATTTCATTGGTCTTTTCCCCTACTTTTAACTGCCCAATGGAAAGACCATAATTTCCTAGATATGCGGATATGATATAGGGAATACCTCTGCCATTCGCCGCCGCTGCACGCACAGCTTTTCCGTCAATGGCAATCCTTTTCGGGTCTGTATCTTCATTTTTCTGAAGTACTGACAGTACATCCCTGATCCATTGATAAAACAGCTCCATAAATTTTTCCGGTTCTATTCTGCTTTATCAGCATTTTCCTGCCTGCCACAGCCTGATGCTGTCATAAGAACTATCGCTGCTAAAATCAATGCCACTTTCCGTGTTACACTTGTTCGTTTCATATTTTGCCTCCTCTTTTCTATCATTTTTCCTTTCAATCACGATTCATTTTTACCTTTTGGGTATATATGAAAATTTTGCTCGGAAAATACCCATAATTTTCCCTTAAATCCGCGTTTTTTGAGGATTTTTTTGTGATAATGGACATACACAGATGGTTTTTCATGCTATATGCCTTATACTCGCTTCGCTCGGCAGTCTTATTATATCTTATCTCATTTTATTTTTGTTAAACCTTCGTCTAAATTAAGAAAATCTTCCATATTTCCAACCATAAAATACACGTTCTGCGAACACTCTATGATTAAGTGAAACAGCAGTCTTCACAGTTCATCCATATCTCCCCCGCAGATGCGCACCGATATCTCCGTCACATACTCCTCCACCGTCTCCGCCATCAGCTGATCCACCGTGTAAACTTCCAGGAACTCTTCCGCCAGTGTAATCTGATGTTCATCTGCATAAGCAAGAAGTTTCCGATAAGCCTCCCCGATGTTTCTCCAGTGCCCTTTAAAATAAGTTGTCAGATATTTCCCCGCAGGCATAAAATGGCAGGACATGCCGCCCGGCTTATGTTTCATCAGCAATATTACGTTGCTGTAATTTGCATAGATCTGCCGTCTGACATCTTTTGCATACTGGATGCAACCAATCTCATAACAGATGCTTTTGCTGTTGTTCTCATAAAAATTGATCAGTTCCGCTGTGCGCTCCGCAAATTCTGATTCCGAAACGTCTAAAAATGCATCAACCATCAGATAATATCTGCCCGGTTTTTCACAGACAAATATTTCATCTTTTTCTTTCTCTAAATATGCCCTGATTTTTTTACTTTTTTCTTCCATCCACTGCCTGCGATCCTTTAACAGCCAGATTTTTTCTGCCAGAATCTGTTCCTCTTTTTCAAACAGCTCCAATAATTTTTCCGGAGTCCGGTCACTTAAAAAGGCCTGGATCTCTTTTAAAGACATACCAAGTTCCTTTAGCATAATGATCGCTTCGAGCACTTCGATCTGATGGATCGAATAATAACGGTACTCGTTATCAAGCACGATCTCCGGCGAAAACAAGCCGATCTTATCATAATGAAATAAAGTGTTTTTGGTGACGTGCATGAGCTTTGCAAGCTCACCAGTTGTCAGATATTGACTTTTGTCCACTTTTAATCTCCCCTCACGAAAAAAGTTCTTGACTATATGGTAACAATATAGTTTATTATAGCATTTGTGTCTCAAAACCGCAATTTCCATCCGCGCTGACACAACATTTAAAAATATTTCAAAGGAGGAACCCCTTATGGCACAGTCCATTGGTCAGAAATTCACACCTGTCACTTTATTAAAATTCGCATTACCATCCATGGTCATGATGGTACTCATGTCCTGTTATACAATCACGGACGGCATTTTTATCTCGCGCTTTCTTGGAGATAATGCGCTGTCCGCAGTCAATATCGTCTATCCGGTCATCAATATCGTACTCGCCATCGGCATCATGCTCGCAACCGGAGGAAGCGCCGTCGTCGCAAAGAAAATGGGCGAAGGGAAAGACGATGAAGCAAAAGATAACTTTTCCATGCTCGTGTTTACCGGTGTTGTGGCGAGTGTTGTCATCCTGATACTGACGATTTTATTTTTAGAACCAATCTGCCGCGCTCTCGGTGCAAATGATTCGTTACTTGCAAACTGCAAGGCATATCTTTTTACCGTTGTTTTATTTGCCCCGGCGTGCATGCTGCAGAGTCTGTTCCAGACGTTCTTCGTGACAGCGGGAAAACCACACATTGGCATGACGTTAGTCATCAGTGCCGGTATCGCAAATGCCGTGTTGGACTATGTATTTTTATCGCCTCTCGGCTTTGGCATTGAGGGTGCCGCCTTAGCTACCGGTATCGGTCAGCTCATCCCGGCAGTCGTGGGACTCTTCTACTTTTTCTTTGTCAAGGGAGATCTTTATTTTACAAAATTTCATTTTCATGGAAGTGTCCTTTCCGCTGCAAGTTTTAACGGTGCATCCGAAATGGTGACAAACATTGCAAACGCCGTGATCACTTATGCATTCAATAAGATCATGCTGCGCCTTGCCGGCGAAAACGGTGTTGCCGCAATCTCGATACTGCTTTATTCCCAATTTTTATTTAATGCGCTTTTTCTCGGATTTTCCATGGGTGTTGCACCTGTGATCAGTTACAATTACGGTGCAAAAAATACAGGCGGACTGAAAAGCGTCTGCAAAATCTGCAGACGCTTCGTGATCGTTTCTTCTATTATAATTACTATTTGCTGTAACCTGCTCTCCGAGCCGATCGTACTTTTGTTTGTCGGTGGAAAAACAGCGACTTATGACCTTGCCGTCAGCGGTTTTTCGGTATTCTGTGTGACCTTTTTGTTCAGCGGATATAACATTTTTTCATCCGCTCTCTTTACGGCACTCTCAGACGGAAAAACCTCAGCGGTCATATCCTTTACAAGAACCTTTGTTTTTATCCTGCTGTCACTCCTCACACTGCCAGCCATTTGGGGGGTGACCGGTGTGTGGCTTGCAATCCCGGTGGCAGAGTTTGTGACACTGTTTTTATCGATTTTTTTTCAGCGGCGCAAACGGACGGTTTATCATTACGCCTGAGCAGCCGCTTTCTTTCCAACCTGGATTCTCGGATTAACATGACGAGGTTGGTGCCTCAACTCCGAGTGCTTCATAAATCTCAGCCTGCTTGACAAGCATTTCACCAATTCTTAGCGAATGATTTGCATCCTCAAAGCATTCCAAGACGTCAAGTTTATCAAGCAGTGACTGCATTGTGTAATTATTATATAAACCTGATTCCTTCATCTTGTGGTCAAGATGAGAGATTAGAATTAATGCCACAAATTCGGTGAAAATTTTACCATCAAGTCCCTTTTCGCTTGATACTAAGAGTCGTCTCATGTTTAAGCGCTCTTTGATGTTTCCAAATGCTTTTTCTACCACGTCCTTCATTCTGTAAAGATGAAGTGCTGTGAAAGCATCCATGGTCTCATTTGTTATAAGCGCAAAGTATCCCAGATATTTTCTGGCTTCCTTTATTGCATCTTCTTTGTAATAAACCTGACGGCCACGCTTTGGCGTAGTCTTCACTTCGAAGAACTGTTCATAGGCTTTCCTGTGGCTTTCCACAGGATTGTCTTCTAACAGCTCTCTACACAGACCGGCGATACGTTTATCAAAGGCCTGTTCATCTTCAGCGCCTTTTTCGATGCTGTAGTAATAGTGGATGTAGATCCTTCGTTTATCTTTGATCACATCACCTTTGTACGGTCGCTCCTGAGTATAATCCCATTCAGTTTGAACCGTATAACCATAGGTTTCGATGCTTTCATCATAATTGGTAAACATACGGATATCATCATATATCGCATCAAGATTACTCTTGATGAACTTTAGTGAAAGCTTTACACCTACTAAGAATTTCACATGTTCACGATAAAGACCATTGATGTTATCTTCAGAGTAGAAGCCTCTGTCCATAACAAACTTGGTCTTACCGAAGCCAAGTATATCAAGATCTTCCAAAAGATGTTTAACTGTTTTGGAATCCGGTATGTTGCCGGCAAGTTTACGGTAATAGAAAGGGAGCCCTGATTCTTCTCCGAAAACCAGCAACAGGTTAAGTTGTGGGAGCTTATCATCTTCCTTGTTCTTACCATACTGTACCTGGGCAAGGGTTTCTGAATAACTTGATATACTGGTACTGTCATATGCCCAGTATTCATCGTCAACGCGCCTTTTGCCCTGCAGCCTGAAGAACTTATTTATCTGTTCATCCGTAATGGATGAGAAGAACTCACTGCTTCTGGGCGAACTGATATCGGCACCATAAGGGTGTTTATGAGTAAAGTTCCATTTTTCAAAACGATACAGTGGATTGTTATCCTCAAGTATCAGATAGTAAGCAATTGATAAAAGTTTTTTATAGGAATCTGGAAAGCATACCTTTAAATCAGCTGTAAGTCCAAGTTCATCGGCCAACTTATCAAACATATATGTTGCGCCATAGTAGAGGTGTTTTGTCTCACAAATGGGTTTAGGACCGCGTTTTGAAACCGGATAATCTGTGGGTTCTTCTTTTTTTCTGGATCTGCCACGGGTAGGAATAATCTCTTTTGTTGCAGGATCAACCTTTCCGACACATACACGCTTGGCACGTGACTGTTGCTTTTCTTTATCCCAGTAATACTGGGTCTCATATGCATATGTGATACCGGTTCTTTTATCAGTTTGAGTAACAATTGCCATAATTCACCTCGTCATGTTTGTGTTAATATTATAAAACATGACGATGAAAACGTCAAGTAAAAAGTGGCAAAAAATCAGAAAAATCAAGGGTTTGCGGCAATTCGTGACGTGGTATCCTCGTCACGTTTCCGAGAATCCAGGTTCTATGAGTGCAAACACGCGCAGTAAGGTATCCGCAGAAGGAACTCCATACTTTAAGTCCAGCATTTTTTCAAAATAAGGTTCTTGAAGCTTCATAAAGAACGCCATATTTTCTGCATCAGTATAACCACATAAAACAGCATAAATGCTCATAACGATAATGTTTCCAAGGTCATGTCTTAACCCTCGGTTATCCCTTTTATCTGCCAGCTCTGAAAAATATAATTTCATTTCCATCATAAAAATCACCACTTTTCTTTTATTATAATGGAAAAGTGATGATTTGGATACTAATTATTTTTTATGCGGTTGCCCTGTGACTTATATAGCGTCGAATTGTAAGATATATTCCTTGTAAAATTAACCAAAAGAACAACAGATTTATTGATAATGCTTTTTTAATTACTTCTCCAAAATAAATGATGACAGCCGCACTTGTCAGTATCATCAGTAGGGTAATAACATCCCAACAGTTTTTCTTATATAATTCTATAACCTTTATTTCTATCAGTATTGCCAGTATCCCTGTCCCTGCCACACATATTCCAACAACCAATATCATCAATAACCAATATATGATTCCGGCTATAATCTCATTTGGAATTTTTGTGCTGATTTGTGCCACAGATTGCCCGGCATCAATCGTCCAACCGATAAAAGTTTGTATGAATGATGCTGCATCATGGAAGAATGATTTGCAATCAGAAAGGAACACATCTGACTGTACTGCCTGAAAAAGAGTGGTTGTCAGCGAATACCATGCAAGAAGGAACAAGGTTGTTTGGAACATTACCGTTTTTGCTTTATATTGTCCTGCAAGTTGCTCTTTTTGTGTTTCGTATCTTGCTTTTGCATTCTGATAGGCTGTCCGGTCACAGGCTTCGCATTTTTTATAGAGTACCGGCTTTTCTACCGGTATCTCTACGATTTTCTGATGTGTCCGGGCATAATCCCGTTGTTGTGTTAAGCATCGTATTTTATCTTGACATTCCTCTATCGTGACGTTTGCGCTTCGCAGCTTCTCTTTCTCGCTCCGCAATGCTCTGTCTGCCAGCTTCAAGTCGTTCTTTAATGCTTGAATATTCCCGGCTCTGTTCTCTTTGTTTAATTTCTCGTTCAAGGTCAGAGATTCGTTGAGCTGCGTCTTCAGTTCCACGATAAGCTGGTCTTTCTGTTCCAACTCTTCTTGTATCTCCTCGGTCAAGAGCAGAAGTTCTTCCAACTGTTCGGCGTTCTTTAATTCTCTGGATTCGTTCATCTATATCACGTCCTTTCTCTACCTGCTGTTCCAGTTCAGCAATTCGGTGTTCTGTTTCAGTAATAAACTGTTTTCGCTGTTCAGCTTCTGTGCCAATATCTGCCATTGCTGATTTTCGTTTTCCAAAAGTTCTATCTTCGTTTTCTGTTCTTCCATCTTGGAAAGTAGTTCCTCGGTATTTGGCAAAATGTTGAGCAGCTCGGATAACTCGCTGTTTAATTTTTGCAATTTCTGATTCTGTTCCTGCATAAGAGAGAGTTGGGTGTCCCGGTTCTGCATTTCCAGAAGCATTTCTGCCATTAAGGTCTGCTGTTCTTCGATTTGCCCAATCATGGACTCCATTAAGGGTATAATTTCCCGGCTTTCTTCTAATGTCATTTAATCGCTCCTTCCATAATGATAATGCACCTGATACTTTCCCAAAGGTGTCCAGTATCTTTTGCAATAACGTGTTTTGTTGTTTTATGATTTGATTTTCCGCTACTTTCCACGAACCTTTTATTTCCTGCCCGGCAAGAAACTTTTGTTCAATCTTTCTTGCGTCAGCACCTTCATGGATGGTAGGAATCTGGAGTTTTCCCTGCTTTTCGTAAGAACGGTGATCGACCTGATTATGCAAAGGCAGATGTTCATTACACACCTTTGCCCACTCGCTCCGCCACAGTTCACAGTTTTTTGGATTGTTCCATCCCGTAGCATCGGTCAGTACCCGTTTCCATTGCAGGCGGTTTCTTGCACCAATCTTCTGGATTCCGTTTTCATCTAATACAGGGATACGGATTCCATGACGGTCAGGGTTTTTCTTATCCTGCCACCAGTTCGGATGGGATTCATCAATCACGATATTTCCGCTTTTATCTCTGACAAAATCCCAATCTTTGACTTCTTTCTTCCCCCAAGAATGATCCGGGTTAAAAGGGCGCATTGTCAGAAGCAGATGGACATGAGGATTGCCATCCCCTTTGTCGTGGATACTCCAATCAGCACACATTCCCTTATCCACAAATGTTTTTTTGATATAGTCGGCTGTATATTGAATCTGTTCCTGTCTGCTCCATTCTTTGGGGAGGGCAAATTCAAATGACCTGCCAAGTTGGGCATCTGCACTTTTTTCAATCTTCAATACCTCATTCCATAACCGTTGTTTCTGAAATGTGATTTTAAATTTTTCTAAAGCAGCTTCTTTATCTTCTGACCTTTTGTATCGGACAGATTTTTGAAAGCGTTTTATATTTTCTTCTGGTACTATCTGCCATTCAGGAGGTGCGTTTTCGCACATCATCAGACTGGTGTAGACCACTTCTTTTTTAGAAGTGTAATAACTGATTCGCCCGGTTTCCTCGTTTTTCATCACATCCCCATTGAGATATGCGGAAGCGGAGATAACAGATTTCCCTTTACTTCGTCCGACTATTTTGATTGTGTAATGAAAAATCGCCATGTCTGGATTCCCCCTTTCTGCACATCCGGCATAGATTTCCGGCAACATTGCTTTCAGTTTTAGAAAAAGCAGTATTGCCGGAACGCCCTCTGCGTAAGAGTGCCCTGCGCATAGCAGCCTGCATGGAATGCGCCCCTCTGGCGAAGAGTGCCTCCTGCGGCATGAGCAGGTCTGGCTGAAAGCCCCGCCGACGGAACGAGCCCGGCAAGCGTGAGCGAAGACCGGTTGCCACTTGTGGCAAACTTATTGGGACGACCTCTGGTTGTCCATAAGTGCGCCCTTCATGAAAAAGCAATGAAGGGAATGAAAAACTCATCCCCCCCCCGCCATTACACTTCCTCCATATCGGTATGTGTTTCTTTCTGCATTGCCTTTGAAAAAAATTTCCCATTGGCTTCCTGCTTTTTCAGAAAACCAATCAGCTTTGGGATGTCCTCTTCCTCGATAGGCGCACCGAGAACGGATTCCACCGCACCGCCAACCTGACAGAGCCTATGGGTTCGTTTTTTACTTTCTTCGGCTTTCTTTCGTTTCAGAAGTTCTTTCTTCTGTGCTGCATATCGTTTTGCTTTTTCAAGGCTTTCCTGTTCCTTCTTTTCCATTTCAAGCATTCGTTCTTCATAACTTTTTGTTGATTTTGCCATGATTACATTCCCCTTTCTTTTACAAACATAAGTTCTCGGTTGCGTATCAGAAGAAGCACATGGTATAATCTTCTTGCGTGTAGGTATATCATGGCTTCGGTCTGATAGAACCTTTGGCGGTTTCTTTGGAAGCCGCCTTTTTAATTTGCCGCAGTTCTTGTTACGGCTTTTACATTTCCTCTATCCCTCAAATCACGACCTTCATTCGCTTCCATAAACATTTCCAGAATATCGGTTTTAATCAGGACTTTGCGACCAACCTTTAATACTGGAAGTTTCTTCCATTCTACAAGCTGTCTTAAGGTGTTTCTGCCGATTCCCGTATAGTCAGCAGCTTCTTCGATGGATAATGCAATTTTTCTTTGCGTCATATAATCACCTCCTTATAAATTGCATTATGCAATTCTTGTGATGTAAGTATATCCTTTTCATATATTTTTGTCAAGCGTTACGAAATATTAAAAATAATTTTTAAGTTGCATATTGCAATTACAGAAAAACAATGCTATAATTCATACATACCGAAAAAGGAGGCAGTCAGCATGAAAGATAAAGAACTACGCAAGCTGATAGGCAGCAGAGTAAAACAGCGCCGTCTGGAATTGAATCTGACACAGCCTTATGTCGCAGAAAAGATGGGTGTTACCGCTTCTACAATCCTGCGTTATGAGAATGGTTCGATTGACAATACGAAAAAAATGGTGCTGGAAGGTCTTTCGGAAGCACTCCATGTATCTGTGGAATGGCTCAAAGGGGAAACAGATGAATATGAAACCGACATTACGGATAAGAGAGAGTTACAGATTCGTGATGCGATGGGAGATATTCTGGAACAGTTACCGCTTGCCCTTACCAAAGAAGAAGATGCTTTTTCAAAAGATTTATTACTGCTGATGTTAAAACAATATGGTCTGTTTTTGGATTCCTTCCAGTTCGCCTGCAAAAACTTCAAGGGAAATGCTGGTCAGACGGATATTGCCAAAACAATAGGGTTTGAATCGAATGATGAATATAATGAGATTATGTTCTTAAGGGAAATCACTCACACCATCAATGCTTTTAATGAGATGGCAGACGTTGTAAGGCTCTATTCCAAGAAACCAAAAACAGCAGAACAAAGGCTTGCAAATCTTTTATCAGAAGTCTTATACGAAGATTCCGAATCGGTATAGTAAGACAACCGGAGTTATGATATACTTACACGCACGAAGCATTTCATCAGTTCCGATTGTCTAATATCGAAAGGAGACATACGATTATGGCAAAAGGATCTGTAAGAAAAAAAGGAAAGAAATGGTACTACCGCTTCTATGTAGAGGACGCAAGCGGCAATCTTGTTCAGAAAGAATGCGTTGGAACAGAAAGCAAAAGTGAAACTGAAAAGCTGCTCCGTCAGGCAATGGATGATTATGAGAAAAAGAAATTTGTTGCCAAAGCGGAAAATCTCACAGTCGGACAGCTTTTGGATGTGTGGGCAGAGGAGGAATTAAAAACAGGTANGTTTCTGCCGATTCCCGTATAGTCAGCAGCTTCTTCGATGGATAATGCAATTTTTCTTTGCGTCATATAATCACCTCCTTATAAATTGCATTATGCAATTCTTGTGATGTAAGTATATCCTTTTCATATATTTTTGTCAAGCGTTACGAAATATTAAAAATAATTTTTAAGTTGCATATTGCAATTACAGAAAAACAATGCTATAATTCATACATACCGAAAAAGGAGGCAGTCAGCATGAAAGATAAAGAACTACGCAAGCTGATAGGCAGCAGAGTAAAACAGCGCCGTCTGGAATTGAATCTGACACAGCCTTATGTCGCAGAAAAGATGGGTGTTACCGCTTCTACAATCCTGCGTTATGAGAATGGTTCGATTGACAATACGAAAAAAATGGTGCTGGAAGGTCTTTCGGAAGCACTCCATGTATCTGTGGAATGGCTCAAAGGGGAAACAGATGAATATGAAACCGACATTACGGATAAGAGAGAGTTACAGATTCGTGATGCGATGGGAGATATTCTGGAACAGTTACCGCTTGCCCTTACCAAAGAAGAAGATGCTTTTTCAAAAGATTTATTACTGCTGATGTTAAAACAATATGGTCTGTTTTTGGATTCCTTCCAGTTCGCCTGCAAAAACTTCAAGGGGAATGCTGGTCAGACGGATATTGCCAAAACAATAGGGTTTGAATCGAATGATGAATATAATGAGATTATGTTCTTAAGGGAAATCACTCACACCATCAATGCTTTTAATGAGATGGCAGACGTTGTAAGGCTCTATTCCAAGAAACCAAAAACAGCAGAACAAAGGCTTGCAAATCTTTTATCAGAAGTCTTATACGAAGATTCCGAATCGGTATAGTAAGACAACCGGAGTTATGATATACTTACACGCACGAAGCATTTCATCAGTTCCGATTGTCTAATATCGAAAGGAGACATACGATTATGGCAAAAGGATCTGTAAGAAAAAAAGGAAAGAAATGGTACTACCGCTTCTATGTAGAGGACGCAAGCGGCAATCTTGTTCAGAAAGAATGCGTTGGAACAGAAAGCAAAAGTGGAACTGAAAAGCTGCTCCGTCAGGCAATGGATGATTATGAGAAAAAGAAATTTGTTGCCAAAGCGGAAAATCTCACAGTCGGACAGCTTTTGGATGTGTGGGCAGAGGAGGAATTAAAAACAGGTACGCTCAGCAATGGTACGGTGGAGAATTACCTCGGAACAATCCGAAATATCAAGAAACACCCATTGGCAGAACGGAAACTGAAAAATGTAACCTCTGAACATTTGCAATCCTTCTTCGATTTGCTTTCCTTCGGGGGAGTTCATCCCGACGGAAAAGAGAGAAAGGGTTACAGCAAAGATTATATCCATTCTTTTTCCGCAGTCATGCAGCAGTCCTTCCGTTTTGCAGTATTTCCAAAGCAGTATATTACGTTCAATCCCATGCAGTATATTAAACTGCGGTATCAGACGGATGAAGTGGATTTGTTTTCCGATGAGGATATGGACGGAAATGTCCAACCAATTTCACGAGAAGATTATGAAAGATTGCTTGCTTATCTGCAAAAAAAGAACCCAGCCGCAATACTTCCAATCCAGATAGCCTATTATGCCGGGCTTCGTATTGGAGAAGCCTGCGGTTTGGCATGGCAGGACGTAAATCTGGAAGAACAATGCCTTACCATAAGACGCAGCATCCGATATGATGGCTCAAAGCGCAAATATATCATCGGACCAACCAAGCGGAAAAAAGTAAGGGTTGTTGATTTTGGAGATACACTGGTAGAGATTTTCCGTAATGCCCGGAAAGAGCAGTTAAAAAATCGAATGCAGTACGGAGAACTTTATCACACGAACTACTACAAAGAGGTCAAAGAGAAAAACAGAGTGTACTACGAATATTATTGTTTAGACAGAACAGAGGAAGTCCCGACAGATTATAAAGAAATTTCTTTCGTCTGTTTAAGACCGGATGGTTGTTTGGAACTTCCAACTACTTTGGGGACTGTTTGCAGAAAGGTGGCAAAAACATTAGAGGGATTTGAAGGCTTTCATTTCCACCAGTTACGTCACACCTATACAAGCAACCTTTTAGCAAATGGAGCTGCCCCAAAAGATGTGCAGGAATTGTTGGGACACTCAGATGTCAGTACCACAATGAACGTCTATGCTCACTCCACAAGAGATGCGAAACGAAAATCAGTTCGGCTTCTTGATAAAGTGGTGGGCAATGACTAAAAAATTTCCCTTATTTCCCTTGTGATTATCTCATAAGGGCAAAAATAAGGGAAACTACATATCATTTCACTAATGGACAGGCGGGAAAGCCTATAAAATGGGGAAAGTTAGAGGAATAATTATATAAATTCAAGTTTGTAGAATTCAAAAATTTAATATGAAATGTGAGATAGAGCGTATGGAAATTAACTATACGTTCTACTTTTTTGCCTTTTTTGAAAAAGTGATTAAAAAACTATTGACATTTTGTGACTGGCAAGACAGCTAAGTCGACTTTGATTTCCTGCGGTGCCAGACTTTCACCATTTGATATTCAGGAGCTTCGAGAAATCATGTCGTATGACGAAATGGAACTGGATATGATCGGCGATCAGAGAACAGCCATGTTTGTCATCATCAGTGATACCGATGACACATTCAATTTTAAAGGTTTTTAACTTTCCTGATTTTAAAATAATACCGATCAATAATATCCTGCAATGTAATGGATTTCATTTTTTCATCTACCATATTTTGAATTTCATGATAGAAGTCTCCAATAGCAAATTGAATGTTGATACCGATTCCACAATCCGGATTGGTATCTGTGTCCAGGTGAAGCAGCGGCTTATCGCCCTCTACGGCTCGGTAGATGTCATACATATTGATTTTATCTGCCGATTTTGCAAGAGCGGCATTCGCATGACCTTGTGTGTTGACAACAATGCCTGCATTTTTCAGGGTTGCCATAAGCTGTCTGACATAAGCCGGGTTTGTCTTGATACTTTCTGCAATTTTTGTGCTGGAGAGTTGTTCGTCATCTCCAAGAGCAATAAATATAAGAATATGAATGGTGTCACTAAGCTTTGTGGAATATTTCATTTGTCACCTCGAATTTTCTTCTTGCAATTTTTAAACTTACATGATAATATGACTTTAATGCTTGATGTAAATTTAATTTTAACAAGTAAAAAAATAAAAGTCAAGCAAAATAAAAAGTGTGGAATCTGATATAAAAAAGGAGATAAAGTGGTGTATGCAAAAGGAGGAACAAGTCAGTTTTCTGGCAGAAAAAATCCGTCAGGCAGATGCCGTTTTGATAGGCGGTGGTTCTGGTCTTTCCAGTGCGGCGGGATATAACCATTATCATTGGCTACCCTATATGGAGGAATGTTTACAAGATTTCAAGGAGTGGTATGGACTGAAATCTCCTTTTGACGGTTTTTACTACTGTTATTCATCGCCGGAACAACAGTGGGCATATTATGCACGTTACATACAAAGTATGTGGGATGCACCTACAGGGCAGCCATACTATGACCTGCGTGATATTGTGGCGGAAAAAGAAGTCTTTGTTTTAACAACCAATATAGATATGCAGTTTGAACGGATTTTTAAGAAAGAAAGGATTTGCGATTATCAAGGTAACAGCGGCTATGTTCAATGCAGTCAGCCTTGCCATGACCAAATTTATTCCAATGTAGAAATGATTCGCAGGATGAACGAAAATATCCGGGAGCTGCGTGTTACTTCCGAGCTTCTGCCAAGATGTAATGAGTGCGGGAGAATCATGGTTCCCTGGGTAAGGGATGATACATTTTTGGAGGGAAAAGACTGGAGGGAAGGTGTAAGGCGATATGAGAATTTCCTAAAAAAATATCTCATGAATGGAACAGATAAGAATGTTGTACTGCTGGAGCTGGGGGTTGGTGAGATGACACCCAGTATTATTAAACTTCCTTTTTGGGAAATGACATACAAAAATGAAAAGGTGTTTTATGCCTGTCTGAATAAGAAGAAATCCTCAGCTCCAGAGCATATAAAAGACAAAAGCATTTATATAGCAGGAGATTTGGCAGAAACCCTGCGGGATTTAAAAGAAAACATAGCGGGGAAGGAAATGTGATGAAGATGAATGTATATCAAGAGATAAGTCAAATCATCAAAGAAGCAGATGGTATTTTGATTGGAGCCAGTAATGGTTTGTCTATCGCAGAGGGATATAATATTTTTGCAGATGACGCATGGTTTCAGGAAAATATGGGAGATTTCAGAGAAAAATACGGACTGCGTTGTGTTTTACACGGATTTTCAGTGCCAATGAAGGTAGAAGAAAAGTGGGCGTTTGTAAGCAGACTTGTTAAGGCAAAAGCTATGCAGGATGAGCCGAGTGAGATTATGAAAAACATCTATGCACTAGTAAAGGATAAAGAATATTTCGTGGTAACTTCCAATGCGGAGGATCATTTTGTGCCGGCAGGTTTTGAGTCAGACCGTGTTTTTGAAATGGAAGGGAAATTAACCCAGATGCGGTGCAAGAACAGATGTCATGACGAGGTCTATCCTAATCAAAAAGCAGTTCTCGCCATGACAGAAGAGGAAGTAAACGGAAGAGTACCCAAAGAGTTACTGCCGAAATGTCCAAAATGCGGTGGAGATATGGAAGTAAATTGGGGTGAGATATCCTCGTTTACAGAAACGAAAAATTGGAAGGAAAAGGCTGCCCGCTATCAAGAATTTATTCAGAATTTACATGGAAAGAAGCTGGTAATTCTGGAATTTGGCATTGGTTGGAGAAATCAGATGATTAAAGCTCCTTTGATGCAACTAGCAGCAGTAGAACCACAGGCAAGATATATCACATTTAACAAGGGCGAAATTTATATTCCAGAGGAAATCAAAGAAAAATCCATCGGTGTGGATGGTAATCTTACGGTAGCGTTAAAGGAAATCAGAAAGGGAAGGATAGATTAAGTAAAGTGGTTAAAGATATTACAGTTGTGAGATAGGAGAATGAAAAAAATGAGCTGTTATGAAAATTTGGTAATGAAAACACAAATGAACTATTCCAGACACTATAGTACCTATGCATCCGGCGGTACTGCTGTAGTGTTGAGCAAACAAAAACCACTTTCTTATGAGGAACAGATTCAGGAATTTGTTCGCAGAGTGCAGGAGGCAGAGTGTATCATAGTAGGCGGAGCATCCGGTTTATCAGCGGCTGGAGGTGGTGACTTTTATTATAGTGATACCCCTTCTTTTCGTGAGCATTTTGGAAAATTTGCAGATAAGTATGGATTCAAAGGTGCTTTTAGCGGCATGATGCATCGGTTTTCTACAAGAAATGAACACTGGGGATATGTGGCAACCTTTTTAAATACTACACAAAATGCTCCTATCAGAGAGCCATATCTGGATTTGGATAGAATCTTGCAGGGAAAGGATTTTCATATCTTAACGACTAATCAGGATACACAGTTTGTAAAGATTTATCCGGAAGAAAAGGTCAGTGAGATTCAGGGAGATCATCGTTTCTTCCAGTGTTCTCAGTGCTGTCAGGATGAAACATGGGATGCCGTACAACCTGTGGCAGATATGATTGCGGCTATGGGAGAGGGGACAATGGTGCCGGATGAACTGATTCCTCGCTGCCCTCATTGTGGTGCGGAAATGTTTCCGTGGGTAAGAGGATATGGGAATTTTCTGCAAGGGAAAAAATACGAAGAAGAATATGAGAAAATCTCAAAATACATTCAAAAGAACAAAGATAGAAAAATTCTCTTCATAGAACTTGGAGTAGGGCGCATGACACCGATGTTTATACAGGAACCGTTTTGGGAACTGACAAACAGTTTGAAAGATGCATATTATATTTCCGTAAATTCAGAATATCAGTTTTTGCCGGAATTCATTGAAGATAAGGGGATTGCTATTTTGGGAGATATAGGAACAGTGTTAAAAGATTTGCAGAAAGCAAAAGAGGAAAGTGCATTTGTATAGGATACTTGTCCTTGATATTCCACTTGATGGAGAAACATTAGAATATTGATTGATACAAAACTGCACTCAGAGATATGGTGGGTGCAGTTTTGCAATGCAGAAAAATGTCTGAAAGAACATAAGGAGAACACAAATGAAAGAGAACACGTATAAACTACAGATTCCGGACATGATGGAAGCAATATTTGATGCAGCGTATCTGATTTTTGATCTGGTAGCTGCAATTTTGTTTTTTATATATGCAAAAGGAAACACATTATTTGTGCTTTATGGAATTTTGACATTGACGCTTTGTGGAGGGGATGCTTTCCATCTGGTGCCAAGAATTATCAGAGCAGTACGCGGAACCAGCGATAAGATAAAAAGACAGCTTGGCATAGGATTGCAGGTATCATCAATTACAATGACGGTGTTTTATATTATTCTGATGTATATCTGGAAGTTTACGTTCCCGGAATTTACGATACCGGTAGCAATCGAGGCCATTGTCTGGATATTGGCGGTTGTCAGAATTGTGATATGTCTGTTCCCGCAGAATAACTGGTGTACAGATGAAGGAAACATGAAATTATCGATCATCAGAAATACAGTCTTTGCAGTGACAGGCATCGGAGTCATTATTCTGTATGCGATTTCCGGAAATGCAAATGGATATCATATGACAAGAATGGTTGCAGCGATTATTATTTCGTTTGGTTGTTATCTTCCGGTAACGTTATTCAGCAAAACAAAACCGAAGGTTGGATTATTGATGATTCCAAAGACATGCGCCTATATGTGGGTTATAGCGATGGGACTCCAGCTTTTATTTTAAGCAGTTAGTCTGTGAAAAACAGGCTGGCTGCTTTTTTCGTCGAGTGGTACAAGATGATAGAAAAAGAGTGCTTGATTGTGTTATACTCAGTTTAAAGTATGGGGAGCAGTCTATAAGTGGATTTGTGAACCAAGAAAAAGTGGACATTCAGGACAAAAAAGTGGACATTGAAATATAAATTCAAGAAAAAGAGGAGCAAAATATATGAAGGTACAGGAAAGGCTAATCAGTTATGTGACAGTGCGGACACCGAGCAATGAAGAAAGTGAGACGGTTCCGTCTTCGATGTGTCAGTTTGATCTGGCACGAAAGCTGGAAAAAGAAATGCAAGAACTCGGCCTGACAGAAGTAGTCCTTGATGACAAGTGTTATCTGTATGGAAAACTACCGGCGACGGAAGGAAAGGAAAATATCCCGGCGATTGGATTTATTGCACATATGGATACCGTATCGGATTTCTGCGATCACGAAATCCATCCGATAATTACAGAAAATTATGATGGTGGAGAGCTTACACTTGGGACAAGCGGTCTGATATTAAATCCGAAAGAATTTCCTCATCTTACAGAATTGAAAGGCCGTACACTGATCACCTCAGATGGAACAACAATTCTGGGAGCAGATGATAAGGCAGGAATTGCCGAGATTCTGACTATGATTGAAAGAATCCAGACAGAAAAATTGCCGCACGGAACAATTAGCGTAGCATTTACTCCGGATGAAGAAATCGGAATGGGAGCAGAGTATTTTGATTTAGAACAGTTTGGCGCAGAGTATGCATATACACTGGATGGAGATTCAGAGGGAGAAATCCAGTACGAAAATTTTAATGCATGCAAAGCCACATTTGAAATCAGAGGATTCAATGTACATCCGGGCGAAGGCAAAGATACAATGATCAATGCCAGCCTGGTTGCGATGGAAGCCAATAATTGTCTGCCGTCTATGGAGACGCCGAGAGGAACGGAAGGTTATGAAGGATTTTATCATTTGATCAGTATGCAGGGCGAAGTCGGTGAAGCGAAGCTTAATTATATAGTCAGAGATCATGATAAAGCAGGGTTTGAGGAGAGAAAAAAGACACTCCGCCTGATTGAGAAGAATTTAAATGAAAAGTGGGGCGAAGGTACGGTAACCCTCAAGATCACCGACCAGTATCGTAATATGAAAGAAATCGTGGAAAAGCATATGCATCTGATAGGTCATGCAAAGAAAGCATGCGAGACAGCTGGTGTAACACCACTTGTTCTTCCAATACGTGGAGGTACAGATGGTTGTCAGTTAAGCTTTAAAGGACTTCCGTGTCCGAATCTCGGAACAGGAGGCCATGCTTTTCACGGACCTTATGAACATATTAGTGTAGAAGGAATGGAAAAGAGTGTGGAGATCCTTCTTGCACTCGTTTAAATTCCACTGCATGTTTCCTTTTCCAGAGTGGAAAAAGATTTCTCTGGCAGATATAATTCCTGCGCTGTTCAATGCTGATCGCATGAAAAAAGGTCTTCCACATATCTGTATATTCGTCTTCATAGGATTCTGTCTGGCGCAGAGTTTCGAATTCTTCGTCTGTCAGGTAACGCAGATAGTTTTCGCCGTCTTTTACGTGTACACAGGCCGTCTTGCGGTTATCATCAATGATCATCCAGTGTTCGGAGGGCATACGGTCTGAGAAATGGTTTCCGACCAACATGATCACGTCATTTTTGGGCTCCAGATGACAGACATAAACTTTAGAATCCAGACTCTGAAAACGGGCAAATTCGCGGAAATGGTGTGCCTCATTCGATACTCTTCGGCGAATTTCCAGGAGTTTCATGACATGTGGATTGGTATATTGTCCAAGTACGGTGCTTCCGACTGCAAAACCCACACGCAAAAAGTTATAGATTGCCTGCAGAGAGTCCTCATCTGCACACAAAGTGGCATAGTAAACGTTCAGGTATGCTTCCTCGGAAATGCTTCTGCGGATGGAACGGATTACTTTTTCTGCTCTGGAGGCGTCTCCATCTATATGAATGTATTCATCAAATAATGTCTGCTGAAATACAGGTTCTTTTTTTAGCTGAATCTGGTTATGGCCGATCCGCAGAGCCTCCGACCATGCGTCGTAAATACAGGTCATGATGTCTGTCAGGCGGTCTTTGCAAGTGTATACTTTCATATGTTTATCCTATTCCGAAATCGGCAAGGGTCATCTGAGAGTATGTCTCATTGGCATGCTGCATTTTCCAGAGATCCTTCGTATCTACATGAATTAATTGTCTGGTAATATAAGCCTCTTCGATGGGGGTATGATACATCTGCTTTCCTCCACAGGTAATAAAATAGTGTGCGCGTTTCAGTACGACACCCATTTTTTTCAGACTTTCGAAGGTTAAGCGTCCGTATTTCCGGGCATAGGTGATGCGGCTGGCTGATTTGGGACCGATACCGGGAACACGAAGTAAGGTGGCATAAGAGGCCGTTTCTACTTCTACTGGAAAATGTTCCAGATGGCGCAACGCCCAGTCACACTTTGGATCCAGCAGTTCATTAAAGTTTGGCTGAGACTCAGATAACAGTTCCGTTGCCTGAAAACCATAGAAACGAAGAAGCCAGTCTGCCTGATACAGGCGATGCTCACGCAGAAGCGGTGGAGGTGTTCCGAGCTGAGGCAGGTTGGTATCGTCATTTAGTGGAATATAAGCGGAGTAAAAAACTCGTTTCAGATCGAATCCCTGATATAATGCCTGTGTCGTTTGCAGCAGGGTATAGTCACTCTCTCCGGTAGCGCCGATGATCATCTGGGTGCTTTGCCCTGCCGGCGCGAAGCTGCGCCTCAGATCTGACATGTCGAGAGGAGCCAGCTGGCAGGCATTTTCCCAGGTCAGAGCATGTTTGCAGAATTTGTTTTCACCTGGAAAGGAAGCGGTTTTTTGAAGATGCTTTTCTGAGTGAAAACTGCCATAGAGTCGTGCATCTGTATTTTGCGCATTAAGTTTTTCTTTGAATTTATTCTTGGAATTATCCGAAAAGATACTATGGTTTAAAAACTGATTTCCACGGCTTCGTTCCATGTATGCGGACTTTCCGATCGCCATCCGGTGAGAGGCAATCGTACTCTGTACTTTCCCCATAGGATTTAAGATGTTCTGCATGGTTTTATTGGGTGCCAGTGAACGCAGAGCATCCTCAGTAGGAAGTTCCAGATTTACACTGATACGGTCGGCCAGATAACCGGCTGCGGCAAGCAGCTCATCTGATGCGCCGGGAATTGTTTTTACGTGGATATAGCCATTAAAATGGTACTTCGTGCGGAGAAGCAGCAGCGTCTCGCACATTTTTTCCATAGTATAGGTAGGATTGCGCAGGACACCGGAACTCAGGAACAGCCCTTCGATATAATTTCTTTTGTAAAATTCAACGGTCAGTTCACAAATCTCCTGAGGTGTAAAAGTGGCGCGCTTTACATCATTGCCGGATCTGTTGATACAATATTTGCAATCATAGGCACAATGATTTGTCATCAGGATCTTGAGAAGGGAGATACATCTTCCGTCTGCAGCAAAACTATGACAGATGCCGCATGCTTCTGCATTGCCGAGCTCTCCTTTCTTTCCCCGGCGGCTGGAACCGCTTGAAGTACATGCAACATCATATTTTGCTGCGTCTGCAAGAATCTGTAGTTTCTCCTGTGTGGTGTAGTTTTCATTTACAATTGAGGTGGTCATATTTGTATTATACAAACATCTGTTCGAAAATGCAAGAGAAAATAGAACAAATGTTTGCAAAAAACCATATAATCTTATTACAAAATGGCATGTATAGTCAGCTTTACGGATTAATAATAAAGCGTTCCACACGATCCATTGTAGTTTTCAGGATGGAAAGATCGGTCTGCACATCGCTGGTTTCCAGAGAATGGTTGGCATTTTTGGTAAGGAAAAGAGGAACTTCTTTTTGTGCTGCGAGTGCCTGGACAGAATCTGTTTCGGCCCACGGATCAGCAGTGCCGTGAAATGCAATACTTCCCTGGAGTGGAAATGAAAAAGTTTCTGCCAGTGGAGTAAACAGGATACTTTTTGCCTTTAAATTATGTCTGAAAGCATAGGCAGAAGATATGGCTGTGCCAATGCTTTTGGAAATAAAAAGAATGCTGCCATAGGAACTCCAGTCAATGCCGTGCAGAAGCTGTTCTGTCTGTTCCGAGGCAAGTTCAAATGCCTGTTTCATTTTGGCAGAATCGCCTCTGATGTTTTCAGGGAGCGTGCCATAAGACACGGTCTGAATCTGATAGCCGTGTTTTTTTGCAAGACGGGTTGTGTAATAAAGAAGTGGTTTGTCAGCAGTATATCCGATGCCGGGAAAAATAACAGCCAGTTTTGGCGCATTTTTGTCTGCTCCGGCAGTGTATGCGGAAGCTTTGTCATAGAGCATCTGCTCATGAAGTTTTTCCTGAAGATCCTTTAAAGTGGTGGAAGTCATACAGAGATCTGACGGAAGGTAATCATAATCTGTGATGACACCGTTTTCTTCCGCAGAATAAACAATGTGTGAAGCACCCATGAGCTCCATATCTTCTTCAATATCTGAAAGTAATTCTTCGTATGTTTTCATTTTGATCAGATCCTTTTTATAATGTAGGGGTAAAAAACAAGATAATTATGGCATGTTTTAGCGGAGCTGGCAAGAAAATCCGTTGTTGCTCATAATAGCAATTGTGGGATTCGTCATTACAAAAGTATAAGTCAGGACAAGAGAGTGTGCATAACGATATTGCCCGTTTACTCTTGTGATGGTATCATAAAATATAAATAATAAATATTTTCAGAGGAGAACTCAGATGGCAATATCACAGGATGAGACATTAAAAGGAAATGAAAAAATAGAAGAAGCAATTCTGGGATTACAAAAAGAAACTTCGCAGGAAATGCTGGCGCATGTACTTACGGTTATCCGCCGGAGAATGAACGAAAACGGACAGGTGATCGTTGCTGTGGAGATGAATCCCGGAAATACTCAGATGGCAGTAAAAAGTGTCCAGACTGAAGATGGAAAGTGTTGGTGGTATGCGTTTACCAGTTTTGATGAGGAGATGAAAGGCCCGGAATCGGTAAAATCCACTTTTTTGACGGATATAGGGAAATTGTTTGATGCAGCAATGACTGTTCCGGAAATCGAGGGTGTGATTCTGAATCCGTGGAATCGTACGATCATGCTTGATAAGCAACTGATCCGAATCATTAAACCAGAAAACAAGTAAGAATTAAGAAAATCGATATTAAGTCCCTGTTCAATCTGGAAGTGCATATTCCGGCACCGGGTGAAGAAATATGGGAGATTTTATAGATGCAATATAGGATAACCAGGAGTATAATAAAGGCATAATCAGATTTAACGCAAAGGAGAAGAGCGTGTATGAAAAAGAAACCTATTACCGTATCATCCATCCTGAGCATATTTCTATTTTTGGCAATAGCATTTCTGATCATAGGATGTTGGAGTATCACCGGTAAAGGCCGACTTCGAACAAAAGATACAATTGAACCGCTGCCATGCCAACGGCAGTGAAATCAACATTGAATCCTATGTTCAGGGAAGCCAGTATGATTATGTACAGATTTATCGTGCGGACGGAGCCCCGTCGCAGGGAAGTACCTTTGTACTTTTAGATCAGATGCTTATCTCAACCAATTACTGGTATTCGGATTCTTATGGAGGAAAGTACTGGTATACATCAGGGGATAATGACAAAATAACCTGCTTTTCTCATTCTTGCAGTGTAGATGAAGATGTTGTTTCTGCAACAGTCAAATTATCCGCTCCGGTAGTGACAAGATGCCATTCTTATAACAACAAAAATGTTAAACTTTGTTGGTGCTGCACTCCAAAAGCCAAAGGTTACCAGATATACAAATACACTGGAAAAAAATGGAAACGAATAAAGACAATTAACAAAAAATCTACTCTCACTTATACAGATAAAAAAGTAAAAGAAGGAAAAACCTACAAGTATAAAATCCGTTCATACAGCGTTGTATCCGGGAAAAAGATTTACAGCAGCTTTAGCTCTGTTCGTAAGGTATCACTGAAACGTCTTACTGTGCGTGGAGATTACAAGGCCAACAGTGTCTATGGCCCTTCGCTGAATTCCAGCCAGCTTATGCAGGTTCGAAGAGTTGTTCAGAGCTTCAAGACCAATTATATCCGAAAGGGAATGAGCGAGTATGATAAGGCTCTTGCAGTTTTCCTTTATCTGAGAAGCAACTGCAGTTATGCGAGATGTGGCTTGCAGTACAATAATGCCAATAATGCATGGGGAGCCCTCGTTTACAACGAAGCTCAGTGTTCAGGTTTTGCCAGAGCCATGAAAGCGCTCTGTGATGGAGTCGGAGTCAAGTGCAAATATGTACATGCAAATTCCAAAGCTGTTAATCCGAGTCATCAGTGGAATGAGATCCGCATTAATGGCAAGTGGTATATTGTGGATGCCCAGAGTGGATTTTTCCTTGCCGGATCGAACACCTGGAAAAATATGATGGGTATGCGTTGGAATACGAAAGGTCCTCCTAAATGCAGCGCCAGTGATCACAAAAAATTTGGATTTTATGGCAGTATTGTATAATAATGTTTGAAATAACATAAGAGAAGCCTCCGCTTAAATCTTACGATTTTGAAGCGGAGGCTTTATTTTATATATTTATTTTACTTCCACAAGTTCAATTGTGAAGTTCAGTTCTTTGCCTGCCATTTCGTGGTTTGCATCAAAAGTGATCGTTGTTTCTTCTTTTGCGGCTACTTTAACCGGGAATGGCTGTCCGTACTGGTTGGACAGATATACCTGCTGTCCGACCTCCAGATTCTCTGAACCAGGAAGCTGTGCAATCTCAAGTGTAAAGATAGCATCCGGATTTGTCTGTCCGTAAGCTTCTTCCGGCATCAGATGAACTTCTTTGATCTCGCCGATTTCCATGTTTGCAACGGCAGCATCAAAGCCTTTGATCATCTGTCCTGCACCGCAGATAAATTCCAGCGGTTCTCCGCGGTCATAGGAAGAATCAAACTGGGTTCCGTCGTTGAAGGTTCCTTTGTAATGTGTACGGCAGGTTTTTCCTACGTTTGGTCCTGTGATATCACTCTTGTGGCCACCGCATCCGCCGCAGCTTCCTCCGCAGGAATGTCCCTCTTCATGGCTTCCGCAGGAATGACCTTCTTCGTGGTGATGGTGGTCACAGTTTGCTCCTGTAGAAACCAGTTCACCTTTCAGATATGCTTCAACAACATCATCAGTGTTTCCCTGTGCACCGGCAACCATCTCAATTCCTGCCTCTGTGAGAGCTGTCTGAGCGCCTTCGCCGATACCACCACAGATCAGAACATTGATACCCTGTTCAGCCAGAAGTCCTGCCAATGCGCCGTGTCCTGTTCCGTTGGAACCGATCACTTCGCTTGAAACAACCTTGTCGTCTTCTACTTCATAAACTTTGAAGTTTTCTGTTTTTCCAAAATGCTGAAAAACATTTCCGTTATCATAAGTAACTGCAATTTTCATTGTAAAAATCCTCCAATTCATACTATATTGCTCAGATTAGTATATCTTGTCAGGCAAATAAAAGCAACCTCTATGCAGTTACCATTTTTTGGAGTCTGTTCAAATCGGCAGCATCCGGATGGGATAATGCTTTGTCAAAGTTCTCAATCAGCATGTCCAGATGCGGCATAGGATCTGGCTGCTCTTTCATTTTTACATAACGTGCTCTTACAGAGCCCGGCATCCTGCCCTGACACATATACTCCCCAACCACGGTATTGCTCTCATTAATAAGCTTTTTGACATTGTCAAGGATATTTGTGAAGTACTCTTCACTGCCACCGAATCCGGCTGTCCCAAACAGAAAGATTTTTCTGTTTTTCAGCTTCGCCAGCAGTTCTGCTGTAGCTTTGTCCGCACTTCCCTTATCTGTCCAGAATCCAATATACAATGTTTCTGAAGCAGGAACGTCTCCTTCAACTGCACCAAAAAGATCGCAGTTTTCCTGCGGCAGTGCCTCATGGATCGCATCAGCCAGTTTTCTGGTGTTTCCTGTTTTACTGTTAAATATAATTGAATATCTGTCTTTGTTCATCTCTCAGCGCACCTTTCATTATTTTTTGTTATACCTATTGTAGTCTTCTTACTTATATTAATGCAATAAGATTTTTTTGATAAATGGTATGACCGTTATATGAAGTTGAGGACAAGAAGATTATTGGAACTGAACTTCAAGATTGAACTTGTCGAAGTAAAATAATCAGCCTGAGCCAGAAACATAGCGCGGTTTTTGGCATATAATGTCGAACTGTTTTTATGGACTGAAAGACCATAACGTGCTACCATTAAAGAAATAAAGTTGTAACAATTCTACAGAACATATCTTTTTCTTTAATGAGCAACAGCCTCATGTCTGACATTCAAAAACTGTTCTGGTTGATAAGGGGAATCTCCATGTTTCAGTCAATATTGTTGGATGGATTTCCACAGGAAACAAAATATGTACGAAAGAAAAAGACCAGAGTGAGAAGTTCTGGCCTTTTTCTGTAGATGGTATTCCGTGAGGTGCTTTGCCATGAAGATGATAACATACAGAGACATGCAGAATCCCGTTGCATTGTTGAGGGAGTGAAGATTATAATGAGGTAAATGGTAATTATCCGGCAGGTAGTAACAGTGAGGGTGCTGAACAGTTGCAGTAATGACAGAATCGATTAAATGAGAGTGAGGTAGATAAAAATGGCAAAAATTTGTGTTATAAAGAAAAATGATGAGTATTCTGTGGATCATCAGACAGGAAAGTAAAATGAAATGAAAAGAAAAGAACGTTTGCGTTATTATAGTCTGTATACAGTGATTTTTGCAGTACTCAGCTTTCTGGTATTCTTCATATTCATCAAAAATGGAAGATCCTTCGTCTATGAATCAAATGGAGAAGATGGGATTGCTCAGCATTATATGTCACTTGTATATTTGGGAAATTATCTTCGGGATATTCTGCATAATCTGTTTATAAACCATAAGCTGATTATTCCACAGTGGGATATGACGCTAGGGTTTGGGGCAGATGTGATCACTACCATGAATTATTATGTGCTGGGGGATCCGCTGAATTTGCTTGCGGTATTTGTATCCCCTGAAAAAACGGAATATTTGTATACATTTTTGATCGCTTTAAGGATTTATCTTGCAGGGCTGGTCTTCTCTGTGTATTGCAGACACTGGAATTTCAGACCATTTTATATCCTGCTGGGAAGCTACATATACTGCTTTGGAAACTTTGCTTTATATACAGGAATCATGCATCCGTTTTTCCTGAATCCGATGATTTATCTTCCTCTTTTGCTTCTTGGCATTGAGAAGATTTTTGAGAGAAAATCACCGGCAGTTTTTGTATTGTCTGTGTTTCTGTCGGCGGTCAGCAATTTTTATTTCTTTTATATGCTGTCAATTTTTATGTTTATTTATGCGGTTTTCCGATATGTAATGATTTTTCATAAAATCCAGCTGAAGGAACTTGTGGGATGGCTGATCAGATTTATTGCATTGTACATACTGGGAATCGGGCTGGCGGGATTTTTGTTTCTGCCGAATGCACTTTCAATACTGACTTCATCCAGAATGAGCGTTGCACATTATGTTCCGCTGCTCTATCCAGCGGAGTATTATCAGCAGTTTCTGGCTTCTTTTGTGTTTAATAACTGCGGATATTATACACTTATGGGATTTTCGTCAATGGCACTTTTGAGTATGTTTCTGCTTTTTATGAAAAAAGGAAACCTGCATTTGAAGATTGGAACGGGGCTTCTTGTGGCTTTTCTGGAAATTCCGTATGTAGGACATGTGTTGAACGGGTTTACCTATGTATCAAACCGCTGGAGCTTCGTTTTGGCGTTTCTGGTGGCGCTGATTTCTGTTAAAATGCTTCCGGAGCTTAAGACACTGACACGCAAAGAAAAAATAAAGCTTTGTTTTGTGCTTCTTATATATACGCTCCTTGCACTCTTTCCGCCGGCATCCCGTGAGAAGGGCAATTTTGCGGCAGTTGCGCTTGTGTGGTGCTGCCTTTTAGTGATACTGATGATATTGCAGCTGCGTGTCTCCTTGCGTAAAGCCTGGAACGGAATGTATATGTTTGTGCTTATAGGCTGTACTGTAGCGGGAATTTTGCTGAATGCCTGTGCCAGATATGCCTCATTTGGAGCAGATATGGCGCAGAAGTGTACAGAGTCTGGTAAAGTACTGGAAACGGTAACCGGAAATGCAAACCGTCTTTTGCAGGAGAGTGGAGATAATGCAGTTGACGTCCGGATGGATACAACAGGCATTAATTTCAAAAAAAATATTCGTAATGGTGGATGTATACAGAACGTAAACAGTACAAATTTCTATTTCAGTACGACGAATACTGCTGTAGCAGAATATATGCGTGAGATGTATCTGAATACGGCATTTGAGCAGAGCTTTACAGATCTTGACGGCCGGTTTGTGCTGAATGCGCTGGCCGGATGCGAATATACTACAGTTTATAAGGGAAAGGAAGAGCAACTTCCTTATGGATATGAAGAAAAGATAAAAGAAGATGATACTTATGCAATGTATCGGTCTGGCAGCTCACTTCCTTTTTCTTATGTGTACGACAGTTATATGGACAAAGAGGATTATGATAAACTTTCAGTCACAGAAAAACAGCAGGCTGCACTGCAGGTATGTGTGGTTGATAAAGACGAGGAACTGACGGGACTGAACGAGGCATCAGAATCTGTGAAATACACAGATCAGGAGATTCCGTATGAGGTAGAATCATCAAAAGATGTGAAAGTTCTTGAAGATGGTTTTAAAGTCAGCAGGAATGGTGGCAGTATTACATTAAAGTTTGATGGACTG
Source organism: Blautia sp. Marseille-P3087 (assembly GCF_900120195.1). Taxonomy (GTDB): domain Bacteria; phylum Bacillota; class Clostridia; order Lachnospirales; family Lachnospiraceae; genus Blautia_A. The sequence goes on from NZ_LT635539.1 coordinate 2,355,408, forward strand.
GATGAAAGTGAAACATATCTGATTGTGGAAGATATGGATTATCAATCAGAGAAGCAGGAACTGGAAGAAGCGGCTGCGGTCAATCTGAACATAGAATATAAGAACAATAAAAAGACGATTCACTATATGACGGATAAAAATAATTTTTACTGTGGGGTGAAGGATTTCCTTGCAAATCTGGGATACCACAGAGGCGGCGGAAAGGAGATGACAATCTCTTTTCAGAAAGCCGGAACTTATACTTTTTCGGATTTCAGAATTGTTTGTCAGCCGGTAAAAGATTTTTCAGAAATGACCGCTGCATGTAAACAGAATGGTCTTTCTGACGTGACCTTTGAAGGAAATTCCATGACCGGAATGATAACAAATGAAGAAAGCCAGATGCTGTGTATCACGATACCGTACTGTGAGGGATGGACGGCATATGTGGATGGCGAAGAAACCAACCTGTATCAGATAAATACGTTGTATTCAGGCATATATCTGACACCGGGGAAACATACGGTTCAGATGACCTATCATACCCCGTTCCTTTGTGAAGGAGTATGGATCAGTCTGTGCAGCTTGCTTATATTCGCGGGAATCATGAGACAGTACAACATGAAAAAGAAGAAGCTTGAGTATGTCTGAAAGGAGGAGCCGGGAAATGAAAATGATAAATGGAGTATCTATGATTCCGTTTGGTCTGCTTGCAGGTTTTGCAGACCAGAATGAGATCCGCATCATAGAACTCGCGGAAAACGGCTTCCGATTTCGGACAGCAAAGGACTCGGAAACGCTGACTGGAAAAATAAAGTGTTTCCGAATCTGTTTTTATGACGATGAAATATCTGATTACCGGGAGATCCTTTTGCGTGAATATCAGATAGAAAAGCCAGAAGAAGAAAAGTTTTATTTTACTTATTCCGTATTTACAAAGCAGGAGGACTTTCGAAAAGAAGTACAGGGACTGTTCGGACGTTATACCCGATATATTCATCTGAAAACAGAAGAAGACGATGCTGCGCTTGCTGAAGTACTGACCGGCTATCCCGCAGAAAAAGATGAAATTTTCGCGAAAAATCTGACAGAACAGAAAAATATATGGTTTCAGGATGTCCCGGGAACAAAACTTGCGGAGGTTTTGCATGAATCGAAGGAATTTGTACTGGAACTTGATCGCCCCGAACTGTACAGGATGTACCTTGAAGAAAATATTCAGGATTTTATGAAACATTACTGGGAGCAGACGTTTTTTGCATTTTCCGAGGAGATACCGGAGTGTGTTCCGGACAGGCTTTACATTGGAAATCAGTTCTGCCATCTGCTGTTTCCAGAGGAAAAGACACTGAAAACCCTGCTTGATAAAGCATACCGGGAGGATCTGGCAATCACGATCGTTTACACATATGTCCGTGAAAACCTGTTGAAAAACACCGAAAAAATGCTTCGTATGGTGGATAACTGGTGCGAAGAAAAACAAAAAGATGTAGAAATTGTGGTAAATGACTGGGCGATACTCTCTATGGCGAAAAAGACCCCGCATCTGAAACTATGCATAGGAACTTTGCTCAACAAAAGAAAAAAAGATCCCCGGATGAAATATAAAAAAGGAACGCGGGAATTTTACAGTGAAAACAGCCTGAATGCAGATTTTTACAGAGATTTTCTGCGGGAGAAGTGCGGATTTCAGCGCTTTGAATGGGAGAGCTGTGGTTATCCCCAGCGTTTTCCGGAAGGAAAAAACAGTTTGCATTTTCCTTTTTATCAGACGAATACTTCCCAGTACTGTCAGCTTCATGCAATCTGTACAGAGGGAGAACGGGGAAAACAGTGTTTTGTAGAAAACTGTCCGCATTTTTGCGAAAAATATATGCTGATATATCCGGAACATCTGCATATGATCGGCAGATATAATTCGCTGTTCGGGCTGGATCTGGAAACTCTGATGCACCCGGAAATGCTTAAAGAGAAGGAAGAAGCAGGAATCGACCGGCTTGTGCTTGGGGTGATATAAGCGAAAAACATTGATTCAGACGAAATGGATAAAATCGATAAGGATAGAAATGACAAATACGATAATGGAGAGGAAATGCAAATGAAGATTACTGCAGGTTTAGGATCGATAGATGAATATGAACGATTTGTCCATGCCGGAGCAGATGAATTTTTTTGCGGTTATGTGCCATACGAATGGACAAAGAAATATGGGACGGTCATGCCGCTCAATCGCAGGGAAGTCCTTTCTTATAATGTGCAGATTGGTTCTTTGGGAGAGCTGGAAATCCTTGCCGCAATGGTTAAAGAGTATGAGAAGCCGGTGCACCTGACGTTTAACACCCTTTATTATATCCCGGAACAGTATCCGGAAATTGCAGAAATCATAAAGAAATGCATGAGAATTGGATTTAACAGCTACATTATCGCAGATCCGGCACTGATTTTGTATCTTCGAAAACAGCATATCGACTGTGAGATTCATTTAAGCGGAGAGACCGCGGAAGTAAATTCTGGAATGGTGGATTTTTTTCAGCAGATGAAACTCAAACGAGTGATTTTTCACAGGAAGAATACAATTGAGGACATGAAATCTGTGATTACACATGTGCGGAGGCAGAATGTCGGAAATACAGAAGGTAAGCGAGACGTAAGACCATCACAGAGCAGACTTGAGTTCGAGGCATTTGCTTTGAATGAACTCTGCCAGTTTACCGGTGCATTCTGTAATTCCCTTCACTGCGATGAGATGGGATATCTTTGCCGTGTGCCTTATCTGCTTACATGCATAAAAAACGGACAACAGAGGAATGACTATATAACGTGTGGTAAAGCAACATCAGACCGGGATGACATTCCGGGACAGGAAACACCTTCCACAGAAATTCCGGCAGAAGACGATACGGGCTATCTCCCCGGAGCAAGCGGCTGCGGTTTTTGTGCACTTTATCGCCTTAAGGAAGCGGGCATCACACACCTGAAACTGGTCGGCAGGGGAAATTATACGGATTTTATGGAAAAAGATATCCGAAATCTGCGAAGAGCACTGGATATTCTTAAAGCGTCCAAAACAGAAAAAGACTATATAAACTCCATGAAAAAAATACTGTTTCCTTATGGGTGCAGCGGGAACTGTTATTACAGGCAGCATTATTATAGAAGCAAAAAATAAGATCTGATATCTGACAAAAGAAATATTGTACCTGTAAAAATACAATATATTGATGATTATTTTCAAGAAGACACCACAAATTGTACAAAATTAAAAGCATTCGTTAAATAATTGACATTGGTACTTTCTATAGTGTAAACTAGCAGCGTGAACAAGGGAGTGTTCACTTGAAACTAATAAGATTCCGGTCTTATTTTTCTTTTGTGAGAAAAGTTAGACGGGACATACGCGGAATAAATTATATTATAGTGAGGTGCAAAAATGAAAAACTTTTCACAGTGGGAAGGTTTCAAAGGGAACCGTTGGAAAGAAAAAATTGACGTTCGTAACTTTATTTCAATGAACTACACACCATATGACGGAGATGCCTCCTTCCTGGAAGAACCAACAGAAGCAACAAACAAACTGTGGGGAAAACTTCAGGAACTGCAGAAAGAAGAACGTGCCAAAGGCGGCGTTCTGGATATGGAAACAGAGGTTGTCACATCTCTGACAGCATATGGCCCGGGATACATCGATGAAGATCTCAAAGATCTTGAAACAGTTGTTGGTCTTCAGACAGACAAACCGCTGAAACGTGCATTTATGCCATACGGTGGAATCAAAATGGCAGAGCAGGCCTGCGAAACTTACGGATACAAAGTAAGCGACAAGATCAAAGACGTATTCCACAACTATGAATTCAAAACACACAACCAGGGTGTATTTGATATCTACACACCAGAGATGAAATTAGCCCGTCACAGCAAGATCCTGACAGGTCTTCCGGATACTTACGGACGAGGACGTATCGTTGGTGACTACAGACGAGTTGCTCTGTATGGTATCGATGCTCTGATCGAAGGAAAACAGAAAGACTTCGCAGCATGCGACCGTCAGGGTATGAGACGTTATGACTTCCAGCTTCGTGAAGAGATCGCTGATCAGATCCGCGCTCTCAAGGGCATGAAGGTTATGGCTGAAGCATACGGATTTGATATTTCCCAGCCGGCTAAGAATGCAAGAGAAGCATTCCAGTGGCTGTACTTCGGATATCTTGCAGCAATCAAGACTCAGAATGGTGCTGCAATGAGTGTTGGACGTATCTCCACATTCCTTGATATCTATATTGAAAGAGATCTTGAGAACGGAACTCTTACAGAGAAAGAAGCTCAGGAGCTTGTTGACCACATGGTAATGAAATTCCGTATGGTTAAATTTGCCCGTATTCCTTCTTACAACCAGCTGTTCTCCGGTGACCCGGTATGGGCAACTCTGGAAGTAGCAGGTATGGGACAGGACGGACGTTCCATGGTAACAAAGAACGACTATCGTTTCCTGCATACACTGGAAAATATGGGACCGGCTCCGGAACCGAACCTTACAGTTCTGTATTCTTCAAGACTGCCTGAAAACTTCAAAAAATATACAGCTGACATCTCTGTACTGACAAGCTCTGTTCAGTATGAGAACGATGATGTTATGCGTCCGGTATGGGGCGATGACTACAGCATCTGCTGCTGTGTATCCGCTACTGAGACAGGTAAGGAAATGCAGTTCTTCGGAGCACGTGCAAACCTTGCAAAATGTCTTCTTTACGCTATCAACGGTGGTGTTGATGAAAAGACAAAACAGCAGGTAGGACCGAACTATCAGCCGATTACTTCTGAGTACCTTGATTATGACGAAGTAGTTGCTAAATATGACAAGATGATGGACTGGCTGGCTCATCTGTATGTTGGAACACTGAACATGATCCACTATATGCATGACAAATACTACTATGAAGCAGCAGAGATGGCTTTGATCGATACAAAGGTTGACCGTTCTTTCGCAACTGGTATCGCAGGATTTTCTCACGTAGTAGACTCCCTGTCCGCTATCAAATATGCAAAAGTTAAAGCTATCCGTGACGAAGACGGAATTACAACAGACTTCCAGGTAGAGGGTGACTTCCCACGCTATGGTAACGATGATGACAGAGCAGATGAGATCGCAACAACACTGCTTTCTACATTCCTTGAGAAACTGAAACACATCCATACCTATCGTGATTCCAAACCTACTACTTCCATCCTTACCATTACATCCAACGTTGTTTATGGTAAAGCTACAGGATCTCTTCCGGATGGAAGAAAAGCAGGAGAGCCGCTGGCACCTGGTGCTAACCCGTCCTACGGAGCAGAGCAGAACGGACTTCTTGCTTCCCTCAACTCTGTTGCAAAACTGGACTACGAAGATGCCCTTGATGGAATCTCCAATACTCAGACTATCAACCCTGATGCTCTGGGACATACAGAAGAAGAACGTACAGAGAATCTTGTTCGTGTACTTGACGGATACTTTGATCAGGGTGCTCATCACCTCAACGTTAACGTATTCGGTAAAGAAAAACTGATCGATGCTATGGAACATCCGGAAAAAGAAGAGTATGCAAACTTCACAATCCGTGTATCCGGATATGCTGTTAAATTCATCGACCTTACAAGAGAGCAGCAGCTGGATGTTATTGCCAGAACCTGCCACGACAGAATGTAATAATGAGTGAAGAAATCAAAGGATATGTCCATTCTCTGGAAAGCTTCGGATCAGTAGACGGACCGGGCGTCAGATATGTGATATTCCTGAGTGGATGTGCGATGCGCTGCCAGTTCTGCCATAATCCGGACACCTGGAAAATGGGAGAGGGGCAGCAGTACACCCCGTCTCAGCTTCTGAAACAGGCTCTTCGCTATAAGAATTACTGGGGTAACAAGGGTGGAATTACTGTGAGTGGAGGAGAACCTCTTCTCCAGATTGATTTCCTGATCGAATTTTTCCGTCAGGCAAAGGCAGCAGGAGTCCACACGACTCTTGATACCAGTGCCAATCCTTATACAGAAAAAGAACCTTTTTATTCCAAATGGATGGAGCTTATGAAGTATACTGATCTTGTCCTTCTCGACATCAAACAGATCGACGAGGAAGAACATATCAAGCTTACAGGACAGTCCAATAAGAATATCCTGGCAATGGCACGGAAATTGTCAGATATGGGAAAACCGATGTGGATCCGTCACGTACTGGTTCCGGGAGGCAGCGATAAAGATGAGTATCTCCACAGGCTTGCAGATTTTATCCATACTTTAAAAACAGTGGAGAGAGTCGAAGTGCTTCCGTACCATACACTCGGCGTATTTAAGTGGGAACAGCTCGGAATTCCTTATCCGCTGGAAGGTGTCAGACCGCCTTCAGAAGAACGGATCAATAACGCCAGAGAGATTCTGGGAGCGATATAAACCGGTCAGAAGACTGGAAAAGAAAAAGATCTCAATGCCAGTGATGGCAGAGTGAACAAAAAAGCCTACGATACTGATACAGTCAAGATGGTAACTGTCAACTGGTTTGCCGTAGCAGGTGTGATCCTTGGTGCAATCGTGGCAAACGTGGTAACATGGGGAATCGCTTCTATCAACGGTATGGCAGTTGCTGCGGTATGTTATGTGATCGGAGAACTGGTTAATAAAAATAAATAAAATGAATCGAGATTTCTCGACAAAAAAAGATTGCCGAATTACGACGGTAATCTTTTTTTGTTGGGAAATATATAGTACAATAAATAGATAAATGTTCGACTTGAATTGAAACGGGGAACTCAAATGGCAAAAAAAAGAAGAAAACCGAAGATGGAATTCCGATATTACCAGATGTCAGCGGGAAGTCCGATCCTGGCGCTTCTTGGACAGAAATGGGTCCAGAATTACGGGAATGATGTGGATTATCTTCACTTTCATAATTATCTTGAGATCGGGTACTGTTATGGCGGCAACGGACATATGGTGCTTGGTGAAGAGGAAGAACGTTTCTATGGAGGCATCGTTACGGTGATTCCGCCGAACTATCCGCATACAACGAACAGTGATATCGGTACGGTCAGTAAATGGGAATATCTGTTTATAGACGTTGAAGGATTTATGAAAAAATTTCTGGATAATCCGGTCAAGGCGGAAAAGGTGATTCAACGTATCTATTCCAGGGCTTTGTTTTTTGAAGAGAAGGAGAATTTATCTATCTCGAAAAAAATCCGCAAAATCATGGATATTATGAGAGATGGTGAAGAATTTTTTCTGGAGGAGGCGAAGGGAGTGCTTGCAGCACTTCTGGTAGAAATTGCCAGGTTAAACAGAGATTCAGGAGAGGACAAGGTTGCGGAAGATGCCGGTAAGCTTACCAATATGATCACCCGTGTGTTGGATTATGTGTCATATCATTACATGGAGGATATCAAAGTAGAGGATCTGGCGAATATATGTCATATCAGCGAGACGCATTTTCGGAGAGTTTTTACTTCCTACATGAAGATGAGCCCATTGGAATATATTAATACCGTACGTGTCTATATGGCATGTGAACTTCTGGAGACTACAGATGCCCCGGTTGCGGATGTTGCTCACAAATGCGGGTTTACGACAAATTCGACATTCAACAGAAACTTTAAACATCTGATGGGAGTCACTCCTCTCGAATGGCGGAAACGTCCGGAAAGCTATGAACAGCAACTTCTGCGATTTGACATTCATTCAGAAAAAGGATGGTAAAAAAACAGAAAGGAACCATTTATATGTATGACTATAAGATTGTGGAGCAGGTCTCCCGAAAGAAAAAAAGCATGTCCGGAGTTCTCCGGAAAGTAATGATTTTGTTTGCGGTGATCTTTGTGATCATGGGAATCGCAATATCCCAATCCTTTATGCTGGCAGGATTTCTTCTTGCTGCACTATATTTTTTGTTTGATATTTTCAGTCAGAAGGATTATGAGTACACCCTGGAAAATGATACACTCAGCATCGACGTGATCTATGGCAAAAAATACCGCAAGACTGCGCATGTACTGGAATTAAAAAACATGGAAGTAACTGCACCGCACTGGCACGAAAGTGTTGCGAAATACAAGAAAAACGGCGGCACGGAACAGCTGAAAAAATTTGACTATACCTCTTATGATGATAATATTCCGTACTATACAATGATCATCAAAGAAGATGGACGCAAGATTAAACTGCTTCTGGATCTTACAGAAGAGATGCTTCATACGATGAAAACACAGCATCCAGAAAAGGTCTATTTTGCATAATTTCTTTGAAATTATGTGAAATGTGTACAAAAAAAGAATAAAAAATTTATGAAATAAGAACAAAGCCCTCTCTTGCCGACAAGGAAAGTATACAGAATGTCGAAAAGAGAGGGCTTTTTTCATCAAAATAATATGAAGAAAAACGACAAAATACGAAAAACAAACAAAAAATACAAAACTAAAGGCTGTTCATAGTGCAAAATAGATAAAATGGTTGAAAATGCACATTATATGTGCGGTTATGCAAACTATATCAAAAAACGAGATGCTATAATTGGTTCATAAGCAATTCGGAAAAGAGAATACGCTTAATAAAAGGAGGACACATTCATGAAGAAAAAATTACTTGCAGTATTACTGACAGGCGTTATGGCAGCGTCTTTTGCAGGAACAGCTACAGTTGTTTCCGCTGATTCCGGAGATGACAATACATTAACCGTATGGGCATGGGACCAGAACTTCAATATCAAATCTATGCAGATGGCTGGTGAGCAGTACGCAAAAGATCACGAAGGATTCTCAGTAGATATTATCGAAACATCTTCTGATGACTGCCAGACAAAACTTACAACAGCAGCTAACGCTGGTGACTACAGCACACTTCCGGACATCGTTCTGATGCAGGACAACAGCTATCAGAAATATCTGAAGAGCTACCCGGATGCTTTCACAGATCTGAAAGATATGGATATCAACTGGGATGATTTCGGAAAACTGAAACAGTCCTACTCTATGGTAGATGATACACATTATGGTGTTCCGTTTGATAATGGTGCTGTTATCGCATGCTACCGTACAGATATCCTTGACGAAGCAGGATATACACTGGATGATCTGACAGATATCACATGGTCCAAATTTATGGAAATCGGTAAAGATGTTCATGAAAAGACCGGTAAATACCTCCTTACAAGCGAAGCTACAGGCGGCGACACTCTGATGATGATGATGCAGTCCTGTGGAGCTAACTTCGTAAATGAAGACGGCGAAGCTTACATCGTTGGAAATGATGTTGCAGAAAAATGCATCAACCTTTATGTAGACCTCGTTAAAAATGATGTTGTTAAACTTGTAAACAACTGGGATGAATACATCGCAACAATCACAAGCGGTGAGGCAGCCGGTATCGTAAATGGTAACTGGATCACAGCTACTCTGATGGCTACAGAAGATCAGAAAGGTCTCTGGGAAATCACAACAATGCCTAAGGTTGATGACGTTGACACAGCTACAAACTATGCTAACAACGGTGGATCTTCCTGGTACATTACATCCAACTGCAAAAATGTAGAACTTGCAGAAGACTTCCTTGCAAGCACATTTGGTTCCAGCACAGACTTCTATGATGCAATCCTTCCGGCATCAGGTGCAATCTCCTGCTATCTGCCGGCTGGTGAATCTGAAGTTTACAATGAGCCAAACGAATTCTTCAATGGACAGTCAATCTTCTCAACAATTGTAGAATACTCCTCACATATTCCGGAGTTCACAAAGACACCATATCACTATGAAGCAAGAGAATGTGTCAACACAGCAGTTGTTAATATCGTAAATGGTACATCTGTAGAAGATGCTCTTCAGGAAGCACAGGATACACTTGCATTCAAGATGACAGAGTAATCTGGTCCTGAATATTTAAGTGAAATCGAATTAAGTAGTAAGTAAAGTGAGCGCGGGGGACTGCTTGCAGTCCCCTGTCTTACGTTGAAGTTTTGAAAGGGGGAGTTCCTGTGAATTCCAAGAAAAAAGGCATGACTCTGGTTGCGAAACAGAGAGCTGCAGGCTGGTTATTCCTTGCACCTGCGTCTATCATGATCGCAGTTATGAGCTTTTATCCGATGATTCGTGCGTTCATCATTTCTTTACAGACGGGCGCTGGCGCAAATATGAGATTTGCAGAGCCAATTTTCAGTAACTACAAACGTATTATGGCAGATAAAGTATTTCAGCAGTCTATTGCAAATACTTTCCTTTACCTGATCATTCAGGTGCCGATCATGCTTGTGCTTGCGATTCTTCTGGCACAGCTTCTGAACAACAAAGACCTGAAATTCAGAGGATTTTTCCGTACATGTGTATTCCTTCCATGTGCAACATCTCTGGTTTCCTACTCACTGATTTTCCGTTCCATGTTTGCTACAGACGGTCTTATCAACAGTATTCTGATCAAACTTGGAATCTTATCAACCGGCTATAACTTCCTCGGTAATTCAACCAGTGCAAAGATCGTAATCATCCTGGCGCTGATCTGGAGATGGACAGGATACAACATGGTATTCTATCTGGCAGGTCTTCAGAATATTGAATATTCCGTATATGAGGCAGCAAAGATCGACGGTGCCAACGGCTGGAAGACATTCTGGAAGATCACTGTTCCGCTTCTGAAACCGACAATTATCATGACTTTCATCATGTCAATCAATGGTACACTGCAGTTGTTCGATGAGTCTGTCAACCTGACAAAAGGTGGACCGGCAAACTCCACAATCACAATGTCCCACTATATTTACAACACATGCTTTATTAACGTACCGAACTTTGGATATGCATCAGCAATGTCATTTATCATATTTATCATGGTAGCTGTACTTGCATTTATCAACTTGAAAGTAGGTGATACACGTGACTAAGAAAAACAAATCAGCCATTCAGAGAAGATTGATTCCTACATATATTTTTCTGATCATCGTGTCATTTATTTCGGTATTTCCGTTATACTGGATGATCTCAGCCGCAACTAATACATCAACAGATGTATCCCGTGGACGAATTATTCCGGGAAGTCATTTTGTGGAAAACTTCAATAATCTGACAGCACAGCAGCCACTTTGGAGAGCACTTGGAAACTCTTTCTTCTATGCGATCCTTACTACAGTGATCTGTCTGCTTATCTGTTCTATCGCAGGATATGGATTTGAAGTATACCATGACAAAGGAAAAGACAGACTGTTTTCTATTTTGCTGCTTGCTATGATGGTTCCGCAGGTTGCAACTATGGTTCCGTTATTCAAGATGTTCTCCAAAGCAGGACTCCTGAATACAGCAATTGGTTTTATTCTTCCGATTATTTCTACACCGTTTATGATCATGATGTTCCGTCAGAACGCAAGATCTTTCCCTGTGGATATTATCGAAGCAGCTCGTATTGATGGACTGAGTGAAGTAAGAATCTTCTTCCAGATGTTCGTTCCTACTATGAAATCCACATATGCAGCTGCAGCAGTTATTACCTTTATGAATGCATGGAACTCTTACCTGTGGCCGAAGGTAATTATGACTGATAACAAAGCGATGACAATGCCAATGTTGATCGCCAACCTGATCACCGGTTATGTAACAGATTATGGTATGCTGATGTGCGGCGTATTATTCTGTTCCATCCCGACAATGGTTGTATTCTTCGTACTGCAGAAACAGTTCGCAGAAGGTATTACCGGAGCGGTTAAATAAATCAGCGGATTTCGAATGTTTGCAGAATTACCGGAATTGCGAAGCAATGAAGTAATTCGAGGAGTATTATAACAACGAAATTAAAAAAGGATGCTGTGTGGTCCAGTGGGTATATTGCATAATATGTCCCGTACAGATTATGCAGCATCCTTTTTTGGCAAAATCTAACAACAGGAGGATAAGAATGAAAACTTTTGATTATTCTTTAGTAAAAGATCCGCAGTATTTCAAAGACGGAAGAATGGATGCACATTCTGACCATACATATTACAGAGATGGGGAGGAAGTTCAGGAAAAAGAAACTTCCTTCCGTTATGATCTCAACGGAATCTGGAAATTCCACTATGCCCGTAACTATGGAAGTGTGATTCCGGGATTTGAAAAAACAGAATATTGCTGCAAAGACTGGGATGATATCCGTGTACCTGCACATATCCAGATGGAAGGATATGATGTACCGCAGTATGCCAACGTACAGTATCCGTGGGAAGGTCATGAGGACATTCATCCGGGTGAGATTCCGGAGCATTTTAATCCGGTTGCAAGCTATGTAAAATACTTTGAAGTGCCGGAGGAAATGCAGGGAAAACGTCTTTTTATCTCCTTCCAGGGAGCAGAGAGCGGCATTGCATTATGGCTCAACGGACATTTTGTCGGATACAGTGAGGACTCCTTTACACCGTCAGAATTTGAACTGACCGAGTATGTAAAAGAAGGTGAAAACAAACTTGCAGCACAGGTATTCAAATGGACAGCAAGCAGCTGGTGCGAAGATCAGGACTTCTTCCGTTTCTCCGGAATCTACAGAGATGTTTATCTTTATACAGTACCGGAAGCCCATGTTTATGACCTTCAGATCCGTGCAATTCCGGATGAAACTTTAAGTGCAGCAGCACTTGAGATCAGAACAAATACATGGGGTAAAGGTGAAGTAAAAATTACACTTTCTAAAGATGGAGAGACTGTAATTGAAGACAAAAAAGCACTGGATGGCGAAGAAATCTACGCATGGAAAGTAGAAAATCCGGTACTCTGGAGTGCAGAAGATCCACAGCTTTATGATCTGACAATGGAGATATATAACGAGTCCGGTGAACTTCAGGAAGTGATTCCACAGAAAGTTGGCTTCAGACGATTCGAGATGAAAGACGGCATTATGACACTGAACGGAAAACGTATCGTATTCAAGGGCGTCAACCGTCATGAATTCAGCTCAGTAAGCGGAAGACATGTGTCCGAAGAAGAGCTTCGCAAAGATCTTAAGATCATGAAACAGAACAATATCAACGCGATCCGTACCTGTCATTATCCGGATGCATCTTTGATCTATGAACTCTGCGATGAGTACGGAATCTATATGATCGATGAGACAAATCTGGAATCTCACGGTTCCTGGGATATCGCAGAGTTTACAAAAGACTACACTTACGTTGTGCCGCACGATAAACCAGAATGGCTGGATATGATGCTTGACCGTGCAAACTCCATGTATCAGAGAGACAAGAATCATGCGGCAATCCTTATCTGGTCCTGTGGAAATGAGTCCTTCGGAGGAAAGGATATCTTTGAAATGTCACAGTTCTTCCATAAGGCAGACCCGACCCGTCTGGTTCACTATGAAGGAGTCTGCCATGATCGCAGATACAATGACACCAGTGACATGGAAAGCCAGATGTATCCGTCTGTAGAAGCAATCAAAGAGTTCCTTGCAAAGGACGATTCCAAACCGTTTGTCTGCTGTGAATATACACATGCAATGGGAAATTCCTGCGGTGCAATGCACAAATATACAGATCTGACAGATACAGAGCCGAAGTATCAGGGAGGATTTATCTGGGACTATATTGACCAGTCTATCTACAAAAAAGACCGTTACGGAAAAGAATTCCAGGCATACGGCGGTGACTTCGGAGAACGTCCGACAGACTATAATTTCAGCGGAAATGGTATTGCATATGGTGGAAACAGAGATGCTTCTCCGAAGATGCAGGAAGTGAAATTTAATTACCAGAACATCACTGCAGAAGTCAGCGCAGACAGCGTAAAAGTCATCAACAAGAACCTGTTTGTAAATACAGATATTTTTGACTGCAAGGTTACGGTTGCGAAGGATGGTAAAGTGATCCGTAAAGCGTCTCTTGCGACAGCAGTTGCTCCGTTAAGTGAAGAAGTTTATGCACTTCCTCTTGCAAAAGAAGAGAAACCAGGCGAATATGCAGTAACCGTTTCATTCCATCTGAAAGAGGATAAAGTGTGGGCAAAAGCAGGACATGAAGTTGCTTTCGGACAGTATGTATACAAGGTAGAAGTACCGAAAAAGGCATGCCCTGAAGGGGTGGAAGTGATTCGCAGCACACACAATATCGGTGTCAGAGGTGCCCATTTTGAAGTGCTTTTCTCCGTACTAAATGGTGGACTGACATCTTATAAATATGCCGGAAAAGAGATGATCGAGGCGATTCCGAAACCAAATTTCTGGCGTGCACCAACTGACAACGACTGTGGAAATCTTATGGGAATGCGCTATGGTCAGTGGAAAATTGCCAGCATGTACTTAAGTCACAAGGACTTTCGGCAGGGACCGTATGGTTCGGGAAATGTACCGGAAGTAGAAGTGAATGAGAAGACTGTAAAAGTAACTTATACATACCTTATGCCGACTACACCGACCAGTGAATGCAAACTTTCCTACGAAGTGTTCGGAGATGGAAGAGTAAAAACAACGCTTATTTATGAGCCGGTTAAAGAACTCGGAGATATGCCGGAATTTGGTGTAATCTTCAAATTTAATGCAGATTACGACCGCGTAGAATGGTATGGACTTGGTAAGACAGAAACCTATTCTGACCGTAAAAAAGGTGCAAAACTTGGTATCTATGCAAACAAAGTTGCAGATAACATGGCAAGATATATGGTTCCGCAGGAATGTGGTGCAAAAGAAGAAGTTCGCTGGGCAAAAGTAACTGACCGTAAGGGTAGAGGAATGCTCTTTGAGATGGATGAAAACAACGGACCGATGATGTTTTCCGCACTTCCATATACTCCACATGAGATGGAAAATGCAATGCACCCATACGAACTTCCAGAGGTTCATTACACCGTTGTACGTGCTGCAAAAGGTCAGATGGGAATCGGCGGTGACGACAGCTGGGGAGCTCGTACACATGAAGAATATTTGCTGAAGACCGACAAAAAAATGGAATTTTCTTTTGTATTTAAAGGACTTTAAGAGGAGAAAAAATGGCTAAACAGATTAAATACGGACGTTATCTTCATGGTGGAGATTATAATCCGGAACAGTGGCTTGACCGCCCGGATATTCTTCAGAAAGACATCGAATATTTCAAGAAAGCACATATCAACACAGTGTCTGTAGGAATTTTTTCATGGGCTGTTCTTGAACCGGAAGAAGGAAAATACAACTTCGACTGGCTTGAAGAAATCATCAATAATCTTTATAAAGAGGGAATCTATACTATCCTTGCAACCCCGTCAGGTGCAAGACCAAAATGGATGGCAGACAAATACGAAGAAGTCCTTCGTATGGACCCGGACAGAACAAGAAGATTCTTCGGCGGCAGACATAACCACTGCTTCACCTCTCCGGTATACAGAGAAAAGGTCCATGCGATCGATAAGAAGTTAGCTGAAAGATTCGGCAAACATCCGGCAGTTATGCTGTGGCATATTTCCAATGAATTTGGCGGTGAATGCCACTGCCCACTGTGTCAGGCGAAGTTCAGAGAGTGGCTGAAAGAGAAATACGGCACGATTGAAAACCTCAACAAACGCTGGTGTACCACATTCTGGAGTCATATCTACAACAGTTTTGATCAGATTGAAAGTCCGTCCACAAAAGGTGAAAATGAACTTCATGCTCTGAAACTTGACTGGAAACGTTTTGTGACAGACCAGACGATTGACTTTATCAAAAATGAAGTAGATGCAATCCGTGAGGGCGGTTCAGAACTGCCTGTAACGGCAAACCTGATGTATGATTATGACGGCCTGGATTATAAGAAATTCAAAGATGTTCTCGATATTGTCTCCTGGGATAACTATCCGGGATGGCACAAAAAAGAAGAATATGTTACAGCTGTTGATGTGGCAATGCAACATGACCTGATGCGCAGTATCAAGAAAGCACCGTTCCTTCTGATGGAATCCTGTCCGTCTGCAACCAACTGGAAACCGATCAATAAACTTAAGAAACCGGGAATGCTTCTGGCAGGATCGCTGCAGGCAGTTGCTCACGGTTCTGACAGTGTTCTGTACTTCCAGCTCCGCCAGAGTCAGGGGGCTTCCGAAAAGTTCCACGGTGCAGTGATCGATCATTACGGCAAAGATGATACCCGTGTTTTCCGCGAAGTGACAGAGGTTGGAGAAGTTCTGGAACAGATTCAGGAGACGGTTGGAACAACTATGAGATCACAGGCAGCCGTGCTCTATGATCGTGAAAATGACTGGGCAATTGCGGATGTGCAGGGACCGAGAAATGAAGATATGCATTATCGTGAAAATGTGCAGAAGAACTACCGCGCGCTGAGAGAACAGGGATTGAATGTAGATATTATCGCGATGGAACATGACCTTGCAGACTACAAAGTTCTGGCAGCTCCGATGGCATATATGTTCAGGGACGGCTACGAAGAAAAACTCCGTGCCTATGTAGAAAACGGCGGAACGCTGGTACTTTCCTACTGGTCAGGGCTGGTTGACGGTACTGACAGATGTTTCCTCGGCGGAACTCCGTATGGCCTGATGGATGCAGCCGGAATCCGCAGCACAGAAATCGATGCGCTGTATGACTGGGAAGAAAACCATGCGATTCCAGAGGCGGGAAGTCACCTTGGAATCAGCAACGTATATACCTGCAAAAACCTCTGTGAACTGGTCGAGGTTTCCGATGCGGAAGTGTTGATGCGCTACGGAGAAGACTTCTATCAGGGATATCCGGTACTGACACACAAAGCATTCGGCAAAGGCCATGTATACTATGTATGCGCTGATATGGAACTTGGATTCTATCAGGATTTCTATGGCAAAGTAGCAGCAGAAGCCGGACTGAAATCCCCGGTCGAATTCATTCCGGAAGGTGTTTCAGTAACAGTCAGAGAAAGTGATGACACAGAATATCTCTTTATCCAGAACTACGCGCGTAAGCCACAGACCGTTGCTGTTCCGGCAGAATATGAACTGCTCTACGGAACTGAAAGCGAAGTCATGGCGCCGCTTCAGACAAGGATTTTGAAGAAAAGAAAATAAAACAAAAACAGGGGGACTGTCGAGGCAGTCCCCTTCGTTATATAGAAGTTATTTTAAATTTAATGCTTTAAAGTCATTACCGCTGGGTCTTAAGCTTTCTCTTAGCGCCAGCTCCTGCAGCAGCACCTATTGAAACGAGCATAAGAATCATATATAACTGCACATCTGTACTGTCACCAGTTTTTGGAGAGGACTTTGTCGTTTTATCCGTTGTACTGGTCACCTTTGTTGCGTTAGCTGTCTTTGCTGAAGATGCCTCTGTTTCCTTTTTGTTTACTGTAGAAAGTTTTGCAAGCACTGTGTCTTCCTTTTTTATTTCAGTTTCTGCTTTTGCATCACTAAAATACTTATTACATTTATCGCAGAACCAGTATGTGCTGTTTCCTTCCTCTGTAGCAGTAGCATCCTTCTTCTCTACCTTTTTCAGATTATGTCCGGTTGCTTTAATCGCTGTCGGATTGCTGATTTCCACGGTTCCTGCTGCGTCTGAGAAAAGCTTTTTGCAGGTCTGGCATTTCCAGTAGGCTTCATATCCATCTTCAGTGCAGCCGGCGTCTTTCTTTTCTACCTTTTCAAGATTATGACCAGTTGCTTTAATTGCTGTCGGATTGCTGATTTCCGCGGTTCCGGCTGCGTCTGAGAAAAGCTTTTTGCAGGTCTGGCATCTCC
Organism: Blautia sp. Marseille-P3087; assembly: GCF_900120195.1. Lineage (GTDB taxonomy): Bacteria > Bacillota > Clostridia > Lachnospirales > Lachnospiraceae > Blautia_A. The sequence goes on from NZ_LT635539.1 coordinate 2,373,032, forward strand.
AGTAGGCTTCGTATCCATCTTTTGTGCAGCCGGCGTCTTTCTTTTCTACCTTTTCAAGATTATGACCGGTTGCTTTAATTGCTGTCGGATTGCTGATTTCCGCGGTTCCGGCTGCGTCTGAGAAAAGCTTTTTGCAGGTGTTACACTTCCAATATGTTTCGTGTCCATCTTCTATGCAGCCGGCATCTTTCTTTTCTACCTTTTCAAGATTATGACCAGTTGCTTTAATCGCTGTCGGATTGCTGATTTCCGCAGTTCCGGCTGCGTCTGAGAAAAGCTTTTTGCAGGTCTGGCATCTCCAGTAGGCTTCGTATCCATCTTTTGTGCAGCCGGCATCTTTCTTTTCTACCTTTTCAAGATTATGGCCAGTTGCTTTAATCGCTGTCGGATTGCTGATTTCCGCGGTTCCTGCTGCGTCTGAGAAAAGCTTTTTGCAGGTCTGGCATCTCCAGTAGGCTTCGTATCCATCTTTTGTGCAGCCGGCATCTTTCTTTTCTACCTTTTCAAGATTATGACCGGTTGCTTTAATTGCTGTCGGATTGCTGATTTCCGCGGTTCCGGCTGCGTCTGAGAAAAGCTTTTTGCAGGTGTTACACTTCCAATATGTTTCGTGTCCATCTTCTATGCAGCCGGCGTCTTTCTTTTCTACCTTTTCAAGATTATGACCAGTTGCTTTAATTGCTGTCGGATTGCTGATTTCCGCGGTTCCTGCTGCGTCTGAGAAAAGCTTTTTGCAGGTCTGGCATCTCCAGTAGGCTTCGTATCCATCTTTTGTGCAGCCGGCGTCTTTCTTTTCTACCTTTTCAAGATTATGACCGGTTGCTTTAATTGCTGTCGGATTGCTGATTTCCGCGGTTCCGGCTGCGTCTGAGAAAAGCTTTTTGCAGGTGTTACACTTCCAATATGTTTCGTGTCCATCTTCTATGCAGCCGGCGTCTTTCTTTTCTACCTTTTCAAGATTATGACCAGTTGCTTTAAT
>NZ_LT635539.1:2374440-2384440 GCF_900120195.1 Blautia sp. Marseille-P3087
TCCTGCTGCGTCTGAGAAAAGCTTTTTGCAGGTCTGGCATTTCCAGTAGGCTTCATATCCATCTTCAGTGCAGCCGGCGTCTTTCTTTTCTACCTTTTCAAGATTATGACCGGTTGCTTTAATTGCTGTCGGATTGCTGATTTCCGCGGTTCCGGCTGCGTCTGAGAAAAGCTTTTTGCAGGTGTTACACTTCCAATATGTTTCGTGTCCATCTTCTATGCAGCCGGCATCTTTCTTTTCTACCTTTTCAAGATTATGGCCAGTTGCTTTAATCGCTGTCGGATTGCTGATTTCCGCAGTTCCGGCTGCGTCTGAGAAAAGCTTTTTGCAGGTCTGGCATCTCCAGTAGGCTTCGTATCCATCTTTTGTGCAGCCGGCATCTTTCTTTTCTACCTTTTCAAGATTATGGCCAGTTGCTTTAATCGCTGTCGGATTGCTGATTTCCGCGGTTCCTGCTGCGTCTGAGAAAAGCTTTTTGCAGGTGTTACACTTCCAGTAGGCTTCGTATCCATCTTTTGTGCAGCCGGCATCTTTCTTTTCTACCTTTTCAAGATTATGACCTGCAGCAGGAATTGTCTCGGTGTAGGTGTGGCTGCTGTCATTCTTGCAGACATAAGTGCGGACACCGTCTGTAGTGCAGGTGGGTTGTGTCGTCACGGTGCTTTCGTAAGCATGTCCAAGTGGATTGGGATTGGATGTCCCACCGCAAACTGTGCAAGTCTGTCCGCTTGTGCAAGTTGCCGTTCCACTCCAATTATGTTTCTTGCATGGATTCGATATATTAGTACCACATTCTGAGCAAGAAACGTGTTCCCAATGATATCCACCATCTTTATATTCATAAGTACTGGTTGTACCTACCCATTTACCACAAGTTTCGCAAAGGGCCTTCCCAGCATATGCCGTTGTTGGCAGCATCATTAGCACCATGCCCAGCGTAAGCAGGACGCTCAAAAATCCTTTTTTCATATAGTTTCCTCCCAATAAACATCGAATTTTGTTGGTAATTTCTGTATATGAAGATTTTATCATGTTGACTGCTTCTATATAATCTCCGTTTCACCTCGAAAAAGTATATTTTGCTATTTCAGCATATACTTTTTCAGTTCATCCCTCTTTTTTATATTCAGCTTCACATAAATCCTGCTCAGATAAGTTTTAACCGTATTGGGTGAAAATCCCAGATAATCTGCAATTTCCTGGTTATTCCAGTCACGGCTTGCCAGCATGGCAATCGAGAATTCCACCGTGGATAATGCATCTGTTACGAAATTCTCTGACATTGGATTGTGGATTGCCATCCATCCTCTGCTAAAACTGATAACCTTATCCGATAATTTGTTATATAGTTTTGAATCTTCCTTACGGATACATGACTCCAGAAGTCCCTGCAGCAAACCATGATGTTCAATAAAGGGTTCCAGGAATTCGTCTTCTTTCGCCATATTCCATGCCAGCATCAATGCGTCTTTTGCTTTCTGCTGATGTTTCAGATTCATCTGGCACATTGCCATCATGCAATACAGATAAATCATACTAATCGGATAGGTGCCGTCCCTGAACATGAATGCTGCCTCACAAATTCCAAGCGCTCTACCGTACTCCCCTTTCAAATACGCCATATGAGCTATCACATAGGCAGAAAACATCTTAATTCCAGGAGGCAGTGCTGCTGCATAAAATTCTACATCCGGAAGTTCATCTACCGGAAGATGCAAAAGTACGGAAGACATATATCCTGCAAATACACTAATTGCTTTATCCTCCGCAGACGAAGAATATTTCATTTCTTTTTCAAGACATTCCCGAATCTCCCGTATCCCTTTTCTGGATGCCACGGCTCTGCCAAGTGTCAGATTCGAATATACATATAACAGGCAGGAAGACATCTTAAGCTTTATATTATGGCTCATCAGGTAACGTTCTGCTATATGGCTGCATTTCTCCGCCTGCCCGGTAAAATAATAATATTCAGCACGTGCAATTTTCTGAAAATCCCTGTCTTCAAAACCGGCTACCGTCCTTTTCGCCTCACCCGGCTGAAATGATGCATTGATCAGCGGCAGGATGGTATACTCACTCATGATCGTGTACCTCCAACAGCTTCTATATTCGACATAAGATCAACTCCTTTCCATATTTCTGTCCATAAGCACATTTTTCCTTTATGAAATCACTCCATGGCAGACTGTCCGTTCCTGCGAGATATAAAAAAGATAATATGCAGTTGGTGCTGTACCTTGCTCCGGCTGAAAATACCGGGAGTTTTTTGTGTTTCATAAATAAAACCGCCTGAAATAATAAATGCTTGCTTCTATTATACAATTTTGTGAGGACAAAGAAAAGTTTACAGTTAAAAATAGATATTGCAGCTAAAATAATGACTAATATTGTAAAAGAGGTTATTGTACAGGATGCATTTTTACAGAAGGAAAATTAGATGAGAAAGTGGTTGTTGCAGAAATTGCAACAACCACTCTTCGTGGTGCAATGAAGGGGAAAACTCAGAACAATATTACAGGAGTTTATAATCTTGAAAAAGAGGCAAAAAAACAAATCAGAAAGAAAAAATAGTTTGCATTAAAGCACAACCAATGAAATTTTATTCAAAGGCTGTGCTTTAAGTTTAATTCTTTGAGCAAATCTTCCTGAGAAACAGATGGCTGATAATCAGGATTACCATTTTTATAGGCATCCATAGCTGTCTGTTCATCAGGATCAGGCACAATCTGTTCGACATTATTAAGAACCTGGTCTTTTATATTGGACACGCTATCTATCACACTCCTTTATAAATTTTATCCTATTTTCCAATATTATACTATAATAAATTTAAAAGAAAAAGATGCAGTCAAACAATCGAAATGTTATGATATACGCAGAGGCAAAAAGACTGACTGAAAAGGAGCTGTCTATGAAAATTTTTCATTTATCGGATCTGCATATAGGATTGAAACTGATGAACCGGGATCTTCGGGAAGATCAGGAATATATATTGGATGAAATTACAGAACTGGCGCGCAGGGAACGGCCGGATGCGGTGGTAATTGCGGGTGACATTTACGATAAGGCAGTTCCGTCAGCGGAGGCGGTGGAGGTTTTTGACCGTTTTTTGGTCGGACTCACCGAAGCAGTGCCGGATGCGGTTATTATGATGATCAGCGGGAACCACGACAGTGCTCCGAGAGTCAACTGTTTCCGCAAAGTCCTTTCCGGGCAGAACATCTATATGGTGGGACAGCCGCCGCGTACAGAGTCAGAATATATCGAAAAAGTAACACTGAATGATGCGTACGGAGAGGTGAATTTTTACCTCCTTCCGTTTGTGAAACCATCCATGGTAAAACAGATCACAGGTACGGATAAAAACGGAAATAATCTTTCTTATAATGAGACATTGCATCGGCTTATCGATCGTGAAACCATCAATCAGAACAAGAGAAATGTGCTGGTCAGTCATCAGTTTTATCTCCCGATAGGTAAAAAGGCAGAAGACATTGAACGTATGGATTCTGAGATGCGCACCGTCGGAAATATTGATGAGGTATCTGCGGATGTGCTGGGAAATTTTGATTATGCAGCACTCGGACACATCCACAAACCAATGAAAGTCGGGAGTGAATTTTACCGTTATTGTGGTACACCGCTTGCCTGTTCCGTAAGCGAGGCACAGCAGCAAAAAGGTGTAGTCATGGTCGAAATGGAAGAAAAAGGAAGCACAAAAATGACGCCTCTTCCATTGACACCGCTGCATCAGGTGAGAGTTATAAAAGGGACACTGGAAGAAGTATTACGGGAAGCCTGTGGGGATTATGTGACAGTTATTCTGACGGATAAAGTTGATCTTGATGTGATCGATATGCAGGAGAGAATCCGCCTGGCATTTCCGAATCTTCTTGAAATCCGCAGAGAAAATCAGCGCAAAGCAGATTACAGCAGAAATATTCAGGAAGAAGAATTACTGGATCCGTACGAACTGTGCTGCTCTTTCCTGAAGGAGATCGATGACGAAGAAAAGTTGATTCTGCAGGATGTACTTCATACTGTTCAGGGGGTGAAATAACATGAAACCTTTGAAACTGAAAATGCAGGCATTTGGGTCTTATGGTGAGGAAACCCTGATCGATTTTGAAAAAGTAAATCAGAATCTTTTCCTTATTACAGGCGATACTGGAGCAGGAAAAACAACGATTTTTGATGCGATCGTGTTTGCGCTGTATGGTGAAGCAAGTTCCTCTGCAAACAAAAAAGAGGGTGTGGTTTTGCAAAGTCAGTATGTCGATTTTGCAAAAGAACCTTTCGTGGAGCTTACCTTTTCGGAGGGTAATAACGCAGACAGTGAAATCTATACAGTACGTCGCGTTCCGCGTCATTTAAAGCCAATTACAAGAGGAGCCGGTAAGGGCGGGCAGCGCGAAATAACAGGTTCTGTCAGCCTTATCATGCCGGACGGAATGGAGTATCCGTCCAAAGAAGCGGACAGTAAACTGCAGGAAATTGTGGGCCTTACAAAGAGTCAGTTTATGCAGGTTGCGATGATTGCGCAGGGGGAATTTATGGATCTTCTGCGTGCGAAATCCGATGACAAAAAGGTCATTTTCCGGAAGCTTTTTAATACAGAAATGTATCAGGATATTGTGACGGAACTGGGGAATCGTAAGCGGGAAAAAGATAAAGAAATTGCGATTTTAAAGACGCAATGTCAGACGGAAGCTGTCCGGATCCGTATATCTGAAACATATGAATTTCAAAAAGAAATGCAGCAGTCGAAGAGACAGATTGAAGAAGGACAGATGGCAGGACTTGCTGATTTTATGAACAGATTAGAAGCACTCTGTGACTGGATGAAGAAGGAACTTGAGAACGCAGAGAGGGCATATCAGGAGTCGGAATGTGCCCGAACAGGTAAGGGAGAGGAGCTTGCAAAAGCAGAAGAACTTCTGAAATGGTTCGCCCAGCTTGAAAAGGCGCAGGAAGATCTGCGAAGATATGAGGCACAGGAACCGGAAATGATCCGTGCAAAAGAGCTGGCAGCGCAGATCCGTGCGGTTTATGAAATTGCAGAAAAATACAACCAGTATCATGAAGCAGAAACGACATGGACAGACAGCGTCCGGGCTTTGAAAGAATGGGAAGAAAAAATACCGGAGATTCTGGAAACGCTGAAAGTGGCAGAAATGACAGAAAAAATGGAGCGCCAAAAGTATAATCAGGAAATAGAAAGATACAGTACAATCAGCGAGAAAGTGCGAAAATCTCGTGAAATCCTGAATGCGATTGGGCAGAAAGAAAAAGAAATTACAGCAGATAAGAATGCGGCAGAGAACGCAGAAAAGGATTTTGCAGAAGCAGAATCAGCGCTTGAAAATCATGAAAAACAGGAAACTGAATGGAAAAAACAGAGCGAAAAGCTGACGGAAACAGATAAAATACAGGCGCAGTGGGAAGCCAGAAGTCAGGAAGCAGAAAGTCTCTGTCAGGAGCTGGACGCGGTGGCAGTTATCCGGAAGCAGGCAGGAGAAAGCCTTGCAAAAGCAAAGAAAAAACTGGATATTTATGCAGAAATCAGTAAGGAATATCAGAAACTTAAAGACAGCTATGAGAATATGCGGCAGATGTTTCTGAATGAGCAGGCAGGAATGCTTGCGGCTGATCTGAAACCGGGATTTCCCTGTCCGGTCTGTGGTTCGACAGATCATCCACATCCGTTCGCAGGAGCGGTGGATCATGTGGATATCTCACCCGAAAATCTCCAGACAATGGCACAAGATGTGGAAAACTTCCGTGTAAAACAGGAGCAGGCGGCCAATGAATCCCATGCGGCAAAGACAGAGTATGAGACAAGAAAAGAGACTTTTGTGGAGGCGGTTGGCAGACTTCGTAACCGCATGCAAAAGAGTATTTCGGAGATTCAGAAAGATGCCGGATTGTCCGAAATGAATGAAGCACTTAAAATCTGGAAAAACTCTATAGATATTTCACTGAAAACACTGAAAAAAGATGCAGAGAAACTTCGAAAAATCCGCGAGCTTCTTCAGGGAGCAGATGAACAGCGTAAAATATTGAAAGAAAATCTCGAGCTTTGCCGGGCAACTCAGACAGAAGCTGCCAGAAAACTTACAGAAGATACGGCACAGTTAAACAGTTTCCGCACATCCTGTGAGTTTGCATCAGAAAAAGATGCTTCTGATACATTGGAAAAAGCAGAAACTGCAAAGCAGGCATCAGAAAAAATCTACAAAAGAGCAGCAGATGCACTCGATGCAGCATCATCTGCGAAACAAAATGCAGAGACATTGATTGCAAAATATCAGAAAGAAATACCTGCGCAGGAGGAGAATTTTGCAGTGAAAAAAGCTGCATATATGGACTTCATGCAGGAGAAACAGATGACTGAGGAAGCGTGGAAACAGCTTGCGAAAGAAAACAGCAGGGACGATGAAAAGAAACTGACAGATACAGTCAATGCGTACAGAGAAGCGAAAGCAGCAGCGATTGCGCAGAAAAAAGCAGCAAGTGAGACGATTGGCGAAGCGCAGAAACCGGATCTTGACAAGATAAAAGCAGAAAAGGAAGCAGCAGAAACTGCTTATCAGAGTGCAGAAAAAAGATATAGCCAGTTAAAATCTGATTACAAAGACAATCGGGAGATTTTGACTGCATTATCTGCGCGGATGGAGAAGCGCCAGGAAGTCATAAAGGAGCATGCCAGAATAGATACGCTGTACCGCATGACCTCCGGAAATGTCAGTGGTTCACGTATGGATCTGGAAACTTTTGTGCAGAGATATTATCTGGAGAGGATTCTTTATGCGGCAAACCGACGCTTTCAGGAAATGTCGGCGGGACAGTTTGAACTGCGGATGTATGATCTCAAAAAAGCCGGTGAGGGCAAAAACAGAGGTCTTGATCTGATGGTGTATTCCACGGTGACAGGAAAAGAGCGTGAAGTACGTACACTTTCCGGCGGAGAATCCTTTATGGCGGCATTGTCACTTGCGCTTGGCATGGCAGATCAGATCAAGCAGAGTTCGGCGGCAATCAATCTTGATATGATGTTTATCGATGAGGGCTTTGGTTCACTTGATGAACATTCCAGAAATCAGGCGGTTCGTGTACTTCAGGAAATGGCGGAAGGTTCAAGGCTGATCGGAATTATTTCCCATGTATCGGAACTGAAACAGGAGATAGAAGATCAGATGATCGTCACAAAAGATGAAAACGGAAGCCATGTGAAATGGCAGATCAGTTAGGAGAAAAATGACAGAAAAAACATTGAAAAAGCTGGCACAATTGCTGGAACAGGATCAGTTTGAGCTGATTTTTCCGGAAGATATGCAGGCAGAACGAAGGCAGATATCAGAAGAAAAGACGCATGGTACAGATATAAAACTTGTATATCTGATGAACGATGCAGTAGAAAGCTTTCTTGTTTTTCGAAATGCCAGAATGACGGGGGAATATCACAGTGAATATCAGGGACAACTGCAGGCATCGATGAACCGGCAGGCGGATGGGTATGTACTGGTCGTCAGACAGGGGGCTACGGTGCTGACATTGTTTTTTGAAGACCTTGATCTGGAGGTTCATCTATATGAATATGCATATACCGGTCATTTCTGGGTGAAGAAATATGAGTATCTCCGGCAGTTGGAATACCGTCTGGCAATTTTGCGGGACAAGCGTGATTATCTTGGAGAAGAGTACTGCACTGAAGAGGAAAAAGAACTGTCAGTGCTTGTGGAATTTCCTCCGTTAAATTACTGCTGTTATCCGGCTGTCCCGGAGAAGTATATCGTGCCACGGGAAAATCCCTGGATCCCGTCGGAAAAAGCCATTATCTATATGAAGAAACTTGCTGTGGAGTGCAGAGATGTTTATTTTGAAAAAATGCTGGAGACATATCGGAAACGTCCGACAAAATTCCGGGCAAAAAAAATCGCAGCCATGCTTCACAAAACAAAACATGCTGCGGTTGTGGATCGCCTGACACACAAACTTCAGGATGCAACGAAAGAATATAAAAGGCGATTTCCGGGAGAGGCTTTAGAAAAAGGTTATCGGGAAGTGTTTGCAAGAGTAGAACGACGACAGGAAGAATTAAAAAAACAGGGAATCCGCGCAGATATTTTACGTGAAGAACCTTTCACGATCGCGCGTGACTCCCTGGATTATAAATTGTATCTTATGATATGGAAAGAACGCCGGGGAAATCGAATAACAGAGATAGAAGAATATATCTGTTAAGCGTTTTTCATTTTACCGAGCTCTTTTCTGGCAAAAACGACTGCAAGTATAAAAGCCGCGGTATCAGCAATCGGACCGGCATACATCACTCCGTCGATTCCCATAAACATCGGAAAGATTACAACGAGTGGCAGCAGGAAGATTACCTGTCTTGTTAATGACATGATGATACCGAGAGTGGCCTTTCCTATAGAAGTAAAAAATCCTGCAGACATTGGCTGAATTCCGTTGGCAAATGTCAGGAGCATAAAAATCCGCAGATATTTTTCGGCGAATTTAAAATACAGATCACTTCCGCCACCGAACATTCCGACGATCTGGTGTGGAAAAAGCTGGAAGCAAAGGAAAAAAATCGTGGCAATGATCGTGCAGGCAGTCGCAGAATAGCGGTATGTCTGACGTACGCGGTCATATTTTCTGGCTCCGTAATTAAATCCCCAGATAGGCTGTGCGCCCTGCGAGATTCCGATGCAGATTGCGAGGAATACCATATTTACTTTTGAAACAATGCCGACACAGGCAATCGGAATGTCACTTCCATAGACAGAAGCGGCACCGTAATAGCGGAGAATGTTATTCATAACAATCTGTACAGCCGCAATGGCAATCTGATTGATGCCGGAGGCAAGTCCGAGCGAAGTGATTGCACGCAGGTGTTTAATCTTTGGCTTCAGCATGCTGCGGTCAAGGTACATCTTACGGAATTTTGTAAAATAGATCACGACAAGGATTGCAGATACAACCTGCCCGATCACGGTTGCCCATGCACCGCCTTTGATTCCCCATTTAAAACCAAAAATAAATAATGGGTCAAGAATCGTATTGATAATTGCACCGGTCAGGGTACACATCATGGAATACGTAGGACTGCGGTCGGCACGGATAAGGTGGTTTCCACCGACGGACAAAGTAAAAAACGGAAGACCGATGGCGATGATGCTTACATAGTCTGTGGCATAAGGCATAACTGTGTCTGTCGCTCCGAAGAAAACGAGCAGCGGATGCAAAAAAAGCAAAATGATCGCGGCAACCGATACACCGGTGATGACAAGCGTTGTCAGTGCACTTCCGGCAATTTCGCTTGCTTTGTGCTCTTTGCCGGCGCCCATTTCGAGATTGTAGTTGGATGCGCCGCCGATACCGAGGAGCAGTGCGGCAGCAGTTGAAATCGTTGTGACCGGAAATGCGATGTTTGTCGCAGCGTTTCCGAGCATTCCGACACCCTGGCCGATAAAAATCTGGTCGACGATATTATAAAGTGCATTAACCAGCATACTGATGATCGCAGGTATCGCAAATTTGGCAAGAAGACTGCCGACTGGCGCAATTCCCAGGGGATTGTCCGCGTTTGATGAGTTAGATGGATTCAAAATAACGACCTCTTTCTTCTATAACAATGTAGTACGAAATCATTCGTAGATATCATAGAACTCAGTATAACATAAAAATAAAGAAAGTGTGAGTGCGAAATATGAAACAAAAATATCTGATTGACACAAAAGAAAACAAGTTGTTTCTGAAGGAGATGTCTGAAAATCTGCTGAATTTCGGACATCAGTTTCCGGCACCGGACGGAACCTGTTATTATCTCGGGGATGACGGGACTCCATGGAAGTCATATAACAGAGACACATTCGAGACATGCAGGATGCCTCATGTTTATACGATCGGAAAATATCTGGGGCATGAAGGCAGTGAGGAACTGATCGATGCTGCGGTAAAAGGGCTGTGTGGTGCAGCGAAAGATAAAGAA
>NZ_LT635539.1:2389440-2649440 GCF_900120195.1 Blautia sp. Marseille-P3087
TGGTCATGATCTGGTTGCAAATGTCAACATGTATGTGGTTTTGAAGATACGATAATGAAGCCGGAGCGGATAAAATCTGTTCCGGCTTTTATGTTTTATAAAGACAAGCATATAAAGGGTGAACACATGGAATTTTATCAGTTAAAAATCACAAGAAAAGGAACAAAACCTCCGATATGGAGACGCTGCCTGATACCGGCAGACATTAACTTTGAAAAATTGGCAGAAATGCTGCAGGACATTCTGGAATATCAGAGTACAGATCTGTATGAAATTGAATTTTTCCAGAAAAAAGTCAGAATTTCCAACCTGACTGCACAGGGAGCAGACACCGCAAAAGGAAACTATGAATATCTGGAAGCCAAAGATACAAAGACTTCAGAGTTTTTTGATACAGAAGCATGGTTTACCTTCCGCGTAAAAGAAGCGGATCTTCCGGAATACCGTGCAGATATTGAGAAAAAGGTTGAAGATGCAGAAATCAAAACAGCTGATGGTGTAAAGAAAGTTTCCACCCCGGTTATTTTGAAAGAGACAAAATCTTCGGACGATGATTTCTGGTCAAAAGAGTCAGAGGAAATCAATACACTTCTTAATAAAAAGTATGGTGTACTCGGACTTGCAGATGTGATCGCAAAGAAAATTACAGAGATGGAGCTGGAATCCGGAGCAGAGCAGCCGGAAGTTTCCTTTACAAGAAATCCGAAAGTAAAAGATTATCTGAATTCCTATAATAAAGAAGATCTGGTTGAAAGTGCAAAAGAACTGGAGATCCCGTATGAAGGACTTTCCAAAGAAGAGCTTGCAGAGCAGATTGCTGCGAAAGTGCTTGATCCGGAAGTGATGAAATCTATTTTTCTGCAGGCGGATGAATGGGAAATAGATGCTTTTGACCATGCATCTACAAGAAAATGTTTCCTTGCAACACATAAAGACTGGAAAGAACTGGAATGGTTCAGCAATAAGGGTTACATTGTAGCATACAGTGATAATCATGCAGAAGTTCCGCAGGAAGTTATTGCTGTTTATAATCAGATCAATACCCCGGAATTACAGGAAAAATGCCGTCAGCTTAGCTGGATGCGTTCCTGCCAGAGTATGATGGGACTGATTTATGCAATCGCACCACTCAAGATCGTATACCGCATGTACCGCAAACGCGATGGCTTCAGAGTGAACTATGAAAAGTTCATGGAAATTCTGAATGAGCTGTCTGAAAAAGATGATATATGCATCATAAAAGGTGATAAGATGATCTGGAAAGCGGTTCTTCAGGACAACCTTTATGAGAAGATCGAAGAGTTCCAGGGAGACAGAGACTTCTATATTCCGACAGTGGAAGAAATTCTGGACTATGCAAAACACGGATATCCTTCACAGGATGTTTCCTACAGAAAACTGGCTTCTTTCCTGAGAGATGAACTTCATATTTCAGAAGAAAAGATTGAAGAACTTCTTTACATTGTGTACAAAGAATTTTCCATGGATGGAATGCTTTCTGACATCATGGAAGAGTTCAAAAAACGTGATATTGTGTTTGATTCTGACCGTCAGATGGAGAGATTTGCTCCGATCATGATGGAAGTAAATAATAACACAAGAATGCTTGATTTCCGCGGATATACACCAAATGAGGTCAGCCGTGCCGAACAGGCTGCTGCCCCGGCCCCGGTTGCTCCGGCAATGCCGTCTTTCGTACCGATGGCAAATACTCCGGCAGTAAATATGAAGCCAAAGAAAAAAGTTTATCCAAATGATCCATGCCCGTGTGGAAGTGGAAAGAAATACAAGAAATGTTGCGGAAGAAACTGATATTTAATGAAAGCATAGGGTTTATACAGAAAGGTTGAAACAAAAATGAAATTATTGATTGTGCGTCATGGTGATCCTGATTATTCTATAGATTCACTGACTGAGAAAGGCTGGAGAGAGGCAGAGCTTTTATCCAAAAAACTTTCAAAACTTGACATCAAAGATTTTTATGTTTCGACTATGGGACGTGCGAAGGATACAGCTTCGTGCACATTGAAAAAAATGAACCGTACAGCAACAGAATGCGACTGGCTTCGTGAGTTTGATGTACTGATCCATCGACCGGATGTGCCTGACCGCAAAATCTGCGCATGGGACTGGCTGCCGCAGGACTGGACACAGGATGAGCGTTTTTATCAGTACGATCACTGGTTTGAGAATGAAGCCATGCAGGAAGCCAACATGAAATATTATTATGATCAGGTAACCGGTGAATTTGATAAAGTTCTTGCAGAGCATGGTTATGTCCGTGACGGACACTACTATAGAGTAGAAAAAGCTAATAATGATACGCTTGTCTTCTTCTGTCATTTCGGGCTGGGCTGTGTGCTTATAAGTCACCTGCTCAGTATGTCGCCGATGGTACTCTGGCATAATATGTGTGCAGCTCCGAGTTCTGTTACTACTCTGACAAGTGAAGAACGACGCAAAGGAATCGCAGGTTTCCGTATGAATTCCTATGGAGACATTTCCCATTTATATGCATATGATGAACCACCTGCATTTGCAGCACGTTTCTGCGAATGTTATGACAACGATGAACGACATGATTAAATAACAAAGACTATCCTTTTGGATAGTTCCATCTGTAATCCTCTTTTGATACAATTATTTTATGATAATTCGATTACATAAGATAAATTGTGCGAATCAAAGGAGGATTATTTTTTATGAAGAGAAAGACACTGGCTTTAATACTGGCAGCGGCTCTGACAGTAACTAGCGTGGAAGGAACGGCGGTTATGGCAAGCGCAGCCGAGTTCACATCGGAGGCTGTGGAAGAAACAGAGGCAGAATTGGAGACTGCGCCGGAAGATAGTGCTGATGTAGCAGTTTTGTCGGATCAGGGGGATTCATCTGAGTTGAATGAGATTGAAATTTCTGACAGTGAATCACAGGATAGCGATAGCGCAGAAGAGCAGATTGATGTATTCGAAGAGACGCAGGACGGTGCGGATGAAGAGGGAATAGAGATCACTGATGAAGAAGCGTTGACAGATGCAGACGCAGAGAATGAGGAAACGAATATTGAAGTTTTTTCTGACGGAGATGAAAGCACACCGACACTGACTGGTATGGAAGTAAAGGGAATAAGTGAGAATACCATGCGTGACGGTGTGGCAGGGATAGACTATTATGTTGCAGTTCAGATTACGTTAAAATTTGCTGATGATACGACTTCAGAGTTCATTTTTCCATTAGGTGAAACATCATATTGCGATGCTGAAAAGACAAAAGGATATACGATAAGGGCATCGCTGAGAAGAGGACCCGCAGGTGAAGATTTAATGGGACAGAAATTGCCGAAGGGCAATTACTATCTGTATTTTAAATGTGATGAAGATGAAACTATAAGCGCAGATATTCCTGCATATATACATAATCTTGAAGAAGTTGGAGTGTGCCAGAGTGAAATTACGACAGGAGAAACCCCAGTGATTTCGGTCAGAAATGCATACAGATATTATAAATTTGTGCCGCAAAGAGACGGTATTTACCAGGGCAGCACGAGTTCAGCCTATTGCATTCCATGGATTGAAGATAAATCTGCGGATGAAAGTACATCTTATAAAATCTATAAAAAACTTGAGGGCAGCAGGTGGGAGCTGAAAGCAAAGGAACCGGTTTATTTTCAGGTATATGGCGGAGATAAGGATGACTCTTCAAATGAAACGGCAACTATTACTTTAAGCGAAGTGCCACAGCTTGAAAGTATCAGCACCACACAGTCAGAAGTTACTTTGCTTGAGAATTACGAAACTTGGTATGGTGAAGCAATTTCGCGCCTTCTGCGCTTTAACTATACGAATCAGGAACCTAAGGATTTTGACGTAAAATTTGGTTATGCAACGTACAGAGATCCTGATGGAAATATAGTAATGTCAGATCTTGTTTATGCAGATGGTGAAAATAAGGGAAAGTCGTTTGACTGGAACAATGCATATGTGCCGAAAGGTTCTTATACGTACATTTTTACATTAGAAAAAGATGGTCAGGAACTTATGAAAGTGAAGGTTCCAATAAAAGTAGAATCTCTGGCAGACCGTTATGCTCAGCTGAATAGCATCAAAGAAGGAACACAGGAAATAGATATAACCAACAGACAGTTTTATAAATTTGAACCGGAAGTAACCGGAGACTATATGATCAGCGCAGAAACAGGGCTGTCGTATTTAGTAATAGAAGTGAAGGAAGACGGAACAACTGAGCGTCTGAATGAAATTAACGGAAGGGTTTTGTACAAACTTGAACAGGGTCATAAATATATCATTGATATTTATAATCATACGACAGATACCACCAGTACGAACCTGACTCTGAAACGACTGGCGAAAACGGAGTCTGTGGAAATTATATCTTATATGCCGCAGGAAATTAAGTGTATAGAGGGGCAGAAACCGGAATTCAATTTTATAAAAGTACGTATTAATACAGAAAAAGGATCTGAGGTTAGAAAACTGAATTACGGTGGTATTTTCGGAGTGGAAACAGATTCATATGGAAAGACTCTGAAATATTCCTTATATAAAAAAGAAAATGATCAGTATACGGAAGTATACGATCCGGAAGCAGGAGAATATGTATACAGAGTATTTTATGATGGCATAGAAGCGACGACTTCTATTCCGGTACATATTGCTTCTTTTGAAGAAGTGGCTCCGCAGG
The DNA here is from genome assembly GCF_900120195.1 of Blautia sp. Marseille-P3087. Lineage (GTDB taxonomy): Bacteria > Bacillota > Clostridia > Lachnospirales > Lachnospiraceae > Blautia_A. The sequence continues at coordinate 2,394,139 of NZ_LT635539.1, forward strand.
ATAGCTTAGAAGAAGGCGAGAGCAAGACACTTTCAGCGAAAGACAATCAGATTTCTGCAAGGTATCTGGCTAATTTCACAGGCAGACACCGGTTTGAATTTAATAAGAAGGTAAATGTGTATTGTGTTGGGGATACAGGTACATCAAAGACCTATTCAAACGTTTCGGAATTTTGCGAAAAACTTGTAAGAGGAAACGCGTACTATCTGTACATTACATCAGACACAGGACTTGAAGATCTTCAGGTCAAAGTTACGGAATTGCAGAAACCGGTGAAGCTGGAAATACTTGCAGATAAGAACGAATACATTGCGGGCATAGATGATCTGTCGAATATCAATCTTCGAACCAGAGTTACATACAGTGATGGGTCTGGGCAGATAATAGGAATGAATGATCCGGTATACGGAGGTATGCTGTCATACAGAGCCAGTACAGAAGGTGGAAAAACAGCGGAATACTACAGTCTACTGACAGAAGGAGAATGGAACTGTGTACCGTATATTTACGGACAGGGGAATGAAATCTCACTGAGTGGAACTGAGATAATAGGTACAACAATTAAGGTAACGATGCCGAATGCAGAGAATCTTGAGGAGCTTGAAGAGGGGGCTTCAAAGACTGTCGAACCTGTAAAACGTAAATTTTATAAATTTATACCGAAAACAAGTGCCGGTTATGAAGTGAAGGTTTCTGACGGAGCGACTGTAAATGTGTATTCAGTTTATGATGGCAGCTTATCAAATCATGGAAGTATGCCGAATCTGACTACGGGTGTAACATATTTTGTCATGGTTTCCACACCGTATTCTGTAGATTTGCAGATCAAGAAAAGAGAGAATGCAGAAGATGATGGATATGTGATGGATGAAAAGTATGATCAGACATTTAACCTCAATGACATGCATAGGGAGGAACCGCTTTATTTTATATTTAAACCGACTGAAACAGGGTATTATAAGTTCTGGACAGAAGGTAATGTATATCCATATGTTGCACTTTATGAAGAAGATAAGAATATTGGAGATGTTTATCCTTATGCGGCAGATAATGTCGTCCTGACAGCAAAACTGGAAAAAGGAAAAACTTATGGATATTTAGTGATCTGGGATCCATATAAGGGGTCAAATCTTACCGTACATTTTGCAAAGACAGAACATCAGAGCATCAAGAGTCTGGAACTGGTTCTGAAAAAAGGTGCGACAGAGGATGCAATGACAGTTATGAACGGAGTACTGGATGTATATGATCTTCGGATTAATTATGCAGATCATTCCACTCTGGTTGAAGCTGCATCGGAATTCAGATCCTGGGGTTCATATGACTGTGAAGGAAGCGATGAATATGGCAATAAGTGGAAGATATTTGTAGATAACAGCGAAGCAGTGCTGGATGCAAAAGACACAAAGTACGAGATAAAACTGACATATTATGATCCTGAAAAGGAAAACACATATCAGAATACGGTTTGGATTCCGGTCAAAGGAATCGAGGGCATGAAGGCTATTGAAAATGGCACTTCTGTAAAACCATTCCAGAATAGTGGTGTAGATGCATATTTTACCTTTACACCATCTGAGTCAGGCGAATACATTATGCAGTTTGAGACAGAAGATGGAGAAGCGATACCATATGCTTATGCCTACAGTTATAATGTGCGATATAGTGACTTTCAGTCTATAGAAGTAAAGAGTGTACCTGCAGAGACACTTAACGAAAAAAGTGTAACTGCAATGCTTACCGGTGGTGAGACATATCTTGTCAGAGTCGGCAGAAGGAACATGGACTGTAACGGAAGCACCTCCTTCAAAATCGAAAAGGCAAAAACAGTAAAAAGTGTAGAATTCAAGAATAAACCGATTCAGAATACGGTGTATAACACAGATGGTAATATAGAGGCTTCTCTGGAAGGACTGATTCTGACAGTTTACTACAAAGACGGAACTGAGGAAGATGTTGCTTATGGCGAAAATGATGCAGCAGGATATGGTATAACCGTAGAGGATGGGTATTGGAAAGATGCAGATACCTACACAGTCACTGTATCACTTCGAAAGTATTATCTTCAGGTAGATTATAAGAGAGTAGATATTCCGGATGAGATACAGACAGTGAATACAGGTATCAGTACAAAGATTCCTGCATCTGATCAGGTGGTTGTTCCGGTAATGTTTACCCCGAAAAAAACAGGTTATTATTTTGTTGATGTGGAAAATGGTTCTGTAAGCAGTGTACAAAAACTGGCAGCACAGGAGTCAGCGCAGGCCCGGATGCGTGGAACAGGAACTTCTTCGAATGCCGGAGATACGCAGTATTTTGAAGTAGATACTAGTTATATGATCTACATTTATACAAATAAAAAAGAATCTACGGTGACCATCCGGGAAGGTGCATGCAAATGGGAAACAATTGCAGGAACCATTGTTAAAGCCTCCTGTACAACCGGTGCATCCTGCAAACAGGAATGCAAAGTTCATAACCATACACGTGTGGTTGAAGGTGATAAAGCAGCCGGTCACGGTTACAGTTCATGGAAAGTAACGAGGGAAGCTGACTGTACGAGAGCCGGTGAGAAACAGAGAAGATGTGTTTATTGTGGTCATGTAGAGAAGGTACAGACGGAACCGGCTAAAGGACATAAATATGGGTACTGGAAAACGACAAAAGAATCCACTGTCCTTAATACAGGACAGAAGGAACGTATCTGTCGCGTATGTAAAAAGAAAGAGAAAAAATCTATTGCGAAACTGAAGGCAACGATCAGTTTAAATGTATCAGGTACGATTCCGCTTAAGACGAGACAGACTTTCACAGCAAGAGTTACGATGGGAAAAGGCGACAGAGTTGTTTCCTGGAAGTCGAGCAATACAAGAGTCGTTTCTGTTGATAAAAACGGCAAAGTAAAAGGACTGAGAGCAGGTAAAACTGCGACGATCACTGTGCAGCTTCGGAGCGGTCTGAAAAAAAGTTTTAAGGTCAACGTTCAGAATGCAAATGTTGCGACAAGATCTCTGCAGGTGACAAATGCGTCTACCAGAAAGAGGGTTTCTTCACGGGTAAGTCTGAAACGCAGACAGACATTGAAACTTGCGGTGACACTCTCGCCAATTACAAGCAGAGAGAGAGTAGAGTATTTTTCTTCTGATAAGAGAATTGTAAGTGTATCTTCCAGAGGTGTGATCAGAGCAAACAGGACAGGCAGAGCAATCATTACTGTCAAATCCGGAAGAAAAATTTACAGGATCAGAATAACAGTTAAATAAAATGTGAGATATTTGATACAAAAAGTCATGCCGGGGGAAATCAATCCTCCGGCATTGCTTTTTGTACTTTCAAAACAAAGCATTTCGCGATACAATAGGAGCAGATGTAAAATATGAATTTGAGGATTAACAAATGAATGAAAAAATCCTGAAAGAGAACAAAAGTCAAAAGGAGAAAATATTTGATTTCAAAGACAATGCGCACGATCTTACACGCACTATCTTATGGAAATATTGAGGTGGAAGCATCCAGGCGGCTGGCAGATATCAAGAAGCTGGATGCAATGCGGATTTTTTTTAAGACATTAGATACAAAGGTTTATAATGGGAATCACGAGGTGCCGGTGCGGCTTTATTTTCCATCGGAGGAAGCCATGAGCGGCGATGTAGTAGAGGGAGAAAAATATCCGGTACTGCTGTTTTTTCATGGTGGCGGCTGGGTGACTGAAAGCATCGAAAATTATGACCGGGTATGCAGCCGGATGGCGCAGTCCACCGGACATATCGTGATGTCGGTGGAATACCGCCTGGCACCAGAATACCGTTTTCCGATTCCGTTTGAAGACTGTTATGAGGCGGCAAAAGCACTCTATACAGGGCGGTTGATATTACCTGCTGATCCGGATCGAATCACGATCATCGGGGACAGTGCGGGCGGAAATCTGGCAGCGGCGGTTTGCCTGAAAGCCCGTAATACAGGAGATTTTACACCGAAAAAACAGATTCTGATCTATCCGGCAGTAAACAACTGTTATACAGCAAAATCACCTTACAGATCAGTACAGGAAAACGGAGAAGACTATCTTCTCACGGCAGCCAAAATGGAAGATTATCTGACCCTGTATGAGAGTTGTGCAGAGGACAGAAATAATCCGTATTTCTCTCCGCTGATGGAAAAAGACTATACAAATTTACCTGACACACTGATTCTTACAGCGGAATTTGACCCTCTCCGTGATGAGGGCGAAGAATATGGAAAACGATTAAAAGAAGCCGGAAATTATGTGGAAATACACAGGGTTTCGGATGCGCTTCATGGCTATTTTGCACTTGGAATCAGATTTTTGCATGTACAGGAAAGTTTTGATATTATGAATCGTTTTTTAAGTAAAGGAAGCGAATAAACGTGGAAAAAGGATACTCAAAATGGAGAAAATTAGATAACGCAGCACTGGCTTTTCCACTTGTCACAGATAAAAATGACACCAGAGTTTTTCGGTTCTACTGTCAGTTAAAAGAGGCTGTCAACAGTGAAATTCTGCAGCGTGCACTGGATCAGACAATGGAGAAATATCCGTTGTTCCGTGCAGTTCTGCGAAAGGGACTGTTCTGGTTCTATCTGGAGCGAAGAGATATAGATGCATTTGTAAAAGAGGAAAAGAGGCCGCCGTGCAGCAGCCTTTATATACCGGATAAAAAGAGCCTTTTATTTCAGGTGAGTTATTACAAAAACCGTATTAATTTTGAGGTATATCATGCGTTGACAGACGGTACCGGAGCAATGAATTTTTTAAGTGAACTGGTACAGAATTATCTGATCCTGACGCATCCGGAGGCAAACTTACCACGTGTAGAACATGCAGAGGAACCGACACCGGGAGCGCAGGAAGAAGATAGTTTTTCACAGTATTATTCCTCAGATATTCCGAAAAACAAAGAAAAAAAACCGTCAGCTGTGAAGCTGAAAGGTGAAAAATTACTGCATGCAGATATGCAGATCACAGAGGTAGTTATTCCGGTAAAAGAGACATTGGCGAAGGCGCGTTCTTATAGTGTTTCGATTACGGTTCTGCTTACTGCAATGTTGCTTTGTTCGATACATGAGGAGATTCCGAAGAACCGGCAGAAGAAGCCAGTTGCATTGATGATACCGGTCAATCTGCGCAATTATTTTCCATCTCAGTCGATGGGGAATTTCTTCGGATGGATTGAAGTTGGATATACTTTTTCCGATGAGACAATCTTTCAGGATGTATTATATGACGTAAAAAAACAGTTCAAAGAGAAGCTTGTAAAAGATAAAATAGCGATGGATATGAACGGATATGTGCGTCTGGAAAAGAATCCGGTAATACGTGCGGTGCCGCTTGAAATTAAAAAATATTTTATGATGGCGGGGGCGAATCTTGGCAGCAGGAGTATTACAGCGGTATATTCGAATATCGGGATTCTGCGTTTCCCAGAAGCGTATAAAACCTACATTGAACGGTTTGGTATCTTTGCAAGTACCAATTCTTTGCAGCTTTGTTCCTGTTCATATGAAGATCAGATGGTGCTTGGATTTACATCCAAAATTCCAGATGACAGCATTCAGAAGAACTTTATGCGGATGCTTCGTGAGGAAGAAATTCCATATAAAGAAGAGAAAAATGACTTTCCCGGATGTGGGGAGCAGCAGAAAAAAGAAGAGAAGAAGGTTTTACAGACATTCAGTTTTCTGTGTCTTGCCGTAGCTGTGATCTGTGGGATGATCAACTATCTGATGCTGGAGACACTGAACTGGTTCTGGTTTGCTGCGGCTGGCTGTCTGTGTGCATGGCTTGTTGTCGGAGTGGCATATTTTAAACGCAGAAACATCCTCAAAAACCTGGCATGGCAGTTGTTGCTCATTACGATTTTGTGCGTATTATGGGATCATTTCATCGGATGGAAAGGCTGGTCCGTAGATTTTGCATTTCCGTTTGGGGCACTTGCGGTGCTTGGAAGTGTCCCTGTAATCGCAAAGGTCAGCCATCTGGAGAGGGAAGAATATTTGTATTATCTGCTTCAGGCGGCGATGATCGGATGCCTTCCGGCAGTTCTTATCTGGATCGGAATCATAAAATATACGATGCCTTCCGTACTTTGTACAGGCATCAGTTTTCTGGTTCTGGCGGGGATGTTTATCTTCCGAAAGAAAGATACATTAAGAGAATTTCGAAAAAAACTGAGAATGTAAAATGTGATTTACGAGAAAGGAAAATACCGATGTTAGAATGTGATTATGAAGTGAAACGGATTGATGGAGATTATGCACATCTGCAGAGAATCGACAGACCGGAGGAAGAACTGAAGCTGGTGGCGAGGGCACTGCTTCCGATGGAAATCTATGAGGGATGTATTCTGCATTATGAAATGATGCAGTATTCCATGAAATAGAGGAGCAGGAAGCGGAGTTGTCTGCAATGCTTTGAGAAAAACCTCGGGAGAAAGTTATGGAACAGTATTACTACAACCATATGAATAAACAGGAACAGGCTGCCTATCATGGAATCCTTCAGGGACTTTCCGGACTGGCGGATGAGTTTCAGATTCCGGCACTGGACGGAGAGACTTTGTATAATGTCTTTTTCCAGCTGCGTCTGGATCATCCGGAGATTTTCTGGGCAACGGGATATAAATACCGATATTACAAAGAATCACCGAATATTATTTTTGTTCCGGAATATCTGTTTGATAAAGGCAAAATAAAAGAGCATCAGAAAGCAATGAAATCCAGAGTTGAAAAGCTTGTGCGTCCGGCGAAGAACATGTCCGAATGGGAAAAAGAGAAATATGTACATGATTTTATCTGTCAGAATGTACACTATGACAAGCTCAAAAAGGCTTATTCTCATGAGATCATCGGCCCGCTCGGACAGGGCGTGGGTGTCTGCGAGGGCATTGCAAAGGCAGTAAAAGTCCTTCTGGATGAGCTGGGCGTCTGGTGCGTGATCGCAATATGTGGAAACAATCCGGAAAAAGGTATCAAATATCGTCATACCTGGAACATTGTTCGGATCGGAGGGACGTATTATCATCTGGATGCGACTTTTGATAATACACTCGGAAACAGTGATAAAGTCGAAGATATTCGTTATGATTATTTCAATCTTGATGACAAAAGTATCTTCCGGGATCATGAGCCACTGATCGCAGCAGCACCTCATTGTACAGATCACGACCACTTTTATTACAGAGAAAAGAAGCTGTCTTTTACAAAGACAGAAGATGTGTATAAACGTTCACTTCAGGCAGCAAAAAAGGGAAAAACGCTGACATTTCACTGGAGAGGCGGCTACCTGACAAGAGAAGTTCTGAATGAACTCCTCGGACTTATCCGTAAAGCCGGTGAAGAAAAAAACAAGACAGCAGCAGTCAATATCAACTGGCCGCAGGCTGTACTGCGTCTGCATTATACAGAAGCACAGATGCAGGAATGCATCACAATGGAAGATGCAAATGAAGGGGAAAAGGAATAACAGATACACGGCAGTACAATGGCAATAAAAGGGGAGACAGACATGCTTGAGACATTTAATGTTTTACGTATTGATGAGCCGGATTTCGGATGTGAGGGACGTCCGGACGGGATGGCAGTGAAGGACAATGTCCTTCTGAAAAGTAATTATACAGGTGAAGAAATGACAGTCAGAGAGAAGGATGCCCGGCTGTATGAGCTGGATATCAATGAAGGAGATCAGGTATTTCTGATTGATGGTGAGATGCGTAAGATCCGCTGAGATGATGTGCCCTGACTGAACGCGGCTTACGGAGCGCTGATAAAAATAGACTAGAAAGTGCAGGAAGATAGATGGAATTAAATATTCTTGACTGGTTCCAGACGTTACATACACCGATTCTGGATAAAATTATGACATCAATCACAAAGCTGGGGGATGCGGGGATTTTCTGGATTATCCTGACACTGCTTTTTCTTATCATACCAAAGATGAGAAAAACAGGAATCATTATGGCAGCAGCACTGATCATGGATCTGCTGATCTGCAATATAGCAGTAAAAAATCTGGCAGCAAGAACAAGACCATACGATGTAAACACCAGTGTGCAGCTGCTGGTGGCAAAGCTTCATGATTATTCATTCCCATCGGGACATACAGCCGCATCTTTTGCTTCGGTTACCGCGTTATATCTCGCAGGTGAAAAGAAGCTCTGGAAACCGGCACTGGTACTTGCCTGTCTGATCGCAGTATCGAGATTATATCTGTATGTCCATTATCCGACGGATGTTCTGGGTGGTATGGTTTTTGGAATCCTGGCAGGATATGTGGGCTACCGGCTGGTGAAATTTCTGGAAGCAAAGCTTTCCGGAAGGAAGAACGCAGGGAAACAGATACGGAGGTAACGACATGCACAGGATAAGACAATCCATTCAGTTTTATGGAAGAGTTCAGGGTGTGGGTTTCCGCTACAAGCTTGGTTATCTGGCAGACAAATACAGTGTGACCGGATGGGCGAGAAATGAATATGACGGATCTGTTTTGACGGAGCTGCAGGGACTGGAAGAAGATATTGACAAGATTGTACAGGCACTTTACAATGACCGTTATATAGAGATTGACGATATCCGAAGACGTGAGATTTCTGTGGATGAGGAAGAACGGAGATTCAGAGTTCGGTATTAAAGGAGGGCACACGAATGGACGAATTATATCAGGCAATAGAAGCGAAGATCAAAGCAGCGGGATATCCGAGAGAGATTTCCGGTCAGGCTGTGTACGAAGATATCTGTGACCAGATTGAGGGAAAAGAGAACGGCAGTTATGTGTTACTGTCCAAATTTGAGGATGATGTGATTTTTGAGTATCACATTACGATCATGGATCATGAATTTAATCTCGGGATTCTTACAATGAGACTTCCGGAAGGCATATATGCGGCAAACTTTGATGAAGACTGACAGAATGAGCGGGTGAAAACCTGCTCTTTTTGTATGATGGTTATGGTAAGTACTATAGCTACATGCAAACATTTCGCATTTTCGTGAAAAACTACAGAAAAACATTTTGCTATTTCGTGAAAAAACAGGGATGTGCAGAATCTTTTCATAGATGAGATGGACGATTTGGATAGCTTTTTCCGTAATTTATTTCTTTTGAAGGGACGGGAATTGAAGGGGAAAAAGTGTGTCCTGATTTTTGATGAAGTTCAGTTGTTTCCGCAGGCAAGACAGGCAATTAAATATCTGGTAGCAGATGGTCGGTATGATTATATTGAAACAGGATCATTGATTTCGATACGTAAAAATATTCAAAATATCCTTATTCCATCAGAAGAATATAGGATAAAAATGTATCCAATGGACTTTGAAGAATATCTGTGGGCACTGGGCGATACGGTCACATTTGAGGCGATTAAAAGTGCTTACGAAAAGCGAAAACCACTGGGTGATTCTATTCACCGAAAAATAATGAAAAAGTTCCGGACATATATGGTTATAGGAGGAATGCCGCAGGCTGTCAGTGCATTTGTTGAAGGAAAAACTTTTGCACAGATTGACTTTATAAAAAGAAATATACTGAGTCTTTATGAAGAGGATCTGGCAAAATATGATCGAGATAATCGGGAAAAAGCGTCGGTGGTTTTTCGAACGATTCCGGAACAGTTGGAGAATAAGAATTCACATTTCAAATTTTCTGTGATTGATAAAAATGCAAGATATCAAAACTACGTAGATGCGGTAAGCTTCATATCAGAGTCTATGATGGGGAATGAGTGTATTAATGTAACGAAACCGGAAGTGGCACTTGAATTGTTTGCAGATCGTAGCAATTTCAAACTGTATATGGGCGATACCGGACTTCTGGTAACACAGATTATGAAGAGTAGAGATGAGACAGATGAAGATTTGTATAAAGCACTGATTATAGATAATCTCAGCGTTAATCAGGGGATGATTATTGAAAATGTGGTTGCACAGATGCTCAGAGCATCTGGTCATGAATTGTATTTTCATGAGTATTTATATACTCCGGAAGATTCTGTCAGGGAAAAGAAATATGAAATAGATTTTATGACTGTTAAAAAGAAAAAAATCTGTCCGATTGAGGTAAAATCTTCCGGATACATGTCTCACAAATCTTTTGATTATCTGACGAAAAAATACCAGTTGAAGATGCAGGATCGTTATATTATTTATACGAAAGACTTAAAATATAAAGATGAGATTATGTATATACCTATTTATATGACAATGTTGATATAATAGAAGTTTTGTAACTATTCAGAAGGTGATTTGGAATGCATTTTGACTCGTAACTGTGAGGGTGCTGAACAGCACTTCAGAAGGGGGATATCAATAAAGTCGTCCTGATCGATAAGTCCAGTACGATTCTGACGATTTTACTTGCGCTGATTTTTCTTCATGAAGGATTATCATGGGCAAAGGCTGGATGTGTTATTACCGGGCTTTGCAGCAGGGACCGGCAAGTGTGGTCGTGCCAATCGATAAACTGAGCATTCTTGTGACGATTGCATTCTCATGGATCGTATTCCATGAAAAACTGACACGGAAATCAGCGGTGGGGGTTGTATTTATCACGGTGGGAATCGTATTGATGACAAAGCTATAAAGATTAGGAGTTAGAGATTATGGGACATTTTTATTTTATAAGACATGGACAGACTGTATGGAATGTAGAGAACAAAATCTGATTTTGAATAATCTACAAATTATGTGCACTGTGTTTAAAGGATTTACAGGTTGTACGTTTTACTGCAATATGCTATAATACACACTTGAATACTAGGTTAAAAGGAGCGCTTTATAGTGACTATTCATGATAAATATAGAGTACTACAGGAGAATCTTAAAGCACTGGGAAGTGCAGCAGTTGCGTTTTCAAGTGGAGTGGATTCTACATTTCTTCTGAAAGCAGCACAGGAAGCTCTTGGTGACAAAGTAATCGCGGTTACGGCAAGCTCCTGTTCTTTCCCGAAGAGAGAATTAGAAGAAGCAAAAGCATTCTGTGAAAAAAACGGAATCCGCCAGATCATTGTTGAATCCGAAGAACTGGATATCGACGGTTTTCGGCAGAATCCGAAGAACCGCTGTTATCTGTGTAAGCATGAACTGTTTGAGAAAATCTGGGAGATTGCGAAGGAAAACGGCATGAATGCTGTAGCCGAAGGATCCAATATGGATGACAACGGAGATTACCGTCCGGGTCTGATCGCAGTCAAAGAGCTCGGTGTCAGCAGTCCGCTTCGTCAGGCAGAGCTTTCCAAAGCTGAGATCCGCGAACTGTCCAAAGAAATGGGACTTCCGACCTGGGATAAACAGTCCTTTGCATGTCTTTCTTCACGTTTTGTATATGGAGAAACGATCAATGAGCAAAAGCTTGGAATGGTTGATAAAGCAGAGCAGCTGCTTCTTGACATGGGATTCCATCAGGTACGCGTCCGTATTCACGGAAATATCGCAAGAATCGAAGTTCTTCCGGGAGAGATCACAAAGATTGTTGAAGAAAAAAACAGAATGAAGATTGCATCGAAACTGAAAGAATATGGCTTTGATTATGTAACACTGGATCTTCTGGGTTACCGTACCGGAAGTATGAACGAAACACTTGAAGATAAGGAGATTAAGAAATAAATGTTGAATCAGTTTTCCAGAACACAGCTTTTATTTGGCAAAGAGGCGATGGAGAAACTGTCCGGCTCCCGTGTTGCCGTATTTGGAATCGGCGGAGTTGGTGGTTATACTGTCGAGGCACTTGTACGAAGCGGAGTCGGAGCAATTGACCTGATCGATGATGACAAAGTATGTCTGACAAATCTCAACAGACAGATCATTGCGACCAGAAGTACAATTGGCAAATACAAGGTAGACGTTATGAAAGAACGTATTCTGGACATCAACCCGAAGGTCGAGGTGAATGTTCATAAATGTTTCTATCTGCCGGAAACAAAGGATGAATTTGATTTTTCGCAGTATTCCTATGTAGTAGATGCGGTAGATACTGTGACTGCGAAGATTCAGCTTGTCATGGAGGCAAAAGAAGCCGGAGTTCCGATCATCAGCAGTATGGGTGCAGGAAACAAGCTGGATCCGACAGCTTTTGAAGTGGCTGACATTTATAAAACATCTGTCTGCCCGCTGGCGAAGGTCATGCGGCGTGAATTAAAGAAACGTGGAGTGAAAAAACTCAAAGTAGTTTATTCAAAAGAACAGCCGACCAGACCGATTGAAGATATGTCAATCAGCTGTCGTACTAACTGCATCTGTCCTCCGGGAGCTGCACATAAATGTACGGAGCGTCGTGATATCCCGGGATCCACTGCATTTGTGCCGTCCGTAGTTGGTCTTATTATAGCAGGAGAAGTCATCAAAGATCTTGCTGCAAAATAAATATGGCGGATGTCAGAACTAAATAAGGTCCCTGTTTCGGGCTGTTATCTTGCGATATATCGAATGAAATTGCGGATAATGGCCCGTTTTGGACTTGCTTTCTATAGCTAAAACGAATTAATGATAAGATGAAAGTATCGTTTTGACTCGTAACTGTGAGGGTACTGAACAGTTACCGTATTTCTATACAAAGGAGAAAATTCGTATGAGAAGAAATAAAAAGAGTAGAATTCTTGCAGTCTTACTTGCCGTGTCCCTGTCAGGAAGTTCTGCAGTTTACGCACAGGCAGAGGAAGTAAATAATCCGGATCCGGATATTGAGATATGTGGGGAAGAACATGAGATGAAAGAAGTGCAGGTAGTGGAACCTACCTGTACAGAAGCAGGATATGTACTCTGGAAATGTTCGAGCTGTGATTATGAGGAGAAACGTGATCTCAAAAAGGCACTTGGTCATGATCTTGAGGTGTTTTCTACAGAAGAGGCCACAGAAGATACTCCGGGAAAAGTTGTTTATAGATGTAAAAGAGAAAAGTGTGATTACACGGAGACTAATATCATTTCTGTAGCAGAACCAGGTACAGACGATAAAGAAAATGACAAAGACAATAAACCGGGAAACGGTGAAAAGTCAGATGTGCCAGCTGACCCGAACGAAAATGATAAGACTGATAACAATGGTGAGACAAAGCCGGATACCGGAAATGAATCCGGCGAAGATTCTGATAAGACAGAGGAACCCGCGGTTGACGAAGAAGAACTCCCGGATGTGGATGTGGATGAAGAATATGCGTCCTATGCTTCTTCTACATCTACAGAGGTTGTAGCAGAATATGATCCGACAACAGCTTCTCACACGATTAAAGTAGCAAAAGACGCGAAGCACCCGGAGGAAGTTGAGGAGATTGAGGGCAAAACTGTTGCAGATAATACAGCCAGAATCAGCAGAGATGAACAGGGAAACATTACGGATCTGGCGATATCTACAGAGATTGAAAAAATTAAAAATGGATTTTCACTTACCAGTGAAGCGAAAACGTTGAAATCTATTTCCATCATAAATGCGAAAGATCTGCCAAATGACTGGTTTACTTTAAATGCAGGCAAAACGGCAGGTGAACTTGGAATTCATGTAGAGTATACAAAAGATGAAATAGTTCTGACTCTGACGGAAAACAAGAAGATACTGAATATTGTAAACGTTACAGAGGATGAGACAACGATTACAATGAAGACTTCAACCGGCGGAAGCTTTGGGATTCGAAAAAATCTTCAGAAGTTTTCAACAAAACTTGAGGGCGTGGTAAAAGGCACAAAGAACCGGATCGTACTGAAAGGTACAGAAGGTGCGAAACCATCTGTGGAGCTGTCTTATGTGAAAGAGAAGAGAGAGGACGACACGGCAGTTAAAGAAACAGCAGAAAAAGATAATGAAACTGAAAATAAAGAAAACGATGAAGACTCTGCAAATGCAGAGGAAGAAAGAAATGAAGAACATTACTGGATCAGAGCCTATAACGACGAGGTGGAGGATCCAATTGTGATCACTGTTTATAAGAAATAAAAATTAACGGGGCATATCAAAACGATATGCCCCGTGATTTTAGTATTCGCCTACAACTGTAGCTTTAAGCAGGTTGGTGTTTCCGGAACGTCCAAGCGGAACTCCGACAGTCAGAACAACGACATCGCCTTTTTTTACATAGCCGTTTTCTTCGGCGGCTTCTGTAGCGTGAAGGAGAAGGATCTCCATGCTGTATTCTTCTTTTGTCAGGATCGGAGCAACACCCCATACCATGTTTAACTGACGCCATGTACGTTCATCCGGAGTACATGCGATGATCTGGCATCCTGGACGATATTTGGAAACCATGCGTGCAGTGTTTCCGGAACGGGTAACTGCGATGATGGCTTTTGCATTCAGGTCGATGGCTGTCATGCAGGTAGCATGAGAAATCGCAGTTGTTACGTTGGTAGTGTCATCTTTTGTACGAACACTGAACTGTTGGTTGTATTCAACATCAGCTTCTGTACGGCGGGCAATCTTGACCATCGTCTTGAGTGCTTCAATCGGATATTTACCGGCAGCAGTTTCACCGGAAAGCATGATCGCACTCGTTCCCTGATAGATGGCATTGGCAACGTCTGTAGTCTCTGCACGTGTCGGACGCGGATTCTTGATCATGGAATCCAGCATCTGAGTTGCTGTGATAACCTGTTTGCCGGCACTGTATACTTGGGAAATGATATCTTTCTGAATAACCGGAACGTCTTCAAGCGGAATTTCAACACCCATATCACCACGGGCGATCATGATACCGTCTGCGGCTTCAATGATGCTGTCGATGTTGTCAACACCCTGCTGGTTCTCGATCTTTGCGATGATCTTGATGTCGTGGCCGCCGTTTTTCTCGAGGATATCGCGGATCTCTTTGACATCGGCTGCTGTTCTGGTGAAGGAAGCAGCGATGAAATCATAGCCTTCTTTGATACCGAAAAGGATATCGTCATGATCCTTTGGGCTGATAAATGGCATATTTACTTCGACGCCAGGAAGGTTTACACCTTTTTTGTTGCTGAGGACACCGCCGTTTATAACGGTACAGACAATGTCATGACCTTTGATCTTTTTGACTTCAAGTCCGATCAGACCATCATCGATCAGAATGCTGTTGCCAGGTTTGACATCTTTATATAAATCCTTGTAGGTAACAGAAACGATTTTTTCATTTCCTTCGATCTCATCTGCAGTCAGAGTAAATTCCTGACCTTCCTTCAGAGTGATCTTTCCATCTGCAAATTCGCAGATACGAATTTCAGGACCTTTTGTATCGAGAAGCGCTGCAACTGGTTTGTTAAGACGTGTGCGGATTTCTTTTAATTTATCAATACGGCCTTTCTGTTCATCGTGTAAACCATGAGAGAAGTTAAAACGTGCTACATTCATTCCTTCTTTAATTAATTCTTCCAGAACACCGTCTTTGTCAGTAGACGGACCAAGGGTACAGATAATTTTTGTTTTGCGCATTCAAATTCCTCCTACTTTTCCTAAAAAATACACCTTTATTCTAACATATAATTTTCATTGTACAAGTTAAGTTTTTGATAAAATACACGTTAAATTTATAACATAATATCAAAGATTGTGGGAGCAGTTTAATACAAAACAATCTTTGATATCTAAAACACAACAATCGCCATACCAGTTTAAAATCTGGTATGACGATTGATGTATTTTGCCTTATATTTAGAATATACGATCGTCTGATCTTTATACAGTCCGTAATAACCGGAAACGGCATAGCTGATGGAAACTGCGATCAGATAATAGGAAACACCACGGAATCCGAAGAGCTCAAATGCGATCAGGATCGAGGTGATCGGGCAGTTGGTAACACCGCAGAAAAGTGCTGCCATTCCGGCGGCTGCGCAGATAGACGGGGAAAGTCCTATCAGATGCCCCATGAGACATCCGAAAGTTGCGCCGATGCAGAACGACGGAACAATCTCACCACCGCGGAATCCGGCACGCATGGTCAGCGCGGTCAGAAGAATTTTCCAGAAGAAATCCAGTGGACGCGTCTGTCCCTCTTCAATGGCAAGCTCGATCAGATTGTTGCCTGCGCCCATGTAATCAGTAGTTCGTAAAAGCAAAGTGATCGCAATGATGATCGCACTGGCAGCAACAATACGAATATAGGGATTTTTGAAATATTTTGTGTAAAGTTTGCTGATTCCCTGCAATGTCATGCAGAAAATGATACTAATCGCGGCACATGCGACAGCGACGAGAACCATTTTCAGACCGGTTTCCACAGTAAGAGCCGGAATATCTACAACGTGAAAAGATTCTGGATGGATTCCGAAGTTGGCAGCAAATTCCGAAGCAATAATAGAAGATATCACGCATGGAACCAGTGCTGCATAGTACATGATACCGACGCTGACTACTTCCATGGAAAAAACAGCCGCAGCCATCGGAGTACCGAAAACAGCGGAGAAAGCCGCACTCATTCCACACATGACCATGACGTGACGGTCTTCTTCGTCGAGACGGAACCAGCTTCCGAGCTGATTACCGATGCTTCCGCCAAGCTGGATCGCTGCACCTTCACGTCCGGCAGAACCACCGGCAAAGTGTGTCAGGATCGTGGAAATGAAAATCAGCGGAGCAGAACGGAAGGGAACGTCATCCTGTGAGCGGATGGTGGAAAGTACCTGATTGGTGCCGCCATCGTCCTGTCCGAGTTTCTGATAGAGAAAGACGATGACAAGGCCGGTAGCGGGCAGCAGAAAGAACACCCAGAAGTGTTCTGTGCGGTAAGTTGTAACAAATTTCAGTGCCCGTGCAAAAAGACTGCTGATGAAACCGACCATCAGCCCGGTCAGGACTGCGAGAAGCAGCCACTTGATCAGATTTGTCATGTCATACTGGATGTGCCCGGCATAATAGTGCAGATCGTGAGTTTTTTCCGGATTTTTATTATCCTGTGTGTTGTTCATAAGCTCCCCCAAAAGTTAAATAGTGTTTTGCATATTCCCGAAGTATTTCTGTTTATATCAGGACATGCAACAAACGGTTCCGGGAAATATTCTGCGGAACCGTCTGATGCTTGTACCTATAAGTCGGTATGGTTTGGTATTACTCCTGAGTAATTCCTGTAACCTCATATCCTGCTTCTTTGATCGTAGCGCGGATCTTGTCTTCGTCAACTCTTTCCGGTGCTGTGAAAACAGTTGTGTTGCTTTCATGGGAAGATACGACATCTTCTGCGCCGAAAGCTTTTTTGATTGCTTCATTTACATGTGCTTCGCAGTGTCCGCACATCATTCCTTCTACATTAACTGTAACTTTTACCATAGTTTTTTGCTCCTTTTCTTTTATATTATAATCATTTTTTACTTCAATGGAAGTAGCTTGTTTTATTTTTTTGTCTTTTCCTGCATCGTGAATTTTAAACAGGTTCAGACGAAGGGCATTTGTAACGACGCAGAAGCTGGAGAGGCTCATTGCTGCAGCGCCAAACATCGGGTTGAGTGTCCAGCCGAAAATCGGGATCCAGACACCGGCAGCGAGCGGAATACCGATGACATTGTAGAAAAATGCCCAGAAAAGATTTTCGTGGATATTTTTCAGGGTAGCACGGCTGAGACGGATCGCAGCAGGAACATCACTCAGGCGGCTCTTCATCAGGACAACATCGGCAGCGTCGATTGCAATATCTGTTCCGGCACCGATCGCGATTCCGATATTAGCTCGTGTAAGAGCCGGAGCATCGTTGATACCGTCACCGACCATGGCAACTTTGCCCTGCTCCTTCAGGGAACGGATCACGCTTTCTTTGCCATCAGGGAGAACTCCTGCAATGACATCGTCTACGCCTGCCTGAGCACCGATTGCTCTTGCGGTACGTTCGTTGTCACCGGTCAGCATAACTACGCGGATGCCCATGTTCTGAAGTTCTGTGATTGCCTGTGGGCTGTCCTCTTTGATAACATCAGCGACTGCAATAATTCCGACCAGTTTGCTGTTTCGTGCAAAAAGGAGGGGAGTTTTTCCCTGCTCGGCAAGTTTCTCTGCTTTCCGGGAGAGAGAAGCAGGAACGTGTACTCTGCTGCTGATGAATTTCATACTTCCGCCGATCAGGGTTTCATTATTCAATACCGCGGAAAGACCATTTCCCGGAAGTGCATGGAAATCGGAAACTTCCGGTGCAGTAAGGTGCAGGTTTTCGGCATGCTCTAAAATTGCTTTTGCAAGCGGATGCTCACTCTTTTTCTCAAGGGCAAATGCCATTGTAAGAAGCTCTGTTTCAGAAATTCCGTCAGCCGGGAGAAGGTCTGTTACCTCTGGCTGTCCGCTTGTGATGGTACCCGTTTTGTCGAGTGCTACGATCTGGACTTTGCCTGCTTCTTCGAGAGAAACCGCTGTTTTGAAAAGGATGCCGTTCTTTGCGCCCATACCATTGCCGACCATAATTGCTACAGGAGTGGCAAGTCCAAGTGCACATGGACAACTGATGACAAGAACAGAAATTCCACGTGCAAGTGAGTAGCCAAATTCATGTCCGGTCAGAAGCCAGATAATGGTTGTAATGACTGCAATTGTGATGACTGCCGGGACAAAAATACCGGAAACACGGTCTGCAATCTTTGCAATCGGAGCTTTGGTGGCGGCGGCATCACTGACCATTTTGATGATCTGGGAGAGTGTGGTGTCTTCGCCTACACGGGTTGCCTCGCACTTGATAAATCCGGACTGGTTGACGGTTGCTGCGGAAACAAGATCACCGGCAGCTTTGTCAACAGGGATGCTTTCGCCGGTCAGTGCAGATTCGTTGATGGCGCTGGTACCTTCGATGATCACACCGTCGACCGGAATGTTTTCTCCGGGCCGTACGATGAAAATATCGCCTTTTTTTACCTGTTCGATTGGAACGGTGGCTTCCTGGCCATTACGGAGAATGACAGCTGTTTTCGGTGCAAGTTTCATAAGACTCTTTAATGCATCGGTTGTTTTGCCTTTAGAGCGTGCTTCGAGCATTTTTCCGACGGTGATCAGAGTCAGAATCATGGCAGCGGATTCAAAATAAAATTCCATCATGTAGTTCATGACTGCGGCGGAATCACCGTCAACCTGTGCTCTTGTCATGGCGAAGAGTGCATAAACACTCCATACAAAAGATGCCATGGAACCAAGTGCGACAAGGGTGTCCATGTTCGGAGAACGGTGCCACAGACTCTTAAAGCCGCTGATAAAGAATTTCTGGTTGATGACCATGATGATTCCGGCAAGCAGAAGCTGTACAAGCCCCATGGCAATATGGTTGTCGTTGAACCATGCAGGAAGCGGCCAGCCCCACATCATGTGTCCCATGGAGAAATACATGAGGACGAGGAGAAAACCTGTCGAGGCGATCAGTCGGCGTTTGAGAACCGGTGTCTCGTGGTCTTCGAGTGCTTCTTCAGCCTCGGACATGGAAACCTGTTCTTTGGCAGCGCTTTTGAGTGAGGCTCCATAGCCTGCCTGTTGTACGGCAGTGATGATATCGTGGGAAGAGGCAGTTCCCTCAACTCCCATAGAATTTGTCAGAAGGCTGACGGAACAGGATGTGACTCCCGGAACTTTTGATACAGCCTTTTCTACACGGGATGAGCAGGCAGCGCAGCTCATGCCGGTGACGTTATATTGTTCCATTGCGGTACCTCCTTATGAAATACTGAGAGAATCTCCTTTAAAGTGGTATGCAGCCTTGTGTGCTGCAAAGATCATGGCAATAATGACGATCAGTAAAATAATAATGTCATCTGGTTTCATGGTTATTTTTCCTCTGAAAATTCTTCAGTTTTATGTTTATCCAGTTGTTACAGTTACTTCATCAGTTTCTGAAGAGTTGCGACAAGCTCGTCAATTGTCTCGTCTTTGCCCGCGCGGATATCGCGTGCAACGCAGGTTCGGATATGATTCGCGAGAAGTTCTTTATTGAATGAGTTAACTGCGGCATTTACAGCGGCAGACTGGATAAGGATGTCGTTGCAGTAAGCATCGTTTTCCAACATTCCTATGATTCCCCGTATCTGTCCCTCAATACGTTTCAGACGGTTGACAAGTTTCCTGCGATCAGCTTCTGAACGGTCTGTGTGCTTCATACTGCAGCAGGAACAGACCGGTGATTTATCGGATGTGGTATCACATGGCATTGCGTTTGCGGAAATATCGGCAGTTGTCTGATCTTTATTACAATTACAATCGGACATAGGTAAGACTCCTTTCTGAATGTGAGTGTATCATTCGGATAAATACCCTATAGGGGTATGATGATTCTGGTGATAATATATACCCCATAAGGGTATTTGTCAAGAGGGAATATAGAAAAAGTGAGAGGTGGGTGACTTGTGGAAGAGAAGGACTTGAGGAAGTCATCAAAAAGTGAGCGGTGTAATGACTTGCAGAGGAGAAAGTCATATAGAAGTCCACGAAATGTAGGTAAATCGGGTACCCAGCGGGAGAGAAAGTCATGAGGAAGTCATCGGAATGAGAAAAATCGGGTACCCTGTGGGAGAGAAAGTCATGAGGAAGTCATCGGAATGAGAAAAATCGGGTACCCTGTGGGAGAGAAAGTCATGAGGGGGTCCACGAAATGTAGGTAAACTGGGTACCCTGTGGGAGAGAAAGTCATGAGAAAGTCAATGAAACAGTGAAAAATGGTGGACTCTGATAGGGGAATGTTCAAATGGAATCAACAAGAACATGAAAAAAGGTAGACTTCAGAAAGAGAAAGTCCCGACAGGGTAAATAAATTCGAATTAAGATTTGAATAAAGAATAAGATTCGAATGAAAAATGAGGTGTTTGAATGAAGATGAACAGGAGGAAGATTTGCGGAGAACAATGAAATATCCAGATGAAAATAAGATATGGTAGTCGCTAATAAAAAGATAAGATTTCCATCCAATAGAATGTCAACATACAGAAAAGCCTTCTACATATGAAAACCAGGGATACAGTGTGTAAATCAATATATTACATACCTGATATATCAAGAAATCTTATATAACCCAGGGGTGCGCGAGGGGACTGGTAAGTCCCCTCGGTTGGGTCCCTGAGGGAAACTCCCTCAACAGGGGGCTTCGGGGCTACGCCCCGATTCCGATAACCTTCCGACTGATCATAAATGACACCCCGGCGGTCAAAGCTTCTGCAATCCAGAATGCATTCCAGACTCCGACAGCCCCAAAGAAGTGACTTAAGATAAACGCGGCCGGCAGAATGATGATCAGATATCTGCAGAGAGAGACAACCAGCGAAGCACTGCCTCGTCCAAGCCCCTCCAGAGCACCACAGGATGTAACAGATACAGAAGAAACAAGAAAACCTGCGCAGATGATCCGAAGGGCAGTTTTGCCGGCGGCAATTGTCTCAGGATTGGTGGTGAACATCCCGATAAGCTGTCCTGGCACAGTCAGACAGATGATCGTTCCGATAAGCATGATCACACCACTCATACACAGAGTAACAAAATAAATTTTTTTCACACGTTTATGCTCTCCGGCACCGTAATTATATCCGATGACCGGACGCATGCCCTGGACGATGCCGCTCGCCGGAAGATACAGGAATGTCTGGAGCTTGTAGTAGATTCCGAGGATGACTACATAACTCTGTGAATATGCAGCCAGAAGTCCGTTCAGTGCAGAGACCAGCACAGAAGGAAGTGCCAGATTTAAAGCGCCTGGAATGCCGACAGAATACAACCGTGCTGCAAGGGCTTTATCTGGATGGAGATATCGGCGACTGATTCGTACCTGAATCGGACGCATCTTATAAACAATCAAATAAAAAGCAAGATTCAGTACCTGACCAAGTCCTGTTGCGAGGGCAGCACCTTCGATCCCCATGGCAGGGAACGGACCAAGGCCAAATATCATCAGAGGATCGAGCAGGATATTGGAAACACAGCCGACCATCAGTCCGATCATAGTTACCTTCATATTGCCGACACCCTGAAAGATTTTTTCGTACGCAAGGTTTATAGTGGTCACAATGGCAAAAAGAAATACAATCGTGGAATAGCGGACGCCAAGGCTGCTGACATTTTTATCTGAAGTAAAAACAGAAAGAAATTTTGGCATGATTGAAATACAGATGACTGTCAGCAGGATTCCATGTAAGGCGGACAGCGCCAGACCATGTGTAGCGGCTTTGCTTGCGGTTTCTTTATTGCCGGCACCCAGACAGATTGCAATCTGCGAGCTGATACCGATACCGAAACCAATTGCGATTGCATTTGAAAAATTCTGCACAGGAAAAACAAGTGACAGCGCGGTCATGGCATCTTCGCTGATCTGGGCAACAAAGAAACTGTCCACGATATTGTACAGAGAATTGACCAGCATGGAAATGACCATTGGCATTGCCATGGATAAAATCAGTGGAAAGACCGGCCGTTCTTTCATAAACGTATCATTCATAACAAACCTCCATAATAGCATCAAATTAGTATCTGTAAAAAATATCCATAAAAAAACGCCGCACAACTACCGCAAAGGGTAATTGTGTGGCGAAAAATAGTCAGACTTTAAAAGCATTGAACCAGAAAAGTCCACACGATGTTTTGGATAAAAACGCAGATGCCTGCGAATCTGGATAGATTCTAGCATAGAACATGAAAAGCCGTCAATAGCGGATTGAAAGTAATCAGACAAAGTACCGATTAAGCTATTTAAAAAATCGATCAGACATAATTGCTGTCGGGATAATTTTTCAAATCTCCAGATCATCAGCATTCGCCATGTGAGTCTGGGTATAAAGGATAACGGTATCTCCTTCAAGAAGTATCAGGTTTCCGCTGGGGATGATCAGCTTTTTGTGGCGTCTGACAAGTACGATGATCGAATGTCTGGAAATATCAAGATCCCGGCTTTCAGAACCGTATCACCTTTTGGGACAAGGATACGGTGATCGCGCTGGATTACTGCAACAATGATTTTCTGTGGAAAATCAAGTTCAGCAATGTGGTGTCCGACCCATTTGTCGTTTTTGTCAAGACAGATGCGGATAAAATGTACATCTTCCTCCTGTCCGTATTCACCGATTCGCTTCAGGCGCGAGTACTGATCGACAAATCCGGCGGAAATAATACCGGTGGGGATGGCAACCATACCGACACCAAGAAATGCGATAAATATTCCGAAAATCTTGCCCATGGTGGTGACAGGATAAATATCACCATAGCCAACGGTAAGCAAAGTGGAGGCAGCCCACCAGATTCCGGAAAAAGAAGTCAGGTATTTTCCAATCGCCCGTGGTTCTGAAACATCAGGATAAAGATATTTGGCAGTAAATACACGAAGCAGGAAATCAATAGCAAAGAAAGCAACCGTCAGGCGCTCCAGCGTCAGAAGGAGCGGGCCATATTTCATTTCCATATTATCGAAGGTGTACATGATGCTGACTGTCAGATTCAGCAGGATCGTAAAAGTATTAAAAAAGTCGTAGCCCCAGCACCACGCATCGTAGTTGGAGCCGATTTCAATCAGTTCAAAGAGGCCTGTTCTTAAGATGACTTTGTATACAATGGCATACAAACGGACTTCTTGCGACTCCTTCTGCGATGTGCTACACTAAAGTGGTTGTTTATCTTATTTTCAAAAGACGGTGAACAACTATCACAGAAACACAATTCAAGAGAAAGGAAATAGTGTTTTCGATAAAAACGCAGACACTATATAGTAAATTTATGATAACTCTGCTTACACTGCAGCTCACGATCTTTCTTCTGGTAGCTGTAGGATTTTTAATGAAAAAAATACATATTATCGGACCACAGGGACAGAAAAATATCAATGATCTTGTCATTTATCTGATCCTGCCATGTAACATTCTTCATGCATTCACGCAGAGCGCAGCAGATGGAAGCCTTATGAATTATCTGGCAATTCTTTTTATATCCATCGGTATTCAGGTGTTCTGTGTGATCTACGGAAAATTGATGTTCCGGAGAGAAGCGGAGGGGCGTTATAAATGCCTGCAATATGGTACGATCTGTTCAAATGCAGGCTTTCTCGGCAATCCGATCACAGAAGGAATTTATGGGGCAGAAGGGCTGGTACTTGCCAGCGTCTATCTGATTCCACAGCGAATTATGATGTGGTCTTCCGGCCTGGCTGTTTTTTCCGGAAGCAGTGATAAGATGAAAACACTGAAAAAAGTCGTAACGCATCCGTGTATTCTCGCCTGCGTTCTCGGAATAATCATGATGGTGACCGGCACGCAGCTTCCGCCGGGACTTGACGGAGCGGTTACATCAGTCGGAAACTGCAACACAGCGATGTCCATGATGGTTATCGGAATGATCCTCGCGGATATTGACCTGAAAGATTTCTGGGACTGGACAGTCGTGAAATATACAGTTCACAGACTGGTGATCATTCCGGCGGTTGTTTATCTTGTATGCAGAATGCTTCCACTCAGCAAAACAGTTCTTGGTTTATGTGTACTTCTTGCGGCGATGCCGGCAGGTGCGACAACGAGTATTCTGGCAGAAAAATATCAGGTAGATTCTCCCTTTGCAACGAAGATGGTTATTTTTTCCACGTTGCTGTCACTTCCGACAATCTGTCTGTGGAGCATCTTCCTGCAGTGAAATACACTTTCAGACAACAATGTGTCTAATTTTCTTTGTCAAAATTGTAACAACACATCCCCCCTACAGGCTTGTGGAGGGGATGCTTTTTTTATATAATGAAAAAATATGAGGGTGGAAATTCAGAGAAAATTTTACTTTTGTGCAATAAAAATTATGAATCGCCCCGATTAACATGACAAGCATGAAAAGAGAACAGACTTATGAATAATTTGAAAAACGAAATTCATGACTACTGGACGAACCGTGCCAGAGGTTATTCAGAATATAATCAGCAGGAAATGGCAGATGCCCGCAGAACGATGTGGAGGGACAAGCTCCTTTCCCTGCTTGGAAATCAGTTTCCGGAAAAGAAACCGCAGGAGATCAAAATTCTCGATGTCGGAACCGGCCCGGGATTTTTTGCAATTCTTCTTGCAGAAGCCGGGTATCAGGTTACTGCAATCGATTATACCGAAGAAATGCTGAAAGAAGCACAGAGCAATGCAGGTGAGCTTGCAAAGTGTATTGTGTGGAAAACAGGCGACGCACAGGCGCTTGATGTGGAAAACAACAGTTGTGATGTGATTGTAACGAGAAATGTTACATGGAATCTGCCGCGCCCGGACCTTGCATACAGAGAATGGCTTCGTGTCCTCAAACCGGGAGGTGTCCTTTATAACTTTGATGCTGACTGGTACGGTCATCTTTATAATGAAGAGAAACGAAGCAGTTACGAGAAAGACCGTAAGCAGACGGAAGAGCAGAATGTGGAAGATTATTACAGCGGAACAGATATTGAGAAGATGGAAGAAATTGCCCGTCAGGTTCCGCTAAGCCGTCTGGAACGTCCGAAGTGGGATATCGAAACGATGCAGAAAGCAGGATTTCTTGATGTTTCCTGCGATGAAGAAGTCTGGAAAGAGGTCTGGACAGAGGAAGAGATCATCAACAACAGTACTTCTCCGATTTTTCTGCTGACAGGAAGAAAAAGAGATGCTTTTCGTCTGAAAAATGTAACGGTGCAGCCGGGACAGAAGTGGCACGGGGAACTGGAGCTTGCAAATGGTGAGATCAGACTGCCGGCGACTGTTCTGCATGGACATGGCACAGGAAAAACCATGCTGATCACAGCAGGTGTTCATGCCGGTGAATATGTAGGGATCCAGGCAGCCATCGAGCTTGCACAGAAACTGAAAATCGAGAAGGTAACAGGAACGGTCATTATCATAAAAGTGTTGAACCGTCCGGCATTTGAAGCACGAAAAGGTAGCATGGGGCTTACAGATGGGAAGAATCTGAATCGTGAATTTCCGGGAAATCCGGACGGAACGGAGATGGAACGTCTTGCATGGGCTGTTTCTCAGGAATTGCAGCCGGTGGCAGATTATTATATCGACCTGCACAGCGGAGATGATTATGAAAAACTTACTCCATATGTTTATTATGCAGGAGCGGCAGCAGAGGAAGTTGTCAGCTTTTCGAGACAGATGGCAGAACAGGTCGATGTGCCTTATATGGTAAAATCCAACGTGGCATCCGGCGGTTCTTATAACTATGCGGCTTCACAGGGAATCCCGAGTATTTTGATTGAGCGTGGAGGAATGGGTGACTGGACTTATGAGGAAGTCAGATCCACCCGCAGGGATGTCCGTAATATTCTCTGTCATCTGGGAATTTATCAGGGACTGAAAGATTTCCGTACCTACTATCCTCTGGATGTAGCTGATATTCGCTATCAGGATGCCGAGGAAAACGGACTCTGGTATCCGTTTAAAAAAGTCGGTGACATGATCCGGGAAGGTGATATTCTCGGAGAAGTCCGCGATTATGAAGGCAATGTAAAAGAAATCAGTGTCGCAGAGTTTGACGGTGTGCTTCTTTATCAGTGCGGCACGCTGCAGGTGCTTGAAAACGGTCCGATGGTCACATATGGAAGAATTGTCAGCCGGTATGATGAGCGCAAGGAGAGAATCGTTAATTACTGGGAAAAACGAAGCGACAGTTTTCTCGTGCAGAAACGTCAGGAACTGCACAGTGCCATGGCAGAACGCTGGATGAAAGAAATACGTGCGCAGCTTCCAAAAGGAAAAAAACTGCGTATTCTTGATGTGGGATGCGGTGCTGGATTTTTCTCCGTTCTGCTTGCAAAAGAAGGCCATCAGGTGACAGGTATCGACCTGACACCGGATATGATCAAAAATGCACGTCTTCTTGCATCAGAGGAAAAAACAGACTGCGAATTTCTGGTAATGGATGCCGAAAATCCAGAATTTCCGGAGGGTACATTTGATGTGATCATTTCCAGAAACCTGACATGGACACTGCCGCACGTAAGCCATGCTTATGGCGAGTGGCTCCGCGTCCTGAAAAAGGGCGGGGTTCTGCTTAACTTTGATGCAAACTATGGAATCACAGATTTTTCCAATGTTGCAGATCTTCCGGAAAATCATGCACACAACATTCTCGGTGATGATATGATGCGTGAGTGTGAGGAGATCAAGCGTCAGCTTCCAATCAGTTCTTACAGCCGTCCGGCATGGGATCTGGAAACCTTAGGTTCTATGGAAGTAAAAGATTTCAGAGTGGATCTGGGTATCAGCAGCAGGATTTATCTGGAAAAAGACGAATTTTATAATCCCACTCCACTGTTTATGCTGCGGACAGTTAAATAACGGGCAGACAATAGGACAGACTATAACAATATGCGGAGAATCATATGGATTTAAAACAATTACAATATTTGGTGACATGTGCGCAGGCCGGATCTTTCAGTGATGCGGCAAAGATCCTTTATTCTACACAATCAAGTGTCAGTAAGGTGATAAAGGCACTGGAGGATAATCTCGGAATGCAGCTTTTTGAGCGGCTGCCACGTGGAATACGCCTTACGGTACAGGGACAGAAGGTTTATCATTATGCCTGCCGGATCACAAATGAGGTTGAAGTTCTGGAAAATATGTCGGCAAACGGCATGACAAAATGGATCCGTATTTCCATGAATCCCAGTTCCTGGTTTGCCGATCTGTTTGTGGATTTTTATAATGAAACATATGAAAAAAATTATCATTTCCAATTGACGACAGCAGGTGTGCGAAGTGTTATGGAGCGCGTCCGTGACTATATGGATGATATTGGTTTTGTCTATATCCTGAGCCAGCAGAAAGAGAATTTCCTGCATGAACTGGCAAAAAACAAGCTGCAGTTTGTATCTCTGTATGAGACAGATGTGATCCTTTATCCGGGACGGCAGACAGAACTTTATGATTTGGAAAAAGAGACTGTAAATCTGGGAGAGCTTGAGGGAGTACGGTTCATACAGAATTATCAGGATGAATTTTTTGATATCGGATCTGTCAATGAGGAGGCTTTTCAGTGGAAAGACCTTGATATTTCCGTGCTGACCAACAGTGATTATATTATGGAAAGAATGCTGAAAAACAGTAAAGTCTCCAATGTGAGCGGAAGCTATCTTTCCGAAAATAAGGCAGGCACGGCACCGGGAATCCCTCTGAATATGGGGGACAGCAAAGTTATTTTTGGCTATATCCTTCACAGAGGAGAAGAAATGGATGAAAGTATACAGGAATTTCTCGAGTTTCTGATGAGCAGACTTCCAAAAAGTTAATCCACTGTGAACGAGTATAAAGTTAATCCACACTTATTCCATAACATGCATAAAGTATTCAATTTAAGAATAGCACAGAACCCTCCTACGGGGTTGTGTGCTTTTTTGACATTTGCTAGACTGTAATTGTTAAATTATTGTAACTGTGAGGATACGGGCCAGTTACGATTTATCATGCGGATATGTTGTCTGATGCTATGCAGGCATGAAGGAGAACAAATGATTAAATATATTTTAAAAAGACTTCTTCAGTTGATTCCGATTCTGATCGGAATCACTTTTTTGTCTTTTGCCATGATGCGTCTGGCGGGCGGTGATGCAGTGACCTACATGTATGAAAATGCAGGTTCGGCAGTCTCACAGGAAGTCATTGATGAGACGAGAAAAGAGTACGGGCTGGATCAGCCGTTTCTTGTGCAATATGCAAAGTGGTTTGCAGGAATGGCAACCGGAGATATGGGCAAGAGCTATGTATCGAAGAGAGATGTTTATGAAACTTTCATAGAAAAACTTCCGGCAACAATCATGCTGACGGTTTCTTCAGTATTGCTGACAATGCTGATTGCAATTCCGTTTGGAATCCTTTCGGCAGTAAAACATAATAAATGGATCGATTATTTAATTCGTTTTTTCAGTTTCATAGGAAATTCCATGCCGAATTTTTTTGCGGCGCTGGTGCTGATGTATTTCTTTTCTATCAGACTGGGATGGCTTCCGGTCATTACCAGTGACAACGTCGCGTTAAGTCTTGTCCTGCCTACGCTGACGCTGGCAATCTCCATGGCATCAAAATATACCCGTCAGGTAAGAGCGACAATCCTTGAAGAACTGAATAAAGACTATGTAGCCGGAGCCAGAGCGCGAGGTGTCAGAGGCAGTGTGATCATCTGGAAAAATGTGATGAAATCTTCCATGCTCACGATCATTACGCTGCTGGCATTGTCCATAGGAAATCTTCTGGGTGGAACCACGATCGTTGAGACTATTTTTATGTGGGATGGTGTCGGTAAAATGGCAGTAGATGCCATAACTATGAGAGACTACCCGATCATTCAGGCGTATGTGGCATGGATGGCGATTATTTATGTAGTGGTAAATCTGATCACAGATATCATTTATCATTATCTGGATCCTCGCGTAAGACTGGGAGGTGACAGAGTATGAGTAAAACGAAAAAAACGATAACTGTCCGCAGGCAGAAAATAAAGAAAAACCATGTGAGAGAAAAGCTGATCTTTTTTACAATACTGGTACTGATCCTGCTTGTAATTGCAGCCTTTGCCCGGAAACTCTGCCCGTATGATCCGGATATGCAGGATCTTCTGCTGGCGCAGAAACCGCCCAGCGCAGAACATATACTGGGAACTGACCGTTACGGAAGGGATATGCTTTCGAGAGTACTGGTGGGAAGCACGACGAGTATTTATGCAACACTGCTTCTGGTAGCACTCATTACTGTAGTCGGAACCGCAATTGGTATTATATGTGGCTGGTGCGGAGGAATTCTGGATACTGTTCTGATGCGTGTGTCCGATCTGTTTCTGGCATTTCCGAGCCTTGTATTTGCCCTTGCGGTAGCTGGCGTGCTCGGTGGAGGTATTCAGAATGCAATCATAGCTCTGGCTGTAATTGGATGGCCGAAGTTTGCCAGACTTGCCAGAGGACTGACTCTTGCACAGAAAGACTCAACGTATCTGATGGCGGTGAGACTGTCGGGAAGCAGCACATTTAAGATTATGTTTAAACATATTTTGCCGAATATTGCCGGTCCGATATTGGTTACTTCGATTCTTGATATCGGAACGATGATGATGGAACTGGCCGGACTTTCTTTTCTCGGGCTTGGCGTACAGCCGCCGATGGCAGAGTGGGGAAGCATGATCAATGATGGAAGAAGTATGCTTCAGATTTCACCATGGATGGTACTCGCACCGGGATTGGCCATATTTATAACAGTTATGATCTTTAATCTTCTCGGAGATACACTCAGAGACTATATGGATCCAAAAGAAAGAACAAAAAGATAAGCATATAAAGAAAGGAAACAACGATTATGAAGAAGAAACTGATTGCGGCAATTCTTACAGGAGCAATGCTGGCAGCAGGAATGTCCACAAGTGTATGGGCTGACGGAGAAAAGACATTCGTATATGGAACGACAGGATACAGTGAAGAAATGGGGGATGCGGGACTGAACCCACATGATAACTATTCCGGATGGAGTGCACTCCGTTATGGTGTAGGGGAAACTCTTTTCAAATACAACGACAACATGGAAGTAGAGCCATGGCTGGCAACTGATTATGAGTTTGTAGATGACACAACCGTTAAGATCACACTTCGTGACGATGTCAAATTCTCCAGTGGACGTGATATGGATGCAGAAGCGGTTAAGGAATGTCTGGAGGATCTGATCGCTGCTCATGACCGTGCACCATACGATCTGAAAATTGACCATATTGATGCAGACGGACTGACACTTACTATTTATACGACAGAACCATGTCCGGCAATCATCAATTATCTTGGCGATCCTTATGGTGCAATCATTGATATGGACTATGGAATCCAGGGAGAAGGCGGTTCAGCGAATGTGGCAGGAACAGGCCCGTATATTGCAGAGAATGTTACTCCAACCCAGATCGATCTGGTCAAAAATGAGAACTACTGGGGTGGCGAAGTAAAAGTAGACAAAGTTACTGTCAAATCTTTTGCAGACGGAAGTGCGCTGACAGCAGCCCTGCAGACCGGAGATATTCAGGGAACTTATGGACTGCAGTATGACAACTATCCTCTGTTTGAAAACAATTCAGACTATACCATTAACTCCTGTGCGACCAGCCGCTGCTTCTTCGGACAGTTCAATATGGATTCAGAGATCATGCAGGACCAGAATGTCCGCAAAGCTGTTGAGATGGGAATCGACAAAGACGGATTCTGTTCTGTGATCATGCAGGGACGTGGCGTTCCGGCCAAAGCAGCCTTCCCGAGCAGCTTTTCCTATGGAAATGACGCTGTAGAAACCGTTTCCTATGATCCGGACGGTGCAAAGAAACTTCTTGAAGAATCCGGATGGACAGATACAGACGGTGATGGATATGTAGACAAAGACGGACAGAAACTCAGCATTAACTGGCTGACTTACCCGACCCGTCTCGAACAGCCGAAGCTGGCAGAGTATGCACAGGCTACGTTGAAGGATATCGGTATTGATGTGCAGGTAAACAATACTCCAGATCACAGAACATTTGCAGAAAACGGTGATTTTGACGTTTATGTAAGTTCTGTTACCACAGCACCGACAGGAGATCCGGAATACTTTTTTACAAGTACGGTGACAGGTTCTAAAAATTACGGAAACTACCAGAATGAAGAGGTAACAAAGCTTACAGATCAGCTTCATCAGACTTTTGATAAGGACGAAAGAGGTAAACTTGCAATAGAACTTCAGCAGGATATTCTGGATGATGATGCATACTTCTTTGTATCACATCTGAATATGGGAATCGTGACAAAATCAAATGTAAAAGGAATGGCAACGCATCCATGTGATTATTATGAGATCACGGCAGAACTGGATGTGGAGTAGCCTGAGGAGAACAAAATATTATGGATTCTTTGCTTCGTGTAGAGCATGTGACAATTTCATATAATGGAGAGCCGGTGGTTCAGGATGTCAGTTTTGAATTAAAACAGGGCGAGATTCTTGGAATCGTGGGAGAATCCGGAAGCGGTAAAAGTACGATTGTCAAAGCCATCATGGGACTTCTGGGGGAAGAAGGCCTGGTTACAAGAGGTGATATCTGGTATAAAGGTGAAAATCTTACAGATATGAGTGAGAAAAAGCTCCGTAAGCTTCTGGGAACAGAGATCGGAATGGTATTCCAGGACTGCAAAGCTGCATTATGTCCTGTCCGGACAATCGGGGCACAGATACATGAGGCAGTGTCAGAACATGAGAAAATCAGCAAGAAGGAAGTCCGGGAACGTGCAGGAGAGATCATGAAGAAGATTGGTCTGGATGACAGTGACCGTGTGCTGGAAAGCTATCCGTTTGAACTCTCCGGTGGAATGAATCAGAGAGTAGGGATCTGTACAGCCATGATCATGCATCCGAACCTGCTTCTGGCAGATGAACCGACCAGCGCCCTGGATGTAACGGTTCAGAAGCAGGTAGTGGAGGAACTTCTGCTTATGCGTAAAGAATACAATACTGCAATGATTCTTGTAACTCATAATATCGGTGTTGTAAGGATGATGGCAGACAGGATACTGGTTCTCCAGAACGGACAGGTAAGAGATTATGGAGCAACCGAAGAGGTTCTGGATCATCCGAAAGATCCATATACTAAGAAACTGATGAGCTCTGTGCTTCATTTGAAACGGGACTGAACTCAGGAGGCATGAAGAAATGACAGAGATTATTTTAAAAGCAGAACACCTTAAGAAGGTTTTTGTCTCAGGAAAGAAGTCCATGACAGCGGTAGATGATGTCAGTTTCGAACTGAATCGGGGCGAATGTCTTGGAATCGTAGGCGAATCCGGTTCGGGAAAGAGCACGATAGCCAAAATGCTCACACATCTGGAGCCGGTGACAGATGGACAGATTTTTCTTAAAGGAAAGGATATTACCCGCCTCAGAGGCAAAAGCTTAAGAAAAACCTATCAGGATATCCAGATGGTTTTTCAGATGCCGATGGAATCTTTTGATCCGAGACGTACTCTGGGAGACGGAATTGGGGAAAGTCTTCGGAACATGGGGATAAGCCGCGCAGAAACACGGAAACGTGTGGAAAATCTTCTCGAAAGATGTGGTCTGGATGCGGAATACGCAGATCGCTATCCACATCAGGTCAGTGGAGGACAGTGCCAGAGAGCAGCAATTGCCAGAGCGCTTGCAGTCAGTCTGGACATCCTGATCTGTGATGAGGCAACCAGCGCACTTGATGTAACCGTGCAGAAACAGATTCTGGAACTTCTGACCGAACTGAAACAGAAAGAAAATCTGTCATTTATCCTGATCTGCCACGATCTTGCACTGGTGCAGGCCTTCTGTGACAAAGTCCTGGTTCTCTATCATGGAAAGACCGTAGAATACGGAACTCCGGATGATATCATCGATCATCCGAAGATGGATTATACAAAGAAATTAATAGATTCAGTTTTATAAAATTAACAGCATAATAATCAGAGACAATAACCGGAGGGCAGGAAGTATGGTTGTAAATGTTTTTCTGTCTGATGATTTTGAAGTGATGGATGCGTTTGGCCCGATACAGATTTAAGAGCATGAACTGAAAATGGTATAAAAAAAGTACTTCCTGCGGAATGGAAGTACTTTTTTAATGGGTTGAATGTGCATCATAATATGTGGAGGTCTGTGCACTTTTATTTGGTAGATAACACAATTCATGTGTTGATTGTATTTTAACAAAATGCAGTGTAAAAACAAGCCTCCCAGGGGGATACAGAGCTATGAAAAAAATGCAGGATCTATGCGATATATGAATAGGTTAATATCCCCCTGGGATGGTTATATACGGTCAAAATTGATGGTATACTGATAGAACTTGTTATGCATAATAAATAAAAACAAATCCTGAAAATGTTGATAGAAACAGCATTGTGCATAAATGAGAACAAAAGGAGGAAATGAGATAATGAAGAGAAAATTACTGGCGGTTATGATGGCGGTCTGCATGACTGCATCCTTTGCAGGGGGAACTGCGACTGTATTTGCAGCACAGGAAGAAAGTACAGCGAAGGACGAAGTGATCGTAACTATGCCGACAACATCAGAGCCGGAATCTGGTTTTGATCCGGCATATGGATGGGGCGCAGGAGAGCACGTACATGAACCTCTGATCCAGAGTACGCTTACTACTACAAATACAGATCTTTCTATCGGGAAAGACCTGGCAACTGATTATTCGGTAAGTGATGACGGACTTACCTGGACCGTTAAGATCCGTGATGATGTTAAATTTACAGACGGAGAACCGCTGACAGCATCGGACGTGGCATTTACATACAATAACTGCCGCGATAACAGTTCCGTCAATGATTTTTCCATGCTGAAAGAAGCAGTGGCGGTGGATGACACAACTGTTGAATTCCATATGAATACACCATTTGCAGTCTGGCCATATACCATGGCAATTGTAGGAATCGTTCCGGAGCATGCTTATGATGAAAATTACGGACAGAATCCAATTGGTTCCGGACGCTATATCATGAAACAGTGGGACAAAGGACAGCAGGTTATTTTTGAGGCAAATCCGGATTACTATGGAGAAGCACCAAAAATGAAAAAAGTAACAGTTCTTTTCATGGAAGAAGATGCAGCACTGGCAGCAGCTCAGTCTGGCACGGTAGACGTGGCACATACAGCGGCATCCTATTCAGATATAACGGTTGACGGATATGATCTGTTCAGCGTGCAGACGGTAGACAACCGTGGATTTAATCTTCCGGCAACTGCGGCAGAGGAAATTGACGGAGTAACTTATGGAAATGACTTTACCAGTGATGTAGAAGTAAGACGTGCAATCAATATTGGCATTGACCGCGAAGAAATGATCGAAAATGTTCTGAACGGTTACGGAACTCCGGCATACAGCGTGTGCGACAAGATGCCATGGTACAATGAAGAAGCAGAAGTAGAATACGATCCGGATAAAGCAAAAGAAATTCTTGAAACAGCAGGCTGGGCAGAAGGTGATGACGGAATCCGTGAGAAAGACGGTGCGCGTGCAGAATTTACCATGCTGTATCCGGCATCTGATTCTGTTCGTCAGGCACTGGCAGAGGACAGCAAGAATCAGCTTGCCGAACTTGGAATTGAAGTGACAACAGAGGGTGTTGACTGGGATACTGCCTACACAAGAGCAGAGTCTGAGCCGCTTGTATGGGGATGGGGTGCACATACACCAATGGAACTGTACAACATCTATCATACAATGAGCGAGACAGGTCTTGCAGAATATTCTCCATATGCAAACGAAACCGTAGACAAATACATGGACGAAGCACTGAAATCCAGTGATCTGGAAGCGTCTTATGATCTCTGGAAAAAAGCACAGTGGGATGGAGAGAACGGCATTATACAGGAAGGTGATATCCCGTGGATCTGGCTCTGCAATATCGATCATCTGTACTTTGTCAAAGACGGACTTAAGGTAGCTGACCAGAAAATTCATCCACACGGACATGGCTGGTCTATCGTAAATAACGTAGATCAGTGGTCATGGGAGTAACAAATTTTGAATAATTTAAAAGCAAAATTTATTTTAAAAAATTTCATCAAAGTGCTGCTTCTGCTGTTTGCAGTCAGTGTTGCTGCTTTTGCACTTATGACAGCTTCTCCGATCGATCCTCTGAAAGCGAATGTCGGACAGGCCGCCCTTGGAAGCATGAGTCAGGAACAGATTGCAAAACTTGAAGAATACTGGGGCGTGGGACAACCGCCCCTGCAGCGCTACATTGCCTGGTTCAGGGATTTTGTAAGGGGAGATATGGGAATATCTCTCCTTTATCGCCAGAAAGTTACGACAGTGATCGCGGTAAAACTTGGGAATTCTTTGTTCCTGATGATCATTGCGTGGGTTTTGTCCGGACTGATTGGATTTTTGCTGGGTTCACTTGCAGGTATGAATCGTGGAAAGCCGATTGATAAGATCATCAAAGGATACTGTCTGGTGATCTCCAGCACTCCGGCATTCTGGATTGCCATGCTGTTGCTGATCATCTTTGGGGTATGGCTCAAAATACTTCCCATAGGATTAAGCGTACCGATTGGAGTAGAGGCAAGCGGAGTGACTTTTCTTGACCGCGTGCGTCATGCGATTCTTCCGGCAGTGACACTTTCCATTACAGGAATATCCAATATTGCCATGCACACCAGGGAAAAAATGATCGACATCTGCGACAGTGATTACGTGCTTTTTGCAAAAGCAAGAGGAGAGAGCAGCTGGCAGATTTTCAAAAATCATGGTTTCCGCAATGTCCTTGGACCGGCCGTGACACTTCAGTTTGCTTCAATCAGCGAGATCTTCGGCGGCTCAGTACTTGTGGAGCAGGTCTTTTCCTATCCGGGACTTGGACAGGCAGCGGTCAGTGCAGGTCTTGGAAGTGATATGCCGCTTCTGATGGCGATTACGATCATAAGCGCATTGTTCGTGTTTGGAGGAAACTTTATAGCGAATATTTTGTACGGAGTCATTGACCCACGAATCCGAAGAGGGGGTGTGGGAAGATGAATAACAGATGGAATCGCAGAAAAACACTGGTACTCTGGCTTGTTATCGCAGTGGTGTTTCTTGCAGCAGTCTGTATCGGCGGTCTGTTCTGCGAAGATGCGGCAAGGGCAACAGATTTTTCCAGAAAGAACATTGCACCCTGCCTGAAATATCCGTTTGGTACAGACTGGCTTGGAAGAGATATGTTTGCGCGGACAGTCAGAGGACTTTCTATCAGTATCATCATAGGAGTATGTGCAGCTACGTTCAGTGCGGTCATGGCATTCATTCTGGGGGTTGTATCTGCAACAATGGGAAAAACAGCAGATACCATTGTGACATGGATCATAGATTTGGTTATGGGAATCCCACATATGCTTCTTCTGATCCTTATCTGTGTCGCATGCGGAAGAGGACTTAAGGGAGTCATTCTTGGAGTTGCACTGACGCACTGGACATCTCTGGCGAGACTGATCAGAGGTGAAGTGCTGCAGCTCAAAGAACAGATCTATATAAAAACAGCCAGAAAACTTGGAAAAAGCAACCTGTATATTGCGATGAAACATATGGCTCCACATCTGCTTCCGCAGTTTATCGTCGGACTTGTTCTTCTTTTTCCACATGCGATCCTTCATGAATCCGGTATTACTTTTCTTGGGTTCGGGCTGTCAAACGAGCAGCCTGCAATTGGAATTATTTTGTCAGAAGCAATGAAATATCTGATCACAGGCAAATGGTGGCTTGCACTGTTTCCGGGAATCATGCTGGTGATTACCGTTGTATGTTTTTATACAACAGGAGAAAACCTTCGCAGACTGCTGGATCCGGCAAGTGCACACGAATAGGAGATTAAAATGGATAAGGAAAAAATTCTGGAAATCAACAATTTGAAAATATCCTTTACCCAGTACCAAAAGGGAATGCAACAGACAGAACTGTCTGTGATCAAAGACTTAAGTGTCACAATCCACGCAGGAGAAATGGTGGCAGTAGTCGGCTCTTCCGGCTCCGGCAAAAGTCTGCTGGCACATGGAATCCTGGGGATTCTGCCATATAATGCAGAAATGGGTGGAGAAATACGATACTGCGGAAAGCCTCTGACAGAAAAAAACATTCGAAAACTGCGGGGAAAAGAGATTGTTCTGGTTCCACAGAGTACGGCTTATCTGGATCCTCTGATGAAGGTAGGGAGGCAGATCTGCAAAGGACAGAAAGATAAAGAAAAGAAGCATCGTCTGGATACAATTTTTGAGGAATATTCGCTGGACAAAAAGGTTCAGGAGCAGTATCCGTTTGAGCTTTCCGGAGGAATGACCAGAAGAATTATGATCTCTACAGCGTTGGTCGAAAATCCTAAGCTGGTTATTGCAGATGAGCCGACACCGGGACTGGATCCGAAACTTGCAAAACGTGCAATGGAACATTTCCGGCAGCTTGCAGATATGGGAGCTGCCGTTCTGGTCATTACACATGACCTGGAGCTTGCGTTGGAAACAGTGGACAGGGTACAGGTATTTTATGCCGGACATACGATAGAAGATGCGTCGGTGGATGATTTTGAGAGAGAAGAAACTCTGCGCCATCCATATAGCAGAGCACTCTGGCGTGCAATGCCGAAGCATGGTTTTCATTATATTGGTGGTGTACAGCCCTATGTAAAAGATAATCTGCAGGGATGTCCGTTTGCACCGCGATGTGACATGGCATCGCGGGAATGTCAGGGTGAAATTCCATGGAAAGTTTCCGGAAGTGGATATGTGAGGTGCATATTATGAAACTTGAGGTCAGAGATCTGTCCTTTTGGTATGAGGAAAAAGGCAGACAGATATTGAGTCAGTTCAGCCTGAGTGCAGACAGCAGTGAACGTGTGGGAATCATAGCTCCCAGCGGCTTTGGAAAAACAACTCTGTGTAAGATTCTGTCCGGATACGAAATGCCGCAAAGCGGCGAGGTACTTCTTGACGGCAAAACACTTAAAGAGTATGGTACATACTGCCCGGTACAGATGATCTGGCAGCACCCGGAGCAGGCGGTAAATCCGAGACTTCGCATGAAAAATGTAATCGAAGAGGGAGACAGGACAGATTCGGAACTGATTGAAAAGCTGGGAATAGAACCCGACTGGATGAACAGATTTCCGACAGAACTTTCGGGAGGAGAACTTCAGCGATTCTGCATTGCAAGGGCTTTGGGACAGAGAACACGTTTTCTTCTCGCGGATGAGATTACAACCATGCTGGATCTTATTACCCAGAGCCAAATCTGGCATTTCCTCATAGAGGAGACAGAACGGCGGGATATCGGGATGCTGGTAGTCAGCCACAACCCGGAACTGATAGGGAAAGTATGTACAAGAATTGTTGAACTGAATAAATAATTAGGCACCGGTTTATCAGGCTGTAATATGGAAAGTCAGGCTTGATAGACTGGTGTTTTTCTTTTTCTCTGTATGAAAAACCACCAAAATTTGTTGATCCAAATTGTGCATAAGAGATAAAAATATAATATTTTATTTAAGTATATTGACATAAGTAACAAATATTGTATAATGACATCATAAATTGGTTCAACCAATCAACCACAGTACCACAGAACCAGAGAAATGTGCAAAGAAAGGAAAGAAAGAAATGACAGACAATCAGGATTTACTGGCAATGACACATGTGGGTGAAGATCCGCATAAATACATGAAATCAGTTACACCACCGATTTTCATGAACTCACTTCATGTATTCGACACAGTGAAAGACTATTTTGATGTAGATATTTTTAATGATGAATTTTACTATGGAAGAGCATCCAACCCGACTGTTGCAATTCTTGAGAAAAAGATCGCAGCACTGGAGCACGGTTCAAGAGCAGTTGTATTTTCTGCAGGAATGGCAGCATGCGCAGCGGCAATCTTAAGAGTCTGCACAGCAGGAAGCAATGTAATCTGCATTAAAGAAAGCTATGGCCCGGTACAGCATCTTCTTGATGAGTTCCTTGGACCGAAATACAATGTTTCTGTTACATATGTAGACGGAAGAACAGTCAAAGAATTTGAAGATGCGATCCGTCCGGAAACAAAGATGATCATTCTTGAGAGCCCTACAACCCTCTTATTCAATGTTGTAGATCTGGAAGGTGTTGCAAAACTCGCAAAAGAACACGGCATTAAAACTTACATCGACAACACATATTCCACACCGCTTTTCCAGAAGCCACTGGATATGGGAATCGACATTGTTATGCATACAATGACAAAATACATCGGCGGACACAGCGACCTGGTAGGTGGAGTACTTGTTTCCAAAGATGAACAGCTGATGCGTGACCTTATGGTTCAGAGAGACTGGTTCGGCGGTGTTATGGGACCTATGGAAGCATGGCTTGCAATCCGTGGACTCCGTACACTTGATGTACGTATGCAGAGACATTATGAGACAGCAATGGAAGTTGCAAAATTCCTTGAAAAACAGCCAAAAGTAAAACGTGTATTCTTTACAGGACTTCCGTCTCACCCACAGTATGAACTTGCGAGAAAACAGCAGAAGGGTGAATGTGGTCTGATGAGCCTTGAAATCGACGGAACACTTGAAGAGACAGAGACCTTTGTAAACAGTCTGAAACTCTTTGAAAAAGGATGCTCATGGGGCGGATTCGAGAGCCTTGCAATCGCTTATACGTACAACTGGACAGACGAGCAGTGTGCATTCCTGAATGTATCACGTAATATCGTCAGAATCCACTGTGGACTTGAAGGAACAGAAAACCTGATCG
The DNA here is from genome assembly GCF_900120195.1 of Blautia sp. Marseille-P3087. GTDB lineage: Bacteria > Bacillota > Clostridia > Lachnospirales > Lachnospiraceae > Blautia_A. Next base: position 2,434,262 of record NZ_LT635539.1, read on the forward strand.
CAGATCTGAAACAGGCGCTTGACAAAATTTCATAAAGGAGAACTTTCATGGAAGCAAAGAAGAAAGAAATCAGGAAACCAACGCTTTTTACGGCAGTACTGCCATTGATTTTTATGTTTGTTGTCCTCTTTACGGGACTGGTAATTTACAGCATTGATATCAAGATCCTTCTGATCATCTGTGCAGCATTTACAATCTGTGTGTGCATGTATCAGGGACACACATGGAAAGATATTGAAGATGAGATTGTTGCGAAACTTGCAAAAGCTTTCCCGGCGATCATGATCCTGATCTGCGTAGGTCTTATGATCGGCGCATGGGTAGTAAGCGGAACAATTCCGTTCCTTGTATATATCGGACTTCAGATCATCAGCCCTAAATATATTATCATCACTTCCTTCCTCGTTACTGTAATCCTTTCTGTAAGTACAGGTACTTCCTGGGGAGCAGCAGGTACAGTAGGAGCCGCTCTTATCAGTGTGGCAGCAGGTATGGGAGCACCGCTTCCGGCAGTTGCAGGTGCGATCGTAGCAGGTGCATACTTCGGAGATAAAATGTCACCACTTTCTGACAGTACAAATATGTCTGCCATTGCAACAGAGACAAACCTGTATCAGCATATCGGACATATGTTTTATACAACCGTTCCTGGATTTATCGTAAGCTGTATTGTTTATCTGGTCGCAGGAGCACATTTTGCAAGTGATTCACAGGTTGGACAGGTAGATGAGATCATCAATACTCTTGGTAAACTTTTCAATCTTTCCATGCCGACAGGACTGCTTCTTCTGATTCCATGCGTGATCGTAATCGCAGGATCACTTATGAAAAAACCTACAATTCCGGTTATGATCATTTCTTCAGCAGTTGCAGTAGTAATTGCCATGGCAATTCAGGGATTCTCTTTCTCAGACTGCGCAGCAAGTATGGTAAGCGGGTTCAAGATGGAAATGCTTCACACATCTGTAGATCTTGAAAATATTGTTGAGCAGATACCGAACCTTCTTCAGAGAGGTGGTATGAGTTCCATGATGAACACCGCATTGATGGCATTCTGTGGTTTCTCCTTCATCGGCGCACTTACCGTATGCGGAAGTATGGAACTGATTCTGGAACGTATCATGAAACATATTCATGGTACCGGCCAGCTGATCACACTGACTGTTGCTCTTGGCGTAGTTATGATTACAGTAATCGGAGAAGCTACCGTAACATTCCTTATGATCGGTGGTATGTTCCGTCCGGAATACATCAAACGCGGACTTGAGTCCAAAAACCTTTCCAGATCTTTGGAAGACAGCATTACAGTCGTAGAGCCGCTGGTACCGTGGTCACTGGCAGGTGTATATATGACATCTGTACTTGGTGTACCGACTGTTCAGTATGCTCCGTGGGCAGTTCTCTGCTACACAGGTGTATTCTTTGCAATCCTCTGGGGATTCACAGGATTCGGAATCAAAAAGATCACAAAAGATTCTCCGGCATACGAAGAGTATCTTCAGTTATCCGGAAAATCAGCAGAGGAATAATACCGGTTTAATCGGGGAGCCTCTATTGACGTTTCTATAAGATTTCCTTATAATTAAAAGGATTCAGTGTCCATCAGGGATATTGAGTCCTTTTATTTGGTGTCAAAGTATGCGAGAGAAGCTGCCACTGGCAGCTTCTCTGTATCGTGGATTCTGCAGAGAGCAGAAATTTATAGAAATTGAGGAAACTTTATGAATAATGAAACAAATACTTCTTCGGATCAGGGAAACAGAATCTCGATGAAGCCGATCGAGAAAAAATCTCTGTATCTGAAAATCTCGGATTCGATTTATCGTTATATTCAGATGAATAATCTGCAGCCGGGAGATAAACTTCCATCCGAGCGTGATATGTCCTCTATGCTTCAGACAAGCAGAAATTCAGTACGTGAAGCTCTGCGTATACTGGAAGACAGGGGGCTGATATATGTAAAGACCGGAAGCGGTGTGTTTATTAATAATCCATATGGAGAGAATAATTCTCTGACGATTCAGCTTACGAACTGTTCGTTGACGGAGATGGAGGAGCTTCAGAGTGCGCTTGATCACGAAGCAGTAAAAAATGCGATGGAGAGAGGCACGATTCAGGAAAAAGACCAGCTGCTAGCTACAGCAACAGAGATGGTTCGCCTGGCTTCTGATAATCTTTACAGCCATGTGCTGGACCGCAGTTTTCATGACAGCCTGTACAAGATCGGTCGAAATAATGCGATTGAGCAGATGATCAACAAGATTCGTTCATATCGTTTTATTCAGCAGGAAGATTCCCAGAATGGAAATGACTCTATCTGGCTGGCTACGATTCCGCAGCATCTGGCGCTGGCGCAGGCTCTTAAAGACTGTAAGCTGGCAGCCGCGATTCAGGCGATCGATGAGATCAATGAGTATGGATTCAAAATTGCAAGAAAGTAAGATACAGTTTTTGAAGTTTATTTGTAACTATTTCAATAAAATAAAATCAGGGAACGGAAAGAGGCAGGAGAAACCATGTCGGCAGATGGACAGAGCATCAAAGAACTTCACAGAGGTATCATTGAGGGCAAAACACAGGAAGAGCTTGACGTTCTTTTATGGGATGCAGTTCTGACATATCAGGATCAGACGCTGCATACTTTATCCGGTCTGGAATTTTCCTACACAGTAAAACATAAGAAAAATGGCGAATACAGTGGGGAACTTCTTATTTCCCGCAAGGAAACCAGCAAGACACTGACAAGAAGCTCTGTATTGCTGGCTTTTCATAAAGTTCTGGAAGCAACAGAAGTAACTGCGGAAGGTGATGAGGCATCCTTTCAGCCACCGGCATACCGCGGTCCGAAGGCAATCGGACAGATTTTTGGGATTTCTTATATTTTCAGTCTGTTTCTGGCATTTGGTCTGATTCGTCTACAGGGGAATGGTCGGGGAAGAAAAGCATGAATAAAAAAGTGTTGATTTTTTTCTTGACATTCTCTTTTTTTAGATATATACTTTGATAATCAAAATATTCTAAAACCAAAACAAATAAGAATATGAGGAAACAACAATTATGAATAAAGAACAGACCATAACCGGTGTCATCCGGGGAACGGGAGCCTGTGTACCGGAGCGTATTCTGGATAATAAAGAAATTGCAGGCTTTGTAGACACCAGCGATGAGTGGATCCGGGAAAGGACGGGCGTGAGAAGGCGGCGCATCGCAGAAAAAGAAACGACAGTTTCGATGGCATGCGAGGCGGGACGCCAGGCAGTTGAAGAAGCCGGAATTTCACCGGGTGAGATCGACATGATCCTTGTTGCAACAGGTTCACCGGATCAGATTTTTCCGTGCACTGCCTGTCGGGTGCAGGAAGCACTTGGAGCGGATGGAGCGGTCGGATTTGATCTTAATGCCGCTTGCAGCGGATTTCTTTTTGCTTACAATACTGCACAGGCATACATTGCATCTGGTATTTACCGAACCGTGCTTGTAATCGGAAGTGAGAGCATTTCGAGGTTGGTTGACTGGACAGACCGCGGTACCTGCATTTTGTTTGGAGACGGAGCCGGAGCGGTTCTGATTCAGGCAGCAGAGGGAAAAACTTACCGTCCGGCGGCACACTCGGATGGAAGTGGCGGTGCAGCACTTACGGGTCCGGGTGTCAGAAACAGGATCCGCAGTATTGATAAAGATGGCAGAGAAGCAAAAACAGAATACATTACCATGAATGGCAAGGATGTCTTTCAGTTTGCAGTCCGCAAAGTTCCACAGGTGATACAGGAAGTTTTAAAAGAAAATGAACTTTCTGTGGAGGATATTGACTGGTTTGTTCTTCATCAGGCGAATGCAAGGATTGTGGATGCAGTTGCAAGACGGCTTCATATAGGAATGGAGAAATTTCCGATGAATCTTCAGGATTACGGAAATACCTCATCTGCCAGCATTCCGATTCTTTTGCATGAACTGAACCGAAATGGTGTCCTGAAAAAGGGACAGAAACTTGTTCTGGCAGGTTTTGGAGCAGGCCTTTCGTGGGGAGCCAGTATTCTGGAGTGGGATATCAAGGGCTGAAAATTTCAAATATAAAAGCAGATATCCTCAATATAAAAGTAGATATTCTAAAATAAAAAATGAATTGTAAAAAAGGAGAAAACGAAAATGTTAGAAAGAATTATTGAACTTACAGCAGAAACTTTAGGAGCAAATGCAGCAGAGATCACAGCAGAGACCTCTTTCATGGATGATCTTCATGCAGACTCTCTTGATCTCTTTGAACTGGCAATGGCACTCGAGGAAGAATTCTCTGTAGAGATTCCGAGTGAAGACCTTGAAAAGATTACAACTGTAGCAGATGCAATGAATTACCTGACAGAGCATCAGGCATAAGAGCTGCAGATTAAGAGGATTTTATTATGAAGACAGAAATCACAGAATTATTGGGAATTGAATATCCGGTGATTCAGGGCGGTATGGCATGGGTGGCAGAATGTCATCTGGCAGCAGCCGTATCCAATGCAGGCGGTCTTGGACTGATCGCAGCAGGCGGAGCACCGGCAGAATGGGTAAGAGAGCAGATCCGGGAAACAAAAAAACTGACCGATAAACCGTTTGGTGTCAATATTATGCTGATGAATCCGGAATCAGAAAAAGTCGCGAAGGTAATTGTGGAAGAAGGCGTGAAAGTCGTGACCACAGGAGCCGGAAGCCCGGAAAAATACATGGCAGACTGGAAAGCAGCCGGAGTTAAAGTGATTCCGGTCGTAGCATCTGTAGCACTTGCAAAACGTATGGAACGCTGTGGCGCAGATGCAGTCGTTGCGGAAGGATGCGAAGCAGGCGGACATATCGGAGAACTTACTACGATGGTGCTGGTTCCGCAGGTCGCAGATGCAGTGAACATTCCGGTGATTGCCGCCGGCGGCATTGCAGACGGCAGAGGAATGGCGGCGGCATTTATGCTTGGCGCAAAAGGAATCCAGATGGGAACTGTTTTTGCTGCATCCAAAGAATCTGTGATTCATGAAAACTATAAAAACAGCATTCTTAAAGCAAAAGATATCGACAGCCGTGTTACAGGAAGAAGTACCGGTCATCCGATCCGTGTTCTGCGTAATGATATGGCGCGTAAATATCTGGAACTGGAAAAATCCGGAGCACCGTTTGAAGAACTGGAACAGCTTACCCTGGGAAGCTTAAGAAAAGCAGTTCAGGAAGGTGATACAAAGAACGGAAGTCTGATGGCAGGACAGATAGCAGGAATGATCAAAGAGGAACGCACCTGTGCAGACATTATCAGCTCGACAGTATCAGAAGCCTGCAAACTGATGAATGGAGTAAGTGCAAATGAGTAAGATTGCTTTTATTTATCCGGGACAGGGGGCACAGGCTGTTGGAATGGGCGCAGATTTTTATGAAAAAAGCCCTTTATCAAAAGCTGTATTTGATCAGGCATCCGAAGTGGTTTCACTGGATCTGAAGAAACTCTGTTTCGAAGAAAATGATCTTCTGAACAAAACAGAATATACACAGGTGGCAATGGTAACTGCCTGTCTTGCGATGACAAGAGCTGTAGAAGCCATGGGACTTCATGCTGATATGACGGCCGGTTTAAGTCTTGGTGAGTACTGCGCAATTGCGGTGGCAGGCGGGATGTGTGATCTGGATGCGATCCGTACGGTGCGTGCAAGAGGAATTTTTATGGAACATGCAGCACCGGAAGGAACAGGAGCAATGTCCGCGGTACTCGGCCTTGACGCAGGCGTGATCGAGGATGTTTTAAGAGACAGAGAGGGCGTATCCATTGCGAATTATAACTGTCCGGGTCAGATTGTGATCACCGGAGAGGCGAAGGCAGTTGACGAAGCAGGAAATGCGCTTAAGGAAGCAGGTGCAAGAAGAGTACTTCCGCTTAAAGTCAGTGGGCCTTTTCATTCACCGATGATGCAGCCGGCAGGAGAAGAACTGGCGAAGGTTTTTGCCGGAGTCAGCATGAACCCATTGAAGTTGCCATATGTGGCAAATATCAATGCGGAAGTTGTCACGGACTGCGGAAAAATTGAAGGACTTCTGGTAGCGCAGGTTAGCGGTTCTGTTCGCTGGCAGCAGAGTGTGGAGACCATGATCCGCGAAGGTGTAGATACTTTTGTGGAGATTGGACCGGGCAAAACACTGACCGGATTCCTTCGAAAAATTGATAAAAATGTAAAAGCTTATCACATCGGAAGCTGGGAAGAAGCTGTTTCGGTGTGCGAGGAACTGAAACAGAAATAGACAGATATAGCCAGATGCCGAGAGGAGAGAAATAAGTGGCAGAGCAGAATAAAAAGAAAGTAGCTGTTGTGACCGGCGCATCCAGAGGAATCGGAAGAGCCATTGCCCTGGAACTTGCATCAAGAGGTGCAGCAGTTGTGATCAATTATAATGGTTCGGAAGAACGTGCAAAAGAAGTACAGAAAGAAATTGAGGAAAAAGGTGGCGAGGCAGAAATCAGACAGTGGAATGTGGCTGATTTTGCGGCCTGTGAAAGAGCAGTAAAAGATATCGTAAAAACACATGGAAGTATCGACATTCTGGTAAACAATGCCGGAATCACAAAAGACGGACTTCTGATGGGAATGTCAGAAGCAGATTTTGACAGTGTGATCGATGTCAACCTCAAGGGGACTTTCAATATGATGCGTTTTGTTTCTAGACAGATGCTCCGCCAGCGCTGCGGTCGAATTATCAGTATGGCATCTGTAGTCGGAATTGCCGGAAATGCAGGACAGGCAAACTATGCGGCATCCAAAGCAGGAATCATCGGCATGACAAAAAGCGCGGCAAGAGAGCTTGCATCCCGTGGGGTTACAGTTAATGCAGTGGCACCGGGATTCATTGAGACAGAGATGACAGCAGTATTATCCGAAGAAGTAAAAAAAGCATCTGCCGCACAGATTCCGCTCGGCCATTTCGGAAAACCGGAAGACATTGCAAAAACAGTAGCTTTTCTGGCGTCAGATGATGCAGCATACATTACAGGACAGGTAATTCAGGTTGACGGAGGTATGGTCATATGAGTAAGAGACGAGTAGTTGTCACCGGACTTGGTGCAGTCACTCCTATCGGGAATAATGTAAAAGATTTCTGGGCAGGTATCCGTGCCGGAAAGGTCGGTATCGGACCGATCACAAAGTTTGACACCACAGATTACAAAGTAAAAATTGCCGCAGAAGTAAAGGATTTTAATGCAAAAGACCATATGGATCCGAGATCGGCAAGACGTATGGATCCGTTCTGCCAGTATGCAGTAACAGCGGCAAAGGAAGCACTTGAAGATTCCGGTATTGATATGGAAAAAGAAGATTCTTTCCGTGTCGGCGTGATCGTCGGATCAGGAATCGGAAGCCTTCCGCAGGTTGAAAATAACTATGAAAAAATCATCACGAAGGGACCGGGAAAAGTTAATCCGCTGATGGTGCCGATGATGATCTCCAATATGGCAGCAGGAAATATCTCCATTCAGTTTGGGCTTCGCGGCAAATGTACTGACGTTGTAACAGCCTGCGCTTCGGGAACACACAGTATCGGCGATGCGTTCCGTGCGATTCAGTACGGGGATGCAGAGGTTATGCTGGCGGGAGGAACCGAAAGCTGTATCTGCCCAACCGGTGTAGCCGGGTTTACCGCACTTACCGCACTTACTAAAACAGAAGATACCACAAGAGCGTCCATTCCGTTTGATAAAGACAGAAGTGGCTTTGTACTTGGGGAAGGTGCCGGAATCGTTGTTCTTGAAGAACTGGAACATGCAAAAGCAAGAGGTGCCAGAATTTATGCAGAACTGGTTGGTTATGGTGCAACAGCAGATGCATTTCATATCACATCCCCGGCAGAGGATGGGGCAGGAGCGGCCAGAGCAATGGAACTTGCCATGGAAGAAGCGGGTGTACAGCCATCCGAGGTTGAATATATCAATGCACATGGAACAAGTACCCATCACAATGACCTGTTTGAGACAAGAGCTATCCATAAGGCATTTGGTGATGCGGCAAAAAATCTGGTTGTAAATTCTACAAAATCCATGATCGGACATCTTCTTGGAGCAGCCGGTGGTGTGGAGTTTGTGACATGTGTTAAATCTCTGGAAGATGGTTTTATCCATCAGACAGTCGGAACAACGGAGCCGGATGAAGAGTGTGATCTGAATTATGCGATCGGTGCACCGATTGACAAAGAAATCCGCTATGCAATGAGCAATTCACTCGGATTCGGCGGACACAATGCAACACTTCTTGTAAAGAAATATGAGGGTTGATAAATAATGGAATTTGAAAATCTTCTTACATTAATAAAAACTGTGTCAGACTCTGAGCTGACAGAGTTTTCCTATGAAGAAAACGGAAGCAGCATTCATCTGAAAAAGAAAAAAGAAACTGTGGTGGTTGCAGGAAATACATCTGATATACCTGTTATGGGACTTGAAAATATGCAGACAGCAGGAAATACAAGACTGAAAGAGTCAGATATCGTACAGCAAAAATCAGATGAGCCGGAAGGCCAGATCGTCAAATCTCCACTGGTCGGAACTTTTTATGCAGCACCATCGGAGGACGCGGAACCGTTTGTTTCTGTCGGAGATTCTGTAAAAAAAGGACAGACACTTGCAATCGTAGAAGCGATGAAGCTGATGAATGAAATTGAGAGTGATTTTGACGGAAAAGTTGCAGAAATTTATGTAGAGAATGGACAGGCAGTGGAGTATGGACAGCCATTGTTCCGCATTGTGTAAAGTTACGGAGAAAAGAGTGGACAATTCGGACGTACTAAGAAAGCAATGTGTATAAGTTGTTCATTGCGAACGGGAGTATAGATTATGAATAGATTAGGTGTAAAAGAAATAGAACAGATTCTTCCTCACAGACATCCATTTCTTCTTGTGGATTATATCGAGGATTATGAGCCGGGTAAGTTTGCCATCGGTTATAAATGCGTGACTTTTCGTGAGGATTTTTTTAAGGGACATTTTCCGCAGGAACCGGTCATGCCGGGAGTCCTGATGGTGGAAGCACTTGCACAGACAGGTGCTGTGGCAATCTTGAGTCTCGAAGAAAACAAAGGCAAGATTGCATATTTTGGCGGAATCAAAAACTGCAGATTTCGCGGAAAAGTTGTTCCGGGAGACAAGCTCCGTCTGGAAACAACGATTATCAAATGCAAAGGACCGGTTGGCGTCGGCCATGCGGTTGCAAGCGTTGATGGCAAAGTAGTTGTTGATGCAGAACTGACTTTTATGATTGGATAGGTGACACACAATGATTAAAAAAGTGCTGATTGCAAATCGGGGAGAGATTGCTGTGCGGATCATCCGTGCATGCAGAGAAATGGGAATAGAGACCGTAGCTGTTTATTCAGAGGCAGACAGAGATGCCCTGCATACACAGCTTGCAGATGAAGCAGTCTGCATCGGACCGGCTCCGTCCTCCCAGAGTTACCTCAGCATGGAAAACATCATCAGTGCAACAATTGTTACAGGCGCCGATGCAATTCACCCGGGATTTGGATTTCTCTCGGAAAACAGCCGTTTTGCAGAACTTTGTGAGCAGTGCAACATCACATTTATCGGACCTCCGGCAAATGTGATCGCAAGTCTCGGTAACAAACAGGCGGCAAAAAATACCATGGCAAATGCTGGCGTTCCGATCATTCCGGGTGGCAAAAATCCAATCTACACAGTAGAAGAAGGGCAGAAAGAAGCGGAAACGATCGGATATCCGGTTATTATTAAAGCCGCGCTTGGCGGTGGCGGAAAAGGCATGCGTGTGGCTGATACACCGGCGGATTTTGAGGAAAGTTTCCGCACCGCGCAGAAAGAAACGCAGATGGCTTTTGGAGATTCTACCATGTATGTAGAACATTTTGTGCGCCATCCGAGACACATTGAATTTCAGATCATGGCGGACAAGTTTGGAAATGTGATTCATCTGGGCGAGCGTGACTGTTCTATTCAGAGAAATCATCAGAAGATGATTGAGGAATCTCCGTGCGAAGTGATTTCAGAGGAACTTCGTAAGAAAATGGGTGATGCCGCCGTAAAGGCAGCAAAAGCAGCCGGTTATGAAAATGCCGGAACGATAGAGTTTCTTCTTGATAAAGAAGGAAGATTCTATTTTATGGAGATGAATACCCGTATTCAGGTTGAGCATCCGGTGACCGAGTGGGTAACAGGTGTGGATCTTGTCAAAGAGCAGATACGTATTGCATCCGGACTGCCGCTTTCCTTAAGCCAGGAGGATATTCATCTGACCGGTCATGCAATTGAGTGCAGGATCAACGCAGAAAATCCGGCGAAAGGTTTCCGGCCTTCACCGGGCACGATTACGGATATGTATTTTCCGGGAGGAAAAGGAATCCGCATCGATTCCGCAGTTTACAGTGGTTATACGATCCCGCCGTATTATGATTCTATGATCGCGAAGGTGATCGTGTGGGCAAAGAATCGTACAGAAGCAATACGCAAGATGCAGAGTGCGCTTGGTGAGGTGATCATCGAGGGAATCGACACCAATGTAGACTATCAGTATGAAATTCTGGAGAACCCGGATTTTCAATCAGGAAACACCGATGTGGAATTTATTGAGCGGATGGAGGCGAACTGACGATTATGAAATTGGACAACATGTTCAAAAAGACAAGAATTGTTTCCAGAATACAGAGCCATAATGCAGCACGCGCTTCCAGACCGGAAGTGCCGGAAGGACTTCTTCGTAAGTGTAACAAATGCGGTGCAGCGATCATCACAGAAGATGTCAAACAGAATAATTATACCTGTCCGAAATGTGGCGGATATTTTCGTGTTCATGCATATCGCAGAATCCAGATGGTGATGGATGAGGGAACCTTTGAGGAATGGGAGCATGACCTGATCGGTGAAAATCCGATGAATTATAAGGGATATCCGGAAAAGGTGAATGCTCTTCAGGCAAAGAGTGGGCTGAAAGAGGCAGTTGTCACGGGAAAAGGAAAAATTAACGGAAGGGAAACCGTAATTGCTGTCTGTGATGGAAGATTCCTGATGGCGAGCATGGGCTGGGCTGTCGGAGAAAAAATCACGAGAGCGGTAGAACGCGCGACTAAGGAGAAACTTCCGGTCATTATTTTTGCCTGTTCCGGTGGAGCCAGAATGCAGGAGGGAATCACATCTCTGATGCAGATGGCAAAAACGTCCGCGGCACTTGAACGCCACAGTAAAGCAGGGCTTCTTTATGTCAGTATTCTGACTGAGCCGACGACCGGTGGAGTGACGGCAAGTTTTGCGATGCTGGGAGACATTATTCTTGCGGAACCTGGGGCATTGATCGGTTTTGCGGGACCTCGTGTGATCGAGCAGACGATTCGCCAGAAACTGCCAAAGGGTTTCCAGAGAGCAGAATTTCTTGTAGAGCACGGATTTGTTGATGATATTGTAAGACGTGAGAATCTGAAAGAGACGCTTGGGAAGATTCTGGAGATGCATGAGATTTCCAATTCCTCAGACGATTCAATAGATGAAATGCACTCAGCGAAATCTTCATCGGAGTCAGATTTTGAGTCTGCCGACATCAACCCTTACCTCACAGCATGGGATCGTGTGCAGCTTTCACGTAAGATCGACCGACCGTCCGGCAGTGATTATATAAAAGCTCTTTTTACAGATTTTATGGAATTCCATGGTGACCGCAATTACGGTGATGATAAGGCAATCATCGGCGGAATCGCGAAATTTCACGGCAGACCGGTCACGGTCATTGTACAGGAAAAAGGAACAAACACGAAAGAAAACATTGCACATAACTTCGGTATGCCGATGCCGGAAGGCTACCGCAAAGCGCTGCGTCTGATGAAACAGGCGGAGAAATTTCACCGTCCGGTTATCTGTTTTGTCGATACACCGGGGGCATTTTGCGGAATCGAAGCGGAAGAACGCGGACAGGGTGAGGCGATTGCCCGTAATTTATGGGAACTTGCCGGATTGAAAACACCGGTTCTTTCGGTTGTGACCGGAGAAGGCGGAAGTGGCGGTGCGCTTGCACTTGCAGCAGGAGATCAGGTATGGATGCTGGAAAATTCCGTGTATTCCATTCTTTCTCCGGAAGGTTTTGCGAGTATTCTCTGGAAAGACAGTACGAAGGCAAAAGAGGCGGCAGAGGTTATGAAGCTGACGGCTGCTGATCTTTATGAGAAGGGAATCATTGAGCAGGTGATCCCGGAACCGGAGAATCTGACACCGGAAAGTATGTGGCAGGTAACGGAAGAACTGGATAACCGGATTGACGATTTTCTGAAAAAATATGACAGTTTATCAGAAGAGGAACTTCTGGAGCACAGGTACACGCGCTTCCGCAGGTTCTGAGTTTAAATAATAATATAGTATATACGACAGACAGATCCCATACCGGGAAGGAAAATACCGCTGCGTCAAATGACGCAGTACCCGCGAGCATTTTCTTCCTCAGTATGGGATATTTTGCACGGATCGGTGTGCATGCAATTATCGGAAACTTTCCGGATCTTGCAGAAAAGGCATTGAATCCATATCGATAGAGAGCGTTTGAAAAAGAAAAATACAGGACAAAACCGGGAAAGTGTGGAAAAAGCGAACACTTTTCCGGTTTTGTCTATATAAAACGGCAGAATCAGGTATTATAATATGTGAAAATAAAAAGAAACTCAGACAGGGGGAACTACGAATGAAGGAAGTAAAATCTCCGAAGAAACCGTTGTTTTATTATTACGGTATCGTGCTTCTTATCATCATTGTTTTTAATGTGCTTGTGACACCGATGCTTACAAAAACAATGGTAAAGGAAGTGGACTATGGAACGTTTATGTCAAAGATCGAGGACAAAAAGATTGATGACGTACAGATTGAGGATAACCAGATCCTTTTTACCGATAGGGATGATGCGAATACGGTTTACAAAACCGGTGTGATGGAAGATCCGACACTGACAGAGCGTCTTTACAAAGCCGGAGCAAAATTTTCAAAAGAAATTGACCAGCAGATGTCTCCGGTTGCAAGCTTTCTGCTGACAGGTGTCCTTCCGCTTGTGATCTTTATTGCGTTAGGCCAGTATATGAGCCGCAAAATGATGAGTCAGATGGGCGGCAAAAATTCCATGGCATTCGGAATGGGAAAAAGCAACGCAAAGGTTTATGTACAGTCAACAGAAGGAATCCGCTTCAGTGATGTGGCAGGTGAGGAAGAAGCAAAGGAAAACCTGCAGGAGATCGTGGATTATCTGCATAATCCGGAGAAATATACAAAGGTCGGTGCCTCTATGCCGAAGGGTGTTTTGCTTGTAGGTCCTCCCGGAACAGGTAAGACCATGCTGGCAAAAGCAGTAGCGGGTGAATCCAACGTACCGTTTTTCTCCATGTCCGGTTCTGAATTTGTGGAAATGTTTGTTGGTATGGGTGCGTCAAAAGTACGTGATCTCTTTAAACAGGCAAAAGAAAAAGCTCCATGCATTGTATTTATTGATGAGATTGATGCCATCGGTAAAAAGCGTGACGGACAGATGGCAGGCGGAAACGATGAGCGCGAACAGACTCTGAACCAGCTCCTTACGGAGATGGATGGTTTCGAGGGCAACAATGGAGTTATCATTCTGGCGGCAACCAACCGTCCGGAATCTCTTGACCCGGCACTGACCCGTCCGGGACGTTTCGACCGCCGTGTACCTGTAGAACTTCCGGATCTTGAAGGTCGTGAAGCGATTCTTAAAGTACATGCAAAGAAAGTTCAGCTTTCTGATGATGTAGATTTCCATACGATTGCAAGAATGGCATCCGGTGCGTCCGGTGCGGAACTTGCAAATATTGTGAATGAGGCCGCGCTTCGTGCGGTGCGTGACAACCGTGAAGTGGTAACGGAAGCCGATCTTGAAGAAAGCATTGAAGTAGTTATCGCAGGTTATCAGAAGAAAAACGCAATACTTTCTGCACAGGAGAAAAAAGTCGTTTCATACCATGAGATCGGACATGCTCTTGTGGCAGCCATGCAGACACATTCAGCACCGGTTCAGAAGATCACGATCATCCCGAGAACTTCCGGTGCACTTGGCTACACCATGCAGGTAGAGCAGGGCGATAAATATCTTCTCACGAAGAAAGAACTGGAAAATAAGATTGCGACTTTCACCGGTGGACGTGCCGCAGAAGAAGTTGTTTTTGGTGAAGTGACAACAGGTGCTTCCAACGATATCGAACAGGCAACCAAGATTGCACGTTCCATGATCACCCGTTATGGCATGAGCGATGATTTTGATATGGTGGCAATGGAAACAGTGACAAACCAGTATCTCGGAGGAGATGCATCCCTTGCATGCTCAGCGGATACACAGAAAGAAATTGACCGCCAGGTTGTGGAACTCGTTAAGAGAGAGCATGAAAAAGCAAAGAAAATCCTTCTGGATAACCGTCAGAAACTGGATGATCTTGCAAACTATCTTTATGAAAAAGAAACAATCACCGGTGACGAGTTTATGGCAATCCTGAACGGCAATAACGTACAGGCAGAAGCAAAACCTGAAACAGCAATTGAGGCAAAGGAGGCGGATGACAATGAAAAGACAGTCTGATATCGGATGGTTTGAACTGATTATGGGTCTGATTCTGATCATTCTCGGCATTGTGATCATGCGTCAGCCGGTTGGTGTTCTCACATGGATCGTAATCCTGTGTGGGGTGATAGCCGTTATAAGTGGAATCGGAGACATTGTCCTGTATGTGAAGATGGAACGATTTACAGGTTTCGGACCGGTCGTTTCTCTGGTGACCGGAATCCTTGGAATTATGGCGGGATTTATGCTGATCGCACATCCGGGAGCAGGCACATGGGCAATCGCAATGATTCTTCCAATCTGGATCATTGCACACTGTATTTCCAGACTTTCGCATCTCCAGTATATGAAGATGCATTTCGGAATGACGTATTATACAATCTCACTGATTTTGAATATTCTGGGGCTGATCGTCGGAATCCTTCTGATCTTCCGTCCGATGATCACGATTTTCTCGATGGGTGTTCTGGTAGGCGCATTCCTGATCATAGAGGGAGCAGAATGCATTGTGATAGCCTTTACCGGGGGACATTACTACAGATAAAAACAGAAATCATAACAAAAATTAAATACACAGAATCTTCACAGTTGCTTTAAAGTAAAATTAAAGTTCCACCTTTATAGTGTACTTAGCGGATCATTATGACGGTGCAATTCTGGATATTATGATGCCGAAGATGGATGGCATCACGGTACTGAAAAATATCCGTGCGCAGGGAAAACTGGATGTGCTGTTTGAGCGATTCTACCGCCTTGACAGTTCGAGAAACTCCGGTACAGGAGGTTCTGGCATCGGTTTGTCCGTAGTAAAGGCAATCGTGCAGGCGCACAAAGGTAAGATTACCGCAGAAAACAAAACAGGAAACGGACTGACGATCACAGTTCTTTTATAATAGAATCTGACTATGTAATACAACCGCCAGATGAAGGAAAAAAGTATCTTTCATTTGGCGGTATTTTTGTTCAGTATGATTGAGATATAGTGCAAAATATTGTAAAACAGATAGAATAAGCGAATGTATACTGTGAAAAAAATCTTATATTTTATACGATCAAGGAGAATGATTTTGACAAAAGAAAGTTATGCAGATAATCGAAAAAAGCGGTTTCTGTTTTATGGCCTGATGATATTATGCGCATTTATTGTCGTAATACTGCAATTTTTCGGACCGGGTAAATACAGTGAGAGGACTTCCAAAAGTCAGATTCTTTATCAGGGCGATTTTGTATGGCAAAAGTCTGACGGCAGCAGCGAGGCAATTCAGGTTCCGGGAAAATATAAAGTGCCAGCCAGAGACACCATGACGATCGTAACGCAGCTTCCGGATGATTATACAGAGAGTACACTGATGATCCGTTCATCGCTCCAGTCGATTGTTTTTTATGTGGGAGGAGAACTGCGTGCGGGGTATGATACTTCGCATACACGGCTTGTCGGTAAGAATTCAGCAAGCAGCTATGTGTTCTGTCCGACATCTGCGGCAGATGCAGGCAAGGAAGTTCGTATTGAACTGAGGACAAATACTGACAAATATTCCGGTGTGGTGAATGAAGTTTACTGCGCTTACAGTTGTGATCGTGTTTGTGACGATATTTGAGGACCACAAAAAAGGTTATTTCAAGGGAACTGGGTATACACTGGTTGGGCTTGTATTTGCCATGCTCTGTGTATTGATTGAATCACTTTCAACTTATTTTGTGGTTTCGATATCCGGAATATTTATCGGCATCGGAATGACTATACTGCTGGTTCTGAATCTGATAAAAACAATTCATGATATTCAGGCAATGGAGAGCAGCCGGCAGAAGATAGAAATGGATGAGCGCAGGAACCAGATGGAGGCAATTTCGCTTCAGATGATGCAGACACTGTCCACGACGATCGAGGCAAAAGACGAATACACCAGAGGACATTCTCATCGTGTGGCAGAATATGCGGTGCTGATTGCTGAAGAACTGGGATGGGACAAAAAAGAAATCAGAAATCTCAGAAATGCAGCACATTTATATGATATCGGAAGAATTGGTATTCCAGATTCAATTTTGAATAAACCGACACGCCTTACAGAAGAGGAATATGCGGTCATTAAAGAACATACGATCATCGGTGCGGAAATACTGAAAAATATCACTCTGATCGATCATGTGAAGGAAGTGGCAAGAAGCCATCATGAAAGATATGACGGAAAGGGATATCCGGATGGCCTTAAAGGAGAAGAAATCCCGCTGTATGCCAGAATCATTGCGATAGCAGACAGCTACGATGCAATGAAATCAAGGAAAATTTACAGGAATCCGCTGGCAGATGAAATGATTTATAATGAAATATTACAGAGCCGTGGAAAGCAGTTTGATCCGGATATTGCAGATGTATTTTTGAAACTGCTGGATGAAAATCGTGTGGCAATCGATGAAGATGGTGATTCGGACACAGAATTTGAGTTTGAGAGATTTATCACCAGTGTTATGAGTACGATGAAAAGACAGGAAGAAAGCGAAGGATTCGATTTTCTGACCGGACTGCCGATGAGAAACCGCGGCGAAAAACTTGCGGCGCAGTTTATGCAGCAGGACAATGGCTATCTGGTATTTCTGGATATGGATAATCTCAAAAAGACCAATGATATTTACGGACACAAGGCAGGTGACCGGGCGCTGAAACTTTTCGGTTCACTGCTTATGGAGCATGCGCAGCATTCAGTAGTCTGCCGATTGGGTGGTGACGAGTTCCTGATGTTTGTGTCGGAGGTTTCGAAGGAAGAAATTATCGATATTGTGACAAGGATCCAGAAGAAATTCGAGCAGTGCAAAGAGGAAGATATGGAGATTCGTTTTGCAGATATTTCAGCCGGAATCTGTGAAGTAAACAAAGGTGATCCGTTTGAGGAATGTTACTCAAAAGCAGATAAGGCGCTGTATTATGTGAAGCAGAATGGAAAGGGAAGTTATTTCTTCTATCAGCAGATGGAAAATGAAGAGTCTGGCAGTGCCGGAACCGGAAAAGACCTGAAAATGATTGCGAAAGCATTGCATGACAGTGGAAAATATTCCGGTGTATTCAATCTCGATTATCGTGGTTTTGCCCGGGTATTCGAATATATGAATCATCTGAGTGCACGGTATAAATACGAATACCATCTTGTAATGGTAACAATGGAAACTCAGCCGGATTCTGCACCGCATATTGAAAGCATCGAAGAGGCATTGGAATGTATGGAACATGTAATCTGCAAAAAGATCCGGAGTGTGGATGTATGCACCCGTTACAGTTCCATGCAGTATCTGATCATTCTTTTTGAAACAGAAGAAAGTAAAATTAAAGATATTATGGAGCGCATTTTTACACAGTATCGTAAAGAGTACAAAGGAACATCGCTGCTTCCGAAATATGAATATATTTCAATGATGAAAGAAGAGAAAAAAGAAACTCAGGTGTAGTATATAACAGAAAGATATCAAGAGGGCTGTTCACATAATCACTGTGGCAGCCCTCTTGAAGGTTAGAGAATATTTTTAATAAATGATTCGGTCATTAGAGAATGTCGTCTCTGCGAATATATCCCGGATGTCCTTCCTCTGCAATGATCTCATTGCCGTGAATGACTTTGGCCCATTTGTCCATTACCTGATTTTCAATATGAGCATTCTCACCAACAACAGTATGAGATAATACAACACTGTTTTTAACGACAGCACCAGGTTTGATCTGGCAGCCACGGCCGATAACAGAGTTCTCTACCGTTCCCTCAATCACGCAGCCGTTGGAAATAACAGAATTTTTGACATCTGCACCCTCCAGATACTGTGTCGGGCAGGAGTCGTTGGTTTTGGTATAAATCGGCCAGTCCGGATTGAAGAGTCCTTCGGCAGTCTTGATATCAATCAGAGAGATATTTGCATTATAGTAACTGTTAAAGTCAGTAACAGATGCAAAATAGCCTCTGTGTGCAACACCACGAACATCCAGCTCACCAAGAGAAGCGGCTACGATCTGTGGAAGGGTGTACATGGATGAAATTTTCTTGCCCTTTTTGATCAGTTCGATGAAGAGTTCTTTCTTCATGATGTAAGTATCCATAAAGATGTTACGTTTCTGGGCGCTTCCACGGTTCTTTTCGATGGATTCGACACCCTTCTGTTTGTTTAGATTCAGAATATCGCAGTTAAGGAAAGCTTCTCTTGCGTTATCAACGGAATGATACAGAAGAGTGATATCAGCATCGGAATCAATATGTGCCTGAAGAAGTTCACTGTAGTTTGCTGCATATACCATATAGGATGGAGCAATGATTACATATGGTTCACGCATACGTTCGATGAATTCAATGTTTTCTGCGAAAGCGGAAATATCGGTATTATATACATCATTCTCAGAACTGTTCTGAGAGAACATCAGCTGGAGCTTGCCGCGCTTGGAGTTGATGTTGTAATGGCGCCCGGTACCCAGATGCTCTACCAGTGAACGTGGTTTGCGCTTTACGTATACCTGAATACGGTCAATACCGCTGTTGCTCATATTTGAAATAGGAAAGTCAATGACACGATATCTTCCAAGGAAAGAAAAAGCACCGATCGGACGATACTGCTGAAGTCCTTCTACTTTGATATGGGTTCCGGAAGATGTGACAATTCCAAATGCTCTTGCCATATTATTCTACCCCCTTTACACGTTTGGACACGAGTTCGATGTTTTCGCTGTCTGCACTGCCGACAACAGCTTCCGGACCGATCTTAATGTTATCGGCAACAAGAGCTCGCTGCACAACGGCACCTGCAGCCACTTCTACACCCGGCATAAGTACACTGTCAATGATCTTTGCACCTTCGCCGACCTTACATCCGGTGAACAGTACAGAGTGCTTTACTTCACCTTCTACGACGCAGCCCTGAGTGATGAATGCTTTGTCGATTTTTGCGTTTGGTCCTATGTACTGCGGAAGAGTAGGCGTGTCTTCTGTGTAGATTCTCCATGAGGCATCATTCAGATTCAGTTCGTTTCTTGAATCAAGCAGATCCATGTTTGCTTCCCAGAGAGAATCGATGGTTCCGACATCTTTCCAGTAGCCTTTGAATTTGTAGGCAGCAAGTGTCTTGTTGTCATTCAGAAGCTGTGGAATGATATCCTTACCGAAATCGTGGTGAGAATCAGGATCTTTTATATCTGCAAGGAGCATCTTACGGAGAAGCTTCCAGTTAAAGATATAAATACCCATAGAAGCAAGGTTGCTCTTTGGATGTTCAGGTTTTTCTTCGAATTCAACGATGCGTCCAGCCCCGTCCGTATTCATGATACCGAAGCGGCTGGCTTCCTTCATCGGTACTTCAATGACTGCAATGGTAGCATCTGCATTCATTTCTTTGTGGTAATCCAGCATTTTATCATAATCCATTTTATAAATATGGTCACCGGAGAGAACTAACAGATATTCCGGTGAATATTTGTCGATAAAATCGATATTCTGGGAGATCGCATCAGCAGTACCTCTGTACACATCCAGATCGGCATCTGCTTTTTCACGTGGTGGAAGAACGAAAACTCCGCTTTCTCTTGCGTCAAGTCCCCAACGTCCGCCAGCTGCTACGTAACTGTTCAAAAGAACGGATTCGTACTGAGTAAGTACACCGACAATGTCCACACCGCTGTTAGCGCAGTTACTCAATGGGAAATCAACGATGCGGTATTTTCCGCCATATGAAACGGCAGGTTTGGCAACTCTGTTGGTCAGTTCATGAAGACGGCTGCCACGTCCGCCGGCCAGAATCATCGCTAACATGTTGTTTTGTTTCATAGTGAACCCTCACTTTCCTTTTATATTGCTTATAAAGCTATTATACATTTTTAACAAAAACATTTCTACCTTTTTGAACAAAAAAAGTGTGATTTGTTGATAGAAAAAAAAAGCGATTGTTAAGTCTGTATTAAATAAAAGAAAAAAGTACGAGAAAAACAGGAAAAAGTGACAAAAAAACGAAAAGTTTCGAGAAAAGATTAGAATATACTGGAAAACAGGGGCATTTGGCTGGACGGAACAGAAGTTTTAGGATATAATAATAAGGTTAATAAGGAAATCGAAAATAACAATTTGACATATGAGAGGATTACAGTGAATAAACGGGAAGATTTTAAAAGGTTTATAGTATTTTGTCTTGCAAGTATTGTTGTTATTGCACAGACGGCTGTATTTGCTTATATCTGGTATGATTACTACAGAGAGTTAATCTTTGAACCATTCTGGCGGAAAGGAAACTGGGTCCTGATCGCAATTTATGCATTGATCAATGTCTTGTTTTCAAGACTTTATGGTGGATTAAAGGTTGGCTATCTGAAGCGTATAGATGTGTTCTATTCTATGACGCTGGCAACGCTCTGTACAAATATTGTGACTTATTTCCAGATTACACTGATCAACAGATGGTTCCTTCGGCCATGGCCGATGGTGGAGATGACGATTGTACAGTTTGTGATCATTCTTCTGTGGATCTGGGGTTCACGATATATATATTCCAAATTGTACCGGGCAAGGAAACTTCTGGTGATTTACGGAGACCGGGATCCGGGTGATCTGATACAGAAGATGAATTCCAGAAGAGACAAATACGATATCAGTGGAAAGATTCATATCAGTGTCGGCGAAAGAGAAATTTACCGTCGGATGAAAGAATATGACGGAGTGATCATATGGGATCTTCCATCGGGAATCCGAAACCAGTATCTGAAACACTGCTTTGCACATTCTATACGATGCTACTTGAGTCCGAAGATCTCGGATGTTATCCTGATGGGAAGTGAAAGAATCCATCTGTTTGATACACCATTGCTGGTAGCCAAAAATATGGGGCTGTCGGTAGAACAGAGAATCATGAAACGCCTGTTGGATATTGTTGTTTCGGGATTGGGAATTATCGTTGCATCACCACTGATGCTGATTATTGCGGCGTGTGTAAAATTGTATGACGGAGGTCCGGTATTCTATTTGCAGGAAAGGCTTACAGAAGGCGGAAAGCCATTTAAAATCTGCAAGTTCCGAAGCATGTGTGTGGATTCAGAGAAAAATGGAGCACGTCTTGCATCAAAGCATGACAGCAGGATCACTCCGGTAGGAAAAGTACTTCGTAATCTCCATCTGGATGAGTTGCCGCAGCTTTTTAATGTATTTAAAGGCGAGATGTCCCTGGTCGGACCGAGACCGGAGAGACAGACGCTGGTACATGAATACTGCAGAGAGATTCCGGAATTTTATTATCGACTGAAAGTAAAGGCGGGTCTTACCGGATACGCACAGGTATACGGCAAGTACAATACAACACCATATGATAAACTGAAGCTGGATTTGTTTTATATCGAAAATTATTCGTTCTTCTTAGATCTGAAACTGCTTCTTATGACAGTGAAGATCTTCTTTCAGAAAGAAGTATCGGAAGGTGTCAATGACAATCAGACAAATGCACTGAAAGATTCAGCAGAAAGTATAGATGTGACAGAAGATAAGTCAATAGAAAAATAAGATAAAAGCCCTGCATCGTATTGATGCGGGGCTTTTGATATACATAAATAAATTTGAAAAATCAGTTCTTTTCCATGAAATCCACATACTCTTCAAGAACAGGTTTCGGTTCGCCGATTCTCCGGATCAGACCATCATGCATCCACATTACGGTATCGCAGAGCTCTTCGAGAGTCTCCAGGCTGTGTGATACAATAATAACTGTACGGTCTTTGTTGGAAATCAGACTCTTCATTTTTGCATAACTTTTTTTCTTGAATTTCTGGTCGCCGACACTTAAGACTTCATCGATCAGCATAATATCAGTCTCCAGGATAGCGGTGATGGAGAATGCCAGTTTGGAGTACATACCACTGGAATAAGTACGTACAGGCATATCGATAAAATCACCGAGTTCTGCAAATTCAACAATTTCTGCTTCTTTTTCTTTTACCTGTTCTTCAGAGAAGCCAAGCAGCATACCGGAAAGAATGATATTTTCACGTCCGGTCATCTCACGCTGAAAGCCAACACCGATAGACAGAAGAGAAATACTGTGTCCATGAAGATCGATTGTACCGCTGTCCGGAGAAAAGATTCCGGCAAGGGCATTTAAGGTAGTGGATTTACCACATCCGTTTTTTCCAATGATTCCGAGGATTTCACCCTCGCGTACATAAAATGAAATGCCTTTTACTGCAACAAAACGATCAGCCTTCTGGCGGTTGAAATGCAGCAGATTTTTTTTGATAGAAGTTTTTTTGAGGTTCTGGTAGCTGATGACCAGGTCTGTAACTTCAATTGCATGTTTTTCTTCCATATTAAATCACCTTTACATAACTGTTTTCGTTCTTGTAAATTTTGCGGACACCCAGAGCACTGATAATAAGCCCGATGACAAACCACAGAAGCAAAAGCTTGCGGTGTGGAGTACTGCCATAGATTACACAGTCACGCGCAGATGTCAACAAGAATGCAATCGGGTTGCATCGACCGATGTAGTAATTGTATGGTGACGGAAGACGATCCATAATGTTCCAGAAAATACCGGTCAGATAGAACAGGAAACGCAATACAATGTTTAATACATTGGAAAGATCCTCTACAAATACACCATAGTGAAGAAGAAAACAACAGCATCCAAAAACCAAAACAACTAATGTCATTAAGATTGGAATAATGTAGATCACATTGTATGTCATTGGCACACGCCATACAATGAGCATGGCAACGATGATCAACAGTGAAATAAGCATTTTGAAGCCGTTTACACCCATCTTAACAAGGATGAGGATAAACTTCGGAATATAAACCTTTGATACAATTGGCTTATTGGCTTTGATTACCTTAACACTCTGAATAAGACTCTTGTTGAAAAAGTCCCAGAGGGTAATACCAATAAAGACGAAAATTGCAAAATACTGTTGTTTAGATTTGAATACGTATCCGAACATGAATACATAGATCAGCATGAAGCAAAGAGGATCAAGTATCCACCACAGCCAGTTCAGATAGGAATTGGCAATTTCGGATTTCAATTGGGCTTTAGAAGAATAAATGGCATATTTCCAGTACTTCTTCATGTCATCCCTGAACCGTTTAAACATAAAATCCGCTCCTATATTATTTTAATCTTTTTGTAATTTATAGAACCCTCAACAGAGTGAGGGCTTATATCTTCCTTATAATACACTAGGAAATATGGATTTACAAGAGGAAAGTTGTATAAAAAAGTTCCGGGGAGATCATCCCCAGAACCCAAAGTGTCCATATAATATAATGAAGCAGAGCATAGCGGTCATTCGGCGGTGCACCGTCGCCGATAGAAAACCAGAGCGCAATGATCACGCAGAGGAGAAAACCTGGTGCAAGCAGACGGGAAATTCCTGCCGTATGTTTTTTCATGTTTTGAGGTTTGCGTCTGACGAAACGTACAATGCCTGTGAGTATGCTCATCAAAAACAGGAACATGAAAGTGTACAGGTAATAATTGTAATAAATTGTACTGAATGTCTGGCTGTTCTGGGATACACAGTGAAGATTCCAGTCATCAGAAGTATTTACCAGACCATAAATGCTGAGAAAAGCGCTGACTGGGGTAAAGATCACACAGGTGATATCTTCCAGAATATCGAAGATTACTTTACCCGGCTGATTTTTAAAGACAGTGGATGCCATTTCTTTATAGAGTTCTTCTGCCCTGTCTTCGCCGGCTTTTTCACGGAGAAGAGGAGCCATC
The DNA here is from genome assembly GCF_900120195.1 of Blautia sp. Marseille-P3087. Taxonomy (GTDB): domain Bacteria; phylum Bacillota; class Clostridia; order Lachnospirales; family Lachnospiraceae; genus Blautia_A. Next base: position 2,458,552 of record NZ_LT635539.1, read on the forward strand.
TGGTACATGACATTGTTATTATGTCGGTCAAATTCCCGGGCATCATCCTCTGTTATCAGAGATTTGATCTCATCAGAGAAATCGTTGTAATTTTGAGTCATATTGGGCCATACTACCCGGTCCAGAAGGACAAAACCGAATGTGGTCGGGATTCGGTTATAAATTCCAGGGTGCTGGGTGGCTTTGTTGACAGCAGTAGCAGCACCGGTAGAAATAATTACTGTAGCAAGGACAAGAGGGATACCTCTGCGGAAAAAAGCTGAGTGACGATTTTTTACAAGCAGTACGATAAAGCTGATCACAAGGAACAGCGTACAGGTGTAAAGTCTGTCTGCTCGAATGGTATATTCTACCAGCATGGATAAAGTGACAAGCAGATAGCTTTTCCAGTCAGCCGCATCTACATTTAAAATATGAATCAGTGCACCGATCATAAGCATCAGCATAGAAGTTGCGATAGAATCAGTAAGAATAGAAAAATTCATAAAAGTGATCATTGGGATGCAGGTAATGTACAGGCCCGTGAATACACTTCCCAGATAAAACAGCTTACTGTTTTGTTTTTTTAAATTTGGAAATAAGAGACAGCCAATCTGTACAGACAGGAAAATCGCAGAAAGTATGCAGAGAAGCGTCTGTCCGATATAGGCAAGTGTCTGGTAGGCAAGCGGGAGATGATTTGCCACTTTTACAGCGAACCGGATGAGTAATGGATACAAAAGCGGACGATACTCATCGACCATGAGGGTCTGGCTGAGGTTAAAATATTCCGTACTGTCTCCGAAGATCGGGATATTTGCCAGGTTTACCACCATCCATGCGGAGCCAAAACAGATTTGAATGGCCATCAGCAGACCCAGAAGGGTCAGAAACAGACGGCAAATGTTTGAGTTTTTCTTTTTCATAGAGTCTCCTTGTTTTTGAAAATATAATTTTTCTGAATTTTATAATTTACAAAGAAAAGACAGGTGTCGACGACTGCCTTAACCGGAACTTCATCCAATGGAAGCAGGTAACAGATGGCGGTTACCAGACCTGCGGAAACGGCACACTGGATGATGCAAAGCATCAGATAAGAGAAGCCGGATGATACGACAGAACGGTCGCTTTTAAAAACAATTTTTCGATTCATTGCGTAATTATAAGCCCCGGAAATAATTCTGGCAAAAGCTGTAGAGAGCGGAATCCGCACAGATAAAGCAGGGAAGAGCAGTTTGGTTCCGAGCGCAAACAGCAGAATATCCACAACAAAGGAACTTAAGGATACAAAAATATAGCGGAAAAAGGTACCGAGTAACAGGTTAAAGATCTGGATGGAATCTTTGACCGGGTTAAAATGTGTTCCTTTGTTTTCGTCATAATAAACAGTCTGTATTTTGATTTCTTCGAAACCGGATACTTTTCCAGTCTCGATCAGGACCGCAGTTTCATATTGGAAACGGTCTCCTGGTATGGAAAGACTGAGATCGATCAGGGGATTGGGAATCCCGCGCAGACCGGTCTGAGTGTCTGAAACGGAGAGCCCGATCAATACACGGAACCCGAGACTGGTCAGTTTGTTTCCGATGCGGCTTTTGGAAGGAACGTTGCTCTGATCGAAGTCGCGGACACCGAGAATCATCTTGTCTTCTCTTTTTGCAAGGCTTTTGCTTATTTTCAATACATCGTCGACAAGATGCTGCCCGTCGGAATCTGCAGTGATGACACCACAGTATTCATCGTAAGAATAATGATCTTTATAATAGGCAAGACCTGTGCGGAGTGCACGTCCTTTCCCGTAGTTCTCGGGATGGGTGAGGACTGTTACCTGCGGAAGAGAGCCTATTTTTTCAAAAATCTTTTTTTGATGGCTGCCATCATCAACAACCAGAATATCTTTGAAGCCGACCTGGATCAATTCATCAATATAGGACAGAAATATCTCAGGAGGATCCAGAGCCGGAATAAGAATTACACAGTTATTATTCATAATAAATCTCCACAATAGTAATAATTTTCTCTGATTGATTATATCGTAATTATCTGGCTGATTCAAGTATGACAGACAAACAATCATTACCTTATTATAATAGCTTGTATAGACGCAGAATAAGAAGGATATGCACAGAGAGTTGTCTGAACAGGAAAAGCATGGTTGCTGAACAGTAACAAAGCATGAAAATCTGCTGAATTTCTAAGGGAAAATGCTTGACTTATATAGAGGGTATGTGATAAACTAGACAAGCGACATGGAAGTTAGGTCTTTTTTTTATGCCCGAAAAGCAGAAAAGACCCACGCAAATGAAAACACTGGAGGTGGAAGTTGTGCGCGTTAAGATTACATTAGCATGTACGGAGTGCAAGCAGCGTAACTACAATATGACCAAGGAGAAGAAAAATCATCCTGAGCGTCTTGAAACAAAGAAATATTGTAAGTTCTGCCGTACCCATACTCTGCACAAGGAAACGAAGTAATCACGAAATGTGAGGTTAGACTATGCAAGAGAAAGAAAAATCTGCTGGCAAAGGTCAGAAGAGAAATTGGTTTCAGGGACTTCAATCGGAATTCAAAAAGATTGTCTGGGTTGATAATGCTACACTTGTTAAGCAGACCATAGCAGTTACGATCATTACGGTTGTACTTGCAGTGATCATCAGTGTATTTGACTCAGCTATTCTGGAAGGAATAAATCTTTTAGTGAAGTAAGGATAACGGTGATTGTATGTCAGAAGCAAAATGGTATGTTGTTCATACCTATTCAGGGTATGAAAACAAAGTAAAAGCCAACATTGAAAAAACAATCGAAAACAGACACCTGGAAGACCAGATTCTGGAAGTTCGTGTTCCGCTGCAGGAAGTAGTAGAGATGCGAAACGGAGCTGCCAAGCAGGTCCAGAAAAAGATGTTTCCGGGTTATGTGCTTCTCAACATGGTCATGAACGATGATACCTGGTATGTTGTCCGTAACACCAGAGGCGTAACCGGATTCGTAGGACCGGGATCTAAACCGGTACCGTTGACCGAAGAAGAAATGCTTCCATTGGGAATTAAGGCTGAGGACATTCAGGTAGATTTTGCAGAGGGCGACATGGTTGTCGTTACAGGCGGAGCTTGGAAAGACACCGCAGGCGTTATTACTGCGATCAGTACCCAGAAGCAGACGGTTACTATCAATGTTGAATTGTTTGGCCGCGAAACGCCGGTAGAAATAAGTTTCGCAGAAATTAAGAAGGCGTAACACATTCAAGTGGGAGGGAAGAACCCCCGCCAATACCACATAGGAGGTGCCGAAAAATGGCAAAAAAAGTAACAGGCTATATTAAATTACAGATTCCTGCTGGTAAAGCAACTCCAGCACCACCGGTTGGTCCGGCTCTTGGACAGCACGGTGTAAATATTGTACAGTTCACAAAAGAGTTTAATGCAAGAACAGCAGATCAGGGAGATCTTATTATCCCGGTTGTCATCACTGTTTATGCAGACAGAAGTTTCAGCTTCATAACCAAAACTCCGCCGGCAGCAGTTCTTCTTAAGAAGGCCGCTAACATCAAATCAGGTTCCGGCGTACCGAACAAAACAAAGGTTGCAAAAGTAACAAAAGCTCAGATTCAGGAAATCGCTGAACTGAAAATGAAAGACCTGAATGCAGCATCCCTTGAAGCAGCTATGAGCATGATCGCTGGTACTGCAAGAAGCATGGGAATCGAAGTCGTAGACTGAGAAAAAATCAAATGAAGTGGGAGGGAAGTTCCCGCAATTACCACAGGAGGTTATAGGAAATGAAACGAGGAAAGAAATACGTGGAAGCTGCAAAAGCAGTAGACCGCGCAACATTATATGATACCGCTGAGGCTATCAGCCTTGTAAAGAAATCCGCAGTTGCTAAATTTGACGAAACTATCGAAGTTCACATCCGTACAGGCTGCGATGGACGTCACGCAGATCAGCAGATCCGTGGTGCAGTAGTTCTGCCTCATGGAACTGGTAAAAAGGTTCGCGTTCTTGTATTCGCAAAAGATGCAAAAGCAGAAGAAGCAAAAGCAGCTGGCGCTGACTATGTAGGAGCTGAAGACCTCATTCCGAGAATCCAGAATGAAGGATGGCTTGATTTCGACGTTGTTGTTGCTACACCGGATATGATGGGTGTTGTTGGACGTCTTGGTCGTGTACTTGGACCAAAAGGTCTCATGCCAAACCCGAAAGCTGGTACTGTAACTATGGACGTTACAAAAGCGGTTAACGATATCAAAGCAGGTAAGATTGAATACCGTCTTGATAAAACCAATATCATTCATGTTCCGATCGGTAAAGCTTCCTTTACTGAGGAACAGTTAAGCGACAACTTCCAGACGCTGATTGAGGCTATCGTTAAAGCAAGACCGAGTACTCTGAAAGGACAGTACTTAAGAAGTGTTGTTCTGACTCCTACTATGGGACCTGGAGTAAAGGTTAATCCGGCTAAGTTAGCCTAAATAAATGTAGAAAAGACATCCTTTTAAGGGTGTCTTTTTTGTCGTCCACGCAAAAGAAATCATATGTTTAAAAATTAATATAAAATATACTACAGGATTAAGTTTTTATGTGTTAGAATAGGACCAGAAACTTAAGGCAGAAGTCTAGCTGAATCAAATGGAAGAGCTGAATGGAGGTCCATAAAATGAAAGGGAAAGTAAAGGGGAGACTGAACAGGATATTTATTATACTGATGTGTGCAATGCTCGCGGTATGTCCTGTAATGACTGAAACAGTAAGTGCAGCTAATACCTCAAAATCTAACACCACAGCTAAAAAAAGACTGTCAGGATGGGTTACGGTACAGCGTGGACAGGTCAGATACTATAGAGCCGGAACGTATTATAAAGGCTGTAAGAGAATAGGAAATTATTATTACTATTTTGATTCCAGGGGAATTTTACTCAAAAAAGATACTACCGTTCGTGGAGTCACATATTATATAGAAAGTAATGGACGTGTTCTGGGGCGCAAAAAAGGATCTCAATATTATGCTCCAAATGGTAAAAGGCTCAACAGAAATCAGGCAACCGAACTCCGGGCATATCAGAACGCACGAAAAATTGTAAATAAGATTACAAACAGCAAAATGAGCCAGTCACAAAAATTAAAAAAATGTTTTATGTGGATGGTGCGGAACGGATATGGAGAGCGAGGACGGCTTGACTATGGTGGAGACTGCTGGTATGCAGCGAATGCCAATGAAATTTTTGAGCGCAGAAGAGGCAATTGTGTTCCGTACGCGTGTGCACTGGCCTACATGGCGAAGGTTATAGGTTACAGGAATGTTTATGTGTGTTCAAGAGGAACGAAAGCGGAAAACCTGCATACATGGACAGAAATAAATGGAATTGTATATGATTCCTATTTTGCAAAAAGACGAAACGTAAATAAATATTACGGTATAAGATATAATAAATTTGATTATCAATGTGCCCTCAGACAAAAACTTCCGGAAAAATATTCCTGGTCATCGAACTAAAATAAAGAAAACGTCTGATATATTTTGCGAAAAAGAAGGAACATCATGACGGATAGAAAAAGAAGGCGGACTTCCGACAGAGGTAACAGACGGCGGTCTGCGAAGGTGAAGTCACGAAAACAGAGAAAACAAAATAAAGGCAGAATGATTTTCTGTATTGCGATGGAAATGATCGTGGTACTTATACTTGTATTGGTCGTCGGATGGAATTATGGTATGGGGACGCAGCTGGTTGAATGGATTGAGCAGATGCGTAAGCCGGTTGTTAAAGAACTCGATATCAGTGGTATCAACAGTCCGTATGCGGTACTGATGCAGGTTCGCGGAGGCAGGGTGATCGGAGAAATCAACGGAGATCAGCAGATGTATCCGGCATCCATGACAAAGATCATGACAACAATTGTTGCAATCGAAAACCTCAAAGATCTGGATCAGGAGATTACACTGACAAATGAGATGTTTGAGGGGCTGTATGAGCAGGATGCAACACAGGCCGGATTTCAGCCGGGCGAGACTGTCCGTGCAATAGATCTGCTTTATGGAGTGATGCTTCCTTCCGGTGCAGAATGTTGTATTGCACTTGCAGATACAATTTCAGGATCTGAAGCAGATTTTGTGGCATTAATGAATGAAAAAGCTGCCAAACTTGGTATGAGTGGAACGAATTTCTGCGATACGACCGGACTCCATGATGCAAATCATTACAGTACAGCGAAAGATATTGCAGTACTTTTAAAATATGCACTGAGAAATGATACATTCCGGAAAATCATAGAAAGTCCGTATCATTCCACACCGGCAACCAATATTCATCCGGACGGAATTACATTCTACAGCACAATGTTCAAGAACCTGTCTGATACAGTTGTGACAGATGGACAGATTATGGGCGGCAAAACAGGATATACCGGAGAAGCGGGGCACTGTCTTGCAAGCTTTGCTGAAATTGACGGTACAGAATATATTCTGGTTACGGGTGGAGCCTCCGGAACAGGAATTCCACATATCAACGATGCGCTTACAGTATATAACAGACTTGGTGCAGCAGCACAGGCATTAAATGAGGGGGAAATAAAATGAAAAGAAAATTAGCAGTCTTACTGGCCTGCGCAATGCTTATAACGGCAGCCGCGCCAGCAGAAAGTGCTTTGGCAGCTTCCGGGACAACTTCCACTGTGAAGCAGCAAGCCCGGACAACAGTGAATAAAACAGTAAAAACGCCTCAAAGAGGATGGTATACTTTAAAAAACGGGCAGAAAAGATATTTTCGCAATGGTAAGTGTCTTAAAGGATTGCAAAAAATAGCAAATCGCAGGTACTTTTTTGATGTCAAAACAGGTGTCATGAAAACGAATAATGTGACATACAGAAGAGTACTTTATTACATAAATGAAAAGGGAATTGTAGAGGGCTGGAAAAGAGGAAGAAATTATTATAACTCTAATGGAAGACGCTTAAGCGGTGACAGGGAACAGCAATTTACGGCATATCAGAATGCAAGAAAAGTTGTATCGAGAATTACCAACAAAAAAATGACGCAGGAGCAGAAACTGAGAGCATGTTTTCGCTGGGTAATGCCATTTCCGCGCGCCGACTGGAGACTCTTTGCACAGGGCGGGAAATCCTGGTATGCAACGTTTGCCAATGATATTTTTGAAAGAAAATCAGGAAACTGTTTATCAAGTGCAGGTGCTTTTGCTTACCTTGCGAAGGCCTGTGGAGTCAGAAATGTTTATATCTGCACAAATGGACCGAGACAATGGGAAGGCTCCCATGGATGGGTGGAAATCAATGGACTTGTATATGATACATACTGGGCGCAGCGAAGAGGCTTCAGAAGATTTTATGCAACTTCATATAAAAAATATTATCATGAGGTTTATATGCGGATAAGGCTTTCCTAATCTGGCTAAAGATGGTATAATGAGTCCGATATTGAAATATGGATTCCGCTGGAATATGACCTGCAGATGACCTATGGAGATGATAATGTTGCATTTTCTGAGTACCTTACTAAATTGCAGGATGAAGTACGTAATGACAGTAAACATAAGAAGCTCAAAAAGGAGAGAAATAAAATGAAAAGTAAAGTAACAGGAAGGCTAAAGAAAATATTTATTATACTGATGTGTATGACACTGGCGGTATGTCCAGTAATGACTGAAACAGTAAGTGCAGCCAATGTGAAAACATCAAACACTACAGTTAAGAAGAAACTGTCAGGCTGGGTTAAGGTACAGCGTGGACAGGTCAGATACTATAGATCCGGAAGGTATTTCAAAGGCTGCAGGAGAATCGGAAGAAATTATTATTATTTTAATGCAAACGGAATCCTGATGAAAAAAGATACAACTGTTCGTGGAGTCAGATATTATATAGAAGATAATGGCCGTGTTTTGGGACTCAAAAAAGGATCCCAGTATTATGCTCCAAATGGAAAAAGATTAGGTAAGGATCAGGCGACCGAGCTTCGTGCATATCAGAATGCGCGGAAAATTGTAGCGCAGATTACCAACAACAAAATGACTCAGGAACAAAAGTTAAAAACCTGCTTTTTGTGGGTACGCAGAAATTCATATGGAACCCGCGGAAGCCTTGGCTATGGCGGAGATGTCTGGTATGCAGCAAATGCCAATCAGATTTTTGAACGCAAAATCGGAAACTGTGTTCCATTTGCGTGTGCGATGGCCTACATGGCAAAGGTTATAGGATACAGAAATGTTTATTTATGTTCTGCAGGGACAAGAGAAGATGATTATCACACATGGACAGAAATAAACGGGCGTGTTTATGATGTCTTTGGTGCAAAAAGATGGGGAGTAAATGAATATTATGGTGTAAACTATAACAGATTCAAATTTACCCGTGTTTATAAACAGAAACTTCCGGAAAAAGGCTCCTGGTTGTTAAAGTAATATAACAGATAAAAGCGATGGTATCATATCAGAAACCATCGCTTTTATTTTTGCCTGTCAGAACAGGGTCTCTTCATTTTCATCAAAAAGCTTGTCATTGATCTCAAACAGGTTGAGTCCGTGCAGCAATCCATAATATATAATGGCATCTCGCTTTAATTTCGGATAAAGCTGAGCCATTCCGCAGAGTTTCAACAGTTCCTGTGTTTCTTCAACACTTGCTTCCAGCCCATAACACAAACACAGAAGACGATTTCTGGAAGGATTTCGGCGGCCGGCAAAAATCTGGTGCAGGTAGATCTCGCTCATACCGGATTGTTTGGCGAGAGCGGCTTTGGAAATATACTTTTTTTCAAACAGATGATTTAATAATTCAGATACACTTTTATTTACAAATTGTTCCTGATTTTGTGACAGGAACTGCTCTAAGTCCGGTGAATCCATAAGTTCTTGTTGTAAACCATCTGTGTTTTTTTTCTCCATATTTCGCGCCTTTACAATAATTATTTTAATATATTTCTGTATTTTGAAAAATACATGTCAAAATACGTTGTAGTATATATAGTTGCTGAATAATTGTTAATAAGTTATAATATTCTAAATAGTGCATTCAAATAAAAATATACTATAAATGGGTCTGAAAAACAATATGCAGGTCGCATAGTGATAGGGATGAGGATATGGATATTTATGACAGTCTTTTAGATGCAGTTCGTAGTGAATATGATACGATCACGCTGATCAAAAAAAGCGAACGGGGCGAAGTCTTGCTTGTACGACACAGAGACAGCGGCACCCGTTATATTTTCAGGCATTTTTATGGAAGCAGCGAAGTTTACCGGAAGCTTCTTTCCGTTTCGTGTCCGAATCTGCCAAAGATCATGGAAGTCGGGGAAAAAGATGGCAGGACAGTGCTTCTGGAAGAGCATGTGCAGGGAGATACGCTCAGTGAAATTTTGCAGGGAGGACTTGTGTCAACTGCGCAGGCAAAAAAGATGTGTCGTCAGTTGTGTTCAGCATTATGGGTGCTTCATTCTATGGGGGTGGTGCACCGGGATGTAAAACCGGATAATGTTATGATACGTGGCAAAGAAGCTGTGCTGATTGATTTTGACGCATCCAGAATATACAAAAATGCTAATCAGGAAGATACGCAGATTCTGGGGACGACCGGATTTGCGGCACCGGAGCAGTATGGGCTTTCGCAGTCAGACGGACGTGCGGATATTTATGCGCTTGGTGTCTTACTGAATATTATGCTGACCGGAGAACATCCATCGAGGAAACTGGCGAGTGGACGGATGGGCAGGATCGTACAGCGCTGTACAATGGTGAATCCGGAAAAAAGATACAAAAATATTCTTCATTTAATGGAGGCACTATAAACGATAAGGGGGAAATAATGAGCAAAAAATGTATAAAATGTGGACATGCGCTTCCGGATGATGCGTCATTCTGTCCGCACTGTACTGCAGTTCAGACGGAAAAACAGGAGATAAAAACTCCAAGACGATGGAAGCGGGCAACCCTGACAGTTCTGGGAATATTGATTTTCATAGGAATCATCGGGGTGGCGGTATCAATGTACCACAGACCGAAGGTATATGAAGGTGGCGCACAGATTGATTATGTGGACAAGGATAAAACTTATAAAGTCCTGCTGACCTTTTCGGAGGGTGACGGTGTGACGGGGCATGCACAGGGAGAACGTACAGATACACTGGCGGAAGGTCAGGACAGTGCTCTGCCGTGTCAGCTGTATGTTCTCAATCAGGATACGGGAAAACTGGCATGGGAAGAGTTTTCGAAAGAAGTGGAATCCTGCAGAGTAGATACAAAGCCGGCTGACGGCTCACGGAAAATGGAATATATAGAGCCGATGTATAATGAAAGTTTTCCGGATGCAGCATACACCTCAGATATTTATTTTACATCTGAAAGTGGTACAAATGACATTGTATGGACGGTGAAAATGAAAAATGGTGATACAATTTCTTTAAGCACGCGTCTTACTATTGAAAAACTGCCTGCAGTAACTTATCATGCAGAGGACACACCGATGGAAACTACAGAGGAGCTTCAGGAACTTCTGGATTCTATTGATAAAGAAGTATCTTCTGATACACCGGTATATCTGTACCTTCCGGCGGTGACATATGATGGAGATATTACTTTTGGTGATCACACCTGGGGAATTCATGGATGCACCAACGGAGATGCGGAGACCACCTTTACCGGAACAGTCAGTCTGAAAGGGCTCAACGGAAATTATGCCGATATATCAGGAATCCGTTTTGAAGGAAGTTCCGGAACCGGACTGGATGCATACTGCTTTGCAAGTGCTTCAGAGTGTAGTTTTGAAGGCTGGGATATAGCAGTTTACTCACATAGTGGAGGCTGGGTTAATACGACGGACAGCACTTTCACAGATAACAAAATCGGCCTGAAGTTCGATACCACTATGTCGTACGGTAGTTCGCCGAATTATCTGAATAATACATTTACCGGAAATGGAACGGCTGTCTGCATTGACAATCTGCCGGGTAATGAAGTGATTGATTTTGCCGGAAGTACATTTTACGGAAATGATACAGACATTGAAAACAAAGCAGGTCATACGATTGATACGGCAAAGGCGACATTTGAATAAACTAAGAAAGAGCTTAAGGCTTCTGCAATATATTTTGCAGGAGTCTTTTTGCGTTACAGAAAATTGCTTCGTTTTGTGCCGGATAAATATGCGTGAAAGTGCTGAAAAAGATATCCAAAATCATATGCTGTGAGATAATGGGTTTTCATTGGAACTTATGCTACACTCAATCTATATGTCTTATATGGAATGTATAGGAAAAAGAAACGGGGGATTTACATGAGAAAAAAGAAGATTGCAATGTTTCTGGCTATGGCGCTTACTCTTACGCAGAGTGTGGGAATGACTGTGCCGGTGGCAGCAGAAGAACTGGAAATTGATGCCGGTCAGGAGGAAGTATTTCAGGATGACAGTGATGCAGAGACAACAGTAGATGAAGAAACTGCTTCCGGGGAAGAAGTAAGCATTCAGGAAGAAGCAGACGAGACACAGGATGAGACTGTGCCGGTAACAGAGGAAGAGATTTCAGAGTACACAGATGGTATAGAAGTATTTGGCGATTCTTCGGAAGGACTGAGTACATTCAGTGCTGATGCAGCAGAAAAACAATATGTGATTGGCACAATGTTTCAGGGTGATGGTGGAACCCAATCCGTGCTTCCAAATGGTACAATCAGAATCCATATATATCTTTCTGAATCTGTAGATGGTGAGAACTGGGAGGAGACCTCGGATGATTACACGCTGGAACTCCCGCCGGTGGATACAGAGTATAAGGATATGGCAGACTATGAAATAGACGGAAAAGAGATCATAGTGAATGCTCATAATAAGACAGGACCGGTTGATTTTCCTGTAAATGTTTTGATAGATGGAAAAGTGGTATGCACAGAAAGGCTTCACTTTGATATTAACAGGTATGTTATTTTTCCGGAAAATGTTCCGGAAGAAATCAGTAATCTTGCAGAAGGACAGCAGTTGGATATTGCCAAAGATCTGAAACCATCACTTGTCTATTATGATGAGAATGATAAGCAGGAAACAGTACAGGACTGCAAAATCGTGCTTGATGGGTATGATGAAGAAGGTGGATGGAGCTGTGAGGATGAAGAAGCGGAGCTTCCTGTTCTGACCAGAACAACCGGAGATTCTACATGGATCAGGCTGGTTGCCAGGATAAAAGATGACACTGGTGAATGGAAGGAAGTCGCTGGCCGCAACTATTCTTTTGAGGAGCTGCCAGGCAATAACGGCGACGGTGATGATGGCGACAACGGTGGTGATGGCGATCATAATGATGACAGTGAATCAAGAAGTCCGTACGAGTTGAGTATCCATTATGTGGACACAACAGGCAATGGTGCAATGTTGCCAAACAGTAAGCTGACAATCGAAACGAATCTGCGGGATAAGACCGGTGGTCTGAATCCTGTGACAGATTACAGACTGGAAATTGTGGAACAGCCAGAAGTGGCGAAGGTTACTGTTGCAGCAGATGGCAAAACTCTTCTGGCAGAGTCTGGCGATGCTACAGGAGACGCCTACTGTTATGTTTCTGTACAGGTACCGGATCAGAATGGAGATTATAAAGAAGCATTCCGCAAAGATATATGGTTTGAAGTCAGTGAGTTTGTACTGACGCCGTCAATCCTGGATGATGGATCTGGGAATATGATCAATCCGGCGGTTGGTGAGACAGTTAATGTTGCCAGATTTGGGGTAAAACTTGTCCGGTATATCAATGGACAGGGAGAACCAGTTGATGTAGACAGTGATGATATCAGAATTGTAGTTGCTTCATGGTGGGATGATGAAACTGGTGAAGAACGTGATTATGACAGCTGGACATGGGATCTGAAAGATGTTGAAGGACAGGAACTCCCGTTTATGACCAGAAAGACAGGGGATTCTACCTGGATTGCCCTGACTGCTCTGTGGAGAAATGAAGATGGTGACTGGGAGCAGATCGCCAGAAAGAATTATTATATTGATCCAACTGACAGGCAGCACAGCCATACATGGAATGCAGGAATTGTTCTGGAAGAGGCTACATGTAAAACCGCAGGAAGTAAGTTTTATAAATGTACCGGATGCGATGCCACAAAAACAGAAAAGATTCCGGCGAAATCTCATACAATAGTAAAAGATAATGCAATCAAAGCGACTGTATTTAAAGCAGGAAAAACGGAGGGAAAACACTGTAAAGTCTGTGGTACTGTGATTACGAAACAGAAAACTATAGCAAAACTGACTCCAAAGATTTCTCTGACTGCTTCTTCACTGAAAATGCAGACAGGTCAGTCTGCAACTGCGTTCAGAGCAGGTGGGTTTGCGGCCGGAGATTATGTGACAAAAGTGACTTCCACTAACACAAACATTGTGAAAGTATCATCTGTAAAGCGCAATGGAACCTTCAAACTGACGGCAGGCAGGAGAACAGGAAATGCTACCGTGACAGTTATTCTTGCAAGCAAAAAGAAAGCTGCTTTCAGAGTGACTGTACAGAGAGAAACAGTAAGAACTGAGAGAGTGGCGGTAACGGTCAGAAATCTGACAATGACTAAAGCAACACCAGTGAAACTGTCACCTTCAGTTGTCGTTACTCCGGTAACCAGCAGAGAAAGAGTTACATATTCATCTTCAAACAGAAATATTGTTAAAGTCAGCTCGCAGGGTGTGGTCAGAGCAATCAGACCGGGAACAGCAAGGATCACTGTAAGATCCGGAAGTAAACGGGCAGTTGTGACAGTGAAAGTTAATGCAATAAGAACAACGAAACTTTCAGGAATACCGGCATCGAAGACGGTTTCCCGAGGAAAGACTTTCCAGATCAGAGCCGTGGCAGCACCAAAGAATACTGATGAAAGAATTATTTACGCATCATCCAACGGAAAAATTGCAACAGTAACATCCGGCGGTGTGGTAAAGGGACTGCGTAAAGGAACAGCAACGATCACTGTCAAGAGTGGTTCAAAGAAAATGACCTGCAAGGTAACTGTGAAGTAAAATGACTAAAATCTAAATAACATGAAATAGAAACAGAAAGGAGATAAATAAAATGGAAAGCTGGCTTTGGGGATGGTTTATAGGAATTATTGTGGCGCTGATTATTCAGTATTTTATTGCCAGAGAATTTCAGAGGATTGCAGAATTGAAAGGCCATTATGAGAAAAGATATTTTTGGATAACATTCTTCTTATGGATTGTAGGAATGCTTCTGGTAATTGCACTGCCGGATCTGAAGAATCGCGAGCTGCTTCAGACAGGACACAGTGGAAGTAGCGATGATTCGCTCCCGGAAATCTGATACGATGACAAAGTATCGATAAGAACGCAAAAAATATGAGATTATTCAATTATCATGAAACATGAGGTGGAAAAATGGGAGAGACATACGCAAGATTATATTCTCTGCCGGAAAGATTGTATACTATGGGAGCTCCTGTTGTAGTTGCAGCCGGAGCTTTACTTAAAGACAATCGAAATGGCAATATAATCGTACAGTTGAAGATTCAGAATATCTGCAGTAAAACAATAAAGGCAGTAACTGTTAAGATTACATCTATAGATACGGTAGGAAGAACTCTGGGCGAAGAAACAGAATATCAGTATCTGGATCTGAATGTAAAAAGAAATGAATTTTTGGGTCAGCAGGTTCCGATAATTGTTCCAAATGAACAGACTCGTTCATATTCTGTTAAAGTGACGGAGGCTGCATTTGATGATAATACTGTATGGGCGGGAAATGAAATATGGGAGCCACTGGAAAAACCGGATCCGATAGAGAAAAAAATCGCAAATGGAGAGCTGGCCAGGCAGTACAGGATAAAGTATGGGAAAAACAGTAAGTACCTGTTGAAACAGGATAGGGATTTATGGTTCTGTACCTGTGGAGCGATCAATCATGAGAGTGAACTCAGTTGCTGTAGCTGTCATATAGATCGCAAAAAACTTGAAGAACTTGATGTGGATGCTCTGAAGAAGGAATGCGATGCGCGACTGGAAGATGAGCGAAAAGAGAGAGAACGTAAACAGGCAGAAGCAGCGGTTGAAGCGAAAAAGAAACAGAAGAAGATAAAGATGATCGTGGTCGGTGTGGCAGCAGCAGTAGCTGTGGCAGCAGTGGGAGTGGTCATTAAGGATAATCTGAATAAGAAGAAGCTTTATAATCAGGGGCTGGCTCTTTTGGAAGATGAAAAATACGATGATTCTATTGCACTTCTTGAGAGCCTGAACGGATACAAAGACAGTAAAGAACAGATTATCTATGCGGAATATCAGAAAGCTGTCAAATATGAAAAATCAGGCGAATATGAAGAAGCACTTGCCTTATATGAAGAACTGGGAGATTATGAGGATAGTAAAGAAAAATATAAGGAAGTGCAATATAAGTTACATCCGGCTAAAAAGCTTTGTGAGTATGTTCGGGAAAATGGAACTTCAAGTGATTTTGAGATGAGAGGAAATAGTCATAAATACACAGGCGTGTCCATGGATATACTGGTAGATCAGTCTGGTTCGGATCTGTCTGCTGATGACAAAATATACATCACAGATTCAGATGATGACCAGTTCTGGGTTGAGAGCGTTCTGACAAAAGAAGGATTGTATATAGATATCATTCTTCATTTTGTATATAATGCAAATGGAGAAGGGACAATGGAATATACATACTATTTTGAACAGTATAATATCTGGAAGACCGCTGATGAACAGTATGATGGAAGGGGAACGATATCAGGCCAGACATCAATCGCATCTTACCAGAAAGATGCGATGCTGACAGTCGATAATGAAAAAATGGAAGTACTCAGTGATCCCGAAAATGAAATATGGCAGACGGTTACTTTAACTGAGGGAAGCAGTGCGGAAAGTATAACATCAACTGTGGCAGCAACTTTTAATTCTTTTCAGTATTATCTGGAAAATAATACTGATATTACGATGAAAGATCTGGGATTTAATCTGAAGGAAGAAGATCAGAGAGAAGAAGATCAGGATACAGATACAGTCCAGGAAGAGGCAGTACAGAAAGATGCGGCGCAGGAAGATACATCGCAGGAAGAGGGCACAATAAAATCCAAAGATGATTTTATTGCGGCATATGTTGATCATACAGATGCGGATAATGATTATAAAAGTGGATATGACTACTGCATGAAGCATATGGACGAATTTAAGGATCTGACGGAAGAGGAACTGTCTGCTGTTTTTCCCTGCAGATTTCGATATTATAAGGTGAATCTGGCAGTGGGTGGAACAACTGGTGCCGGTGATCTCTATGAATATGACGCAGAAGGTAACACCAGACATCTTGGAAGATACGCGGCAGATGACAGTTATCGCACACGTGAAGATATAAATCCAAACTGGCCGGAGATTGATGGAACCTGGAGAATTGAAGATGGGAAACTGATCAGAACAATTACATCCGGGAATCAGGAAAAAATATATACTGTTAAATCTCTGGAGCGTGATGGGTACTATTTATTATGCTTTGAAAATAAATCAGGGGATGTAAGACCGGTCATGATGATTGTTTTATATGATGAGAACGATATGCCATTATATGATTTTAAAGAAAACTAGTACATTGTTGAGAGTATGAAACGATGTACTAGATTACAGGAAAATAAACAAGAGTTTGCTATGGACTTGTTTTAGGATTGATTATGTTCAGGTCATCCGTTTTTTAGCGTCTGAATGACTACAGTTGCACTTACTTTGAGATAAGTCATCTAATTTAGGAAAGGCTCCACCGAGTTCAAGTATGCGAACCCGGGGAGCCTTATTATATTCTGTGTACTTTGTAGATTAGCCGAAGTATCTCTTAAGCAGACCAGCGAATGCTTTTCCGTGTCTTGCTTCATCTTTTGCCATTTCATGAACAGTGTCATGGATTGCATCAAGGTCAGCTGCTTTTGCACGTTTTGCAAGGTCGAATTTACCTGCAGTAGCACCGTTCTCAGCTTCTACACGCATTTCAAGGTTTTTCTTTGTGCTGTCAGTAACAACTTCGCCGAGAAGTTCAGCAAATTTTGCAGCATGTTCAGCTTCTTCATAAGCAGCTTTCTCATAGTAAAGACCGATTTCCGGATAGCCTTCTCTGTGAGCAACTCTTGCCATAGCGAGGTACATACCAACTTCGGAGCATTCACCCTGGAAGTTTGCTCTGAGGTCTGCAACGATGTCTTCGCTGACACCCTGAGCAACACCGACAACGTGCTCAGCAGCCCATGTCATTTCAGCATCCTGTTTTGTAAATTTGGAAGCAGGAGCTTTACATACCGGACAAACTTCCGGAGCAGCGTCACCTTCGTAAACATAACCACATACATTACATACCCATTTAGCCATAATCTTAATCTCCTTTATTTTCAATAAATTCTATTATTTCCTTTATTATACTTCTGTATTCTTCAGACAGTCTTCGCAGAGCCCGAAAAAACGTATATCACATGAGGCAATCTTACCACCGAAGTTCTTAACAGCCTTTGGTGCAAGTTCGTTCATATCCTCTGTTTCCAGATCCAGAACCCGCTTGCATTCGGTACACATGAAATGACAATGCGGGATGACACAGCCGTCAAAATGATCGGCGCCGCCAAAACTGGATAATTTCTGGATTTCTCCAAGATCGGATAACAGGGAAAGGTTGCGATATACGGTTCCCAGACTGATGTTGGGGTATATTTTTTTTACATTTTCATATACCACATCTGCAGTGGGGTGATCCTTACGTGTCATGAGAAACTCCTTAATGGATTCTCGCTGGCGACTGTATTTCAATGTAGCCATATATCGTTTCCTTTCTATGATTTAATATTTTACATAAGCCATGTATCATTCGGAATTCGCTGCGTGGCTTGTAGCTTAACCAAAGTATCTTTTAAGCAGACCGGCGAATGCTTTGCCGTGTCTTGCTTCGTCTTTAGCCATCTCATGTACAGTGTCATGGATTGCATCAAGGTCAGCAGCTTTTGCACGTTTTGCAAGGTCGAATTTACCAGCAGTAGCACCGTTCTCAGCTTCTACACGCATCTCAAGATTTTTCCTGGTGCTGTCAGTAACAACTTCACCGAGAAGTTCAGCGAATTTTGCAGCATGCTCAGCTTCTTCATAAGCAGCTTTCTCATAGTAGAGACCGATTTCCGGATAGCCTTCTCTGTGAGCAACTCTTGCCATTGCAAGGTACATACCAACTTCGGAGCATTCACCCTGGAAGTTTGCTCTGAGGTCTTCGATAATGTCTTCGCTGACACCCTGAGCAACACCAACAACGTGCTCAGCAGCCCATGTCATCTCAGCGTCCTGTTTTGTAAATTTGGAAGCAGGAGCTTTACATACCGGACAGACTTCCGGAGCAGCGTCACCTTCGTAAACATAACCACATACATTACATACCCATTTAGCCATAATCTTGATCTCCTTTTCTTTTTAAGTTAGTCTTATTTAATAATAGTAATTGTTACTAATTTCTTGCTGTGACTATAATTTAGCATAATGAGATTGTTTTGTCAATAAGAATTTTAACAAATGTTTTTCTTTTTTTCAGATATAAATAAAGGTCGTTTTCTGATACAATGGATAAGGTTGAAAAGATAAGAGAATCTTAAGATTTTACCCCATAGATATTAATTCTTGACAGCTATAGTAAGACCATAACAAACAGGAGGCAGGGGACAATGGCAGAGATACTGGTATGTGATGATGATAAGGACATCGTTGAGGCAATAGAAATTTATCTGACACAGGAGGGACATCATATTCTGAAGGCATATGACGGTGAGCAGGCAATCCGGGTGCTTAAGAACAATCCGGTAGATCTTCTGATCATCGATGTAATGATGCCGAAGCTGGATGGTATTCGGGCGACATTGAAGATTCGCGAAAAAAATGCGCTTCCGATCATTATTTTATCGGCAAAATCAGAGGATGCGGACAAAATCCTCGGGTTAAATGTAGGAGCAGATGATTATGTGACGAAACCGTTTAATCCGCTGGAACTGGTGGCACGAGTGAAATCCCAGCTTCGCAGATACACCCAGCTTGGGGCAGCAGCAGAAAAAAGAGGCAACATTTATGAGACCGGCGGGCTGATGATCGATGATGACCGAAAAGAGGTCACAGTTGATGGAGAAATCGTAAAGCTGACACCGATCGAATACCGAATACTTCTTTTGCTGGTAAAAAATCAGAGACGCGTTTTTTCTACTAATCAGATTTATGAAAGCATCTGGGAGGAAGAAGCAATTGCAGCGGATAACACAGTTGCGGTTCACATCCGTCATATCAGAGAAAAAATTGAAATCAATCCGAAGGAGCCGCGCTATCTGAAAGTAGTGTGGGGACTTGGGTATAAAGTGGAAAAGATCTGAAATTCGTCCTTTCGTTGTGGAAAATATCCTGCATAACTTCTCTACCTGTTACCAAGACTGTTTTATTATAGAAAGGAATGGGGTATAAATGAAAAAAAGATGGTATAAAAAGAGTGGCATAAAGGGACTTCTTGTGCTGCTGACGATATTTTTTGTGACGGTTTCCTGCGTGGGAGCCGGAGCATTCGTAGTGATCATGAATAAAGGGGTCCGGCCTCTGGACAGCAAAAGCTACGTGGATTCGCAGAGTTTCAGAGACAGTGTTTATAATCTTTCGCATACGATTGTCAATGCGATCAGTAACAGATATATTCTGGATCAGGTATCGGATGATGAGCTGGTCGATCTTGCTGAACTGAACCAGGGGACGGAGCTGACACACAAAAATACGTCCGGGCTTGCATACAGAGCGAAGGATTTGTATGACTGGGCAAAAAAATCATCCTGGGATCAAAGTGCAAATGTTCTGATCTGCCGTCAGCCGGACGGTAATGATTACTACATGTATTATAATGACTTTGCAGACAAGATCATCACAGGGGAACTGAAGTTTGTCTTTGGAAGCGAGGAAGGACAGGAAGAATATACAAAAGATATATTGTCCATGCTTTCGGGTAAGGAATATATCTATTATGGATACACTGATAACAGTATAGGAATCCGTAATGACGGAGTGGAATACGTTGCAGATGCAGAGGGCAATGTTGTTTACACAGACATATATAATTATGAGTCCAGCGGAAATAATGATGCTCCATTGAAGGAAGAATATAAGCCGGATGGAGCGGACGGCATTCTTGATGTTGTAAATAACAGTAAAGAATGGAAAGGGAACATCAGCAGAGCATATCAGTATTTATATGAGGCACTGGTAGAATACAGTGACGCATCATATGGTGAGAAAATCCTGAAAACATATACGCAGGGTGCGACAAATATCAACTATATGTATGTAGATACAAAGTCCGATAAAGTGTACAGTAATATAAATGGGGTCACTTCGGCAAATTATGAAAAAATGCTGGATAAGCTGACATCTGGTGCTGATCCTTTCATGCTCATTTCACCGGAGATGCAGGACTGTATACTTGGTTTTACTAATGTTTCGGATTGGACAGTATCTTACTGGCAGAGTATGGTTGAGAATACAGGACTTGCCGGAGAAAATTATCTTTACTTTGTTTCTGTAGATAAAGATTTTCCTGTGCTGGACAGAATCAAGCAGGAAAAACTGGCTTATGAGAAGTTTGAACCATGGCTGGTGCCGATCATGGTTGTTTCTGTGGCTGCATTTATTTTGGCACTCGTAGGAATTGTGATTCTGACAGTTGCAGCAGGACGAAATAACGAAGATGAAAAAGTACATCTGAATTTCTTTGACCGATGGTATACAGAGATTGCGGCAGGCATGATCGTTGCAATCTGGTTAATGGGAATTTCCGTGCTGGTTCAGGCAATGGATTCTGAAGAAGTGCGGATGATCTGGAAAACCATTGATTTTGGAATGATCGGCATTTGGACAGGAGGCTGGTTCCTGACGGGCTGGCTCAGTCTGGTGCGCAGAATCAAAGCGAGATCACTGTGGAGAGATTCACTTCTCAGACATGTGTTGCGGATGATTAAAAAAATTTTCAAAGCTATCGGAAATCTGGTGGTTTTTATGAGTAAAAATACCATCAGCAGAATAAAGATAGCTGCCGGGTTTGGATGTTTTGTATTTGCACAGATGCTGCTTGTTATGCTGGGATTTGGAGCTGGTGCCATGCTTCCCCTGTTGCTTTTGCTTGTATTGGATGTGGCAGTACTTTACTGGCTGCTGAAAAAGGCATGGGGGCGAGAACAGATCATTGGTGGTTTGAAAAAAATCATTGATGGGGATCTTCAATACAAAATTCCGACAGATAAGCTTTCCGGTGAGCAGGAAATGGTGGCGGATTATATTAACCATATCGGGGAGGGACTGGATGCAGCCGTAGAAAACAGCCTCAAGAACGAGCGGATGAAGACAGAATTGATCACGAATGTTTCACATGATATCAAGACACCGTTGACATCGATCATCAACTATATAGATCTTCTCAAGAGAGAAAAGCCGGAAGATCCCAAGATCAGGGGGTATCTGGAAGTTCTGGAAAATAAGGCACAGAGACTGAAGGTTCTTACAGAAGATGTCGTAGAGGCATCCAAGGCAAGTACCGGAAATATCACACTGGAAATGACAGAACTGAATTTTGTGGAGCTGGTCAATCAGGTGATCGGAGAATTTGAAGAGAAATTTGAAGAAAGAAAGCTTCAGATGATAGTTCATTTTGATGAGGAAGAGGCAATCATCTGTGCGGATGGACGCAGACTCTGGAGGGTTCTGGAAAATGTTTTCGGAAATGTATCTAAATATGCGATGGAAAACACAAGAGTCTATGTAGACGTGAATATGAACCGTCCGAATGTACAGCTCGCTCTCAAGAATATTTCCGCACAGCCGCTGAATATCACAGCGGACGAACTGACGGAGCGTTTTATCCGCGGGGATGTTTCCAGAAATACTGAAGGAAGCGGTCTGGGATTGTCCATCGCGAAAGACCTTGTGCAGCTGCAGGGTGGGACATTTAATCTGTATCTCGACGGGGATCTGTTTAAAGTAACGATAGAATTTAAGATGAAATAAGGGAATAAAACTGCCGATTGTATAGAAATATATGATTGGCAGTTTTTTATATTATAATATATTATATGTCTGTGATATGTGAAATAACCATTCAGACAGGCTTCGTCGTCCGGAAGTACTAAAGATATTCCTGACTGTTAAAAACGCTTATAAAAATCGCAAACTCGTTTCACTCAAACAGTACGATTTTTATTCGCAACACAGTCAGATCATATCTAAGTACTTCTCAGACTTCTGCAGAAAGTCTGGATGGTTATTTCAATATACAGACATTTTTATTTTCTTATATCGGAGATGCAAAAGATAGATATAGTATATTTTTTATACTTCACGATGATTTTATTTCACGGGGCAGGTGATAGCCCTGTTTCATATCAGAGAAGTATGAGACTTTCTATTCATAATGATTCAAAACGGGGAGAATTGTAAAAAATTTCTGTACATGAAAAACAGCCGGTGAGATATAGCCGCAACAACTCTCTACAGGATTCGAGCAAGTTCTTAATGTTTGATCAATGCGTTACGAATAAAAATTATGCTGTCTGAGCGTCAGCGAGTTCATAATTTTTATTTGTGTATTTAGCAGTGATTAAACATTTTAGAACTTACCGAATCCGAAGCCTGTTGTTGCGGCTATATCTTCATCCGGCTGTGTATCTTACACAGAACTTTTTACGATTATCCCTGTATCCTCATTCCCCTACACCTGAATCCGGTCCGCTACTTCATTCCCAACCGCCAGCCGCCGGTCATTCCGCCCGATGATCAGCCAATCCTGGCACTTCTGAATAACCTGAATCGTGCTGCCTTCTTTAATATCCATGTTTCTCATCGTTTCCAGAATCTCCGGAACACCAAACATCCATTTGATCGTACAGGTATCGCCTGCATTTGTCTGTGATAAAGCCTGCATAAAAGTCCCTCCTTTAGGAAAGATAGAAAAGAGTTAACGTCAGATAATTTACACTTTAATTATTGAATTAATCATACAACTCGGAATATATGTTCGTCAATTGGAACATTAGCTAGTCAAATCTCATATTGGATAGCATCCGCTGACAGTAGATAGTGTGCACTAAGAGACCGATTGTATACATAATGAAGCGATAATGCAATTGACAGAATTTATAAGAAATGTTATTCTTTAACAAGGTTTTGAACAACTAACTAAAGTAAGAGGGGGAGAACCGTGAAGAGACATATTGCATTTTGGGTTTCAGCAATGATGACTGTGAATTTATTTACAGCGGTGCCGGCTTTTGCGACAGATGATTTTTCTGATGTAGAAGTGGCAGTTCAGGAAGACAGCAATGAAGATGCTGAAGAAATGGAAATTCAGGATTCAACAGAGGAAGATTTTGAGGATGAAGATGCAGTAACGGAAGATAGAGCTGCATCGGACAGCGAAGTAGACAGTGTGACAGATGTGGATCTGTTTTCAGACGGAGATTCTGAAGATGCAGTTGCAGAATCCCAACAGTTAAAAGATGCACCGACCGCAGAAGCAAAACTGGAGTCAGGCTTTGGGAGCGATTATCAGAAACTTCTTTTTTCTGACGGTGCATATGCAGGAGGAATCAGCCAGATCCTTGTAAATGGAAATGTATGGGAAAAAGTATCTTCAAAATACAGTTTGTTTAGAAGAAATGCATATTATATGGATAGTTCAGATGCTTCGGCAGTCTTTGACGGCAGTGGAGACGGCATGCTGACTATCGGAGATATCATTACGATAAAAAATCCGTCATACCAGGATCTGCTTCTTTGTGTGAAGGGAAGTGGAAGTGATTTCGCAGTGGAGCCTTATGATCCAAACAGTGGAAATGATAAAGAAGGTCCATCTGATGGACAGAACACATTATATGTGAGATTAAACGGATATTTTGAGAGTGCACTTACCGGTCAGCAGAAATATGATGCAATCAGTGGAGCATCTACTTCGGTTTCTACGAATAAAAACAGTAATGTTATTGTTGAAGCGGCAGTGGTTCCGGACGGAACAACGCCGGAAAAAAATGACTGGAAACCTTTACATGAAGCAGTAACGGTAAATACAAAAAAGACAAGCGTAAATATTGACACGGAATCCTGTGGAATGTCAGGTGTATACTCGATTTATGACAGCTCCCTGTCACTGAGCGGTGTTCCTGATCAACCGGGTTCTTATCCGGTAAGTGTAACAGTAACAGATCAGAATGGCAGAACCGCAACCAGTAATGAGCTTGTATTTAAGGTTTATTCACGTACAGAAAAACTGAGTGACTGTCTGAAACTTGACAATGCACAGCAGACTGCAGATGGCAAATACATGTATGATATGGAACCATGGGCAATTGCAAATTTTGGCGGTACAAATGAGACAGTGACAGTACCGGCACAGATCAAAGCATGGTATGGCTCCCATACAAGTGGGATATATGGCGAGCTGGGATATTCTGTATCCGAATCAGAAAGCCCGACACAGACATTGATTGTTCCGTCAGGCTGTGATCTGACACTTGTAAATATGAAAATTTTCAGCAGTGTACGAATTATTGTACAGAAAGGCGGAAGACTTTGCCTGCGTGATTCTTCTGTCCACGGACTGATCGAAGCAATGGATGGAGGAAGAATCTCTGTAAATTATGACAACTACGGTGGAAGCTTTTTGACAGGTGCTTCTGTTAATGGACAGTTGATCCTGAATGGCGGGGCAATTCTGGAGAACTCGCTGATTTATTCCAATACAAATTTTCTGGCGAATGGATCAGAGGTGCGTCATAATACAGCGCCTGTAGTGCTTGTTAAGGGAAATGTGGCTTTGGAGGGTGAGGTTTACATCAGAGGCGATGAGGCCGCTACCGGCAAAGACCCGAACACCCAGAAAAGTTATAGTGGACAGCCTGCAATGAAAATATCCGGAGGTACACTCACAATCTCGGACAATGGTGTCCTTGGTGTATTTGGCGGGGGAAGAAATGCCACGACATCCGTAGGTGGTGCAGCACTGATTCTGGATCAGGGAACAGTTAAGGGTAATGGAAAGCTGATCGCAGTTGGTGGAAATGGTTCTTTTGACGATGGCGGCAATGGTGTCAGCGGAACCGGATCAATCGAAACATCCAGTGCATGGCTGGAAGGCGGCTCTGCAATCATGTCGAAAGAAGATTCCGTTGCCGGAAAGGCATATGTTTCTTCTGTTAATATAGCTGATCGCACGATAGTGAAATCGGTTGATGGAAGAAAAATTTCCGATAATTTTGAAGATGCAACGGAAAGACAGTGGAAAGATATTACAAAAAAACCGAACCTGACATTATATGAAATAACAGATCCAGATAAGAAACCAGAGCCGAGTGTAAAACCGGAACCAAGCGAGAAACCGGAACCAAGCGAGAAACCGGAACCAAGCGAGAAACCGGAGCCAAGTGAGAAACCAGAACCGAGTGAGAAACCGGAGCCAAGTGAGAAACCGGAACCAAGCGAGAAACCGAAGCCAAGTGTAAAACCAGAATCGGGCAAAAAGCCTGAAACGATAAAGATACCTGCAAAAGTAAATAGTGCGAAGGCTACGTCTGCCGGATATAACCAGATCAGAATTACATGGAAGAAAGCTGCAAATGCAAGTGGATATATCATTGAAAGAAAAAAAGGATCAAAATGGCAGATAATCGCGAATGTAAAAGCGTCTGCAGTTTCTTACACACAGCGCAATTCCAAGAAGTATCCAATTCAGACAGGATGTGGATATGCATATCGAATCAGAGCGTATCGAGTGGTTAACGGGAAATATGTTTACGGAGAATATTCCGGAGCATTCAGTGGCAAAGCATTACCGGCAGCGCCGACGTTAAGAGTAGCAAGAAAATCTTCCGGTATTCAGTTAAGCTGGAGAAAAGTTCCGGGTGCATCCGGATATGTAGTATACCGCTACATCGGAGGAAAATGGAGCAGAATTGCCTCTACAGACAAAATAACGCTCATAGACAGAAAAGTATCAAAAGGCCGCAGCTATAGTTATCTTGTACGAGCATATCGTATAGTAAATGGAAAAAGGGTATACGGAAGCTGGTCTGGACTGAAAAGAATAAAAAGATAAAAGCGGAAAGAATATATTCTGCTGATGAAAGCTCTCTTTATCGAAAATCCGATAGAGAGGGCTTTTTCCAAATTCCAGGTTTACAAATATTTGCAAATATGCTACTATTTTTAAAGAGCGGAAATATGATATATTCCGTAGAATATAAGCAAACTCACAGAACAAGAGAGTACATTTGCTGACCACATTACAGAGAATTCCCCGATGGAAGAATTGCTATGCTATGAGCAGAAGAATAGCGCAGAATGAAAAAGAATCGTTCCATTCCGGTGGCTGAGAGGGAAGTGCAGGTGCAGATGGAAGATGGCTTGGGAGAGGTGCAGTCGAGATGAGATTTACATTCAGACTGCAACAGGACCGCCTGTTATAGCGGAAGGGTATCAGGACAGTGACAGAACGATCGGATTGGATCGGGAAGTCAGGATGGAATCGTACCCGATAAGGTTTCTGACTGCGAGGCAGGAACGAACAGAAGTGGTAACACGGGCAGGACTCGTCTTCTCAATATGAAGGGAAGATGGTCTTTTTTTTACGTTATAGGAAATTACTTCGTAATGTTCCAATAATGTAAAAACGTTTCGCGAGGATATTTAAGAATATTAATCAGGAGGAATTATAAAATGGACAAGCAGAAGTATTATATTACAACAGCGATTGCTTATACATCCGGTAAGCCGCACATTGGTAACACCTACGAGATCGTACTGGCAGACGCAATTGCACGTTACAAGAGACAGGAAGGATATGACGTATTTTTCCAGACAGGAACTGACGAGCATGGTCAGAAGATCGAGCTCAAAGCAGAAGAAGCAGGGATCACACCAAAGGAATTTGTAGATAATGTATCCGGTGAGATCAAGAGAATCTGGGATCTGATGAACACTTCCTATGACAAATTCATCCGTACCACAGATGCTGATCACGAAAAACAGGTTCAGAAAATTTTCAAGAAAATGTACGCAAAAGGAGATATCTACAAAGGACATTACGAAGGAATGTACTGTACACCATGTGAATCTTTCTTTACAGAATCACAGCTTGTAGATGGCAAATGTCCGGACTGCGGACGTCCGTGTGTGCCTGCAAAAGAAGAAGCATACTTCTTCAAAATGAGCAAATATGCAGATCGTCTGATCGACTATATCAACACACATCCGGATTTCATTCAGCCGGAATCACGTAAAAACGAGATGATGAACAACTTCCTTCTTCCGGGACTTCAGGATCTCTGTGTATCCAGAACATCCTTCAAATGGGGAATTCCGGTAGACTTCGATCCGAAACATGTTGTTTATGTATGGCTGGATGCTCTGACAAACTATATTACAGGAATCGGATATGACTGCGACGGCGAAAGCTCCGAACAGTTCAACAAACTGTGGCCGGCAGACCTTCATCTGATCGGTAAAGACATTATTCGTTTCCATACTATTTACTGGCCGATCTTCCTGATGTCACTTGACCTGCCGCTTCCGAAACAGGTATTCGGACATCCGTGGCTGCTTCAGGGCGATGGTAAGATGAGTAAATCAAAAGGAAATGTTATCTATGCAGATGAACTCGTAGATTTCTTCGGGGTAGATGCTGTACGTTATTTCGTACTTCATGAAATGCCATTCGAAAACGATGGTGTTATCACATGGGAACTGATGGTAGAAAGACTGAATTCCGAACTTGCAAATACACTCGGAAATCTTGTAAACCGTACCATCTCCATGTCCAACAAATACTTTGGCGGTGTTGTTGAAAACAAAGGTGTTGTGGAGCCGGTTGACGAAGATCTCAAAGCATTTGCACTGGCAGTTCCGGGCAAAGTTGCAGAAAAAATGGACAAACTGCGTGTTGCAGATGCTATGACAGAAGTCTTCACGCTGTTCAAACGTCTCAACAAATATATCGATGAGACTATGCCATGGGCTCTTGCAAAAGACGAAGCAAAGAAAGACCGTCTTGCAACTGTTCTTTACAATCTGGTTGAAGGAATTACAATGGGTGCAACTCTTCTGGAATCTTTCATGCCGGAGACAACAGAGCGTATCCTTGCTCAGTTAAATGCAGACAAACGTACACTTGAAGACCTTAAGACATTTGGACTGTATCCGTCAGGAAACAAAGTTACAGAAAAACCGGAAATCCTGTTTGCACGTCTTGACCTCAAAGAAGTACTTGCAAAAGTAGAAGAACTTCATCCGAAAAAAGAAGAACCGGTTGAAGAAGCAAAAGAAGAAAACGTGATTGATATTGAAGCAAAACCGGAGATCACATTTGATGATTTTGGCAAACTCCAGTTCCAGGTGGGTGAGATCATTGCCTGTGAAGAAGTCAAAAAATCCCGTAAACTTCTCTGCTCTCAGGTGAAGATCGGCAGTCAGGTACGTCAGATTGTATCTGGCATCAAAGCTCACTACAGTGCAGAAGAAATGGTCGGTAAGAAAGTTATGGTTGTTACAAACCTGAAACCTGCCAAACTTGCAGGAATCCTCAGTGAGGGAATGATCCTCTGTGCCGAAGATGCGGATGGAAACCTGTCCCTGATGGTACCAGAAAAAGAAATGCCGGCAGGTGCTGAAATCTGCTAAATGTATGATAGAGTTTGACATTTACTGCAAATGAAACTGCAATCCCCTGTGTATCGTGACAGCGAGCATGGGGGATTTTTGTAACCAAAAGCTTTTGCATTGTACTTGCA
The DNA here is from genome assembly GCF_900120195.1 of Blautia sp. Marseille-P3087. Taxonomy (GTDB): domain Bacteria; phylum Bacillota; class Clostridia; order Lachnospirales; family Lachnospiraceae; genus Blautia_A. The sequence continues at coordinate 2,487,341 of NZ_LT635539.1, forward strand.
GAGACATATGTTTTACGGGTATACTGTATGTGATTGATATGATAAATGACAGTCAGACACAGGATACGACTGTGGTGAAAATAATCAGCAGATATTTCAGGAGGGAAAAGCCATGGCGAACGGACTTACACATTTTGATAAAGAAGGAAATGCAGTGATGGTGGATGTTTCCGGTAAAAGTATCACTTATCGGACAGCATTGGCTACAGGTTATATTTCTGTAGGCCCCGAGATCATGACATGCGTTACAGAAGGAAATGTCAAAAAAGGTGACGTTCTCGGTGTGGCACGGGTGGCAGGCATCATGGGTGTCAAAAAAACCTCCGAACTGATTCCGATGTGTCATCCTCTTCCGATACAGAAATGTTCGATTGATTATGAACTGGATCATGAAAAGAACCGCATTCATGTATTCTGTACCGTTAAGACAGAGGGAAAAACCGGTGTGGAAATGGAGGCTCTGACAGGAGTTCAGGTGACACTTCTGACTATCTATGACATGTGTAAAGCAATTGATAAGCATATGGTAATGTCAGAAATACATCTGGTAGAAAAAACAGGAGGAAAAAGCGGAGATTTTCGTTTTGAAGATGAAACATGATAGACCGTTGTGGAAGAAATATTGACTATCTGAGGATTTCCGTGACAGACCGCTGTAACTTACGCTGCATTTATTGTATGCCGGAGGAAGGCATACGGCTGACCGGGCGCGAAAATATTCTGCAGGAACCGGAAATCATTCGAGTATGTCGGGTGATGGCAGAGCTTGGAATCAAAAAGATCAAAATCACCGGTGGAGAACCACTGGTACGGACCCGGATGCCGGGCCTGATCCATCAGATAAAAGCAATTCCGGGTATCGAAAAAGTGACACTGACTACGAATGGAATCCTTTTGAAAAAACAGATGAAGGAACTGGCAGAGGCAGGACTTGACAGTCTGAACATCAGTCTGGATACACTTGACAGGGATGGTTTCCAGAAAATCACACGCAGAGATTTTCTTGATGATACTCTTGCCGGTATTAAAGAAGCAATGAAATATCCGAACGTGCAGTTAAAGATCAACTGTGTGCCTTTGGGAATAGAGGAGCAGAATCTGTGTGAGATTGCGGAATTTGCCTGCAAATATCCCGTACATGTCCGTTTTATAGAGATGATGCCGATTGGCTATGGAAGTTCTTTTACAGGAATGTCACAGGAAAAGATCGTGTCACTTCTGGAAGAAAGATTTGGCAGATTAGTTCCGTATGAGGGAGAACCTCTTGGAAATGGACCGTGTAAGTATTATATTGTGAAAGGATTTCAGGGAAAAATCGGTTTTATCAGCGCGATCAGCCACAAATTTTGCAGTGAGTGTAACCGTATCCGCTTGACTTCACAGGGATATCTGAAAACATGTCTGCAATATACAGCGGGGCGTGATTTGAGAGAAGTGTTGAGAAATGGCGGAACAGATGAAGAATTAAAAGAAATCATAAAAGAGGCATTGTCCGAAAAACCGGACGGACACCATTTCAGAGAAAAAGCAAAAGAAGATGATACAGAGAGTTTGTGTATGGCACAGATAGGAGGATAATGATGAAACGCGCAGCAATTATAACAGCAAGTGATTCTGGATACAGAGGTGAGCGGGAAGATTTAAGCGGTCCTGCAATCAAAGAAATTCTGGAAAGAGAAGGATATGAAGTGATTTCTATGGATATCCTTCCGGACGATCAGGTAATGCTTGCAGGAAAATTGCAGGAAATAGCAGATTCAGAAAAAGCGGAGCTGATCCTGACGACAGGCGGAACCGGATTTTCTGAGAGAGATGTCACACCGGAGGCAACGGAAGAAGTAATCGAACGTAAGGTTCCGGGAATACCGGAGGCGATCCGCGCATACAGCATGACGATTACAAAACGTGCGATGCTGAGCCGTGCGACAGCAGGAATCCGTGGAAAGACACTGATTGTGAATCTTCCGGGCAGCCCGAAGGCAGTACGGGAAAGTCTGGAATATATCATAGATGCACTGGCGCACGGGCTTGAAATCCTGAGTGGTGAAGCACGTGACTGTGCACGCAAGTAGAAATATGAATAGCCTTCGGCAGGATCCGGTAATGTGAGGAGAAGTACTCCATATCAGGTATGCTGCGTATTTACAGTGGAAATTGCCGGGGCATTTCTGAAGCAAGGAGAATTGGACTATGGGTAAAGTAATCGCAGTCTGCATCAGTGAAAAAAAGGGAACACAGAAACATCCGGTGCAGGAAGCAGAATTTATAGAAGACTGGGGTATCAAAGATGATGCACATGCCGGCAAATGGCACCGTCAGGTCAGCCTTTTGGCTTATGACAAGATTGAGGCATTCCGTGCACGTGGTGCAGAGGTAGAGGATGGAGCATTCGGAGAAAATCTTGTCGTGCAGGGATTTGATTTTTCTTCACTTCCGATCGGAACAAGATTTCGATGCAACGATGTTGTGCTGGAAATGACACAGATTGGGAAAGAATGCCATCATGGATGTGCGATTTTCCAGAAAATGGGTGATTGCATTATGCCGCGGGAAGGCGTTTTTACAAAAGTACTTCACGGAGGAATCATCCGTGAGGGCGATGAATTTGTGATCGAGGAGTGTAAAGACTGATGGAAACACCTGTGATTTTTGAGACACATGCACATTATGATGATGAGGCTTTTGCACAAGACAGAGAGAATTTGCTTGCATCGATGCAGGAACATGGAATTGGGTATATTGTGAATGCATGTGCGTCGATCGAGAGCCTGAAAGATACAGAAGAATTAATGGAACAGTATCCGTTTGTTTATGGCGCGTTCGGTATTCATCCGGATGATGCGGAAAAAATGACGGAGGAAACTCTGGAAGAAATACGTCAGCTGTCCCGTCTGCCAAAAGCTGTGGCAATCGGAGAGATTGGGCTGGATTATTACTGGCATAAAGAAGAACATGAACATGAAATCCAGAAGAAAATGTTTCTGGCACAGATGGAGATTGCGCGCGAAGAAAAGCTTCCATTTATGGTCCACAGCAGAGATGCGGCAAAAGATACACTGGATTTGGTGAAGGATTGCATGAAAGGCGGTATGTACGGCGGCATTATCCATTGTTTTTCTTATGGAAAAGAAATGGCAAGAGAATATCTGGACATGGGACTGTATCTGGGAATCGGTGGTGTTGTCACATTTAAAAATGCGAAGAAACTGAAAGAAGTGGTTGCGTATGCACCGCTTGAACAGCTTGTACTTGAGACAGACAGTCCATATCTGAGCCCGGAACCAAACCGCGGAAAGCGTAACAGCTCACTGAATCTGCCGTATGTGGCAGAGGCAATTGCACAGATTAAAGGGTGCAGCGAGGAAGAAGTGATTGCAGTAACCGAAGAGAATGCAAAGAAATTGTTATTACGGAAATAACATTCACAGTATCAATTACAGTTATATTAAAACTCCGTCCATATATCCGGTCACGGACAAATCAGGAATTCAGAAGTACTAACAAGAAAAAATCCTACTAAAAACGCCCCGAAGAATGATGAACTCGCTTCGCTCAGACAGCATCATTTTTCGGGGCAACGTATTATTTTTTCTTTAAGTACTTCTACAAATTCCTTCAAGCGTCCGAGACCGGATATATGGACGGAGTTTTTTATAAGCTGTAGGTTGATGACTGTGGATGGTAGGTTTCGCGCCGTGAGGGGTGGAAAGCGACTGGTGTAGTACGGACGTTATTCCTCGGATGAGTCATCGTAATAATCTGAGTCATCGTAATAATCTGAGTCATCGTAATAATCAGAGCTGTCGTCATAGTCCGAACTGTCATCAGAGTAATCTGACTCATCACTGTAGTCCGACTCATCAGAGCTGTCTGAGCTTTCATCAGAACCTCCGTCAGAGCTGTCACTCTGCGCATCTGATGCGCTGACAGACCAGATATCATCTACATACTCACCATTGGAATTGACCATATCACCGTCTGAATTAAAAGTAACATCAAGAAGATCTGTGTTGGTGGATGGTTTTACATTCAGGGACATGATCTCTTTGAAACGCGCCTGCAGGTTTGCAAGGGTAAAGGAATCGTCTCCGAGAACTGTACGCATTTCATGCTGTGCGGCAAGCTCTTCTGTGTAATCAGACAGCATATATGGGCTGAATACACCGGCATCTTTGTTGTAATGCATAACCATCGGCCTGACTTCTGGATCGGTGATTTCAATTGTCGTATTGCCGTCCTGTACCGTCTTCTGGATTGTAAAGCAGCCCATTCCCTCGAGGAGTGAATCAAAAGACTCCTGCGTGGAAACAAAGTTTCCGAGAGAATAGAAGATCAGCATACTGTGCCCTTCTTTGTCTGACATACGTCCATAAGGTTGGAGTATATGTGGGTGGCCGCCGATTACGACATCTACACCCTGCTGCATAAGGAAAGTTGCCCATTCCTTTTCATATTCGGTAGGCATGGTTTCCATTTCTTTGCCCCAGTGAGCAACAAAAATCAGTACATCACTGTCTGCCTTTGCCTTTTCAATCATGGATGCAACTTTGTCTTTTTCGAAAATATCGATCATGTAATCTCTTCCGTCTCCGGCACCGGAATTGTTCGTTCCGTATGTATAATCCAGAAACGCAACTTTAATGCCATTTACTTCGAGGGTTTTGACTGTATTGGCATCTTCTTCGGAATCATGGATACCAAGAACCGGAACATCCGGGTAACTGGTCTTCCAGAAATTCAGTGTCTGTGCCATGTAATCATAGCCATAATCATCAATGTGGTTGGTGGCAGATTCGATGACATCAAATCCGGCATTGATCAGTGCGTCGCCGACTTCCGTAGGTGTTGCGAAGGATGGATAACCACTGACTGCATCATGCTCTGTGGTGAGAACAGTTTCCTGATCGACCATGGCAATATCTGCCGCCTGAATTTCGCTCTTGACATTTTCATAGATTGCGTCATAGTTCCATGTGCCGGAATCAGATTCACCTGACTGAATCAGACTGTCATGATACAGATTGTCACCGACAGCGATTACAGTGGCTGTGGAAATCTCCGGTGCTCTGGCAGCTTTTTCCGCTTCAAGTTTCTTCTGCTCGGCTTCTTTGGCAGCCTGATCTGCCGGCTTCTGGATGATCTGATAATCAAGTTGATGGAAAACAAAGACCAGAAGAATCATTACAACGATGGAACAGATCAGACCGATACGAGAGTTGATCTGCTCTTTCAGATTAAGTGGGATGTTTTTGTTTTTTTTCATAATAAATTCCTTTGTGTATTTGCGAAGACCGTCTATATATGATTTTATATACGAAAAGGTCTGTGTTGTGTTCAATTTATTATTATAGCAAATAGATTCCGCTAAAGAAAGAATTAAGTTAAAAAAATAAACTGAAAAATGTTTTGTGATTCAAACAAACATCGGGTATAATAAAAAATATGAGCAGGCGAGGGGCAGGAAGCGGAGGAAAGAAAGATGAATTCGTATGAAACAGTAAATAATATTCTGGTAAAAATGTTCAGGGATATTCTGGATATTGAAGAGCGTGCGCTGATCACATCAGAATACAAAGATATATCCGTAAATGATATGCATATTATGGAAGCAATCGGCATTCAGGAGTCAAAAAACATGTCTGCCGTTGCGAAAGCGGTTTCTGTTACGACAGGGACGTTGACGATTGCAATCAACCATCTGGTCAAGAAGGGATATGTAGAGCGAACGAGAAGTGAAGAGGATCGGCGTGTCGTGTTGGTTTCTCTGTCAGAGAAAGGAGAGAAGGCATTTCTTCATCACAAGATTTTTCATGAAAAAATGGTGATGGCAGTTCTGGATGATCTCAATCCGAAGGAGACAAAGGAGCTTACTAGAGCATTGCTGAAACTGCAGAACTTTTTTGACAGTTATAGCGACAAAGAAAAAGATTAAAAAATATTACAGACAGTCATAAAATGGGAGGTGCGCACAGGCACCTCCTTATATTTCTTTTGTAGCCGTTCATTCATATATTTCTGAAGCACCGGGAATTGAACCGGTCCGATCTCAAGCAGATTCTGGTGAAAAGCTTTCAGATTAAAATCATCACCCAGAGTATCTTTCCATTCTTTTTTCAGATCAAGGAAATTAAGACATCCCCAGCAATATTTCTGGTAATTAGCAGGAGTTTCTACGATGTACTGAAAAATTTCAGATACAACGTGGGCATCTGTGATCCCGAAAAACTGAAGGAGACGGGCTGCCTGTGTTTCGTCCCATCCATAATAATGTATGCCGATATCAAGAAGTGAATAGAGGCACAGATTGATTCGGCGGTTCAGCGCAATCAGCCTTGTATAATCGGTGGCAGCAGGATCATCGAGATCACGGGCAGCATACTGATAACCGTAAGATTCAATATAGGTGGCCCACCCTTCCACATAACCGGAAGAGGTGATCAGCGTCCGGATATCAGCAGGAGAGGTCTTGAGGAAATAGATGGTCTGATAAAGGTGTCCCGGAAATCCTTCATGCGAAAGCGTGGCAAAAAGTTCCAGATTTGAAGTCTGATCAGCAGGATTTATGTAAATGATATTTGGTGATCCGGTGTCAAGCGGCGGTGTCAGATAGAAGGCCGGACTCAAATAATTTTCCATGGATTTGTGTACGTAGCGTGTTTCAAATTCTGTCTCCGGCAGCTCGGGAAAATCATCGGCTATCCGTTTATGCAGAACTTCCAGCATCTGTGCAGGTTTGCTTTCCGGAAGATCCAGAGAACTTTTCATTTTTCGAAGGAGAGAAGGCTGTTCTTTCAGCATTTGCTGAACCAGTTTCATATCCGCACTGATCTGTTCGGTGAGTCGGTTCTGCATATCTTTGACGGCCGTCCAGGAGCCCACCTGACTGCGGAGCAGATACAGATAATACTCTTTTCCTTTCTGCATATGTGCAAGTCCCTGGCTGGGACGACCGGAACCTCGCTGGGTGAGAAGCCCCTGGATCAGCTTCTGGTAAGCCGGGATTACTGTATTCAGAAGGATTTCTTTGTGTCGGGAATTTAAAGTTTTCTGTTCCGCCTCGGAAATTGTACCAAACGCTTTTAATTTGTCGGCAAAAACTTCCAGCATGTAGTTGGAATCCGGTTCTTTTATAAAAGCCTGACACTGATTGACGATGCGCTTTAGTGTTGCATCACTCATAAAATAACCGGCATCTGCTTTTTGACGCTCAAAATCCAGAATACTCTCAAAATAAGCGGGTACGGAAGTGAGGAGATTGAGGTAATCTGCAATGTCCTGTTCCTGATAAAATGTATATTCTGCAAGCAGGACAGGAAGCTGTGCCTGTATGCCAAGACTGGGGCTTAAGTATTCTTCCAGAAGATAAAAGCCGGTGGAACGTTGCTGAGTTTTATAATACAAAAGGAGCATATCAAGAGTGATCTGATTTGCCTCAGAGAGCTTAGATGGATCAAATGCCTGGAGCTTTTTTATAATTTCCTCATACCGGGCAATACTATTGTCATCTGGAGCGGAAACTGTGCCAAGCGTTGGAGCGGGCCGTGTGATCTGCTGTTTTTCCGGATAGGCAATGGAATAGTGGAGATTCAGCATATTTCCGGAGACTTCTTCACGAAACAGACGATCCGTGTAAGCCTGAAAGGAGCGGTCAGCAGAGCTTCCGCCGGCATTGAGATGACCGAAAACTGATCCAATGAGAAAAACCACACACAAAGCACAGATGATCAGAATGCTGGAAGGATTTTTGCGAAAAGATATATGCATAAAAACCTCGGTGAGAGATGCTTTTTACTATTTTATTGGAAAAAAAGGGATTGTATGCTAAACTTAAATGGCAGCAACAGAGAAAGAGAGGCAGAATATCATGGAAAATATATATGATCTGGCGATTCTGGGAGCAGGTCCGGCAGGGATCTGCGCAGCTATTTATGCGACAAGAGCAAAACTGAATACAATCTGGCTGGATAAGAAATTTGTGCAGGGCGGTCAGATTGTGGACACATATGAAGTAGATAATTATCCGGGACTGCCGGGAATCACCGGTCTGGATCTCGGGGAAGCAATGGCAGGTCATGCAGAAAAACTGGGCATGAAACCGCAGCGGGAGACAGTTCGTTCTATCGAGGCAGAGCAGGGAATCAAAGTCATCCGAACGAAAAAAAATGAATACCGTGCCAGAGCAGTGATCATTGCCTGTGGGGCAACACACCGCCACCTTGGAATCCCGGGTGAAGAAGAACTGAGTGGCATGGGTGTTTCTTATTGTGCGACCTGTGATGCAGCATTTTTTCAGGACAGGACGGTTGTCGTGGTCGGTGGCGGAAACGTGGCGGTGGAGGATGCAATTCTTCTTTCACGTACCTGTAAAAAGGTCTATCTGGTACACAGAAGAGATGAGCTTCGTGCGGAGAAAATCCTTCAGGAGAGTTTCTTTGCATGCAAAAATGTGGAGATCATCTGGGACAGCATTCCATTATCCATTGAGGGAACAGATAAAGTGGAAGCATTGAAGATCCAGAACAAAAAAACACAGGAAGAAAGTTTCATTGAAACAGATGGTGTGTTTATTGCAGTCGGAATCGTTCCGGGAACAGAGAAATTCAAAGATCTGGTGAAATTGGACGAAGCGGGATATATTGTGGCAGGAGAGGATGGAATCACCAGTGAACCGGGAATCTTTGCAGCAGGTGATATACGTACCAAAAATCTCCGCCAGGTCGTAACTGCAGTCGCAGACGGGGCGAACGCGGTGGCTTCGGTACAAAGATACCTTCTCGATAAATAGTTTGAGTAGTCAGGCAGTAAAGAGCTATAGTTTCTGCAATTTAACGGAACTGTAGCTCTTTTGTTTTGAAAAAAATGTCGAATAAAAACGAACAAATAGCAAATTGCACAAAGCTTGTCGAATAATGGGGGAAAATGTGGATAACGCGAAAAATGGTGTAAAAGTTATCCACATCCTAAAAAGGTTGAAGAATCGTTATATTTGAGTTATGCACAAAGTTATCCACATTATCCACAAAGAATCAATGTGGAATAAGTGATTTACATAAATAAATAAAAAACAAATGTTTTGGTTAATAATGATGAAATTAACAAATTCGAAAAAAAGATAGAAAAATCTATTGACTTTTTCATAGTGAAAATATTATTAAATTTTGCTTTCAAAAGAAAAATTTTAAACTTTCAAACTTTAATTATCAGATAATAATAGCAATTAAAAAGTCCATCCGCGTAATTGCAGATGGACTTTTGTAAGTTGCTTAAGAAGTCTGTTTCATTCGTTTAATAACTTTCAGACGTGTGAATTCTTCTCGCTCTTTTTCCTCAAGAGCATTCTGGATATCCTTTGTCAGTGCCTCGTATTTCGGAATCGTAATGTTCTTTAATGCGTTGGCACGTTTCTGGGTCTTCTTGATGTTGGCTGCAAGACGGATCGCTGCGTTTTCGATGCCTGCGAGCTGGATGGAAAGCTCTTTTACCTTTTCGAAGGCGGCTTTTGCTTCATCCAGAGAAGCTTTTGTGCTGTAGTAGGCATAAGTCGGGGTGTTGGTAAGCTGCTTTTCATATTCGACGAGTGGAATTTCCGTACCCATAACGCTTCGTGTCTTGATCCGAATGGAATCCTCAAGAGGAACGGTGTAGGAAACCTGCTGTACAAAGGCAATACCCATTTCCATGTTGGCTTTCTGAAGGGCTGCATAGGCGGCACGGAAAGTCACATCGATCTGTGACTGGATATCCTTCGCCTGATCGATCAGCTCCATCATTTCGCGGATCAGGATATTTCTTTTTTTATCCATCAGCTCAAATCCCTGACGGGAGAGTGCGAGGGAATTCTTGGCAAGAATTAAATTTCCCTTGGTGGGGAAGGTATTTGGATCCATAAAGCCACCTCCCCTTAACGTACGGTTTCTTTATAGTACTTGTTCAGGATCTTTGTATCAATTCGGTCAAGTTCATCCTTCGGAAGAAGTCCGAGGAGTTCCCAGCCTTTGTCAAGTGTTTCTGTGATGCTGCGGTTTTCGGTTTCGGACTGTCCGACAAACTCTGCCTCGAAAGCTTTACCAAAAACAAGATAACGCTTGTCAATCGGGGAAAGTTCATCTTCACCGATAACGGAAGCAAGTGCTCTTGCATCGCCTACTTTTGCGTAGCAGGAGAAGAGCTGGTTTGCGACATCCTGATGGTCTTCACGTGTGAAGCCTTCACCGATACCATCCTTCATCAGTCGTGACAGAGAAGGAAGAACATTGATCGGTGGGTAGATTGCCTGTCCGTGAAGCTGACGGTCAAGAACGATCTGGCCTTCAGTGATGTAACCGGTAAGGTCAGGAATCGGATGTGTGATGTCATCATTTGGCATGGTCAGAATCGGAATCTGTGTAACAGATCCGGTACCTCCCTGTACGATTCCGGCACGCTCATACAGTGTTGCAAGTTCGCTGTAGAGATAACCCGGATAACCTTTACGGGAAGGAATCTCACCTTTCGAGGAGGAAACTTCACGCATCGCCTCGCAGAAGGAGGTGATATCGGTCAGGATAACAAGGATGTGCATGCCTTTTTCGAATGCCAGATATTCAGCTGCGGTAAGTGCAATCTTCGGAGTCAGAAGTCGTTCAACGACCGGGTCGTTTGCCAGATTCAAAAACATAACAACGTGGTCGGAAGCACCACTTTCTTCAAATGTACGGCGAAAAAATTCTGCGACATCGTATTTGACACCCATGGCAGCAAATACGATCGCGAAGTTTTCATCGGAGTCACTGCCGAGAGAAGCCTGCTGTACGATCTGTGCAGCCAGTTTGTCGTGCGGAAGACCGTTTCCTGAGAAGATAGGAAGCTTCTGTCCACGGATCAGGGTGGTCAGACCGTCGATTGCAGAAATACCTGTATTGATATAGTTTCGCGGATATTCACGTTTGACCGGATTCAGCGGAAGGCCATTGATATTGAGGCTTACTTCCGGGGTGATCTCGCCCAGTCCGTCGATCGGCTGGCCGATACCGTTGAAGGTTCGTCCGAGGATTTCCGGAGAGAGTCCGATCTCCATAGGATGACCGGTCAGACGTGTGTGGGTATTGCCGAGGGACATATTATCTGTTCCCTCGAATACCTGAATAACTGCTTTGTCTTCATAAATTTCAATGATACGACCGATCTTCTGGGTTCCGTCGTCCATGCGGAATTCTACGATTTCTTCGTAGGAAGCATTTTTGACACCTTCCAGAACTACGAGAGGGCCGTTTATTTCACTTAATCCTAAATATTCGATTGCCATAAATCTCGTTCCCCCTGTCAGCCGTTTTTCTCTAATACGTTGTTATAAAATTCATCGATGTCTTTCTGATACTGATCAAATCGGTCAAGCTGATCATTCGGAACATCATATTTGATGGAAATGATACGTTCGAAGATGTTGTCTTCTTTCAGTACGGAAACCGGCATGCCGCGGTTGATGAGGGCTTTTGATTTCTCATACAGATACAGGATGATCTCCATCATCTTGAATTGTTTTTCCATTGGGACACAGGTGTCTTCCTGATGGAAGGCATTCTGCTGAAGGAATCCGAGTCGGATGACACGGGCAATCTCCAGCGTCAGTTTCTGATCATCCGGAAGAACGTCACTTCCGATCAGTTTTACGATCTCCATCAGAGAGCTTTCCTGATTGAGGATCGCCATGATCTGATTTCGGTCTGCTACAAATTTCGGTGATACGTGATCGCGGTACCATGGGGTCAGATCTTCGAGGTATTCACTGTAACTGGTCAGCCAGTGGATAGCCGGGAAGTGTCTTGCATAGGCAAGAGATTTATCAAGTCCCCAGAAGCAGCGGACAAAACGTTTGGTGTTCTGAGTAACTGGTTCGGAGAAGTCACCACCCTGTGGGGAAACGGCACCGATGATAGATACGGAACCTTCTGTACCATTGAGGTTCTGCATCATGCCGGCACGCTCATAAAATGCGGAAAGCTTCGATGCAAGGTAAGCCGGGAAACCTTCCTCGGCAGGCATTTCTTCCAGACGTCCGGAGAGCTCACGGAGAGCTTCTGCCCAACGGGAGGTGGAGTCTGCCATGATCGCTACGTCATAACCCATGTCACGGTAGTATTCTGCAAGTGTGACACCGGTATAAATGGATGCTTCACGTGCTGCAACAGGCATGTTGGATGTGTTGGCAATCAGCGTGGTACGGTCCATCATAAGGTTACCGGATTTCGGGTCGATCAGTTTACTGAAATCTTCGAGAACCTGGGTCATTTCGTTTCCACGTTCTCCGCAGCCGATGTAAATGATGATATCTGCATCGGACCATTTTGCAATCTGATGTTGTGTCATGGTTTTTCCTGTACCGAAACCGCCAGGAACGGCTGCTGTACCGCCCTTTGCAATCGGGAACAGGGTATCAAGGATACGCTGGCCGGTGACAAGCGGAACGCTTGCCGGATAACGTACATGAGTAGGTCTCGGAATACGGATCGGCCATTTCTGGGCGAGAGCGAGATCTCTGGTACTTCCGTCGCGGAGCTCAATGGTTACAATCGGCTCCAGAATAGTGTAATCTCCATCAGGAGCAGCTTTAATTACGGTACCTTCGGTAATATTCGGCGGTACCATGGATTTGTGGAGAATAGAAGCGGTTTCCTGTGTTTCGGCAATGACCGTGCCCGGACCTACGACATCTCCTTCTTTTACAGTAATATGTGTGTGCCATTTTTTCTCTGTATCAAGAGAATCTACACTGACACCACGGGAAATATATTTTCCGGAAGTTTTTGCAATCTCTTCCAGAGGACGCTGGATACCATCAAAAATATTGTGGATGATACCCGGTCCGAGAAGTACGGAAATAGCATCGCCGGTACCGATAACGGTTTCGCCCGGACGAAGCCCTGTTGTTTCTTCGAATACCTGAATGGTAGTCATGCCTTTTTTCAGACCGATGACTTCGCCGACAAGATGATCTTTGCCAACATAGACCATTTCGGAAATCTTGAATCCGGAGTCACCCTTCAGATAGATAACAGGACCGTTGATGCCATAAATAATACCTGTTTTATTCATGGGTCATTCCTCCGTCAAATTTGAATTCTTTGCGCATGGCATCGAGATTGGCTGCAAATGAATTGTCAATCAGGATATTTTTGTGCGGGATCTCTGCACGGATACCGCCGATGAAATCTTCTCCGGAGACCTGAAGTGAAATGCCGGTCTTCTGAATAAGCGCATCCAGACGTTCCCTGTCAGTGCTGGAAAGAAAAATATGAATCTCATCATTTTCGGCAAAATCCTGTGCTTCTTTGATTTTCTGGCAAAGATATGTTTCATATTCGGAAGTTGACATAAAGTCTCTGATTTTGGTACTTACTTCGCCAAAAAGAGCTTCTTTCAGTTCTTCCTGCTTTTTGGACCAGTCTCTTTTGAGAGTGATCTGTTCGGCGGAAAGAGCTTTGTTGACTTCACGACGGACATGCTCTGTTTCGGCTTTTACTTCTGCTTCTGCATTCTGGCGGCTGAGCTGTCTGTGCTCTTCAAGCTTTTCGGAAAGCAGCTTTTTATGTTCCTGAATCGCCTGCGCTGCATCTTCACGGGCTTCTTCAAGGGAAACCTCATAAAAATGCTGCAGCTTTTCGTCAATTGTCATGATAGTGTTACCTCCTGCCTACAATTTCAGTCCGATTGCTTCATTAACATATGAAGTGATAAAATCCGGTTTACGGCCGGTTCCGTGTCTGTCAGGAATTTCAATGATCAGGGGCGTTTTGTGATGCAGACGGACTTCATCGATGATTTCGGGAAATTCTCTGCCGAATTTTTCGGTCAGAAGGATGATTCCGATCTCCTTATCGGAGATTGCCTGTTCGAGGGCGTTTTTCAGTTCGTTGCGTTCGTGAATGACAACACCCTCCACACCTGCCAGACGCATGCCTGTGTAGGTATCAATGTTATCACTGATCAAATACATTTTCATAGGGAGTGCTCCTTAAAGCTTACCAAGGATCATAAAGGAAATGATCAGACCATAAAGTGCGATACCTTCTGCCATAGCTACGAAGATAATGGATTTACCAAACAGTGAGCCGTCTTCGCTCAGTGCGCCAAGAGCTGCACTTGCGGAGCTTGCAACGGCGATACCGGAACCAAGACCGGAAATACCTGTAACAAGTGCTGCACCGAGATAACCAAGACCTGTAGCAAGTCCGTCAGCAGAAGAGCCGGCAGCCTGTACGCTTGCAGTACCTGCGAAGCTGACTACGGTTGCGACAAGAAGTACACCGAAGAACATAAAACAGTTGGCAATCAGAGATTTTTTGTAACGTTTTTTGCTCTTTTCACCGAGGAAAAAGTAACCAAAAGGTACGATAATGCTGAGAATCATTGCAATTGCAGTTGTAATCTGAATAATCATGTTCATGATAATATCCTCCTGATATAAAAATGTAGGTTTATTAGGTGGGCTTTGCCCGTATATTTTATTTCTGCACGCTTTTACGTAACGTTTTCATAAATGGCTGGAACTCACGGCCGTTGCCTGCATAGAAACGGCTGAAGATCTCATAGTACTCCAGACGGAGGACCTGAATACCAACGATCAGTCCTTCCATTGCACATACGAAGATGTTGCCGAGTACGACAACAATCCAGTTTGGGCTGCCTCCGTTGGTAGCACCGGCAAGCATAAGTACGACTTCCATCATTGCTGCGTGGCTTACGGCAAATGCGCCGATACGCAGGAAAGAAAGTGTATTGGAAAGGTAGCTGAGCAGCACTTCAAATAATTCGAAGAAGCTCTGTACGAAGAACATACCTTTCTGCTCCGGGAAGATCTCGGATTTCTTTTCGACGAGGTTTGTAAGAGGCTCCTTGAGGAACATGAGCAGGAGCGGCACTCCAAACATCACGACAAGAACAGCAGTTGCCGGAAGTTTTCTGCCGGAGATAAAGAGTCCGACAGTCAGTACGATCGAACCATAGAAAACAAGTCCGGCTACGGCATTGCTGTCAAACCAGGCCTTTTCGGTATCTTTGTTTCGGATGGAATTGATGATATTGAATATCATACAGATCAGAATGATAAACATTCCGAAACCGATGGCGATAACAAAAACTGCATTCAGTCTTCCGACAAGCGGTACGTCCATCATCTGGTTCATAGGTTTCAGCCATATGGCTTTCAGGACATCCTCGAAACCGAAGAAGCTGCCGTACATGAAACCGAAAAATACGGAAAATACACCGGCGCAGCTAATGATTCCTGCAAGATCCATATGTTTGGTTTTGTAAAGGAACAGACCGCCGAGGAAAAGGATCAGTCCCTGGCCGACGTCACCGAACATAGCTCCGAAAATGAAGGAATATGTGATGGCAACAAACCATGTAGGATCCATTTCGTTGTAGGCAGGAAGTCCATACATTTTTACATACATTTCAAAAGGTTTGAAAAGCTTTGGATTCTTAAGCTTTGTAGGTGGCTTTTTCTTTGCGGGAGCCTGCTGGTCTTCCATGAGGCAGAAGATTTTTTCATCGTTCTGAATATCCTTCTGGAAAGCAAGTGCATCCTTTTCGGTCATCCAGCCGCACAGAATATAGAAGGTGTTGGTGTCACCATGTGTGCAGGCGGCCAGTTTACGGATATCAAAACTTCTGGAGCAGGCTTCAAGAGCGGCTTTTGCGGAAGCAATCGCAGAGCAGTTGTCCTCGAGGAATTTCCGGCAGGCTGCTTTGTTGGCATCGAGACCTGCGTGGATCTCACGATGTCTGCGGTCCAGTTTTTCGAAAGCTTCTGCGGCGGTTCCATGATATTCATCAGGAATAAAAATTCGCTCAAAATGCATGGATGAATATACGGCATGTACTTTGTGAGCCTGATGCTCCGGGACAAAATAAACACCGTAGATATATAATTCATCTTCTCCGCATTTGATAAAAAGAGTATCCAGATTGTCGTAGATGTATTTCTCGAATTTCTGGAGGTACTGCTTTTCGATACGTCCGAAACGATAGTGGATATATTTGAAGTTCAGGATCTGTGATACATCAAAATCCAGATTTCTGAATGGACGGATAATTTTCAGAGAGTCGACCATTTCAGCGTGTTCTGACTGGAGACGGGATTTCTCGGCATCCAGCTCCTGCGCTTTGTTCCGGAGATTCTGAACAGTTTTAAGGGCTGTTTCTACGGTCATATCGCTGATGACTGCCTTTTCAGGTGTTTCCAGCTGTTCGTAGAAACTGTCGATCACATTCAGATGATCTTTATAAGGATTAATCTCCAGAAACGGCGACAGATTCGCGACTTCAGTGAGCTCTGCAAGGGCGTTTTCCAGATGAATCTCATATCTGGAAAGGTAGGTTTCCGTCATTCTGTCAATATCCGCTTTTGGCCCGGTGATGCTTAAAAATTTCATTTTTTCAATCATGATTTTATCCTCCGGGATGGTTAATTGTTACGAATATACTGCATTGCCTCGTCCGGTGCCACACCATAACGGATACATTCGATGGCGATGGTCAGACGGTTTACTTCATGCTCCTTATGATACATGTAGGAATAGAGCATTGCGACAGAATAAGGATCGCGTCGGGCCTCTTTTTCCAGGGTGCTGCGGAGCATATAATTATAAAATTCTTCGAGATTGTGCGCGGAAAGATGTTCGTATTTTTTTCCGTAATAAGTTTTGCGGAAAAGCTGCTGTGATTCTTCATAGGTTGCAGCTTCAACGATCGCACGGATCTCTTCTTTTTTCAGTTTATAGTTCATCGGAATCAGCAGAGCATAAATATCTGCCGGCGCCATGCTGAAGTAGCGCTTTGAACGAAAGATAAACTGAAGGTTCAGCATATCGAATTTTTCACCGTAGGCATTTGTGATCTGTTCAAGATCTTTGCCCGAAAAAAGTTTCCTGCGGACTTTCCATATCAGTGAAAAATAATATAGATCCAGAGCCATTCCGTAATCAAAAAGGAGTGCGGTATCGTGGTTCTGTATCTGAGAGAGTGGACTGTAAAATTCGTTTCCTTTAAGGGCATTGATGAATTCGTCCATCGTTTTGCATGCTGTAAGTGCATCCAGATCGAGGTTGGAATGCCGACGGAAGAACTCCCGGTAAGGAGAAAGGTCGACAGGGTCTGTATCGCGGTGGTCAAACAAGTTGGTCATGAGCTCTTTGAGAACACGGATTTCATATCGTCTGGAATACAGATCGAGGAATTTTCGCTGTTCGGAGCTTGCAAACTGATAGATTTTTGAAAAATCATTGAAAATAGATGCTTTCAGTAATTTTTCAATCTGACCGCGGTGTAGGGAGTTTTCATCAAGTGATGCCCATGTTTTGGAATACTCCGGTGTCCGCTTGAGCCATGCGGCGGCATGTGATGTACTTGTAAACTGAAGCATTTCCTGAATCTGGTCTTCGGTGATCAGCTTACTTTGCATGGCGCGGATTTTTGTGGAGATTCCGCTGTAGGAAAGGAGTTTTCCCATGTCAGATCACTCCTTTCATCGTTTTAGAAGTTGTTGGAATAGGTCTTCCGAAAGCTGCTGGTGATTTTTTTTGTAATAGACATCCAGATCGGCAAGGTGTTGCTCTGTTTGCTGGCGCAGAGCGATCAGTTCCTGTTCCTTGCGAGATTCCAGACTGTCCCGAAGTGCCTGTATCTTGCGGTTTGTTTCCTGTTCCAGTTCCAAATCAAGGTCCTTACACTGCTGTTCCATTTCGGCTGAAAGGGCTGCTTTGGTTCTGTCGGCATCTTGCATGATGCGCTGCGCTGTGATTTCGATTTCAGATAACTTTTGAAGTATCTGCTCCATATTCACCCTCCTTTTCTATGTTTTTTTGGAACTTTATCATATAATACACCTTTTGTTAAAAAAAAACCATAAAAAATTGCACAATAAAGGGTAAAAGACTTACTGTTAAATAGTTGATTTTTGATACTGTGAAAAGAACCTACAGGTATCGCTGTATAAAAACAGGAATTATGCTTGCCCGATATGAAGGAAACGTGTATGATAATAAACATATTCAACAGGACGGAGAAATAATTTATGAGATTAAGAAATATACCAGGAGCTAAAGATGCCATCACAGAAAGCCCTTATGTAGTACAGAATCCGGCAGAATGTAAGGGAAAATGGGAGCAGGTGTTTACACAGGAGCAGCCGATTCATATTGAAGTAGGAATGGGCAAGGGCCGTTTCCTTATGGATATGGCAAAACTTCATCCGGAAATCAATTATATTGGAATCGAGATGTACGACAGCGTGCTGCTCCGCGCACTTCAGAAGAGGGAAAAGCTCGAAGAAGCGGGAGAGAAGCTTGAGAATCTGAAATTTATGTGTGTGGATGCGAGACTGCTTCCGGAAATCTTTGAAAAAGGCGAGATTCAGCGTATTTATCTGAATTTCTCGGATCCATGGCCAAAGGCACGCCATGCAAAGAGAAGACTGACCTCACGTGAATTTCTTGCACGTTACAGCCAGATCCTTCCGGACGGGGCAGTTGTAGAGTTCAAGACAGACAATAAGGGCTTATTTGAATTTTCACTGGAGGAAGTAAATGAGAGTGAAGGCTGGGAGCTGCTTGCGCATACCTTTGACCTGCATCATCAGGAAGACATGATGGAAGGCAATGTCATGACGGAATATGAGGAGAAATTTTCTTCTATGGGAAACCCGATCTGTAAGCTGATCGCAGTTCTTCACGAATGATCGGTTTGTTATTGGGACGTTGAAGTATATATATAACAGGAAAGCGCGAAACGTGTGGCGGACGGGAAGATATAGCTCCTGCCTGCTGCACGTTTTTTTGAATTTAACATATAATATAGGAAGATTTGCATTTCGGGATGGATTTCTATGGCACAAAAAAGATGCAACTGCCGCATACATGCTCTTATGACACAGTTCTTTTATGAACACAGGTGTCTGGATGGCTGCTTCCGCAAAGTCCGCAAAAGTGCGGATGAATTATGCAAAATACTGGATTGTATGTCGTCGCCAAAACCGAAAGATAAGGAAAAAAAGAAAGAAAAATAAAAAAACATAAAAAATTATAAAATTTTTCTTGACTTTTTGCCGGGGCTTTCATATAATAGTTTTTGCGTCAGGGAAATCCTGAACGAACAATTTCATAAACATGCGCTTTTAGCTCAGTTGGTAGAGCACCTGACTCTTAATCAGGGTGTCCAGGGTTCGAACCCCTGAAGGCGCATTAAGGACACTGTTTTTGCGGACATTGCGATTGCCGCGGGGACGGTGTTTTTTCTTTATTTATGCGGGTTTCAGGGGTGTAAGGCGAACAGGCACGGAGCACCGTTTTTCATGTCTTTTCGTTCTACCCGCGCCCTGTTTTTTGTCCATTTCCTAGACACATATCCAAGTGTGAAATATTGTTTTCTGCTGCAATGATTTCATGGGCGAAATGCTCATATTTTTTTGTTGTCTCGATGCTTTCATGTCCCATTAAAATACTCAGGTCATATACATCCGTTTTTCCGGTTTGGCGAACATGGTCGATACAGTAGTTTGTTGCAAAGTTGTGTCTTAGCTTGTGAGAAGACAAGTCAAAGGGTAATTTGTGTTGCAAACGGTTAACAAACAGTCGCACCGCGTTGTTGGTTAAAGCCTGTCCTCTACGGGTACAGAAAACGTATGGCTTATCTTTGTAAGGACACTGTGAAAAATAGTCGTCCAGTAATGCAAGGGCAAAGTTTCCCAATGGGACAATCCTGTCTTTCGCACCTTTGCCGGTAACTTTCATAACCATCCGGGAACGGTCAAGATTGTCTGTGAGCAAGTGGCATATCTCAGACTGTCTCAGTCCTGAATCAAGCATGAGTGCAACGACAGCACGGTTACGGGCAGTAATCCATGGCTCAGAGGTATGTATCAGAGCAAAGATTTCTTTTATCTCAGTGTCGTTATAGATATGCACTATCTTTTTGGGGGATTTTGGTACTTTTATCTTCTGTGGGTCAAAAGGCAGTTCATACTCGATATACACCCAGCGTAGGAATATACGGACATTCCGCACGTATGTAGAGACAGTAGCCCTTGAAAGTGGACGCTTGTATAAATGCATAATGTATTTAGACACTTCTGCGTATGTAACCTTTGAGAGGTCTGTATCAGTTCCCATAAAGCGAACCAACAAAGAGATAGATTCTTTGTAACTGATAACCGTTTTAGGACTTAATCCGGCAAGTTGTTTCTGGAAAAGAAAATCATCCATTGCTTCTTGCAGTATCATGTTCAGTTCCCCCTTGCAGTGCGCTTAAGATTTCCAACTGGTTTGGAGTAAGTCGGTTAAATCCATTATCTATAAGAAATTCGATAAAGTCAAAAGAGGCATCCGCCATCACGACTTTTGCAAGAGTAGGAGCAACCTGTCTGGTGAGCCATCGTTTATTATCATCTATTGTTTTTTCAGGTTCAGAACAGTACAAAGAAACTTTTCCGATTCCATCAATAAATGCATTCCATTTTTCAGAAACGGTGCATCTGTCTTTACGTGGAGAATCGTTATTGATAATCCGCAAGTAATTTGTAAGAATACCCATTGTCAGAAAAGAGATATCTATACCTTGTAAAATCAGTTCCATAACCTGTTGCGCCCGTTCTCTCTTTAGTTCCAGTTCCCATCGCACCCACGTATATTCTAAAGGCGACATATCAGCGGATAAGAGTTTTTTGTTCTGTTCTGCCTGTTTATCATAAATACGAAGCATGATAGAGCTTGTACGACTTCCAAAATAAATTGTATGACCGGAATACTTTCCATATTCCCGGACTTCTTTCCAAGAACGGAAGCGAGAAACGTACAGATCAGCGGTAAACAGGTCATGTAGTTCAGGGAGAGAATAGTAATTTGTTCCAATGTCATCGACAGCAAGGTCAAGACGAGTAATATGTCCATACTCTTTAATACATTTCATAAATTCCCTTAAAACAGTAGATTCAAATGAATCCGTTTCAAATCCGACAGAACCAAAAACGGTATTAACAAGATTTGCTTCATAGAATTGAGTGAGTAAAGCATGTACAGCGGAGCCGGAAACATCAACATGCACTCCCATATTCTCATTGCCGTTATACTGAATAGAAATAGAGTGAGAAACATGTCGGAGCTGTGAACTATAGCCATTTAAACCTTGAGGTTGCGCCTTGAAGTCATTTACGTCAAATCCCATCATCAATATAGCATCATCGACAGACTGTGTGGTGGTAAGTGTCCATGAGAGCCAGTCTATACTTAAATGTAATCCGTTGGTTAAGTCTGCACAGTGTCCAGTGTTCATCGTTTGTTTTCCCCCTTATCTGGTGTTACTACCCCCGTATTACTGTCCGGGGGTAAACCGGTTTGTTGTTTTTCATGCAATCGACCGGTAAAATCTGCGAATAATTTCTTGTACAAAATAGCCTTCCAGCAAATCCAAAAGTTCATAAAATATGCTTACGTCTGACGAATCACAAAGAGAATAAAACTTTTGTAAAGTGTCAAAGGCTTCTTTTAACTCATTATCTGACATTCCACAAAGAATCCGCGAAAACCAGCCAGAATTAACCAAAAACAAGTCATGCATAAGCTGCTCCTTTCTCCAAACAGTAGCTCAAGACGGCAGGCTGTGCATGGTGATCAAGCCGATGCAACATTATTCATGCCGGAAGTCTGTGACCGCTATTCTGGTATATTCAATGTTCTACGTTGTGATTTGTAATAGTCGGATAAGCCGCTCTGCGAGCGGTATACCGACAGCTTGTTGTCTAAAAACGCATTCGTAACGTCTATTAACGTAGACTATAATACCGCTAAAGCAGGAATTTGTCAACAACATTCTTGAACTATTATCCTATTAACGCAGAATTTTTTCGCATTGACATATACTTTTAAATAAAATATACTGATGGAAAGAGAGGTAAAAGAAATGATTAAATATTACAAATTGTTTGATTTATTAAATAGACGAGAAATGAAAAAGACGGATTTACTTCAAGTTATTTCAAAAGGAACATTATCCAAACTTAGCAAAGGCGGCATCATCCAAACCGATGTAATACAAAAAATATGTGACTTTTTGAATTGTCAGCCGGGTGATATTATGGAAAATGTTTTCGATGAGACTAAACCTGACAAAGACGGAAACATATGGTATTCGAAAGAGTTACGTGATGAAAATACCGGCGAAGACATAGTAGCTACACGTAAAACTAAAAGTCCATGTCATAGGGGCGAACAAGATACCGATACCTTTACACGCTGAAATCAGGGCTATCCTTATGTACGCAGATCGAGCGTCCGGGCACTACTCGGCGGGGTCCCCCGTACCCCCATCCTGCGTGGTGTCCGGGCGTTCTTTTTTGCGTACATGTGTTTGGCTCTTAATCAGGGTGTCCAGGGTTCGAACCCCTGAAGGCGCATTAAGGACACTGTTTTTGCGGACATTGCGATTGCCGCGGGGACGGTGTTTTTTTGTTCTTGAAAAACTCAGTGTTTATGCGGGTTTGCGGGCTCTTAATCATTTTGTTATATGCCTCAAAAAACTTTCTAACATCTTTTTTACATCTTCTAAAGCAAATCTTAATTTGAATACAATGTATTCAAGATATCTTTAAAGCATTTTCCATAAGATTCATCTTTTCAAGTTCTGTATGCGTGTCAAAGCAATAGTATTTTAATGTTGTCTTTTCGTCTGAGTGACCTAACATTATTCTTGTGGTGTTGAGACTAACACCACCGTCCAAGAGAGAAGAACCATAAGTTTTTCTTACTTTATGACTGCTTCTATACAAGATTCCGAGTTTGCTGCAATATTTTTTCAATAACGAAGTGATACATCGTTCGGTGATTGGCTCACTTGTTAATGAAAAAATATAGCCTGCTGCCTTTCCGTTCGTTTTTTCTTGACGTTCCTTTGCAATGGCTATAAGTTTTTTTGCTTCTTTCGTTAAAAAAACATATCTGTCGCCGCAGTCTGTTTTTGTATGCGGAACAACTTCTTTAGTATCACGTCTGAGCATTCTCTGGATATGAATATAATTTTCATTCTCGATATCAGAAAATTTCACAGTACATAATTCACCAATTCTTAATCCTGTTTGAAATTGAAACATAAGAGCAAGGGGAGAAAGTTCATAGAATTTCACAGCATTTTTATAATCTTCCCATGCAAGAGGAATCATCATTTTTCTTTCATCAACGGTGTAGACTTGTGTATCATCAGGCTTCTTTTGCTCTTTTCTGAAAATCTTTTTATCAATTTTAAGCCCCTTCATGGGGTTGCTCTCGATAATATCCAAATCAACTGCATATTCAAGCGCTTGTCTCATAATGACTTGAACATTTACATATTTTTTTCGAGTCATATCGTAATCTTTTATAAGTTGGTGAGCCCAAACGTCCAATGTCAGTTTATTGATTTTTTTCAAAGGTATTTTTATGATAGGGGTTCCAACGTAAAAAGATTTCCAATCACTTTCAATTCTTGTGATATAAGTTGAAGCGGTTGTATGAAGCCGCTTATATTTCAACCATTCGTGATAAAAAATTTCTAAGTTCACTTTATCCAAAAGATTGTCAAGCAGCTTCTCTTTGTAGAAGTCATTTAGCCATTCATAAAGTTCTTCTTCTGTTGCTTTGACGATGAGTTTCCTTCCATATTTTTTCGTTTTATCTGGAATGTAAGTTCTCCAACGTTGGTCTTTTCCATTACCTTTGCCGATAGAATATGGATGCTTTTTCTGTATTTCTGCTTTGATTAAATCGTTCATTTTCAAGGCACATCGCTTGTCTTGATATTAGCATTTTTTATTCATGAAATCAATAGAAAGTACCACTAAAATGACTCACTATTTATTGTACAGAGGTATACTAATATCATCAAAGAGAGGAACACAGAACCTCAGAAAAATAAAAAAACAAATACAATAAGGGTAGCGACCAGACGCTAAACGCCAAAAGGCGAAGAAAGGAAAATATCATGATGAATAAATTCATAATGGTGTCTATAACATAATAACTTCTAATTGTATAATAATTAAAAACGTTAATTACATATCCTATAAACATCAAAAATGCCGGAACAAACCAAAGAATTTCATTTATTGCCATTGCTTTTTTTTCTAAAGCTGGAATAGTATTACATAATAGGATAATAAACAATATTGTTTGTGCCAGAATCAGACATATTGCTACTGCACAATCCAATGTATCATCAAAAAGAAACCAGTGCCATTGGCGAAAAGTTTGATATAACCAAATTCCCGATGGAATAAGCCACATCATATGTTTTTTCCTTAATAATAGCAGCACTGCAATCATAATATATGGGAGAACGCACAGTACCATATAATAAATACTTATAGTAGCACCATATGAAAAAGGACGCACGAAAAAATATATGCTACATATTATGGAGCATACAGCTCCAATTAGTGAATACGTCTTTATGTTTTTATCTTCATTCATTGTATTTAACCTCCTGATAAATACTAGAAGCGGTGATAAAACGGAAATTGATATGATCATGTTGTGCAACAAAGGAATTTATGTTATAGAAAACAAAAACTATTCCGGATGGATTTTTGGAGATGAAAAGAGTAAGAATTGGTGTGAAACTTTGAAAGGGAAAAAATATTTCTTCTACAATCCGATAAAACAGAACAAAAGTCATATAAAAAATCTGGAAAAGATGCTGAAGGTTGGAGATGAGAAATATATTTCGCTTATTACATTTAATGCAAATGCTAATTTGAAAAAAGTTTCTACGGACAGTCAGAATGTGTATGTGATTGGCTATAATAAATTAAAGCAATTTATGAAAGATCAGCTGGATAAATCAGATGCATTAACGGATGAACAGATAGAAGAGATATATCAGAAACTTTTGCCGGGTACACAACTCAGTGATGCGGAGAAGCAGGAACATATTGAACGCATAAGGAAAACATATAAAAAGTGATACAAAAAGAAGGAGGGCCGGGCTTGTCGTGCCCGGCGAGTATGAAAAAGAAAAATCTATGTAAAAAAGCATTCGCTTTATTTGCTTATTACTATACCGGGAATCTGTGATGAATTTGTGATGAGAGATTGAAGAAAACGTGATAGATTTCTAAAGAACTTCTAAAGTAAAAATAACGTATTTCGAAAAATCTGTCCGGCGGAGGAAATTTGCCGTTGTAAAAGTTCTGTTACTCATTTATAATGAAAAGAAGATTCCAGGTTACCGCGACCAGAGTGCGCGGTAATGATTCTAAAGAGATTTTATAGGTAAAAAACAGGAGGAAAGCCTTGAAAAAAGAATTAGTTATTGTCATTGATTTTGGCGGTCAGTACAATCAGCTTGTTGCAAGACGTGTCAGAGAATGCAATGTATACTGCGAAATTTATTCTTATAAGACCGATCTTGCAAAGATCAAAGAGATGAATCCTAAGGGAATCATTCTTACCGGCGGTCCGAACAGCTGTTATGAGGCAGATTCACCGACATACCAGAAAGAATTATTCGAGCTTGGTATTCCGGTACTTGGACTTTGCTATGGCGCACAGCTTATGATGCATGTCCTTGGCGGTAAAGTTGAAAAAGCAGAGGTCAGCGAGTATGGTAAGACAGAACTTCTCGTTGATAAGACAGATTCCAAAATTTTCGAAAATGTATCCGATAAGACAATCGTATGGATGAGCCATACAGACTACATTTCCAAACCGGCACCGGGATTCGAGATTGCTGCACATACAGCAGACTGTCCGGTAGCTGTTGCTGAAAATGCAGATCAGAAACTGTATGCGATTCAGTATCATCCGGAAGTACTTCACACAGTAGAAGGTAAGACGATGCTGTCCAACTTTGTACTTGGCGTATGTGGCTGTGCAGGTGACTGGAAAATGGACGCATTTGTTGAGAATACTATCAAAGAAATCCGTGAAAAAGTCGGTGATGGCAAGGTACTTCTTGCACTGTCTGGTGGAGTTGATTCCTCCGTTGCAGCAGGACTTCTTTCCAGAGCAATCGGTAAACAGCTTACATGTGTGTTTGTAGATCATGGCCTTCTTCGTAAAGACGAAGGTGATGAAGTAGAAGGTGTATTCGGACCAAACGGTCAGTTTGATCTGAATTTTATCCGTGTAAATGCACAGCAGAGATATTATGACAAACTTGCCGGAGTTGCAGAGCCGGAAGCAAAACGTAAGATCATCGGCGAAGAATTTATCCGTATTTTTGAAGAAGAAGCAAAGAAAATCGGTGCAGTAGATTTCCTTGCACAGGGAACTATTTATCCGGACGTTGTAGAGAGTGGTCTTGGCGGTGAATCCGCGGTGATCAAATCTCACCACAACGTAGGCGGGCTTCCGGATTTCGTAGATTTCAAAGAAATCATTGAGCCGTTGCGTGACCTCTTCAAAGATGAGGTTCGTAAAGCCGGACTGGAACTCGGAATTCCGGAAAGACTGGTATTCCGTCAGCCATTCCCGGGACCGGGACTTGGTATCCGTATCATTGGAGAAGTTACCGAAGAAAAAGTAAGGATCGTGCAGGACGCAGATTACATCTACCGTGAAGAAGTCGACAAAGCAGCCGCCGATTACAAGAAAGAATACGGAGAGGATCCATCCTGGATGCCGAATCAGTACTTCGCAGCACTTACCAATATGCGAAGCGTAGGCGTTATGGGCGATTTCAGAACATATGATTATGCAGTTGCACTCCGTGCAGTTAAGACAATCGACTTCATGACTGCAGAGTCCGCGGAGATTCCGTATGAGGTACTCAACAGAGTTATGAATCGTGTGATCAATGAGGTTAAAGGAGTTAACCGCGTATTCTACGATCTGACCAGTAAGCCACCGGGAACGATTGAGTTTGAGTAATTAAAAATTTCTGGAAAGCCTTATAAACAGGGCGTTTCCGAGCAGATAAAGTTCTATTTGATAACAAAATGATAACACTGGATATTTTGATATTATTTATTAGGTATCCTGTGGTTATCGAGTAATATGTGTGAAACCGACAAAAAAGGTCTTACTGAATTGAGTGAAATCAATTTGGTAAGGCCTTTTTCGTCGGCTTTTATTTTGCGTTTTTTGGATAGTTGTAACGCCACTGGTCATATTCTTCCTGAGTAATCTCGCCGGATTTGAGTTTTTCTGCCTGTTCCTGCCATGCATGGAACATATCAAACATAGAAAGGTAGGTGGTTCCCTTGGACTTGTCCAGCCGGAGGCAGAGTTCTCCGTCAATCTCATCAATGTGAAGTCCGTAAAGGTCTTCTAAGGTAAATAAGGTATGCATCAGTCCAACGTAACTGTCAATATCCGGGATAGCCAGAGCATGAGGGGATACTTCAAAAATATCAGCCAATGCGTTCAGGTATTTTTCCTTTGGACTGCGTGCCCCTTTTTCATACTGTGCAATGCGGACATCAGCCTGTGAATCACTGAATCCCAGCTGTTGCCCCAAATATTTCTGCGTGAAACCACGCAGAAGTCTGAAATGGTGGATTCTTTCGCCTATTGCCATATGCTATATCTCCTGTCTTCTTCTTGATAGGTTGAGTATAGCATATCCAAATTGTAGAGACAAGAAAATCCATACAAAAAAGTATGGGTAAATGTATTGAAAGTACTTGACCCATACAGAATAGTATAGTATAATTCAACCCATACAAAATAGTATAGTAAAGAGAAAGGAGAAATTTTCTATGAGTAAAATGTTTATGAATGTGAAAGAGGTCATGGAAGTCCTGGAAGTATCAGAATCCTACGCATACAAGCTGATGAAAAGGCTAAACAGGGAGTTACAGGCGATGGGATGTCAGACCATTGCAGGAAAGGTTGACCGGAAATATTTCTATGAGCAGTTCTATGGAACAAGATCGAATGATGGGAGGAATTAAGAATGGCAATTTATAAGAATGACAATGGCACCTGGTATGTGATGATCCGGTATCAGGACTGGACAGGTGCAAGAAAACAGAAATGCAAACGAGGATTTTCTACAAGAAAAGAAGCTGCGGACTGGGAATTACAATTCAAATTACAGAAGAAAGCAAGCGTGGATATGACAATGGAAAGCTTTTGCACTATGTATGAAGAAGATATCAGACCTTCTTTGAAGCAGAGTACTTGGCTTACGAAAGAAAATATTATTCAGAAAAAGATTCTTCCGTATCTTGGAAAGCGAAAAGTATCAGAAATTACAGCGAAAGATGTGATGGACTGGCATAACCAGATGAGAAAACTGAAAACGAAGACAGGAAAACCGCTTTCGCCAACGTATCTGAAAACGATACATGGACAGTTAAGCACCATTTTCAATCATGCAGTGAAATATTACGACCTTAGCACTAATCCTGCGAGAAAAGCAGGGGCACCGGGAGAAGAAGAAGGCAAGGAAATGTTGTTCTGGACAAAAGAAGAATATAAGCGGTTTGCAGAAGAAATGATGGACAAACCTCTTTCCTACTATGCTTTTCAACTGCTTTACTGGTGCGGGATTCGTTCCGGTGAGCTGCTTGCTTTAACACCGGCAGATTTTAATTTCAAAAAGAAAACGCTTCGGATCAATAAGTCCTATCAGCGATTGAAGGGAAAAGATGTAATCAGTACGCCAAAGACAAAGAACAGTGTACGGACAGTCATAATGCCACAGTTCCTGTGTGATGAAATGCAGGACTGCCTGAAACTATATTACAGTTTAAAGTCTGACGACCGCATTTTTCCTGTGACAAAATATTACCTGAAACATGAGATGGAAAGAGGCTGCAAAGCGAGTGGTGTAAAGAAAATCCGAGTTCATGATCTCAGGCATAGTCATGTATCCCTGCTGATCAATATGGGATATACCGCATTGGCAATCGGAAAAAGGGTTGGACATTCAGCAGAAAAGATTACTTACCGGTATGCACATCTATTCCCGTCGGTACAGCAGGACATGGCAGAGCAGCTGGATGCAGAAAATATGGAAGAAGAATTAAATGAAGTGGAAGGAGGACTTGCAAATGTCGGCTAAATGTCTGGATCAGCAGGGACGTTGGAGAAATAAAGTTGTAGCATTTCGGATGTCACCGGAAGAAGATGAACTTCTGGAGACGGCAGTACGGCTATCGGGATTAACCAAACAAGAATATATTATCCGAAGACTGCAGGAAAAAGAAGTTGTGGTTACAGGAAATCCCAGGGTGTATAAAGCTTTGAAGAAGGAACTTGAAAAGGTACTGAGTGAGCTGAAACGTCTGAAAAAGGGAGAAGATGTGCCGGAGGATTTATTGGAAGTGATTCGGCTTATCACAATAACAATGGCTGGAATGAAAGCGGAATAAAAAAGCCTTTAAGTGTCGGCAAACACCTAAAGGCAGGGATTTGGTAGAATACTCTTCCAAAAAACTTCTATGAGTATTCTATCAAAAACCACTCTTTCTTTCAACGGGAAAATAAGGAGGATTTGATGGAAAACAAAAGAACAGAAACAAATAAAACAGTACAGAAAAGGCTGGAACCGGAACTGAAACTCATCAATATGGATACGGTGGAAGTGGAGCAGATTGAATGGCTGCTTTATCCATTTATTCCCTATGGAAAAGTAACAATTATACAGGGAGATCCGGGAGAAGGAAAAACGACAATGGTGCTTCAAATTATTGCAAAACTGACCAAAGGAGAGACTATTCTTCCAGCTGATTCAACAAAAGATAAAAGGATAGATATTGATAGTGAAAGCGATATGGTAGATGCAGAAAATATTGAAAACAATGCGTCAACACAGCATTTGGAGGCACCAGTAAATGTAATCTACCAGACTGCAGAAGATGGTCTTGGAGATACGATAAAACCAAGATTACTTGCTGCAGGTGCAGACTGCACAAAGGTCATGGTTATCGATGACAGTGAGCAACCGCTGACGATGGCAGATGTCCGGTTGGAAGAAGCAATTGTGCAGACAAAAGCCAGAATGGTTGTGCTTGACCCGATTCAGGGATTCCTTGGAGCAGAGGTAGATATGCACAGAGCTAATGAAATCCGTCCTTTGATGAAACGCATAGCGATCCTGGCGGAGAAATATCATTGTGCGATTATCCTGATCGGACACATGAACAAGAACAGCAATGGAAAATCATCTTACCGGGGACTGGGTTCCATCGATTTTCAGGCAGCTGCAAGAAGCGTTTTGATTGTCGGACGTATTAAGGATGAACCAGAAGTAAGAGTTGTGTGCCATACAAAGAGTTCCTTGGCACCGGAAGGTAAAGCTATTGCGTTCCGTCTGGATAAAAACAACGGATTTGAATGGATTGGTGAATATGACATTAGTGCAGATGAATTGCTCAATGGAGAGGGAAAAGGACAGAAAACCCGGAAAGCAAAAGAATTTCTGCTTGAGATACTGGATGATGGAGGTATGGCACAAAAGAAAATTGAGGAAGAAGCAGAAAAACTGGGAATTAAAAAGAAAACACTGAGAAATGCCAAAATGGAACTGGGAATAGATTCCGTAAAACGTGGAAATCAGTGGTATTGGATGTTGTCAGAGTAGAAAAAGGAAGATGGCAAGATGACCATATCTTAATAATAGGGCATCTTGCCACCTTGAAAGGAGATCAGATGAAAAATAGAAATGTGCAGATACCATATGAGTTATTCTTTCAACTGTTGCAATATTTCCTGATGGAGAATTATGAGGGCGAAGAAATCATAAGGAAAGGGTTAGAAAAGAAATTGAATGCAATGGTAGATCGGGAGTTATACAGCAAGTACAAAACAGCCCCAACAGAGGAAGAGAGAGAAAAGTCCAGGCAGGAATACCTGGAAAGGAAGGGAATACTGGAAAACTTTCGTTGGTAGAGATTCTTGCTGATCACTTTATAACAGGAGCGTGTCACGCACCTGTAAATATCAGACAAGGAGAAAGCCGGTAAGATACAGACGAGAGGTTATAGATTACCCGATTATTTATCGGTAAATTATAGGCTGCGAAAGGGAGCCCTGAATCAGGGCGTCCTTACAGTAGGACAATAGAAAGGAGCATACAGCAATGAGAGAAGGAAGATTAGGATATAAC
Organism: Blautia sp. Marseille-P3087; assembly: GCF_900120195.1. Classification (GTDB taxonomy): domain Bacteria; phylum Bacillota; class Clostridia; order Lachnospirales; family Lachnospiraceae; genus Blautia_A. The sequence goes on from NZ_LT635539.1 coordinate 2,518,400, forward strand.
AGCAGTAACGATAGATATGGTTTATTGTCATCAGATTTATGGATTGATACAGGATTTCATTGTGGGGAATGCCTGGAAGTACTAATTGATGATCAGTGGGTGCAGACCAGAATGGAGATGAATCCGGCAAGGGAATGGTATCTGGTAGGAACACCGTACTGCGGAGATCTGGAATATATACGGGCGAGAATACAGTAATAGATTAGTTAAGTGAGTAACGCAGAAGCAATCCGACTAGCGGGAGAAATAATGGTCTCCGCTCCGGTAGGTGCAGAACAGACGTCCTCCGGACGTCTTGCCCCCGGCAGGGCGCAAGGGTACTTTTGATAGGCGGTACGGCTGTCGAAAGTGCTTTTGCGTTACTTTTGACAAAAGTAACAAAACCGCCGTATCCGGCGAAGATTTCTTATAATCGCCATAGTTGGCGGAAATACAAATTATGTGCCATATCTGGCACGCTTTTTAGAAGGAGAGGTGAGGAGCATAATGATGAGAAGAACGATTAGCGGCATGATTGGAGCTGGATCGCTGGCTCATAACAGACGGGATTTTGTAGCTGAAAATGTAGACCCAGACAGAGTACACCTGAATATCTGTTACCAGAATGAAAATCTGAAAGAAGTATATAAAGAGTTGTTTGATGATTCTGTGGAACGGTACAATGTGGGAAAAAGAAAGGACCGGCAGATTACAAATTACTATGAAAAAATTCGTCAGGGAAAGCAGGAAAAGCTGTTCCATGAAGTGATTTTCCAGATTGGAAATCGAGAAGATATGGCTGTGGGAACGACAGAAGGAGACCTGGCGGTAAAAGTACTGGATGAGTATGTAAAGAATTTTCAGCAACGAAATCCAACACTTCATGTATTTAGCTGTTATCTGCACCAGGATGAAGCTACACCGCATCTGCATATTGATTTTGTTCCTTATGTAACTGGCTGGAAAGGGAAAGGAATGGATACCAGGGTTTCACTGAAGCAGGCATTAAAAAGCCTGGGATTTCAAGGCGGGAACAAACACGATACAGAGTTGAATCAGTGGATCAACCATGAAAAAGAAGTGCTTGCAGAGGTTGCACGACAGCATGGAATTGAATGGGAGCAGAAAGGGACACATGAGGAGCATCTTGATGTTTATAATTTTAAGAAGAAAGAGCGTAAAAAGGAAGTACAGACACTGGAACAGGAAAAAGAATATCTCACTGCTGAGAATGAAGGACTGATTGCACAGATTGCGGAAGTAAGAGCTGATATCCAGCTTTTAAAAGATGATGAGGAGCAGGCAGTTAAATATAAAGAGGAGGCTGAGAAGCGTGCGGAAAAAGCTGAGAAAGATCTGCACAGCCTGGAAGAACGCAGAGAACGGTTGCAGCCTGTTATGGATAATGTCAGTAAGGAAATAAAGGAATATGGGACAGTGAAAGCAATTCTACCGGAAGCTGGGACATTAGAACGTGCAACAACTTACCGGGATAAAAAGATAAAACCACTGTTTACCCAGATGAAAAATAAAATTGCTGCAATGGCAGCCCAGGTCAAAGAACTTACCAAAGAAGTAGAAAAATGGAAACACAAATATCAGGAAACAAAGCAGGCATATAACCGAGTGCAGAGACAGCTAGATACAGTATGTGAAGAAAAACAGCAGTTATCTGAGGAAAAGCAACAATTGCAGGGTGTTTCCGACAGATATGAGCGGGTAGTGCGTGTTCTTGGAGAAAATATTGTAGAAAATGCAGTACAACAGGATATACAGGAGCAGAAAGCATTAGAAGAAAAACGGCAAATGGAGCAAATGCCCAAAGGAAGTATTCACGAAAGATTGGCTTGGGGTGCCCGTAAAAGTGAAATGGAGAATCAACAGCGTAAGAAAAATAAAACAAAAAATAGAGGAATGGAGAGATAAGACGATGAAAAAACACATTTATGATGAAAGCAATGGATTAAGCTACACATTGCATGGAGATTATTATCTGCCGGATTTGGCAATGAATGAGGAAGAACCGACATATGGTAAATACGGAATGTTGCGAAAACAGTTTCTGAAAATGCATAGACCGGCACGATATCAGTATTTATTGATGACGGGGGAACTAACAGCACATTTGAACCGAGTCGATCAGGAGACCAGAGAGCAGGTGGAAACCTTGGTAAAGCAGATGGTGGGAAAACAGGGTGTAAACGAAAAATTAAAGAGGCAGGATCAGATGAGGTGGGTTAGATTGATGAATAATATCAAAGTTAGTGCAGAAGAAATTGTACTGAAAGAGATAATATATGTTTAAAACCATTATGGCTGTATCAAAAAAGATGCAGCCATAAATTTTATACTATTCGTCAGAGGAATCGAAAGAAGAATCTGAAAAGGTGCTGTCCCATATAGCTTCTTCAATAGCTTGAATACATTCGTCGGTATGTTTTTTGATATCTTGACCCCAGAAATGTATAACTGTATAACCCAGAAACAAGAGCTTTTTATCAGTTTCAAAATCACGGGAACGATTACGTTCAATTTTTTTAATCCAGTAATCTGGATTTTTACCTTTTTCAAGACGGAGTTTTAAGATTTCCCAGTCCTTTCCATGAAAAAATTCACTGTCGCAAAAAATAGCAATTTTGTATTTGGTCAGAACAATATCAGGAGAGCCGGGCAAGGCTTTATAATTTTTTCGATATCGGTATCCTTTGTGCCATAGAGCTTTTCTGAGTTGAAGTTCTATGGATGTGTCTTTGCTATGAATGCTACGCATATTTTTAGAGACAGTTTCAGAATCACGAGACATAAACGGGTCACCACCTTTGGGAATATTAATTATTCTAACAAGTTAAAGGAAAAGATACAAGTACCATTGGCTGTTGGACATGAATTATTTAATTGACGGTATAAAGGCTATGATTTATACTTGTAAAGTAAGAGTTGATTAAATGACGAGGTACCCGAAATGACGATTTCTGAACAAATCAAGGTACTGTGTGTGCGGTCAGATATTAGCGTAGCTGAGCTTGCACGGCGAATAGGGACAACACCACAGAATTTTAATGGAAAAATGAAAAGGGAGAGTTTTACCATAGCTGAATTAGAAGATATAGCAGGTGCGGTAAACAGTTCTTTTGAAAGAAAATTCGTATTAAAAAACGGAGAGAAAGTTTAATGCATAAAAATATAAAACAAAATAATTATAGTAGATATGCTGCCAATAGAGATGTTATTTCTTTATTTTCTGGAGCAATGGGATTAGACATTGGATTGGGAAAAGCAGGTTTAAATGTGGCAATTGGACAGGATTTTGATGCAGCCTGTGTAAAAACTATGCAGGCCAATGGCCATAGAGTATTGGGCGGAGATATTAGGGAAATACAGCCCCAGCAATTATTAGATATGACAGGCTTATCTGTAGGAGAGCCATTTTTGATTTGCGGAGGACCGCCGTGCCAGCCTTTTTCTACAGCAGGAAAAAGATTGGGTATAAATGATCCGAGAGGCAGTTTGTTTATGGATTTCATTCGTATGATTGATTATATACGGCCTCGCTTTTTCGTGATGGAAAATGTAAAAGGAATTATGTCGTCGCCATTGAAACATGTGCCTTTGTCTGAAAGAGATGAAAGCGATCCTGATCAGAAATTAGGAACAGTGCTTGATGTGATTTTAGCAGAATTTGATAAACTGGGATATAAAACTGTATATGGCGTACTTGATGCTGTAAATTATGGCGTTCCACAATTCAGAGAGAGGTTTGTGTTAATTGGTAGTCGGGATAATGAAGATATTTTCTTACCAATTCCTACACATTTTCAGATGCATCAAAGCAAGGAGTATCAGTGGCAGACAGTTAGAAGTGTGATTGAAGATTTGGAATCTGACCATGGAGAATGTGCAACGTTAAGTGAAGAAAGATTGAAATTCTTGAAAATGGTTCCGGAAGGTGGGAATTGGAGAGATTTACCAGAGAATATTATTCCTATTGCTATGGGAGGTGCATATAAATCCGGAGGTGGAAAAGTTGGATTTTATAGAAGGTTATCATATGATCAGCCTTCACCAACTGTAGTTACTTCTCCAGTACAGAAAGCAACAATGATGTGTCATCCTACACAAGATAGACCATTAAGCGTAAAAGAATATGCAAGAATTCAGCAATTTCCGGATGATTGGGTATTTACTGGAACGACAGCAGCAAAATATCGACAGATAGGGAATGCTGTTCCGGTGGGATTAGCAGAAGCTATTGGAAAGGCTGTGCTTTCTGTGGCTAATAAGACAGCTTTAGTTCAGACAAAACGTTTTAGAGGTACAAATGTACATAATAAGATTAGAAATGCAATAGAATTGGGAGGAAATTTATATGCCGTTAAATAATGCATATGATGAACAGGCTGTAATCCAGGCGATTGCTTCTGCCTTAGAAACATTTTATGGAACACTAATTGAGAAGATAGATGGATTAAACATACAGAAGGTAATGAAACGTAAAAATCCGTATTTATACCGTGCAAAGGCTATGCAGAGTGCAACTGAAATTGTAGATTCGGTTCTTACTGCATTTGTAAGTTCCAGTGAAGAAACTATTTTTGGTAATTGCTTTTTTGAACCGATTGCTATTGCTGCAAGTGGTGGAAATAAAGCCCTGGCAGAAGGTATTGATATTATGATCCAGAACAATGAAACAAATACAATTTCTGCAATAGCTGTTAAAAGTGGGCCGTCCGTATTTAATGCAGACAGTAAGAAACGACAGGAACAGAATTTTACAGCTGCTTCTAAGTTGGCACAGCAAGCAAAGGCAAGGTATGAAGCGTATATCGGTTATTGTTATGGGAAAAAGAAAGAATCTGGTAGAGGAAAGCCCAAAATGTATCAGGAATTGGCTGGAAAACGATTCTGGGCAGAATTAACAGGAGACGAGGACTTTTACATAAAGATTATCGGATACATGGGAACTATGCCGGAGAAATATGTGGCTGATTATAAAGAAAGTTATAACAGAGCAGCTAATAGACTTGTTAGGGAGTTTTCTAATAGTTTCTGCAGAGAAGATGGAAGTATTGACTGGGAAAAGCTGGTAGAATTTAATTCGGGAGATTGAAAACTAAACAAAATCAAAGGGGGATAGATGATGCAATTAAAGATAAAAAATTGTAATAACATTGAAAATGGAGAATTTGATATTACTGAGGGGAGGCTTAATATAAAATATGCGATTAATGGAACAGGAAAATCAACAATATCAAAAGCAATAGAGGCTTTTGTCACAAATGATCAAGAAAAAAAGAATTTATTATTGCCATTCAAATATTATGGTGTGGAGGAAGAAAATTCACCAGAATTAATAGGGTATGATCAATTTAAAAAGGTTTCAGTTTTTAATGAGAAGTATATTGAAGACTATGTATATCAGCAAAATGAATTGATTAAGAATAGCTTTGAAATATTTGTAAAATCTCCGGATTATGATACACATATAAAAGAAATAGAAAAACTGTTGGAAAGTATAAATATTACTTTTCAAAATCATCCGGAATTGGAGGAATTGATAAAAGTTTTCCAACAATTCATCGATGGATTTGGAAAGGCAAAGAGTGGATATTCTGCAGCTGGTGCCATAGGAAAGGGAATTGGAAAAGGTAATAAACTTGATAATATTCCTGTTGGTTTGGAAGTTTATGAGCCATATTTGAAGAATAATGATAATGTCAAGTGGATTAAATGGCAATTAGAAGGAAAACATTATTTAGATATGGCAGAACAGTGTCCGTACTGTTCTGGATCTATAAAAGAAACCAAAGAAACAATCTTAAAAGTAAGTGAAGAGTATGATGCAAAAGCGGTAGAACAGTTAACTAAAATGTTAGAAGTTTTTAAAGAGCTGATGCCGTATTTTACAAATGAAACAGCAGTTAAGATTGAAGAAATAACAAAAAATGTGTCAGGAATCACAAATACACAAAAGAATTACTTATTGGAAATAAAAGCTCAAGCAGACAGTTTTATGCAACAGTTGTATGGATTGAAAAAAATGGGATTTCATTCATTAAAAAATGCTGAAAAAATAGCAGATGAGCTGAAAAAATATAAAATAGATTTATCATATTATTCGCATTTGAATTCAGAACTGTCGAATGAAAAAGTGGAGTTAATAAACAAAACCTTAGATGAGGTTTTGGAAAAAGCTGGCAAATTACAAGGAGAAATTGCACAACAGAAAAAACTTATTAAAAAGACTATTGAAATGTATAGTTCGGAAATAAATGAATTTCTATATTATGCAGGATATAAATATCAAGTTGCAATAGAGGAAGAAAATACAACAGATTATCATTTAGTATTAAAACATATTGAGGGAACTGATAATGTTCAAACAGTAAATGAACATTTAAGTTATGGGGAAAGGAATGCATTTGCATTAGTGCTATTCATGTATAGTGTTTTGAAAGAGAATCCGGATCTGGTTGTTTTAGATGATCCGATTTCTTCATTTGATGGAAATAAAAAATTCGCTATTATTAATATGCTTTTTATGGGAAAGCATAGTTTGAAAAATCGAACAGTATTGCTTTTGACCCATGAATTTAATACTGTTATTGATGCAATCTATAATATGCCGTATAATTTTAATCCAACCCCAACAGCTGCATTTTTAACAACGAAACAAGGTATATTGCAAGAAAAAGAAATTACAAAAGCAGATATAAAATCTTTTGGCGAGATTGCTCATGCAAATATATCATCGGATATGGATTCTCTTAATAAATTGGTATATTTGAGAAGATTATTGGAAATAGAAAATGCAAGTGGTTTAGCATGGCAATTATTATCCAATATTTTTCATAAAAGAGAAAAGCCAGAGTATCATTTCTCGAACGGAACACCGAACCGATTGATGACGCCAGAAGAAATACAGGATGCGACTAATGAAATCAAAACAAACTATATTTCAGATTTTGATTACGATACGGAATACCAAAAAACGCAAGATATAACGGTATTGAAAGAATTATATCAAAATAGTGGAAGTAATTATGAAAAATTGCAAATATATCGTATCATGTTTAATGAAAATAGTTCCAACAGTGTGATTAAAAAATTTGTGAATGAAGCGTTTCATATTGAAAATGATTATTTATTCCAGTTGAATCCATGTGAATACGATACTGTACCCCAATATATCATTGATGAATGTGATAAAGATATTTTGGAAATTTGTCCGCAAGGCTAACGTGAGTGGCTTAGTTGGGTTAACCTGGCTGCAGGTAATAAAAGACAATTACTTTTAAAATATGATAAATTCAAAAATGAACTAAAGTGGAAGGAAATGTAAATGGATAAATTAGTATCAAAGATTGCTGCTTTAGGAATACCAGGTCTAGTATTGGTAACAGCTATTGGCGCAACTGGACTTGCTGGAGGGGCAGCAATTACAACAGCATTGGCAGCTTTAGGGCCAGGAGGAATATTAGGTGGAATAGCTACATTAGGTATAATTGGTCTTATTTCAGAAGGCATAGCTCAATATGGAGTGGATGCTATATTTTCTGCTGTTATAAAAGAATTATATCGAAAAGGCGAAACAAAGGAAGAAATATTGCGGAAGATAAAAAAATATCCTATTTCCAAAGAATTAAAACGAAAATTAAAAGAAAATATAGAAAAAGTATAAAAGGGTCGTTAACCCTAATGCATAAAATAAAAGCTGTAAAAATCTACGTTGAATTTTACAGCTTTTTGTGTATAATAGAAGTAGCAGAAACAATTTAAAATCAAAGGAAGGAGCTGAAAGAATATGGCAAATATTTTACCAGTATCTGATTTGAGAAATTATAATGAAGTCCTGAAGAACTGTCATAAAGGAGAACCAGTATATCTGACTAAGAATGGCAGAGGACGTTTCGTTGTCATGGATATTGAAGATTATGAGCGTGACCGTGCAGAGAAAAAGCTTCTCTTGAAGCTGCAGGAAGCTGAAGAAGCAGTGAAAGACGGAGAAGGCTGGCTGGATCTGGATGAATTAAAAGCACTTGTGGGGGAATAAGATGTTAAAACTGCGGATCAATCCGATTGTTGCAAAGGATTTGAAGAACATCCGGGATTACATTGCTGAGGATAATGAAGAATATGCGGCAAAGACAATAAAGGAAATTTACGGTAAATTTGAAAACCTTCAGATGTTTCCTGGAATGGGGTCGGATCTCTCCAAACGGGTCAGCTTTCGGACAGATTATAAATATGCGATATGGGAAGATTATGTTATTATCTACAAGATCGGTAACGAATATGTAGAGATTTATCGTGTAGTTAACCGATATCAGGATATCACGAGAATCTTTGATTGATAACAGAGATGTGATAACAAATTGATAACACCGTTCAGTACAGTCTGTGGACTTTGGACAGTGGAACACATATAAAACCAGATAGAACCATAATCCCTATACAAAAGTGTATAGTGATAAGATTTTATTTGCGAGTTTGAATAAAAAAATGGAGCTCGGAAATCCAGCATTTATGCGGGTTTCCGGGCTCTTGTTGTGTGGTTTGAGTGCAGATTGAGTACAAAATATCAGGAAATGTGAAGCCCAAAAGAGCAAAATAGTAATGCATTTCCTTGATGTTTAATCTGCTCTTATATAGTTTTTTTAACAGTGAAATTTGTTGTTAAAAATTTTGTTTTACCCGATAATGACATTTGAGTGTCTTCATAAGGGAAATTATTTACATATTCCTCGTTCATTGGTGGCTTATGCTTGAATATAAGAGCGGCTTCAGCTCTTATTCTGTCATCGCCGCTGATGGGAGCAAATGAATAACACAAAGTTTCATTTGCCGTTAGTTTTTTCTTCCAATCATCCAATCTATCATGAGCAGCTATTCTGTCATGTACATTTGTAGATTCACCAATGTAAAGCATAAATTCCAGTTTTGTCGGAATGACGAAATACAGAAAAATATATAAGAATAATCAACAGGCAGGTAATGGTCTACCTCTGTGTGAGGTAGTGAGTTGAAATAATTCTGCATACCATAATGCATTATCATTTCTCCGTCTACCTCTGTGTGAGGTAGTGAGTTGAAATATCTGCAATTAATACAGAAAATGAATATTATATGTCTACCTCTGTGTGAGGTAGTGAGTTGAAATGGTCTGTTTAAGGTCAATTTTATCACCGATTGACTGTCTACCTCTGTGTGAGGTAGTGAGTTGAAATACTACATCTGGCATCTCTGTCACCACCTTGTTTTGTCTACCTCTGTGTGAGGTAGTGAGTTGAAATATCCGGAAATTCTTCCTCTTCTACTTCCACAACAAGTCTACCTCTGTGTGAGGTAGTGAGTTGAAATGTGGAGTATTGTCCCTTCTTCTGTCTGATACAGGTCTACCTCTGTGTGAGGTAGTGAGTTGAAATAAGTAAATATTAGCCCATTTCTGTGCGTATTCATAGTCTACCTCTGTGTGAGGTAGTGAGTTGAAATATCTTATGATATGTTTCAGTCACCTGATAGACAGGTCTACCTCTGTGTGAGGTAGTGAGTTGAAATAAATAAATATTAGCCCATTTCTGTGCGTATTCAGTCTACCTCTGTGTGAGGTAGTGAGTTGAAATGTCAATCCTGTCGGTAACTCCACCCCCCACCAACGTCTACCTCTGTGTGAGGTAGTGAGTTGAAATATACGGCAAGCTCTCCCCGCGTGCCCGGTAGATGTCTACCTCTGTGTGAGGTAGTGAGTTGAAATACGTCTCGCGCAGACACTTCTCCTTCACTACATCCGTCTACCTCTGTGTGAGGTAGTGAGTTGAAATAGGCTCTGTATATCCAAGTGCCTGAGTGCTATCCGGTCTACCTCTGTGCGAGGTAGTGAGTTGAATAAGTATAACGAGTCGGAGGTCATGAAGATTATTGTGACCTCCGGCTTTTTGTAAATTGTTAAAAGAATTATATTGTTATGTGATTTCGTAAGTGATATACTTAAACATAAGGAAAACCGTGTGAAATTACAGTTTGCTTTTTGCACGGTTTCTTTTATACATGGCAGTTAGCTAAAACTAACAACAGAACGACGTGAAAGTACTTTTGACTATACAGAAAGGAATACATAATGCTAATGAATGTTTTTGAAGGTATACTGATTCCATTTGTTGGAACAACGCTAGGTGCAGCATGCGTGTTTTTTATGAGAAAAACACTTAGCAAGTTACTGCAACGTGCACTTGCAGGGTTTGCAGCAGGTATAATGGTTGCTGCTTCAATCTGGAGTCTTCTGATACCGGCAATTAAACAATCTGAGAATATGGGAACTTTATCGTTTGTTCCGGCAGTTGTTGGGTTCTGGATTGGTATATTGTTTTTACTCGCACTTGATCATTTGATTCCACATCTTCATGTTGGAAGTGATCAGGCAGAGGGACCGAAAAGCAAACTTGGCCGTACTACGATGATGGTGTTGGCAGTTACATTACATAATATCCCTGAAGGTATGGCAGTTGGTGTAATGTATGCAGGTCTTCTTGCTGAAAATGCACAGATTACAGCAACAAGTGCACTTGCTTTATCACTTGGAATTGCTATCCAGAATTTTCCAGAAGGAGCGATTATATCCATGCCGCTTAGGGCAGAGGGTGAAAGTAAGAGAAAGGCATTTCTGGGAGGTGTACTTTCAGGAGTCGTTGAACCGATTGGAGCAGTAATGACGATTCTTGTCGCACAGCTGGTAATCCCGGCATTACCATATTTACTCAGCTTTGCAGCAGGAGCTATGTTATATGTCGTGGTTGAAGAACTAATTCCGGAAATGTCTCAGGGACAGCACTCGAATATCGGTACGCTTTTCTTTGCACTTGGATTTAGTTTGATGATGATCTTGGATGTGGCACTGGGGTAAGAGGAGAGGAATGATTCTTATGAGAATATTGATTTATGGTGCTGGTGTGATTGGATCCTTGTATGCGGCTTTATTTGCAGAAGCCGGTTATGATACAAATATTTATGCCAGAGGTAAAAGACTTGAGGCTTTAAGAAATAATGGATTGCAATATAAGAAAAATCAGGAAGTAATAAAGGCAGAGATTAGGATTCTTGGAGAACTACCAAACGATGATATTTATGATTTTGTCTTGCTTACTGTTCGGGAAAACCAGCTGTATGAAGCACTTACTGAATTGAAAAATAATAAAAGTAATACGATTGTTACAATGATAAATTCACTGGACAGTTACAATAAATGGGAAGACATTGTCGGAAAAGGAAGAATATTACCGGCTTTTCCAGGAGCAGGCGGAAGTATAAATGATGATGGTATCCTTGATGCAGCACTTACTCCAAGGTTGATTCAGCCGACAACATTTGCAGAAATATCAGGAAATAAATCCGAAAGAACTAAGCAGTTTTCAGAGATATTGAGGCATGCTCATATACCATACCAGAAAGTAACGGATATGCATCTATGGCAGCTTTGTCATCTTGCTATGGTGGTGCCGATTGCGGATGCATATTATGAATCAGACGATCCGGAGAAAGTGGAAAAAGAATGGAAAATTATGAGGAAAACAGCAGAAAGGCTGAAAAGAAATTTTAATTTTTTGCGAAAACAAAAGGGTAAACTGTCACCATGGAAAATGAATATTTTTCGCTTTTTACCCTTGCCATTTTTAGCGATTATGCTGGCAGTTACATTTGGAAGCAGTTTTGGAGGTAAATTTATGTATCAACATGCTATGAAGGCACCAGATGAAATGAGGGAATTGCATAAGCAGTTTTATGCTTATATGAAAAAAATGAAGAAATGCGGATGCAAGGCGAAAAAGGTACAGTGATTGGAGAAAAAAACATGAAAAATGAAGAATATAAAAAATTGTCAATTAAAGAATTTACAAAAGCAGCAGGAAGATATGAAAGTAGCCATGCTGGTATTTACGAAATGTGCAAGAAAGATTATCCGGATATTCTGGAAGAATTAGAGAAGGAGCCATTTAGAGATTTATTAGATGCAGGCTGCGGACCTGCACCAATGATTTCTTTATTAGCAGAAAAACATCCAGACCGGCATTATACAGGACTGGATCTGACTCCGGCAATGATTGAACAGGCAAAAAAGAAAAATATTCCAAATACAACATTTGTTGTGGGAGACTGTGAGAACTTTCCTTTTGAAAAGGATTCATTTGATGCAATTATTTGTTCTATGAGTTTCCATCATTATCCGGATCCACAGGCATTTTTTGACAGTGTGAAAAGATGTCTTCGCCCAAATGGAAGATTGATACTGAGAGATGTGACCAGTGACAATAAAGTATTGGTATGGCTAATGAATACATTGGAAATGCCGTTGGCAAATATATGCGGACATGGAGATGTCCAGGTGCCAACAAGAGATGTGGTCATAAAATGTTGCAAAAAAGCAGGATTAAAAGTAGAAAAATTTGAAATTCGTAAAGGTATGCGAATGCATTGTGTTGTGAGAAAACCTATGGGAAAGGCGATAGGAAATGAAAGATAAGTATCTTAAGGAAACACGAATGGTTGATTTTTCTAATCCGGCAATTCAAAAACTTATTCAAAATATGAAATGGAAGGAAATGGGTGAATTTGAAAGGATTAAGGCAATCTACAACTATGTAAGAGATGATGTTTTATTTGGATATAATATTGATGACGGAATTTCAGCTTCAAAAGTACTTGCAGATGGTTATGGACAATGTAATACAAAAGGAACTTTATTCATGGCACTTTTACGTGCCTGCAATATTCCATGCAGAGTACATGGTTTTACGATTGATAAAAGATTGCAGAAAGGGGCTATGACCGGGTTTGTTTACCGCAATGCTCCCAAAAGTATTTTCCATAGCTGGGTAGAAATTAATTTCGAAAATCAGTGGTACGAACTGGAAGCTTTCATTTTGGATAAAACCTACATAAAGAAGTTACAGGAACAAAATTCGGAATGTACAGGTGCATTTTGCGGTTATGGAGTAGCAGTCAAGGATTTCCGAAATCTCATTATTGAGTTTGATAGGAACAATACTTATATTCAGAGCGAGGGAATCAATCAGGATTTTGGTGTTTATGATTGTCCAGATGAACTGTTGAAGGAACATCATCAAGAAATTTCAGCTTTTAAAGCATTTGCTTATAGACATATTGGAAGACACCTCATGAATCGTAATGTCAGGAAGATTAGAGAACGATAGTTTTAAGCTTTTAGAATTAAAATTAAATTTGGAGGGTAATATGGCAGACAAAATACAAAATGCTTATGAAACATCAAAAAATATATATGACGATGTTCTTACGCAAAGAAATATTTTCAGCAAACTGTATATTAAGTTATTTTGGAGTGGCACTGATGATAATGATATAGCACGAAAAGTTTTATCATATGTTCCTGATGACTTTTCAGGAAATCTTCTTGATGCTCCGGTTGGAACTGCTGTATTTACGGAAAACAAATGGAGTTCTCTGAAAAATGCACATATTACTTGTATTGATTACAGCATGGATATGCTTGAACAAGCCAGAAAAAGACTTGGTAGTCATGCACATATCAAATGTATTCAGGGGGATGTGGGGAACCTGCAAATGGAGAATGAATCTGTTGATACCGTTGTCAGTATGAATGGTTTTCATGCATTTCTTGATAAGCAAAAAGCATTTCATGAAATATGGCGTGTTTTGAAACCAGGCGGCGATTTCATTGCCTGTTTTTATATCAGGGGAAAATCGAAACGGACAGATTGGCTGGTAAAAAATATTCTTGCAAAGAAAGGGTGGTTTTCTCCACCGTTTCAGACGGAGAAAGAGCTGAGAGATATCCTTCAAAAACTATATAAAGAAACGGATATCCATGTTGACGGTTCTATGGTATATTTCCGTTGTGTGAAGTAATGCAATGATGCTGGATTTATAATAAAGTTTCAGATAATAAGTCTGGAACTTTATTTTTGTCTAAATGGATTATTGCCGTCCGTTCAGGTCTGGATAATGCTCGATTCTCATGTTAAGATAATAGAAAAAAGGTTAGATAAAGAATATTCTAAATGCATAGAAAAATATCTGACACCACAGGATAGATATATTACGATTACATTTTGTGAATTGTCTGGAAATCAATTAGTGACAAAAGGTACCTATGCTAAGATGGCTCGTGGAGAAATGGTCAGATTTATGGCAGAAAATAATATTGAGAATCCGGTGGACATTCAGAAATTTGACAGGATTGGATATTCCTTTAGGTCTGATTTATCATCAGATTCAGAATATGTTTTTGAACGCGAAATAGAATTATGATTTAGATTAAAGGTTCCAGAACTGGGTACTTTTACAATAATAATTTTTCTTGACGACAGAATGAAAGTGATATATAATCCTTATTAAGAACTAGTCCTAATAAGGAGAACTGATGACAAGTAGAAGAAATACCATTCAAAAAGATCTTGTAAGAAACGCTGTATGTGAAATGAAAAGACATGTTACGGCAAATGAAGTATATGAATTTGTAAAAGAATCCTGTCCTACAATCGGCAAAGGGACTGTATATAGAAATCTCGACATATTGGTAGAAGAAGGTGATTTAAGAAAAGTGGAAATTCCGGATGGACCTAACCGGTTCGACCTTACATTAAAGAACCATTACCATGTGAGGTGTGTAAACTGCGGTGAGATTTCAGATGTGGATATGGATGAAATATTGGGCTTGCTAGAAAAAATTCATGATACACATGGAACGGACTTTTTAGAATATGACATATTATTTAAAGGTATTTGTCCGAAATGCCAGAAAAAGATAAAGGATGGGCAAATCTATTAAGCATTTATGTAAATAATGGCATGAGATTTTGAAAAAGTAGTAAAGAAAACGGAGGTAAAAGAGATGGATTGCATTAAATACCAATCAGGGCGTTTATAGAAAACAGTTAAATCCAGGACAGGAGCCGGTTGCAGATTTCTGTCTTTGTGACGGAGAGCAGGTGGAGGAAGTATATGCATACTGCAATTTACATGGATTATGGAAATGTTAAAATAAACTTTGTACATACGAATACTATAGAGTAATAAGGATACAAAAGCAAAATAGCTGTGAATGAACAATATTTTAAAAGGAGGATTCAATAATGAAATATGTATGTGATGTTTGCGGATGGGAGTATGACGAGGAGGTTGGATACCCGGAAGGTGGTATTGCACCAGGAACAAAATGGGAAGATGTTCCGGAAGATTTTGAATGCCCATTATGTAATGTTGGAAAAGATGAGTTTTCAGAAGTTGAATAGAAGCCTAATCTTTTGTTAAATACGGATGGATAAACCAAAACCCTGGTGCGTGAGCAACAGGGTTTTTTATTGCGATATTTTGTGATGATATCACAGAAAATAATCTACCTTTTGCTTATAATGTGGCTAGAAACTAAGTGAGGAGGTAGTCTAAATGAGATTAAAAGATAAAGTTGCAATCATTACGGGTGGAAGCCGTGGCATAGGATTTGCTACAGTTGATAAATTCTTGAAGGAAGGCGCTACAGTTGTATTGGCGGCAAGTTCAAAGGAATCGGCAGATACTGCTGTAGATAAATTAAAAGAAAAATATCCCAATGCAATAGTTGCTGGAATTAGTCCAAATCTTGCAAGCATGGAGTCTGTCAGAAAGGCTTTTAAAGAGGCAATTGAAAAATATGGATGTGTCGATATACTGGTAAATAATGCAGGAATTTCAGAAAACACCTCATTTATGGATTATACAGAGGAGACTTTTGATAAAGTCATGGATCTAAATGTAAAAGGAGTATTTAATACTACTCGTGTAGCTGCAGAATGTATGGTGGCAAGAGGCAAGGGGTCATTCTCTCAACTTCTTCCATGGTGAGTATTTCTGGACAGCCAGAAGATATTGCCAATGCGTTTGTGTTTCTTGCTTCAGATGAAGCGAGTTATATTACAGGTGTTATACTAAGTGTAGATGGTATGGCAAGAAGTTAAGTCAATGTGGTATGGTGATGTCATCACAGAAAAGAAATAAAATTCAGATTATAATAAAGCCACAAAGAAATGATAGGGAGGATTATAAAATGACTGCAATTAATATCAATAAAAATAATTTTCAAAACGAAGTAATGAATTCTGATAAACCTGTCCTTTTGGATTTTTGGGCTCCTTGGTGTGCTCCTTGTCGTATGGTGATTCCTATCATAGAGGAGATTGCAGGTGAACGCCCTGATATCAAAGTTGGAAAGATCAATGTGGATGAACAGCCTGAACTGGCAAGTAAATTTAGTATTATGAGTATCCCAACTTTGGTGGTTATGAAGAATGGGAAGATCGTACAACAGGTTTCAGGGGCGAGACCTAAGAAAGCGATTTTAGAAATGCTTTAATGAGGAAAGGTGGAACAATAAGATGAAGGTAATAATCGTAGGCGGTGTAGCCGGAGGAGCTACAGCCGCAGCAAGAATACGCAGACTGGATGAACACGCAGAAATTACTGTGTTTGAAAGATCTGGATACATATCCTATGCGAATTGTGGGCTTCCATATTATATTGGAGACGTGATCACAGATACGGAAGAATTAACACTACAGACACCAGAGAGTTTTTTAAAACGTTTCCATATCAATATGAAAATTCATCATGAAGTTATCTCCATACATCCGGATCGTAAAACTGTTTCAGTGAAAAATTTGGAGAATGATGAAATATTTGAAGAAAATTACGATAAACTTATCCTCTCTCCAGGTGCAAAGCCAACACAACCAAGACTTCCTGGAGTTGGTATTGATAAACTTTTTACACTTCGTACAGTAGAAGACACTTTTCGTATAAAGGAATATATAAATAAGAACCATCCAAAATCGGCTATATTGGCAGGTGGTGGCTTTATTGGTCTGGAACTGGCAGAAAATTTGAGGGAGCTTGGCATGGATGTTACGATTGTCCAACGGCCTAAGCAGCTGATGAACCCTTTTGACCCGGATATGGCATCTATGATCCATAATGAAATGAGAAAGCATGGGATAAAACTGGTACTGGGCTATACAGTAGAAGGCTTTAAAGAAAAAGACAACGGAGTGGAGGTTCTGTTGAAAGATAATCCATCCCTTCAGGCTGATATGGTGGTGCTGGCAATCGGAGTTACACCAGACACAGCATTAGCAAAAGAAGCTGGTCTGGAACTTGGCATCAAGGGAAGTATTGTAGTGAATGACAGAATGGAAACGTCTGTACCGGATATTTATGCAGCAGGTGATGCAGTTCAGGTAAAACATTATGTTACGGGTGATGATGCGCTGATCTCTTTGGCCGGACCAGCCAATAAACAGGGAAGGATCATTGCTGATAATATTTGCGGCGGTGATAGCCGTTACCTGGGCAGTCAGGGAAGCTCCGTGATCAAAGTGTTTGATATGACAGCAGCCACTACAGGTATCAATGAAACTAATGCCAAAAAGTCAGGGTTAGATGTAGATACAGTAATTCTTTCTCCTATGAGTCATGCCGGTTACTATCCTGGTGGAAAAGTGATGACCATGAAGGTGGTTTTTGAAAAAGAGACTTATCGTTTGCTTGGTGCTCAAATTATTGGATATGAAGGTGTTGATAAACGTATTGATGTGCTGGCAACAGCAATCCATGCAGGGCTGAAGGCAACCCAGCTGAAAGATTTGGATCTTGCATATGCACCGCCTTATTCCTCTGCCAAGGATCCTGTAAATATGGCCGGATTTATGATAGATAATATAGCAAAAAGTACCTTAAAACAATGGCATCTGGAAGATATGGATAAGATTTGTAAAGATAAAAGTGCTGTGTTGCTGGATGTGAGAACTGTAGGTGAATTTAACAGAGGGCATATGGATGGATTCAAAAATATCCCTGTAGATGAGCTGAGGGAACGTATCAATGAAGTTGAGAAGGAAAAGCCTGTTTATCTGATATGCCAGAGCGGGCTGCGCAGTTATATTGCCAGTCGTATCCTGGAAGGAAATGGATATGAAACATTCAACTTTTCCGGCGGATTCCGCTTCTATGATGCAGTAGTTAACGACCGTGCGTTGATCGAAAGGTCGTATGCATGTGGTATGGATTATAAAAAATAATCAAAATATTTTTATGATCTTTGCAGTGTTTCTAGTCTTTTCGAATCAAGGATTGTGATTTTGCCGCGTGAGAGTTTGACGAGTCTTTCGCCTTGAAAGTATCGAAGCATTCGAGTGATAACTTCTCTGTGGGAACCAAGATGGTTTGCGATAGTTTCGTGAGTGATTTTCAGCTCATTTGTTCCTTCGATAGAGGTTTCTTCTAAAAGAAATGAAGCAACACGCTTATCCAGACTCTTCCACATGATTTGTTCAATCAGCCACATGACATCAGAAAAACGGGTAGCCATTAACTCATTGGTATAGTTTGCGACGGGAGCAGATTCTTTCATGATGTCCTTATAGATTTCAGCAGGGATGATCCAAAGATCAGTATCTTTTTCTGCTTCAATGGTTACTTCAAATTGAATGGAGCGTATGATACATGAGGCGGATAAAAGACACATATCCATATCGAACAGACGGTAAAGTGTAATTTCTCGTCCTTCATCTGAAAGTATGTAGGTTCGAAGCTGCCCGGATTTAACCAGTAATAATCCAGTACAGTCCAAGTTTCCGTTGTGAATGATCGTTCCTTTTTTTACATCCCGTGTGATTAAATTGTCTGAAATTAGTTTTTTCTGTGCTGTATTTAAGTCATTCCATAGTGGAAAATAATTTTCGAAGCTCATAAAAGTTATCTCCTTTACGAACATAGTATACTGGCTTTTTTAAGATACGTCAATTATATAACTGACATATGTCAAAAACATTATTGACATATGCCTTTTATAGGACTATTATATAAGAAAAGCGAGAAAGGAGCAGTGTATGCCGAGACCAGTAAAATGCAGAAAAGTCTGCCATTTTCCGAATGTTTTAGAATTTCTTCCGGCAGATGATGCTGAGAAAAAAGCACCTATTGTTCTGACGGTAGATGAGTACGAGACAATCCGTCTTTTGGACAAGAAAGGTTATAGTCAGGAGCAGTGTGCAGCATCTATGCAAGTCGCAAGAACAACGGTTCAACGAATTTATGAGATTGCCCGGAAGAAAATAGCAGATGCACTGATTGACGGACATCCACTCAGAATTGAAGGCGGAGATTTCAGAATCTGCGACGGTCAGAGCAGTAACTGCAACCTTGGCGGATGTTACAAGCAGGAATTTTATCAAAAATATGCAGTGGAAAAAGGAGAGGGTATTATGAGAATAGCAGTAACATATGAAAACGGACATATTTTCCAGCATTTCGGACACACAGAAACATTTAAGATTTACGATGTTGTGGAAGGAAAAGTAGTACATTCAGAAGTAGTAGATACGAATGGAAGCGGACACGGTGCATTGGCGGGAGTCCTTAATGCATTAAATGCAGATGTTCTGATCTGTGGCGGAATCGGAGGCGGTGCACAGACAGCGTTAGCGGCAGCAGGCATTAAGCTTTTCGGAGGAGTTTACGGAGATGCAGATAAGGCAGTAGAAGCTTTTATCAATGAAGCACTTGAGTATAATCCAAATGTGAAGTGTTCTCACCATGAGCATAACCATGGGGAAGGACATACGTGTGGCGAGCATGGATGTGGAAGCCATAGCTGTCATTAAGAAGAATAGCAAAAAATAATAAATAATACGAAAGGATGTGTCAAGGTAATGGAGAAGTTACCGCAGCACATCCTTTTGTGTTATTTTCATATTGATTATTTCTTACTTGCCGAAAGTAATGAATGGAACATATCATAATTATTAAGCACCCAGAGAAACCGAAAAATATTGAGTACAAGGTATCTTACCTGATAAAAGTGAAAAGTACATGAAGACGATCGTAGTTTTTGTATTGAGAAATATTCGACTCGGAGCAACCATTGACGGATTGGTAAGAGGTAAGAAAAGAAAGACATGAGCTGCCACCGGAAGCAGATATGAAAGAGTCAGGGCTGAGATGAGACTGTCCATATACATTTTTTACTTTCAGAGTTACTGTTCACTCCGTTCACAGCAACTTGGTCAAAATCCATTCCATATCACTTTCGGTGATGGGATTTTGCCCTGTATGTCTCGGGATTTTGCCATATTCATGACAAAACACCTCGCGGAATATTACCTGTGAACAGCAACCTTTCAGACCATACACATCTTCCAGAGTCAGATGAAAAAGATTGATTTGACAAGAAAAACCGCTTATAATTTGAGTAAGAAAGATAAAAATCAGGAGACCAGCTATGAAGTTTTTTGATGCAATATTCAAAAAGAAAAAAGAGGCGGAAACTACTGCGAACACATCCGTATCAAAATCAAAGGAAGCTCAGAGCCTTAAAGAATTAGAGGGAGTTTTGCAAAAACTGCAGGAAAGCGACCACTATATTGCAAGAAGTGAATACTACGAGCAGGTCAGAGAATATGCAGAAACAGTTTCATTTATGCGAAAGATGGACGAGGCGGATATGCTGGTGGAGTTTTGCAGTAAAAACGGACTGTCTCCGGAGAATGTGCGTGAGCTGTGCATAAATTATGAAAATATTGTACCTTTTGTGGATAATATAAATGAGAATTATCTTTCAAGAAAGAAAAACGAAGAAAAAGAGTATCTGGATAATATTCTGAAAGACATAGACCCTGATATTTGTCTGGATGAAAATCAGAGAGAGGTAATTCTCTCTGATGAAGATTATGGGCTGGTCGTTGCCGGAGCTGGTGCGGGAAAAACAACAACTGTCGCGGCAAAGGTTAAATATCTGGTGGAGAAACAACATATTGATCCGTCGCAGATTTTAATGATTTCTTTCACAAATAAAGCAGTGAATGAGCTGCGGGAACGAATTAACAGAGACTTAAATATTCCCTGTCCGATTGCAACCTTTCATTCCGCAGGAAACGCGATACTTCATAAGAATGATCCCCAGAATCTTAATATTGTAGATTCTAATAAACTGTTTTGTTGTATACAGCGATATCTGAAAGATAAAATTTTGCGAGAGCCGGTTATGGTAAAGAAACTGGTATTATTTTTTGCGTCATATTTTGATGCGCCTTACGAAGGGGACGATATTAATGACTTTTTTAATCATATGGCACATGCAAATTATGCAACCATGCGAAGTGAACTTGAAGATTTTCGGACAGAAGTAATTGATCGTAAAACGCGAAATAAAGTAACGATTCAGAATGAAGTAGTACGTTCTTATCAGGAAGTAGAGATTGCTAATTTTTTCTATCTTAATAATATTGATTACGAGTACGAACCTGTATATAAATATAATATTATGCTGTCCCGTAAACCGTACACTCCCGATTTTATCATTCGTCAGAATGGACAGGAGATATATGTTGAACATTTTGGAATTACAGAAGATGGTCAAAATTCGCTTTATACTGAAGAACAGTTGAACATGTACAAAAAGGCAGTAAATGATAAAATCCTTTTTCATAAAAAACATGGAACAACGCTTATTTATACATTTTCTTCTTATAAAGACGGACGAAGTATCTCTGCACATCTGGAAGAGAAACTGCGTCAGCATGGAATTGAGCTGAAACGCCGCTCTGATGAGGAGGTGGCGAAGAAACTGGTATCTTCGGAAGAAAACAGATACATTAAGAGATTGATTATACTGGTATCGAATTTTATTCGAAATTTCAAAGTAAACGGATATGATGAAGATGACTTTGCGGTATTGAATCAAAAAACAGATAATGTAAGAACAAAATTATTTCTGGAGATCAGCCAGGCATGTTATCTGGAATACAAAAAGTGGCTGATTGAAAATCATGCAGTCGATTTTGAGGATATGATCAATGAGTCTGCACGTGTTTTAAATAATGTAAAAGAAATGAAACAGAAACTGGATTTTAAATATCTGATTGTTGATGAATATCAGGATATTTCGCGGCAGAGATTTGATCTGGTTAAAGCTTTTTCGGAGGTGACATCTGCGAAGGTTATGGCGGTCGGTGATGACTGGCAATCCATTTATGCATTCAGTGGTTCGGATATCACCCTTTTTACAAAGTTTGAAGAAAAAATGGGATATGCCAGACTGATGAAAATTGTCCATACATATCGTAATTCGCAGGAAGTCATTGATATAGCAGGAAATTTTATTCAGAAAAATACTTCACAGATTCGTAAATCCCTTATTTCGCCAAAGCATATTGAAAATCCTGTAATTATTTATACATATGACAGTACAATGAAATCGCCGAATGCGCACAGAAGAAGTGGGGCGGATTATGCAATTGCGTATGCTGTGCAGACATCATTGGAACAGATTATAAAATATGCAAAACAAGATGGAAAAGATCCATATAGTTTAAAAATATTGCTGTTAGGGAGATTTGGCTTCGATGGTCAACGTCTGACCAGGACCGGTATGTATGAATATGTTAACCGGGGATCAAAGGTTAAATCGGTAAAATATCCGCAGATGAATATTACTTTTATGACAGCACATGCGTCAAAAGGACTGGGCTATGATGAAGTAGTTGTAATTAATGGCCGCAATGAAACGTACGGATTTCCATCAAAGATTGAAGATGATCCTGTTTTGTCACTGGTTGTAAAAGAGGACAGAAGCATGCAGTATGCGGAAGAGAGACGCCTTTTTTATGTAGCAATGACTCGGACAAAAAACAGAGTTTACTTTATAGCTCCGGAGCAAAATCCATCGGAGTTTCTTCTCGAAATCAAGAATGAATATAAAAATGTTTCGCTTTGTGGGACCTGGTCAGAAGAACCGGTTATTTTGGAGCGAAAAAAATGTCCGGTATGTGGATTCCCTATGCAGCTCAGATATAAACCGGCATATGGACTGCGCCTGTATATTTGTACAAATGAGCCCGAAGAGTGCAGTTTTATGACAAATCATATTATGGGTAAAAAGCTGGGAATTATGAAATGCCCGGACTGTCAGGATGGATATTTAATTGTAAAATTCAGCGAGAACAGACAGTATTTTTTAGGCTGCACCAATTATCAGAATAATGGAAAGGGCTGTAATAAAACATTATCTGCAAAAGAATATTACAAGCTTATGGGCTATGATGTTACCGAACTGGACTGGTTACCCAAAAAGGAAATAAAGGAAGAGAATACGAAACCGCAGCAAAAAACAATAGAATATGTAAGTCATAATGAGCAGCATAAAAATGATAACTGGGAACAGAAAATTCTGGATAAAAATGCGGATTCTGAAAATAGTCGTAAAAAGTATCCGGAATATAAAGGGCACAGCTTGTTTGAAATTGTTGAAACAATCATGAATGCATTGGTTCATATAAGTGAGAAGAAATATTTTGGTGTGTCGATACTGAGTGGGGTTTTGCGGGGATCAAATGCTGAAAAAATAAAAAAGAATGGATTGGACAAAGTAAAAGAATATAGCGCATTATCATATTTGTCCGGGGAAGAAGTTACGAGACTGATCTACTGGCTGATCGGACGTCATTATATTATTAAGACTACGGGGCAATATCCGGTTCTTCATATTACAAGTGAAGGATTAAAATATGCGGAACTGTTTACGCCGAGAATTGCGGGCAATCTTCTGAAATGGCTGGAGACAGAAGCTGCCAGGCGGTTATTAGATGAGCAGGATATTTGAGTTTCAGTAAGAAACGTGGTGAATTTTTATGACAAAAGATGAATGGTATGCCCAGCTCTTTGAAAGACTTAACAATTTCAGATTTCGGAGCAGTTTTCATTTGAAGCAGAAAGATATTGATTATATAAATGAAAAGGGGAACATAAGTGAAAGAGAACTATAAACACCGGGCAGGAATTTACAGAGGCATCTTGTTTTTGATGTTGGCAATGTTTGCGGTCGCAAGCGTATCTTCTGCGGCAACGAAAGTTCAGGTACAGGCCGCATCAAAGAAGAACACGAACAGTAATCAAAAAACCAGCAGAAAAATTATCAAACTTATGGATAAATCCGGAAACTACCTGATTTATACAGGATATAACTGGTGGCTGAAAGACAAAAACGGAAAGAAATTAACCGGTATGCGATGCATCAGAGTGCCGGCAGGGCAGAAACTGAGATCCGGCTATTATATGTTTGACGGCAGGGGCTGTTTATGTAAGAGGAGAAGATTCTACAGAGTCAATACCGTGATTGGTAGCAAGAGATTTAAAGGAACTTATTATTTTGGTGGAGATTATGGAAGCTTATACAGGAGAGCCGGATGGAAGACTATAAATGGATATACCTATCTCCTTGGCTTTGAGGGGAAACGATATGAAAACCGCTGGAAATATGGATACTATTTCAATGCAAATGGAAAAATCGTAAAAAACCGAAAAATATCAGAAGGTGTTTATGTTGATTGTGATGGGCGCAGATGTACGGAAGCAGAGATGGAGATCAGCAGTCTGAAGAAAAAACTGCGGACGATGTTGAACAGTTATTATGGTTCATGGTCAGTTTATGTGAAAGATTTAAAGACTGGCGGGGTGGTCAATCTGAATGAAAGTGCCATGTACTCTGCGAGTATAATCAAACCTTTTGTAATGGCATCGACTTTTGATCAGATTCAAAAGGGAAACTTGTCATACAGTTCCACGATAAAAGGACTTCTTCGCGAGATGATCACAGTAAGCGACAACGAAGCATACAATCAGCTGGTAAAATACAACAGTACATCCAGAAGTTTTTTGAGTGGGGCATCTGTTGTTAATAGATATCTTGAGAAAAATAAATACACAAAAACCGGCTGCCATCATACATTACATCCGGCATCTTCGGCATCAGTCGGCGATGGACGGAGCAATATCACCTCGGCAAAAGACTGTGGCATTCTTCTGGAACATATTTACAATGGAACCTGTGTATCTTCAAGATATTCAAAAGAAATGCGAAACCTTTTACTTGCCCAGACAAGAAGATGGAAGATACCGTCAGGTATTCCATCCGGAGTCAGAGTTGCAAACAAAACAGGCGAGACATCCAGTGTTGAGCATGATATGGCGATTGTCTACGGAAAGAAAAAAGATTACATAATCTGTGTATTTTCAAATACAGGCAGTGAGGATTACGCACTTCCGCGTATTCGGGAGATTTCAAGAACTGTATATAATTATCTGAACTGAATATGCAAAAACAAAAGAAAACCTCTTCCACCGACTTATCAATTTGTCGGGCAGAAGAGGTTTTTCACTTATATAGAATTTTTTATCTGGTTACATACCTGTGTGTACACATGGTATCTGTCTCTGCCATTATGTTTTGCTTCATACAAGGCCGTATCGGCATTTTTGTAAAGATCCATATAGCAGCTGCCGGCTTCGGGAGCGAATGCAATGCCCACACTGATCGTAACATACTTTCCGTTCATTTCCTCGAAGGGAAGATTACGGACATTTTCAATCAGTTTGTTGATGCGCGCAGAGGCGATTTCCTTTGATTCTGTATTTCGCATGTAAATGACAAATTCATCACCGCCGATTCTTCCGATAATATCATCTTTCCGGAAATGACGGAAAAATGTTTTGCTGAGCTCATGGAGAACCTTATCACCGACAGCATGACCGTACTGGTCATTCACTTCTTTGAATTTATCTATATCGAGAATGACAAAAGTGCCTTTTTCATTGGGCATCTGTGTCAGGATCCTGTTGATATATTCTTCCGTAGCGCGTTTGTTGTAAGCACCGGTCAGTCCGTCAAGCTGTGCAGTTCTGAGAAGTATTTCGTTTTGTTTGCGATTGGTTCGGATAACATAAAAAACAAGAAGGAGAACCAGAATCAGGAATAC
Organism: Blautia sp. Marseille-P3087; assembly: GCF_900120195.1. Lineage (GTDB taxonomy): Bacteria > Bacillota > Clostridia > Lachnospirales > Lachnospiraceae > Blautia_A. The sequence continues at coordinate 2,544,208 of NZ_LT635539.1, forward strand.
ACCAAGAAGTATACTTTCATCAGTTTTGATAAACTCATAAGATCCCTGTGCATTTGCAACAGGAATTACATAGCAGATCATCCAGTCGTTCATTCCGAGTCGGGTATAGGAGAGATACTGTGCGGTAGCAGAGTCGGAAGCTGTACGCACCTTTACGGTTCCGCCAGTTCCATTTTGAAAGTCCTGACGGACATTTTGCAAAGTAGCATTGGATAATAAGTTTTTGCGTTCATAAAACTTGAAGAAATTATCCCCATATGTAATTTTGTGGTAAGCCGGATCACCGTCATAAGCAATGATCTCCCCCAGCTGGTTAACGATCAGGCTGTATCCGGAATTATCAAATACATCATTAAAAAGCATGCGGCTTAGAGCGGTTACATTATAGGAACCACCAAGTACAGCGATGACATTACCATTCTGATAAACGGGGACGCCAAGGATTACGCGGGTTTCTTTATCTATACTGCTTTCAAGTGGATCACTTAAGGTTTCGTTTCCCTGTATAGCTTCCTGAAAATAGTACCGCTGTGAAACATTTTTTTCGGCTCCGTTATCATAATGAGCGGTGCCGTCCGTTTCAATCAGTGCTGTTCGTTCAAAGTCTGTATTTTCTGCCATGGAAACGAGCAGTTCCATATTTTCATCGGACAGAAGCGCGGAAGATTGCCCCATCTTATCTGCGATACTGTTCAGAAATCCATAATGAATCTGAAGAATGGAAAGAATATGGTCACTTTGCCTTGAAACAGTATCGGTCATGATATTTTGCGAGTTGGTGTCGACAGAACTCTGTATATTGATCAGAAAAATACTGAGGCTTACTGCCAATGCGCAGATAAACATCAAGATTGCGGATATGTAATTAACAGCATGATCTAGTTTCTTTTTCATATGCATTCCTCCGTTTCCTGTGGGCTTAGGATAATTACAGTATAAATGATTCTTATGTGTAATGCAAAAAGAATTACCGAATCTGTCCCTGACAGACATTATGTGCAAAAAGTGCATAAAAACTCTTGACGTGAAGAAAAATGAGAGGTAAAATAAAGTCACCTTTTAGCAAGGTAAAGCATAAGAGTAAATTCTATGAAGGGAATCAGTAGAAGCAGAGGAAACTGTCTACAGAGAGCTGTGTATGGTGGGAAGCAGCGACAGAACTGTTTTGAATATCATCCCTGAGAAGGAAGACCGAACGTTTTGCAGAACCGCCAGTAGGTTTTCACGGTAGCTCCCCGTTACAGGAGACGCGTATGCCGGTACGTTGCAGAATCGTACTTGTTTCAATGGAGAAACAGGGTGGTTGCGGAATGATATATCTATCCGTCCCTGATGGGGCGGATTTTTTTATGCCCAAAAGATCTGAAACCAGGAGGTCTGAAACCGGAACAAAATACAAAAAAGGGGAAGAGAGTATGAAAGTTTACAAAAAACTCATGAATGCACTTGCAGCAGTCGAAAAAGTCGTACTGATTGTATCTACGTTGCTGATCCTGGTGCTGACAGTGGGAAATGTATTTTCCCGTAAAGTGATCCATCGCTCATGGTCATTCACAGAAGAACTGGTTGTAGCGGTATTTGTTCTCATCACACTTCTGGCAGCAGCACTTGCATGTCGTAAAGGTGAACTGGTCAGTCTGTCATTGTTTACTGACCGTCTCCCGGAAAAACTGAAAAAACCGTCTGTGATCCTGATCACGGTTCTGAGCATTGTTTTTTCAGCAATTCTTTTTAAATATGGTATGGATAAGGTTATGACCCAGCTTGCAAACGGTAAGAGAACCTTCGTGCTGAACTGGCCGGAATGGATTTTCTGGTCCTTCGTACCGATCGGTGCAGGATGCATGATTCTTCATTTTATCGAGTTCTGCCTGGATTTCTGCACAGGATATAAAGAAGAAAAGGAGGACAAATAAATGATCAGTGCTGTTTTATTTATTTCATTCTTCATTTTTCTGATCCTTGGTGTGCCGATCGCAATCTGCCTGGGACTTTCCTCAGTATGTGCAATCATTTACTCCGGAACTTCACTTACGATCGTGGCAACCAACATGTATGCCGGAATCAGTAAATTCCTGCTTCTGGCAATTCCGTTTTTCGTATTATCCGGTAACATCATGGCAAAAGCCGGTATCTCCAAACGACTGATCGACTTCGTTGATACCTGCGTCGGCCACAAAAAAGGTGGTATCGCCATCGTATGTGTTATCGTTGCATGTTTCTTCGGAGCAATCTCCGGTTCCGGACCGGCAACTGTAGCTGCCCTTGGTGCAGTTCTGATTCCGGCAATGGTAGAGCAGGGAGGATTTTCCGCACCGTTTTCCACGGCATTGATGGCGACATCGAGTTCGATTGCGATCGTCATACCTCCTAGTATTGCATTCGTTGTATATGCATCCATCACAGGTGTTTCTATCGCTGATATGTTCACAGCAGGTATCGTACCTGGTATTCTGATGGGTGTTGCGCTTGTAATTGTTGTTATGCTGGAAGCAAAGAAACACAACATTCAGCCTTCCAGAAAAAAAGCAACTGCAAAAGAACGCTGGGCTACATTTAAAGATGCATTCTGGGGATTTTTGATGCCGATCATCATCCTCGGTGGAATCTATGGCGGTATCTTTACACCAACAGAAGCAGCAGCCGTATCGGTTGTATATGGTCTGTTTGTAGGTATGGTCATCTATCGTGAAGTCAAATTCCGTGATCTGATCGATATTTTTGTAGAATCAGCAAAAACAACAGGCGGTATCATGCTGATCGTTGCATGCGCATCCCTGTTCTCTTATGTATGTACGAAATTTGGTATCGCAGACGCTGCATCCGGACTGCTTGCATCTATTGCACACAATCAGTTCGTATTCCTTCTGATCGTAAATATCATTTTCCTGATAGCAGGATGTTTCATCGATGCAAACTCAGCTATGTATATCTTTATCCCGATCATGCTTCCTGTATGCAAGGCACTTGGATATGACGTTGTTGCATTTGGTGTTATGGCAACTGTCAACCTTGCAATCGGTCAGGTAACACCGCCGGTTGGTGTCAATCTGTTCGTTGCAATCAGTATCAAGATCAAAAAAGGTCTGGAGGTTACTCTTCAGCAGATTTCAAAGGCAGTTATGCCGATGATCGCTGCTTCTGTAGTAGTACTTCTTGTAATTACATATATTCCAGCCGTTTCTACAGCTCTGCCGAAAGCTCTTGCAAAGAACGGCGCTTATACAGGAGATCAGTCCTCCTCTGACACAGGAAGCACCGCTTCCAAAGATGCCGGAAACGACAATGATTCCTTCAATACTATCGCGGATTACAGTGATCTTGACTGGCCGGAGATGACATGGAACTTTGCATGCTCCACAACAGAGACGAGTACATGGGCTGATGGTGGACGTAAGTTCGGTGAACTGATGGAAAAAGCAACTGGCGGAAAGATCAAAGTCAATGTATATGCAGCAGACCAGCTTACCAACGGAAATCAGTCCGAAGGTATTCAGGCGCTGATGAATGGAGACCCGGTACAGATCTCCATGCATTCCAATCTGATCTATTCAGCATTTGACCCGAGATTCAATGTTGTATCCCTGCCGTTCATCTATGATTCTTATGATGATGCAGATGCAAAATTTGACGGCGCAGCCGGAGAGAAACTGAAAGAGATTCTTTCTGAGTATGGCCTGCACTGTATGGGTATCGCGGAAAATGGTTTCCGTGAGCTGACTAACAGCAGGCATGAAGTAAAAACTGTCGATGACATGAAAAACTTAAAGATCCGTGTAGCAGGATCAAACCTTCTTATGGAATGCTATAAGAGATGGGGCGCAGATGCGACCAATATGAACTGGTCCGAAACCTACACCGCACTGCAGCAGAACACAGTAGAAGGCCAGGAAAACCCGTTGCCGGCAATTGATGCAGCAAGTGTACAGGAAGTTCAGCCATACTGCTCTATGTGGGATGCAATTTATGACTGTCTGTTCTTCTGTATCAATCAGGATATCTATGACAGTCTGACCGCAGAGCAGCAGGCAGTTGTTGATGAGTGTGGACAGAAAGCAGTAGAGTATGAGCGTTACATCAACCGTTCCGGTGACGAAGAGATCATGAGCCGCTGGGAAGAAAGCAATGGCGTAACTTTCACACAGAAAGAAGATATGGATATTGATTCCTTCAAAGAAGCTGTTGATGGTGTAGACGATTGGTTTGTTCAGGAACTGGAGAGTCAGGGCTATGATGATGCACAGGATCTGGTAGATCTTTTCACAGAAGATTCCATGGATACCGTAGATGATTACAGTGACCTTGACTGGCCGGAAGCAACATGGAACTTTGCATGCTCCACAACGGAGACAAGTACATGGGCAGAAGGCGGACGTAAGTTCGGTGAACTTATGGAAAAAGCAACCGGCGGAAAGATCAAAGTCAATGTATACGCAGCAGACCAGCTTACCAACGGAAACCAGTCCGAAGGTATTCAGGCGCTGATGAATGGAGACCCGGTACAGATTTCTATGCATTCCAACCTGATCTACTCTGCATTTGACCCGAGATTCAATGTTGTATCTCTGCCGTTCATCTATGATTCCTACGATGATGCAGATGCGAAGTTTGACGGTGAGGCAGGAGAAAAACTGAAAGAGATTCTTTCAAGCTACGGCCTGCACTGCATGGGTATCGCGGAAAATGGTTTCCGTGAGCTGACCAACAGCAAACATGAAGTAAAAACCGTCGATGACATAAAAAACCTGAAAATCCGTGTAGCAGGATCCAACCTTCTTATGGAATGCTACAAGAGATGGGGCGCAGATGCAACCAACATGAACTGGTCCGAGACCTACACTGCACTGCAGCAGAACACAGTAGAAGGTCAGGAGAACCCGTTACCGGCAATCGATGCAGCGAGTGTGCAGGAAGTTCAGCCGTACTGCTCCATGTGGGATGCAATCTATGATTGTCTGTTCTTCTGCATCAACCAGGATCTTTATGATACTCTGACACCGGAGCAGCAGGCAGTTGTTGATGAGTGTGGACAGAAAGCTGTAGAGTATGAGCGTTACATCAACCGTTCCGGTGACGAGGAGATCATGAGCCGCTGGGAATCTAAGAATGGTGTGACATTTACAGATAAAGATGACATGGATATCGATTCCTTTAAGGAAGCAGTAGATGGTGTAGATGAGTGGTTTGTAGAACAGCTTAAAGATGCCGGATACAAAGATGGACAGGAACTTGTAGACCTATTCGAAAAATAAAAAGTTTTAAGTCAGAGAAATCCCTGAATTCCGTTGGAGTTCAGGGATTTTTCTGCTTGTTGATTAAATGTACGGACAAGGGTATAATATACTTGTATTATTATGTGATATTGCAAAATGAGGGGGGAAATACACGATGAATCCAATCTTGCAAAAGGATATGGAGGACATTTTTTCGCGCAATAACAGCTGGGAACGACTGGAGAAAAGTACAGTACTTCTGACGGGTGCATATGGGATGCTGGCATCTTATATTGTTCATTTTCTGCTGTATGTCAGAACGGTCAAAAATATCAATGTAAAACTGATTGCGGTAGTTCGAAACAAGGACAAATTTGTGCAGAGATTTGGGAATATAGAGGGATTTGACAGTATAGAGATCATTCAGAATGACCTGTCAGAACCGATAGAGATAGATGAAGATGTGGACTATATCATTCATGCTGCATCGCTGGCGAGTCCACAGTATTACAGCGTGTGTCCGGTGGATGTATTGAAACCGAATACGATTGGAAATTATCATCTGCTTGAACTTGCAACAACAAAAAAAGTAAAGAGCTATCTGCTGTTCAGTTCATGTGACGTTTATGGGACACCGAAAGTCGACGGCCTGATTAATGAGACTGCGTTTGGGCATATGGATACACTTGACATACATAACTGTTACAGCGAAAGCAAACGTATGGCAGAAACCATGTGCCGTGCATTCTGGGTACAGCATCAGGTTCCGGTCAGGATTGCACGGATCGCACATACGTATGCACCGACGATGGATATACAGAATGACCCTCGGGTATTTGCTTCCTTTGTAAAAAATATTGTTGCAGGTGAAGATATTGTATTGAAAAGTGACGGCTCCGGTAAGCGTACGTTCTGTTATATTACAGATGCAGTTGCCGGCTATTTTAAGATCCTGTTTGATGGTGCGGAGGGCGAGGCATACAACGTTTGCAATACTTCACAGTTTGTAAGCATTCGTGAGCTTGCAGAATGTCTGACGGAGATTTATCCGGAAAAAAATCTTCATGTAATCTGCAAACAGCGCAGTGAATCTGAAAATTATACAGAAAATAAGGCACTGGTTGGCCATGAGAGGATCCCTGATAATCACAAGCTGCAGGCACTGGGCTGGGAGGCCAGAGTGGATATCAGAGAGGGATTTGGCAGAGTGGTGCAGTATATTGAAAATGAAAACAGGTGAGGCTTCAATACTCACAGAATTTATTTACAGGAGCGACAATATAAAAATGAATAACTTCGATTTCAATTTTTATAAAGGAAAAAAAGTTTTAGTTACAGGTCATACCGGATTTAAAGGGGCATGGCTCTGCAGACTTCTGCTCGGACTTGGGGCGGAGGTGACGGGATATGCACTGAAACCGCCGACAGATCCGGAGCTTTTCGGGCTGCTTGATCTCGAAAAAAATATGCATTCTGTAATTGGAGACATCCGGGATCTTTCTAAATTAACGGGAGTCCTGAAGGAGGCACAGCCGGAAATTGTTCTTCATCTTGCAGCACAGCCGATTGTCCGTGAATCCTATGCGAACCCGGTCTACACTTATGAAACGAATGTAATGGGTACAGTCAATATACTTGAGGCAGTAAGAAGTGCAGGAAGTGCAGCTTCTTTTCTGAATGTTACTACAGATAAAGTATACAAAAATAATGAGTGGGAATGGGGATACCGCGAGACGGATGAACTGGATGGCTATGATCCGTATTCCAACAGTAAATCCTGCTCAGAACTGGTTACACACAGTTACGAAAAGGCTTTCCTTAAAGATGCAGGTATTGCAGTATCTACTGCACGTGCCGGAAATGTAATTGGCGGAGGCGACTTTGCAGCAGATCGTATCATTCCGGATTGTGTCAGAGCTATGGCGTCCGGAAGGGAAATTGCCGTGCGTAATCCGCATTCAACCAGACCATATCAGCATGTACTGGAACCGCTGGGGGTATATCTGATGATTGCCGGTGTGCAATATCAGGACAGATCAAAAGCCGGTTCCTATAACGTAGGACCGGGAGATGAAGACTGCATTACTACCGGAGAGCTTGCAGATCTTTTCTGTGAGGCATGGGGAGGAAAGGCAGCATGGAAAAATCTGTTTCAGGGAGGTCCTCATGAGGCAAATTTCCTCAAACTGGACTGCTCCAGAATCCGCAGTACTTTTGGCTGGAGACCACACTGGCATGTAAAAGATGCCGTACGATATACAGTACAGTGGTATCAGGCATGGCTTGACGGAGAAAATATGGCAGAATATACAGACCGTCAGATAAAAGAATATTTTAGATAAAAACAGAATGGAGCAAAAGGAGTAATGAAAAAGAATCGGGAAATGTTCAGCGGACTGATGGCATGGCTGGTGTCGGCCTGCTTTTTTCTCGGATGTTTTGCAAATAAGCAATTGCTGGAAAAAATCAGCAAACTGGGAAACAGTCATATTTTAATTTATGGAATTACATTGGTCTTGTTTTGTCTGGCATTTCTGGTATGTATGGGGCTTACCGGAAGAATGAAGGGTAAACAAAGCTATTCTGACGGAAATGCGGCAGGGCAGAAAATCCTGTTTTCTGTGCTGCTTCTTTCGCAGATTCCTTTCTGGATAATCTGTGTGGCGAATGAGACAGATCAGGTGGGCTCAGTAGCCGGGAGATATGGATGGCATACACATCCGCTTATATTTGGAATCATTTTGTTTCTTGCAGAACTGATCATTCTGACATGGATGTATGCAAAAATCTCCGTTCCGGGACGTGATGGAGAATGGATCGTCTGGCTGACTTATGTTGTTCTTACCGTATTGATCCTGTACTCTATGTATACACCGAATATTTTTGGCAGAGGAGAACAGAGTGACTCCTATCATTGCCATGCATATTTCAACTCGGTCTATAATATTTATCAGGGAATGCCGTATACACACAACGTTACCAGTATTTACGGACATTATGCCTTGTTTTTTAAGATTCCGATGAAATTATTGCACGGGGATTTCAGGGCATTTGTTATGATGCTTGCAATGGTCGGTACACTTGCACACGTATGTGCGTTTCTGACACTGCAGCTTCTGGTAGAAAGCAGAGCACTGCGGATAGCAGGAGCGCTGGCTATCGCATTTCCAATACTCGGTATGCGTGGGGGATACTACTGGCAGGTATGGCCGCACAGAATAGTTTTTCCAATGCTTCTTCTGCTGTATGGAGCTGTGATCCTTAAGAAAAACTACCGGGGATTTATAAGCATGGCGGGGGGATATCTGATCTGTCTGCTTGCAGTTCTGTGGAATACGGAGACAGGAATTTTTCTGGCGATCTCGTGGGCGGCAATGTATGTGTCCCGTTATTTTTCAGAAAACAGAGTGAAGATCGGAAAGCTTCTTATAAATATAGCAGTACATGTTGCAGGAATTGTATTCAGTGTCCTGGGTGCATATGGTACGGTAAATCTGTATAATATTCTGAAACATAGTCCGGTGAATTCACTGGAGGATTTTCTGGTACCGCTTCTTTCAAGCAATTATATGGAAGGGGTTCTGCATCTTGATATGCCGCTTTATCCATGTGCTTATATGGCGGTGATCACGCTGTTCCTTATGGGAACCTCTGTGGGATTGTCCGGCTGGTTTCAGGAAGAAAAGAAACAGTGCTGGAAAAGAGAACTTATATTTTTGTTGAGCGTAGGTGCACTTGGATGTCTGGTCTATTATATTAATCGTCCGGCATACCATAATCTGGACTGTGTTGCTCTTCCGGCTGTGATTTTGTCGGCATATTTCGGCCAGTACGGTCTTAGATTTATCAGAAACAAAGAATGGAAAAATTTTGGGAAAATTTCATCGACGCATGTATTCCGGGCAGGAGTCGGACTGATCTGTACAGCCGCTGTACTTGCCATGTCTACAGGCACAGTGCTGCAGTTTGCTCAGAACAGTCAGATAAAAGAAAATTTTCACGACATGGAAGATTTTGAAGGGCTGGCAGCTCAGGTGGCTGAGATGGTACCGGAAAACACACCGGCGTTCGGAATCAATATACCGGAGATCTACAGTCTGCTTCAGCGGAGAACAGAATGTTTTACAATGGATTTCAGTGATATGCTTGTCCGTCCGGACAGTTTGAAAGAACTGAAAGATCAGCTGGAACACGCCGAAGTCAGAGGTGCCTTTACCGGAAAATCCTCAATGAAAATATGGAAGCGTAATGATCCTGAGACTTACCGATGGTTCAGGGAACATTATATACTAAAAGATACGATTTCTTTCCAGCAGGAAGAATTTCAATATTATATAGAAAAATAAAATACAGAAGGAGAATATTATGTTTGAAGAAATGACAGAACAGCAGGCCAGAGAACAGATTCTGGAAATGACAAGAAATTACTGCAACAAATATCATAATCAGAAAAAACCATATCAGGAGGGTGACCGTATTCCATATGCGTCCAGGGTATACGATGCAGAAGAAATGGTAAATCTGGTAGACAGCTCTCTTGAGTTCTGGCTGACAGCCGGACGTTATACAAATGAATTTGAACATGCATTTGCAAAATATCTAGGTGTGCGTTACTGCTCACTGGTAAACTCAGGATCTTCCGCGAATTTGCTTGCTTTTATGACGCTGACTTCTCCACTTCTGAAAGAACGTCAGATCCTTCCAGGAGATGAGGTGATCACGGTTGCGGCAGGTTTCCCGACAACTGTTTCGCCAATGATCCAGTATGGGGCCGTACCGGTGTTTGTTGACGTGACCATTCCACAGTACAACATTGATCCTTCCCTTCTGGAAGCTGCATGGTCTCCGAAGACAAAAGCTGTCATGCTTGCACATACACTTGGAAATCCATTTGACCTGAAAGCAATAAAAGAGTTTTGTGATCGGCACAACCTGTGGCTGATCGAGGATAACTGCGATGCACTTGGGTCTGTCTATACGATTGACGGTGAGGATAAACTGACAGGAACAATCGGTGATATCGGAACCTCCAGTTTTTACCCACCACATCATATGACAATGGGAGAGGGTGGTGCTGTTTATACAGACAATCCACTTCTGAACAGAATTGCACGTTCTTTCCGAGACTGGGGAAGAGACTGCATCTGTGCACCGGGTCAGGATAATCTCTGTGGTCATCGCTTTGATCGCCAGTATGGTGAACTCCCGGTTGGCTACGATCACAAGTATGTATATTCTCATTTTGGATATAACCTCAAAGCAACTGATATGCAGGCTGCAGTCGGCTGTGCACAGCTTAAGAAGTTTCCATCCTTCGTAGAGCGCAGAATTCACAATTTCAATTATCTGAAAGAAGCACTCAAAGGAACAGAAGACAAACTGATTCTCCCGAAGGCATGTGAGAATTCCAGACCGAGCTGGTTTGGTTTCCTGATCACCTGCCGTGAGGGTGTAGACCGTAACCAGATTGTTCAGATGATTGAAGCAAAAGGGGTACAGACGCGTATGCTGTTTGCGGGCAATCTTACAAAACATCCGTGTTTTGACCAGATGCGTGCAACAGGTAAAGGCTACCGCATCGCCGGAACACTCGAAAATACAGACCGTATCATGAGAGATACTTTCTGGATCGGTGTATATCCGGGAATGACAGATGAAATGCTGGAAGCTATGGCAAACGCAATCAAAGACGCAGTGAATGGAGTAAAATAAAATGATTTTAGATGAAAAACTGCGGTGGGCAGGATTTTGGATACTGGATGGACTGCGTGGCGGTCAGACCCGTAAATATTATGACAGGATCCGCTACGCGTGGAAAGAAGGAAGTTCTGTTGCGGAGACAGAAGAAAGAATCCGGAATCTGATCAGACATGCAGTAAAAACAACAGATTTTTATAAAGATTATCCGGAAGATACACCACTTGAGAAACTTCCGGTAGTAAATAAAGATACGTTCCGGCAGCATTATGACAGTTTTCTTTCTTCAACTTATAAAGATGCAGAGGATAATCGTATAATGTGTACCAGCGGTTCAACCGGCACACCACTGCGTATGATCCAGAATAAAGACAAGATCTGTCACAATACTGCAGGTGGTATTTTTCTCGGGGCAGCAGCCGGATATTATATCGGAATGAAAGAAGCATTTATCCGTGTGTGGGTAAATAATGTCCGCAAAAGCAAATTACGCCTTTTTCAGGAAAATCTGATCATGATGGATAGTTCCCGGATGGATGACAAAGCGCTTGCCGGAATGCTCGATATGATCGAAAAGAAAAAAGTCAAATGTCTTGTCGGATATTCTTCTGCACTTGGTGAGCTGAGTGAATATATCCGAAAAACCGGACGGGACTGCAGTAAATTCCGGGTAAGGGCGATCATCCCGATCTCTGAGACGATGCCGGAACCTGTGCGCCGCACACTGTCAGAACAATTTGGCTGTCCGGTGCGTGCATGGTATTCCAACGAAGAAAACGGCATTATGGGACTTCAGAATGAAGACAATGAAGGCTATCATATTGATACCGAAACTTATTATTATGAAATATTAAAAATGGATTCTGATGAACCGGCAGAACCGGGAGAACTCGGAAGAATCGTGATTACAGATCTTTTTAACTATGCATTTCCGATCATTCGTTATGACAATGGCGATACAGCGGTGGCAGTCCGCAAAGAAAAGAACGGTCGTTTTAAACTCTGTCTGTCTGTGCTTTACGGACGGCGTAGTGACCTGATCTATGACTGCGACGGCAAGGCAGTCACACCATATATCATTACGAATAATCTCTGGGATATTGAGGGTGTGAAACAGTATCGTTTTATTCAGGAAGATGTAAAAGATTATACGATCTGGCTGAACGGAGATCAGGAAAAGATGGATCAGGAGGAGATTCTTCGCAGGATCCGTCCGTATCTGGGCGAGGAAGCACATATTAAAGTCGAGATCGTTGATGAGATTCCGGTGCTTGCTTCCGGAAAACGTAAATACATAGAAAACCGCTGTCAGAAGTATCAGCAGCATAAAGGATTCTGTGGCTGATATGCAGGAGGTAAAGATTTGAAAAACAGGGAACAGAAAAAAGGAATTGCGGTAAATACCCTGTATACGATGGGCGGACTGCTCTGGATGAATGCAGTTCTGCAGATCGTGGTGACACCCCTTCTCAATCGGCTGATGGGAGCGGAGCAGCTTGGAAATCTTCTTTATATTACCGGTCTTGTGGCAATCATCTGCCCGTCGGTGGGACAGGCATTAAATACAAGCCGCCTTGTTGTTCGCAGAGACTGCGAGATAACAAACGGAGATTATGACTGGCTGCTTCTGATCTTTGGCGCGATCGGAAGTGTGGCTGCTCTTGTGATGTCAAGGAACAGCATTACCAATATGGCGATGGCGGCCGGCGTTTTTATTATGTTTATGCTGACTGTTTTTCGATATTACGGAGATGTGGAATATCGTCTGAACCTGAATTACCGGAGATATTTCATTTATTATCTGTTGATCGGAATCGGATATCTGGCAGGATTCGGAATATATTATGTAACCGGACAATGGGTATGGATTTATCTGATTGGTGAGGGCGCCGCACTTGTTTTTGTAGGAATTACAGGAAATGTATTTCATAATTTCTGGAACAGGAGCAGTTTTTTTTCTGCTGCACTCAGCCGTGGATTTTTCCTTATGTTGTCGTATCTGGTCACGAATACAACGTTGAATATTGATCGCCTTGTGATACGTCAGGTACTTGGAAATGAGCAGGTAACATGGTACTATGTGACTTCACTGATCGGGAAGACTCTGGTGCTTCTGATCGCACCGATCAATACGATCGTGATTTCCTATCTTACAAAAAGAAAAGAGCGCCTGACGCGTTCACAGTATGGCAAAGCAGCACTTGCAGGAGGAATCGTAAGTTTTGTATTCTTTCTTGCCTGTCAGGTGGGAACACCGCTTTTTGTATGGCTCTTTTACAGAAATCTCTATGATTCGGTAAAAGGCATTGTAACTGTTGTAAATCTGGCGCAGATTCTTGGATTATATTCTGCGTTTCTGTTTATTCTTGTGCTGACATTCACGGATGAGAGATGGCAGCTTGGTCTACAGATTGCACATTTTGGAATACTTCTTGCAGTGTCGATACCGGCAGCAAAAATGTATGGACTGACAGGCTTTGCCTATGCGTCACTTGGTGCAAATATTCTGCGTGTGGCGGCTGTGATCATTCTGGGACTGGTGAAAGCACAAAACGGAAAGGAAAGTAAAGATGAATACAGGTGAAGTACTTAGAAGGACTGTTTTTAATCTGCTCGATGCCTCAAAGGGCGGCAAACTGCAGAAATTAAAAGAAGTGAATAAGCGGGAGATTGTGGAAGGTGTAACAGAAGAATATATGGAACGCCGCCTGAAGACCCTGCTCGATTATGTAAAGAAAAATTCTTCCTTTTACCGCAAACATCCGGAATGGAAAGAACTCAAAGATTTTCCGGTCATGACGAAAGGTGACTTTATTGAACATTATGATGAGATTCTTGTAGACCATTATCAGGAACAGGGTAAACTTTACCGTCTGAGCACAAGCGGTTCTACAGGCACACCGTTTACGGTACTGTGTGACGGTGACAAAATGAACCGCATCAATATGAATTTTATCTCCTGCATGGAGCTGAATGGGTTCCGTATGGGAATGAAGCGTGGTGAATTCCGCGCGTGGATAAAGGGAAAAAATACGATCAGTAAGTGGAAATCTTTCAAAAATAATCTTATCATGGTGGATATCTCCAATATGGGGGATGAGTCTCTGGAAAAAATCTGTCGGGATATTGAGAAAAAGAAGATTCAGGTACTCGTTCCGTATTCAAGTGCACTGACTGCACTGACGCAGTATCTGAAGAGAACGAAAAGAGACATCAGCCGCTGGCAGGTCGAAATGATCTATACAATGGGAGAGGCGCTTCCGCAGGAGACATATGATCTGGCAAAGGAACTGTTTGGTTTTACTCCGGTTCGAACTTATGGAAATAACGAGAATGGTTTTATTGCGGTTCAGCTTGGCGAAGATCCGGAATATTCCATCGATATGTTTAACTATTATCCGGAGATTCTTAAGATGGACTGCGATGAACCGGCAGAACCAGGTGAACTCGGAAGAATCGTTGTGACGGATTATTACAATAAGACATTCCCGATGGTACGTTATGATACCGGAGATACAGGAATGATGCGAATCGACCGGGATGAAAAAGGCCGCATCCATGGCAAATATGTGGAAATCTATGGCAGACGCGGATCTCTGATGTATAACACAAAGGGCGAACCACTGTCCATTCATGTGTTCATGAACACACTTCTGAAATTTGAGGGAGTGGTTTATCAGGCCAGATGCATCCAGTGGGGCGAAAAAGAATACGAACTGCTTGTCAATGCAGACAGAGAAAAACTGAATGTCGAGGAGCTCCTTGCAGCTTACCGCCACTATCTGGGCGAGGATGCAGAAATCCGTATTACTTATGTAGATGAGATCCCGATTCAGGCATCCGGTAAATTTATGGTCTGCGAGAATAAGTGGGATGGAAGGAAATAAGCTTTATGAAACAGAAAGTATCTGATTATATAGCGGATTATATTGCAAACTGGGGAATTCGGGATGTGTTTACAGTGACGGGTGGCGGCGCCATGCATATGAATGATGCTTTTGGGCATCATCCGAAACTGCACTGCACTTACCAGCACCACGAACAGGCATGTGCGATGGCAGCCGAAGCATATGCACGTATGGATAACCGTATGGCAGCAGTCTGCGTGACGACGGGGCCCGGGGCGACAAATGCCATAACAGGTGTGCTTGGCTGCTGGATGGATTCGATTCCCATGATTGTTTTTTCCGGACAGGCCCGATATGCAACGACAGTTGCAGCTTCCGGATTAAAGCTTAGAAGTATGGGAGTGCAGGAATGCAATATCGTTCCGGTTGTAACTTCGCTTACAAAATATGCACAGATGGTAATTGATCCAAAAGAAATCCGTTATCATCTGGAAAAAGCACTTTACATGGCGGTGAACGGAAGACCGGGACCGGTATGGCTGGATATCCCGCTGGATGTACAGGGGGCAACGATTGAGACGGAGGATCTGAGAGGTTACGACCCGAAAGAAAATCCGGAAGAAACACCTGCGGCGATTTCACAGGATGTAGTAAAAGAAATTGTAGACAGGATTGCACAGAGTCGTCGTCCGGTACTGTTTCCGGGAAATGGTGTGCGACTTGCCGGTGCGATAGAAGATTTCCACAGACTTGTAAATATTCTGGGAGTTCCGGTGATCACAGGAATGAGCAGTGTAGATGCACTGGAATCACATCACCCATATTTTGTCGGAAGGAGTGGAGGAACCGGAACACGTCCGGGAAATTTTGCACTCCAGAACAGTGACGTACTTCTTTCCATAGGAAATCGTCAGGGATTTGCGCAGACAGGCTTCCAGTATCAGGACTGGGCAAGAGAGAGTTTTACAATATTGAATGATATTGATGAAAATGAACTGAAAAAACCAAATCTTCACGTAAGTCTTCCTGTAGTCGGGGACGCGGGCGAGCTGATCCGCAAACTGATCTGTGAGGCAGAGCGTCGCGGGGCAGACGAAAAACATCCACTGTTTCAGGGAGAGGACTGGGTTCATCAGTGTCAGATCTGGAAACAGAAATATCCGGTGGTGACTGCGAAACATTACGAAACAATAGAAGAAAGCTGCACCAATATTTATGCTTTTTATGAGGAACTGTCGAAGGCAATGCACGAAGGCGAGACACTGATGGTCAGTGTTGGAACTTCAAGAGTTGCCGGAAGTCAGGCATTTCAGGTAAAAAAAGGTCAGCGTTTTATTACAAATCCGAATACAGCTTCTATGGGCTTCTGCCTTCCGGCAGTGACGGGTATCTGCGTGGCACATCCGGGAGAATCGGTGGTATGTGTCACAGGTGAAGGAAGTCTTCAGATGAATATTCAGGAATTACAGACTATCCGTCAGAATCGGCTTCCAGTGAAACTGTTTGTGATCAACAATCAGGGATATCATTCTATCCGCCAGACTCAGCAGAGCTATTTTGCACCGCCGCTTGTAGGTGTGGGCGAGGAGAGCCGGGACCTAAGTTTTCCGGATCTTGAAAAACTGGCACCGGCATATGGCTTTACTTACAGAGCAATCCACCATGCGGAGGAACTTCCGGACGTGATACGGGAAGTGCTGGAGATGGATGGAGCGGCAGTATGTGAGGTCTATGTAACGAAATATCAGAAGACGGAGCCAAAGACTTCTGCGAAAAAGCTCGAAGATGGATCAATGGTATCTGCTCCGCTGGAAGATATGTATCCGTTTCTGGATCAAAAAGAACTGGAAGAAAACATGTATATTCCGCTTCCAAAGAAATACTGACAGCGGAAGAAATCAGAATACAGGAGAATGAACATGAGGAAGAAAATTTCAATTGTAATACCGACTTACAATGAAGAGGCAAATGTAGTGCCCCTCTCAAAAGCGGTAATAGAAGTGATGGAGAGGGATTTAAGTGAATATGATTACGAAATCCTGTTTATCGACAATCACTCCAAAGACAACACACAGGCACTGCTTCGAGGACTGTGTGCAAATAACAAAAAAATCAAGGCAATCTTTAATGCGAAGAATTTTGGACAGGCACGTTCACCGGTATATGGAATGAAACAGGCATATGGAGACTGCGTGGTACGTCTGACTGCAGATTTTCAGGATCCGGTTGATATGATTCCGAAATTTGTCCGTGAATGGGAAAAGGGAAGAAAGATTGTCATCGGAGTTAAGAGTGCAAGTCAGGAACGTAAGACCATGTACTGGATTCGTTCCTGCTATTACCGGATGATCAACAAAATCACAGATATTGACCATATCAATCAGTTTACCGGTTTTGGCCTGTATGACAAAAAATTTGTAGATGTTGTGCGTGATCTGCATGACCCGCTTCCGTATCTTCGCGGCATTATCGCGGAACTGGGATTTGACTATACCGCAATTGAATATACGCAGCCGAAGCGCCGTGCAGGAAAGAGCAAAAATAACTTCTACAGCCTGTATGATTATGCGATGATAGGAATTACTTCCTATTCTAAAGTAGTGATGAGACTTGCAACTTTTGCAGGATTTATCATCGGTGGATTAAGTATGTTGGCGGCGATTGTTTATCTGATCATGAAACTGATGTTCTGGCACCGCTTTTCAGCAGGTATTGCACCTTTGCTGATCGGTGTATTTTTCCTCGGAGCACTGCAGCTGTTCTTTATCGGGTTCCTTGGAGAATATGTTCTGAGTATTAATACAAGGGTGCTTGACCGGCCGCTTGTTGTTGAGGAAGAACGTCTGAACTTCGATGAAGAGGAAACAGAAAAAGAGGAGGACGCACAGTGACGGATTCGCAGAAAAAACCGATTTGGAAAAATGAACTGGTATGGCTTTTTCTGATTACGAGCGGACTTTTTGCGCTCCTGTACAGTAAATTTATTCTGGGCGGTTTCGCTTATGTGTTTACTGATTGCGGAGCGGATACGTTGCAGATCAATTATGCACAGTATGAAATGTTTTCTTCATTATTCAGAAGAGGTGACAGCGGTTATATATTGCAGGCCGGACTTGGAATGGATGTGTCTTCTTATTATCCGGCATATCTGATTCCATATAATCTTCTGCTTCTTCTTGCACCGCAGAGACTTCTGCCGTGGGCAGTGCTTGCATCTGCATATCTGAAACTTCTGACGATATCTCTTGTGGGATATCTGTTTTACCGTAAACTGATGGGTGAGGGAATCGGAACGATGGCAGCTGCACTTGCGTGGACATTTTCCGGCTATGTGATCCTCTGGGGGCAGCAGTACGGATTTTGTACATGTATGGCACTTTTCACTGTTTTTATGTATTTCCTTCAGTGTTATCTTAACGGAGAAAAACGGCGGAAAAATGCCGGACTTGTACTTACAGTGACAATGTTATTGTTTGCAAGTTATTATTTCCTCTATATGATTGCTTTTTTTGCTGTATTTTATGTAGTTATATACAGCATAATGCAGAAACGCTCCATCAAGTCTGCAGCAGGAAAAATGATTGGTCTTGGGGGAATGGGAATACTCGGTACACTGATCGGTGGGATCGCTCTTGTGCCGATTGCAGATACATTCCTTGAAAGTGCGCGTGCAGGTGCAGTGAGCGGAGGAAGTACTTCAGGTTTGTTTCATCCATATAAGGGAAAAACACTGGGAACAATTTTTGCCCGATTTTTTTCCAATCAGATGCTTGGTATCGATAAAGATTATTCCGGAAATCTCAATTATTATGAGGGCATCGTACTGGCAGTCAGCATTCTGACAGTTTTTGCAATCAGCTATTTTCTTGTAAAAAAAGCGACCAGGATAAAGGCGATTTTTCTGACTGCGTTGATGGTATTTCTGGTTGTGATGCCGTTTACCAGCCGTGTGCTTGTATTTACCAAAAACTCACATCGCTGGTGCTTTATGATCTGTTTTGTAGAAGCGCTTGCCATTGGACTTTTCCTGCAGGATGTTTTCCGCGAGAAAAACAAAAAAACGGTACTGTGCGGCGGTGCGCTTGCGACCATTATCTATGCAGCAATGATGGTATTTGTATACAGCTTCAAAAATATCAAAGTAAATAATAAAATTGCTGCAGAGGTCTGTGCCTTTTTTGTGGTATATCTGCTCCTTCTGGTGGGGGGAACGAGAATCAGAAAACTGTACAGGATATTCCCGGCTGCTGTTTTGCTGGTGCTTGTATGCGAGCTTTTTGCACTGAATTATCCATCACTCTGGCACCGTGAGTCACCGACCAGAAGTCAACTGGCAACCGAATACTATAATGATGGTACGAAAGATGCGGCAGCTTATCTGAAAGCACAGGATGATTCTTTGTACCGCATCGAAAAGTCCTACAGGTCGACCGCGGAAAATGATGGAATGGCACAGGGCTACAATGGATTGTCGACGTATATGAGTACAAATCCGTCATCACTGGTAAGCTATCACAAGATGTACGGACCGGAAAGCATTTCTATTAATTTTGTGGATTTTAATAACGATGATTATATCCGAAGTACTCTGCTTGGAACCAGGTATCTGTTTGGAAACGCAGGGTACAATGCTCCACAGAAGGTATATACACCGGTGGGAGAAGCCGGGGGCAAAACCATATTCAAAAATAATTATGCACTTCCGTTTGGATATCTTTATGACAAAGAATGGAATGCAGATGGAAATGAAAAATTATCAGGACTTGATAAGACACTCACTTCTCTTTCCGGATTTTATTATACCGATGCAAAAAAGAGTGGTTCTTATGAGGATGCATCTCTGCCGGAGGAAACAGATACTTCCCTGGTGGAGAAGGTGAGTGAAGCAGTCGACTGTACGATGGAAAACAATGACAACGGCATTACCGTTCGTGACCTTGGTGCAGATCCAAATGTGATCTTTCCGGGAGTGGAATCCGACTTTGCAGACGAAAACAAATTATATGGACTTTCTCTGACAATGGACGTATCTGAGGATACCGAGATGGCAGTCTATTATCAGACAGAAGGCGACAGGGGATTTTCGGCAGATAAAGTTTATACTTTCTCCATCACGAAGGAAAATAATACGTGGGAACATGTGGTTCCGGCAGGAATCACAGCGCTCCGCGTCGATGTGAGTACCCAGATCGATTATGCGACGATCAAAGATTTTGAAGTGAAATCGTATGACCTCGATGCAACCGGTTATACAGTGCTTAAAAATTCCGGTGTGACGGATGTAAGTTACAGTGACAGCACTTATCAGGCACAGGTGGAAAACGATACACAGGAAAATGAAATGCTGTGCGTACCGTTCTTCTATCAGAAGGGATGGACTGCCCGGGTAGATGGAGAAACGGTGAAAGTTTCAAATATCAACAGTGGTCTTTGTGGAATCGAGATCCCATCCGGAACACACGAAGTTGTCCTGAAGTATGAGACACCGCACAGAAGTCTCGGTGTGGGAATGACCATTGTCGGAGTTGTGATCTTTATACTTGTTTTTAGTCAGAATTTATATAAAAATTTCATAAAATTGTGTTAAAATTCGTGAGAGTGTGTTATAATGGACGCATGAACAACAAAATAAGTTGTTTATTAAATATCATCCAAAATAAACAGCAAAGGGGATGGGATTATGAAATTTATTATCAGCGGAAAAAACATCACAGTATCTCCGGGACTCAAAACAGCCGTTGAGGACAAACTCGGCAAACTGGAACGGTATTTCACACCGGACACAGAGGTTATCGTAACCTTAAGTGTTGAAAAAGAAAGACAGAAAATCGAGGTAACGATCCCGATGAAAGGTAACATTATCAGATCTGAGCAGGTAAGCAACGATATGTATGTATCCATCGATCTGGTAGAAGAAGTCATCGAGCGTCAGCTTCGTAAATACAAAAATAAAATCGTAGACAAACAGCAGGCTGCTGCAAACTTCCAGAAAGAATATCTGGACAAAGACTATGAAGAAGATGATGAAGTAAAGATCATTCGTACCAAGAAGTTCGGAATCAAACCTATGTATCCGGAAGATGCATGCGTACAGATGGAACTTCTGGGACACAATTTCTTCGTATTCTTCAATGCAGAGACCGAGCAGGTCAACGTAGTATACAAACGTAAAGGAAACACATACGGTTTAATTGAACCAGAGTTTTGATTCAAAATCTGAAGTGCATGTTGGAATTTGAAGACCTGTGTCGTGCTTGCACGTAAACAGGGATTCAGATGACAACATATAGGGCGGATGCCCTCAACCGAAACGGAACGTAGTGGAGTTGAGGTTGGAGCACTTCAGTATAAGATATGGTACAAATACAGTCCCACCCTTCAGCCGAGGGGTGGGACTTGTGGGTAATAGGAAACAGCTCAAAGGAAAGGAAATATGAATAACAAAAAGAATCTCAAGATGAAACCCGTAGGCAGCGAATACATGGAACAGTACAATGCCCTTCTTCGCTATGTTTTTCAGGTTACTGAGCAGGAATTAAGTTCGATCGGATGGCAGGAGCGCGAGATCATCCGTGCGAAGTTCCCTACCATGGAGAAGGCAGATGTCATTGGCTGGTTTGACAATGATACACTTGTTTCGCAGGTGGCAGTCTACCCGATGCATGTCAGAATCTTTGGCAAGACCTATGCAATGGGCGGTCTGACCGGAGTCGGCACTTATCCGGAATACTCCAACATGGGACTGATGCATAAGCTTCTGGAGCAGGCTCTGAAAAACATGAAAGAAAAAGGACAGGATATCTGTTATCTTTATCCATATTCAATTCCATATTACAGACGCAAGGGCTGGGAACTGATCTCAGACAAGATCTCTTATGAGATCAGGGATTATCAGCTTCCGAAGAATCGTCAGGTTCCGGGCGATGTGCGCCGTGTAAAGACAGAGAGCGATGAACTGAAAGAAACCTACGAACGTTATGCCATGCGTACACATGGAGCAATCCTCCGTGATGATCTGGCATGGAATGAATACTGGCTTTGGGATTCTGATGATATTATGGCTGCGATCTATTACAATGAGAAAAACGAACCGGATGGTTATGTGATCTACTGGATCGCGAATGAGGTATTCCACATCAAAGATATGATTTTCATCAACGAAGATGCCCGTACCGGTTTGTGGAACTTTGTTGCGGCACATTTTTCCATGATCAATCAGGTCGAGGGAGATACCTATACGGATGAGCCGCTGGCATTTCTTCTCGAAGATGCCGGAATAAAAGAAGTGATATCACCATATTATATGGGAAGAATCGTAGATTTCATATCCTTTATAGAAAAATATCCGTTCAAACCGAGCGTACTTGACCGTGAGTGGAAATTCAAACTGATTGATCCGATTATGGAATGCAATCAGGGATATTTCTATATGACGATCTCACGTGAAGGACACGGACAGGTGATGCGAATCATGGAAAGATGCGAGGACAGGATTGATATTCAGACTATGACAACGATGCTGATGGGCTACAAACGTCCGGAATATCTGGCAAAGATTGGACGCATTCAGGCTGCGGAATGGACGATTGATATGCTGGAAGATGCGATCGAACAGCAGACACCATACATATCGGATTATTTCTGAGTGTAATTTTCAGAAATATTCTCCGGGTACTTGACATAGTATAAAACAAGTGTTATATTACAAATAGAACAAGAGGAGATGGAAAGGGATGCGGTGAGAAGAAACTGCATCTCTTTTTTAGCAAGTAAACCGGAGGTGGCATTATGGCTAAGAGAGATTATTATGAAGTTCTTGGGATTGGGAGAAATGCCGATGCCAAGGAAATAAAAAAAGCATACAGAAAGCTTGCAAAGAAATATCATCCGGATATGAATCCCGGTGACAAGCAGGCAGAGCAGAAGTTTAAAGAAGTTACAGAAGCATATAATGTATTAAGCGATACAGAAAAGAAGAAATTATATGATCAGTATGGATTTGCGGCATTTGAAGAAGGCGGCAATCCATATAGTGCCGGTGGTCAGGACGCAGCCGGTAATGGTTTTCATGGCGGCTTTGGAGGTTTTGACTTTGGTCAGGGCGGCAATGGCGGCTATCATGAGTATCATTTTGAAAATGGTAATATGGGAGACATTTTCGGAGATATCTTCGGAAATATGTTCCATGGACAGAAAGGCAGTGGATTCGGAAGTCAGAACAGTGGGTTTGACAGGCAGGGTTTCCACAGTCAGGGTGATTTTGGCGGCTTCGGAGGAAGAAGTACGCAGGCAAAAGGCAGTGACCTTCATTCAGAGGTAAATATCAGTTTTGAGGATGCCGCATTTGGCTGTGATAAGATGCTGCGATTATCTGATCCGTCCGGCAGCGGAGCTGTCCAGACACTGAAAGTGCATATTCCGGCAGGTATTGAAGATGGTAAAAGTATCCGACTGAAAGGCAAAGGCAATCCGGGATTTGGCGGTGGTCCGGCAGGAGACCTTCTTCTGCAGGTGCATGTAGCATCCAAAGCAGGTTTTGAACGAAAAGGCATGGATGTCTACACAACCATGGAGATCCCGTTTACAACAGCCGTATTTGGTGGTGAGGCAAAAGTCTCTACGCTTTACGGAGATGTAATCTGTAAGATTCCGGAGGGCGCACAGACTGGCAGGAAGATCCGCCTGAGAGGCAAGGGAATTGTTTCCATGAAGAATCCGTCCGTACATGGTGACCAGTATGTGACGATCAGAATTCAGGTACCGCAGGATTTAAGCCCACAGGCAAAAGAAAAATTAAGAGAGTTTCAGCAGATCTGTAAGAATGATCAACAGAGAAGAAGAGGAAGCGTAGCATAAAGAGCTTCCTTTTCTGATATTGCAGGTAGAAGTAAGATGTTTATAAAGCAACTATGAAATTTTTGTAAAACTGTCCATTTTCGGCATTTTGTGCATTGATTATTTGATAGGATAGGGTATATTATAAGCTACAGAAAAATCAGAAATCCTGAAGACGACAGAATCTGGCTGAGGCCGAAAGGATGGAAAGGTGATATTTTGAATTATCTGAAGAAATCAAAGCATTTATGGATCATACCGGCATATGGGATTTTTTATATGCTCGCGTTTATGCTGATGGAGCAGAGCAATGTAAAAATACATATCATTCATTCTCTTGCAGATGACAGAATCCCATTTTGTGAGTACTTTATTATTCCATATGTGATGTGGTATTTTTTCCTGATCGGGACGGTGATTTATTTCGCAGTCTTATGCCCGAGCAAAAAAGAATATTATCAGTATCTCGGAACTTTAGGTGTAGGTATGACGCTGTTTTTACTGATTTCCTTTGTTTATCCGAATGGACAGCATCTGAGACCGGATCTTACCAATGCAGGTGACAGTGTATTCCTGAATGTTGTTCGTTTCCTGTATAAGATTGATACACCGACAAATATTTTCCCGAGTATGCATGTGTTCAATGCGACGGCAAGCTGTATTGCGCTCTATCAGAATGAGCGATGCCGGAAGAATCGGATTTTTACTGCGGCACAGATTGTTCTTGGCGTGTCAATAGTATTGTCGACTATGTTTTTGAAACAGCACAGTGTTGCCGATGTAATGACTGCACTGATTTTGAATATTCTCTGCTACCAGTTATTCTATAAGATAATTCCTGTAAGACAGGAACGACTGGCAGAAGTATTTACAAAGAAAGAAATTCTGACCGTACCGAATCTGCTCAGTGCAATGCGCCTGGTGCTGGCCATATTGTTTTTCGGAACATTTGAGAGATATGGTATTGTACAGTATCGTGCATTGCTCGTTGTATTTGTGATTGCGGCAGCGGCTACCGACATTCTGGATGGCAGGATTGCACGCTCATTTAACAGTGTCAGCAGATTCGGACGGATACTTGATCCGGTTGCCGATAAGGCTATGCAGGGAGTGATGCTGGCATATCTGATCCCGCGTTACCCGCTGGCAGAACTTGTACTACTCTTGTTTGTGGTCAAAGAATGTTACATGACGGTTGTCGGCTGGAAGATCATTATGGAGACTAGAACGACCATTGAGGCACATTGGCACGGCAAGCTGAATACAGTAATGACTTATGTGGTTGTAATGATTCTGATGGTGGGACCGAGACTTCCATATTCTACTTCAAATGTGCTGATCGGTGCATGTGCGGTATGTATGGCAATGTCGTTTGGCATGTATGCAACGGAGTTTCGCGAAATTCTGGAACAGCAGAATGGAAGTTGCCGCAGAAATATGCAGGGCAGACTCAGCCGGGAGAATTAAGCACGGCTGAATCAATTTGTTGCAGCAGTTCCGCCCGTTCCCTTTGAAACTGCAGCTTTTCACTGAAAATAAAATATTCTTCACATCCGAAAGTACGGATAAAAGACATGGCACAGCTGTTATGGCTGAGATCGGAGATCAGAAAGAGAAGTTCCGGTCCGTCATGGAAAGCAGCTTTTGCAAATGTAAAACCCTGTTCCAGTGCGTGGGAAGTCTTTTGTGCGAGATCTTTGCGGATTGTGGCAGAACGGCTCAATGCTTCACGGAGGACATCGATGATTTCCTCCGGGGCGTTGAGTCGTTTTTTTCTTGCTTCAGTCAGGCATTCTTCGAGGATACGAGCAGTTTTTTCGGATTCATCTGTTTTGCGGCTGTCAAGAAGCTGGTTCTGCTGGCGGATCTTTAATGCGTTTCGATACTGTTCTGCGAAATCAGTCAGAGAGGATCCGGTAAGCAGGGCAGTTTTTGCCTGAGAAAGCGTTTCCTGAAGATGTATTACGAAATGATCTTCCTCTGCAAACTGGAGGAAATACCGGTTCCAGCCGTCAAGAAGAAGTCCGGATACACTGAGCTGTTCGTCGGATGGTGCAGAGGATGCCATGCCACATACTGACTGAAACTCTTTTTCGCTTAAGTTTCCTGCAAGCAGTTCCGTGATTGGGTAATCTTTGCGGTATTTTGCATACAGCTGATAATAAGCGGCAAAATCTCTGGCAATATCGTCATCCTGAATATACTGTCGAATCAGTTTTTCATCAGGAGTCAATCCCAGTTCTTCATATCCGAATAAAATAGAAGAAAGGTCTTCCCAGCCGCGGGCGGTCACGAAAGAAACTCCGGCAGCCGTATTTTCGATATGATAAAAATGTTCTTTTTTCAGGTTCAGATAAGAGATGACGGAAGCATGCAGACCTTTTGCATAGGCATATTCTTTCCAGATATCAAGATCCGGATCGATATCTATTCGCTTTACTCTGTCAAGGGTGACAATATCAAATTCCCGCGCGGAGCGGTTGTATTCGACCGGGTTGCCGGCAGCAGCAATGATCCAGCCTTCCGGTACAGGGTGTGTGCCGAAGGTTTTATTTTGGAGGAACTGCAGCATAGTCGGTACAAGAGTTTCGGAGACACAGTTGATTTCATCAATAAAGAGAATTCCCTCTTTGCAGGAAGTCTGTTCCATTTTTTCATAAACAGAGGCAATGATCTCGCTCATTGTATATTCTGTTATGGAGTATTCTTTTCCCTGAAAATTCTTTTTTACAATTACAGGAAGTCCGACTGCACTCTGGCGCGTATGGTGTGTGATAGTGTAGGAAACGAGACCAATCTCGCATTCCTTTGCGACCTGTTCCATAATTGCAGTTTTGCCGATACCCGGAGGTCCGATAAGCAGCAGCGGACGCTGGCGCACAGCCGGCATAAGATAACGCCCATGTGCATCCTTTCTGGTGTAAACCTGTATCGTGTGAAGTAATTCATTTTTGGCATCTTTGATATTCATAAGGTTATGTGTCCTTTCTCTGGAAGGTCTGTATGGGAAGGGCAGGAGGTTACTGCCTGAAATTTTCATCGTCCAGATAGAGTTTTGTGGCCCATGCGGGAACCTGCTGATGCAGGTCCTTTTCGTGATAAAAAATAAACGCGGTCTGATAAGTGGTTGGTCTTTGCGGGTAAATCCCGTCACCGTCGGTAAAGTACAGAAGACCTTTTAAGTTATGGATTTTTCCCTGAGCGCGGAGTGTTTCCACATGATCAAAGACAGGACGGAAATCTGTGCCACCACGTCCGTGAATCAATAGATTACTAAGATATCGTTTCCAGTCCTTTTCGCAGGTGATATGTGCACAGTCCTGAATAAAACTGTCACACTGGATGATGTAGAGATTCATTTTGCGGAAAAAATTTTCATGGTCACTGAGGATTCCATAAGTTTCTTCCATGAAGCGGCGTACTGTTTCAGTCGTGCAGGAACCGGAGGTATCAATCGCGATCACAAGCTCTTCCATACGGTTCATTTCCTGATATTCCAGATGTTCGATCAGAGGCATGTCTCCGTAATGATCCAGTCCATAGACATAGGGAATATAATCGAAGCTGGAAGTGTCGGTGTGCAGTTCTTCACGCTGAATGGCGAAACGTCTGAGAAAACGGCGAAAATCATAGCGGTGTTTGTGATGCAGGGCAAGTTCTTCTGTGAGATTGCCGGGGGCTGTTCCGCGACAGGAATTACCGTAAAGGCCGAGACCGGCGGCACCTGAGCCAGAATTCCAGATCTGTTTCATCTGTTCGAGAAGTTTTTTGCGGTCGGCAAGTTTCCAGAACTGGTGATCATCGACAACCGGGATGGCAGTTTTTTCTGAGGCAGTCTGCAGCTCATAGTAGATGACTGACGGGGACGAGACATCTCGGCTCCCTGTGATCAGGCGTTCTACGGAAAGATCACAGGCCCGATCCCACAGAAGGTGGTCAGGTGCTGATTCCATCACAAGATGAAGAAACAGGCAGTGATACAGCAGATGAAGAAGCAATGTTTCCAGTGCGTCAGGATCGTTCTGAAAAGTCCGGATCAGAAATTTCGGGGCAAAATAGATGATGTGCCCGTCTGTTCCGGCAGTATGTGTGTCAGAGGATTCCTGAAAAGAAAAATCCCATATTAATTTTCGAAAAAAAGGATATTTTACAGAAAGCTGTTCTCGTGTCAGATTCCAGATTTTCAGGCAGAGAGGACAGGATTCTGCGGATACTGTGCGATTCATAAAAAACCCCCTGAGAACAGTTTAAAGAGTAAATTCACGGTCATGAAAACCAAAGCGGTCTTTTTTCAGCTTCATAAGAAAAGAGAGGATTTCTTCCTGCTGATTCTGAACAGCCACATCAATAAAAGAATTGAGGGCGGATTCCGTGACAGGAGCAAAGCTGCACAGTGCTCGTATCCGAGTCAGATCTCCCTCGCGGATCAGAGTGGAAAGTGCAGGACGAAACCGCAAAGACAGGTATTTCTGATATTTATTTTTCCATTCAGGGTCGTCTATTTGAATAAATCGCAAAAGAGCGATCGACAGACGGCGCGCTTCCTGTCCGGTGGAAAGAAATTCCTCTTCATATGAAGTCATTTTGGATGCTCCTTTCAAATGCGGGGAATAGTTATAATGATGTCAGATACATATGATATGTAAACTGTAAGTTACTGTGAACAGTAACAACTGTAGCTTTATATTTCAGTGTATCATTTCGGCGGGAGTTGTCAATGGAAAAGAAATAAGGTATAATCACCATAGTTATAAGTTACAGAGTACGATAAAGTCACAGATGGAGGAAAACATGGAGAACGTATTTATTATGGATCATCCGCTGATCCAGCACAAAATTTCTATGCTTCGTAACAAAAATACAGGAACAAACGAGTTCCGTAAACTGATCGAAGAAATCGCAGTACTTATGGGATATGAGGCACTGAGAGATCTTCCGCTCGAGGAGGTTGAGGTTGAGACTCCGATCGAGACATGTATGACACCGATGATTTCCGGTAAGAAACTGGCAGTTGTTCCGGTACTTCGTGCAGGTCTTGGTATGGTAAATGGAATCACTACACTTGTTCCGTCCGCAAAGATCGGACATATTGGTCTTTATAGAGATCCGGAGACACATGAGCCACACGAATATTACTGCAAACTTCCGGATCCGATCGAACAGCGTCTGATCGTTGTGACAGACCCGATGCTTGCTACAGGCGGATCTGCTGTTGACGCTGTCAGAATGATCAAAGAGCATGGCGGAAAGAACATCAAATGCATGTTTGTTATCGCTGCACCGCAGGGCCTTGAGCGTCTTCACAAAGAACATCCGGATGTGCAGATCTATGTAGGACATCTGGATCGTGAACTGAACGACCATGCTTACATCTGCCCGGGACTTGGCGATGCAGGTGACCGTATTTTTGGAACTATTTAATTACGATATCGAGGAAGCAAAAAGAATGACAAAAGAGAAGCTGGCACTGGAAGTGATCGACCGACTGAAAAAAGAATATCCGGATGCAGGCTGTACACTGGATTATGATCAGGCATGGAAACTGCTCGTCAGTGTCCGTCTGGCAGCGCAGTGTACCGATGCAAGGGTAAATGTTGTTGTAGAAGATCTGTATGCAAAATACCCGGATGTTGCGTCACTTGCCGCAGCAGAGCCGGAGGAGATCGAGGCAATCGTGCGCCCGTGCGGACTCGGCAAAAGCAAGGCGCGGGATATCAGTGCCTGTATGCGTATCCTGCACGAACAGTATGCAGACAATGTACCGACGACTTTTGAGGAACTTCTGAAGCTTCCGGGAGTCGGACGCAAGAGTGCAAACCTGATCATGGGTGATGTTTTCGGGAAACCGGCGATTGTGACGGACACACATTGTATCCGTCTGTGTAACCGTATCGGTCTGGTTGACGGAATCAAAGAACCAAAAAAGGTTGAGATGGCTCTCTGGAAGATCATACCGCCGGAGGAGGGCAGTGATTTCTGCCATCGTCTGGTTTATCACGGACGTGAAGTGTGTACAGCAAGGACAAAACCTTACTGCGACAGATGCTGCCTTGCGGATATCTGTGCAAAGAATATATAATATAAGATGCAGGACAGCTTGTGGCTGTATTTTTTGGCTCTCCATGATTGGGGAGCCGATTTTTTACAGGGATTTCCTGTAATATGAAAACAAAGGAGAATGTATCAGATGAAATATGCAATCATAGGAGCCGAGAGAAATGTTTAAGGCACTTATACGTGAGATTGTTGCACTTTCTCACGCAATGGGAATAGAGTTCGCAGAAGATATGGTTGAGAGAAATCTTAAGATACTGGCGGCACTTTCCCCGGAAGCAACGACATCCATGCAGAGAGATGTCATGGAAGAAAAGTGTTCAGAGATGGACGGACTGGTGTATGAAGTGGTGCGCATGGGAGAAGAATATAAAGTAGATATGCCACAATATAAAAAAGCAGCCGCACGCTTCAGAGAACAGGGAATCTTATAAGGAGGAGAAAAGAAAATGCGCAAAATGAAGCGGGTGGAAGATTCCCGTACGGAAAACACATATCTTATTATGAACAAGCACATCAACAGTTACGGACGTCTGTTTGGCGGCGTACTGATGCAGTGGATCGATGAAATGGCAGGAATCGTGGCGCATCGCCATGCAGGTACGATTGTGACGACCGCGTGTGTGGATAACCTGAATTTCAAAGCTGGCGCATATCTGGGAAATACCGTTGTCCTGATCGGAAAGATAACTTATGTCGGCAGGACATCGATGGAAGTCCGGATCGACACGTACGTGGAAGATTCGCAGGGAATGCGTAAAATGATCAACCGTGCATATGAAGTAATGGTTGCGCTTGATGAAAATGACAACAAAGTAGAAGTTCCGGGGCTGATCGTGGAGACTGAGGCAGAAAAAGCCGAGTGGCAGGGTGCGGAAAAGAGATACGCACTTCGCCGGGAAAGAAGGATTGAAGGCTATTAAAAATGGCAGAGAACGATTATTCGGTGGATGGAAAGGAAAATCATGGCGAAAAAGATTGGAATCATTTCAGATACACATGGGCTTCTGAGACCGGAAGTTCTCGAAATACTGAAAACCTGTGACTGCATTCTGCATGCCGGAGATGTGGACCGCCCGGAGATTCTGGATCAGCTCCGGCCTTTGGGAAATCTTTATGCGGTTCGGGGAAACAATGACGGAGACTGGGCGCGGGGAATGGGCACCACGCTTCGGTTTAAGATAGAAAACATTTCTTTTTTTATGACGCATAATAAAAAAGATGTGGCATGGGACCTCGGTGGTACGCAGATCGTCATATTTGGACATACACATACGTATTTTGAAAAAATGATCGACGGCCGGCTCTGGCTGAATCCAGGAAGCTGCGGAAGAAGCCGGTTCGGGCAGGAACCGACCATGGCAGTGCTGCAGGCAGATAATGGAAGGTGGAAAATAGAAAAAATCGTTCTTTCTGCATAAAAACGAACATATATTTGTTTTTATTTACTTTATCCCGTTTTATTGGACATAATATGTGAGATACTTCTTATATAAGAAACGAGTGTTCGGAAAATATGTTCGATACAGGAGGAAGTAAAGATGGTCAATACAGCTGATGCAGGAAGAAGATCTTATGGACATGAGAGAAACCACGGAAGAAGAAACCGCCGGAAATTATCCAGTGTGATGGCGATGATTCTCGGAGCCTTTGTTACGATTGAGATTATGATCATGGGAGCGATGCTTTTGAAAGTCGATTTTCATTCTGTGGACAGGATTGCTCTGGCTCTTGGTTTTATGGTATTATACTCGGGAGTGGTAGCTGCTTTGACTGACAAATAAGGAGTAATTCATGCCGAAATCATTTAATCAGAAACTGAAAATTTTATATCTGATGCAGGTATTTATGGAGAAGACAGACTGCGGACATCCGATGTCTGTTCCGGATCTTATTCAGTATCTTGACGGATATGGAATCAGTGTGGAGCGTAAGACTGTCTATGATGATATAGAGACACTGCGTATATTTGGCATGAAAATTGAGAACCGCAGGGAAAAACCGTCCGGTTATTATCTGGCAGACAGGGAGTTTTCGTTTCCGGAGCTTAAGATTCTTATGGATGCGGTACAGTCGTCACGTTTTATTACAGAGCGGCAGTCCCGGGAGCTGGTACGCAAGCTGGAACACCTGACAAGTATAAGTGAAGCAAAGAGATTGCAGAGCCAGGCTTCAGTGCTTTCAGGGAATAAGGCAGTCAACCACGAGATATACGACAGCATTCAGAGGATATGTGATGCTATGGCGGATAACCGGCAGATCTGTTTCAACTATTATGAGTGGGATTTTTCCAGAGAACTGAAGCCAAAGCGGGATGGAGCACGTTACCGGGTAAGCCCGTGGAAGATGATCTGGAACAACGAAAATTATTATCTGATCGGACTCGACGAACGAAATGGTATCGTGAAGCATTATCGTGTTGATAAGATCATGCATGTAAGTATCGAATCACAGAAACGAAATGGAGAGGATATTTTCCGAAACTTTGATTTTCAGAAATATATTTCCGGTACATTCGGCATGTTTGGCGGGAAAGAGCAGATCGTCAAGATGGAGTTTGAGAATCATTTTGTAGGAGTGGTATTGGATCGGTTCGGACAGGAAGTCATGTTAATTCCGAAAGATCAGGAGCATTTTACCATGCAGGCGCGCATCAGCATCAGCCCGCAGTTTTACGGATGGCTTGCCGGTCTGGGGACAGGAGCGGTGATCGTATCACCGGAGAATATCCGCAGGGATTACATATCCTTTTTGAAAAAGACTCTTAGAAATTATGGAGAGAATAATATATGACAGTTAAATCAAGACTATTGGAGATTCTGGAGAAACAGAAGGGTGAGACACTTTCAGGAGAGAAGCTTGCCGAGGAACTTCACTGTACCAGAGCAGCAATCTGGAAGGCTGTGAAGTCCCTGCGGGAAGAAGGATACAAGATAGAAGCAGGACAGAATAAAGGCTATATGCTGGCGAAAGCGAATGATCGGCTTTCCGTTGAGGCAATACGGCCTTTTTTATTATCTCCGGAGGTTTATATCGGGGTATATCAGGAAGTTGATTCTACGAATCGTGCAGCAAAAGCAGCTGCGGTGAATGGAGAAGCAGGGCATGGAAGCTTCGTTCTGGCGGGAAGTCAGAGTGCCGGACGCGGCAGGAGAGGCAGGAGTTTCTATTCGCCACAGGATGCGGGCATCTATCTCAGTGTGATCCTTGAACCGAAGGGAAGTATTCAGGAAAGTCTGCTTCTCACTGCTGAGGCAGCTGTGGCGGTCTATAAGGCAGTAAAGAAGGTGACAGGAATTTCTCTGGATATCAAATGGGTGAATGACCTTTATCATAACGGCAGGAAGGTATGCGGCATCCTTACAGAGGCAGTTACCGACTTTGAGAGCGGTAATATTGAATTTGCAGTGGTTGGAATCGGACTGAATTTATTTGAAGCGTCTGATGGATATCCTGATGCACTGCAGGAAATTGCCGGAGGCATTTATGAAAGTCGTGAGGCAGCTGCAGGCCTCGACCGAAGCCGTCTGGCAGCGGAGATCGTGAATACTCTTCTGGAAGAAACGAAGGAATTAAAGCTTCCGGACGAATATATACAGCATAATATGGTGCCGGGAAGGGAAATATGTATTTCAGACGGAAATAGTATCCGCAGGGCAAAAGCACTGGAAATCTGCCCGGATGGACGTCTGAAAGTACAGGAAGAAGACGGCACCGTATCCATTTTATCCTACGGAGAAGTATCAATTATAATATGAAATTATATTAAATATAATTGTGAAAAATGTATAAATTTCGACATTCCTTTTTGGACAAAATAGGGAGAATGAATATTGACTTTTTTTTGACGAAGAGCGTAAAATAATGGCATCAAATGGCAGACCGGTCATACCAATTTTAAATATGTTTGAGCGGTCGAGAGAAAAGGAGGGAGAAAGACGGGAAATTTATCAGCCACACTGGCAGAAGAGCTGGAAAGCAAGACTGCCTTTACGATACCGGTGTTTGGCGGAGTGCCGATCGCAGAGAGTGTAGTTGTTACATGGGTGATCATGGCGGTTTTACTTATACTTTCTCTGGTACTGGTTCGTAATCTCAAGGTTGAGAATCCGGGCAGGAAACAGCTTCTTCTGGAATCAGGAGTAAGTTTTCTTCAGGATTTCTTTATGGGAATTCTGGGAGAAGAGGGGAAGAGATATATCCCTTATCTGATGTCTACCGTAATTTATATCGGAATAGCCAATATTGCGGGTGTGTTTGGTTTTACACCACCTACCAAGGATATGAATGTGACCATAGCACTTTCGCTTATGAGCATAATTCTGATTGAGTACTCAGGTTTTCACAAACGGGGACTTAAAGGTTTTTTGCATAGTTTTGCAGAACCGGTTCCAATCATGCTTCCAATCAATATACTGGAACTGGCAATCAGGCCGACATCATTATGTATGCGATTATTTGGTAACGTTCTTGGAAGTTTTGTAGTTATGAAACTGTTGGAGTTTATATGTCCGGCAATTCTTCCATTACCATTCAGCCTGTATTTTGATTTCTTTGACGGATTCATTCAGGCGTACGTATTTGTGTTCTTAACATCACTGTTTATCAAGGAAGCAATCGAGTAAACAGATGTTTAAGCAGGATTCAATATTTATTTGAAATTTAAATTTTGTCAATTCAGGAGGAAAAAATTATGTCAACATTAGTAGCAATCGGAGCAGCTATCGCAGTACTTACAGGTATCGGAGCAGGTATTGGTATCGGTATCGCAACCTCTAAGGCAGTAGAAGCTATCGCAAGACAGCCAGAAGCAGAAAGCAAAATCAGTAAGAACCTTCTGTTAGGATGTGCACTTGCCGAGGCAACAGCTATTTACGGTTTCGTAATCGGTCTTCTGATCATCATCATGCTCGGCTAATAACGATATGGAATTAATCAGGAGAGAGGCAGGTGGACAACGGTGATAAAGATTGACATCAACCTTGTCTTTACGATCATCAACCTGTTGGTTCTGTATCTTTTGATGAAGAAGTTTTTATTCGGACCGATCATAAATGTGATGGACCAGAGAAAAGCTATGATCGACCAGCAGTTTGCAGAAGCTAAGGAACGACAGGATAATGCAAAGGAACTTCAGGAACAGTATGAGGGAGCTTTGAGATCCGCAAAAGAAGAATCCTACCAGATCATGGAGCAGGCAAAGAAAGAAGCGAAGGCACAGGCAGAAAACACTGTCAAAGAGACAGAAGCCAGAGTGGATGCGATGCTTGCAAAGGCACAGGAAGATATCCGCATGGAGCGTGAGAATGCAATGCGTCAGATGAAAGGCGATGTAGCATCCCTTGCCATGGAGGCAGCAGCCAAGATCATTGGTAAGAACAGTGGAGCAGATCAGGATTTATCCTTATATGATCAATTTATAGAAGAAGCAGGTGATCCGGATGACAGTGACCGCCGTTAATTATGCAAAGACATTGTACGAGCTTTCTGTTCCCGCAGAAGCTGTACAGACAACAAAAGAAATATTCCGTGAGGTTCCGGGACTTAAAGCAAGTCTCGCGAATCCACTGGTGCCTTTTGAGGCAAAGAGCAGAGTGATTGACCGGGTAATTCCTGATGAAATGAAAAATTTCATAAAGGTTGCCTGCAAACACAGAAATATAAGTCTTTTTGAAGAAATTTTTGAAGATTATGAGGAAATATGCCGGAGACAGAAACGTATCCTTCATGCAGTGATTCGATATGTGACGCCGCCGAAAGCTCAGCAGCTCGAAGGCATCAAAGCATTTTTGTGCCGGGAATTTCAGGCAGAGAGCGCCGAAATAGAAATGATAGAAGACAAAAGTCTGATCGGAGGATTTATCCTTCAGGCAGACGGACGTGAATTTGACTGGAGCATGCGAGGACGTTATCGTATGCTGCAGCAGAAACTGACCCGGAGGTGAAATCGTTGAGCGCAATTAACCCAGAAGAGATTATTTCTATTCTGAAGGAAGAAATAGAAAATTATGATGAGATCAGCCAGAATCAGGAAGTGGGAACGGTTATCTCCGTAGGTGACGGAATTGCTACCGTATACGGAATTGACCATGCCATGTATGGTGAGGTTGTAGTATTTGAAAACGGACTCAAGGGAATGGTTCAGGATATCCGTACCAACAGCATGGGATGTATTCTGTTTGGTAAAGATACAGGAATCAAAGAAGGTACAAAGGTAACCCGTACCGGCAAACAGGCAGGTATTCCTGTCGGCAACGGTTATGTAGGCAGAATTGTCAATGCCCTTGGTGCTCCAATCGACGGAAAAGGTGAAATCAAAGAAGAAGGATATCGTCCGGTAGAAAATCCGGCACCTGGAATCATTGATCGTAAATCCGTCACAGTACCGCTGGAGACAGGTATCCTTTCATTGGATTCCATGTTCCCGATCGGTCGTGGACAGCGAGAACTGATCATCGGTGACAGACAGACCGGTAAAACATCACTCGCAATTGATACCATCCTGAACCAGAAAGGTAAGGATGTAATCTGTATTTATGTAGCAATCGGACAGAAAGCATCCACCGTAGCGAAGGTTGTATCCAACCTTGAAAAATACGGCGCGATGGAATATACAACTGTATTTTCTTCAACAGCTAGTGACTGTGCACCGCTTCAGTACATTGCTCCTTATGCAGGAACTGCACTTGCTGAGTTCTTTATGTATCAGGGCAAAGACGTACTGATCGTTTATGATGATCTTTCCAAACATGCAGTTGCATACAGAGCTTTGTCACTGTTACTTGAACGTTCCCCGGGACGTGAGGCATATCCTGGAGACGTATTTTACCTGCATTCCAGACTTCTGGAGAGATCCAGCCGCCTGAGCGATAAACTTGGAGGAGGTTCTATTACCGCACTTCCGATTATCGAGACACAGGCAGGTGATGTTTCTGCATATATTCCGACCAACGTAATTTCTATTACAGATGGTCAGATTTTCCTTGAGAGTGACCTGTTCTTCTCAGGAATGAGACCGGCTGTTAATGTTGGTCTTTCTGTATCGCGAGTTGGTGGTGCAGCGCAGACAAAAGCCATGAAGAAAGCTTCAGGAAGCGTTCGTATCGATCTGGCTCAGTATCGTGAGATGGAAGTATTTACCCAGTTCAGTTCAGATCTGGATGATGCGACTAAAGCACAGCTTGCATATGGCGGCTGTCTGATGGAACTTCTGAAACAGCCACTGTGTAATCCACTGAAACTTCACGAGCAGGTTATCACATTGTGGACAGCTACTCACAAAAAACTGGTTCATGTGGATAAAAAGGATGTAAAACAGTATCAGAAAGATCTGCTTGCATATTTTGATAATGTTTATCCGGAAATCGGTAAAGAAATTGATGAAACCGGACTACTCAGCGATGAACTTGGAGAGAAGATCCTTCAGGTTGCCGATGAGTTTAAAGACCGTGCAGCTACCAACTAATTTATGTGTATAGAATGCCGCCACTGTTTCCGATATATACAGTGAACGACAGGAGGAACTTATGGCAAATGCAAGAGAAATAAAAAGCAGGATCAACAGTGTTCAGGACACAATGAAAATTACCAATGCCATGTATATGATTTCCTCTTCCAAAATGAAAAAAGCCAAAAAGATATTGTCTGATACGGAGCCTTATTTCTACAATATGCAGAGTGCGATCGCACGTATTCTCCGACATATTCCGGATACGCAGCATCCGTTTTTCAGTAGCCGTCATCTGGTTCCTACGGAGGAACGAAAGATTGCAACGATTGTGGTTACCGGTGATAAAGGAATGGCTGGTGCTTATAATCACAACATCACCAAAATGACAGAAGAGTTTATGGCAAACACTCCCGGTCATCACAAGCTTTATGTGCTTGGTGTTGTAGGCAGACAGTATTTCAGCAAGAAAAATGTGGATATGGATGGAAGCTTCCGCTATACCGTACAGAAGCCGACCATGCACAGGGCAAGAATGATCAGTGAGGAAGTTATAAGAAGCTTTCTGGACAGAGAAGTGGATGAGGT
The DNA here is from genome assembly GCF_900120195.1 of Blautia sp. Marseille-P3087. GTDB lineage: Bacteria > Bacillota > Clostridia > Lachnospirales > Lachnospiraceae > Blautia_A. The sequence goes on from NZ_LT635539.1 coordinate 2,581,890, forward strand.
GCATATTATTTACACACAGATGCAGAATGCAGTTGTGATGGAAGCAGTAAATATGCAGCTTCTTCCTTTAAAAAAGACCAGCTTTTCGCCGCTTCAGATTCCCGCAGAGATCCATCAGGAGGAAATCGAGATGTTTCCGTCTGCAGAGGGTGTGCTGGATATCATGATTCCGAATTATCTGACCGGTGTGATCTATGGATGCCTGGTTGAGGCATATGCCAGTGAGAATAATGCCAGAATGACCGCCATGCAGTCATCTACAGACAGTGCAAAGAAAATGTTACAGGATCTGTCGATCCAGTACAACCGTGCACGTCAGGCAGCAATCACGCAGGAAATCACAGAGGTTTGCAGTGGTGCGAAAGCCCAGAAAAGGAAGGGACGATAATGAGTAAAGGTAAGATCGTACAGGTCATGGGACCTGTTGTAGATGTTGTTTTTGAAAATGGAGATCTGCCGGATATCAAAGATGCTCTTGAAGTAGAGAACAACGGTAAGAGATGTGTGATGGAAGTATCCCAGCATCTGGGAAACGATGTGGTACGTTGTATCATGTTGAGTGCCAGTGAGGGACTTCAGAGAGACAGAGAAGTCATTGCAACCGGAAGTGGAATCAAGGTTCCGGTAGGTGACTGTACTCTGGGACGTTTGTTTAATGTACTTGGCGATACCGTTGACGGAGGAGAACAGCTGGATGATGCAGAACACTGGGTGATCCATCGTGATCCGCCGAGTTTTGAAGAACAGAAACCGGCAGTTGAGATTCTGGAAACAGGAATTAAAGTCATCGACCTGCTTGCCCCTTATGCAAAAGGTGGTAAGATCGGTCTGTTCGGCGGTGCCGGTGTTGGTAAGACAGTCCTGATTCAGGAGCTGATCCAGAATATCGCCACAGAGCACGGCGGATATTCTATTTTTACCGGTGTAGGAGAGCGTTCCCGTGAGGGAAATGACCTCTGGAGTGAAATGAAAGAATCTGGTGTACTTGAAAAGACAGCCTTAGTGTTCGGACAGATGAACGAGCCGCCGGGATCCCGTATGCGTGTTGCTGAGACAGGCCTTACCATGGCAGAGTATTTCCGTGATCAGGAACACAGAGATGTACTTCTTTTTATTGATAATATTTTCCGTTTTGTACAGGCAGGTTCCGAGGTTTCCGCACTTCTGGGACGTATGCCGTCTGCAGTAGGTTACCAGCCGACACTTGCAACTGAGATGGGTGAACTTCAGGAACGTATCGCTTCCACAACATCTGGATCTGTTACATCTGTTCAGGCAGTTTATGTACCTGCCGACGACCTGACTGACCCGGCTCCGGCAACGACATTCGCACATCTGGATGCGACAACTGTACTTTCCCGTAAAATCGTAGAGCAGGGTATTTATCCGGCTGTTGATCCACTGGAATCTACTTCCCGTATTCTGGAAGCTGATATTGTCGGTGAAGAGCATTATGAAGTTGCACGTCGTGTACAGGAGATTCTTCAGAAATACAAAGAACTGCAGGATATCATTGCAATCCTTGGTATGGAAGAACTTTCCGACGAAGATAAAAACACTGTATTCCGTGCAAGAAAGATTCAGAAATTTCTGTCTCAGCCATTCCATGTAGCTGAGAACTTCACAGGTATTCCTGGAAAATATGTTCCGCTGAAAGAAACGATCCGTGGATTCAAGATGATCATCGATGGTGAGATGGATGAGTATCCAGAAAATGCATTCTTTAATGTAGGAACTATAGACGAAGTAATTGAAAAAGCAAAAACTCTGGAACAGTAAGGAGTGAGGCTTATGCAGAATACATTCGGTCTTGAAATATACGCTGCGAACAGACAGTTCTTTGCGGGAAGAGCCAGCTCACTGATCATTCCGGCAGAAGACGGACAGAAAGAATTTCTTGCCCATCATGCCAATATGATCTGTGCGATCGTTCCGGGAGAACTCAAATTTGAGGATTCCGAGGGAAACTGGACAGAGGTAGCAGTCAGCTCCGGATTTGTTGAGATGATCAATAATCGTGCGAAGTTGTTCTGTCTGACGGTAGAACGTCCGGAGGAAATTGACATACGAAGAGCGGAAGAAGCACGTGACCGTGCCGAAGAACAGCTTCGTCAGAAGCAGAGTATTGTAGAATATCACAGAAGTCAGGCAGCTCTTGCAAGAGCAATGACAAGGCTTCGCGTGACCAAAAACCTGAAAAATTAAAATTCCAGGCAATAATATTTACAAGAAACATTGACATAAAAACTTTTGAAAGAGACAGACGGTACATGATGCCCGCCTGTCTTTTTCTGTTCAGGAAACAAAAGCTGTGCTATACTGAAAACAAAAAAGAAGTTTTATACAGTGCAGATAATTTATCAGAAAGAAGGATCAGGCAGCATGAGTGAGACAAGAAAACTTTACTACGAAGATGTATACAAAAAGGAATTTACCGCAAAAGTCCTGGAATGCGGCGAATGTGAAAAAGAATTTGCGGTCATTCTTGATCAGACCGCTTTTTATCCAGAGGGTGGCGGCCAGCCATGTGATCTCGGTACATTAAACAGGATAGCAGTTTTGGATGTGCAGGAAAAAGATGGGGAGATCGTACATTATACAAAAGAAGCAGTTGAAGCAGGCAGTGAAGTGATCGGAAAAATTGACTGGGATCGAAGATTTGATCTGATGCAGCAGCATTCCGGAGAGCATATTGTCAGTGGTCTGGTGCATGAGGCGTATGGATATGATAATGTGGGATTCCATATGAGCAGTGACGTGCTCACAGTAGATTTAAGCGGTGTGCTGACAGAGGCACAGCTTGCGGAGATTGAAGCAGAGACCAACAAAAAAATCTGGGAAAACAGCGAGGTGGAGATTACTTACCCATCAAAAGAAGAACTGGAGAAACTTTCCTACAGAAGCAAGAAAGAACTGACCGGACAGGTGCGTCTGGTACGTTTTCCGGGATCGGATCTCTGTGCCTGCTGTGGAACGCATGTCACGCATACAGGAGAAATCGGAGCAGTCAAGATCCTTACAGTCGAAAATTTCCATGAGGGTATCCGTCTGACAATGATCTGCGGTAAGAGAGTCATGGATTATCTGAATATGGTTAATGACCAGAACCGACAGGTTTCCGTGAAACTTTCTGCAAAGATCGGCGAGACTGCTGCGGCTGTAGGACGGCTTCAGGATGAAAACTTCCGCCTGAAAGGACAGGTTGCACATGTGGTGGATGAACTCTGCAAAGCTGAAGCAGACCGGTGGGAAGGAGAGGGAAGTGTTCTTCTTTTCCATGATGGACTGGAGGCAGATCAGGTGCGTAAGATGGCAGATGCTGTGATGCAGAAATGTTCTGGATGTTGTGCTGTGTTTTCCTCAAACGGAGATGGCAGCTACAAATATGCGATGGGTGAATTGAATGGAGATCTCAGACAGTTCACAAAAGAAATGAACGCGGCACTGAATGGCAGAGGCGGTGGAAAGCCGTTCTTTGTGCAGGGCTCTGTAAAGACATCCGAAGAAGAAATCCGTCAGTTTTTCCGTCAGTGATCGGTAGGTGACAGAAGATGTTTGGAGAATGTCATGCACATATATTTATGAACGGCACTGATTACCGGAAAGCGGTTCAGACGCATAAAGTACAGGCGAATGAAGCATCTGTGCGCAGTGCGCTGGAGGCGTACAGAAAAGCAGGTGTGACATATGTACGCGAGGGCGGTGATCCGTATGGAGCATCTTTGCTTGCAGGCAGACTTGCATCAGAGTACGGAATTGAGTATCGTTCCCCGGTATTTGCTATACATAAAAACGGACACTATGGGAAAATTGTAGGACGCGGGTTTGATACACTGAAAGAATACCATCAGAGAGTTCTGGAAGCAGCGTCAGAAGGAGCAGATTTTATCAAGATAATGACTACCGGACTTCTGGATTTTAATGATGACGGAAAAGTGACGGGAACTCCTGTAGATGAAGCGGAAGTCAGAGAGATGGTACACATTGCCCATGAAGAGGGCTTTGCCGTTATGAGCCATACGAACGGGATTTATGGTACAAGAGCTGCAATCGAGGCAGGTGTGGACAGTCTGGAACATGGCAATTACATGGATGCCGAAACGATAGCTATGCTGGCAGACAGCAATACCGTATGGGTACCAACACTTGTCACGGTAAGAAATCTGGTAGGCTGCGGGCGTTATGAAGACAGTGTTTTAAATCCGATCATTCATCAGGCAGAAGTACTTGTGCGGCTTGCTTATCAGAAAAAAGTAAAAGTAGCACCGGGAAGCGATGCCGGAGCCTATATGGTGCCTCATGGAAAGGGCATTTTACAGGAATGGGAGGCATTCCGGCAGATTCTTGGCGATTCCGGCGAAGTGAAAGAGTGGCTGAAGACCGGAGAAAAAGAAATCCGGGATAGGTTTAAAAGAAAATAAAATAGAGAAAAGGACAGGCAGAAAGAGTGTCTGGACGTAAATAGAAGATCTGCGATCACAGATCTTCTATTTTTATTGCGGTATAAATATTGGTTTCCTTTGAATCAGCAGGGTTGAATGTGATCTTTACGGAACTTCCTGTCAGCAGTCCACCGGATGAAGAGTTGGTGGCTTTTTCTGTATTGCAGGTAATATCTGCGCCATCGTAAGTACGGAGTGTGATCGTGTTGGCTGTAGAAGCAATGATGTCTCCGGAAATGGTAAAGCCGATTCCACGCTCAGTCAGTTTATCCGGGTTTTCACCGGTAATTCCGAGAACACTGATACCGTCCAGAGTAGTACCGTTAAAATCTCCTGTGTAAATGATATTTACATGTGATCCGGTCTCAGCACCGCCTTTGAAATAGCAGGGGAGTGCAGACATGTCCAGATTCAGGACATTGGTGGTGTTTTCGATGGATACCTGTAAAATATTGGTCTGAATGCTTTGAATCACGGCACGTAGTTTATTGTCTTTTTTGACTTCTGTTCCTTCCTGTGGAGCAGGAGTTGGTGTCGGTGCCGGAACATCAAATGGATCTATATCTGAGACACTGGAAGTCTTTGTGTGGGAACCGTCGGCAGTCGCAGTATTTCCGTCCGCAGAAGCAACAATGTTGCCTTTATAGTGGATGTATACCCAGTTGCCTGGTTTGATTCCGGCCTGATAATATTGCTCGGTGCCGGTGACCGGGAAAGTGACAGTCTGATTTTTATCTGATTTGACGGTGATGGAATTGGCTGTCAGTACCTGTATCTGTCCGCGGAAAGTCTGATCTTCGAGAGTAGCTGTCTGATGATAGTCATCGACGACTTTCAGGGCATGCACTGCTCCTGTGTCGGTGCTGTCAAGCTGTCCTTCATATACGACGCTGACAGCATCTCCGGCAAGCATGCCGTTACTGCATTCCAGAGTTGCCTGCGAAATGTCAAAAGTATAAGATTCATTATCACTTAAGAGAGTAATCTGATTGCCGGTAAAGTTCTGGAGTTCTCCACGGATCTCATCCATATAAACACGGGTAATTTCAGGATTAATGTCCTGAATGGCAGCGTCATCTGAAGCGGTAAAACGGTCGATCACACTTCCGAGACTGCATCCGGAGAGAGAAAGCGAAAGCAGACAGCCGATGCCGATAGTAACTATTTTTTTCATTTGATATTGTTCTCCTTTGTGGTATCAGGCTGTACACGGAACCAGTAAGTATAGGAATCTGTAAAACCAAGAGAAGTGTACAGATTTTTGGCGGCTGTATTTCCCTGTACTACCTGAAGGTAGGCCTTTTCGGCGCCTTTTTTCATACCTTCACTCAGAAGAGCGGTACAGATCTGGCGGGCATAACCCCTGCCACGGTATTTTTCCTTGACATGGATCGCATAAATACCAATGTAGTCACGGTCAAGGATTCCAAGACCGGTAGCAATGATCTTGTCTTCTTTCCAGATAGAAGTACAGATGGTTTCTTTCGGGATTGCACGGTACATGGAAGGTACGACTGCCCGGTGGATCGGATTGGTCATTCCCTTCAGGTCAAAAAGGCTGTTGATCCAGATATCAGGTATTTCATCTGTCAGGGTAACATCCGGATAAGGTGTATCAATATGTGCGTCTGACAGAGCCATTGTCATAACCTCAGTCGTATGCTGGATTTCGTACCCGCGGTTTTCCAGTGTATAATCAAAATCCGGTGACACGACAGGACTGATCTTAAAGATGGCAGGGGAGCCGAGACGCTTGTAGACGTTTTCACAGTAGGCGACTTTTTCTCTCCATGGAAGCGTGGAAACTCCGAATTGTTCTACGCTGTTGGTACGGTGTGTATAAAAATAAGAAAAGCGCAGAATCCAGCCGTCATAAAGCTCCATTTTGTGTGATGGCCATGCATTCAGCGACATATCTTCGATTTTTTTGATGTTTTCCATGGCAGTATGTGTCCCCCTTTTCATGCTGTCTTTTATTATACAGAAGAGAGCGTGATTGTGCAACCTGCGCTGATGTCAGATTCTGGGAGAATTTGACGAACGAATTTTCTTTACAAGAAGAACACAGCGCTCTATAATAAGACTCACCAGAAATCTTCTGGTATTCCTTCCGTCAGATCTGACGGGTAATCCCAATTTTTTATTTGTTTGAGAAAGGGGTGTGAGTAAAGTAATCATTCGTCAGATGCTGCTTCTGACGATTGCGGGCATCGCAGTGTTGATGGATCTGTATGAGATGCGGATAAAAAACAGCTGGATCATCTGCTCCTTTATTGCAGGGCTGATTTACAGTATATGGCCCGGAAACCGACATGGCATAGTGCAGTTTGTTCTTGGAATGACTGTGCCGCCTGTGCTTCTGGGGTGGCTGTTTTATTTTCGAATGCTCGGTTCGGGTGACATAAAGCTTTTCTGCGTGCTTGGCGGTCTGATGGGACCGTATCACATATTATGGTGTATGTGGTATGCAATTCTTGCAGGAGCAGCACTATCGCTGGCAATCTTGTTTTTTTGCGGCGGCTTCCACCAAAGATTCCATTATCTGGAACAATACGTAAGACAATTTATCGAAACTGGTAGACAAAATCCGTATTATCGGACAGGAACTGCTTTTGAAAACATTCATTTTACGATTCCAATATTTATGAGTGTGATGTTGTATACGGGAGGTATCTATTGAAAAAACAAATTTTTGCAGTCTGTGATCTCGAGGCAGAATATGCCCGCAACTTCATGGATTATCTCAACCAGAAAAAGAATATCCCTTTTGAGATTCAGGCGTTTACCAATGTCAGCAGTTTTGTAGCATATGCAAAAGAAAATCCGGTCGAACTTCTTCTGATCTCAGCGGAAGCGATGTGCAGGGAGGTCGGTGAGCTGGATATCGGCAAGATTGTCATTCTGACCGAGGGCAGCAAGCCGGAAGAGCTGGACAAATATGCCGATGTTTATAAGTATCAGGCATCCTCAGATATCGTCCGTGAGGTGATGGCATGTTATGGCGCAGAAAAGGCCGTGCTTCCGGCACAGATGCCTGCACTCAAGAAGACAACGGAGCTTTTTGGAATTTATTCACCGCTCGGATTCTGCGGGCAGACATCCTTTGCGCTGGCGCTGGCCCAGATCCTGGGCAGAGAGAAGCCCGTTCTTTATCTTAATATGGAAGAATACTCCGGATTTGAAGAGCTGTTTGAAAAAGAATACCCTTATACACTCAGTGATCTTCTGTATTTTGTACGACAGGAGCAGGCTGGCATCACCGTAAAGATGAACAGTATGATTCAGAGCATGGGAAGCGTGGATTTCATCCCGCCGGTACAGTCTCCGGAGGACATCCGGGGAACGAGGTGGCAGGACTGGGAGCGTCTTTTGCAGGAAATCATTCTGCACAGTTCCTATGAGGCTGTCGTATTGGATGTAGGTGACGGGATTGAAGAAGTGTTTCAGATTCTTGATCTGTGTACGAAGGTATATATGCCGGTGCGCGATGACCGTATCTCAAAGTGCAAGCTGGAACAGTTTGAAAAGCTTTTGCGACTGCGTGACTACTCGCAGTTACTGGCAGGAATAGAAACAGTAGTGCTTCCGATACTGTCCCAAAATACGGATAATTCGTTTTGGATAGAAGAACTGGTCTGGAGTGAGTTGGGAGATTTTGTAAGAGAATTGCTTGAGAAAGAAAAACTCTGAAGATGATTTTCAGAAAGGAAAGCAGATGAGCAGGGAACTATTTCAGGAACTTCGTGCGCTTCTGATGGAGCGGCTGGATCTTGCAAGAGAGCTGAGCGATGAGGAAATCCTTGAAGAGATCGATGATCTGATACTCGGGCGGATGCGGGAGTATTGCCTTTCATTGAAAGAAAAGGTACAGCTTCGCCAGGAACTTTTTCATTCTGTCCGAAAACTTGATGTTCTGCAGGAACTGATCGAGGATGAGACAGTGACGGAGATTATGGTGAACGGACCGGATGCCATCTTTGTGGAACGTGCCGGAAAATTGACAAAGTGGGACAAAACATTTACCTCTGGAGAAAAGCTTGAAGATGTCATTCAGCAGATTGTAGGTAAGTGCAACCGGGTGGTCAACGAATCAATGCCTATTGTGGATGCCCGACTGGACAACGGAGCCAGAGTTAATGCGGTGATCCGTCCGGTAGCGCTCAATGGACCGATCCTGACAATCCGGCGTTTCCCCGATACACCGATCACGATGGAAAAGCTGATCGCACTTGGAAGTCTGCCGTCGGAATGTGCCGAATTTCTTGCAGCACTTGTGCGGGCGCGATATTCGATGGTAATCGGAGGCGGAACGGGAAGTGGAAAGACGACGTTTCTTGGTGCGCTGTCCAATTATATTCCGCCGGATGAGCGGCTGATCACGATCGAAGACAATGCAGAACTCAAGATACAGGGAATTGCCAATCTGGTGCGTCTTGAAGCAAAGATGGCAAACATGGAAGGTGCAGCATCCATTACGATTCGTGATCTGATTAAGACAGCGCTTCGTATGAGACCGGATCGGATCATTGTCGGAGAGGTACGTGGTGGTGAAGCTGTCGATATGCTTCAGGCTTTGAATACCGGACATGACGGCAGCTTAAGTACAGCACATGCCAATTCTGCTTCGGACATGCTCTCAAGACTTGAGACTATGACACTGATGGGTGTGGACCTCCCGCTTGAGGCTATCCGAAGGCAGATTGCTTCCGGTGTTGATATTCTCATTCATTTGGGAAGAATGCGGGATAAAAGCCGTAAGGTACTCGAGATAACAGAAATATGCGGATTTGAAAATCATGAAATAAAGACACGTACGCTTTATCGCTGGCAGGAGGGAAAAGGACTGGTACAGACTGCTGAACTTCTGAACAGAGAAAAGCTGGTACGGGCAGGAGTGACCATATGAAGCAGAGTTATGAAGAGTATCGTTTTTCCATGACAGAGATTTTTAAGTATATGGTGCAGAGCTTTTTGCTGTGTGGGGTGCTGGATTACCTTTTTTATCAGAATCTCTGGCTGATGTTTCTTGCATTGCCGGTCACAGTGTTTTTTTTGAAATGGAAGAAGAAAGGACTGATCCGTGAACGTAAAAAGAACCTGAATTATCAGTTTAAAGATGCTTTGAATGCGTTGAGTGTTTCAGTACAGGCAGGATATTCCGTAGAAAATGCGGTTATAGCATGCTCCAGAGACTTGGAACGGCTGTATCCGCAGGAAGCGGATATTGTGCGGGAATTTCATTACATGGAAACACAGTTAAAGGTAAGCGTACCGGTGGAAGAGCTTTTTATGAGTTTTGGTGACAGAAGCGGGATTGAAGATATTGAAAATTTTGCAGCAGTATTTTATACCGCCAAGAGAACCGGTGGTGATATGAACCGGATCATACAGACTTCTTCGAGGATGCTGGGTGACAAGATTGATGTGCGTAAAGAAATCGAGACGACACTGGCGGCAAAAAAAGCGGAACAGATGATCATGAGTCTGATGCCGGCCGGAATCATTCTGTATCTTAAGATGACTTCGCCGGGATTCCTTGAAGTACTCTATGGAAACCCGTTCGGAATTCTGGCGATGTCCCTGTGCCTTGGAATTTACGGGCTAGCTTACTGGCTTGGAAGACGGATCGTAGATATTGAAGTTTAGAAAGGAAATGCGGGAGAGCCGCACAGAATAAAATATGTGGGTACATATCATAATCTTTGTGCTGACTTTTGGAACCGTGCTTGTATGGAAAGCAGGCTGGATCCGGCTGGACGGAATCGCAGATCGACAGAGCATGCGGCTGTTTCTGCTCGTTGCGGTCTGCGGAAATCTTCTGGGAATGGCACTGACCATGACAGACGGTAAAGATGTGGTCTATCAGGAAGGGCACCGCATGGAGAAGAATCCGGATGGTGCATACACGGAAGAACTTGAAGTGTCTGTGGATGGTCGGAAACCGCAGAAGTTTGATGTGGAGATTCCGGAGAAAGAGACGGAGGAGACGGAAGTCGAACCGGAGCAGGAAGTAAATGAGGCAGAACAGAGACAAAAAGAATTAAAAGAAATCATTGAAGAATATAATCAGCAGAAACAGGATCCGGATTATTATTATCTGCCAGATCAGTGGGACGGTCAGAAACTTACCTGGCAGAAGTCCGGAGACCGGACAGGATCCCTTCTGGCATCACTTGCATTTTTTGCAGCGTTTGTTGTAATGCTGAAAAAAGCAAAAGAGCAGCAGGAAGAAATGGCAAAACGCGCAGAGCAGCTACTGATGGATTATCCGTCACTGATCATGAAGTTCACACTTCTGATTCAGGCAGGAATGACAGCTCGCAAGGTGTTTCAGAAAATGAGTGCAGATTATATAAAAAACCGTCCAAAGACCGGACGATATGCGTATGAGGCAATCACGATCATGTGTCATGAGATGGACAGTGGCGTTGCAGAACTGGAAGCATATCGGAGATTCGGAGAAAGGTGCGGACAGATGAAGTACAAGACCTTTTCCACGATTCTGATACAGAATCTGCAAAAAGGCAGCCACAGGATGACGGATCTTCTGGAAAAAGAAGCACTGGAAGCGTGGGATGAAAGGAAGCGAAAGGCAAGAGTGCTGGGTGAGACAGCGGCTACAAAGCTGCTCGTACCGATGGTCATGATGCTTGCGGTGGTGATGGCGATCATCATGATACCGGCATTTTTAGCTTTCTATGGATGATGGAGCAGCAGGAAAGAGCAGATAGAATAAGGAGGCAGAATATGAGTGCATGTATGCGGACAGCAAGAGAGTTTATGAGTGAAGAAGATGCGGTAGGCGTCGTTGAAATCATTTTGATACTGGTGGTATTGATCAGTCTGGTAATCATTTTTAAGGAACAGCTGACCAATCTGGTGAGAAGTATTTTAAGCAAGATTACGAAGCAGAGTAATTCTATCTGAGAAGGAAAGGAGTATGCCAATGGAGAAAAAAGGAAGTATCACTGTTTTTCTGGCGCTGATTCTGAGTTTGCTGCTGTCGCTTGTTACGACCGGAATCCAGTCAGTACAGGCTGCGGCGGCAAGGACTCAGATTCTGAACAGTATGGATATCGGCCTCTATTCTCTGTTTGGACAGTATGACCGTTTCCTTATGAATGAATATGACCTGTTTTTCATTGACGGGACACAGGGAAGCTCCGGATTAAATCTGGGGGCAGTATATGACAACCTGGAATCTTACATGAAACCTGTTCTGAAGCAGAACAGTCAGAAACTTACTCTGAAACAGGGTGGATTTACAGGCTATCGTCTGGCAACCGATGAAGATGGAGAAGTTTTTTTTCGTCAGGCAGTGACATTTATGAGAGATACACTGGGAAGTCAGGGGGTGGGACTTCTTCTTGACCGCTACCACAAAAAAGAAGAAAAGATCAGACAGGCGGAAGAAGCCGGACGTCAGAGTGAGGATGGCAACAGCCTCGAAAATTATGATGCAGAGATGGATTCGGCAGCACAGAAAAGTCAGGAAGCCGAAGCTGCCTCGAAGGCAGAAAACGGCTCAGGTGCCAACGATATATTTGGAAGTGGCGAAGAATCAGGTGGAAATACCGGCGGCAATGAGATAGTGGAAGCACCGAAGCCTTCTGCAGTCACGAATCCGATCCCGGTCATAAAACAGATTCGAAAAATGGGGCTGCTTGATCTGGTCGTTCCGGCTGACCATGGTATTTCTGAGAATCAGGTTTCCCTTTCGGATCTTGTATCGCACCGACAACTGCAGGAAGGAATCAACCTTCCGGCAGAGAATATCCGGACATCTTCTGCGACTTCACAGATACTCTACCAGCAGTATCTGATGGAACATCTGGGAAATTACCGGGAACCGTCCACCGCAGGACTTAAATATCAGATTGAGTATCTTCTGGGTGGAAAATCCAGTGACCGCGAAAATCTCCAGACAGTTGCCAGACGACTCCTTCTGATTCGCGAAGGGATCAATGTATCGGCACTGATGACTGATGTATCAAAGAGAGCGCAGATACAGGCGCTTGCGCTGGCTGTGGCATCCGGTTTTCTGATCCCTCCGGCAGCAGTGGTGATTGAAACTGCGCTGATTCTGTGCTGGTCATTTGCGGAGAGCATTGTGGATCTGAGAGAACTGTTTCATGGAGGAAAAGTACCGCTTGTGAAAACAGCGGCAGACTGGCAGCTGTCACTGGAGAATCTTCCGAATCTCCTGCAGAAGATGGACAGTGAGCGTAAAGACGTGGAGGGCGGCATGTCATATGAAGATTATCTTCAGGTACTTCTTTTATCCACTTCACGTTCGCAGAAACTTAAGCGTGGAATGGATATGATCGAGGCGGAGATCCGTGCCGCAAAAGGCAGAGAACAGTTTCGTCTGGACTGTTGTATCGAAGCGATTGAGGCATCCGTGGATGTGAGGGCAAACAGAAGCAGGACATATACCGTAACAAAACAATACAGCTATATCTGATGGCTGAGGGCGGCATTTACGCCGCCCGCTAAAAGGAGGTGCAGAAAGATGCTTTTTCAGAAGGCACAAAAAAAGCTCAATGGGAATCAAAACAAGATAGACAGAAAGAATAAAGAAAGGACACGCTCTCTGAACAGATGGTATCTGTCGTCCCCGATAGGCAGAATCCTCCTGACGCTTTCTGAAAAGGTATCTTTGTGTACCTCGGGTGAGAAGATAAAAAAGGCAGGACTGTCAGTAGAGACAGCACTTGTACTTCCGCTGTTTTTTCTGGGTATGGTGACAATGATTTCCTTTATGGACATTTACAGTCTGCAGACGACACATTTGCAGGCGTTGTGTGAAAAGACGAAGGACGCGGGAATGTATGCATATGTAGCAGATGGAAATGGTCCGGAGGAGATTACACTGCCAGATGTGTATTCATATAGTCCGGTTGGTGCGCTGATACCACTTCCGAAAGTCTGGATGCATAATACCGTGAAAGTCCATGCATGGACAGGTGCAGAAGAAGGCGTGAAAGGCTCCGGTGACAGTACAGAATCTGAGGAAATGGTTTTTGTGACGGAGAGCGGGTTGGTATATCACACAAAGGCGGGCTGCCGATATCTGAACTTGTCCATTACACAGGTGTCTGGAAGCAGCGTATCACAGAAACGAAATGATAACGGAGAAAGATACAGACCCTGTGAGATTTGCAGCCATCATCAGAATCCCTCCGGGACTGTTTATATTACGGGTTCCGGGAACCGTTATCATAATAATGCTTCCTGCAGTGGACTGAAGCGTACTGTTCGACTGGTCAAGAAATCACAGCTCGGAGATATGCATGTATGCAGCAAATGTGGTTAGAAATCTGATGGAATATCATTGAATTATAAGTAGTAATCACAAAAATTATAGAACAGAATGCTAAGAAGAAAGAAGGAAAAGAGAAATGGAAAGATACGGGACACTGCTCTTTCTGCTTTTCAGCAGTTTTCTTGATATCCGAAAAAGGGAAATCTCAATACCGGTCACATTGCTTTTTGGACTGGCAGGAGTGGTATACAGCGTCAGAACCGGAAGAACAATGACGGACTATCTGATTCCGCTTGGTATCGGCATTCTTATTCTTGGGGGTAGTGTCCTGACACGGGGACAGGTAGGAATGGGAGACGGATGGATGCTTCTGGCGCTGGGATGCATGTTACGAATGGAATTCTATATTCAGATGGCATGTATCGGAGTGCTGCTCGCAGCGGCATATTCCGGTGTTCTGATGCTGGTATTTCGAAAGAACAGGAAGACAGAGATTCCACTGGTACCGTTTTTATTGCTGGGATATGTAGGAGGGATGATCATATGAGGAAAAAACCCAAAAAAAGTTACAGATACAGGGTTACAAACTCAATATATAAGCAATATAGAAATAATCCGTGTAAGGGCAGTTTTACCATAGAAGCTGCATGCGTCATGTCTATTGTACTTCTGACCGTTATGGGAATTATTTATCTGTCGTTTTTTGTACATAACCGGGCCTGGCTGACGGCAGCTGCCTGCGAAGCATCATTGAGTGGAAGTATGGAAGCAGTACGTCAGGACGGACAATCACAGGCGGCAGCAGAAATCCGCGGTGAGGAGCTTGGAAACGTAGGATTCTTTGGTGCGGAAAATCTGCGATGCCATGTAAATGCAGGAAAAAAGAACGTCAGTGTAACTTATGAGGCAGATACGATTGCAGGTTTTGGAGGCTTTAAATGGACATTAAAAACAGAAGGAAGCTCAAAAGTTATTCAGCCGGTAAAGTGGATCCGCAGGATTAAGGCTGCAAAGGAAGCAATTGGTATAACCAGAGATCAGGATATCGGAGATTAAAATATGTATGCAGAATATAAAAGAGATGTAAGTCACAATTATTTGATCCTGCGAGAAGACGAAAAAGTGAATACAGCATCCTATCAGGTACGAATGCTGACGGGAAATGTAATTCCCTCTATATTAAAGTGCAGAATACAGGGGCTGGACGGAAATCTATTGTTTTATTATGACATCACATCCAGACAGTCACTGGCATCCTTCTATGAGCAGCGGAAATTTCACAGCAAAGACCTGCACATGCTGTTTGGAGGATTTATCCGTGTGATGGAAGAGATGGCAGAGTTTCTTATGAACACCGATCAGCTTCTTCTTTGCCCGGAGTATATCTTTCTGGACATAGAGAAGAGAGAAGTGAAGTTCTGCTGTCTTCCGGATTATCATCATCCGATACAGGAACAGTTTCGGGAACTGACGGAATACCTTCTTCCGAGACTTGATCATGAAGATCCTCTGGCGGTGAGCATGGGCTATGGGGTCTATCGGAAAGCAATGGAGACAGGATTTCAGCTTGAACATATAAAAGAGGCGATTTATCAGAACAGAGAAGCTACAGGAAAAAATGACAATAAAGAATCTGCACAGAAGCAGGAGCAGAAGTTAACAGGAAACAATCTGGATGGTGTGGATAATTTTGGAGAAGAAATACAGAAGAAGACGGATGTTTCACAATTATTGAAGACAGATATGGAAGATAAAACTTCGAAAAGAAAAGACAAAAAGAAAGAAGAATCTGTGTCTCACAAGTCCGCTAACGAATGGACGGCTGCTTTGCTCTGTGTCTCCACAGCGGCAGTTATGATCATTCTTCTTATACTTCGCTATCTGGGATATCTTCCTGGGATTCCGGCGGAAGCTATCTTCGGAGGCGCCATCATCCTTTTGGCTCTCGCCGCATTCCTGTCATGGACAGCCGAAAAGAAGAAACAGAAAAAGCAGATGAGCGCAGAGTGGAGACAGAAAGTGCAGCGGGAACTTGCGGATACGAAGGAAAGTGACGATAAGAAAAAGCGAGCGGAGAGAAACTCGGAAAATTTGTATGAGGCAGATATATCACAGAGAAAAATGTCGGAATGGGGTGAAGAAAAGTATAAAATGTCGGAATGGACAGGGGAAACAGGAGCTAACCGTCTGGAAAATTCACAGAATGTATACCGGGAAACAGTGCAGCAGAATGAGAACTACGAAACTGAAAAGACAGAAAACTATGGTGAGACAGTCGTCTTATCCGCCGGACAGACTGAAGGACCGGCCAGCCTTGTAAGCCGTGAACCGGGAGAACTTGCGACAATCTATCTTGACCGTGACCTTATGGTAATCGGTAAGATGGAAAATGCTGCCGATGCAGTGATCTCCCTTCCGACAGTCAGTCGTATTCATGCAAAGATTCGGAAAGTAGATGAGGAATATTATCTGTCTGACCTCAATTCGAGAAACGGAACATCAGTAAATGGAAGACTACTGAAAACAGGAGAGGAATATAAACTGCAGGATGAAGATCAGGTGGAATTTGCACAGGCCCGGTACATATTTTTAAAATAGACGGAGAATGCCTGAAAATACGGTTGAAGGAAAAGTGGTTATATAGACTTTTATAATATGGTATGCTATACTTTCTGAAAGAAAAATGAAAGGGAAATATAACCCATGAAAAAGAAAAGTAAGGTATGCTGGTTGATATATATAGCGGCATTTGTTGTATTTTTATATATCGGATATAAGGTACCATACTGCCATGATGAATGGCAGTGGGGTCTGGATGAACGGATAGAACTTATGAAAAACGGTTTTAAAGATTATAATGGCCGTTATCTGGGAGATCTTCTGGCACTTTTGATTACCAGAAGCGTACTGGCAAAGGCTGTGGTACTTGCTGCAGGTGTTGTGTGGCTTTTGGATGTTATGTATAAAAATATACGTTTCGAAGAAGAAAGCAGGACAAAAGAAAATACATTTTTATTATTGGGAGTTTTTTTTCTTTTGATCTCAATTCCATCAACGTTGTTTCAGCAGAGCTATGGCTGGCCGGCAGCATTTGTAAATTTTGTTCCACCGGTTTTTCTGTTTTTGATTTATTATAACTGGACGGAATGGGTGTATACGAAGCAGAAGCAGCCTGCTATTCCTGTCTGGGAAACAATTATGGTAATTCCACTTGGTATTTCTGTGCAGTTGTTTTCTGAGAATATTACAGTGTTTGTGGTTTTTTTTGCAGTATGGATTGTCGTGTATACACTGATCCGTTATAAAAAAATTCCGCTTATAGAATTAAATTTTTTATGGGCTTCTATAGCGGGGGCGCTGATTATGTTTTCTAATGGTGCCTATTCAAGAGCTGCTGACGGATCAGACGGATATAAAGAAATTCACACAACTGTCAGTGGAATGGCAAGACAGTTTATTAGCAATATCTGGTATCATTTATCAATAAATAACTGGGTGTTAAATATACTTTTGATTATCGTCTTGTTGATTTTGATTCAGAAAAGTGGGCGAAAAACTTTTGCCACAATAGAAATGACGGTAGTATTTTGTGGGTACAGTGTATATAGTGTCTTTCATAAAATTTATCCACAATGGGTATTTGACAGTGATCAAAATCTGAATAATGCGATCAATACCATGCTTGCGATTTTGTTTTTTGCAAATGTGCTTTTGTGCATCTGGAAAAATGTAGACAGGAAAGAGGGAATTTCCATGTGCATTCTTTATCTGTCATCGGGAGCTGTGGCGGCGCCGCTTCTGGCGGCGAATCCTATTGGTGCGAGATGTTTTTACGTATCTTATATTTTTCAGGCGCTGGTGCTGTTGAAGCTTCTCAGATATCTGACAGGCAGATACAGGACAGAGTTGTTCTATCCTATACTGATAACAGGAATGGCGGTCTGTGTTCTGTGTGTGATATATGTAAGAATGTTTTTGGCAATCGGTCAGGTAAACGATTACAGAGCACAATTGATACAGACGGGAATAGAGCAGGAACATAAGGAAATTGTGCTGCCTGTTCTGCCGTATCCGGAATATTTCTGTCAGACTATACCGCCAAATGAGCGATGGGCAAAACGTTTCAAGAAATTCTATCATATCCCGGAGGATGTGACAGTGAGATTTGAACAAATTCTGGAGTAATGATCTATATGGAAGAAATAAAAAAAGAGCCGGTGACAGTCGGCCTGATCCTGATCAATATTATTGTGTTTCTCGCGGTGGAATTCACCGGCAGTTCACAGAACACGATGCATATGCTGGACTGCGGCGCAGCCTACACACCGATGATCATAGAAGGTGGGGAATATTACCGACTGTTTACCTGTATGTTCCTGCATTTCGGAATCGAACACCTTTTGAATAATATGCTGGTTCTGTTTGTTCTGGGAAGCCGTCTTGAACGTGTGATCGGCAAGATAAAATTTCTGATCATCTATATTGTAGGCGGACTTCTCGGCAATGTGATCTCAGTGCTTATTGAGCTGAAATCTATGGATTTTGCCGTATCAGCGGGCGCTTCCGGTGCAGTTTTTGCTGTTATGGGAGCGATGATTTATATTGTGATCCGCAACAAAGGATGGCTCGGAGATCTGTCTGCAAGACAGATTCTTGTCATGGCATTTTTTTCTCTTTATTATGGATTTACCAGTACAGGAGTAGACAATACAGCCCACGTTGCAGGGCTGGTTTGTGGAATGACGATTTCCATTCTTCTGTATCATCCGAGAGGCAGAAGAATATAAAAGATTGTTCCTTCACCGGGTACACTTTCGACGCGGAGCGTCCCATGGTGTGCTTCGATAATCTGCCGGGTGACAGCAAGCCCGAGACCTGTGCCGCCGGGCTTGTACGTTACGAAAGGAAAAAAGATCTGTTCCGTCTGCTGGGCAGTCATACCACAGCCATTGTCATGGACGGTGATCTGTATTCCATCTGAAACAGCAGAAGCGGCAATCTGGATTTTTCCGTGTGCGTGCTGAATGGCCTCCTGTGCATTGCGGAGAAGATTAAAAAGAGCCTGACGGATTTTTGTCTGATCCAGTTCAAGATGGGGAAGATCCTTAGGGATGTCAGTCTCAAGTACAATGCCCAGATAATCCAGTGCAGGTCGAAAGGTATTGGTAATTCGATCAAGCCACAGGCTTGTATCTGTTGATACGAGAGAGAGATGTCCTGCATTCTGGTACCGGGAAAGTTCATCGAGAAGCTCGCGGATGTAATTCAGATTTTCCATAATGTTGTCCCAGTGTTCATCCAGACAAAGCTGCGGATGATGGTCGGATAACATCTGTAACTCACTTGTGATAAGAGCGAGGGGGTTACGTATCTCATGTGAGAACATCGAGAGTGTCGACTGAAATTCTTTTTTCTGCTGTTCAAATTTGTTCTTTTCCTGCATAATCTGTCACCTCATGGGAAGTGTATCATCATAAAATACCATAATCAACAAATTTCGTATTGAAAAATTCGCACAAATACGAGACAATATAGTTATTAAACAGTTATTTTTACAGAATTCTGAAGGAGGAATTTATCATGGAAAATTGTATTTTTTGTAAAATTGCGAATGGAGAAATTCCATCCGCTACATTATATGAGGACGAAGACTTCCGCGTGATCCTGGATCTGGGACCGGCTGCTAAGGGACATTCCCTGATTCTTCCAAAATCACATGCTGCCAATATTTATGAACTTCCGGATGAAACCGCAGCGAAAGCAATGGTTCTTGCAAAAAAAATGGCAACAAAACTCAGAGATGGACTGAACTGTGACGGATTTAATATCGTGCAGAATAATGGCGAGATTGCAGGACAGACCGTATTTCATTTCCATATGCATCTGATTCCGCGTTACGAGGGAGACCAGGTCGCTCTGACATGGAAACCGGGCGAGCTGACTGATGAAATGAAAGAAGAGATTCTGAATAAAGTCAAAGCATGAGTCATACAGAATACGTAAGAAAAAACAACAAAATAAAACGAAAGCGTAAATACGAATGACGATTGAGAATTTTAATCAGTTCTATGATGAATACCAAAGATTCTCAGCATATGTTGCATATTGTATCACGAAGGATAAACTTCTGGCAGAAGATATCAGTCAGGAGATCTTCATCACGTTTTATAAGATGAAAGAAAATCTGGACTATTCAGATCGTAAGAAACTGAAGGCGCTGGTTCTTCGCGCAACTACAAACAGATGCAACGATTATTTCAGAAAATCTTCAACAAAACAGGAAATGTGCACATTCGACGAAGAGGGTGTGGAAGAGACTCCCGACGAAAGTGGAGATCCGGAAGCACGGCTTCTGCGCATGGAAGAAGAAACTTATCAGAGACTTGTTCTTCGGAAACTCAGAATGAGAAATCCACAGAACTACGATATTTTGATGAAAACCAAGTTTCACAGGATTCCGGCCTCGGAAGTAGCTGAGGAATACGGAATCACCACGAACAATGTAAACAATCGTAATCTGCGTTCAAAGGCGTGGATTATAGAAGAACTGGAGAAACTAAGAAGGCAGTCACACATGTAACTGCCTTCTGTTGCTTATCTGGATAATACACATTCCTCAATAAGAGAAAAGATATGATGAATGGAATCCATCTGTTTGCCACCTGCCATTGCTTTTTCGAATGTGTGGCGGTTTTTGTATAACTGATGGATGGTATCGAGGAGCTTTTCATCAGTGATTTCCTCCTCTTCAAGTACCATGCTGAATCCCTGTTTTTCAAAAGAGCGGGCATTCAGAATCTGGTCACCGCGGCTTGCATTTGCAGAGAGCGGAATCAGAAGATTTGGTTTGTGAAGAGCGCTGATTTCACAGATTGCATTCGCGCCTGCACGGGAGATCACGACATCGGACAGTGCGAAGAGATCCGGGAGTTCTTCCTTGATGTATTCATACTGTACATAACCTTCAGTACCATTGAGAGACTCATCCATTTTGCCTTTGCCGCAGAGATGGATGACCTGGAATTCTTTCAGAAGTTCCGGAAGGATCTTGCGGACATGGTCGTTGACCGAGGCTGCACCGAGGCTTCCGCCGATTACCATAAGGACCGGTTTGTCGGAAGTGAATCCGCAGAACTGTCTGCCGGCTTCTTTGTCACCTTTCAGAAGTTCCTGACGGATCGGAGTACCGGTGAGAACTGCCTTGTCTGCCGGAAGACTGCTGACTGTCTCAGGAAAGTTACAGCACACTTTAACTGCGGAAGGGATACAGAGCTTATTGGCAAGACCCGGAGTCATATCTGATTCATGAATAATTGCTGGAATCTTGCATTTTTTTGCAGCGATAACAACCGGGACGGTTACGAAACCGCCCTTGGAAAATACAACGTCAGGTTTCAGTTTCTTAAGAAGCTTTTTGGCTTCGTGGAAACCTTTGAGAACCCTGAACGGATCGGAAAAGTTCTTAGGATCAAAGTAACGTCTGAGTTTGCCTGAGGAGATTCCGTAATAAGGAATTCCCATTTCTTCGATGAGCTTACGCTCAATACCTTCATAGGATCCAATATAGGAAATCTGATATCCGGCTGCTTTGAGTGTCGGAATCAGGGCAATATTTGGGGTAACGTGGCCGGCAGTACCGCCGCCGGTAAGAACAATATGTTTCATAGGGAATTCCTCCTGAAAAATCTTTTTATTAACCATAACTATGAACCACCGGGACAGAATTGTCAAGGAGAGATAGAGCTGTCCGCTGTCTGAGATGCTGTGAAAATCATCCGGAACGTGGGAAATGGTAATTCGCAGAAAAGTCTACAGTGGGAAATAGCGGCAGCAGGAGATTATGTAATGAAAGAAAAGTTTGAAAAAGAACAGAAAGACAATTATATAGAAGATCCGATGTTGGACATGCCGGATATGGAGGATGACGAAAAGTTCCGGCAGTGGCTGGAGGAGACATACATTGATGAGGCAGAGCTGATAGAGAAATCTCTGCTTGCCGGACAAGAGTATGAGAAAAACCTCGATATCGCAGAAGAGCTGAGCGTCCCCAGAGAAAAATTCTACCAGCGTCTGAAGGAAGAAGGGCTGTATGAGGATGAGACAGAGGCAGATGATTCTGCGTCCAAAAAGTACGATGCTTCTATTTTAAAGACAGCCGGAGAGAAAATTATTTCTATGGAGGCGAGAACTTCGAAGGAGGCTGGCGGCGAGGAAAAAGCAGTTGCGGATAAAGCTGTCTCTATGGAGCCGGAAAGTTCAAAAGAGGCTGGTACCGCAGCAAGGGCAACAGCAGGTTTCAATTCGCCCGTGAAGACAGAGACAGTAGCAGTGTCTGATATTGGGGTATCGTCGGAGAATGGTTCAAAGAATGACCGTCCGGTCAGAAAGAAGCGGAGTTATCTGCGGCTGGGTAAAGTCGCGGGTGTGGCAGGCGTATGTCTACTGTGCGTGTTTGCCGCGAGTATGACAAGTGAGGCGAATAGGAATTATTGGGTCAGAGGATTTAAGTATCTGACTGGGAATGATACAAAAGTAATAGTTGATAATGATGAGAATAATGAAATTGCCAATGTGGATGAAGATAAAGCAATACAGGATATAGAGGATAAAATAGGTGTTAAAGTTCCTGAGTTTTATTATAGACCAGATGGGATGAAACTTTTGGATTATGTTATTAGCGAAGAAACGTCAGTTGTTCAAATGGAATATCAATGTGAAGAAACAATTTTAATGCTTTATATTAATAAGCAGAATGACATTACTTCAAGTAATATATATAGTTTGCATGGAGATGTTCAGGAAAGTATTGTTGCCGGAGACGAAAAAACAAAAGTTGCAATTGAGAAAGTATATGATGAAGGGGAGGATACACCAAGTTATACTGCGAATTGGACCAAAGATGATGTTATGTATGCCTTGTCTGGTCGAATTGATATAAATGAATTAAAAAAAATTATAAAAGAAATGAGATTTTAGAGTGATTTTTTGCGATTTCTTACGTATATATTATGTAGGGGTATGTTTACATAGCGAAAGGAAGTGAGAAATGAGCAAAAGAAAGAAATTACTTGGTCTTCTTATGGCAGTCGGAATGTTAACATCTATGTGTACGACACCGGTATTGGCAGAGACAACCAGTATTCTGGATGAGATTACAGAGGAAGAGTTCACCGATGAGGAAACTACAGAGGACTTTTCTGAGGATACCAGTTATAGTGTCCTTCGTGGAACCAATCTGAATCTGGGCAATGTAAAAATCCAGAAAGTAAACAGTGGAGAACTGGCTATTTTTGGATTGACACAGTGTCATAAGAAATGCGCTAAAGTATATTTGTCACTTTATCTGGAACGTAAGGTAAATGGAAGCTACAGCACTTACAAATACTGGAACTTTACAGCAAACAATGCAACCAGTCTCAGCAGAACCATAGATGTTATCGTTCCGAGTGGCACCTACTACCGTGTGCGTGGATATCATGCAGCCAGCAATGGTGGCCTGAAAGAGTCCACATCCACACTTACAAGTGGCATTATGATTAAGTAATTCCAATCATTCAACAGTAACTATTAACCCAAAAACAACATTTAAGAGAAAACCAAAAACCAACTAAAAACCAAATTTTTTAAACCATGTAAAACCAATTAACAAATTAAAACTTTAAAAACCTAAGACAAAATTTTTAAACCAAACTACTGCGGGCATCACGGACACCGGAGAATGTAAACTAATAAACCGTGTAAACATCCGTTACCTTTCGATGGGACGAGATGCCTGCAGACTTTTAAAAACCAAACCAAAATCATGTAAAGGCAGGGCGGGATTTCAGATCCCGCCCTGTTCCTTTTCTTACTTTAGCAGGAAATTACTCCGTAATGTTTCAATAAAGCAAAAATATTTTTCCAGACATATCCAGACTTTATTGGCCGGAGAGACAGATACTATTTTTGAAGCCATCTAAATATCCGTACGTGATTGACTTGATTAGAACTTCCTTATGTGGAAACCACCTGATTTACCTGAAATAATTGACTTGATTAGAACTTCCTCATGCAGGAGTCATTCGATTTTAGAAAATTTGTGGACTATGAGAAGACTAAGTGTCATACAAGTCAATTATGCGCCCGAAATCGGTAGACTATGTAAGAAGTTAGTACTAAACAAGTCAACTTAGCGTCCGTAAACGGTGGACTACATAGGAACTAAGTATGTGTAAGGTCAATCCAGCAGGTAATTCCACTTTACCAATCTTTCCCGTTTCTGTAATTACAGACATCACAAAATCTTCTCCTGTATTTCTCCTGTGATTTTACACAAAAAGACTGTTAAAAAACAAGCAAACCGTGTATAATGGTTACAACAATATATATTTACATGATTTTTCAGACAAAGGGGGCTCGCACATGAAGATAACCTTTATTGGGGCGACACATGAAGTGACCGGAAGCTGTTATTATCTGGAAGCTGCCGGTAAGAAGTTTCTTGTAGACTGTGGTATGGAACAGGGACCCGATTATTATGAAAATCAGGAAATACCGGTTAAGGGAAGTGACCTTGATTTTGTTCTCCTGACTCACGCACACATGGATCATTCCGGAAATCTGCCGGCAATCTATGCAAAAGGTTTTCAGGGACCGATTTATGCGACACAGGCGACCTGCCATCTCTGTGATATTATGCTTCGAGACAGCGCCCATATTCAGATGTTCGAGGCAGAATGGCGAAACCGTAAGGGACGTCGTCAGGGCAAGCCGGAATTTATACCGGCATATACAATGGAGGATGCACTGGGGGTTCTGCAGAATTTTGTTCCGTGTCCATATGAAAAGACAATCACACCGGCAGAGGGCATCCGTGTACGATTTGTCGATGCCGGACACCTGCTTGGCTCTGCAAGCATTGAAGTGATCATCAACGAAGATGGAAAAGAGAAAAAAATTGTATTCTCCGGTGACATCGGAAATCTCAATCAGCCACTGATCAAAGACCCGGTATACCTTCACGATGCCGATTATGTTGTGATGGAATCGACCTACGGTGACAGAAGCCATGGCGACCGTCCGGATTATGTGGGACTTCTGAGTGAAGTGATCCAGAGAACCTTCGACCGCGGAGGAAGCGTCATTATTCCGTCATTTGCGGTAGGACGTACACAGGAGATGCTTTATTTCATTCGCCAGATCAAAGAAGAAGGACGCGTCCATGGACACGACAACTTCAAGGTTTATGTGGACAGTCCGCTGGCAAATGAAGCGACAACCATTTTTAATGAACATATTTATGACTGCTTTGATGAAGAAGCCATGGCACTTGTAAATAAGGGCATCAACCCATTGATGTTCCCGGGACTGAAAACCTCGATCACAAGTGACGATTCCAAAGCAATCAACTTTGACGAAGACTGCAAGGTAATTATTTCTGCGAGCGGTATGTGTGATGCCGGTCGAATCAAACATCACCTGAAACACAATCTGTGGAATCCGAACAACACGATTCTGTTTGTCGGTTATCAGGCAATCGGTACCCTCGGAAGATCACTTCTCGAAGGTGCTACAGAGGTAAAACTTTTCGGCGAGACTGTTTATGTTGGTGCAGAAATCTGCCAGATGCCGGGTATCAGCGGTCATGCCGATGTAAACGGACTGATGACCTGGATCAAATCTTTCAGTCAGAAACCGGCGAAAGTTTTTGTTACACATGGCGATGATGAAGTGACGGAGATTTTTGCAAGACGTCTTGAAGAAGAACTTGGACTGGATGCGATGGCACCGTTCAGCGGCACTGTCTTTGACCTCGCAGAAAACGTCTGCATCTATGAAGCACAGGGCATCAAGATCACGAAAACTGCTGTTTCACCGAAGACTTCGAAGGCTGCACGTGCATTCCAGAAACTGGTTGCCATGGGACAGCGCCTTATGTCTGTTATCCGCAAGAGTGAAGGGATTCCGAACAAAGATCTCGACCGCTTTACGAGAGAAGTGCAGTCACTGTGTGATAAATGGGACCGTGATGATCTGTCATAAAGAACTGAAAATAAAAAACAATGTCAAGAACGCAAAAACCGGAGAGCCGATGTGGTTCTCCGGTTTTGCAATTGATGCCAAAGTATGCGAGAGAAGCTGTCAGTGGCAGGTTCTCTGTATGTACTTATATACAGCATTAGCTGTACAGGAAAAAAATTTAGTTTAAAGCTTCTTTCAGAGCTTTGGAAAGCTGGTCCGGACAGGATGTTGGTCTGAATCCGCAGCGGATCCCTTCGAGTCTGCTGATTGCTTCTTTGGCATCCATGCCTTCGATCAGTTTGGCTACGCCCTGTGTGTTGCCGGAGCATCCGCCCTGAAATTTTACATCATGAACTTTTCCCTGTTCGTCAATTTCAAATGAGATGGCGCTTGAACAGACGCCGGATGTTTTATATACCATAATATCAACCTCCTTGAGACAGTATAGCAGAAAAGAAAAAAAGTTTCCATATAAACGCAACATTTGGTATAATAAAAAAGTATATTTAAAGTTGCTGTGAACGGAGTGAACAGTAACTATTTAAACTTAACAGAACTGTTCATGACAGAATAACATATGTGAAATGTTAAAAGTAGAATGATATGTCTGGGAACAGTACAGAATACAGAAAAAAGACGGGAGAATTTTATTATGAGATGTATTGGTATCATAGGAGCAATGGAAGTAGAGGTTGCAAGCCTTAAAGAGCGTATGCAGGATGTGGAGATCACACACAAAGCTTCCATGGAATTTTATGCAGGTGTTTTGGAGGGCAAAAAAGTGGTTGTTGTCCGTTCCGGAATCGGTAAAGTAAATGCAGCAATTTGCACACAGATCCTGATCGACGATTTCCATGCAGAAGTCGTGATCAATACAGGTATCGCAGGAAGTCTGAATGCAGATATCAACATCGGTGACATCGTAGTTTCCAAAGACCTTATCCATCATGATATGAATGCAGTAGCATTTGGCTATCCGGTAGGTCAGATTCCGCAGATGGATGCATTTTCTTTCCACAGTGATGATGCACTCCGCAAGCTGGCAGTGCAGGCATGCAAAGAAGTCAATCCGGACATCGAAGTATTTGAGGGACGTATCGCATCCGGCGATCAGTTCGTTGCAGACCAGGGTGTAAAAGATTTCGTCGTAAAAGAATTCGGTGCATATGCCGTTGAAATGGAGGGCGCAGCAATCGCTCAGGCAGCATACCTTAACAATGTTCCGTTCCTTGTGATCCGTGCGATCTCCGACAAAGCAGACGGAAGTGCAGAAATGGATTATCCGACATTTGAGGCAATGGCAGCAGAGCACAGCTTCAAACTGACACTTCGCATTCTGAAAGGCATCCAGGGCTGATTGCGGCACATTTCGTATAGTCCTGCATAAAATGATAGGGACGATGGTAAAGCAGGAGCCTGTCCATGTATTACGACAAGTTTTTACCATTTTATCTGACTTATGCCAGTCCGGCGCTTTATAGCGGAGAACGCATGCAGGAAAGAGAATTTGCCCTGATGAAATCTTATTTTCCGGATACAGCACTTAAAGTGCAGGAAAAAGTAGAAGAAGAATGTGAGCTTCTGGATTATGAAGGAAGCAGACTTTATGACGAATATCCCGACAGACTGATGATGCACAGCCTGTGCAGACAGATACGCGAGCAGGTTGCAGGGGAACTTGAGCTGCAGGAGATTTCGGATCGCTTTTTAGATGATCTGATCGAAGTACTTCTGTATCAGGAAATTTCAAGGAGACGCTGCAGACGGCGCAGATGTCGGAGATTCTGACAGGAAGCTTTGTATCACAGATGTACAGTGTGACAGAAAGAAAGATTTATTTTATATGATGACATTACAGGAATTTTTGAAAAAACAATTTGATGAAGAGCTGATGCTTGCAGTATTAAGTGGTCAGAGAAGCAAGGAAAAAGATGCTCCGTCCCGTGTGCGGATACGCCCGATCAAACTGAAAGGCAGTGTCTGTTATCAGGCATCCTCGACGGTGGGAACGAAGGTGCTCCACTCGAATTATACAAGAGAAGAAATCATTTCCTATGTGGAGGCAAACCTTGGCGAAGGCTGTTTTTCGCAGTTTCAGATACAGGGAAGATGCGTGGATGGGACGGTTCTGGTCAGCAAAAAAGGCAGGCAGACAATCAAAGTCAAAAAGCATCCGGCGCGGGAAACAGTCAGGATCCAGGCGCATAACCGGGTGAAACAATATATTCTAAAAGAAGGGACGGCAGTTCCGTTTCTTGTGGACCTTGGCGTGATGAACCGTGAGGGCAAAATCCACAATACTTCTTATGACAAATTTAAGCAGATCAACCGTTTTCTGGAATTTATCGAGGATATTCTTCCGGCGTTGTCCAGAGAACGGGAGATCACGATTCTGGATTTCGGATGTGGCAAATCTTATCTGACCTTTGCCATGTATTATTATCTGAAAGAACTCAAAGGATACGATGTCAATATCATCGGCCTTGATCTGAAAGAAGATGTTATTAAGAAATGTAACGGCCTTGCTCAGAAATATGGCTATGACAAGCTGCATTTCCTGCATGGTGATATTGCAGATTATGAGGGTCTACAGAAGGTCGATATGGTTGTGACACTCCATGCCTGTGACAAGGCGACAGATTATGCGCTTGCAAAAGCTGTCGAGTGGGATGCGCAGGTGATCTTATCTGTGCCGTGCTGCCAGCATGAGCTGAACAGTCAGATCCACAATGAACTTCTGGAGCCGGTGCTGAAATACGGCATCCTGAAAGAACGTATTTCGGCGCTTCTGACAGATGGTATCCGTGCAGAACTTCTTGAAGCGAAAGGTTACAGCACACAGATCCTTGAATTTATTGATATGGAACATACCCCGAAGAATCTTCTGATCCGTGCGGTCAAAAATGAAAAAGCTCATTTCCCGGAGGGACTTCCTGCGATGAACGATGCGCTGAACAGCCATCTGACACTGGAAAAACTGCTTTATCCGGACGGGCTGCACCTTAAGAAGGGAGTCTGAAACCATGCTAAAAGTACTGAAAAGGTTTTTGATCCTTCTGGTAATCTTCATACTGGGAGTGACCGGTACGGTGTTTCTTATGAATAACGAAACGACGGATGACCGTTCAGATATGAATAATCCGACGCTTCCGGAAGTGATGGTGGATTTTAATGGAACGCTTGCAAACCGCATGTATGGTTACCGACAGCCGATGGAAGCAGATTTTGTCCGTGACAGCGTGACACCACTTGATACAACTAAGAAGCTGACAATCGCAATCAATCCTTATGACGAAAAAGTAAAGAGCCTTTCTTATGAGGTGCGTACTTCCGATGGAACAAAGATCGTCGAAAACCGTAAGATCAAAGATCTGAATTCTTCAGGATCGGACGGTTATCTCCGTGCACAGATTGAGATCAATTCCGGGCTTCTGATGAATCAGGAGTATTCCATGCAACTGACGGTCGATACAAATGATGGAGAAGCCTATTATTATACGAGAGTCGTTTCAAGATCCTCTACAAATACGCAGGCTTATGTGAAATTTGCATCTGATTTTGCGCAGATGTGTATGGAAAAAACTTCGGCAGATAATCTTGCCGCATATCTGGAATCTGCAGATTCAGCGACGACAAATTTTGCATCCGTTTCCATTAAATCACCACTTTCTGTGATAAGCTGGGGCAATTTAAATCCGCAGATCACAAAGAAAGGGATACCGGTCATCAAAGAGATCAATGAGACGACTGCAAGTATTTCACTGGAATATGAAATCTGTGCCGCAAATGAAAACGGTGGTGCAGAATATTATAATGTAACAGATTTTTACCGCCTGCGTTATTCGGAAGACCGTATTCGTCTGCTTGATTTTGAGCGGTCCGCAGGACAGGTATTTGACCCGAAACAGTCAGTGATCACGGATGACGGATTGCTGCTCGGAGTCCGTAACAAAAACGTGACCTATCTTACAAATACAGAGGGAAGTGTGACGGCTTTTGTGCAGGAAGGGGCACTCTGGACTTATACACAGAACAACGGCAAGTTTGCACAGGTGTTTGATTTCCGTAAGGCGGCAAAAGGAGATTTCCGTGATTCACATACGGAACATGACATTAAGCTTCTGAGCGTGGAAGACGACGGCGATGTCAATTTTATGGTCTATGGTTACATGAACCGCGGAAACCACGAAGGCTACTGCGGAGCCGGAATCTATCATTATAATCATGACCAGAATGTAGTTGAGGAGAAAGTATTTATCCCGACGACAGAGTCGTTTGAGTTTTTGAAATCCGATCTCGGTACATTGAGTTATGTAAACAAGAAAAACCAGCTGTTCCTGCTCCTTTCCGGAAGTCTTTACCAGATCAATATTGATGACAGCGAATATAAAGTTCTGGCAGAAAACATCGACAGTAATCAGTTTGCCGTATCTGAGACGAATGCACATGCGGCATGGAGAATCACGGACGGTGATCAGGCGGGACAGATCGAATACATTGATTTTGACTCACTTAAGACAAGAAATAATACACCGGATGCTTCGCAGCAGTTTCGGGTACTCGGTTTTATGAATGAAGACCTGATTTATGGAAATGTGCTTGACGGGGACAGCCTTACTGATGAAAACGGACATACGGTCGACGGAATTACATCAATAAAGATAGAAGATTTTGACGGAAATATCAAAAAAGAGTATCATCAGGATGGATATTATATTACAGACGTGACGGTCGGAAGTTCTATGATGGAATTTAACCTGTCAGAAAAGAATGGAAATGCGTACACCGTAAAGAATAAAGACAATATCATGAACAATAAGAAAACTTCGGCAGATCTGGTTTCTGTGGAGCAGACGAGTACGACACGTCAGGGTGTTATCGTCAAGCTGGTATTCACTGACAAACCGGAGGCCGATGAACCGCTGATTCTTACCGCCAAAATAAAAAACGGCAGCGAGAATATTGTTCAGGTCGAAGTGGACAAGAGCCAGCTTGGAAACGTTTATTATGTATATGCCCGCGGTGGATTGGACAGTGTGTGGACTGATCCGGCACAGGCAGTACTGCAGGCAGACAGCCGGACAGGTGTGGTTTTGAACAGGGCACAGCAATATGTCTGGGAACGTGGAAATATGAAAACACAGCTTACGTTGAATACGGAGGATGTTCCTGAAATCATCCGAAGTGGTTCATGGGATAAAGACAAGCTGCAGGAAGGTCTGGGAGATTCCGGAACTGTGATCGATCTTACCGGATGCAGTCTGGAAAATGTCCTTTATGAGATCAGCGCACAGCGTGCAGTTATAGCAAAAACCGGTGCAGATACCAGTGTCGTGATCGTCGGATATGACGCATACAATACATGGCTTCTGGATCCTGCGACAGGCGAAGTCAGCCCGTATGGAATGAACGACAGTACCGCTCTTTTCCAGCAGGCGGGCAATGTGTTTATTTCTTATCTTGATAACCAAAAATAATTTTACAGGGGGACAGGCTTATGTTAAACAAAGGCATCGCAAAACTTGTACAGTATGGAGTTGAGTCAGGACTGGTTCCGGAGTGTGAGAAAAATTACACAACGAACCTTCTTCTGGATGTATTTCACGAAGATGAATACACCGAGCCGGAAGAGAAATTTTCCGGTGTGGATCTGGAAGAAACTCTGAATGAACTTCTGGATGAAGCAGTAAAGAGGGGACTGATCGAAGACAGTGTGGTCTACCGTGATCTTTTTGACACCAGACTGATGAACTGCCTGATGCCCCGTCCGGCACAGGTTCAGAAAGAGTTCTGGGACAGATATCAGGATGATCCGCAGAAAGCAACGGATTATTTTTACAAACTGAGCCAGGACAGCAACTATATTCGCCGTTATCGTGTAAAAAAAGACCAGAAATGGAAAGTGGACAGCCCGTATGGAGAAATTGATATCACTATCAACCTTTCCAAACCGGAAAAAGATCCGAAAGCGATCGCAGCAGCAAAAAATGCCAAAGCAAGCAGTTATCCGAAATGTCTGCTCTGCCCGGAAAATGAGGGATATGCAGGACGTGTAAACCACCCGGCAAGACAGAATCACAGAATCATTCCGATCACGATCAATGATACACCATGGGGATTCCAGTATTCTCCGTATGTATATTACAATGAGCACTGTATCGTGTTTAACAGCAAACATACCCCGATGAAGATCGAGAGAAATGCATTTATCAAGCTGTTTGATTTTGTCAAACTGTTTCCACATTATTTCCTGGGTTCCAATGCGGATCTTCCGATCGTTGGCGGCTCCATTCTGAGCCATGACCATTTCCAGGGCGGTCATTATACATTTGCAATGGCAAAAGCTCCGATTGAGAAACATGTGACGATCCCGGGTTATGAGGATGTAGAGGCTGGCATCGTTAAGTGGCCGCTGTCAGTGCTTCGTATCCGTCATAAAGACTCTGACCGTCTGGTCGATCTTGCGACACATGTACTGGAAGTTTGGAGAGGATATACCGATGAAGCAGCATTTATTTTTGCTGAGACAGACGGTGAACCGCACAACACGATCACTCCGATCGCACGTAAAGTCGGTGACATGTATGAACTGGATCTGACACTTCGAAACAACATCACAACCGAAGAAAATCCGCTTGGTGTATATCATCCGCATGCGCAGTATCATCACATCAAAAAAGAAAATATCGGTCTGATAGAGGTCATGGGACTTGCCGTACTTCCGGCACGTCTGAAAGAAGAACTGGAACTTCTTGAAGAATACATTCTGGAAGGCAAAGACATCGCTTCCAACGAAAAGATCGAGAAACATGCGGCATGGGCAGCAGAAGTGCTCCCGAAATACAAGGACATCAACAAAGACAACATCCATGAAATCCTCCAGAAAGAGGTCGGCAATGTGTTTGTACATGTACTCGAAGATGCCGGTGTATACAAATGCACACCAGAAGGAAGAAAAGCATTTATGAGATTCATCGAGACATTATAATTACATAGTGTAAAAGCATCAGAAAGTGGAACCCGGAAGAAATTTCGGGTTCTTTTTGTATATATTCAGAAAAATTTTTACAGCCATGCAACAAAACCATGCTAAAATGACACTAATATACAGATGCATCAAACAGAACACAGAACCGGCGGGGGCCGGGCAGAAACAGAGGTGAAACATGGACGATTTAAAAAAGCCTGAAGTATTTGCCGCATATTATGAAAAGGTGTATAGGGAGCTGTACTATTTTGCACTCCACACCCTGAAGAATCCGCAGGATGCGGAGGATGCCGTGAGTGAGGCAGTGGCAGATGCGTTTGCAACAGTGGAGAAGCTGCGTGATAATGAGAAATTCCGGGTATGGATTTTTCAGATACTGTCCAACAAATGCAAGCGCAAACTAAAAGAATATACCCAAAAGACGGTTGAACTGCCGGATGACCTGCCGACAGGCGATGCGACGGAAGAATCGTTGCAGGTACGGGAGGCACTGGATCGTCTGGACGAAACAGAGCGGCGGATCATCTGCCTCAATGTCATTGGCGGATTCAAGAGCCATGAGATCGGAGAAATGATGCAGATGAACCACAATACGGTCCGTTCGCGGATCAGCCGCGGGCTGAATAAGATGAAAGAATTTCTTGCATAGAAAGGAGGCAGCAATATGGATGACAGAGAATTGATGGATAAGATCAGGAAATCAATGGAAGATACTCCGGTGCCGGATTCCCTGAAACCGGAGAATGTACAGAAAATGCTCGAAGAGCAGAGCAAAAATCAACAGCCAAATGAAGCAGCCCGGACGGAGAAAGAAGATCAGCCAAAAGGCACCGCCACACACAGATTCTGGAATGCCCGAACTTCCCGATATATCGGTGCAGCAGCGGCAGTCGTTGTAATTGCAGCCCTGGGAATCACTCCGGGGATGTTAAAGACGCGTACCGGGGCAAAGTCAGGAGACACAACATATACAGCAGGTAATGATGCACAGACCGCCTCGGAGTCTGCTAATGAAACGGCACTGGAACAGGCAGATATTCAAAGTGCCGAAGAATCCGACACAACAGAATTTGACACAGTTTCACCGGAAGCAGCCGAACCTGTCAAAGTTGCACAGGCGACAGATCCGGTCTCAGGCATTGCCCATATGGACAGCTATGATGATCTGTACAACATGCTTAAAGAATGGAATGAAAACCCGACTACCAGTAACTATGCCCGTGTAATGACAATTGAAGAATCGGCCGACACTGGAAGCGCAAATACAGCGGCAGCATCAGATATGGCGTCAGCGGATGCAGCTTCCCCGGACAGCGTAATTGCTGCGTATCCTGAGGGCGAAATCGATTCTGCTTTCAGTTATGATGAAAAATCAGATTCGGGTGATTATTCATCAACCAATACGCAGGA
This sequence comes from Blautia sp. Marseille-P3087, assembly GCF_900120195.1. Lineage (GTDB taxonomy): Bacteria > Bacillota > Clostridia > Lachnospirales > Lachnospiraceae > Blautia_A. The sequence continues at coordinate 2,615,995 of NZ_LT635539.1, forward strand.
AGAAATGGTCGACGAAGCAGATATTGTAAAGACAGACGGAACCTACATTTATGCGATGGACAGCAAGGGCACAGTCAGGATCGTAGACGCGGCGTCCATGAAGCTGATTGGAACGATTAACGGCGAAAACAGCGCTGATTACAAAGAAATGTATGTGGAAGGAAACTGCCTGCAGTTAATCCGCCAGCAGATAGAATACGTCACTTACAAAGGAGAACTGAATCTTCCGTCAGCGAGTGATGAGGACTCCGACAGCGACAGTACGCAGTCAGTACGCTCAAGCTACAGCATGCCGGTGACGACCGTTTCTGTTTTGACATACGATATATCGGACAGAACTGCTCCGAAACTGACAGGAACTTATCAGCAGGACGGTTCCTATCTCTCATCCAGACAAAGCAACGGTTATTTGTATCTTTTTACTTCCTACATGCCGGATACGGGAAACAATGCAGATCAGCTTGAGTATTATGTCCCAAGAAGCGGACAGGAATATATCGCATACGATCATATCTACCTGCCGGAGCAGGAGGGTTCGGATGATTTTGCCTACAATGGAAAGGCATATCTGGTTTCCGGCGCAGTTGCAGTTGGGACACCGGATCAGGCTTCTGATATTATGGCAGTTGTCAGCGGTGCAGAAACCTTCTACGTGAGCGAAAACAATATTTATTCCGCAGTATCGACCTGGAACGAAAAAGAGACCCGTACAGAACTTGTACGCATTGGTTATGCAGACGGCAAATTCACGGACGGAAGCACCGGCTCCGTCGCAGGAGAACTCAATGACAACTTTTCATTAGACGAATACGCAGATCATCTCCGCGTGGTAACGACTGTGGAATCCTGGAGTTCCGATTACAGTGATTTTTCACGGAGCAACAGCCTGTACGTGCTGGATTCTTCAATGAAAACAGTTGGTAAGATTGAGAATCTTGCAGAAGGTGAAGAAATCAAATCTGCCCGTTTTATGGGGGAGACCGGATATTTTGTCACGTACAAAAACACAGACCCGCTTTTCTCCGTCGATCTTTCAGACCCGGAAAATCCGAAAGTGCTCGGCGAGCTGAAAATTACCGGATTTTCCTCTTACCTGCACTTCTATGGCGAAAACAAACTGCTCGGAATCGGATGGGAGACAGATCCGGACACCGGAAATACGATTGGAATGAAATGCTCAATGTTTGACATCAGCGATCCGTCCGATGTAAAAGAGACTGACCGTTTTGTACTGAAGGACGTTTCTTTCTGCGATGCACTTACAAATTACCGTTCAATCCTGGCTGCACCGAAGAAAGGCCTGTTTGGTTTTGCCTACGGTATGTATGGAAGCAATTCGGATATCTATGATTCAAGTGAAAACTTCTATTACAGTGTATTCTCCTTTGATGAAGAAGATGGTTTTGTTCCGAACGCTTATGTGAAGATGAACGACTGTGGCCTTTTTGACGATAGAATGGAATGGCAGGACTACCGTACTGCACGCGGTATTTATATCAAAGATACTTTTTACCTTGTGACCGAGAAAGGAATTGCTTCTTATAATATGGCGGATGATTATTCTGCTGCCGGAATCCTTAAGTGGAACGAATAAAAACAGCGGTTCTCCCTGATTTACTCCTTGCAGGAATCCGTTGAATAGTCTATACTAGAAGTCAATTGGATGAGAAATGAATAAACAGAGAGGTATAGATTATGAAGCTCACAACGGTAAAAGAAATTTATAAAAACAGAGAAGCATACCTGAACAAAGAGGTATCCGTAGGAGGATGGGTACGAAGTGTACGTGGATCCAAAGCATTTGGATTTATCGTACTTCATGACGGTACTTTTTTTGAGACTCTGCAGGTCGTATATCATGACAACATGCCAAACTTTGCAGAGATCAGCAAATTAAATGTTGGTGCTGCGATCATTGTCAAAGGTACACTGGTTCCGACACCGGAAGCAAAACAGCCATTTGAAATTCAGGCAGAAGAAGTACAGGTAGAGGGTGCATCTGCTCCGGACTATCCGCTTCAGAAAAAACGCCATACACTGGAATACTTAAGAACCATGACACATTTAAGACCGAGAACCAACACTTTCCAGGCAGTGTTCCGTGTACGTTCTCTTTGTGCATATGCGATCCACAAATTCTTCCAGGAGAAGGGATTTGTATATGTACACACTCCACTGATCACAGGAAGTGACTGTGAGGGTGCAGGAGAGATGTTCCAGGTTACTACACTTGACATGAAAAATCCTCCGATGAATGAGGATGGTACTGTAGATTACAGCCAGGATTTCTTTGGCAAAGAGACCAACCTTACTGTAAGCGGTCAGCTCAACGGTGAGACTTATGCACAGGCATTCCGTAATATCTACACATTCGGACCGACTTTCCGTGCTGAGAACTCCAACACGACACGTCATGCAGCAGAGTTCTGGATGATCGAGCCGGAATGTGCATTTGCAGATCTGGATGACAACATGGACCTTGCAGAAGAGATGCTGAAATACGTGATCCGTTATGTCCTTGAGAATGCTCCGGAGGAAATGAACTTCTTTAATTCCTTCATCGACAAGGGACTTCTGGATCGTCTGAACCATGTAGTAAATTCTGAATTCGGTCATGTAACTTACACAGAAGCAATTGAACTTCTGGAGAAAAACAACGACAAATTCGATTACAAAGTATTCTGGGGCTGTGACCTTCAGACAGAGCATGAGCGTTATCTGACAGAGCAGATCTTTAAGAAACCGGTATTTGTTACCGATTATCCGAAGGAAATCAAGGCATTCTATATGAAACAGAACGAAGACGGCAAGACCGTTGCCGCTATGGACTGCCTTGTTCCTGGAATCGGCGAGATTATCGGTGGAAGCCAGAGAGAGGATGATTATGACAAGCTGAAAGCCCGTATGGATGAGATGGGGCTGAAGGCTGAGGAGTATCAGTTCTACATGGATCTGCGTAAATACGGTTCTACCCGTCATTCCGGATTCGGACTTGGATTCGAGCGCTGCGTAATGTACCTGACAGGTATGGGCAACATCCGTGACGTCATTCCATTCCCGAGAACAGTAAACAACTGCGATTTATAAGGAGTAGTTTTGCATGATAAGATTTATTCATCTTTCTGATGTGCATTTGGGCGCAGTTCCTGACCGGGGCTGCCCCTGGAGCCACGAGAGAGAAGAAGAAATCTGGGAAACATTCCGCCGGGTTATTGCGGGTATCCGCAAGAATCCGGTGGATTTGTTGTTTATAGCCGGAGATCTTTTTCACCGGCAGCCACTGCTTGGCCAGCTTCGACAGGTCAATGAATGGTTCGCCGCAATTCCGGAGACCAGAATCTTTCTCATGGCAGGAGACCATGATTACATAAAAGAGGACTCTTTTTACCGGACATTTCGCTGGGCGCCGAATGTCACATTTTTTGACACGCAAGAGCAGCGCTGCGTGGAGATTCCGGAGAAAAATATATTTGTCTATGGACTTAGTTTCGAACACAAAGAGGTGCGTACACCGCTGTATGACGAGTGGAAACCGCTCAACAAGCCTGGATTCCATGTACTTCTTGCGCATGGTGGGGATTTAAGCTGCTGTCCGATAGATTTTACCGGACTTGCAGCAGCCGGCTTTGACTATGTGGCGCTTGGACACTCTCATAAGCCTCATACGGTCTGTCGCGACAAGATTGCCTATTCTGGCTCGCTGGAGCCGCTGGATCGAAATGATCTCGGTAAACACGGCTATATTCAGGGAGAATATGAGAATGGCAATGTGAAGGTGCGTCTTGTGCCGTGTGCAAACCGTTCCTATCAGAATCTTGTTCTGAACGTGGACAGTGATACGACGCAGTACAAGCTTGAAGAAATGCTGCGCAGTGAAGTGATGCGCCGTGGCGGCAGAAACATATACCGGCTTATTCTGAAAGGCAGGGTTTCTCCGGACAATGTACTGTTGACCGAGAGATTGCATGGACTGGGTAATATTGTCGAGATTATGGATGAATCCAGACCGGCATATAAAATAGAGGAACTTTACCGTCAGTATCGAGGAACACTGATTGGTGATTATATAAACAAATTTCTGAACAAAGATCTGACTGTTGTAGAAAAGAAGGCACTGTATTATGGATTACAGGCACTTTTGAGTACACAGGTACTGGCAGATGACAGGAAACGATTATGAAAATCAGACAGATAGAAATCAAGGATTTCGGATCAATAAAAAACAAAACACTGAAATTTACATCCGGTCTGAATGTACTGTACGATGAAAAAGAACAGATGCGGGAGGAAGTACGCACATTTATAGAAAAAATGCTTTTTGGCAATGCGGAATTTCCATATGCCGGTGTGCTCTGGTTTGAAAGCGGCGGAAGAAATTACCGTCTGACACGTGATCTGCACCGGGAGACTCCGTACAGCGAGCTTCTCTGTGAAACAAGCGGAGAGCTGATAGATGCGGACCGAATCTGCGATTCAAAGGTAGCTCAGGGAATCAGTGAATCCGTTTTTGAGAATGCAATCTGTATTGCACCCCTTAAAGGCAACACCGGATCAGAGATCGTACGTGAGGTGCAGCGACAGATTGCGGGATTCCAGTGGAGCGCGGACAGGACAGTGGACCTTCGCCGTACTTCTCAGAGACTTAAGATGACCCGTAAAGGATATCAGGTGCAGGTAGAGCGCCGCAAAAAGGCAGATCAGCTTGAAAAAGGCAAAGTAAGCAAGGCGATTCGCCGCCTGCGCGAAGAAATCAACGATCTGGAGGATCAGAAGCAGCAGATTGGAGAGCAGCAGAGTGCGCTTAAGACAAGTGGAGACAGCAATGGCTTCCAGATACTGGATGGACGTATCAGTGAACTGGAAAAAAAGAACCGCACGCAGATCATTATAATGTGCGCTACCGTTATTGCCGTTTTTTCAGCAGCAATTTATATGGGAATGAACATGCAGACAGTGGTTCCGGCAGTCCTGGTGGGAATTGCGGGAGCGCTTGTCTTTATGGCAGAGACTAATTTTGAAATGCGTACCGTGCGTGAGCTGGAAAAACGTAAACGTATGAAGAGCAGATGGCTGGCGAAGCAGAATAAGCTTCAGGACGGCAGGAATGAACTGGATGATGAGCTTCACGAAAAGAATACGGCACTTGCCAATCTGACAGAGGAACTTCAGGAGATGGAAGAATATGCATATCTTCCTCTGATAGATGAGATAGAGATCGATTCTATTAATTATGCAATGGATACGATCGAGAAATTATCTGCCAGAATCTACGAGAAGACAGGAAACCGTCTGGTTGAGACCATGTCAGAGATTCTACGCGGAATCACAGGTGGAGAGTGCAGGGAACTTTTGATTGATGAAGACTTCCATATCCGCGTAGATACGGGAAGTGATCTTGTATCGATAGAGAATCTCCGGCTGATCACAGTAGGACAGATATATCTTTCTCTTCGCCTTGCTATGGGTGAAATCCTGTGCGGTGCTGAGAAACTTCCTGTACTGCTGGAAGAAATGTTTGGAGCATATGATCTTGAAAATGCTGCTCAGACTGTTGCATGGCTTACCGGAGATCAGAGACAGGTAATCGTAAGTACCGGTAAGAAAAAAGAATTAGAAATATTGAAGAATACAGGCATTGCCTGCAATACAATAACGATATAACAATAAAGAAAACCCCTGTGGAAGAGATTCCGCAGGGGTTTTCTGTCGTCAAATATCCGGCTGCATAAACTTCTGACCGGGATATCTGAAAAATTATTTTTCGTACTGAGCCATATAGTTGCTGACGCAACGTTTGATTCTGTCAGCAGGATTCAGAAGATGGCTGACAGACATATCATGATTCAGCGTATCAATGATCAGTGCGATATATTTGCTCATATCGCATGTGATGTAATACGGTTTGGAGAGAAGCTCCGGTGTCTGATAAACAAGGTTTGTAGTAAGAAGTTTATCAAAGATACCGTTCTGGTAAGCTTCGTCAAATTTTTCCATTCCTTCGGTGAAGAGACCGAAAGTGGTACAGATAAAGATCTTGCCGGCGCCGCGTTTCTTAAGAAGAGATGCGATCTCAAGGATGCTCTTACCGGAAGAAATCATATCATCGATCAGGATGACATCTTTGCCTTCAAGCTTTGGTCCGAGGAACTCGTAAGCTGCGATCGGATGACGGCCTTTGACCATTTTGCTGTAGTCAAGACGGCGGTAGTACATACCCATGTCCACACCAAGGACGTTGGCAAGATAGATGGCTCTGCGCATGCTTCCCTCGTCCGGGCTGATGATCATGAAATGGTCATTGTCAATATGAAGACCTTCCACATTGTGGAGAAGGGCTTTTATAAACTGATATGACGGCTGGATCGTCTCGAATCCGTGAAGAGGAGTTGCGTTCTGTACACGGGCATCGTGTGCATCAAATGTAATGATATTCTCTACACCCATGCCGGTGAGTTCCTGAAGTGCGGAAGCACAGTCGAGAGATTCGCGGCCGACACGTTTGCTCTGGCGGCTTTCATAGAGATACGGCATGATGACATTGATTCTGCGGGCTTTGCCGCCGATTGCAGCAATGGCACGCTTCAGATCCTGGAAGTGATCATCCGGGGACATCAGGTTTGTGAAACCGCTGATTCTGTAGGAAAGACTGTGGTTGCATACATCCACCATAAGGTAAATATCGTCACCACGGACGGATTCACCGATCTCACCTTTACCTTCACCGGAACCAAAACGTGGTGTTTTGACATCAACGATGTAAGAATCACGTCTGTATCCCTCAAATGCAAAAGAATCTAATTCAGGGCTGATGCGTTCTTTTCTCCATTGTACAAGCCACTCGTCAACTTTCTCGCCAAGTGGGCGGCAACTCTGGAGGGGAATCAGTCCAAGTCTGCCTACCGGAAGTGTTGTCAGTTCTTTGCTGTTAAGCTGTGCCATCGTTTATTTTCCTCCTAAAAATATTTTCTGGATTCGGATATCTTTGCCAATAAGTTTCAACATCTGATAATTGCTTGCTATCCGGGAAAAAGTTCTCTCGGAATAGGTGGCTGAAAAGTCTTCCAGTTTCAGGTTCGTCGAAATGATCGTGGATTTGCGGCGTGCGATACGCTCGTTAATACACAGGAACAGCTGCGACGAAACAAAACTGTTGGTCAGTTCAGTCCCGAGATCATCTATAATAAGAAGATCGCAGTTAAAAATAAAATCATCGCCCATATCTGTCTCGGGTTTCTTCGAGAAAGCTGTCTGCGCCAGACGGTCAAACAGGTCAAATGCAGAAAAGTAAAGAACACAATGTGCGCTTTCAAGAAGAGCATTGGCTATGCAGTGTGAGAGGAAGGTCTTTCCGACTCCGGTGCTGCCGTACAGAAACAGGTTTTGTGAGCGTGTATCAAAATCCCGGACAAAGTTTACTGCGGCATCGTAAGCACGTTTGGCGGTCTCGCGGGCAGTCAGTCCGGTAGCTTCATTTTTTATTGTATCAGAATACCAGTCAAAAGAAAAGTGTTCAAAGTTCTCTTTTTTGAGAATCTCGGTGAGATTGGACTGTGTATAGAGCAATTCGATCTCAGCTTTCTTAAAACAGGTGCATTTCTGACCACCAGTATATCCCGTGTCCTGACAGATCGGACAGAAGTAATGCGGTTCAAGATAATCTTCGGAAAAACCGTTTTTCTTAAGAAGGGAACGGCGTTCAGCAGAGAGCGCAGCCACATCTTTCTTAAGGTCGTCGACAGATCCAGGCTCACCCTGAAGCAGAGAACGGGCTTTCTGCGCGCTTAAAGCTGCTACTTCACTGTCAATCTCCAGAAGCCTCGGCACACGTGCAAAAGCCTCGGCACGGCGTTCTTCAAGGTCATGCTGTACCTGAGACTGGCGGCGGTTATACTCTCTCATGATAATATCGTACTGAAAATTCTGCAGTGCCACGGTTTTCTCCTTTTACTGGTTCAGCAGGTGCTTTTCGTATTCGTCGAAATTATATTCACGCTGCTGGAAATTGTTGAATCGGTTGTTGGATGCCGGTGCCGGACGGGAGTCTCGGGCAGCCTTTTTTTCCTGACGTTTTTTCCTGTGTGCGCTGTCCAGAGAACGGATGTCGTCCATCGTGCGGACCTCTTTCTGCTTCCAGCCTTCAAGAATCTTGTCGGTGTACTGGAAACTTGCCTGTCCGGTCTGGAGGACGGTTCGGTTACATGCCTCCTGAATGATCTCCATGGAAAAACCATAGGTCTTGAGCCAGGTGTCCATCAGTGTGATTTCTGTCTCGACCGGATTACGGTTGGTGATGCCCAGTGCCTTCAGAATGGAAAAATAATCCTTATTATATCGGGAACCGGACTGTTTTGCCTCTTCAACGGATGTGATGCCTTCCTGTGCCCAGGCAAGAGCAACCTTTTCGATGTAGCGGATGCTCTTGTGATTGTGTCCGACGCAGTACTCGATCAGATAGTCGATCAGGTCTACGGACATACCAAGACCGTCATAGAAAAACAAAAGCTTCTGAACCTCTGTAGGAGAGAGGGTCTTACCGAGATACTGTTCGGCAACGTAAAGAAGCTGGATGATGTCCTCGTTTTGTTTGAGTTCACTTACACGCTCCGGAGTAAGCGCTTCCGGGCGGGCAGAAGACGGCTTTGCAGATGCTTTTGTCGGAACCGGTTCGGCAGTGCCGCTGATCTCTGCCGCAGCGCTGTCAGAAGGCGTAGCGGAAGGGGAGAGCAGGGCAATCCCGCATAATTTATTATTGTCTGTAAAATCGAGAGTCAGAAGCTCCTGCTTTGCCCAGTATTTCAGCGCGCGGAGAATGTCGCGCTCTGTACAGAGAAGCCGGTCAGCCATCTGCTCCAGACTGAAAGAAACCGGAGCACTGGAAAGGGCGCGTAAAAGATAGATATAAACTTTTACAAATTCTCCATTGGCCTCCGGCATATAATTGTCGATAAATGTATTAGATAATATTGTTACCTCCGGATGGGAGGTGTTATGTAATGTGATCATTGACATGATAGATCGCTCGCTTTCTAAACGAAAATATCTGCGTGAACAGACATTACGGGTACCGCGTAAACAGCGGTATATCTGGAACACTAGGATTATAGCACAAGATTTTTCAAATGAGAATAGGGTATTTTTCTACAGGAGATTTCCACAAAGAAATGTGGATAATGTGGATAATGTGGAAATCGAATTTTGCTGTAAATTATTTGTAACCTCATAAAATGACGAAGTTTGTTGTATTTCCGCGAAAATTGCGATAAATCGACAGGATATTATGTAAAGTAAAATGGCAGAAAAAATCCACATGTCATACACGGTGAAAAATGTGTATAAACATGTGGATAATGTGGATAACTTATTTGCCAAGGAGCTGTTCGCCAATGTTTACAACGTCTCCGGCCCCCATAGTTATCAACAGGTCGCCCTGTGTACAATTTTCGAGTAAAAAGTTTTCAATCTCATCGAAAGTCGGAAAATATTCGCACGGAGTGCCGAGTTCCCTGATATGTTTCTGAAGATCTGCAGAGGAAATTCCGAGGTTATCGGTTTCGCGCGCTGCATAAATATCTGCAAGGACTACGTGATCTGCAAGTGTCAGAGCCTTTGCAAATTCCGGAAGCAGAGCTTTTGTACGTGTATAAGTGTGAGGCTGGAAGACACACCAGATCTTTTTGTGTGGATAATTATGTGCTGCATGAAGTGTAGCCTCGATCTCTGTCGGATGGTGTGCGTAGTCATCAATGATGGTGACTTCACCGACTTTGCCCTTGTACTGGAAACGACGGTCTGTACCACCGAAATCTTTCAGTCCGGCGAAGATCACTTCATTATCAAGACCAAGAAGTCTGCCTGCTGCGATGGAAGCGAGGGCATTGGATACGTTGTGGATGCCCGGTACTTTCAGGGAACAGGTACCGATGTCTTCGCCATTATGAAGAACATGGAAAGTCGGATGTCCGAATTCGTCATAAGTGATGTCAGAAGCGGTATACTCAGCATCGTGTTCAAGACCGTAGGTGATCACTTTACATGGAAGGTTTTCGGCAACCATTTCGTATTTCGGTGTATCTGCATTGATGATGAGCGCACCGTCAGCAGGAAGAAGCTCTGCAAATTTACGGAAAGAATGACGGATGTCATCAATATCCTTAAAGAAATCCAGATGGTCGGCATCCATATTTAAAATGATTCCGAGTGTCGGGAAAAAGCTGAGGAAGCTGTTGGTGTATTCACATGCTTCTGTCAGGAAGGTCTCGGACTGTCCGACACGGATATTGCCGCCAATTGCAGGAAGGATACCGCCGACACTGATCGTCGGGTCGCATTCGCCCTTCAGAAGAATGTGTGACAGCATAGAAGTGGTTGTGGTCTTTCCATGTGTACCGGCAACTGCGATAGAAGTATCGTAGTTACGCATGATCTGTCCGAGAAGCTGGGCTCTTGTCAGCATCGGGAGACCTTTTTCCTTCGCGCAGGCGAATTCCGGGTTGTCCGGATGGATGGCAGCTGTATAAACAACAACCTGAACAGAATCGGAAATATTGGAAGCGCGCTGACCATAGTAGATCTTTGCACCTTTGCTTTCCAGAAGACTGGTCAGGGGGCTTTTCTTGGAGTCAGAACCGGAAATTGTGAAACCCTCTTCCAGAAGTATTTCAGCAAGTCCGCTCATACTGATACCGCCAATACCGATAAAATGGATAGAGAGCGGTTTATGGAAGTCTATCTGATACATAATATAATCTCCTTATCTTTAATATTTCTATTATAACGCGGTCGACTAAAAATGAAAAGTGTTACTTTTGGGGGTATTACTGTGCATTTGTTCTGAAACAGAATGACGGAAATTGTCGAAAATGCACATAAAAACAAACATATTGAAACGGTATGAAACAAAAACGTGTGCAATAGATATAAAAAAAATGAAATACTCACAAATTATTTGTAAAAAATGTTCACTAATATTTGGAAGTATGGTATAATGGGACATCATAATATACAAGAGGTGATTGCGCGATGATGAAGAAAGAAATGATTGCCATGCTTTTAGCTGGCGGTCAGGGCAGCAGACTGGGCGTATTGACACAAAAAGTAGCAAAACCAGCAGTCGCTTTTGGTGGGAAATATCGCATTATTGATTTTCCGTTGAGTAACTGTATCAATTCAGGAATCGATACAGTCGGTGTTCTGACACAGTATCAGCCGTTGCGGCTGAACACCCATATCGGCATTGGTATTCCGTGGGATCTGGACAGAAACGAGGGCGGTGTGACCGTACTTCCTCCATATGAAAAGAGTACCAACAGCGAATGGTATACCGGGACGGCCAATGCAATTTTTCAGAATCTGGATTATATGCAGCAGTACAATCCGGATTATGTACTGATTCTCTCGGGAGATCATATTTATAAAATGGATTACGAAGTTATGCTGAACTATCACAAAGCAAACAAGGCTGACATAACGATTGCCTGTATGCCGGTTCCGATAGAAGAAGCAAGCCGCTTCGGCATCATGGTTACAGATGAGACAGGACGCGTGACGGAGTTTGAAGAAAAACCGGAGAAACCGAGCAGTAATCTTGCTTCCATGGGTATCTACATATTCAGCTGGCCGGTGCTCAAAGAAGCACTGATCGCGCTGAAAGATCAGAGCAGTTGCGATTTTGGCAAGCATATCCTTCCTTATTGTAAGGACAAAGGACAGAGACTTTTTGCCTACGAATACAACGGCTACTGGAAAGATGTCGGCACACTGGGATCTTACTGGGAAGCAAATATGGAACTGATCGATATCATTCCGGAATTCAATCTGTACGAAGAATTCTGGAAAATCTATACAAAGGGAGACATTATTCCACCACAGTATATTGCTGAGGATGCCGTGACAGACCAGTGTCTGATTGGAGAAGGCGCCGAGATCTATGGTGAAGTATATCATTCTGTGATCGGGCCGAACGTAGTGATCGGCAGGGGTACTGTTGTGCGGGATTCGATCATCATGCGTAATTCGCAGATCGGGGAAGATACTGTTCTTGATAAGGCAATCGTAGCAGAGGATGCTGTGATCGGAAATAAAGTTACACTGGGCTTCGGAGAAGAAGCAGCAAACGTACTGAAACCGGCAGTTTATGCATTTGGTCTGGCGACAGTCGGAGAACGGAGTGTAATTCCTGATAATGTAAAAATAGGTAGAAATACTGCCATATCCGGAGTGACTACAGCAGAAGATTATCCGGGAGGAATCCTGGAGAGCGGACAGGTGATTAAAGCAAAGGATGGTGAGCAGGCATGAGAGCAATAGGTATTATTCTGGCTGGCGGAAACAACAGCCGTATGAGAGAACTGTCGGATAAGAGGGCTATCGCAGCGATGCCTGTAGCGGGAAGTTACCGCAGTATTGATTTTGTACTGAGTAATATGGCGAATTCTCATATTCAGAAGGTCGCTGTACTGACACAGTACAATGCCCGTTCGCTGAATGAACATTTAAGCTCCTCGAAATGGTGGGATTTTGGACGTAAACAGGGCGGTCTGTTTGTATTTACACCTACGATCACGAAGGACAATGGCCTGTGGTATCAGGGAACAGCAGATGCCATCTATCAGAACATTGATTTTCTGAAAGAAAGTCATGAACCATATGTAGTTATCGCATCCGGTGACTGTATATACCGGATGGATTATAATAAAGTGCTTGAGTATCATATCGCAAAGCGTGCGGATATCACTGTCGTCTGCACCACCTGTGAAGATCAGAAAGAAGTAGAACGCTTTGGTGTGGTACGTATGAATGATGACGACAGAATCGTAGAGTTCGAAGAAAAACCAATCGTTTCTTCCTATAATACAATTTCTACCGGTATCTACGTAGTACGAAGAAGACAGCTGATCGAGCTTCTGGAGCGCGCGGCACTTGAAGGCAGACATGATTTTGTAAACGATATTCTGATCCGTTACAAAAATCTCAAGAGAATCTACGGATACAAGACAGATGCTTACTGGAGCAATATTTCTACTGCAGAAGCATACTATCGTACCAACATGGATTTCCTGCGGCATGATATCCGGAATTATTTCTTTAAGCAGGAACCGTCGATCAAGACCAAGATTGACGATCTTCCACCGGCTAAATATAATCCGGGGGCAGTTGTTAAAAACAGTCTTGTTTCAAGCGGATCGATCATCAACGGAACCGTCGAGAATTCTGTTTTGTTTAAGGATGTCTATGTAGGCAACAACTGTGTGATTAAGAACTCTGTGATTCTTAATAATGTTTATATTGGGGACAATACACGTATCGAGAACTGTATTGTTGAGAGCAGGGATACCATTCGTGCGAATTCCTGCTACTGCGGCGAAAACGAGATTAAAATCGTCGTTGAGAAAAATGAGAGATACGCATTATAATGCGAACTCATAAATGCGTATGAAAATGAAAGGGGCAGACACGATGAATATTACAGACGTACGTGTAAGAAAAGTAGCAAAAGAGGGAAAGATGAAAGCAGTTGTTTCTATCACGATTGATGAGGAATTTGTAGTTCATGATATCAAAGTGATCGAAGGCGAAAAAGGACTGTTTATCGCTATGCCGAGCCGCAAGGCCACAGACGGAGAGTACAGAGACATTGCTCATCCGATCAATTCCGGTACGAGAGACATGATCCAGACACTGATCCTCGGCAAATATCAGGAGATGTTGGATGCAGAACCTGCCGAAGCAGTTGAAGCAGCAGAGTAAACCGGAACAGAATGTATGGGCTGGGATTAAATAAAGAAAATACAAAAACAATAAAATAAAGAGAAGGTATGCCCGGATGGAGAAAATTACTTACAATTGAAGTGAGAGATGTTTCCCGTCCGGGTATTTTTTTCGTGACTAAATTCGTGACCAGATGAATTTTGATGCTTTTTATGCCAACGCAAAAAAACACCGAAAGCCTTATCTCTAAAGCTTTCGGTGCCCCTGCCAAGTAGTCGAAGTGACAGGATTTGAACCTGCGACCTCTGCGTCCCGAACGCAGCGCTCTACCAAACTGAGCCACACTTCGTTATTTGATTTTGCTTCGTCGCTTGACGCAAGACATATTATATTATAGTGAAATGCAAATGTCAACAACTTTTTTGAGATTTTTTAAAAAAAATTTAAAAGTACACTCAACACATGTTTTGTCGGTGTTCTTTCTTGCAAACGAGTACATAATACGTTATATTTATATCAAAGATCTGTTCAGGATGATTCGATATGAACATCAGAACAGAAAGGAGTTTTCTCATGATTGATGTAAAAAGTATCAGCACACATTGTACACGGACAGAATTTGTGGGGACCACCGTTCTTGACACGATTGGACTGGTGATTTCCGGAATTGATGATACATTATTAAAAGAAATGAATGTGGGTACCAGGTATCATGCACTCGGACTTTTCAGTTCAAGGACAGGCGCGGCAGGACAGATCACAGCGATCGATGATGCGGTCAAAGCAACCAATACGGATGTGCTTTCCATCGAATTTCCGCGTGATACCAAAGGCTGGGGTGGCCACGGAAACTATATCGTGATTGGTGGTAATGATGTTTCAGATGTACGGCATGCGATTGAACTGGCACTGGAACTTACAAAGAAAAATGCCGGTGAACTTTATATCAGTGAGTCCGGTCATCTGGAGTTTACTTACTCAGCCAGTGCTGGCGCCGCATTACAGAATGCATTTCATGCAGTTCCCGGTGAAGCATTCGGATTCATGGCGGGTTCCCCGGCTGCAATCGGTCTTGTAATGGCAGATACCGCAATGAAGGCATCAGCAGTAAATATTACCTGCTATATGACACCAAGTATCGGAACCAGTCATTCCAATGAAGTGATCCTTGGTATTTCCGGCGATGCCAGCGCAGTTAAGGCAGCTGTACTTGAGGCACGCCAGGTTGGCCTGGAGCTTCTGATCGGTATGGGTTCATATCCGGAAATCCCCGGTACACCATATCTCTAAAATAACGTAACGCAAAACAGCAGACCTTCATGGCCTGCTGTTTTTATGCCAAAGTGGCAAGTTCTCTGTATATATTAAAATTCCCCTTTAGTTTAACTGGTACACATCTGCATACTGTAATCCGAAGCTCAGTGCCTCGCTATGGCTGCCGCAGTAAATATCAACATGTCCATAAGGAGTTCCAAGGTCTTCTACGGTATAAACGGTACCATTGATCAGAAGCTGTGTTCCAAAAGGTACACCAGCCATTGCTACGGTATGTCCTGCTGTTGGCATAACACCGCTTGCTGTTGCATTTCCTGCTGTTCCGCAGCACTGTGCGCAGTTACAATATCCTGTCAGCATAAAGTTTCCAAGGTATGTTCCCTGGCTGGAAGAACCGGAATCGGAAGAACTGCTGTCAGAACTGTCTGAAGATGTGTCCTCAGCAGATGAAGTATCCGCAGATGTATCGTCTGAAGTGCTGCTGTCTTCTGCGCCGGATGTATCCTCCGTCGCATCAGAAGATTCAGAGCTGCTATCGTCTGTAGAAATTTCTTCTGCATCTGTTGTCGCTTCCTCAGAACTGTCGCCTTCATCAGCTGCACCAGTATCTTCTGTATCCCGGGCTGCTTCTGCTGCCACAGCCGCTTCAGCCGCAGCTTCCTCTGCTGCACGTTCCTGCTCTGCCTGTTCCATCAACTGTGAAATGCTGCTGTCTGCACTGTTTACCTGTGCCATCAGTGCACTTGCCTCTTCCTGACTTGCACTGATCTGGTTTACATAGGAACTGATATTATCGTTGGTAGTGGATACCAGATTCTGAACTTCCTGCTGCTTGGAGCTTTTTTCTGTAAGAAGATTGCTGATGGAAGTAGATTCTTCCGCCACCTGTGCCTCCTGAGTTTTGATTGCGTCCTGTGTTTCTTCATATTTCTTAAGCATATTTCTGTCATATGTAGAAATAGAAGCGATGTTGCTTGCTTCATTTAAGAAATCTGAAAGATTGTTCGAAGAAAGAAGAAGCTCAAGCATTGAGCTTCCGCCATTTTCGTACATATATTTAATACGGATCTTCATGGCTTCATACTGATCCTGTGCATCCTGTTTTGCTTTTTCAAGCTCCGCCTGCACATTTTTCAGTTCTTCTTCTTTTTCAGCGGCTTCTACACTAAGCTGTGAAATACTGTCTGTAAGTTCTGTATATTGAGTATTCAGTTCTGACAGGTAGGATTCAAGTTCCTGTTTCTTGCTTTCCAGATCACTGATGTTCGCCTGTGCCTGAGCAAGTCCTGCCTGCGCCTCCTGCTTCTGTTCCTGTGCTGCTGCAATCTGATCTTCTGTGGAAGCAAATACGGTTGTTCCCATAGATACGGTCACTGCACATGCAAGAAGCAGTGAAAGAACTTTTTTGCTTTTCATAAAATAACACCTCTTAAATATTTTGTACGCTAAGTATAACACATTTTCGTAAATAATCAACACTTTCATTTTAATTTTGTAACAAACATGTAACATTTCGCATCTTAAACACATCTTTCACAGCAGAATGCCACATGAAAATTCCAAATTATTACAAAAACATTTCATTTCCCAATCAAAGTTCAAATTTCCGGTCTCGTATTATAGTGCTAAAAAGTACTAAATATCTACTGGTCGGATTGATGATTTACTGGTATAATATACAAAAATGTGTGTATATTCATTCAGAGGGGTGTCTGACATGAAAGAACATAAGCGATATACTATTGGAATTCTGATTGGTGGTGTACATACATACTTTCCGAAGGAACATATCCTTGGAATTGCAGAGGCAGCAGAAGAACTGGATGTCAATGTCTGTTTTTTTCTCGGAACGCAGACAAAAGACTTTTTCGAGGATATGCTTGGCGGAACACATAAGAATTCTTTTGACTATCAATTTAATACAATTCACGATTACAGTCTGATTGGTGGACTTGACGGTCTGATCATCAATTATGGTACACTCGGACTTCAGCTGAAAAACGAAAGCGCCGAGCAGTTTGCATTGAAATTTAATTCCATTCCGACAGTATTTCTCACAGAAATCGTGCATGAGCCAAACTGCCATTCGCTGATCTGTGACAACAAACAGGGAATCCGGCTGGTTATGGCGCACCTGATTGAGGAACATCATTGCAGCAATATTCTTTTTGTATCCGGACCGGCACAGAATACCGATGCAAAAGAGCGAAAAGCCACCTATTTTGAAATGATGGAAAGATATCATCTTCCGGTCAGTGACAAGATGATCGCACAGGGTGATTATTCCGAGTTTATTGACCGTCAGGTAGATCAGCTTCTTGATGATAATCCGAATGCCGAGGCAATTGTATTTGCCAACGATGAAATGGCATTTGCCGGTTACCGTGTATGTGAAAAGCGTGGACTGAAAGTAGGAAAAGATATCCTGATCACCGGATTTGATGACTGCGAGCGAGCATCGGGCATGGATCCTGCACTTACAACTGTTGTGCAGGATGGTGTTCTGATGGGCAGAATGGCGGTCTACGATCTGATTTATAAGCTTGACGGAAAGGATGCACTGTCAAGACGTGTCCCGGTTTCTCTGTGTGTCAGGGAGTCCTGTGGATGTCAGGAAAAAAACGGCAAAACACAGAATACACCACTGAATCTTGGCGATCAGATACATAAATTAAACCGTACCATTACAAATATGAAACTGGAACTGATCAATTTTCAGAGAAAGTCCTGGTTTATTCCGTCTCTTGCACGAAATTTAAATGACTGCATGGATGATGAACATGCTTTTCTTTTGGAAGCGATGGAAAATATGCGGGAACTTCGGACTAAATGTACTTATCTTTTCCTTTTGGACGAGCCTGTTGTCTATCGCAAAGATGACGAGTGGAAATGTCCGGAAAATCTGCGTCTTGCAGCATATTACAAAAAAGAAGAAGTAGATGCATTTCATCTTTATGACCGTCCGTCGGTTTCAAAAGAAGGTGGAATCTGTCAGCTTATGGAGGATGGAGAGAGACATCAGTTTATGATTTTTTTGCTGTTTTCCGGCGAAAGACAATACGGCTTACTGGCATGTGATATTCAGCAGGAAGAATTTCCGTTCTTCTATGTGATCAGTCTGCAGATCGGGCTTTCTCTCCGCTATCTTGAAATAAGTAAGGCAGAAGCGGCGAGACGCCGTGAGATGACGAAAGACCTTGAGGTGATCCGGGAACGTAATCGGATTCTGGGTATCATGTCTGCGAATGACGAGCTGACCGGCCTTTTGAATCTCAGAGGATTTACAGAAGAAGCAAAAAAAATCTGTCATGAAGAACAGGAACAGCGTGCTTATATGATCTGCGGAGATCTTGACCATCTGAAAGAGATCAATGATAACTGGGGACATCCGGCAGGAAACTTTGCACTTCGAAGTGTGGCGGAGATTCTGAGAGGATGCATTCGAAGCGATGACGTTCTGGCGCGTGTGGGTGGAGATGAATTTCTGATTCTTCTGAAATGTACCGAAGAAGGGTATCAGGAAACATTCCGTAAACGTGTGAAAGACGCCTGCATATATTTTAATGAAAAATCAGATAAACCGTTTCTGGTGGAGATCTCTCTCGGAATCGCTGAGTTTTGCTCCGGGCCGCAGACGGATATTCAGCAGGTGATCGCGACAGCAGATCAGTTTCTCTACGAAGCAAAGAAACATCGGCGGAAGTCGATACGGCGACCGTAAGAATTTAGATCAGTTTTGATATAACAGACATTATCTGTGTGCAAACAGGTAGTGTCTGTTTTTTATGTAATAGGAAATTACTCCGTAATGTTCCAATAACGTAGAAATTTGATGACAGAAGTCCATAATGGACTAAGGAAAAAGAGAAAATTATAAGAAGCAAAAAAGAACGAAAAAATTATTTTAATTTAATCAGATCTTTGAAAAAGTCCCCCACTTCGCAGTGAAAGATATCTGCCAGTGCCATCAACTCGCTTACCTTGATGTTCATGCGGTTGGTTTCAATCTTGGCATAGCTGCTTTTGGAGATTGGGAGACCCATCAGATTCATGCGGGCAATTACCTGCTCCTGTGTGAGTTTATTCTGGTAGCGCATCTTCTGGATGTTGCTGCCAATGCTCATGTCCATTCTGATTTTCTGTATCATAATTATCCCCATATCCTGATATTTCGTAATAAAGAAACATCTATGTATTGATGATATCGAGGAATTTCGTTATAATGTTTCGTAATAAGGAAACATTTGCCGCTATAGCACAAAGGAAAAGCTAACGGTGAAAGTTTTTTTGTATGGACGTGTGGAGGAGAAAAAATGAATAAGGACTGGGGAAAAGCAATTGCACAGCTTTGCGTCATAATACAGAACAATACGGACTTGAAAAAGCCTGTATTACAGTATGTGGAGTTTATGAAAACAATATACGGTATAGATGGAGCGGATTTTCTGGATATCTACAGAGAATGGGAACGAAGTGGAGAGATTGTGGATAAACGTGAAAAAGTGAGCTGTACCGGTCTGGAAAATATGGAAAAGAACTTGTACCCGAAGAGTATGGACGGACTGTGTCGGCTATATGATGAAGGAATACTTGAAGAAGACGCATTTTGCGAGACTTTGTTTGAAGAAGATTATGAGATAAAGAATGGGGCTGATGGAAAATTTATTGGATTTTATCCGCAGTATCCAGGATGTATCGGCTTTGCGGATAGCAGAGAAATGCTGGATATGAAAATGCAGAAATCCCTGAAAAACTGGATCAGAGCGGCATATATTTTCTGGAAAGAGAATAAGATTCTTGTGAAATAAAAAGCAGGAGGGAGCTGTTTGGCAGCGTATCGGCGTTTTGTAGCATATTTGTATGAATACCGAAAAGACAAAAAAGGGGTAAACTGTGGATTCGTGCGGATTGAAGCATGGAGGAATGTATGCAGGATAGAACTGCATCTTCTGTGTCCGGGACTGGTTTCGGGCTCAGAATGCAGTGTTTATGGATTTGTCCGGAAAGATGAAAGTATAGACGGAATCCTTCTTGGTGTGTGTGAGACAGCAAAAGAAGAGATTAATTGCATACTGGAGAGCTCTGTTGAACATATGGGGGACAGTGAACATTCCCTGGAGGAAATGGGAGGAATGATCATTACGACTGACCAGGGTGGATTTTTCGGAACAGAGTGGGATGATATGCCGATTCGACCGGAAAAATTCCGGGTTGTTCCGAGAATACAGGAGGATACGTCGGAAAGTGCAGTGTCAGATGGAAAGGCAGAAACTGATGAGATGGTGAAATCCGGCAAAGATGAAGAAAATAGCAGAACAGAAAGCAAAGAAGATAAAGAACATCCGAAGAAAGATAAGTCAGCTGCAGAAATAGCAGACACAGAGATGCAGAAAGCAGAAGCTGCACAGACAGAAGTGAAGACACCGGAGAGTCAGGAACTCCACACACAGTCAGTGACAGAGCCGGACAGTACATTAGTTCAAAATTCTGAAACAGTATCGCCGGATCAGGAAGTGATGAATGTGCAGGAGAAGAAATCACCGGATCGAAAACCACAGGAGCGAAAGTCTCAGAACTATCGGAGATGCGGAACTCCGTGTGAAGTGTTTCAGGATGGGGAATTGCATGACTGCCATAAAATATCTCCACAGGATCTTTGCAGTATGGGACGGCGGACCTGCCTTCTGCGAAATAATCGTTTCGTCCAGTATGGCTATTATCATTTCGGACATCTTCTACTGTGTCAGAACCACTGTGGTCAGCCGGTACTCGGCGTACCGGGAAGATATGATCAGCAGGAGAGGTTCATGGCGAACATGTTTGGCTTCCCATATTTCAAAGAAAGCAGCGAGATTCAGGTGCCGGGCGGTAAAGGCGGCTACTGGTACCGCCTAATCGATTCCACGAATCCCAACAACGGGAATGGTTGTTAAAAGAATTTTACGAAAATGTTCCAGTTCTTCCAGAGAATAACTGCTGAAACCGGGCTGCAGGACTTCTTCGGAGTCCTTGTATGCCTGGAGATAGTAGCCCCTGGCTCCTTTTAACCACTGACCGATGCGGACGAAATCTTCTTCATTGTGAAGCTCTTTGACAACGGTTGTCCGGAATTCATAATCAAGATTTCCGTGAAGCAGAAAATCAACTGTCTCACGTACAGCATCCAGTGGAGGATGCAACAGGCCGGACAGAGAAGGATAATTTTCCGGACAGGCTTTGATGTCCACAGCAGCTTTCTGGATCAGACCTTTATCAGCAAGATTTTTCAAAACTTCCGGATGCGTGCCGTTTGTGTCAAGCTTGACAGAATAACCGAGATCGTGGATTTTCTGTATAAAGTCTTCAAGGTCAGGAGAAAGTGTTGGTTCGCCGCCGGAGATACAGACACCTTCAAGGATTCCCTGACGCCTTTTTAAGAAAGAAAGAACTTGTTCTTCCGGAATCTCAGGTTCTGCTGCCGGATTTAATACGAGAGCGCTGTTCTGGCAGAACGGGCAGCGGAAATTGCAGTGTCCCAGAAAGATCGTTGCGGCGATTCGTCCGGGATAATCAAGTAAAGTTGTTTTGTTTAAACCATGTATTTTAGGCATGTTTATACTTCCTGTCTATCTGAAATTTATAGGTCTATTCTAATTTTTATTCATTGATTTTGCAACCGGCATTTACTATACTGGATAAAACAGGACGATAGTTCGAAAGAATTGCGATTTGGAGGAAATCCCTTTGACAGAACAGGAAAAATATATGAAAGAAGCTATCCGGCAGGCCAAAAAGGCACGCGTACTGGAAGAAGTGCCGATCGGATGCGTGATCGTTTCGGATGGTAAGATCATAGCAAGAGGTTATAACCGGAGAAACACAGACAAAAATACGCTGTCTCATGCGGAACTGAATGCAATACGAAAAGCAAGCAAAAAACTTGGTGACTGGCGTCTGGAAGGGTGTACCATGTATGTGACACTGGAGCCATGTCAGATGTGCGCCGGAGCGCTGGTGCAGTCGCGAATTGATGAAGTTGTGATTGGCAGCATGAATCCGAAGGCAGGATGCGCTGGTTCGGTGTTGAACCTTCTGGAGGTGGACGGTTTCAATCACAAAGTAAAAATCACACGGGGAGTTCTGGAAGAAGAGTGTTCTGCAATGCTGTCTGATTTTTTTAAGGAACTCCGTGAAAAGAAAAAACGCCTGAAAATGCTGGCAAGACAGCAGGCGCAGGAAGCAGCGGACGGGGACAGATAAACGTCTGAACACTTGTTTTTTGACGGAAAAGTGATATGATGATAACAGTTTAATGAACGAGGAGGAATCTTGAAATGACACTGGAAGCATTAAGAAAAGATATGGTTGCAGCCATGAAAGCAAAAGATAAAACAACAAAGGAGGCAGTTTCTTCTCTTGTATCCGCAGTCAAAAAAGCTGCCATCGACGAGGGATGCCGTGACGATGTACCGGAAGCACTTGTTGACCGTGTGATCCTGAAAGAAATGAAAACTGTAAAAGAACAGCTGGATACCTGCCCGGAAAGCCGTGATGACCTTCGTGCAGAATATCAGGCAAGATATGATGTAATTGCGAAATATGCACCGCAGCAGATGAATGCAGATGAGATCCGTACTTATCTTGAGGGAAAATTTGCCGAAGTTCTTGCAACAAAGAACAAAGGACAGATCATGAAAGCTGTTATGGGAGATCTTAAAGGCAAGGCAGACGGCAAACTGATCAATCAGGTCGTTGCTGAAATCTGCAAATAAAGGCCGGCAGGCCGCTGAGCCGCCAATATGAATAATACCCTCCTTACCGGGAAGAACCGGCCGGGAGGGTATTTTTGCTTTATAGGAAATTACTCCGTAATGTTCCTATAAAGCAAAAAATGGATAAAAAAATACTCCGTGGAAATGATATCCACAGAGTATGAAATAATCTCTTTTTCCGCGCGCCGCACCTCGAAATGTTCCCATGGACGTTACCTTTACAGTTAACTCGGCCCAGGCACCCTCACGGCACACAAGAGCTTCTGCTTAGTGCTGCTGCATTCCTGCCCTGACACGGTTCACAGATTCCTGTTGCGTGAGACCCAAACGTCAACGCCACTTATAAAGGGCAGCTCCACAGGAGACAAACCTCAGATTGGCATCACCCCTGCTGTAGCGGATTGCAGGTACAGGGCACCGCTATCTCCCCGGCTGCGCGGACTTTAAGTATAGACGATTTTTGAATACTTGTCAAGTGGGGGTAAAGTATTATATAATAGTAAACAAATAGGCTGCTGTCTTTAAACGGGCGGTAACGGCATACCATTTTGTGCAGATGAGCACAGTGAGGAGGAAATGTACTATGATCAAAAGAATTGGTTTATTAACAAGCGGTGGTGACTGCCAGGCTCTGAATGCTACAATGAGAGGCGTGGTAAAGGCACTGTCAAACGCAGTAGATGACCTTGAAGTTTATGGATTTGATGATGGATATAAAGGACTGATCTATGGCAAATACCGGATGCTGAGTTCGAAGGATTTTTCCGGCATTCTGACTCGTGGAGGTACGATCCTCGGTACATCCCGTCAGCCGTTTAAACTGATGCGTGTACCGGACGAAAAAGGTCTCGATAAGGTGGAAGCCATGAAGCAGACGTATTACAAACTGTGTCTGGACTGCCTCGTGATCCTTGGTGGCAATGGTACACAGAAGACTGCAAACCTTCTCCGCGAAGAAGGACTGAACATCATCCATCTTCCGAAGACCATCGACAATGATATCTTCGGAACTGATATGACTTTTGGCTTCCAGAGCGCAGTGAATATTGCTACAAATGCAATCGACTGCATCCACACGACAGCTACCTCACACGGCCGCGTATTTATCGTTGAGATCATGGGACATAAGGTTGGAAGCCTGACACTTCATGCAGGTATTGCAGGCGGTGCGGACATTATCCTGATTCCTGAGATTCCTTACGACATCAAGAAAGTCTGCGAAGCCATCGAGAAACGTAACAAAGCAGGTAAGCGCTTTACGATCCTCGCTGTTGCAGAAGGCGCAATTTCCAAAGAGGACGCAGAACTTCCGAAGAAAAAATACAAAGAAAAACTCGAAGTAAGGGCAAAGAAATATCCGTCTGTTTCCTATGAGATTGCAGATCAGATCAATCAGACCATGGGAAGTGAAGTCCGTGTAACAGTCCCTGGACATATTCAGCGAGGCGGAGAACCATGTCCGTATGACCGCGTACTTTCTACCAGAATTGGTGCCGGTGCAGCAGAAGCAATACTTGACGGAGAATACGGAATCATGATCGGTGTCATCAACGGCAAGATCAAGAGAGTTCCGCTTGCAGACTGCGCAGGCAAACTTAAGATGGTTTCACCGAAAGACCAGATTGTCAAAGCTGCCAAACAGATCGGAATCAGCTTCGGTGACTGAGACACTTAAGATCAATTTGTTAAAAATAAATTCCTGCAGTGACAGGAGAGGAGTGTATTCATGAGCTATACTGCCCTGTACCGAAAATTCAGGCCCGATAATTTTGCAGATGTCAAAGGGCAGGATCATATTGTAACGACGTTAACGAACCAGATCAATGCAAACCGCATCGGCCACGCGTATCTTTTTTGTGGTACGCGTGGTACCGGTAAGACCACAGTGGCAAAGATTCTCGCGAAGGCCGTGAACTGTGAGCATCCGGTTAATGGAAGTCCCTGCAATGAATGCGAGATGTGCAAAGCCATTCAGGCAGGTACATCAATGAATGTGATCGAGATCGATGCCGCTTCCAACAACGGTGTAGATAACATCCGTGAGATCCGTGAGGAAGTAACTTACCGTCCGACAGAAGGTAAATACAAAGTGTATATCATCGACGAGGTGCATATGCTTTCTACAGGAGCATTCAATGCCCTCCTGAAAACTCTGGAAGAGCCGCCGTCTTATGTCATCTTTATTCTGGCAACGACAGAGGCACATAAGATTCCGATCACCATTCTGTCACGCTGTCAGCGGTATGATTTTCACAGAATCTCGATCGATACGATTGCGGCACGCCTGAGTGAACTTCTTAAGGTGGAAGGTGTGGAAGCGGAGGAAAAAGCAATCCGTTATGTGGCGAAGGCCGGTGATGGCTCTATGCGAGATGCACTCAGTCTTCTGGATCAGTGTATTGCTTTTTATCTGGGGCAGACACTGACTTATGATAAGGTTCTTGATGTTCTGGGAGCCGTGGATACCGAAGTGTTCAGTAAATTACTGCGTAAAGTTCTGGCGGGTGATGTGACTTCTGCGATCAGGATCCTTGAAGATCTGATCGTCGGGGGCAGGGAACTCAGCCAGTTTGTGGGCGATTTCACATGGTATATGCGAAATCTGCTCCTTGTAAAGACTTCTGACAATCCGGAGGAGGCCATTGATGTCTCCTCCGAAAATCTGAAACTTCTGAAAGAAGAAAGCGAGATGACCGACAGCGATACGCTGATGCGTTATATCCGCATTTTTTCAGATCTTTCCAATCAGATCCGCTTCGCAACACAGAAACGCGTGCTTGTTGAGATTGCGTTGATCAAACTGTGCCGCCCGGCAATGGAGACAAATCTGGATTCCGTGCTGGACCGTATCCGTGTGCTCGAACAGAAGATTGATGAACATCCGGTACAGCAGGTGATCGTGCAGAGTACAGGTGTGGGAGAAGGCAGTGCTGAACAGCCAAAACCGGCAGAGCGGCCACCACAGAAAGCAGCACCGGAAGATCTGCAAAAGATCGTGGCAGGCTGGAAGATGATCGTCGGACAGACGACAGCTGCTTTCAAACAGGCACTTTTGCAGTCAGTGCCAAAATACAACGGAGAGACTGGCGAGCCGATTCTCTATGTGGAGTTTCAGACTCCACTTGGAAGGCTTTATCCGGATGATTCCGAAGCCAAAAAAGAACTGCAGTCCATCATTGAGCAGAAGCTTGGCAAAAGTATCGAGCTTCATATGCTGGTTGCGGAAGACCATCAGCAGACGAACCTTTCGCAGATTACGGTGGATCAGGCAATACGTGACAATATTCACATGGATGTTGTAATAGAAGAAGATTAATTTTTTATCAGGAGGATATCACCATGGCAAAACGTGGAGGATTTCCGGGCATGGGAATGCCGGGAAACATGAATAATTTAATGAAACAGGCGCAGAAGATGCAGCGTCAGATGGAAGAAAACCAGAAAGCACTTGAAGAAAAATCATTCACTGCAACGGCAGGCGGCGGTGCTGTAGAAGTTACTGTATCCGGTAAACGTGAAGTGACCGGCGTGAAACTTGCCGAAGAAGTTGTCGATCCGGATGATATCGAAATGCTGGAAGATCTGATCGTTGCGGCAACCAATGAAGCACTTCGCAAAGTAGAAGAAGAAACAACAGCAGTAATGTCCAAACTCACAGGCGGACTTGGCGGCTTGGGCGGAGGCCTTCCTTTCTGATGGAATACTACAGTACGCACATCAATAAGCTGATCGAGCAGCTTTCGCATCTTCCGGGGATCGGACCGAAGTCGGCACAGCGTCTGGCATTTCATATCATGAACATGCCGAAAGACCAGGTGGAACAGCTTACTTCTTCGATCACCGGCGCGAGAGAAAAGATCCGCTACTGCAAAAAATGCTGTACGCTGACAGATCAGGAGCTTTGCCCGATCTGCAGCAACCCCAAAAGGGATGCAGGTACGATCATGGTCGTGGAAAATACGAGGGATCTTGCGGCATACGAAAAAACAGGAAAATATGAGGGTGTCTATCATGTGCTTCACGGTGCGATTTCTCCGATGCTTGGAATCGGACCGGATGATATCCGACTCAAAGAGCTGATGCAGCGTCTTCAGAGTGAAGATATCAAAGAGGTGATCATTGCGACGAACTCTAGTCTGGAGGGCGAGACAACCGCGATGTATATCAGCAAGCTGATCAAGCCAACCGGAATCCGGGTAAGCAGGATCGCAAGTGGTGTACCGGTCGGTGGCGATCTGGAATATATTGATGAGGTAACACTTCTGCGTGCACTGGAAGGCAGAGTGGATCTCTGATATAGACTGCAATGACAGAAGGAGGATGTGAGAGTGGCAAAAAGAAAACCAACCTCTTCGCAGGTTGCACAGAAAGCAGGAGTTTCTCAGGCGACAGTATCTATGATACTGAACCGGAGAAATGATGTTTCTTTTTCTGCGGAAACTGTAGAAAGAGTGGAATGTGCCGCGCGGGAACTCGGATATGAGCTGCCTCACCGCAAAAATAAAAACAGTACCAAAAAAGAAAAACTGATCGTTGTGATCTGTCCGACACTGACCAGCCCATATTATGTTCTTCTTTTACAGGGTATCGAATCCGTAGCAAATGAAAAAGGCTACGGTGTTTTTATCTGCAATACTCAGAGGGATGCAGGGCAGGAAGAAAAATATCTCCGGATGATCAGTACGATCGATCCACAGGGAATCATTTATGCATGTAATCCCCATCCGGATTTTCAGAAAAAAGTTGAAGAACTGGCACACAGAATACCACTTGTTATTATCAGCAATAAAGAAAAGACAACGACGGTAGATGCGATCAATCAGGATAATACAATGGTAGGACGCCTGATGGCACGTCATCTCCTTGAACTTGGTCACAGGGAAGTGGCCTTTATTACACCGCCGCTCACGCGCCGGCAGTGGCAGCGTTCCAGAAGAATTGACGGCTTTGTTAAAGAATACGAAAAGGAAGGGCTTGGCGGGCATGTTCTTATAAAAGCAGCAGATGAGTCAGTCGATCATAGATTACCGAGGATGGATTCCGAGTATTCGATGGGGTATCAGCTTACGATGGAGCTGATCAGAGAAGGCAGGGAATTCACTGCAATCGCAGGTCAGAATGATATGATGGCGCTGGGCGCGATCGATGCGCTGGAAGAATCGCGTATCCGCGTACCGAAGGACGTGTCGGTGATCGGTTGCGATGATATTTTCTATTCTGGTATTCGGAGGCTGTCACTTACAACGATTGATCATTTCGTTGCGCTGAAAGGGCGGGATGCCTGTGATATCATCATTCGTAAGATTGCGATAAATGACCAGTTTTATACGGGATTACAGCCGACAAGTATCTATAATATTGAGTATACGCCGAAGCTGATCGCCAGAAAAACAACTGCATATGCAAACACGAAAAAAAGAAAATAAATTTGTATATCCAAATTATTATTAATAATTTCAAACGAAAGCCTGGAAGAGAACGCGGAAAACCGTACTTTCAGGCTTTTGATATTCAATAAAGTAGAAAAAATAAGATAAATAATTAATAAAATAACATATTATTAATAAAATAATAATTAATAATTTCTTCCCTTCTTGACCTGGAATTTTTGTTTGCTATAATAAAATTATCAAGCAAAAACGCAGAAAACAGGAGGTATTTTACAATGAAATTTTTTATTGACACAGCAAATGTAGATGATATCCGTAAAGCAAATGATATGGGAGTTATCTGTGGCGTTACTACAAACCCGTCCCTGATCGCAAAAGAAGGCAGAGACTTCAATGAAGTAATCAAAGAAATTACAGAAATCGTAGACGGACCGATCAGCGGTGAAGTAAAAGCTACTACTACAGACGCTGAAGGAATGATCGCAGAAGGCCGTGAGATTGCTAAGATCCATCCGAACATGGTTGTTAAGATTCCTATGACAGTAGAAGGCCTGAAAGCCGTTAAAGTTCTTTCAAAAGAAGGAATCAAAACAAACGTTACTCTGATCTTCACAGCAAACCAGGCATTGCTTGCTGCAAGAGCCGGTGCTACATATGTATCTCCATTCCTTGGAAGACTGGATGATATTTCTACAGATGGTGTTCCGCTTATTCGCCAGATCGTTGAAATGTTCGAAGTAGCAGGAATTACCACAGAGATTATCTGTGCAAGTGTTCGTCACCCAATCCATGTAACAGAGTGTGCTCTTGCCGGTGCTGATATTGCAACAGTTCCTTACAAAGTAATCGAGCAGATGACAAAACATCCTCTGACAGATGCCGGAATCGAAAAATTCCAGAAAGATTATAAAGCAGTATTCGGTGACAAATAAAAATGCAATAAAAAGCATTTTAGGTACATATTACTTGACGAGTGCGGAAATTAATTGTAGCATAAGTTTGTTGCAAATTATTAAAAGGAGAAATTGAACATCATGGAGAAATTAGAACTTCAGAAAATTGCGAACGAAGTCCGCAAAGACATCGTTACCGCGGTTCATGCTGCAAAAGCCGGTCATCCGGGCGGTTCCTTATCAGCAGCAGATTTATTCACATATCTGTATTTTGAAGAAATGAATATCGATCCGAAAAATCCGAAGAAAGCAGACAGAGACCGTTTCGTTCTTTCTAAGGGACACACTGCACCGGGACTTTACTCTGCACTTGCTGAGAGAGGATATTTCCCGAAGGAAGACCTCAAGACACTTCGTCATCTCGGCTCCTATCTGCAGGGTCATCCGGATATGAAGCATATTCCGGGCGTTGATATGTCCAGCGGTTCTCTTGGACAGGGAATCTCTGCGGCAGTAGGTATGGCACTTTCTGCAAAACTCAGCAACGAATCTTACAGAGTATACACTCTTCTTGGCGATGGTGAGATTCAGGAAGGACAGGTATGGGAGGCTTCTATGTTTGCAGGGTTCCGCAAACTGGACAACCTTGTTGTAATCGTAGACAACAATGGACTTCAGATCGACGGACAGGTAGATGAAGTATGCTCGCCATATCCGATTGACAAGAAATTTGAAGCTTTTAATTTCCATGTGATCAATGTTGCAAACGGAAATGATATGGATCAGCTTAAGGCTGCATTCGACGAAGCAAAAACTGTAAAAGGAATGCCGACAGCCATTATCATGAAGACCGTAAAAGGTAAAGGAGTTTCCTTTATGGAAAATCAGGTTGGATGGCATGGCAAAGCTCCGAATGACGAGCAGTATGCACAGGCAATGGAAGATCTGGAGAAAGTAGGTGAAGCATTATGTCAGAAGTAAAGAAAATCGCCACAAGAGCCAGCTACGGAAGCGCTCTGGTAGAACTTGGTAAAGAACACGATGATCTTGTTGTTCTGGATGCTGACCTTGCTGCAGCTACTCAGACAGGAATGTTTAAGAAAGAATTTCCGGATCGTCACATCGACTGTGGTATCGCAGAGTGTAATATGGTAGGTATCGGTGCAGGTCTTGCGACGACCGGTAAGGTACCTTTTGTCAGCACATTTGCAATGTTCGCAGCAGGACGTGCTTACGAACAGCTTCGCAACTCTGTTGCATATCCGCATCTGAATGTAAAGGTTGGCGCAACTCACGGCGGTATTTCCGTTGGTGAAGACGGTGCGACTCATCAGTGCTGCGAGGATTTTGCCCTTATGAGAGCAATTCCGGGTATGGTTGTCATGAGCCCTGCTGATGACATTGAAGCAAAAGCTATGGTCAAAGCTGCATATGAATATGTAGGACCTGTATATATGAGATTTGGACGTCTGGCTGTTCCGGTAATCAACGACAGACCAGATTACAAATTCGAAATGGGGAAGGGAATCGTTCTTCGCGAAGGAAAAGACCTTACAATCGTTGCGAATGGTCTCTGCGTTGCTGCATCTCTTGAAGCGGCAGAAAAACTTGCAGCAGATGGAATTGATGCAAAAGTGATCAATATTCATACCATCAAACCACTGGATGAAGATCTGATCGTTGCCGCAGCAAAAGAAACAGGCAAAGTCGTAACTGTAGAAGAACATTCCGTAATCGGTGGTCTTGGCGGAGCTGTATGCGAATGCCTTTCCGAGAAGGCACCTGTACCGGTAAAACGTATCGGTGTGAATGATGTATTCGGAGAATCCGGTCCGGCGGTAGCTCTTCTTGAGAAATATGGTCTGGATGCAGAAGGCATCTACAAACAGATTAAAGAATTTGTATAAAACCACATTTTGAGATCAGCGGTATCATATACAGAATACCATCAGTGATCTGATCGGCAATAGAGATCACGGTGGAGAGACGTGTTGTCTGAAGAGTCAGGTGTTCCAGGACACCTGAGATATTGACGATTCCTGTAATATGGATATGTCCGACAGGCGGTAGCTTTTTATGAACAGCGGCACCCGGGTAGAGTGCACCATTTGAAATGGTCACATACCCGAGGTGCTTTTTTTGTCCCAATGAAGAATCAATCGCGATGATCAGACAGCCGGGATGGCGGTTTTGGATTTCCAACAGGGTGTCGGTGAGATTAAGTGCATGAACCGGATCGGAAAGAGTACCGTATACGTGAATCATCGGAAAGGTGTGGCTGCTGAGCTGTGCACCGATATAAGGGCCGAGACAGTCGCCGGTAACACGGTCTGTGCCGATACACAGAAACACGATTTCAGACCAGTTTTGCGTTTGCTCAAGAATACATGTTTTTAAAAGCCTGCAGATCTCACGGGAACAGTTTGCATGGCGCGTATCTACATAAAAAGTCATGGTTTTATCTCCGTATCTTTTCCTTTCTATTTTATCCCTCTGCGAAAGAAATATGCACTTTGCAAAATATGTCGCTAAATTCTTTTGCACTGCTCTTAGATTCTGCTAAAATCCGCGACTTTCCTGTGCTATTCTGATGCCTGAAGGGGTGATATGACATGATAGAGGTTGTCTACAAGGATGAAAAGCAGCGTGCAAAAGGAAATGAAGGGATTTTTCAGTTGCCCAGAAATGTACGGCAGATAGGAATGACGGATCAGAATTACAGGATCTATATGGAGGACTATGTATATACATTTCTGGAGCGTGCTGCGGCTGCCGGAGAGGATAAAGAGGAAAAAGAACGCCGCCTGGCTGTTTTTATGGGGGAGACGAAATGGGATGCCGGG
Source organism: Blautia sp. Marseille-P3087 (assembly GCF_900120195.1). GTDB lineage: Bacteria > Bacillota > Clostridia > Lachnospirales > Lachnospiraceae > Blautia_A. The sequence continues at coordinate 2,647,854 of NZ_LT635539.1, forward strand.
ACAGGCTATCTTTTTATCAGAGGTGCAGTGCTTGTTTCGGGTGAAGAAATTTCGCAGGAACACGTTGAGTTGACAGATGCCATGTGGCAGCAGATTCATGAGGACGCTGAAAAATATTTCGAAGGGGAAGAGATTGTCGGGTGGTTTCTGGGCGGCAGGATGCAGCCGATGGAAGTATCGGAAATGCTTCTTCGTATACACCTCAAGCATTTTGGCGGAGAAAAAGTGCTGATGCTGCTGGATCCGTCGGACAACGAAGAAGCTTTTTTTCGCTATGAAAACAGCTTTATGGTAAAGCAGAGCGGATTTTATATTTATTATGAAAAAAATCCGCAGATGCAAAATTATATGATAGAAAAAATTCCGGAATTGTCCGTGCCGCAGGAGGAAGAAGTGCATGATGATGCTGTACGGGCATTCCGGCAGATTATTCAGAAGAAACATTCGAATTATTCAAATGAAGACGGGGGCAGGACTTCGGTGTTCTCTTATGCGGCGACAGCATGCCTTGCGCTGGCGGTGCTGACAGTCGGAGTGCAGTTTTATCAGAATTATTCGAACAGTAGTAAGATGCCGCAGGAAGTGACGGAAACTGCATCTGCTGTTATTAAGGAGAAAACTAAAGATGTGAAATCGACAGTGACGCAGATGCCGAAGATTACAGAAATGCCAAAGACAACAACGAAACCGAAAATAAGCGCAACACCTCGGATGGAGGAAAAAGTGAAACCAACACCGACATCAACGATGGAACAACATATTTCGCCGACGCCGGGAAGCAGAACAGAGAGTGAGATATACAGAGAAGAATCTGATGACAGAAAAGCGGAACAGCGTGTGCGGCAGGAACTGGCATCAGAAACAGGGGTGGCATCAGAAACAGGGGTGGCAGCAGATAGCTCGGACATTGCGGAAGCAGGTATGACTGAGACGACGGCAGGACGCGGAAACTCCTATGTGATTAAGCCGGGAGATACATTGTATCAGATCAGTATAATGAAATATGGTACGATGGAAAAAGTGGCGGAAATCTGTCAGGCAAACGGACTGGCGGAAGATGAAATTATTTATCCGGGACAGATAATTGTACTGCCGTAATTGTATTGCCGAAAAAAATTTGATATAATAAAAATGTTGACATTCTGCAGAGGCAGAATGCGCAAAAAGAAAATGCACAGAATACCAGTTTATAAGGTAAGGATAAAAATGGCAAATATAATCAAAAAAATAAAAAGGAAATACAAAAAGAAAAAGCTTCAGGAAGAACGTGCAAAGATGGAACAGAGCCGGCAGCGCAGAACACCGGAAGAGGTATATCAGGAACGGCTGTCAAAGCATCGGAATGCGACGATGCGCCGTGCAGTGATGACTATTGCGGCGGTGGCTGCAGTTGCAGCACTTTTTTTCTTTTACATGGAAAAAAGAAGCTACCATAATTACAAAATCCTGTCTGCGAGTGAGCAGGAGGATGTTGTAGCGACTAACTATGTGGAGATGTCGGGCAAAATTTTACGCTATAGTCCGGATGGTGCTTCGCTTGTGAGTGATACTATGGATGCTTACTGGAGCACATTGTACGAAATGCAG
>NZ_LT635539.1:2654440-2961940 GCF_900120195.1 Blautia sp. Marseille-P3087
AGCAAACCTCATGTATCCATACGCCAATCCATAACGTATGGAGGGGAACCCGGGGAACTGAAACATCTAAGTACCCGGAGGAAAAGAAAGAAAACTCGATTCCGTAAGTAGCGGCGAGCGAACGCGGAAGAGCCTAAACCAGGTCGCGTGCGATCTGGGGTTACGGACTGCATTTAAGATTCTGTGATGTTAGTAGAACGGTTTTGGGAAAGCCGGCCAGAGAGGGTGAAAGCCCCGTACACGAAAACAGAGCAGACTGAGCAGGATCCAGAGTACCGCGGGACACGAGAAACCCTGCGGGAAGTAAGGGGGACCACCCCCTAAGGCTAAATACCACTTAGTGACCGATAGCGCATAGTACTGTGAAGGAAAGGTGAAAAGGACCCCGGGAGGGGAGTGAAAGAGAACCTGAAACCCTGTGTCTACAAGCTGTGGGAGTGCTTTATATGCACGACCGCGTACTTTTTGTAGAACGGTCCGGCGAGTTGCGCACACTGGCAAGGTTAAGGACTCAAGGTCCGGAGCCGTAGGGAAACCAAGTCTTAATAGGGCCAGAGTCAGTGTGGGCAGACCCGAAACCGGGTGATCTATCCATGTCCAGGTTGAAGCTGCCGTAAGAGGCAGTGGAGGACCGAACCCACATCCGTTGAAAAGGGTGGGGATGAGGTGTGGATAGGGGAGAAATTCCAATCGAACCCGGAGATAGCTGGTTCTCCTCGAAATAGCTTTAGGGCTAGCCTTGGTAGAGATTTGCGGAGGTAGAGCACTGAATTTCCTAGGGGGCGTCAAAGCCTACCGAAGAATATCAAACTCCGAATGCCGCGTAATTGCTTACCGGGAGTCAGACTGCACGAGATAAGTTGGGCAGTCAAAAGGGAAAGAGCCCAGACCTTCAGTTAAGGTCCCAAAGTGTACGTTAAGTGGAAAAGGATGTGGGATTTCGAAGACAACCAGGATGTTGGCTCAGAAGCAGCCATTCATTCAAAGAGTGCGTAATAGCTCACTGGTCGAGAGGTCCTGCGCCGAAAATGTCCGGGGCTGAAACGTACCACCGAAACTAAGGAATCCGAAAGGATTGGTAGAGGAGCATTGCATGCGGGAAGAAGCAGTACCGTAAGGAGCTGTGGACTGCATGGAAGAGAGAATGCCGGAATGAGTAGCGAGATAGAGGTGAGAATCCTCTAGGCCGAATATCCAAGGTTTCCAGGGTAAAGCTGATCTGCCCTGGGTAAGTCGGGGCCTAAGGTGAGGACGAGAGCCGTAGCCGATGGACAACAGGTGGAGATTCCTGTACTATGATATGACAGAACTGTGGGGACACGTGCAGAGAGCGGAAGCCGGGAATGGGATCCCGGTGCAAGCGAGGTACCAGATGCGTTGGAAAAACCGCGCATCAATGGGAAGACGTGATGCGGAGTGAAATTTAGTAATGAAGTCCGTGAGCTGTGCGTCAAGAAAAGCCGCTATTGTTCATACCATACCCGTACCGTAAACCGACACAGGTGGATGAGGAGAGAATCCTAAGGCCGGCGGAAGAAGCATTGTCAAGGAACTCGGCAAAATGACCCCGTAACTTCGGGAGAAGGGGTGCCTGCGCAAGCAGGCCGCAGAGAATAGGCTCAAGCAACTGTTTAGCAAAAACACAGGTCTATGCGAAACCGTAAGGTGAGGTATATGGGCTGACGCCTGCCCGGTGCTGGAAGGTTAAGAGGAGAGGTTAGCGCAAGCGAAGCTTTGAATTTAAGCCCCAGTAAACGGCGGCCGTAACTATAACGGTCCTAAGGTAGCGAAATTCCTTGTCGGGTAAGTTCCGACCCGCACGAAAGGCGTAATGATTTGAGCGCTGTCTCGACAATGCATCCGGTGAAATTGAAGTACCAGTGAAGATGCTGGTTACCTGCGCCAGGACGGAAAGACCCCATGGAGCTTTACTCCAGTTTGGTACTGGGATCCGGTACTGCATGTACAGGATAGGTGGGAGGCTATGAAATGGTAACGCCAGTTGCCATGGAGCCGCTGTTGGGATACCACCCTTGCAGTATTGGGTTTCTAACCAGCCGCCGTGACCCGGCGGTGGGACAATGCCAGACGGGGAGTTTGACTGGGGCGGTCGCCTCCGAAAGGGTATCGGAGGCGCCCAAAGGTTCCCTCAGGATGGACGGAAACCATCCAAAGAGTGCAAAGGCAGAAGGGAGCTTGACTGCGACACCGACGGGTGGAGCAGGTACGAAAGTAGGGCTTAGTGATCCGGTGGTATTAAGTGGGAATGCCATCGCTCAACGGATAAAAGCTACCCTGGGGATAACAGGCTTATCACTCCCAAGAGTTCACATCGACGGAGTGGTTTGGCACCTCGATGTCGGCTCATCGCATCCTGGGGCTGTAGTAGGTCCCAAGGGTTGGGCTGTTCGCCCATTAAAGCGGTACGCGAGCTGGGTTCAGAACGTCGTGAGACAGTTCGGTCCCTATCCGGCGTGGGCGTAGGATATCTGAGAGGAGCTGTCCTTAGTACGAGAGGACCGGGATGGACGGGCCGCTGGTGCACCGGTTAGACTGCCAAGTCTATAGCCGGGTAGCCAAGCCCGGAAGGGATAAACGCTGAAGGCATCTAAGCGTGAAGCCCCCCTCAAGATGAGATATCCCATCCGAAAGGAGTAAACCCCCTTGAAGACGACGAGGTTGATAGGGCAGGGGTGGAAGTGTGGTAACACATGGAGCTGACTGCTACTAATAGGGTGAGGGCTTGACCAAAGTAAGCATGGTTAAGATAATCGATTGCTTAGTCAACATGTATGTGGTTTTGAAGATACGATATATCTTCTAAGTAATATAATCCTCCTTAGCTCAGTCGGTAGAGCATGCGGCTGTTAACCGCAGTGTCGTTGGTTCGAGTCCAACAGGGGGAGCTTTTTATACCTGGCTCCATGGTCAAGCGGTTAAGACACCGCCCTTTCACGGCGGTAACAGGGGTTCAAATCCCCTTGGAGTCATCAAAAAATAAAAAAATGTGATTTTTGGTATGGCTTGATTACGACATTTGGTGTATAATACATCTAAGTGAGTTATATGCCGATGTGGCTCAATTGGCAGAGCAGCTGATTTGTAATCAGCAGGTTATCGGTTCGAGTCCGATCATCGGCTTTTTGGACCTTTAGCTCAGTTGGTTAGAGCAACCGGCTCATAACCGGTCGGTCCTGGGTTCGAGTCCCCGAAGGTCCATTTTACTTATTTTTTTGGCCCAGTGGCTCAGTTGGTTAGAGCGCCGCCCTGTCACGGCGGAGGTCGTGAGTTCGAGTCTCATCTGGGTCGTTTAAGGGGTCTTAGCTCAGCTGGGAGAGCATCTGCCTTACAAGCAGAGGGTCATAGGTTCGAGCCCTATAGGCCCCATTTTTTCAATTTAATATGCCGCAGTGGCGGAACTGGCAGACGCCCGGGACTTAAAATCCCGTGGGTAGTGATACCCGTACCGGTTCGATTCCGGTCTGCGGCAGTAGGTAAAAGTGAGAGAAACGTTGAATTTACAGCGTTTCTCTTCTTTTTTTGCTTCAAAAAGTTTGAACACCTTTGAACACTTTATGAGGAAATCCCCAGTTTTTGAAAAGCAAAGCGGTCATTCTTCCTCTTGTTGACGTTCCGTAAATAGTGAAGCGTGGTTGCCGTTTCGCTATGCCCCATTAAATAACTCAAGGTTGTGAGATTGTTTCCGTCAAAGGCAGTTGAGGCATTGTAGAAACGGATTTTATGACTGGAATGGTAAGGAACACCAGCTTCTTTGCAATACTTCTTTAAACGGCGGTTGAAGCTGTCTGTTGTCATGATTTCTCCATTGGGTTCAAAGACATACACTCCATGCGGATTTAATTCTCTGGCTTTCTGAAGAATCTTGATTGCTTCATCAGTCAAGAACTGTTTGCGGAAACCATGAGAGGTATTTCCTTTCATCTGGTTGACTACCTTTACTTCTCTTTTGGAAAAGGTTAAATCATCGTTTAGTGTCCGTTCACAGGTAGCCTGTCGGTGCAGATAGACCATTCTGTTTTCATAGTCAATATCTTCCCAGCGGATTGCTTTTGTTTCCCCGATACGGATAAACAGATAAAAGGATAGTTGTATCGCAAGGGAATAAGGCTCTGTGATACAGCTAAGATAATGCAGTAGCTTATGTGTATCGTCACGGGAAAATACGTTGTCACTTTGTACTTCCACAGGCTTGTAGGTGAACTGCTTGAAATTCACATCAGAGACAGGATTGTGGGAGATGATTTCTTCCTCAATGGCATAACTCATGATTCCATTTAAGACAGAACGGGCGTTGCTGATTCTCTTGTGGGTATGCTGACGTTCTTTTGTGGCTTCTCTGAAAAAGCGGATAAGGGTAATCGGTCTGATTTCTCCTATCTTCATTTTGGAAAGAGCCGTGTCTTTGAAAAATCTGTTCCATTCAGAAACATACTCTTGAATCGTCTTTGCCTTTACAGAAGTGTAATCTCTTTTGTATAAGAGCCATTCTGTATATAACTCTTCCAGTGTGATATTCTCACGGTTTTCGATTTTTTGCTTCTCAATATAAAATCTGATGATTTCTTTTTCAAGGTTCTCTTTACTCTTCCGCTTGATCGGACGGCGGTTGTTGGGTTTGGTGTCATCTGGTAAATAGGTACGCCAGCTTTTTTCAGATTCCGAGTAATAAATTTCATATTTGTGATTCTCCAAGATTTTCTTATTTGCCATAATTTCAAAATCTTTGAAGACTTCATCTGGAGTCATATTAGCACAAGCGGCTAATGTGTTCAATAACGTAATATCGGAAGATGTAACAGGGTTATTCATCAGAATCCCCCCTTACACCCATAGTTTCTTTTTTGATTTTGATGTAGGTAACACTGCTGTCCTTTAAATAAGAACCAGTAGCTAAAAAGGATTTTGTATCATATATCTGCCGTGTGTACTCTTTTTGAAAAATGATAGTTTCATTCTGTAATTCGAGAATCATATCATCAGTCAGCATGAGTCTTGTTTCTTTCGGCATTTTCAGGTTTTGTGATTTGAAAAACGCCTTTTTCTTATGCTCCTTTACATCAAGGTCTTTCCCAAAATATTTGCTGAGATAGCGACCACGGTTCTCCTTGCTGTCTACATCAATACAGTTTATCTTAATAAAACCATGCGACCATAAATCTTGTAATTTTTCTTTTGCTATGTATGGAAAATCAAAGAAAATAACATGGTAGTGGATTGCACCACGTTTTTGTTTCTCCCACGTTGCAATATACATTAATAATTGTCTTTTGGTTTGATACAGGTAATAATTTAATCGCTGGATAAAATACTTAAATTCTCGGTTCGTTATGGTAATGTCTTGAATATTATCTCTGAATGTCAGCGTTACAAATTTGGTTCTGTTATTGAAATTACAGTCCACGATACGGGCAATCTCCCAACGTGTCTGTTCATAATGTTTTTGTTTGCGTTTCAGGCTGTCATATTGCTTATGAGCTGACATCTCATCAAAGGTTTTACGTTTGCTTGTTTTCTCTAAATCTGCATTTTCTGTTGAATGACTGAAAATAGGATTCTTATAGATATATACTTCTTTGGTGGTAGGAGTTTCAATGATTTTCGTATTGTATGCAAAACATTCCTTTGCTTTGCTCACGAAATCCACCTCGTATCCTATTTTGTAATGTGTTTCTTCCTGTTTTCGGAAGATGTTGTTTTATATATCAAGTATAGTTAGAAGAAACTCTTCTCTCATGTAGGTCAGCCAGTCAGCACCTATGACGTTGTCCGGCACTGACTGTCTGACGTGAGAATGATTATTTCATTCCAGCTTTTCTGATATTGTCAGCCTCTGCCTTAACAGAAAGGCGTCCATTGTAGAGACTTGCCCATGTATGTAACCCCTCAAATGAGACAGGAACTTGTCCTTTCTGCTCAAGTTCTTCATTGGAGACAAGCTGGGTATTAGCTCTTACGCCGACCTTGACTTTTTCAAACTTTAACTTTGGAAGAAGAACGGTGTAGTAAAATCCTAATTTTTCCTTTGTAGAAAAGTCTACCCATTCAGAAACTTCTACTAACTGAAACTGTTCTTCCAACTTGTTAGGATTTAAAATAAAGTCATTTCCTCGAATCAATATATCACCTCCTTCGGAATATCTGTTTATCAGATATTAAGATATTCATATAATACAACAGAAAAAATATAATGTCAAGAAAAATATCTAAATATCCGATAAAAAGATTGACAGACAAAAAATGTTGAAATATAATGGTGCTTATAAAGGAGGTTCAGTATGAATAAAATAAAAGAACTGCGGAAAGAAAATAATATTACAGTTGCAGAGTTGGCAAAGGAATTAGGGATATCACAAAGTATGCTGACAAATTATGAAAACGGGAATGGAACGCCAAGAGATGAATCCATATGGGAAAAGCTGTCGCAGATATTTGGAGTGAGTAAAAGTCACGTTATGGGATTGACTACAGATATTGAAACGACAAACAAGACAAAGCGGTTGAGAGTGGTCGTGGATATGTCTCAGCCAGTATCCATTCAACCTAAAAGTCAGACAGACCTTGATGTACTGACAAAGCTGGACTTAATAGACAGTGATGATATGGGAGAAGTGCTGAAGTTCTTAGATAAACTTTTAGCCCAAAGCAAATATGAGGGGCGGAGAGAAACACTGATAGAATACGTTGCAGAATAATAAACGTTTCCGAAGCCGTCCACTTGCCCAGCCGACCCGCCGCCCTGTTAGGAACCGTCGCTCTGGGCATCCTGCGGAACGTTAGTTTTTGAAAGAATACGAACAAAAAGGAATATGCATTGCAAGTTTTAAAAGGATAGCAGACAGCACCATGAATGAAGTGTTGTCATGCTATTCTTTTTTGCCATATTCAATCATTACCGTTTTGAAAGGTTCGCTGTGATCCAGTGGAAACCAAGCCGGATAGTAGAGGTTGATTTCAAGGGTGGTGGGTGTTCCATTGATTCGATTATGCTCTGCTTCAATTTCTTGAATGGTATCGTTGATTCCCCAATATTTATAAACAGTCACAGATAATCGGGTATCTCGTGTGTCTTGATTACTAAAGGACATACTGTTAGTGACATGATAATCGGGGAGTCTAATGTAATAATAAATTCCAGCCAGTAAGCAGAGCAATGTAAGTGTTGTTAGTACCTCACTATATAGTGAAAGAATTATTAAATATACTTTGTGTAGGGGTGATATGCATGAATTATGGACATTTGGAATTAAGGATAGAAGAACTGTTGCAAGAAAAAGGTATCAGCAAGAATACCATTTGTAAGGAACTGGATATACCGAGGTCAAATTTTAACAGATATTGCAGAAATGAATTTCAAAGACTGGATGCGAATTTAATCTGTAAATTGTGCCATTATTTTGGCTGTGAAGTCGGAGAAGTGATTATCTATGTAAAAGAATAGTGGAGTGTTGCTGTTAATGGCATGGAGTGAATAAAAGGGTATGCTGAGATATGGAAGTCTCTCATGCCTTTTTTGCTTGTGCATTTTATAAAATAGAATTATACTGTGAGTAGTGGAAACTGGACAAACTAGAATTTGTCGAGCTGGTTAGTTCGAGATAATTTTGAGTTTGTTAAGATGTGGTGCACTTGATGGAATCACAGGTACGACATCATATTATGGAGGATGAAATAGATGATAGGTTTGATTGTTGCGAGGTCAAAGAATAATGTTATAGGCAAGAATGGTAATATACCATGGAAAATAAAGGGAGAACAAAAGCAATTTAGAGAGTTAACAACGGGTAATGTGGTTATTATGGGGCGAAAGTCTTATGAAGAAATCGGTCATCCGTTGCCTAATAGAATGAATATTGTTGTTTCCACCACAACAGAGTATCAAGGAGATAATTTAGTTTCAGTTAAATCATTAGAAGATGCATTATTATTGGCTAAAGGACGAGATGTATACATATCTGGTGGATATGGACTATTTAAGGAAGCTTTGCAAATAGTAGATAAAATGTATATCACAGAAGTAGATTTAAATATTGAAGATGGAGATACATTCTTTCCAGAATTTGATATCAATGATTTTGAAGTTTTGATAGGGGAAACACTTGGTGAGGAAGTGAAATATACGAGAACATTTTATGTAAGGAAAAATGAATTGAGTAGATTTTGGATTTAGGGTGTTTTCATAAATATATTGCTTTTTATGCATATATAAATTGTTGTAAGACAAATTCCAGTTTGAGGGTGGAAATCTTTGAACACTTTTTGAACACCGAGACCGTGATGAAGTCTTCAAAGCCCCTTTCTATCAGTATTTGTGATTATTTGAAACGGTTCGATTCCGGTCTGCGGCACGATTTAAAAGGCTCCAAATTCTCTGTTTCAGAGAGTTTGGAGTTTTTTTTATACAACATTTGCACAAACTATGATAATTTATTGACAATCTCGTGATTTTTATTCTTGTATTATGAGATTGTTTGCTATATACTGTGAAGAAAGACATCGAAAGGTGGTCAGACCAATTGGAAATAATAAAGACATTCGGAAATTATGTAGAAAAATGGTGTGAGAATACACCGGACAGAGCACGCTGGCTCCTCACGAAAGGATGGGAGGCACAGGATATGAAATTTCGTCTGGCTCCTTCGAAAAAAATAAATCCGTCAGATCAGTATCTGGCACGTATGATGATGAATGTGATGCTTCAGCCGTTGAAACATCCGGATCAGTCAGTACTGGTCAGCGTATTTACGCCGTGTGAGCTGATGCAGGAGGCAGGTTTATACCCTTATAATGTAGAGAGTTTTTCCTGCTATCTGACGGCATCAAGCGCAGAGCGTGCATTTCTTCAGAGTGCAGAGGATTCCGGACTTTCTGAAACACTCTGCAGTTACCACAAAACATTTATAGGAGCTGCGGAGAAGGGACTTCTGCCGAAGCCGAAATGTATTGTATATACGAACCTTGCATGTGACGCGAATCTTCTGACTTTCCAGCGTCTGGCGGAGTTTTTTCATGTGCCGGTATTTTCAATTGATGTGCCGTCCGGTCAGACGTCGGAAAATGTTGCCTATGTGGCTGCGCAACTTCGAGCTCTGCGCGGCTTTCTTGAACAGACCACAGGGCATCAGATTGATGAAGACAAGCTTGTACAGAGGGTAAAAAGAGGTTACAAAACACTACAGCAATTTGATGCTTTTCAGAGCGCGCGTGCGGATCGTTTTATTCCGTCGGATCTTGTATCACCATTATATAGTGGAATGACCAATAATATCCTTCTGGGAACAGAAGAGGAAGCGTTATACACCGAGAAGCTTCTTCAGGACGTAAAGAAAGCACCGCCTAAAAAAGGCAAACATATCTATTGGATGCACACGATTCCGTTCTGGTCCGATGCGGTAAAAGATGCACTTCTTTTGAATGATGATGTTCAGATCGTCGGATGCGAGCTCTCACAGGCAACAGATATTTCCAGACATTCAGAAGATCCATATGAAGAAATGGCGATGCGTCTGATTTATCATGCATTGAACGGACCGATTTCACGCAGGATCAATGCCGGTATCCGTCATGCAAAACAGGCTGGCGCCGATGGTGTTGTCTGGTTTAATCACTGGGGCTGTAAGCATACACTTGGTGGCTCTCGAATTGCGAAAAAGCGTTTTGAGGAAGCAGGTCTTCCAACATTGATCCTGGACGGAGACGGATGCGACCGAAGCCATGGTGGGGAAGGTCAGACATCTACCCGTTTAGGTGCTTTTCTGGAAATGTTGGGGGATTTTGCTCATGAATAAAACATATTATGTCTGTAAATATACACCGGTGGAGCTATTGACTGCTTTAGGCGGTAAATGCGAAATATTAAATGAAATGCCGGAAGGTTTTGAGCGCGCAGAGCAGATCACACATCCGAACATCTGCGGATTTGGAAAAGCTGTGCTCGAGGAAGTTCTTGCCGGGAATATAAAAGAACTGGTTCTTGTAAACTGTTGTGACACAATCCGCAGTGTTTATGATATACTGGAAGACAGTGGACAGATGGATTTTCTTTATATGATCGATATGTTACATTGTGACATAGAATGTAGCCGTGAGCGTACGGCAATGCAGTTAAAGGCACTGACATCTGCATATGCTTCCTATAAAGGAACTACTTTTGATAAAGCTGCTTTTCTGAAAGCTTTTCAGCCAAAAGAACGTACGCAGGAACCACATCTGGCGGTGCTTGGAGCACGTATGGGGCAGGAACTGTTTGAGATGACAAGTAATTCCATGCCGCTTCCGGTTGTGAATGAAACTTGTGTTTATAACCGTTCCGTAGGCGAAAATCTTCCGTCGGAAGATATGGATTTTGATGCACTGATGGAATGGTATGCTGGAGAACTGCTTCATCAGATTCCGTGTATGCGTATGATGGATCATGCAGGACGTAAACAGTTATATCAGGATCCTTCACTGAAAGGAATTATTTATCATACTGTAAAATTCTGTGATTTTTACAGCTTTGAGTATGCGGATATCAAAAGTCATACCGATGTGCCGCTTCTCAAGATTGAATCAGACTTTACTTTGCAGAGCAGCGGGCAGCTGAGTACGCGTCTGGAAGCTTTTGCAGAGAGTCTCGGTATTCAGAAGGAAACAAAAAAGGAGAGAACAATGGGCAAAGGATATTATGCTGGAATCGACAGTGGATCCACAAGTACAGATGTGGTAATCTTGAATAAGGACAGAAAAATAATTTCCAGTGTGATCATGCCGACCGGAGCGGGTGCGGCAAATGGCGCTGAAAGAGCCCTGGAGGAAGCTCTTGAACAGGCTGATATTGCAAGAGAAGATCTGGCTGCAGTTGTGACTACCGGTTACGGCAGAACCGCGATTTCAGATGGAGATAAGAGCATTACAGAGATTACCTGCCATGCACGAGGGGCGCATTTCCTCGATCCGAAAGTACGTACAGTCGTTGATATCGGAGGGCAGGACAGCAAGGTTATCCGTCTGAACGAAGATGGCAGTGTAAAGAATTTTGTTATGAATGACAAATGTGCTGCAGGAACCGGACGATTCCTTGAAATGATGGCAAAGACGATGGAAATGTCTCTCGATGAGCTGAGTCAGGTGGGGCTTTCTTATCAGGAGGACATTACAATTTCCAGTATGTGTACAGTATTTGCCGAGTCCGAAGTAGTTTCTTTGATCGCACAGAATAAGCGTACCGATGATATTGTACATGGACTGAACAAAGCTGTCGCTGCAAAGACGGCATCGCTGGTCAAACGTGTAGGCGGTGAAGAGGCTTATATGATGACCGGTGGTGTTGCTCAGAACAAAGGCCTTGTAAAAACTCTTGAAGAGCGTCTTGGAACGAGTATGGTCATCAGCGAGAAATCCCAGCTCTGCGGAGCCTTAGGGGCAGCCTTATTTGCAACTGATATATAAAGATAGTAAAATGGGGAACCGGATATTGACGAACCGATAAAAGGGGAGGAAAGAAAGTTGGCTGATTCCAATATTACAAAAAGTGCACTTGCGTCAGCTCTGAAAGAATTGATGGAAACGACACCTTTTGCAAAGATCACCGTCTCGGATATCTGTGCAAAATGCAATATGAACCGAAAAAGTTTTTATTATCATTTCAGGGACAAATTTGATCTGGTAAACTGGATATTTGATGTAGAATATCTGAATCATGTGCAGATTGGGAAGAATCTGATAGGATGGGACAGTGTGCTTCATCTTTGCAATTATTTTTATGAGAATAAAGATTTTTACAGAAAGGCAATGAAAGTAGAAGACCAGAATTCTTTTATCAATCACTTCCGTGAGTTGGTAAGCCCGTTGATGGCAGAGGATATCAGAGAGATTTTGGGAGAGCAGACAGATGCCGATTTTTATGTAAACTTTTTCTGCGATGCGGTTATCTGTGCATTTGGACGATGGATCTCACAGAAAGAGCCGATTCCACCGCAAAAATTTGTAGAATTACTGAAATCCTGTATTCAGGTTGTGGTGCTCACGCAGGAGCGTATGAACAGTTAAAACTTGAAAATATAATAAAATATAAAGCAAACAGCTTCATAAAACATATCGGAAATTACCGGATGATTTATGGAGCTGTTTCACTGTGCATATATGTGAAAAGATTGCTCTTTATTGGTCAGTGACTTTTATTCACCCATAGAGAATGACTTCTGAAGAATATCACGAAGAGATTCTTTGAAGATGTTATGGGATAAAAGCCTGCCATTATTCCTGGGATTGTAGATCGTACCGTCAGGCTGGAAACCGATTACACTGGACGGCGGAGAGATAATGTTTCCGACAGTTTCTGCATCATACATAAGATCAATCGGAATAGTACAGTATTTCTGTGCAACACGTGTACCGACGGCTGCTTTGTAGACATTTCCACGGGTTTCACTGCTGCATGTCGGATCCGCAATGACTGCGGAAAACGGACAGTGAAGTTCTTCGGCATAGCGGTAGTATGAACCGGAAAGAATTTCGGAACTTTCATCTTCTGTAAACATGCGATATACAGAATAAAGAAGTCTGTGATCGCGGAGTACGAGGCATGCAGCATCCGTATGATCGTCATAATTGACACCGATCAGAAGATGATTGATGTCCTTTGCAGAATCTGCGAAATCTTCTGTGATGCAGTCAGAACCACACAATAGAATGATGGCACAGTCTTCATTCTGGCGGATGAGTGGAAGCAGTCTCTCCGGATCTTTGTTTGTATAAAGGAAATATACGTAGATACCGAGTTCTTTGCCCTGATCGAAAATCGGCTGATAACTTTCTGTAAGATTTTCATGTGCGGAATCAATGTTCAAAAACAGAAGCCACGGAACATTAATATTTTCGGTACGTTTGATCTTACGGACGATATGTGCGCCCATTGTGCAGCCATTATATCCCAGATTCAGACCGAATTCGATCAGTTTGTCTTTATCCATGTGCTTGAGTGCATCTTCAATCAGTGGATAGTACGGGCTGTTTTCGTTGTTTAACATTGTACGTGCCATCTCAAAAAAAGATATCTGGAAACGCCCCTTCGAAAAATGAAGCGCCATATCGACCAGATTTCTGGTACAGCGCTCCGGTGCTTCATCGGCATCCTTTAATGCGGTTTTGACGAATGTTTTTATAATGATTCGAGAAGTTTTTGCTGTCATTTTTGATCCCTTCAATATGCATATATAAAAAAATTACAGACGGCAAAATACATTCACCGTCTGTATTTTATCTACTTTTTATTTAATCACAAAGTGTTTTTGGATGCAATAGACACTATAGAAAACATGTCCAAAAATGAAGGGGTTCTTCTGAAAGGGAAGATCAGCCCTTGACAGCACCTGCAGAAACACCTTCTACGATAAATCGGGAAAGAAGGATATAAACAATGATTACCGGGAAGATCGAAAACGCGATCATCACGTAAACCTGGCCCATATCGAACTTCAGGAAGTCGGCACTACGAAGTTGTGCGATCAGTACCGGAAGTGTTTTCTTCTTGTCAGAATGAAGTACCAGCGCCGGAATAAAGTAGTTGTTCCAGCTCTGAACGAAAGTGAAGATTGCCTGTACGGCGATAGCTGGTTTCATAAGCGGGAAGACGATCGTATTGAAAGTCTTGAACTCGCCGGAACCGTCAATACGGGCGGCCTCCACAAGCTCCAGAGGAAGGTTGCTTTCCATGTACTGTTTCATATAGAAGAAAGTAACCGGAGCGGCGATACTCGGAATGATCAGTGGAATAAAGGAATCATCCAGATGCATTTTGCCGAGTAACTGCAGGAAACCAAGTGCGGTAACCTGAGTCGGGATCATCATGACTGCGAGGATAAAGGTGAACATGAATTTTTTGCCTTTAAAGTCGTATGCGTGAATAGCATATGCAGTCATTGTGGAGAAGTATGTACATAAAACAGCAGAACATGTAGCAATGAAGATACTGTTGAACATACCGTTCCATACAGGAAGGGTTCCTGCGAGAAGATTTTTCCAGTTTGTGATAAGCTGACCTCCCGGGATCGCCGTGAAACCTTTTTTCAGGGCTCCGTTTGATCTTGTTGCATTGATAAACAGTACATAAAACCAGAACAGGCAGAAGAAAGTGAGAATAATCAGTACCACATAAGCAAGGGTACGCTGACCTTTCATGCTCATTCCTTTTTTGGTTTTTTGATTTTTTTCATTCAACTTTCTCACCTCCCGTCAGTTGCTTTGTTGAATCGGAATACGATCATACTGAGTATACCGGTAATAATGAACAGGAATACGGACAATGCACCGCCCATACCATAGTTCTTGCTGAACAGATGCTTGTTCAGGAACATGATCAGTGTCATAGTTGAACGCATCGGATCACCGGTTCCATTTGTCAGGATCTGTGGTACATCGAACATCTGCATACCACCGATCAGAGATGTGATCATAACGTAGATCAGAATCGGACGAAGCAGCGGAAGAGTGATCTTACGGAAAATCTGTGAAGATGTAGCTCCGTCTACTTCGGCAGCTTCATAAAGTGAAGGGTCAATACCCATCATACCGGCCATCAGGAGGATGGTCGTGTTACCAAACCACATCAGGAAGTTCAGAATCGCAACCAGCGTTCTTGCACTCCAGGCGTGGCTGAAGAAAGAATATGCTTCTTTCAGGATGCCTGCATGTACGAGCATGGCATTGATCGGACCGCCATCTGCGAACAATGTGAAGAATAACATTGCAAATGCAGATGCCATGATCAGGTTCGGGAGATAGATCACAGTCTTGAAGAACCGCTGACCTTTCAGCCGGAGACTCGGGTTGGAGAACCATGCACCGAGAAGCAGGGATACGAGGATCTGAGGAACAAATCCCATTATCCACATAATCATTGTGTTTTTTAAATAAATCCAGATCTCTCCACCCTCAAAGAGTTTGACATAATTGGCAAATCCCACAAAGTTCGGTCCAATCTGCGTCAATCCAGATCTGTAATTTTCAAAAAAGCTGTTATAAATTGTACTAATAAGCGGAACGAGCTGGAATATGAGGTATACTACTACAAACGGTATCAGAAAGATATAGCCCCATTTGTTATAGCTGACCGCTTTATGGTTATTATTCTTTGCCATTATCTTCCTCCATAAGTTAAAGTGTGCCTGCCTGAACCTCAGGCAGGCACACTTTTAGATAATCATGTTCTTTTCAGAATGTTCATTTGGAAATGAAGTCAGTCTGTCTGAATTAGTATGAAAGTTCCGGATATTTTTCAACAACTGCTTTGTAGAACAGGTCGAGTGCTTCTTCATAAGTTGCATTGCCTTCGAAGTAGTTCTTCATAGCGTTCTGGAATTCTTCGTTGCAGCCCTGATCATAGATGCTCATATTGCTGAGGTCGATCTTGTCTGCACCTGCACAGAACATAGCCAGTGGGTTCTGTCCGCCGAGAACTGCGTCGCCGTAGCTTTCGTCTGCAGCCATTTCTTCCATAGCCGGTTTGTTGTTTACGAAGTCGTTGTCAGCTGTAACGATTTCTTTCATTACATCAACGTTTGTTGTCATAGTTCTCATGATATCAGCAACGAGTGTCGGGTTGTCTGTACCTGTAGCTGCTGTGATCCATGTTCCGCCCCAGTAGAAGCCCTGCGGTCCTTCTGTTGCAGCCCAGCCGCCGTCTTTACCAACGGAGCCATCCTGATCAGCACTCATAGAGAAGTCGATGAACCATGCCGGTCCGAAATATGAGAATACATTGCTGTCTGTGAAGAAGCCTTTGCTCCAGTCATCGCTCCACAGTTCGTATGTAGCTGTTTCGCCTGCATCAACCATTTCCTTGGACATGTCAACCCAGTTCTTAATATTGTCGTCAACTGTGATCTTTCCATCAACTACCCATGGGCTGGTTACGTTGTTGGAGAATACACGGTAGGAGTCGTTTACAGTAGAGGTCATCTGATAACCTTTTTCTTTCAGTTCTGCGGCAGTTGCTTTGAAGGTATCCCAGTCAGCAACTTTCTTCTGAACCTCTGCCGGATCGTCTGTTCCGAATACTTCTTTGGCGATATCTCTTCTGTAGATCATGGTTCCTGGGCAGCCCTGCCATGAAAGACCTTTCAGGTTTCCGTCGGAATCTGTCATAACGTCTTTAGTGTACTGATACTGATCAGCAATCTCATCATCTGTGATTCCAAGATCTGCTACAGACATTGTGTAATCTGTGTTTACATATTTCAGTGCGTAGTCAGCTTCTACGAGGAAGAGGTCGATCTTGTCGTCAGCAGCTGCATCAGCCTGTTTCAGAAGTGTTTCGTCGAGATTGTTCTGATAAGCGTTGTCATCAGATGGAGTAATGTTCCATACAACATCTACATCACCGATCTTACCATGAGTTCCGTCTACTTCTTCATATCCCGGATAGTGATCGGTCAGACGGGTTTTGAATTCTTCGTTCCAGCAGTAAATGTTTAAAACTTTACCTTCGTCTGAGCCTGCGTCATCAGCCCATACCGGAACTGCTGCCAAACCTGCGAGCATAGCTGCTGTTAATGTGACTGCCATAATCTGTTTTTTCATGTTGTTACCTCCCTGTGATTTAATAATTTGGTTTTTATTTTTTTACATATTAAATTTTCATTATTTAGTTTTTGCAAATATGTTTTGCATTTTATTTTGCCAGATTCCTGACCGAAGCACCGGGGAAAAGCCTTCCGTCAACTGTGAATTTATCGATGATCGTTGCTTTTGGATTTTCGATGAGGCCAATCAGTTTCTTTGCGGCAAGCTGTCCGATCGTTTCTGTGTCCTGGCACAGCGTTGTCAGCCGGGGCTCAAGGATGCGGGCAAAAGTGAGTCCATCATATCCTGCGATGGAAATATCATCTGGTATCCGAAGTCCTCGTTCGTGGATTTCGTTGATACCGCCCAGAGCAGAAAAATCATCCGGATAAAGAATGCAGGTAGGCGGATCTTTCAGATCAAGAAGTTCTGAGGTCGCCATCGCTGCGGCTTCTGCATCGCGATAGGGGATGACCGGCATATATTCATCGGGTACATCGATATGTTTTTTCTGAAGCGTTCTGTAGAAGCTTCCCAGACGACTTCGTGTAACAGAAGAATCTTCTCCGTGAATATAGGCAATTTTTCTGTGCCCCCGTTGCAGAACATAGGTGACAAGATCTTCCATTCCCTGAATGTTGTTGGAAACAACAGCAATTCTTCCATCGAATACATGGTCAATTGTAACCACCGGAATTTCGGATCGCACCAGCTGTTGTACTTCTTCTGTAAAGAAGTCGATGCAGGCAATTACAACTCCGTCGACTCCCCGGTAACGGCAGTGATCATAATAACTGATGTGCTGACCGGAAAGATTTCCGCTGGTAAAGGTGATGTCGTATCCTCTGGATTCAGCCGTGCGCTTGAAACTTTCTAATACATGATTGAAATAATCATGTGTGAGACCACTCATGGCTTCGTCTACGAATAGTACGCCGAGATTGTGGCTTCGCTTGGTTTTCAGCGACCGTGCTGAGGAATTAGGAAGATATCCCATTTCTGATGCAGTATTTAAAATAAGCTGCCGGGTCTCTTCGCTGATATCCGGATAACCATTGAGAGCTTTGCTGACACTTGCAACAGATACGTTGCATTGTTTTGCAATGTCTTTCATGGATACCATATGCATGTCCAGCCTTTTCTGTTTTTTTGTTTCTAAATCGTTTTCGCAAGCTCATCGTACTGTATTTTCGGACAATTTGCAAGGATAAATTGTTATATTTGCATAATTTATCCCTCTTGCACAAAAAATAATTGACGATAATTAACCGATTTCACAAAAAAGGTACTTCGTTTTTACGAAAAATTTCGTAAAAAACTTAACGTTTACGAAAACATGTCTGCACACGATTTTGTAAGCGAAAATGTGGTTGATTTTTTTGAATAAGTGAATTATACTGAGCTTAATCCAATCTAATCATATTATAGTTATAAAATTTCTAAACTTATTCGTTTTTGCAATTCTGTTTTCAGTCTTTAATTCGTGATCGCATCCCCTTTACTTTATTTATATTGTTTTTTGAAGGAGGTTCTTTATGAAATTCGGACATTTTGACGATAAAGCCAAAGAATATGTAATCACTACACCACATACTCCACAGCCATGGATCAATTATCTCGGAAGCAACGATTTCTTTTCACTGATCTCAAACACCTGCGGCGGATATAGTTTCTATAAAGATGCGAAACTTTTACGTATTACGAGATATCGCTACAACAACATTCCGGTAGATTCCAACGGAAAATATTACTATATCAATGATGACGGGGTAATTTGGAATCCGGGCACGATGCCATCCGGTACAGAGACAGATACATATGAATGCCGTCACGGTCTGGGCTACAGCCGTTTCCATTCAACGAAAAATAATCTGGAAGCGGATCTGCTGGCATTTGTACCGGTAGATGCAGCGTGCGAGATCAACTGCCTGACTTTGAAAAACAATTCAGATGTCGAAAAAAACATCTCTTTATTTTCTTATGTAGAATTCTGTCTCTGGAATGCAGTTGATGACTCGACTAACTTCCAGCGAAATTTAAGTATTGGTGAAGTGGAAGTACACGGAAGTACAATTTATCATAAGACCGAATACAGAGAGCGCCGCCGTCATTACAGTTTCTTTACTGTAAATGCACCGGTTCAGAATTTTGATACCAGCAGGGATGAATTCCTTGGATCCGGTAACGGCAACGCATTCCCGGATGCAGTCCGTAAGAAAAAATGCAGCAACTCCATAGCAAGCGGATGGTATCCGATCGCAGCACATCAGATCGATCTGACACTTGCTCCTGGCGAAGAAAAAACATTTGTATTTATGCTGGGGTACTGTGAAAACCCTGCAGACAATAAATGGGAAGCGCCGAACGTCATCCGTAAGGCACCGGCAAAAGCGCTTATTGAAAGATTTGATACAGCAGAAAAAGCAATGGCAGCATTTGCGGAGCTGAAAACATACTGGGAGACACTGCTTGCACGTTTTGAAGTCACAAGTTCGAACGAACACGTTGACCGTATGGCAAATATATGGAACCAGTATCAGTGTATGGTAACATTCAATATGTCAAGATCTGCATCGTATTATGAATCCGGCACTGGACGAGGCATGGGATTCCGTGATTCATGTCAGGATCTTCTCGGATTTGTACATCTGATTCCGGAACGCGCAAGGGAAAGAATTATTGATATTGCATCCACACAGTTCCCGGACGGAAGCGCATATCATCAGTATCAGCCATTGACAAAGCAGGGTAATCTTGATGTCGGAAGCGGATTTAATGATGACCCGCTGTGGCTGATTGCGGCGGTTTCTGCATATCTGAAAGAGACCGGTGATTATGGTATTCTTGATGAGCCGGTACCATTTGACTGTAAAAAAGGTTCTGAAGTACCGCTGTTTGAACATCTGAACAAATCGTTCCATTATACAGCAACACATCTCGGACCGCACAAACTTCCACTGATAGGAAGAGCTGACTGGAATGACTGCCTGAATCTGAACTGTTTCTCCAGTGAACCTGGTGAATCTTTCCAGACGACCGGACCATCTGAAGGACCGGTGGCAGAATCTGTATTTATTGCAGCAATGTTTGTCAAATATGGTAAAGAATTTAAAGAAATCTGTCTGCGTACAGGACATAAAGATCTTGCAAAAGAAGCAGAAAGTGCAGTAGCGGATATGTATCAGGCGGTTCTGGATGCGGGATGGGACGGAGAATGGTTCCTTCGTGCATATGATTCACAGTCTGCAAAAGTCGGATCAAAAGAATGTGAAGAAGGTAAGATTTATATTGAACCACAGGGATTCTGCGTTATGGCTGAAATCGGAAAAGAAGAAGGACTTGCTGAGAAAGCGCTGGATTCCGTACATAAATATCTGGAAACGAAATATGGTATCATGATACTCCAGCCGGCATATACCAGATATCATCTGGAACTTGGTGAAATTTCTTCTTATCCGCCGGGATACAAAGAAAATGCCGGAATCTTCTGCCATAACAATCCGTGGATTTCTATCGCAGAAGCTGTACTCGGAAGAGGAGATCTTGCATTTGATGTTTACCGTAAGATCTGCCCGTCCTATATTGAAGAGATCAGTGATGTACATCGCACAGAACCATATATTTATTCACAGATGATAGCAGGTGCTGACGCAGCAAGATTCGGCGAGGCAAAGAACAGCTGGCTGACCGGAACGGCAGCCTGGACATTTGTTAACCTGTCACAGGCGCTTCTCGGAATCCAGCCGGAATATGATGGTCTTGTAGTGAATCCATGTCTGCCGAAAGCTTTTGGTGATCTGCAGATCAAACGCCGCTACAGAGATGCGGAATATTATATTGATATCCGCAAACCGGACGGTGTGGAAAAAGGTGTTGAATGGATGGAAGTAGACGGCGAAAAAATTGCCGGAAACCAGATTCCTCTGATCCCCGGCAAGAAAGAATACCATGTAACGGTACAGATGGGTTAATTATTTGTTCCCTGTGATGTGGTCATGGTGGAGGCGAGACCTTCCGGAAGGATGGTTCCTCCGCCGAGTACCATATCGTCATCATAAAGGACAGCAGCCTGTCCCGGAGTAACGGCTCTCTGTGGCTCATCGAAGGTGATCTTTATCAGGTCTTCTCCGATCTGCTCCACAGTTGCCGGCTGTTCCGGCTGACGGTAACGCGTTTTGACTTTACATTTGATCGGTGCATCGAGGTGATCCCATGGAATCAGGTTGATGTCGTTGATATAACAATAATTACTCATCAGATCCTGTTTTCCGCCGAGGATAACCTCGTTGGAATCCAGTGATTTGCCACAGACATAGAGAGATTCCGGTGCGGAAATACCGAGACCGCGGCGCTGGCCGATCGTATAATGAATCTGGCCTTTATGTTTACCGAGAACTTTTCCCTCTTTATTTACAAAATCTCCCGGTTCGGATGACTGACCGGTATACTGTTCAATAAATGAAGCATAATCTCCGTCCGGCACGAAGCAGATATCCTGGCTGTCCGGCTTATCAGCATTGATAAAGCCCTGCTCCTGTGCAATGTGGCGGATTTCTTTTTTTGTATAGCCGCCGAGTGGAAACAGAGTATGTGCAAGCTGATCCTGTGTCATGGCATAAAGAACGTAGCTCTGGTCTTTCGTCGGATCGAGTCCCTTTTTCAAAATGAAACGTCCGGTTTCCGGATCCTGCTCTCTGCGGGCATAATGACCGCTTGCGATGTACTCACATCCGAGTTCTCTTGCCTTATCAAGAAGTGCGGAAAATTTCAAAAAACGGTTACAGTCGATACATGGATTTGGTGTGCCTCCGTGAAGGTAGGTGTCTGCGAATTTGTCGATAACACTGTGACGGAATTCATCGTGCATCGGGAAAACGTAGTAGAGCATGCCAAGTCGTGCAGCAACACTTTTTGCATCCTCGGTATCAGACGGTGTGCAGCAGGCACGATGCCCCGGGAAACTGCACTGTGGATTATCATAAAGCTTCAGAGTGGCACCGGCACAGTCATACCCGTTCTGAACCATCAGGTAGGCAGCTACGCTGGAATCAACTCCGCCGCTCATGGCGATCATTGCTTTTTTCTGCATATATTTTCTCCTGTTGTATATATGGTTTATATAGTTAGCTGCAAAATCTGCTTACAGGGGGAAATCCCCAGATAACCAGTATCATGGTATCATCATAGAAAAACAGTGTCAAGCAAGGAAAACAGAGTGTAAATAAAAAAATGAAAAAATATGTTGACAGACAGAAAGAAGAGTAGTATATTAAACCTATCGGAAAGATAGGAAATAAAAACCGAGAGAAAACATTAAGGGAGGAAGAATCATGTTTACAGAGAAATCAGTACAGAGAAATGTCATGTGTATGATGGATAAGGAAATGCGAATGGGTATGTACATGTGCATGTCTATGTCAAACTGTGCTTCAATGTATCGGAAACTTCCTGTGACATCAGAGGATCATGGCAGAGTGGTCTGAGATGAGATGTCAAGAATGTGAATATAGATGTATCAACCAGATACAATGTAGATTACATGAACAGGAAATTCTGAAGGAGTTCCTGTTTTTTCTTTGTTCAAAATCAGGCAGATAACGTCAGGATAACAGGAAATCCTGAACTTACAACTGAATATGGAAAAAAAGTAATAAAACAAATCAAATAAAAAATAATGGATGAGAATAAGAGAGGGAAATAATTATGAAAAACAGAAAATTTGTCACAGTATCACTTGCAGCAGCACTCGCAATCGGAACAATCACAGCAAACGGCGTACTGGTAAGTGCTGACGCAGAAAAAGGAACCATCAAAGTCGCAGCATCCGCAACACCACATGCAGAGATCCTTGAAGAAGCAAAACCAATCCTCGAAAAAGAAGGATGGGATCTGGAAGTTACCGTATTTGATGACTATGTACAGCCAAACCTCGTAGTAGAGAGCGGCGATTTCGATGCAAACTATTTCCAGCATATTCCGTATCTTGACAACTTCAATGAAGAGCAGGGAACACATCTTGTAAATGCTGGCGGAATCCATTACGAGCCATTCGGAATCTATCCGGGAACAAAGAAAGCACTGGATGATCTGGAAGATGGCGATACCATTGCAGTTCCGAATGATACCACAAACGAAGCAAGAGCACTTCTTCTCCTTCAGGACAACGGAGTGATCGCTCTGAAAGACGGAGCCGGACTGGAAGCAACCGTAAAAGACATCGAAGAAAATCCGAAAAACATCCAGATCGAGGAGCTGGAAGCTGCACAGGTTTCCCGTGTAAAAGATGAAGTTGCATTTGTTGTACTGAACGGAAACTATGCACTGCAGGCAGGATATTCCGTATCCAAAGATTCCATTGCACATGAGACATCTGATTCTGAAGCAGCAAAAACATATGTAAACATCATTGCAGTAAAAGAAGGTAACGAAGACAACGAAGCAGTCAAAGCTCTGGTAGATGTACTGAAATCTGACGAGATCAAAGATTACATTAATGAGACATATGACGGAGCAGTTGTACCTTTTGAAGAATCTGCAGATTCTGACAAAGCAGAGGCAGTGGATGCTACAGCAGATGCAGAAGAAGATACTGCAGCAGAGGATGCAGAATAAATAAAATTGTAACACAGGGACGGGAGGAAACAGGCGAATGGAACCGATGATACAAGTCGAAAACCTTTGTAAAAGTTTTTCCACAAAAAGCGGAACCGTAGAGGCTGCCAGAAACATCAGTTTTTCCATTGAAAAAGGAGAGATCTTCGGCATAATCGGTCTCTCCGGTGCAGGTAAAAGTACACTGGTGCGATGTCTGAACCTGCTGGAAAGACCGACTTCAGGAAGTGTTTGGGTAAACGGTAAGAATCTTACGGAGCTTTCCGAAAGGAAGCTTCGTAAGGAACGACAGAATATCGGAATGATTTTTCAGCATTTCAATCTTCTGATGCAGAGAACAGCGCTTGACAATGTATGTTTTCCGATGGAAATTGTCGGAATCAGTAAAAAGGAAGCACGTAAAAAAGCTCTGGAGTACCTGAAGATCGTAGGACTTGAGGAAAAAGCCCTTTCTTATCCGTCTCAGCTTTCAGGTGGACAGAAACAGCGCGTGGCGATTGCCCGTGTGCTTGCAAGTGATCCGGAAATCCTGCTTTGTGATGAGGCAACAAGTGCATTAGATCCCCAGACGACGAAATCCATCCTTGAGCTGATCAGGAAAATAAATAAAGAGTATGGAATCACAGTTGTTGTGATCACACACGAAATGAGTGTTGTACAGGAAATCTGTAACCGCGTGGCAGTACTGGAACGAGGAGTTCTGGTGGAATCCGGAACAGTTGAAGAACTTTTCCGAAGCCCGAAGACAGAAGCGGCACGGAGACTGGTATTCAGCGGACGTGCACAGATTCAGAAAATGAACGGCAAGCGTCTGGTACGTGTAACGTTTAAAGACAGGTCATCTTTTGAACCGGTGATTGCAAATCTGGTTCTGACTTATCGCACGCCGGTCAATATCCTGTATGCAGATACTAAGAATATTGGCGGATCCGCAGAGGGCGAAATGATTCTGCAGCTTCCCGAGATCGAGGAAACAGCAGAAAAAATGATCGAATATCTGCGGGAAACAAATATGGGAGTAGAGGAGTTGAGTTCTGATGTGGGATAATGCAACAATTACAATGCTTCTGGAAGGAACCAGAGATACTTTATATATGACACTTGTGTCCACTTTTTTCGGATACGTACTTGGCCTGCCGCTGGGAATCCTCCTCGCAGTGACAGACAAAGAAGGTATCCATCCGAATTCAGCTGTTTATAAAGTTTTGGATGTGATCGTGAATATTCTCAGAAGTATTCCGTTCCTGATTCTCCTCATTCTCGTCATTCCGCTTACGAGACTGCTGGTGGGCAAGACATATGGATCTACAGCAACGATCGTACCACTTGTAATCGCTGCCGCACCGTTTATCGCACGTATGGTAGAATCCTCACTCAAGGAAGTTGATCCGGGTGTGGTTGAGGCAGCCGTCAGCATGGGCGCCGGAACACGGACGATCATCTGGAAAGTACTTCTTGCAGAATCCAGAACTTCCCTTCTGGTAGGTGTGACGATCGCAGTGGGAACGATCCTGGGATATTCTGCAATGGCAGGAACTGTCGGTGGCGGCGGACTGGGTGATATCGCGATCCGTTATGGATATTACCGTTACCAGACAGACATCATGATCGTGACGATTGTTATTCTGGTAGTTCTCGTACAGATTCTTCAGGGACTGGGTATGATGCTTTCAAGAAAGCTTGATAAAAGAAAAGCGTAATGATTATTTTAGAAATTTTATACTTTTATTAGAAAAAGGACAAAAATTTCTCACATTTATATTGTAAGATGTACTTGTCTTAAAGGAACAGCCCTTTAAGATCTCCGGTAACACTTCAAATGCCGGAAGAGTTGCCGGAACTCTTTCCTTTCCCTAAAAATAAAACAGAACACGAAAACTCAACAGCCGCCACCTGACAAGAAACGTCGGGAGGGCGGCTGCTTTCGTTATACCAGATGTGAAATGACTCCCACCTCTGTAGGTGGCGAGCAACAAATCAGTATCAGTGGTGGGAGTCAATTCCCTATCTGATATAGCCTCCGGCAGGATTGCAGAGATGCGCAGAAGAAGTATGTCATGCATTGCATGACGCGCATCTCGCAACAAGAATGCCGAGGCATTCTTGAACAAAGTATGCGAGAGAAGCTGCCAGTGGCAGGTTCTCTGTATGTCTGTATAGTCTCTATATTATAGTGGGTTTGCAGCGCGACATGATATCACTTTATCCGCGGTAGCGGTTAAAACAGGAATAGATTTCCTGGATTCTCGGAACTGCATACCCACATGGAAGGGAAGAACCGTCTGCAAATGCGGCAAGTCCCTTCTTTTGTAATTCTTTGGACAGCAGCTGAACGATTTCAGAGACAGTACGCTGTCCGTCGACCAGATTTTCCAGAGCATATTTCAGTATCAGACCGAGAGCAGCTGTCTGCTCAGTATCTACGATCTGTTCGATGCAGCGCAGATCAACGTTCTCGTGTCCGAGAAGAAATCCATCTTTTCCATGTACTTTTATTTTCAGGCGTTCCGGTTTGTCGGTTCCACGTCCATGGCTGCGAATACAGGGCGATTTTTTGGACAGTATCCGATGACTCTGGGGCATGAAAAATGCAGGTGCTTTTTCTTTGGTCAGAGGATATTTTTCACAAAGCGCACGGACTTTTGTGGAAATGTCCACAGGATGATAAGAATCCATCTGGATAACCGTATCGGCAATGTGGAAAAATGCACCGGAGCTTCCAGCTACCAGAATCGTGGAAATCCCGGCTTTTTTATAGAGATCTTTTGAGCGTTCCAGAAACGGGGTGATCGGTTCTTTTTCACGGGAGATGACTTCCTGCATGAAGGTGTCCCGCACCATAAAATTGGTCGCGGAGGTATCTTCATCCAGCAGGAAAACTTTGCTTCCGGATTCGATTCCCTCCACAATACCTGCGGCCTGTGAGGTACTTCCACTGGCATCTTCCGTAGAAAAACAACGAGTGTCTTTTTTGTTTGGAAGATCATTAATAAAAAGTGAAATATCTACATTGCGGATAAATCGTCCGTCCTCGGAGCGAAGCTTTAAAGCGCTGGCATCCGTGATGACATACTCTCGTCCGTCACCGGCAATGTGATTGTATACACCGAGTTCCAGCGCATTCAGAAGCGTGGATTTACCGTGATAACCGCCGCCAACGATCAGGGTGATTCCGGCGGGAATGCCCATACCGTAGATTGTTCCTTCATGTGGAAGTTTCATGGATACACGAAGAGATTGCGGTGACATAAATGGGACAGAATCCTTAAGAGGGCGGGAAGAAATACCGCTTTCTCTCGGAAGGACAGAGTGATCCGCCACAAAAGCAACAAGATTCTTTTCTTTTAGCTGTGTGCGAATCGAATCCTGATCTTCGGCAAGAAAGATTGCCTGTTCCAGTTTGGCGCGGTCGGTGTTTTTATAGAAAAATGCTTTCTCGATACAGGCCGGGAGAAAATCAAAGAGGATTTTTTCCAGTTCCGTGGCATTAATGGTACGTCCGTTTGCCGGGAATCCAATAAAAAAACGTGCGGTGATTTCTTTGTCCGTAATTTCGCAGGCAGAACGTGAAAGCACTTCCTGCCCGCAGTGGCTGACGGAGATGAGGCCGCTTTTACCCGAGCCTTTTGCACGGAAAGTGTAGTGATTGACCTGAGTTTCGAACTGGCGGGTCAGATAATCTGCAAGTGTCACACGCGTAAGCGTATCTTTATAATAAGCGGCTGGAAAGCCTGCGGTTTTGTGACTGAGACGGATACGGATATGTGAAGGTGATGCAAAAGGATCCCCCTGTACATGGTCAATATGAAGAATGAAATCCCTGAACTGATAGCTGCCTTTCAGGGATTTGTACGCAGGATAACTTCTGCGGTGGATCGCCTGAAGCTGTGTTTTTAAATCAGATGCGTTCTGCATGAAAAGACTCCTTTTATGAAAAATTTGTGATATATTTACAGATTTAAAGTACATTTAAAGTTTGACTGTAACTATAAAAATAACGTAATTGTTCAGTACCTTCTACCTGCTGAACAGTTACAAAATAACTTAAATTATTATAATTCTCAAATACGAAAAAAGGCAAGCAGTTTGGGGCATAATAAGAAACATAAATTATAATAAAGGCTGTTGAATTTCTTATGTCTTTATTAAGAATCTGAAAGCATGTAGAAATACGTAAAATATTGGGGTATAATGTTGGAAGAATTTTGAGAATCAAACGAAAGGTGGTTTTGTATATTATGGAAAGAAGAAATGCATGGCTTTCTTACAATGAAGCAGATGAAAAAGCCCTGGAGAAGCTGGCAAAGGATTATCGCACATTTCTCGATAATGGAAAAACAGAACGTGAATGCGTGAGCGAACTGTCCAGAGAAGCGGAGGCTGCCGGTTATGTATCACTGGATAAAAAACTTGCTTCCGGTGAGAAGATCCAGACAGGAGATAAAATTTATGCAGTCGGCATGAAAAAGATCATGGCACTGTTCCATATCGGAGAAGATCCGATGGAAAAAGGTATGAATATTCTGGGCGCACACATCGATTCTCCGCGTCTTGATGTGAAGCAGAATCCTTTATATGAAGATACAGATCTGACATATCTCGATACACATTATTATGGCGGTGTAAAGAAATATCACTGGGTAGCACTGCCGCTTGCAATTCATGGTGTGATCGTCAAAAAAGACGGTACAGTTGTAAACGTGACAGTTGGTGAAGCTGAGGATGATCCGGTTGTATATATCACCGATCTTCTGATCCATCTTGCAGGAAAACAGCTTCAGAAAAAAGCAGCAGAAGTAATTGAGGGCGAGAACCTTGACATTCTGATTGGCAGCAGACCACTTAATGAGGAAAGTGATGAGAAGAAAAAAGAAGCAGTCAAAAACAATGTTCTTCGCATCCTGAAAGAAAAATATGATGTAGAGGAAGAAGATTTCCTTTCCGCAGAGCTTGAGATCGTTCCGGCAGGAAAAGCCCGTGACTGTGGACTTGACAGGAGCATGGTTGCAGCATACGGACAGGATGATCGCGTATGCGCATACACCTCCTTTGCAGCAATGATGGAAATGGAAACACCGAAACGTACAAGCTGCTGTCTGCTGACAGACAAAGAAGAGATTGGCAGCGTCGGAGCAACTGGCATGCAGTCCAGATTCTTTGAGAATACAGTCGCAGAGCTCCTTGGCGGAATGGGGTGTTATTCAGATCTTGCACTTCGCAGAACACTCGGCAATTCCTTTATGCTTTCTTCTGACGTAAGCGCAGGCTATGACCCGGCTTATGGTGAGTGCTTCGAAAAGAAAAATGCAGCATATCTTGGCCGTGGTATCGTTCTTAACAAATTTACAGGAGCAAGAGGAAAATCCGGTTCCAATGATGCAAATGCAGAATACGTGGCAAAGGTACGCAAGGTTTTTGATGACAGCAATGTTGCATTCCAGACAGCAGAACTTGGTAAAGTTGATGTCGGTGGCGGTGGAACGATCGCCTATATCGCTGCACTTTACGGTATGAATGTCATTGACAGTGGGGTGGCTGTTCTGAGCATGCATGCACCGTGGGAAGTGACAAGCAAGGCTGATATTTATGAGGTAGAAAAAGCATATAAGGCATTTCTTGAAAATGCATAAAAGCTGACAGCAGAGGAGAACAAAAATGGATGATACGTTAATCAAAGTAGAGGATTTGTGCAAGATTTACAATCCCGGCGAAAACGAAGTGCGGGCACTGGATCATGTCAGCCTCGAAATCAAGAAGGGAGAACTGGTGGCAATTATCGGACAGTCCGGATCAGGCAAGTCGACATTTATGAATATGCTCGGCTGTCTGGACGTGCCGACATCCGGTAAATATTATCTGAATGGAACGGATGTGTCCGAAATGTCGGACAATGAATTGTCTGAGGTTCGAAACCGTGAGATCGGATTTATCTTTCAGGGATTCAATCTGATCGCGAATCTGAATGCGATTGAAAATGTAGAACTGCCGCTGATCTACCGTGGCATTGACCGTAAGACAAGACATCATCTGGCAATCGATTCTCTGAAAATGGTCGGACTTGAGAAACGTATGGACCATAAACCGAGTGAGATGTCAGGAGGACAGCAGCAGCGTGTGGCGATCGCAAGGGCGATTGCTGCACAGCCGCCGGTTATTCTCGCGGATGAACCGACCGGAAATCTGGACTCTGCCTCAAGCAGGGAAATACTCGGAATTCTCAAAAAAATGCACAAAACTGGAAGAACGGTCATATTGATTACGCATGACAACGGAATTGCTGCACAGGCAAGACGCGTGGTGCGGATAATGGATGGCAAAATAGAATCAGATATGATCAACCCGGATTTTGATCAGGAGGCAGCTGAATGAAGGTAAGTGGGAAAAAGAAAAAATCAAAAAAGAAGCTTGTGATCGGAGTCGGTATACTGGCGGTTGCTGCTGTGGCAGGTGCCAATATTTACGGAAGCAGAAATGCAGCAGAAAATGCAGTGCCACAGATTGAAGTAGTAAAAGCTGTACGTGATAATGTACAGCAAACAGTGGAAACCAGTGGAACGGTTGTAAGTGAAGAACAGAAGACTTATTTTTCACCTGTCAATGCGAAGGTTGATGTAGCTGATGTCAAAGAAGGCGAAACGGTAAAAGCAGGGACAAAGCTGATTGAATTTGACCAGAAGGATCTTGAGCGCGAAGAAAAGAAAGCAGAGCTGAATGTAAAAAGTGGAAAGCTGGATATGCAGAATACGCTGAATAAATCAGCTGAAGCTGTACAGAAGCAGCAGAATGCGCAGGGCAATGCTGCATCTTTGAAACAGCAGGTAGCTGCGCAGGAGGATTACATAGCAAATATAAAAGCAAGGATTTCTCAGGCAAATACGAATGCACAGGTGGCAGCAGCGCAGGAAGAGGCAAGAAAACAGGCGGATGCGACCGCGGCTCAGGCGGCTCGGGCAGAGGCTGTTCAGAAGGCATATGCGGCAGCGCAGAAGAAATATCAGAATGAGACACTGCCGGCATATCAGACGCAGCTGAATACGCTTGCTGATGAAATGAATCAGGCACAGACTACATACAATCAGACAGAAACAGATTATCAGATGGCATTCCAGACATGGAGCAGTGAGCAGAGTGATGAGAATGCCGCGGCTTTAGACGTGGCGGAGAGTGCCAGAAACGATGCGCAGATTGCATATCAGAATGCCAAAAGTGCCTATGAAGATTACAAGACACAGAAACCGGCAGCGCCTGCGATGAATGATGTAAACAGTGAAATCATTTCAGACGGAAACACGGCAGACAGTATTTTTTCAGATTCTGCGGAGACTGTTACGAATAACGGTTCAGACACGACTGTGACGGCAGATACTTCTGCTCTGGAAGCTGAACTTGAAAAGGCAAGCAACACACTTGCTGAACTGCAGTCCAGACTGTCTTCACAGCAGGCAGTTGCGGAGTCTGATCCATCAGCAGTCACTGCAGAAGAAAAAGAAAAGATGGAGATTACAAATAACCTTTCTGAACTGGATCAGATGTCTGCACAGGAACTTGTCGAGGCGGCGAAAAAGGGTATTAAAGCGGATTTTAACGGAGTCATCACAAAAGTTTCAGTAGTAGAAGGTGCAACGACTGCTCTCGGGACAGAACTTTTTACCCTTCAGAATACAGATAAGATAAATGTTAATGTCAATGTTTCTAAATATGATTATGACAAGCTGAAAGAAGGGCAGAGTGCAGATATTACTCTGGCCGGCAAGACGTATGAAGGCGAAGTAACAAGTATCAGCCATGTGGCAACACAGAATGAAAAAGGTGCATCGCTGATTTCGGCAGATGTGCGTATCAAAAATCCGGATGACGATATTTTCCTCGGTGTTGATGCAAAAGTAACAATTCATGCAGAAGAGGCCGATGATGTTGTGGTGCTTCCGTCAGAGGTAGTAAATATCGGAAAAGACGGTTCCTTCTGTTATGTTATTGAAAACGGTGTTATCACCAGAAGGGATATTACAACAGGAATCAGCTCAGACGATTATGTAGAAGTGACAGAAGGGATCAAAGAGGGAGATGAGGTTATTCGAGACCTCGGCTCACTTGAAGAAGGAATGCAGGCAGAAGCGACTTTGTCTGAATCTGCTGATAATGGAAGCCAGAGTAATCTGACAGATGCAGAGGAAGGTGCCTGATGGGCGGTTTATTTGAATATATAAAAATGGCTGTTCAGAATATCCGTGCCAATAAAGGACGTTCCTTTCTGACGATGCTGGGTATTATTATCGGTATTGCGTCGGTTATTGCAATCGTTTCTATCGGCGAAGGAACCAAAAATCAGATGAACAGTGAAATTGACGGTATCGGTGGCGGGCAGATTGCAGTCAGTGTCAGTAATGATGCAATAACAGAATCGGAGTTTATCACGGCAGAGGATGTGCAGGCCGTCCGGGAGATCGATACCATAGAGGGAGTCAATGTGTCGGAGAGTTATGATGGAGAAACTGTGACAGGAAAAGGAAATTTTTCCATCATGCTGACGGCAGAAGGTCCGGATGCAAAGCTGCTCAATAATTCCGAGATGAAATATGGAAACTATTTTGGCGAAAATGAGATAGAGGAAGGTAAAAATGTATGTGTGATTTCGGATGCTGATGCAAAGCGTCTGTTTGGGACAGATGACGTTGTGGGAATGAATCTCGATATCACCTGCTATGATTCATCAAAATCTTTTCGCATCATGGGTGTGACAACACAAAAGGAAAATGGAACGTTTGTCAGCTATACATATGATGGGATGCCTGTTACTGTCAATATCCCATATTCGTCTATGGAAGATCTGGTCGGCGCGACGGATGAGTTTTATTCACTGATGATACAGGGAGATAAAACGCTGGATTCTCAGATTATTGCAGATCAGGTAGTACACGTACTTGAAAAACGTCATCAATGTGCAGGTGAAGAGTATTTTCAGGTGCAGAGTTTTCAGGATGTGATGCAGTCAATGAATGAAATGCTTGGTATGGTGACTGCTTTTATTTCGTTTGTTGCAGGAATTTCGCTTCTGGTTGGCGGTATTGGTGTTATGAATATTATGCTTGTTTCAGTTACCGAAAGGACAAGAGAGATCGGCATCCGTAAATCCCTTGGCGCAAAGACTTCCTCAATTATGCTTCAGTTTCTTGCAGAAGCTGCGATACTGACGGTAATCGGCGGTCTGATTGGAATTATATTGGGAATACTGGCAGCATATGGAATCTGTTCTGTCATAAGCGGAAGTATCGGAATGACGATCATCCCGGGAATCAGTCCGACTGTGATTTTTGTAGCAACATTGTTCTCCTGTGCAGTCGGTGTGTTTTTTGGTATTTATCCGGCGAAAAAAGCGGCGCGTCTGAGCCCAATCGAAGCGTTAAGGAGAAATTAAGTGAATTGATTTTATAAAATATAGGAAAATGTAAGTGAAGAACAATAACGAATCTGGATTAAGAGACAGATTCGTTATTTGTTTTTTACGGTTTTTTCCCTGTATTTGTTTAACTACACATATGACATGATTTACATGCGGACGGTGCGGTCGCACAGCCGCCGAGTGCAGTTTCTCGCAGTTCAGCCGGAAGTTTTTTGCCGACGGTGTACATGACGTTGATCATTTCATCGAGTGGAATCAGCTGTGTGATTCCGGCAAGCGCCATTTCTGCGGCAACGAGGGCATTTGCAACACCGGCGGCATTGCGGTTCTGGCATGGATATTCGACAAGACCACCTACCGGGTCACAGACCAGTCCGAGCATATTCATGAGAACAGTAGAAGCCGCGTAGGTACACTGTTTTGAGGTGCCGCCCAGCAATTCCGTAGCAGCAGAAGCAGCCATGGCAGCTGCAATTCCGGTCTCTGCCTGACAGCCGCCGACAGCGCCTGCGACTGTGGCATTTCTCATTGCAAGATAACCGATCGCACCGGCATTAAAAAGCGCCTGCTGAATCTGTTCATCAGAAAAATGATAATGTTTCTGGACAGCCAGAAGAAGTCCGGGTACGATTCCGGCGGAACCGGCAGTCGGAGAGGCAACGATCAGCCCCATGGAAGCATTTGTCTCAAGTGTTGCCATGGCATAAGTGATCGCGTCATCCAGAAGATTACCGCAGATACTTTTGCCGGAAGTTTGATGTAAGGAAAGTTTTTTTGCCTCACCGCCAATCAGGCCGCCCATAGATTTGACTGGTTTTTTGACTGGAGAAAAAGCAGCGTCTTTCATAATTTCCAATACACGTGCCATACGTGCATCTACATCTTCGGCAGTCGTTTCTCCGAGGATGATCTCACGCTGACGCATAATTTCAGAAATCGGAAGATTTTTTTCTGTACATAATGTCAGAAGTTCTACAGCATTTTTAAATTCTTTCATGATTTTCCCTCCTTACATCTGCACGATCATAACTTCGTGGATATTCTGGTTCAAACGAATCGTATCGTCGATATCCTCCGGAAGATGTCCGTCTGATTCTACGATCGTATAAGCAATTTCACCTTTGGACTCGCGGAAAAGACGCATAAAGGCGATATTGACGTTGCGGTCGCTGAGGCATTTGGTGATGTATGCCACAACTCCGGGTTTGTCCTGATGAGTTACGATTACAGCACTGTATTCGCCCGTGAAATCAACCTGTACGGAATTAATCTTTACGATGCGTACTTTGCCACCGCCGAGTGATTCACCGCGGACAGTCATTTCCTGATTTTTTTCGTTGATCATATGAATATCAACTGTATTTGGGTGTACATCCGTCTCGATTTCATTTGTTGTGAATGAAAAGGCAAGTCCATTATGGTCTGCAATTTCGAAAGAATTTCGGATGCGCATATCGTCTGTGGCAAATCCCATGATACCGCCGAGCAGAGCTCGATCCGTTCCGTGGCCTTTGTAGGTGCGGGCAAATGAGCCGTAAAGAGTAAATTCTATTTTTTTCAGAGGCCCGTTGATCATTTTCTGCGCAAGAAAACCAATGCGGGCGGCGCCGGCTGTGTGGGAGCTGGACGGACCGATCATATTTGGCCCCATGACATCGAATACACTGATAAAAGACATGTTCGTTCTCCTTAAAATTTGTATAAAAATAGTGTTTACATTTATGCAAAAAAATACAATTGATGTCCTTGTGATTGTATTGTATCATTCCCTGAGGAAGGAAGCAAATTTATTAAAAGGAAAGTAGCAGAATAGAATATATAAAACTGTTTAAAATAAAAAATAAAAAAATTTAAAAAAGGTGTTGACAAATTGCTCTATTTACAGTAGAATACATTTTGTTGTGAGCGACAAGTACTTGCAAATCAATAAAATGTGCGTTTAGCTCAGCTGGATAGAGCGTTTGGCTACGGACCAAAAGGTCGGGGGTTCGAATCCTCTAACGCACGTCATATAAAAAATGGGACAGGACATAAAGTCTTGTCCCATTTTTTATTCGAGTCCGGGTCGGACTCGAACGGGGTCGATCTGTATTTCATTTCGGTCGCTGCTGCGTGCCACTGGCACGCAGCAGCCTCTAACGCACGCTTTGACGAAAGGCTGGAAACCTTGAAAAAACAATGGTTTCCGGCCTTTTTTGTACTTGTCAATTTGAGTTCGAACCTGTGACTTCCTGTGACAAGGGAATTTTGGATAAAATCAGTTGGAAAAATGCCTTTTCCATGATACTCAGACTTTCATCAGGAGTCAGTGGATTGTATATATACCCTAATGTTGTTGTGGTGTTGTGTAGAAGATGACTGCGAGAGGAGTAAGTTGTCTGGAGGTCAACGAAAATATAGGTGCCGAATGACTATGGAAAGGATAAGCTGTTTGGAGACCAACCAAAATTGTGGTGCTAGATGACCTGGGAAAGAGTCAGTCTGCTGGAAACCAACATGATTTAGATAAAATGGTTGGCCAGTGATAGAGCAAGTATCTTGCAGGTCATTGAAGGTAATAAAATTGGATGGTTTGTATATGAGCAACACCAATTTAAGCCAATAAAATGAATATATAATGGTCTCTATAATTAAAATGATTTTACCAAAAAAATCAGGAAAATACGATAGAAAAAACTGCTATTGTGAGAATTAATTGCGGATGAAGTGAAGATATTTGTTAGCTTTATAAAATATACATGTTATAATAGAACTATATTAAATAATAAGCAAGGGAGCATGTAATATGAACAGTATTTTTCACAGAATCAGTGTAAGAAAATATGAAGATAGACCAGTAGAAAAGGAAAAAATCATGGAGATTCTGAAGGCGGGAATGCAGGCACCAAGTGCATGTAATCAGCAACCATGGGAATTTTACGTGGTGACAGATAAAGAAAAAATCCAGAAATTATCCAAAGTAACACCATATACCGGCTGTGCGGCAGGGGCACCGGTAGTCATCGTTCCGGTGTATCATACAGAAGGTCTTGTTGCGCCATCTTTTGCGCAGATTGATATGGCAATTGCGCAGGAGAATATCTGGCTGGAAACAGATGCGCAGGGTCTTGGCGGTGTATGGTTTGGTATCGCACCGATGGAGGATCGAATGGAAGAAATACACAGCCTTCTGGAACTTCCGGAAAATGTGAAAGTATTTTCTATGTTTGCACTGGGATATCCGGCAGAAACAAGACCTCAGCAGAATCGTTTTGAGCCTGAAAGAATACATTTCATAGAAAAATAAAAAGTTATTACGGATAATAGAGGGAGAGAAATTTATGCAGGATATTTTAGTTGTGGTAGATATGCAGAATGATTTCATTGATGGCACTCTTGGGACAAAAGAAGCTGTCACAATCGTTCCAAAAGTAGAAGAGAAAATCAGAAATTTTAAAGGAACGGTTCTTTTTACACGGGATACCCATGAAACATGGTATCTGGACACGCAGGAGGGGAAGAAACTGCCGGTACCACACTGTATCCGGAACACAGAAGGCTGGCAGATCAGAAATGAACTGGATAGCCTCAGAAAAACAGAACCGATTGACAAAGAAACTTTTGGTTCTACAGATCTGGCTGCTGAGCTGGTGGCAATGAACATTGATGATGAAATAGGAAGCATTACATTTGTTGGCCTTTGCACGGATATCTGCGTGATTTCCAATGCGCTTCTGGTAAAAGCAGCTCTTCCGGAAGTTCCGATCATAGTAGACGCGGCATGTTGTGCAGGAGTGACACCGGAAAGTCATGAAAATGCATTGAACGCTATGAAAATGTGCCAGATCGATATTGTCAGATGAAATTTAAACAGAATATCACAATAATATATGATTGACTAATCATTAATATAAGTCCATTGCTTGTGTGAGTAGTGGACTTTTTTGCGTAATAGGAAATTACTCCGTAATGTTCCTATTACACAAAAACGCTCCGCGAGGATGCGACCAGATGCATGAGGAATATGTCTGCTGAAGCAGACTGCATCTGGCGCGCAAAGCGTAGCAAGTCCCTCAAAGATTGAGGGATTCAGGGAGTTTGAAGCGGACTTGTCCGCTTTGATCATTTTATAAAGAAATTTGAATTTTTTTGTT
This sequence comes from Blautia sp. Marseille-P3087, assembly GCF_900120195.1. Lineage (GTDB taxonomy): Bacteria > Bacillota > Clostridia > Lachnospirales > Lachnospiraceae > Blautia_A. The sequence continues at coordinate 2,691,146 of NZ_LT635539.1, forward strand.
ACCATTCAGGATTTTTTACGATATATAGTATGAGTAGAAAAATGAGGAGGACAACCTGTAAATGAAAGACAATGAGATCATATCTTTGTTTGAGATAAGGGATGAGCATGCGATTGAAGCATTGAGCGACAAGTATCATCCTTACTGCTATAAGATTGCCTGGAATCTGCTTACAAATAAAGAAGATTCGGAAGAATGCCTGAATGATACCTGGTTTTCGGTCTGGTCGCTGATTCCGCCGAAGAAGCCTTCCGTATTATCACATTTTTGCGGCAGGATCACGAGAAACTTAAGCATTGATTGCCTGCGTAAAAAATATGCCAACAGGCGCCCAGATGTGCATATGGCAGATGTATTAGGTGAAATGGATCAGCTGAGTGTTACTTATACCATTGAAGATCAGCTGGCGGAGAAAGAACTGCTGGAGATCATCAATGATTTTCTTGGAAAAATGGATGCAGAGGACAGAGATATTTTTGTGAGAAGATACTGGTTTTTTGATTCGGTTGCGGCGATTGCCAAAAGGCATGCGATGTCCGTCGGAAGTGTAAAAATGAATCTGTACCGGAGCAGGAAGAAGCTGTTGAAGGTCTTGAAAAAGGAAGGGAAACACTTATGAAAAAATTCGATTTTTCAAAAGAATTTGGCAATATTGATCCAAAATATATCAGCGAAGCAGAGGGAGAATGGAAAGGTAAAAAAAGAGTCTGGACACCATCATTCTGGAGTAAACTGGCAGCCGCCTGTGTGATCCTGGCTTTGATTTCGACTGTTTTATCGAACCCGAAAGTGCAGGCCGCAATCAAAAATCTTGCTTTATCTATAGGAGAAACACTGGGATTTCAGAAAGAAATTGAGTCGTATACGGAGGTTTTAAACATGTCCCAGACGGATCATGGGATCACTGCAAACTTAAAAGAAGTTGTTCTGGATGAGGGAGTTTTGCTGTTCAGGGTGCATGCAGAAATTGATAATACCGAAGGGAATGAGCAGGGGAAATCGGAGGACATTTCATCCTTTAAGAACACGGGAATTACGCTTGATATGAACAAAACAACAATAAATGGACAGAAGCTGGATGAGTACACAAGTGGGGAGTATTCGCCTTATTCTGTAGATGATTTATTAGATGAAGACGCCGACAGAGATGAAAAGGAATATGATCGTGTACAGGAGTACCGCTTTCATGCACCGACAGATCTCGGAGAAAATCCGGAAGTGCATCTTGTACTTAATGCATTTAATTATGATGACTGGGAAAAATCAGAGGCAGAATTTACGTTTGATTTCAACATTTCACGGGAGAAAGTCCTGAAGCAGACAATGAATAAAGAACTGGAAAATATTTCTGTCGAGACAGAAGAAGGCACGGTTACACTGAAAGATATTTTCCTGAACAAGTTACAGAGCAGTATCTCAGCAGATGTGCCGGAAAAACTCTTCCAGAAGTATGACGTTGAGCTGTGTGGAACGGACAGTAAAGGAAACAAAGTACGGTATGAATTAAAGGATGATGCAGAAACAGAAGCCATCAGTCGTGTCTGGAAATTTAAGACAGATTTCTGGAGAACGTGTGGAAGCGCCGGAGATGATGAGCGGCCGGAGATTCCTGATCCCGACAGTGAATATCTGGAATTACAGCTTTATCTGAAATCCGATGCTATAATAGAAAACAATGTTATTAAAAGGTATGATTTAGATGACGACACCTATGCCGAAGAAGAAAGCAAAGTCTACGATGCAGCAGATGATTCTGAATGGAAAGCTGTTGGAGAGAAGATACGGATCAATATCAGATGAAAGTAAGGAGGAACTGAGAAATGAAGAAAAAATTGATTGCATTAATCGTGGCAGGGGAATTGTTAATATTCAGTGGAGTAGTCCTGGGATATTATCATCCGGTTGCAGGAAGTATCTTTGAAATAATTGGAGGGCTGTTGAACCTTTGCTTCTTTATACTGCTGCTGGTATATGCTAAGAAGAATAAAAAGAAATAAGAACTTTCAACAAGAGGTGACAGCATGAATTTTGATACATACAAAATCAAGGATGAATTGTTAGAAATTTATAGTGGCAGTGAAGAAACTTTCTGTGTCGGTAAAATTCTGTCCCAAAACAGGGATAGTATTCTTTTCAGATCTTATGATGCGCAGGGAAAGAACGATGGGTTACATTTTATAAAAAGCAGTCATATCAGCGAAATAAAATCAAACACACAGTATTTAAGAAAAATGCAGTTATATTTAGCATACTGGAGAGAACAGGAGGATGCACCTTTAACTAACCCATTTAAGAAGCATCCTGCATTGTCTGGGCTATTGGCATATGCGATGGAGAATAAGAAGATAATTACTGTTTTCTGCAGTTCCAAACCGGACGAATTGCTTACCGGTTATGTAGAGACATATGACAATAAAAAAATTAAATTGAACTGTGTGGATATGGAAACTGCCTGCATTTATGAAACTGCAACGCTGCTTAAAGAGGATATTTTTTATCTGGAAGTTGACAGTTTGGACAATGAATTACTGAAATATGCCAATGAGAAAATAGAGAGGTAAACGATTAATCAGGGAAGGAGTGAACAGATGAAAAAGATGATCATATTTGCCTTAATTATGGCTATATCCGTAGCAACACCAATCCAGGCAATGGCAGAAAGTGTTACACAGTCTGACGTGGAAATGCAGCCTTCGGAACAGAACATTGAGCAGATCATTGATGAGATTACGTCTGAACCGCATCCAATAAATTCTGATGCGATCCAGAATGTAAAGGAATACATCATCCAATATTGGGGTGATTTGGGATATGATGAGATAGAATGTCAGAAGTTTGAATATAATGATGAAAATAATGAAAATGCAATACGGCGTTCCTCACAGGCAGATGTATTTCTGGCACCAACGGCCGAAAATGCAACTATTGACGGCACTGGTGAAAATATTATTGTGACAAAAAAGTCATCCACTGATATGACGAAAAATCTGATCATAAGTGCCCATTATGACAGTGCAGAAGATTCGGTAGGAGCCAATGATAACGGTTCCGGAGTGGCAGCAGTACTTGAACTGGCAAGAATTTTAAAAGATACAGAGATGCCGTATAATGTAAAATTCATCCTGTTTTCGGGCGAAGAAAAATATATGCTGGGTTCAAGATGGTATGTTGGCAATCTGTCTGAGGACGAGCGGAAGCAGATCATCGGAGTAATAAATATTGATACCATCGCAGAAAAAAGTGATCTGGGTTATATGGCGATGATCGAAGGAAACAAACGACCAGATGATATAGAGTATGACGATGAGGGACTGAAAAAACTGGCCGAGTTAAATAAAAACAGCATGTCAGATTTATTTACATCCAGTGACAGATTCTACCTGACAATGGTAACTAACAGTGACCATTATCCATTTGCTTTGGTGGATATCCCGGCAGTTTCCATTGTCCAGGACTGGCAGGATGGATTGAACGTGAATGACAGTTCTGATGTAAAAGAGAATATGGATATGCAGAGGATTGTGGAAGTGATTGAGAAGGTTACGGAAGTGCTTTCTGAGATACCATCAAATAATTAATAAAGAAGAGAGTAAAGCAGAGCCGGGATTTTTTACGATATATAGTATGAGCAGGAAAATTTTCTTTCGAAATACAAGACAAGGAGAAACAAAACGATGAAAAAAGGAACAATGATGGTTTTTTCGGCATTATTGATGAGCTGCTTTTTAGCAGTTCCGGCAGAAGCTAAGAGCATCGAGAATGGTACTTACCGTGTATGCAAAAATGATATTTTTATTGACTATGATCAATTAAACTGCAAAAAGATCGTTACGGAAATAAAAGATGATGGGTCATTCACTGCAGTTGATCTGGGAGAGTGGTTAGAAGAACAGGATATTTATGATATTTCGGTAATTGAAGATGATGAAAATACCGGCTATAAAAAAAAGTTTTATGAGAGAAATCCAGAAAAAGAGGCATCAGATGAATTTTATGATTCAGAAGATACTTCCTATATTGATTTCCAGGGATTGGTGTATGAGGGGGATGTTATCCGCAGTACGGATTCTTTCCAGGAAACGGTAACGGAAGTAAGTTTTGATGGAAGCTTCTATACGGAGACGGAAATGACAGGTCTGTATGTGGATGGAAAGACAACGCAAATCAAATAATTTATGGAGAATATAAGGGGCTATCGTGATGATATGCTCCTTTTTCATGCTATAATTAAAAAAAATATAAATTTTTTGAGACGATCATCAAAAAAAGACGACTTTATAATTGAGAACATTTTGGAGGGGGTGAATATCATAGACGATATAAGAATCATAGAGCTCTATTTTGAAAGAAATGAGCAAGCGATTAAGGAAACGGATATAAAATATGGAAAACTCTGTCATAAACTTTCCTATAATGTCCTGAATAATCGCCAGGATTCGGAAGAGTGTGTAAATACCACTTATTTAGAAGTGTGGAATAGAATCCCACCGACAAGGCCTGCAAAATTTAAAGCTTATATTTCTATAATTGTCAGAGATATTTCTATAGATAAATTAAGGCATCTGACGGCTAAAAAGAGGTCGGCTGATATGGTTATGGCATTGGATGAACTTACAGAGGTACTGCCAGATGAAAGGCATGCGCCTGGAAGGAACGATGAAGAGATTGGAAAATTGATCAGTATTTTTCTTCGTAAACAAAAAGAAGAGGTTCAGAGGGTGTTTGTTCTAAAGTATTTTTATTTCGAATCTAACAGGGCTATTGCGGAAAAATATGGTTTTACTGAACGCAAAGTAACGAATATGCTGGCCCGTACCAGAAATAAATTAAAAAAATATCTGATTGAGGAGGGAATCTACATATGAATATACCAAGAATTGTAAATGCTATCGGTTATATTGATGATGACCTTATCACGGCAGCACTGGAAGATCCGCCGAGGAAAAGGCATAATCTTATGATTAAATGGATGCCGGTTGCCGCTTGTTTGGCGCTAGTCATGATTGCAGGTATTCTCGTTCCACATTTTTTACGGACTGCTACAATAGCTGAAAGTAAATATAAATATCATGTTTCTGAAACAGAACGGGCGATAGAATGGCCATGGAAATACAAGACTCCTGCTGAAAAGTATCCTGTTGTTAAATTTAATGGAAAACAGTTTACTGCGAAAAGTCAGAATTCTATTCATACAGAGGTAATGGGGGAGGTAATTGGCAACTGTGTGGCAGAAGGGCTTGATTCTGATACAGGAAAGGCATACACGGAAACATTTGAGGTGCGGAAGATTAAGGGCATATCAGAGGAACTGATGATTGCCGTAGGCAATGAGGATGGATTTTATGTTTATGCGGCTGATGAAGAGGCGGTTCCAGATACGTTAAGTAAGTTACTGGAACTTTATGAACTTTCTCAAAACTTAGAGTTGAACTATGCGACAAAATGTGAAGGTTATGAGGAAAAAGAGGAGCTTTTGCTGGATAATGATGAGAAGATCTGGCGGATCCTTTATGGCTGTGGCGATGCAAAGCTTGATGATACAATTGACTTCTTTGAAAGAGAGAATCGAAGATGTCTGGCTTTTACGGCAACTTCTGAAGCATTGGGTGTCTATAACCGGGTGATCTACATTTCTGAGGATGGTTACTTTGCTACTAATATTTTTGATTATGAATATAGTTATTTTATTGGAAAAGAGGCAGCAGGACAGATCATCAGTTATGTACAAAAACATTCCACGGAAACAAAGTCCAGTACCAGTCTGCCAACCATATCCGGAACTGTTACAGAAATAGGAAATGGATATATTATGGTTGATGACACCGTTTTATGTAAGAAATCAAAAGCAGGAAAGAAATATAAGGTATATACAGATGATATAAAAATAAGAAGATGGATTGAAAGCGGAGAACTTAAAGAAGGGGATCTGGTAATTGTTGAATATGAAGGTGAAATTTCCAGTAACTATGAAGTAAAGGGAGCGTATTCCATATTTACAGGAACTCTTGAAGAAAATGGTATTTTAAACTAGGAATAACAAAAACAGGAAAGGGAAGGTTACAGATGTGAAGATAAAACGAAATTATTTGATAAAGATTGCACCGGCTGTTTTATTAGTAGTTGGTGCTTACTGGCTCCTCGGTTCTGATTTTTTTACATTTCTGATCTGGTGGGAAATGATATGCCTACTAGGTCTGGTATTTATGCCGGTAACATCCCGTATATTCAGGGGCTTTGATGATAATGGCTGGATGTTTTCTAAAGTACTGGCAGTCGCTGTATGCGGATATGTGCAGTGGCTGCTGGCCTGTTTAAAAATCACTCCATTTACGGGAATGACTTGTGTTATCATCACGGTTATTTGTTGTCTGGGCAGTATTTTGTATGGAATCAAATGTAAGAACAGAATCACGAATTCTCTTCCCTGGGAACAGACACCCCTGGTTTACCGGGAAGAAATTCTGTTTTTTCTGGTGTTTCTTTTCTGGACATATCTGGCGGGATTTCATCCGGCGGCTCATGGAACGGAAAAATATATGGATTTTGGTTTTATGCAGTCCATGATGAGAAGTACAACCTTACCAGCCCAAGATATGTGGTTTGCCGGAAAGTCTTTTAATTATTATTATGGTGGACAGTATCTTGCCGTATTCCTTACGAAGCTGACCGGGACAAGCGTGGAGATCACTTATAATCTGATGAGGACTATGGTCGCCGCTTTTGCCTTTGTTCTTCCCTTTAGTCTGGTACGCCAGATGTTGAAGGACAAATTAAGGACTGGGAGAAAATGGTCTTTAGATCTTGGTGGTATCCTGGCAGGGATGGCGGTGTCTATGAGTGGGAATTTCCACTATATTATTTATGGAATCATCCTTAGACTGCTGAAAATAAAAACAGATTACTGGTTTCCAAGCTCTACCCGTTATATAGGTTTTGATCCGGCTGTGACCGGGGATGAGACAATCCATGAGTTTCCGTCCTATTCGTTTGTACTGGGAGATCTTCATGCCCATGTGATCAATGTCTTTTTGGTCCTGACGGTACTTGGAATCCTTTATTCCTGGATGAAGACAAATTCGGGAAAAAGTTGGAGACAGAAAGAAATCGGACTGCTTGGATTGCTTCTGGGAATGTTCCTTTTTTCTAATACCTGGGATTTTATGATCTATTACGTTGTAATCTGCGGAACATTGCTCTTGGGAAATCTGAAACGTTATTCCTCTGATCCTTTTATAAGCCAAGCATTGAAATGGAGTGTGATACAGTGGGGTGAACTGCTATCTGCTGCTTTCCTTGCATCACTTCCATTTCATCTGTCTTTTGAAAATGTAATGGTCCAGGGAATTGGAATCGTAAAAATACATACTGCTTTTTACCAGTTCTGTGTATTATGGGCATTCCCGCTTTTGGTCTGTGTACTATTTGTTATTGGAATTCTGAAAAAAATACGAACATTTCCAGATAAAAAGATACGAAGTTTTTTTAGCAATGTAAAGTATCCTGATTTGTATGGGCTGGTTCTTGTACTTTGTGCTATGGGACTGATCTTTATTCCTGAAATTGTTTATGTCCGGGATATTTATGAAAAAACAGCTCCAAGAGCCAATACCATGTTTAAACTGACTTATCAGGCATACATCATGTTTGGAATTATGATGGCATATATATTGGTTTCATTTACAGTAACCAGGATAAAAAGATGTAATGGTGCTGACAATGCTGTAATATGTAAAGGACTGCTGAGGTGCCCAAGACGTCAGGTCCTGACAGGGATCATTGTGATCCTGCTTCTGATTTCAACTTGCGGATACCTGGAAAATGCAATCATTCATTGGTTTGGAGGATTCCCGAAAAGAAGTGCATACCAGACACTAAACGCAACGAACTATTTGGAAAATGCGATTCCTGATGATGCCGCTGGAATCCGCTGGCTAAATGATAATGTCAATGGACAACCTGTTGTTCTTGAAGCCAGTGGGGACAGTTATAAGGATTATGATAACCGTGTTTCGGCAATGACAGGACTGCCAACGGTTTTAGGCTGGTATGTGCATGAATGGCTGTGGAGAAATAATTTGGAAGAGGAAAATCAACGAAAAGAAGATGTGCAGACCATATACACTTCAAGCAACGCTGAGCAAATAAAATCCTTGATAGAAAAGTACAAGATTTCCTATTTATTTATTGGAAGCTGTGAAGTTGAGAAGTATGGAGAGATCAATAGCGAATTCTTAACTTCGCTGGGAAAAGTTGTTTTCCGACAGGGTGAGACGATGATAATTGAGGTTTTCGATGGGGAGAGGGGTGATTGATATAAAAAAGATAAAATTTTGTAAAATGTGTTACCTTATGTAAAAGAAATACGCTACTCATACTATATATCGTAAAAAATTTCGTATGGTAACAAAAGAATTCAAATTTTTTTAATCAGAAAAAAACCACTACTCATTCAAGTAATGGGCTCCTTACTTTGGTTTGTTAAGATATACTAGGTAAAAAGGAGAACAGTGTTTGAAGCATTTTTACTTTATGTGATTACTTGTATATGGGCAAATATAGAATGGTACTTTAGAATGGGCTATGGTAAAATAAGACAAAAGCTTAAAAGGTTTTTGAAGACAAAATAACGTTAAAATATTTTAGACATACAATGTCTGGTTGAAAATTAGTGGATTCTCGTTTTATGTCGTGGTAATTTGGGAGCATGTTGGTAAGCTGTAAGTGAAAGAGAGGTAGGAGCATGGACACGAAAAAGATTGGAGCTTTTTTAAAGCAATGTCGTAAGGAAAAAAATCTGACACAAGAGCAGCTTGCTGAAAAGTTTGGAGTATCCGCAAGAACAGTTTCCAGATGGGAAACAGGAACAAATCTGCCGGATCTTAGTATACTTGTTGAACTTGCTGAGTATTATGATGTTGAAATGAGAGAGCTCCTGGATGGAGAAAGGAGCCAGACTATGAATAAAGAGATGAAAGAAACTCTGGACAAAGTTGCAGTGTATGAAGAATGGGCGAAACGAAAAGCATTAAAAGCTGGAAATCTTGCATTTGCATCAATGTTTATGATTGGTGTTGTGGCAATTATTATTCAGATGCTATTGACAGTGGATATTCGCTTTGTTTTAGGAGAAACAATAAGCGTTTTAGCAGGAGGAATCCTGTATGCAGCTATTATGGTATACAATGGAATATGGGATAAATGTCTGCCAAAAAGTGCTACCATATGGAGAGATTTTCTTACCAGTGTGATATGTGCAGAAATTTTTTCTGCCATCTATGGTGTATGCTTGCTAAAAATGGGAGCTACAGAAACACAGATAACACGATTAGCATTGGAGTTTTTGATTGGCATTACTATTGTGGAATTTATTATTCTTAGAATCTTGGCATTTATCAATCAGAAAAAGAATCAAAGGCCAGCAAATGATCAGGATGAAAAAGCGGCTTCATTATCTAAGATGGAATATATTAAGATTTACAATGCACAAAATATAGTAGAGACAGAACAAATCATGGAAATGTTAAAGCAAAATGGAATAGTAGCTTTTTCGCAGGAATCAGGTGCGAATGTTGCGATGCATGGGGCACCTGGATTTGGAATATATGGGGTGGATATATTTGTAAAAACCGATGATGCAGAGAAGGCGGCAGGGGTGATCAAGGAGATTAATAACCAAGAGAATGAATAAAGAGTAGATAATTTGGTGAATATATGTTAATTTAATTATAGACCGTAGGAAGGCGAGGGTAATGCCTGAATCCAAATATTCTATTTGCGGGTGGGCGACTGTTAAAATAGTCGCCCATTCTTTTGGAATACTCACTACATCTCTATTTTGGGATTAGAGGAGAGAGGGGCAGGAAACTATAATTTACTCTTCCATAGGAATTTAGGTTTTTAGGTCACCATCGGATTTTTCAATTTTGTCAGGAATGCACTTTAAAAACATTTCAAATAGAAGTTTTATTTCTGACGGAACACTGGTCATGGGAGACGTGACGATGGATGATGCAGGTGTTCCACTCCTTACTATCGATGCACGTGATGGCAGCGTGATACAAAGAGTACAGGCGGGGTGGGCAGTTTCTACGGGAGACAAGTAAATATTTATAAAGATCTGCTATTACGAGAACCAATTTGCCTGTATATGCATCTAATTAGTGTAAAACAAAAACGTATATAAATCCGGCCGGATAAAAGGAGAAGACAAAGTTATGACAAAAGATGCATTTATTAAGGAGGTTCGGGATGCAGAAGCCATGCTGTATCATATATCAAAGTCTATTTTGAAGAATGACTCTAAATGAGATTGCAGAGCTTGCTTGAGCGTGGTAAAATATATAATCATATCTGTATTGAATAAAATCTGAAATTGAGTTACTTAAAAAGTGACGTTGATAAAAATCCAAAAGAGAGTAAAGAATGAATGAAATAGGATATCATGGAACCTGTTCAAAACATAAAGACAGTATAGAAAGCAATGGATTTGATCCTGCGAAATGCAACTATCGTGCTGATCATTGGCTGGGACAGGGAGTATATTTTTTTGACGATTATGAGAAAGCATTATGGTGGTCTGCAACAGCTGCTTTGCATAATAACGATTTTGGAAGAGTGATTTTTAAGGCGACTATAGAAGCACCAGATGAAGAAGTATTGGATTTGGATGATAATAAACAATTGGATGCATTTTTCACGGAGGTTATCCAATGCATAGATGAAATAGAAAAAGATTGTTCTGGAAATATGCCTGTATTTGATGATAAAAATTTTCGTGCTCTTTTCTTTGATTATTATTTATAAAAATTCAGTTGGTGACCTAAAATCTGCATGCTACTATAAATTTATAGAATAAAGTAAAGCAGAAGCCAGAAAATCAGTAAAGGATTTTCTGGCCTTTTTTGTTTTAATAAGAATTTATAAATGAAAAATTGTAAAAAACAAACAAAATTAATGCGCTTAAATTGTCACATACGACAAAATGCACAAAAGCGGTTGACACTGTCATATGTTAAATGTATTATAGTCTACAGAAAGTGTTTTTTTTGAAACAAAAATGAACCGGTTCACTTTTGAAACACTAAGTATTACACACATATTCAGGAGGGTATTTATGAAAGCAAACAAAGTATTAGCTATGACATTAGCTATGGCAATGACAGCTGGTATGCTTGCAGGATGTGGCTCATCAGAAAAAGAAGTAAAAGAAACAAAGAAAGTAGAAGACAGTGCTTCAGAGGGAGAACAGATCACATTAAATTACTGGACCTGGTTCCCGAGTAAAGACCAGATTCAGGAGACTGTTGATGCGTTTGAAAAGGAAAACCCTGACATTAAGATCAACATGACAGTAATGGAGAGTAAGGCATTCCAGGAAAAAGTTCCGCTGGCATTAAGTACAGAGGAAGATATTGATGTTATTGGAGTTCAGCCGTCAGCATTTGCAGAAGAAGTTCAGGATTATCTGGCAAATCTGGATGAATTGATGCCGGAAGCAGCAGGAGAAGACTGGAAAGATGCTTATTCAGAGAAGTGTCTTGAGCAGGGAAACCAGCTGACAGGCGGAGATACAAAGATGCTGGTACTCACAAATTCAGGATCAATGGTCGGATTTTATAATGCAGCTCTCTTAAAAGAAATCGGTGCGGAAGTACCTAAGACATTTGAAGAGTATAAAGCAGTAGCTGAAGCATTTAAAGAAAAATACCCGGACAAATATGTAAGTGTATTTGCAGGAAAAGATTCATGGGTTGTAGATGAAATGATGCTGACAGTTCTTGGACAGCAGGGAGATTACTACAATAAATGGAGATACGATGGAGAACCTGTTGACAGTGAGGAATTTAAAGAGGCAATCAACGGTTTGAAGAAATATTTTGATGAGGGCATCTTCTCAGCAGACGTACTTGACCTGGATTATGCAAGTGCAACAGAAGAATTCACAAATGGAGATGCACTTGTTTATTACATGGGTTCCTGGGAAGCACCATTATTGTCCAAGACATTAAGAGACAAAAACGGAATCGAACTTGAAAATGTTGGTGCTATGGCACTTCCAACAGCAGAAGATGATGGACAGCTTACCGTACGTTCTTATATTGACTCCGGAATCGGTGTGGTTGACTATTCAGAGAAGAAAGAAGCTGCAGCTAAGTTTGTTGCATATATGACATTAGGCGATGGAGCAGATATCTTTGGAAAACAGCTTACAGGAACTTCTGCTAAAAAGGATTTTGCAGTGGATGAATCATTATTTGATACAGAGGAATCCAAAGCTGGATGGGATACCATTGTTGATCTGATCAACACAGCAACCGCAGACAGAAATAACGTTTCTGGTTATTCTGATGTTGAAGGTGCAGCAGTTCAGAGCGTACTGAACGGATCAGTATCCACAGAGAGTGCGTTGGAAGATCTTCAGAAAGAATGGACAAGTGGAAAGTATTAATCAGAACAGATAAATGAAAATCTGATGGCAGCATAAAAGAGGAGGCTTCTGACTGCATGACTGGTATAAAAACAGGCAGAGCAGTTGGAAGCCTTTTTTCTACAGAATTGAGGATATTAAGATGACAGGTAAAAAAACAGGACTGAAGGTGGCTAAAAAGAATAACAGAGCGGGATTTTTATTTCTGCTTCCGTTAATTGTTATTTTTATAGGTTTGTTAGGCTATAGTTTCTACTTCCTGATCTCAAACAGTTTCAGAGATGTAACGATAACATTTCGCAGATCAGAATTTGTTGGTTTAGCAAACTATCAAACAATTTTTAAGGATAAGAGTTTTTGGAAATCACTCTTAAATACCTTTATTTTATCAACAGCTAATATTTTTTGTGGTTTAACTTTTGGATTTATCATAGCAATTATTTTGAATTTTAAAATCAAAGGAAAAAGATTTTTCCATGCATTGTTCTTTATTCCGTCAATGCTTCCAATCGCACTGATGGCAACTGTTTTTGGATCAATGCTTGAGTACAAGAATGGTATTGTAAACCAGATCTTAAGAGGTGTCGGACTTGGCGCACTTGCGCAGAGATGGCTTGCAGATCCGAAACTGGCAATGGGAGCTGTGTGTTCCGTTTCCATTTTCATGATAGGTATCCCGATCATGTATTATACGGCGGATCTGACAACGATCAGCAGAAGTATTCTGGAAGCAGCAACAATCGATGGAGCCGGAATGAAAGACCAGCTGTTACTGATCATTTTTCCGGTTCTGAAAAATACACATAAAACAATCATTCTTTCCATGCTTCTTGGTGGTTTCCGAGAAATGGAACGAGTTTATCTGATGACAGACGGAGGTCCGGGAGGATGTACGGAGATCATCGGAACCTATATCTATCGTGCTACACGTTCAGCAGGATCAAACATCGGACTTGTCTGTGCTGCGGCGATCATTGTATTAATTGTTGCATTTATTATTTCATTTATTCAGTTAAAGCTGACATCAAAGAACGGGTAGGTGTAGAAAATGAAAAAAATAAAGAAGATGAAAGAAAAAGATTTTGAAATGGAACAGGATCTGTTTGCCATTTCAAAAGCGAACAGAAGAGGAATGATCATTTTTCTGGCAGTAATGCTGGCTTTATGGTGTGTGCCGATTTATTCTTTGTTAAAAGACTCTTTAAAAGTACATGGATTAGAAAACTACTGGTATGTTCTTACAAATGAAGTAAATGGCGTACCGTTTTATCAGTATTTTATAAACTCAATTATCAATGCAGTCTTTGCATCTGCGCTTCTGGTGTTGATCTGCTCATTCTCCGGCTTTGCATTTTCAAAGATTGAATTTACAGGAAGAAAATTTATTTACAACCTTGTGTTAATGTGTCTTGCAATTTCAGGACCAATCCTGATCATCCCATTCTTCTATATTTATAAGACAGCACATTTGTATAATACACATGTAGCAATCATTCTTTCGGAATGTCTGATCACAATTCCGTTTGGAGTACTCATGATGAAAAACTTTTTCGACGGACTTCCGACTGAACTGATGGAATCAGCAAATGTGGATGGTGCATCCATTCAGCGCTGTTTCTTCAGTATTTATCTGCCATTGGCAAAACCGGCGATCATCAACCTTGCAGTACTGCAGATTATGTGGTCTTTCCAGGATTTCCTTTTCCCGTTGATGTTCCTTACAAAAGATAAAGCGTATACCACAACAGTTGCGGTAAATGCATTTAAAGGGGCATATGGAATGACTCCGCAGAATCTTGGAAGATACAATGCAGCCCTTGTGTTGATTTCCATTCCAAGTATTCTGATATTTACCTTTGCACAGAAATTTATTGTAAATGGAATTACTTCAGGTGCGGTAAAAGAATAAACACGAAAGGTTTAATTCTATGAATAAAACATTAAAATATATTTCACCAGCGAAATCATTTACAGAGGCGTTGCCTCTTGGAAATGGATCTCTTGGAGCAATGGTTTATGGAGGCGTTCCGGAGGAAAAGATTACTTTAAACTATGATACATTTTGGTCAGGAACAGGGCACCGGGAAGAAAAAGAAGTATCCACAGATACACTTGAGTATGCAAGGAAACTGCTCTTTGAGGAAAAATTCTGGGAAGCTGAGCAGTACATGAAAGAAAATATGCTCGGTTTTTACAATGAATCCTATATGCCTTTGGGAATCCTTAATTATGAGTTTGAAAAGATTGAGGAACCACAGGAATATGTGCGTTCTCTTGATCTGGAAAAGGCAATACTCACTTCAGAATTTAAAGCGCATGAAACTGTTTATACATCTAGAATGTTTATATCAAATCCGGCAAAAGCACTTGTGATCAGAATTACATCAAATGGACCAGATAAACTGAGTTTAAGAGTCGAGCTTGACAGTAAGGTAGAGCATTTAGCTAAAACTGAAAATAATAATTGTTTACTTATCAGCGGAAATGCACCATCAAATGTTCAGCCCAATTATGTGGAATGTGATCATCCAATCGTTTACGAAGAGAAAAATCCAGGAATGGCATTTTGCTGTTATTTACAGGCTGTTCATATAGGTGGAAGTGCTACAGTAAGTTCCGATAGTTTGAGCATTAAGGATGCTGACGAAATTGTATTCTATCTCACTGCGGCAGATGGCTATAAGGGATATGACCAGAAGATTGAAACAAATCCGGAAGCATGTGAGAAGAACTGTCGTGATCAGATCAGGATATTAAACTCGAAAACATATGATGAACTTGAGAAAGAACATATAGCAGACTATCAGTCCGTTTATAAAAATGTATCACTTGAATTGGATGGAACAGAAAATAACTTGCCGACAGACGAACGTCTGAGACGGGTTCAAAATGGAAAACAGGATCTGGGATTATCCTGTCTGTTTTTCCACTATAATCGATATCTTATGATTGCCAGTTCAAGAAAAGGTACGCAGCCGGCTAACCTGCAGGGAATCTGGAGTGAAAGCATCAGGCCGGTGTGGAGTAGCAACTGGACGACGAACATTAATACAGAAATGAATTATTGGTTCAATGGTCCGTGCAATTTGATTGAGAGTTTTGAACCATTTGTTGATTTTGTTGAAGAGCTGAGTCATGCCGGAGAAGAAACTGCAAAGAAACAGTGCCATTGTTCCGGGTGGACAGCAAACCATAATGTGGATATCTGGAGACAGACCGGTCCTGTAGATGGTGAGCCTAAGTATGCATACTGGCCAATGGGTGGTGTTTGGCTGTGCTCACAGAGTTATGAATATTTCAGATATTCCGAAGATATGAAAACTTTAAAAAATAAAATATATCCGTCACTGAGAGGATCTGTGCTCTTTTGCCTTGACTGGATGCAGCAGAGAGAAGATGGACTCTATTATACGGCGCCGTCTACTTCACCTGAGAACACATTTGAAGATGATGAAGGACACTCCTGCGGCGTAAGCTATATGACCACAATGGATCTGGCAATCATAAAAGAGTTATTTGCAAATTATTTAGCGGCAGCGGATGTATTAGGAATCGAAGAAGATTTGATCAAACTGGTGAAAGAACGCAGCAAACTGCTTCCTGGTTATCAGATTGGAAAAACAGGAATGATTCAGGAATGGATCAAAGATTTTGAAAAGTCAGATGTTGGACACAGACATTTTTCACCTGTATTTGGATTCCATCCGGGGCATTCAATCAAGAAAACCGATACAGAATTAGTACAGGCATGTCAGAATTTTATAGAAGAAAAAGCTGAAAATTTCAAACAGCAGATTGGATGGAGCTGTGCATGGCTAATTAATTTATGGGCAAGATTAGGTGATGGCACAAAGGCGAATCACTACTATGAAGAGCTTCTTCGCCAGTCAGTTTATGACAATTTATTTGATCTTCATCCACCATTAGGTGAAACGGAGGGAGAACGAGAAGTATTCCAGATTGATGGAAACTTTGGAAGTGCAAGCGGCGTTGCCGAAATGCTGATTAGCAGCGAGAAAGGCAAAATTACGATTCTTCCGGCGCTGCCAGACAGCTGGAAAAATGGAAAAGTAAGGGGACTCTTAGCAGCAGGCGCTATTGAAGTGGATATCACATGGAAAGACAGAAAACCTGTCAGTGTATCTCTGTGTTCTTCTTCAGATCAGAATGTAAGCCTTTTCTATAGAAACAGGAAACTGGCTGAACAGATAGAATTAAAAAAACAGGAACAACAAATCATAAACTTGTGTTCCTGCGAATAAATTAAATCATACTAATTGTCGGATACTTTCTTTATAATGCATGGTTGGTTTATGCATGATAGTCTTTGGATAATCAGAGTAATCGCCACAGATTCGTTTGTAAAGAAGTTTGCCAGCTTCTGTTCCCATAAGGTTGGTGGGTTGCTCTGCAAAAGATAGCGGTGGGTTAACCACATTTGCAAGAGGAAAGTTATCGAATCCAATGACAGAGATATCCTCCGGTATCTTTAAACGTAAATAGTTGATTGCAAGATAAGCACCAATGGTCATATCATAATTACTTATGAATATGGCTGTTGGTCTTTTTTTGAGTTTACATAGACGGAGCATGGCCTCATAGCCGCCATCTATACTGTAGTCTCCGCATTGAATATAATCATCACAGAGTGTTAAACCAACCTCTGTCATAGCCTTTTTGTAGCCGTTGAGACGCCCAACACTGGTGTAATGATTTGGGCTTCCGGTTATGATAGCAATATCCTTATGTCCCAGATCAATTAAACGCTGAGTAGATTCAAATCCAGCAAGTTCATTGTCAAGGACGATGCAGTCGGTTGCGTGATCTTTGATTTCCTGGTCAAGGAGAATCAATGGGATATTGCTTTTCTGAATCATTTCGATTTGTTTGCCATCAGAGGCATATGGAATCAGTACGATTCCATCAACCATACGATCGATAAGATATTGTGTTTTACGCAATTCCATTTCGGCATTGTTATGGCATTCGCATACGATAACACTGTATCCTAAAGGTAATAATGTGGATTCAATAGATGAGATCATAGAAGTACAAAATGTGGAATCAAGCATTGGCAGCAGGATGGCAACGGAGAATGATTTGGCATTGCGCAGTCCTTTAGCTATATTATTTGGGTGAAAATCAAGTTCTTTGATTGCTTCTTCTATTGCCAGACGTGTGCTTTCTTTTACTGTCTTGCCATTAATGTACTTGGAAACAGTACCTACAGAAAGTCCGGCACGAGCTGCAACATCGCGTATTGTTGAGGCCATAATAACGCCTCCCTTCTTAATATGATTGTATTATAAAAATATTAGCATAATTATAGGAATTATTCAATGTTGTTAAAGGTGTATATATTCCTTAATGAATCCTTTGAACCCTGTTCGCTCCGTTCACAGCAGCCTGGTCAAAATCCATTCCACTTGCTGTAAACTGTCAGGAATGCTATATTATAGAAATAACGTAACTATTCAGAAGATAGTATCCCGCGAGGCGTTTTGGCATGTTTTTTGCCAAAATCCCGAGACATATAAGGCAAAATGCCATCACCGAAGGTGATTTGGAATGCATTTTGACTCGTAACTGTGAGGGTACTGAACAGTTACGAAATAACTGTCATACTGTACAGTTGTATCAAAAATAAACTCTATGGGAAAGACAGTGAAAAAATGATACCGCCTGTAAGAATACACGGACGGAAATGGGATGTGGAGGCATGGAGTATGTTTAAAGAAATTAGAGATGAACGGACTTTTAACGGGATTTTAAATCAGATTATAGAGAATATTCAGAATGGCAGTCTCAAAGCGGGCGATGCCCTTCCGGCGGAGCGGACAATGGCGGAGATCATGGGAGTGTCCAGGCCGGCAGTCAGAGAAGTTTTGAGAGCACTGGAACTGCTGGGAATAGTCAAGCCGGTGCCGGGAGGCGGGAATTATATTACGGAGGATCTGGATACCTGGCTGATCGAACCCTTATCCATACTTTTTAAATTAAATAATGGATATCTGCGCCAGAATCAGCAGTTCCGTGCGGCACTGGAGAGAGAAGCGGCAATTCTTGCGGCGCGAAAGTGCACACCGTTGGATGCAGCAGAATTATGGGTGATTCTTGCACGGCTGGACGCCGCAGAAGATGAAAAGATACGAGGTGAACTGGATCGCGAACTTCATAAGAAGATTGCAAAGATCGCAGATAACCCGATGGTTTACAGTGTCCTTGCGGCAGCGGATCAGCTTACTGAGAGTATTGTTTCCGGGACGAGAGATTACATTATGAAAAAGAATAATTCTGCCAGAGAGGTTGATGACCAGCATCATCGGCTTGTTGAGGCGATCATCAACGGAGATGCAGAACAGGCGGAACGATGTATGTCCGAACATATGGATACGATTGAACGTTATATGGAAGAAATGCAAAAAAAATTCTGAGAAATTTTGGTCATTTTTACAGGATGAATTGATAGGATCTCTATTGTATTTTGGTAATACCAGTGGTATAATCAAAATACAAATTGGTAATGCCAATAAATAAAACAGGCAATACCAGAAAGAGAGGCGAAACAATGGGATATGTGAAATGGTCATATGAGACACTGAATCATTTTTGCGGAGACGTATTCAAGGCGTTTGGTTTTTCAGAGGAAGAAAGCAATCAGATCAAGGATGTACTTCTTACGGCTGACCTTTATGGAATTGAAAGTCATGGTATGCAGAGAATGGTGCGTTATCATAAGGGAATCGAAAAGGGAACGATCCATCCGCAGGCAAAGCCTGAAATTGTATTTGAAACACCGATATCTGCAGTGATTGATGGTCATAATGGAATGGGACAGCTTATTTCCGTTTATGCAATGAAAAAAGCAATCGAAAAAGCCAAAAGAACCGGAGTTGGAATTGTAACTGTCCGTGAGTCCAATCATTTCGGTATCGCCGGATATTATGCAAAGATGGCGTGCGATGAGGGACTTCTGGGAATGGCCTGTACAAATTCAGAGGCTATTATGGTTCCTACGTTTGGCAAAAAAGCCATGCTTGGATCAAACCCAATCGCAGTAGCTATGCCGGCAGATCCGTATCCGTTTTTCTTTGACTCTTCTACCACGGTAGTTACAAGAGGAAAACTCGAAATGTACAACAAAATGGAGAAACCGCTTCCGAATGGATGGGCGCTGGACAAAGATGGTCATGCAAGTACAGATGCACCGGATGTCCTTTCCAATATTGTTGCAAAGAAGGGCGGTGGAATCATGCCTCTTGGTGGAAATGAAGAGGTTACAGGAAGCCACAAGGGATATGGATATGGTATGCTGTGTGAACTGTTCAGTTCCATTCTTTCTATGGGTGTTACTTCGGATCATTGTTGCACATTCCCGGATAAAACAGGAATCTGCCATGGATTTATGGCAATCGATCCGGCTGCATTTGGTGATCCTCAGGCAATCCGCAGACACTTTTCAGAATACCTGGAAGCTTTGAGAGAAAGTCCGAAGGCAGAAGGCAAAGATCGTATTTATACACATGGTGAAAAAGAAGTTTTGGCAGAAAAAGACAGAAGAGAGCATGGATTACCTGTAAACGATAATACGATGGTCGAACTTGCTAATCTGTGTGGATATCTCAAACTTGACTTTGATAAATATTTTGACGGATATGAGCTTCCAAAAGAAAGCAAATTCTTTACCGGTAATTATTAATAGATTAGAAGATTGCTGTGAACGGAGTGAACAGCAACAATAGAAGAGTCGAATGATACGTTTTTACAAAATTTAAGATACCAGGGAGGACAATAGAAATGGATTATGCAAAAGAATCTTTAAGATTGCATGGAGAATGGAAAGGTAAGATTGAAGTTGTAACAAGAGTACCTGTAGAAAATAAAGATGATCTGTCACTTGCCTATACACCAGGTGTTGCACAGCCTTGTCTTGAAATCCAGAAGGATGTGGATAAATCTTATGATCTTACCAGAAGATGGAACATGTGTCTGGTAGTAACTGACGGCTCAGCTGTTCTTGGACTTGGAAACATCGGACCAGAGGCCGGAATGCCGGTAATGGAAGGAAAATGTGTACTTTTCAAGGCATTTGGCGATGTAGATGCATTCCCTCTTTGTATCAAGAGCAATGATGTAGATGAGATCGTTAATACAATTTATCTGATCTCCGGTTCTTTTGGCGGAGTAAATCTGGAAGATATTTCAGCACCGAGATGTTTTGAAATTGAGAAGAAATTAAAAGAAAAATGTGATATCCCGATTTTCCACGACGATCAGCATGGTACAGCTATCATCACTCTTGCCGGTCTGACCAACGCACTGAAGGTTGTAGGAAAGAAAAAAGAAGATGTTCGTATCGTTATGAACGGAGCAGGAGCTGCTGCAATTTCTATTGCACGTCTCCTTCTGACAGCAGGATTCAAAGATATCACTCTCTGCGACAGAAAGGGTGCAATCTACGAGGGACGCCCGGAAGGCATGAATCCGGTCAAAGATGAAATGGCTAAAGTTACTAACCTGGCTAAAAAATCCGGTTCTCTTGCAGATATGCTGGTTGGCGCAGATGTATTTATCGGTGTTTCTGCACCGGGTGCTGTTACAACAGAGATGGTTAAGACCATGAACAAAGATGCAGTTGTTTTTGCATGTGCGAACCCGATTCCGGAGATTTTCCCGGATGATGCAAAGGCAGGCGGAGCAAAAGTTGTTTCCACAGGAAGAAGTGATTTCCCGAACCAGATCAACAACGTACTTGCTTTCCCGGGAATCTTCCGTGGTGCATTTGATGTGAGAGCAAAAGAAATCAATGACGAAATGAAGTTGGCAGCGTCTGAAGCACTTGCAAATCTGATCACAGATGAGGAACTTTCTCCGGAGTATATCATTCCGAAGGCATTTGATAAGCGAGTAGGACCAGCGGTAGCCAAAGCGGTTGCTGAGGCAGCAAAGAGAACCGGTGTAGCTCGTATTTAATAATCAAGATATATGCAGAATGATTTTATTGATGGAGCTCTTGGAACGAAAGAAGCCGTCGTAATTGTTCCTAAAGTAGAAGAGAAAATCAGAAATTTCAAAGGAACAGTTTTTTTACACGAGATATGCAGGAAACTGCACTGAAGGCCATGAAAGCGTGCCAGATAGATATTGTTGGATGAACGGATTACAAAAAGATATGGAATAAGGTAAAGCAGAAGCCAGAAAATCAGTAAAGGATTTTCTGGCTTTTTTGTTAGCATAAGAATTTTTTATGAGAACTTATCGTCATCCTGATGCATCTAATCAGTGTAAAAGAAAAAAGCAAACACGTGTAGTAATCCGGTCGGACAAAAGGAGAAGACAAAGTTATGACAAAAGATGCATTTATTAGGGAGGTTCGGGATGCAGAAGCCATGCTGTATCATATATCAAAGTCCATTCTGAAGAATGACTCTGATTGTGGGGATGCTGTGCAGGAAACAATTCTTAAGGCATATGAAAAACTTCCTACATTAAAAAATGGTGCCCTGATTATCAGAAACAGCTTCCCACAACTGGTTGATATAGATAACCTGCAGGCGGTACATTTTGGGAACATTGACCAGTGGCTTGAAGTGCGGGAGTAGAACTATGTTAAGCATGTATTTGGGAAAAATGGAAGAGGCAGTTTATTACCCACCTGTTTATTTTGATAATCGTTATGAGGATGAATGGATTACAGACAAACAGTCTGTTGAGATTATTCGAGACGTGGACAAATCTGATGTAGTAAGTGCACATCTGATTGAAAGCCCAGTTCTTGGTCCTATTTCACCCAAAGAATTGTCAGGGGGCGTAAAGACAGTCCTATTGATGCTATTTGATGAGACAGGAAGAATTTTTAATGCATGTATAAGATATATTCTGATGAAAATGTTTTGCCGATAAAGCCGGAAAAAATAATTGTTGAAGATTCAAATTCAGGGTATGATTTTTTTCATTCGGTAAGTGAAGATCAGGCTTCGGAAGAATATATTGAGAGCAGTGAATTCTTCAGCTGGGAGAGATACTTTACCAAGTTATTGATTGAGCAAACCGAAGGTACTTATCTGAAATATAAAAAGTCCAGATTGAATAAGTTTTATCTCCATGAAAAGAATAAAGACACTATTTTAAAAAGTATCAAGGGAATAAAATTTAAAAATTATTAAAAATGGGAAAATTCGGGCCAAACCAGTTGGAAAATGCCTTTTCCATGATACTCAGACTTTCCTCAGGAGTCAGTGGATTGTATATATCTTAATATTGTTGTGTTGTTGTGTAGAAGATGACTGCGAGAGGAGTAAGTTGTCTGGAGGTCAACGAAAATATAGGTGCCGAATGACTATGGAAAGGATAAGCTGTGTGGAGACCAATCAAAATTGTGGTGCTAGATGACCTGGGAAAGAGTAAGTCTGCTGGAAACCAACATGATTTAGATAAAATGGTTGGCCAGTGATAGAGCAAGTATCTTGCAGGTCATTGAAGGTAATAAAATTGGATGGTTTGTATATGAGCAACACCAATTTAAGCCAATAAAATGAATATATAATGGACCCTATAATTAAAATGATTTTACAAAAAAAATCAGGAAAATATGATAGAAAAAACTGTTATTGTGAGAATTAATTGCGGATGAAGTGAAGATATTTGTTAGCTTTATAAAATATACATGTTATAATGGAACTATCTTAAATAATAAGCAAGGGACCATGTAATATGAACAGTATTTTTCACAGAATCAGTGTAAGAAAATATGAAGATAGACCAGTAGAAACGGAAAAAATCATGGAGATTCTGAAGGCGGGAATGCAGGCACCAAGTGCATGTAACCAGCAGCCGTGGGAATTTTTTGTGGTAACAGATAAAGAAAAAATCCAGAAATTATCCAAAGTAACTCCATACACCGGATGTGCAGCAGGGGCACCTGTAGTTATTGTTCCTGTATATCATACAGAAGGACTTGTTGCACCATCTTTTGCGCAAATTGATATGGCGATTGCACAGCAGAATATCTGGCTGGAAACAGATGCGCTGGGCCTCGGAGGAGTATGGTTTGGTATCGCACCGATGGAGGATCGAATGGAAGAAGTCCACAGATTTCTGGAGCTTCCGGAAAATGTGAAGGTATTTTCTATGTTTGCACTGGGCTATCCGGCAGAGACAAGACCTCAGCAGAACCGATTTGCGCCTGAAAGAATACATTTCATTGAGAAATAAAAACTAATACGGATAAGAAGGAAAGAATAAAAATGGAATTATTTGATGTTATAGACAGCAAGGGTAATCCAACAGGACAGATTGTATCAAGGGAAAAAGCGCATGCAGAGGGAATTCCGCACAGAACAGCTCATATATGGATCATCCGTGAAAAAGAAGGCAGAGTGCAGATTCTCTTACAGAAACGATCACAGAATAAGGATTCCTTTCCGGGAAAATTTGATACTTCTTCAGCCGGACATATTCAGGCAGGAGATGAACCATTGGAATCTGCACTTCGGGAACTGAAGGAAGAACTGGGAATCAGTGCAGTACCAGAACAGCTGCATTTTGCCGGAACCTTCCCAATATCTTTTGCCAGAGAATTTCACGGGAAAATGTTCCGCGATGAAGAAATTGCTTTTGTTTATATCTACAAAGAATCTGTAAATACAGATGAACTTGTATTTCAGACGGAAGAAGTAGAGAGCGTTCAGTGGTTTGACCTGGAGGAAGTCTGTGAAAAATGCGAAAAATACAGAGATATCTTCTGCGTACCCACCGGAGGCCTGGAAGTGGTGCGGAAATATCTGGATAAGGTAAAAACTGCATGAAAGATGGAAACCGTGCGGAGAGTAAGTCAAATGAAAGTCCGTGTAAATTGGATGCTCCAGACATGAGAAAATCCAGTTACTCCCGCAGACGAATATTTCTTCCTTTTTTGGTTAGAATCCCCTCTTTTTCCAGATTTTTCAGCTCTCTGGTCATGGCACTTCTGTCCACGGTAAGATATTGAGCCAGTGCGGTATAAGACATAGGAATCTGTACGCTATGGCTGTGAGTCTGGCTGGAAAGGTTGTTCAGATATGCCAGTAATTTTTTTTTGGTCGTGGTTCTGGATAATACATAAATCCGTTCCATTTGCTGCCTGGACTGCATAGCCGCCATCTGCAGCAGATTGCTGACCATCTGACTGTGATGGTGGCATGCTTTTTCACATCTTTTGATCACATGATCATAATCAATGAACATTACCTTTGTTTCTTCTTCGGCGGTCACATAATAATGCTGAGAGTCTGCCGGGAGAAGAAACGGTTCTCCAAAAACAGCATCTTTCTTAAGCTTATCGATCATATATTCATTTCCTTCTTCGTCGCAGCAGTAAAGAATTGCTCTGCCATAAAGAATCAGGCCGATCTTGTTCATAGAACGGGAATATTCCATGATCGTCTCTCCATTTCGGAAAATATCTTCTCTTGCATGAAAACAGACGCGCATTCGTTCCTGCTCTTCAGGAAGAATATCCGTAAAAAGTGTAATATGTTTTTCCATCATGTTTCCCCCTTTTTCCAGATTATAACATATTTTTTCAGGCAGATCATTAATTTGTGACTTTTGCAACAGAAATTCCTGCGCCATTCTGTTATTCTTTTAACAAAGTTATGAATTGCAACAAAGTTACAGAATACAGGAAACAAAGACTATAAAACAAATAAAAGTAAAACAATAAAACTAAACCAGCACAAGTAAACAGAAAAAACGGAAACTTAATTATTCAATCTAAGAGAAACGGAGGAAATTATATGAAAATCACAGATACCATCAAATACGTAGGTGTAAACGATCACCGCATTGATCTTTTTGAAGGGCAGTACAAAGTCCCGGGTGGAATGTCTTATAATTCTTATGTGATCCTGGACGAAAAAATTGCGGTTATGGATACTGTAGATGCAGATTTTACTCACCAGTGGCTTGACAATATCCAGCAGGTTCTGGATGGCCGTAAACCGGATTATCTGATTGTACAGCACATGGAACCTGATCATGCAGCCAATGTTGCAAATTTCCTGAAAGTATATCCGGATACTACAGTAGTTGCTACAGGTAAAGCGTTTGGCATGATCCGAAACTTTTTTGAACTGGATCTGGAAGGAAAGAAAATAGAAGCGGAAAACGGCAGTACACTTTCTCTCGGATATCATCAGCTTACTTTCGTATTTGCACCGATGGTTCACTGGCCGGAAGTTATGGTTACTTATGACAGCACAGAAAAGGTTCTTTTTTCCGCAGATGGCTTTGGAAAGTTCGGAGCGCTGGATGTGGAAGAACCATGGGATGACGAGGCAAGAAGATATTTTATCGGTATCGTAGGAAAATACGGTGCACAGGTACAGAAACTTCTCAAAGTAGCGGCCACTCTCGATATTCAGAAAATCTGTCCGCTTCATGGACCTGTTCTTACAGAAGATCTCGGACATTATATCGGGCTTTATGATACATGGTCTTCCTATATGCCGGAAGATGACGGAATTGTGATTGCCTATACTTCCGTATATGGACACACCAGAATGGCAGTTTCTCTTCTTGCTGAAAAATTAAAAGCAAAAGGATGTCCAAGGGTTCTGGTTTATGATCTTGCAAGAGATGATATGTCCCAGGCATTGAGTGATGCTTTCCGCTATTCAAAACTGATCCTGGCAACCACAACTTACAATGCAGGTATCTATCCGTTTATGAATGATTTTATTACCCGACTGGTAGAACACAATTACCAGAATCGTACCGTCGGCCTCATTGAAAATGGTTCATGGGCACCTCTGGCAGCAAAAATTATGAAAGAAATGATGTCTAAGTGCAAAAAAATCGACTGGCTGAAAAACTCTGTACACATCTGGTCTGCTGTAAAGGAAGAAAACCGTAAACAGATCGATGATATGACAGATGAACTCTGCAAAGAATATATTGCAAAAGATGATACTCTTGCAAACAAAAATGACATGACTGCGCTTTTCCGCATCGGTTATGGCCTTTATGTAGTTACCTCCAACGATGGAAGAAAAGATAACGGTCTTATTGTAAATACAGTTACGCAGCTGACGGACAATCCATATCGCGTAGCTGTAAATATCAACAAGGCAAATTATTCTCATCATGTAATCCGGCAGACAGGTGTTCTCAATGTAAACTGCCTGTCCGTAGATGCACCGTTCTCTGTTTTTCAGCAGTTTGGCTTCCAGTCAGGAAGAACTGTCGACAAATTTGCAGGACAGAAGATCAACCGTTCCGGAAACGGACTTGTATTTCTGGATAAATATATCAATGCATTCATGTCACTGAAAGTAGAACAGTATGTCGACCTTGATACGCATGGAATGTTCATCTGTAGCGTTACAGAAGCCCGTGTTATGAGTGATCAGGATACCATGACTTACACTTATTACCAGCAGAATGTAAAACCGAAGCCGGAAACAGAAGGTAAAAAAGGTTT
This sequence comes from Blautia sp. Marseille-P3087, assembly GCF_900120195.1. Taxonomy (GTDB): domain Bacteria; phylum Bacillota; class Clostridia; order Lachnospirales; family Lachnospiraceae; genus Blautia_A. Next base: position 2,718,034 of record NZ_LT635539.1, read on the forward strand.
TGTCTGCAAAGTCTGCGGCTATGTCTACGAAGGCGATGAACTTCCGGAAGACATCATTTGCCCGCTGTGCAAGCATGGAGCTGTGGATTTTGAACCGATACAGTAAAACTAAATAAAATGCAGATGTTCTTTCCATAATTCTTTATACAATGCTTCTGCAGTCCAGAAGATATTGTGTGGGGTAATGATAGCTTTTAACGGAATAGATGCTGCGCCGGTCTGCTTATAGTCGGCGAGAAAGGCATCCATCTGCGTGGAGTCGGTCCCGGAGAATACCATCATTCCGAGTGGGAAATCCGGGCCGATATAATTTGTTTTTTCTTTGTGAAAGCCCTGGATTCCGGCAAGAAAGCCAAGCTTCTGCCCATAATTTATCCGGGAAATTTCTTTTACCTGCATTCCGTTTTTCAGGGCAGTACTGCGAACCGCTCTGAGTTTTTCTGTTTCGAGTCCGAAAGTTAATATAATCTGTGCCATTTTTCTACCTTTCTAAATCAGTTTTAGAGCCCATTCTGATACACGTCATTGATCACGCTCTGGGCCTGTTCCACTTCTTTTTTCTGAATGATCGCATTTCGGTCACTTAAGATCGCAAGCATTTCATCTATGAGGTCTTCAATCCGCGGATTGCTTATTCGATAGAGATATCCGAGCATCCGGGTGGCAGTATAATCTGTATTCATATTTTTGTATGCAATCTCTGCACAAAGTTCTTTGGGATATCCTTTGCTGAGTAAAATTTTATATAATTCATCAGTACGTTCTGATGCCATGATCTGTCACTCCTCTATAGTATTTCCATTTCGTGTTTTTATGTATCTTGATTATAGCAACAAATAAATCGAATGGCTATTCCATTTTCGGAAAAGTAAAAGCCTTACAAAATTTCTTGACTTTCGAAATATTTGAACGGATAATCTTCTATAGAAGGAATTTGAATATCATTTTGGAGGGTGAAGGAAATGTATACAGCAGCAAAAGAACGATATACACAGATGGAGTGTAAGCGCTGCGGAGACAGCGGCTTAATGCTTCCGAAGGTGTCTCTGGGACTGTGGCACAATTTTGGTGATACAGCAAATTATGAGAATATGAAAAAGCTTTGTTTCACTGCATTTGACAATGGTATCACACAGTTTGACCTTGCAAATAATTACGGACCGGAGCCGGGAAGTGCCGAGAAAAACTTCGGCCGTATTCTGAAAGAGGATCTTGGAGTTTACCGAGATGAGCTGATCATTACAACAAAAGCAGGATATGATATGTGGGAGGGTCCTTACGGGAACTGGGGAAGCCGCAAATATCTTCTTGCAAGTCTTGATCAGAGCCTGAAACGAATGGGACTGGAATACGTCGATATTTTTTATCATCACAGAATGGATCCGGAAACTCCTCTTGAAGAGACAATGGGAGCGCTGGCAAGCGCAGTACAGAGAGGAAAAGCAATCTATGTCGGTCTTTCCAATTATGACGGGCCTACCCTGGAAAAAGCAGCTGCAATCCTCAAAGAGCTGCATTGTCCGTTTGTAATTAACCAGAACCGCTATTCTATTTTTGACAGAGCTGTAGAAAAAAATGGATTAAAAGATATGGCGGGCAAACTGAAAAAAGGTCTGATCACATTCAGTCCTCTTGCACAGGGCCAGCTGACGGACCGCTATCTTCACGGTATTCCGGAAGACAGCCGAATCCGTACAGATGGAAGATTTTTAAAAGAAAGTACACTGGATGAACACAGGCTGGATCAGATTCGTAAGCTGAATGATCTGGCAGCACAGCGAGGCGAGAAACTTGCCGACATGGCACTCGGATGGCTGCTTCATCACGACGAAGTTACAAGTGTACTGATCGGTGCATCAAAACCGCAGCAGATTCTTGACAATGTAAAAGCAATCAGCTGTGCACCGTTTACAGAAGAAGAACTGAAACTGATCGATGAGATTTCTGCGTAATTATTTAACACTGCAGAAGTATAGCAAGGCTGTCGTACTAGTGCGGCAGCCTTTTTTGCGGTGCGCCCGGTGGCGCGTCCGCTGATTCAAAGTAGGTGCCGGACAGGTCGCAAATGTTCAGTATTATATAAGTGGAGAGGGCACGAATGGAATCTGACCAAAAGTTGAAGTGATGTTTAATGGATATCATGATGCCGGTGAAGCATTCATGTTGATTTTTCTTCCAGAAAATCGTACGCAAACTGTGCGTACATCGCAGCTCCGCGTTTTAAGACGCTTTCATCTACGGTATAGTGATCGTTGTGGTTTTTGGCGGTGATGCCAAGAGATTTATTCTGGCTTCCGACCAGCCCGAAGACACCCGGAACTTTTTCCATATAGTAGGCGAAGTCTTCACTGATCATCATTTTCGGGAATGATTTCAGACAGTCAGTACCGTACACTTTGGCAGCGGCATTTTTTGCAATCAGTACCAGATCTTCATGCTCATTGATGATCGGAGCCGGAAAATATTCAAAAGTCAGAGTAGCCTTTGCTCCCATGGAAGCAGCTGTATTTTCAGCGATTCTGCGGAGCAGAGGCTCTGTTTTTTTGCGCATTTCAGGGGAATGGGTACGCGTAGTTCCCTCCAGAACGACCTTATCAGCAAGAATATTAAAGCGCTGTCCGCCTTCTATCTTACCGACGGTGACAACCAGTGGATTCAGAGGATCATTCATACGGGAAACGATTGCCTGAATTTCTGTGATGATATAAGCGGCAGTCAGAATCGCATCAGCACCCTGATGCGGGGTGGAACCATGAGAGGAAACACCCTCGATTTCAATTCGGAAATTGTCACAGCTGGCCATACGTGGGCCAGATTCAAAATTCATATAAGGTGCATCCAGATCTCCCCAGATATGTGTGCCGTAAATGGCATCTACATCGTCCAGAAAACCATGCTCGACATAGTACTGTGCACCGTGGCAGGATTCTTCTGCAGCCTGAAAGATGATCTTTACATTTCCTTTCAGGTCTTCTTTTTTTGCCATCAGCATACGGATTCCGCCCAGAAGCATGGCAATATGGCAGTCGTGTCCACAGGCGTGCATGACACCTGGATTCTGACTGCAAAAAGCAAGTCCGGTGTGTTCATCAACGGGAAGTGCATCGATATCTGCACGAAGAGCGACTGTCTTGCTCTCAGGGGTAGCTTTGCATCCCTCGATCATCGCCCAGAGACCGTTATAATCCGGATAATAGTGAGGAGTCAGCCCCATTTCTTCAAGAAGTTTTCCAATCTGCCCGGTGGTGTTTTTTTCCTCAAAAGAAAGCTCTGGATGTGCATGAAAATAACGCCTCTGCTCGATGATCCAGTTCTCGTTTTGTTCTGCCAGATTCTTAAAATTCATATCAATTTCCCCTCATGTATGCTGATGATAACTGAGTAATATTATCTATTTAAGATGCCATATTTTATGAAATAATAGTAGCGAAAGTAGTAAAGAATGTCAAATGATTTCAGGGATAGAAATAAATGAAAGTTAAGAATAATTTGTCGAACATTTTTTGTTGACACTGCGCGTTTTTTCTTTTACATTATGTAATATACAGACAGTTGCAGGGAAATTGTCGATTACAATTTGTTATATCTATTATTTTCTAATGAATATTCTTATCTCGATTTCAGAGAAAATACCAACATAGAAATCATATAAACAGCAGAAAAGTATGTTGTCTGTAGTATTTTTTTTTGATATATTGTAATTAGGTGATTTTTTTGAATACTTTTTTGCAGAAAGGATTCAAATGAAAGAAGAAATCAGTGTTACAAAAGAAGAAAAATCTTCAGTATATCAGCACGAAGATGCAATCATGAAGAGTATGATGCAGTTTTTTGCTAATGAATTATTGCCATATTTAGGAATCCATGAGAAAGTTATTGGAATCGCACCTACTGAATCTACTATATTGGAATTTCATAAGTATTTTCAGGACAATAACCTGATTATGGAAGATGGAAGCTGGAAACATTTCGAGTTTCAGAGCAGTAGTAAAGGCATTAAAGATTTGAAAAGATTTCGTTCGTATGAGGCGGTAATCAGTTATCAGTACAATGTTTCGGTAACTACATGTGTGCTGTTTTCTGGGAAAATTAAAAATCCGGTGACAGAATTTACGGAGGGACTGAATACATATCGAATAATGCCGATTATTATGGCAGATTGGAATGCAGATGAGTTTTTGATTGAACTGAGGCACAAAATAGACGAAAACGAAAAAATAACAAAAGAAGAATTAATCAGACTGGTTCTGATGCCGTTAATGGGTGGAGAATCAGCGCAGAAAGAGCGTATTACAGGTGCGTTCAGAATAATAGAAAAAGCAAAAGATATTTCGGAGGAGGATGTCCGAAGATTGGAGGCAGTGATATACACAATGGCTGACAAATTTTTAGAGAAAATTGATCTGGACGAAGTAAGGAGTGAAATGCGAATGACAGAGTTGGGAAAAATGCTATATAAAGAAGCCGAAAAAAAGGTTAAATTGGAATCAGCCAAAAATCTTCTCGGAATATTAAATGATGAACTGATTGCCGAAAAGATTGGAATACCGTTAGAAGATGTATTGAAATTAAAAGAAGAAATGAAATAGAATATTGACTATAAAACAGGAGCTGTCTATAAGATGGTTCCTGTTTTATTACAGGAAAACAGGAAAAAAAGGAAAGCATCATAGGAAACCTGGGTTCTACGAGCATCGTTGCAATATAAAGTATAGTATTTGTAGAAATAAAAAAAATTTTTTAAAAATTAAAACCATCCGGGCTATTTAAGTGTCTATTAGACAGAACGGCTAAAAAAACAACATTTTGATGGTATTACGAAAGCCGGTCAGGTAAAAATTGTTGCTAAGATCGGAAAGAAAAAATTAATCTGTAAAGTCTGCAAAGGAGCTGGACAAATTTATGTTTCTAATGCAGGAATCTGTGGCATTTGTGGTGGAAGCGGTCAGCAATATATGTCTTGTTTGTACTACGACATGATAATGGGCTGGGTCGTCGGATATACAATGTGTGGCAGCTGCAGCGGAAGTGGACATGTATCAGGATATGTTCTATGTAATCATTGCAGAGGAACCGGGCAGCAGGATTAATTACCAAATTTGATGCCCGTGTCACAGATTCCATCCTTGGAACTCCCATTTGCAATCCTCTCCCTGGGATGCTATGATAAACACCAGAAGCATGACTGGGAAATTCGCCAGAAATACAATAAAAAAATTCAATACAAAGTTTAACAGGAAATTCAATACAAAATTCAACAGGGAGACAAAAAAATGGAATATTGGGACATTTATGATAGAGATAAGAAGCCGACGGGCCGTACAATGAAACGGAACGACTGGTGCCTGAAGGATGGGGAATACCACTTGACGGTACTTGGTGTGGTAGCGCGTCCGGATCACAAATTTCTGATTACGAAACGAGTCATGACGAAAGCATGGGCACCGGGATGCTGGGAGGTTTCCGGCGGAGCTGCACAGGCAGGTGAAGAGTCCCTCGAGGCAGTACTTCGTGAAGTAAAAGAAGAGACCGGGCTTGATGCACGGGATGCCGACGGCGGTTATTTGTTTACTTATAAGCGTGAAAATCCGGGCGAAGGTGACAACTATTTTGTCGATGTATACCGCTTTATTATGGATGTTAAAGATGAAGATCTGCATCTGCAGGAAGCAGAGACAGATGGCCACATGTTTGCAACTCTGGATGAGATCAAAGCCTTTGCCGCAGAGGATAAATTCCTTCATTATGACAGCATCAAACAGGCGTTTGAATTCTGATAAAGCTATCGTATCAAACACGGCAAAACGCGATAAAAGCAAGTACAATCTAGTCGATATCTTTTAATACAAAACTATTTTTGTGATAGTCCAGAAGCCCTTCTTTTTTCATTTTACCGAGTTCCTTTGACAGAGCGCTGCGATCCAGACTGAGGTAATCTGCAAGCTGCTGGCGGTTCAGCGGAATGTCGATGTAACGGCTTTTCTGCAGTCCTGCCTGATAGGAAAGATAGGAGAGCAGACGATCGCGGATCTTCTTGGAAGAGGTGTGCAGGATGCGGCGCGACAGCAGCAGGTTTTTGCGTGCGCTGATCATCGTCATATTGTGGATCAGATGCGAATATTCGCCTTTTCCGGCGGCTGCAAGCCTGAAAAGTTCCGCTACATTCAGAAAAAGGATTTCTGCTTCTTCCATAGCGATGACATCAACCATCATCGGTTCGTCGGGAATACAGGCGTAAGCTTCTGCAAATACTTCCCCGGCGCGTGCAAGACTTATGATATTTTTGTTGCCCCACAGGTCATTGTTTTCAATCTGGACAGTACCGTATAATACGATTCCTACATCAGTGACAGGAGTTCCGGCAAGATAAACCGGGGCTCCTTTTTTATATTTTTTTGTAAAAGTTTTCAGTCCGTACAGAAGGTTTTCCGTCGCGGAGGGGGAGCACCCCTGAAACAGTGCTGTGCGGGAAATCAGTTCATAATCCATAAAAATTCTCCGTTTTTGCTTATTTTGTGGTTATAACCACGGATTTTTCCTTGTTAGTTTAGTATTCTTTGGGTGTAAGGTCAAGGCACAAAAAGAAAAAGAGTAAGAAGAAACCAAAAAATAACAAAAACAGGAGGATATTTTATGATCAGAAGAATTATTCACATAGACGAAGAAAAATGCAACGGGTGTGGAGCGTGTGCGGCCGCCTGCCACGAAAGCGCAATCGGAATGGTTGACGGTAAGGCGAAGCTTCTGCGTGACGATTACTGCGACGGACTTGGGGACTGTCTGCCGTCTTGCCCGACCGGCGCGATCACCTTCGTAGAGAGAGAAGCGGCAGCTTATGATGAAGAAGCCGTACTTGCAAATCAGCGCAAAAAAGAAGCACAAAACAAAGCTGCACATCATTTAAAAGGGGGCTGTCCGGGAAGCCGTATGCGTCAGATGAAACGCGAGGCAACTGAAGCTCCGGCAACAGCAAAGATGGAGTCTCAGCTTCAGCAGTGGCCGGTACAGATCAAGCTTGTGCCGACACAGGCTCCGTATTTTGAAAGGGCAAAATTGCTTATCGCGGCGGACTGTACTGCCTATGCCTATGCAAATTTTCATCAGGATTTTATCAGAGGAAAGGTTGTTTTAGTTGGCTGTCCGAAGCTTGACAGCGTGGATTACAGTGAAAAACTGGAGGAGATCATCCGAAGCAACAACATCAGCAGCGTGACAGTTGTTCGCATGGAAGTTCCGTGTTGCGGCGGTCTGGAAATGGCAGCAAAAAAAGCTCTCCAGAACAGCGGAAAATTCATTCCGTGGCAGGTTGTTACAATCTCCGTTGACGGAAAAATTCTGGACTGAAACAACAATAACAAACAACGTTACCTGCTAAAATAATAAGCAATAAGCATTGCCAATTTCGACAGAATCCCTTATAATGTGACATATGAAATGACATTTTTTATGGAGGGATTCCGATGGGAAAGACCGTGACGATCTGTTTTACCAATAACAAAGGCGGCAGTGGTAAATCTACAACCTGTTCGAACCTCGGTGCGGCGATGGCGCGTGCCGGCAAAAAAGTACTTCTGGTGGATGGAGATATGCAGTTGAATCTGTCGCTGGCATTCTTTCCGGAGGACTGGGTACTTGAACATGCACAGGGAGAAAATAATCTCTATTATGCAATTGGGAAACAGGCGGATCTGACAGATTATATCGTGCATACACCGTACGAAAATCTGGATCTGGTTCCATCTTCCACACTGATGAGTTCAATCGAATATGAGCTTTTTACAAAGTGGCAGAGAGAATTTATCCTGCGAAAATGCCTGCAGAAGATCAAAGATTCCGAAGTTTATGACTACATCCTGATCGATGCACCACCGACACTTGGCGGCTGGGTAATGAATATCCTGTGTGCATCGGACAAGGTGATCATTCCTGTGGAAGCAAGCCCGTGGGGAATGTTTGGTCTGGCAAATATGTTTGAGTTTCTGAATGAAGTAAAGCAGATTTCACCGGAACTTGAGGTTGCCGGAATTGCTGTTACGAAGGTCGATACCCGTAAAAATTACTTCAAACAGACGATGGAAACCCTGCATGAGCTGGAAAGTATTTATGTATTTGAACATGTGATCCGCGTAGACAGTTCCGTAGAATGGTCCCAGGATAACAGTGTTCCGGTAGTTGAATATAAGAAATCCAGCAGAAGTGCGAAAGAATATATGGAATTGGCAGAGGAGGTCATGAATCGTGTCAGTAGGTAAAGACAGCATCCTGCGTGCAGCAAATGCAGATGCAAAAACAACAGAAGTAAAAGCAGAAGCAAAAACGGCAGAAGAAGTAAAAGCTCCGGCAAAAGCAGAGGCAGCGAAAGCACCGGCAGCAAAGAAAGCTCCTGCAAAGAGAACCGCAGCCAAAAAGACAACAACTGCGAAAAAAACAACAACCACAAAGAAGACAACGACAAGAAAGAAAACTGTGAAGACATCCGTTCTTACACCACAGAATTCTGAAGAACTTCAGGCAGCTTTTGTAAAAAATGCAGAGCCGGAAACTGTTGCAGGACCGGTTCATATCAATGAAGATCTTCCTGTATATCTTCTGTAATAAGAGAAGATTTCGACTCCAGGTCTTCTGAATTAGAAATCAAAGAAAACAAAAATCTGGTCATGCAGAGAGTCTTCTAAGATCTCCACAGACCAGATTTTTTATGCCAAAGTATGCAAGAGAAGTTGCCAGTGGCAAGTTCACTGTATTGAAATACTTTATATCAGATTTATTCAGCAGATGCAGAGACAGCCTGTACAGCTTCATTTTCTCTGAAAATATGTCTGAAAATAAAGCGTACGATCGGACCTGCATAGATCAGCTGCCAGAAGAATGCCATTGGGAAATTCATTGCGGTTGTCTGAAGCCATACAGCGACGAACTGGCTGCCGGCATTTTTAAACAGGATTGTTGCGGCAAGGCTCATAAGCGGACACATAAAAGCAACAGATGCCACGGAGATTGCAAGGATCTTGCTGAACGGATGGCTGTTTCTGAAATCAACCATACGTGCAGCGCACATGAAAGCAAGCTTGGATACAATAAAGAAATCAAGGATGAAAGCAATCGGGCCCATGATCACAAGTTCATGAAATGCGGAGAGAAAAACTTCATTTGACATTCCGCCGATGTTGAGAGAGATGTTGTAACAGATCATCGCATAAACCATAAAAAATACCATAATGATCGTAAAAATAACTTCCTGAAATTTGTTTTTAGGCATAAAAAACCTCCTTAAAATGATTAAATTGATACACTACTGTTCATAGTAAGTTACGTGAGCATGTGTTGTTCGTTAATCATTCAAAGAGAATGTGCGTTTCCAATTAGACCATATTCAATTTTGCGTGGATTATATTAACACACAGAAAAAAAGATGTCAATCATAAATTTCGCAGTATATAAAAACCAAAATACAAACCGGTCAGACCAAGATGGACGATTTTGTCAGAAAAGACAAAAAATCCTGCCCACAAATTCTGCCACATATTGTTTTATCTGTCGGAAATGTTATATACTGCAAACAGTTAAATGATCCGGCGAGTATGAAAACGAAAAACAGAAATACCCTGATGAGCACTGAGCATTTCAGTATACATCAGGGTGTTTTTATGTAAATAACAGAAGATCATTCTGTTTCGGTTCTTTCCTTTTTCAGATAATCAATGATCTGCCGAATCATGGCAACACTTTCTTCTTTGCTGTAAAAACAGCTTTCTTCCATATTTTCCAGATAGTCACGGAAAATTTCTACCAGCTTTGTCTCTTCGATGTTCAGTACAAAAATTTCACCGGCATTGTTTTTGAAGATCATTGTGCCGGAATTTCCGCGGATGCAGAAATGAAGATTTCCCGGGAGATGATTCAGTGGTTTCTGAAGAAAACGGTACGCACCGGATTCGCAGCATGCACATACACCTTCCAGAACCTGTATGCGCTGTCTAGTAGTCAGTGGATGATAAAAAATCTCCGGAATCTCATCTGTGCGTCCGGAACGTACAAACTGCAGAAGTCCCTCATATGTAGAATAGATAAAAAACTGCTGATTTTTTATTTTGTCCATACTCATCTGAAATGCCTGTTCAGCCATGACAAGGATCGCATCTGCATTCGGGAGATCGTGGTTAAACATCTCACGCAGCAGAGTACCGGTAAAAAATGGTGTCAGACAGGATTCCGGCTGGATGCCGAGCAGGTCATTTTCGGCGAAATCGGAATCAAACATGTTGCCGATTACAACGGCATGATTTTCCGGAGTAAGCGGAGCAGGAGTGAAGAACAGTGTACACTGTTCCTGATAGGATATGTACAGATTTTTAAGCATACGCAGTACTTCTCCGGAGCGGAAAAAGATGCCGGTCTGATAGTCTGAACTGCACAGAAGCGCTTTATCTGAAGTAAGAATCATGCACGGATAAAGATTAAAGCTCTGGTAATGTGATTCAATATTGTCATAATAATAGTACAGTGAGTAGTCATGCCCTGCCATATAAAGCGGGAATACGCTGTGCAGGTATTTCAGGTTGATGAGCTGATGATCATCTGTAAAGGTTGTCTCGGTTCCAATGCATACAATCTGGCTGATCTTCAGCGAATCGGAAGGATTCAGGCTTGCAAGAAGATTGAACAGGAATTTGTAGTCCGGCTGCAAAAAGAGACTGATCTCACCGGAATCACGGTCTGCTTCCGAAAGAATCATCTGGTGGACATAATAGTTTATATGCTGCAGAGAAGTCAGTGAAATACAGTCGGACCGGTTTTCTGCATAAGTAAGATCCGGAGTAAAAGAACAGCCGCAGAATTCTGCAGAAGGCTGATCCGGAAAATTGCAGATAAAACTTTCCACACTTTTTCTTTTATAATACGCATCTGCGCCGATTCTGGCGACATCCCAGCTTTCTTTAAACTTTTGCCATTCCATCGGAGAGAGGTGCATAAACTGCGCCATTTTTTTTATGATTTCATCAGACGGAGGATTACGCTTTCCACTGATAAATTTGTACATAGTTGAACGGTCTGTATCACAGTATTTGGCCATGGAATAGACTTTGATTTTTTTGTCATCGATAAATTGACTGAGTGTGTCGGAAAAAGCAGACATATAAGAAAACTCCTCATAGATTATTCGTTGATATAAGCATAGCATGAGATGCCCGAAAAGTCCTGTATTTATTGAAAAACAGTGAAAATAATTTCTGAAAAATCCGGAAAGACCGAAGAATGAATGTCGAACTTTATATGAAAAACACGAATAATATATGCAAAAATGACGCTGTAGGCTGCAATTCTGGAAGTTGTATACTCAATTGCTCGCTGATAAACTATAAGTGTCACAGAAAACGGGGTAATGCTGAAACAGAAAGACATAAAAACTGTGACAAATATGAAAAAGGAGGAAGGGAGAAAAACGGAATGTTAAAAGGAATAAGAAAGATAATGACATTCCTGTTGACGTTGGCTGTAGTCTTATCCTTCATCTGCCAGACAGATCCGCAGATTTTTGCACAGAGTCCGGATGTTACTGACGATGAAGCAGAGGTGGCTGTTCAATCTGATGAGACGGCACTCCCTGAAGATGAACAGACGGCAGAAGAGGGGCCGCAGGAGTCGAAAGAAGCGGCACAGGAAGAAGTTACGAAAGAAGAAACGCAGGAAGAAACTCCAGTGTCAGAGACGACGCAGATGCAGGACACAGATGCGGACGAGCATCGGGGGATGGTAACGAAGCAGGAAACGGCTGATTCGACAGAGGTATCCGGGAATGCAGAGATGAGTTCGGATGAAGCGGGTTCAGTCAGCGTACAGACAATCCTTATTGATCCGGAAACACACTTTACGGTAACCTGCCGTTTTTATAGAACAGAAGATAAATCAGAAGATCCGATTAATACCCAGATTCTTTCTGAAAATGAAATTCTGGTAAAACCGCAGACACCGGCGGCATCCGGTGAAAATGCAGATAAGAAAAAATTCCTGGGGTGGTTTCGGGAAGACGGAACGGAATTTACAGCAGAGGATTTTTTGAAAACAGGTGCACAGATTGCCGGAAAACAGGACGGTAATCTCACAGAAAATGTGGAACTCGATCTTTTTGCAAAGTTCAGTAATGTACATTATGTCTATTACAAAACAGATAATGGAGAGCATGGTAGAATCCTTCATACTGAAGCATTGGCAGATGGTGAAAAAATTATACCTGTTTCAGAAAATTATGGATACAAAGCAGAGGTGGGATATGTATTTGTCGGCTGGTCCGGGAACGCAGAGTCCAATCAACCGGACAGTGAATATACGATCAGCAGCGCAGACGGTGATTTTATCCTTTATCCGGTAGTAAAAAAAGCAAGCTGGATACGCTTTGTATCAAATGGTGGAACGGCAGTAGATCCGCAGCTGGTTTACTATGGTGAGAACTCACAGAAGCCTTCTGATCCTGTGAAAGCCGGATATATATTTGACGGATGGTTCACCGATGAGGATTGCAGTCAGGCATACACATTTGGACAGACGGTAGAAACAGATCTTATTTTGTATGCGAAATGGAGAGAAGGAACTGCCGGCTACAAGGTTGTGTACTGGAAAGAAACGTTGACGACAGGTGTATATGATTATGTCAGTCAGGAGTCGGCAAGCGGTGCGACTGGAAGTACTGTGAAAGCAGATATTTATGGAAATGCCACAAGGTATTCCTGCTTTCATTATGATTCAAAGGCATCGAAAGATGTGACGATCGCAGGTGACGGGTCTACGGTACTGAATGTACGGTATGCGAGAAATTCTTATGTTTTTAAATTCCATCTGAATGACGGAAATGGAAGTATTCAGATCGGAGGAAAGACATATACAGGAAGTAATTATTCGTTTACCGCAAAATACGGTGAAGCGATCGCAGACAGATGGCCGGCCGGAAATGAGGTACAGTACAATAACAGTGGTTGGGGATGGAACTGGTATTTTAATGGATGGAAAGGCGGAAAAAACACAGAAATACTTAAAACTTCAAAGCGACAGACAGTTACAGAGGACTTAATAAGGACAGATAAAGACAATGAAATACAGAATTATACAGCAGACTGGCAATCGAATCTGTATAAATTGGATGTACGTTATTGGGGACAGAACGTAGACAATGATGAATATACAGAATTAACAGATTACAGTCAGTTTGTATATGCGGCAGGATCTTTTAATCCCAAAAATATTACGGGATATGACTATGAGAAGCAGGAAGTGACCGATGGTGGACGGGAAAATGCAGACCAAACGTATAATTTTTATTACACACGAAAAACATATGACCTCCAATTTTACAATGTCAGTCAGAAACCGGTAAAAACAGTTCAATTTATTCGTTTCGAGAAGGATATTTCCAATCAGAATTGGACACCGCAGCCGCCGGATTCACTTCCGGAATATATGACGGAATTTGCAGGATGGTATACAACTCCGGGATGTGAAGAGGGTTCTGAATTTTCTTTTGATAATGCAAAAATGCCGGCATCTAATCTGGCACTTTATGCACAGTGGAGAGCAAAGACGATCATAGTTACGTTTGTGACCGGGGAGAATGCAACACAGATTCCGGAACAACAGTTTGAAGCAAATCATGTGGCACGGAAGCCGGAAGATCCGGAGAGGACACACTACAGGTTTGTCGGATGGACAATGGATGAAGCAGGAACGCAGCCGTTTAACTTTGACCAGATTCTCACGAAAGATCTTACGTTGTATGCGCAGTGGGCAAATGAAGGCAGTTACACACTTACTTATGATGCAAATAACGGAGAAATAAATACTCCGACATTGCTTGATACCAGACGTTATGCGGGCGGTGCCAAAGCAAAGATGGCGGGAGTCCCGAAAGACTGGGCGGTGCCGGAAAACTCAAAAGGATTTCTCTGCTGGAATACAGAGGCAGATGGTACCGGTATGGATTATTACCCGGGGAATGAATTTGTGATGCCGGAAGAGGATGTGATCCTTTATGCAAAATGGACACAAAAAAGGAAAACAACTCTTACCTATAATTATAACGGCGGTATGGTAAATGGAGAGAAAAAAGCAGACGATGTTGTGGAAATCGAAAATCCGAATGAGAACTATACAATCAATAACGATTGTGTTGATGTAAAGATGAGCGGATTTTACTTCGCCGGCTGGAGCACTTCTGCGGACGGAAGCGATGGAGTCCTTCTGAAGAAAGGTGATGTGATCCGAATCGATACATTGGATGAAGATAGCAACGTGCTTTATGCGCAGTGGAAAGAAGAAACACCGGCTCCGATGGGTATCACAGATGAGCCACTTCCGTTTGCTGTGATGTCACTTGCAGGAATCGGCGTGGCCGGACTTCTTCTGAAGCCGGCACGGCGGAAAAGATAAAAATCGGAGAGAAATATGAGAGCACTTCGTAATTTTCTGGTCAGGCTGTTTTTGCTGATCACGGTTATCGGGATTCTTTTTGGAGTGGTCTTTGGGCTAACGCCTATGGCAAATGCAGATATGCAGCCGGCGGTATGTGCGGGTGATCTGATGCTTTATTACAGACTGGACAAAAATCTGAAAAGTGATGATGTTGTGGTATTCCAAAAGGAAGGTATACAGTATACCGGACGGATCGTGGCAGTGCCCGGAGATGTTGTGGAGATCACGGATGAGTCAGATTTAATGGTCAATAAAAGCACGGTGATGGAAGACAATATTTTTTATACGACACCGGCATATGATTCAGAGGTGGAATATCCTCTGGCGCTGAAAGAGGATCAGTATTTTATTCTCTGTGACAACAGGGAAGGAGCAAAGGACAGCAGGTCTTTTGGGGTAGTGGATACAAGTGAAATAAAAGGAAAAGTCATTACCATAGTACGCCGTTCGGGTATCTGATGGATGAGTGACGGAGCAGTAAAAAAGATTACAGACAGGATAAGGTGAGAGTATGTGGCGGGATATAAAAGGATATGAAGGACTATATGAGATAAACGAAAATGCAGTTGTCCGCAGAGTAGACGGCACGGGAATTGACGGGAGAAAGGTTTCTACGCATGTAGTTGTGTCTTCACGTACGAAAAAAGGGACACGTTACATTGCACTCTGGAAAGAGGGTGGGCGCAGAACCTATATGCTCCATAAACTTTATGCGACAGCATTTCAGATGTCGGAAAATGAGGCGATACGGAGATTGTACCGTGGCTTTAACGGAAACGGGGAGGCAATCCACAATGTATGCGGGACACTTCTTGAAAGTCTGAAAATCTATGAAAAAGAACAGGCGGAAGGACTGAATAGGAATGATGAGATTCTGTATATCCGTCAGTTCCTGGAAGAGCTGAAGACAGACATGGAAGAAAAAAACAGGTATCTGGAAGAAGTTCCGCAGAGGATGGCAGAGATGTAGCAGTAAAAAGATTTAAGGAGGAAGTAAGTATGATAAGCAAAGCGAAATTTATGAAAAAAATGGCAGCTGTTGTAATAGCTGGTGCAATGATGACGGTAATGGCTGTGCCGGTCATAGCAGCAACCAGTCCAATCGGCAAAGGTGTTGACGGACTTAAAATTTCAAAAACACTGGAAAAATATGAAAATTCATATATACCGAATACAACTTTTGGTTTTGAGATTGCTCCGGGAGTTGCGGATCCGGACAATAAAGTAGAAGTCGGCCCTGCAGGCGGTGTAACTTTTGCGAATGGATCTACAACAGGAAGCATTGGTTTTTCATCTGCAAAAAGTGATATCGGGAGTAAACAGGAAACGAAGGATACAGCACTTATGGTCAATGCATCATCGTTCGTTGAACCGGGAATTTACCGTTATGTGATTAAAGAGACTTCGACAAGTGGATTTGAAGGCATTGCTTATTCTACAGAAAAAAAGATTCTGGATATCTACAAATATTCAGATGACTCTTTTGACTACCGCTTCTTTGATGAGGCAACCGGAGACAAACTGTCGGAAGCAAATTTTACGAACACATATAATCATGCAGAAGGTCAGATACAGGATCTGACGGTATCAAAGACAGTAACCGGGAAGCTTGGTAATCTGTCAAAAGAATTTGCGTTTAATATTGCAATAAACAGCAGCAATAACGATGAAGTATATTATGTTACAAAAAATGGTGAAACAGCAATTGAACAGTGGAATGGAAGCAGTACAGCAATCACACTGAAATCAGGCGACAGTGTTACAATCTATGGCCTTTCTGCAAATGATTCTTATACTATTACAGAGGTTGAGGCAAATGCGAATGGTTATACAACCAGCATTGCAAATGCAGGTTCTTCTAAAGATGGTACGGCTACCGGAACAATTACGGCAGATACGAATGTCAGCTATACAAATACAAAAGATGCAACACCTCCGATGGGTATCGTAATGGATATCGCTCCATATGCGATCATGGTAGCAGCAGCCTTTATCCTTGGTTTTGCGTTCCTTCGCGTCAGACATTACGGAAAAAAATGAAAATAATTGTTTTTGTATCAAAGACAGGTGACTGGCTGGTCAGCTTCGTGGCGGCAATTCTGGCAACTGTGATGCTTTTGTACGGCGGCTATGCCCTGTGGGATATGGCAATGCTGTATCAGGGGGCGTTTGTCTCTCAGAATCTGATGAAGTATAAACCGTCTGTGTCAGTGGATGAGGATGATGCAGGTCTTAATGAACTTCTGGCAATCAATCCGGATGTCCGTGGATGGCTGACGATAGACGGCACCCATGTGGATTATCCAATCGTACAGGGCGAAGACGATATGGAATATGTAAACAAAGGTGTGTATGGAGAGTTTTCATTGTCCGGGACCATTTTTTTGGACAGTGAAAACACATCAGATTTTAGCGACTGTTATAATCTGCTCTTTGGGCATCATATGGCAAATGGTGCTATGTTTGGGGATGTGGTCCGGTTTACTGACAGGACTTATTTTGAAAAGCATCAGACAGGGAGGCTTTTTTATCCGGATGGAAGAAGCGTTGAAATCACTTTGTATGCGTGTCTTCAGACGGATGCTTATGACAGGCTGGTGTACCGGCCGGAAGTCAGAAAGCAGGAAAACATGGCAGAACTGCTTGCATATATCCAAAAAGAAGCTGTGCAGTACCGGGACATCGGAATTACCAGGCAGGACCGGCTGATCGGGCTGTCAACCTGTGCTGAAGCAGAAACAAATGGCCGTGTGATCCTCTTTGGGCGGCTTGAAAAAGAAAAGCAGGTGAATCAGACATGATAAAAAAAATAAAAAAGTTATGCAGGCTGCTCTGCATTTCGGCGCTGATCGGGATACTGCTCTTGCCGGGTCAGGTGATGGCGGATAGGGGAGGAAACAGCTGCCGGGTCACACTTCCGGTTTCGGTTATTTACAGGAACCAGAACAGCGCAGACAGCAGAGTTTTTGAGTATGTGCTTTCCGCAAAGGAAAGCGGGGTACCGATACCACAGGAAACGGAACTTTGTATTACAGTCTCAAATGGAGCGGGCAGAGGGTTGTTTGGAGCAATCGAATATACGGAACCCGGGGAATATCATTATGAAATATCTCAGAAATCCGGTTCCGTAAAGAATATACGATATGACCAGAGCCCCTATGAAGTGACGGTATATGTCCTGAATGATGGACAGGGAGGATTCGAATCAGAAGTCTGGGCATCAAGGAAGGGAAGTGGAAGTAAAACGGATGCAATTCAGTTTGTGAATACAAGACTGATTGCAAAAAAGCCTGCTGCGACACCGGTCATTACCCGGATACCGACAACCAAATCAACTACAGCGCTTAAAAGAGCGACAACGGTGCAGGGAAGACCGGGCGGCAGTACGACGGCTGTATCACACAGTGTGAAAACAGCATCCAGTCCGAAGACCGGAGACAATACACCGCTTGAAGTATTTGTCGGAATCCTTGTACTTTCGGGAGTGATGGCAGCGGCGATACTGGTACTCCGAAAACTGCAGAAAAAGCAGTAAAAGAGAAGTAGAAATTTGCTGTGGCAATGTTTCTGAAAATATCATAATACAAAAATACCGGTGGAATCGAATCAACGTTCCACCGGTATCTGTAGTTCTGGTAAATATTCCCTGAACAAAAAAAGTTGGAATGATCATTCATCCCAACCCTCATAAAATCTGATATTGACGGAGATATTCCGGACAATATCTCCATCCTGAAGTTCCAGATCATCCTCATCGGAAACCGGCGGAAGCTGGCAGTCATCTTCATCAAGTTCAAGTGTGATCCAGTTGTAGGCAGCTGCATTAGCCTCTTCGATGGCCTCGTCAAGTGTGTCGCCCTCACCGTAACAGTCTTCAAGATCAGGGAAAAATCCCCGGTAAGTTCCTTTGTCAGTTTTGCGGAAAACCGCAGGATAAATAAATTTCATAGTGGATAAACTCCTTTTTATGATACGACAGTGCCTGTATGGTACTGCTTTTTTTCTTTGCTTATTATATCATATTCTCCGAAGTTTAAAAGAGGGGAATCACAAAGTTGAGAATAAAAAATGTGAAATCTGTCTAACCCTATTGACAATTAAAAAAAATCATGCTATTTTATAGAAAATTCAATTTAATAAGTTAAACCGTTGAAGCGGAGATAAAAGCTGTTATGCGCGCACAGAGAATCCGGGTGGGTGAGAGCTGGATGGAAATGCAGGCTGCTAAATGGACCGCTGAGGGCACAGGGAAAGGTAGTAGCTTAGTATTCTGTGACGTAGGGCATACGTAAGTTGCCGGGAATATGCAGGTATTCCGCAAAGCGCACGAGTCATTTCGTGAATCAAGGTGGCACCGCGGGTGAAGTTTATTGCTCGTCCTTGACAGAGGAATCTTTGTCATGGACGGGCTTTTTATGTTACAGGAAATTATTCTGTAATATTCCAATAACGTAAAATGCTCCGCTTTATCAGACACATTCTAAGAAATGCATCAGGAGGAGGTAAAGATACATGTATCCTACACTGGAAAACATCAGAGAGATTGCAGCAAAAGGACAGTACAAAAGAGTTCCGGTCTGCCGGGAAGTGTATGCAGACAGATATACACCGGTAGAAGTTATGAGAACTTTAAGGAAGGCAAGCAGACATTGTTATCTGCTGGAAAGTGCCAGCCAGACAGAAGTGTGGGGACGCTATTCTTTCCTCGGATACGAACCGGTGATGGAAATTACCTGCACAGACGGATACATGAAGATCCGTCATACAGAAGTGGGCAATGATGAGGGGGTTACGAAACAGGTTGCACATCCGGGAGACACTTTAAGAGAGATTTTGAAAGAATATAAAAGTCCGGTGATGGAAGAAATGCCTCCGTTTACCGGTGGGCTGGTAGGATATTTTTCTTACGATTATATCAAATACAGCGAGCCGAAATTAAAGCTTGGAGAGCACGAAGATCCGGATTTCAGGGACATGGATCTGATGTTATTTGATCAGGTAATTGCGTTTGATCATTATCGCCAGAAGGTACTTTTGATTACAGGAGTGATGCTTGATGATCTTGAAAAGTCTTATCAGAAAGCAGAAAAAAAACTTCAGGAAATGGCAGATCTGATACGCGATGGAGAGAAAGAGGAGTTTCCTTCATTGAAGCTGGCATCTGAGATCAAACCACAGTTCCCAAAAGAAAAATACTGCGGTATGGTTGAAAAAGCAAAGCATTATATCCATGAAGGTGACATTTTTCAGGTTGTGCTTTCTAATCCGATGAGGGCGAAAGCAGAGGGAAGCTTATTTGATACTTACAGAGTTTTAAGAGCGACAAACCCGTCACCGTATATGTTCTATTTTTCCAGTGATGATATCGAGCTTGCAGGTGCATCACCGGAGACACTGGTAAAGCTTGAAGACAAAAAACTGACAACATTTCCTCTTGCCGGAACAAGACCGAGGGGTAAGACAAGAGAAGAAGATCAGGAACTGGAAGCCGGACTTTTAAAAGATGAAAAGGAACTTGCAGAGCATAATATGCTGGTCGATCTTGGGCGAAATGATATAGGAAGGATCAGTAAGATCGGAACGGTTGAAGTAGAAAAATATATGACTGTGGAACATTTTTCACAGGTTATGCACATCGGTTCCACGGTTGCAGGTGAACTCAGAGAGGACAAAGATGCAATAGATGCCGTTGATTCCATTCTTCCGGCAGGAACACTATCCGGAGCACCGAAGTTCCGTGCATGCCAGATCATCGAAGAACTGGAGCAGAGTAAACGAGGCATCTACGGAGGAGCTATCGGTTATCTGGATTTTGCCGGAAACCTTGATACCTGCATTGCAATACGACTGGTATACAAGAAAAAAGGTGAGATCTGTATCCGGTCCGGAGCCGGAATTGTGGCGGACAGTATTCCGGAAAAAGAATTCGAGGAATGCTGCAACAAGGCGAGAGCGGTTGTACTGGCAATCGAGAAAGCACAGGAGGGACTGGAATGATCGTACTGATTGATAATTATGACAGCTTTTCGTACAACGTATATCAGCTGATCGGTTCCGTAGCACCGGATATAAAAGTTGTACGAAATGATGAATACAGCGTAAAAGAAATCGAAGAAATGAAGCCGGAAGCACTGATTCTCTCACCGGGACCGGGCAGACCGGCAGAAGCAGGAATCTGCATTGAGGCAATTCGATACTTTGCCGGAAAACTTCCAATCCTTGGTATCTGCCTCGGACATCAGGCAATCTGTGAAGCTTTCGGTGGGGAAGTCTCCTATGCAAAGGAACTGATGCATGGAAAGAAAAAGACCATTTATACGGTTGGAAAGAGCCCTCTTTTTGAAGGACTTGGGGACAGCTTTCAGGCAGCAAGATACCATTCACTGGCAGCAGTAAGAGAAAAATTACCAGATGTCTTAAGGGTTACTGCTGAGGCGGAAGATGGTGAAATCATGGCTGTTGAACATACAGAATATCCGATTTTCGGAGTACAGTTTCATCCGGAATCTGTCATGACACCGGATGGAAAAGTGATGGTGGAAAACTTTATGAGAGTTGCAGAGCAACGAAACAATTCGTAAGTATTCATAGTTATAGGAATTTGGTATAAAAAAATAATCAGGAGGAAATTAAAATGATTAAAGAAGCAATCGTAAGACTTTCCAAAAAAGAAAATCTGACATATCAGGAAGCAGAAACAGTTATGGATGAAATCATGAGCGGACAGGCGACAGCGGTACAGATGTCTTCCTATCTGACGGCACTTTCCATGAAAGGCGAGACGATTGATGAGATCACTGCATCTGCAGCAGGAATGCGTGCACACTGTATTAAATTACTGCATGATCTGGATGTACTTGAAATCGTCGGAACAGGTGGTGACGGGGCCAATTCCTTCAATATTTCCACTACTTCTTCACTGGTTATTGCAGCAGGCGGAGTGCCGGTCGCCAAACACGGAAACCGTGCAGCATCCTCAAAAAGCGGTGCGGCAGATGTGCTTGAAGCACTTGGTGTAAATATTACGATTCCACCGGAAAAGAGCGCAGAACTCCTTAAAAAAATCAATATCTGTTTTCTGTTTGCACAGAATTATCATATAGCAATGAAGTATGTGGCACCGATCCGTAAAGAACTTGGAATCCGTACAGTATTCAATATTCTCGGACCTTTAAGCAACCCGGCGGGCGCCAATATGGAACTGATGGGAGTATTTGATCAGGCACTTGTAGAGCCGCTTGCACAGGTAATGGCGAAGCTTGGCGTGACAAAAGGAATGGTTGTATTCGGACAGGATAAGCTGGATGAGATTTCAATGAGCGCACCTACGTCTGTTTGTGAAATCAAGGATGGCTGGTTCCAGTCTTATGAGATCACGCCGGAGCAGTTCGGTTATGAAAGATGTTCCAAAGATGATCTTGCAGGTGGTACTCCGGTAGAAAATGCTGAGATCACAAAGGCAATTTTAAGAGGAGAAGAGAAAGGACCGAAGCGTCAGGCAGTATGCTTAAATGCGGGTGCAGCACTCTATATTGCAGGCAAAGCTGAGACAATGGAAGCCGGTGTCCGTATGGCTGAAGAACTGATTGACAGTGGTGCGGCACTGAAAAAACTGGATGAATTTATCGCCTGCTCAAATGAGTAAGTGCTATAATAGGAAAGTCAGAGTATTGTTCCGAATGAAGGGATTGTATATCTGAACTTTATAAGAAAAGGAAATTTATTATTATGAATATATTGAATGAGATTGCCGAAAAGACGAGAGAGCGTATCGAAAGAGATAAAAAAGAAATGCCCCGTGAAGATCTGATCAACGAGATCCGACAGAAAAAAGTCCAGATGCTTCTGAATCCGTTGATTCAGTCTGAAACGGCAAAAACACCACACAGTTTCTACCAGGCACTGAAAAAACCGGGAATGTCTTATATCTGCGAGGTCAAAAAAGCCTCCCCGTCAAAGGGACTGATCGCATCGGATTTTCCGTATCTGGAGATTGCGAAAGAATATAAAGCAGCTGGAGCAGCGGCTATTTCCTGCCTGACAGAGCCTTTTTATTTTCAGGGTTCAGATCAGTATCTGTGGGAAATTGCATCGGAAGTAGACATTCCGGTCCTTCGAAAAGACTTCGTAATCGATGATTATATGATTTTGCAGGCAGCCGCATACGGAGCCGCAGCCGTACTTCTGATCTGTGCGCTTCTGGATGATAAACAGCTTCGGGAATATCGAGAAATGGCAGAAGACCTTGGTATGGATGCGCTGGTAGAAGCACATGACGAGGAAGAAGTAGAGCGTGCAATAAAGAGTGGAGCAAGGATCATTGGCGTCAATAATCGTGATCTCAAGACGTTCGAAGTGGACATGCAGAACAGCATACGGCTTCGTAAACTTGCACCGGACAATGTGATTTTTGTATCTGAAAGCGGTATCCGAACATCAGAAGATATCAAAAAATTACATGAAAATCAGATTGAAGCTGTGCTGATCGGAGAGACACTTATGCGCAGTCCAGATAAAAAAGCAGCACTGGAGGAACTGAACGGAGCACCTTTAGAAGAAGCATAAGTACATAGATATACAGGAAATGAAAACAGAAAATTTCAGCAAAACAAAGATTAAAATATGTGGTTTAAGACGCAGGGAAGATATCCTTGCAGTCAATGAAGCGAATCCTGATTATTGTGGATTTATCGTTGAATTTCCCAAAAGCTTCCGTAGTGTGACAGCAGATGAGGTAAGAGAACTGGTGAAGAATCTTTCACCGGAAATTCAGCCGGTCGGGGTGTTTGTCAATGCGTCAATGGAGCTTGTAAGGTCACTTTTAGATGATGGAACACTTGCCATGGCACAGCTTCACGGACAGGAGAATGAGTCTTATATTGCAGAATTAAAAGCACATACAGATAAGCCGGTCATCAAAGCTTTTTCCATAAAAACAGCCGATGATATGGAGAATTCATTGCAGAGTCCGGCAGATTATATCCTGCTTGATCAGGGCAGCGGTGGAACCGGCAAGACATTTGACTGGTCTTTGATTCCAAAGATTGAACGTCCATTTTTCCTTGCAGGAGGAATCGGGGAAGAGAATCTGGAGCAGGCGCTCCGGGAGATTCACCCGTTTGCGGTGGACTTGAGCAGTAGTGTGGAGACAGAAAAGTGGAAAGATCCGGAAAAGATCCGAAGAGTTGTGGATATTGTAAGAAACGCAGTACAGGATTAGAGAAGAGATTGTAGAGCAACAAGAATATTTTGAAGGAAAAAATAGAGGAGGAAATCAAGCAAATGTCTAAAGGTAGATTTGGAATACATGGAGGGCAGTACATTCCGGAGACACTGATGAATGCAGTGCTGGAATTGGAAGAGGCCTATAATCACTATAAAGATGATCCGGAATTTAACCGTGAGCTGACAGACTTACTCAACAATTACGCAGGACGTCCGTCTCGTTTATATTATGCCGCACATATGACGGAAGACCTTGGCGGGGCAAAAGTTTATCTGAAACGTGAGGACTTAAACCATACTGGAGCACACAAGATCAACAATGTTCTCGGACAGGTTTTACTTGCAAAAAAAATGGGAAAAACACGTGTCATTGCAGAGACAGGTGCCGGTCAGCATGGTGTTGCAACGGCAACGGCAGCTGCTCTTATGGGCATGGAATGTGAAGTTTTTATGGGTAAAGAAGACACGGAACGTCAGGCATTAAACGTATACAGAATGCGCCTTCTGGGAGCAAAAGTACATGCCGTTACATCAGGAACTGCGACCCTAAAAGATGCTGTTTCTGAGACAATGAGAGAGTGGACAAACCGTATTTCCGACACACATTATGTACTCGGCTCTGTCATGGGTCCGCATCCGTTCCCGACGATCGTACGTGATTTTCAGGCTGTTATTTCTAAAGAAATAAAAGAACAGATCCTCGAAAAAGAAGGAAAACTTCCAGATGCCGTACTTGCCTGTGTAGGTGGCGGTTCCAATGCAATCGGTACATTTTATAACTTTATCGAGGATGAAGGTGTGCGTCTGATCGGCTGTGAAGCTGCTGGTCGTGGTGTAAATACAGCAGAGACTGCAGCAACGATCGCAACCGGAAAACTTGGTATTTTCCATGGAATGAAGTCTTATTTCTGCCAGGATGAATATGGTCAGATTGCACCGGTTTATTCAATCTCAGCAGGGTTGGATTACCCGGGTGTTGGACCGGAACATGCACATCTTTATGATATTGGACGTGCGGAATATGTGCCGGTAACAGATGATGAAGCGGTAGATGCATTTGAATATCTGTCAAGAACAGAGGGCATCATTCCGGCAATCGAAAGTGCTCACGCTGTGGCTTATGCAAGAAAAATTGTACCACAGATGCGCAAAGATCAAATCGTAGTTATTACAATTTCAGGACGTGGAGATAAGGACTGTGCGGCAATCGCACGTTACAGAGGGGAGGATATCCATGAATAAGAGAATTACAGAAGCATTTGCAAAAGGAAAAGCATTTATCCCGTTTGTTACCTGTGGGGATCCATCTCTTGATGTTACTGAAAAAATCGTTTATGCAATGGAAGAAGCCGGTGCAGATTTGATTGAACTCGGCATTCCTTTTTCTGATCCGACAGCAGAGGGACCGATAATTCAGGGGGCGAATTTACGTGCTTTATCTGGTGGGGTTACGACTGATAAAGTATTTGATATGGTTGCAAAAATCCGTAAAAATACATCAATTCCGATGGTATTTATGACGTATGCGAATGTTGTTTTTTCTTACGGTGTAGAGCGTTTTTGTAGGAAAGCAGCGGAAGTGGGAATGGACGGGATGATTCTTCCGGATGTGCCGTTTGAGGAAAAAGAGGAGTTTGCATTGGTAGCGGAGAAGTATGGACTGGATCTGATTTCTCTGATTGCACCGACCTCTCATGAACGTATTTCTATGATTGCAAAAGAGGCAGAAGGTTTTGTTTACTGTGTGTCTTCTCTTGGCGTTACCGGTATGAGAAGCCATATCACGACAGATATCGGAGCGATGGTTCAGCTTGTAAAAGCGCAGAAGGATATTCCGTGTGCGGTCGGTTTTGGAATTTCCACGCTGGAGCAGGCGAAGAAAATGACAGAGCAGGCAGATGGAGTGATTGTAGGTTCTGCTATTGTGAAGCTGTGCGAAACCTATGGGGAAGATTGCGTGCCGTATGTCGGAGAGTATGTGAAGAGCATGAAGGATGCAATAAGATAGATAAAACTTTCGCCATTTTCGCTTGCTTGTAAATGAAACTTCTTCATGTTATGATATGAATTAGTAAACTATTATTAGTGAGAGTAAATACTATATACAGGTGAGAGGGGTATGGCATGGAATTCCAGCATGAACTGGTGATCCCGGATGAGGGACTGCCATTTAAATTCTTTTTGTTTGAGGGAAGTCAGGGTAATTATGTACGGGAAAAGCACTGGCACACATCCGTCGAGATTTTTGCGGTAATGGAAGGTTCGCTGACATTTTACCTGAATGACGAGAAGCATCCGCTTAAGGCGGGAGAGCTGATGATCATTAATTCAAATGAAGTGCATTCAATTGATTCACCGGAGGAAAACCATACGGCAGTTTTGCAGATTCCGCTGAAACAGTTTGAAGATTATTTTACGGCACACCGTTTTATCCGTTTTGCGGGAAGCCTACCGGAAATGGACGGGAAGCTTTCAAAACTTGTGCGTGAAATGTATAAACTTTACGGTAAACGCGGAACCGGGTATGAGTTTAAAATCCGTTCTTTTTATTATGATGTATTGTATCTTCTGGTCAATTATTATCGCCTTGATGAGGCAGGGGAGCAGGAAGTACGTCACAGCCGACGTCTGGATGCGCTTGCAAGAATCACTTCCTATATGAGAGAACATTATCAGGAAGAGTTGAAACTGGCTGAAGTTGCGAATATGTTTGGCTACTCGGATGCATATTTATCCAGAATGTTTCAGAAATATGCAAATGTCAATTTTAAGACATACCTGCAGGATATTCGCATGACCTACGCGTACAGAGAATTATTGAATACAGACAAGACGATCAGCCAGATCGCACTGGACAACGGATTCAGCAGCAGCCGCGCATTTACAAGGGAATTTCAGAAGCGTTACGGCATTTTGCCGAGTGAACTCGACAAAGCAGATAAAGAATAAAAAAAGATGGAAACAGGCGCTCTCACAGGCGCTTGTTTTTTTGAAATTTTTACAAATGTTTTGACAACTAAAAAAATACAAGGTCAAAAAAGTGCACTAAAGAGGACAAAAAATCTGGCGCAATTGAAAGCAGCTCATGCTATACTGAATTCAGAAAAAAATAAAGGAGGTAACTTCAGGTGAGGATTCAGAATGTAGCAGACGACGCGTTCCGTAGATATGGTAAAGTACTGGAGGGGTATGACTTTACGGAACTTTTGAAGGAAATGAAACACACGCCGGTTCCGGAGGATGTGACTTATGTTCCTTCCGTAGAAGAAATGGAAGCACTGCCGGTTGCAAAAGAACTGCAGAACAAGGGATATGGCGGTCTGCCGATCGAAATCGGATATTGCAACGGACATAACAAGAAATTAAACGGTCTGGAATACCACCGCAGCTCCGAGATCAACGTTGCAGTGACAGACCTTGTACTGCTGATCGGACATCAGCAGGATGTGGAGAAAGATTTTACATATGACACATCAAAAGTAGAAGCTTTCCTTGTTCCGGCAGGAACTGCAATCGAAGTATATGCAACTACACTGCATTATGCACCATGCCATGTAAATGAAAGCGGTTTCCAGTGCGTCGTTGTCCTTCCGAAAGGAACCAACACAGAACTGACTTTTGAAACAGCTTCCGAAGGAGAAGACAAGCTTCTCACAGCGAAGAACAAATGGCTGATCGGTCATGAAGAAGCAGCTATTGAAGGTGCATTCAACGGACTGAAAGGTGCAAATGTTGGAATCGACTGATCGTATTAAATAACAGAACTCAAAAATATATTCTATATAATATGGAGGAATTTATATCATGAATAATATACCGGTAGTAAAACTTGGAATCATTGCAGTAAGCCGTGACTGTTTCCCGATTCAGCTCTCCGAGAAGAGACGCGCAGCAATCAAAGCAGCTTATAAAGGAGAACTTTATGAATGTCCTGTAACTGTTGAGAACGAAAAAGACATGGAAAAAGCTCTCGAAGATGTAAACAAAGCAGAGTGTAACGCGCTGGTTGTTTTCCTTGGAAACTTCGGACCGGAAACACCGGAGACACTGATCGCAGAAAGATTTGACGGACCGTGCATGTATGTTGCAGCAGCAGAAGGCGATGGCGACATGATCAACGGACGTGGTGATGCTTACTGTGGTATGCTGAACTGCTCCTACAACTTAAAGATGCGTCATCTGGAAGCATACATTCCGGAATATCCGGTTGGAACAGCAGACGACATTGCAAAAATGATCGGTGATTTTGTACCGGTTGCACGTGCTGTCATCGGTGTTCGTAACCTCAAGATCATTACATTTGGACCACGTCCGCAGGATTTCTTTGCATGTAATGCACCGATCAAAGGTCTTTATGAGCTGGGCGTTGAGATCGAAGAAAACTCCGAACTTGACCTTCTTGTTGCTTTCAAAGAGCATGAAAACGATCCTCGTATCCCGGAAGTTTGTGCAGATATGGCAAAAGAAATGGGTGAAGGAAAATATTACGAAGACCTCAATGCAAGAATGGCACAGTTCGAACTTACTCTTCTTGACTGGGCAGAAGCTCACAAAGGAGCAAGAAAATATGTTGCATTTGCTGACAAATGCTGGCCGGCATTTCCGTCACAGTTCGGATTTGAACCTTGCTATGTAAACAGCCGCCTTGCTTCCAGAGGTATTCCGGTATCCTGTGAAGTTGATATCTACGGCGCACTCAGCGAGTACATCGGACTTTGCATTTCCAACGATGCTGTTACACTGCTTGACATTAACAACTCTGTTCCGAAATATATCTATGACGAAGATATCAAAGGAAAATATGACTACAAACTTACAGATACATTCATGGGCTTCCATTGCGGAAATACTCCTGCATGCAAGATGTGCGAATCCAGAGCCGTTAAATATCAGCTCATCCAGCACAGACTTCTTGAGCCGGCAGGATCTGAGCCTGATTTTACAAGAGGAACTCTTGAAGGTGACATCGCTGCTTCTGATATTACATTCTATCGTCTGCAGTGCAACTCCGAAGGTGAACTGGTAGCATACGTTGCAGAAGGTGAAGCCCTGGATGTACCGACAAGATCCTTTGGTGGTATTGGTATTTTCGCAATCAAAGAAATGGGAAGATTCTATCGTCACGTACTGATCGAGGGTAACTATCCGCATCACGGAGCAGTTATGTTCGGACATTACGGAAAACAGTTCTTCGAAGTAGTGAAATTCCTCGGACTGGATGTAAAGAAAATTGGTTACAACCAGCCGGCAGGTGTAAGATATCCGACAGAAAATCCATGGGGTTAATCTGAGGACTTTGACTATAACAAAATAAAAATAATACAGGCATCCCGGGAATTTTCCTGGGATGTCTTGGTAAAGAGAAAAATATCAATAGCAATCGCAAACAGAATGTGCATGAGTTTTATACATATGATGGAATGCACAGTTAGGAGGAAATATGTATTATATCGGCGTTGACCTTGGTACTTCCGCAGTAAAACTTCTTCTGATGGAAGAATCCGGCAAGATCTGTAATATCGTATCAAAAGAATATCCGCTGTTTTTCCCGCATCCGGGCTGGTCAGAACAGAATCCGGAAGACTGGTTTACCCAGAGTGTTGAGGGAATGAAAGAACTGACAGAAGGAATTGACCGCTCTCTGGTAGCCGGAATCGGTTTTGGCGGACAGATGCACGGGCTGGTAACATTGGACGAAAATGATCAGGTGATCCGCCCGGCAATTCTCTGGAATGACGGACGTTCCCAGAAAGAAACAGAATATCTCAACAATGAGATCGGTAAAGATAAATTATCTGCATACACAGCAAACATTGCATTTGCAGGATTTACAGCACCGAAGATCCTCTGGATGAAGAAAAACGAGCCTGATAAATTTGCAAAGATCGCAAAGATTATGCTTCCGAAAGATTATCTGGCATACAGACTTTCCGGATCTTTCTGTACAGATGTTTCTGATGCATCCGGTATGCTTCTTCTTGATGTGAAGAATCGTTGCTGGTCAAAAGAAATGATGGAAATCTGTGATGTAAAAGAAGAACAGCTTCCAAAGCTGTATGAGAGTTGGGAAGTTGTCGGTACACTGAAACCGGAAGTGGCAGAAGAGCTTGGTTTCTCAGCAGACGTTAAAGTTGTAGCAGGTGCCGGTGACAATGCGGCAGCCGCTGTCGGAACAGGAACTGTTGGTGACGGACAGTGTAATATTTCTCTTGGTACTTCCGGAACTATCTTTATTTCCAGTAAAAACTTTGGTGTTGACGAAAACAATGCACTGCATTCTTTCTGCCATGCAGACGGAAGTTATCATCTGATGGGATGTATGCTGAGTGCGGCTTCCTGCAACAAATGGTGGGCAGAAGAAATTCTTCAGACAAAAGATTTCGCAGCGGAGCAGGCACCGATTCAGAAACTTGGTGAAAACAATGTATTCTTCCTTCCGTATCTGATGGGAGAAAGATCTCCGCATAATAATCCGGATGCAAGAGGTGTCTTCTTCGGAATGTCCATGGACAGCACAAGAGCTGATATGACACAGGCTGTTCTGGAAGGTGTGGCATTTGGACTTCGCGATTCTCTGGAAGTTGCAAGAAAACTTGGTATTAAGATTGAGCGTACAAAGATCTGTGGCGGCGGTGCAAAGAGCCCTCTGTGGAAGAAAATCATTGCAAATGTCATGAATCTGAAAGTCGATGTACTGGAAGTAGAAGAAGGTCCATCCATGGGTGGCGCAATGCTTGCAGCCGTTGGATGCGGAGCTTATCCGGATGTTGAAACGATTGGTAAAAAGATGGCGCATGTCGTAGATACCGTAGAGCCGGAAGAAGAACTTGTGGCGAAGTACGAGGAACGTTACCAGAAATTCAAGGAGTTATACCCTGCCTTGAGACCACTTTTTTAAGGTCCTTCCTTAACAACTGTCAATGGTTTGACTGCAAAATGCACAAAATTTAATTTGTATTTTTGATTATTTTGCAAAAAGAAAATAATTATATTGACAATTTATTGACAAACTCGTTGCTTTGTGATAACATTTACTCATCAATTCAATAAGGTCTCTGATGACTGGCGGAGCAGTGGAAATCACCACATGGGAATCAGAGATTTGCAGAGCCGACCGTCTGGGCAGTATTTGAGGAAACCTCGGATACTGCTTTTTTTAACTAAAAAGTGACGCGGCGCCTACAGAAAGGAGACAATTATGGGATTCAAAAGTGACATCGAAATTGCACAGGAGTGCGAAATGCTTCCAATCACAGAGATTGCAGAAAAAGCAGGTATTGATGACAAATATCTGGAGCAGTACGGAAAATACAAAGCAAAAATTGATTACAATCTTCTGAAAGAAAGTGACAAAAAGGATGGTAAACTGATCCTTGTAACTGCAATCAACCCGACACCGGCAGGTGAAGGAAAGACCACAACAACCGTAGGTCTTGCAGATGGTATGCAGAAACTCGGCAAAAACGTAATGGTAGCTCTCCGTGAGCCATCCCTCGGACCGGTATTCGGTGTAAAGGGTGGAGCAGCAGGCGGCGGTTATGCACAGGTAGTTCCGATGGAAGATATCAACCTTCATTTCACAGGTGACTTCCATGCAATCGGTGCAGCCAACAACCTTCTTGCTGCAATGATCGACAACCATATCTTCCAGGGCAATGCACTGAACATTGACCCGAGAAAGATCACATGGAGAAGATGTGTGGATATGAATGACCGTCAGCTCCGTAACGTAGTAGACGGCCTCGGCGGAAAGACAAATGGTATGCCTCGTGAAGACGGATATGACATTACTGTTGCATCCGAGATCATGGCAGTCCTTTGCCTTGCAAGTGACATCAAAGACCTGAAGGAAAGACTTTCCAGAATCATCATCGGATACACATATGGTAAAGTTGCAGAGCAGAAACCGGTAACAGCAGGTGACCTTCATGCAGAAGGTGCTATGACTGCACTTCTGAAAGATGCCCTGAAACCAAACCTTGTTCAGACACTGGAACACGTTCCGGCAATCGTACATGGCGGACCATTCGCAAATATCGCACACGGATGTAACTCCGTAACAGCAACAAAGATGGCTCTGAAGCTTGCTGATTATGCGATCACAGAGGCTGGCTTTGGTGCAGACCTTGGTGCTGAAAAATTCCTCGACATCAAGTGTCGTATGGCAGATCTGCACCCGAACGCTGTTGTAATCGTAGCAACTGTACGTGCCCTGAAATACAACGGTGGTGTAGCAAAAGCTGACCTCAACAACGAAAATCTGGAAGCACTGGAAAAAGGTATCCCGAACCTTCTTAAACATGTAAGCAACATCAAGAATGTATATAAACTTCCTTGTGTAGTTGCTATCAATGCATTCCCGACAGATACCAAGGCAGAGCTTGACTTTGTAGAGTCTAAGTGTAAAGAACTCGGCGTAAACGTAGCACTTTCCGAAGTATGGGCAAAAGGCGGCGAAGGCGGAATCAAACTTGCAGAAGAAGTTCTGCGTCTGGTTGAAGAGCCAAACGACTTTACTTATTCCTATGAACTGGAAGGCTCCATCGAGGACAAACTGAATCAGATCGTACAGAAAATCTACGGTGGCAAGAGAGTTGTACTTACAGCAAATGCCCAGAAACAGGCAAAACAGCTTGAGGCTCTTGGCTTCGGCAACTGCCCGATCTGCGTTGCTAAGACACAGTACAGCCTGACAGATGATCAGACAAAACTCGGTGCACCGACAGACTTCGAAGTTACAGTACGTAACCTGAAGATTTCCGCAGGTGCAGGATTTATCGTAGCCCTGACTGGCGAGATCATGACCATGCCAGGACTGCCGAAAGTACCGGCTGCCGAAAGAATCGATGTAGATGAGACCGGAAAGATTACGGGACTTTTCTAAAAAGCCGCCGGGAACTGCCCGGCAGCCCGCCAATGATTTGGCAATCAGGTAAAACCTTGTGCGAGGGGAGGGCGCTCACAGTTGCGAAGGCCGCTCTCCCCTCGCGCACCCCACCAGGCCACGCAAAGCAAGAATTAATTCAATTTAACCAATAGAATGACAGAGTACCAGGATACCCTCCTCCACACATAGACAGGGTGTTCTGGTACTTTTTGTATGTTTACATATTTGGGTAACCTGGGAGATTTAAAGGAGCCCAGGGGTTGTCAGGGGACCGGCGAGGTCCCCTGACGGGGTATAAGGGCAGCTCCCTTAGTTGACAAACAGAAAGAATCTGTTTAACATGGATTACAGATTTACAGATTTACAGATTTACAGATTTACAGATTAGCAGGCGGGAGGCGTGGGTTATGACAGTAAAAGAAAGGCTGGAAGCTCTTCGTATTCTTATGAAAGAAAAAGGAGTCGATGCATATCTGGTTCCGACAGATGATTTCCACGGTTCAGAATATGTGGGCGATTATTTTAAATGCAGAAAATATATTACAGGTTTTACAGGTTCGGCGGGAACTGCGCTTATCATGCAGGATATGGCAGGACTCTGGACGGATGGCAGATACTTTATTCAGGCGGCAGATCAGCTTAAGGGAAGTACGATCGAACTGTTTAAATCCGGGGAACCGGGAGTTCCGACCGTCCATGAATTTCTGAAAGAAAAACTGGAACAGGGGATGTGTCTGGGCTTTGACGGACGTACAGTAAGTGCAAAAGAGGCGGAAGAATTGCAACAGCTTCTGGCAGAAAAAGACATTAGTTTTTCGGTAGATGATGATCTGATTGGGGAAATCTGGAAGGACCGTCCGGCACTTTCATGTGAACCGGTGATGGAGCTTGATGTAAAGTGGGTCGGTGAGACAAGAGCAGATAAAATTGCAAAGATCCGCGAGCAGATGAAAGCAAAAAATGCAGACGTTTTTGTCCTGACCTCACTTGATGATATTGCGTGGCTTTTGAACATCCGAGGCAATGATATTCACTGTTGTCCGGTGGTGCTTTCTTATCTGATCATGACAGATACAGAGCTTCGGTTATATGCAAATGTCAGTGCCTTTGCGGAGAAAATCTGTGAGAATCTGGAAGCTGACGGAGTGAAAATTTATCCATATAATGAAGTCTATTCTTACGTGCAGGCGATACCGTCCGGCAGCAGAATCTTTCTCTCCAAATCCGGCGTCAACAGCCGCCTTGTGAGCAATATTCCGGCAGATGCGGTGATTTTGGATGAGGTAAATCTGACACTTCTTCCGAAAGCTGTCAAGAACTTTACAGAGATGGAAAATGAGCGGTTCGCACATATCAAAGATGGTGTTGCGGTTACTAAATTCATTCACTGGCTGAAAACAAATGTGGAAAAAGAGACAATCACAGAACTGAGTGCGGCGGAAAAACTCTATCAATTCCGAAGCGAACAGGAGCATTTTCTCGGGAACAGTTTTGACCCGATTATTGCATATGGAACACACGCTGCTATTGTGCATTACAGTGCAACAAAGGAGACGGATATTCCGCTTGAGGCGAAAGGAATGGTACTTGCAGATACCGGTGGACACTATCTGGAAGGCACAACAGACATTACAAGAACGATAGTTCTTGGTCCGGTCAGCAATAAAGAAAAGAAATATTTTACCGCGGTTCTGCGTGGAAATCTGAATCTGGCAGCTGCGAAATTTAAGTATGGATGTACCGGATTAAATTTCGATTATCTTGCGCGTGGACCACTCTGGGAACTGGGAGAGGACTATAATCATGGCACCGGACATGGTGTTGGTTACCTTTTAAATGTACATGAAGGACCGAATGGTTTTCGCTGGAAAAATCTCCCGGATCATCCGGCACCGGTATTAGAAGAAGGTATGCTTACTTCTGATGAACCAGGCTATTATCTGGAGGGAGAATTTGGAATCCGACATGAAAATCTTGTGCTTTGCAGAAAGGCAGAAAAGACTTCTTTCGGACAGTTTATGAGGTTTGAAACACTGACAATGGTTCCATTTGATCTGGAGGGAATTGATCCCAAACGGATGTCTGACCATGAAAGAAAACTATTAAATGATTACCATCGCAAAGTGTATGAGACAATCACACCATACTTAAATGAGGATGAAAAAGAATGGCTGAAACAGGCAACCAGAGAGATCTGACAAAGGGAGAAAAAACGAAATACCGGCTCGCAAGAGCAATGAAAGAATGTATGAAATCTACTTCGGTAGAAAATATTACAGTAAAGCAGATTACGGAAGAATGTGGGCTTACCAGGCAGACTTTTTACAGAAATTTTCTGGATAAATATGATCTGATCAACTGGTATTTTGACAAGCTTCTGGTGAAATCTTTTGAGCATATGGGACAGGGAAAAACAGTTTACGATGCGCTTGTGAAGAAGTTTACTTATATTCAGGAAGAGCAGACATTTTTTGCTGCGGCATTTCGTTATGATGAACAAAACTCTCTCAGACAGCATGATTTTGAATTGATTCTGGAATTTTATGAAAATTTGATTTGTGAAAAAAGTGGCAAAAAAGCCGGAGAAAACATCCATTATCTTTTGGAAATGTATTGCCAGAGCTCAATTTATATGACGGTAAGATGGGTGACAGGAGAGTTGACATGTACACCGGAGGAACTTGCTCAGACAGTGGTTGACGGTATGCCGGGAAAACTTGCAGAGGTTTTTGTGGATCTTGAAATTTTAAATTGACATTACAAAAATCCCGTAAATAAAGGGATTTCATTGAACAAACAGACGCTATATAGAAAATACACTGTCATTTTTACTGAACATGAATATATAAATTTGGAACAAATCACGAAAGTTACAGGAAACGTTACACTTAACGAATTTTGTAACTTTCTTTTTTATGGACGCATTGTTAATATAATGACAAAGTTAAAGCAAATAATGCTGTACAGATGCAAAAGACAATGTGCAGACAAGTAAGAAAGGAATGTTTAATCATGGCAAACAGAATTAATTTGAATGGAACTTCTTATCACGGAGCAGGCGCAATCGCTGAGATCGCAAACGAGGCAAAAGCACATGCATTTAAGAAAGCTTTTGTATGTTCCGACCCGGATCTGATTAAATTTAATGTTACAAGTAAGGTAACAGATGTCCTTGAAAAAGATGGCCTGGAATATGAAATTTACTCAGATATTAAGGCAAACCCGACAATCCAGAATGTACAGAATGGTGTAGCTGCATTTAAGAAATCCGGTGCAGATTATATCGTTGCAATCGGCGGCGGATCTTCCATGGATACAGCAAAAGCAATCGGAATTATCATTGCGAATCCGGAATTTGAAGATGTAAGAAGTCTGGAAGGCACTGCACCGACAAAGAAACCTTGTGTACCGATCATTGCAGTTCCGACAACAGCAGGAACTGCTGCAGAAGTTACCATCAACTATGTTATCACTGATGTAGAAAGAAAACGTAAATTCGTATGTGTTGACCCACATGATATGCCGATCATCGCAGTAGTTGATCCGGAAATGATGTCTTCTATGCCTAAGGGTCTGACCGCTTCTACAGGTATGGATGCACTGACACATGCAATCGAAGGCTATACCACAAAAGCTGCATGGGAAATGACAGATATGTTCCATCTGAAAGCAATCGAATTGATTTCCAAATCTCTTCGCGGTGCAGTAGAAAACACAAAAGAAGGCCGTGAGGGAATGGCACTTGGACAGTATATTGCAGGTATGGGATTCTCAAATGTAGGCCTTGGAATCGCACATTCCATGGCACATACTCTGGGTGCTGTTTATGATACACCACATGGTGTTGCATGCGCAATGATGCTCCCGATCGTTATGGAATATAATCAGGAATGTACAGGTGAAAAGTACCGTGAAATCGCCCGTGCTATGGGTGTCAAAGATGTAGATTCCATGACACAGGAAGAGTACAGAAAAGCTGCAATCGATGCAGTCAGAAAGCTTTCTGTTGATGTAGGAATTCCGACAAAACTGGAAGCAATTAAAGAAGAAGATCTTCAGTTCCTTGCAGAATCTGCACACGCTGATGCATGCGCACCGGGCAACCCGAAAGATGCCAGTGTGGAAGATCTGAAAGATCTGTTCAGAAAGATTATGTGATTTAAAGAATCATATAAAACCGCAAAGGGACGTTGCTCGTCCCTCTGCACACCCTGGGCTGGGTGTGGATAAGAAATTTTGTTGTATGGGGAATCCTTTGAAAATATCTCCTGGTGTTTCAGGAGGGGAGATTTTCGTATGAAGGGTTCCTCTTTTTTATTGGATTTTTGAGTCTGGGAAGATGGTAAGGCAAGGCTTTCCTGCGACATGACATACTATTGGGGGAACGGATGGATATTAGAATTATGTGTCAGGTTTCAGATGTGTTTGATATGAACTTGTGATATATTAAGTAAAAAGAAATCCATATCAGTGGCTGGAAGTAACAGAAAATAACTGGTAATCGGACAGTATTTTAATGTAAGGAGCAGGAGCAAATATGAGTGTAGAAGTTGAGATTAAACTAAAGATAAACAGCAGGACAGATATAGAGAGGGTTCTGGAAGAAACAGGTTTTGTGAGGGCAGATCTTGTTCTGGAATCGGATACTTATTATACGTCAGATCATCATGATTTTGCCGCTTTGGATGAGGCTTTTCGTGTACGCAGTACGGAGAATCGAATGACAGGCAAGAGGAGTGCAGCCATTACATACAAGGGGGCAAAAATGGATAATATTTCCATGACCAGACAGGAGTTGGAAACAACTGTAGGGGATGCCAAAATCTGTCGTAAAATACTCGAACACATCGGTTTTCGACCGGTACCTCCGGTAGAAAAGCTGAGACAGTATTTTCACGGGGAGAATATCACAGCGTGCGTTGATACTGTTACCAATCTTGGGGATTATCTGGAACTGGAGATTATTGTTGAAACAGAAGAAAAAAAAGAAGCAGCACTGGATAAGGTTAAAGAAATACTGCAGACGATCGGTTATTCTATGCAGGACACCACGAGAACTTCTTATCTGTCCATGCTGCTTGCAAAGTAGTACAATAACGTGCCACAGAGCCATACCCCTTCCAGTGACTCTGCGGTATTTTTTGCATGCGGAAATTTTTATGAAAAAATCTGCATCCTTTTTGGTGTTTTGCGCGTCTAATAAGTAGAAGCACATAAACAAAGCTTTTACACAACATTTCCTGATGACCGGTCAGATACAGGAGAATGGAGACTACGATGAATGAATTTTTGATACGAAAGGCGAAAAAAGGTGACAAAGATGCTTTCTGCCGGCTTATGGATGAGCAGGTGCAGAGCATGTACAAGGTCGCTTCTGCATATCTGAAAAATGATGAAGATGTTGCCGATGCGATACAGGATACCATTCTTTCCTGCTACGAAAATCTGAAAAGTTTGAAACAGAACAGGTATTTTAAGACATGGATGATACGTATTCTGATCAATAAATGCAGAGATATTCTGCAGAGAAAAAAACAGATCACATATACGGATCAGATGCCGGAGATGCCATTTTATGAAGAGGAGTATGCATCAAAGGAATGGGCACAGGTGCTGGAACCACTGGATAACAAGTATCGTCTGGTAATCCTGCTTTATTATATGGAAGGATTTAATATCCGGGAGATCAGTGACATTCTGGATATGAAAGAAAGCACTGTAAAATCGCGGCTTCAGCGAGGAAGAAAACAGGTTGCAGAAATGTATCAGTATAAAGTCAGGGAGGGACGCGCTTAATGACGAATCTTAATAATAACGAAATGGATTTTCAGGAAAAACTTCAGAAAGATACAGAGATTCCGGTCATTGTACATGAACGGATCAATCAGGCATACCGCATGATTGAAAATGATACTGCCATGCAGAAAAAGGCTCCGAAAGATCCATATCACTGGATGAAAGTCGGGGGCAGAATTGCCGGTGGTGTGGCAGCAGCTTTGGCCGTTGGTTTTGTATTTTATGCGACAAATCCGGTCATGGCAAAAAATATTCCGGTTGTTGGTGGACTTTTTGACATCTTACAGGACAACGTAAGCTTCTTTGGCAATTTTGCAGATCATGCAACGACGCTGGAGACGATTGATGGGGCTGAGGCAGAAGAAAATGGAAATACTGCTTCCGACAGAGAGAAAGGAAATCAGACAGAAAGCAATACGACAGGGAATGAAGCTGCCCCAAATGCTACGGCAACAAAAGAAGATACCGCCTACACCAAAACCGCTGACGGTCTGACGATCACATGTTCCGAAGTATTTGCCAACAGCCAGGCAGTTTACATGACGATGCAGCTTAAAAGTGATACGCCATTTCCAGAGACGGAAACCATAGCAGAAAGCGGTACACCGGTTATTGACCTGGATATGACCGGTGGCGTTGATTTTAATGCAGATGCAGATCCGGTCATCGATGGTCAGGTGGAAGGGCAGTTCCTGGATGATAAAACTTATGCATGTATTTTCCGTTATGATCTCGCACAGGCGTCGAAAGATTATACGGAATATAATGAAAAGTATAACGAAATGACACAGCAGGTACTGGATGAGATGGGCGTGACACAGGATGATTTAAATGATGAAACGGATGAAGGATATGCGCTGCTGGAAGAATTTATCAATAAAGTATCTGAGCGTGGTGGAGAATATCAGAAATATATTAAAGATATTGAGATTCCGGATACCTTTAATCTGCATCTGGATATCACGAAGGTAAGAGGACTGGAAGCAGATTATGAATGGTCAGAAGATGACTATGAAAAATATGGAACAGATGCGGGCTACTACAAATATGAAGGTGACTGGAACTTTGATATTCCGGTTACAGTAGACGATTCTCAGACCGAGGTTCTGGAACTGAACGATACAAATGATGCAGGTATTGGCCTTAAATCTGTGATCCGAACTCCGTACGAACTGACAGTAAACGAACTTTATGAAGACGGCTCTGACAGTGATTGTTTTATGGTAGCGCTTGACGCGAACGGAAATAAACTTCCATATAATGATTCTGCCGGAAACTGCAATATTTTTGCAATCCAGGACAGAGACATTTCCACAGTTGATATCTACATTCTGGATTATACTCAATACATGGATGAACTGAAGGGACCGGATAATTACAACAATAACGAAAACAAACCGGAGGGACAGAGGTGGAGTGATCTGCTTGATCAGTACGCAAAATATCACAAGACCCTGCATTTTGACTGAATATAGTGTGTCAGATGTAACTGTCAGATAATGTTATAGAATGAATGAAATAATAAGATAGTATTTTACTTTTTGGGTGGAAACGGGTATCATATGGGTAACAACGTTTTCACCCAAGGAGGAGATTATCATGAAGATTGGTTTTATCGGTTGTGGAAATATGGCGACAGCCATTTTAAAAGGAATTCTGAAAAGCAGTGAGGTGGCAGCAACAGATATCATTGCATCTGCCAAATCAGACAAAACCCGTGAAAAGATTGAGAAAGAACTGGGTATTCAGAAGGCAGACACAAATGCACAGGTTGTGGATTTTGCAGATGTTGTTTTTCTGGCAGTGAAACCGCAGTTTCTGGAAGAAGTGCTGGATGAAATCAAAGATAATGTAAAAGAAGGACAGATTTTTATTTCCATTGCACCGGGTAAAACTTTGCAGTGGCTCGGGGAACATCTGGGAGAAGGGACAAAAATCATCCGTACAATGCCAAATACACCGGCGATGGTCGGAGAAGGCATGACAGCTCTTTGTGTGAATGATCTGGTGACAGAGGAAGAGACAGCGCTGGCAGTAAAACTCTGCAATACCTTTGGTAAGTCAGAAGTGATCCCGGAACATCTGATGGATGCAGTGGTTGGAGTTTCAGGAAGTTCTCCGGCATATGTATTTATGTTTCTTGAGGCGATGGCAGATGCAGCGGTTGCGGATGGAATGCCGCGTGCACAGGCATATAAATTTGCGGCACAGGCCGTACTCGGAAGTGCGAAACTGATGCTGGAGACAGGCAAACATCCGGGCGAACTGAAAGATATGGTATGTTCACCGGCAGGAACGACGATTCAGGCAGTACGTGTTCTGGAAGAAAAGGGACTGCGCAGCGCAGTGATCGAGGCACAGTTGGAGTGCGTAAAGAAGGCAAAAGGAATGTAATTTTTCTGAGAAAACAAAAATAGCAGGTACGAGATTTTTCCACTGTAATAGAAAGCCGACAGTTACTTACTGTGAACGGGGAATATTACAGTGGATTTTTTTTACATATCGAGGAGATGGCAGCGGTACGGCGAGCGTCTAAAAAATTCTACAATTGTAGAAAAAAAGAATTGACAGGAATATTCTACAGATGTAGAATAAAAACAACTTCTACAAAAGTAGAAAATAAAAGTCAAAGGGAGAATCTATTATGAAGATGAAATCTGCAAAATTAATGACACTGATGACAGCTGTGGCGCTGGGCATTTTTTCCGGTGGAAATGTTATGGCCGCCGGGAATGGTGATTTTTATATGCAGCCACCGGCAGATTCCGGATGGCAGAAGGCGAATACGGAAGGGGCTTATGCAAGTTACACAAATGGCAGTGATTATATAATTGTCTATAAATATTCGGTGGATGATGATAAGGTGGAAATTGCCAGATGTGATGATACATATGAGGCATGTTATCAGACGATTTATTCTGAGGGAAAAAGCTTGTATATGGCGGTTGGATATGCAAAAGATGCAGATGATATCAGTGAAGTAAGAAAACTGATAGAGGACATTTCCTATCCGGGAAATCCGTCTTCTGCAAGGCAGGAAAGTGATGCAGTTACTTATGGTTCTACATCGGAGAATGCATCTGACAGCCAGAGTGTGGGAGCGACCTCTTCTTCTTCAGATGCAGAAGGAAGTGACTCGGCTGGGGAAAGTTCTTCAGAAGGAAATGCAGATGTTCTTTCTACAACTACTCTGACATTATTTGACAGCAATGGAAACAGTGTTTCTGTAGACAGAATCATTTATACAAACTATGACAGTGAATATATCGGTGATGATGGAACAGTCTACACAACCGACGATGAGATTTATTTTACAGACCAAAATGGTAAAACCTGGCAGGCATTGAATGATGATACACATTATATGGGAGCAGAGCTTGAACAGCACACCCTTACAGATGCAGACGGCAACAGCGTGACAGTTACACAGACTACAAATGGAAATTACTATTTCCGCGATGATAATGGGACAGGATTTACTGATAACGGTGACGGAACATGGAGTGATGAGAATGGAAACAATTATACAGAAAACTGATAAGTGAGTTGTTTCATTGTGGAAAGGAAACAGTTGTAATTGGTGGCGGATATGATACAATTAAACTGATCCTACATTTGTAGAAATTAGTAACAGAGGGAGACGAAAAAGTGAAAAAAACATATCAGAGGCTTCCGGAATCAGAACTGGATATTATGCTTGTTCTGTGGAATGGCACTCCGCCGATGACGCGACCGGAGATCGAAAAAGTAATCAATACCAGAAAAAATCTTGCACCGACAACAATCCTGTCATTGTTGACCAGACTGGAATCCAAAAATTTTGTAGAAGTGACCAAGCAGGGAAAAATGAATCTATATACGCCGTTGATTTCACAGACAGATTATCAGGCACATGAGAGCCAGAGTGTTCTTGAGAAACTTTATGGAAATTCACTGAAAAAATTTGTAACATCCCTTTATCAGGGGAAAAAAATCAGTTCGGAAGAAATTCATGAGCTCAGCGATTTTCTTAAGGAGATGGAAGACAGGGAGGAATAGTGGATTGTGGAAGTATTTGTTTTGCATATTCTGAAATTAAATATTATTGCGGCAATTGTGATTTTACTTGTGAAATTGCTTGCGCGTCCACTTAAAAATAAAGTATCAGCCAGGTGGAAATATTTCATATGGATGTTTGTCGTGCTCAGCCTTCTGATTCCGATACGTTTGCCGGCTGCATTTTCGATTGTGGATTTTAAAGTGCAGCAGTCTGTCACGGAAAGCAGTGGTCAGAGGAAGGTGCAGACTACAAAGGTCTCTGATACTGCACAGCCTGTGAGTGAAAATATACAGAATTTCGCAGGAGTTTCCATTCAGAAGCCACCGGCTATTCATGAGAATGGTAAATGGACGGGAATTGCAGCAGGTATTTTTCTT
Organism: Blautia sp. Marseille-P3087; assembly: GCF_900120195.1. Lineage (GTDB taxonomy): Bacteria > Bacillota > Clostridia > Lachnospirales > Lachnospiraceae > Blautia_A. Next base: position 2,760,818 of record NZ_LT635539.1, read on the forward strand.
ACAGTCTGGCTGATTGTTGCAATTCTGAAAATGGCAGGAGAATTTGTGGCGTATTATCTGTCAGTGAAAAATCTGGAGAGAATGAGTCTTCCGGTCAGTGATCCGGTAAGCATTCAGATATACAGAAAGGCATGCAGAAACAGACATATTCGAAAAGCTCCGGAGTTGAGGCAGAATGCAGGACTTACAACACCGCTTCTGGCCGGGCTTTTTCGTACAAGACTGTATCTTCCGGCAACCGGTTATTCGGCAGAAGAACGAAAACTTGTATTCTATCATGAACTGACACATTATTACCACAAAGACCTCTGGTATAAGATGCTTCTTCGAATCGGTGCTTCTGTGTACTGGTTTAATCCATTTCTTCTTCTGATGTTGAAGGAGGCAGATGAAGATATTGAGAATCTGTGTGATACGGCAGTTATACACAGCGTGAACAAGAAGGAATGCAGTATGTACAGACAGCTGCTTCTTCGAACTGTTGCGATGGATAATCAGGTTCCGTATGTAACAGCGAGCCTGAATGACAGCGGAATGGTATTCAGGGACAGAATTATGTATATGATAAATATACGAAAGCTTCGAAGAGGAATCCTTCCGGGAATTATGATGGCGGCGCTTTTAGCAGGTGGTAATCTGGTGTTTAATATTTCGTCAGAACTAACGGAAGCTGCAGTGTCTGCCGGTACGGAAAGAACCGGTCAGGCAGAGGGGAATGAGATTCGTAATGAGAATCCGATGCAGCAGACAGAGAAGACTTCTGAACTGGTAGATATGCAGGAAATCACGGAAACACAGAGCGGGCAGGATGATACAGAAGTAACGGCTACAGAGAATATGTCACAAAATGTGGAAAAATCCACAGAAAAAAATGCTACGGAAATGTCATCTGTATCTGACGGGGAAAACAATGCGCAGGCAACGGAAAATACAACCTCTGAAAATGATTATCCTACCGATGGTGATGGCTATTATTATGAGCAGCTGCCGGACGGAGTGCCATACACCAGTGGATTCAGTGGTTCTTCCGGAGTTGCATCAATCGTGGCAGCTGGCGAAGGTGATACCGAATCCAGAGTTCTTTACGATAACGGAAACGGAACTTATTCTGATGATAATGGCTTCCGTTACAGTTATCAGGGAAATGGTACCTGGGCAGATGCCAATGGAAATTCCTATAGTACATGGAATGATGAGAATTATAATTCCGGAATCGAACTGAAGCAACGTGAGCTTCAGGGCGTCAATGGAACGGTGGATATAAAAGAGACTACAAACGGTGATTATTATTATCGTGATTCAAACGGTGTAGGCTATACCGACAATGGTGATGGTACCTGGATTGATGAGAATGGAAATACTTATACGGAATAGAAATATCCCGAGTGAGTCACACGTTAACTGATACTAGAATTTAAAAAGTATTTATATGTTCCTGAATAGCAGCGATGAACTGCTGTGCAGCAGGAGAGAGACCGGCATAGGAACGGATACCGATACCAAGTTCTCTGGAAAAATTGGGTTCCAGAGGCAATGCCTGAATCTGGGCACGTGCGTTTCCGATGACAAGATTTGGAAGCATGCTGATTCCGAGATTATTGGCAACCATAGAGATCACCACATGATCATCCATGGAGGAAAAACGGATATCCGGTTCGATGCCGGTTTCTTTCAGTACCTGATGGATGTCATAATCGACACCTTCCGCGGAAATAACGAAAGGCTGATTGGCCATTTCTGTGATTGGGAAAGCTTTTTTTCCATGCATATCCATGTCTTTTGGGAGAATGGCCATCAGAGGATCTTCGTACAGTGGAATCCATTCCAGAGAATCTACATTCCATTTGCTTAAAAGTCCGAAATCTGCGCGGCTGTTTTCTACCCAGTGAACGATGTCATCAGTTCCGCCTTCGAGAAGTTCGATTTCGATTCCGGGGAATTTCTGCTGATATGTATGGATCACAGTGGGAAGCCAGCTGCGCCCGATGCTTGCAAAAGAAGCAATCGTAAGATAACCTTTGGTAAGTCCGTTCAGAGAACTGACGGTCTGCTCCAGCTGTTCGTTGACGGCAAGAAGCTGACGTACCAGAGGAAGGATCGCCTCGGCATTATGGGTAGGGACGACACCCTGTTTTGTTCTGACAAACAGTGGAAAACCGAATTCAGATTCCATGGCCTTCAGGATATGACTGACACCGGGCTGGGTGTACCCCATACGTTCTCCGCTTTTTGTAAAATTTCCTGTGTCGGCAACATCTGCGAAAAGTGCATATTTACTGATGTCCATAAAATCACTCCCTCCCAAAATAAAAAGAGGACACACATTGTCTGTGGTCCTCCATCGGTTATTGACATTATAGCGGATAAAGGAAGCATTTGCAATATCTGTAAAAGTTTTTGGCGTCATTAAAATTTGGAATGGCAGGGATAAGAAAGTGTTTCTTTACTAATGAAAAGCGGTTTTATATAATAAGATAAAATTATATAAAGTTTATGTCCGGCAAAGATGTCTGTAAAAGATGTCTTTGCTTTTTTACGTTATAGGAAAGGAAGGATGTGCAATGGGATTTCAGCCAAAAGTTCTGCCATATGCCTATGAGATCAAAACAATTGATTCGCATACGATGGGAGAATCAACCAGAATCGTTTATGATGGATTTCCGTATCTTCCGGGAGATACCATGATGGAAAAAAAGAAATATCTTATGGAAAATTATGATTTTCTCCGTTCTGCATTGATGCTGGAACCACGCGGACACAGAGATATGTTCGGGGCTCTTCTGACACAGCCGGTTCATGAGGAGGCGGATTTCGGTGTGATCTTTATGGACAGTGGAGGTTGTCTGAATATGTGCGGTCATGGAAGTATCGGAACTGCATCCATGGTGGTGGAAACGGGAATGGTTCCGGCAGAGGAGCCGTACACAGAAGTAGTTCTGGATGCTCCGTCAGGTCTGATCCGTACCAATGTCCATGTAGTAGATGGCAAGGCGAAAGAAGTCAGCATCCTGAATGTTCCGGCATTTTTATATAAAGAAGATCTGTGTACAGAACTGGCGGGGGTGGGAGAAATTCATTTCGACATATCTTTTGGAGGCTCTTTTTTTGCACTTGTAAATGCCAGAGAGATCGGGATTTCTCTGGAACTTCAGAATGTAGAAAAATTGACACAGATCGGAATAGAATTGAGAGAAAAAATCAACCGTACAGTGGAAATCAGACATCCGTATCTGGATATCACAACCGTTGACCTGGTTGAGTTTTATGATACGACAGAAAATGAACAAGCTGATCTGAAAAACTGTGTGGTTTTTGGCGATGCACAGGTAGACAGAAGCCCATGTGGTACAGGAACGAGTGCCAAAATGGCTGCATTGTATGCAAAAGGAAAGATGAAACCCGGAGATACGTTTATTTATGAAAGTATTACCGGTTCTCTGTTTAAAGGAGAGATCGCGCAGGAGGTGGAGATCGATGGAAAGAATGGTATCATTCCTAAAATTACCGGAAGTGCCTATATTACCGGAATTAACAACTGGATTCTGGATGACGATGATCCGCTGGAATGTGGATTCCTTCTGGGAACAATGGAAGAACAGGAGGAAAGTGTGCGCTCCAGGATCGTGCGTGCGGCGTGGAGCCTTTTTGGAGAAAAAGGATACAAAGACACCTCAGTAGCAGATATTATAGAAAGAGCAAAAATAAAAGAATCGGAGTTCTACGAATGCTTTACTGAAAAAGATGAACTTCAGGATACAATGGGTGATTTGTTTGACCAGAAATATGTGGATTTGATGGTTTCCATGAATCCGAGATTCAGTCAGTATGAAAAACTGGTTTATCTGAATCAGGCGTTGTTTGGGCTGATTGAGGAACAGGTTCCTTTTGATTTGGTAAGTCATGTTTATATGAGCAGAGATCAGGAGGGGCAGAATATGCTGGACAACAGTCGTTTTTATTATCATCTGATTCCGCAGCTGATTGAGGAAGGGCAGAAAACCGGCGAATTCAGTAAGGAAGACAGCGCGGAAAATTTGGCGGATAATTATGCTTCTCTGGAACGGGGAATGATCTATGACTGGTGTCTGAAAGGCGGCAGTTATAGCCTGAGGGAAAAAGGTAAGCAGCTGCTTCCAATTTACCTGCAGTCGCTGCGAAAAGCAGGGTGAGATATAATGGAAAATTCTTTGATCACAAATATACAGAAATATTCGATTCATGACGGGGAAGGTACAAGGACAACAGTATTTTTTAAGGGATGTCCGCTTTCCTGTAAGTGGTGTCACAATCCGGAAACGCAGTCGTATAAAAAAGGATTACTGTTTTATGCGGAACGATGTACAGGATGTAGAGCATGTATGGAAGAATGCCCACAGGATGCGGTTTCTGTTAAGGATGGAAAAGTGTTTACGGAGGCAGGCAGATGCACTGGATGTGAAACATGTATTGACATTTGTGTAAATAATGTGAGGGAAATCTGCGGAAAAACATATGGAATACAGGAACTGACAGCAGAACTTCAAAAGGATCAGATATTTTATGAAACTTCCCACGGGGGCGTGACATTATCCGGTGGAGAAGTTCTGGCCAGGGATTTGGATTATGTGGAGAACCTGATGAAATGCCTGAAGCGAAGGGGAATCCGGATCAATGTGGACACCTGTGGAGCCGTGCCGTGGCAGGCGATTGAAAGGGTACTTCCTTATACAGATGTATTTTTGTTTGATACTAAAGTTATGGAAAGTGAAAAACACCGGTTTTATACGGGAAGAGATAATAAGGAAATTCTGGAAAATCTAGAAAAACTGTCAGCTGCCGGAGTCGGAATCTGGATCAGGATTCCGGTGGTTGGAGGTGTGAATGACAGCGAAGAGGAGATAAAGTTAATTGGTGAATTTTTGAGAGATAAGAGGATTCGGGCGGAGCAGGTGAATCTGCTGCCGTATCATAATACAGGGAGCGGGAAGTATGGAAGAGTCGGGATGGAGTATGAGGGAAAAGATTTTTATACACCGGATGAGGCGGAGATGAAATTATTGCAGAAAACACTCCAAAATTATATAAATTATCCGGTATACATCGGTGGATAGAAATGGGGTAGCTGTAAAAAAATGTTAATTTGAGAAAATGAATTTACGCCGGAATCGACAGGAACGGTTTCAGAAACAGCTTCATCGCCCAGTTTCTCTAAACAATTGATTTTCTGCTAAAAGCATTCACAAAAACTGCAAACTCGCGTACCGCTCAGACAGTGCAGTTTTTGTTCATAACACAGAAAACAAATTGTAAAGAGAAAACAAGGGCTCTTCCAGAGGTTTCCGACCCCATTACTGCCGTTCCGGACACAATATACATTGTAGAAATTCCATTCCATTTCTTTTAGCCGTCCCATTTGAATATCCAGCCAATGAAGAAAAATTCCCGCACCCGAAAGCAAAACGACCCACCACCTCCGACCTCGCGGAGCGAGCCACAGACAGGGAGGAACCATTGAGGACTGGGGAACAAGAACAGAACATGGATGTATGTACCGGTATCTGAAATTTTCTGCAAGAGTTTTTAGAAGTTCTTAGATATGTTCTGACTGTGTTATTCATAAAAGCCGGCTCTGTTTGAGCGATAGCGAGTTTGCCTGCTTTTATGAATGTTTTTAACAGTCAGGTTATATCTTAGTACTTCCAAACTCTGAAGCCTTTTTCAGATACCGGTACATACAATTCATGTTCGTAAATTGTCCCCAACATCAACCGTGACGACAACCATGAAAGGAGAACTATATGATAAAAAAGTGGATATCTGCCAGTTTTAGGCGCACTCTAATAAGCCCCTGGCTTTATGGAGTTGGTAAGTCCTATGCTATGAGAGGCTTTACGCTTCGAATGTATTCATGATGGTTGATTTTGTCTGCAAGAACAACAGTAATGAGTTGTGTGATGCCGGCAAGAATCAGATCTGCATGCAGAGTCTTTTTATTTTGAGTCCGGCGCCCTGCAAGACACAGATTATCCTTGAGGTGATTGATATCTCTTTCCACTACAGTCCTGATTTTATAGGTATCATCCCATTCTTCGGTTCCACGGATTGTCCCGGGATAAGCACGAAGGTTCTTTTCAGGATATATGTATATCATACAATCATGCAAGCATGAACAGATTTTTGATCTTTTTCCTCTGATATCATAAAAAAACATTAACAAAATTTGTAAAACAATATTGTTGAAAAATGATAATTGACAAATTTGAAGTTGATGATATACTAAACTCATAAAAACGTTTGCGCAAACGATTGCTTACAGAAAAATATAATTAGGAGGAAAAAGATGCAGAAAAATAATATGTCTTTTTTAAAAAATCTTACAACAGTTGCAGATGCGAGAACTGCCAGAGCTTCCAGCTGGGATCAGAGTGGAAGAAACAAAGATTACTGGCTGGTAAATGCAGGCGACACAGCAGTTATGGCAGATATTGAGGGACCAGGCTGTATCAATCATATCTGGGTGACAACCTTTTGCAGAGAAATCCTTGGTCCGTCTATCCAGCATCCGGTTCTGAGTGGTTCTGTTGCACCGGTAACTGAGATGGAAAATGCAGAAGGTGTTAACTGGGAGCTTAATGATCCAGATTACTATCGCAAGGTTCTGATTCGTATGACCTGGGATGATTTTGAGGGTCCAAGTGTGCTGGCACCATTGGGAGATTTCTTCTGTATTGGTCATTCCATGCCGTCAAGTTTTTCGTCTATTCCTTTTAATGTATCTTCAAGACCTTGTGAAGAGCTGACTTTTGGTGGAACTGCTTCTATGAACTGTTATTTTCCGATGCCTTTTAACAAACGGGCCAAAATAGAGGTGATCAATGAAAATGAAAGACCACTTGGTCTGTTTTTCCATATTGATTATGAGCTTTATCATGAAGAAACTCCGGATATTGCTTATTTTCAGGCCGCTTGGAGACGTGATCTGCCATGCAGTGGATGGGGAAATGATCTTTGCGTAAACTCTCCGGAAGTTAACAGTGTTCCTAATCTTGACGGGAAAGAGAATTTCCTGATGCTGGACACAAAAGGACGTGGTCATTATGTCGGTTGTAATCTTTCTGTACTTCATTTCCAGGGAAGCTGGTGGGGAGAAGGCGACGACATGATTTTGATCGATGATGAAGAAGAACCTAGCATTAATGGAACAGGTGCTGAGGATTATTTTAACCATGCATGGGGAATGCAGAGAAATCAGTCACCTTATAATGGTACGATTATGCATGACGGAGATACAAAAGGATATCAGGTATCTTACAGATTCCATCTTACAGATCCAATTCATTTCAAGAAACATATTCAGATCAGTATGGAACATGGCCATGCAAATCATCTGTCAGATGACTGGGCATGCACAGCGTACTGGTACCAGGCAGCTCCTGTTACTGCGGTAACCATTCAGCCGGTAGAAGAGAGAATTCCGCTTAAGAGAACTTTTGATATTCCGAAACCGGCTCATCAGGTGGAACTTACACCGGAGATGCAGGAAGCTTACAGAAGCCGAAATGAAAGAATGGAAAAATTTAAAGTTGAAAAGGCAGAACAGATCAGACTTAATGCAGCAAGAACAGCACCGTCAGAAGCAGGAAACAAAGAACTGGCTCATAAAGTAAAAGAAGAATTTGACAAAGAAAAATGAATAAGCACATGGTGCATTAAAAAATGGAGGGTTTTTTATGAAGTTAAAAAGATTTTTATCAATCATTATGGCTTTGAGTATGACTACAGCGGTATTTACCCCTGTATATGCAAGTGAAGAAAAAGAAAAGCTTACTCTCTGGGATTTCCATAATGGCTCTGAGGCAGAATCTGTCCAGAAAATGGTTGATGAATATAATCAGTCACAGGATAAAGTGGAAATTGAATATTCAAGTGTTAATCAGACAGATTATACCACAACACTTGTGACAACCGCATATGCAAATGGTGAATGCCCTGATATTCTCTGGGTAGAACCGGCAACTTACAAAAAATTCACGGAAGCAGGAATGTTGGCAGACCTTTCTTCCTACTATACAGATGATCTGAAAAAGGATATTCTTCCCTCATACCTTGAAGCGGCAACCGGAGACGATGGAAAAATTTATACATTGCCATTTGAGTGTGAGACTCTTGGACTGTTTTATGATGCGGATGTACTTAAAGAAGAAGGCATTGAACCACCGACAACGTGGGAGGAACTGAAGAGTGCAGCTGAAAAACTCACAACAGATGACAGATATGGAATCGTTCTTCCGGTAGAAAAAACAGCATATACACTGTTTAACTGGTGGCCATTTATGTGGATGGATGATGCAGATATTTATGATGCTGATGGTAATGTAACAATTGGCAGCGACAATATGGCAGATGCCCTTGATTTCTGGGGATCATTTTATCAGAACGGATACTGCCCATCATCATTACAGAGCGGCCCATGGAGTATTGATAATATTGCAAATGGCGTAGCTGCTATGCAGATTGGCGGAACCTATATGATAAATGCAGCAGAAGAATACAACAAAGATGGACATAATATTGGAGTTGTACCGCTTCCGACACCGGAAGGAAAAGATGCTGTAACTGTCGCAGGAGGACAGATGCTGGGAGTTTCCAGTCAGAGCAAAGATGTTGATGCAGCAGCTGATTTTATTTTCTGGTGTTTCGGAAGTGATGATACAACTAATGCCGTAAAATGGTGTACAGAAACTAAATTTGCATATCCGGTACGTCAGTCCATAATCGATGAAAATAAAGACCTTTTCCAGGAAGGTATAAAGACAACCTTTACTGAATTTTATGACACAGCAAGACCTGAACCACAGTATCCAACTGAAGTATCAGATATTATGGGGGATACACTGCAGGCTGTAATGTTTGGAGGAAGCTCAGGTGAGGAAGCAGCAAAGGATGCACAGGAAAAGATTGAAGCATTAAAATAAAACACAAAAGAGGTAGAATTATGAAGCAGAAAGGAAAAATATCCGGTAAAAAAATGAAGCAAATGCTTGTAACATATACATTTGTTCTTCCTGATTTTATTGGTCTTCTGGTTTTTATTATCATACCAATCATATATTCGTTTTATATGAGTTTATATAACTGGAATTTTGCGAATATAAAGGAATTTATTGGATTACAGAATTATGTAACAATGTTTAGTGATTCTGAATGGTGGCAGTCTCTGGGAAGAACCTTCAAGTTGACTTTAATGTATGTTCCGGCATTGTTTATCTTGTCCATTCTGTTTGCGGTTCTGATCAACTATGTCAAGAACGAAAAAGCGGCTGGATTTGTAAAAACAGCTTTTCTGCTTCCATATTCTATCACATCTGTAATTGCAAGCTGTCTGTGGATGTTCCTTTATATGGAAAGAAGCGGATTTATCAATGTATTTTTGAAGGCAGTTGGACTGAAGGGAGAAAAGTTTCTGGGGTCCACCTCTCAGGCAATGGTTTGTATTGCGATTGTTTTGATATGGATCAATCTGGGCTACAATATTATTCTTTTTCTCTCAGCAATAAAAGACATACCTTATAGTTATTATGAAGCGGCAAAACTGGATGGAGCCAATTCCTGGCAGGTTTTCTGGAAGATAACGTTTCCATTATTGAAACCTACAAGTGTTTTTGTACTGATCACATCGGTGATTGCATCCTTCCAGTGTCTGGATCTTATCATGGTAATGACCGGAGGCGGGCCGGCAAAATCCACAGAAGTTGCCAGTCTGTATATCTACAAACAGTCATTTGAAATGATGAAGGCTGGATATGGAGCCGGATTGTCAGTTGTAATGTTTCTAATTCTGACAGTGCTTGCCGTTATCATGTTAAAAATAAATGGAAAGGAGGAATGATGATATGAAGAAAAAAACAAATAACATACTTGCAGTAATTCTTATAGTATTGGGAATTGTAATGTTGTTTCCGATTTACATTCTATTTATGGTCAGTTTTAGAAATGAAAAAACTGTTTTTGTAGGATCACTGATCACAGCATCTCCTTCTTTTGAAAGTATAAAATCAGCGATAACACCGGATTTTCTTGTTGCAATCGGTAATTCATTTCTTATTGCAGTAGCAGTTACGATTATTGCTTTAATTCTTCATTCAATGTGTGGATACGCATTTGCAAGAATGAATTTTCCGGGGAAAAAGCCGATGTTTACAGTGATTATCAGTACTTTGATGATTCCTGTATCGTCTATTCTTGTACCTTTGTTTATGATATGTAAACAATTAGGAATTACAAACAGCTATGCTGGAATTCTGTTACCGGCATTGTTTAATGCTTATGGTATATTTTTGTTCAGACAGTTTTATATGAGTTTCCCTGTAGATCTTGAAGAGGCTGCAAAACTGGATGGCTGTTCTACCTACAGAATGTTTTTCACAATTATTTTTCCACTTTCACGACCGATCATTATTCCACTGTGTATTGCCTTTTTCCTGGGTAACTGGAACAATTATCTTTGGCCGTTGATCGTAAATAAGAAACCGGAATATCGAACAATTATGGTGTATCTCGCAAATATGGTTGGAGGCTATAACACGAAGTGGAATGTGGTTATTGCAAGTGCAATGCTGGCCTGCTTGCCGGTATTTCTGATATCGCTTTTCCTGCAAAGCCATCTGCAGAACAGCATAAAAATGTCAGGCATCAAATAGGAGGGAAAGCTTGTGGAAATCAGAGAAAGTTATGAAACCAGAAGACGCGAAGAAGAATACAGGGCAGCTCTGGAAAAATCAGTACATTATTTTAGTGGGAACAGCTATATTACAGAACTCAGAAAAATGGGTTATGATCAGGCAAAACTGCAGGTAGAATATGAAACAGAAGAATCTGGAAAGCAGATAATCTGCAGTGCAGCAGCAGAAACAAAAACATTTTTTGACACAAAGGCTACAGAAAAATTCAGTGCAAAAAATAGTCTTTTTAAATGCGAAGATGTGAATATTTATGGTGATATCAGGCAAATTTACAGCCTTGAAAATAATGGTAAAAAGACAGTTTACGGCTTGACAGAATCAGATGGGATACAGAACTATATCACCATTCCCTATGTTTCAGGAGAAGACGGGAAAGTATATGAAGACATTTCCTCTCATAGAATCTGGAAGCGTGAATTTAGTGCAAAAACATCAGATCTGGACTGTGCGCTGAGATTTCGTATCGCACCGGATATCTGGCCGAATATAAAAATCAAAGAAGCAGATTTGTCACCTGAGGATATTTTTGCACATGCTTATGAAGCTATTTTTGATATAGAAACAAAAGGTAAAAAACAAGTGGAAATTCAGCTCCCTTATCAGACATTTTACTGGAATTCTGATACGGAAATGCTTATATGCGGAAAGTACCAGATTGAAATAAAATGCGATGAAAAGCTGTCCTTTGTAGCAGTATTTGACCAGTATGTAACAGAAATTATCGCAGGTGATAAGGTGCTGGTACTGCTGAATAATCTGACCAATGAAGCAAAAGAAATCAGTGTTATTGATATCAGTGGAAATCTTGGAAAAATCCGAGTTGGAGAAAATAATGATCCACATATCCATGTGGTGACAGAGAAAGAAACAGAGACTGAGATTACTGTATATGGACTGAGAGGTTTGGCATACAGTAAAGAAGCAACAGAAGCATTGAGAAGAAAAAAGAGCGAAGACAGGCTTATCTTCGCAAATGACAAGTTTAAAGTTTATGATAATCATGTTGAAGATATCTGTTATGGGAAACCGGATGCGTATATCATAAACTCAGAAGAAATTGTGTCAGCAGACAGGATTCTTGAAGAATTTCAATGGAGAAAAACAAAATGGGGCGACATGACAAGAAAGTCATGGAGAACAGACAAGTGGACAGCAGATAGGAATCTGAAAAAATATCCTATACTGAAATCCAGTTCTGATATTCTTTCCGCAACATGGAATCTGGCGATGACAGTCTTTGACCGTTGTACCGATGGCGGATATGCACTTCCCGGACAGGAACATATGTGGCAGGCAGGACTCTTTCAGTGCAAAGGGGAGGGTTTTGGAGTCTGGCTGAGGGATTCTGTGCATATAGCGATGCGTGGCGGCAGTCTGATCGATCCGGAAACAGCAGGGCGTTCCCTTTTGTATGCTATAAAAAAAGGATTTGACAATGGAAGCGACGGACCGGCAATGGGGGCTGTCGGATTGTGGGATTATTATCTGGCTACTGGCGACAGAAGCTTACTTGAAGATGGATATGACGTACTAAGAGAAACAATGATAGAGATTGAAAACAGATATAATGAGGAAAAAGGTCTTGTACGTGCAGAACAGTCTACTTCTAATGATGCTTTTCCCGAACCGGAAAATGCCGGTTATTCCCTGGGCAGTGAATGCTATTACATGAAGGCATATGATTCCATGGCAAAAATAGAAAAGCTTTTGCATGGAGAAAATGAAAATTCTAAAAAATGGAGTAAGGTTTCCGAGCAATTGCGTGAGAAAATTCGCGAGGAATACTGGAATGATGAGGCTGGATACTTTACCAGCGGACCAAAAGGCAGTGAAGCATATGAAAAGCAGATCTGGGAGACTTCTGGAGAGGAAGCTGCTCTGTGGGATAAGTTCCAAATTGCAACACCAAAACAGCGAAGAGAAATCCTGAACAGTGGAATACATACTGCAATGACACCATATGGAATCCGCTTGTTCCCTCACAGGAAAGAGCGTAACCATTTTGTGGGACCGGTATGGCCGGTATGGGAATCCGGATTTGCTTCTGCGGCAGCTGAAACACAGAACAAAGAACTTTTGCTTACAATGCTTGCACAACAGATGAGAACAGCAGTTCTCCATAAAAACTTTCATGAAGTTCTTGAAGCTGATACAGGGAAATCCTGGAGATGGCCGGGACAGCTCTGGCATGCCTGCGGATTTGCCGCACAGGTTTTATATGGTATTTTGGGAATCAGCTATGATGAACAGGGCCTGAGATTTCAGCCATGTGTTCCAGAGGCCTTTAAAGGACTTGAAATAGAAAATCTGAATTACCAGTCAGCAAAACTAACTGTCAAAACAAGTGGCGTTGGAACTGTGGAATATGTTATATTTGATGGTGAAAAAGTTGATTTTATACCATATGGTCTTACTGGAAATCATATAGTCCATATAAAGCTGAAAAATTAATATGAACAGAGAGTGAAAGCATATGAAAGCAAAGATTACAGATGTGGCTCAAAAAGCCAACGTTTCCATATCCACAGTATCGCATGTGTTGAATCACACACGTTTTGTATCCGAAGAGACCAGAAAAAAAGTCATGGATGCAGTAGAAGAATTGGGATATTCACCGGATGCATCTGGCAGAACTTTTCGCACCGGCAAAAAAATGATGATAGGACTTGTTGTACCAGATATTACAAACTCCGTTTTTGCTGCACTTATTGAAGATGTAGATGATGTGATATCAAAACAGGGATATAATTTGGTTATTTCCAATACAAGAGATAATCTTAGAATGGAAAAACAGGCGTTAAGAAGTTTGGCATCAGGTGTTGTAGACGGAATTGTGATTGCTTCTACGGCAGAAGATTTTCAAACAATAAAGAGCCAAATGCCAGATAAGTTTCCACTGGTATTCATGGATCGAGTGTTGCCAGATCGAAATTATGACAGTGTTATTTTGGATTGTCGGGAGGCAACTGCCAAAATGCTGGAAGAAATGATTGGAAATGGATTTAGAAAGATTGGTTTTCTGGTCGGTCTGCCACAGATTAGCCCAACATATGAAAGGGTAAGTATCTATCAGGAGATTTTAAATAAGCATGGCATACCGGAAGAAGAACAATACATCCGGTACATCAATCGTAAAAATAATACGTATGATGTAGCCAGTGAGTTGATTGAAAAAGGATGTACAGCGCTTATAGCGACAAACACAGCAATGACTCACAGTGTGCTGAATTGTGTGGAAGACAGAGGGTTAAAGCTCGGAGAAGAGATAGTTATAGGTGGCTTTGTAGATTCTGATTTTGCAAATCGCTTTATGCATAAGATTCCGGTAGTTTATGAGCCGATGAAAGAAATGGGAAAACTTGCAGGAGAGATGATCGTAGAAAAAATAGAAGATAAAAACGAAAAATTTTCTGTAAAAGCGCTGCTATGTGAATATGACTCTAATAACTTTTACAGAAATCAGGTAGCGAAATACAAAGTAACAGGAAACACAGACACCACACAGACAAAGAGTATGCTGTAATGAAAGTTGACATTATATCACCTTTCAGACAAAAGAGAGGTATTTTATGTTAGAAAATAAATTGTTTAAATTTGAAGAGGGTGTTGTATCAAGATGGGCAAGCTATGAAAATCCAGATGGTGCAAAAGGTGCTGGTGGAACAGTGAGAAATGGCAGAAAAGGAGCTCCTTGGTTTACACTGAATCCAGGAGAGAGCCGGGTTTTAGCTCATGCTGAAAATACAAGTGGTATTATCCGACGCATGTGGATTACAATTAGTGATCAGACCCCAGAAACTTTGAGAGGAATAAAATTGGAGATGTTCTGGGATAATAGCGAGAAGCCTGCAGTAAGTGTTCCATTTGGTGACTTTTTCTGTGTGGGATTGGGAAAAGTTGCAACATTTAAAAATGCATTATTCTCAAATCCGGAAGGACGTAATTTCAGCACCTATATTCCAATGCCATTCAAAACAGGTATGAAAATTTTAGTTACAAATGAATCCAGTGTTACGATTAAGCATTTTTACTATGATATTGATTATACACTGGGTGATAAGTTCACAGAGGATACTTTGTATTTCCATGCTTTCTTTAACAGAGAAAATCCTACACACATGAAAAAAGATTTTGAATTGCTTCCATACATTGAAGGAAAAGGAAGATTTTTAGGCACTAATATGGGTGTTCGGTGCAATAAAAAACTGTATTCAGATACATGGTGGGGCGAGGGTGAATTCAAAGCGTATATTGATGGCGATACTGATTATCCGACCATATGTGGTACAGGTGTAGAGGATTATATTGGAACAGCATGGGGACAGGATTATTATTATGATCTGTACTGTGGCTGCCCGGTATATGATAAGGAGAATATGGAATTGTGCTGTTACCGTTTCCACATTCCGGATCCTATTTATTTCAACAGTAATTTTAAAGCAACGATACAGCAGATAGGTGGAGTTGACAGAGATGATTATTTCCATCATGCTCAGTTGCTGTATAAGAATAAGATAGCCAATAATCAGGTGATTTCTGTTGATGGAGATCCTATAGATTTTGCTGATATTCCAATGCTGAATGGTATCCCTCTTTTATTTGAAAGGGAAGATGACTGGTCATGCTGTACTTATTTCTACTTAGATAAGCCTGAAAATAATTTACCGGAATTAATGGATGTTTCCGAAAGGACGAAAGATTTAGTTGCCCGCCCTGGCTTTATGGGAAAATATCCACAGGATATGCCGCTGTTTCGTTAGCAGCCGGTAAGTGAAAATTATAAGTGAAAGCTTATAAGACTTTCCTGCAATGTCTGATATAATGATATTCAGATACTGTAGGAAAGTTTTTTTACTTTAGATGGATCGTGAGGACAGCAGGGAATGCCGTTTTCATTTACAGTATAGTCAATCCCTTCTATGGTGAGCTTTGTCTTCAGGGGGATAAAAGCCTTCTGAAATCCAATTTCTTCAAAGAGGGTCTTGTAGATTTTAATGGCATCAAAGGCGGCATCTCCAAGATTTGTATTCATCTGGAGAATCAGATTTCTTTTCAACAACGATATCCGGATGAGCCTGAAGGAAGTCTTTGTTATAAAAAGTAATGTCACGGACGATGCCAAGACCATTTGTAATGATGCCAAATTTATAGGCGTAACAGAAATGTCCATTGATGTACATCTGCTGGATTGCCTGATTGGAAGTCGCATGAGTCGGCATGGAGCCATAAGCTGCTTTGTAAGGATCATAGGAATCATCAAGGTTATGGGATTTTTTGAAAGCCTTTAGCTGCTTGATAATGCGGTTTGCGTATTTAGAATTATTTTCTGTAACCCAAGCTTCAATACCGGAGGTATCAAAGATTGTCATGGAAGCTTTATTTTTAACAAGAAAAAATGCCGTGTTTATGCAGCTTTTTGCGTTTCGTAAACGCCTAATAAAAAGATGGATGTGCGGATTACATTTTCCGTGATCACAGAAATGTTTTAAATATATATATCTATGCACCGGTAGATGCACGTTATAAAAACTGTGTGGAAGTACTTAAGATGAAACCGGAAGAAGCCACAAAAATGATCTATAAGGTCGACAAGGCGCGAACAGCATATCACAAACGTTATGCAAAGTATGCCCCGGGAGATCCGGACAGCAAACAGATCATGATCGATTCCAGTATGCTGGGAGTAGAGGAACGGCGGAAATTCTGGCAGAGATCGTGCGAAGGAGATTTGGGCTGTAGAGAGCGTTATGTGTAAACTATTTGTTCTGAATTGTAAAACCAACAGGTATTCGCTGCAGTAAGAAAAGAAAATGTAGATGAAATCTTTGTGAAATGATGAAAGGCAGCAGACATTGTAAGAATAAAAGTAATTGAAAGCAATGGTGCAGAATTAGATAAAAAAATTTTTCCTCTTTAAAAACAGATGCCAGGGTGCTAAGATAGGCAGGGCGAAAATCAATTATTACGGAGGAAATATAAATTGATAGAAAAAAACGAGACACAAAAGAAAAAAGATCTGCCAGTGCTGCGGGGTGAACTGGCATTGCTGGTGGTTGTACTGATCAACAGTCTGGGCGTTGTGCTGATGCTGTATTCCGGATCCGGAATTTCTGCAATCTCCAGCGTACCATATGCATTCTCAGAAGTATTTACGAAGGTTTCCCTCGGCACCTGGACCTATATTTTCCAGGGACTGCTGGTATTATCCCTGATGATCATGCGAAAGAAATTTGTCGCACCGTATCTTTTCAGTTTTGTTGTTGGATTTGCATTCAGCGAAATGCTCGATGTACATGAGATGTGGATTAATGTGCTGCCGACAGCAATCGGATACCGGGTCATTTATTTCATTATCAGTTACCTGCTTCTCTGCATCGGAATCGCACTTTCCAACCGCTGCGGTCTGCCGATCATTCCGACAGACCTGTTCCCGAGAGAGCTGGCAGATATCACGAAAGTACAATACTCCAGAATCAAGATAGGATATGATGTTACCTGTCTTACAGTAACTGCACTGATGACCTTAAGTATCCTCGGACATCTGGACGGACTCGGAATCGGTACGATCCTTGCCGCATTTACCATGGGAAAAGTAATCGGAATGATCGGTGACAAAATGGATCAGCATGTAAGGTTCGTATCCTTTATGACAAAGAAAACAGCATAAAAAGCTATTGTTTACGAAACTGCGAAACGATGTACATAATTACACCGGCAACGATCACAACCGGGATCAGGATACCGAGAATCGTAACCAGCAGAAGTAATACGACAGCAGCAATCAAAATGACAGCAACTTTACCGTACCATGTGGAAAGATCCAGCTTAAAGCTGTGCTTCTTAACATGCCCCCGGGCGGAATCGGAGCTGTCATATTTGTTATAATCGGAATCTGCTTCATTGTATGTAGCAGAATATGTGCTTCCGTTCTGCGGATTGCCGGCACCGACTTCTGTATCAAGAAGCGTCCGGGCAATCAGGCGGGGGTCTCCGAGATCATTTAAAATATCGGTTTCGGTACGGCCTTTTTGCTGTTCGTCTTCGATATAATTGCGATAATACTGCACATGAGCAGCAACACTTCCTTCCGGCATCTGACCGGAAAGCTGATTATATAAAATATCAAGAAATTCTTTTTTACGCATCATTTATCTCCATATGCAATGAATTTAGATCAGGATTCACAGTTTTTCAGACTGGCAATATCATACCACACATATCCACACAGGCAAAGAGATTGAAGTATTAAATTTTTCTAAAAATAGAAGAAACAAAGTTGAGTTTTTCAGAGAATTGTTGATGTTTCGATTGGAAAATATTATAATAAAAATAAGTTTTTGTAAGGGATAAAACAAAAATCAGGGAGGATTTACAAAATGAGTGTAAATGAAGCAAAGACAGCAATTTTAAATAATAAAACAGCGCTTGGAATCGAGTTTGGATCGACCAGAATCAAAGCAGTTCTGGTTGATGACAAGTATGCTCCGATCGCATCCGGAAGCTATGACTGGGAGAACCGCTACGAAAATGGTATATGGACATATTCTCTGGAGGATATTCATAAGGGCCTGCAGGGCAGTTACAGCGACCTTGTGAAGGATGTAAAGGAAAAATATGATGTGGAGCTTACCAGTGTCGGAGCACTCGGAATCAGCGCCATGATGCATGGTTATATGCCGTTTGATAAAGAAGGAAAGCTTCTGGTACCGTTCCGTACATGGAGAAACAATATCACCGGAGAAGCATCTGAAAAGCTGATGGAACTTTTCCAGTATAATATTCCACAGAGATGGAGTATTGCACATTTGTATCAGGCAATCCTGAATGGAGAAGAGCATGTAAAAGATATTGATTATATGTGCACTCTGGAAGCATATATCCATCGTCTTCTTACCGGAAGAAGAATACAGGGTATCGGTGATGCGGCAGGTATGTTTCCGATTGACTCCACGACAAAAGATTATAACCAGGAGATGGTTGAGAAATTTGACAAACTGGTAGAGCCTTATGGATTTCCGTGGAAACTCCGTGATATCATGCCGGAAGTCATGGTTGCAGGACAGGATGCCGGTACTCTGACCGAAGAAGGTGCCAGAGCTCTTGATTCGACAGGCAAACTGAAAGCCGGTATCCCGATGTGCCCGCCGGAAGGTGATGCAGGGACCGGTATGGTAGCGACCAACAGCGTAAAACAGCGTACCGGTAATGTTTCAGCAGGTACTTCTGTATTTGCGATGATCGTTCTGGAAAAAGCGCTTTCCAAACCATACAAAGAGATCGATATGGTAACGACACCGGTCGGTGATGCAGTTGCCATGGCACATTCCAACAACTGTACTTCTGATCTGAATGCATGGGTAAATGTATTTAAAGAATTTGCAGAAGCAATGGGTATGGAAGTGGATATGAACAAACTGTTTGGAACTCTTTATAATAAAGCTCTGGAGGGTGATCCGGACTGTGGTGGACTTTTGTCCTACTGTTATTTCTCAGGAGAGCATATGACAGGATTTGAAGAAGGAAGACCGTTGTTTGTACGTTCTCCTGAAAGCAAATTCACACTTGCAAACTTTATGAGAACGAATCTTTATACCTGTCTCGGAGCAATGCGGGTAGGTCTAAATATCCTGATCGATCAGGAGCATGTCAAGATCGACAGACTTTTAGGACACGGCGGACTGTTCAAGACCAAAGGTGTAGGACAGCAGATTCTTGCAGATGCAGTGAATGCACCGGTATCTGTTATGTCAACAGCAGGTGAGGGCGGTGCCTGGGGTATTGCGCTTCTGGCTGCTTACCTTGTGGACAGGAAGGACGGCGAGACTCTGGATGAGTTCCTGGATAACCGTGTATTTGCAGGAAATGAAGGAAGTACACTGGATCCGGAACCGGAAGGTGTCAAAGGATTTAATGAATTTATGGACAGATATCTGAAGGGACTGCCGATCGAGAGAGCAGCAGTGGAATCTAAAATCTGGTAATAAGATAAAATGAAGATTGAGAACGTAAGTTGCTGCGAGAGAATGAATGGTGACTTACGTTCTTTAATAAAGGAGAAAGAGATGCTCGAAAAATTAAAAGAAGAAGTTTATAAAGCTAATATGGATCTTCCGAAATACGGACTGGTCACATTTACATGGGGTAATGTCAGCGGCATTGACCGTGAAAAGGGATTGTTCGTAATCAAGCCGAGTGGTGTGGAATATGATAAACTCAGACCGGAAGATATGGTAGTTGTTGACCTGAATGGAAACAAAGTCGAGGGTGAATATAATCCGTCATCAGACACACCAACCCATGTGGTTCTGTATAATTCATTTCCGAATATCGGCGGAATCGTACATACACACTCTGAATGGGCGACGAGCTGGGCACAGGCCGGGAGAGCGATTCCATGCTATGGTACGACTCATGCGGACTATATTTACGGAGAAGTTCCATGTGTACGTAATCTGACAAAAGAAGAGATTGAGGAAGCATACGAAAAGAATACGGGTGTGCTGATCGCAGATTATTTCAAAGACCTTGATTATGAAGCTGTTCCGGCAGTACTTTGCAAGAATCATGGACCGTTTACATGGGGCAAAGATGCACATGAGGCAGTTCACAATGCAGTTGTGCTTGAGGAAGTGGCGAAGATGGCATGCCGCTGTGAACTGATCAATCCGCAGGTAAAACCAGCACCGCAGGAACTGCAGGATAAACATTACTACAGGAAACACGGGGCGAATGCATATTATGGACAGTTAAAAAAGTGATAAAGGATTCCCGGTGAGAAGGGAAGGATAAAGTGAAGACTCCAGGAGGAGGGCTGCATGTGAAGTATTCTCTGGAACTGGCTCAAATCAAAAATTCTAAAGTATCAGGAAGTACAGAACTTTGCTAAAAACGATACAGAAAAGTGCTGAACTCGCTGTCGCTCAGACAGCAGCATTTTCTGTATCAACGCAAAAACCTGTACCTTCCGATACTTGGACGAATTTTTTCAAGTGAGCCAGCTCTGGAGGATACTCACATGCAGCTCGCACGCTGGAGTCTTTCTTTTTATCCAGCCATTTCTCGCCGGACTTTATCTGGGGTAGCGGAACGCGGCCCCGGGGCTTCCCTGAGGCTCCGAAAATACAGGGAGGATGGTGGAGATTTCTCGATAACTGGCTGTAAAACAAAAACTCTGCACAAAGATTGTCTGACTTCTGCAAGAGTTCATGGAAGTACTTTGAGATGGAATGTCTGCGTTATGTATCAAAAATATATTGTCTGAGCGTCAGCGAGTTATATATTTTTGATGCATGTATTTAGCAGACAGAACATATCATTAGTACTTCCGGACTCTGAAGCTGTCAGCACATCTTGTGCAGAGTTATATTGTTTATAGTCCATTATCGAATATCACACCGTAAAGTCTGTATTTCCGGAAACAGGTCCCCGATGGTTAAAATATGAATTATTTCTTCTTGAAATGTTTTAGAGCAAATAGTACTATAAATTCAAAGCATATTTTCTATAAGTCTGAGGCATATGAAAATCTGATTGGGGAACCGAGACTGGAATTAAAAGTAGTTACCCTGAATATCAATGAAGGTCACAATAATGAACTGATGGAACAGTGCCAGATATTGAGAGAATATGCACAGTATGTGGCACGGGTATGTAAATATGCAAAAGAGATGGAACTGGATACTGCGGTCAGACTTACAGTGGATGAGTGTATTCAGGAGGGAATTCTTGCAGAATTTCTCAGGAAAAACAAATCGGAGGTCATTGCGATGAGCATATTCGAGTATGACAAAGAAGAGGAAGAGAAAAAACTTCGGAAGGCGGAGTTTGAAGCTGGTGAAGAGAGTAAGGCAAAGGAAATTATTGGGTTGATGTTAAGTGCTGGTGAGCCGGTAGAAAAAATAGCCCAGTATACAGGCTATACCATAGAAGAAATACAAAAGTCATAAAGGATTCCCGGTGAGAAGAGAATGATAAAGTGATGACTTCAGGAGGGGCTGTATGTTAAGAATCCAGTGGATACTCACATGCAGTCCGCACGCTGGAGAGGAATTTAAGATTTCATTTTTCAGGCTGTGCAATGTATTGAATTTGATTGACACAGTAATCAGACAGATGCTATAATTTATCTATAGAAAACCGTAGAGAAAGAGAGAAAGGTATTCCTGACACTAGTGTGTTGAGAATGCCTTTTTTCTGCTTATGAAGCAGGAGAACACCTATGAAAAAACATAAGATTATGATTACAAACGATGACGGAATACAGTCAGTGGGATTACGGGCGGCGGTGATGGCTGCAAAAGAATTTGGAGATGTTATAGTAGTAGCGCCGGTAACACAGCAGACAGCAATGGGAAGGGCATACCCAAGAACAGAAAATGCGGGAATCATCCAAAAGGTAGACTATGCAATGAAAAATGTAGAAGCTTATGCGGTGAATGGATCTCCCGGGTATTGTGCCGCCTTTGGATTGATGGAGATTATGGAGACACCACCGGATCTGGTGATTAGTGGAATTAATTTTGGCTGCAATATGGGGCTGGCACTGACATGCAGCGGTACGCTAGGAGCAGCATTTGAGGCAAGCAGTGAGGGTATACCTGTTATGGCTGTTTCATTAGAAACAAAAGCAGAAGATATTATGGCCACTTCTTCCGAGTCAGTAGGTTTCGGTAAGGCAACGGAAGCAACAAAGCTGTGGATTGGAAGAGTTCTGGAAGAAGTATATGAAAAGAAAAACGAAGCATATCGTTTCCTTAACATTAATATTCCGGCAGGAGACATTGATGTTAAAGGCTATCGAATGACGTTTGTAGAAAACCAGAATTATTATGTGCTGCGCAGACCACCTGAAAGAGACTGGAGTAAGCCATATTGTTTAAGCTTTTCAATTGATGTTGACGAGGAAAAGCTTCACAGGGGAAGTGACATCCAGACAGTCTGTCAGGACAGGCTTATATCTGTGACACCGATAACTATGGATATGACAAGAAACACATTGAGCAGATTCTGATAAAGCAGAAGAGGGCAAAGGTATGGTGGAAAAACTGAAAAAAGTAGGACTTATGATACTGAGCTGTGTTTTGTGCAGTATTGCTGTAAACTGGGTGGCGCTGCCTAATGGCTTTCCGGTGACAGGAATCGCCGGAATATCTATGGTACTCGAAAACTGGACAGGTATTAATTATGCAATCATATATTATGGGATTACACTTCTGATCCTTGCTGCAACTTTTTTTGTACTTGGGATAGCAGAGGTGAGAAGTATTCTGTTTTTGTCTGTATTGTATCCGGCAGTTTTGTGGATATTGAATCATATGACAATATCTGTTGTTTTGGAGGAAAGACTGATCGCGGTAGCTTTGTTTGGTGTGTTGTATGGCGGAGGTGCCGGGATTGTTCTCAAAATAGGCTATTCTTATGGTGGGATGGATACACTGTCAAAGATATTAAAAAAGCTGTTTTTCAAAAGTGGTGAAATCAGGTATATCATGTTGGGCGCTGACAGCTGTATCATGTTTTTCATGCTGACAGTTTTTTCGTTAGACAAGCTTGCTTATGCATTTGTAGGGCAGCTTATAACGGTAAATGTAATGAATTATATTATATTTAACGGTCCATCACTTTATGATGTTCAGATCATAGGAGAAGAAACGTCAGAAATTCGGAGATTTATGATCGAGATCCTGCATAAATCTATGACAAGTCATGAGGTTGTCGGAGCATACACGGACAAGACAAGAATTCAAATGGACTGTGTATGTACATCCGTGGAATACGTGAAATTAAAAGAATTTATATTTGAACAGAAAATAGAATGTTTTATAAAGGTAACGCCACTGATTTCTGTATTTGGGGCAAATAAGGATTTCCGAAGGCTGAAGGATGAAATATTATAAAATAAGAAAGCGTATCGAACGATAAGTCCGATACGCTTTTTGTGATCAGTGCAGTAATTTATGAAACATCTGATCGAGGTTCTCTTTCTGTCCATTTTTCAGAATCCGTTTAGGAAGACATAAGGTAGTCTGCGCATCTGCACGGATTGCATATATGGTATCTGTTTCAAGAACACGGCTGTGCTTGTCTTCGCCAAGCGTCACGATGCAATGTCCGGTTTGGGTATCCCGGGACTGAGGGAGAGTGATCTGACCAAGCTGATTGACTGTGAATTGGTAATTTCCATTGAGCTTTGCGACCTTTGCAGCCCCCTTCCGTGCGGAAAAAGCAGGATAGTAAAGTAAATAAAAGAGAAGGGCTGCTGCAAATATGGCAAGAAGACAAAGATGGACTTTGCGTGTATCCAAACCATAGAAGACCAAGGACAGGACCGCAATGGCAGTCAGGAGTATGCCATAGATTATTTTTTTCTTACGGGTTAATCTTGTAGCTAGAAGATAAAATGTATCATAGGCTTCCTGATAGGATAAGCGATAATGAAATGTGTAGTTGAAATCCATATATATCAGCGCCCTCCTTCGTTTAATTATGTAGTTTGAGTTTTTGCTTCTTTCTTTCGTGCTTTTTCTACGTCCTGTTCGGATTTCAGGCGTTTGGATGGAATTGGCCGTCCAAGTTCATCATAGTCTTCAGTGAAGGTGTCATATTTGGCAGGATTGCACATAACCTTCATGAAAGAAATCGAAATAATGATCAAAAGAAAAACAATTGGGAATCCACCAAGGTTGGACAGATATTTCAGTGCATCTGTTGATTTGAAAGCTCTTACAAAGATTACACAGAGGATACCAATGGTAATACCCCATACAAGCTTTAACCATGCAGGAGACTCTGCGTCGTTTTCGGATATGGAATCGGTACACAGACCTGCCATCGCGTTTGTATTGGAATCTGATGCAGTGATAAATGAAACAAATACGATTGACAGGAATACAGCAATACTGATTACCGGTATCGGGAGCTGTTTCAGAACTGCATAGGTAGCAGAAGCGGTACCTCCGGCAACCATTGCATCGTTAATTCCTTTGCCAGCCAGTTCATAATATACAGAAGAAGCTGAGAAAAGACCGAGCCATGCTACCGAAAACAGAGCAGGGAACACAACGATAACACGTATTGCTTCTTTTACTGAGTAACCTTTGGAAATCTTACCAAGGAAAATGGAGGTTACAGGCATCCACGCCATCCAGTTGCACCAATAGAATACCGGCCACCACATTGCCCAGCCGTCTCCGTCAGCAGCAGAAATGAAGAGGGAGGACTGGCAGAAGGTGGAAACGAAAGCACCAAAGCCTTCAACAGTCAGCTTCAGGATATAAGCGGTAGGTCCAAAAAGAAATACAAAAAGACCTAAGATCATGTAAATTCTGGAGTTAATAGTTGAAAGGATACGGATACCATTCATAACACCGGAGATTGCGGAGGTAACAAAAGCTGCAACAATGATAACTGCGATGATCGTCCAGGTAGAAGGAGTGGATGATACTGCTCCATTTGTGATACTGCTCGTTCCGTCAGCTACAAGAAAGATGGCAGATCCCATACTTGCTGCCATACCACATACCAGTGCGAAAAGACAGATACAGTCGATAACAGGAGATGCCTTATCTGCCATTTTGCTGCTGAATGCAGGGAAAAGCATGGAACCGATAGAGTATTTCTTTTTTGCATTATAAAAAAGAAAAGCAAAAAGGATGGCAGGCATTCCATAAATGCACATTGGTGTAAAGGTCCATTCCAGAAAGATATCTTTCATAAGGAAGGTGATTGCCTCAGGAGATTTCGGAGTAATATTTCCCGGAGGTGCGTAATAGTGATACATTGGCTCCGCACAGGCCCAGAGAAGAATTCCGGCAGCCATGATCGTGCAGAGTACGATCCATATGTAGTTGGTTTGGTTCAGAATAGGCTTTGCTTTACTTCCACCGATACGAACATTTCCGAAAGGTGAGAAATATGCTGCAACAACAAGTACAACACAGATAAATGCCATTAATGCGAAAAGCCAGTCAAAATTACCGAGAATAAAAGAGGTAAGAGTCATGATTAACGCATTAAACGTCTCTCCGTTCACAAGATTGAGGATAATTGTTGCAATTACCAGTAACCAGGGGATAAGAAATACAGCCCATCGTATATTAGATTTCTTTGTCATATGCTTCATCCTTTCTAGTCAAGAGTAGCCCAGATTTCCTCATTAGTTGTTGAAATGGCGATAGCTCCTGCAGACAGTGCACCCATGACATCACTTTTATCCAGAACAAGTCCACTGACAATCAGCGGTTTGCCGTTGATTTCCTCAAGTGCATAGGTGATCATTTTGGTCAGCCCGGCTGGCATCATTTCAACAATATCAGGAGAGGTTTCTCTGACATGCTTTTTGATATTGTTGTAAGTCAGGCGATCCAGCATAAAAAATCGCTGAATAGTGATAAGCTCCAGTTCATTCCCCCTTTTTATAAGCTGCGGTTTGGTGCTGATGATACCGCTTGCTTTTGTATATTTTTTGATGAAGTCAACGCTGATTTCCCTGCTGGCAAGACCATTGATCAGGTCAAGATGAACGATTGCGGTTTTTCCTGCCGCAACAACTTCATCCACGATATCTGCGATGGTACAGATATTGCCGTAGAGTATGTAGACAATTTCGCAGGGTGCTGTTTTGCATGCCTCCAGAAGAGAATCATTGTTGATCGCTGCAATGATCGGGCAGCGTTCCATGCTTTCATAAAATGATGTAAAATGTTTTGAACTCATATAATCCTCGCTTTCTTTTACAATCAAATCCATGTATTTGCTATATTTTTGCTTTTTTGGTAGTCTTCAAAATTTTCAGGCAGGAAATTTACCTGAATATCGGAATTCTTGATGTGTGCATAAATGGAGGCGCATAAATGTGCATCCTCCAGCGCCTGTATGATAGACAGGATGGTTTCCTGAAAACTGCGTCCTCTGGACAATGGCTTTACACCAAGTCGGATAATCCGATTATCTTCATGGTGTTTCCGCTCGATAAACTGAATAACACTTTCTGTTGCAGCATGCCGAAGGCTGTGCATTTTGCGGATTTCTGTATATCCGGTGAGTGCCCAGGCAACATCGGGATCACTTCCGTATTCCGAAGTAATATCTATCAGCTCCATCAGTGCTTCATCCTGTGATTCTTCATTTCCTGCAATTTCCACGTAAATGACTGCTTTTGCGTCGGATGGAAGAGCGGGAACATCCTTTAATACAGAAATTAGTTCTCTTGAGGTATTTATCATTTTTATTGCCGTATTTCCTATATATTCCATGGAAATTATCAGGACATTTTTATTATCGGGAACATAATTCTGCAGCTTGTCGGCACATGCCAGCGCATTGCTCTCTGTATCAAAAAAGAAAGCGGCTCCGCATATGTTTGCCGGGCGTTTCAGAAGCTTCAGAGATGCTTTTACAATACAGGTACCGGCAGGAAGCTGGAAGGGTTCGGGAATATCTGACAGAACTTCTGTGTGGCCGTTGCTGTGCAAAAGCGTAAGCTCGCGAAGATACAGGTTTGTAGTGCCATAGTAGCAAGACGTCATGCCATAGGCGCCGGTTGCGATTACACCACCTACAGTTGCACTGGATTCAGTGGGGGAAGGCGGCCATATATAATCATCAGTTTTCAGACTGCGCCGGATTTCCTGTGCAAGCTGGTCTAAAGTCACACCGGCCTCCACGATGGCATACCCTTCTGTGTCAGAAAGTTTTTGGATTTCCCGAATATGGTTCATTCTGGAAAAATTGATAATGCTGCCACCCTGCGGAACACTTCCGCCTTCTACTCCGGTGTTTGCACCCTGAAAGGTTATAGGAGCCGGAAGCGGGGAAGCGATGATCTGAAGCAGTTCTTCCGGAGAAGAGGGAAATGAAATAGTATCTGCAAAGCCTTCCTGTTTGGATTCGTCAGAAAGAAAACTGATATATTTTTCATCCACAGGATGAATCAGTTTTTCATTCATTGTGCTGATATTCCTCCTTAACTAATTTTGAAAATTTGGTAAATATTTCTGTACAGTCCCCACAAATAGCAAGGTCAGATTTTTGGGTGATCGGGGCGTCTTTATCAGTATTTATACTGATAATATGTTTGCACTTTTCTACGCCTGTATAAAAAGCAGGAGCACCGCTGACTCCGAGAAGAATGGCAAGATTATTTTTTAATATAGTACCGCTGACACCAATAAGACGATCTACAGGGAGCCATGCGTTCATGACACATGGTCTTGAACCTGCCACAGGAAGATTTATTTCACCGGCACAGTTCTCTACAGCTAAAACATTTTCTTTGTTGGAAAGTCCAAGTCCACATACGAGGATGCAGGGGGAATCTGTAAAAGATTCTTCTTTGACAACAGGAGTGAACTGCAGCTCATAGCCTGTAGATAAGGCAGTACGGTCATAGGATACTTCCACGGATTCGGAGTGGCTGGGAGAAGCAGCCTCGTCATAGCTCTTATTGATAGAGACAAGACATGGTTCACTAGTTAGTTCGAAAGAACCGAGTATATGTCCTGAGCAGATTTTTTTCTTTGCGAGAAAAAGGTTGCTTTTCCTGCAAAGTGAGGTGATGTCGGTAATACAAAGTCCTTTAAGACGTACACTTAAGCGAGCGCAAAGCTCGTTGCCCCAGATGTCTCCGATGAACAGGTATAAAGAGCTGCCATTATCCTGAGTAGTAAGATAATCAAGACAGATCTCCGGTACATACTGGTTGGAATAAACGTATCTGACATGGGAAACAGGCATAAGCTCTGTAATTGAATCCAGAGCCTGTATATTCTCAGCAGAATATTTATGAAAAACAATGGCGTATCCATCGTCCCTTTTTAAGTTGTTTTCTGAAAGAAAATGCCCAAGCTTTAGAAGCTGTTCTCTGACATTGTCGTAAAAGTTATTTATGATCAGTGTATATTTCATAGATCTATATCCATTTTTTGTAGTAATCAAACAGGACTCCGGCAGCTTTTGAAGCATCTGTCTCTTCAAAAATTTCAGAATCTCTCTGCTGTAATACAGGTTCAATATTTGTGAGACGGACAGTACCGGTTGTGGCTGGATTTAACTCTTCTGGAAAAGAAGAAGCTAATTCAGCTTCATGGTAAAGCGTGATCTTTTGGCCTCTGCTCTGCATTCTCTGACGGAGGGTAGGAACCCGGAGAAAGGTATTGGCAATATTACCGATTATCAAAAGGGAGGGACCGTGAACCGTCTCAGTACATATTTCAGCATCACGCTGTGATATGACTGAAAGACTTCCGTCGCCTGCAGGTGAAATACCTGTTACATTTGAGATACAGCGTATTCCGAGATATTCTGCCAGTAAAAAGGGGACTTTTCCCTGTGCGCCATCACCGCTCTGCAGACCACACAGAATAAAATCAAAAGCGGTCTGTTTTTTTATATAAGAATACAAAAGGCCGGCAGTTCTTTCAGAAGAAAGATTTTCTGTCGGAGAAGCATCATCAAGCTGAATAAGGTCTGTACCGGTAAAGCCAAGGGCAGCCATACGTTCCAGAAATGATTTGGCCTTCTGGTCAGATACTGTAACAGCGGTACATTCACAGCTGATATCAGACGAAATGGAGGCTTCCCGAACACGGCAGGAGAGCTCCAGTGCACTTTCGTCGTAACAGTTTAAAATTTGTTTCAGATAGCAGGTGTCTATATAACCAGACGAGCTGCCAGAGATCCAGTCATCCTCCGACAGCAGGTCCAGATCTGCTATTGTATGAAAGCAGTTTAATATTCGCATAATCCTCTTAAATTAGAAAATCCATGGGTTTTTATCATTTCTGTTGACAGGAATCAGTGTTCCGATATTCATGATACCGTTTGGATCAAATGCTTTTTTCAGTGTTTCCAGCATGTAAATGGATGAGCCGTATTCTTCATATACGTAGTGTGCTCTTGCCTTTCCAAGTCCATGGTGATGAGCAATAGAACCACCGAAACGAACGGTTTCCTCACAGATGATACGGTTGATCAGGTTGTGATATTTATTCATTTCTTCCTCTGGTTTGCAGTCAACTACATTGTAATAGTAAGTGAAATATACATTTGTTCCGTTGATGTAGCTGTGTGAGGAATGACCTCCGATCATTGTGAGATCCGGAACCTCTTTTGGTAAACGATCCATAACAGCTTCATAAATATCATTGATGACATCCCAGCATCCGGAAATTTCTGTAGTGATTCCAATGTTGTCTGTGGCAAGGATTTCTTCACGTTCTTTGGCAATTTCTTCCGGCCCCCAGTTCAGATGAGCAAACCATTTTTCGATAAGAACAGGATCAACAGGAGTGATGCCAGGGAGCTCTTTTACAAGGGCGTCGATACCGTCTGCAGTTGCACGGGTAATCGCAGCAGGACCCTCAGCCATGAAGAGAAGAACATTTTTGCCATCAGCCCAGTTAAAATGGGAAGCAGAGTCAGCAACGTCATAAAGTCGTGCAACGGAAGGCTTGTATCCTTCAACCATAACACGGCGAAGTCCTTCGAAACCTGTCTTCATTTCATCTACTTTATAGCCAAGATAGATGTTGTTTTCCGGCTGATATTTGAAAATTTTTACGGTTACCTCTGTAATGAAGCAAAGAGCACCTTCATTTCCAAGAACGATGTGGCGGATATCCGGTCCTACAGATCTTCTCGGAACATTTTTGATACGGCATACTTTGCCACCAGGGAATACAACCTCACAGCCTACCAGCATATCTTCAATTCCACCATATAATGTAGAAAACTGACCGATACTTCTTGTAGCAACAAGACCGCCCATCTGAGCAAGTGGCTTGGACTGCGGTGAGTGTCCTGTAGTGTAACCCATTGCACGAAGATCATCATCCAGCTTCTGAAGCGGAACACCACACTGACAGGTAACCTGCATATTGGTAGTATCTACTTTAAGAACCTTGTTCATGGTAGAACCATCTATTACGATGGAATTTTCTGCTAAAGTTTCAAGACCGCCTTCAATAGCAGACTGACCGGTACGCGGAACAACGTTGATTCTGTTGTCATCAGCAAATTTAAGAACCTTTGCGACCTCATCTGTATTGTGGACATAGATAACAGCAGCCGGGGTAGGAAGTGTATAAACCTTATGACACTGTTCGAATTTACGGTAGCGATCAAGGCTGCTTTCTTTTAAGACAGTTTCATTGGTAACAACCTGATCTGCTCCTAAGATGTTAATAAGTTCCTCAACGATTTTTTCTCTGGACAGTGTAGACATTGTTTTTTCTCCTTTCATATATAAAAACTATCCGTATGTGATGAGCTGGATTATGTGTTCTTTTTTTTATGGAGGGAGAGTTTCAGAAAACAAAAAAACCCGTTCCAACACAGAAGAACAGAATCCACTCATGTTGAACGAGTTACATTTCTCTAACGTCTCTTACGTAACTTTATATAGATGATAGCGCAGAAATGTCGAAAATGTCAATATGATGATTGGAAAAATAAGAAAATTGTAAAAAATGCATAAAAATACTGCAAAATTGTGTGTAAAAACAACGAAAAATGGTTGAAATACAAAAAAATAGTTGTGTGATATTGACAATGCAAAAAATGGGTGCTATATTCTAAGCATCAAAAGCAATTACCGGAGAGATGAAGAAGAGAGAGGTAATTCTAAGCACATGATATGTGATAGCAGTGTGTTTAGAATTAACTCTCTCTCTTTTTGTCTGATCTGGTAAATGCAAAACTTACTACTTTTTTAGAAGGAGGAAAATATGGACAAAGCAGCAATCAAAAAATGGGGTACGCTTTTATTGTTGGCAGCAGGAGCAGGCATCATCTTCCAGCTTCCGTATATAAGAGAAACATTTTATCCCCAGATTCAGTCAGCTATGGGACTGACAAACGCACAGATGGGTCTTCTCTCATCAGGATATGCAACCATGGCTACACTTTCTTATTTTATAGGCGGAGCAATTGCTGACAGATTTTCACCGAGATTAATGCTGACGGTATCCTTTATCGGTACAGGGCTTCTCGGACTGTGGTTTTCTACATTCCCAAGTTTTACTACAGCAAGAATTATTTTCGTATTAATGGGTGTTACAAGTATCATTACATACTGGTCAGCATGTATCAAAGCAACACGTGCCCTTGGAACACCGGAGGAGCAGGGACGTCTCTTTGGGCTTCAGGAAGGTCTTCGTGGTATCATCAATGCGATCGTAGTATTCGCAATGACGGGAGCTTATGCTTATTTTGCCGCAACATCTGAAGTATTTGGTGCTTCTATGGCAATTAAGGTATGTGCGATCGTAGATATCATTATTGGTATTCTGAACTTTATCTTTATCCGTGATTCTGAAGAAGATAAGAAAGAAAAACCGGAAAGTGTTGTTGAACTGACAAAGGGTCTTTTCAAATGTCTTACTATTCCGAGAGTATGGATCCTTGTTGGTATCATCTTTACAGCATATAGTGTTTACGGTCTGATCGGTTATGTAAATACTTATGCAGTTAATTACTATGGACTTTCTGCAACAATGGGTTCTACACTTGGTGGAATCAGATATCTCCTTCAGGGTGTTGGCGGTATCGTCGGCGGTATTCTTGCAGATAAGCTTCATTCACGTATCAAGGTTGTAGGCGGCGGAGCCGTATTACTTGCAATTTCATTTGCACTGTATATCGTACTTCCGGTAAATGGAAGTCTTGTAATGGCAATTATTGTTAACTTTATCATGGGTCTGATCTTTATCTACGCAGTAAGAAGTCAGTATTTCGCAATTCATGATGACGCAGGCATTCCGATGGCACTGAGCGGACGTGTTTCCGGTATTGCTTCTGCACTTGGATAT
The DNA here is from genome assembly GCF_900120195.1 of Blautia sp. Marseille-P3087. Taxonomy (GTDB): domain Bacteria; phylum Bacillota; class Clostridia; order Lachnospirales; family Lachnospiraceae; genus Blautia_A. The sequence continues at coordinate 2,793,345 of NZ_LT635539.1, forward strand.
GCTCCTGACTTATTTATGTACACCTTAGTTGGTTCCTGGATGGATAAATATGGAGCAGCAGGTTTTAAAATGACATGGGCTTACGCAGCAGTTGCAGCACTTCTCTGTGTAGTACTCAGTGTAGTACTGAGCAAGGTGATCAAAGAAGGCAAAGCCATTGATGCTGATAAAGCACTTTAATTAGACAATTAAATAGGGAACATATTAATATATTATCAGAACTGAAAGAAAAGAGGAATTTGACATGAAAAATATTAATGATTTTAATATGGACTTTTTTTCACTGAAAGGTAAAAATGCAATCGTTACAGGTGGCGTCAGTGGACTCGGACAGGCTTTTGCTCTGGCACTTGCAAAAGCAGGCGCAAATATTTTTGTATTTGCAGCAGTAGATGATGACGGAACAACGCAGAAGCTTATCGAGGCATGTGGTGTTAAATATGCATTTATGCTCGGCGATATTACAGAGGATGGTATCTGTGATAAGGTTGCTGATAAATGTGTAGAAACCTTTGGAAGCATAGATATTCTTGTTAACTGTGCAGGTATCTGCAAAATTGCAGATGTTCTTGATTTCGGAAGAGCAGAGTGGGATCCGATGATCGCAATCAACCTGACAGGTGCTTTTGATCTGAGCCACGCAGTTGCAAAATATATGATTCCACAGAGAAGCGGACGAATCATTAATATCTGCTCACTGTTCTCTTTCCTTGGCGGACTCGGCTCACCGGCATACGCTGCTATGAAGGCCGGCCTTTCCGGACTGACAAAAGCATATGCAGATGAACTTGGCAAATATGGCATTACAGTAAATGGTATTGCGCCGGGATATTTCCAGACAGCTATGACAGCAGGAACAGGAAGTGGAAACGAAGACGATCCGAAATACATCAAGATTAAAGAACATATTCCGGCAGACCGTTGGGGCGAGCGTCAGGATCTGATGGGAGCTATGGTATTCCTTGCAAGTAAAGCAGCAGATTATGTAAACGGAACATTACTTGTTGTTGATGGTGGATATCTGGTAAGATAAAGCTTTCAGATGTGGCAATATTACGATGGATAAGTAGGTAGAGATATGAGCAAAAAATATTTAATGGGAATCGACGAAGGCTCCCAGAGCGCAAAAATTACTATTTTTGATATAGAAGGCAACATTGTATGCGAGGGAAAGGCTCCTCTTCGACCATACAATCTGCCAAAACCGGGATATGTAGAGCATCCGGATGATGACTGGTGGAATGCAATCTGTAAAGCAAGCAGGAACTGTATGGAAAAGTTCGAGGGAGATCCGAAGGATATCGTGGGAATCGGACTGTGTACGATTCGCTGCTGTCGGGCATATCTGAAAGAAGATGGCACACTGGCACAGCCGGCATTAAGCTGGATGGACATTCGCCTTTCACAGCCATATACACATGAGAATCCAGATGTAAAATATATTGTTGCATCTTCCGGATATATTACTCACAGACTGACCGGTGAGAAGAAGGATACAATTGCCAATTATGAATATGGCTGGCCGGTAGATGTAGATAACTGGAAATGGTCAGATGATCCAGAAGCATATAAAGCGACCGGTATGCCAAGAGAAATGTTGTTTGATCTTGTTATGCCGGGGGATATACTTGGTTATGTTACAGAAGAGGCAGCGAAAGCTACAGGGCTTCCGGTCGGAACACCGGTAGTTGCCACATCCAATGACAAAGCAGTAGAAGGTCTTGGAACAGGCTGTATGGGAGATTCCACTGTTTGTATCTCACTTGGAACATATACATCGGCAATGATGGAGGGCAAAGAAAACTTAAAAGGTACCAGTTATGCATGGCCGAAATTTTCCTGCATGCCGAACAAATATCTTTATGACAGTAATGGAATCCGCCGCGGTATGTGGACAGTAAGCTGGTACAGAGATATTCTTGGAGAAGGATATGCGAAGCTTGCAAAAGAACAGGGAATGTCCCCGGAGGAAGCTCTCGGCAGGGAAGCTGAAAAGGTACCGGTTGGAAGTGACGGTCTGATGACTGTTCTGAACTGGCTTGCAAATGTAGATGCACGTTACCAGAAGGGAATTATGATCGGCTTTGACGGACGTCATACAAGAGGCCACATTTACCGTTCTATTCTGGAAGCAGTTGCGATGACAATGAAGCGTCATGTTACTGATATGTGCAATGAGGTAGGCACAACGATCAATAAGCTGATCATTACAGGCGGTGGTTCCAACAGTGATCTGTTTATGCAGATTTTTGCAGATGTATTTGATATTCCGATAGTACGTAATGAAGTAAATGGCGCAGCAGGTCTTGGTTCGGCAATCTGTGCCGCTGTGGCAGCAAATGTATATGATTCTTTTGAAAGTGCAGTAGAACATATGGTAAGAATCAAAGATACATTTACACCAATTGCTGAAAATGTGGAAATATACGAAAAGCTGCTTCCTGTATATTCTGAGATTACCGGATGCACAGATCCGATATTGAAAAAATCCTACGAGATTTTTGATTAAACAAAGTACGGCTGAAAAAGTATGTAAGACAGAGATAGGGATATGTTTAAAAACATATCCCTATTGATGTATAATGGATAAAAAAGGAGAGTTTTATGAATATTTGTGTATGTGTGAAGCAGGTTCCGGATACTGCAGAAATACGAATTGATCCGGAAACAAACACATTGATCCGAAGTGGTGTTCCAAGTATTGTAAATCCATTTGATCTGTATGCACTGGAAACAGCTTTTCGGCTAAGAGAAGAAAAAGGTGGAAAAATCTGGATTATCAGTATGGGACCTGCACAGGCGGAAAAAGCGGTAAGAGCATGTCTGGAGATGGGGGCAGATGAAGGAGTGCTTATTTCTGGCAGAGCATTTGGCGGATCGGATACCTTTTCAACTGGATATATTTTATCAGCAGGGATACGGGCAATAGAGGAAGCTGAAAATATAAAATTTGATCTGATCCTGTGTGGCAGACAGGCAATAGATGGAGATACGGCACAGGTAGGACCGGAGCTTGCAGAGCATCTGGGAATATCTCAGATCACAATGGCGCAGAGAGTATTTTTTGAGGAAGAAAAAATAATAGTCCGGCGAAGCAGCAGGGAAGGGTATGATCTTATAACGACGGAGCTTCCGGCAGTGATTACGGTGCTGAAATCTGATATTCCTCCACGGTGCCCGACATTGAAAACAAAGTTGGTCGCAAGAAAAAAGACAGTAGTTGTTCTTGATGAGACAAAAATGAAGGGAATTGTACTGGAGCATTGCGGGCTGAAAGGATCGCCGACAAGGGTTATCTCGACTTATGTGCCAACGGCAAAGAAAAACGGATATTTTATTGAAAATAAGGATGGACAGGCTGCGGTGGAAGAATTGATGGACAGACTGCAGAAAGATGGGGTGTTTTAGATATGGATACATATAAAGGTATCTGGGTTTTTGTGGAAACAGAGCAGGGATATACGCAAAAAGTCAGCTACGAGCTTATCAGTAAGGGAAAGGCTTTGGCTGAAGAAAAGAAATGCCGGATGACAGCTGTTGTGATCGGGAGTGATATTGATGCAGTTGTAGGGGAAGCAGCAGCATATGGTGCAGACCAGGTTATTGCCGTGGATGCTCCTGTCTATGAGTATTATTCTACGGACGGATATGCCGTAACCATGACGGAGCTGATCCGCAAATACAGGCCAGAAACGGTGCTGATCGGTGCGACTGATAATGGAAGAGATCTGGCTCCTCGCATTGCGTGTGCGCTTCAGACAGGACTGACAGCAGATTGTACGGGGATTGGAATTGATGCAAAGACAGGCTGTATCGCATGGACACGCCCGACATTTGGTGGGAACCTGATGGCAACGATCATTTGTCCGACAGAGCGCCCCCAGATGGGAACAGTTCGTCCGGGAGTGTTTGCGACAGGCCTTTATGAAGAAGAGAAAAAAAGAAAAATACTTGAAAAGGAGGAATGTGAGGTAGAGCTTATCCGGGAGAAAGCGAGGATAACAGAGCGGCAAATCCGTACAAAATTACTGAAGCGGATAAAAGAAATCACAGAAACTGTAGAGCTTGAAGGGGCGGAGATCATTGTTGCCGGAGGAAAAGGAATCGGTGGTGAAGGGGGCTTCAGTGAACTTAGAAAATTTGCCGATTCAATAGGCGGTGTGATCGCCTGCAGCAGGGCAGTGGTGGAAGTTGGCTGGCTTCCGCAAAATTATCAGGTAGGGCAGTCAGGGAAAACGGTCAGCCCGAGGATATATTTTGCCATTGGAATTTCGGGAGCTGTTCAGCATCTTGCAGGTATAGCGGGAGCTGATACAGTGATTGCGGTAAATACGGATCCCGAGGCAGAAATATTTAAGCGGGCAGATTACGGAATTGTGGGAGACTATAAAGAAATCTTGCCGATATTGAGCGAAAAAATAAAGAAAATTTGATAATTTTCTCCCCGTACTTTATCTGGGGTAGCGGAACGCGGTCCCGGGGCTTCCCTGAGGTTCCGGAAATACAGGGAGGATGGTGGGGATTTCTCGATAACTGGCTGTAAAACAAAAACTCTGCACAAAGATTGTCTGACTTCTGCAAGAGTTCATGGAAGTACTTTGAGATGGAATGTCTGCGTTATGTATCAAAAATATATTGTCTGAGCGTCAGCGAGTTATATATTTTTGATGCATGTATTTAGCAGACAGAACATATCATTAGTACTTCCGGACTCTGAAGCCGTCAGCATATCTTGTGCAGAGTTATATTGTTTATAGCCCTTTATCGAATACTACACCATGAAGGCTGTATTTCCGGAAACAGGTCCTAATAATCTTTCCCTGTAAACACAGCCACGCTCCTCGGTCTCATCACAAAGCGGTGATCGATCCGCGCCGCTTCCTCATCCGGATAGCAGTATTTTCCATTGCCGTCACCGTAAGTGTTGACATTCAGATGCCATGCACCACGTCCGTGAAGGTCCGGAAGAGTGATAGTAACATCTTCCCAGAAAGTATTGACCGCAATATAGATCAGATCATCGTGTCCTTTTTCCTTATCATATCCTGCAAAGCTTACACAGAATGTACGTGCATCACGCGGAATATCTGTCTTATCAGCATTTACATTGTGTGTATGGATCGGATCCATGCCACAGACAGAAGTAGGAAGCTGTTTGTGGATGACAGGATGCTGTTTACGGAATGCAATCATAAATTTGAAAAATTCAAACAAATCTCTATTCTTTTCCAGCATTCGCCAGTCAAGCCAGGAAGTAATATTGTCCTGACAGTAGCTGTTGTTGTTGCCAAATTTTGTATTGCCGAATTCATCTCCGGAAAGGAACATCGGCGTTCCGCGGCTGCACATCAGTACAGCACAGGCGTTGCGGATCATACGGCTGCGAAGTGCGAGCACTTCCGGATCATCCGTGTCACCTTCCACACCACAGTTCCAGCTCCGGTTGTCGTCAGCACCATCGGTGTTGTTCCAGCCATTTGCCTCGTTGTGCTTTTCATTATAGGAATAAAGATCATAAAGCGTAAATCCGTCATGGCAGGTAAGGAAATTGACACAGGAATTATAACCGGCATAATTACTGTGATTATGATCATAAAATCCTCCATAGAGATCTCCGGATCCGGAAATACTCCATGCGGCATCCCACGCATTCCAGCACTCACCCTTCAGAAAACTTCGAAGGGCATCTCTGTAACGGCCATTCCATTCTGCCCAGCGGCCGCTTGCAGGGAAACTTCCTACCTGATAAAGTCCGCCGGCATCCCACGCTTCTGCAATCAGCTTGACATTGCTGAGGATCGGATCGTTTGCAAGAGTACGGAGAAGTGGGGGATTGTTCATTGGTGAACCATCTTCATTTCGTCCGAGGATACTTGCAAGATCAAAACGAAAACCATCGACACGATAGTTGATCGTCCAGTAGCGTAAACATTCCAGAATGAGCTGCTGAACAACCGGATGGTTACAGTTCAGAGTGTTGCCACAGCCACTGAAATTGTAATAATTTCCGTCTGGGGTGAGCATGTAATAAATGTTGTTGTCCAGTCCCTTGAAGCTGATGGTTTTGCCCTTTTCGTTGCCCTCCGCGGTATGGTTGAATACAACGTCCAGAATGACTTCAATACCGTTGGCATGAAGCTCACGAATCAGCGTCTTAAGCTCAGTGCCCTCCTGGTTGTGCTCATTGGCTGCCGCATAGCTGCTGTTCGGTGCAAAGAATCCGACTGTATTGTAGCCCCAGCATTCGAGAAGCTGTTTGCCGTCAACAGTACGGGAATTCATGGTTTCGTCAAATTCAAAGATCGGCATGAGTTCTACCGCGTTGATCCCGAGTTCTTTAAGGTATGGGATTTTTTCCATCAGGCCGGAAAAAGTACCTCTGTGTCTGACACCCGAAGACGGATGATGTGTAAAATCACGAACATGTAATTCGTAGATGATCAGATCACAGAGCTCTTTTTTTGACTGTGGAGTATCACCCCAGTCAAAACGGTCGCGGACAACTCGTGCATGATAGTTGTGATCCCAGCGGATTCCCCACGTACGTTGTCCTGCGACAGCTTTTGCATAAGGATCCAGAAGGATATTGTTTTTGTCGAAGAGAAGCCCTTTTTCCGGACGATAAGGACCATCCACACGATATGCGTACTCAAATTCTTCGATGTTAAGTCCATAAACGATCATGGAATAGACATCACCAATCTTGTAGGCATCCGGGAATGGAATGACGGCAAAAGGCTCTTCCTGTGCGCGGTGGAACAGAAGCAGTTCGCAGGAGGTTCCGCCGCAGGTATGGATAGTAAAATTCACTCCGTTTTGAAGCGGAGTGGCTCCGTTCAGATCATAGATACCCGGGCGCACAGGAAATCCGGAGATTTCCGCCATTGGCACGGATTCATATGGATGATCGGATATAAATTTCTGATGATACGATTTCATTTTTGGCTCCATTATAAGTCGTTAGTAAGATGTAATTTGTCAAGAATATAGAAAATAAGGCTCAGGATCATGGCAACCACACACGCAAGAACCATTCCTGTAAGTTTGACATTTCCGAGATTCAGTGCGATTCCGGAAAGACCGACGATGAAAACAACAGAGGTCAGCGCGAGATTACGGGATTTGCTGTAATCTACCTGATTATCAACCAGCATACGCAGACCGGAAGTTCCGATCATACCATATAGCAGGAATGAAATCCCTCCGATAACAGGTCCCGGAATCGTGTTGATCAGGGCGGCAAGTTTACCGAGGAAGGAACAGCAGATGGAAAGAACTGCAGCGCCTCCGATAACCTGTACACTGTAGACTTTTGTCATTGCCATGACACCGATGTTTTCTCCGTATGTTGTAGTCGGTACGGAACCGAGACATCCGGAAAGTGTAGTGGAAAAGAAGTCTGCAAAAAGAGAACGGTGAAGTCCCGGATCTTTCAGAAGATCTTTGCCTACGATCTTGCTTGTTACGATCTGATGTCCGATGTGTTCGGAAGTTACAAGAAGCAGTGCCGGAAGAATGGTAAGGATTGCTTCCAGATTAAATTTCGGTGCCTGAAAATTCGGAAGTGCAAAAAATGCAGCTTCTTTTACTGCAGTGAAATCAAGAATGCCACATGCAACTGCGGCAACATAACCTGCGATGATTGCAATCAGGATCGGAATAACGGACAGGAAACCGCGGAAAAGGATCTGGCCGAATACAGCAACTCCCAGTGTGATCAGAAATACAATCACATTTTTCATATCAATACTTTCGTCCAGAAGACCGGCTGTGCTGGCAGCGCTTCCGGCAAGTTCCAGACCGATCAGTGCAACAACCGGTCCCATAGCTGCGGTCGGAAGAACAATGTCGATCCAGTTTGTTCCACACTGACGGATGATCAGCGCAACGATCATTCCACAGATACCGAGAACCACAAAACCGCCCAGCGCATACTGAAAACCGAATTTTGATGCAACCAGAAGTCCCGGTGACAGGAATGCAAAACTGGAACCCAGATATGCAGGTGCCTTGCCCTTTGTGATAAGAATAAATAAAAGTGTTCCGACACCGTTCATCAGAAGAACGATGGCCGGGTTGATCCCAAACATAAACGGAACCAGAACAGAGGCGCCGAACATGGCAAACATGTGCTGGATACTTAGGGGAATCAACAGATTAACAGGTACTTTGTCCTCTACTTGGATGATTTTTCTCTCCACTTTACCCTCGCTTTCTTATCTGCTGAGTGCAGATAAACTCAAATTCCAGATAATTATAACACAGCGAGATCACTATGGGAAGTTGCTGTTCACAGGTAATCAGCAGGAACTTATTGACGGATTTTTCTTGAAAAATGAGAAGGGTATGATATAGTATTAAACGTGTATATTTATGGGTCTGACAGGGACAGGAAGGTATACAAATACTAAAGATTGTGAAGGAGATTTGCGCATGATGAGCGTTCAAACAAAAGTTCAAAATCGGGGGACCGGCAGTGCCCGGGTAGAAATTTATGATTGGCTGAGATTGGTTGCAACAATTTTTGTTGTTATTGGTCATAGTGCCTATTTGAGAATCCATACTACATTTGGAGGTGTTGCATATGCGTTGCCGGAAAACATTAATGCCGCATATTACTCTCCTGTAATGCAATTTTTTAGATATTTGTCCAGATGGGTATATGGATTTCATATGCCATTATTCTTTATGTTATCCGGTGCTGTATTGGCACTTAGACCGTTGGGAAGATTTGACGCTGTTGTTCAGTCAAAGATTAAAAGATTGATAATTCCATATTTTGTATATGGATGGCTGTTTATGTTACCAGTCAAATATATTGGTCACTTTTATAGTCGTGAGTCTGTTTTGCAGGCTATGCAAGGGCTTTTGTCCGGTCAGGATGCAGGGCATTTGTGGTTTTTAACAGCGTTATTCTGGTGTCTTATTATTTTTGTGCTTATAGAAAAAATAACCATAAAACTTGGCTGTGACAGTAGATATTTACTGCTGATGATTGCGGGACTGATACAGCTGACATATAGCTATATACCGTTTGATGTGTTGAAAATGAAAACCGGACTGAGTTATATCTTCTGGTTTGCATTGGGATTTGTATTTGAGAAGGAACGTCAGGAACGCGGATTATGGAATATTAAGAAAACGGTTCTTGCTTATATTATATTGACGGTAATAGAATTTGGCAGCAAAAGATATGGAATTCTTAATGAATTTTTTGTTATTCTTTGTGGATCTGTGCATACTTTCCTGTTGGCAGATATCTTATCAAGGATATTTAAAAATATTACAAAAACAAAAGGCTGGAAAATTGTTACAAGAAATCTGTTCTATATATATTTGTTCCATGATCCGCTTGAATATGTTGTTTTACGGTTGTTTATGGGACATAACTGGTTATCATCAGCGCTGGGGTGTTATTCATATACATTTTGTAGAATAGTTGTTATATTTTTCATTTCACTTATAGGTGGAGAACTAATGACGCATATCAAGAAAACAGCTGGAAAAATTCTGGCAAATTAGACTTTTTAAATTAAAAGGCTGGAAAAGTAAGTGTAACTTATTGACGAAATGTTGTTGCTTTTTTAAATAATTTATATTATAATCATCAGTGTAAAAAGAATTTACCCTTCAAAAATTCTTTTTTACATAACCCCTTATTTAATTATTTATACTCCCCTTGAAAGGCCTGGTAGCTCCCCTACCGGGTCTTTCTCTTTGCCATTTTATAATATAAAACAGAAATAGATAATATTGGAAAGACTAATATTATTTCGTAAAATTTTGAATAAACTTTCAAGTTCGAGGAACAATAACTGGTGTAATGAAGTTACACTACAAAATGAACCAGGAGGAATGTACAAATGGCAAAAAATTATGAGAGTGAAAACAAGGCAAAAAACTATACGACTGATAAAACTTCCAACAGCAGAAATGCAATGGACAGCCAGAACTGCGGAAAAAACAGCTCAAAGAACGCTTCCAGAAACAGCTCAAAGAACAAAACTTCCAGCGCATATGATGCATACGACAAAACACAGGATGATTATTCTGACAGATACTAAAGAAAATTGCAGGTAAGATTTTCCCTTCTTATTAGAGAGGCTGACAGATGTCGGCCTCTTTTTCGGGTGCAAAAACCGGTTGACAGAGACTGAGGCAGCGGGCGGACCGGCACATATAAAACGACGGAGCCATATGATAAATAAAAAAGGACGGTTTGTCATGTTTCCGATTGAGACGATTTCTGCGAAGATGCTTGATTATTATGTCGGGCGTTCGGATGCGTTGATTATAGATCTGCGGGATGCAGGCTCTTATAACAAGAGTCATGTAAAAGGAGCAGTCAATGTTCCGTATGGAGAACTGGAGGGGGAATATGATTTTCCAAAAGAGAAACTGCTTGTTTTTTACTGCGACAGAGGTGGTGCGAGTATGGCAGCAGCGAGAGAATTTGTGCGCAGAGGATATAGAACACGGTCGGTCATAGGCGGATTTGCGGCATACAGAGGAAGAAATCTTGTAATTTCCAGATAACCATGATAAGGTAGACTGTAAAGAATAATTGTTGGCGCAGACCGTGCAGAGAGTGCGGGTCAGAACCAACAGAGCAGAGGAGAATTTATATGAAATACATGTTTGCATCAGATGTGCATGGTTCGGCGTATTACTGCCGGAAAATGCTCGAAACATATAAAAAAGAACAGGCAGAACGCCTGGTATTACTGGGCGATCTGCTTTATCATGGGCCGAGAAATGATCTTCCGAAGGAGTATGCTCCGAAAGAAGTGATCAAAATGCTCAACGGTATGAAGCAGGAAATCTATGCAGTACGTGGTAACTGCGAAGCAGAGGTAGACCAGATGGTACTGGAATTTCCGGTGATGGCAGATTACTGCATTCTGGCAATCGACGGGCTGACTTTTTATGCGACACATGGACATGTCTATAATGAAAATAATCTTCCGCCGTTTTGTTCGGGAGATATCCTGATCCATGGACATACACATGTGCTGAAAGCAGAGCAGAGAGAGAATTATATCCTTCTGAATCCGGGTTCCGTATCTATTCCGAAAGAAGGAAATCCGCCAACTTATGCGGTTCTGGAGGATAAAGTTTTTACGATTAAAGATTTTGACGGAAATATTGTCAAAGAAATGAGGCTCGGATGAAATATATGGAATTGATCGCACCATGCCATTTTGGTATGGAGGCAGTGCTGAAGCGCGAGATCCTTGATCTGGGATACGAGATCAGCAAAGTAGAAGATGGTAAAGTAACTTTTCTTGCCGATGCGGAGGGAATCGCACAGGCGAATATGTTTCTTCGTACGACAGAGAGGATCCTTCTCAAAGCAGGAGAGTTTAAAGCGGTCACATTTGATGAACTTTTTGAAAAAACAAAAGCAATCCCGTGGGAAGAATATATTCCGAAAGATGGCAAATTCTGGGTGGCAAAGGCAAATTCCGTGAAGAGTGCGCTGTTCAGCCCATCTGATATTCAGTCCATTATGAAAAAAGCAATTGTTGAAAGACTGAAAAGTGTTTATGGAATTTCATGGTTTCAGGAAGATGGGGCAAGCTTCCCGATCCGTGTTTCTTTTATGAAAGATGTTGCAACGATCGGCATCGATACTTCCGGTGTTTCCCTTCATAAGAGAGGGTATCGTCAGATGACTGTCAAGGCTCCGATCACTGAAACACTTGCAGCAGCGCTTATCATGCTGACACCGTGGAACAAAGACAGAATCCTTGTCGACCCGTTTTGCGGAAGTGGTACTTTCCCGATTGAGGCGGCAATGATCGCAGCAGATATGGCACCGGGAATGAACCGTTCCTTCCTCGCAGAAGACTGGAAACATCTGGTTCCGCGTAAATGCTGGTATGATGCGCTTGAAGAGGCACAGGATCGTGTCAATACAGATATTCAGACAGATATTCAGGGATATGATATTGATGCAGAGGCTCTGAAAGCAGCACGTTCCAACGCGAAGATGGCAGGTGTGGACGGACTGATCCATTTCCAGCAGCGTGCAGTGAAGGATCTCAGCCATCAGAAGCCGTATGGGTTTATTATCACCAATCCGCCTTATGGCGAGCGTCTGGAAGAAAAAGAAGCGCTTCCGCAGCTTTACCGTGAGATCGGGGAGAGTTACAACCGTCTGGATAAATGGTCGATGTATCTGATCACATCCTATGACAGGGCGGAGAACGATATTGGAAGAAAAGCGGACAAGAATCGTAAGATATACAATGGAATGCTGAAAACATATTACTACCAGTTTTTGGGTCCGAAACCGCCAAGGAGGAAAAAAGATTGAAAAAAGTGATTTTTGCAACAGGTAATGAGGGGAAAATGAAAGAAATCCGTGAGATTCTTGGAGATCTTGATATCGAACTTCTTTCCTTAAAAGATGCCGGCATTCATGCAAACATTGTAGAAGATGGCAAAACTTTTGAGGAGAATGCACAGATCAAGGCAAAAGCAATCTGTGAGATGACAGGTGAGATCGTACTGGCAGATGATTCCGGACTTGAGATTGATTATCTGAATAAAGAGCCGGGAATTTATTCCGCACGTTATATGGGGGAAGATACTTCCTACCATATCAAGAATGCGAAGCTGATCGAACGACTGGAAGGTGTGCCGGATGAAAAGAGAACTGCAAGATTTGTATGTGCGATTGCAGCAGCGTTCCCCGATGGAAGCATGAAGACTGTCCGCGCAACGATGGAAGGCCGGATCGGATATAAAGAGAGCGGAGAAAACGGCTTCGGCTATGACCCTATTTTTTATCTTCCGGAATATGGTTGTACTTCTGCGGAAATTTCCATGGAAGAAAAAAACAAAATCAGCCACAGAGGAAAGGCACTGCGGGCAATTAAGGATGAACTTCGATGAAAGTTCTGATTGTCAGTGACACACATGGCCGTGATGAAAATCTGGAGCAAGTGGTAATGAATGAAGCACCGTTTGATATGTTTGTGCATTGTGGAGATGTGGAAGGCAGGGAAATCTTTATTGAGGCACTCGTGGAATGTCCGTGCTGCATTGTGTCGGGAAATAATGATTTCTTTTCGGATCTTCCGAGAGAAGAAGAGATTGAGATCGATGGAAATAAAGTGTTGGTAACGCATGGGCACTATTATGGAGTATCGATGGACATTTCCGGTGTGGCAGAAGAGGCTGCATCCAGAGACTGCCAGGCGGTCTTTTTCGGACATACGCACAAGCCGGTCGTTGAGGAAATAGATGGAGTACTTGCAATTAATCCCGGAAGTCTGTCTTATCCGAGGCAGCATGGCAGAAGACCAAGTTATGCGGTTCTGGAGGTGTCTGGCGGAAAAATGTCGGCTGAGATTCGATATTTGTGATGAATGAGCCACTGTTCTGCAGAAGAATGTGAAACTGCAGGAGAGTGGCTTTTATGTTGCCGGAAAAATTTTGCGCGGGGATGACTTAGAGAAAAATAAGTGCCGGGGGAGTCAACGAAATTTGGGACTGTGTGTGACTTGCAGAAAAGTAAGTGTTGGAGGAGTCAACGAAATTTGGTGCTGTGTGTGACTTGCAGGAAAGTAAGTATTGGCGGAGTCAACGAAATTTGCGGGCTACGGATGACTTGCAGAAGAGTAAGTATTGATGGAGTCCACAAAATCTCTGAAAATGTATGACTTAATAGAGGGTAAGTAGAAATTAAATCAAAGAATTGGCAAAATCTGAATGATTTAAATAAGAATAACAGAATCGAGGGTCAATTTGATTGGCAGAATGAAAAAAGGGACCGATCAGGTCCCTTTTTCAGTAGTGCGGATAACAGGACTTGAACCTGCACGTCGTAAAACACCAGAACCTAAATCTGGCGCGTCTGCCAATTCCGCCATATCCGCGTATGTATATTTAAATATGTAAACTGAATTGTAACTTCTGTATTTTTTATACAGGTATTGAAAAAGCACTATCAAATGATAGTGCTTAGTTCAATGAGACATCGGGGATTCGAACCCCGGACAACTTGATTAAAAGTCAAGTGCTCTACCAACTGAGCTAATATCCCATATTAGAAGACTGGGCTAGCTGGATTCGAACCAGCGAATGCAGCAGTCAAAGTGCTGTGCCTTACCGCTTGGCGATAGCCCAAAAGGCAGGGTGGATACAGGGATTCGAACCCTGGGCCTCCAGAGCCACAATCTGGCGCGCTAACCAACTGCGCTATACCCACCACAGCGTGCCTGAAGGGATTCGAACCCCCGACCCACGGCTTAGAAGGCCGTTGCTCTATCCAGCTGAGCTACAGACACATTTCTCTGCTATCTTACAGAGAAGCGGGTGATGGGAATCGAACCCACGTATCCAGCTTGGAAGGCTGGTGTTCTACCATTGAACTACACCCGCATGGTCGCTGAAACGGTATTGTTTACAGCATCGGGGTGACAGGATTCGAACCTGCGGCCTCCTGGTCCCAAACCAGGCGCTCTAGCCAAGCTGAGCCACACCCCGTTAACGGTATTTAGTTGTTTGCGTTTTTGCTTTGTCGCTTGACGCAAGACATATTATATTATAGCAATATTCAAATGTCAACAACTTTTTTTGTATTTTTTTCGAAAAAATTTTAAATATCTCAAAAACCCTTATTTTTCAAGGCTTTCCGGATAAAAAAAGTTTTTAATTTTAATGAAACCGGGATAAAAAACATCGAAATGAGATACATTTAGTTGGAAAAAATACAGAAGAATGTTACAATAAAAACCAGCCAATAGAAATAAGGAGAATCAAAATGAACGTACAGGAGTTTCAGAATAAATTAAAAGAAATTCAGGAAATTGCGAAACAGAATAGAAATACATTAACAGCAACAGACATCCGAGAAGTTTTTGAAGGCTGTGATCTTGATAAGAGTCAGCTTACCGGAGTTTTGAAGTATCTGACTTCTCAGGGAATTGTGATCGAAGGTATGAAAAAGGCTGAGGAAACAGCGAAAGCGCCGGAATACAAAAAAGTTCCGCTGACACCGGAAGAGGAGGCATATCTCAATGAATATCTGGAAAACCTGCCGGTTATTGCAGATATTGACCTCGACGTGCTGTTTGAGCAGCTTTCGAAGGGAGAAAAGTCAGCAGTACAGACCCTTGCTTCTTATTACATGAAAGCAACGGCAGAGCTTGCAGCAGATATGAATGCAAAAGAGATTCTTCTTGCAGATTTGATCCAGGAGGCAAATCTGAGCCTGATCCAGGCGCTGGACAATGCCGGTGAAGAACTTCGTGATGAAGAATGGCTTCTTGCAGAGGTGAGAAAAGGCATTCTTCAGGTGATTGAAGAGCAGACACAGGTGAAGTTTGCTGATGACAGTCTGGTTGCCAGAGTAGAAAAGCTTGAAAGTGCAGTCCGTGAGTTGAATGATGATGAAGATGACAAGAATGCATTCAGTATTGATGAGCTTGCAATCATTCTGGATATGAAAGTTGATGAAATTAGAGATATTCTTCGCCTGACCGGAGATGACAAGTAAAAAATACAAAGTTAGCTAAGAAAAACAATTTGTTCGGATTTCGGGTATTTTGTTGAATCCTGAGTAAATGCGTGGTATTATAAAGGCATATGGGAGGTATTTTTTATGCAAATCAGAGAATCGGCAGAGGATTACCTTGAGGCGATCCTTGTATTGTCAAGAAAAGGCGGCGGGGTTCGTTCCGTTGATATAGCCACAATGCTCGGGGTATCCAAGCCAAGTGTTAGCCATGCGATGAAACTTCTCAGGGAAGATGGATATATTGCAATGGACCGTTATGGTACAGTGACACTGATGGAGAAAGGTGCAGAGATTGCCAACAGGATTTATGAGAGACATACCGTTCTGACAAAGATGCTGGAAGGACTGGGGGTATCAGCAGATACGGCAAGATGTGATGCGTGCAAGATGGAGCATGATGTCAGTGATGAAAGTTTTGAGAAGATCAAAGAGCATTTGAGAGCAAAAGGTGAAATTTAAGCAGAATAAAAAAGGTCATCATGATCAGGATTGAAAATGTAACAATTCTGAAAGTGATGACCTTTTTTGTGTAATAGGAAATTACTCCGTAATATTCCTATTACACAAAAACGCTCCGCGAGGATGCGACCAGATGCATGAGGAATATGTCTGCTTAAGCAGACTGCATCTGGCGCGCAAAGCGTAGCAAGTCCATCGAAGATTGAAGGATTCAGGGAGTTTGAAGCGGACTTGTCCGCTTTGTTTATTGGAAAAATGTCTGGTATTTATGAAACTGCAGATTCTTTCTGCGGCAGCTGTGCAAGAATGATTGCACCAAACATCAGAACACAGCCAAAGATTTCACGGCTGCTTAAGTGCTGTCCGAGGATTATCCATCCGGCAAGCACGGAAATACAGGATTCCAGGCTGAGAATCAGGGAAGCAACTGTCGGATTCATGTTTTTCTGGCCGACGATCTGCAGGGTATAAGCCACACCGCTTGACATAACACCGGCATAAAGAATCGGGATCCATGCAGCGAGGATTCCGGACAGATTCGGATGCTCAAAAAGCAATGCCGGGACACCGGACAGGATGCCGCAGATCAGAAACTGAATGCAGGACATTTTTACTCCATCAACGAGCGGAGAAAAATGATCAATAACCAAAATATGACCGGAAAAAAGAACTGCACCGATGATTAGAAGAAGTTCACCTTTGCCGACTGCAAGCCCCTCTCCGGGAGTCAGACACAGGAGATAAAGTCCGCACAGAGAAAGCAGGACTGCAATCCAGATAAAGGGGCTGCATTTCTTTTTAAGGAAAATACCGATGATCGGAACAATGATGATGTAACATGCAGTAATAAAACCGGCTTTTCCAACGGTTGTGTATTTAATACCAAACTGCTGAAAATTGCCTGCAAGACAGAGCATGATACCACAGCAGATTCCTCCGATGAGCAGTGTTTTACGCCCGGATGCGGAAGATTCACACTTTTTTTCTGCTTCGGAACGTGTTTTGTCAAGTACTTTAATGACCGGGAGCAGGGTCAGTGCACCGATAAGATTTCGCACGGCATTAAATGTAAATCCGCCAATGTAGTCCATGCTGACACTCTGGGCGACAAAGGCGACACCCCATATAGTAGCGGTCAAAAGAAGCAGAAGCGAATTTCTGACCGGGATTGAATTCTCTTTTTTCATAATAGTAGTTCTCCTCATAGTTTCTCTCAAGTCTGTATCCATGTATTATATAGCATAACTATACAATGTTAAAGAATGAAAATAAAAAATGCAGGCCCTGTATGAGCAGGACCCGCATGAATTATTATAAAATCATAAATAATAAAAATCAGATGAAGATGTATTTCAGTATAAATAATACGGCAAGAATGTACATCAGAAGACTGATCTTCTTTTCTTTTGCCTTTCCTGTGATCACGTTAATGACAACGTAGGAGATAACTCCCATGGAGATACCTTCGGAAATACTGTACATAAACGGCATGGCGATGATTGCGATGAAACATGGGATTGCTTCGGTCATGTCGTTGAAATCGATCTTTGTAACAGATGTCAGCATCAGATAACCAACTACGATCAGAGCCGGTGCAGTGGCGAAGGAAGGAATTGCCAGGAAAATCGGGGAAAGCAAAAGAGAAAGCGCAAACAGTACGCCGGCTACCAGAGAAGTAAGACCGGTACGTCCGCCTTCTGCAACCCCGGAAGCACTTTCTACAAAGGTGGTAACGGTAGAAGTACCGCATACAGCACCTACACTTGTTCCGACAGCGTCAGAAAGGAGCGCGCCTTTGATCTTCGGAAGCTTACCGTCTTTATCGAGCATGTCGGCTTTGGATGCAACACCGATCAGGGTTCCGAGTGTATCGAACATGTCAACAAACAGGAATGCAAACATGATGACAACGAAATCCAGAGAAAATACGATCGAGAAATCCATCTTCATAAAGGTTGGCATCATGCTCGGCACAGAGATTCCGTTTGAAAAATCCGGAAGCAGGCTGTAATAACCAAGATCTGCATTTGGCACATAAAGGTGTGTCAGCTGACAGATGATACCAAGGATCCATGTGATCAGGATTCCCCAGAGGATACCGCCTTTGACATTTTTGGCAAGGAGGATCGCAGTAACAAGGACACCGATCAGTGCAAGCAGTACTGTGATTCCCTGAGAAGAAAATGTTCCTTCTGCAACGGAAGATTTGAAGGAAAAGATGCTGACAAGTGTAGAATCATTTCCGACAACGATCTTTGCATTCTGCAGTCCGATAAATGCGATAAAGAGACCAATACCTACGGATACTGCATGTTTCAGGTTCATCGGGATGGAGTTGAAGATTGCTTCACGCACATTTGTAAGAGAAAGTAAAATAAAAATGATACCTTCTGCAAATACTGCAGCAAGCGCCTGCTGCCATGTATATCCCATACCGAGGACTACTGTGTAGGTGAAGTATGCGTTCAGGCCCATGCCGGGAGCAAGAACGAACGGATAGTTGGATAAAAGAGCCATCAGGCAGGTTGCGATAAATGCGGACAGTGCGGTTGCAGTAAAGACGGCACCGCGGTCCATGCCGGAAGCGGACAGGATGTTCGGATTGACAGCCAGAATGTAGGCCATTGTCATAAAGGTTGTGATTCCTGCCATCACTTCTGTTTTGACGTCGGTGTGGTTTTCCTTCAGGTGAAAGATTTTGTCAAGATTCATAAAAGTACCCCCTTCGTATTGTGCAGATCGTGCACTAAAAGATTTTGTTTCCGGAAACATACTTTCCGGTGATGCAGTGATCGTCTGAAAGATAGATCAGTCGCTCCAGCCGTTCTCGTGCAGAGAGCTGCTGAGGATGGCGGAGGCTGCTGTCATCCAGGATCAGTGCATCAAACTCGTAGCCTTCCAGGAATGAGCCGACTTTTCCGAAAAATGCACCGCCGCCCATCGTGGCCATATAAAAGGCTTCTTCGAGAGAAAGCGGTTTGAGAGTGTCATCCACAAGTCTCCAGCGGAGTTTTGATACCTGAATGGCATCTGCGACTGCGCGGAGCATGGAGAGTGAATGCCCTCCTGCGATATCAGTGCCGAGTCCGATGTGAAGTCCTTCATCGAGATAACGCCGTGCCGGTGCGATCCCGGAGGAAAGATTGGTGTTGGACTGCGGACAGTGGGCAATAAATATGCCGCGCTTTTTCATAAGGGAGATTTCTGCGTCAGAACTGTAGACACAGTGTGCCATGATGGTTGGACAGTTTTCACCGCCAAAAAGACCAAATTGGTCATAAGCTTCCCCGTAAAATGAAGTACCCGGACATAATTCTTTTACCCATGCGATCTCGCTTCGGTTTTCGGAAAGATGAGACTGTACCGGAAGACAGTAAGTTCTCTGGATCTCTGCCAGACCGGTCATGAGTTCATCTGTGCAGGAAGGAGTAAAACGTGGGGTGAGAATCGGTTTGACATTCTCATATTTTCCTGCAGTATCAGTTAACCAGCGGACAGTATCCCGAACAGAAACAACAGCACTTTTTTCCTGAAGAGTGGCAGAACCGTTTCGGTCCATATTTACTTTGCCGATGAAAGTCCTGAGACCGGTTTTCTCCATAAGGTCCATCAGAAGCTCAGATGCCTCTACATGTAAAGTGCCAAAGACAGAAGCGCGGGTAGTGGCACTTTTTTTTATGTCATCGGCAAAAATAGTATAGGCTTTTGCAGCGTAGTCCGGATCCGAATATCTGGATTCTTCCGGGAATGTGACGGTGTTCAGCCAGTCAAGCAGTTCCAGATCCATATACATGCCGTGGAATGCATACTGCGGGGCGTGCAGATGAAGATCAGTCATTCCGGGGATGATCAGACATGGACTGACATTGCGTACCGGAATTCCGGAAAAATGCTCCGGAAGCTTCGGGAAAACACCGACGCTCCGGCCATCCTGACAGACCAGATAAGCGTCTTCAAGACAGGTCAGATGCCGGGAATCTGTGCTGAAACAGACGGCGCCTTTCAGTGCAAAAGTGGTTGGATTCTGTGTCATATAATCTACCTCCTTTTTGATAAACGGAGCTTTCCGGACAAAAAAAATACCGAATATTTATGCCCGACAAGTTCCGTAAAGAACTTATAGACAACTATTACGGTAGTTGGTAGAAACGTCCAACCAATTATGGACCTATATAAGTTTCGTGATGTTGTTTATAAAATTATTATAAAATAGAGGATGTTTTCTGTCAAATACAAATTCAAGAATATATAGGATAATATTGCACAAAAATTTTACACAAAATTTTATACAAAAATTTAAAAGCAGAATTTCGGAGCGGATATAAAAAACCGACAGACGATAGACCGCCTGCCGGTTTGTAAGATCAATGATTATTTGTTGTTTTTATTTTTCTCTACTTCGAGTAATTTCATGGCACGAACTTTCAGCGGAAGACCAAACAGTGTGATAAATCCGTCTGCATCGTGGTGGTCATACATATCACCTGTAGTGAAGGATGCAAGAGATTCATTGTACAGGCTGTATGGAGAAGTGGTTCCTGCCTTAATGATGTTTCCTTTGTAAAGTTTGAGCTTTACTTCACCGGTAACATATTCCTGAGTGGATTTTACGAATGCTTTGATTGCATCGCAAAGTGGTGTGAACCATTTTCCTTCGTATACGACCTGAGCAAACTGGCTGCCGAGTTTCTTCTTGGCTTCCATGGTATCACGGTCAAGGCACAGTTCTTCGAGCTGTTCGTGAGCAGCCATCAGGATCGTTCCGCCAGGAGTTTCGTATACACCACGGGATTTCATACCAACAACACGGTTTTCTACGATGTCGATGATACCGATACCGTTTTCACCGCCGAGACGGTTCAGCTCTGTGATGATCTCAGAAACTTTCATTGCCTTGCCATTCAGTGTTTTTGGCACACCTGCTTCGAAAGTCATTGTGATCTCAGTTTCTTTATCTGGTGCTTTTTCAGGAGTAACACTTAATACAAGCATGTCATCATAGTTTGGAGCCTGAGAAGGATCTTCGAGTTCCAGACCCTCATGGCTGATATGCCATAAGTTACGGTCACGGCTGTAGCTGTGGCTTGCGTCAAACGGAAGGTTGATTCCGTGAGCCTGGCAGAAGGCAATCTCATCTTCACGGGACTGCATGGTCCATACATCTGTCATTCTCCATGGAGCAATGATCTTGATGTCCGGAGCAAGTGCTTTGATTCCGAGTTCGAAACGGATCTGGTCATTACCTTTACCGGTAGCACCGTGGCAGATTGCAACGGCATTTTCTTTACGTGCAATCTCAACAAGTTTTTTTGCGATTGCAGGACGTGCCATAGAAGTTCCGAGAAGATATTTGTGCTCGTATACAGCGCCTGCCTGTACGCAAGGCATTACGTAGTTGTCGCAGAAATCATCAACAATGTCTTCGATATATAATTTGGAAGCTCCGGAAAGTTTTGCTCTTTCATCCAGACCATCCAGTTCGTTACCCTGTCCGCAGTTTACACAGCAGCAGATAACTTCATAATCAAAAGTTTCTTTCAGCCACGGGATCAGTGCTGTGGTATCAAGACCACCTGAATATGCAAGTACAACTTTTTCTTTCATAATATATTCCTCCTGAAAATAATTCTCTGCCTATTGGCAGATGCGCGAATGTTTGTTATTATAAAAGGTAAAGATTCATACGCTGATTTGATAAAGTGTTGAATCTTCATGTCCTGTCGTGTTTCGACAAGAGATAATATACAACAATTTTTATAAATATGCAATACCAATATGCAAAAAAATAAAAGGAATTTTTGCATAAAAATGCAGCATTAAATAGGAAACAACCTATAAAAACACACAAAATTAAGAAAAAAGAATGCAAAGTCCATGAAAATTACGTATTGCATATTATGCATTTAGGATGTATAATTGGTACATCTTTATTCTAGGAGGAATGAGAAATGATCAAAGCAGGAATTATCGGAGCAACAGGATACGCCGGAAATGAGCTGGCAAGACTGCTCCTTGGACATAAAGAAGTAGAAGTGGCATGGTATGGATCAAGAAGTTACATTGATCAGAAATATGCAGATGTTTATCAGAACTTTTTTAAACTGATCGATGCAAAATGTATGGATGACAATATGGCAGCACTTGCTGATGAAGTAGATGTGATTTTTACCGCAACACCGCAGGGACTTTGTGCATCACTTGTTAATGAAGAGATCCTTTCCAAAGCAAAGGTCGTCGATCTGAGTGCAGATTTCCGTATTAAAGATGTAAAGAAATATGAAAAATGGTATGGCATCGAGCACAAAGCACCTCAGTTTATTGATGAGGCAGTTTATGGCCTGTGCGAGATCAACCGTGAGGACATCAAAAAAGCAAGACTTATTGCGAACCCGGGATGTTATCCGACATGTTCGACTTTATCAATTTATCCGCTCCTGAAGGAAGGACTGATCGATCCGAATACGATCATCATTGATGCAAAATCAGGAACTTCCGGAGCAGGCAGGGGCGCAAAAGTAGCAAACCTCTACTGTGAAGTAAACGAAAACATCAAAGCATACGGCGTAGCAACACATCGTCATACACCGGAAATCGAAGACCAGCTCGGTTATGCATGCGGACAGGAAGTGCTGATCAATTTTACACCACATCTGATCCCGATGAACAGAGGTATTCTGATTACAGCATATGCTTCTCTCAAAAAAGAAGTTTCCTATGAAGAAGTAAAGGCTGTTTATGACAAATATTATGAAAACGAGACATTCGTGCGTGTCCTGGACAAAGATGTATGCCCACAGACAAAATGTGTAGAGGGCAGCAACTATGTTGATGTAAACTTCAAGATCGACCCGAGAACAAAACGTGTCATCATGATGGGAGCAATGGATAACCTTGTCAAAGGTGCGGCAGGACAGGCTGTACAGAATATGAACCTGATGTTCGGGTTTGACGAGGCAGAAGGACTTCATCAGATTCCGATGCTGCCGTAAAGGAACAGCATTATATATGAAAATGTTTTATAACGCAGAGAGGAGCGTATTATTATGAAGATTATCACCGGCGGAGTTACCGCAGCGAAAGGCTTCCAGGCAGCATCTATAGCTGCCGGAATCAAATATCAGGGAAGAACAGACATGGCAATGGTTTACAGCGAGAAACCATGTGTGGCAGCAGGAACTTTTACTACTAATATCGTAAAAGCAGCACCGGTCAAATGGGATCAGGATATCGTGTATAATCATCCGAGCGCACAGGTGATCATCTGCAACAGCGGTATTGCCAATGCATGCACCGGTGAAGAAGGTTTTGGTTACTGCCGTGCGACTGCGAAAGCGGCAGCAGAAACTTTAAATGTAGATGAAAACAGCGTTCTGGTTGCATCTACCGGTGTCATCGGTATGCAGCTTCCAATCGAAAAGCTTTCTGCCGGTGTCAAAGCAATGGCCCCGAAGCTTCAGGGAACACTGGAAGCAGGAAATGATGCGGCGAAGGCAATCATGACAACTGATACAAAAGAAAAAGAAGTGGCTGTAGAGATTGAGGTTGGTGGTAAGACCGTTACGATCGGTGGTATGTGTAAAGGTTCCGGAATGATTCATCCGAATATGTGCACCATGCTTGGCTTTGTCACCACAGATGCATGCATTTCCAAAAAACTTCTGCAGGAAGCACTGAGCGAAGATGTAAAAGATACCTATAATATGGTATCTGTTGACGGTGATACTTCCACAAATGATACCGTACTTCTGCTTGCAAACGGTATGGCAGAAAACCCGGAGATTAATGAGAAAAACGAAGATTATCAGAAGTTCTGTGAGGCACTGAATTATATCAATACTACACTTGCAAAGAAAATTGCCGGTGACGGTGAGGGTGCAACGGCGCTGTTTGAGGTCAAGATCATTGGTGCCGAGAGTAAAGAACAGGCAGTAACTTTAAGTAAATCCATTGTTACGTCTTCGCTGACTAAAGCAGCAATTTACGGACACGATGCAAACTGGGGAAGAATCCTTTGTGCAATGGGATATTCCGGTGCACAGTTTGATCCGGAAAAAGTAGATCTTTATTTTGAAAGCAAAGCAGGAAAGATTCAGATCATCGAAAATGGTGTGGCAGTTAACTACAGCGAAGAAGAGGCAACAAAGATCCTTTCTGAAGATGCAGTGACAGCAATCGCCGATGTAAAGATGGGTGACTGCACAGCAACTGCATGGGGCTGTGACCTGACCTATGATTATATAAAAATTAACGCAGACTACCGGTCTTAAGTAAAAAACGAGGAGATATGAAAAAATGGTAAAGCAGAAATATCTGGATAAAGCAGAAACTTTGATCGAAGCACTTCCTTATATACAGCGTTTCAATCGTAAGATTGTAGTGGTAAAATACGGCGGAAGTGCCATGCTTGACGAAGAACTGAAAGCAAATGTTATCAAAGATGTAGTTCTTCTGAAGCTTATCGGATTCAAACCGATCATCGTTCATGGCGGCGGTAAGGAAATCAGCCGCTGGGTCAATAAAGTCGGCATGGAACCACGTTTTGTCAATGGGCTGCGTGTGACAGATAAGGACACAATGGAGATTGCCGAGATGGTTCTTGCAAAAGTAAACAAAGAACTTGTCACATTGGTAGAATCTCTCGGCGTACAGGCAGTCGGTATCAGCGGAAAAGACGGCGGCCTTCTCAAGTGCCATAAGAAACTTTCCAAAGGCGAAGATATCGGCTACGTAGGCGATATCGAAAAAGTAAATCCGAAGGTACTTCAGGATCTTCTTGAGAGAGATTTCCTTCCGATTGTTTTTCCGGTTGGATTTGATACAAACTTTGATTCTTACAATATTAATGCGGACGATGCGGCATGCGCGATCGCAGAAGCTGTCCATGCAGAAAAGCTGGTTTTCCTTTCTGATATTGAAGGTGTATACAAGGACAAAGATAATCCGGATACACTGATCTCCGAGCTGCATGTACATGAAGCGGAAAAACTGATCAGTGAAGGCTACGTAGGCGGTGGCATGATTCCGAAACTGCAGAACTGTATAGATGCCATCGAAGAAGGTGTAAACAGAGTACATATCCTTGACGGACGTATCCCGCACAGCCTCCTTCTGGAGATATTCACAAACAAAGGTATCGGAACAGCTATTTTGAGAGAAGACGGGGAGAAATATTACAATGAGTATGAATGAACAGATGAATCATGCAGAAGAAAACATTCTGCATACATATAATCGTTTCCCGGTCATGTTTGACCATGGCGAGGGATGTTATCTTTATGATACAGAGGGCAAAAAATATCTCGACTTTGCTGCAGGAATTGCCGTAAACTCACTGGGATATCATTATCCTGGCTATGATGAGGCTCTGAAATCCCAGATCGACAAACTGACACATATTTCCAATCTTTATTATAATGAGCCGATGAGTGAAGCCGGAGAAAAACTGGTCAAAGCAAGCGGACTTTCCAAAGCTTTTTTTGCAAACAGTGGTACCGAAGCAATTGAAGGTGCGCTGAAAGCGGCACGTAAATATGCTTATACAAAATACGGCAAAGAAGCAGGAAAATACGAGATCATCGCGATGAACCATTCTTTCCACGGAAGAAGCATGGGCGCACTTTCTGTTACAGGAACCGAACACTACAGAGAACCGTTTGAACCACTTGTCGGTGGTGTGAAATTCGCAGATTTTAATGATCTGGACAGCGTCAAAGCGCAGATTACAGACAAAACATGTGCGATCATTACAGAAGTTGTACAGGGCGAAGGTGGAATTTATCCGGCGAAGAAAGAATTTCTTGAAGGGCTCCGCGCACTGTGTGATGAAAAAGACATCATCCTGATTTTTGATGAAATTCAGTGTGGGATGGGACGTACCGGATGTTATTTTGCATGGCAGTCATACGGTGTGAAACCGGATGTGATGACCTGTGCAAAAGCTCTGGGCTGCGGTGTACCGGTCGGTGCATTTGTTCTCGGAGAAAAAGCGGCAGCAGCATCTCTTGTACCGGGAGATCACGGCACAACTTATGGTGGAAACCCGTTTGTATGCGCAGCTGTCAGCAAGGTGTTTGATATTTATGAAAAAGACGATATCCTTGCACATGTGCAGGAACTGACCCCGTATCTGGAAGAACAACTGGATAAACTTGTGGATAAGTATCCGGTTGTAGCAGCCCGTCGTGGAAAAGGTTTCATGCAGGGACTGGTCATCACCGGAACAACAGTCGGAAGTATCGTGACAAAAGCACTTGAGAATGGACTTCTGGTAATTTCCGCAGGAAGCGATGTACTGCGTCTTGTACCACCGCTTGTGATCACAAAAGAAAATATCGACGAAATGGTCGAAAAATTAGAAAAGAGCCTGGCGTAATCGCCGGGCTCAAATTATTTTATACTGTTCAGATCAATGTGTTTTTTAATCGCTGCGAAGCTCTCAGAACTGATTACATGCTCGATCTTGCAGGCATCGTTTGCTGCAACGACCGGATTGACACCAAGCTTTTCCAGCCACTTAGAAAGGAAAAGATGACGTTCGTAGATTTTTTCGGCAGTTGCGCGCCCTGTCTCTGTAAGATAAAGATATCCTTCAGGAGATACGGTGATCTGATCTGTTTCGCGAAGCTTTTTCATTGCAACACTGACACTGGATTTCTTGAAGCCAAGTTCAGAGGCAACATCTACGGAACGTACAACCGGATGTGATTTGCTTAAGATTAAAATAGTTTCCAGATAGTTTTCAGCAGATTCGTTTGTATGCATTCCTTACACCTCAATTTCTTTTGATCTAATTGAAAATGATTCCTCATTTAGTTGCATAAAAATTCAAGATTATTCCTCAAATTTGTATTACTTCTATGATAACATATTTTGGCTGTTGAGACAACTAAAATGTCACTGTTTACTACGGATACTACCTGTGAACGGTAACATAAAATTTCCTGTAATGTACAAAGACATCACACAAAATTTACTGTAACATCCGGGGATTTTTAGAAAAAAATATTGGTTATATGATACGAATAAAAGTTAAGCAGAACGAATAGAAGTTATGTATAGCAAATAATAGTTTCATACAACGAAAAAAAGTACTTGACAGCTCACAAACGTTAGCATATACTAACCAATGTAAGAAAAGTAAACAGAGATTAACTGTGAACTTTTTTAATAAAGAAAAAAATTCTCAACAAGATCCTGACAGCAGAATCTGAGAATCTGAATTCAAACAGAAAGTGAGCTGATACATATGATGCCTTTAACTATGGCAGGAATCGGTGAGAAATGTAAGATACAGAAAGTTGGCGGAAATGACGAGACAAGACGTTTTCTTGCAAACCTCGGGTTTGTAAATGATGCAGAAGTGAGTATAGTGTCTGCAATCGGCGGAAACGTGATTGTTAACATCAAAGATGCCCGTGTAGCAGTCAACTCCGATATGGCAAGACATATTATGATCTGAATTAATACCAGGGTTCAAAAGCTCATGCATTGAGCGTGCTTGCATGCAGAAATGCATCAGGTATTAATTATTATAGAAAGTTATAAAAGCTTTAAGCATTTAGGCAATATAACAAAGAGGAGAAAGGAGACAGAACAATGACTTTAGGTGATGCAAAAGTCGGAACTACCGTTGTTGTAACGAAAATTGAAGGAGACGGCGCGTACAAACGTCGTATCATGGACATGGGAATTACAAAAGGAAGTGAGCTGTACATCAGAAAAGTTGCTCCGCTTGGAGATCCTGTAGAGATCACTGTAAGAGGTTATGAGTTATCCGTAAGAAAGAACGATGCTCAGTGCGTACAGGTAAAATAAGTGCGCAGTAGTGTTCGGTAGGAACTATTATGAAAAAATGCAACTGTGTAAGAAGCATGCAGTTACAATAAGAGGGATTAAGGAGGTAAGAAAAAATGGCAATTAAGATTGCACTTGCCGGCAACCCGAACTGTGGTAAAACAACAATGTTCAACGCATTAACGGGCGCTAACCAGTACGTAGGAAACTGGCCGGGAGTTACTGTAGAGAAAAAAGAAGGTAAATTAAAGGGAAAGAAGGGTAAAGGCGAAGACATCATCGTAACTGACCTTCCAGGTATTTATTCTCTTTCACCATACACACTGGAAGAGGTAGTCAGCCGTGACTATGTTCTCAAAGAAAATCCAGACGTAATCATTGACCTTGTCGACGCAACAAACATCGAGCGTAACCTGTATCTGACCACACAGCTGATCGAGACAGGCGTTCCGGTTGTTATCGCACTGAACATGGCAGATCTTCTTGAAAAAAGAGGAATCAAGATCGACACCAAGCGCCTTTCCATGCTGCTTGACTGCCCGATCATTGAGACATCTGCACTGAAAGGTGAAGGTCTTGACAAGCTGATCGACGAAGCAGTAAAAACTGCAAAGAAGAGCAGTGCAGATCTTCCGAAAGAAATCTTTACAAAAGAGATGGAAGAAGCAATCAGTGAAGTAAAGGAAGTTCTTCCGTCCTCCATCACAGAAGACAAGAAGAGATGGTATGCAGTAAAATTTCTCGAGAACGACGAAAAAGTAAAAGAAGCTATGAAGCTTTCTGCTTCCGGACAGTCTCTGGTAGACAGCAAACGTCAGGATCTTGAGAAAAAACATGACGATGACATGGAGAGTATCGTAACAGACGAGAGATACAAATTCATCCAGAAGATCGTTAACACAACCGTTAAAAAAGCAAAAGACAAACTGACTGTATCTGATAAGATCGACCGCATCGTTACCAACCGTATCCTTGGTATCCCGATCTTCGTTGCAGTTATGTGGCTTGTATATTATGTATCTGTTACAACTGTTGGTACATTCGTAACAGACTGGACAAACGATGTATTCGTAGTAGCTATTCAGGACTTCTTCAGTAACATTCTTGCAAACATCGGTGCAAGTGACATGGTAATGGGACTTGTAGTTGATGGTATCATCGGTGGTCTCGGTGCAGTACTTGGATTCGTTCCGCAGATGGCAATCCTGTTCCTGTTCCTGTCCATCCTTGAAGACTGTGGCTACATGGTACGTATCGCATTCGTTATGGACCGTGTATTCCGTCACTTCGGACTTTCCGGTAAGAGTTTCATTCCGCTTCTGATTTCATCAGGATGTGGTATCCCTGGTATCATGGCTTCCAAGACCATCGAGCAGGACAATGACAGACGTCTTACTATTATGACAGCAACCTTTATTCCCTGTGGTGCAAAACTTCCGGTTATCGCTCTTATGGGTGGTGTAATTGCCGGTGAGACTGCAGGATATGCAGAGAGCTCATTTATCGCTCCGCTGATGTACTTTATTGGTATTGTAGCTGTACTTGTAGCTGCAATCATCCTTAAGAAAACAAAACCGTTTTCCGGTAAACCGGCTCCTTTCGTAATGGAGCTTCCGCAGTATCATATTCCACAGGTTAAAACAGTTCTCCTTCATGTATGGGAAAGACTGAAAGGCTTCATTATCAAAGCTGGTACAATCCTGTTCCTTGCCTGCGTAGTAATGTGGTTCCTTGGTGGATTCGGATTCACAGATGGTGGATTTGGTATGGTAGAAGACAGCGCAGACAGCCTTATGGCAGCAATCGGTGGTGTGATCGCTCCAATCTTTGCTCCACTTGGATTCGGTGAGTGGCAGCCGGTAGCAGCTTCTATCTCTGGATTCACAGCAAAAGAAGCTATCGTATCTACAATGGGTGTCCTGGCTAACGTAGCCGGTGATACAGAAGATGCAGTAAACGTTGCAGCAGGTGTTGCAAGCTGGTTCCCGACAGGTATCGCAGCTTTCTCTTTCCTGATGTTCAACCTTCTTGATTCTCCTTGCCTTGCAGCTATCGCAACAATGGCAAAAGAAATGAATGACAGAAAATGGTTCTGGTTCGCAATTCTCTTCCAGAATATATTCGCTTATATCGTATGCCTCTGCTTCTATCAGATCGGTTCCTTCGTAACCGGCGGAGCATTTGGTATCGGTACTGTAGTAGGATTTGCAGTACTTATCGTAATGCTGTTCCTGCTGTTCAGACCAGATCCGTACAAAGATCAGAAAGTTTACTCCAAACGTTCTGTACAGGCATAAGAAATTATGAAATAATAAAGGGGCTGGATACAAAGATGTGTCCGGCCTCTGCTTTCAGCTTAAAGAAAGTTATTCCGGATGAAACGGAGAAGCAAATTGTGTGGTTGGCAGTAGTAATTAAGCCTGCAAATAAGAGAGGATGAGTAAAATGCTTGCAAATATAATTATAATGGTTCTGATTCTCGGATATTGTGCATTCGTGATCTATAAGAGTGTAAAGAATTCCAAAGAAGGCAAACATATGGGATGCGCCGGATGCAGCGGAAATTGTGGCAGCTGTGGCGGATGCAGCGGGGCTGCTTTTAAGAGAACTGCACAGTCTTCTTACAAAGAGAATCATCTGAAATAGGAGAAAATAATATGGGAAATTCAACAGGATCCACGATGTACATGTTTGGTGCGGTAATCATCATTTACATTGTCGGAATGCTGATCTATCAGGGATTCCAGTGGCTCAGGAAAAAAAGAGAACAAAAAAGAGATGAAGAGTTCAGAAGAGGTGACGAATAATGGTTGACATAATAGTTGTACTGATCGTGGTTGTTTTACTTGGATTTGCTCTGAAAGGCTCCATCAAACACTTTAAAGGTGACAGTCCGTGCTGTGGCGGTGGCGGCGGAACAGTTGTCCTGGATATTCCGGATAAAAAACTGGATAAGCCGGTTCTTGGAAAGAAAGTTCTCAAGATTTCCGGTATGCACTGCGAACATTGTGTAAAAGCAGTCACCGAAGCAATCAACAAAATTGACGGTGCTTCTGCAAAAGTAAATCTTTCTGAAAACGAAGCAGTCGTTTCTTATGACCGCGAACTTGACGAGGAACAGATTAGAAGAATCGTCAAAGATGCCGGATACAGAGTTGTAAGCATCAAATAATATATGGTAAATGAAATATCATTTTTTCGGATCCCACGGCGTAAAGCTGCGGGATCCTTTTCGGTTTCGAAGGGTTGATATGATATTTTGTTAAAAGGGCTGTCTGTATAAAATACAGATTTTGTGCATATGCTGATAGTAAAAGCTTCAGGTGGATACAGGAAAAAAGAGACCACCTGATCTGTATGGAGGTATTTTATGTGGGGATTTCTGGCGGCGCTGATATCCGGTGCATTGATGAGTATTCAGGGTGTTTTTAATACGGAAGTGACGAAACAGACAAGTCTCTGGGTATCGACCGGGTGGGTACAGCTTTCTGCGTTTGTGGTATGCGTGGCAGCGTGGCTTTTTACCGGACGGCAGAGTATAGGAGCACTCTGTCAGATTGAAAATAAATATACACTACTGGGTGGTGTGATCGGAGCCTTTATTACGATTACGGTGATTCAGAGCATGGGTGCACTGGGTCCGGCAAAAGCGGCAATGCTGATCGTAATCTCGCAGCTTATCGTAGCATACGTGATTGAACTTTTCGGAATGTTTGGTGTTGAGCAAGAACCTTTTGTATGGAGAAAAGTCCTTGGAATGCTGATTGCGATTGCCGGGATCGTAATTTTTAAATGGGAATAGGGGTTGTAAAACCCTGTAAAATTCGTTAAAATGAAATATGGTTAAGTATGAAAATCGGGGAAGTCTGCCGTAATGCTACGGAGGGAAGTGAACCGAATGATCATAAGAAAAAAATATAAACTGATCATCTGTATTTTGTGGTTGTTTTGCAGTGTTGCTTTGAATGGTTGCAGAGACCGTCAGAGTGAAATGCTGCTGGCAGGTCAGACTGAGACAGAAAATACAAGGACACCGGAAGTGACAGAGGCTGTAGATGTAGAAATAACAAAGACAGCCGAAGTGGAAAAACAGACAGAGCCGGTTGAATCTCAGCCAGAGACTGTTGAGACGCCGGCGAAGATATTTGTGGATGTCTGTGGAGCGGTCGCAAATCCCGGCGTATATGAGATGGAAGACGACAGCCGGATCTTTCAGGTAATCGAGGCGGCGGGAGGTTTTTTGCCGGAAGCAGCAACGAGACTTGTCAATCAGGCGCAGCCGGTCAGTGATGGTCAGCAGATTTATGTACCTACACAGGAAGAAGCGGAAGCGGGAAATTATCCGATGCCGGAGGAAAGTACATCTACTCTCGGAAGCCCTGGAGACGATACAGATGAGAATGCTTCCGATACGGTCAATATTAATACCGCGGATGCGGCCGCTCTGAAAACACTGACAGGAATCGGAGAGGCCAAGGCACGGGCAATCCTTTCCTATCGAGAGGAACACGGAGCTTTTTCTACAGTGGAGGAAATCATGCAGGTACCCGGGATCAAAGAAAGTACATTTTTAGCGATCAAGGATAAAATAGCAGTAAAATAAGGAGAAAAGAATGAGCAGGAAAGTTTTAGTGGTAGATGACGAGAAACTGATCGTAAAGGGAATCCGCTTCAATCTGGAGCAGGATGGCATGGAGGTTGACTGTGCTTACGACGGCGAAGAAGCAGTTGAAAAAGCAAAGGCCAATAAATATGACATTATCCTTCTGGATCTGATGCTTCCGAAGATGGACGGACTGGAGGTATGCCAGCAGATCAGGGAATTTTCCAATGTTCCGATCGTTATGCTGACTGCCAAAGGTGAAGATATGGACAAGATTCTGGGACTGGATTACGGTGCAGATGACTATATCACAAAGCCATTCAATATTCTGGAAGTCAAGGCGCGTATTAAGGCAATCATGCGTCGTGCACGTTCCGAACATGAAGAAAAAGAGAAGGCAAAGACGATTGAGTCCGGAGATCTGAAAATGGACTGCGAGAGCCGGCGTGTATTTATTGCAGGCAAGGAGATCAACCTCACGGCAAAAGAGTTTGATGTGCTGGAACTTCTGGTATTTAACCCGAATAAGGTTTATAGTCGTGAGAACCTTCTGAATATTGTCTGGGGATATGAATATCCGGGAGATGTCAGAACTGTGGATGTACATATCCGTCGTCTTCGTGAAAAAATCGAGACGAACCCGAGCGAGCCAAAATATGTACACACCAAATGGGGTGTAGGATATTATTTCCAGGCGTAAGATATGGTAACAAAAAAGAAAAACAGATTTTTTAAGAGCCTGCGTTTTCGCATCATGGTTATTCTGGTCATTCTCGGAATCGTGCCGGGAATCATTGTGACACAGCTTATGGTCGGCAATTACAAACAGCAGGCGTTGGAAGTGCGTACAGGTGAGATTCGGACGCAGTGTGCAATTCTCTGTAACCAGATTATCAGGGAAAACTATCTCAATGATCCGAGTTCAGAATCGATCAACAGCAAACTCGAGGTTCTGTCCAACACTTATGGTGGCAGGATCATGTTGGTGGACCGTGACTTCAAAGTGGTTAAAGATACCTATAATGTAGATGAAGGCAAGATACTGATTTCACCAAAAGTGGTCAAATGCTTTAAAAGCGGAGAGGCTACTGACTATAGTCAATATGGACAGACGCTGGAACTTGCTGTTCCGGTCAGAAGTGCAGATGTGCCGCAGATGCAGGGGGCAATGCTGATAAATATTTCTACAAGTGCGGTGATCGCAACAGTAAGTGAGCTGGAGCAGAGAGGTATGCTGATCGTTGGAATCATTATTGTGCTGTCTGTATTTCTGGCGTATATTCTGGCGGCTGTACTTGTCAAACCGCTGGCGAGGGTTACAAAGTCCATCGAAGACCTTACGGATGGTTATCAGAAGGATGAAATTTCCGTACCGGATTATACGGAGACAGAACTGATCACAGATGCATTTAATAAGATGCTGACGAGAATGAAAGTACTGGACGAATCACGTTCGGAATTTGTATCTAATGTGTCGCATGAATTAAAGACACCGATGACTTCGATGAAGGTGCTGGCCGATTCACTGGTCGGTCAGGAAGGGGTACCGGAAGAACTTTATCAGGAATTTATGCGTGATATTACTGCTGAGATCGACAGAGAAAACCGCATTATCACGGATCTTCTGACATTGGTGAAGATGGATAAGAAATCTGCTGATCTTCAGATCAGTCATATGAACATCAATCAGCTTCTTGAGGACATTCTCAAGCGTCTTCGTCCCATCGCGGATAAGCGTAATATAGACCTGATCCTTGACAGTTTCCGGCCTGTGGAAGCGGACGTAGATGAGCTGAAATTTACTTCTGCGATAAGCAATCTGGTTGAAAATGCAATCAAATATAATGTGGATGACGGATGGGTACGTGTCTCAATTGATGCGGATCATAAAGATTTCTACGTTACAGTAGCGGATTCGGGAATGGGGATTCCGGAGGATTCTCTGGATCGTATTTTTGAGCGTTTTTACCGTGTAGATAAATCGCACTCAAGGGAGATCGGTGGAACAGGTTTAGGACTTGCAATCACCAGAAGCACGATCACAATGCATCATGGTGTGGTCAAAGTATTCAGCAAAGAAGGGGAAGGAACGACATTTTCCGTTCGTGTGCCCCTGTCATATATTCCGTAGGAGGTGCCGGATGAAGAAATCAGTTAGCATACTTCTTCTGGCAGTCCTGATATGCAGCCTTTTTGCAGGCTGCAGCATTGAGACGAAAACTCAGTCAGGCACGGAAGAAAGCAAATACAATTTTTATTATCTGAATGCGGCGGAGACGGTACTGAAAGAAGAACCGTATGAGCCAAAAGAAGAAACAACCGAATTTATGGTTAAGGATCTGCTGCAGAAACTTGGCAAGAAAGAAGTTCCGGATGGTGGAGTCAGTCTGCTTCCGGAAGATGTGTCTATCAACTCTTATGATGTACAGGATGATCTTCTGGTCATTGATTTCAGCAAAGAATACAACAATATGAGTAAAGTGCGTGAGATCATGACACGTGCGGGAATCGTGCAGACGCTCTTGCAGGCGCCAGACATCGCAAAGATTCGATTTACCGTAGCCGGACAGGCGCTCAAAGACTCGCGAAACGAAGACATAGGTGAAATGACCAGCAAAACATTTGCTGAGTATTCAGGAAAAGACACCGAAAGCTATCGGTATGATACTTTTACACTGTATTTTGTGGATAAAAGCGGTAAAAAGCTTGTGAAGGAAGTACGAAATGTCTATTACAGACGTTCTCTTCCGAAAGAGCGCATTGTACTTGAACAGCTTGCGAAAGGACCTATGGAAGAAGGACACTATCCGACGATATCAGAACATTCTTCTGTATTGAGTGTGATTACGGCGGACAAGATCTGTTATATAAACATGAATAATGCGTTCCGCGAAGGAACAGAGGATGTGTCTGAGGATATTTCAGTTTATTCGGTTGTAAATTCTATTCTGGATTCCTGCGATGCAGAGAAAGTCCAGATTTCCGTTGACGGCAGTATGGACGGTAATTTCCAGGAAAGTCTGCCGTTATACAAATTTTATGAAAAAAATGAAGATCTGATTGCCCAGGATGACAAAAAGGAGTCCTGAGAAAAATCTATAAACAAGCAGAGTCATACAGAAAGGAAAGACAATGAAAAGACGCCCGGTGTGTCTGGTGTGTCTGCTTCTGATGCTTTGTCTCTATGTGACGGATCTGGCGGGGATTTCCATGATAAGTGGGAATCCGCTGCCGGCGTCTGTACAGAAGTATATTTCGGAACACTTGAAACTTACTGTAAACGGCGAGGTACAGAGCTGTCAGGCAACAGAGAATTCTCTTTCTGTCTATCTGAAACAAGTCTTTCTGACTGTCGGGTCAGAACAAATTCCCATTGAAAATATAAAAGTTTATTTAAATAAAGAAGAACAGCTCCGAATAGGGATGGTTTTGCGGGTCTGCGGAAAATTAGAAGAAATTCCGGGCCCTGGAAATCCAGGAGAGTTTGATTCAAAACAGTATTACGCCTGTCAGAAAATTTATTACCAGATGAAAAACGGGGAAATCTGTGGAAAAAGTGCTGCATATTCATACTTTGGACAGCTTTTGCAGGAAATTCGCCAGAAAGCGGAAAGCATACTGGACGAAGCTGGCGGGGCATATGCGGGAATCTTTCAGGCAATGATACTCGGCGAGAGAGGAAATCTCGATGCAGAAACAAAAATGCAGTACCAGATGGCAGGAATCATGCATATACTTGCGATTTCAGGACTGCATATCAGTTTTGTCGGAATGGGATTTTTTCGATTACTGAAAAAGGCAGGAGCCGGAAACGGTGTGGCAGGTGCAGCCTCAGCATTTCTGATCTATGCTTACGGGATGATGACCGGAGGAAGCGTGTCTGCGATGCGTGCAGTCGGAATGTTTCTGGTACTGGTGGGCGCCGGAATTGCCGGGAGAAGCTATGATCTTCTAAGCGCAATGGCGCTTTCGGCAATTGTACTTTTACTGGATGCTCCGGCATATCTGTACAGTGTGAGCTTTTTGATGTCATTTGGAGCAGTGATCGGAATAGGAGCTGTGACACCGGAAATCTGTTCCATTCTTAATCTGGAAAAAAGAACAGAAAAAAGTCTTGCTGGTTCGGTAATCGTGTGGTTGATAACACTTCCGATTGTATTGCGCGCGTACGGAGAAGTGTCACTTGCCGGTGTGGTTCTGAATCTGCTTGTTCTGCCGACATCGGGACTCGTGCTGGCAAGTGGTATTTTTGCATTGCCGGTGGGGATATTTGTTATTGAAATTGCGAAAAAGGTAGTATTTCCGGGAAAATGTGTGCTGTTTTTTTACGAAAAATTATGTGAAGTGGTGGGATGGATTCCGCACAGCACCTGGATTGCAGGAAGCCCGAAGTTGTGGCAGTGTGTGGCGTATTATGTGATGTTGGCTGTGATTTTTGCAGGACTAAAGTGGAGGAAGAAGACAGCAAGGGAAAAGGCTATGCGGAGCGCGGCGTCCGTTATTTTAGTGATACTTGCGGTCGTTTTTCTTGGATATCATCCCCGTGAGGGACTTATGATCGCCTGCCTGGACATTGGGCAGGGGGACTGTTGTGTCCTTAAAATGCCCGGAGGGGAGAACTTTCTGATTGATGGCGGCAGCAGCAATAAGAAAAATACAGCGGTCTATCAGATACTTCCGTATCTGAAAAATCAGGGGATTGCCACTCTGGACGGGATTTTTGTTTCGCATACAGATAAAGACCATATCAGTGGAATCGAGGAAATTCTGGAACTATGCGCACAGAATCTTACGACAGTACATGTGAAAAATCTAATCCTGCCGGACTGGAATACGACGGGAGAAGAATATGAGAGGCTGAAAATGCTGGCCAGGCAGAGCGGAATTCAGATACAAACCGGACGGGAGGGAAAACTGCTTAAAACAAAGGAGGTTCAAATAGAAATTCTGGCACCAGAGAACGGGGCGGATGGCAGTGATACCAACGAGGACGGCATGGTCATGGAAGTACATTTTGGAAAATTTCGAGGGCTTTTTACCGGAGATATCGGGGCAGAGACTGAGGAAAAACTGCTGAATTCGATGGAAGATGTGGATTTTCTGAAGGTGGCACACCATGGATCAAAATATTCGACCTGTCAGAAATTCCTGGATGTTGTAAGACCTGAAATCGCGGTGATTTCCTGTTCGGCAAAGAATACATATGGTCATCCGTCGGCAGACACAATAAAAAGGCTGGAAGACGGCGGTGCACAGGTGGAATATACGATGAAGAGCGGAGCAATTACTGTACGCACAGACGGGGAAAGAATCTGGATGGAGAGATTTACAGATTGAGAAAAAAGAAAAAATCGTCTATACTAAAGAGACAGATAGGGTGATTTTCAGGAGGACTTGTCAGCATTGAAGAATTTACAGGAAGATATCAAGACAGGCAATTTTAAAAATGTATACCTTTTGTTTGGTGAAGAAGCGTATCTCAAGATACAATATAAAGAAAAACTGATACATGCGTTAAATCCTGACGATGATACCATGAATTTCAGTAAATATGAAGGAAAAGGAATCGAGGTAAGAGAGATGATCGACCTCTGTGAGACGATGCCTTTTTTTGCGGAACACCGAATAGTTCTGGTAGAAAACTCAGGATTTTTTAAAAATAAATGTGATGAGCTGGCGGATTATATGAAGGAGATTCCTGATTATCTGCGTATCATTTTTGTAGAGGAAGAAGTCGACAGGCGAAACCGGATGTATAAAGCAGTCAAAAGCTGTGGCAGGATCGTGGAGTTTGCGAAGCAGGATGAGAAAACGCTGATGCGCTGGGCAGCGGGGATTCTTGCGAAGGAAGGCAGGAAAATCCGTCCGGGGGATATGGAACTGTTCCTGACAAAGACAGGTACGGATATGGGGAATATCCGGATGGAACTGGAAAAGCTGATCACATACACGATGGGAAAAGATGTTGTCACGGCGGAAGACATCGAAGAAATCTGTACGACACGGACAGAAAACAAAATTTTTGATATGGTACGTGCTGTTACGGAGAAAAATCAGCGTAAAGCGCTGGATCTGTACAATGATCTTCTGACACTCCGTGAACCGCCGATGAGGATTCTGTTTCTGCTTTCGAAGCAGTTCAGGCAGATGTGCCTTGCGAAGAAAATGTCTGTGGAGGGAGCTTCTCAGAACGAGATCGCCACAAGGCTGGGTGTGCCGTCGTTCGCGGTAAGGAATCTGCTGACGTGCGCGAGGGCATATAAGATTGAGGAGCTTGAAAAAGCGGAGGAGGATTTTATAGATGCAGAGGAGGCCGTGAAGACAGGAAGACTGCAGGATGTATTGAGTGTGGAATTGTTGATAGTAAAATATAGTATGAAATAAATAAACAGGTGAGAAAAGTCTGGTGGAAGGAACAAAACCTCTGACAGCTATCCCATCTGCGAGCAGTTTCGATATCTGGTTGTACTAGGTCATGATCTGTCTGCTAAACCCATTCAGGAATGCCAGCAAACTCGCTGACGCTCAGACAGAGCTGGCATTTCTGAATAACGCAGACATTTCAGAACCAAGTACAACTACAGATATCTGCAAAGGCTCGCGGAATGGGATAGCTGTCGAGGTTTTTGTGCTTTCAGGACAGAAATAGTCTCACCTGTTTCACTTTATTTATCTCGCGGGGGCGGTGGATGGCCGGTTGACCGGAACCGAACCGGGCGGCGGGAAAGCCGCAAACAGCAGGAGTCGCGTCAGCGCCGCCCTACGAGGGAAGGATTGTGTCATATATTGGAAAGGTGTAGCGAAAGTTCAAAAGAATAGGATGTGCAGAATTGGAAAAGTGTAGAACAGGGTTAATGGATCCGAATGGGCAACCTCTGCAGAGACTGTAGAAACCCTTAGAATTTCTGAGACTGCATTATGAGAAAAAATCGCACTGCTTGAGCCGAAGGCGAGTTTGTGATTTTTTCGAATGAGTTTAGCAGTCGAAGAAGTTCATAGTGTTTCTCAGTCTCGAAGCCGTTTTCCCATTCGGATCCATTTAGCCCTGTTACCAAATTTTTCCTGGTTGCAGTTGTCTTATATAAATTTCTTTCACCTTTACAATAATATACACAGGTGTCTTGACACCTAACATGTCGGGGAGTATAATCACAAAACAGAAAACACAATCCAAACCCAAAAGAAAATCCGGCATCACCGGTACGAGGACACAAAAATGAAAGAAAATTACGACGTCATTATCGTAGGAACAGGAGCAGCGGGCCTTTACTGTGCTTTGAACCTCCCGGAGCGTACAAACATCCTGATGATCACAAAACAGGAGGCGGATCAGTCTGATTCCTTCCTTGCACAGGGCGGTATCTGCATGCTGCGCGGAGAAGACGACTATGACGATTACTTTGAAGATACCATGCGTGCAGGACATTACGAAAATGACAAAAAAGCAGTTGATCTTATGATCCGCAGCTCCAACAGCATCATCCGTGATCTCCTTCAGCGCAATGTTACATTTGCGAGAACTCCGGACGGAGAACTTGATTTTACAAGAGAAGGTGCACATTCCCAGCCGAGAATCCTTTTTTATGAAGATATTACAGGCAAACAGATCACACAGACACTGCTTGAACAGGCGCGCACCCGAGATAATATCGAAATCTGCGAATACATGACGATGGTCGATCTGATCGCTGACGACAACATCTGCGGCGGTGTGGTCATCATGGATGAGCAGAATGAGGTTTACCTGGTACATGCGTCCAACGTTGTGCTGGCATGCGGTGGACTTGGCGGTCTTTACAAGAATTCTACGAACTTCCCGCATATTGCCGGAGACGGTCTCGGAATTGCGATGAAACATCAGATTGTTCTCGAACATCTTGATTACGTACAGATTCATCCAACAACACTTTATTCTCACAAATCGGGCAGAAGATTTCTGATTTCTGAATCTGTCCGTGGAGAAGGAGCTCTTCTTTATGACAGGAACGGACAGCGTTTTACCAACGAACTGCAGCCGCGAGATCTTCTGAGTGAAAAGATCTTCAGTCAGATGGAAAAAGATGACACAGAATTTGTCTGGGAAGATATGCGTCCGATGGGCGAAGAAACGATTATGAAACATTTTCCGAATATTCTCCACAGATGCCTTGAAGAAGGATTTGACCCGCGCAAAGAGCCGATTCCGGTCGTTCCGGCACAGCACTATTTTATGGGCGGAATCAAAGTAGATCTGGGAAGCCGCACTTCCATGAAAGGCCTGTATGCCTGTGGCGAGACGAGCTGCAATGGCGTTCATGGCAAAAACAGACTGGCAAGTAATTCTCTGCTGGAATCTCTTGTCTTTGCAAGAAGAGCGGCAGATGATATAATTTTTGGAAAGAAGCATGAGCCGTGCAGAACTGCTTCTGTAGATGTGAAACCATATGAAGACAAAGAAGCGGTACTGGATGGTTATCACAAAATGGTATTAAAGGAAATCGAAAGGATGAAAATGAGTCATGAATGAAATTACAATGAAAATGCAGGCGGACCAGCTGATCCGTATGGCATTACAGGAAGATATCACAAGCGAGGATGTTTCTACAAATGCAGTAATGCCGACTGCCACACGGGGAACCGTTGACCTGATTGCAAAAGAAGACGGTGTGGTTGCCGGACTGGAAATCTACGCGAGAGTATTTAAGATCCTTGATGAAAAGACAGAAATTGAGCTTCATTGCAAGGACGGCGATGAAGTAAAAAAAGGTGAGCTGATGGCGACTGTAACAGGAGATATCCGTGTACTTCTTTCAGGAGAGCGCGTTGCCCTGAACTATCTGCAGAGAATGAGCGGAATTGCAACCTACACCAGACAGGTGGCAAAGCTTCTTGAAGGAAGTAATGTGACACTTCTTGATACAAGAAAAACAACACCAAACTGCCGTGTATTTGAAAAATATGCAGTAAGAGTCGGGGGCGGACATAACCACAGATACAACCTGTCTGATGGTGTCCTGCTGAAAGACAACCATATCGGAGCTGCGGGCAGTGTTGCAAAAGCAGTCAGGATGGCAAAAGCATATGCCCCATTTGTACGTAAGATTGAGATAGAAGTAGAGACGCTTGATCAGGTAAAAGAAGCAGTTGAAGCAGGTGCAGATATTATCATGCTGGATAATATGACACCGGAGGTTATGAAACAGGCAGTCGAACTGATTGACGGAAGAGCACAGACAGAATGCTCTGGTAACATCACAAAAGAAAATATCCAGAAGATCCGTGAGATCGGCGTTGATTTTGTTTCCAGCGGCGCACTGACGCATTCTGCCCCGATTCTTGACATTTCCATGAAAAACCTTCATGCGGTATAAGGAGAAAATTCTATGAATGCAGGAGAACGACGCGGAGAA
This sequence comes from Blautia sp. Marseille-P3087, assembly GCF_900120195.1. Lineage (GTDB taxonomy): Bacteria > Bacillota > Clostridia > Lachnospirales > Lachnospiraceae > Blautia_A. Next base: position 2,835,118 of record NZ_LT635539.1, read on the forward strand.
ATATTAAAGATCCTGAAACAGACGGAAGTTCCGATTGCGGCAAGAGAACTGGCAGGACGTTTTGGGGTCAGCCGTCAGGTGATTGTACAGGATCTGGCGGTGATCCGTGCATCCACACCGGGAATCCTTTCCACAACAAAAGGCTATGTCATGCAGCAGGACAGCAGCTGTACCCGTGAATTCAAAGTACGTCACAGTCAGGACAAAGCATCACAGGAGCTGAATCTGATAGTGGATTGCGGTGGACATGTAAAAAATATCAGCATCAGTCACAGGGTTTACGGGCGTGTCAGTGCGGAGATGGATATCCGGTCAAGACAGGATGTCAGTGAATTTATTCAGGCACTGCAAAACAGCCGTTCTACGGTGCTCAGCAGTGCAACATCAGGATATCATTATCATCTGATTGAAGCATCAAGTGAGGAAAGGCTGGATCTGATCCGGGATCAGTTGGAGAAAGCAGGATTTCTTGCACCACTTCAGCCGTGGGAGCAGCATACAGAGAAAGGAAATATAAAATTATGACAATACAGGAAATTCAGCAGGAGATTCTGCGAATGAAAAAAGAGCAGGATGTCTGTATCCTGGCACATGCGTATCAGGGACAGGAAATTCTGGAAGTTGCAGATTATATGGGGGATTCTTACGGCCTGAGCGTACAGGGAGCAAAAAGTAAATGCAAGGGCATAATTATGTGCGGGGTGCGCTTCATGGCAGAGACATGTAAAGTATTGAGCCCGGAGAAAAAAGTATGGCTTGCAAATCCTTCAGCGGGATGCCCGATGGCAGAGCAGCTTGATCTTGAGGGACTCCGCAAACTGAAGGCAGAGCATCCGGATCATACGGTTGTGGCGTATATCAACACGACTTCCGAGCTGAAAACAGAATGTGATGTTTGTGTGACATCTTCTTCTGCAGTTCAAATATGCAGTAAGATTGAAAATGATAAGATTCTGTTTATTCCGGATCCGAATCTTGGAAGATTTGTAGCAGAAAAACTTCCGGAGAAAACCTTTGTCTTCTATAAAGGTGGATGTCCGAGACATATTGTTGTCAGCGCAAAAGATGTCGAAAAAGCTCGAAAAACACATCCGAAGGCACTCCTTCTTGTTCATCCGGAATGCCGTCAGGAAGTAGTTGAGCAGGCTGATTATATAGGTTCTACAACAGGCATTATAGATTATGCAAAAAAATCCGATGCAAAAGAATTTATCATCGGTACAGAAAACAGTATTGTTGAACATCTGCAGTTTGCATGTCCGGATAAGCAGTTTTATCCGCTTTCCGTTATGCTTACCTGTATGAATATGAAAATTACGACACTGATGGATATTTATAATTGTCTGAAGGGAACGGGCGGAGAAGTGATTGAACTTCCGCAGAATGTTGTTGATGGGGCAGGACGCTGCATTCATCGTATGGTGGAACTTGGCGGCTGATTTTACGAATACAAAAGAAAAAGGCGGGCAGATTCGTAAAGAGATCTGCCCGCCTGATTTATAGAAATAAAAAAGACAGTCACTGACGGTTGTGACTGTCCTTTTAATTATAAGCTTATAATTAAAAATAAGTGTTTCCTGAATTAGCCAATGCTGTTGACAGCTTTAGTAAGACGGGAAATTTTTCTTGCACAGTTGTTTTTGTGATAAACACCTTTGGAAGTTGCTTTGCTGATTGTAGAGATAGCCTCTGTAAGAGCAGCCTGTGCAGCAGCTTTATTGTTTTCCTGAACTGCAGCTTCTACTTTTTTGATAGAAGTTTTAACAGCAGAACGGATAGATTTGTTTCTAGCAGCTTTAGTTCTGTTTACTAAAATTCTCTTCTTAGCAGATTTGATGTTAGCCAATTGGTACACCTCCGTTTCAAATTCTGATATTGTGTCGTTGTTACAGAAACAGACACGGGCGCTTCTGTAAACATGCTTATATATATTAGTATATTTGGCAGGGATTGTCAATACATAATTCACGTAAAAATTACAAATAATTCTCATAAACGTTACAGAAAGCAAAAATATGAAAAAACAGGAGGATGCAGATATGTCGGGGAGCAGAAGAATCAGAACAGACCTTGCACTTGAGACAACAGAGCGATTTGCGGAGGAAAATGCGGAAATACGGGGTGTGGAAGTGCATGAAGAATACGATGAGGAAAAAGATGTGCGGACGACGGTCGTAAAAATTGTGACGGAAAATGGAGCAAAATCCATGGGACGGCCGCAGGGAACGTATATTACGATTGAGGCGCCAGAGCTTTCGACACCGGATGAGGATTATCACAGAGAAATATCCGAAGAGATATCGACTCACCTGCGAAAACTGATCGATCTGAAAAAAGAAAAGTCAGTACTTGTCGTTGGGCTGGGCAATGCGGCGATCACTGCTGATGCACTGGGACCTCAGGTAGTGGATAATCTTCTGATGACACGACATATTATAAAAGAATATGGGCTTCGCGGGATCAAACATGAGAAGATGCACCGGATCAGTGGAATTGCACCCGGAGTGATGGCTCAGACCGGAATGGAGACTGCGGAGATCGTGCAGGGAATTGTTTCTGAGACAAAACCAGATGTTGTGGTTGCAATCGATGCGCTTGCGGCACGAAGTGTGCGCAGGCTAAGCCGTACGATTCAGATTACGGACACGGGAATCCATCCGGGCTCGGGCGTTGGAAACCATCGAAATGGTCTGACTGAGGAAAATCTGCAGGTGAAAGTAATCGGTATTGGCGTGCCGACAGTGGTAGATGCAGCAACGATCGTTCATGACTCGATGGCACATCTTCTGGATGCACTGGAGGAAACAGAACAGAAAGAGTTTTTAGACGAAATGATTGCGCCTAATCTGTACAGCATGTTTGTTACACCGAAAGATGTGGATGAAACTATAAAATATCTGAGTTTTATGATATCTGAAGGTCTGAACATTGCGTTCAGTCAAGTATAATCCGCAAAAAAATATCATAGGATTATCTGAAAGGGGTGATCCTGTGTCAAAGGTCCGGCAGGTACTTTATCTTGTTTTGGAATGTTGTATATTTGCGATTCTGGCGCTTGTGCCAGGAGTCTTTGTATTGCAGAAAAATGTGTTCCGGCAGTTACCTCTGTACTGTTTTCTGGAAGGACAGGCAGTGGAAGATCAGCAGAGACGGGATCAGGAGACGTATGAAAAGCTGGTGGAGAGCAACACACGGTATCTTGGAAAAATGGTGCGTGAAGAAAATAAAGATGCGAGAGTGACACCGGAAATTACGGAGAAGCCTCAAATTACGGATTTTGCTAAACATGAAGAAAGATCGAAGGTGACAGAAACTCCGAAATCAGAGAAGGATAATGTTCAGACGGTCAGGACAGAAGCTCCTGCGGAAGAGGAGACTGCTACAGCAGCAGCGCAGGTCGTCCCGGTGCCGGAAATCGATCTGGCACCGGAAACGCTGGCAGATTACGATTATCTGATGAATCATTTTTTTATTGTGGATTCCGCTACAGAAACAACGGCAGAACAGATCAATGCAGCACAATTTCTGGCAGAAGATCTTACTTTGCCAAAAGAGGCGGGGCTACCACAGATACTTATTTATCACAGCCATTCGCAGGAGACTTTCTGCGATTCAAGGGAAGGGAAAGAGGAAGACACGATCGTCGGAGTGGGAGATTATCTTACAGAACTTCTTACAGAAACATATGGCTATCAGGTGATGCATGTGACGGAGAAGTTTGATCTTGCAGGAGGGGAGCTGGATCGAAGCAAAGCATATGATTATGCAAGAGCATGGCTGGAGCCTGTTCTGAAAGAAAATCCATCCATACAGGTAGTTATTGATCTGCATCGGGACGGTGTACCGGATGATCGTCGTCTGGTGACGGAGATCAACGGAAAAGAGACGGCACAGTTGCTTTTTTATAATGGACTCAGCCACACGATAAACAGCGGAGATCTTTCATATCTTCCAAATCCTTATATTCAGGACAATCTGGCATTTTCATTTCAGCTGGAATATCAGGCGGCGCTTTATTATCCGGAACTTTACAGGGGGATTTATCTTGCGGGACTTCGGTATAATCTGCATCTGCGTCCGAGGGCACTGCTTCTGGAAGCGGGGGCGCAGACAAATACTGTACAGGAGGTAAAAAATGCAATGGAACCGTTTGCAGATATTCTGGATCGGGTGCTGCAGGGAAAATAAAAATGAAATTTAAAAAAGAAAGGCTTGCAAACAAGAACGTATGTTTGTATAATGAAAGCATATAGAGACAGAAGTGGCGGAAGAACTGGACTAAAGGTAAATTTCTATGCTATAATGCCCCATGATACAAATCTTTATTATAGAAAGATTATATAAGAAAGAACTTATTTGAAATGACAGTCAGATACATAAGGAGGAACACCGCAGAATGATAGATCAGAGTAAAATCCGCAATTTCTGCATTATTGCACATATAGACCACGGCAAATCCACACTGGCAGACCGTATTATCGAGCAGACGGGTACATTGACCGAGCGTGAGATGCAGTCTCAGGTTCTTGATAATATGGAACTTGAGAGAGAACGTGGAATCACGATCAAGTCACAGGCCGTACGAATCGTATATAAGGCCAGTGACGGAGAAGAATACATTTTCAATCTGATAGATACTCCCGGACATGTCGATTTTAATTACGAGGTGTCGAGAAGTCTTGCTGCCTGCGACGGCGCAGTACTGGTTGTAGATGCGGCACAGGGTATCGAGGCGCAGACACTTGCGAATGTATATCTTGCGCTGGATCATGATCTGGATGTCCTTCCGGTCATCAATAAGATTGACCTGCCAAGCGCGGATCCTGATCGTGTTGTCAGTGAGATCGAAGATGTGATCGGACTTGAGGCAGAGGATGCTCCACGTATTTCTGCGAAGACCGGACTGAATATCGGTGAAGTGCTTGAGCAGATTGTGACGAAGATCCCGGCACCTCACGGGGATGTAGATGCACCGCTGAAGGCGTTGATCTTTGACTCAATTTATGATGCTTATAAGGGCGTTATTGTATTCTGCCGTATTATGGACGGACGCGTGAAGAAAGGCACACAGATCCGTATGATGGCAACCGGATTTACGACAGAGGTTGTTGAAGTAGGATATTTTGGCGCAGGACAGTTTATTCCGTGTGATGAGCTGACTGCCGGTATGGTTGGATATATTACAGCAAGCATTAAAAATCTTGGTGATACCCGTGTGGGTGATACCGTTACTGATAATGAGAGACCATGTGCTGAGGCACTTCCGGGCTATAAGAAAGTACAGCCGATGGTATACTGTGGTCTGTATCCGGCAGATGGTGCGAAGTATGGCGATCTCCGTGATGCGCTGGAGAAGCTTCAGCTCAATGATGCATCACTGTTTTTTGAGCCTGAGACATCTATTGCTCTTGGATTTGGTTTCCGCTGTGGTTTCCTTGGGCTGCTTCATCTTGAAATCATTCAGGAACGTCTTGAGAGAGAATACAATCTTGACCTTGTGACGACTGCGCCGGGCGTTGTTTATAAAGTCTACAAGACAAATGGTGAAGTGATCGAGCTGACGAACCCGTCGAATCTTCCGGATCCGTCTGAAATTGAATATATGGAAGAGCCGATGGTAAATGCCGAGATCATGGTGACGACAGAATTTATCGGTGCGATCATGGATCTCTGTCAGGAACGCCGTGGACAGTATGAAGGTATGGAATATATGGAAGAAACACGTGCGCTTCTGAAATATAAACTTCCGCTGAATGAGATTATTTACGACTTCTTTGATGCGCTGAAATCCAGATCCAGAGGATATGCTTCTCTTGATTATGAGCTGTGTGGCTATGAGCGCAGTGAGCTTGTGAAGCTAGACATCCTTGTCAATAAAGAAGAAGTCGATGCGCTTTCTTTCATCGTGCATGCAGATACTGCTTATGAGCGTGGACGCAAGATGTGTGAGAAGCTTAAGGAAGAGATTCCGAGACAGCTTTTTGAGATCCCGATCCAGGCTGCCATTGGAAGCAAGATCATTGCCAGAGAGACAGTACGTGCCATGCGTAAGGATGTACTTGCGAAGTGCTATGGTGGTGATATTTCCCGTAAAAAGAAACTTCTGGAGAAACAGAAGGAAGGTAAGAAACGAATGCGGCAGGTAGGTAATGTGGAGATTCCGCAGAAAGCCTTTATGAGCGTATTAAAACTGGATGATAAATAATCGTAACTGTGAGGACACTGAACAGTTACAAATAATCTTTGTTCCCGAAGAAAGGGGAGAGGACTATGAAAAGCAGATTCTTTAAATCGATTATGATGGTATGCATACTGGCTTGCTGTCTGGCTCTTGTCGGATGTGGCTGTGGAAAGAAGAAAAAGACAGATCCGGCATCGGAGCAGGTCCTTAAGATCAGCATTACACCGACACCGTCCCCGACACCTGAACCGGAGACAGTCGATTCCGCAGCAGTAACAATGAACGGTGATGTTACGATGGTGAATATCTATGCGGCAGAAAATCCGGGTGCGGTGACAGTAACGGACAGTACTGCAGGTTCCGGTAATGCAGATAATTCAAACAGTACGGATGATTCTGAGGATATGAGTGAATCTGACAGTTCAGATGAGTATGATAATTCCGAAGATTCATATGACTCCGAAGATCAGGAGGATGATGGTGAAGAATATTAGGCGCAGACCATTAGAGCTGTACGTTCATATTCCGTTCTGTGTCCGTAAATGTCAGTACTGTGATTTCCTTTCCGGACCATCGGATGAGGAGACGAAGGAGAGATATATAGAAGCTTTATTGCAGGAAATCCATGCAGCAGAGCATACAGAAGACTATGAGATCGTTTCTGTTTTTATCGGAGGAGGAACTCCTTCTGCACTGAAAGCAGAGGCGATTGCTTCTGTTATGAGGACTTTACAGGAGAAATTTTTCTTCTGTGAGGATGCGGAAGTAACGATTGAAGCCAATCCGGGGACAGTGGATTCAGAGAAACTGATGACTTACCGTAATGCCGGAATTAACCGTCTGAGTCTTGGGCTGCAGTCGACAGATGCAGAGGAATTAAAGATGCTGGGCAGGATTCACAGCTATGAGGAGTTTTTGCAGAGTTATCAGTGGGCGAGAGAAGCCGGATTTTCCAATATTAATATAGATCTGATGTTTGCCATTCCGGGACAGACCGGGGAGGCGTGGCAGCAGCATCTGCGCCAGGTGGCAGAGTTAAATCCCGAACACATTTCGGCATACAGTCTCATTATTGAAGAGGGAACTCCGTTTGCGCAGAGAGAGCTTGATCTTCCGGATGAAGACACAGAGTACCAGATGTATGAGGATACGGCAGAGATTCTTGGGACATACGGATATCAGCAATATGAGATTTCCAATTATGCGAAGCCGGGATATATGTGCCGGCATAATGCAGGATACTGGCAGCGCCGGGAATATCTGGGATTCGGTCTGGGTGCTTCATCTCTGTACAGGGAATTGCGATTTTCTAATACAAGGCGGATGCAGGAATACCTGACAGACAGTGGAAAACTGGAGCAGATCCGTAAAGAAGTGACGGTCTTGTCCCGCAACGAACAGATTGAGGAATTTATGTTTCTCGGACTGCGAATGACAGAAGGTATTTCTGAAAAACTGTTTAAAGAGACATTTGGCGTCCGTATTATGGATATTTATGGAGATATCCTGCAAAAATATGAAGCAATAGGATTTATGGAGCATATAGAGACAAAATGGTGTCTCACACGTAAGGGAATACACGTGAGTAACCATATTCTGGCAGATTTTCTGCTGGATGAGTGACAGAGGAGAGAAAGATGGCAGAACGAACACCGGGGAAAAAATTTATTAAGATCAGAGGGGCAAATGTCAACAATCTTAAGAACTTAAGTGTAGATATTCCGAGAGATGAATTTGTGGTACTGACAGGTGTCAGTGGTTCTGGTAAGTCTTCGTTGGCTTTTGATACAATTTATGCGGAAGGCCAGAGACGTTACATGGAATCTCTGTCTTCATATGCGAGACAGTTTCTGGGACAGATGGAAAAACCGGATGTGGAATCCATTGAGGGACTTCCTCCGGCAATTTCTATTGACCAGAAATCGACCAACAGAAACCCACGTTCCACCGTGGGAACTGTTACAGAAATCTATGATTATTTCCGACTGCTGTATGCACGTATCGGTATTCCGCACTGCCCGAAATGCGGCAAAGAGATCAAGAAGCAGACTGTCGATCAGATGGTAGACCATATTATGGCACTGCCGGAGCGGACGAAATTGCAGCTTCTGGCCCCGGTTGTCCGCGGACGTAAAGGTACGCATGCAAAACTTCTGGAGCAGGCGAAGAGAAGTGGCTATGTAAGGGTGCAGATTGACGGAAATCTCTATGAACTTTCCGAGGAAATCAAGCTGGACAAAAATATCAAGCATAATATCGAGATTATTGTAGATCGTCTTGTAGTTAAACCGGGAATTGAGAAACGCCTGTCTGATTCTATTGAGACAGTCCTGGATCTGTCAGATGGGCTTCTGATGATCGATACGATGGATGGCAATATCCGTACATTCAGTCAGAGCTTTGCATGTCCGGATTGCCAGATCAGTATTGATGAGATCGAACCGAGAAGTTTTTCCTTCAATAATCCGTTCGGTGCGTGTCCGGACTGCTTCGGCCTCGGATACAAAATGGAATTTGACATTGATCTGATGATACCGGATAAATCCTTAAGCATCTCGCAGGGAGCAATCGCTGTAATGGGCTGGCAGTCCTGTACGGATAAGGGAAGCTTTACGAGAGCAATTCTGGATGCGCTGGCAAAAGAATACAGATTCAGTCTGGATACACCGTTTGAAGATTATCCGGACAAGATAAAAGATATTCTGATCCATGGCACAAACGGTCATGCAGTCAAGGTTTATTATAAAGGTCAGAGAGGAGAGGGAATCTATGATGTTGCTTTCCCGGGCCTGATTAAAAATGTTGAGCAGAGATACCGTGAGACAGGATCAGATGCGATGAAGCAGGAATACGAAACTTTTATGCGCATTACGCCATGTAAGACCTGTAAAGGTCAGCGTCTGAAAAAGGAATCTCTGGCAGTAACTGTGGGTGACTGCAATATCTATGAGCTGACTGCACTTTCCATAGAGAAACTTAAAGCTTTTATGGAAGAACTGAAATTGACGGAGCAGCAGGAGCTGATCGGAAAACAGATTCTGAAAGAAATCCGGGCAAGAGTAGGTTTTCTTGCAGAAGTCGGACTGGATTACCTGTCTCTGAGTCGTGCGACAGCGACGCTTTCCGGTGGCGAGGCGCAACGTATCCGTCTTGCGACACAGATTGGTTCCGGACTGGTCGGAGTTGCATATATTCTGGATGAGCCGAGTATCGGTCTTCACCAGAGAGATAATGATAAACTCCTTCGCGCGCTAATGCGCCTTCGTGATCTTGGAAACAGCCTGATCGTAGTTGAGCATGATGAAGATACGATGCGTGCGGCAGACTGCGTGGTGGATATCGGACCGGGAGCCGGCGAACATGGTGGAGAACTTGTAGAAATCGGCACAGCTGAGGCACTTATGAAGAATCCGCGTTCTGTGACAGGGGCATACTTAAGTGGCAGGTGCAAGATTCCGGTACCTTCTGAACGTAAAGCGCCGACCGGATGGCTGAAGATCCGGGGAGCAGCAGAAAACAATCTGAAACAGGTAAATGTTGATATTCCGCTTGGCATTATGACGTGTGTGACAGGTGTGAGCGGCTCCGGCAAGAGTTCTCTGATCAATGAGGTTCTGTACAAGACACTGGCACGCGATCTGAACCGTGCAAGAGTGATTCCGGGTAAACACAAAGTGATTCAGGGGCTGGATCAGCTTGATAAGGTGATCAGCATCGATCAGTCACCGATCGGAAGGACACCGAGATCTAATCCGGCTACTTATACAGGTGTGTTTGATCAGATCCGTGATTTGTTTGCATCGACAGCAGATGCAAAGGCAAGAGGTTACAAGAAAGGCCGTTTCAGCTTTAATGTCAAGGGTGGACGATGCGAAGCCTGCAGTGGAGACGGCATCATCAAAATCGAGATGCATTTCCTTGCCGATGTCTATGTACCGTGCGAGGTCTGCAAGGGCAGACGCTACAACAGAGAGACACTGGAAGTCAAATATAAAGACAAGAGCATTTACGATGTGCTGAATATGACGGTAGAAGAAGCGCTGACTTTCTTTGAGAATATTCCGTCTATCCGCAGAAAGATCCAGACACTCTATGATGTGGGGCTTTCCTATATTCGTCTGGGACAGCCGTCCACTGAGCTTTCCGGCGGTGAGGCACAGCGAATCAAGCTTGCGACAGAACTGAGTAAGAGAAGCACCGGACGTACAATCTATATTCTGGATGAGCCGACGACAGGACTTCATTTTGCCGACGTACACAAGCTTGTGGAAATCCTGCAGCGACTGACCGAAAATGGAAATACGGTCGTTGTCATTGAACATAATCTGGATGTTATCAAGACAGCAGATTATATTGTTGACATGGGACCGGAAGGTGGCGACCGGGGCGGCACTGTTATCGCAACCGGTACACCGGAAGAGATTGCCGCATGCCCGGATTCTTATACCGGACAGTATGTGGCTAAATATCTTAAGTAAATACAGGTTACTGTTCACAGGTAGAACAAGGGCTTTTCATTTTGATGAAAGTTGTTTATAATAATTTCTGATATAAGAATTGGAATTGTTACGGAAGGGGATTTTTATGCCTGCAAACGATATAGGAATAGATCTTGGAACGACGAACTGTCTTGTATATTCTACAGGCAAAGGTCTTGTACTGCAGGAACCGTCTGTCGTTGTATATGATAAAGATACTGAGAAGATCCGTGCGATCGGAGAAGAAGCAAAGCAGATGAGTAATCATGTGAACTCCAACATGGAAGTGATCCGACCAATCCGCCAGGGAGTGATCGTGGACTTTGTGGTGCTGGAAAAAATGCTGAAATATTTTATCACAAAGGCAATGGGACGCCGGGCGTTTCGTAAGCCGCGAATCAGTGTCTGCGTACCGAGCGGAATCACGGAGATCGAGCGCAAAGCCGTAGAAGAAGCAACATATCAGGCGGGAGCGCGTGAAGTTTATCTCGTAGAAGAACCGATCGCGGCAGCAATCGGAGCCGGAGTGGATATTACAAAACCGTTTGGAAATCTGATCGTAGACATTGGCGGAGGCACGACAGATATTGCCGTGATCTCAGTCGGTGGAGTTGTAGTTTCTTCGACAATCAAGGTGGCAGGGGATTCTTTTGATCAGGCAATCATCAGCTATATCCGTAAGACGCATGGGCTGTTTATCAGTGAAGATGCCGCGGAGACGATCAAAGTCAGAATCGGAACTGCAATCGAGGAAGTAAACCCTCAGGTCATGGAAGTAAAAGGAAGAAACGTACTTACTGGTCTTCCGAAAAAAATAAAACTTACATCAGAAGAAATCCGTGAGGCTCTTAAGGATGCTACAGGACAGATCGTAGAAGCTGTCCATGGCATTCTTGAAAAAACACCGCCGGAACTGGTCGCAGATATTGTCGATCGGGGAATCGTTCTGGCAGGTGGTGGCGCACTTCTTAAAGGCATGGACACACTGATCGAACAGAGGACAGGAGTCAATACACTGACTGTTCAGGATTCGATGCATGTTGTGGCTGTGGGTACAGGGATGTATGCAGAAATAATGAACAGAATGGATGCCTGACCGGCATTAGATAAAAGCCATGAGTATTTGTGAAGTGTATCATAAATATTCTGGCTTTTTGCTGTATTATGGTTTGAAGAGAAATTCCGAAAGAAAACAGGAAGAAAGAGGCAGGTATGAGTGAATGTGTGACCGGATATATTGATCATATCATTTTCCGGAACGAAGACAATGGATATACAGTGATGGTACTGAAAGGCGTAAAAGATGAGGATGAACTGACCTGTGTCGGTACATTTCCCGTCATTACGCAGGGAGCATCGATCGAGGCAGAGGGAAGCTTTATACAGCATCCCGTATACGGCAAACAGTTTCAGGCAGTGCGGCTGACAGAGAAGATGCCGGAAGATGCCATGGCTATGGAACGCTATCTGGGTTCCGGCGCTATTAAGGGTATAGGTGCAGCACTGGCAGGCAGGATCGTGCGGCATTTTGGATCAGATACACTTCGGATTGTTGAAGAAGAGCCGGAGCGTCTTGCAGAAATCAAGGGAATCAGTGAGAAAAAAGCACACAAGATTGCAATACAGATTGCAGAGAAATCCGAAATGCGAAAGGTCATGATGTTTTTACAGAAATATGGAATCTCTCTGAATCTCGGGGCCAAGATCTATCAGAAATACGGGGATTCCGTGTATAGTGTTTTGCAGGAAAATCCATATCGCCTGGCAGATGATATCAGTGGTGTCGGATTTAAGATCGCTGATGAGATCGCATATCGGATCGGAATTCATACAGATTCAGATTACAGGATAAAGAGTGGGTTGTCGTATACTCTTTTGCAGGCAGGTGGGGAAGGACATGTATATCTGCCCAAGGAAGAACTTTTTAAGAGAGCGGAGCAGCTTCTCGGAGTAGATGCTTCTTACATGGAGAAACATCTGGTAGACCTTTCGATGGAACGAAAGATCATTCAGAAAGAAGAAAAAGGACAGGTACTTGTTTATCCGGCACAGTATTATTATCTGGAATTAAATACAGCCAGGATGCTACGGGAACTGGATATTGACTGTCCGGAGGATGAAGAGCGTGTTGAGCGCAGGATCAGCCAGATCCAGAAAGAGACAGGTACGGTGCTGGATGAGATGCAGGAAAAAGCAGTCAAAGAAGCTGCCGGACATGGACTTCTGGTACTGACAGGAGGTCCCGGTACAGGTAAGACGACAACGATCAATGCAATCATACGCTTCTTTGAAAGTGAAGGTGCGGAGCTTCGGCTGGCAGCACCGACCGGCAGAGCTGCGAAGCGTATGACGGAGGCAACAGGATATGAGGCACAGACTATTCACCGTATGCTGGAGTTGACCGGAATGCCGGAAGATGACCGGGAAGGACAGCCGGTTCATTTTGAACGAAATGCGGAGAATCCGCTGGAAGCAGATGTGATCATCATAGATGAGATGTCTATGGTGGATATTCATCTGATGCATTCTCTTCTGATGGCAGTGACTGCAGGAACGAGACTGATTCTGGTCGGTGACGAGAACCAGCTTCCGAGTGTCGGTCCGGGAAATGTTCTGCGAGATATTATCCGAAGCGGACAGTTTCCGGTTGTAGAACTGAAGAAGATCTTCCGTCAGGCATCTGAGAGTGATATTGTCGTGAATGCACATAAGATCAATCGTGGAGAACAGGTTGAGATCAACAATAAAAGTCGGGACTTTTTCTTTTTGAAAAGATATAATGCAGATATTATCATCAGAGTAGTAATCGCACTTATCCAGGAAAAACTTCCGAAATATGTCGAAGCAAAGCCGTTTGAGATACAGGTACTCACACCGATGCGTAAAGGCCTTCTGGGTGTGGAACGGTTGAATCAGATATTACAGAGATATCTGAATCCACCGGATCCGTCTAAAAAAGAAAAAGAAATCGGACAGGGACTTTTTCGTGAAGGTGACAAAGTCATGCAGATTCGTAATAACTATCAGCTTGAGTGGGAAGTGCGTGGCAGATATGGGATTCCGGTAGACAAGGGAGTCGGTGTTTTTAACGGTGATACAGGAATTATCCGTATGATCAATGAATTTGCCGAGCTTGCAGAGGTGGAATTTGAAGATGGACGTTATGTGCAGTATACGTTTAAACAGCTTGACGAACTGGAACTTGCCTATGCGGTTACGATACATAAGTCACAGGGTTCAGAATATCCGGCTGTGATCATTCCGATTTTGTCAGGTCCGCGGATGCTGATGAACCGAAATCTTCTTTATACTGCAGTAACGAGAGCAAGAAAATGTGTTACAGTGGTCGGAAGTGAAGAGACTTTCCGCGAAATGATCAATAACGAAAAACAGCAGAGAAGATACAGTTCCCTTGACAGGAGAATTCAGGAAGCTGAATAAAGAGAGCGTGCCATCGGGGAGAAAGGCATATTCTGAATAAAAAAATAATAATTATGGGGATTTCAGAATGCCTCCAGAAAGGTAAAGTATTATTTCTGGAAGCACTGTATCCGTCGCGGTGTCCGGCATGTAACAAAATACTGCCGGGAAAAAAGGTTCATATCTGTCCGGAATGCAGAGGAAGCTTTCATCTGATAGAGGAACATTACTGTCTGAAATGCGGCAAACCTGTATCAGAGACAGAAGAATACTGCGCGGACTGTAAAAGCAGGAAGCGGGGATTTTGTCAGGGACGGGGCGTTTTTCTATACAATATGCAGATGAAACAGTCGCTTTTGCGATACAAATATTACGGCAGCCGGGAATATGGACAGTATTATGCAGAAGAAATCAGCAGATATGTCGGAACTCAGATAAAGCGCTGGAATCCGGACATTCTGGTACCTGTACCGATGACGTGTCGCAAGAAACGTATCAGAGGATTTAATCAGGCAGAAGATCTTGCGGAAAAAATCGGAGAACTTTTACAGATTCCGGTAGCTGCAGGGCTTGCTGTAAAGAAAAGAGAGACAAAATCTCAGAAAAAACTGAATGCAGCCGAGCGCATGAGAAATCTGAAGGATGCTTTTCAGATTACGGAATCCGTGAGGGGCCTTAGGATTCTGATAGTTGATGATGTCTATACGACCGGGAGCACGATTGAAACGCTTGCAGAATGTCTGAAAGAAAGTGGTGCCAGGGAAATTTATTTCGTTACTTTATGCATCGGACAGCTGTAGACTGGAGAAAAAACACTTTTCATGGTTGTGGATATATGTTACAATTAATCCAAATATGATTATTTCGTAACTGTTCAGTACTTTTTCTACTGAATAGTTATATTATTTAATTCAGAAATAGAGTTTATGAGGAGCAGAATATGATCAATGAAGAAAAGGTCAAGATAATGACAAAGCTTGCCATGTATGAGCAGGGCAAGGGCAGAAAATATCTTCCTGTCAGTCGATATTACAGAAGCGATTATATTGGTCTGGCACTGATTAAGAACTTTTTCCTTGTGACGATTGGATATGTGCTGATCGTGGCAGCTGTAGCTGTTTATTTTGGGGAATATCTTCTTGAAAACATTCATAAGATGAATCTGGTGGCACTTGGTGCTTATATTATTATCGGCTATCTGGTCGTTCTGATAGTTTATTCTGTTTTGACCTATATACAATATTCGGTCAAATATCACCGCGCAAAGAAGAGTGTCCGGGAGTACTATGGTCAGTTAACTTCACTGAGTAAAATTTACGCCAGGGAAGAAAGAAAAGCATCCGGCAAAGGAGCCGCAGGAGGGTATCGCAAATGACAGCATTACTGGAATTTAAACAAAAATTAAAAGGATTATATGCACAGTATGAAATATATCTGCTGCCTCTGCTGAAATTTATTCTTGCAGCGGTTTATTTTACATGGATCAATACCAATATGGGATATATGAAAGCACTGGACAGTATGTTTGTAGTTCTGATCCTCGCACTGATTTGTTGTATCCTTCCATCCGGTATGATGATCTTTACAGGTTTTGCACTGATGGTCGGACACAGTTATGCTCTTGGAATCGAAGTTGCAGGCTTTATGCTTGTGCTGATTCTGTTTATGCTGATTCTGTTTCTCCGTTTCAGCAGCGGCAGGAACCTGGTCCTTATTTTTGCACCGCTTGCTTTTGGATTTGATCTTCCGGCACTTCTTCCGGTTGGATGCGGCCTTTTGAGCAGTGCGGTTTCTGCGCTTCCGGCAGCTGGCGGCGTAATTATTTATTATTTCGTACGTTTTATCAGAGTACAGTCTCAGGTTCTGATGGGATCTGATCTTGATATGATGGGCAAGATTACACTTCTGGCTGATGGACTTATGAAAAACGGTGAGATGTGGCTGAATGTAATTGCATTTGTTGTAGTCGTTCTTGTAGTTAATCTGATCCGTACCCGCATGATGGATTATGCATGGCGGATCGCCATAGTAGCAGGTGGTGTGCTTTATATCGTGATCATGCTTGCAGGAAGTATGAGTTTTGGTGTCGAAGTTTCCATGGTATCTCTGATCATTTATACAGTAGTTGCAGTTTTGATCGGAATCATACTGGAATTCTTTGTTTTCGGTGGAGATTATACCAGAACAGAGCGGCTCGAATACGAAGACGATGAGTATTATTACTATGTAAAAGCTGTTCCGAAAGCACTGGTTGCTACTTCTGAGAGAAGCATCAAGAAGATTAACGGTGAGACAGACAGAGAAGAACGAAGAGTATCAGAGAAAACAGCGGACTATACAGCACCGCTTTTCCAGAAGGAAACAAAATCCGAGAATCGTTCTGCAAAGAGAAAACCTGTTCAGGAAGAATCTTCCGTTGTCGAAAAAGCTGACATTGATGATATTGATTTTGAGAAGAAGCTTGAGGAATCACTGAAGGATCTTTAAGCTCAGCCTGATTACGGCATTACATAAAAATCTGCAGCAAAAGGAGAAGAGAGTTTATGCGAAATATTACAGATATATTGGCAAGGTACTTATCAGATATCAATCTGCCGTCTGTCAGTATTATCGATGTAATTGAAATTATTCTGATCTCATTTTTTGTGTATCAGTTTATGGTATGGATCAAATTTACCCGTGCATATACTCTGCTTAAAGGTCTCCTTGTAATCGGTGCATTTCTGATCATAGCATATATTTTTAAGATGAATACGATCCTTTGGATCGTATCCCGTCTTGCCGGTGCATTGATCACGGCAATTGTTGTTATTTTTCAGCCAGAACTACGTAAGGTGGTTGAACAGCTTGGTCAGAAAAAAATCATGGCATCGATCCTTCCGTTTGATGCAGGAAAGGAAGTAAAGGAACGTTTTACAGACAAGACAGTCAATGAGCTGATCAAGGCATGTTATGATATGGCAGAGGTCAAGACCGGTGCACTGATCGTCATTGAGCAGGAGATCCGCCTGGACGAGTATATCAGAACCGGTATTAATGTCGATGCGATTCTGACAAGCCAGCTTCTGATCAACATTTTTGAGCACAACACGCCGCTTCATGATGGAGCGGTCATTGTAAGAGAAAACCGCATTGTGGCAGCTACCTGTTATCTGCCGCTTTCTGATAATATGGAACTCAGCAAACAGCTTGGAACAAGACACCGTGCCGGTGTGGGTATCAGTGAGGTAACAGATTCCGTTACGATCATTGTGTCAGAAGAAACCGGACAGGTATCTGTGGCGCAGGGAGGCAGACTGATCCGAAATATCAGCAGTACACAATTGCGGGAAGTTCTGGAAAAAGCGCAGAACAAAAAAGTTGTAGATAATAACCGATTCAGACAGTTATTGAAGGGCAGAGTGAAGCATGAAGAAAAAACTGGGAAATAATTTGGGTCTGAAAATTCTTTCTTTTGTGATTGCAATCCTGGTGTGGCTGCTTGTAGTAAACATAAACAATCCGATCGGAACGAAATCTTTTGTTATATCGGACGTGCAGCTTTTGAATGAAGCGTATATAGATGCCGATGGTAAGATGTGTATGCAGGATGAAGAGCAGGTTCCGATTCGTGTAACGATCAAGGCACAGAGAAAAATTCTTGACAAAATATCGGTGAATAACATTCGGGCAGTGGCAGATCTTCAGCAGGCGGTCAGTCTGAACACAGATCCGGTAATGGTTCCGATCACAGTATTATGTGACCATATTATGCAGGATAATATAGAAGTCAGTCCTCAGAATCTGAGCCTTCATCTGGAGGATAAGGATACACAGGAATTTGTAGTTAATGTTACAACAGATAATACAAAGCCTGACAGAGGGTATGAGATAGGAACGCTAACTTCCAATCCGGAGAAAATCAAGATTACAGGTCCGACGTCTCTGATTAATAAAATAGATAAAGTAAATGCGTCTATTGATGTAGATGGAGCAACAGAAGATATCACTACAGAAAAAGATGTCAAGATTATAGATAAAAATGGTGAAGAATTTACGGATTCAGATATGGGCTACCTGAATGTTTCAAGGGTATATGTAACTGCAAAACTCTGGAAAGTACAGGCAAACGTCAAAATCAAAGCAGGTTACAGCGGTTCTCCGAAATCCGGTTATCAGGTGGAAAGTGTAAGTACCACACCGAATGTGATAAGTGTTGCCGGAAGCGAAGAGGCACTTGCTACTTTGAAAGATCAGAATAATACGATCACAATTCCTGACTATGTAGCGGACATTTCTGACAGGGACAGTGATTTCGAAGAGAAGATCAATATTTCAGATTATCTTCCGGATGGTCTGAAACTGACCAGTGATTCCAGCGAAGATGTATTTGTAAGGGTAAATGTACTGCCGATGGGAAGCAGTGTATGCGAAGTACCTACGAAAAATATCGTGGTGAATCATGCACCGGATGGTATGCAGGTATCTTTTGATACAGCTAATATAGAAGTTCGTGTCCAGAAGACGGACAGTTCACTTGATGATCTTACAGAAGATCAGATAAAAGCATCCATAGATTTGAGTGATGTAGGAGAAGGCAGTCATGAGGTGCCGGTAAGCATTGAAATCCCGGATGGATATGAACTTGTAGATGATGTGACAACGGGCGTGGAGGTCTCTGTGATTTCCACAGCCGAAGAAAACAACTGACAGGAGACAACAGATGGTCAATCAGAAAATTATGATCAATAATCCGTCGGGTTTGCATTTACGACCAGCCGGAAATTTGTGTAATGAAGCAATGAAATATCAATCTGCAATCACATTTGAATATGATGGTGGAACTGCAAATGCAAAAAGCGTTCTGAGTGTTCTGGGTGCCTGTATAAAATGTGGTGATGAGATTGAACTGATCTGCGATGGAGCAGATGAGCAGGAAGCAATGAAAGCTTTGACTGATGCAATCAGCGGAGGTCTTGGTGAATAGATTTTTAACAAAAGGGAAATAGGAGGAGTAGTTGTGAAGAAACGAATTGTGGCAATAATGTTGAGCTTGACAATGTGTTTGTCTATGGCAGCGGAGGCGAGTGCGGCCAGCGAGGCTGAGTTTGCTGCTGAGGCAGATGCTTCCGACGTGGCAGTGATTGATGACGCAGAAGCTGAAAGTCCCTCGGACAATACAGCTGATGTTGATTCTGAAGAAGCTGCGTCCGATGATGTGCAGATCGACATGGGGGCAGATGAGGATGCGAATGCGGATGCCGTTGATATAACAGATGAGACGGAGCCGGATTTTGATGCATTCAGTGCAGAAGGTGAAGAAACTGAAAATTCGTTTGAAGAGCAGGATGTGACTGCTTGCACAGAAGATACTGCAGTTCAGACGTTAAATGAAGTGGTAAAAGATAATGAAGCTTCCCTTTTATATACTCGGTGGAAATTTGAAAACGGTAAATGGAAACTGGAAAAACCTGTTTCTGTAAATCCTGCCGTACAGACAGCAGAGACTTCTGAAGTAGATGCGGTAACAGATGAAAATGCAGTAGAAGATGAGGCTTTTTTAGTTGATGAAGATACGCAGGACATTCAGAACGAAGAGACAGCAGATGCTTCAGAAGAAGATATAACAGAAGATACTATTGATGTACAGGATATGCCGGAAACAGCAGAACAGAAAGAAACTGCCGAAGATGTGCAGGATGGAGAGACAGCAGAACAGACAGCTTCCGACTATTTTACCGATAAAGATGGCATCGTTAAAGTTACTGCACTGAAAGACAATGGTGATGAGATTTGTACAGGGTATTATGCATTTGATGAAAATGGTTATATGCTCACCGGAAGAAGTAAAGTGTCAAATGATTACTACTACTTCAAAACGGTTAATGAGGTAAAAGTTACCGGTGATCTTGATACAGATCAGATAACACCTTACAACTCTAAACTGGGTCAGAGAATTATCAAGACATGGACATGGAATACCGCAGATAAGGCATTTAATTATTATGGAGATGCCGGTAAACAGACAGAAATCGCCGCAAATAAAATCTATACAATTAATAAACAATCCTATTTTCTGCTTGACGGTGGTAAACCTTATGTAGGTATGCGCACAGTCAATAAAGCGGTCTATTACTTCCGCAAAGCATCTAATGCAGAGGTTGTTCCTGGCAAAATGGTGCGTAATGCGTGGGCAAGTGCAACTGATAAAAAGGGCACGATGTGGCGTTATTTCGGTTCTGACGGACGTTATCAGAAAAAGGGAACCGGAGCATACAAAGTTTTGTCAAACAGCAGTAATTCATACCTTCTTGACGCGAATGGATATCTTATTAAGGGTAAGATGGTAAAGGCTGCTAATAATTACTATTACTTATCAAATAAATATGGTGTCGTATACAAAAATAGACTTGTTAAATACGGAAACCGCAGATATTACTTTGTAAGTGACGGAAGACGTGGAACATGGAGAAACCGTTGGATAAAATGTCCAGGTGCCGGAAACAGATACTATTATTTCGGAAGAACAGCCGGCTGTGTTGATGAGAAACATGGTATTCAGAAGGTTACAGTAAATGGTAAATTTATGGGCTGGTACTATTTCTCAAGCAACGGTAACATACTTTTTGACAGATGGGTCAGTGACAGATACTACAAAGCAGATGGTTCCATGGCAAGTGGTGTCACAAAGATTGGAAACAAATATTACTTCTTCCAGAGATCCAGCGAAACGGCATACAGAGGTAAGGTTTATAAGAGTCAGTGGATTAAATTTAATAACAAGTATTACTGCGCATCCAGCAGCGGTGCACTTTATGTGAATGGCTGGAGAAGAATCAGCTGTGGTGGACAGAAATATTATTTCTATTTCAAAAATTGTGTAGCACTGACCAACCGGAGAATCAAACGTGGTGATACGTATGGTACACTGGATGAAAGAGGACGTTTCATCGAAGCAGGATGGGTTGTGGTAAACAGCTCCAGAAATCTTGTTCGTTATATGGATCCAAAGACAGGAAAATATGTGTTTAATACTGTAAAAGTAATCAATGGTATCCAGTATCGTTTTGATAAAAGAGGCTACAGAATTAACGACAGAACAGGCGAGATCAGACGCAGCAAATATTATCTGAGCTGTGATCGTGTCAATGGTGTTATGACTGTATATGCAAACAGGGATCGCACGATTCCGATCAAGACTATCCGTGTTTCTGTAGGTAACCCGGGCACCCCGACACCAAAAGGAACCTATTCGATTAAGAGAGCAGGCAGATGGCAGCCGCTGATGGGACCGTCATGGGGACAGTACGGATCATGGGTTGTTGGTGGCATTTACGTTCACTCTGTTGCATGCAGTGAGATGAATGACCATAATCTTCCGGTTGGAGAATATCTGAAACTTGGAAATCCGGCATCTCATGGATGTATCCGCTGCTGCGTAGCAGATGCAAAATGGGTATATGATAACTGCAATGGTTCTGAAATCACAATTTTTGATGGTGTATATCAGTCCAATGAAGCAAGAAAGGGACCTCTCGGAAGAAAAGCACTTACCCCACTTCGTGGTTCTAAGAACTTCGATCCGACTGATCCGGCATATAATTAATAAAATAAAATGCGCTCTCCCCGAAGGAGAGCGCTTTTCAGGAGGAAAAGAAAATATGAGAACATACCTTGTAACCGGTGGAGCAGGATTTATCGGATCCAACTATATTCATTACATGTTCCAGAAATATGACAACGAGATCCGCATCATTAATGTAGATAAGCTGACATACGCAGGAAATCTTGAGAATCTCAAGGATATCGAAAATCGCGACAACTACACTTTCGTAAAAGCAGATATCTGTGACAGTGAAGCAATCATGAAGATTTTTGATGAAAATGATATCGACCGTGTTGTTCACTTTGCGGCAGAGAGTCATGTAGACAGAAGTATTCGCAATCCTGAGGTATTTGTAAAGACAAATGTACTTGGTACACTGGTTATGCTGAATGCTGCAAAATCTGCATGGGAACTTCCTGACGGAACTTTCAAGCCGGACAAAAAATTCCTGCATGTTTCTACAGATGAAGTATATGGTTCCCTTGAGGAAGACGGTGGCTTCTTCTATGAGACTACTCCATATGATCCACACAGCCCGTACTCTGCAAGCAAGGCATCTTCCGATATGCTGGTAAAATCCTATATGGATACTTACAAATTCCCGGCAAACATTACAAACTGCAGCAATAACTATGGACCGTACCAGTTTCCGGAAAAACTGATTCCGCTGATCATCAACAATGCACTTCAGGGAAAGAAACTTCCGGTATATGGTGATGGTAAGAATGTACGTGACTGGTTGTATGTAATGGATCATGCAAAAGGAATTGACATGGTGCAGGAAAAAGGCCGTCTGTTTGAGACCTACAACATTGGCGGACACAATGAAAAGCAGAACATTCAGATCATCCATATTATTCTGGATACATTACAGGAAATGCTTCCGGATGATGACCCGCGTAAAGCTCTTGTAAGTGAGAAGCTGATCACATATGTAGAGGATCGTAAAGGGCATGACCGTCGTTATGCAATTGCACCGGATAAGATCAAAGAAGAAGTTGGCTGGTATCCGGAGACATGTTTTGAAGATGGTATTCGCCTGACAATTCAGTGGTTCTTCGAGCATGAAGACTGGATGAAGAATGTCACCAGCGGCGACTATCAGAAATATTATGAGGAAATGTACAAAACCAAATAGTCATCTTTTATAGAGATTAAGATGCTGTAATTCCCGGGTTTAACAAGGAATTACAGCATTTTTTCTTTCAGAAGATAAGGAGGAAGACTATTTTGGCGAAAATAGGCATTGAATTTACTCTATGATTGTGCGAAAATAATATGAGATATGTCTTGCGTTAGAAGAGACTTGAATTTAGTTTAATAGTGGAGGTACACAGATGAATAAAGGAATATACCGGATTGCGGCAGGAGTAGGTGCTGTGGTGATTCTGGTGTCTTCTTGTACGGTACAGGCTTCTATGGTAACGACCAATGGCACACCGGCAGCGGTTGCTACAGATAGTATAGTGAACTGGCCGGCAGCTCCGGCTGTAACTTCCGAGACAGCTGTTCTGATGGATGCAGATACAGGAGCAATTTTGTATGATAAAGGAATGGATGAATATCGTTATCCTGCAAGTACAACAAAACTCATGACGCTTCTTGTTGCAATCGAAAACAGCTCACCGAAGGATATTGTGACGTTTACGGAAACAGGAGTTCGCGATGTGACCTGGGACAGCAGCAACATCAATGCACAGCTTGGTGAGTCCATGACTATGAAGGACTGCTGGTTCGCCGCATATATTAAGTCTGCAAATGAGGTTTGTGCGCAGATTGCAGAATACGTCGGTGGTACAGAAGCAAACTTTGTGGATATGATGAACCAGAAAGCCAGGCAGCTTGGATGTACGCATACTCATTTTGTCAATGCCAGTGGTCTTCCAGACGAAAATCATTATTCCTGTGCCGAGGATCTTGCGAAGATCATGCGAGCCGGTCTTAAGAATGCCAGATTCCGCAAAGTTCTGGAAACAGTGAACTATACAATTCCGGCAACAAACTTAAGTGCTGCGAGACCAATGCATACTCACGTACCACTTCTGGCAAAAGAGTCCAGCCTGTATTATGAAGGCTGTATTGGTGGAAAGACAGGATTTTCCACAGAAGCACAGAACTGTCTTGCTACGGTTGCAGAGCGAAACGGAAGAACTTATATCGTAGTAACTATGCGTGATGCAGATCTTGGTATCAACTGTGCGGACAGTACAGTATTGTTTGATTATGCATTTAACAGTTTTGACAGCATTGAAGTTGATGGAAAGGCAATGACAGTACCGAAAGGTGTGACGGTCGCTGATCTTACGATGAAAAGCAAAGAAAAGGGAACGAGAACACTAAATCAGTACTATTATCAGGGGCAGTTTGTAGGTTATGTGACTGTAGAAGATACACCGACTCCGAAACCGGTGCAGGAAGCGAAGGAGACGACGGTACCGGAAAGTTCAGAAACAGAAAGCACATCAACAACAGTACAGACAGACGAAACCGATACAAATGACACTGCAGTATCTGAGCAAAAATCTGTTCAGGATCAGATCAGTGAAATGCACACAGAAGGACTTTCTTCAACTGTAAAGATGCTTCTGATCATTGGTGGTGCAATGATCATTGTCCTGATCGGACTTCTGATCGCACTCCATTTTAAAAACAGTTAACAGACAAAAATAAATAAAGAAAAAAGGAGAAACCTTATGAAGGGAATTATCTTAGCAGGTGGTTCAGGAACCAGATTATATCCGTTAACAAAAGCTATTTCAAAACAGATCATGCCGGTCTATGACAAGCCGATGATCTATTATCCGTTATCAACTCTGATGCTTTCAGGAATCCGCGAGATCCTGATTATTTCCACACCAAGAGATCTTCCGGTCTTCCGTGACCTTCTCGGAGACGGAAGTCAGCTTGGCATGCGCTTTGAATATGCAGTTCAGGAGCAGCCGAGAGGACTTGCAGATGCATTTATCATTGGTGAAGAATTTATCGGAAACGATGCTGTTGCACTTGTACTTGGCGACAATATCTTCTATGGTCAGAGCTTTTCAAGAGTATTGCAGAATGCTTACAAACGTACCGAAGAAGAAAAAGGTGCAACTATTTTTGGCTATTATGTAAGAGATCCTCGTGAATATGGTGTGGTAGAATTCGACGAAAATGGCAGGGCTCTTTCTATCGAAGAAAAACCGGAGCATCCGAAGTCAAACTATGCAGTTCCGGGTCTGTATTTCTATGACAATGATGTTGTTGAAATTGCTAAAAATGTTAAACCATCTGCACGTGGCGAGATTGAGATTACAAGCATTAACAACGAATACCTCAACAGAGGTACACTGAAGGTTGAGACACTTGGCCGTGGATTTGCATGGCTGGATACCGGAAACCATGATTCTCTTCTTGATGCGGCAGATTTTGTAGCCGCATTCCAGAAACGTCAGGGACTCTATATTTCCTGTATTGAAGAGATTGCATACAAACGTGGATTTATTACAAAAGAACAGCTTGTAGAACTGGCACAGCCACTTCTCAAGACAGCTTACGGTAAATATCTGATAGAAGTAGCGGAGGGATTATAAAATGGGTAAGATCACAGTAGAAACCTGTCATATCGAAGGACTGAAAGTAATTACACCAACTGTATTCGGGGATGAGCGTGGTTACTTTATGGAAACATATAACTATAACGATTACAAAGCAGCAGGAATCGACATGGAGTTTGTACAGGATAATCAGTCAAGCTCCCGTAAGGGTGTACTGCGTGGACTTCATTTCCAGATCAACTATCCGCAGGATAAACTGGTGCGTGTAGTGAGCGGCGAAGTTTTTGATGTTGCTGTTGACCTGCGCGAAGGTTCTGCAACTTATGGACAGTGGTATGGTGTGCTTCTGTCAGCAGAAAACAAAAAGCAGTTTTTTATTCCGAAAAACTTTGCACATGGATTCGTAGTGCTTTCTGATACAGCGGAATTTGCATACAAGTGTACAGATTTCTATCATCCGAACGATGAAGGCGGTCTGGCATACAATGACCCGGATATTGGTGTAGAATGGCCGATCCCGGAAGGTATGGAACTGATTCTTTCTGACAAAGACCAGAAATGGGGAAGCTTCAAAGAGTACACTGCCAACAGGAGTAAAAAAGATTGAAAAACGAGACATGGCTGCCGGGAGAGATCTACAAAAACAGAAAGTTAGTCTTTTCTCTGGCAAAAAATGACTTTAAAACAAAATATGCCGGTTCTTATTTCGGAACAATCTGGGCGTTTATTCAGCCAATCGTAACGATCTGCGTATACTGGTTTGTATTCGGACTTGCACTTCGCAATGGCTCAGACAAGGGAGTCCCTTTTGTTTTGTGGCTGATCGCGGGACTGATTCCATGGTTTTTCTTTCAGGAAGGACTGATTGGAGGAACGAATGCACTTCTCGAATACAATTATCTGGTCAAAAAAGTTGTATTCAACATCCGGATCCTTCCGGTTGTGAAAGTATTTTCAGCGGTTTTTGTACATGCATTTTTTATCATTATCGTACTGCTGATCTATACTTTTATGGGATATCCACCGAGTCTGTATGCGATACAGCTTCTGTATTATAGCTTTTGCATTTTTATGCTGATCCTTGCAGTGACTTATCTGACGAGTGCAGCGGTTGTATTTTTCCGTGATCTGAGTCAGATTATCAACATCGGACTTCAGGTAGGGGTGTGGGTGACACCGATCATGTGGGATTTCAATGACCTAGGACTGGGCGGCATCCTTGCAAAAATACTGAAACTGAATCCGGTCTTTTATATTGTACAGGGATATCGTGATTCTCTGATTAACAAGGTGGCAATCTGGCAGCATCCGGTACTTACCCTTTATTTCTGGGTATTTACGATTGCCGTATTTTTCCTTGGAACCAGATTGTTTAAAAAACTTCAGGTACATTTTGCAGATGTACTGTAAACGGAGAGTAGAATGAGTGAATTTGCAATTGAAGTAAAGCATCTGGACAAGATGTATAAACTATACAACAAGCCTTCAGACCGACTGCGTGAAGCGCTTGGATTTAAAGTTCCCGTGAGAGAGCATTATGCTCTCCGGGATGTAAATTTCGAAGTAAAAAGAGGAGAGACGGTGGGAATTATCGGAACGAACGGTTCCGGTAAATCCACGATCCTCAAGATCATCACAGGTGTGTTGAATCCCACCGCAGGTGAAGTGAAAGTTGATGGAAGAATTTCCGCACTGCTTGAACTTGGCGCCGGATTTAATATGGAATATACGGGAATTGAGAACGTATATCTCAACGGTACGATGATGGGATTTTCAAAAGAAGAAATTGATGCCAGACTACAGGATATTCTGGATTTTGCAGACATCGGCGATTTTGTACATCAGCCGGTCAAGGCATATTCCAGTGGTATGTTCGTTCGTCTGGCTTTTGCTGTTGCGATCAACATTGACCCGGAGATACTGATAGTCGATGAAGCGCTTTCTGTCGGTGACGTGTTCTTCCAGGCAAAATGTTATCGTAAATTCGAAGAATTTAAAGATATGGGAAGAACCATTCTCTTTGTAAGCCACGATCTCAGCAGTATTTCCAGATACTGTGACCGTGTAGTCCTTCTCAATAAAGGTGTAAAGCTGGCGGAAGGTTCTCCGAAGAAGATGGTTGATATGTACAAACAGCTTCTGGTTGGACAGGACCCGGCGAAAGAAGCAGCCGAAAACGAAAAGAAAAAGCGTGAAAGCTGGAATGAGAAATTCCAGGTCAATCCGAATATGCTTGAATATGGCAGCAAGCTGGCAGAGATCACGGATTTTGTCGTGATGGATGAAAAGGGCAACTATACCAACACTATCGACAAAGGATCTACTTTTACGATCAAGATGCGTGTGAAATTCCATGAGAACATTCAGGAGCCGATCATGGCATATACTTTCAAGGATATCCGTGGAACAGAGATTACCGGAACGAATACCATGTTTGAGAAAATGCACGTAGAGCATTCTGACGCCGGGGATGTGTGTACTGTAACCTTCACACAGGACATGTTTCTGCAGGGTGGAGAATATCTGCTTTCTTTCGGATGTACCGGCTACAAAGACGGTGATTTTACGGTATTTCACAGACTGTATGATGCATGTAATATCACGGTTATCTCAACGCAGAATACCGTTGGTTTTTATGATATGAATTCAAAAGTAGAAATCTACTGTGGAGATGAGGATTAATGGAAAAAATCGGACAGGTTCTTCTGGATGACACACTTTATCCGGGCAAAGATTTATATACAGATGGTGCAATTGAAGACGAGATGCTGGAGATCGCGCGAAATTACCGTGAGGAAGAATGGAATCAGGTGATCGCGGAGCGTGCAAGCTGGCCGATTCTTTATCATTTTTCTCATATCAGGGAAAATATTCTGGGCTGGCTTCCGTTTACCGGAGAAGAAAATGTTCTCGAAATCGGTTCCGGATGCGGTGCGGTTACCGGTGCCCTCTGTAAGAAGGCAAAGCAGGTGACTTGTATCGAGCTTTCGAGGAAACGCAGTCAGATCAACGCGTGGAGACACCGCGACTGTGACAATTTGAAAATTCTGATGGGAAATTTTCAGGATGTCGAGAAAACACTTACAGAAAAATATGATTACATTACCCTGATTGGGGTTTTTGAATATGGAGAAGCATACATTCAGAGTGAGACGCCATATGTGGATTTCTTAAAAATTATTTCAAAGCATCTGAAACCGAATGGAAAGATCGTGCTTGCAATCGAGAACCGTCTGGGGCTTAAATACTGGGCAGGATGCACTGAGGATCATTTCGGTACACTTTTTGAAGGGCTGGAAGGCTATCCGACCACCAAAGGTGTTAAAACTTTTTCCAGAAAAGAATTCTTGCAGATTCTTTCAGATGCCGGAAATCTGCATGCAGAATGGTATTATCCATTCCCGGATTATAAGCTTCCAATGACCGTTTATTCAGACAGACGGCTTCCGCTGAAAGGTGAGCTGAATCGTCTGGAGACGAACTATGACAGACTTCGTCTGCAGCTATTTCAGGAATCTTCAGTATATGATACATTGCTTGCAAATGAGATGTACCCGGATTTTGCCAATTCGTTCCTGCTTCTGATCAGTAAGGAAAAAATGGAGACCGGTACAGTTTATGCGAAGTTTTCAAATGAGCGTGCACCGAAGTTTTCCATCATCACGGAAATCTGTGAGAATAATAAGAAAGAAAAAGTTGTGCGCAAGGTTCCGGCAGATACCAGGGCTGAAGCACATGTAAGGAATCTTACGAAAATCGAGGAAGAACTTTCCGGTTTCTATGGCAGGGAAGGTTTGAAATTGAATTCCTGCAGGACAGAAGCTGATGGAGTTGCACTGGAATACTTAAGTGGTGAGACACTGGAAGCATGTCTGGACAGCCTGCTTGAGCGGGGCAGGAATGAAGAACTGGAAAAACTTCTTTTTACTTATATTGATAAAGTACGCCGTATTCATTCAGGGGAGATATTCTTTAAGACACCGGAATTTATCGAGGTGTTTGGAGATGTTCCGCTGGAGAAAAATTATCGTTGCAGCGGTATATCCAATATCGATCTGGTTCCGGCAAATATTCTGCTTCAGGATTCTGAAGTATCGGTGATCGATTATGAATGGACATTTCGTTTCCCGGTTCCGTGCAACTTCATTCTCTATCGAATGATTCATTATTATCTGGAGAGCGATGGCAAGCGTGCAGTATTGCGTGAGTTTGATTTTTATAAAAAAGCCGGAATTTCAGAGGAAGAACTGGAAATTTATGCGGAGATGGAGCGTAATTTCCAGAAGTATATGGAAGGAAAACATGTACCGCTTCGTTCCATGTACGATGAGGTTTCACCGGGCAAGGTGGATGTGCCGGCATATTATGAGAGAATCCGTGCAGCGTTTGCACTGAGAAGGCTGCAGGTATTTTATGACAGAGGCAGTGATTTTTCGGAAGCGGATTCTGATGTTTATCCGATGGCAGGATCCGGGCTGGATCTTTGTATTGCTGTTCCGGGCGATGTACGCAGACTGCGTCTTGATCCGGGTGAGGCAGCCGGCGGACTGATTCTTAAGAAACTGACATTTGAAAACGGAAAAGAAGCTGTTTTTACTTCAAATGGGTTCCCGATGGGAGCGGACAGATATTATTTTGGAGGTGGAGATCCGCAGTTTGTTCTTGAAAATCTGCCGGAAAATGCAGGAAAACTTCACATAGAGATTGAAGTGATGAAAGAAACAGAAGCACAGGATGCATTCTGGAAGAGCTTTTCGAGGATTGCTTCTGAAAAAGATCAGGAGATACAGAGACTGCACCGCCAGATTCATGAAATGGAAAATACAAAGGCATGGAAACTGTACCGGAGTATTAAAAAGAAATAGGGGATTATTTATGGACAAACTTTGTTTCAGCATTGATGAAGAACGATATGATGACAGACATGGACATGTGCTGAGCCTTGTAGGCTGGTATATGCATACTGATAAAAAGAAATGCAGTTTTCAGCTGATTGGTGACGGGTATGAAGTGCTCGATATACCGGAAGTGGAGCGGTATGACCGACCGGATGTGGCGCAGGCTCTGGAAGTGGAGACAGAAGGCTTTCTTCCGGGATTTACAGTTACGATTCCGGAGGTCCTGAAACTTCGCCAGAAGTATGACATACTGGAACTTCTTTTGCTGGACGGAGAAGAAAAAACTGTGATCTGGGAGCATACAGGTGATGAACTGGATGAACTGGTCAAAGACAAACTGGTCGAGTTCCATATTGACCGTGTCGAAGTCCTCTATGGGCTGATGCTTGAGATTCAGGGATGGACAACAGACCAGAGAGGTGAAGTTGAAGTAACTGTTCATAAAGAAAATGCAGAACTTCTCGACTGTAAGATCACGAGAGGCCGCAGGCCGGACGTTGTAGAGCGACGCCATCTGGACGACGATTACAAGAATCAGGAGATCGGTTTCAGCATTTCCGCAGCGTTTCTTGAAATCCCGGGAAACAGGATAGTGCTTCATTTCTGCGGTGATTCTACAACCAAAACATATGAGATTGATATAAAAGCTCTTCGCAGGGAACAGAAGGAAAAAGAGAAAGCAAAAGGCTTCTGGGGACGTCTTTTCCACAAAGACAAAAACGGGGAGCACAAAGAAGATTATGAAGAATGGTTTGAGCGTCATAAAGCGGACAGAAAGACTCTTCGCAGACAGCGTCATGAACATTTTGAGCAGAATCCTCTGATCAGCATTGTGATTCCTCTGTACTGTACACCGACTCCGTATCTGAAGGAACTGATCGATTCTGTGCGTTCGCAGACTTACACAAACTGGCAGCTCTGCCTGGCGGATGGAAGCCCTGATCAGAAAGTCGAAGAATACGTTCAGAAGCGTTATGGTAAAGATAAGAGAATCCTTTATAAGCATCTAGAGGGTAATGGTGGGATTTCCGTCAATACAAACAAAGCAATCGAGATGGCGACCGGTGAATATCTGATGCTGAGTGATCATGATGATACACTGGAACCGGATGCTCTGTATGAAATTGTCAGGGCAATAAATGATCATCAGGGACCGGAGATCATTTATACAGATGAAGATAAACTGAGTATGG
Organism: Blautia sp. Marseille-P3087; assembly: GCF_900120195.1. Taxonomy (GTDB): domain Bacteria; phylum Bacillota; class Clostridia; order Lachnospirales; family Lachnospiraceae; genus Blautia_A. The sequence continues at coordinate 2,866,409 of NZ_LT635539.1, forward strand.
ATGGGGAATTCTATTTTGAACCTCATTTCAAATCAGACTATAATCTGTTCCGTTTAAGGGACAATAATTATATCTGTCATATTTTTGTTGTAAAAAAAGCACTGGTCAACCAGGTGGGAGGCCTCAGACCGGAGTTTGACGGTTCGCAGGATTACGATTTTATACTGCGCTGCTGTGAGCAGGCAAAACAGGTGATTCATATTCCGAAGGTGCTGTATCACTGGAGGTGTCATATGAATTCTGTTGCGGCAAATCCGGAGAGCAAGACGTACGCATATGAAGCAGGATGCCGTGCGATTCAGGAACATTACCGCAGAGTTGGTATCGAGGCAGAGGTAGAAATGACGAAACATCCGGGCTGGTATCGAAGTCATGTAAAGATTCAGGGCGAGCCGCTTGTGTCGATCATTATTCCGAATAAAGACCATATTGATGATCTTGAGAAATGTCTTTCTTCCATTTATGAGAAATCTACATGGAAGAATTATGAAATTCTGGTAGTCGAAAACAACAGCGAAGAGCAGGAGACTTTTGATTACTACAAAAACCTTTCCTGGCGCTACCCGAAAGCACGGGTACTTACGTGGGAAGATGGATTTAATTATTCTGCAATCAACAATTTCGCTGTAAAAGAAGCAAAAGGAAGCTACCTGCTGTTTCTGAATAATGATGTGGAAGTGATCAGTCCGGGCTGGATCGAGGAGATGCTGATGATCTGTCAGCAGCCGGATGTTTCAATCGTCGGAGCGAAACTTTACTATCCGGATAACCTGATCCAGCATGCAGGAGTTGTACTTGGCATGGGCGGAATTGCAGGCCATATTATGTGCATGGCATCCTGCGAAGATAAAGGATATTTCGGAAGGGCAGTAAATGTACAGGAAATCAGCGCCGTAACTGCGGCCTGCATGCTTATGAAAGCAGAAGATTTCCAGGCAGTAGGTGGATTTGATGAAGAGTTTGTTGTTGCCTTTAATGACATTGATCTTTGCATGAAGGCGCGTGCAGCAGGCAAAAAAGTCGTATTTACACCATATGCGGAGCTTTATCACTACGAATCCAAGTCAAGGGGAATGGAAGATACTCCGGAGAAGCAGTTCCGTTTCGAAAAAGAAACGAAGCGCTTCGAGGAAAAATGGGGTGATGAGATGGCGAAGGGAGACCCTTATTACAATCCGAATCTGTCACTGAAAGAAGCAGACTGTTCCCTGAGAGAAGACTGAGAAACGAGGTTGGATATAGATTATGTCGAGAGAGATATTTGAGGTAACAAAGGATCGGTTCCATTTACAGGATCCATGCTGTTATATCCTGCAGGGAACATGGCCGAAAGAAGCAAAGATGCGTGCCATGCTGGATGGTTCCGAAATAAAATCCGAGATTCAGCGTCTGGAAGTAGTCAGTGCACTGGAACGTTTTAAAGATCCGGATTTGATGAGGGGCGAGCGTATTACGGCAGCGGTGCAGCTTCCGGAGTCACTGGAAGGATATCAGAAGCTGAGCGTTTATGCAGATATGCCGGACAAAACATTCTGCTGGTTTTCCATTACAGTAAAAAATCTGGAAAAACGCAGAGGCAAACCGCAGTTTTATATCGAAGAAGAAAAAATCCAGCAGGGATTTTTGCGTATCCGTGGGTGGGCCGTGGCAGATCAGCCGGTGCGAATTCAGATTTTCGACGAAAACAAAGAAAAGATTCAGGCAGAGATTCTTCGTACAGAACGTGTTGATGTGGAACAGATGTATGAAGAAATGAAGCACGAGGACAAGACCGGATTTTTTGCAGAGATCACCAATCTTACCGGAAAGGTTGTCTACGTAGTATTTTATGCAGGGGAGACGAAGTCTGTACATGTGGTACATTTACAGCCGGCAGTCATCCTTCGCAAAAAAATAGAAAAATATGCGCAGAAGGGTATGCGTTACTGGAAATCCCAGGGAAGTGCAGCACTGGCAGGCAAAGTTGTATCCAAAATCAGGACGGCTTCAACAAGAGAGATACCATATCAGAAATGGATTGTACGCCACCTTCCGAGTGCAAAAGAACTGGAACACCAGAGAAGAGAAAAATTCGAATACCAGCCAAAGATCAGCATTGTGATTCCGCTGTACAAAACACCGGAGAAATATCTTCGTCAGCTGGTAGAGACCGTGAAGGCACAGACTTATCCGAACTGGGAACTCTGTCTTTCTGATGGAAGCGGGGAGAACTCACCGATTGCAGAACTTTTGAAGTCTCTTGCTGCATCGGATGAGAGAATTCGTGTGATTTCCCATAAGGAACCTCTTCAGATTTCCGAAAATACCAATGCAGGAATAGAGATTGCGACAGGTGATTTCATTGCATTCGCAGATCATGACGATGAATTGACTCCACATGCGCTCTTTGAGTGTGTGAAGGCTTTAAATAATAACAGAGCAATCCGTCTTCTTTATTCTGATGAGGATAAAATGTCGATGGACGGACATAAGTTTTTCCAGCCGCATTTCAAGCCGGACTATAATCCGGATCTGCTCTGTACGGTAAACTATATCTGTCACCTGTTTGTGGTGGACAGAAAAATCATTGATCAGGTAGGTATGCTCTGCAAAGAATATGATGGGGCACAGGATTATGACTTCATTTTCCGCTGCATCGAAGCGGTGAAACCGGAGGAAATCTATCATGTACCGAAAATTCTCTATCATTGGAGATGTCATGAGGATTCCACCGCTGAAAATCCGGAAAGCAAGACGTATGCATTTGAAGCCGGAAAACGTGCGATCGAGGCGCATTATCAGAGAACAGGAATTGATGCAGAAGTTCATCAGGGTGAATTCCTTGGACTGTACCGTACGAAATTCCACAGAGATCATGATCCGCTTGTTTCAATCATCATTCCGAATAAGGATCATATCGACGATCTGAAACGCTGCATGAATTCTATTGAACAGAAATCTACGTACCGGAATTATGAATTTATCATTGTCGAAAACAACAGTACCGAAGATTCTACATTCCAGTATTATAAGGAGATCGAAGCACAGAATCCGAAGGTTCATGTCGTTTACTGGGATAAAGAATTTAATTATTCCGCAATCAACAATTACGGTGCAACATTTGCGAAGGGGGAATACATCCTTCTTCTGAATAATGATACGGAGATCATCAACGAAGACTGTCTCGAAGAATTACTGGGTTACTGTATGCGAAGTGATGTCGGAGCAGTTGGAGCGCGTATGTACTATGAAGATGATACGATCCAGCATGCCGGTGTTGTGATCGGTTTTGGTGGAATTGCAGGACACTGTTTTGTACTGCAGCCGCGAGGAACGACCGGATACTGTCACAGAATCATCTGCGCACAGGATTACAGTGCGGTGACGGCAGCCTGCATGATGGTAAAACGTTCTGCTTTTGAGGAAGTCGGCGGACTTACCGAGGAACTGGCAGTTGCATTTAATGATATTGATTTCTGTATGAAGCTGCGGACTGCCGGGTATCTGATTGTATACAATCCATATGCAGAGCTGTATCATTACGAGTCCAAATCCAGAGGTCTGGAAGACACTCCGGAAAAGGTGGCACGGTTTAATAAAGAAATTCAGGTGTTTGAAAGACGATGGCCGGATATCATGCGTGACGGAGATCCGTATTATAATCCGAACCTGACATTAAAGAGTCAGGACTTTTCGTTAAAACGCATATAGGAGGAATGAAAATGAAAGTACTGGTTACAGGTGTAAAAGGCCAGCTTGGCTATGACGTTATGAACGAACTTGCAAAAAGAGGCTACGAAGGTGTCGGTGTGGATGTTGAGGAGATGGATATCACAGACAGTGTAGCCGTTGAACAGGTGATGACAGAGGTACATCCGGATAAGGTTGTACACTGTGCGGCATGGACAGCAGTAGATGCAGCTGAGGATAATCAGGAGGTTTGCCACAAGGTAAATGTGGATGGAACAGCCAATATCGCAAAAATGTGTGGAAAACTTGATATTCCGATGGTTTATATCAGCACCGATTATGTATTTGACGGACAGGGAACCCGCCCGTGGGAGCCGGATGATCCGGTTGTAGAGCCATTGAATGTCTATGGACATTCGAAATATGAAGGCGAAGTTGCAGTTGAAAAATATGCACCGCATTATTATATTGTCCGTATCGCATGGGTATTTGGTCTGAACGGAAAGAATTTCATCAAGACCATGCTGAACCTCGGAAAGACTCATGACACACTGACCGTTGTCGATGATCAGATCGGAACACCGACCTACACATATGACCTTGCAAGACTTCTGGTTGATATGCTGGAAAAAGAAGAATATGGAAAATATCATGCAACAAATGAAGGTGGATATATTTCCTGGTGTGATTTTGCAAAAGAAATCTTCCGTCAGGCAGGAATGGATGTAAATGTCATTCCGGTAAGTTCTGCAGAGTATCCTGCAAAAGCAAAACGTCCTTCCAACAGCCGCATGGAAAAGAAAAAACTGGAAGAACATGGATTTACCCGTCTTCCGGACTGGAAAGATGCATTGGGACGTTATCTTAAAGAGATTATGTAAAAGAAAAGCAGCTGCCATAACAGACAGCTGCTTTTCTTATATATTGTAGAGTGTGTTTATAGATCTGACTGATAATATTCAAATCAGGACTTTGCAACTTTAATGATGCGAAGGAGAATCAGGAGAAGAAGCAGGATTCCAACACCGCCAATGATAAAGTATGGAAGATTGTTACGACCTTCAGTATAATTCTTGGCTGCATCAATATTCTGTACACTTGCATCGACAAGAGAAGTATCTTCTTCCTGGGTGGCTACCATGACAGATGTTCCGACAGCTGTTCCGCCAAAGAGATACTGGCGGCTGTACTGTCCGTCCTGAACTTCGCCGTCCTGGGTAGTCAGAGCATCGGCAGTGGTGCCGACTGGTACATATACATCCCCACCGGATAACATATTGAAATCATTATCCCCGAGGGAAAGCATATTGAAATTATCAAATCCGTAATTTAAAAGGCTGGCTGCCTCGGTGGCGGTGGTTCCGGATGTTCCCTGAAGGACAACTGCAATCAGGGTGATACCGTTTTTCTGTGCACTGCAGACAAGTGTACTTCCGGAGGCTTCGGTGTATCCTTCTCGTCCGCCGGTACAATACTGATAATAAGCAGCATTTGTGTTGGTCAGCATGGAAAAGTTGTTGGTCAGGACTCGTTCTCCGCCGGAAACATTGGTTGCCGGAATTGTATAAGAGGTAGTACCTGCAATTGTCTGGAATGACTCATTGTCAGCAGCAGCTTTCATGATCAGCGCCATATCGTGTGCTGTCGTATGCTGGTTCTCATCCGGAAGACCGGTTGGATTCGTAAATACAGTGTTGGTACAGCCAAGCTCTGCTGCACGGGCATTCATCATTTGAACGAAACCATCGACAGAACCACCGATATGCTCGGCGAGCTGAAGGGCAACATCGTTTGCAGATGCGAGCATGATCGCATACAGACACTGCTCTACGGTAAACACTTCATCAATCTGCGCGGAGATATTGGCACCTCCGTCTGTGACACCGGATACACCGGTTGCAGTCATGGTGACCTGATCGGAAAGCTGTGTGTTTTCCAGTGCAAGTAGTGTGGTCATAACCTTGACAGTGGCTCCCGGGTAAAGAATCTGATCCATGTTTTTTGCATAGAGTGTTGTGTTGGTGCTGTCTTCCATGATGACGGCAGCAGTGGATGTGATATCCGGTCCCTGTGGCCATCCGGCTATATCGTTTGTCGAAATCGCGGAAACGGATGCTGCATCTGCTGTTTCTTCGGCGGCCAGAACAGGTGTCTGAAGGAACAGGGAACAGCAAAGTCCGAGCGCGATCAGACCTGAATGTATCTTTTTAAATTTCATAAATCTGTACTCCCATTTCATATGTGTTTAAACTGATCTTATTGAATTTTGGTAAGTGATTCTCGAAATCTATCATATCCCATTTCGGGTGGTAATTCAAGCAAAACAGCCGAGCTTTTTGTGGCTGGGGTTATTTTACGTTACTGTTCACAGATCTGCGTGACAGAAAAGCAATGCATCTGCCCGAAAGCCATTTCAGAATGAAAGCAAAAAATGCGATAAACACAAGTTCAGCAGCAAAAAGAATGCTGACAGACCAGGAACCACGCAGATATGGTATGGAAGCCGGTGTAAGTACATATATGACAATGTGGTGTACGAGAAAAATCTCATAGGAATAATTGCTTAATAAATCCAGTAATTTCAGATTCTTTTTCTGAAGGAGCGGTTCAAGGTATGAGAAGGAAATACAAAAAGCAACAGCAAGGATTTCCACCTTTAATTCGTAATGTATCCCCAGCCTGAACGGGGAAACAAAGAAAAATATAACCAGAGGAACGGAAAGAAACGCCCACTGAGGTCTGAATGTATGCTTTGTATAGCCAAGCAGCATACCTAAGATAAAATCATATCCCTTGATCAGCAGATTCACATGCACCGGAGTACTGAATGGATAATAAAACAGCAAAAGCAGATAAATACAGGTGGAACCGACAAAAAAGAGACGGGAGTTCTTTTTCATCAGGAAACGGAGCAGGGGGAAAAGTAAATATAACAGCAGCAGAGCACCGAGGAACCACTCGCCGATGCCAAGGGAAAACGTATGAATTCCGTGCTGACTGATCCATTCATCCATGCCGAAGAATGTAAAAATGATTTTCCATGCGGATGTTTCCGGCGGGAAAAAGGATGTAAAAGAACCGGTCGTTATCACTTTATATATAAAATAGGAAATATAGGTTATATAAAATGGAATCAGGACTCTTATAAATCTTTTTTTATAGAAACGTCGAATATCAAAATTCTCTGCCGTACTGTATGCGAGGCCGGCACCGGATAAAATAAAAAATACGGCAACACCCAGCATGGCGATGTTCATATTATCATTTTCATAAAAGGGAAGGATTTTATCTAATGGAAATAATTTGGAAAAGTAAAGCTGTGATATCATATGATAAAAAATAATGAAGCAAAATGAAATACATCTTAACAGATCAAAGTATCGAATTCTTTTCATAAAGAGCCTCCTCTCAGAGAAATGATAATAGAAAAGTGATGGCAGCGCAAGCGAAATTGACTCCACCCTTGCAAAAAACAGGTCGGAATGATAAAATAAATCCTATTATAAGAGAAATAAGCTGTTTTACTCTGGAATAAGCAGGGTGAAAGCAGCGTCAGAGGATACAGACAGATTATGAGCAAAAACAAAGAAGTGACAGGACATATCCAGTGGGCACGAATGCTGAAAAAGCTTAATCCGTACACGATCCGTAAGGGATTGCGTTATTTCAAACATTATGGTCCGAAGGAATTCTGGGTACGTCTTCATGAACGCTTTGAACCGGAAGAAGTACCGTATGGTCCGTGGTATGAGGCCTATATTCCGGATGATACAGAACTGGAAAAACAGAGAAAACACAAGTTTTCCTACAGCCCGCTGATCAGCGTGGCTGTTCCGGCATTTCGTACACCGGAAGTTTTTTTGCGCCAGATGATTGATTCGCTGCTGGCACAGACATACAGTAACTGGGAACTCTGCATTGCGAACGGAAGTCCGGAAGATAAGAAAATGCAGGCTGTTTTGGACGAATATGCGAATAAGGACAGCAGAATCCGTGTAAAAATACTGGATCAGAATCTGGGAATTGCAGGAAATACAAATGCAGCACTTGAGATGATACAGGGAGAGTATGCAGGAATTCTTGATCATGATGACCTGCTTGCTCCAAATACTCTTTATGAGATTGCACGTTATCTGGAAAATAATCCGGATGCAGATGGAGTCTATACAGATGAAGACAAGGTAACTACCGAACTGGATGAGCATTTTCAACCCCATCTGAAACCGGATTTTAACCTTGACCTTCTGCGTTCCAATAACTATATCTGCCACTTTTTTGTTGTAAGACAGTCGATAATACGTAAAGTTGGAGGATTCCGGCAGGAGTTTGACGGAGCACAGGATCATGATTTTATTTTCCGCTGCGTAGAAGAAGCTGGAAAGATCGGACATGTGCCAGAGATTTTGTATCACTGGAGAACGCACAAAGCATCGACAGCAGATAACCCTGCCAGCAAAATGTATGCGTTCGAAGCAGGACGACGCGCTATCGAGGCACATCTTGAGAGAACGGGGCAGAAGGGAATTGTCACACATACACCGGACCTCGGATTTTTCCGTGTGCAGTATCCGGTGCAGGGTAACCCGATGGTGACCATTATCATCCCAAACAAAGATGAGAAGGAATCGCTGGAAGCATGTCTTCGTTCCATCAGAGAAAAGACAGCATATGAGAATTACGAGATACTTATTATAGAGAATAACAGTGTATCAGAGGAAATTTTTGCGTATTATAAAGAAATAGAGAAAGATCCGAAGATCCGTGTGCTTCGCTGGGAGAAAGAATTTAACTATGCAGCGATCAACAATTTCGGAGTGAAGCATGCAAAAGGTGATTATCTGCTGTTTCTGAACAACGATGTTACGGTGATCACACCGGACTGGATAGAAGAGATGCTCGGTATGTGCCAGAGAGAAGAAGTGGGAGCAGTCGGTGTGAAGCTTCTTTATCCGGATAATACGATCCAGCATGCAGGATGTGTGATCGGAATCGGTGGAATTGCTGGACATATGTTTGTTGATATGCCGGCGAACCGTACCGGTTACCTTCATAAGGCATCGATCATTCAGGACATGAGTGCGGTAACAGCGGCATGTATGATGATGAAACGTACTGCTTTTGAGGAAGCAGGCGGTTTTACAGAGAAGCTTGCAGTAGCTTTTAATGATGTTGATCTCTGTCTGAAGGTGAGAAAATCCGGCAGACTGATCGTGTATGATCCATACGTACAGCTTTATCATATGGAATCAAAGACAAGAGGTGCGGAAGACAGTGAGGCGAAGGTGCGACGTTTTCAGGAAGAAATCGAGTATATGAGAGAACACTGGATTGACATTCTGAAAAACGGTGATCCGTATTACAATAAGAATCTTTCGCTGACAAAGTGGAATTATTCACTTCGTCCTCTGAAGGGAATGGACAGTAAGGGTAAGGATAGGAGATAATATGGAAGTATCGGTGGTCATACCGAATTTTAATGGAATTGCGTTTCTGGACAGCGTGCTTGCAAGTCTGGAAGGGCAGACACTGAACAATTTTGAAGTTATACTGGTAGATAATGGATCTACAGACGGAAGCTGTTCTTTCGTGACAGCCAACTATCCGTGGGTACATCTGATCGAACTGTCGGAGAATTTCGGCTTCTGTGGAGCAGTCAATGCAGGGATACGTGCGGCAAAAGCACCGTATGTGCTGCTTTTAAATAATGATACAGAAGTAAAAGAGGATTTTGTAGAGGAAATGCTTGCTGCAATCAGACGGCATAAGAATGCATTCTCATGTGGTGCACGGATGGTGCAGTACCATGATCGCGACAAACTGGATGATGTCGGCAATTATTACTGTGCACTGGGATGGTCTTTTGCCCGCGGCAGAGGGAAAGATATCCATGCATATGAGACAGAAGACAGGATTTTTTCCGCATGTGCCGGTGCAGCAATCTACCGCAAAAAAATTCTCGAGAAGATAGGTTACTTTGATGAGGAGCATTTTGCATATCTGGAGGATACGGATATCGGCTATCGTGCAAGAATTTACGGTTACGAAAACTGGTATGCGCCGAAAGCAATTGTTTATCATGTCGGCAGTGGAACAAGTGGTTCACGCTATAATCAGTTTAAGACAAGATATTCATCCAGAAACAATATTTATCTGATCTATAAGAACATGCCACTTTTACAGATCATCTTAAATCTTCCGTTTCTTGTGGCCGGGTTTCTTGTGAAATTCCTGTTTTTCGCGGTAAAAGGAATGGGAAAAGAATATGCGGCAGGCATCAAAAACGGATTTTCAATCAGCATGAAAAATAAAAAAGTTCCGTTTCGCATGAAACATCTGCCAAATTACTGCAAGATTCAGCTGGAACTGTGGATTAATATCGTACGCAGATTTCGGGCATAATGCTGATATTACAGGACTTTATGGAATTTTAATACAATATACAGAAGATATTGTTGATTTTAGAGAGTAACTAGTATAAGATAAACGTGGCTGTCCGGGAAAATTTTTCGGACAGAAATGTGAAAAACAAAGAATTGGATTGAGGTGGGAGAGTGTGATTCAGGACAATCAGAAGAACTTCACCCGGCTGCAGATGTTGATTGATGCAATCGTCATTGCGGTATGTTATGTACTTGCGTGGATGATTCGTTTCATCGGTCCTTTTGCTTATTCCGCAGTCCGTGCACTTGCTTTTGAACAGTATATGTTTGCCCTGGTATTTATCATTCCGGGCTATTTATTGCTGTATCAGGCTTTCACTCTGTATGAGCCACTGCATATGCAGGGACGCAGGCTTGTTCTTGCAAATATCATCAAGGCAAATGTGCTTGGACTTCTGTTAGTCGTATTTAGTCTTTATATGATGGGTGAGTCGGACTTCTCCAGACTGACCGTTTATATTTTCTGCGTGATCAATATTTTCGCAGAATGGATTGTACGTCTGTTCATTTTTTCGATACTGCGCAATATGCGACGTAAAGGACTGAACCAGAAACAGATGATACTGGTGGGGTACAGCCGCGCGGCTGAAGAATATATCGACAGGATACAGCAGAATCCGCAATGGGGATATGTTGTAAGAGGTATTCTGGATGACAATGTTCCGGCAGGAACAATCTATAATGGAATCAAAGTCATCGGCCGTATTGCGAATCTGTCAGTGATCTTACCGGCGAATCGTCTGGATGAGATTGCAATCACGCTTGGACTGAGTGAATATTACCGTCTGGAAGAAATCGTTGCAATGTGTGAGAAATCAGGCGTTCATACGAAGTTTATTCCGGATTACAATAAAATTATTCCGACAAAACCATATACTGAAGATATTCTGGGGCTTCCGGTAATCAATATCCGTTATGTTCCGCTGAGTAATACCTTTAATTCTATGGTGAAACGTGCAATGGATATCGTAGGCTCGATCATGGCAATCATCGTTTCGTCACCGGTTATGCTTGTGATGTGCATTCTGATCAAACTGACTTCTCCGGGACCTCTGATATACAGGCAGGAGCGGGTAGGACTTCATAATAAAACTTTCTGGATGTATAAGTTCCGCTCCATGGAAGTACAGCCGGAAGCCGAAGAAAAGAAGGCGTGGACAGTCAAAAACGATCCGCGTGTAACAGGAATAGGTAAATTTATGCGCCGGACAAGTATAGATGAGCTTCCTCAGCTTTTTAACATTCTGCGGGGCGATATGAGTCTGGTGGGACCACGTCCCGAGAGGCCTTTCTTTGTCGAAAAATTCCGGGAAGAGATTCCAAGATACATGGTCAAACATCAGGTCCGCCCGGGACTGACCGGATGGGCGCAGGTGAATGGCTACCGTGGTGATACATCAATCAAAAAACGAATCGACTGTGACCTTTACTATATAGAGAACTGGTCGATCGGTTTTGATATAAAGATACTGTTTCTTACAATCTTTAAAGGATTTGTAAACAAAAACGCATACTAAAAAGTAAGGGGAGAAAAGATGGCAAGACCAAAAAAGAGATCCAAAACCAAAAAGATACTTTTTGCAGTAGAAATCATAGTGCTTCTTGTGTTTATCGGAGGTCTGTATGTATATGGACAGCTTATGTCCCGAATGGACAAGACAAATACACAGAAACTTGATACTGAGAAGATTCAGGTCAATGAAGAAGTACAGGACGCAATTAATTCCGAAGATTCACATCTGACCGGTTATACGACCTATGCTTTGTTCGGAATTGATTCCCGAAGTGCAAATATGAAGTTTTCCGGTAACCAGAACAGCGATACCATGATTATTGCGAGTGTCAACAATGATACAAAAGAGGTAAGGCTTGTATCTATTTACCGTGATACACTTCTGAACCTTGGTGATGATACCTATTCCAAAGCAAATGCAGCATATGCATATGGTGGTCCGGAACAGGCAATCACCATGCTGAATACCAACCTCGACCTGAATATTACAGATTATGCAACTGTTAAATTCGATGCACTTGCAACGATCATTGATGATCTGGGCGGTTTGGATATGGATATGTCCTATGCAGAGATCGTGCATATGAACAACTACTGTGTAGAGACAGCCGAAGATACAGGACTCAGCTACACACCAATCGAACTTCCGGAAAAGCCGGAAGATCAGGAAAAGATTCAGTACCACTATCATCTGAACGGTGTACAGGCAACATCTTATTGCCGTATCCGTTACACAGCAAGTCTTGATATGGGACGTACAGAACGTCAGCGTAAAGTTATTCAGATGATCGTTTATAAAGCAAAACATGCCGGATTGAGTAAAATCTTTAATATTATGGACGATGTCTTCCCGATGGTAACAACATCTCTGGGCAAAGAGGATATCCTTCAGCTTCTTCCGACACTGATCGGTTACAGTATAGATGAGACGGCCGGTTTCCCGTCATCCTATAAGTTCTCAAATGTAAAGGGAAGTATTATCGTACCGACAGACCTTGTATCAAACGTACAGGAACTGCACAAATTCCTCTATGGAGATGCAAACTATACACCATCTGCAACAGTAACTGCCAACAGTGAAAAGATTCTTGAGATCGTCGGTGGTGCAGGTAATCTGGATGATGTACAGAAAAACATCGGTGAAGAGAACACAGAAAATGATAGCGTTATATTCGAAAACGACGGTTCCGGATGGACAGACACAAGCGGCAGTGGCGAGCAGTACGATCCTGACAACAGTGGAGATAATACCGGTGGGGATAATAATTATGTGCCGGATGATACTACCGGCGGCGATACGACTGGTGGAGATACTACTGGCGGTGATTATGTGCCGGATGACACAACCGGAGGAGATACGTCCGGAGGAGATACGTCCGGAGGAGATACGTCCGGAGGAGATATGTCTGGAGGAGATACGTCCGGAGGAGATACGTCTGGAGGAGATATGTCTGGAGGAGATACGTCCGGTGGTGATATCGGCGGCGGAGAAGATGTCGGCGGTGGTGACATTGATGCCGGTGGAGATGCAAGTGATGCTGTAGAAGCTTATGATCAGAGTGCATCTGCCGGAGCGGATGCTGCATAAGTGCAGTAACATATAACAATATAAGATAAAGATCAGAAGGGAATTTCTTGTTGAAGAAGTTCCCTTCTTCTGTTACCATACATCCATAAGGATATAATAAATATCAGGTATGTGAAATGCCGATAAGGAGATACTATGGAAAACAAAACAGTGGATGTGATCATTCCGGCCTATCATCCGGGAAAGGAATTTGCCACACTTATCAAAAGACTGGAAAAACAGTCTGTTCCGATCCACAGGATCATTGTAATGAATACAGAGGAATCCATGTGGAATAAAGAATGGGAAAAATTATCTGATGTAATGGAAATTCATCATCTTGCAAAATCGGAGTTTGACCATGGTGGTACGAGAGCGCAGGCAGCGGAACTTTCAGATGCGGATGTGATGATATTTATGACACAGGATGCCATGCCGGCGGACCGGGAGCTGCTTGCAGAGCTTCTGAAAGCACTTGAGCAGGACGAAAATATTGCAGCAGCTTATGCAAGACAGCTTCCGAATGCGGAGTGCAGCTTTGTGGAGCGGTATACAAGAGCATTTAATTATCCGGACAGATCCGTAGTTAAGACAAAAAAAGATATGGACCAATACGGAATTAAAACTTTTTTCTGTTCCAACGTCTGTGCCGCATACAAAAAAGATATTTATCAGAAACAGGGGGGCTTTGTACGCCGTACTATTTTTAATGAGGATATGATCTATGCGGGAGGACTGATCCAGGCTGGATATGGAATTGCCTATGCAGCAGAAGCAAAAGTAATACATTCTCATAATTATAATTGTATGCAGCAGTTCCACAGGAATTTTGATCTCGGTGTGTCACAGGCGGAGCATCCTGAAATATTCGAAGGAGTACCGTCCGAAGGGGAAGGCATGCGCCTTGTTAAAAAAACACTTTCCCATCTCGTTCGGTCAGGAAAAATATGGTTGATACCGGGCTTTGTTATGCAGTGCGCAGGTAAGTATGCAGGATATCTGGCAGGAAAAAACTTCCGTAGACTGCCGAAAAAATTTGTTTTGTGGTGTACGATGAGTCCGAATTACTGGAAATGAGCGGAAACACGCTTTTTTAAAGGAGTTGTCACACTTTCAACACAATTGACTGATACACTGTTTTCATGATAAGAAATAAGAAGAAAACAGAAAGGAGCACAGCATGAACGACGAAGAAAAATGGAATTCGGGAAATGCTCCGCAGAATGATAGAGATACTGAACGGTTCGGGGAACCGCCGAGATATGAACATTACAATATGCATCAGATATATGTGAATGAAACAGGGCATGAACCGGAGAGAAAGAAACGTAAAAAGAAAAGCAGAGGTAAGAAACTGGCTTCAACAATTTCCCTTGCGGTAGTTTTTGGACTGGTTGCAGGAGTTGTGTTTCAGGGCGTGAATTTTTTAGCAGACCGCTATGTGTTTACAACGACAGATGAGACAGAACCACAGATAGAGACAGCAGGGCTTGCCGTGAGTGCATCATCAGATGATGCAGCTCCAGATAGTGCAGATGCTTCCAAAGACAGCACTGCTGATGCGGAACAGAGTACTCAGGCTCAGACAGGAAGCGTTTCCGATGTGGCGAAAGCAGCAATGCCGACCGTTGTTGCAATTACATCTGTCAGTATACAGGAGATTCCGAATTATTTCCGTGCATTTGGATTTGGATATGGAAGTACACAGCAGTATTCCAGCGAAGGCAGTGGTTCTGGTATCATTGTAGGCGAAAATGATGATGAACTTCTGATTGCAACAAATAATCACGTTGTAGACGGTGCGACGACACTCAGTGTATGTTTTGCCGGAAGTGATGTAGTCAATGCAGAGGCAGAGACTGTGGACATGTCCTCAGAGAGTGATGGCGATGTCAATGTGGAGGATGCTGTCAGTGCGAAGATAAAAGGTACAGATGAAAAAAATGATCTGGCGGTAGTTGCCGTACAGAAATCAGACATTCCGGAGGATACATTATCACAGATCAAGATTGCGCAGCTTGGGGATTCTGATTCAGTGGAAGTCGGAGAACAGGTTGTTGCGATCGGTAACGCACTTGGATATGGACAGTCTGTAACATCCGGATGGATCAGTGCTTTAAACAGAAGTATTTCGACAAGTGACGGTACGACAAGTGATGGACTGATCCAGACAGATACAGCGATCAACCCGGGCAACAGTGGAGGTGCACTTCTTAATATGCAGGGAGAAGTGATTGGTATCAATTCTGCGAAGTATGCCGACAGTGCGGTGGAAGGTATGGGTTATGCGATTCCAATCTCTAAAGCACAGCCGATACTGGAAGACCTTATGAACCGTCAGACAAGGGATAAAGTAGAGGATGATTCAAAGGCAGCATATCTTGGAATTACTTCTGCAGATCTTTCAATGGAAGCAATCCAGATGTATGATATGCCTGAAGGTGCCTTTGTGATCCGTGTCGATAAAGATTCTGCAGCAGACGAGGCTGGTATTCAGAAGGGCGATATTATTGTAAGCTTTGACGGACAGACAGTAAGTGGCAGAGAAGATCTGGAAAATAAACTGGCTTATTATGAAGCCGGTGAATCAGTGGATGTTATTGTTTCCAGAGCGGATAACGGAGAATATGTACAGAAAACAATTTACGTGACACTTGGAAACCGTTCAGATTACACAGGCTGATCGAATTTATAAAAACTTTAGTTTACAGTGTGATAGGTTATGTTATAATGAACGCATAGGCAAATGGGCCGGGACAGGAGCCATTAGCCTGTGCGTTTTGCATATGAGAGCAGTTGCGAAGCGCCGTAAATGAAAGGAGTTTATATGACAGATAAATACAATGATGAAATCATAGAGGAAGAAAATCAGGATACAGACGATCAGACCGATGATTATGAACCGGAGAAGTTCTGTACCCTCTGTCACCGTTCCGAGCGTCAGGCAGGAAAGATGATCGATCTTCCGAATAATATACATATATGTCCGGACTGTATGCAGAGAAGTTTCGACAGCATGAATACACAGATGCAGAGTGGTAATTTTAATTATGGTGATCTGTTTAACATGCCGAATATCAGTATGATCGATCTGAGCAGCTTCCAGAACCAGATGGGACAGCAGCCAAAACCAAAGAAGAAAAAAAGTGAAAAGAAAGCTCCGGTCCTCGATCTGAAAAAAATTCCTGCACCACACAAGATCAAGGCAACACTTGATGAATATGTGATAGGACAGGAGCATGCGAAAAAGGTTATGTCTGTTGCCGTTTATAATCATTATAAACGTGTTGCGACCGATACAATGGATGAGATCGCAATCGAGAAATCCAATATGCTGATGATCGGACCGACCGGATGTGGCAAGACTTATCTGGTTAAGACGCTGGCGAAACTGCTGGATGTACCGCTTGCGATTGCAGATGCGACATCCCTTACAGAGGCAGGCTATATCGGTGATGATATTGAGAGCGTTGTTTCGAAGCTCCTTGCGGCTGCAGATAATGACGTCGAGAAGGCCGAGCATGGAATTATTTTTATTGATGAAATCGATAAGATCGCGAAGAAGAAAAATACGAATCAGAGAGATGTCAGCGGTGAGGCGGTCCAGCAGGGGATGCTGAAACTCCTTGAAGGCAGTGATGTCGAGGTGCCGATTGGGGCCAACAGCAAAAATGCAATGGTTCCGCTGACTACAGTGAATACAAGAAATATTTTGTTTATCTGTGGAGGTGCTTTTCCGGATCTTGAGAATATCATCAAAGAGCGTCTGAACAAACAGGCATCGATAGGATTTTACGCAGATCTGAAAGATAAATACGATGATGATCCGAATCTTCTTGAGAAGGTTACTGTGGACGATCTTCGAAATTTTGGTATGATTCCGGAATTTATCGGACGACTTCCGATTATATTTACAATGAATGGTCTTACGGAAGATATGATGGTGCAGATTCTGCGCGAGCCGCGAAATGCGATCCTTAAACAGTATCAGAAGCTTCTGGCACTGGACGAAGTCAAGCTGGAATTTGAGGAGGATGCACTTCGCGCAATCGCTGCAAAAGCAATGGAGAAACACACCGGAGCCAGAGCGCTTCGCGCAATCCTTGAGGAATATATGCTGGATATCATGTATGAGATTCCGAAGGATGACAATATAGGTGAGGTAGTAATTACCAGAGGTTATATTGAGGGAAACGGCGGACCGAAGATTCTGCTTCGCGGACAGGAAGTACCGCTTCTCGAAAGTGGAAAGTAATTTTGCAACATAGATTTCACATGGATCAAGAAAGAGAGGAAATGTATTATGGCAAAGGATTTTTTGGGTAATCTTGGACAGGCACTTTCAAAAACTGCAAAAGAATTAAGCGGACGTGCAGAGGATGCTTATGAGACACAGCGTCTTAAAAATAGGATTTCCGCAGAAGAACGTCAGATTGATAAGATCATGGCAGATCTGGGCAAAATCGTGTACCGGCATTACAAAGAAGAAGTACCTGTGGACGATGCACAGAAAGCACTCTGCGAGCAGATCGATCAGCGTATGGAACAGATCGAACAGTTACGTACAGATATCAACGATCTGAAGATCAGAACCAGACGAATCTGCCCATCCTGCGGTAAAGAAGTTGAGAAGAATGCTGCATTCTGCAAATTCTGTGGTGCGGCATGTCCGACACAGGAAGATGAAGAGGATGCCGGTGATGTGATCGAGGGCACTGCTGAGGAGGTAGAGGAAGAAAAAAAGTCGGAAGAAGCCGCAAAAGAAGTAGCAGAGACAGAGGAAGACACAGAAGCAGCAGATACTGCAGAGGTTACCGAAGAACCGACAGCAGACGAAGCTGGAGAGGAAATTACAGAAGCTGAAGCGGAAGAAAAAGCGAAAGAAGCTACAGAAGAAGCAACGACAGAAGAATAAACAGAGCAGACAGCAGGGCAGCATAAACTGCACAGATAGAAACGGACAGATGGGAAAGGTTCTCATCTGTCCGTTTCTATCCATAAGATATTTTGTTTTCAGGTAATTGCTAGAATCAATTACAGTGTATAAACAATGATTCCGGCAATGATGATCAGATTGCCGATAAATTTACCCCGGGTGATTTTTTCTTTCAGGATTACCTTTGAGAGCAGCAGGACAAATACATAGGCGGCGGTATCAATGACCGGACCGTAGCGCATATCGACTTTTGTGTAACACCAGGTATTCAGAAGGAGAATACCGAAAAAAAGAAAATACGCTAAAATGACACGCCAGTTCAGGTATTCCCGAAGGGGATTACTGTATTGGATGTTTGCACTCTGCTTTAAAAGAATCTGGGAGATCGCAGAGAAAAAAGTTCCTCCCAGCATGATAAAAAGAAATGTTCTATTCATAACGCTGCACCGTCCATACTCCAAATAATACGATCAGGATTCCGAGAATATTCTGTGGAGAAAGCTGCTCGTGAAAGATGATCACTGCCCAGATCTGCGACCACAGAAGGTAAACGCTTTTGTTGGCATAGGCAGTCGACAGGGAAAATTTCTTGATGACCTGCTGCCAGGCAATTGCATAAATGCCGCAGTTGGCGATCATAAGAAAAAGAAATACATAGAGAAGCGGTGCATGCAGCCCGTTTCGGTTATACTGGATGGATGCAAGCTTCGAAAAAACGCTTGTCAGTGAAAACAGCAGGATGTTTAAATGAAGCTGTAGATAATTACGGAAATTTTTCATGGTTCCTCCGAAAAATATAAATGGTTTTCTGACATTGTACAACAAATACCATGGATTTAAAATAGGAATCGACAGGAATTTTTTGATTGCTTTACAAGACATATCGAAAATGATATGATAAAAAAGAATGCTAAATTAGAAAGAACGAGGGAAACATATGAGTTTGTATTCCGTTGTGGTTCCTGTGTACAATTCAGAACATACACTTGAGGAACTTTACCGCCGGCTGGAAAAGGTTTTCCGGGAGGTCATAAAAGAAGATTTTGAGCTGATTCTTGTTGATGACGGATCGAAAGACCGTTCTTTCGAAGTAATGAGAGAGCTTCGAAACAAAGATCAGAGAGTCAGAATTATACAGATGGCAAGAAACTTCGGCCAGCATCCTGCACTCCTGTGCGGCTTTGCGCATGTCCGTGGAGATTTTGTTGTAACAATGGACGATGATCTGCAGCATCAGCCAGAGGAACTGCCGAAGATGGTTAATGTGATGAGAGAACGTGATGATGTGGACGCGATCATTGCAAGTTATGAAGGCAGAAAGCATGGATTTATTCGCAGACTCGGCACGAAGTTTTCTGTGTGGGCGACATCCAAAATGCTTGGTAAGGATCCGAATCTTCAGATTACCAGTTACCGCTTGATCCGCCGATTCCTTGTAGATGCGATGGTAAAGACAAATACATATCTGCCGCAGATCGGCAACCTTCTGGTGCTGACCTCGAACCGTATTATCAATGTGCCGGTACAGCATGCCGCCAGAGCTTACGGAAAGAGCGGCTACTCCTTCAAGAGACTTCTTAAGGATCTGATCTATGATATTACCGCACACACTGCATTTCCGCTTCTTATGGTTCGAAATATCGGAATCGTAAGTTTTCTGGTGAGTATGGTGATGGCAGTTTATTTTCTGATCCGATATTTTGCTTTTGGAATTTCGGTAGAAGGCTGGACCTCCTTAATGCTGGTAATGCTCGCTTTTTTTGGACTGATTTTGTTGTCGATCGGAATTATGGGAATTTATCTGATGAATATTTTAAATGAGGCGAAAAAGATGCCTCACTACGTGATTCGTCGGGAGGACACAGACTGATGAAAAAAGAAATCGGCGGTTATTTTGAGCTGGAGGAAATGGCGGGAGAAGAGTATTATCCGGATCTGTATAAAGTAAATCTCGGAAGAACTGCATTGTTGTGGCTTCTTGAGTCGCATCAGTATAAGAAGATATATCTTCCGGTATTTCTTTGCCAGTCAGTCATTGATATCTGCAGAGATCATGATATTGAAGTGGAATTCTACCATCTTGATGCGGATTTAAACATTCTTCTGGAAGAAAGGGAACTTCCGGCAGAGGAATGCCTCTATCTGGTCAGTTATTATGGTCAGCTTACAGACGAAAAAATCCTGTACTGTCAGAAAGTTTATGGCAATGTGATCGTGGATCATACACATTCATTTTTTCAGAAACCGCTTAAGGGAGTGGATACCCTGTATTCCTGTCGGAAATTCTGGGGCGTCAGTGATGGGGCATATGTATCAACGGATATTGCTTTATCCGGGGAGAAGCCGGAGGACAGATCCGGTGGACGTATGAGTCACATTCTGGGGCGTTACGAAGAAAATGCAGGAAAATATTATCAGGCAATGCTTGACAATGCAGCTGGTTATGAGGGCATGGAGATCCGAAAGATGTCAAGGTTGACGAGTAACCTTCTGAAAGCCATTGATTATGAGAAAGGCAAAAAGCAGAGAGAAGCGAATTATGCGCTGCTGGCAGAACTGCTTCCGTCAGATTCTGTATTTAACCGTGTGATTCCGGAAGGTCCATTTGCATATCCGTATTATCATAAGAATGGGATGGCGCTTCGCAGATGTCTGGCGGGACACAAAATTTTTGTGCCGACATACTGGAAAAACATATTTGAGCAGTGCAGTGAAGATTCACTGGAATACCAGTGGACAGCAGAGATACTTCCTCTGCCGTGCGATCAGCGCTACGGTGAAGAGGAAATGAGATATATAGCAGCAAGGATCAGAGAATGGGAGGCATCCGCAGAATGAACCACAGATTATTGATTCTGGGAACGCTTGGAGAATTTGTACAGCTTGTACAGAAAGCAAAACAAAGAGGATATTATACGATTGTCTGTGATGGCTATTCGGAAGGAGAAGCGAGGGCATATGCTGATGCATCGTATGTTTTGCCGGTAACAGATACAGATGCAATTGCAGAACTCTGTAAGAAAGAAAGGGTCGATGGGATCATTACTTCATTTTCTGACCTTTTGATGGAATGCATGGTCAAAATCGCGGCGAAGGCAGATCTTCCGTGTTATCTGAAACCAGAGCAGATTCCGTGGTACCGCGACAAATCCGTGTGCCGTCAGACACTCTCGAAGCTTGGGCTTCCGACACCGGGCTATGTGAAAATACAGGTAAGTCTGTCCTGCGAACCGGATAAAATAAAACAGCTGGTTCACTCCCTTTCTTATCCGCTGATCAGTAAGCCGATGGACAAATATGGATCAAGAGGAATCTATATTATCCACGATGAAAGTGAACTGGCAGAGCAGGTTATACGTACCGCAGAATTTACAGATCTGGACGAGGTATTGGTAGAAGAATACAACGATGGATTTGAGTTTAATATGATGACCTGGGTTTCTGATGGCAAAGTGAATGTGATCAGTATTGCGGACAGAGAGAAGACGCAGCCGGAGGCAGACATGCTTCCGATCAGTACGCGAAATGTCTATCCATCCCGCCTTCTTTCTCATGTGTATGAGCCGGCAAAGGACTTGTTACAGTCTTACATTGCACATACCGGACAGATGGACGGACCTCTTTCTATGCAGTTTTTCTGGAAGCCGGGTAAAGGTATTCAGGTCTGCGAGATCGCAGCAAGATTTTTTGGATATGAACATGAACTGACCGATATGGTCTATGGCTTTAATATAGAAGAACTCCTGCTGGCTGGTGTATATCAGAAGGAAAAAATATCAGAGATGTTTGCCGGACATGATGTTTTTCATCCGCTGCATCATGGGGCAGTTGTATATTTTCATGGAAAACTTCGCAAGATTGCCGATCAGACAAAGGCATATGAGCTTGCCGGAAACGAAGCTGTGGTCAAACCGTGGATCTTTTATAAGACAGGTGAGACTGTGGTAGAATATGGACCAAATCCGTATCTGGCACTGTATTATATGGAAACAGAGAGCAGAGAAAAGCTGGATGAGGTTACCGAATATTTCTTTGACAAGATGAGCATGACTGATCCGGACGGGCAGGAGATCGCATATCGAAACCAGATACCGGATTATTTTATAACAGAAGAGTAGAGGAGACAGATGATCGATTTTAACAGACCGGCACTTGTCGGAAAAGAATTAAATTATATTCAGGATGCTGTTGCCCAGGGAATGCTCTGCGGTGATGGCAAATACACAAAGCTGTGTTCTGAATGGATGAAGAAACGTTTTGATGTCAATCAGGTATTTCTGACAACATCCTGTACACATGCGCTGGAAATGGCCGCTTTTTTGAGCAATATCCAGCCGGGAGACGAAGTGATCATGCCGTCTTATACCTTTGTTTCGACGGCGGATGCTTTTGTGCTCCGTGGTGCAAAAATCGTATTTGTGGATATCAGACCGGATACGATGAATATTGATGAGAATCTTATTGAACAGGCAATTACCGACAAAACCAGGGCAATTGTTCCGGTTCACTATGCCGGTGTTGCATGTGAGATGAATAAGATTATGGAAATTGCACAGAAATACAATCTGAAAGTTGTAGAAGATGCTGCGCAGGGTGTAGATGCCTATTATCATGGAAAAGCTCTGGGAACGATCGGTGATTTTGGATGTTACAGTTTCCACGAAACCAAAAACTTCACGATGGGTGAGGGCGGTGCACTTGTTTTCCAGAAAAATGAATATCAGGAAAAGGCAGAAGTCCTCAGGGAAAAGGGTACGGACAGAAGCAAGTTTTTTCGTGGTCAGGTAGACAAGTACCGTTGGATCGATTATGGTTCGTCCTATCTTCCAAGTGAGATGAATGCAGCATACCTGTATGCCCAGCTGGAAGAATGTGACAAGATCAACCGGAAACGTCATCAGGTTTATGACGGCTATCATGAGAGACTGGCAGATCTGGAGGCACAGGGCAAACTTGATCGTCCATTTGTACCGGATGGCTGTGCGCATAATGCCCATATGTATTATATTAAGGTAAAGGATTTGGCTACCCGTACCAGACTGATCGCATATCTTCGTGAAAACGGCATTGCACCGGCATTTCATTATGTTCCGCTCCACAGTTCTCCGGCAGGAGAAAAGTTTGGAAGATTCTGCGGGGAAGATGTATACACGACAAAAGAGAGTGAACGTCTTCTGAGACTTCCGATGTTTTATGATCTTTCTATGGAAAATGTGGATTATATTGCAGAAAAGATCCATCAGTTTGAATTTTGAGTGCAGTGGAGGAAAGGGTATTGAAACATAAAAAAATCAGTACAGAAACGGTAGTAGAAATTTTGTTTTTCCTGTTTCTTCTGGTATTTTATCTGATGTGGGCGAGGGTTCAGCCAAATGGCGCCGGACCGGATGAACCGATGCGTTATCAGATTGCATATTATATTTATGAGCATGGAAGTCTTCCGGTAGGGGATGATCCTGCAGTCCGAAATATCGTATGGGGAATTTCATATGCATTTTCTCCGATTCTGGACTATATGATCGCGGCAGTGTTTATGAAACTGGTAAGCTTCATAACAACAGTACCGTTTGCGCTTCTTATGGCGGCACGTTTTGTCAATATTCTTCTGGGACTTGGTACGGTATGGCTGGCCCTGGATATGGGAAAGCGCCTGTTTGACCGCAGAAAAGCATGGATTTTTGCAGCATTTGTCGGTCTGCTTCCAGGTTCGTTGTTTGTATTTACTTATGTCAACTGCGATGCACTGGCGGTATTTTCCACAGCAGTGATCGTTTATGCGTGGGTGCGTTATCTCACGGAAGGCTGGACATATAAGAACTGTATCATTCTGGCAATTGGTGTGGCAGTGTGTACGCTGTCTTATTATAATGCATATGGATTTATTTTATGCAGTATTTTTT
The DNA here is from genome assembly GCF_900120195.1 of Blautia sp. Marseille-P3087. GTDB lineage: Bacteria > Bacillota > Clostridia > Lachnospirales > Lachnospiraceae > Blautia_A. The sequence continues at coordinate 2,890,434 of NZ_LT635539.1, forward strand.
TCTTTGGCATAACACTGTTTATGGAAGCAAAACAGAAAGGGAATTACGGAGATTTTGCAAAAAAAGGACTTCTGGTCTGCGTAATTGTTATGATCCTGGCGGCATGGTGGTTTGTACGAAATGCTATCCTCTATGACGGGGATTTCCTTGGCATGAATGCTTCTTCTATTTGTGCCGAGAAGTATGCAAAACCGGCTTATAAACCATCTGAGAAACAGACACCACAGATGGCAGGTTATACCTTATGGGATATGCTGAATCAGGGATTCCCGAAATCCGAAGGATTTTCGTGGGTGGAACTTGTCAGTGAAAGCTTTGTGGGAAGATTCGGAAATATGAATGTGTTCATGCCGAAGTGGCTGATCAACAATTATATGGACTTTATTAAAGCAGGATTTCTGCTTATCTTCCTGCATCCGGTTAAGACATTTGCGCTTCGCGTAAAGAAGCAGTGGAGCGTGAAGGGGATGTTTAATTGGTTCATGTTAATCGCAATGATCATCCCGAATATTTTGAATGCGTACTATTCTTACGCATCTGACTACCAGCCGCAGGGACGTTACAGTTTGCCGATGCTGATCCCGATGACTTATTTTATGGTGATGGGATATGGAAACCTCTTTGATGTGACGGTTAAGAATGAAAAAGTACGAAAAGGTGTATATGCGGCCATCTGCGTGGCACTGATGGTGCTGGCGCTGTTTGTGTTCTTTGCTGTGATCTGGCCGGAGTACAGAGATGTACCATTCAGTATACGGGCATTTATAGCAGGAATGTGAGAGGAAGAGATTGATAAAGGATTCCCGGTGTGGGGATATAATAAGAAAATCAGAAGGAAATTTCCGGCAGGTATCATCTGATACTGGCTCAAATCGGAACTTCTAAGATATCATGGTGTACAGAACTTTGCTAAAAGCGATACAGAAAATGCAGAACTCGCTGGCGCTCAGACAGCAGCATTTTCTGCATCAACGCAAAACCTGTACAACCAGATACCTTCACGAAGTTCCTCAAGCGAGCCGATACCAGATGATACCTGCCGGGAATTTTTCTGAGGTTTCCAGATATCCCACACCGGACTTTATACGGGATAGCGCGGAGCGTGAGCGGTGCCCACATGTAAAACTAAAGAAAAGCTCTGAATATAAAGATACCCGGTCCGGTAACCTCTGGAGGAATTTATGGTAACACTTAGGTTATTCGCAGGCTGTGTTATGGAACAAAAGCACATTGTCTGAGCGATAGCGAGTTATGTGCTTTTGGTTCATGGTTTTAACAGACTGAGAATAGCCATAGTGTTTCCAAATTCCGAAGCTGTTACCGGACCGGGTATCTGTTATATCAGAGCATATCCTTTATTTTACGCTTTTTGTTTTAAGATAAAAAAATAATGCAGGAGATGGGACTTGAACCCACACGATCTTGCGACCACAGGCACCTGAAGCCTGCGCGTCTGCCAATTCCGCCACTCCTGCATTTCATTATGAATCAGTCGCTCTCGTCGACTGCCTGTTTATAATAACGCAACAAAACCTAAATGTCAATAGAAAAAATAAAAAAAATTAAATTTTTTTAATAATACTTGCAAAAGCAACAATTTACCCAGCCAATCACCAGAACAAAGTTTTTTTGAACAACTTAATTATTTTTAGTACTTTAACCTGTTGAAAAACAAAAGCTCTTGTGATACAATCTTGAAGATTTAGGATAAAACAAGAGAAAGGGAGATTATATGAAAGCATTTCTGATATTAGAAGACGGCCATGTTTTTAAAGGAACAAGCATCGGTTCGACAAGAGAAGTCATCAGCGAAATCGTGTTTAACACATCCATGACCGGATATCTTGAAGTAATGACCGACCCGTCGTATGCAGGACAAGCTGTCTGCATGACCTACCCTCTGATTGGTAACTATGGTATTTGTTATGAGGACCAGGAATCCAGAAAACCATGGATTGATGGTTTTATCGTTCGTGAATTATCACGTGTCCCAAGCAATTTCAGAAGCGTGGACACAATTCAGCATTTTCTTGAAAAACATGATATTCCGGGTATTGCCGGTATTGATACCCGTGCTCTTACCAAAATTCTTCGTGAAAAAGGTACCATGAATGGTATGATCACTGTCAATGAAAATTATGATTTAGACGAAATAATCCCCCGCTTAAAAGCATATACAACAGGAAAAGTAGTTGAAAAAGTTACCTGCAAAGAAAAAGAAGTACTCAAAGGTAACGGACCAAAAGTGGCACTCATGGACTTTGGAGCAAAACGTAACATCGCCCGTTCTTTGAATGAAAGAGGATGCCAGGTGACAATCTATCCGGCACTGACACCGGCAGAAGAGATCCTGAAAGATGCTCCGGACGGAATCATGCTGAGCAATGGTCCTGGAGACCCGAAAGAATGTACCACTATTATAGAAGAAATCCGTAAACTCTACGAATCCGATGTACCGATTTTTGCAATCTGCCTCGGACATCAGCTCATGGCACTTGCAACAGGTGGTGACACACACAAGATGAAATACGGACACCGCGGCGGCAACCATCCGGTAAAAGACCTTGAGACAGGACGTGTTTACATTTCTTCACAGAACCACGGCTATGTGGTAGATGCAGAAGCACTTGAGAAAAAAGGCATTGCCAAACCTGCATTTATCAACGTAAATGATGGTACAAACGAAGGAATGGCTTACGAAGGGAAGAATATCTTTACCGTTCAGTTCCATCCGGAAGCATGCCCCGGACCGCAGGATTCCAGCTACCTGTTTGACAGATTTATGAAAATGATGGGAGGAACAGATCATGCCGAGAAATAAAGATATACATAAAGTTCTTGTAATTGGATCCGGTCCGATTATCATCGGTCAGGCAGCAGAGTTTGACTACGCAGGTACACAGGCATGCCGTTCTCTGAAAGAAGAAGGCATGGAGGTAGTTCTCCTGAACTCCAACCCTGCGACGATCATGACAGATAAGGATATTGCAGATAAAGTTTACATCGAGCCACTGACAGTAGAAGTTGTAGAGCAGCTCATCCTGAAAGAACAGCCGGACAGCGTACTTCCGACACTTGGTGGACAGGCAGGCCTGAACCTTGCTATGGAACTGGAAGAAAAAGGCTTCCTCAAAGAACACAACGTACGCCTGATCGGTACTACTGCAGAAACAATCAAGAAAGCAGAAGACCGTCAGGAATTTAAAGATACCATGGAAAAGATCGGTGAGCCGGTTGCGGCATCCAAAGTCGTAACAACCGTAGAAGACGGCGTGGCATTCACCAGAACCATAGGATATCCGGTCGTTCTTCGTCCTGCTTACACACTTGGCGGAAGTGGCGGCGGTATCGCCAACAATGAATTCGAACTCAGAGAAATCCTTGAAAACGGTCTCCGTCTTTCACGAGTAGGAGAAGTTCTGGTAGAACGCTGCATCGCAGGATGGAAAGAAATCGAATACGAAGTTATGCGTGACAGCGCAGGCAACTGTATCACAGTCTGCAACATGGAAAATATTGACCCGGTTGGTGTACATACCGGTGACTCCATCGTAGTTGCTCCGTCCCAGACACTGGGAGACAAAGAATACCAGATGCTTCGTACTTCTGCGCTGAATATTATCACAGAGCTTGGAATCACAGGCGGATGTAACGTACAGTACGCTCTTCATCCGGAGAGTTTTGAATACTGTGTTATCGAGGTAAACCCGCGTGTAAGTCGTTCTTCCGCACTGGCAAGTAAAGCTACAGGTTATCCGATTGCTAAAGTTGCTGCAAAGATTGCTCTGGGCTATACACTGGATGAGATTCCGAACGCTATTACAGGAAAAACATATGCAAGTTTCGAGCCGATGCTTGACTACTGTGTAGTTAAGATCCCGAGACTTCCGTTTGATAAATTTATTACTGCAAAGAGAACTCTGACAACTCAGATGAAAGCAACCGGTGAAGTTATGAGTATCTGCCACAACTTCGAAGGTGCCCTCATGAAAGCCATCCGTTCTCTGGAACAGCATGTAGACAGTCTTATGTCCTATGACTTTACAGGTCTTGATGAGGATGAGTTGATCGAAGAACTGGCAGTTGTAGATGACCGTCGTATCTGGAAAATAGCAGAAGCAATCCGAAGAGATATCTCCAAAGAATACATCCACAGAATTACAAAGATCGACCGCTGGTTTATCGACAAGATTGCAATCCTTGTAGAGATGGAACAGGCGCTTAAGACTCAGCCGCTTACAGAAGAACTTCTTCTGGAAGCAAAACGTATGGAATTTCCGGATTACGTGATCGCAAACCTCTGCGGAAGAACAGAAGCCGATATCAAGGCACTCCGTCAGGTATACAAGATCACAGCCGCTTACAAGATGGTAGATACCTGTGCAGCAGAGTTTGCTGCCGCAACACCATATTATTATTCTGTATATGGTGGACCGGATACAGAAAATGAAGCAGTAGCTGCTCATGATAAAAAGAAAGTCCTGGTTCTTGGTTCCGGTCCGATCCGTATCGGACAGGGTATCGAATTTGACTTCTGCTCTGTACATTGTACATGGGCATTCAAAAAAGAGGGCTACGAAACAATTATCGTAAACAACAACCCGGAAACTGTCAGCACCGATTTTGATATTGCAGATAAACTGTATTTCGAACCACTGACACCGGAAGATGTAGAAAACATTGTAAATATTGAGAAACCAGACGGAGCAGTCGTACAGTTTGGTGGACAGACCGCAATCAAACTTACCGAAGCACTTATGAAAATGGGTGTAAAAATCCTCGGAACATCTGCAGAAGACGTAGATGCAGCCGAAGACCGTGAACTGTTCGATGAGATTCTGGAACAGTGCCAGATTCCGAGACCGAAGGGACATACTGTCTTTACTGCCGAAGAAGCAAAAAAAGCAGCCAATGAGCTTGGCTATCCGGTACTTGTACGTCCTTCCTACGTTCTTGGCGGACAGGGCATGCGTATTGCAGTCAGTGATGAAGATGTAGAAGAATACATCGGAATCATCAATCAGATTGCGCAGGAACACCCGATCCTTGTAGATAAATATCTGATGGGTAAAGAAATCGAGGTCGATGCCGTATGTGATGGCGATGACATCCTGATTCCTGGTATCATGGAGCATATCGAACGTGCAGGTATCCATTCCGGAGACAGTATCTCCGTATATCCGGCACAGACGATCAGCCAGAAAGCAAAAGACACGATTGCAGAGTACACACGCCGTCTGGCAAAAGCACTCCACGTAATCGGTATGATCAATATTCAGTTCATCGTATGCGGTGAAGAAGTATATGTTATCGAAGTAAACCCACGTTCCAGCCGTACCGTACCGTACATCAGTAAGGTAACTGGAATTCCAATCGTGCCGCTGGCAACAAAGGTCATTCTCGGATACAAACTGAAAGACATGGGATATGAGCCGGGACTTCAGCCGGAAGCAAAACATATCGCGATCAAAATGCCAGTATTTTCCTTCGAGAAGATCCGTGGTGCAGACATCAGCCTCGGACCTGAAATGAAGTCTACAGGTGAGTGCCTTGGTATCGCAGAGAACTTTAATGAAGCTCTGTACAAAGCCTTCATCGGTGCCGGAATCAAACTTCCGAAGTACAAAAATATGATCATCACTGTCAAAGATGAGGATCAGCAGGAAGTTGTTCCGATCGCAAGACGTTTTGAAGCGCTCGGATATCGTATCTACGCAACAAGAGGAACGGCAAGAGTTCTCAAAGAAAATGGAATCAAGGCGATTCGTACCAATAAACTGGAACAGCCGGCACCAAACCTTATGGACCTCATCCTCGGACATAAGATAGACGTTGTTATTGATACACCGCCGCAGGGTGTGGAACATCAGAAAGATGGTTTCGTGATCCGCCGAAATGCAATTGAGACAGGTGTCAATGTTCTTACCAGTCTGGATACAGCAGAAGCACTTGTAACCAGCCTTGAGAACACAGACCTTCACAACCTGACACTGATCGATATTGCAACGATCGCAGACAGATAAAAAATAAAAAGAATTTTATGACCGGAGAGACGAACATGTTTCTCCGGTTTTTACTTTAGAAGAAATTACAGATATTACAGCAAATAGCTAAACAAAAGTTAAACTTTATATGAAAACCTGCGGAGAGGTTTACGAAGCATGTAAACTGTAATATACTGATAATGTATGAATTGTAGAAGTGCAGTGCACGGACAGTTCTAAGATATCATAAAGAAAATAAGAAAGAGAAAGGAAAGAAAAATGAGTGTTCTGGAATTTATAAAAGTTGTGATACTCGGAATCGTCGAGGGTATTACGGAATGGCTTCCAATCAGCAGTACCGGACATATGATTCTTGTTGATGAATTTATCAAGATGGAAATGACACCGCAGTTTAAGGAATTTTTCCTTGTTGTGATTCAGCTTGGTGCGATTCTTGCAGTTGTTGTTTTATACTGGAGTAAATTGTGGCCATTTTATATAAGAGAGATTTCCACGAAAAAACGTAAAGAACTTAATCGCATGAATCCGGTATCTCGTGTGGCGATGACGTTTGTCGAAAAATTCTGTGACAAAACCAAATGGATCCTGTGGTTCAAGATTCTTGTGGCATGCATTCCGACAATCGTGATCGCACTTCCGTTTAATGATATTATCGAAGAAAAATTCAACAATTATATAGTGGTTGCAATTGCCCTGATCGTATATGGTGTAATCTTCATTCTGGTAGAGAACTACAATAAAAGAAGAAAACCGGTATGTACTTCCCTTGAAGATTTAAGTTTTGGTACCGCATTCAAGATCGGTATCTTTCAGGTACTTTCTGTTATTCCGGGAACTTCACGTTCAGGCTCCACGATCATCGGAGGAATCCTTGTGGGAACTTCAAGAACTGTAGCAGCAGAGTTTACCTTTTTCCTGGCGATTCCGGTAATGTTTGGTGCGAGCCTTTTGAAACTTGTAAAATTTGGTTTCGCTTTCACACCGGCAGAGATTTTGACACTGGTGACAGGCGTTGTTGTTGCATTTTTTGTATCCATTATCGCAATCAAATTCCTGATGGGTTACATTAAGAAACATGACTTTAAAGCATTTGGCTGGTATCGAATTGTCCTTGGTATCCTTGTGCTGGGTTATTTTGCGGTTGCTGTTCACAGGTAATATTCCGCGAGGTGTCTTGTCATGAATATGACAAAATCCCGAGACATACTTCCTCTGATAAAGCTGAAAATTTGACTTTTTGCGGATTACGTGGGATAATGTCTGTGATTTTATAAACAAGAAAATGTATCAACGGTCTAGCATAGACCGGAAAGGATGGAAATAATGAAAGCAAAACATATCATCGCCGTTCTTGGAATGACAATGATCCTTGCTCTTGCAGGATGCGGCTCAAAGGGATCTGTCGTTGAGGTAACTCCGACACCGGCAGCAACTCCGACACCTACAGAAGTTCCGGTAACAGTCACACCGGTACCGACCTCTACACCGGCACCGAAGGTAATTGGTGTAAAAACATCTCAGGCAAAATATATCTACCTGACCAACAGTCTTCAGAACGATATCAGAGAAATCTATCTGATGACATCCGGCGGAGAAGACTGGGGCAAAAACCTGATTCCGTCAGAATCTTCTGTAAAGGCGGCAGAACAGGTGCAGATGTATTACACAGCAGATTCTTCTTCCGCATCAGACAGCAGTGAAGAAAGCACAGATTCAACAACAGATACTTCCGGTGCATCTGCTCTGTATGATATGAAGATTGTGACTGCATCCGGTGATGCATACCAGATCTACAGTGTAAACCTTGGCGATATGGAAAAAGCTTCTCTTGCTTACGACGAAGAGAGTTCCGTTGCATATCTTCGTTATATGAGTCTTTCTGAAAAGAAAGAAAAAGATACAAAGGAAAATTCACAGCAGACATCTTCCTCTGACGATAGTTCTGAGGATACAAGTTATGATGACAGCAGCTATGATGACAGTTATGACGACAGCAGCTATGACAGTTCTGATGACAGTTCTGATGACGGAAGCTACGATGACGGCAGCTATGACGACAGTAATTACGATGATGGCAGTTATGACGATTCCTCCTATGATGATGGAAGCTCTGACGGTTCTTCCTACGATGATTATGTAGACGAAGGTTATGACACCGATGAAGAGGGCGGCGACTGGAATTATTAATCTATAAAAATTTCTTTAAGATTTATTGGTAAGTTCTATTGCAAAATAAGTCGGATAAATTGACGGAAATTTTCTGTACCGTTAAAATATTATCAACGCAGTGATGAAATTACTGGAAAGAGTACAGAAAAGGAGGGAGATTTATCATGAAGAAAAAAATTATGACGATCATGCTGGCTGGTGCTATGGCAGCAGGTATGAGTGCAGGCAGTGTACAGGCAGCAGCCGCAGAGGATGCAAGTGGTGATCTTTATGTATTTATTGCAGCAAGCTTAAGCAATGCAATGGAAGATATCCAGAAGGATTTCAATAAGGAATATCCGGATGTAAATATTCTCTTCAATGCAGACAGTTCAGGAACACTTCAGACACAGATTGAAGAAGGCTCAAGATGTGACGTCTTCTTTTCCGCAGCTACCAAGCAGATGGATGCGCTTGTAGACGAAGAACTTGCAGACAAAGATTCAGTTGTAGATCTTCTTGAAAACAAAGTCGTTCTGATCAAACCAAAGGATGGCGAGACAAAGGTTACCGGATTCGAAAACATCACAGATGCAGAGAATATCGCTCTTGCAGGAGAGGATGTTCCGGTTGGGCAGTACTCCCGTGAAATCTTTAAGAATCTTGGTATTGAAGATGATATCAACAAGATGGAGATCAATGAAGGAAAGAACGTTACGGAAGTACTTGCATCTGTAAGTGAGGGAAGCAACGAGATCGGTGTTGTTTATGCAACAGATGCAGCTTCCGTTGCCGACAAAGTAGATATTATCGCAGAAGCGCCGGCTGGTTCTCTGGAAACACCGGTTCTCTATCCGGCAGGGCTTATCGTTGATTCTGAAGCATCTGATTCCGAATCTGCAGCAGCAAAAGCTTTCTTAGAATATCTTCAGACAGATGGTGCAATGAAAGTATTCGAAGAATATGGATTTGCACAGTACAAAGCAGAGGATGAGAAAGAAGCTGCAGAAGAAACTGATGCAGATACTGCAGAGGAAACTGATGCAGATACTGCAGAGGAAACTGAAGCAACAGAAGAAACAAAATAATCAAAATTACATACAAAAGGGGCGACAGATATGTCAGCCCCTTTTGGTGCATACAGGGGAATTAGAAAGAATGATGGAATTTATACAGGAAATTAACTGGAGTCCACTGTGGATCTCCTTAAAAACCGGTTTTGTGGCGACGGTTATTGCCTTTTTTCTGGGGATTTTCTGTGCAAGAAAAATCATGAAACTGAAAGCGGTATCAAGAGCAATTCTGGATGGTATTTTTACGATGCCACTTGTCCTTCCACCAACAGTGGCAGGATTTTTTCTTCTGCTGATCTTCAGTCTGCGCAGACCGTTCGGTAAGTTGCTACTGGAAAGCTTTGATTTCAAGGTCATTCAGACATGGAAAGGCTGCGTGATCGCAGCAGCAGTCATTGCTTTTCCACTGATGTACCGCAACGCACGTGCCGCATTTGAGCAGGTGGATGTAAACCTCATTTATGCAGGTCAGACTCTTGGTATGAGTGACCGCAGAATTTTCTGGAAGGTTATCGTTCCGGCAGCAGCACCTGGCATTGCATCCGGTACCGTTCTTGCCTTTGCGAGAGCAATCGGTGAATATGGTGCAACTTCTATGCTGGCGGGGAATATCCTCGGTAAGACACGTACCGTATCCGTTGCGATTGCGGCGGAAACAGCAGCAGGAAATTATGATGTGGCAGGTTTCTGGGTTGTGGTGATTGTTCTGATATCGTTTGTGATCGTGGCACTGATAAATATTGTCTCAGGCAGAGGCATGAAGAGCAGAAGGTGGATCTGATGGCAATACAGGTAAATATAGAAAAAAATTTTAAAGGATTTTCTCTTAAGACAGCGTTTGAGAGCACTACTTCGTCAACCGGAATCCTCGGAGCTTCCGGAAGCGGAAAAAGTATGACGCTCCGCTGTATCGCCGGGATCGAAACTCCGGATAAGGGAAAAATTGTAATCAATGGAAGAACGGTGTTTGACTCTGAGAAGAAAATAAATCTGAAACCACAGGAGCGGCGGATCGGTTATCTATTTCAGAATTATGCATTGTTTCCGACAATGACGGTCAAAGACAATATTCTCTGCGGCTATCGTGGAGAAAAATCACAAAAAGAAGAAAAGGTACGTGACTATCTGAAGAGATATCAGCTTGATGGGCTGGATAACCGTTATCCGGCACAGCTTTCCGGAGGGCAGCAGCAGCGAGTAGCACTTGCCCGAATGATGATCGGAGAACCGGAAATGATCCTTTTGGATGAGCCATTTTCGGCATTGGATGGATATCTGAAGGATGTTTTACAGAAAGATATGCAGGAATTTCTGCAACAGTATCAGGGAGATATGCTGATGGTGACGCACAGCAGAGATGAGGCATTTCGTTTTTGTAATGAATTGATGCTTTTAAGAGAAGGAAAGACATTGATTTTCGGAAATACAAGAGATTTATTTGAACAGCCACAGCTTCTGGAAGCCTCCAGACTGACCGGCTGCAAAAACAGTTCAAGGATTGAGAGAATGGGAGATCATGAAGTGTTTGCACTTGACTGGGGTGTATCACTCCATACTGCACAGAAGGTGAAAGCAGATATGACGCATGTTGCTATCCGCGGACACTGGATCCAACCGGTGCAGGAAGCAGGTAAAAACTGTATTGTCTTTGAGGCAGCGGAATATGTGGAAACAACATTTGAACATCAGTATCTGGTCAGAAATCCGGGAATGGAAGAAGGAGCAGCCCTCTGGTGGATGCGCCCGAAAGAAAACTTCCGGGATCCACATGAAAAAAATCTGCCGCCATATCTGTATCTGCCGCCGGAGCATCTGATGTTACTGAAGTGATTTTGATTTCAGATAACCGGCAACAAGCATAGCCAGTTTGAAGGTCATTGCATCTTCGAAAGTACGGAGGTCGAGACCGAATTTTTTCTGAATCTTTTCGAAGCGGTAGACAAGCGTGTTGCGATGTACGTAGAGCTGTCTGGATGTTTCGGAGAGATTCAGGTTATTTTCAAAGAAAGTGCGGATGATCGCCAGCGTCTCACCGTCGATGGAATCAAGCGACTCATCACCGAAGATTTCTTCGATGAACATCTCACAGATGGAGACAGGGAGCTGGTAGATCAGACGCCCGATACCAAGGGTACGATATCCGAATACAGCACGTTCAGCATAAAAGATCTTACCGATTTCGAGTGCTGTGCGTGCTTCTTTATATGCACTGGAAAGTTCACGGAGATCGTCGGCGGTATTGCTGTAGGCAACCCATGCCTGTGTCATGGCCTCTGCGCCGAGCATATCAACCAGCATATGAGCGGTATCTTCGAGATTTTCATAAGTTTCCGTAGAAGAAAGTTCACGAACAATGATGATGCCACTGTCATCGATCGCAGTGATAAAATCGTGCGTGCGTGCAGAAAAGATATTTTTAATCGTTGCCAGGGCATGTTCATCCTGCGACTGTCTGGTTGTAACGAGGAAGACTGCCCTGCGTGCAGTGGTGGAAATGTGCAGTTTGCGCGCACGGTTAAAAGCCTCTACTTCTGTATAGTTTCCCAGAAGCAGTTTCTGCATAAAAGAGTTTTTGTCATTTTTTTCGGAAAAACCTTCCAGGATGCTTTGAATCTGGCAGACAGCCAGTTCACCAATCGTTGAGACAGAAGCATCGCTTCCCCATACGACGAGAAGATAGGGAACATCGCTCTTTTCGGTAATTTTGTACAGGCAGCAGGTTGTATTGGCCAGACAGAGTGCGGTGCTCTGGCGGAAGTCATCAAGTTTTGCTGCGGATGGAAGTCTTTTTTCGCAGGTCGTAACGAAAACGGAATTGTCCTCCAGAAGCAGGCAGAAGTCGAGATGGCTGATGCGTTTCCAGTTATCCATATATTTTTGAAGTGTACGTTGTACAGACATGAAATCAAATCATCCTTTCTGAAAAAAAGACCCGGGGTAAACTGCCCCGGGTCTGATATTCTGATTGAATCTTAGTTAGTGATAACCAGTTCTGTATCTTTATCAAAGAAATGTGTTTTTTCCATGTTGAAATCGAATTTAACCGGATCACCTGTTTTTGCTTTTGTACCTGGATCAACACGAGCTGTGATCTGTGTACCGTTCACATCGAAGTACAGGAATACTTCTGCGCCAAGAAGCTCGTAAACTTTAACGGTAGAAGACATGGAGCCGTTCGGTGTATCTGCAACGTCTTCCGGACGGATACCCATAACAACGGTCTTTCCTACATAACCGCCATCTTTGAGTGCTTTAGCTTTAGCTGCCGGGATAACGAGTTCATCACTTCCGATAACTGCAACAATGTCGGAACCTTTTTCTTTGATCTGGGCATCAAGGAAGTTCATCTGCGGAGATCCCATGAATCCTGCAACAAAGAGGTTGCCCGGTTTCTGATAGAGGTTCTGAGGTGTATCAACCTGCTGAACAACACCGTCTTTCATAACAACGATTCTGGTACCAAGAGTCATAGCCTCTGTCTGGTCATGTGTTACGTAGATGATAGTAGCACCCAGTCTCTGATGGATTTTGGAAATCTCGATACGCATCTGTACACGAAGTTTTGCATCCAGGTTGGAGAGCGGTTCATCCATAAGGAATACCTTAGGATTACGAACGATTGCACGTCCCATAGCAACACGCTGTCTCTGTCCACCGGAAAGAGCCTTCGGTTTACGATCAAGAAGTTTCTCAAGGTCAAGGATTCTTGCAGCTTCACGAACTGCTTTGTCGATCTCAGCTTTCGGAACTTTACGAAGTTTCAGTCCGAATGCCATGTTATCATATACGGTCATATGAGGATACAGAGCGTAGTTCTGGAATACCATTGCGATGTCACGGTCTTTCGGCTCTACATCGTTCATAACTTTGTCACCGATCTTTAAGGTACCGCTGGTGATTTCTTCCAGTCCGGCTACCATACGAAGTGTAGTAGATTTACCACATCCGGAAGGTCCTACGAAAATGATGAATTCTTTGTCTTCGATTTCAAGATTGAAGTCTTTAACGGCTTCGAAACCGTTTGGATATGTTTTATTAATGTGCTGTAAAGATAAACTTGCCATTATTTTTCCCTCCAAAATATTAAGTAAGTTTTGCTCATGTTTTGAACTGTTATCAGTATACTGGAATTTCCCGGAGGAATCCAGAGTTGAACCTTACAAAGATTTCGGAGGTTTCTTGACAGATTGACGAAAAGCCCGGGTAGGTTTGTCACTCTGCCGAAACCAGATGGGAGTTATCATAAAGATATTATAGAAGATAAGGCTTTGGCTGGCAAGTGATGATATGGAATGGATTTTAACCAAGTTTGCTGTGAACGGAGCGAACAATAACAATTATTACGAAATAAAATATATTGTCTAACTTGCAGATGCTAATGGCCTTTTCATCATCCGATAGTATACGGGAATCAGAAGTGCGCAGGCACCGAACCACGCAAGTGGGCTGGCAATGCATACGGAGGTATAGCCGATGATACCGGAAAGTCCGATGGTCGCTGCAATACGCATGACGAGTTCGATCATACATGCCGCGAAAGGAGCGCGTCCATTCTGCATACTCTGGATCGAGGTTCGGTAAACTGCCAGCAGCCCCAGGATAAAATAGAAAGGAGCCACGATCGTCAGATACGCATCGGAGTAATGATAGATTTCGACTGTCGGATCAGAGAGGAACATCCGCACAATCGGGTGGCGAAGAAGCAGGATGCCGATACACATAAGAAGGTTGAAGCCTTCGGTCTGGATCAGAGATGCGCGAACGCCCTGACGGATACGGTCCTTTTTGCCTGCACCGAAGTTCTGGGCAACATAGTTGGAGATGGCTGTCATCATTGCGTTATTTACAAGTACGGAAAGCTGATCTGCTTTAGAGGCAGCAGTATATCCGGCTACGGCAGCAGTTCCGAGGGAGTTTACGACAGTCTGCATTGCGAGCTGTCCGATACACATGACAGACATCTGGAAGCCCATAGGAAATCCGGTTTTCAGATGAAGACTGATCGTGTCGTTCAGATCATGGAAATCTTCACGGCGCAGATGCAGTATCGGGAAATTTTTCAGTCCGACGATGAGACTGAGTACTGCTGAGAGAAACTGGGACAAAATTGTAGCCCATGCAGCACCTGCTACTCCCATGTGTAAAGGTACAATAAACAGAACATCAAGAAAAATGTTCAATACAGAGGAGAATACCAGGAAGTAGAGCGGTGTTTTACTGTCGCCCAGTGCACGTAGCATGTTGGAAATCATATTGTAAAAAACAGTTGCACCTGTTCCGAGAAGTACCACAAACATATAGTCATAGGCTTCACCGGAAATATCAGAAGGAATCTGCATCCACCGAAGAATCTGATGAGCCAGGAGGCAGCAGATCAGCGTCAGCACAATTGTAAAAATGATGCTGAGCAGCGTGGAAGCGGCAACGCTTTTTCGCATTCCTTTTTCATCTTTTGCGCCACAGCGCTGGCCGAGACAGATGCCGAAACCACCTGTAAAACCATTGATAAAACAAAAGACAAAATAAATGATAATGCTGGTGGAGCCGACTGCCGCAAGGGAATTTGCCCCCAGTGTTTTACCGACGATCACAGAGTCAGCAAGTGTATAAAAGAGCTGAAATAGATTACCCAGAATTACGGGAATTGCGAATTTTAGTAAAGACCAGAATGGACTTCCAACGGTAAGATCCATTTCTTTAGACTTTGTTCCGGACATAATATTAAGAACCTCCTTAGTAGTACATGCTTTTTTACTGCACGCCTCATTATAAAGAAAATGAAATCAAAATACGATTCCGGTATTGTTGTATATGATACAGATATTGATTTTGTATGGAGGATAAAAAGAAGAGATTTGGGGATGCAGAGGAATGAAAATCTTTACAAAATTTGGAAAGTTGAGTATGATAATTAAAAAATATTGCAGATAAAATTATACATAAATTGCAAAATTCGGAGAAATATGAAATGGCAAAAAGAAAAATCCTGATGGATGATACCAGAAGAGAACTCTCAAAACATGGAACAGAAACTTTTCCCATGACGGTAAGCCATGATGATCTGTGGGCGTTTGAGGGAAAGACTGTACCGATCCACTGGCATGATGATCTGGAAATAAATCTTCTGAGAGAGGGTATGGCTGTTTTTCAGGTTTATCAGAAAAGCTACAGCGTCAGGCCGGGTGACGGCTTCCTTCTGAACAGAAACGTACCTCATAGCTGCAATTCACCAGTAAATGAACATGTTAGATATAATACGATTCTTGTGAGGCCGGATTTTCTGTATGGGGACTTTGGAAGTGATATTGAGAGAAACTGTTTCAGGCCTTTTTTGCAGAACTCTGCAGTGCCCTGTATTCACCTGACTGCTTCGGACGAAAATGGAAAAGAAATCCTTGAGAAACTGAATCAGGTAGAAGAAGTGTTTGACCAGAAACCATTTTGCTATGAACTGAAGATCAGAGGACTTCTGTGTGAAGCATTCAGTATGATTCTGTCTGATCATCAGAGGGAGCTGACAAAATTTGTTCCGCCGAATCAGCAGGAGCTGGAACGGCTGGAAAAAATGCTGAGTTATCTTAATACACATTTTGAATCTGTGATCTCCCTGCAGGAGCTGGCAGATCAGATACACATGTCCAGAGAAGTGTGCTGCCGTCTGTTCAAAAAAATGACAGGAAAAACAATTACCGGATATCTGGAAGAATACCGGGCGGACAAAAGCTTACCACTGGTACAGAGCGGCCAGTACTCCATGACACAGATCGCAGAGATGGTGGGTTTCAGTAATCCCAGCCGATTCGCCAGCGCCTTCCGGAAAAGATTCGGGTGTAATCCGAAAACATACAATCAGAGATAGAAGACTCAATCATCATCCGTAGAATCGTCATCTTGATCATCCTCTCAAAATAAATCATTCAGGTCTGTGCAATGAAATATTGTATCGAGAACGTTTCTCTGTTTTCTGCATATGCTAACAGAAGAAGTCTGTAAAGGAGTCTCCACATGAAAAATAAGAAATGGATCTCACTGGCGGCAGCGATTGTTCTGACGGTGACTGCACTGCCGATGACGGCTTTTGCCGCAAAAAAAGACGGAGAAGAGAAACTTACAAAAGTCACTTTAAATGAAGTGGCTCATTCGATTTTTTATGCACCGCAGTATGTGGCGATTGAAGAGGGATATTTTACGGAAGAAGGACTTGACCTGACACTGGTGACAGGATTTGGAGCTGATAAAGTATTGACAGCTCTGATTTCAGGCGAGGCAGATATCGGATTCATGGGAGCGGAAGCGTCGATTTATGCATATCAGGAAGGGGCAACCGACCCGGCGGTGAACTTCGCACAGCTTACTCAGCGTGCAGGAAATTTCCTTGTGGCAAGAGAGAAAATGCAGGACTTTAAGTGGGAAGATTTGAAGGGAAAGAAAGTTCTTGGTGGACGTAAGGGTGGCGTACATATATCAATGTAAATTATGAGACGATTGTGATTCTGTGTAACTGGGTGGATGGGATGAATAGTGCGAAGAATCTATAAAAGAAGTGGCGGAAATACCAGTAATGATATTTCCGCCGTTTTACAACTCCGAATATCCTATCCAGAGCTACTTTGTGTTCATAGTATATGTTATAAAACCAAATTTTATGAAATGTAAAAAGGAACTCATCCAGAGCCCCTTTCCTTTGAATAAGTAATAATATCTTTCTCACTCCGGAAAAAGACTTCTTTGTACTTATATAATACTGGTTCACTTACTCCTTGTCAATATTTATTTTTATCTTTGTAATATGTTCTGTCAAGGAAATATCATCTGACAATTCAAGAATTTTCCTTAGTTCAGCAAGTTCGTCTTGTGCCTTATTTCGTTCTTCTTTTATTTTTGAAATATATTGCAATTTATCATTCAATCGTTTGTTTAGATCAGAGTAATATCCCATAAGACCGACTGTTTTAGCAATCGCTTCATCAATTTTTTTCATATCTGTTTTTGGCAAAGAGCCTACAAGATCACCTAATCTTGCTTTGCTGACACACATCATATTGGATGTGTTTGCCTGACCATCAAGAATAATATTACCTGCTACATCTGTCTGCGGTGTAATATTTGCTACACAAGGTAAAGTACTGGTATCATGTGTAATTGGAATTACAATAGTGTTACCAGAACGGGAGTTAGCAACGTCATTTTGAATAATAACCGCTGGCCTCTCCTTTTGCATTTCACTTCCAATTCCACAGCCGAAATTGCAACGATATACCTGTCCTCTTTTTATGGCTCTGGAACGGGCATTTTGTGCAATAGAATCTAAATATAGTTTGGTTTTTAGCCATTCCAACATTCTTTGAACTTGTCCAAGTTCAATTTTCATTGTTATACCTCCCTTTTGCAAGTAAAAATTATTTTTATTAAATATGTTACTATTTACATAATTGAAACATTTATTGCCCTTTTTCTTGCTTCTAACTGTGTGATGTGTCTTAAAACTTTATGGTTTAAACATGTTAATTCTTTGTCCATATCCTTGAATAATTCTCTTAGTTCATTAGATGTAATATTGTTTAAATCCAGTATCAGGATTTTATCTCTCAATTTTTCGTTTTTTTCGGAACAATTTTCAGCATCATATTCTAATTTGTCTTTTATATATTTATATGAATTGAATGGCAGAGAATAATCAAATCTTCCCTGACTTATTTTCACATTTATATTATTTCCACAACATAATGTATCATAAATGTGATTATAAAATACTTCCTCGTCAACAAAATCACTCTGATTTTTGAGAATCATCTTTTGGTACATTTCTATATACTCTAACAAGTCTTTTTGTAATGAAGTTAGCCATTCAATTAAACATACAGTTCGATATAGTGTAATTGATTTTATCGTGGAAATCAAGCTAATAACCACGCCAGTTACTAATCCGGCAAAAATATTTGCAAATATAGATGATAGAAAAGTATTAGTTTTCATATATATAACAGAACATATACATGCTATTATTGAAAGGATTAATATTATTCCGAATACCCAAATATGAGGTAAACTAGTATATATTTTAATACTTTTCCAAGCTTGTTTGATTTTATATTTCATATTCTTCCTTTTCTATTTTACTCTGGGTCATCCAATAGGGGCGAGTAGCATCCCTGTTGGCACACGATTTTCCGTCAGGAAAGTCTAGTGTGTTATACCTTTATGAAATTGTGGCTGCCGGGAAGAAATTCTATATCCTTGCGATTATCCAAAATTCCCGGCATTCTGTGCTGCAAGGTACTCCGTAAAGGAGTTGCCTGAAAGAACAGAACTGAGTCTGCATATTAGCATGACAATGCTGTTATTCAGACGATGCCACATTTAAAGAAAGGTATATCCATACTTCCGTTAGCCATCCTCTGAATTTTTCTCAGATACACTATTGTTACAGATATATTTTGCCAAATTCTGTACCATTGCAAGACCTTCATCAGTCAGATTTGTTGTCTGTCCCATATAAAACGCTACTGCATTTGCTACGTCAGTACTTGTAATATCAGAAGCCGGCTTATCAGGCAATGCGTCCCGAATCATCTGTACCGCTTCGGCTGTAGCAACCGTTTTTGTTGGTTCTTTTTTCTGTATACCAGATTTAACATCACGTAATATTGCCATAAACTGAATCTTGATTTTTTCGATATCCGCTTCATTCGCACCTAATTTTTGTGAGCTTAAAAACTGCTTATCTTTTATAATCTCTTTTCTTTTTGAGGGTTCTGCAGTCATCAGATCAGTCAGTTGATCAACAGCCAAATTAATGACCTTATTTCGTGCCATTATACCCTCAGCAATGGTATCATCAAAATAATTCCGAATCATAATACATAATTTTGGAAAATGTTCATGTTCCAATAATCGGTTTAAAATATCTACATCTATTCTTCTGGTAATCAGTCTCGTTACCGCTTCTTCCGACAGTCTAAGTTCTGATATATCATAACTTTTGGGTGAAGTAATCTGAGTGATTCCAAGCAGATAATCAGTAGAAACATGAAAAAACCTGGCGGCATCTATTACAATGCTTATATTAGGATTTTTTGTTTCACCGCTCTCTATACGACTGATTTGTGAATGAGTCACATGAAGCTGATCAGCCAACTGTTTTTGGCTTAAATCATGGTCTTTCCGCAAATTACTCAATCGGTATGCAAGACTTGTTTCATCTTCTATTAAATCAGATTTTCCCATTGTTTCGTCACCTCCTAAACTACTTCCATTATATCTGTGCCTGTGCAAATTTGCAATTTTTTATCAAATCGTATTCGTGATTTTCATTGTACGTGAATAAATCAGGGGTGCGATTTTTTCATGCTAAACTGTCAACATGATCGATCAGACAGAACCTTGAAAACTAAATGACCGTTCCGGAACTTTATAAACCGCCACGATTTTCTGATCAGAAAAGAGCGCTCACAAAGAGACGACACAGCGCCGAGAAGGGTTGCCTGTCAGGAAAGGAACTGGATAAAACGGCACAGCTTTAAATTCAAACTTAAATCAGGAGGAAAATAGAATGAGATTATTTGAAACAATAAAAGAAACTGTAACAGTCGGACAGGCTGCCGAATATTATGGCATGAAAATTGGAAGAAACAACATGATCTGTTGCCTATTTCATAATGACCATTACCCAAGTATGAAACTAAACACAACTTATTACTACTGCTTTGGCTGTGGTGCTACCGGAGATGTGATCCAGTTTGTTGCAAATCTATTCGGACTGTGGTGCATATGGACGAGAAAACTCCACATATGCACCTTTCTTTTGTCCCGATAACTCAGGATGGAAGACTTTGTGCAAAAGAGATTCTTGGAAATAAGAAAAAGCTGACCTGGTGGCAAGATGAGTTCTGGAAACACATGGTAGAAAAATATCCAGATCTGGAACGTGGAGAAGCTGCCAGCATGACCGGGCGTGAACATATTCCGCCACGACTTTTTAAAGAAGCAGCATATCTTACTCGGCAGGCTAAACAGATTACAGATTTACTAGAAAACACAAATCTCTTTAATGCTGGTAAAAATACAGACAAAGCAGTGGAACTTTTACAGAAATTCTTTCTTGCAATGGAGAACTTTCAGACACAGGTTCGCAAATATGATAAGACGATTAGTTCCTTAAAGTCAGATAATGTATCATTAAAAAGGCAGACACAGGATTTAAGCAGACAGGTAAAAGAAGCAACGTCCAGCAGTATACGAAAGAAAATGGATGATGCCAGACTCAGAGCCGATTATGAAAATCTCCAGAAGCTGATGGGACGTATTCCACCAGAAATACTGGACCTGGCAAAACGAGGACAATTAAACCATTCAGATCGTGAACGGTAAAATTATTTTAAAGTGGACAGACACGAAAACTGTCCACTTTTTATATGATAGTTATAGAAAAATTAACAGAAAGGATGTGATAGCCTTGCGTAAGCCAACGTATTATCTCTGGCGTGATGATTTTTCTTCACAGGAAGAATTTGAAGCTGAACGCAAGAAATATGCGAATATCGGCTTTCGAGTTGTCACATTTCTGGATGGGAATTCAAACACCAATATTCATGATGGAATCAAAGCACTGATTAAAAATCACTGGGATAGTGTATAATTTAACCAGTGTTTTAATTATACGAACTGGAAGTTATCTAAATCTTTCTTATAGGATGTCTAATAACAGTTTTCCATTTTTCCGGAGCAACCTTTCTTGCATCAGACAGATATATTTCATGATGTAATCTTTCCATATTCATATCATTAACATATCCATTCTGCTCCAAATACGCATCCATAAGTGCAACAGTTGCAGGTTCATCATCAAATGCTCCCAAATGCATTATTTGAACACACAATCCCTCATCAATAGTCAAAAACTCTGCCGATGAACAATCGATTTTTTTCTTTTTAGTCGCTGTTTCAACTGCCCATTCAAAATTTTTTTGATTTATAAAATCAGGCAGTCGAATAACTGAAATCCAATTAAATGAATCTTTATCAGCATAGTTTATACCATGTATATTTTCCTGCCACCAAAATCCTTCGAGTGGTGGAACTACATATTCAAAAAAACCTTCAATTTTATAATCTGTTTTGTAACTCATTCTCAAAGTATATGCAACTGCATATAATACACTAATTGCCTGCTGGTATGCCCCACCTTCTTCGTTTGGATTACCCGTTCCTCTGACTGCAATATAATTTGCTTTAGGAACAGTTACAATCGCTGGTTTATTTTTAGGCATATAAAACTCTTTATATTCTTTCTTAAAATCAAAAGCCATAACTATCTCCTTAAATTGCTATTTTTAAAATTATATCAAATTCTACATGTTTCCGCAATCAAACAAACGCATCTAACACTATCTGTTTCTAAGAATCCTAAAATTTTGTTATATACATTTTTTAATTTTAGATATATAATATAATTACATAGTGCTTAATAAATATATTTACATTCAAAGAAAGGAACATCTATGAATGCAGGATACGTCCGTCTCTCCAGAGACGATGATAAAAGGAATTATGTTTCCATAGAAAATCAAAAGCTGATTATCAACCAGTATGCAGCAGATCATGGTATGGTTATTGACCGCTGGTATGAAGATGATGGCATTTCCGGCTATATCTTTGACAGACCGGGATTTCAGCAGATGATGGCTGATCTGGATAAAGATATTGATACCGTATATGTCAAAGACTTTTCACGTCTTGGCAGACACAATGCAAAGGTTCTGCTGCTTCTGGATGAATTTCAGGAACGTGGCAAGCATCTGGTTGTGATTGACGATAATTATGATTCTATGGATTCCAGTGACGATACGATTGGTATTAAGACATGGTTTAATGAACGATATGTCAAAGACACCAGTAAAAAAATCAAGCGTGCCATAGGAGCCAGACAGAAAGAGGGAACACTGATTACAAGACCGCCGTTTGGCTATCGCCGCAATGAAAAAGATAAGACTGTTCTGGAAATCGTACCAAAAGAAGCAGAATATATTAAACAAATTTATGACTTATATCTTTCCGGTTCCGGCTACCGCAAGATTGCCACGTATCTGACCGAACAGGGCGCACCCACTCCCTCTATGATACAGCGTGAACGTGAAATAGAAGAAGGCAGACTGTCTAAAAGACAGGTAGCTTCTAAATGGTCTGATGCTATGATAAAAGAAATACTGGATAATGATTTTTACATTGGTACTTTTCGTTTGAAAAAACGTGCAAGAAATACGGTTCATGGAAAAGATAAACGTGTGCCAAAGGAAGAACAATGTATTTTTGAGAATCATCACCCGGCAATTATTGATAAGGCTACCTTTGCGTTGGTACAGGAATTAAAGGAAAAACGTAACCGTACCAATTATCGGGGAAGCCGGGGGCAGTGGCTTGGCTCAGAGATTCCGAATCCTTTTGGCAGTTGCCTGTTCTGTAAAGACTGTGGCAGCCGCCTTACACCAATTAAACGCAAAACTTCCAGCAAGGAACGGAAATATTACATCTGTACCACTTATAACACCAAAGGCAGACGTTATTGCTCCAAGGCACATTTAATTGAAGAAGATGATCTGATGGAAGATGTTCTGACTTATATCAAGATGTGTCGAAATGCTCTCTGTGAAGTTATTTCCACTTATGATTTAAAGGATTTTGAAGCAGAGAAAAAAACAATAGCGGAAAAACGGCAGGAACTGCACACAACTATCAATGAGCGAAAAAGTCAACTGAAAGTTCTGCTTACCCAAAAAGTAAAAGATCTGGCTGTCGCTGCAGGAAATGAAGATTTAATCAACGAAACGTATGATTCCATGCAGAAAGACTTATTTGCTCAGATTCATGGTCTGGAAATGCAGATAAAAGAACTGAATGAAACTGCCATAGAAACGCCTGATGTAAAGGATAAACTAAAAAATGCTCTTGAGGTGGTAGATAAAATCATTGCAGGAGGCAGCCTTGACCGAAGAGACATTGAACTTCTGATTGAAAAAATCGTAGTGGACGAAGACGGGATGCCGGAAATTACACTGAAATACGGCTTGTCTAATCTGATTAGTTACAGTCCTGCTGATGAAATGAACCGAAGAGAAAATACCATGATTGCGATTGTGATGAAACTGATTGCTGAGGATGAACGTGGATTTTCTTCTGCAAAATATCTGTCAGAGCATATTACTGATCTGGGATTCAAGAAAACAAAACAGAGTATCCTTCCATATATTGAGCTGATGAAGGAACTTGGAATTCTTGAAGCCACAGATAATCCATTGAAGCCATACAATATTGTAAAGTCAAAAGAAGAAATCACGCAGCTTACCAAAGACTATCTGCCGGATGTATCAGCAGAAACCACTGCGAAACAGCTAGCAGATGATTATTTACATGGTATTAGTGACGACAGGTGGCATGCCGGAAATGGTATTTGAATACATTCTCCGCAAAAACGGTCTTGATCCGCAGAAAGATTTGACGATTGATCAGAGCATTGATTTCGGCTCGACAGCGGCCGCTTTTACAGGAGATAAATCGGCTGATTTTACCGTTGAATTTGAGCCATCTGCAACGGCACTGGAGAAAGAGGGTGCCGGATATGTAGTTGCCTCGCTGGGAGTAGATTCTGGTTATGTGCCGTACACTTCTTACAGTGCGAAGACCAGTTATATGGAAAAGAATCCGGAAATCATCCAGAAATTTACCAATGCGCTCCAAAAAGGCATGGAATATGTGCAGAGCCACACACCGGAAGAGATTGCCGAAGTCATTGCACCGCAGTTTGCGGAAACAGATCTCGACATAGTCACGACGATCGTGAAACGTTATTATGAGCAGGATACCTGGAAAGCTGACCTGATTTTTGAAAAAGAAAGCTTCGAACTTCTGGAGGATATTCTTGAAGATTCCGGAGAACTGAACAAGCGTGTATTATACGAAGATCTTGTGACAACTGAATACGCTGCAAAAGCAGCAGAAAAATAAGTTTATTCTTTTGTGGTCGAGATAAGATGATTCCAATACGGAGAGGATACTTTTTTAATAAAGTAGATTTTTTTCAGGACAGAGAAAATCAGAAATCATTCGGATTTCTTTATGCCGACTTTGGGTGGCTGGTAATGATATACAGCTTCATAAGATTTCAGTTCTTCTTCATCCACTGGTCCTGCCGGGATCAGTCCGGTACAGTCCTGAGAGGATGCGGCATTTGACATAAAATCATAAGAGTCAATGACCTCCTGATTTGCAGAGCTGTCAGATTTTGAATGAGCATTTTTTTTCATAACAAACCTCCGTGTATATATTGATTTTAAGATTTACGGAAAACCTTAAAGTTAATGTATACAGGAGGTTTGTTTATTATACATCTGGATGTAAAATGCATTTGATATTTCTTTATTGCCGGAGGATTCCTTACTGTGCATCGGGAGGCTTGACAGCCTCGTTGCTGTGCCATTCTCTGTGGAATTTTAAGGGAGTACATCCTTCATGCTTTTTGAAGAGATTGATGTAATGACTTACCTGATGGAAGCCACAGGAATATGCAATTTCTTCGATCGTAAGGTCTTCATATTTTAAAAGGGTTTTAGAATGATTCAGACGGGTGACAATCAGATATTCATTAGGTGGCATGCCGAGGTATTTTTTGAATTCGCGGGCAAGGTGATATTTGCTGACACCTGCTGTGATGGCGAGGAACTCAAGAGATAAGGGTTCCTGAAAATGCTGATCAATTTCCTTTAAAACTGTTTTCAGGTATGCAGGCATAAAACCCAGACTGAGATTTTCAGTGTCATTTTCAATCAGAACACGCGTCAGTATATCGGTAATCAGATATGACGAGAGTATTTCTGAATGAATATCTTTTCGCTGCGTAATAGAAAGGATTCTGCGCATGGTACTTTCCATAAAAAAAGGATCAAGAGAATCCAGAATATGAAAATTATTCCGCATAAATTCTTCATAGTAGCCGAGTGCGGAGGGACCATTAAAATGAAGCCACAAAAATTCCCAGTTCTGGTTTTGCAGACATTCATAGTGATGATGTTCCATGCAGTTTATGTATGCGGTAGTTCCCGGATGCAGAGAATACTTACTGCCGTGATATTTCAGTAATCCCTTACCATGAAGCGTGTAGATGATGAGGAAACTGTTCAGGTTTTCTCTTTCAGTGAAATAGGGGAAGGAAGTACAAAAATCCCCCACTTCCTGCACATAGAAAAAAGTCTGGCGCGCTCTGGGTGTGGCCGTATTAATAAAACGAATCGAGTCATCGCTTCAGGTCAGATTCAGCTTTTCCATATATTTATGAGCCGATATATTTCGCATAAAAACTCCTTCAAATATATAGCAAGATATTGATAGAACCTCAGAAATCTACAGATGTTACACAGGCATTACTGCAGACATATCCGGATCTGAAAGTTATCTGCGCGCCGACAACTGTAGGTATTGCAGCAGCTGCAAAAGTCCTTCAGGATAATAGTTCTTCCTGCAAACTGACAGGGCTCGGACTTCCTTCTGAAATGTCAGAGTACATTGGTGATGATGATGCACATTCCTGCCCGTATATGTTCCTGTGGAATCCGGAAGATGTAGGACGTCTGGGTGCATACACATCCATAGCTCTTGTAAATGAAGAGATTACAGGTGCAGCAGGTGATAAATTTACAGCAGGAGATCTCGGTGAGTATGAAGTTACAGAGGCATCTGACGGCGGTACAGAAGTTATTCTCGGTTCTCCGTTCAAATTTGATCCATCCAATATCGATGAATGGAAAGATGTTTATTAATCAGGCGCTAATTACAATTTAAATAACCCTTGGAAACAGGACTGCTGTACTGCTACTACGGCAGTCCTGAATTTTATGGTGGAAAATGCAGGAGGTACGGATATGATCAAAGCATTTACAATGAAATTGTATGAAGGACAGGAACAGGAATACAAGAGACGTCATAATCTGCTCTGGCCGGAAATGAAAGATATGATACATGAATATGGCGGAAAAAATTATTCCATTTTTCTGGACCAAGAAACACTCACATTGTTTGGCTATATAGAAATAGAAGATGAAAAAAAATGGAGTGAGAGTGCAGATACAGAGATAAACCGCAAATGGTGGGATTTTATGGCAGATATTATGGAAACTAATCCGGATAACAGTCCGGTATGCAAGGATCTTCATCCTGTTTTTCATCTGGATTAAGAGGAAATCTTTAAAATTTAACATAAACCCTCGATTATGAACATTGACGATTTACCTTCCTATATGACAAAATAACTATAACGGATAATGCAGGATTACCGGGCGTGAAACATCGCCTGGTTTTCCTCATTTACAAAAAACATATGGGAGGAATGAGAATGGCAAAGAAAAGAAAATGCGGTGTGCTGCTTCCGGTCAGCAGTCTGCCGTCAAAATATGGAATCGGCTGCTTTGACAAAAAAGCATATGAGTTTGTGGATGCGCTGAAAGAAGCAGGACAGAGTTACTGGCAGATCCTGCCGCTTGGTCCGACAAGCTACGGCGATTCTCCGTATCAGTCATTTTCCACATTTGCAGGAAATCCCTATTTTATCAGTCTGGAAGAACTGATAAAAGAAGGCGTCCTGACAAAAAAAGAATGTGAGAGCATGGATTTCGGAACAGACGAGACAAGTGTAGATTATGCAAAATTATATGAAGGACGTATGATTTTGCTCCGTAAAGCATATGAACGCAGTAACGTATACATGGATTCGGAATTTCGCAGATTTCAGGAAGAAGAGGCATGGTGGCTAAAAGATTATGCACTTTTTATGGCAGTGAAGAAACGCTTCGGCGGTATTCCGTGGAGTGAATGGGCTGAGGACATCCGTCTCCGCTGGCAGAATGCGCTCGATTATTACAGAGAAGAAATGTATTTTGAAATCGAATTTCAGGAGTATATGCAGTTCAAATTCCGCCAGCAGTGGATGAAACTCAAATCTTATGCAAATGAAAAAGGCATCCAGATCATCGGTGACATTCCGATCTATGTGGCAATGGACAGTGCTGACACATGGGCAAATCCATGGCTCTTTAAACTCGATGAAAAAAACTGTCCGACACAGGTCGCAGGCTGCCCGCCGGACGGATTTTCTGCAACAGGACAGCTCTGGGGAAATCCACTGTACAACTGGGAAGTGCATCGTAATTCCGGATATGAATGGTGGGTAAAACGAATCGCAAACTGTTTCCGTCTGTATGATGTAGTGCGAATTGATCATTTCCGCGGATTTGATGAATATTATGCAATCCCGTACGGTGATAAGACAGCAGAGAACGGCTGGTGGGAAAAAGGCCCGGGAATCGAGCTGTTCCGCACGATTTCAGAAAAACTCGGACACCGTGAGATCATTGCAGAAGATCTCGGTTATATGACCGACACGGTTAAAAGACTGGTCGAAGAAAGCGGCTACCCGAATATGAAGGTTATCGAGTTTGCATTTGACGAGCGCGATACGGGTAATGCAAGTGATTATCTGCCGCATAATTATCCGAGAAACTGCGTGGTTTATACAGGAACTCATGACAATGAGACGCTGATCTCCTGGCTTGAGGATATTACACCACAGGAGCGCAGACAGGTTCGTAAATATCTGAATAATTTCCATGATTCCGGTAAAGAACTGTGCGATGATCTCATCTGCCTTGTAATGCAGAGTGTAGCTGATCTTTGTATCATACCGATGCAGGACTATCTGGGACTTGATAATTCCGCACGAATGAATCAGCCGTCCACACTTGGAAAGAACTGGAAATGGCGTTTGAAAGAAGGACAATTTTCTAAAGAACTGCAGGAAGAAATGCTGGAACTTGCAGGACGTTACGGAAGATTATAAGAAAAATATAATAAATTATATAAAACAGCCCCCGGTATTGTGCCGGGGGCTCAAATTTATTCCGCAAGATAATATACAGAGGAATATGGTGCCAGGGTCAGAAGGATTCTGCCGTCTTTGATTGTTTTGGCGGTGCTTTTGCGTTTCTGTGTGCCGCCATAAACAGCAAGGTTACTGTTAAGGAGTTCTTTTAATTTCTGCGCATCAGGAAGTTTCAGCTCGTAGACCTGCTCCTGATCGGAGAAATTAAACAGAGAAAGGATGCGCTCTTTTTTGCTGTTTCGCTCGAAGACATAAATGCAGCGTCCCTCCTGATGACAGTCGATCCATCTGAAACCGTCAGCCTCATAATCTTTTTCCCAGAGAGCAGAATGTTCCAGATACAGTTTATTCAGATCTTTCATAAAGTGTGCGAATGCATCATGCGCCGGATAATCAAGAAGCATCCAGTCCTGTTCTCTTTTTTCGTCCCATTCGCGGAACTGTCCGATTTCGTTTCCCATGAAATTCAGCTTTTTACCCGGATGTGCATACATGTACATATATAAAGAACGTGCCTGCGGAAATTTGTTTTCATAATCACCGCTCATTTTCTGCATGATCGTTGCCTTACCGTGGACGACTTCATCGTGAGAGAGAGGAAGCAGGAAACGGGCATCATAATAATACATCATGGAAAATGTGAGTTTGTGGTAATTTTCCGGACGGTATTCGGGTGCAGTACGGAAATAATTGAGTGTATCATTCATCCATCCCATATCCCATTTATAATCGAAACCAAGCCCGCCCTGATCGACAGGATCGGTTACTTTCGGGAAAGAAGTGGAATCTTCGGCGGCGAGAATGACTGATGGATGCATTCCCTTCAGGCCCTGGTTCATATACTGGAGAAACTCTACGGCATTCAGATTGACACCACGAGCCGGGTCACCCTGCCAGTAGATCGCACGGCTGATTGCATCCATGCGGATACCGTCCATATGAAATTCGCTGATCCAGTAATTGGCGCAGGACTGCAGAAAACTTCTTGTCTCGCCGCGGGAGTGCATGAAGTTACAGCTTCCCCATTCGCTGACACCGACAGCGGAATTCGGATATTCAAAAAGAGAAGTTCCGTCATAATTGGCAAGTCCGTAGGAATCTACGGCAAAATGTACCGGAACAAAATCCATCAGAACACCGATGCCGTGTTTGTGGCAGGCATCAACAAAAGCTTTAAGCTGATCCGCAGTTCCGTAGCGGGAAGTCGGGCTGAAAAATCCGGTTGCCTGATAGCCCCATGATTCGTCACATGGATATTCATTCAGCGGCATGATCTCAAGATAGTTGTAGCCATTTTTGGTGAGATATGGGATCAGA
The DNA here is from genome assembly GCF_900120195.1 of Blautia sp. Marseille-P3087. GTDB lineage: Bacteria > Bacillota > Clostridia > Lachnospirales > Lachnospiraceae > Blautia_A. Next base: position 2,919,899 of record NZ_LT635539.1, read on the forward strand.
ATATCGATCATTTCTTCATAGTTGTACCAGGCGTCTGCTTTGTCAGAAGGCTTGCGGAAAGAACCGAAATGGATTTCATAAATGTTGAGAGGTTTTTTGCGGCAGTCACTGCGGTTCTGCATCCACTGGCTGTCTTTAAATTTGTATTCGTTCATATCACGGATGATGGAGGCGCTGTTCGGACGGAGTTCCATACCGAAACCATATGGATCGCAGTGATCCACAGCATTTCCACTTCGGTCATAAATGCGGTATTTGTACATCTGTCCGGCTTTTGCCTGTGGAACATAACATTCCCAGAAATTTCCGTCAGATACTTTGTTCATATCCCATTCCTGCCATTCATTAAATTCCCCGATCAGGGTAATGCGTGAAGCAGAAGGTGCAAACGTACGAAAAGTTACCCCCTGTTTTTCTGTGTGGGCACCGAGATATTTGTAGGCATCAAAAATTTTTCCTGTATAAAATCCGTAAAAATCCATAGTACTCTCCTTGCAGATAATAGACATTGGTTGTGTAGTTTAGTATACTATAAAAAGAAAACTCCCGCCTGTCCACCGACGATTTCGGACAAATGGCGGATAACCGACGATTTAAAAAAAATGTCGGAAAAGGAGAATAGTCATATGGATATCAGAATAGAAAAAACAGAAAAAGCAATTCGAAATGCATTTCTGGAACTACGCGCGGCGAAACCGCTGGAAAAAATCACCGTAAGGGAGCTGTGCAGTCTGGCATGCATTAACAAGTCAACATTTTACAGTCATTATGAGGATATTTATGCATTGTCACAGACACTTGAATCCGAGACGATCACGGCTGTTCTGACCAATATTTCCAGACAGCAGGAGGCACCATTTAAAGATCCGGATGTGTTTACGAGAAATCTGTATATCGCGCTGGTATCCAATCATTCGCTGATCAATATTCTGTTTTCCGGTACAGAAAAAAGCCATCTGGGAGACTGTCTGGAGGCGGAATTGAAGCGTCTGATCAAAGAAAATTTTCCAGAATACCAAAATGATCCGGAAAAAGATATTATGCTGTCGTTCTGCATTCAGGGATGCTTCCATGCATATCTGAACAATCAGGATAAGGAGCTGGATATGCTGATCCGCGTCAGCGAAGTGATCGTGCAGAAACTGGCACCGTTATACATCAAAGAATAAACAAATCGAAAGAAGAAAAATAAATGAAAAAACTGGTTATCGGAATTCTGGCACATGTCGATGCCGGAAAGACAACTTTATCGGAAGGGCTTCTGTATCTGTGCGGCGAGATCCGAAAAATTGGGCGAGTGGATCACGGAGATGCTTTTCTGGATACGTATGAACTGGAAAAAGAAAGAGGAATCACGATTTTTTCCAAGCAGGCACTGCTGAAAACAGACGATATGGAAGTGTCACTTCTTGATACTCCGGGACATGTTGATTTCTCGGCGGAGATGGAGCGTACGCTGCAGGTGCTTGATTATGCGATCCTTGTGATCAATGGAATGGATGGAGTACAGAGCCATACGATGACATTGTGGCGGCTTCTGGAAAGATACCAGATTCCGACATTTTTATTTGTAAATAAAATGGATCAGCAGGGGACGGATTACGATGCACTCCTCGCAGATCTGAAAAATCATCTGCATGAAAACTGTGTGGATTTCGGAAAGACAGAAGGCGCAGAGGAGGGATTTTCATCGGAGCAGATGGAAAACATCGCAGTCTGTGATGAGAAGCTTCTGGAAAAATATCTGGAAACCGGCGAAGTGACTGTAGCGGAGAGTGCGGCACTCATCGCACAGAGAAAAGTTTTTCCGTGTTTTTTTGGTTCCGCACTGAAAATGGAAGGCGTGGAAGAATTTCTGAACGGACTTCGCACGTATACGAAAGAACCGAAGCGCCGGGAAACTTTTGGTGCAAAAGTTTTCAAGATTGCCCGGGATGAGCAGGGAAACCGTCTTACGTATATGAAGATCACCGGCGGAAGCCTGAAGGTAAAGACATTGCTCTCATCGGAAGGTGTGGGGCAAAGTCTGCCGGGTAGAAAAGTGGAAGAATCTTCGTGGGAAGAAAAAGTGGATCAGATCCGTCTGTATTCCGGGGCAAAATATGAGACAACGCAGGAAGCAGAGGCTGGTCTTGTCTGTGCGGTGACAGGTCTCACAAAAACTTATCCGGGTGAGGGACTTGGAGTAGAAAGTGAATCAGAACTCCCTGTACTGGAACCGGTTCTCAACTATCAGATCATCCTTCCGGATGAATGTGATCCACATCAGATGCTGCAGAAGCTGAGAATGCTCGAGGAGGAAGAACCGCAGCTTCATCTCCTGTGGGACAGTCAGCTTGGAGAAATCCATGCACAACTGATGGGAGAAGTACAGATAGAGATTCTGAAAAAAATGATCTGGGACCGTTTTCATGTGGCAGTGGAATTCGGAGCCGGAAGTATTGTTTATAAAGAGACGATTGCAGAACCGGTTGTGGGCGTGGGACATTTTGAACCGCTTCGTCATTATGCAGAAGTGCATCTTTTGATAGAACCGGGAGAGCCGGGCAGTGGATGTCAGTTTTTTACAGCATGCAGTGAAGATATACTGGCGCGTAACTGGCAGAGACTGATTCTTACACACCTTGAAGAAAAAGAACATATCGGTGTTCTGACCGGCTCACCGATTACGGACGTGCAGATCACACTTCTGACAGGAAGGGCACATGCCAAACATACAGAGGGCGGCGATTTCCGTCAGGCGACATACCGTGCAGTACGCCAGGGACTGCGGAAGGCAAAAAGCATTTTGCTGGAGCCGTATTATGAATTCCGACTGGAAGTACCGGCGGAAATGATCGGCCGTGCAATGACCGATGTACAGAAGATGCAGGGAACATTCGAATCACCGGAAACGGATGGTGAAGTGGCAATTCTGAAAGGTACAGCAGCCGTTTCACAGATGCGGGATTATCAGAAAGAAGTGATCGCATACACACATGGAACAGGCAAACTTTTCTGTAATCTAAAAGGTTATGCGCCGTGCAGAAATCAGGATGAGATTGTACTGAATACGGGCTATGACCCGGAGGCCGATCTGGAGAATCCGACCGGTTCTGTTTTCTGTGCACACGGGGCTGGATTTGTTGTGCCATGGGATCAGGTGGAAGACTATATGCATCTGCAGAGCAGTGTGGATATGGATGCACTGGACAGTGAGAACTGGTATGAAGATGTGGAAAATGAGGATGCAGGATTTTCGCAGATGGATAACCCGGCGCAGACCAGAAGAAATGGTGGAAAATCCGGCAAAAAATCCGAGAGTTTTTCCTATAGCGGCAGCTATGCAGAGGAGGAAGAACTGCAGGCGATTTTTGAACGTACTTTCGGACCGGTGAAACGTGACCGTGGTGCTTTTCAGAAAAAGACCGTTCATGCATCTGTATCGACGACACACTATAAAGCCGGCAAGCCGCGTAAAGAGGAATACCTGCTGGTTGATGGTTACAATATCATCTTTTCATGGGAAGAATTAAATGAGCTTGCAAAAGAAAATATTCATGCGGCATGTGATAAGCTGATGGATATTCTGAGCAATTATCAGGGATATCGAAAATGTACACTGATTCTTGTACTGGATGCTTACAAGGTGGAAGGACACAGGGAAGAAGTCATCCCATATCATAATATTTATGTGGTTTATACGAAGGAAGCCGAGACAGCCGATCAGTATATCGAAAAAACTGTCCATAAAATCGGACGGCAGTATCAGGTGACGGTGGCAACTTCGGATGGCCTGGAGCAAGTCATAATCATGGGCCAGGGTGCACACAGAATCTCAGCGCAGGGACTGAAAAAAGAAATCGAAGATACGGAAAAGGCTGCACGTGCAGAATGGCATCAGCGCCGACAGAGCAGCAAAACCTATCTTTTTGATCATATGTCAGAGGAGATGCAGAAGCAGATGGAGAAAATACGTCTGGGAGAAAAAGAATGATTTATTTATATGAAAGAAATAAGACAGGAATCTGCGTCAATCGTGTATTCGGATATGACGGGATCGTTGAGATTCCGGATACACTGAACGGATTTCCGGTGACGGAACTTGGCGCCTATATTTTTTCAGATCATATAGATGTGTCAGAATTAAATAAAAAGAAAGAAACAGGTACTTACTGCACGGAAAACGGGACAGAAGAAACACCGGCAGATGATATGCCACAGGCAGCAGGCAATCAGGTGGAGGAAATCTGCCTTCCGCGCTTCCTGCGTAAAATCGGCAGATATGCGTTTTATAATTGTTTTAAGCTTCGCCGTCTGAAATTCTGCGGCGAAATGAAAGATCTTGGTGCCGGTGCGCTGACAGGATGCCATAAGATGGAACAGATTACAGTGGAAACAGATGAAAACGGGCAGTCTGCACTACGTGATTTCCTTACGGAATTGCCGGAGACACTGCGCGTAGATATGAAAACAGATGGGGAACTGGGGCGTTTCTGGTTCCCGGAATTTTTTGAGGAAGGTGTTGAAAATACACCGGCAAGAATCCTCGAAAATCATGTTCATGGAAGTGGCATCCGTTATCGGAACAGTTTTGTGAACAAAAAGCTTCACACACTGGAATATGATAAACTGTTTCCGTATGCCGTTGCGTGGGAACAGGAACGTATCGTGCTGAATCTTGCACTTGACCGGATCTTATATCCAATGAGTATGACCGGGGAGGCACGCGAAAAATATCTTATCTATATCAAAGAACACAGTCAGCAGGCGGTCGCGCTTCTGGGAGAAAAGAAAGAATACGAAGCCATGCAGAATATATTAAAAGAAATTGCTCCTGACAGGGAGACGACAGAAAAGATGCTGGAGACGGCACAGAGTTCCGGTGATTCCAGATGGGTAAGTATTCTGATGAATGAACTCGGCAGGCATGGCAGGAAACAGAGAAAGGCATTTGAACTGTGAAAAAAGAGTACAGGGACAAGTTTGGAAATTTTGTTCATGAGGAAAGAAAAAAAGAAGAAGAGACACTGGCAATCTGCGAAGATATCCTGAAAAATTCCAGAAACGAAATGGCGGTTGCGATGCGGTTTCTGCAAAGTGCATTTGGTGCGCTGAAACCGATCATTTCCGGTGAGACAGGTGCGATGGGAACTGACGGAAAACTTCTGTATGCAGCCCCGGGATGGCTGATAGAGAGTTTTATGAAAGACCGGGTGCGTCTTAATCATATGTATCTTCATGAGGTGTTGCATTGTCTGTTCTGCCATCTTTGGAGCAGGAAAGATCGTGATCAGAGGATATGGGATCTTGCAGCGGATATTGCAGTAGAAAACATCATGGATGACCTCTATGAAAAGGCTGTTTACATTCGCCCGAACAGTCTGCGAAGAGAAAAGTACCGGCAGTGGAAAGAACAACAGAATGTTCTGACAGCAGAGGCACTTTATTATCTTCTGACATCATGTGAGGAAGATGAAATCGTCCATCTGGAGCAGGAATTTCGGATGGATGACCATCATTTCTGGTATACACCGCAGAATAAGAGCGGGATGGCAAGCCGCCAGAAAGAATGGGAAGATATGCGTCGTAAGATGCAGACAGAAATCGAGCTTTTTTCGAAAGAGGCGGCAGGGGATTCGCCGGGACTGGTCGAACATCTGCAGGCCGAAAACCGGAAACGCTATGATTATAAAGAATTTCTGAGGAAGTTTTCTGTGCTGAAAGAGGAGATGCAGGTAGATATGGATTCCTTTGATCCGATTTATTACCATCTCGGTACAGAGCTTTACGGAAATATGCCGTTGATCGAACCGCTGGAAACGAAGGAAATGAAAAAAATCGAAGACTTTGTGATCGTGCTGGATACTTCGATGTCCTGTAATGGCAGTCTGATCCACAGGTTTCTCGAGGAGACTTACAGTGTTTTGTCAGAGTCGGAGAGTTTTTTCCGGAAAATACAGGTGCACATCATCCAGTGTGACGAAAAGATACAGGATGATCAGGTAATCCATAATGAGAAAGAGATGGAGGCATATCTGTCTGATTTTACGATCCGTGGATTCGGCGGGACAGATTTTCGACCGGCATTTTCTTATGTAGATAAACTTCTGAATATGGGAGCTTTTCAGAGATTGCGCGGGCTTTTGTATTTTACGGATGGTTACGGAACATTTCCGGCAAAGATGCCACCGTATGATACCGCGTTTATTTTTATGAAAGATGATTACCGGGATGTGGATGTGCCGCCATGGGCGATTAAACTGATTCTGGATACACAGGCACTGGAAAGAGAGAGGACAGCTGAGCATGATGAATATTAAACAGGCAAAACAGGAAATTGTAGATACGGTGCAGGCGTATCTTTTGAAAAACGAATACGGGGAATACGTGATACCGAGGGTTCATCAGAGACCGGTACTTCTTCTGGGTGCACCGGGAATCGGAAAGACGCAGATCATGGAACAGGCGGCAAGAGAGTGTAAAGTCGCGCTTGTGGCTTATACGATTACGCACCATACGAGACAGAGCGCGATCGGACTTCCTTTTATTTCAAAGAAGGAATATGGTGGAAAAGAGTATTCTGCGACAGAGTATACGATGAGTGAGATCGTAGCGAGTATTTACGACCGTATGCGCGAGACAGGACTTACCGAGGGAATCCTGTTTATCGATGAGATCAACTGTGTTTCAGAGACACTGGCACCGGCAATGCTTCAGTTCCTGCAGTGCAAAACTTTCGGAAATCATGAGATTCCGGAAGGCTGGGTGATCGTAGCGGCAGGAAACCCGCCGGAATACAACAAGTCCGTGCGCGATTTTGATGTCGTAACACTTGACCGTGTGAAGAAGATTATGGTGGAGCCAGATTACCGGATCTGGAAAGAATATGCTTACAAAGAAAATATCCATCCGGCGATTCTGGCTTATCTGGAACTTCGCAGTAACTGCTTTTATCAGATGGAAACGACGATTGACGGCAGACAGTTTGCAACACCACGTGGCTGGGAAGATCTGTCGCGCATGATGGAAGTCTATGAACGGCTGAATAAAAATATCACGAAAGAAGTGGTGGGGCAGTATATCCAGCATGATCGGATTTCTGTAGAATTTGCTGAATATTACGAATTATATCAAAAATACCAACAGGATTACCAGATTGCAGAGATCCTGAAAGGAAAACCATCCGAGGCAATGGTGAAGAAAGTTTCGCATGCACCGTTTGATGAGCGAGTCAGTGTTGTCAATCTGCTGTTCTCCGGGGTACGTCAGGCTGTTCGTGAAGTGGTTTTGCAGGAAGAAGTTCTGGAAAAAGTATTTGAGATACTGAAATTGTTGAAAGAGCCACAGGAAGGTGGAAAGCTTTTGGAACGTTTGGGAGATTATGTGGATAATCTTCGAATGGAGCGAGAGCAGAAACAGAAAGAAGGTCTTCTTGAGAGAAGGGAAGACCGTACGATCCGAAAGGCACTCGAACTTTTGGAAAATTACAGACTACTTCTGAAAAAAGAGTGTGGAGAGAGCTGGGAAGAGGCTTTCGATATTTTGAAATCCGCTTTTGGAGAAACACGCGGAGAATGGGAAGAAGCGTGGGATCAGGCAGCGGCATCTCTGGAATGCGCATTTGATTTTATGGAGGCGGCTTTTTATAACACTCAGGAAATGGTTATTTTTGTATCCGGGATCAATACAGACTATTCCTGTGTACGTTTCCTTGAAACATACGAGTGTGAGCGCTACATCCGTTACAACAAAGATCTGTTGTTTGAGGATGCAGGAGCGCAGATACGAAAACGGATCGAAGAACTGTAAAATAATCTGAGACAGAAATCACAGGTTTTGTGCAGTTAGATTATGAGAGGGATAAAATACATGAAAAAACAAAACAAATTTATGACGTTTATACTGTCCATGATACTGGCATTGACCCTTGTTTTACCGGGAAATGCTGTTACTGCGAAGGCAGACGGGCAGGGCGATATGGCTGTTCATTTTATTGATGTGGGCCAGGGACTGGCGATCCTTGTACAGTCGGGAGGAGAAAATCTTCTTTATGATGGTGGAAACAGATCTCATGCAGATGAAGTGGTACAGTATCTGAAAAATCAGCAGGTGGAAACCATCAATTACATGATCTCATCTCATTACGATGAAGATCATCTGGGCGGTCTTGTGAAATGTCTGGATACTTTTGAAGTGGAGCATGTACTGGGATCTGATTATGTGCATACGTCAGATTTATTCAATACGTTTATGAATACGGCGACAGCACATGCGATCATTGTAGAATATCCGTCGGTTGGTGACACTTATGAGTTTGGAACCGGAAGTTTTACAGTGATGGCACCGGATGGAATTTCTCAGAACAGTAACGATAACTCCGTGGTTATCCGGCTGGTAAACGGAAACAACAGCTTTATGTTTATGGGAGATGCGGAAGAGACGAGTGAACAGGATATGATCAGTACGGGAATGAATCTGGACTGTGACGTATTAAGCCTCGGACACCACGGTTCGGCATCCTCAACATCGTGGGATCTTCTGGAAGCAACTTCACCGTCATGGGCAGTGATAAGCTGCGGACTGAACAATACCTACGGTCATCCGGCAGCGGAGACCATGGGAAAACTTTCTGATATGGATATTCCGGTCTTTCGTACAGACGATCAGGGAACGGTCATCGCTCTTTCAGACGGAAATACGATAAGCTGGACTCAGGAACCGTGTAACGATTATACATCGGGAAGCGAAAAACAGAGTACAGACAGTTCTGCGGATCAGAGTGAGCAGTATACAAATGATGCAGCCGCAACGGAATCCTATGCGGCAGAAACCGATACTTCTGACACGCAGGGACGCATGGTCTGGATCTCCGCAACCGGAAGCAAATATCACAGCATCCCGGATTGTGGAAATATGAATCCGAACAAAGCTACGCAGGAGACAGAATCACAGGCACTTTCACAGGGGTATGAAGCATGCAAAAAATGCTGGTGATTCAGAAAGTCCTGTAAAAATTCTGGATGAACTGGATAAACTGCCTTACGTGCGGTTTCAGGATACGGTTTTTGCTGTAAACAATATAAAATGTTCTTTTATGAGCAGATTCTTCTAATGGAAAGAGAAGGATCTGCTTTGTTTTTTGCAGATCGATCGCAGAGCGGGCAGAAAGAATGGAAATACCCAGACCGTTGACGATGGATTTTTTGATACCTTCGAGATCGTTCATGCGGGCAATGACATTGAGGTCACTGGGAGTAATACCGATCCGTTCGAGAAAAAGATCCATTTCTTTCTTAGTGCCGGAGCCTTTTTCACGGATAATGATCGGATCTTTGATAAAATCTTCGAAAGACACAGTTTTGTTCTGTAAGCTGAGATAATGATTGGTGATCGGTGTGGCAATGACCAGTTTATCCTGACAGAATGGAAGAAAGACACAGGTCTCATCGCGCGTATTTTGTCCGACCAGAGCAAGGTCAACCGTTCCATCAAGGACACGGTTGATGGATTCGGCGCTGTCTGCCTGAATCGAATGAAAATAGATATCCGGGTGTGTTTTGCCGAAGGCTGCCAGAATTTCAGGAAGCAGATAAGAGGACGGGATAGTCGAAGCTGCGAGGTCGATCATGTGTTTTTGCACACCGGTGAAATTTTCCAGAAGATTATTGCGGATCTCCAGCATACGGACAGCACTGTCATAAAGCTGATATCCTCTGGTCGTGATTGTTGTTTTTTTCGTAGTGCGCAGGATCAGCCTGGTATGCAGTTCTTCCTCAAGGGAACGCACATGTGCGCTGATCGTAGGCTGTGTGAGATAAAGCTTGCGGGCTGCTTCCGAAAAGCTTCCATAATCAACAACGGCAACAAAAGCTTCTAATTGTTTAAATTCCATGATGTAATCTCCTGGATAAAATATGATGCAAATATTATAAAGTACAAAGTGTTCCGGAAATTTCTGCAAGTGCATGCAGTGCCTGATCTACGTCATGCCGCGTATTTTCCGAACCGAAGGAAAAACGAATCGTTCCTTCCGGGTAGGTGCCAAGTGTTTTGTGAGCGCTCGGGGCGCAGTGGAGTCCGACGCGTGTCATTATTCCATAAGTATTGTCCAGCTCATATGCTACCCGTGCCATATCAAGCTGCAGTGTCTGGATGGAGACAACGGCGCACCGGTCGCTGGTATTTTTTTTTCCGATCACGCGAAGCTGTATTTCAGATGGGTCCATCGCAAAGATCCCATCGATAAAATATCTGGTCAGATCCAGTTCATGCTGAAACATTTCTTCTATAGATATATGCTCCAGATCGGAAAGTGCAGCGTGCAGCCCCAGAATTCCCGGGATATTCGGTGTGCCGGGCTCGAAACGGTCAGGAAGAAAAGCAGGAACTTCCTCTGTATGGGAAACACTACCGGTGCCGCCGCTGATCAGAGGTTCGATCTGCGCCGCCAGTTCATTTGTGATCAGGAAACCACCGATTCCCTGCGGTCCGCGTAAGCCTTTGTGGCCGGTAAATGCAAGTGCATCCAGATGCAGAGCGTCCATATCAATGGGAATGGTTCCGGCTGTCTGGGCAGTATCGAGAATAAAAAGTAAATTATGTTTTTGACAAAAGTCACTCAGTTTCTGAACCGGCATCATCGTTCCGCAGACATTGGAGGCATGCAGACAGACCAGAAGCCGTGTCTTGGGACGAAGAAGTTCTTCTGCCTTTTCTATAAGAAGTGATCCGTCTTTCCGGCAGGGGATGCGGTCAAAAGTCACTCCGTTCCCGGCAAGCTGCACGAGGGGGCGCATAATGGCATTGTGTTCCATAGAGGAGACGAGTACGTGATCACCGGGTTTTAATAATCCTTTGAGGAGGATGTTCAAGCTTGTGGTGATATTTGGAGTAAAGATCACATTTTTTCCTTTTCCTGAAGTAAAATGAAAAAGTCGGAGAAGCTGTTCTCTTGTCTCAAAAATCTGCTCTTCCACAGAATAAGCAGCCTGATAACCACCGCGGTTTACATTTACGGCAGAACCGCTCAGATAATCGTATACTGCCCGGGCAACAGAGGGCGCTTTGGGATAAGAAGTACTTGCCTGATCCAGATATATTTTTTTCATAAAAATCCACCTCACAATGTCAGAGTTAAATTGATTTATAAAAATTATCTATAAATAACCATAAAATAAGACTATATTGAATTAGTGATTTTGTCAATAAGGTGTTATGATTTATACAAAGAAAGTGTGCAGATTACAAAAAAATTCAGCACAAGAGGGAAAGGGAGGTAACAAACAAATGAAAAAAGAGAAAACAACAATTGTTGCGGCCGGAATCCTGATCGGTGTGATCTCGGCAATGCTGGTATTCTTCGGAAATCCGGCAAACATGGGATTCTGTATTGCATGTTTCCTGCGAGATACGACAGGAGCACTTGGTCTTCATTCCGCAGCAGCCGTACAGTACATCCGTCCGGAGATCATCGGTTTGGTACTGGGGGCATGTATTGTGTCACTGATCACAAAAGAATTTCGTCCACGCGGTGGTTCTGCACCGATCACGAGATTTACACTGGGTGCATTTGCTATGATCGGATGTCTGATGTTCCTTGGATGCCCGTTCCGTATGATCCTGCGTCTGGCAGGTGGTGACGGAAATGCTATCTTCGGTCTGGTTGGTTTTGTATGTGGTATTCTGACAGGAACATTTTTCCTGAAAAAAGGCTACACTCTGAAACGTTCTTATAAGATGCCGAAACTGGAAGGTGCTGTTTATCCGGCTTTCCAGATCGTAATGCTGATTCTTCTGGTGGCTGCTCCGGCATTTATCCACTTTACAGAGCCGGAAGGCGGTCCGGGAGCAAAACATGCGGCAATCCTGATTTCTCTGGCAGCAGGTGTGATCGTTGGTATTGTTGCACAGAGAACCCGTCTCTGTATGGTTGGCGGTATCCGCGATGCAGTTCTGTTTGGTGAGTACAAACTGCTCTTCGGATTTGTGGCAATTCTTATAAGTGCACTTGTCATGAACCTGATTCTTGGTGCTGTGACAGGTACCGCATTCTTTAATCCGGGATTTGCAGGTCAGCCGATCGCACACACCGACGGACTGTGGAATGCACTTGGTATGTATCTTGCCGGTTTTGCCTGCATTCTTCTCGGTGGTTGCCCGATGCGCCAGCTCATTCTTTCCGGAGAGGGAAATACTGACTCTGTTGTAGCTGTTCTCGGACTGATGGCAGGTGCAGCTTTTTCACATAACTTTGGTCTGGCATCTTCAGCCGATGGTCCGACAGCAAACGGTAAGATCGCAGTTGTGATCGGCATTGTGGTTGTGGCAGTGATCGCGGTTGTGAATTCCACGAGAAAAGCAGAAGCCTGAAAGGAGAAAGAATATGAAAAGAGTAGATGCAAGAGGGCTTTCCTGTCCGGAACCGGTAATTCAGACAAAAAATGCGATGGCATCAAAAGAGGCCGAATATGAAGTACTTGTCGACAATGTCGTTGCAAAAGAAAACGTTTCCCGTTTTGTGCTGCATCAGGGCTATCAGGTACAGGTAGAAGAGCAGGGCGATGATTTCCTGCTTAAGATCATGAAATGATGACTTATATTGCAACTTTTTATTCGCATTATGGTGCCATCCAGTTCCGCAAAAACTGTGAAAAAATGAACCTGAAAGCAGTGGTCATGCCGGTTCCACGGAACTTAAGTTCCTCCTGCGGAACCTGTGTGCAGTTTGAGGCGAACGGGATATTTCCGGACAGTACCGAGGAAACAGAGCAGATCGTCCGTGTGGAAGAAAGAGGATATGTAAGTATCTATCAGGCGGATGAGGAATAAAAAGAATATATAATAAGAAAAAGGAGAGTTCAACGTGGTGCATTCTGATCTTTATGGATGGGAAATGTCATGAAGGGCTCTCTGTTTGTTTTTATAAAGAAGTTTTGTGAGAAATTCTATAAGAAACGCCGGATGCTGACGGGTGTACAATTTCGATAAATTCGTGTATACTGATAGGCAATACAGAGAACCTGCCACTGGCAGCTTCTCTCGCATACTCTGGCATAAAAAGGCTGTTCCGAAGAAATGCAGGGACAGCCGAATCATCGAAATTCAGTAGGAGTGAAAGAAATGGGAGAAAAACTCACAAAAAGAGATGTAGAAAAAATTGAGGAAGAGATTGAGCACCGCAAGCTTGTCATAAGAAAAGAAGCAATCGAGGCGGTCAAAGAGGCCCGTGCGCAGGGCGACCTCAGTGAAAACTTTGAATATTATGCAGCGAAGAAACACAAAAACCAGAATGAAAGCCGCATCCGTTATCTGGAGAGAATGTTAAAAACAGCGACAGTAGTGGATGATTCCTCGAAATCTGACGAGGTCGGAATGGATGATATCGTTGAGGTGGAATTTGAAGAAGACGGTGAAGTGGAAAAATACAAACTGGTCACATCCATTCGTGGAAATTCCATGGAGAACCGTGTCAGCATCGAATCACCGATCGGCAAAGCCCTCAGGGGACACAGGGTCGGAGACCGTGTACTGGTAAAAGTCAACGAGAATGTCAGTTATTATCTGATCATCCGTTCCATCGACAAAACTGGTGATGAGGACGAAAATATCCGCAGTTTTTAGAATGTAAAATCCGACAAAGTTATGTAAAATTCGATTTTACAAAGATTTAACATAAAACTGGTGAGAACTTTACAAGCTGCAAATATGATGAAGCCATATGAAATCTATGTAAAGGAGAATAGTATGGACTTTTTCAGCATATTAACATTACTTGGAGGCCTCGCCATGTTTCTGTACGGAATGCAGGTTATGGGAGACGGGCTTGCCAAAGTATCAGGAGGAAAACTCGAGCAGATTCTTGAAAACCTGACTTCCAGCAAATGGAAAGCGGTACTTCTCGGCATGTGTGTGACTGCTGTGATCCAGTCGTCTTCTGCAACGACAGTTATGGTTGTCGGCTTTGTAAACTCCGGCATCATGAAACTTACACAGGCAGTTGGTATCATTATGGGTGCCAATATCGGTACGACGATCACATCATGGATCTTAAGCCTTACCGGTATCGAGAGCAGCAATTTTTTTATCAGCCTCCTCAAACCGAGCTCATTTTCACCGATTCTTGCACTGGTCGGAATTGTACTTCTGACTTTTACAAAAAGCTCCCGTAAAAAGGATGTCGGAACGATTCTTCTTGGTTTTGCGGTACTGATGTTTGGTATGGAAAGCATGAGCGGCGCAGTGAAACCTCTGGCAGATGTTCCGGAATTTACAGGACTTCTTCTGAAGTTTTCCAATCCGGTAGCAGGTATTCTTGCCGGTACGGTCCTGACTGCGATCATTCAGTCATCTTCGGCATCGGTAGGTATTTTGCAGGCTCTTTGTATGACAGGAGCAGTTCCGTATAGTTCTGCATTCCCGATCATTATGGGACAGAATATCGGTACATGTGTAACAGCACTTCTTTCTGCAATCGGTGCAAACAAAAATGCAAAGCGTGCGGCAATGATCCATCTGTATTTCAACCTGATCGGAACCGTTGTATTTATGGTACTTTTCTATATGATCAATGCAGCTGTGCGTTTTCCGTTTATGGCACAGATGGCAACACCGGCAACGATCGCAATCACACACAGTGTATTCAATATCACAGCAACACTTGTATGGCTTCCGTTCTCTAACCTTCTTGTAAAACTTGCCTGTCTGACGATTCGTGATGACGAAGAGAATGAAGTCAGCAGAGAAGATCAGGAATTTATGATTCTTGAATCTCGTTTTCTGGAAAAACCGGCTTTCGCAGTAGAGCAGGGAAGAAATGCGGCAAAACATATGGAGCAGGATTCCAGAAAGATACTGGATATTGCACTTGGACTGATCCATTCATACAGTGATGAACAGGCAGAGAGGGTCCAGAAGCTGGAGAGCAAAATCGACCGTTATGAGGATGAACTTGGTACTTATCTGGTCAAGTTGAACAACAAAGATCTGTCAGAGAGAGACAGCCACAGTGTATCGATCATGCTGCATTGTATCGGTGATTTTGAACGTATTTCCGATCATGCGGTAAATATTATGGAATCTGCGCAGGAACTCCATGAAAAGAACATCAGTTTTTCGCCGCAGGCAAGGAATGAACTTCAGGTGCTGATCGCAGTGGTAAGCAGGATTGTGGATACGGCATATCAGGTTTTTGACAGGCAGGATCTAAACCTTACACGCGATGTGGAACCACTTGAAGAAATTGTTGATGAGCTGAGCAAAGAACTGAAACGCCGTCATGTCAATCGTCTGCGTTTAGGAGAATGTACGATTGAGATGGGATTTATCCTTACAGACCTTATTACGAGTCTGGAGCGTATTGCAGACCACTGTTCAAATATAAGTGTCTGTGTTACACAGGTAAGAGAAAATCTTTATGACACACACAGTCATCTGGAAAGCCTCAAAAATGAACCGGATGATTCCTATTATAACCGTCTGGGGGAATTGCATAAAGAATATGTACTTCCATAAAAAAACTGTTTTTACAGACAATTACAGCGAGAAAGGACGGATACAGAATGATTTATTGTGTAGAAGATGAAAAAAATATCAGGGAACTTCTGATCTATACTCTGGAAACAACCGGATTTTCCGCGAAAGGAATGGCAAATGCCAAAGAACTCCGAACTGCATTAAAAGAAGAACTTCCGGATCTGATTCTTCTGGATATCATGCTTCCGGGGGAAGATGGCTACAGTATACTTGAGAGTCTGAAATTATCAAGAGACACCAGAGGAATCCCTGTGATTATGGTCACAGCGAAAGAAGCCGAGTACGACAAGGTAAAAGGTCTGGAGGCCGGTGCAGATGACTACATCACGAAGCCTTTCGGAATGATGGAGTTTGTGGCAAGAGTAAAAGCAGTTCTTCGCCGCTGTTCCAAACAGGAAGATGACAAAGAACTGAGATGTGGCGATTTGAGCCTGTCCGTAGGCAAGCATAAGGTTCGCTGGAATGATACGAGTGTTGAACTGACACGCAAAGAATTTGAACTGCTTCAGTACCTGATGGAAAATAAGGGACTGGTCATGAGCAGAAATCAGATCCTCTGTCATGTATGGGGATATGACTTTGATGGTGAGACAAGAACAGTTGATGTCCATGTCCGTACACTTCGCCAGAAGCTTGGCGAAGCAGGAAATCTGATAGAAACTGTGCGAGGAGTCGGTTACCGGATCGGAGTATAATATGCGAAAAAAAATCTTGAATCATACCTGCTTTCTGATTGTTCTTTCTGTACTTCTTACGTTTCTTGCTGCAGGTCTTGTTATGTATGAAAAGTACAATGAAGATTTGAAAGAGAGCGTTCGGGACAGTACAAAATACATTCAGGATGGAGTCGAAAAGATGGGAAATTCCTATCTGGATGAAGCACTCGGTCAGGCAACTTCAGCTCGTATTACACTTCTGGATCCGAAAGGAAATGTATTGTTTGATTCGCTGGAAGATTCCGCAGAACTTGAGAACCACAGCAATCGTCCGGAGTTTATTCAGGCAGAAAAAAGTGGCTATGCGGAAACACTGCGATATTCAGAAACCCTGTCCAAACAGAATTTTTACTGTGCGGTAAAGCTGGCAGACGGGGATATCCTTCGTGTCGGAAGAACAACGGACAGTGTCTTTTCCACGATGCTGTCGAGCTCTCTGCTTCTTGGAGGGCTGCTGATCGTGATCCTTGCGGTTGCATTTGTGCTGGTCCGCAGGCAGACACGTGATCTGATCGAACCGATCAATACACTGGATCTGGAGGAACCTCTGAAAGAAGTAAAGTATGAGGAGCTCCGGCCGCTTCTGAAAAGAGTCGATCAGCAGAATCGGCAGATTGCCAGGCAGATAGAAGAACTGAAAGAAGCAGAGGCCGTACGAAAAGAATTTTCGGCAAATGTTTCCCATGAATTGAAGACACCGCTTATGTCAATCTCCGGTTATGCAGAGCTTATGATGAATGGGATGGTTCCACCAGAAAAAGTACCGGAATTTTCAGGCAGAATTTATCATGAGGCATATCGCTTAAGTGCTCTGGTGGCAGATATCATACAGCTTTCGAGACTGGATGAAAAGAACAGTGATCTGCCGTTTGAGGAAGTAGATCTTTATGAGATGGCAGAGGATGTTGTGCAGCATCTCGAAAGTGCTGCCAAAAAGAAAAATATTACTGTGTCACTGGATGGCAGTCCGGTAATGGTAAACGGTGTCCGTAATGTCATTTATGAGATGCTTTTCAATATTGCAGACAATGCAATTCGATATACCGATCTGAAAGGTACGGTGAAGATTTCGCTCGGAATGCGCGGAGAGCATCCGTATTACTGTGTAGAAGACAATGGAATCGGAATTGCAGAGGATGAACAGAAGAGGATCTTTGAACGCTTTTACCGGGTGGATAAGAGCCATTCACGGGCAACCGGAGGGACAGGCCTTGGGCTTTCTATCGTAAAACACGGTGCAATTCTTCATAACGCACAGATTAATCTGGAAAGTGAACCCGGAAAGGGTACAAAAATGGAGCTGGTGTTTTAGCACACCGGCTCCTTTTTGGCTGGTTCGTATAATCAAATGTCCATTTCGGACAGAGCAGCTTCATCGGCGATAATCGTACAGTCCGGATGGAACTGGAGAATCGATCCCGGTACCTGTGGAGTTACAGGTCCCTGAACGACTTTTTTAAGAATCTGTGCTTTGTCACTTCCACTGACAACGACCAGAATCTTTTTGCAGCGCATAATCGTACCGATTCCCATAGTATAAGCCTGACGCGGAACGTCTGCTTCGCTTTCGAAGAAGCGCTTGTTCGCCTGAATCGTAGTTTCTGTCAGATCTACACAATGCGTTTCGTCTTCAAAGTGATCAGATGGTTCATTGAAACCGATGTGACCGTCATGACCAAGGCCGAGGATCTGAATGTCTGCAGGACCGATTTTGTGAAGCAGCTCATTGTAAGCAGAGCATGCTTCTCTGGCATCCGGCTCGGTTCCGTTCGGAACGTAAGTATTTGCATGATTAATATTGATCTTATGGAAAAGATGGGTGTTCATAAAATAGCGGTAACTCTGTTCATTTGAACCGGACAGGCCTTTATATTCATCGAGGTTTACAGTTGTTACCTGTGAAAAGTCAAGGTCTCCGTTTTCATACATCTCTACCAGATGGTTATAAGTTCCGACAGGAGAGGAGCCGGTAGCCAGTCCGAGAACACTGTCGGGTTTTAAGATTACCTGTGCGGCGATGAGATTAGCTGCCTTGCGGCTGAGTTCCTGATAATTTTTTACTTTGCAGATATGCATGTTTTCCTCCTTGTCCGACTGACGGATTTTATATTCTACAGTTTTATATCCTCTGTACTCAGGAATGAGGCTGCGGAAGCTCGGAGATTGCCTTGATAGATGTGGCATATTCCGTAGGTGTCATTCCGGACAGCTTTTTGAACTGCCTTGAAAAATAATGAATTGACGAATATCCCAGAAAATCAGAAATCTGGGTAAAATTCATATCGTTTTCACGGATAAGCTGTTTGGCAAAGTCGATTTTCATGCGTGAAAAAAATTCAATCACACCACACTGATACTGATCACGAAAAAGCTTCTGAAGCTGTGAACGACCGATTATATTGCTTTTTGAGATTCCATCGATCGTCATGGACTCCCGGATATGCTGCTCAAGATAATGAATGATATTGCGGCAGGCTTCAGAAGTGGACTGGCAGGAATCATAGATACCGGCGGAGGCAGAATAATGAGCCATCGTATAGCGCCGGATAACATGAATCAGCAGTTCTTCGAGATATAAAGTCAAAAGCTTCTGTGCGCCAAAAGGAATATCGTCTTTCTTTTCCATTTTTTCCAGATAAGGGGTATCCAGCGGAGACGCAAAACAATTTCGTGCCTCTGCAATGATACGGCCGAGGATGCTTCGCTCAGTGTCTGAAAATTCAAGAACTTTATTTTCAAAAAAATTCATACAGGGTGAATCACAGGAAAAAGAAATTACGATGATATTTGGTGCGGTTCTGCCGGCGGCTTTCAGTGTATGAAATTCATTTGGCCGGTGAAAGATAACCTGACTGCGGTTCAGTATATGACTTCCATTATCGGTCACAATTTCTGCAGAACCTTTATCCACACACTGAAACTCCCAGAAGTTATGACGTTCACCGGAAAAGTAAAAATCGTTCTGGTATTCATAGTAGTGGATTGTGTATATTTTTTCTATGGAAAGCTCTGAATCAAGCTTCACACTCTGATAAGCCACGAAAAACCTTCCTTTCTGATCAGAATTTGTGATTTTTGGATATTATTTCTAATTATAATAGTAATAAAATTGTATTAAATAGTCAAACGATAAAGTTGAATGTATACAAAAAGAGTATAATTGTGCAAATACTATTCACACCCAAAACGTCATCATAATGAAAGATCATTTAGATAAGGATTGTATAAGAAAAAAATCTATTGTATTATAATATTTTGTGTTGTACCATAAATCCAGTTAAAAAGAAACAGGAGGAGAAATGATGAAGAAACCGGTTTTAGTAGTTATGGCCGCAGGAATGGGAAGCCGTTACGGTGGATTAAAGCAGATTGATCCGATTGACAAAGAAGGCCATATTATTATGGATTTTTCTATCTATGATGCAGTGAGAGCAGGATTTGAAAAAGTTGTATTTATTATAAAGAAAGAAAATGAAGAAGCATTTCGTGAAGCAATCGGAGAACGTTTGAGTAAGCAGATCGAGGTTGCATATGTATTCCAGGAGCTTACAAATATTCCGGAGGGCTATTCTGTGCCGGAAGGCAGAGTAAAACCATGGGGTACAGGACATGCGGTATTAAGCTGTATTGATGAGATCGATGGACCATTTGCCGTAATCAATGCAGATGATTATTACGGTGTACATGCATTTAAGATGGCATATGATTTCCTGACTTCCGAAGAGAAGGATGAAGATGTTTATCATTATATGATGGTAGGCTACAGACTGGAAAACACACTGACAGAGAATGGGCATGTGGCAAGAGGTGTCTGCGTGACAGATGAAGAAGGTCATCTGATCAAGATCAATGAGCGGACGCATATCGAAAAGTATGATGGCGGTACTGCATATACAGAAGATGATGGAAAGACCTGGACGATGCTTCCGCAGGGCAGCATTGTTTCTATGAATATGTGGGGATTTTCAAACAGTATTTTACAGGAGTTGAAAGCACGTTTTCGTCCGTTTCTGGATGATGCGATTGCAAATAATCCGATGAAGGGCGAATATTTCCTTCCATTTGTTGTGGATGAACTTCTGCAGGAAAAGAAAGCAACGGTTAAGGTGCTGAAATCCGAAGACAAATGGTATGGGGTAACTTATAAAGAAGACAAACCAATGGTGATGGATGCAATCCAGAATCTGAAAGATCAGGGATTGTATCCGCAGAAACTGTGGGAGGAAGCATAAGTGGAAATAAAGGAAAAAGTACAGGAAGCGATTGATGGATTTAAACTTCCGGGAGAACTGAAGGAATGTGTTGTTTATGGAAACGGACACATTAACGATACTTATCGCCTGACATATGAGACCCCAAACGGAACAAAGAGATACATTCTGCAGCGGATGAGCAAAAGCATTTTTAAAGATCCTGTCGG
This sequence comes from Blautia sp. Marseille-P3087, assembly GCF_900120195.1. Classification (GTDB taxonomy): domain Bacteria; phylum Bacillota; class Clostridia; order Lachnospirales; family Lachnospiraceae; genus Blautia_A. The sequence continues at coordinate 2,940,548 of NZ_LT635539.1, forward strand.
ACTGATGGAAAATGTTGGAGGCGTCACTTCATGGCTTCGCAAAAAGATCATCGCAAATGGTGGTGACCCGGAGAGAGAAACACTTACGATCGTAAAGAGTCAGGAGAACCTTCCATATTTCAGAGACTCCAAAGGGGAGTACTGGAGAGTTTACCTTTTTATTGAGGGTGCGACTTCTTATGATGCTGTAAAAAATGATAATGATTTCTACCAGAGTGCTGTTTCTTTCGGACACTTCCAGAGACTTCTGGCTGATTATCCGGCAGAGACGTTGCATGAGACGATCAAAGATTTTCACAACACACCGGATCGACTGGAGAAATTCAAAAAAGCAGTCAGAGAAGATGTCTGCGGAAGAGCTGCTTCTGTACAGAAAGAAATCAACTTCATTCTTGAGAGAGAAGAGCTGACACATGCTTTATATGATTTGCAGCAGGAAGGTAAACTGCCGCTTCGTGTTACACACAATGATACAAAGCTTAACAATATCATGATTGATGATGAGACCGGAAAAGGTATCTGCGTAATCGATCTGGATACAGTTATGCCGGGACTTGCAGCACATGATTTTGGCGATTCTGTCCGTTTTGGTGCAAGTACTGCGGCAGAAGATGAAAAAGATCTGTCAAAAGTATCCTGCGATTTACATTTATTTGAAGTTTATGCAAAAGGATTTATTGAGGGCTGCGGCGGAGCACTGACAGACCTGGAGATCGAGACACTTCCGCTGGGGGCAATCCTTATGACTTTCGAAAACGGAATACGTTTCCTTACCGATTATCTGGAGGGGGATCATTACTTTAAGATCCATCGTGAAGGACATAATCTGGATCGTTGCAGAACACAGCTGACACTGGTCAAAGATATGCAGGAAAAACTTCCGCAGATGAACAAAATCATAAAGAAATACAAATAATACATTACAGAGCAATAAAAAAGCTTCGAAACTTTCCTGGTTTCGAAGCTTTTTTTGATGTCATGAGATTTAGCCTTTGACACCACCGGATGTAAGTCCGCCGACAAGATGTTTCTCGATCAGGACAAACAGGATGATGACCGGTACTGTTGCAAACAGAGAAGATGCAAACAGGTACTGCCATTCTACCATGTTGTAACCGTTGAAAATCGTAATGCCGACAGTCAGCGGTTTGAGAACATCTGTTGAGATCAGTGTCAGGGCAACGGTATATTCGTTCCATGCATTGATGAATACGAAGATCAGTGCAGTTACGATGCCAGGTGCAGCTACAGGCAGAAGGATGCGGATAAGTGCAGACACTTTGCCACAGCCGTCAACAGTTGCTGCCTGTTCCATTTCCGGAGAAATAGAGATGAAAGTACCTCGCAGAAGCCAGATCGCAAAGGCCTGGTTAAATGCTGCGTTGATAAATACAAGACCTACAAGGCTGTCTGTCATTCCGAAGGTAGACATGATCTTATAAATGCCGACCAGAAGGACAACCGGTGCAAACATCTGGGAGATGATAACGATTCCCAGAAAGATTTTTTTACCCTTGAATTTCATTCGTGCAAGCGCATAAGCTGCCGGGATACCGCATATGATTGCAATCAGGGTAGAACCGCCGGCAACGATCAGAGAATTGATGAAATATCTGGAAAGCGGTGCCAGTGTCCAGATATCTTTAAAGTTCTGCCAGAGCCAGTGGAGCGGAAGTAAGGTTCCGTCGGTAGAATAGATTTCTGCACGGCTTTTTGCTGCAGTCGTAAACATAACAAAATATGGATACAGGGTTACAAGTACGACCAGAATTACAAAAAGGTAAAGAAGAACACGGAGAATGACATGTTTTGTGCCGCGTGTATGATTATTCATTATTCTTCCTCCTTTCTGAGTGAAACGACCATATAAATGGATGCGCACAGACACAGGATCAGGAAACCGATCACGGATACTGCTGCTGCCTCACCGGATTTTCCTTTATAAAAGGCAAGTTTATAAAGGTATGTAACAAGAGTATCCGTACGGCTTGCCGGGTCACCCTTGGTTATTGTCCAGATAATAGGGAATGAGTTGAATACATAAATGATATTCAGCACAGTACTTACAGTCAGGGAGGATTTTACCAGCGGAAGAGTGATCTTGAAAAGTTTCTGCCAGTAGTTTGCTCCGTCGACAGTGGCTGCTTCGTAGTAGGAATTATCAATGCTCTGCAGTCCGGAAAGTACGCAGAAAGTTACAAACGGTACGGTAACAAAGATACCTACAAAAATTTCCCATGCAAAATATGCCTGAGGAGTCGGAGTCCAGTTAACAGGACTGGAGATCAGACCGATCTTCATTAAAAGGGTGTTTAAGGCACCATAGTCTTTATCAATGATGAATTTCCAGACACCTGCCTGAATGATCAGGGAAGTTGCCCATGGAAATACAACGATTGCACGGACCGCTTTACGGAAACGGAATTTGTTGTTAAGTACAAGTGCGAGGATAAAGCCGAATACAGTGGAGATCACAACAACGGCAACAGTCCATACAATTGTATTCTTAAGTACAAGTTTAAAGGTAGATCCTCTGAGGACTTTGGTAAAGTTGTCAAGTCCGCAGAAGCCTTTGATAAGGCCGGCCTTACTTACTTCACTCATAGAAGTACGGAAAACTTCAAAGATCGGAAAGAGGATAAAGACCGTCATAAGCAGGATGCTGGGGAGCAGCCAGAGATAAGGCTCTACTGCAGCAAAAGGTTTCTTTTTTTTCATGTTTTACACCACCAGACTAATTTAGTTCAGACACAAGCGGGAGCCGGTCACTAAAGTTCCGGCTCCCGGTTAAGTTGCATTCAGTTCATAATATGTGATCAGCCTGCAATATCAGCCTGGAGATCATCGAGGAGTGTCTGCACATCATCGCCGAGAAGTGCGTTCTGCTCTACTTCGATAACACCCTGTTTTACATCTGCCCATTCTGTCTTTGTTGCCGGATAGAAGTTGCAGCTCTGAAGGATATCGATCCAGGATGCAAATGTGTCATCGTCTTTTGCAAGAAGGTCAGCAGCTGTCTGTGTGGTCGGAAGGAATCCTTCATAGACCATGTAATCTGCATAACGCTCATCATCATAGAAGAAGTCGAAGAATTTGGTGATAGCAGCTGTACGGGTATCCTGATCCTCAGCAGAATCGTCTTTGAATACTTCGAGACGGTCACAAACACCCATTGCTACGGATTCGCAGCCTTCGTTAGCCGGGATAGTAGTTACATCGTAGTTGATGTCATATCCGCCGTCGGAAAGGTAAGTAGGAATATTGTTTGGTCCGATCATCATGGCAACTTTACCTGCACCGAACATATCCTGAAGGTCATAACGTGTTTCGTTAGCAGGATCAGAGTTGGTGTAGCCATCGTTTACAAGACCGACTGCAAAATTCAGAGCTTCTACGTTCTTTTCACTGTTCAGAGCCCAGTCACCGTTTTCATCAACGAATCCGCCGCCATTGTTCCATGTGTAGTAGGAGAATGCAGCCTGACCTTCGTCAGTAGTCATGTCGATACCCCATGGATAAACGTCATCGCCGAATTTATCTTTGATCTTCTGTGCAGTTTCCTGAACTTCTGCCCATGTAGTCGGAACAGATGCACCAGCTTCGTCAAGGATATCCTTATTATAGAAGAGAGCACGGCAGGATGCAAGGATCGGTAATGCATATACAGTATCATCAATTGTACTTGCGTCCCAGAATGCCGGGAAGAATTTGGACTGGAGATCTTCGGATGCGTATTCGGTAGCCGGCATCAGAAGGTCGTCAGCAACATAGTCTGCAAGAACGTCGATGTTCAGGATGTCAGGTGCATTGTTATTTGCAACAAGTGTATTTACTTTTGTATAAAGATCATTCCATGAAACGATTTCAATGTTCAGATCAATATCAGGATTTTCTGTTTCAAAATCTTTTTCAAACTGAGACCACCATGCCTGTGTCTGGGTACCATACTGGCTGATGATGACATCAAGAGTGGTTTTACTGTCTGCTGCGAGAACAGGCTGAGCCATAGATGCTGTCATTGCCAGTACCATTGCTAATGCGAGTTTACGTTTCATAGATAAGTCCTCCCTTTTGTGCGTGATAACTGACGGAGCTGTCAGTTGTCTATCGTGTCCGCGATGACGCGGATGTAATATATCAATTATATCGTTTGCATATGACAGTGTCAATAAAAATGAATAAAAAAAAAGAGGGATAATAAAAAAAATAATATATTTTGCATAAAAATATGATATAACAGGTTGCCGAAACATGAAAAATCGGAATTATAAGCTGCAAAATAAAAGGAGATCACCGAAATGCTTAATAGTAAAATCTGATGGAGTTTTAGTAAAATATGAGGGAGAAACGGGGAAAATATTGTGAAAAAAAAGGATTAGTGCTACAATGACTGCGAAAACAGAAACAGAGTAAACGTCAGGAGGAGAAAATCATGGCAATTTTAGTAACAGGCGGAGCAGGTTTCATCGGAAGTCATACAGTAGTGGAGCTGCAGAGCGCAGGATATGAAGTCGTAGTGCTGGATAATCTCAGTAACTCCAGCGAAAAGAGTCTTGAGAGAGTACAGCAGATCACTGGGAAACCGGTGAAATTTTATAAAACAGATATTCTTGACCGAGAAGGGCTGAATGAAGTCTTCGAAAAAGAGCAGATTGATTCCTGTATTCATTTTGCAGGATTGAAAGCAGTCGGTGAATCTGTAGTAAAACCATGGGAATATTATGAAAACAATATTGCAGGTACACTTACACTTGTAGATGTGATGAGAAAACATGATGTCAAAAATATTATTTTCTCCTCTTCAGCAACTGTATATGGAGATCCGGCGATTATTCCGATCACAGAAGAGTGCCCGAAAGGACAGTGCACTAACCCTTATGGATGGACAAAATCCATGCTGGAGCAGATTCTTACCGATATCCAGAAAGCAGATCCGGAATGGAATGTGGTACTTCTTCGTTACTTCAACCCGATTGGTGCTCATAAGAGTGGCCTGATCGGTGAAAATCCGAACGGTATCCCGAACAATCTGATGCCATACATTACACAGGTAGCAGTTGGCAAACTGAAAGAACTTGGCGTATTCGGAAATGACTATGACACACCGGACGGAACAGGTGTCAGAGATTATATCCATGTCGTAGACCTTGCAAAAGGCCATGTAAAAGCGGTTAAGAAACTGGAAGACAATTCAGGCTTAAGTATTTACAATCTCGGTACAGGTAAAGGGTACAGCGTATTGGATATCGTTAAGAACTTTGAAGCTGCTACAGGCATAAAGATTCCTTATTCTATCAAACCACGCCGTGCAGGTGATGTAGCTACATGCTACTCTGATGCAACAAAAGCCAAAAAAGAACTTGGCTGGGAAGCAGAATATGACATCAAAGACATGTGCGCAGATTCCTGGAACTTCCAGCAGAAGAACCCGAACGGTTACGAAGACTAACGTACCGACAGTTGTATCACCAATAATTACATAAGAATATATGCAAAATCCCGATGAATGTATGTCCATCGGGATTTTGTATATATGCGCCCGGCGGCGCGTGTTTCAGATTACTGATAACAAGATTTGATGTTTAGTGGTATTTCTTTTCTTTTTCAAATTTGGGCTCGCAGGTCAGCTCGATGCCGAGTTTGCGGAACTCCCAGATGTCTACGGAAGAGAGCATGACAGAAGTATGCGCCTGACAGCCTTTCAGTGAACGGAGTTGTTCTAATGCCTGTCTTGCTTCCGGATTGCTGGCTGCACTGACAGAGAGTGCAATCAGAGTTTCATCTGTATGCAGACGCGGGTTTTTGCTTCCGAGGTATTCGGTCTTTAACTCCTGAATCGGGCGGATCGCTTCAGGGGAGATCACATGATGTTCGTGATCGATTCCTGCAAGCTCTTTCAGTGCGTTCAGAAGAAGTGCGGAAGATGCACCGAGCAGATCTGATGTTTTACCATAAATGATACGTCCGTCCGGAAGTTCAAGAGCAGCAGCAGGAGCTTCTGTTTCCTGTTCTTTCTGAAGGCTTGCCGGTACGACTTTGCGGTCTTCAAGAGAAGCGTGTGCCTGTTTCAGAAGAAGCTCGATCTTGCGGACTTCATCTTCTTTGCCTGTGCCGGTAAGAAGAGCAGCGCAGCTCTTGTAATAACGGCGGATGATCTCCTGGCGGGATGCCTCACAGCATGCTTCGTCATCAACAATGCAGTTTCCTGCCATATTGACACCCATATCTGTAGGAGATTTGTACGGGCATTCGCCCATGATCTTTTCGAACATTGCCTGAAGAACAGGGAAGATTTCTACATCACGGTTGTAGTTTACTGTTGTTTCACCATAAGCTTCCAGATGGAACGGGTCGATCATATTGACGTCATTTAAGTCTGCGGTAGCGGCTTCATATGCCAGATTGACCGGATGCTTCAGCGGGATATTCCAGATAGGGAAAGTTTCGAATTTGGCATAGCCGGCAGCAACACCACGTTTGTATTCATGATAGAGCTGTGAGAGGCAGGTCGCCATTTTTCCGCTTCCCGGTCCCGGAGCGGTGATGATAACGAGTGGTCTTGTTGTTTCGATGTATTCGTTTTTGCCGTATCCTTCATCACTTACGATAAGCGGGATATTGCTTGGATATCCGGGAATACTGTAGTGGAAGTATACTTTTTTACCGAGTTTTTCGAGACGCTTTTTGAAAAGGTCAGCACTTTCCTGACCTGCGTATCTTGTGATACACACGCTTCCTACATAAAGACCGCGTCCGGTAAACTCATCAATAAGACGGAGAACATCTTCGTCATAAGTGATGCCCAGGTCACCGCGCATTTTGTTTTTGTCGATGTCTGCAGCACTGATAACAATGACGATTTCAGCCTGATCACTGAGCTGCATAAGCATACGGAGCTTGCTGTCCGGTTCAAATCCCGGAAGAACACGGGAAGCGTGGTAATCGTCAAAAAGCTTTCCGCCGAATTCAAGATACAGTTTGTTGTCAAATTTGCTGATGCGGTCGCGAATATGCTCAGACTGCATCTTCAGATACTTTTGGTTGTCAAATCCTGTTTTCATTTATCGTTTTCCTTTCCCATCACATTTAGCCGGAATATAATTTTCCGGCTATCACATTGACAGTATACTACAGTTGCGGTTTACAGGCAAGTAACATGCTACAAACATTCACAGTTTTCCAGTTGATTTATACAGGAAATCTCTTTATAATATAGAGGATAATAAGAGGAGGACAAGAATGAACAATCACATGGATAACCGGCCGGATGGAAACCGTCCGAATCGAAACAATCCCGGAAATCAGGGACCGAATAAAAACCGCCAGTCAATCCTGGCTTTTTTGATTTGTCTGTTGATTTCGCTGGTATGCTTAAGTTTTGTGACAGATATGATGAGCGATTCGTCCAGTGAAATCACGTATGATAAATTTATTGAGATGGTAGATAAGGATCAGGTAAAGGAGGTTACGCTTCAGTCAGGAGTACTGACCGTCGTACCGAAGATCCAGAAATCATATTATCAGAATGCAAGCTATAAAGTAAATCAGATGGAGGATGTCGATGCTCTGACGAAACGTCTGGAAGGGACAGGAATCGTTTTTCATTATGAACAGCCAGACGCGATGGGTGAGTTTGTTTCGACAATGATCAGTGTACTGCTTCCGACAGTAGTCTTGTTCTTTATGCTGATGTTCCTCATGCGGCGCATGAACAAAGGCGGCAGCGGAATCATGGGTGTCGGCAAGAGCCGTGCAAAAGCATACATTCAGAAAGAGACCGGAGTGACATTTAAGAATGTTGCCGGGCAGGAAGAAGCAAAGGAATCGCTGCAGGAAGTTGTGGATTTCCTGCATAATCCGGGTAAATATACGGCAATCGGTGCGAAGCTTCCGAAGGGTGCCCTTCTTGTAGGTCCACCTGGAACAGGTAAGACTCTTCTTGCAAAAGCAGTGGCAGGTGAGGCGAACGTACCGTTCTTTTCCCTGTCAGGTTCTGAATTTGTAGAAATGTTTGTCGGTGTTGGTGCTTCACGAGTGAGAGATCTCTTTGAGGAAGCAAAGAAAAATGCACCGTGTATCGTGTTTATTGATGAGATCGATGCCATCGGTAAGAGCCGTGATTCCAGATATGGCGGCGGCAATGATGAGCGTGAACAGACACTGAACCAGCTTCTTGCAGAGATGGATGGATTTGACACGTCCAAGGGTCTTTTAATCCTTGCGGCAACCAACCGTCCGGAAGTCCTGGACCCGGCACTTCTGCGTCCGGGAAGATTTGACAGACGTATCATCGTAGATCGTCCGGATCTCAAAGGGCGTGTCGAGATTCTCAAAGTACATGCCAAAGATGTCATGCTGGATGAAACGGTTGATCTGGAAGCAATTGCGCTTGCAACTTCCGGAGCAGTCGGTTCCGATCTTGCCAATATGATCAATGAAGCCGCAATTCTTGCAGTTAAAAACGGCAGAAGAGCCGTTTCGCAGAAAGATCTTCAGGAATCTGTTGAGGTTGTTCTTGTCGGTAAAGAAAAGAAAGACCGTATCTTAAGTCCGCAGGAGAGAAGAATTGTTTCCTATCATGAAGTCGGACATGCACTTGTCAATGCGCTGCAGAAAGATGCCGAGCCGGTACAGAAGATCACTATCGTTCCGAGAACGATGGGAGCTCTCGGCTATGTTATGCAGGTACCGGAAGAAGAAAAATACCTTAACACTCAGAAAGAGCTTGAAGCAATGCTTGTCGGTTATCTGGGCGGTCGTGCAGCAGAGGAAATTGTATTCGATACGGTAACTACCGGTGCGGCAAATGATATCGAGCAGGCTACAAAGGTAGCACGTGCAATGATCACACAGTATGGTATGTCTCAGAAATTTGGTCTGATGGGACTGGCAACTCAGGAAAATCAGTATCTGTCAGGAAGAGCAGTGCTCAACTGTGGTGATGATACAGCAACTGAGATTGACCATGAAGTTATGCAGCTCCTTCATTATTCTTATGAGGAAGCAAAGAGACTTCTCAACGAACACAGAGAGGCACTGGACAAGATTGCCGGTTATCTGATCAGCAGAGAGACAATCACAGGTAAAGAATTTATGAAGATCTTCCGCGCAGTCGAGAAGGGAATTGAGATTCCGGAGAATCTGGATGAACTTCCGGATGAAGAAGTAAAGACAGAAGAGAAGAAAGAAAATCAGGAAAAGGTGCAGAAACCAGAACTTGTAGAAGTTCAGGTGGAAGAACAGAACACCGGCGATGCAGCAGTATCAGATGAGACTGTGGCAGATGAAACAGACAATCACGAATCTGACTCTGAGGAGTAGTATGTTCCAGATTGAAGAAGAGTTAAAGAAACTTCCCGCGAAGCCGGGTGTCTATCTGATGCACGATGAGCGGGATGAGATCATTTATGTGGGCAAGGCAATCAGCCTTAAAAACCGTGTTCGGCAGTATTTTCAGAGCAGCCGCAATAAGGGCGCGAAAATCGAGCAGATGGTTACTCACATAGCCAGATTTGAATACATCATTACTGATTCCGAACTGGAAGCACTTGTTCTGGAAAGCAACCTGATCAAGGAACACCGTCCGAAGTACAATACCATGCTGAAAGATGACAAAAGTTATCCTTTCATCAAGGTAACGGTACAGGAGGCTTACCCGAGAGTGTTGTTTGCCAGACGGATGAAGAAGGATAAGAATCGATATTTTGGTCCTTATACCAGCGGCGGGGCTGTCAAAGATGTCATAGAGCTGGTTCGAAAGCTTTATCAGGTACGCTCCTGCAACCGCAATCTTCCGAGAGACTGTGGCAAAGACCGGCCGTGCCTGTATTATCATATGAAACAGTGCATGGGACCATGTACCGGACATGCAGACCAGCGTGTTTACAAAGAAAATATCCAGAAAGTGCTGGCTTTTTTGAATGGTGATTTTCAGGAAACAATCGCGCAGCTTACTGAGAAGATGCAGAAAGCATCGGATGAGATGCGGTTTGAAGATGCGGCTGAAGCACGTGATCTGATACGCAGCATTCAGAAGATCGGTGAACGGCAGAAGATCACTTCCTATGGGGAAGAAGACAGAGATATCATTGCCTGTGATATGGATGAAAGTCTGGATCTCCGTGAACAGGATGCTGTCGTTCAGGTGTTTTTTATGCGCGACGGCAAGCTGATTGGAAGAGATCATTTTTATCTGCGTGTTGCCAGAGGAGACACTCGCTCACAGGTATTGTCCAGTTTTGTAAAACAGTTTTATGCAGGTACTCCGTTTATCCCGGGAGAAATCACACTGCAGACGGAAATCGAAGATACAGAGGTAATCGAAGAATGGCTGACTTCCAGAAGAAAGCAGAAGGTTCACATCGTAGTACCGAAAAAAGGCACAAAAGAAAAGCTTGTAGAGCTTGCATGGGAAAATGCCCGCATGGTACTTGAGAAAGACCGTGAACGAATACGGAGAGAAGAAGGCCGTACGATCGGCGCCGTGCATGAAGTAGAGGACTGGCTCGGTATGAAAAATCTTGATCGTATGGAGGCATTTGATATCTCCAACATCAGCGGTTTTGAGTCGGTAGGATCGATGGTTGTTTATGAGAAAGGCAAGCCGAAAAAAAGTGACTATCGTAAATTCCGTATTAAATCTGTGCAGGGTCCGAATGATTATGCCAGTATGGAGGAAGTACTGACCAGACGCTTTACGCATGAGAGTAATGGCGAATTTGACAGCTTTGCGAAGATGCCGGATCTGCTGTTAATGGATGGTGGCCGGGGGCAGGTAAATATTGCCCTTGGTGTTCTTGATAAACTGGGAATACAGATTCCTGTCTGTGGTATGGTAAAAGATGACTACCACCGCACAAGAGGATTATACTTTAATAATATAGAGATACCTGTTGATACAAACAGCGAAGGATTTCGGCTGATAACCAGGATTCAGGATGAAGCCCATCGTTTCGCGATAGAATATCACCGGTCGCTGCGAAGCAAAGAACAGGTGCATTCGATACTGGATGACATTCCGGGAATCGGCAAGCGCAGAAGGAAAGCTCTAATGCGCCGTTACCGTTCCATCGAGGGAATACGTGAGGCATCTGTTGAAGAACTTGCAGAAACTGAATCCATGAATATGGGAAGCGCAAAACAGGTGTATGAATTTTTCCACCCGAATAAATAAACATTAAAGGAGAAGACATTATGAAAGGTGTATTAATGACAAAGATGGTACAGGAACTGAATCTTACGAACCTGACTCCTGAGATTGATCTGTCTGATATGAGAATCATGACGGCAGAGATTAACCGACCGGCATTGCAGCTTACCGGATATCTGGAACATTTTGCAAACGAGCGTGTTCAGATCATTGGATATGTGGAATATACGTATCTGATGCAGCTCAGTGATGAGAAACGTATGATGAAATACGAGCGCTTTATTTCAAGTAAGATTCCATGTGTTATTTTCAGCACCATGACAAAGCCATCGCAGGATATGATCGATATGGCAATCAAATACAATGTACCGACATTTGTAACAGAGAGGACAACTTCCAGCCTTATGGCAGAGATTATTCGCTGGCTTGGTGTACAGCTTGCACCGTGCATTTCCATCCATGGTGTACTTGTGGATGTTTATGGTGAGGGAATCCTGATCACCGGCGAGAGCGGAATCGGTAAGAGTGAGGCCGCTCTGGAACTGATCAAGCGTGGCCATCGTCTTGTCAGTGATGATGTCGTAGAACTTCGTAAAGTCAGTGATGTCACTCTGGTAGGATCAGCGCCGGATATCACACGTCATTTTATTGAACTTCGTGGTATCGGTATCATTGATGTCAAGACATTGTTTGGTGTAGAGAGTGTTAAGGATACACAGTCTGTTGACCTTGTTATCAAGCTGGAAGAGTGGGATCGTGACAAAGAATATGACCGCCTTGGTCTGCATGAAGAATATACAGAATATCTTGGAAACAAAATCGTCTGCCATTCCCTTCCGATCAGACCGGGACGTAACCTTGCTGTTATCGTAGAGTCTGCTGCTGTCAATCACAGACAGAAGAAGATGGGATACAATGCGGCAGAAGAGCTGTACAAGCGTGTACAGGCAAATATTGCAAAAAAACGTGAAAGCTGATAAAGCAGAAATCTGCTTTGAAATAACAAACAACAGGGAAAGGTGGAAGAAAAATGGGTTCATATTGCTTCGGAATTGATGTGGGAGGTACAACTGTAAAATGTGGTCTTTTCCAGACAGACGGTACTCTGGTAGACAAATGGGAAATTCCTACAAGAACAGAGAATAAAGGAGAGAACATTCTTCCGGATGTTGCAAATGCAATCAATCTCAAACTCGAAGAAAAGAAAATCGATAAAGCAGATGTAGAAGGTGTGGGAATCGGCATCCCGGGACCGATCAATTCAAAAGGCGAGGCTGCATGTGCAGTGAATCTTTACTGGGGATTTACTCCGGTTGCGCAGATCCTTCATGATCTTACAGGACTGAAAGCAAAGGCAGGAAACGATGCAAACGTAGCCGCACTTGGTGAGGCATGGAAAGGTGCAGCGGCCGGAGCGCAGAATGTGATTCTTGTAACACTTGGAACAGGTGTCGGCGGCGGCATCATCATAGACGGAAAAATCGTAGCCGGAGCGCATGGTGCAGGCGGAGAAATCGGTCATGTTACAGTGGTACAGGATGAAAAAGAAGCATGTAACTGTGGAAATAAAGGCTGCCTGGAGCAGTATGCATCTGCAACAGGAATCGTCCGTGTGGCAGGAAGAATGCTGGCGGCATCTGAGGAAGACAGTACTCTGAGAGGTCTTCAGAATATTACAGCAAAAGATGTTCTCGATGCGTTTAAGGCAGGAGATGCACTTGCAGGACGTATTATGGAATGTGTAGGAGGTTTGCTCGGAAGCGCTATCGCGGGATTTGCGGCAGTTGTTGATCCGGAAGCAATCGTAATCGGTGGAGGAGTGTCAAAAGCCGGACAGCCGCTGATCGACTGTATTCAGAAACACTACATAAGACATGCATTCCCATCCTGCAAGGAGACCCCTATTAAGCTTGCGACGCTTGGAAATGATGCCGGAATTTATGGTGCGGCAAAGATGGTTCTCTGAAAAATACATATTTAAAGATCTGAAGATTTTTACAGAAAGAGGGATTCCAGAATTTGGAATCCCTCTTTTAAGCTGGATTACAGACTTTTGGGTGTAAAAGAGTATAATAGTTTCAGAAATATATTTTTGCAATTGTGAAGTTTTTAATTGGGGCTTTATTTACGATTTTTTATTTGCTATAATAGAACGGACTATAAAGGAGGAAAACCATGAATTACGGAAAAAAATCAGTCTCAAAAAAGCGAAATTCGCTGATTTCCCGTACTGCCATGATGGGCAAAAGAGCTCATGTGTCGCTGATCAGAGTTCTTTTTGTGATATTGATCACAATCTGTGTAGTGATTGGCTGTACCGGAATTGGAGCTTTTCGGGGAATTATAGATAATGCTCCTGATGTAAATGATATTGATATTTCACCACTGGGTTATGCGACATTTTTATATGATGGAGATGGCAATCAGCTTCGCAAGCTGACGGCACCGAGTTCGAATCGACTTCCTGTATCTATTGATCAGATTCCGGTGGATCTTCAGCATGCGGTTGTCGCAATCGAGGATGAACGTTTTTATGAGCATAATGGTATCGACGTAAGAGGTATTCTCCGTGCTTTTGTAAAGAACCTTTCCTCTGGAAATCTTTCAGAAGGTGCAAGTACGATTACACAGCAGCTTTTGAAGAATAATGTATTTACAAACTGGACGCAGGAGTCTACATGGCTTGAGCGTTTTACACGTAAGATTCAGGAACAGTATCTGGCTGTTGAAATCGAGAAAAAGATTAACAACAAAAATGTCATTCTTGAAAATTATCTTAATACGATCAACCTCGGAGCCGGAACATATGGTGTGCAGGCAGCCGCCCGCAAATACTTTAATAAGGATGTATGGAATCTTAATCTGTCAGAATGCACGACACTGGCGGGTATCACACAGAACCCGACGCAGTACAATCCGATTGAGCATCCGGAAGCAAATGCAAAGAGACGTAAAGAAGTCCTGGATCATATGATCGATCAGGGATATATTACACAGGAACAATATGATCAGGTAATCAATGATGATGTCTATTCAGAAATTCAGGCAGCGCAGGTACTGAATGAAGAGACGGATAATACCGTATATTCCTATTTTGAAGATGAACTGATTGATCAGGTGATTAATGATCTGATGAATATTAAAGGCTATACCCGTACGCAGGCACAGAACCTTGTTTACAGTGGCGGTCTGAGTATTTATACGACACAGGATGCTTCTATTCAGAAGATTCTGGATGAAGAGTATGCAGATCCGTCAAATTATCCGGATTACGTGCAGTACGCGCTGGATTATGCGCTCACTGTCCAGAATCCTGACGGAGAAGAGATAAACTACAGCAAAGAAATGCTTCGTCTGTATTTCCAGAACGAAGATCCGGAATTTGACCTTCTGTTTGATTCTCAGGAAGAAGGACAGAGCTATGTTGACCGATACAAAGAAGCTGTTCTTGCTGATGGGGGAACGGTTGTCGCGGAACGTGTAAGTTTTGCACCACAGCCACAGTCCTCTATGAGTGTCATTGATCAGCATACAGGTTATGTAAAAGCTATCATCGGCGGACGTGGAGAGAAGACAGCGAGTCTGACACTGAACCGTGCGACAGATACGACAAGACAGCCGGGTTCAACATTTAAGGTTCTGTCTACGTATGCACCGGCTCTCAACGAGAAAGGAATGACGCTGGCAACGACATTCGAAGATGAACCATACAATTATCCGGATGGATCACCGGTAAATAATGCTTCCAAAAGTTATGGCGGAACGACAACAATACGCCAGGCCATCCAGAATTCCATCAACGTTGTCGCAGTTAAGTGTCTGGAAGAAGTTACTCCGGAACTCGGACTGCAGTACCTTGACAATTTTGGATTTACAACACTGGCACATGGTACTGAAGCAGATAGAGATGCTGACGGAACTGTCTGGACAGATGCCAACCTTCCGATGGCACTGGGAGGTCTTACTCATGGTGTTACGAATGTAGAACTTTGTGCAGCATATGCGGCAATTGCAAATAATGGCAATTATATTGAGCCGATTTACTATACCAAGATTCTGGATCATAACGGAAATGTCCTGATTGAAAAAAATTCAGCAGGAAGATCTGTTATTAAGGAAAGCACGGCATGGCTTCTGACCAGTGCGATGGAAGATGTTGTAAATAAAGGTACAGGTACTGCCTGCCAGCTGGATAATATGACAGTTGCCGGTAAGACAGGTACAACAGATGCATACAATGACCTCTGGTTTGTGGGATATACACCATATTATACTTGTGCGGTATGGTCCGGATTTGATAATAATGAGAAACTTCCGGAAGACGCGAGAAATTTCCACAAGAACCTCTGGAAAAAGGTAATGACCCGTATTCATGAGGGCCTTCCGGATAAAGACTTTGATATGCCGGCAAGTGTAGAGAAAATCAGTATTTGTGAAGAAACGGGACTACTTCCAAGAGCTGGCTGCCCGGTAATCACAGAATACTTTGATATTGGTGATGTGCCGACAGATTATTGTGATCAGCATTTCTATGAATCTGATGATACAATGGAAGAGCATACGACTGAAGAGGCAACTTTTGAATTGTCACCGACACCGGATCCAAATAACCCGGATGGAGATAACACCGGAGATAACACCGGAGACAACACCGGAGATAATACCGGAGACAACACCGGAGATAATACCGGAGACAACACCGGAGATAATACCGGAGACAACACCGGAGATAATACCGGAGACAACACCGGAGATAATACTGGTGACAACACCGGAGGAGATGACGGCGGCGGAGACAATACCGGAGGTGACGACGGCGGCGGAGATACCGGCGGAGGAGATGACGGTGGAAGCGCAGAAGAATAAACTTACAGAATACAAAACTATATATGAGGGCGGTATCGGAGAAATAACCGAAAAGAAATCTCGATTTATCGCAACGGTTCGCCCTGTTGAAACAGAAGAAGAAGCGCTGGTATTTCTGGAAGAAATGAAAAAGAAATACTGGGATGCCAGACATAACTGCTACGTATATTCCGTCGGAGCGAACAGGGAATTCACAAGATGCAGTGATGACGGGGAGCCGTCCGGAACTGCCGGACGTCCGATGTTGGATGTGATTCTGGGAGAAGATATCTACAATGTAGCTGTTGTAGTAACCAGATATTTTGGCGGGGTGCTTCTTGGTACGGGCGGTCTTGTGCGTGCCTATTCAAAGGCTGTACAGGAAGGTCTGGCTGCAAGTACTGTCATATTAAAGCAAAAGGGAATTATACTGCAGGTTACGACGGATTATACCGGGATCGGCAAGATTCAGTATATCGCAGGAGAATGGTCCTTGCCTGTGCTGGACAGTGAATACACTGACCGGGTTGTTTTGAAACTGCTGGTTCCTGTACAGGAAAGCGGGAGTGTCGAGAAAGCAATCACAGAAGGAACGAATGGACGCGCACGGCTTGAGCAGGATGGGGAATGCTACTATTCGGTGATTGACGGAGAAGTTCAGACGTTTGATCATTGATTAAAACATAAGAAGCGCCGCAGAAATCATGAAACGAATCATGGTTTCTGCGGCGTTTTTTTGTTTGTGTGAAAAAACATGATGTAATCTTTCGGTTATGCACCGAAATTAAATCAGCATTTCTCCGGTTCCGGATAATCTACGCCGAATGTATCAACAGTCATGGATTTGATCTGCTGATCATCAAGCGGTCTGTCACGGAAATCAGTTTCTGTCTCTGCGATTTTGTTTACAACATCCATTCCTTCGATTACTTTACCGAATGCAGCATAGCTTCCGTCAAGGTGTGGAGCTGCTTTGTGCATGATAAAGAACTGGCTTCCACCTGAATTTGGATGCATGGCTCTTGCCATGGAAAGAACACCAGGAGTGTGTGCGAGATCATTTGCAACACCGTTCTGTACAAATTCGCCTTTGATGCTGTAGCCAGGACCGCCCATTCCGGTTCCGTCCGGACATCCGCCCTGGATCATAAAGCCGTTGATGACACGATGGAAGATCAGACCATCATAAAATCCTTTTTTTACAAGACTGATAAAATTGTTTACGGTATTCGGTGCGATTTCCGGATAAAGCTCTGCTTTCATCACATCACCATTTTCCATGGTAATGGTTACGATCGGGTTTGTATTTGCCATAATCATAGTCTCCTTTTGTAAAAAGTATTGTTTTTCTCTGTGGGCTCTATTATAATATGCAAAGAACAATTCTGCAAGGAAAAAGGTGATTGGTAAAATGGTGACAGAGACAAGAAGCCCTGAAGAAACATATGAATTAGGTCGAAAAATCGGTCTGCAGGCAAGACCTGGTCAGGTATATACACTGACCGGAGACCTGGGAGTAGGAAAGACAGTATTTACGCAGGGAGTTGCTGCAGGACTTGGGATTACGGAGCCGGTAAGCAGCCCGACATTTACGATTGTACAGGTTTATGAAGAAGGACGCCTGCCATTTTATCATTTTGACGTTTACCGGATCGGGGATATCGAGGAAATGGAAGAAATCGGATATGATGATTATTTCTTTGGCAAGGGTATTTGCCTGATCGAATGGGCAGAACTGATTGAGGAGATTTTGCCGGATGACAGAATTTCCATTACAATAGAAAAGAATCTTGAGCAGGGATTTGATTATCGCCGGATCACTGTGGAAGGTTTGTAAGAAATTTTATCTGTTTTATCTGGATGGATGAAAAGAGGAGATAGGATATGAAGATTTTAGGACTTGACAGTTCCGGAATCGTGGCATCTGTTGCTATAGTAGAGGACGATGCGCTGATTGCGGAATATACAGTCAATTATAAAAAAACACATTCACAGACATTACTGCCGATGTTGGATGAGATTGCAAAAATGACAGAACTTGATCTGAACAGCATTGATGCAATCGCAGTAGCAGCAGGACCTGGTTCCTTTACAGGGCTGAGGATTGGGTCAGCAACAGCAAAGGGACTTGGACTTGCCTTAAAGAAACCATTGATTGCCATTCCTACTGTAGAGGGACTGGCATACAATCTGTATGATACACCGGGGCTGATCTGTCCGATCATGGATGCGCGACGCAGGCAGGTTTATACAGGCATTTACTGTTTTACTGATCATCAGCTGGAAGTGGTGGAAGACCAGATGGCAGTGCCGATGGAAACTATGATCGACAAGTTGAATCAGCGTGGAGAAGCGGTGACTTTTCTTGGCGATGGAGTACCGGTTTTTCGTGAGCTTATTGAAGAAAAAATGACAGTGCCGTATTCTTTTGCGCCTGCACACGTAAACAAACAGAGGGCAGCAGCAGTCGCAGCGCTTGGCGAGATTTATTATAGTCAGGGAAAAACAGAAACGGCAATGGAACATGTTCCGGATTATCTGCGTGTTTCGCAGGCTGAAAGAGAGCGTGCTGAGCGGGAGGCGGCAAAGGCCGACGGTAATTCATGACGTTTCGCGAAATGTCAGTAGAGGATCTGGAGCAGGTCGTAGAGATAGAAAAAGCCCTTTTTTCTGATCCATGGACGAAGGAAGGCTTTTTTACATTTCTGACAAAAGAGAATACCATGTTTTTTGTAGTCGAGGAAAAAGGAAAAATACTCGCATATTGCAGCATGCAGACAGTTCTGGATGAAGGCGATATTCTGAATGTTGCTGTTCGTTCAGACAGACAAAAAGAAGGTATCGGCTATTTCCTTGTGGACAGCATGCTTAAGATGGCAGAAATGATCGGAATTCATATTGTGCATCTTGAAGTGCGGGAAGGCAACGGAACGGCAAGAAGACTGTACGAAAGACTTGGATTTAAAGAAGATGGACTTCGCAGGGATTATTATACTGATCCTACCGAAAATGCAGTTTTAATGACGAAGATGCAGTAAATGCAGGAGTGAAAAATATGTTGGATTTATGTTTACTGGGCTGTGGTGGTATGATGCCACTCCCTAGGCGGTGGCTGACTGCGCTTATGACGCGTTATAACGGGAGCAGTCTGCTGATTGACTGCGGAGAGGGAACACAGGTTGCAATTAAAGAAAAAGGATGGAGTTTCAAACCAATCGATGTGATTTGTTTTACACATTATCACGGAGATCATATCAGTGGTCTTCCGGGACTTCTTCTTACAATGGGGAATGCAGATCGAACGGAACCGCTTACGCTTGTCGGTCCTAAAGGACTGGAGCGTGTGGTGAATGCACTTCGCGTAATTGCACCGGAACTCCCTTTTGAGATTAAATTTATAGAAGTAACAAAACCATTTGAAGTACTGGAACTTAACGGGTACCGTATTAGCGCATTTCGTGTGAATCACAATGTGATCTGTTATGGCTATACGATTGAGATTCTGCGTCAGGGAAAATTTTCACCGGAACGTGCCAGAGAACAGGAGATTCCGCTGAAATACTGGAATCCTCTTCAGAAAGGCCAGACGATAGAGGCGGATGGCGTGGTGTATACGCCGGATATGGTTCTCGGACCGGATCGAAAAGGTATTAAGGTGACATACACGACGGATACGCGTCCGACGGAATCTATTTTGCATAATGCCGTAAATTCGGATCTCTTTATCTGTGAGGGAATGTATGGAGAAGAAGACAAAATTGAAAAAGCAAAAGGCTATAAACACATGACATTTCGTGAGGCGGCAACACTTGCAAAAGATGCAGAAGTCAAAGAACTATGGCTGACGCATTACAGTCCGTCCTTGATTCGTCCGGATGAGTATATGGATATGGTACGTGGCATTTTCCCGAATTCATGGCCGGGCAAAGACGGAAAAAGTGTTGAGTTAAATTTCGAAGAAGAATAGAGGGGCCATAAAATGAAAGATACATTGATTCTGGCAATAGAAAGTTCATGTGATGAGACAGCGGCTTCTGTAGTAAAGAACGGAAGAACAATTCTGTCAAATGTTATATCGTCGCAGATCGAACTTCATAAGTTATATGGAGGTGTTGTACCTGAAATTGCCTCCCGTAAACATATCGAAAAAGTAAATCAGGTAGTTGAAGAAGCATTAAAGAATGCAGATGTCACACTGGATGATCTGGATGCCATTGGTGTTACTTATGGTCCGGGTCTGGTTGGTGCGCTTCTGGTAGGAGTGGCAGAGGCAAAAGCAATTGCATACGCTAAGAAGCTCCCGCTGGTAGGCGTGCATCATATTGAAGGGCATGTTTCTGCAAATTATATTGAACATCCGGATCTGGAACCGCCGTTTCTCTGCCTGATTGTGTCAGGAGGACATACACACCTTGTAATCGTCAAAGATTACGGTGAGTTTGAAATCCTCGGACGTACACGTGATGATGCAGCGGGAGAGGCATTTGATAAAGTTGCCCGTGCAATTGGACTGGGGTATCCGGGCGGTCCGAAGATTGACAAGCTTTCAAAAGAGGGAAATCCGGAGGCTATTGTGTTTCCGCGCGCAAAAATCGGAACCTGTCCTTATGATTTCAGCTTTAGCGGTGTGAAATCAGCTGTCCTGAATTATATCAATCAGGCGCAGATGAAAGGCGAAGAAGTGAATCGTGCGGATCTTGCAGCTTCCTTCCAGAAAGCAGTAGTAGATGTTCTTGTGGAGCATACGATGCTCGCAGCAAAAGATTACAAGATGGATAAAATCGCGATTGCGGGTGGAGTTGCGTCCAATGGAACACTTCGCGCGGCAATGGAAAAAGCATGTGTGGAAAACGGTTATAAGTTTTATCGTCCGTCACCGATTTTCTGCACAGACAACGCGGCAATGATCGGTGCGGCAGCGTACTATGAATATATGAAGGGAACCCGTCATGGATGGGATCTCAATGCTGTACCGAATTTAAAACTCGGTGAACGTTAAATAACAGTATCAGGAGGTTCTGAAATGAAAGAAAAAATTACGGCAATTGTTCTGGCAGCAGGACAGGGAAAACGTATGCACAGTAAAATCCAGAAACAGTTTCTGGAGATTCAGGATCATCCTGTATTATATTATTCTTTAAAATGCTTTCAGGACAGTCCGGTGATCGATGATATTATTCTTGTGACACAAAGTGATATGATTTGCTATTGTAAGGATGAAATCGTTGACCACTACTCTTTTACGAAAGTATCAGATGTTATTGCCGGCGGTAAAGAACGCTATGATTCTGTCTATCAGGGACTCCTTGCCTGCACAGACACTGATTATGTGTTTATACATGATGGAGCACGTCCATTTATTACAGAAGAAATTCTTAAGCGAGGTCTTGCCGGTGTAA
>NZ_LT635539.1:2967096-3297096 GCF_900120195.1 Blautia sp. Marseille-P3087
AGGGTATCAGAAGCAAATGGTCAAGCAGAAAGGGCACAGGGCGGATGCCTTGGCACTAAGGGCCGAAGAAAGACGTGATAAGCTGCGATAAGCTTCGGGGAGGAGCAAATATCCATTGATCCGGAGATCTCTGAATGGGGAAACCCACATGAGCAAACCTCATGTATCCATACGCCAATCCATAACGTATGGAGGGGAACCCGGGGAACTGAAACATCTAAGTACCCGGAGGAAAAGAAAGAAAACTCGATTCCGTAAGTAGCGGCGAGCGAACGCGGAAGAGCCTAAACCAGGTCGCGTGCGATCTGGGGTTACGGACTGCATTTAAGATTCTGTAATGTTAGTAGAACGGTTTTGGGAAAGCCGGCCAGAGAGGGTGAAAGCCCCGTACACGAAAACAGAGCAGACTGAGCAGGATCCAGAGTACCGCGGGACACGAGAAACCCTGCGGGAAGTAAGGGGGACCACCCCCTAAGGCTAAATACCACTTAGTGACCGATAGCGCATAGTACTGTGAAGGAAAGGTGAAAAGGACCCCGGGAGGGGAGTGAAAGAGAACCTGAAACCCTGTGTCTACAAGCTGTGGGAGTGCCATATGAGCACAACCGCGTACTTTTTGTAGAACGGTCCGGCGAGTTGCGCACACTGGCAAGGTTAAGGACTCAAGGTCCGGAGCCGTAGGGAAACCAAGTCTTAATAGGGCCAGAGTCAGTGTGGGCAGACCCGAAACCGGGTGATCTATCCATGTCCAGGTNTAGAGATACAAGGAAGTTCGGTTCACTAAATTCGATGACATCAAAGATGTCCTCTCATTAAGTTCCTCCGAACAAAGTTCGTACTAAATTCGTACGGCGGTAAACCTTGTACTCATTAAGTACTCTACTTTTCTGGTGGCGATGCGCTTGTGGGAAACACCCGTTCCCATCCCGAACACGACGGTTAAGACGCAAGCGGCCGATGGTACTGCACTGGAGACGGTGTGGGAGAGCAGGTGGCCGCCAGATTAAGAAAAAAACAACAGACAGGTGTCTGATGAATATAGAAGCTGGTTTTACCAGTGATATAAGAAGAAAAAGATTTTTCCTCTTATATGACTGATAAAAATTCAGTCAACATCGTACCTTGAAAACTGCATACATGTAAATTTGATTAACTAATCAAATATCCTTGATATACAAACGTAAGATAGGAAGACATCGATAAATTTATTTATCAAAAGCAACGAGAATCAAAGACCGCTGATACCTACGCTAGGGTATCAGAAGCAAATGGTCAAGCAGAAAGGGCACAGGGCGGATGCCTTGGCACTAAGGGCCGAAGAAAGACGTGATAAGCTGCGATAAGCTTCGGGGAGGAGCAAATATCCATTGATCCGGAGATCTCTGAATGGGGAAACCCACATGAGCAAACCTCATGTATCCATACGCCAATCCATAACGTATGGAGGGGAACCCGGGGAACTGAAACATCTAAGTACCCGGAGGAAAAGAAAGAAAACTCGATTCCGTAAGTAGCGGCGAGCGAACGCGGAAGAGCCTAAACCAGGTCGCGTGCGATCTGGGGNAAGCAACTGTTTAGCAAAAACACAGGTCTATGCGAAACCGTAAGGTGAGGTATATGGGCTGACGCCTGCCCGGTGCTGGAAGGTTAAGAGGAGAGGTTAGCGCAAGCGAAGCTTTGAATTTAAGCCCCAGTAAACGGCGGCCGTAACTATAACGGTCCTAAGGTAGCGAAATTCCTTGTCGGGTAAGTTCCGACCCGCACGAAAGGCGTAATGATTTGAGCGCTGTCTCGACAATGCATCCGGTGAAATTGAAGTACCAGTGAAGATGCTGGTTACCTGCGCCAGGACGGAAAGACCCCATGGAGCTTTACTCCAGTTTGGTACTGGGATCCGGTACTGCATGTACAGGATAGGTGGGAGGCTATGAAATGGTAACGCCAGTTGCCATGGAGCCGCTGTTGGGATACCACCCTTGCAGTATTGGGTTTCTAACCAGCCGCCGTGACCCGGCGGTGGGACAATGCCAGACGGGGAGTTTGACTGGGGCGGTCGCCTCCGAAAGGGTATCGGAGGCGCCCAAAGGTTCCCTCAGGATGGACGGAAACCATCCAAAGAGTGCAAAGGCAGAAGGGAGCTTGACTGCGACACCGACGGGTGGAGCAGGTACGAAAGTAGGGCTTAGTGATCCGGTGGTATTAAGTGGGAATGCCATCGCTCAACGGATAAAAGCTACCCTGGGGATAACAGGCTTATCACTCCCAAGAGTTCACATCGACGGAGTGGTTTGGCACCTCGATGTCGGCTCATCGCATCCTGGGGCTGTAGTAGGTCCCAAGGGTTGGGCTGTTCGCCCATTAAAGCGGTACGCGAGCTGGGTTCAGAACGTCGTGAGACAGTTCGGTCCCTATCCGGCGTGGGCGTAGGATATCTGAGAGGAGCTGTCCTTAGTACGAGAGGACCGGGATGGACGGGCCGCTGGTGCACCGGTTAGACTGCCAAGTCTATAGCCGGGTAGCCAAGCCCGGAAGGGATAAACGCTGAAGGCATCTAAGCGTGAAGCCCCCCTCAAGATGAGATATCCCATCCGAAAGGAGTAAACCCCCTTGAAGACGACGAGGTTGATAGGGCAGGGGTGGAAGTGTGGTAACACATGGAGCTGACTGCTACTAATAGGGTGAGGGCTTGACCAAAGTAAGCATGGTTAAGATAATCGATTGCTTAGTCGACATGTATGTGGTTTTGAAGATATGATATATCTTCTAAGTAATATAATCCTCCTTAGCTCAGTCGGTAGAGCATGCGGCTGTTAACCGCAGTGTCGTTGGTTCGAGTCCAACAGGGGGAGCTTTTTATATCTGGCTCCATGGTCAAGCGGTTAAGACACCGCCCTTTCACGGCGGTAACAGGGGTTCAAATCCCCTTGGAGTCATTTCCTTAAATGGAATAATTAAATATGGTGCCATAGCCAAGTGGTAAGGCAAAGGTCTGCAACACCTCTATCCCCGGTTCAAATCCGGGTGGCACCTCTACAAAATCCAGAATTCAGTATTCTGGATTTTTTTTTGCATTAAGGAAATCCAAAGGGGATCAAGGACTGGGATGATTTGATCAAAGAAGATGTCGGAGTTATCACACTGAATCCGAAAACGTCCGGCGGAGCAAGATGGAATTATCTGGCGGCATGGGCGTATGCGGATAAAAAGTTTGATGGCGACGAAGACAAGATCAAAGACTTTATCAAGAAACTTTATGCAAACGTACTTGTACTGGATTCCGGTGCAAGAGGCGCAACGACTTCTTTTGTAGAAAACGGACAGGGTGATGTTCTGATTGCATGGGAAAACGAAGCTTACCTTTCTGTAAAAGATTATCCGGATGATTACGAAATTGTGACACCGAGTATCAGTATTCTGGCACAGCCATCCGTAGCAATTGTAGATTCTGTAGTAGATAAAAAGGGAACTCGAGAGACGGCAACAGAATATCTGAATTATCTTTATTCCAATGAAGCTCAGAGAATCGCAGGAGATAACTATTATCGTCCGTCTAATGAAGATATTTTGAAAGAGTATGCAGACACATTTGATCTGAATGTAAATCTTGTGACGATTGACGATTTTGGAGGATGGACAAAAGCGCAGGAAACACATTTTGCGGATGGTGGTGTGTTTGACCAGATTTATGAAGAATAAGAAATAAAAATAAGAGCCCTCCCCGGCAGGACTATAAGATTACTGCGCTGGAGAGGGCTCTTTGCATTGCATATCGAGGAGGCGCTGATTTGTAAAGTTATACACACACTTTATCCGCGATAAATAATTTTTCCACCACAGATCGTGTAGTGGATCTTTCCGTAAAGCTCAGATCCCTTAAACGGGCTGTTGGAAGCCTTGGAAGCAAAATCAGTGACAGTCCATTTTTCGTTTGGATCAAAGATTACAAAATCAGCCGGAGCATTTAACTGGATAATTCCGCCTGGCAGACGATAGAGCATTGCAGGATTACAGGTCATTTTTTCCAGAAGTTCCATCAGGGTTAGATGCCCTTCTTTTACAAGGGAAGTAATACCGAGGCCGAGGGAGGTTTCAAGTCCTGTGATACCGCTCGGAGCTTCTGTAAGCGGTTTTGCTTTTTCTTCCATACTGTGAGGAGCATGATCAGTAGCAATCAGGTCAATCGTGCCATCTTTCAGTCCTTCAATGATCGCCAGACGATCTTTTTCTGCACGAAGCGGTGGATTCATTTTTGCAAGGGTGCCATGTTTTAGAAGTGCCTCTTCTGTTAAAGTAAAATGATGAGGCGTTGCTTCTGCGTGGATGTCAGCACCGAGTTTTTTTGCTGTACGGACAAGTTCAACGGAGTTTGCGGAGCTGATATGTTGAATCACGACAGCAGCGCCGCTTCGAAGCGCAAGCATACAATCACGTGCTACCATAACTTCTTCAGCAATGGCAGGAGAACCGATGACATCAAGTTTTTCAGCGGTTTTTCCGGCATTGATGCCGTTATTGGTGATAAAGGCTTTGTCCTCTTCGTGAAGGCTGATTGGCATATGAAGTGCAGCAGCCTTTTGCATTGCCTGATAACAGAATACCGCGTCGAGAAGCGGAATACCATCATCGGTGAATCCACAGGCGCCTGCATTGGCAAGTGCATCGAAATCAGTCATTTTTTCACCATTCAGACTGTAGGAGACAGAAGCAGTCTGATAGATATGTATATCTTCTTTCTGTGCGCGCTCCAGAATATCTTTCAGAGTATCAACAGAGTCTACGGTAGGCTTTGTATTTGCCATACAGATGACAGAGGTAAATCCACCCTTTGCAGCTGCAAGCGACCCGGTATGGATATCTTCTTTGTAAGTGAGTCCCGGATCACGAAAATGCACATGTGTATCGACTAATCCCGGAGCTACAGTCAGTCCTGAAAGGTCAAGAATTTCTTCTTCATTCTGCGGAGCAAGGTCTGGGGCAAGTTCAGTGATAATACCGTTTGTAATACGGATGTCCAGAGGTGCGGCGGTTCGAGTAGCAGGATCAATAAGATGACCATTTTTAAGAAGCATAGTTTTCTCCCTTCTGACAGTGCAAGAGGATATTTCCAGTTCTTTTGCTTACTGTCACTAAATTAAATTCAGTATAGAAGAAACCGGAGAACTTTGTCAAGCTGACAAAATCCTCCGGTTGTATATTCGCAGTAAAATAAGTAGTTTAATAGACAGAATATGAATTTATAAATCTACGCTGATATTCTGTTCTTTAATATTGTGTCTCTTGGCGTATCCGGTGAGGATAAGGGTGAGAGCACCATCTCCGGTAACGTTACATGCTGTACCAAAGCTGTCCTGAAGGGCAAAGATCGTCAGCATAAGAGCAGTACCTGTTTCGTTGAAACCGAGAACACCGGTAATAAGTCCGAGGGATGCCATAACAGTTCCTCCCGGAACACCAGGTGCTCCGAGTGCGAAGATTCCGAGCAGCAGGCAGAAAAGAATCATGGTGCCAGGTGCCGGGATAGAGCCATACAGGATCTTTGAAATAGTCATAACAAAAAATACTTCAGTAAGAACAGATCCGCAGAGATGGATGTTGGCAAAAAGAGGAATACCAAACTGTACCATATCTTTACGAAGTGGTTTTGCTTTGCCTGCACACTGAAGAGCGACTGCAAGAGTAGCAGCAGAGGACATGGTTCCTACTGCAGTCAGATAAGCCGGTCCATAGTGGCGAACAACTTCCATCGGGTTTTCATGTGAATATACGCCAGCAAGGAAATAGAGCAGTGCCATCCAGATAAAGTGACCAATCAGTACGATTACGATAACCTGAAGGAATACAGGAAGCTGTTTGGTAATAGATCCTTCGTAAGCAAGTCCGCAGAAAGTAAGTGCGATAAAGAACGGAAGAATCGGAATAATGATCTTGGATACGATGGAAAGCACGATTTTCTGGAATTCATCCAGTACACCGGTGATCAGCTTTGTCTGATTCCATGTAGCAGCCAGACCTACCATGATAGAAAATACCAGAGCACTCATAACGGACATGATCTGTGGAATGGAAAGTTCGAATACGACTTCCGGAAGTGTCTTAAGCCCTTCTACATCAGTAACAATGGAGAGATGTGGGATAAGTATATATCCTGCACCTGTGGAAAAAAGAGCTGCACCGATAGAAGATGCATAAGCAAGCACAAGAGCAACACCCAGCATACGGGAGGCGTTGTTGCCGAGCTTTGTGATAGATGGTGCAATAAATCCGATGATGATTAGTGGTACACAGAAGTTGATCAGCTGACCGAGAACATATTTCACTGTAACAACGATATTCAGAATTGCAACAGTCAGCGAAGCACCGTCTGTTTTGTTTAAAATGATACCTGCAATGATGCCGATGATAACACCGACTAACAGTTTAAAAGGTAGGCTTGTAAAGAAATTATTTTTTTTCATTTAAGTAGTCCCCCTGTAAAAAGATATAAATATAAGATCAACAGTCCTGATTGATATCAGCCTGGTCGATCATGACATTGAGAATTTCCGTATCGGTGAGGCGCATGCCGACGCGTCCGATATATCCCATACTTTTGATGGTTTCTTCGATATCGTCTTTGATGATTCCCTCGCCCGGAAGAAAGCTCTTGTTCTGAATGCTGAGCTGGAAAGCCATCAGAGCGGCATCGACAGAAGAGGCGATCTTTGCGGCGCAGGATGGTTTGGCACCGTCACATACAATTCCACCGACGTTTCCGAGGGTGTTTATGATCGTCAGGGATACCTGCTGGTAAGTACCGCCATACATATAGGTGATTCCTGCACCGGCACCGCACGCTGCACTGACGGCACCACAGTAAGCAGAAAGACTTCCTATATAATATTTCTGATGGATGGCGATCAGATTGCTGACAACGAGAGAACGACAGAGTTTCTCATGGGAAACTTCCCATTCTTCAGCAAAAACAATAACAGGGAGAGATACGGTCATTCCCTGATTTCCACTTCCGGAGTTGATTACAACCGGCATGGAACAGCCGCCCATACGGGCATCACTTCCGGCAGCAGCCCTTGCACATGCTCTGGTCGTTACACTTTTGCCCCAGACATGCATGAGCGTTTTTCCGATCTGCGCGCCATAGTTATTGTCCAGTCCCTCCTGAGAGATGGCGGAGTTCAGTTTGATCTGACGATCCAGAATCGGCTGTACATCTTCTATTTTTACCTGATCGGCAAAATCAAGGATGTCTTTGACTGCCAGTTTGGATTTATCCACAGTAGTAATATTGTCAGATCTGTATGGATTATCCAGAATTACTTCACCGTTTTTTTCGATATGGGTGACGTTGGTGTGTTGATGCTCGATTGTGACAGAAGCGTAATGTCCGCCTTTGATCACTTTGGCTGTGATGTAGAGGTTGTCTACATTCTGAACCAGAGAGCAGGAACAGACGTTCTTTGCAATCAGTTCTTTCGTGAGGGCAATGTCTTTGGGCGTTACTTCACTGAGTACTTCCAGAGCTTTGTCAGCATTTCCACCGACGATGCCGAGAATAGCTGCAACGTCAATTCCTTTAAGTCCGCCGGAATTCGGAACAGTAACACCTTTAACATTCTTAATGATGTTTCCACTCAGAAGCATTTCTACCGTATCAGGAAATTCTCCGAGAATCTGGCGAGCTTTTGCCGCTGCATAAGCAATGGCAATCGGTTCTGTACATCCGAGTGCAGGTACCAGCTCCTGTTTCAGGATGTTCAGATAGTTTTCATATAATGCAGAGTCCATTAGTGGGTCTCCTTTCCCTTTAATACGCAATTAGCGTTTGTGCAATCAGTATATCCTGTTTTGAAAAATATTACAATGTATTATGCAAAATAACAAAAAATAAATATGATTTAACAAGTATGTATTCAGGGAAAAGGACTATTTTCATAAAAAGTGAAATGTTCGACAAAAAGCACTTTACATTTGCAAATTCATATGTTAGAATAACCAACTGTGTGATATATTTTCATATCCTTGCTCTCTGTACAGGCAGAGGGCCATAAAGACCACAAGGAGGTAAGAAAGCATGAACAAGTACGAATTAGCATTAGTTGTGAGCGCAAAAGTTGAAGACGAAGTTCGTGATGCAGTAGTAGAGAAAGCAAAAGGCTACATCGCTCGTTACAACGGAAACGTCACAGAAGTAGAAGAATGGGGTAAGAAGAAATTAGCTTACGAAATTCAGAAAATGCATGAAGGCTTCTACTATTTCATTCAGTTTGAAGCAGACGCACAGTGTCCGGCCGAAGTAGAAAGACATGTACGTATCATGGACAACGTATTAAGATACTTAGTCGTTCGTAAAGACGCATAATCTTTTTACAGATGGATTTTAGAAAGCACCATTAAGAAACCCGTTCACTCACTAAGAAGAAAGAGGTATAACAATGAACAAAGTAATTTTAATGGGACGCTTAACAAGAGATCCTGAGGTAAGATATTCCGCAGGAGAAAATGCACTGGCAATTGCAAGATACACATTGGCAGTCGACAGAAGATTTCGCCGTGACGGAGAAGCTACTGCTGATTTTATCAGTTGTGTTGTTTTCGGACGTGGCGCGGAATTTGCAGAGAAATATTTCCATCAGGGAATCCGTATTGTAGTCAGCGGTCGTATTCAGACAGGTAGCTACACAAACAGAGAAGGTCAGAAAGTCTATACGACAGAAGTTGTCGTTGAGGAACAGGAATTTGCAGAAAGCAAAGCATCCAGTGACAGCTATGCAGCATCACATCCTCAGCAGAGTGCAGCACCGGCTCCGTCAATGCCGAGCCCGGGAGCAGCAAGCGCAGATGGCTTTATGAACATTCCGGATGGAATCGACGAGGAGCTTCCATTTAACTAAGCTCTTAATTTAAACTGAAAGAAAATATGAACAGGAGGAAACCATCATGGCTTACAATAGAGGCGAAAGACCGGACTCTCCAATGAAGAGAAGAGGCGGACGCAGAAGAAAAAAAGTTTGTGTATTCTGCGGTAAAGAAAACAATGAAATCGATTACAAGGATGTAGCAAAACTCAGAAAATATGTTTCTGAAAGAGGTAAAATCCTTCCGAGAAGAATTACAGGAAACTGTGCAAAACATCAGAGAGCTCTGACCGTTGCTGTTAAGAGAGCACGTCATCTGTCCATGATGCCATACGTTCAGGACTAATCTGATCGATATAGCGTATATGAGTTGCTGTCACCCAAAAGACGGAAATCTGTCTGGAGGGTGGCAGCGTTTTTTTTCTGAAAAAAGACACCGAAGCTGTTTTCTTTACAATTTTATGGTAAAGTCTCTGTGAATCTGCTATAATAGAAGGCAGCATCGTTGTAAAGAATAAGAAAAAGAATGGTAAAGAGTGTTATGAGTGGAAAATTAAAATTAAAAGGTCACCTGAAGCATTTAGCCCGCTGGCCATTGTATTTATCCGTTCTGCTGATTGCATTGAATATTCTGGTATACGTGATCAACATAAAAGCTGGTGTAGTTGTCACTATGGGCAATATCCTCTATCTTGTGGCAGCAGTTGCACTTTTGCTTTATCACAGACCACTGTTATTCAATGATCTGATTGCTTTTGCCAGCCAGTATGAGTTTCTTGAGAAACGTGTTCTTGAGGAACTGGCGCTTCCATATGCAGTGATGGATATACAGGGAAGGATGATCTGGTCTAACAGAATGTTTGCCCAGCTGACGGGGAAAGATTCCTTCTATCGTAAAAATGTCTGTACGATTTTTCCTGATATTACAGCAGACAAGCTTCCGGGAAAGGACGGTCAAGACATCACAGAGCTCAGTACACAGTTTGGAGACCGAATTTACCGGATCTCCATGCAGAAAGTGAAGCTCGGTGAATCCGTTGTTCCATCAAAACTTTTGATGGACATTCCGGATACAGCCAGTCTTATCGCGATGTATCTCTACGATGAGACAGAGTTGAAAGAGTATATTCAGGCAAATGAGGACAATAAGCTGGTAGTTGCGCTGGCTTACCTCGATAATTACGAAGAAGCACTGGAAAGTGTTGAAGATGTAAGGCGCTCTCTTTTGATCGCACTGATCGACCGTAAGATCACGAAATATTTTTCTAATTATGACGGACTTGTCCGCAAACTGGAAAAAGATAAATATTTCCTGATAATGAGACAGAGTTCGCTTGAAGCTCTGAAAGAACAGAAGTTCCATATCCTTGAAGAGGTAAAGACAGTGAATATCGGTAATGAAATGACGGTGACGTTAAGTATCGGTATCGGACTGAATGCCCCGACTTATCTTCAGGATTATGAGTATTCACGTATTGCGATCGAGATGGCACTTGGACGCGGTGGCGACCAGGTTGTTATCAAGAATGGTGAGAAGATTACTTATTACGGCGGTAAAGCACAGCAGATGGAAAAGACTACCAGAGTCAAAGCCAGAGTAAAGGCACAGGCACTCAAGGAATTTATGAGTACCAAAGAGCGTGTTGTGGTCATGGGGCACAAGATTACGGATGTTGATGCGCTCGGAGCTGCTATTGGTATTTACCGTGCTGGAAAGACACTTGGTAAACCGGTACACATAGTTGTCAATGATCCGTCTACTTCGATTCGTCCGTTGATGGCAGGATATATGAACAATCCGGACTATGAACCGTCCATGTTTATTGATCGTAATCAGGCAATTGATCTGGTCGATGACAATACGGTTGTTGTCGTTGTTGATACGAACAAACCGAGTTATACAGAGTGTGAAGATTTACTGTATCTGACAAAGACAATCGTTGTGCTGGATCATCATCGCAGGGGAAATGAAGTCATTCAGAATGCCGTACTTTCCTATGTGGAGCCGTATGCATCTTCTACGTGTGAGATGGTTGCTGAGATTCTGCAGTATTTTTCAGATGATCTCCGTCTGAGAAATATTGAAGCAGACTGTCTGTATGCGGGAATTATGATTGACACAAATAACTTTATCACAAGAGCAGGTGTGCGGACTTTTGAGGCGGCTGCTTTCCTGAGACGCTCCGGTGCGGATATGACACGTGTCCGTAAAATGCTACGTGATAATATTGATTCCTATAAAGCAAGAGCGGAGGCAGTACGTACTGCAGAAATCTACCGTGGATGTTTTGCTATCGCACAGTGCCCGAGCAAAGGTCTGGAAAGTCCTACGGTTGTCGGTGCACAGGCTGCCAATGAACTGCTGAATATTGCAGGAGTGAAGGCATCTTTTGTTCTGACCCCTTATAACAAAGAAGTCTACGTCAGTGCCCGTGCGATCGATGAAGTCAATGTGCAGGTTATGATGGAAAAGCTTGGCGGCGGCGGACATATCAATATTGCCGGTGCGCAGGTCAGACGCCCGATGGATGAAGTCGAAGATATGATCAAAGAAATTATAGATGAGATGTATCAGGAGGAAGAAACAAAGAAATGAAAGTAATTTTATTAGAAGACGTAAAAGCCCTGGGAAAAAAAGGACAGATTGTGAATGTCAGTGACGGATATGCAAGAAACATGATCTTACCGAAAAAACTTGGTGTGGAGGCTACTCCGAAGAACCTCAACGATCTGAAACTTCAGAAAGCCAATGCAGAAAAAGTTGCACAGGAAAACCTCGAAGCAGCTCAGGCATTTGCAAAAGACCTCGAAACAAAAGAAATCATTCTGACACTGAAAGTAGGAGAAGGTGGAAGAACCTTTGGTTCTGTTTCCTCCAAAGAAATCTCCGAAGCAGCCAAAACACAGCTTGGTCTCGATATCGACAAGAAGAAGCTGCAGCTTCCGAATCCGATCAGAAATCTTGGTGTGACACAGGTTCCGGTAAAACTTCATCCTAAGGTAACCGGAAGCCTTAAAGTCTGGATCAAAGAAGCATAAGAAATAAGGAGTGGGCACGATGGAAGAAGCACTGATAAAAAGAATACCACCTCACAGTCTGGAGGCCGAACAATCAGTAATTGGTGCCATGCTTCTTGACAGGGATGCCATTCTGGTTGCATCCGAAATTCTGACAAGTGATGATTTTTATCAGAATCAGTACGGAATTATTTTTGACGCGATGGTGGAGCTCTGTAATGAGGGAAAGCCGGTCGATCTGGTTACCCTGCAGAACCGCCTGAAAGAAAAAGATCTGCCACCGGATATCAGCAGTATGGAATATGTCCGTGAGCTGATCGAGGCAGTTCCGACTTCGGCAAACGTAAAATACTATGCCAATATCGTAAGCGAAAAAGCGCTTCTCCGTCGCCTGATCCGGGCAACAGAGGATGTGGCAAATACCTGCTATCTTGAGAAAGAGAGCACAGAGATGATTCTTGAAGAATCTGAGAAAAAGCTTTTCAATATTCTTCAGAGAAGTATCGGCGGAGACTACGTGCCGATTCAGCAGGTCGTCCTGAATGCGATCAATAACATTGAAAAAGCATCAAAATTAAAAGGAAGTGTAACCGGTATTCCAACTGGATTTATTGATCTGGATTACAAGACATCGGGAATGCATCCGTCGGATCTGGTACTGATAGCAGCACGTCCCTCTATGGGAAAGACGGCATTTGTTTTGAATATTGCACAGTATATGGCATTTCGTAAGAATGTCACGGTAGCAATCTTCAGTCTGGAAATGTCAAAGGAACAGCTGGTGAATCGTCTTCTGGCGATGGAATCCCATGTAGACTCTCAGAATATGCGTACCGGTAATCTGAAAGATGAGGACTGGACAAAGCTTGTAGAGGGTGCGGATATCATCGGACGTTCCAATCTGATCATAGATGACACACCGGGAATCAGTATCGCAGAGATGCGTTCGAAGTGTCGAAAATACAAGTTGGAACACAATCTCGGAATTATCATGATCGACTACCTTCAGCTGATGAGCGGAAGCGGAAAGAGTGATTCCCGTCAGCAGGAAATTTCTGATATTTCCCGTTCGCTTAAGGCACTTGCGAGAGAACTGAGCGTGCCGGTCATTGCGCTTTCGCAGCTGAGCCGTGCTGTAGAGCAGAGACCAGATCACCGTCCAATGCTTTCGGATCTCCGTGAGTCCGGAGCAATTGAGCAGGATGCCGACGTGGTAATGTTTCTGTATCGTGATGACTATTATCATAAAGATACCGAGAAGAAAGATATTGCGGAAGTGATTATCGCAAAGCAGAGAAATGGTCCGATTGGTACGATCGAACTGGTATGGCTGCCGCGGTATACGCAGTTTGTAAATATGAAAAAATAGATAATATGTGTTGAATACAGCTATATACCGTGGAATTATACAGTTCCGATGGTGTATGGCTGTTTTTTTGTCGGACTGTTTTCATTGAATTTGAGAAAAATCCTGTCTATAATAAATTGTAGCGAATTTCATAAGGAGGTGTGAAATGGAGACACGTTATACAGTCAGACAGACAGTTGAGATGACTGGCGTTAAGTCCTATGTTCTGCGGTACTGGGAGGAAGAACTGGAGCTTCAGATCCATAGAAATGAACTGGGACACCGTTATTACACTGGATATGATATTCAGCTTTTCCTGAATATAAAAGAACTGAAGAGGCGGGGGCTGCAGCTTCGTGCAATCAAAAAACTGATTCCTCAGATCACGGCATCCATGAGCGGGTTCGCAGAAAGTGGGGCAGTGTTGCTGGAAGGTATTACAGAGGATATATCGGAAGAGGGACAGAGCAGTGCAAAGGAAGGTGCAGATACAAAACAGAGTACAGATACCGCCAAAGCGGAAATATGCAATAATGAAAAAATACTGGAATTTCAAACGATTCTTGAGCGGTTGATCGCACAGGAATTACGTTCTCAGAACGAGGATGAGGAGCGGTGCCGTTCACTTGATTTTGCGATACGGAGGCAGCAGATGGCAAGGCGTGAAGCAGCGGCTGCATCCGAAAAAAAAGGAAAAAGCAAACATTGGGATGGCGTGGGGAGAAAATAAAAATGAACAGAAAAAAGCTACGGCAGATGCCGCAGCTTTTTCGTTACCATGAATGAAATTATTCAGCTGGATGGATTGCTTCTGTTGGACAGGCGTCAGCACAAGTTCCACAGTCAAGGCATGCATCAGCATCGATTTCGAAATGCTCTGCACCTTCAGAGATAGCTTCAGCTGGACATTCAGCTGCACAAGTTCCACAGCTTACACATTCGTCAGAAATTACATATGCCATTATTAATATCCTCCTTTTTTCTCGTTAGTACCTTTACAGGTTCTATATCGTTATTCTAATATATATCTATCGGGATTACAAGTATAAATTTGTGAACAAAATTCGATATTTAAGGTTGATTCCTACTAACTTTTATATTATAATGAGAAATATCGGAAAATTTAAGAAATATTTTTTCCGTAAGAAAAGGAGGAAATTATAATGGCAAAAGTTACAAAAGATATGCTGATTGGCCAGTTGATTACTTTAGATCCAAATATCGCACCGATTCTTATGAGAGCAGGTATGCACTGTCTCGGATGTCCGTCTTCACAGATGGAATCACTGGAAGAAGCTGCTATGGTTCATGGAATGGACGCCGATGTACTGGTTCAGCAGATCAATGACTTTCTTGGAGAATAATATTCAACCGATTTTCTAAATGAAAAAAGACTGGCGATTGCCAGTCTTTTTGTTGCATTGCATATCGAGGAGGCGCCGGTGGCGCGTCCTCCGCTTTGTCTTGTCTTGGTATTGCATCAATCAGAGCTGTGTAAGCTGCTGTAATGCATTTTCAGAAATCAGTTCTCCGTGTTCTTTAAGATGCGCTTCACCGGCAATCGAAAATGGCCTGCTCTTACCGTACTCGGAAAGAATGTTGCAGATTTTGTTGAACTCCTCAGGGGAGTGATCAGACTGATGGATAACAAGCTGATAACGAGCTTCCCTGCCTTCTTTGTACAGTGTGTTGAGACCGGTAAAGAAATTGTTAAGGCCATGAGCAGCAGCAATGACATCATCAAGCTGGTTAAAGCAGAAAAGACGTGTCAGATTGACATCCGGAGTATCAGAAGAAGCATCCGGAGATTCCTGGCTGTCTTTCTGTGTAGTGGGCTGCTTACGGGAAGAGCCGCCTTTCATTTTTGCTTCGCATATTTTCTGGAAAATATCGATGATGTTATCAGCACCGTCAAGCTGAAGCGGTTCAGCCGGTGAATTTTCTTTATATGGTGAAAACTTGGAAAAACGTGTATCCAGTTCATCAGGATCTTCGACTTTGGTTATGATGAGGATGATGCTGTCAAGATTGACCGGGATCGCCTCGATCATCAGCGGAATATTGTCAGCTTCAAAGCCAAACTGCATCTGTGCCTGCTGCATCATATCACGGAAAAGCTTCTTGGCCTTCTCGGAGCCGTAGGCAAGTTCTTTGAGATTGACCTGATGTGTTTCCAGATCCTCACGGGTTAAAGTACAACGGATTTGGTTTTCATTGATTTTTTCTATTTTCATTTTATCACATCCTATTCTTGTTCCCCTGTCTCTGCAATATTATATACCACAACCCTACAGAATGTAAAGAAATACAATTTGCCTGTTTATAAAATATTTAGAAAAAAAGTGGGAATTTTTTGATAAAATGACAAAAACGCTTGCATATATCAAAAATACAGGTATAATAAGCCGTAAGAAAAAATATTTGTGTAGAGGATAGTTGAAAAACATTTTTACAGCAAACCAACACTTACACAATAACACAATTCTTTTTTTACATAAAGTCATTGCCAGATACATGTCCTGCAGCATTCACGCTGTGGCAGCAAGCAATTTCCCTAAGATTAAGTTCAATTATCGTTCCGGTATTTTTTCTTAAACCTATCAGGTGTTTTCTAAAATCAAAATCACAAGGAAAGGAGGAAAGGACTAAGAAAATATGTCACATGACAAGAAACACAATGATCCCGTAAAGCCTCTGAAGTCAGAGCTGAAGCTTTACCGCAGACAAGGTGTGGAACTTTACCTGGACGGCAGTCCAAGTAAGCCGAAGACGATAGCGAGAGCCTGTATGATCGCAGAAGACGGATGTTATATGCGGGATTATACAGAAGATGAGAACGGACGGATCGCAAGAGTAGATTTTGACCGGATAAAAAACACCTAGGGCATATAGGAAGAGGGGATTTTCTGATTTGCCTGTAAGCAGCTTTCCCTACAATACTTAACCATACATCAGAAAATCCCTTCCTGAAATAGATTTACAGTTTTGCAGAAGTGTGAAATTTTAAATAAACGACACAAGCCATAAAAAACATGATATAATAAAAAAGTATATGTCAATTTTCAGAAGAAACTGTAGAAAACTCAGAGATTCTCTGAGTCAAAAGGGAGAAACAGATGAAACATGAGACAGAGAAACAAATGAAGAAACAGCAGAAGCCGATAGTGATTGTGTGTATATTGATTTTAGTACTGGCAGCTGTTGGGGTGGGAATGCACTTTATCAAAAAGTATATTCCTACGAAAGAACGAATGGACCTGACGGAATATTATGGACAGACGGGCGAGGATGAAATGACCGTTATTCTTGGTACAGATATTATGGAGACTAAGGCGGTAAAATCCGGAGACAGAGTTTATCTCCCTCTGGATATGGTAAATACATATCTGAATCAGAGATATTACTGGGATAGTGCGAATCAGCAGATTCTTTATGCTACACCTTCAGAACTTCAGTATTATCCGGCTTCAGAGAGTGGAGACAGTGAGGTCTGGTTAAAGGCCGGCTCTGTTTATTTGAATCTTGATTTTGTAAAGAAATTTACGGATCTGGATGCATATGTGTATGACAATCCTTCAAGAATTGCGATCCAGCATCAGTTTACATCAGTAAATACTGCAACAGTAAAGAAAGATACCAGTATTCGCTACCGTGGAGGAATCAAATCACCGATTCTGACAGACGTCAGTGAAGGTACGACGCTGATCTATATGGAAGCGTTGGAAGACTGGGTACAGGTAGCGACAACGGATGGTTATATCGGGTATATTCAGAAGGATAAGCTCTCCGATATGGAAAAAAAAGATTTTGAACGTGATTTCCAGAAAGAAGAATACACTTACCTTACTATGGAGGATAAAGTGAATTTAAGCTGGCACCAGGTGACGACACAGGAGGCAAATGCTTATCTTGCTGACAGTATTGCAAATATCAGTGGAGTCAATGTGATCTCTCCTACCTGGTTCTATATTCAGGACACAGCGGGAAATATCGGAAATATCGCGTCAGCGGATTATGTGTCACTGGCACATGAGAAAGGTCTGAAAGTCTGGGGACTGATTGACAACTTTACTGCAGATGTGAGCACGACAGACACACTTTCACAGCTGGCATCCAGACAGAATATCATTCAGCAGCTTGTACAGACAGCTTTATCGGTAGGTCTTGATGGAATTAATGTCGATTTTGAGTCGCTCAGTGAGGATGCAGGACCGCATTTCCTTGAATTTTTGAGAGAACTTTCTATTGAATGTCACAAAAATAATCTGGTGGTTTCCGTGGATAACCCGGTTCCGGAGGATTTTACCAGTCATTATGACAGAAAAGAACAGGGACTTGTAGTGGATTATGTCATCATTATGGGCTATGATGAGCATTATGTTGGCTCTGATGCGGGCTCCGTTGCATCTCTTCCGTGGGTTGAACAGGGTGTACAGGATACAATCGCTGAGGTTACACCGGAGAGAACTATCCTTGCTATTCCGTTTTATACGAGACTCTGGAAAACTACCGGAGGAGCTGTGACCAGTGAAGCAATCGGAATGGATGAGGCGCAGAATGTACTCAGTACAAATGGAGTAGAGGCTGTCTGGGATGGAAGTGTCGGACAGAATTATGCGACTTTCGAGCAGGATAATTCAACGTATCAAATCTGGCTGGAAGATGCACAGTCAATTGCCGAGAAGGTAAAACTGATCCAGAAATATAACCTGGCAGGTGTGGCACAGTGGAAACTCGGATTTGAGAACAGCAGTATCTGGCAGACGATCAGCGACAATCTTCAGGCAGCATCCTGAGAACATCCTGACAGATAAGAAATTTTACAGAAGATAACATACAGAAAAGCACTTTACTTAAAGAAAAAATCCTCAGCATAGATGGCTGGGAAATACTTGAGTAAAGTGCTTTTTGTTTTATAAAAAAATATTCATAAAATCTTTTCTTACACAGGACTGATAAAAAAGTCCCATAAATGGAAGGAGGCCGGTACTTTCGTACCGGCGCGTATGAAAAAGAAAAATATTTTATAGAAAGCTTTCGCTCTCTACAGTGACTACTATACTAGATAAGTGTGAAAAAAATGTGATGCGATTTTGAATAAATTGTGAAGAAATCAATTTTTTACATCAGAATTTTTTCCAGGTCCCTTTAAAGAAGAGAAGCAACAGTGGGAAAATCTCCAGTCGTCCGGCAAGCATGTCGAAAACCAGAACACATTTGGAGAAATAAGAGAAAGAAC
Source organism: Blautia sp. Marseille-P3087 (assembly GCF_900120195.1). Lineage (GTDB taxonomy): Bacteria > Bacillota > Clostridia > Lachnospirales > Lachnospiraceae > Blautia_A. Next base: position 2,985,554 of record NZ_LT635539.1, read on the forward strand.
TGAAATTTCCCATAGGTCCGACAATCTCAAGTCCGGGACCGATGTTGTTAAGTGTTGCGGTGACTGCGGTAAAGTTGGTAGTCATATCAAAGTTATCCAGTGATATAAGCAGTATGGAAACTGCAAAGATCAGAAGATAAAGGGTCAGATAGATATTTGTGGATCTCAAAATATCATGAGTGATCGTTTTCTGATCCATTTTAATCTTTTTGACAGCATTTGGATGCAGATATAACTGGAACTCTTTTTTTGCAGCTTTACAGAGAATCAGAATACGTGAAACCTTGATTCCACCGCCGGTACTGCCGGCACATGCACCAACAAACATCAGTAGCACAAGAATTGTTTTTGACAGGGCGGGCCATTGATTAAAGTCAGCACTGGAAAAACCGGTTGTGGTGATAATGGATCCGACCTGAAATGCTGCCTGCTGTATGGAAACACCAAGATTCTGGAACAGGTGCATAGTATTAAGTCCGATCACAAGAATTGCAGCAGCAATGATTCCGAAGTAGTAACGGACTTCTTCAAATTTAAGTGCCTGTCGGATCTTTTTTGTAAGGATCAGATAATATGCGGAAAAGTTTACTCCGAATAAAATCATAAATATTGTTGTGACAATCTGACAATAGGTGCTGTAACTTCCCATACTGTCATTTCTGATACCGAATCCACCGGTACCTGCAGTGCCGAATGCAATACATAATGTATCGAATAAAGGAATATTTCCAATCAGAAGCAGAACGATCTGAAGGAGCGTCATTCCGATATAGATAGAATACAGAATTTTGGCTGTCTGCTGTACTTTGGGCACCAGTTTACTTACAGAAGGTCCCGGGCTCTCTGCCTTCATCAGATTCATATGATAACCGCCTGCAAGTGGCAGCAGGGAGAGCAGAAATACCAGAACGCCCATACCACCGATCCAGTGTGTGAAACTACGCCACATAAGAATACAGTGAGGAAGAACTTCTACATCCGTGAGGATACTGGAACCGGTCGTAGTAAAACCGGAAACAGTTTCAAAAAAAGCATCGATCGGATGCGGAATGGAGTTACTCAGTACAAATGGAACGGATCCAAAGATGCAGAGTGCCAGCCAGCTTAATGCAACAGCAACGCATCCGTCTTTTGTGTAAAATACTTTGTTTTTTGGTTTACGGGCTGTCAGAGGAATACCGACAATGAGGCAGAGTATCATGGAAATCAGGAAAGCAAAGAATTCATGCTCCTGATAAACAAGGGCTGTGATACAGGGAAGCACCATGAAGATTGCCTGAAAGTTACACACCCATCCTACAATATATGCAATTATACGAAAATTCATCGATACACCTCATTTTACGCAAGGATATCGCGAATATCGCGAAGTCCCTTGTGTGTAGTTACAATAATGACATTATCACCAATCTGGATAGAGTCCTGACCTCGTGGAATCCGGACAGTTCCTTCACGGGTAAGGCAGCATACGAGGAGATTTGGCTTGAGATTTAAGTCTGCAAGCGGTATGCCGACAACCGGGGATTCATCACGGATAATAAACTCCAATGCCTCTGCCTGATTATCAAGGACATGATAAAGTGTTTCCACATTACTGCCGATTGTATTCTGCATGGCGCGTACATAACGAAGAATAGAATCAGAGGTGATGTATTTAGGATAAATAACACTTCCGATATCAAGATCATCAATGACATCTTTATATGGAAGACGGTTGACTTTTGCGATCAGCTTTGCCTGTGTCAGGTTCTTGGCCGACAGGGAAAGGAAGATGTTTTCTTCATCCATATTGGTCAGTGTGACGAAAGATTCTACAGTGGAGAGTCCCTCTTCAAGAAGCAGGGAACGGTCAGTGCCATCTCCGCAGATAATCGTTGCATCCGGAAGCATTTCACTGAGTTCTTCACAGCGTTCTTTATTTTTGTCGATAATTTTGACGCTGATCTTCAGGTCGGACAAAGTCTTTGCAAGATAGTAGGAAATTGTACCGCCACCAATGATCAGAGTATTTTTGACCTGATGCGTTTTCAGGCCGATTTTTTTGAAAAACTGGGCAGTGTTTTTCGGAGTTGCGATGATAGAAACAAAATCACCATTATGAACCAGATGATCACCACCCGGAATACTTAAGGTCGTTTTGCTTTCGATTGCACAAAAAAGAATATCGCAGCGATACTTGTCTGTAATTTGAGAGATGGACATTCCATCCAGACCAAATTCCGGAAGAACCTTAAACTTCAGAAGCTCTACACGGCCTCTGGAAAATGGATCGATTTTGATTGCGGCCGGGAAACGGAGCAATCGTGAAATTTCTCTGGCAGTTGCCAGTTCAGGATTGATGATCATGGACAGTCCGAGACGCTCTTTGATGAAACTGATCTCTTTGCTGTAGATCGGATTACGTACACGGGCGATGGTCTGACAGTGACCGGTCTTCTGTGCAATAAGGCAGCAGAGCAGGTTCAGCTCATCAGAAGCAGTTACTGCAATCATGATATCGGCGGTCTTTACACCAGCCTCCATCAGTGTATTGATACTGGCACCGTTGCCGACGATTCCCATTGCATCGATATCCTCAGTAAGATCATTGATAACATCAGGATCAGTGTCGATCAGCGTCAGATCTGTATCTTCTTCCTGCAATTGATCCGCAAGGGTGCGTCCAACTTTTCCACACCCAACAATTATAATATGCATGGTTTCCTCCATAAAATAAAGTATATATCTATTATAAGCGTTTTCATTATATCACTCTATATGAGGATTTTAAACATATAAAATAGTTTTTGTGTAAAATTTGTGTTATATTAAAACTACAGTTTTGCAAACAAAAAGAGTATGCTGGTTGTATGCAAAAATAACGAAGGGAGCTTTTTATGAGCACAGTTGATGAAACAGTCAGTAAAGTTGATCAGGGACTGCAGGAAATGGGAATTGGCAGTGTAAAAGAAAGCATTAAAGATATTCTGGATTTTAAACAGTATCTGCAGGATCAGATTCCGGCGGTGACCGGATTTTGCATAAAAGTTGTATTATCGATCATTGTATTTTTTGTAGGAAGAAAAATTATCCACTGGCTTCTGAAAATCATGCGGCGTTCGCTGGAACGGGCAAATGTAGATGCAGGTGTTGTGCAGTTTGCATCTTCTGCGGGCAAAGCGATTCTGTATATCCTTCTAATCATCAACATTGCAGTGAGCCTTGGGGTAAAAGAGTCATCAGTAGCGGCTTTACTGGGAACTGCCGGTGTAACAGTTGGTCTGGCACTGCAGGGAGGGCTTGCAAACCTGGCAGGCGGTGTTCTCCTGCTTTTGTTTAAGCCGTTTGTAGTGGGAGATTATATTATTCAGGATCAGTCGAATGGCTGTGAAGGTACGGTTGCAAAGATTGAGATCTGTTATACGACACTTCTCAGTATTGATAACAAGAAAGTTGTAGTTCCGAATGGTACATTGTCCAATAGTACGATCATTAATGTGACGGCGAAAGAGAATCGTAAACTTGAGATCAAAGTAGGAATTTCTTATGAGGCAGATATTCAGAAGGCTAAGACCATTCTGGAAAAAATACTGAAAGACGATCCGGATACAAAGAGTGACAGCCGGGAGATGGTTGTCTTCGTAGATGAACTGGCGGAAAGTGCCGTGATTATGGGGTTGAGAGTGTGGGTTGCCACTGAATCTTACTGGGCAGTAAAATGGCGTCTGAACCAGAAAATAAAAGAAGAATTCGATGCAAATGGAATCGTGATTCCATATAATCAGATGGAAGTCTATGTACATCAGAAATAGAATGTAAACTATGATACGAGAAAATGTAAACCTTTTTGCGATGATAGGTTGACAATGTGGGCATGCTGTGTTAAATTGTTAAAATCAAAACAAAGATCAGATGACAGAAGTCTGTTATCGCGAGGAGGACAAAATGAGTACAGTAGCAGTAACCAGAAGTAAAACTTATGACATTGTATACATTGCCGTTTTTGCAGTGATTATGGCGATTTGTTCCTGGATTTCCATTCCGGCAGCAGTTCCGTTTACATTGCAGACATTTGGTGTTTTTATTGCCGTAGGGATTCTCGGAGGAAAAAGAGGAACACTTTCTGTTCTTGTATTTATCCTTCTCGGAGCCATCGGTGTGCCGGTATTTGCAGGATTTTCCGGTGGAATCGGTGTTCTTGCAGGAACGACCGGTGGGTATATCATCGGATTTCTTTTCTCTGCACTTGTAATGTGGGCAATGGAAAAACTTCCTGGCAAAAAAGCAGTGATGCAGATTGTTTCTATGATCGTAGGACTGATTGTCTGCTATGCATTTGGTACTGCATGGTTTATGATCGTTTACAGCAGAGCAAACGGAGCTGTTGGTCTGGCAACCGTTCTTGGATGGTGCGTGATTCCGTTCATCATTCCGGATATTATCAAAATCGTACTTGCTTATGGACTTTCCAGAAAGCTTCGTAAATTTGTAGCATGATCAGGCTGAGACCTCACCATGGGATGTGTCTGGCGTATTTCGAGGGAAAAGGATACAGTGATGGTTTTACCGGAAATATGCAGCATATGCTGGAACTTCTGGAGAAAGGCGCAGATGTGGAAATGGCAGTTTTCGGTGATGAAATCTGCAAAGCCTGTCCAAATCTTAAACATGGTGTATGCTTAAGTGCAGATCTCGTAGAACATTACGATCGGAAAGTGCTGGAGTATTGTGGATTAAAAGAAAGAGAAAATCTGAATTTCCGGGATTTTGTGGATAAAGTTCAGAAGAACATTATCGAGACCGGGAAACGTGTGGAAATCTGTGGCGGCTGTCAGTGGAATGAGATATGCAGCCGGAAAGAAAGCAGATGGAAATAAGTATGAAATTAGAAACGTGCCATACAGTCATAGTACTGTGTGGCACGTTTTTGGTTCGGCTTTAGCCTGTTCAAAATGTCTACGCAGCGTGTAGGCATGCCCTTTTAAGGGCGGCGACGAGTCAAGCGCAATGTGGCTGGAGCAAAGCGAAAGCCAGCGCTTTGAGACGCTGGCCTAGCATTAAAGGCTTATAGCCGTCCTACGAGCCACCCGTTTCACGGGTGGGGGCGACTGTTGCAGCATATTATCAGGATAACACACATGACAAGGATTGTGAAACCCAGACTTTTTATTCAGAAAATAAATGCGAGAAATGCACAATCAATATGCTTAGACTGCGCTTGTGTTAGGACAAGTCACCTTCAAAAGCCAACTAGAATGACCAACATGAAAGAAATCCTCGTTCAAGTCCACAAAAACACCAGTCTCTGATGACCTAACCAGCGGAAGCTGAGATTCTGGTCCATCAAATTTTGGAATTCAGATGACTTATATACATGTTACGAAAATCATAGGTAACTAAATTTTGAAATTCAGATGACTCTGACAGAATCTACTAATATTCAAGTCAACTTAATTAACAATTTAGGATGCCTCAGACGAGAGTTAGTGAAATCAAAGGTAACTAACTCCCTTTATTCACGCTGACAACTGATGGAGCACTGGATGACCAGGTAACTTTACGCGAAGTACCTTTGAGTTTCAGTTGCTTTGATGTCTTAGTATAAACTGATAATTTGATATTACTCAGTTTAGGCTTTTCTACTTTGATTTTGTAAGTCCATGTTACATCTGAGGTTTTTGCTGTAATAGTGGCATTTCCCTTTGCTTTTGTAGTAACTTTTCCAGTGGAGTTTACGGCAGCTACTTTGGGATTACTGCCTTTGAAGGTCATTTTTACAGGTGTTTTAATGGTTGTCTTTTGTCCGACTACCATCAAGAAGCAGGGAAAGTATCTTTGATTTCTTTTTCATAAAACATTCCTCCTTAGTGTATTTTCTTAATTATACTACGGATTCTCATTTATGCACACTGGCCTTTTTTATTTCATAAAATATAAGGAAACAACTTTTTCACCAGAAAGGATTGTTCATGGAAAATTATCAGATGCGCCGTGGCTGCGGTCGACCATATAATACAACCTGCGGCATGGGAAATCAAAGAGAAATGTCCTGTACCCGCCGGACCCTGACTGAGAAGCCGGCAGTTTCCGGAAAGGAAATGTATACACACGTTGATCATATGGAACCTGCAATGGCATATGTTCCTTATCAGGATTTTACGACGACGTATGATCTGAGTTATGCCCTGAAAGTGGGAACTGTTTTCCCGCAGTTGTGCAAACCGTTTTGTGGAAAGAGAGGTAAGCAGAAATGATGTATCGAAATCAGTGCACACCTCGTGAGAATCTGTTGAACCGGATTAATGAAGTCAGCTTTGCAGTCAACGACATTCTTCTGTATCTTGATACCCATCCGAAGTGCAAAGAAGGGCTTGCTTTTTATCAGGAATGTGATAAAGAACGACAGAAACTTATGAAAGAATATGCACAGTGTTATGGGCCTTTGACTGTAGATGACGCGTTGGAGTCCGACGGTGATACATGGAAATGGGCAGAACAGCCATTTCCGTGGGAAGTGGAAGGAGGTTGCAGATAGTCTATGTGGAATTATGAAAAAAGACTCCAATACCCGGTCAATATAAAGACACCTAATGCAAAAATTGCACAGTTTATCATGAGTCAGTATGGTGGCCCGGATGGCGAAATCGGAGCGTCCATGCGTTACCTCTCCCAGCGTTTTACGATGCCGAACCGAACCGCTATCGCAGTTCTGAATGATATCGGCACGGAAGAACTGGCTCATCTGGAAATGGTTTCCACGATCGTGCATCAGCTCACCCGAGGGCTTTCTATGGAAGAAATCGAAAAGAGCGGTTTCGGACCATACTATATTGACCATACAGTCGGTGTTTGGCCGCAGGCCGCCGGAGGAGTACCTTTTAATGCCTGTGAATTCCAGAGCAAAGGAGATCCTGTCACGGATTTGTTTGAAGATCTTGCCGCAGAACAAAAAGCACGTGCAACCTATGACAACATCCTTCGTGTAGTACGTGACATTCCGGAAGTTGCAGATCCTATCCGATTCCTGAGAGCTCGTGAAATCGTGCATTTCCAGCGTTTCGGTGAAGCACTCCGTTCTGTACAGGAACAGCTTGATGAAAAGAATTTCTACGCTTTCAATCCGAGTTTTGACTGCCCATGCGAAGCATCCTGTAAAAATCCCTGAATCAGAGAATATACTCATGGCACTGCTTCAATACACACGCAAAAAATTCAGCTCCCCAATGGCGGGGAGCTGTTTTCACGCTTATACAGATAATTTACTCAATTACATAAGCATTTACGATTTCACCATAATATGCCACATGTGTATCTTTGTTTGAACCGGTAAACAAACTGTCTACATCCTGCGGATAAAATTTTGCTTTGTTTTCTTCGGTCATTGCATTCATATCCTGTGCCTGTTTGTAGACAACTTTACATTCAAGTGTCAATGGAAGTTCTTTTACTCCCGGAACAGAAGTCATTTCCGGCTCTTCATAAGTCAGGCCAATTTCTTTTGCTTTATCAATGTCTCTTCCTGATTTGGAACCGCAGAAGCCGAGGATTTTTTTCGCACTGTCATCAATAGGAATGCTGACTGTAAATTCGCCAGTCTTTTCAATGAGACTTCTTGTGAAACGGTTTTCTCTGATAAAGGTAACAAAAATCGGTTTTCCCCATTCGATTCCAATCATTCCCCATGAGATAGTCATGGAATTTACTTTATCATCAGCTTTACCAGTAATGAGTACTCCTGATTTTACCCCTTTCAGAATTTCTCCCATATGTTCATAAACATCTATTGTTTTCTTCATTTTGGCTTTCCTCCTGTTTCATATCAATATTCTTCATCTTAAAATAAAAAAATGAAATTCGCAAGTATTTTATGCTTTATCCATTTCACAATCCAATGTATAATAGAAACAATACATATCAAAGGAGTCTTCATTATGTCTTCAGTAAAAACCAAAAATCTGACACCGCTTTATGCATTTATCCAGGGACTGTACTGGATGAATTTTGCGGCGATCATGGGATATTCCGGATTTTATCTTCTCGGAAGCGGATTTTCCAATACAGAGATCGGCATCATCATTGCGATTGCAGGTATCCTGTCAGCAGTTCTTCAGCCGGTGCTGGCCAGTTATGCAGACCGTCCGGAAAGCCCTTCCCTGAAAAAATTCCTGCAGTTACTGCTGGTGTTGCAGCTGATTCTCGGAATTTCCCTTCTTTTCTGCAAATCAATATTGCTGACCGGAGTTGTCTATGGTTGCGGTGTGACCCTGCTTCAGCTTCTGACCCCGTTTATCAATTCTCTTGGAATGGAAAGTATCAATCAGGGACATAATCTTAATTTTGGTATTGCCCGCGGGATGGGTTCGGTAGCTTATGCAGCACTTTCCTATGTCCTTGGAATTATTACATCACGCACCGGAATTACAGCAGTACCGGTATGCATCATGATTGTTACACTTGTACTAATGGGCTGTCTGGCACTGTTTCCATTTACAAAAAACAGCTCAGGGCCGACAGGGGACAACAGTAAGAAACAAACATCAAATCCGTTACAGTTTTTACGTAAATACAAACGCTTCACAATAGTACTTGTCGGATGTATCCTGATTTATCTCGGACATGTTCTTCTGAACAGTTTTACTTTCCAGATTGTTCAGAGTAAAGGCGGCGGCAGTTCAGAAATGGGAACCGCAACTGCAATTGCAGCAATGTCCGAACTTCCGACCTTATTTCTGTTTGGTTATATGCTGAAAAAAGCACGTTGTGATATCTGGTTCCGTCTGACAGGTATTTTCTTCACACTGAAATCACTTGGTTCACTGCTTGCACCAAATATGACAGTATTTTACGGTATCCAAATTTTCCAGATGCTGGGATGGGGGCTGATGGCAGCGGCATCGGTCTACTATGTAAATTCCATTATGGATGCAGAAGATGCAATCAAAGGACAGGCATATATCACGATGACTTACACACTTGGCAGTGTAATCGGAGCTTTCCTCGGCGGTGCGCTGATCGATTTCTCCGGTGTCAATACTATGCTCCTGTTTGCAACGATTTCTGCAGCAGTTGGAGCAGTGATTATTTTCTTTAGCGCAGAGAAGACAGCATAGGAAAGGACACCCCACATGGCAACTCTGACCCTAACTATATTCTGTATTTTGCTTATTATATGTATCGCAACCAATCATTTTATTTTATATGCGCTCTTTGCGGGGCTGGTTTTGTTTAGCTTCTACAGCCGAAAACAGGGCTATACATGGAAATCTATAGGGAAGATGATACTGCAGGGGATCAAAAAAGTCAGAAACATCCTGTTTACATTTATTCTGATCGGGATGCTGACGGCGCTCTGGCGTCAGGCAGGGACGATTCCTGCAATCATCTGTTATACGATTCATCTGATAAAACCATCTACTTTTCTTCTTATGACGTTTCTTTTGAATTGCCTTGTTTCTGTGCTGACGGGGACTTCTTTCGGAACCGCGGCAACGATGGGCGTTGTCTGTGCGACAATCGCATCAACACTTGGTATCCGTCCGTGGATGGCAGGCGGGGCAATCTTGTCCGGCATTTATTTTGGAGACCGCTGTTCACCGGTATCAACGAGCGCACTTCTTGTCTCTGAACTGACGGGAACCAGTGTTTACCGAAATATCAGAAATATGATACGAAGTGGGGCGGTACCGTTTATCGTGACAGCGCTTATTTATTTCTGTGTCAGCAGGAACCTTCATGGCACAGCAGAAGTGCCGGATCTTGTAAAAATTTTTGGAAACGAATTTCAGATTGGCTGGATCACATTGCTTCCGGCAGTTGTGATTCTGGTATTGTCGGTAATGCAGGCCGGAGTAAAAATTTCGATGATCGCGAGTATTCTTACAGCGATACCGATCTGCATCTGGTTTCAGGAAATTCCGGTAAAAAATCTTTCGATGCTGATTTTGACCGGCTTTCATTCCGCAGATTCTGCGGTGGCATCTATGCTGGATGGTGGAGGAATTTCTTCTATGGTAAAGGTAGGCGCGATAGTCTGCATTTCATCATCCTATTCCGGTATCTTCCAGGAAACCGGTATTCTGGATGGCATTCAAAAAATGGTCATCGCACTTGCAGACAAGACGAAACCATATCTGGCAGTATTTGTGACGGCAGTTCTGACCGGCGTTGTGGCATGTAACCAGACATTGTCGATTATTTTGACGGATCAGTTGTGCAGCAGAACCGAAGCAAATAAAGAAAAATTTGCCAACTATCTGGAGGACAGCGCAGTGGTCATAGCACCGCTTATACCATGGTCAATTGCAGGCGCTGTGCCACTGGCAGCAGTAGGCGCACCGGAGAGCAGCGTACTGTTTGCATTGTTTTTGTACCTGCTGCCTCTGTGGGACTTATTGATAAAAAAATAACCGGAACTATTGTAAAGTTGAAAAAATAGTGGTATTCTGTAAGAAATTGAATAATAAAACAACAGGTGCAGATGATTTTTATAAGAAATCACAAGTTAAAAGGGAAACAGGTGTAAGTCCTGTACGATCTCGTCACTGTAAACAGGGAATGTAAAGTCATGCGTGGATGCGCAGCCACTGGAGAACCGGGAAGGCGACTTTTTATGTGTTGATCTGTAAGTCAGGAAACCTGCCTGCTGTTGGTACGGGGATTTTTTAATTCCGGATCACGAGTAATTGGTTGTACCATAATCCAGAAACTCTTAGCCCGGTGCAGGAGTTTTTTTGTGTAAAAAATACATAAAACTATCCACCGGACTATCAGCCGTACTTTGTTATTCATTTTAATTTTCATGAAAACCACAAGTACAGGAGGAAACAAACATGAAAAACAAAACTGTAAAAGCACTGGCACTGGCTATGGCTGTAGCAACAGTCACAATGATGGGATCTGCAAGCATTTATGCTTCTGATGACACTGCAGAGGCAGCAACAGAGGAAACAGCAGATACAGAAGAAGACGCAGATGCTGCAGATACAGAAGAAGACGCAGATGCTGCTGACACAGAAGAAGCATCCGATGATGACCAGGCAGCAGCAGACGAAGTTGCAGCACTGATCGACAAGATCTACGTTCAGGAAAGAAACGATACAACTGACGAAGACTGCAAAGCTGCAAAAGAAGCATGGGACAAACTGACAGATGCTCAGAAAGAACTGGTTGAAGGCGAAGAAGCAAGCCCGGAATATTTCGGTGCAGATACAGGTGATGCATCCAAGGATGATCCACGTAATCAGGATGAAATCGGTGAGAATGAGCTTCTCGTTGTAAGTTTTGGTACTTCTTTCAATGACAGCCGTGCACAGGATATCAAAGGAATCGAAGACAAACTTCAGGAAGCATATCCGGACTGGTCTGTAAGACGTGCATTTACAGCACAGATCATCATCAACCATGTAGAGGCAAGAGATGATGAAGTGATTGATAACATGCAGCAGGCACTTGATCGTGCAGTTGCTAACGGAGTTAAAAATCTTGTTGTTCAGCCTACACATCTGATGCATGGTGCTGAATACGATGAAATGACCGAAGCAATCGATGGATACAAAGATAAATTCGAATCTGTAGCAATCGCAGAGCCAATGCTTGGTGAAGTAGGCGATGATGCGACTGTTATCAACGATGACAAGAAAGCAGTTGCACAGGCTATCACAGATGAAGCCTGCAAGATCGCAGGATATGACAGCATGGAAGCTGCAGCAGAAGACGGAACAGCATTCGTATTCATGGGACATGGTACTTCCCATACAGCAAATGTAACATACGACCAGATGCAGACACAGATGGATGACCTTGGATTCACAAACGCTTTCATCGGTACTGTAGAAGGTGAGCCGGAAGATACAGAATGCCAGGCTGTTATTGCAAAAGTTAAAGACGCAGGATTCAAGAAAGTTGTTCTTCGTCCGCTGATGGTTGTTGCCGGTGATCATGCAAACAATGATATGGCTGGTGATGATGAAGATTCCTGGAAATCCCAGTTCGAAGCATCAGGTGCTTTTGACAGCATTGACTGCCAGATTGAAGGACTTGGAAGAATTGAAGCAGTAGAAGATCTGTATGTAGAGCATACAAAAGCTGCAATTGATTCCCTTGGAGCAGATGCTGAAGCAGCAACAGATGATGCTGAAGCAGAAGCAACAGACGACACAGCAGCAGATGATGCAGCAGAAACAACAGAAGAAGCTGCAGAATAATAAAATAATACATGATTTGTATCTAAGATAACGGGGGCTGCCCGGGAGGATTCAGGTCCTTCCGGGCATTTCCTGTAAAACAGGAGGATTTTATATTATGAAACGTTCAGTGGCAATGATGGCATGTGTATTAAGTGGAGCACTTATGATCGGCAGTTACAGCCCGGTTTTGGCAGAAGGAGCGAAGGCAGTTTCTGCAAAATCCGCAGAGCAGGAAACTACAGAAGAGACAAAAACAGACGAATCATCAGAAAGTGCCAAAGCAGACGATACTGCAAAAGGTGATGTCCTGGAAGATGGTGTCTACACAGCAGAGTTTGATACCGACAGCTCCATGTTCCATGTAAATGAAGCAAACGACGGAAAAGGTGAACTGACTGTCAAAGATGGCAAAATGACCATTCATGTAAGTCTGAATTCCAAAAAAATCGTAAATCTCTTTGTTGGAACGGCAGAAGATGCTCAGAAAGACGGTGCAGAGATTCTTGAGCCAACGACAGATACGGTTACCTACAGTGACGGAATGACAGATGAAGTTTACGGATTTGACATTCCGGTACCTGCGATTGATGAAGAATTTGACGTTGCCCTGATCGGAACAAAAGATAAATGGTATGACCATAAAGTAAAAGTTACAAATCCGGAAAAAAAATCAGATGCTTCAGTTGAAACAACAGAGGATACAAAAAAAGTAACTGCTGAGGATCTGAAGCTGAAAGATGGCGACTATACCGCAGAAGTAAAGATGGAAGGTGGCTCCGGCAAAGCATCTGTAACATCACCGGCGAAATTTACTGTCAAAGATGGTGAGGTAACTGCATCTGTAGAGTGGAGCAGTCCGTACTACGATTATATGCTGATCGGTGATGAAAAATATGAGCCGGTTAATGAGGATGGCAATTCTGTATTTGAAATTCCGGTAGACGGATTTGACTATCCAATGGAAGTAGTTGCAGATACGGTTGCTATGAGCACTCCTCATGAAATCGAATATACGTTACAGTTTGATTCCGCAAGTATTAAAGAGGCAGATAAATAAAAATGAAAAATAAGTTACGTATGTTTTTATGTGCGGTTTTAAGTACTTCGCTTCTGTTGTCTGCACCTGTTCTGATACAGGCAGCAGATGCGCAGGAAACAACAGAAGATACAGAAACAAAACAGGACCTTGCAGGGCTGAAATATGACCACAGTCTGGAACTTCAGTATGCAGATCAGTTTTCAGTAGATTATTATGAAGACGGTTATGCGTTGATCACGATTGAAGGTGACGGGCAGTTTCTCCTCGTACCGGATGGGAAGGAAGCACCGGATGGGCTGGACAGTGACATTGCTGTGATCAGACAGCCGCTTCAGAATATTTATCTGGTGGCAACTTCAGCAATGGACCTTTTCTGTGCGCTGGACGGACTTGACAGCATCAGTCTTTCCGGAACAAATGCAGATGGCTGGTATATCGATGAGGCAAAGAAGGCTCTGGAAGATGGCAGTATTTCTTTTGCAGGAAAATACAGTGCACCGGATTATGAACTGATTTTATCAAAAGGCTGTGATCTTGCAATTGAGTCCACAATGATCTATCACAAACCGGAGGTAAAAGAAAAACTGGAGCAGTTTGGAATTCCTGTTCTGGTAGAGCATTCCAGTTATGAAAGTCACCCACTCGGAAGAACGGAATGGCTGAAATTATATGGTGTCCTTTTGGGAAAAGAAGATCTGGCGGATAAGCTTTTTCAGGAACAGGTAGATAAGCTGAAAGCAATCGAAGACAGCGAATCTACCGGAAAAACAGTGGCTTTCTTCTATATTAATTCTGTTGGTGCTGCCAATGTCCGTAAATCCGGCGATTATGTATCAAAAATGATCGAGCTTGCCGGTGGAAAATATATCTTTGATGATCTGGGGGCGGAGGAAGACAATTCCCTGTCCACGATGAATATGCAGATGGAAGAGTTTTATGCCGGTGCCAAAGATGCCGATTATATTATCTACAACAGTACCATTGACGGAGAGCTGACGGACATCAGCCAGCTCCTCGAAAAAAGCTCCCTGCTGGCGGATTTTAAGGCTGTCAAAGATGGGAATGTCTGGTGTACCAATCAGAATCTGTTTCAGGAGACGATGGAACTCGGTACTATGATCGAGGATATTCATACGATGCTGACATCAGATGATCCGGATCTGGATACGCTGACGTATATGCATAAGCTGAAATAAAGAGAGGAACGTAACATGCGGAAGAAATTACATTTCAGATACTGGCTGTCTTTTACAGTCTTGATCATTCTTTTGCTGGTCCTGGTATTCTGGAATATCAATTCGGGAAGCATTCCGATATCGTTAAAAGATGTTTTTCGGATTTTATTCCAAAAAGAAGGAAATCAGACCGCCTATAATATTGTATGGGAAATCCGGCTTCCGAGAATACTGGCAGCAGTCATACTTGGAGGTGCACTTTCTGTATCCGGTTTTCTTCTGCAGACCTTTTTTGGAAACCCGATTGCGGGACCTTTTGTACTTGGTATTTCTTCCGGGGCAAAACTGGTTGTTGCACTTACTATGATCTATCTTCTTGGAAAATCTATGGTTGCCACATCCGGAGTCATGATCATTGCGGCATTTATCGGTTCTTTGATTTCTATGGGATTTGTTCTTCTGATCTCAAGGAAAGTAAAGCAGATGTCCATGTTGGTAGTAAGTGGCATTATGATTGGATATATCTGTTCAGCTGTGACAGATTTTGCAGTCACTTTTGCAGACGATTCCAACATTGTAAATCTTCATAACTGGTCACTTGGAAGTTTTTCCGGTACAAGCTGGGATAATGTTTCTGTGATGGCAGTTGTGGTGTTTGTTGCATTGTTTATCACATTTCTGATGTCAAAACCAATCAGTGCTTATCAGTTGGGAGAAGGCTACGCACAGAATATGGGTGTCAATATTAAGGCCTTTCGCGTTGCACTGATTTTGTTATCCAGTGTTCTGTCAGCCTGTGTGACTGCTTTTGCAGGTCCGATTTCCTTTGTGGGTATTGCCGTACCGCATCTTGTAAAGAGTCTGATGAAAACATCAAGACCATTGTTGATCATACCGGGATGTTTCCTTGGCGGTGCCGTATTCTGTCTGTTCTGTGATCTGATCGCAAGGACAGCGTTTGCACCGACAGAACTCAGCATCAGTTCTGTGACCGCAGTGTTTGGTGCTCCGGTAGTTATTTATATTATGATACGAAGAAAGAGGATGGCCTGATGGGAGAATATTTTGTTCATTCTGAGCAGATGACAGTGGGATATGATGGAAAACCACTGATTAAAGATATAGAGATCCGGTTAAATCGTGGTGAGATCCTGACTCTGATCGGACCGAACGGTGCCGGAAAGTCTACGATTCTAAAGAGTCTGACGAGACAGTTAAAACTGATCAGCGGAACGGTTTATCTCGATCAGGAACTGATGAGCCATATGTCAGGAAAAGAGGTCGCACGTAAGCTTGCGGTTGTGACGACAGAGCGTATCCGTCCGGAGCTGATGACCTGTGAGGATATCGTGGCAACAGGGCGGTACCCATATACCGGAACACTTGGAATCCTTTCGAAGGAAGACTGGGAAAAAGTGCATAACGCAATGGAAATGGTGCATGCGCTTGAATTTAAAGACCGTGATTTCACTGCAATCAGCGACGGGCAGAGACAGCGAATTCTGCTTGCGAGAGCAATCTGTCAGGAACCGGAGATCATCGTTCTGGATGAGCCGACATCTTTTCTGGATATCCGTCATAAGCTGGAACTTCTTTCTATATTAAAGAAGATGGTTCTGGAGCATCATACGGCAGTATTGATGTCTCTTCATGAACTGGATCTGGCACAGAAGATTTCAGATTATGTGATCTGCGTGCATGGAGACCAGATTGAAAAATACGGAACACCGGAGGAGATTTTTACTTCAGAATATATCCATCATCTCTACGGAATTACGACAGGCAGTTATAATGCTTCATTCGGATGTCTGGAAATGGGCGCGCCGGAGGGGAAACCGCAGGTATTTGTAATCGGTGGAAATGGTATGGGAATACCGACATATCGCAGACTGCAGCGTGCAGGAATACCGTTTGTGGCAGGTATCATTCATAAAAATGATGTGGATTATGAAGTCGCGAAAGCGCTGGCGGCAGAAGTGATCTGTGAAGAAGCTTTTGAAAAGATTACAGAAGAAAATCTGGTGAAAGCGCAGAATCTCATGGATCTTTGTGGAGAAGTCATCTGCTGTGTGGATAAATTCGGTCCGATGAATGAAGGAAACCGAAAACTTGTGGAAAAAGCGCGGCAGGATGGAAAACTAAAGTCCCTTTGATTCAAAACTTGTCAGGATTGCATCAATTGTCCGGTGCAGATAAGGACGATATTCGGTCAGTGAAACCGGCTGCTGATAAAGAATGCAGCTGTAGCAGGTGGAGCTTGCAAGCTCAATAACAGAGAAAAGCATCAGATCAGGATGGTCGTAAGTACGGCCATCTTTTTTTATTAATTCAAGATACTGCTGATAAAACTGCTGATCACTGTCCGGCATTTTATCATCGAGAGCTGCCTGAAAAACGCCCCATGAAAGATTCTTGGAGATAAAAACAAGAAGGGCATAATCCTGCTCGAGACTGTCCAGAATAAAATCAACCATAAAATGAAGCTGGTTGTCAAATCCTGAAATCTTATGTTCAAGAACCGACTGATAGGCTTGGTAAAAAAGTTCTTTTGTTTTATAGGAAACTAATTTGTTCCTGATATCATATTTATCTTTAAAATACAGATAGAAGGTTCCTTTGGCGACACCGGCTTTATCTGCGATATCTGAGATCGTAGTTTTGTTTGTGCCCTTTGTGGTGAAAAGCTCAAATGCAGTGTTAAACAGAGCATCTTTTTTCTGTTTTTTATTTGATTCTACTTTTCCCATCAGAAAACCTCCCTCTAAATTACGAAAAACAACTTCGTTATTTATTATAGTCAAAACTGACCAAAAGTCAATATTACAAAAAATACAAAAGAATTTTTGGACACATTGGTCAAAACGTATATTGACTAATGGTCAGTTTTGGTATATAACTCTGTATGAATAAAAAGTGACTAACAGTCATAAATGAGAAAGAAAGTCAATAAGGAGGACAAGATGATTAAGGTTGGAAAATGGATTGCGAAGCATAAAGTCGTGATTGTCATAGTCAGTCTGCTTCTGCTGATACCATCATTCCTGGGAATGGCAGCAACGAGAGTCAACTACGATATCTTAAGCTATCTGCCGGATTCTCTGGAGACAGTAGAAGGTCAGGACATCATGGTGGATGAATTCGGAATGGGTGCATTCTCCATGGTAGTTGTCGAAAATATGGATCTGAAAGACGTAGCAGCATTAAAGGAAAAATTTCAGGATGTAGATCATGTGAAAGATGTGCTGTGGTATGACAGTGTAGCTGATTTAAGCATCCCAGTAAGCATGATCCCGGATAAATTCAAAGACGCATTCTTCAATGGAGATGCAACGATGATGATTGCATTGTTTGATAATACGACATCTTCCGATGCAGCAATGGAAGCAGTCACAGACATGCGTAAGATTGCAAATGAGCAGTGTTACATCAGTGGTATGTCAGGAGTCGTAACCGACATCAAGAACATTGCCCTGGAAGAGATGCCGATCTACGTTGTGATCGCTGCCTGCCTCTCCCTTCTGGTTCTGATTCTTGCGATGGACTCACTGGTAATTCCGGTTTTGTTCCTGATCAGTGTAGGACTTGCGGTTGTATACAACCTCGGAAGTAATATTTTCTTCGGTCAGGTGTGCTACATCACAAAATCACTGACAGCAGTGCTTCAGCTTGGTGTAACAATGGACTATTCCATTTTCCTTCTGAACTCCTTTGAAGCTTATAAGAAGAAATACGATGAAAAAGAACGTGCGATGGCACATGCGATAGGAGATACTTTTAAATCCGTAGCAGGAAGTTCCGTTACAACAATTGCCGGTTTCCTTGCACTTTGTGTTATGACATTTGCACTTGGACGTGACATGGGTATCGTTATGGCGAAGGGTGTTGTCATTGGTGTTATCTGTTGTGTTACCGTTCTTCCGGCAATGATCCTTGTATTTGACGGAGCAATCGAAAAGACAAAACACAAAGCTTTGATTCCGAGCCTTGATAAAGCATCCGGTTTTATTACAAAACATTATAAAGTATGGCTGATTGTTTTTCTGGTACTTTTGTATCCTGCAATTTACGGAAACAACCATACACAGATTTATTACAATATCGATAAATCTCTTCCGTCTACACTGGCAAGTAATGTTGCCAATGACAAACTGAAAGAAGACTTCGATATGAGTACCGTACATATGGTACTTTTGAAAAACGGACTGGACAGCAAACAGAAGACACAGATGCTGGATCAGATTGATAAAGTAGACGGTGTAAAATGGTCATTGGGTATGAACTCCCTGATCGGACCGACTTTCCCGGAATCCATGATTCCGTCAAATATCAGGGAAATGCTTGAATCCGATAATTATGAAGTGCAGTTTGTATGCTCTGAATATTCATCAGCAACAGATGAATGTAACGCACAGCTTGACAAGATTCAGGAGATCGTCAAATCTTACAGTCCAGAATCTATGGTCATCGGTGAAGCACCATTGATGAAAGACCTTCAGGATACGACAGACGTAGACCTCCAGAGAGTAAATATTCTCTCCATGGCAGCAATCTTTGTGATCATCCTGTTTGTATTCAAATCAATCTCACTGCCTTTCATCCTTCTGGCAGTTATTGAGTTTGCGATTTTTGTAAACATGGCAATTCCGTATTATCAGGGAGTAACACTTCCATTCGTGGCAAGTATCGTTATTGGCGCAATCCAGCTGGGAGCAACTGTTGACTATGCGATCCTGATGACAAGTAATTACCAGAAACAGAGGCACCTCGGGAAGACAAAGAAAGAATCGATTTCCATTGCACATAAATTCTCTATGAAGTCAATTATTGTCAGTGGATGCAGTTTCTTTGCCGCAACATTCGGTGTTGCCCTTTATTCACAGGTTGATATGATCGGTTCCATCTGTACCCTTCTTGCAAGAGGTGCGGTGATCAGTACGATCGTAGTATTGCTGATTCTGCCGGCAATGTTTATGGTATTTGACCCGATCATTGTTCATACATCCAAAGGATTTTTACCGGATAAGAAATAACAAAACACGTACATGATGATTGAAACATATAAATGAAGCCAATGGCTGGAAAAGGAGTCGTAGAACATGAACAGAAACAGAAAAAAAGTAGTGGCAGCTTCTGTGGCAGTAGGAATGACAATGGTAATGGGTGTGAGCCCGGTACTTGCGGCAGATACAGATATTTCAAAAGAAGAGACCGTATATGTAAATGCGGCAGCAGACGGAACACCGGAAGATATTACAGTATCCGACTGGCTGAAAAACTCTGCATCAGCAGGAGATTTAAGTGATGAATCTGATCTGAAAGATATCAAGAATGTCAAAGGTGATGAGACTTTTGAACAGGATGGTTCCAATCTGACATGGAATACAGAGGACAAAGATATCTATTATCAGGGAACTACGAATAAAGATCTTCCTGTATCTATGGAAATCAAGTATTATCTGGACGGTGTGCAGGTAAGTCCGAGTGATCTCGGCGGCAAGAGCGGTCACTTAAAGATTGAAGTAAACTACACAAATAAAGTTAAGAACAAAACAAAAGTAGGAAAGAAAACAACCGATGTATATGCGCCGTTTGTTATGGCAACAGCCATGATTCTTCCTACCGACAATTTTACAAATGTCACGATCGACAATGGTAAAGTCCTCTCCGATGGACAGAGAAACATCGCAATCGGCGTCGGAATGCCGGGACTGGCAGACAGCCTTGATCTCAAGAGTATAGACGAAGATATTGATCTGGATATTCCGGAAGGTTTTACAATGGAAGCAGATGTTACAGATTTCAGCATGAGTTCTACTTTTACATTTGCTCTGACAGACCTTCTTAATTCTCTTGATCTGAATGATGTAGACGGACTGGATGACCTGAAAGATTCTATGGATGATCTGACTGATGCAGCAACTAAGCTGGTTGATGGAAGCAAAGAACTTTCAGACGGTGCATCTACTCTCGATGAGAAATATCAGGAATTTGATTCCGGTATCGGAACGCTGTCAAGTGGGGTCAGCACACTTTCAAGTGGTGCGTCAACACTCAGCAGCGGAGTATCTTCTTATACAGCTGGAGCAGATACATTGACAAGTGGTGTCAGTCAGTATGTAGCAGGAGCGGATACCCTGACAAGTGGTGTCAGTCAGTATGTAGCAGGAAGCAATACCCTGACTTCCGGTGTGAAAACTTATGTAGATGGAGCTGCTACTCTTCAGAAAGGAATTCAGACATTAAAGAATGGTCTTGCTAAAGAGTTTACACCGGGAATTAATGATCTGGTAAAAGGCACGGATGAATTAAATACAAGGGTTTCCGGACTGGTCGAAAAATTGGCTGGAAGTTTAGAGACTTTACCGCAGGATTTAAGTGATATCATTACATTTGCACAGAGTACACAGAGCTTTGCAAAAAGTACAGGCGATTTGGCAAATGGATTACTTAATTCTTATATGCCGGGAGTAAAAAGGGCGAAAGATAATACAGATGCCCTGAAAAAGCTGGTTGACAGTATGGTTCCAGGTGGCAGCAGTTCTCCGGCAGCAGGTACACAGCAGATTGAAGATGGTCTTGCAACCGCACAGGCAGCAGCAAACTCTGTATCAGCTGTAGCAGGAACTTCTGCAGCAGATCAGTTAAATGCAGCAGCAAATGCAGTCAGTGCGGCAGCAGGAACCGGCGATGCTCTTCAGGGAGATGCAGGTACGATCTCAGCAGGTCTGGACAGTGCAAGCTCCGCAATTGATATCTTAAGCAGTATTGATACTTCTTCCATGGATGAAGCAACAGCAGCTGCTGTAAACAGTGCAGTACAGAGTGCAATCGGTGCAATTTCTGGTGGTGTGGCTACCGCACAGGGCGGTGTGGCAAGTCTGGAAGCACATGCTGGTCAGGTTTCCGGACTGAATGAGCAGGCAGCAGCCGTACAGGAGGCAGCAGGAGCAGTCAGCTCACAGAGTGAACAGGCTGCCGCAGTTGGTGATGCCGCAGCACAGCTTCAGAGCGGTTTGTCTCAGATTGAAAGCGGTCTTGCAACACTGAATGCGGATGATACACAGAAACAGGATGATGCACAGACAGCAGCAGGTCTTACTGCAATTAAGCAGTATGTAGATGGAATTGATGCAGGTCTTACCACGTTAGTTGAAGGTAAAGATGCACAGAAACTGGCAGCAGGAGCACAGACACTGCAGGCTATGGGAACAGTCGGAAGTAAGGAACAGCCATCTCTGGAGGCTGCGGCCGGTGCAGTAGCGACGAAGGTTGGAGCACTTGCAAAAGAGCTTCCGGACATTCTGGGAGAAAACAATAAGAATGTTACAGATCTCCAGACAGGTGTAAAAAAACTGGCAGACGGAGCAAAAGCTTTACAGACTGGTTATAAATCCACTCTCCTGAAAGGTATCGACCAGCTTCTTTCCGGTGCAAAACAGCTTACAAGGAACAACAGGACAATCAAGAGCGGTGCAACACAGCTTGAGACAAGTGGCAAGACACTGACAGGCGGAGCATCTCAGCTTTCAGCAAATAGCGGTACGCTGACAAGCGGAGCATCCCAGCTTTCAGCAAACAGCGGTACACTGACAAGTGGTGCGGCACAGCTTGCATCCGGTGCACAGCAGCTTGTAAGCGGAACTGCTACACTAAGCAGCGGAAGCACACAGGTTAAGGATGGTATCAAGAGTCTTTCTGATGGCGCAAAAGAGTTGGCAGACGGAACCAAGAAATTTGACGACGAAGGTATTAAGAAACTGTCTGATCTTGTAGAAGATGATCTTCAGGATCTTATGGACCGCTTCGATGCGATCCGTTCCGATGACAATGCTTACACTTCCTTCAGTGGAAAATCCACCGGCATGGATGGAAATGTCAAATTTGTGATCGAGACAGCAGCCATCGATAACGACAGCGACAAATAATCAAAAATGATGTGACAGACAGGGAAACGGATTGTGTGCCGTTTCCCTGTTTTTTCTTGCGGTTAGAAAAGGAGTCTGCTATACTGTACATTATGAGCAGAGAAAAAAAAGCAATTAAAAAACCAAAAACAAAAAAGAAAACAGATTACTATGATTACAGTCTTCTCGCTGTTATCATTCTTTTGACATGTTTTGGTCTGGTCATGCTTTACAGTACCAGTTCCTACATGGCAGAGCTGAATTACGGTGATGACATGTATTACTTCAAAAAACAGGCGGCAATCAGTTTTGGATGTATTATCATAGCACTTGGAATTTCGCAGATCGACTATCATATTCTGACAAAATTTACCGGGGTGCTGTACGGAATGGCAGCTATTTTGATGATGTTGGTTAAGACACCTCTCGGAAGAACGGCGAATGGTGCAAGGCGTTGGCTGAATCTCGGCCCTCTGTCCTTTCAGCCATCCGAGGTTGCAAAGATTGCAGTTATTGTGTGCCTGTCCTATATGATCGTCAATATGGGCAGGAATATTAAAACACTCAAGGCATTTATGATCCTCGCAGGAAGCGGAAGTGCACTTGCATTTCTGGCATATGCATGTACCGATAACTTAAGTACCGCGATCATCATTTTCTGCATCACGATGGGACTGATCTTCATTGCGCATCCGAAGGTGAAACCTTTTCTGATCGCGGCAGGAGTAGGTATTGTGCTGATCATTATTTTTGTTATGATCTTAAGCTCTTCTCTCGAGACGAGTTCCAGTTTTCGTCTGCGCCGTATTCTGGTATGGTTACATCCGGAGGATTTTGCATCGGGTGATGGTTATCAGACGATTCAGGCACTGTATGCGATCGGTTCCGGCGGATTTCTCGGTCGTGGTCTCGGAAACAGTATCCAGAAGCTCGGAAGCGTACCGGAAGCACAGAACGATATGATCTTTTCAATTGTATGTGAAGAACTTGGCATCCTTGGTGGAATTATTCTTTTACTGTTGTTTGCATACCTTCTGTATCGATTGTTTTTTATCGCACAGAATGCACCGGATCTGTTTGGATCGCTGATGGTCAGCGGTATTTTTATACATATTGCACTGCAGGTTATTTTTAACATTGCGGTTGTATTGAATCTGATGCCGAATACAGGTGTTACACTGCCGTTCGTCAGTTACGGAGGTACTTCAATCGTGTTCCTGATGTCGGAGATGGGACTTGCCTTAAGCGTGGCAAGACAGATTAAGTTTAAAGAGCCTGAAAGGCTTCTCTAAAATCTGGAAAATCTATTGACAAATACTTTTCCAGAATATATACTTTGCACATCAAAGCAGAGATAAGTTACTTGATAAAGGAGAAAAGCAATGTTAGAAGAAATGAGAAAAATGATTGCGCAGCAGTTAAACTGCGAAGAAAGTGAGATTACCGCAGACACTTCTTTTAAAGATGATCTTGGAGCAGATTCTCTCGACCTTTTTGAACTGGTAATGGCTCTTGAGGATGA
Organism: Blautia sp. Marseille-P3087; assembly: GCF_900120195.1. Classification (GTDB taxonomy): domain Bacteria; phylum Bacillota; class Clostridia; order Lachnospirales; family Lachnospiraceae; genus Blautia_A. The sequence continues at coordinate 3,009,358 of NZ_LT635539.1, forward strand.
GTACAATATAGAGATACCTGCCGAAGAACTTACAGAGCTGGCAACTGTGGGAGATGTGATCGAATATCTCAGAAGCAGAGGTATTGAAGCATAAGTTTTAAAGTATTCCCTGAGGCAGCAGTGTCTCAGGGGTTTTACATTTTGAAAGGAAGGAAAGAACGATGACAAAAATCAGAACCAGATTTGCACCGAGCCCGACAGGAAGAATGCACGTCGGCAATCTTCGTACAGCACTCTATGCATATCTTATTGCAAAACACGAGGACGGAGATTTTATCCTCCGTATTGAGGATACCGACCAGGAGCGTTATATGGAAGGTGCAGTCGATATTATCTACCGTACCATGAAAAGCACCGGACTTATTCATGATGAAGGACCGGACAAGGACGGTGGTGTCGGACCATATGTACAGAGTGAGAGACAGGCATCCGGCCTTTATCTGAAATATGCAAAACAGCTTATCGAGCAGGGGGATGCTTATTATTGCTTCTGCGGACCGGAAGAACTGGAATCCATGAAACGTGTCGTTGCTGGCAAAGAGATTTCTATCTATGACAAGAGATGTCTGCACCTGTCCAAAGAAGAAGTGCAGAAGCGTCTTGATGCAGGCGAACCGCATGTTATCCGTTTCAACATGCCGACAGAAGGAACCACCACTTTCCATGATGTTATCTATGGTGATATCACTGTAAATAACGAGGAGATGGAGGATCTGATCCTGATCAAATCCGACGGATACCCGACTTACAATTTTGCAAACGTTGTAGACGACCACCTTATGGGAATCACACATGTAGTCAGAGGAAATGAGTATCTTTCTTCCGCACCGAAATACAACCGTATTTACGAAGCATTCGGATGGGATATTCCGGTCTATGTACACTGTCCGCTGATCACAAACGAAGAGCATCAGAAGCTGTCCAAACGTTCCGGACATTCTTCCTATGAGGATCTTCTGGAGCAGGGATTTGTGACAGAAGCAATCGTAAACTTTGTTGCACTTCTCGGATGGAGCCCGCAGGACAACTGTGAGATCTTCTCCCTCCCGGAACTGGTCAAAGCTTTTGATTATCATCACATCAGCAAATCACCGGCTGTATTTGATATCACCAAGCTTCGCTGGATGAATGGCGAATACATCAAGAAAATGGATCCGGAAGAATTCTATGAGAGAGCACTTCCATACATGAAAGAAGTCCTCAAGAAAGATTACAACTTCCGCAAGATCGCAGGTATGGTTCAGACAAGAATCGAGACATTCCCGGATATCCCGGCGTTGATCGATTTCTTTGAGGAAGTACCGGAATACGATTCTGCAATGTACTGCCACAAGAAAATGAAAACAAACGAAGAAACTTCTCTTGCTGTCCTGAAAGAAGTACTTCCGGTTCTGGAAGCACAGGAAGATTATACCAATGATCCGCTGTTTGCATCCTTAAGCGCATTTGTAAAAGAAAAAGGCTACAAGAACGGCTATGTAATGTGGCCTCTGCGTACAGCAGTATCCGGCAAACAGATGACACCGGCAGGAGCTACAGAGATCATGGAGATCATCGGTAAAGAAGAAACACTGAAACGTGTAAAGGCAGCTATCGAAAAGCTCAGCTGATAAATATGAAACGAAATCCATCTCAATCAAGGGCAATCGCCCACCTGTCAGGACCGATGATGGTTCTGGCAGGCCCCGGTTCGGGGAAAACTTCCGTAATCGTAGAGAGAACTGCATATATGACAGGTGAGGGTCAGATTCCGCCGGAAAATATTCTGGTAGTGACTTTTTCCAGAGCCGCAGCAAAAGAAATGAAAGAACGCTTTCTTAAATTTACCGGACAGTCTGCAACAAGGGTGACGTTTGGTACATTTCATGGAGTGTTTTATGGAATCCTCAGGCAGGCATACGGATTTACTGCAGCCAATATTTTGTCCGAAGAAGAAAAGTCCGGCATTTTAAAAGAGCTGATTCTGAATTACGGTGGAGATCTGGCAGAAGAAGGGGACTTCCCGGAAGAAATCGCAAAAGAGATCAGTGTGGTCAAGGGAAATCGGATTTCTCTGGAATATTATTATTCTTCCTGCTGCCCGGACGAAGTATTCCGACAGATTTACAGTGGCTACTGTCAGACATGTCAGGCACGGCGCAAGCTGGACTTTGATGATATGCTTCTCTACTGCTATGAGCTTTTTGTTCAGAGGAAGGACATTCTGGCGGCATGGCAGAATAAATTTCAGTATATTCTGGTCGATGAGTTTCAGGATATCAATCATCTTCAGTATGATATTGTACGGATGCTGGCGAAACCGCAGGACAATCTTTTTATTGTCGGGGACGATGATCAGTCCATCTATCATTTCCGTGGGGCGAGGCCGGAGATCATGCTTAATTTTACGAAAGATTATCCGAAGGCGGAGACGGTTACGCTCGATGTAAATTACCGTTGCAGCGGCAGGATCCTTGCTTCGGCACTTCGGCTGATCGGATCAAATAAAAAGAGATTTCAGAAGAATCTTTCAACACCGAATCAGGAAGGAAATGAAGTGACCATAAGTGAATACCAGAATCCGCGGGAAGAATATCTGTCTGTGGTCGCGCGGCTTCGTGAGAGGATGGAAAAAGGAGATGATCTGAAAGATACGGCACTTCTTCTCCGTACCAATCAGGAGGCGGAAGGGCTGGTCGGAGCGCTGATGGAACGGCAGGTGCCATTCTATATGAAAGAAAAACTGCCGAATCTTTTTCATCACTGGATATGTCGGAATCTGCTTGCTTATATGCGTTTTGCAAACGGGGACAGAAGCAGGAAAAATTTTCTGGAATTTATGAACCGTCCGAACCGGTATATAGCGAGAGATGCCCTGTCGCTTTCACCGGAAATATCTTTTGATCAGCTAAAAGAATATTACAAGGATAAAGACTGGATGTGTGACCGTCTTACTACACTGGAGACGCACCTGCGGATTCTGAAAGGACTGGCACCATATGCGGCGATAAATTTTATCAGAAAAGGTATGGGATATGAAGAATACTTGCGTGAATATGCAGAGTATCGTAAAATAAAACCAGAAGAGTTGAGTGAAATTCTGGATCGGCTGACCGAGAGTACGAAGGGTATGGACAGCCTGAAAGAATGGGAAGATTACATAGAGGATTATACGCAGAAGCTGGAAGAACAGGCACGCAAACAGGAAAAAGAAAGGGAGGGCGTTCTGATTTCCACTCTTCACGGAGTTAAGGGACTGGAATACGACAGGGTGTACATCCTCAATGTAAATGAAGGGAGCATGCCATACAAAAAAGCTGTTCTTGAAGCGGCAATCGAGGAAGAACGGAGACTTTTTTATGTTGGCATGACACGCGCCAGAAAAGAGCTGACTCTGTGTTACGTAAGACAGCAGTATGAGAAGAAACGGGAACCGTCCCGGTTCCTAAAGGAGGCTGGAGTATGAAGGCGGTTATTTATTTTACAGAGGTTGCACAGCAGTACGAACACAAAAACATGGAGCATATGATCGGAGAAAAGCTTCTTGAGACAGGGCTTTTGCAGGAATACGGATTGAAACTTTCGAGAGAGCCAAGGGCGACGGGAGAGCACGGAAAACCATTTTTAAGCCTGCAGCCGAAGATTCATTATAACATTACCCATTCCGGTAAGTACGTAATGTGCATCCTTGCCGGTCAGGAAGTGGGAATTGATGTGCAGCAGCACCGTAAGGCAAATTATGAGCGGATGCTGGAACGGATGGTTCCACAGGATATGATCCGGGAGATCCTGGATGCAGATGAGCCGGAAAAAGCCTTTTTTACACAGTGGGTACTTCGGGAGGCCTACATCAAATGGACAGGAGAAGGACTTTCGAGAGATCTTCGAACCATCTCGCTGGATGAAGGCTCCTATATACTTTTAGATCTTGGGGAGGATTACAGTGGCGCCATATGGTCGCAGGATCCTCTTGAATTACGGTGGGAACATGTCGATGTACAGCTTCCGTAAATGAAACGCCTCGCAGCGAAAACTGAGAAGAAAGGTACGGTAACTGGTACGGTGAAAAAAACAAAAGTTCAGGTTTCCATAAATTCAGGAGAGTGTATATGGGAAATTGCTGAGAGGACAGAACCTACCTGCGTGAAAAACGGAAAACTGATAGAGAAATGTAAACTTCATCAAGACACCAGAGAAACTTCAATACCTGCAACAGGTAAACATACTTATAAATGGGTAACAGACAAGAACCCGACGTGCGGTGCGGCAGGAAGCAAACATCAGGAATGTACAGTCTGCAAGGCAAAGGGTAGCATCGAAAAAATTAAAGCAACCGGTAAACACAGCATGGGTGCATGGAAAGTTACCAAAGCTGCCACTGCAGTTGCAGCAGGTGTGAAAGAACGCACCTGTAAAGTATGCGGCGGTGCAAAAGAAAGGGCATCCATTGCAAAACTTAAAGCAACTCTGACTTTAAATGTTCCGGTAAACAGAACACTTCCGATGAAGATGAGACAGACTTTCCAGGCAAAAGTTTCAGGTCTTGCAAAAGGCGATAAGGTAGTGTCCTGGAGAAGCAGCAACAGAAGAGTTGCCGCAGTATCCGGAAATGGCAGGATTGTAGCACAGAGAATAGCTGGAAATGCAGTGATCACAGTAAAACTTGCAAGCGGAAAAACTGCGAAGTTTACGGTAAGAGTGCAGAGAACAGATGTTGCAACAACAGCAATCACTGTGACAAATAAGGCAACCAGAAGAAGATTAACAGGTACAGTCAATCTGAAATTACGGAAGAACCTTGCACTGGGTGTAGGTTTAACTCCGCTTACGAGTACACAGAGAGTAACGTATTCTACTTCGAACAGCAGAATTGCAAGTGTTAATTCGAGAGGCGTTGTTACAGCAAGAAGAACCGGTACAGTGACTATTACCGTGAGATCAGGCAGAAAGATTGCAAGAATCAGAGTAAGAGTTACAAGATAATAAGCAATAACACGAAGAAACCTTCCACGGTTAATGTGGGAGGTTTTTTCGTTGAAAGGAAAATTCCGGCAGAAGCTTTTGGTTGCCGTACTAAATTCGGATCCTTCACATATATTATGTGTAAGAGAGGTGAGGACAATCAGGGCGGAACAGGTACAGAATCTTTTTGCAGGGAATATCAGGAAGCTTCTTTTGGATGCAGCGCAGAATTATGAGCGGATCTATGAAATCCGCCTTAGGGTGGGACGACCGGTATTTCTCTGTTATGATGGCGGCGAAAAATTTCTCCGTACAAAAGATGCTCCCTATCTGGTGACCAGACAGGATCTTAAAGAAACACTGGAGTACATCAGTGGATATTCCCTGTATGCGTGTGAAGATGAACTGCGGCAGGGTTATATCAGTGTACAGGGCGGACACCGTGTGGGCGTGACCGGCAAGGTCATTCTCGATCAGGGAAACATCCGCAGCATCAAATATATTTCCTGTGTCAATGTCCGGCTTGCACACCAGATACTTGGGTGTGCGGATGCGGTGATGCCTTTTATCCGAAATAAAGAAAACATCTGTCATACACTTCTGATCTCACCGCCGGGCTGCGGCAAGACAACGCTTCTTCGGGATATGGTGCGCCAGATCAGCAACGGGAATGAGAAACTTCCGGGAATGACGGTCGGACTGGTTGATGAGAGGGGTGAACTGGCAGGATGTTATCAGGGAGTTCCGCAGAACGATGTGGGCATGCGCACCGATGTGCTGGACGGCTGTCCGAAAGCAGAGGGAATGCAGCTTCTGATCCGTTCAATGTCACCGACAGTCGTAGCGGTGGACGAGCTTGGTAAAGAGGAGGATTTCCGGGCAGTGGAGTCGGTGATTCACTGTGGCTGCACACTTCTTGCAACAGCACATGGAAATTCACTCGAAGACATCATGGAGCAGCCTTTTTTTCAGAAACTGAAAAGTATGCAGGTTTTTGAACGCTACATCATACTTGGCAGACAGAAACGAAACGGAAGGAGCGTACAGATTCTGGACGGGAAGGGGAAACCATGCTGAGGGCTGTCGGGGCATTCCTGGTATTTCTTGCATCTGCCGGAATGGGCTGTCAGGAGAGTCGGAAACTGTCCGAACATATACAGGCATTGGAGGATTATTTACAAGTGATCATCTGTCTGAAAGGTGAGATTCGCTATGGAGGAAGTTCCCTTCCGGATGCGTTTTGCGAAGCTGCGATGCATTGTTCGGAGAGATATGCTGTTTTTCTTAAAACAGTATCTGAAAAAATGGAAAACCGACAGGAAGAAGATCCGGGAAGGATTGTACGCCAATGTGCAATGGAATATCTCAGAGAAAATGCGTTGTCAGCAGAAGAAAAGGAACGGATAGCTCAGCTTGGAGAACGGCTTGGGTATCTTGACCGGGAGATGCAGCTTCGGCAGCTTTCACTTTATGAAAGTGAATTTGAACGGATGATACAGAATGCGAAGGAGGATGCTCCGGCAAAGAAAAAAATGTATCACAGTCTGGGCATTTTCGGCGGTGCAATGATTGCGATTCTGTTTTGGTAGGAGGAAATCCGGGGAAAGGGGGCGTGGAATGGAAGTCACGATAATATTCAAAATAGCGGCGGTCGGAATCCTGGTTTCCATTCTGTCACAGGTGCTGAAACACAGCGGAAGGGACGAGCAGGCATTTATGGTCAGTCTTGCCGGGCTTCTTATCGCTCTTTTCTGGATAGTCCCCTATATTTATGAACTGTTTCAGAGTATTCAGAAGCTGTTTGTGATCTGAGAAGGGAGGCAGTATGGATATCATCCGGGTTTCGATGCTTGGTATGTGCGGTGTGATCATGGGATTTTTCCTGAAAGGAACGCGTGCGGAGTATACAGCATTTATCACAATGGGAATCGGAATTATGATTCTCGGACTTGCCGTGGGAAAACTGGAATACCTTTTTCAGACACTGGGAAATCTGCAAAAAAGTGTTTCTGTCGATCAGGAGTATTTTTACACGCTGATCAAAATGGTGGGGATCACTTATATCGGACAGTTTTCAGCCGGAATCTGCAAAGATGCCGGACATCAGGCAACTGCGGCGCAGATTGAGCTTTTTTGTAAATTATCGGTCATGGTCTTGAGCATTCCGATTCTTCTGGCACTGCTTGAGACAATTCAGGAGTTTCTGGCATGAAAGTTATCTGGCTGCTTTTATTGCTGACTTTTACATGGACATTACCATCGGCTTGTGTACGTGCAGAGACAGGGCAGATTATTGCAAAAACAGAAACAAATCCGCAATCCGACAATATGGAAACAGACCTGCAATCGGAAATGGTTCAGACCAATACCATGCAACATCTCCTCGATGATCTGGAACTTACGCAGGTGCAAAAGATGCTGGATGACATGCTCGGAGAAAACAGTTTTTCACTTACGGATACGCTGGTCAGTCTGACAAGAGGCGAGAAGATTTTTTCCGGCAAAGATCTGCAGGGGATTTTTTACCGCATCTTTTTTGGACAGCTTGAAAAACAAAAAGGACTTTATATCAGGATACTGCTGCTGATTTTACTCGCGGCAGTTTTTTCGAATTTTGCAGCAGTTTTTGATAACGGACAGATCGGAGACACTTGTTTTTATGTGGTGTATTTATTGCTTTTTATGGTCTGTATGGATTCTTTTTCCGGCATGAGCCGGGCACTTCAAAATGTCCTTTCCTGGATGGCGGAATTTATGCGGGTGCTGGCTCCTGCCTATTTTCTGACAGTTTCTGTCTCAGCGGGGACGACCAGTGCGGCAGTTTTTTATGAAGGAGTGCTTTTGCTTGTCTGGCTGGTGCAGAGTCTTCTTCTTGGCATATTGCTTCCGGGAGTCGGAATGTATGTTTTGTTATCGCTTATTAACCATCTGTCAAAAGAAGAAATGCTGGATCGGATGGCAGAACTTTTAAAAACTGTCGTGAACTGGGGACTTAAGACTATGCTCGGGGCAGTTGTAGGACTTCAGGTGGTGCGTAATCTCGTGGCACCTGTTATCGACACTCTAAAACGAAGTATGGTCGGAAAGGCAGCCGGTGCGCTTCCGGGAATCGGGAACGCAGTCAATATGGTGACGGAACTTGTGCTGACAAGTGCGGTGCTGGTGCGCAACTGTCTGGGCGTTGTGATCCTTCTGGCATTTGTGGCGGTCGGTGTCGGACCGGTGATCCATTACGGACTGCAGTCACTTGTGTATCGCTTTCTTGCGGCAGTGGCGCAGCCTGTTTCAGATAAAAGAATCGTCGAGTCACTGGCAACCATGGGGGAAGGATGTGCGATGCTTCTGAAAGTGCTTTTTACTGCGGAGGTGCTTTGCATGCTGGATTTTGTGATCCTGATGACCAGTGTGGGAGGAGGCGCATAAGATATGAAAGAATCTTTTTATCAGTGGGTAAAAACGCTGGCAGTTTTTTATATTCTTTTTTCTGCCGTTCTGCATCTGATCCCGGACTCAAAATATGAGCGTTACATCCGTTCGTTTATGGGGCTGCTTCTGATTTATATTCTGTGTACACCTGTTTTTGCCGTTTTCGGGCGGGGGAGCGAACTGGCTGAAATTTTTTCCGACAGATATACACAGGAGATGCAGACGCTCGAAACGGAAGAAACAGAGAATCTTCAGGACTTTTATCTGCGTGAAGGTTATTGCCGGGAAATCGAAACAGAAATCGCGGCACTCTGCAAAAAAAGCGGAATAAAACTGACTGATACAGTCGTACATATAGAAGGAGAGACGGTATCGGCAGTGCTTTATATAGAAGAAAAAATGACGGTGGAGCAGGAAAGGGGGCTGAAGGATGCGCTCGGCAGGAACTTCGGAATCGAAGAAAAAAACTGTCAGATCATGGATTCAGGGAATGAACAGGCAGAGATGGGCAGTCGTATTGCTGGCGGGACTTCTTCTGATGGTGATCTCACTTCCGGTATCAAAGGCAAACAGTGACACAGCAGGCGAAAAGCATCTTACGGCTTCGCAGACAACACAGGAGCAGAAGTCAGAGCTTGAAGAAAAACTGGAGAATCTTCTTGAAAATGCAGAAGGAGTCGGTAAGGTAAAAGTGATGCTTATGGAGGAAGGCGGACAGGGCGTTTATAGTGCCGGAGAAACCGAAGTTACGGGAGTCCTGATCGTGGCGGAAGGGGCAGACAACGCAGTAACTGTCCAGAAGATTCAGCAGGCAGTGATGGCATTATTTCAGATAGATGCGCATAAAATTAGAATAATAAAAATGAAATGAGGAGTAAAAATTGAAAAAAGTGATAAGAAAAAATCAGGTCATTATCACCTCACTGGCGATATTGATCGCGATAGCCGGTTATCTGAACTTTGCAGATGTGGATCTGGGATTTGGTGAAAAAGAAGCAAGTACGGAGAGCAGCAGTATTCTTGATCAGGTGGATTATGATCTGAGCGATGAGTCGGCAGCAGCAGATGAAAACAGTGTCACAGAAACTGCGGAGGGGCCGGAAGACGGCAGTACACCGGGAGAAGCCGTACTGACGGGTGCATCGGATTTTGCGGCGCAGGCGAAGCTTTCGAGGGAACAGGTGCGTTCACAGAGCAAAGCAGATCTGCAGGCAATTCTGAACAACACAGAAGTAGGGGATGACCAGAAGCAGGAAGCGGTCAATACCATGGTGCAGATGACCGAGATCGCAGAAAAAGAGGCGGCAGCAGAAATGCTTCTTGAAGCAAAAGGGTTCGAAAATGCAGTTGTCAATCTGACCGGTGAGACCGCGGATGTGGTAGTACCGGAAGCAGATCTGGAAGATTCCAGACGTGCACAGATCGAGGATATCGTAAAACGTAAGACCGGCATCGCACCGGAGAATATAGTGATCACACCATTAAATGAAAGCGAAGACACCACTGTTTCGGAAGATACATCTGTTGCGGAAGATACGGCGGATGACGGAACGGCAGCAGAGGATCAGGCGGAAGAAACTGCTACATACGATGATCAGGAGACTTCAGGAGAGGAAATCGTGACAGAAGGGATCTACGATTAAATACAGGGAATTTTCTTGACATCAGGGTATTCTATATACTAGAATAAAAAGTTGTATAGAAATTGGAAAATGGATAATAGACAGGAGGCAAAACGTGTCTAAGTATGCGAAAGAAATAGAAAAAAGAAGAACCTTTGCCATTATCTCCCACCCGGATGCAGGTAAGACGACTCTGACAGAGAAGTTCCTGCTGTATGGAGGTGCCATTAATCTGGCAGGCAGCGTTAAGGGTAAAGCCACAGCCCGCCATGCAGTATCTGACTGGATGGAAATAGAGAAAGAGAGAGGTATTTCCGTAACCTCTTCCGTATTACAGTTTCATTATGATGGGTATTGCATCAACATTCTGGATACACCGGGACATCAGGATTTCTCAGAGGATACCTATCGTACACTGATGGCTGCCGATTCCGCAGTCATGGTTATTGACGGAAGCAAAGGTGTGGAGGCACAGACAAGAAAGTTATTCAAAGTCTGCGTTATGCGCCACATTCCTATTTTTACATTTATCAATAAAATGGACCGTGATGCAAATGACACGTTCGACCTTCTTGATGAAATAGAAAAAGAACTCGGAATTGCGACATGTCCAATCAACTGGCCGATCGGTTCCGGTAAGAAATTCCGCGGAGTTTATGACAGAAACACACACAAAGTCCTGACTTTCTCTGATACACAGAAGGGAACAAAGGAAGGCGTCATTGAGGAAATCAATATCGACGATGCACGTCTTGATGACATTGTAGATCCGGATCAGAGAGAACAGCTTATGGAAGAGATTGAGCTTCTGGATGGTGCAAGCGTTGATTTTGATCAGGAACAGGTAAGTAAAGGAAACATGACACCGGTATTTTTTGGTTCTGCGCTGACAAACTTTGGTGTTGAGACATTTCTGGAGCACTTCCTCAAAATGACGACTTCTCCGCTTCCGAGAATGTCGGATGAGGGCGAGATCGATCCGATGTCTGATGATTTTTCAGCGTTTGTATTTAAGATTCAGGCAAACATGAACAAAGCACACAGAGACAGAATCGCATTTATGCGTATCTGTTCAGGAAAATTTGATGCATCTCAGGAAGTTTACCATGTACAGGGCGAAAAGAAGATGAGACTTCTCCAGCCGCAGCAGATGATGGCAGAGTCCCGTCACGTAGTAGACGAGGCATATGCCGGTGACATTATTGGTGTATTCGATCCGGGCATCTTTTCCATCGGTGATACGATCTGTGCACCGGGTAAGAAATTTGCTTTTGAAGGAATACCGACTTTCGCACCGGAGCATTTTGCACGTGTACGCCAGATCGATACCATGAAACGTAAACAGTTCGTCAAAGGTATCAACCAGATCGCGCAGGAAGGTGCCATTCAGATTTTCCAGGAGTTTAATACCGGTATGGAAGAGATCATCGTCGGTGTTGTCGGTGTACTTCAGTTTGATGTTTTGAAATATCGTCTGGAAAATGAATACAACGTAGAAATCCGCCTGGAGAACCTTCCATATGAACACATCCGCTGGATCGCAAACAAAGAGCAGGTTGACGTGGCGAAGATTTCCGGAACTTCAGATATGAAGAAAGTCACGGATCTGAAAGGCAATCCGCTGCTTCTGTTTGTCAATGCATGGAGTGTGGGGATGGTTGAAGACAGAAATCCGGATCTGGTGCTTACAGAATTCAGTAAATAAACCTTTTAATTTGCAGCCAGATTTGATATACTAAAACCATCAATTATTCGATTCGAAATCCGCAGGAGGAATTGAAATGGCAGAAAAAAGAACAACTTATAAATTACAGGACGTAGGAGGAATCGGCGAAGTAAAGATCGCTGATGAAGTAGTTACCGTGATCGCCGGACTTGCAGCGACAGACGTAGACGGTGTTGCTTCCATGGAAGGCAATATCACAAACGAACTGGTAAGCAAACTTGGTGTCAAGAATCTTTCAAAAGGTGTTAAGGTAACCGTCCTTGAAGGTGTTGTTACCGTAGACCTGACACTGAACATCGAGTTTGGCAAGAATATCCTTGAAGTCAGCAAGAAAGTTCAGGACAAAGTAAAATCATCCATTGAAAATATGACAGGCCTTGAAGTTGCAGATGTAAACATCCGCATCGCAGGCGTTGATATGGAGAACGAAAAAGGAAAGTAAACCTTTCCTTTTTTCTTTACTGTGAGAGTACTGCACAGTTATGTTTTGATAATGAATGTCTGCGTGGGCAGACATTTCCCAGGAGGAAATATGCGAAGAAGCGAGCAGAGAGAACATATCTTTAAACTGTTGTTTATGACACAGTTCAATACAGAAAACGAGATGCCGGAACAGCTTTCCATCTATTTTGAAGGACTAGGTGAAGTCAGCGAGAAAGATCAGGAAGCTATCCAGCAGAAATACGACCACATTCTGGAACATCTGGAAGAAATCGACGGAATCCTGAATGATTACAGCCGTGGATGGAAGACTACACGTATGAACCGTGTGGATCTGACCGCTCTGCGTCTGGCAGTTTACGAAATGAAAATGGACGCGGACGTTCCGGTCGGAGTAGCAATCAACGAAGCCGTTGAGCTTGCCAAACTTTTTGGCGGTGAAGACTCAGGCTCGTTTGTAAACGGTGTCCTTGGCAAGATCGCCAGCGGCAGGAAAGATTCCGGTGAAGAACCGAAACATCCGCGTCGTCAGACACATTCTGCAAAGATCATTATCCGGTCTTCAAAGAAAGACCATAAGAAAGCGCCGGAAGAAAGCGCAGAATAAAATGAAAAATATTTTTTCAGTCGGACAGATCAACCGATACGTTAAAAATATGTTTACGCAGGACTTTATCCTGCAGAAGATCTATGTCAAGGGAGAAGTCTCCAACTGCAAATATCACACTAGCGGCCACATCTATTTTTCGCTGAAGGATGAGACTGGTGTGCTTTCCTGCGTCATGTTTGCAGGACACAGGAGGGGACTTGCGTTCCGTATGAAAGACGGCGACCGTGTCGTTGTCGGCGGAGCGGTGGATGTTTACGAAAGAGACGGCAGATATCAGCTTTATGCAAAAGAGATCACACTCGAAGGTGCAGGCGCACTTTACGAGCGTTTTCTTGCATTAAAGGCAGAACTCGAAGAAATGGGGATGTTTGCCGAAGAATATAAGCAGCCCATTCCGCACTATATTCACAGACTTGGTGTGGTTACGGCACCTACCGGTGCTGCTGTTCAGGATATCCGTAACATTTCATTGCGCAGGAATCCGTATCTTCAGATTATTCTGTATCCGGCACTGGTTCAGGGCGAGGGTGCGGCAGACAGTATCGTGCACGGAATCCATATGCTGGATCAGGCAGGCGTGGATACGATTATCGTAGGACGTGGCGGTGGCTCGATCGAGGATCTGTGGGCTTTTAACGAAGAGAAGGTTGCCCGTGCAATCTTTGAATGCAGGACACCGATCATCTCCGCGGTGGGACATGAGACGGATTTTACAATCGCTGATTTTGTATCTGATCTGCGTGCACCGACACCATCGGCAGCAGCAGAACTGGCCGTTGATGATTTCAGGCAGATCATGCAGGAAATCCGAAACGGGCGTGAACGCCTTGAGCGTGGAATGAATGGAAAGCTTGAACTGTACCGCATGAAACTTGCAAAATATCAGATGCGGATGCAGTATTTAAACCCGGAAAGTAAGTTCCGTGACAGCCGGCAGCGCCTGATTGATACCGAAAACAGGATACGTAAGGCAATGCAGGATAAGGTACTCGGATATCGACATCAGCTTGGTATCTATCTGGAACGCTACCGGGGACTTTCACCTCTGGAAAAGCTGAATCAGGGATATGCGTTTGTAGCTGATGAGCAGGGACGAGGAATTTATTCTGTAGAGCAGGTACAGCCGGGAGATATCGTAAAAGTAAATGTGACAGACGGTGTACTCGAAGCAGAGATACGGCATATCAGAAGGGAAGACTGGGAAAATGGCACAGCAGACAACAGATAACGAAAAAAATATCGAAGACGTCTTTCAGGAGCTTGACGTCATTGCAGAAAAACTGGAAAGCAGTGACACTTCACTGGAAGACTCTTTTCGTTTATACAAAAAAGGAATGGAGCTTCTGAAATACTGCAGCGGCAAACTCGACACAGTAGAGAAAAAGATGCTCCAGATGGATGAGGATGGAACATTACGTGAATTTTAAAGAAGAATTACAGCAGAGAACCGCTTATGCGGAAGATGTGATACGTAGATGGCTGCCAGAGGAAGAAGGTTTTGCCCTGACCATGGCACAGGCAATGAATTACAGTATGTGCGCGGGCGGAAAGAGACTTCGTCCGATTCTTCTTCTGGAAACATTCTGTCTGTTCGGAGGAGAAGGAGAAGTTGTGGAGCCTTTTATGGCAGGTATCGAGATGATCCACACGCATTCACTGATCCATGATGACCTTCCGGCAATCGACAATGACGATTACCGCAGAGGACGTCTTACCACACACAAGGTTTACGGAGAAGCCATGGGCGTTTTAAGCGGCGTGAGTCTTTTAAACTATGCCTATGAGACGATGCTGCGTGCTTTTTCCATGACGGAGGACAGTGCGCGTGTGATCCGTGCTCTCCGGATCATGGCAGACAGGACAGGCATTCACGGTATGCTTGGCGGTCAGAGTGTCGATGTGGAAAATGATGGCAAACCGATTGATAAGGCAACGCTTGATTATATCTATGAACATAAGACTTCTGCGCTGCTTGAAGCATCCATGATGACCGGTGCCGTACTTGCAGGAGCTGATGAAGAACAGACGAAACTGATCGGTGAGGCTGCGTCTGCGATCGGTCTTGCCTTCCAGATTCAGGATGATATTCTGGATGTGACCTGTACCAGCGAAGAACTTGGCAAACCGGCACACAGCGATGAAAAAAACAACAAAGTTACGTATGTGACATTATTTGGAATCGAAGAAGCGTCTGCACAGGTTAAGAAACTTTCTGAAAAAGCAGTCGGAATTCTGGACAGACTGAATAATAAAAATGAATTTCTGGAGGCTCTGGTCAGAGAGATGGCAGAGCGCAGGAAATGAAAGAGGGATACGAAGGATGTTGGAAAAGATCAATAAGCCAAATGATATACACAAAATTGCGCTGGCGGATTTTCCACAGCTTGCAGAAGAAATCAGAGAGTTTCTGATAGAATCCGTAAGTCACACAGGAGGCCATCTGGCATCCAACTTAGGTGTCGTGGAGTTGACTATGGCACTTCATAATGTACTGGAATTTCCAGAAGATAAGATCGTATGGGACGTAGGACATCAGGCATATACACACAAGATCCTGACAGGGAGAAAAGACGGGTTCAGGAACCTCCGCAAAGAGGGCGGTATGAGTGGTTTCCCGAAGCGTTGCGAGAGTGACTGCGATGCTTTTGATGCTGGACACAGTTCAAATTCTATTTCGGCAGGCCTTGGTTATGTACGTGCGCGTGATCTTCAGGGACAGAAATACCGCGTGGTATCGGTGATCGGAGATGGTGCACTTACCGGAGGAATGGCATATGAGGCATTAAACAATGCAGCGGAACTCAAGACAAATTTTATAATTGTCCTGAATGACAACAACATGTCCATTTCAAAAAATGTCGGTGGCATTTCGTCTTATCTGAGCGCGCTTCGTACAGCAGAAGTCTACACCGGCATGAAAATCAATGTGACGAAAACACTTAAGAAGATCCCTAAGGTGGGAACTGCGGTGGTAGATACGATGCGCCGCACAAAGAGCAGTATCAAGCAGCTTATCATACCGGGTATGCTTTTTGAAAATATGGGTCTGACTTATCTGGGACCGGTTGACGGTCATGATATGCGTCAGATGATGAAACTTTTTAATGAGGCAAAGAGAGTAGAAGGACCGGTTATTGTCCATGTTCTGACACAGAAGGGACGTGGCTACGAACCGGCAAGTCTGCATCCGGATCAGTTTCATGGCACAGGGCCGTTTGATATCCGCACCGGCAGACAGCTTGCTGCAAAAAAAGGACCCTCATGGACGGATGTTTTTTCAGATGTAATGGTGCGCCTGGGAAAAGACAATCCGAAGCTTGTGGGTATTACTGCGGCTATGAAAGCAGGCACCGGCCTTGTGGCTTTTGAGAAAGCATTTCCGGAGCGCCTTTTTGATGTGGGAATTGCAGAGGAACACGCAGTCAGCTTTGCAGCAGGACTTGCGCTGGGCGGAATGATTCCGGTCGTTGCAATTTACTCGTCATTTCTTCAGAGAGCAGTGGATCAGATGCTTCATGATGTCTGTATGCAGAAGCTGCATGTTATTTTTGCAATCGACCGTGCAGGACTGGTTGGTGCAGACGGTGAGACACATCAGGGCTGTTTTGACCTGTCATATCTGACTATGATGCCGAATATGACGGTCATGGCACCGAAGAATGGCAGAGAACTCGAAAAAATGATGGAATTTGCCGTACACGCGGCAGGTCCGTGTGCAATCCGTTATCCGAGAGGAACGGCGTATCAGGGACTGGAAGAATTCGAAAGCCCGGTTCGTTACGGCAAGAGTGAGATCCTTTACAGGGGCAAAGATACCGCAATTCTTTCTGTGGGAAGTATGACGGAAGTATGCGAACAGGTTTATAAAGAGATGAAAAACAGAGGGGAAGAACCGACATTTGTCAATGCGAGATTTGTGAAACCTCTGGACACGGAACTTCTTGATGAACTTGCAAAGGATCACAAACTGTTTGTGACAGTAGAAGAAAATGTAAAAAACGGCGGATTTGGAGAACATGTGGCAGCTTATATGGAAGCCTGTCATCCGGAGGTACGTGTGCTTCCGCTGGCAATCTGGAACCGCTTTGTACAGCATGGAGAAATCGCCAGTCTGCGGGCCAAGATCGGCCTGTCAGCACCGGAGATTCTGAATGCAATAGAGGAATATGAGGAGCAGGCATGAAGAAAAGACTGGATCTTTTGATGATGGAGCGTGCGCTGGCACCTTCCAGAGAAAAAGCAAAAGCATATATTATGGCAGGAAATGTTTATGTGGATGGCCAGAAAGAAGACAAAGCAGGAACTATGTTTCAGGAAACTGTAAAGATCGAAGTGCGCGGAAATACACTTCCGTATGTAAGCCGCGGCGGTCTGAAACTGGAAAAGGCGATGAATCATTTCGGTGTGGAACTGGATGGCAGAGTCTGCATGGACGTAGGGGCATCTACCGGTGGATTTACAGACTGTATGCTTCAAAACGGAGCAGTAAAAGTATATTCTATCGATGTCGGATATGGACAGCTTGACTGGAAACTCCGTAATGACCCGCGTGTGGTCTGCATGGAAAAAACAAATATCCGCTATGTCCTTCCGGAAGATATTCAGGAACCGGCACAGTTTTCATCAATTGATGTTTCCTTCATTTCACTGACAAAAGTACTTCTTCCGGTAAGAAATCTTCTGACGGAAGACGGAGAGATCGTCTGTCTGATCAAACCGCAGTTTGAGGCCGGACGTGAAAAAGTCGGCAAAAAAGGTGTGGTAAGAGATCCGGCAGTACATCTTGAGGTCATCGAAAAAGTAATTGCCTATGCGTCCTCGATCGCGCTGGAACCGAGACATCTTTCTTTCTCACCGATCAAGGGACCGGAGGGAAATATTGAGTATCTGTTACATCTTAAGAAAAGACCGGAAGGAGAAGTGATCGAATCTTCTCTTGAAGCAGAACCGGAGCAGGTAGTGCGGGAGGCACATGATCAGCTCGATTAAGGAAGGCAGAAGAGATGGACAAGTTTTATATCATAACAAATCGTGACAAAGATCAGAATCTGAGATTTACGGAGGAGATCGTACGGTATCTGAAAGAACACGGAAAGAAATGTCAGGTGCAGCAGGCGGAGCGTAAGACAGAGGGCACATATCATTATACAGATCCGGAACTGATCCCTGAGGGAACACAGTGTATTCTGGTACTCGGAGGAGACGGAACGCTTCTTCAGGCAGCGCGTGATGTAGTTCACAGAGAAATCCCGATGCTCGGAGTGAATCTCGGTACGCTCGGCTTTCTTGCGGAAATCGATAAGCCATCGATTTATGCAGCGCTGGATAAACTTTTTGCGGATGACTACGAAATAGAAGAGAGAATGATGCTTACCGGAACGGTATGGCGTGGTGATAAAATCATAGGACAGGATGTGGCACTGAATGATATTGTGATCAGCAGAGTGGGACCACCTCTTCGTGTAGTTGGATTTAATAACTATGTGAACGACGGTTATCTGAATTCCTACAATGCAGACGGAATCATCATTGCGACACCGACCGGTTCTACCGGTTACAGTCTGTCATGCGGCGGTCCGATCATAGCACCGAATGCGGCAATGACGGTGATGACACCGATCGCACCACATACGCTGAATACCAGAAGTCTTATTTTTCCGGAAGATGATGTGATCACGGTTGAGCTTGGCGAAGGAAGACGACAGATTCAGGAAAACGGTCTTGCATCGTTTGACGGAGATGTCGAAGTGCCGATGTCGACAGGAGACCGGATTGTAATAAAAAAAGCTTCAGTCAGCGTCAAAATACTGAAACTGAACCATCTGAGTTTTGTTGAGGTGCTGAGACAGAAAATGAGCAACAATTAGTGTGATGGAGGGAATGTCGTGAAAAGTGCAAGACACGAAAAAATTATAGAGCTGATCCAGCAGCATGACATTGATACACAGGAAGAGCTTGCTGCGAGACTGAACAGTGCCGGATTTAAGGTGACACAGGCAACAGTGTCCAGAGATATCCGTGCACTGAAACTGACAAAGGTTGCCGGCAAAGACGGAAAATCCCGTTATGCAGTACTTTCCAGTGCATCTGTGGAGCTTGGAGACAAGTATACACGTGTACTTCATGATGCGCTTACATCCATTGATGTCGGACAGAATATGATCGTGATTCGGACAGTACCGGGCATGGCTATGGGGGTTGCGGCAGCACTGGATGCACTGAACTGGAAAGAAATCCTCGGAAGCATTGCCGGGGACGATACCGTTATGTGTGTGGCACGGGACAACGAACAGGCACAGAGCGTAGCTGAGCGTTTGAAAGGAATTTTGAAATTATGTTAGTTCATCTTCATGTGAGAAATCTTGCACTGATCGAAGATATTGAAGTGGAGTTTGGTCCCGGTCTTAATATCCTGACAGGTGAGACCGGAGCCGGTAAATCCATTCTCTTAGGCTCCATGCAGTTGATCCTTGGCGGCAGAAGTGCGAAAGATATGATTCGTACCGGTGCGTCAAGTGCGCTGGTGGAGCTGCTTTTTCAGGTGGAAAATCCGCGTGCGGAGGCATCTCTCCGGGAGCTTGGAGTCGAGACATCGGAAGGCCAGGTACTTTTGACACGTAAGCTTATGGATGGCAGAAGCATCAACAAAATCAATGGTGAGACCTGTACTGTGGCACAGATGAAAGCGGCGGCATCCTGTCTTCTGGATATTCATGGACAGCATGAGCACCAGTCACTTCTGTATCAGGATAAGCAGCTTGAAATTCTTGATATTTATGGAAAAGAAGAAATTTTTCCTGCAAAAGATCAAGTACAGAAGTCATATAAAGAGTACCGTGACTGTAAGAGACAGTTGGATGAACTTGACATTGATGAAGAACAGCGCAACAGAGAACGTGCGTTTCTTGAGTTTGAGATCAATGAGATCGAGAGCGCACAGCTTGTATCAGGTGAAGATGAGGAGCTGGAGAAGCGCTACCGTAAGCTGAACAATGGCAGGAAGATCCTTGAGACACTACAGGGTGTACGTGATCTGACAGGATATGAATCCGGGCAGGGAGCCGGTGAGTCGGTCGGAAATGCTGTACGTGAGATCAGCCGTGTGACAGAATATGATACACAGCTTGATTCCATGGCATCCGCACTTCAGGAGATTGACGGCCTTCTGAATGATTTTAACCGTGAGCTGGCTTCGTACGTTGATGATCTGAATTTTGATGATGAAGCTTTTTATGAGACCGAGAAACGTCTGGATACGATCAATGGTCTCAAGGCAAAATACGGACGTACGATTGAAGACATTCAGGAGTATTGTCTTAAACAAAAACAAAAACTGGAAAATCTGGATAAATATGAGGAACGCTTCCACGAAGCAGAAGAAAATCTTAAAAAGAGCAGAGAAGAACTGGAAACTGTTTCGCATAAATTATCCGTGATCCGTCAAAAATACAGTCAGATGCTGACGGACAAGATCACAGAAGGTTTGAAAGATCTGAATTTTCTGGATGTACAGTTTCAGATCACATTTCGCCGCCGGAAGGAATATACGGCAGGTGGATTTGACGATATTGAATATGAGATTTCAACGAACCCGGGCGAAAGCCTGAAACCATTGGGCAAGATCGTATCCGGTGGTGAGCTTTCACGAATCATGCTGGCAATCAAGGCAATCCTTGCGGACCGTGATCAGATTGAAACGCTGATCTTTGATGAAATTGATACTGGAATCAGCGGCAGGACTGCTCAGAAAGTTTCAGAAAAAATGGCAGTGATCGGCCGGTGTCATCAGGTATTGTGCATTACGCATCTGCCACAGATCGCAGCAATGGCAGATACACATTTCGAAATCGAAAAACATCAGAAAGACAACGAAACGATTACAGAAATCCATCCGCTTGAAGGAGATGATTCTGTCCGTGAACTGGCGCGCCTGCTTGGCGGAGCCGAGATCACGCAGGCTGTTTTTGATAATGCAAAAGAAATGAAAGAATTGGCACAGGTACATAAAAATACAAGACTGAAATAAAAAGATCTACAGATAATAAGAGAGGATGATCCAAAAGGATCTCTTCTCTTTTTTTGTGTAATAGGAAATTACTTCGTGTGGAATATGTCTGCTAAAGCAGACTGCATCTGGCGCGCAAAGCGTAACAAGTCCTTCAAAGATTGATGGATTCAGGGAGTTTGAAGCGGACTTGTCCGCTTTGTTCTATGGAGAGAAGTTTACAAAAGAAAGGATGTGGCAGAGTGGACAGAAAGAAGAAATACCGACGCCTGCTTCTGTGGTTCCTGTGTCTGGATCTGCTTGCAGTGGTGTGGTTTGGATATCGTTATCTGGAGCGCAAGATCCCGGATGAACTGTTTGTTTCAGAAGGAAAAGAAGAACAGGTAAAGAATGTGCTGGATTTTCCATTTTTAAGTTTTGATGATGCAATTACTGTATCGGGTGACGGAAGCTATCTTCTGAAAGCCCGGATCCTCGGTGTAATTCCATTTAAAGATGTGAAGATTACCCCGGCGGACAGTGAATCTGTCATGGTATCCGGTGACACGGTCGGAATCTATATGGAGACAGACGGTGTACTGGTGATTGATACCGGAGAAATTGTTTCGCAGGAGGGATTTACACAGGAACCGGCAAAAAATATTGTGAAGCCGGGTGATTATATTGTGGCATTTAATGACCAGACGGTGCACAGTAAAAAAGAGCTGATCGAGGATCTTTCGAAGCTGGATGATTCACAGGTGACACTTGAGGTCATCAGAAACGGGGAAAAAATCCCTCTTTCGATTACTCCGGTAAAAGATGTCCGGGGAGAGTACAAGCTGGGAGTCTGGGTGCGGGACAATACACAGGGAATTGGTACGCTGACTTTTGTGGATGAAAAGGGGAATTTCGGCGCACTCGGACATGGAATCAGCGATGTGGACACAGGAGAACTTTTGCATATAAATGAAGGCGCACTGTATCAGGCAAAAATCATCGGGATACAGAAAGGCAGCAGCGGAAGTCCCGGCGAGATTTCAGGGATGATCCATTACGATGCGCAGCAGGTGATCGGTTCTATTGATAAGAATTGTGATCAGGGAATTTTCGGAACATTAAACATCGTTCCAAAGCCACTTTCACTGAAGAAGATGGAAGTTGCATACAAGCAGGAACTGGAAACAGGACCGGCGACTGTTTTGTGCGGTATAGATGGTGAAGTGAAAGAATTTGAAGCAGAGATCACAAGAATTGATATGAATCATGAGGATTCGAATAAAAGTTTTGTGATCCAGGTGACCGATCAGGAACTTCTGGATATGACAGGAGGTATCGTGCAGGGCATGAGTGGCAGTCCTGTGATCCAGAATGGAAAGTTTGCAGGTGCGATTACACATGTGTTCGTGCAGGATGCAGCCGGCGGTTATGGGATTTTTGCAGAAACGATGATAGAAAATGTGGAAAAAGAATAAAAAAATAATGGCAGAAAAAGTCATGTCGAAGATGCGAAGAAAAAGAAAAAAGCAGAAAAATATGAAAAAAGAAGCTAGGAAAATGTCGCTTTCGGACGAACGAAAATGCTGTATTTCAGCCAGTTTCGGCTTGATTTCGCGAAGGCCTTTCCACTATAATGTCCTTGTTGTAAGGAAGTAGAATGCTGTAGGTTAGGAGGGAAAGGCCTCATGGAAAAATTAAATGTGGCGATTGCAGATGATAATGAGAGAATGACAGACATACTTGGTCAGATGATCGAAGAAGATAAAGAACTGGCGCTGGTCGGCAAAGCACATAACGGAGAAGAAATCTGTAATATCATAAGAGAAAAAGAACCGGATGTGGTGGTTCTGGATATGATCATGCCGAAAATGGACGGACTGACCGTTATGGAGCAGTGCAGTCATGATCAGACAGTCAAAAAGCAGCCGGCATTTATTGTGATCTCAGCAGTGGGACAGGAGAGAATCACAGAAGATGCATTTAATCTGGGGGCTTCCTACTACATGCTGAAACCTTTTGATAATCAGGTATTACTGAACCGCATCAAACATATCCGCAAAAGCAGTGTAAAGAGATTTCGTGAGCCTGTACGCCAGACAGTACGGGAAGAGCCTGCACCGTATGGCAAACGTAATCTGGAGGCTGATGTCACCAATATTATCCACGAGATCGGAGTTCCGGCGCATATCAAGGGATACCAGTATCTGAGGGATGCGATCATCCTTGCAGTCAATGATATGGAGATGTTGAATTCTATCACGAAAGTCCTGTATCCGACGATCGCAAAAAAACATCAGACGACCCCGAGCAGGGTAGAACGTGCCATACGTCATGCAATCGAAGTTGCATGGAGCAGGGGCAAAATGGACACGATCGATGCACTTTTCGGCTATACGGTAAGCACCGGAAAAGGTAAGCCGACCAACTCGGAATTTATTGCTCTGATCGCAGATAAAATACGTCTGGAATACAAAAATCACTCTTTCAATTAGAAGTGTTTTAGGGTATAATAAACATAAAAATCCGGCATAGACCGAGAAAGTCAGATAATTTTCTGACAGCGGGAATCAAGGAGGGGTATTTACAGATGAAAAGAATCTTATTTGCAACATCAGAAGCAGTACCATTTATCAAGACAGGAGGTCTTGCAGACGTAGCAGGTGCACTTCCGAAATGTTTCGATAAACGTTATTTCGATGTACGCGTGATTTTACCGAAATATGCCTGTATGAAGCAGGAATGGAAAGACAAAATGGAATATATCACCCACTTCTATATGGATCTGGGATATAAGAATTGTTATGTTGGAATTCTTCATATGGAATATGACGGAATCCAGTTTTACTTTATTGATAACGAATATTATTTCAGCGGTCCGAAACCGTATGACAGTGCACCATGGGATCTTGAGAAGTTTGCTTTCTTCTCAAAAGCAGTTCTCTCCGTGCTCCCGGTGATCGGATTCCGCCCGGATGTGATCCACTGCCACGACTGGCAGACAGGTCTTGTTCCGGTATATCTGCATGATTCTTTCCAGCAGAATGAATTTTTCTGGGGAATCAAGACGGTTATGACGATCCACAATCTGAAATTCCAGGGCGTATGGGATGTCAAGACCGTACAGGGTATCACAGGTCTTTCTGATTACTATTTTGCCCCGGATAAGCTGGAAGCATACAAAGATGCAAACTTCCTCAAAGGTGGAATTGTATTTGCAGATGCAGTAACAACAGTAAGTAATACTTATGCCGAAGAGATCAAGACACCGTTCTACGGAGAGAGACTGGACGGACTTCTCTGTGCGCGTGCCCATGACCTTCGCGGTATCGTCAACGGAATCGATTATGATGTATTCAATCCGGAGACAGATAAATACATTACACAGAATTATAATGCAAAGACCTTCCGCAAGGAAAAAGTCAAAAACAAGCTTCAGCTTCAGCGTGACCTCGGGCTGAACGAAGATCCGAACGCAATGCTGATCGGTATCGTTTCCCGTCTGACAGACCAGAAAGGCTTTGACCTGATCGCATATATCATGGATGAACTGTGTCAGGATGCTGTTCAGATCGTCGTACTCGGTACCGGCGAAGAACGCTACGAAAATATGTTCCGCCACTTTGACTGGAAATATCATGGAAAGGTATCTGCTCAGATCTATTATGATGAGCCGATGTCCCACAGAATTTATGCAGCGTCAGATGCATTCCTGATGCCATCATTGTTTGAACCATGCGGTTTAAGTCAGCTGATGAGTCTCCGTTACGGTACCTTACCAATCGTGCGTGAGACAGGCGGCCTGAAGGATACGGTAGAGCCATACAACCAGTACGAGGGAACCGGTACAGGATTCAGCTTTACAAACTACAATGCACATGAGATGCTTGCAACTGTCCGCAATGCCGAAAAGGTATTTTATGACAACAAACGCGAATGGAATAAAATGGTTGACCGTGCAATGGCAGCAGACTTCTCATGGAGTCATTCCGCACAGCAGTATGAAGAAATGTACAACTGGCTGATCGGGGACAAATAAATAATACAGATATCAGGAGGTATCGGGGAAACCCGGTACCTCTTTTGCCATTTCAGGGAGAAAAATGTCAAAAAGTTTTGCTTGACTTTACAGGAGATTTATAATAGCATATAAGAAGAAAACACGAACATAGGTTTGGTATTACGCATAAATAAAAATCAAAATAAAATTAAGGAGAATCCTGAAATGATGAACGAAGAGAAACAGAAGGCGCTGGAAGCAGCCCTTGGACATATTGAGAAGCAGTACGGTAAAGGATCCGTTATGAAGCTTGGAGATTCCAGCTCTAATATGGTGGTAGAGGCAGTTCCGACCGGATCTCTCGGACTTGACATTGCTCTTGGTGTGGGCGGTGTACCGAAGGGGAGAAT
The DNA here is from genome assembly GCF_900120195.1 of Blautia sp. Marseille-P3087. Classification (GTDB taxonomy): domain Bacteria; phylum Bacillota; class Clostridia; order Lachnospirales; family Lachnospiraceae; genus Blautia_A. The sequence continues at coordinate 3,034,515 of NZ_LT635539.1, forward strand.
CGTCGAGATCTACGGACCGGAGTCCAGTGGTAAGACGACTGTTGCCTTACATATGGTTGCAGAGGTACAGAAGCGTGGCGGAATCGCCGGATTTATTGATGCAGAGCATGCACTTGATCCGGTCTATGCGAAGAATATCGGTGTTGACATCGATAACCTCTATATTTCACAGCCGGATAACGGTGAGCAGGCACTTGAAATCACCGAGACGATGGTACGTTCCGGTGCAGTTGACATCGTAATTGTAGACTCTGTTGCAGCACTTGTTCCGAAGGCAGAGATCGAGGGGGATATGGGAGACAGTCATGTAGGTCTTCATGCACGTCTGATGTCTCAGGCACTTCGTAAACTTACTGCAGCAATAAGCCGTTCGAACTGTGTGGTAATCTTTATCAATCAGCTCCGTGAAAAGGTTGGTGTTATGTTTGGCAACCCGGAGACAACGACTGGTGGACGTGCTTTGAAGTTCTATGCTTCCGTACGTCTTGATGTCAGAAGGACAGAGACCCTGAAGCAAGGCGGCGAGATGGTCGGTAACCATGTAAAGGTTAAAGTTGTTAAGAATAAAGTTGCTCCGCCGTTTAAGCAGGCAGAGTTCGATATCATGTTCGGTACCGGTATCTCCAGAGAGGGTGAGATCCTTGATCTTGCAGCAGAATGCAATGTAGTGAATAAGAGCGGTGCATGGTACTCTTACAATGGAGAGCGTATCGGGCAGGGACGTGAGAACGTCAAGATCTTCCTGAAAGATCATCCGGAGATCTGCGAAGAAATCGAGAAGAAAGTAAGAATCCAGTACCATCTGCTTCCGGGCGAAGAACCGGAGAACGCAGAACAGAACGGAGAAGAGCAGGAATAATTAAATGACAGATATGGAACAGCAGAGAAAGGCCCGTAAGAAGGCACTGCGTCTTCTGGAACATATGGATCGTACGGAGAAGGGATTGACGGATCGCCTTCTCCGTGCCGGTTTTTCAGAAGAACTTGCAGAGGATGCCGTCTCTTATGTAAAGGATTATGGTTATATCAATGACCGGAGATACGCACTGAATTATATCATGTACAGGATTCACGATAAGAGCCGTCAGAAGATATTTCAGGAGCTTTCCGGGAAGGGGATCGACCGTCAGACGATACAGGATGCATGGGAGGAAGCAGAGGAGCTTGAGACACCGGATGAAAGGGCACTTCTCCGCCAGATGGTCGGGAAAAAGTACGAGCCCGGAGCAGAGCTTGATGAGCGTGAGATGCGCCGTCTTTACGGATATCTGGCACGGCGTGGATTCCGTTCCGGAGACATTTTTTCGGTGCTCGAAGAAATGGACATAACACAAATAAAAACTTGACATAATTCTCAAAAACAGCTAAACTTGTATTGTTGTATTTGTACAATGAAAACTTAATAAGGAGGTGCTCCTGTGGCAATTACAATCATTGTAGCAATTGTCGCTGTAGCGGTCGCACTGCTTATTGCGGTTCCTATTACTTGCAAGGTTGCTGTTAACAACAAAGCACAGAAAGATGCAGAAGTTGTTGGCACAGCAGAAGACAGAGCAAGAAGCATCATAGATGAAGCTTTAAAAGCTGCTGAAACGAAAAAAAGAGAAGCTTTATTGGAAGTAAAGGAAGAATCCCTCAGAACGAAAAATGAACTTGAGAAGGAAACCAAGGAACGAAGATCAGAACTGCAGAAATACGAAAGACGTGTCCTGTCAAAAGAAGAATCTGTTGACAAGAAAGCGGATGCAGTAGAGAAGCGTGAAGCAGAGTGTACAGCAAAAGTTGCTGAGTTACAAAAAAGAGAAAAGAAAGTAGACGAACTTGAACAAAAAGGAGTACAGGAACTGGAAAGAATTTCCGGTCTGACCTCCGATCAGGCAAAAGACGAGTTACTCAGAAGTGTAGAAGACGATGTCAAAGTAGACGTGGCAAGACTCTACAAAGAGCTTGAGAGCCGCGCGAAAGAAGAAGCCGGTAAGAAGGCAAAGGAATACGTAGTAAATGCAATCCAGAAATGTGCAGTAGATCATGTTTCTGAAACTACAATTTCCGTTGTACAGCTTCCAAGTGATGAGATGAAGGGAAGAATCATCGGCCGTGAAGGACGTAACATTCGTACCCTCGAAACACTGACAGGTGTTGATCTCATCATCGATGATACTCCGGAAGCAGTAGTTTTATCAGCATTTGACCCGATCCGACGTGAGATTGCCAGAGTTGCTCTGGAGAAATTAATCGTTGACGGACGTATCCATCCGGCAAGAATCGAAGAAATGGTAGAGAAAGCACAGAAAGAAGTAGAAGCACAGATCCGTGAAGACGGTGAGAATGCAGCAATGGACGTTGGAGTTCATGGCATTCATCCGGAGCTTCTGAAACTTCTTGGACGTATGAAATTCCGTACCAGCTATGGACAGAATGCATTGAAACATTCTATCGAAGTAGCACAGCTTTCCGGACTTCTTGCAGGAGAAGTCGGAGCAGATGTCCGCATGGCAAAACGTGCCGGACTGCTTCATGATATCGGTAAATCTATTGATCATGAAGTAGAAGGATCACATATTCAGATTGGTGTGGATCTTTGTAAGAAATACAAAGAGTCAGCAGTTGTTATCAATACTGTTGCATCACATCACGGAGATGTGGAACCTGAGTCTCTGGTTGCATGCATTGTACAGGCAGCTGATGCGATTTCCGCAGCAAGACCTGGTGCAAGACGTGAGACACTGGAAACCTATACTAACCGATTGAAACAGCTTGAAGATATTACAAATGAATTCAAGGGTGTTGACAAGTCATTTGCTATTCAGGCAGGCAGAGAAATTCGTGTAATGGTAATACCGGAACAGGTAAACGATGCAGATATGGTTCTGTTGGCACGTGATATTTCCAAACAGATCGAAGCTGAACTGGAATATCCGGGACAGATCAAGGTTAATGTCATCCGCGAGAGCCGCGCAGTAGATTACGCGAAATAATTCTTTCTGAAAAATAAACGTGAAAGTTCAAAAGAGTATGATGTCCATACAGGATGTCATACTCTTTTTTATGTAATAGGAAATTACTCCGTAATGTTCCTATTACATTGTGTGTATGTAGAAGAGACTTTGGCTTTTGGTTCTATTCATACTTACGTGTTCGTAAACTGATACGGGGTGAGGCAATGAATCGTGAAATTGGAGTTTATGAAAGAAAAAAATATCCGGGTCAGTTTTTATTTGGAATGGGCTTTCTGATCGGAGTGATTTTGCCAAATTTTATCTACCGCACACAGTGGCGCCAGAGTACTGTATCGTCTATGTATCTTATGGGGATTTTTTCAGGAGATAACAGTGCAGAGTATTTCTGGAAGGTACTTAAGATGAGAGGGGGAATCTTTCTGCTTGCAGCCTGCAGCGGTGTGACGATATTCGGAATGCCGCTGGCCATCATGGGGATGCTTGCAGGCGGTGTACTGATCGGAATGCTGCTCACTGTATCGGTTCTCCAATTTGGTCTGAATGGAGGTTTGGTTGGGGCGGGACTTCTTTTTCCGCAGTATCTTCTGTATCTTCCATGCATGTTTATCGGACTGGAACAGATTTACAGCTGTTCAAAAAGACTGTGGAAAAACCGATCTTTCTCGGCAGGACAGATTACCGGATATCTTCTGAGAATGTTGTTATGCGCGGCACTCTGGCTGGCAGGGATTTTTCTGGAAGTATATTGTAACCCGAAAATTACAGAAATTCTGATAAAAAATTTAAAAATTTTTTGAGCGGATTTTACCAGATGTGGTGGTGGTTTACCATAAAATCTCGATATTTGGTGGAAGATGTCGAAAATGCCTGTTTTGCAGGCTTTTCATGCAAAAATAGTGTTTGATTTTATGTAAAATAATCAGTATAATACAGGTACATTTTCAGGAAAAATATGTAGAAACAGAGTTGGGATGAAGCAGAATGGAAAGAGTAGTTGAGGATTTCATTTTATATTTACATGAGACGAAAAATACCTCTAAAAATACAGAAGTGTCGTATGAACGTGATCTGAAAAAATTGATTCGGTATTTACAGGAGCAGAATCTTATAGGCTTTTCAGAAGTGACATGCACAGATCTGCAGGGGTACTTAAATAAAATAAAAAGTGAAAATCTGGCGGCATCGACGATTTCCAGAAATATTGCGTCGATCCGGGCTCTGTATCATTATCTGATAAAGACAGGAATTGTATCGGAAGATCCGACAGAGGCATTACATACACCGAAGATTGAGAAGAAACTGCCGGAGATTCTTTCTGTTGAGGAAGTAGACCGTCTGCTGAAACAGCCGGATATCCGGACCCCGAAAGGCATCCGCGACAATGCAATGATGGAACTTCTGTATGCGACGGGCATGCGTGTCAGTGAACTGATTCATCTCAAGACTACTGACATCAATCTTCAGATGGGCTATGTGGTATGCCATGACAGCGATAAGGAACGTATCATCCCGATCGGAAATGTCAGCAGGAATGCAATTTTGCAATATATGGAGCATTCCAGAGGCTTTTTTACAAAAGATACAAAAGAGAGTGCACTGTTTACGAACTGCTCGGGGAAATCCATGAGCAGACAGGGATTTTGGAAAGTACTGAAAGGATATGCGGCAGATGCCGGAATCCACAGAGATATCACACCGCATACACTTCGCCATTCTTTTGCGGCACATATGCTGCAGAACGGGGCGGATGTAAAGAGTGTACAGGAAATGCTGGGACATGCAGATGTTTCATCGACACAGATTTATCTGGGACTGAACGTTTCGAAGATGAGAGATGTGTATATGAAAGCACACCCGAGACATTGAATCATAATTAAGGACCTGCCGAATAGCAGGTCCTTTTGCTGATTTATCAGCACATTTCCGCGATTGTGTAAAGCAGCTTTTCGGATTCTTCCCATCCAAGACAAGGGTCTGTGATGGATTTTCCGTAAATATGTGTACCACCGATCTTCTGGTTGCCTGGCTCAATGTAACTTTCAATCATGAAGCCTTTGACCAGTTTGTGAAGTTCCGGATCGACCATACGGCTGTGGAGAACTTCTTTTGCAATACGAACCTGCTGTTCATACTGTTTGTTGGAATTGGAGTGGTTGGTATCAACGATGACAGCAGGATTCTGCAGATTTTTTTCCTGATATTTTTCCCACAGAAGACGGAGATCTTCGTAATGGTAGTTCGGAATCGCCTCTCCGTGTTTGTTTACGGCACCGCGAAGAATGGTGTGTGCCAGAGGATTTCCGGCTGTTTCAACTTCCCAGCTTCTGTAGATAAAGCGGTGAGATCCCTGAGCTGCAACAACGGAGTTGAGCATAACACTGTAGTCACCACTGGTCGGGTTTTTCATTCCGGCAGGTACATCCATACCGCTGACGGTAAGTCGATGCTGCTGATCTTCTACGGAACGTGCACCTACAGCGACATAAGAGAGAATGTCGGAAAGATAACGGTAGTTTTCAGGATACAGCATTTCATCAGCACAGGTGAAACCACTTTCCTGGATGGCGTGGATGTGCATCTTACGGATGGCAATCAGACCGGCAAGCATATCCGGAGCTTTTTCCGGATCCGGCTGGTGAACCATACCCTTGTAACCTTCGCCTGTTGTACGTGGCTTATTTGTATAAACTCTCGGAATGATCAGAACTTTATCCTCAATTTTTTCCTGAACTTTGCGGAGACGGAGAAGATAGTCACATACAGCATCTTCGTTGTCCGCAGAACAAGGTCCGATGATGGCAAGAAATTTATCGGATTTCCCGGTAAAAACATCACGGATTTCCTGATCTCTTTTTGCCTTTAATTCCTGAATGGCAGTATCAATGGGATACTGATTACGTATTTCGGCAGGTGTAGGCAGTTTCTTTAAAAAAGTGAATCCCATATTTTCCTCCTCGTGTCCAATGCGTTTTCAATTGGACATATCAGGATTATTATATATGATTGTTAAGTAATTGTCGATAGGGAAAGGCGCGTATTTTGTCGAAATCCTCAGGATTTTATATGATAAAGTGAATAAATATGCATAATACTTAAGAGTATTTCGCTGAGAAGCAATCCATAAAGATACCCATGTATACCAATCGGTGGAATTGCAAATAATACAAACAGGATGCGGATAAGGCTCCCTGCTGCATTGTGAAGCAGCGTTGCTCCGGTTTTCCCCAGGCCGTTAAGGATGCTTGTAAGCATGATGTTTGTATACAAAAAAGGACAGACAAAGGAAAGCGTACGGATACAGGTTCCGGCTGTAGCTTCATGAAACAGAAGTTCACCTGCAAACGGGCCGAAAAAATAAAAAAGCCCCGTGCAGGCGGCACCCGTCAGAAAACAGGCAGTACAGGCGCGGCTGGCTATATAGCGGATATGCCGGTGCGCTCCGAGCGCCTGCAATTCTGCGACAGACGGTGTGAGCATGACGGCAGCGGAATTTGTAACGGTGGATGGAAAAAGGATGCAGGGAAGTGCCATACCTGTAAAAATTCCGTACAGACTCAGCGCATTACTCCGGGAAAAGCCATACATACGCAGCCTTTGCGGAATCAGTACGACTTCGATTGCGGCGAGAATCGAGAGAAGCAGACGGTTCAGCGTCAGCGGAAAAGCTGTGGCAGTGATTGCGGAGAGTTTGTGAAGTGGTGCTTTTATATGTAAAAAAGAGTAATTTTCTGCATGAAGATGCAGACTTAAAAAAAGCAACGAGGATAAAACAGCAGCAAATTCTGCTGCAAGAGCTCCCAGAGCGGCAATCCGGGCGGTAACAGCAATACCACGGGACAGAAAGATTTTTACAAGTATATAGGAAGAGAGGACGCGCACAGTCTGCTCGATGAGCTGGGTAGATGCCGGATAACCGGCGCTTTTTCGCCCGAAATAATAGCTGCTGATACAGGAATGCAGGGAAGCAAGCGGAAAACAGAATGATATAATCCGGATCAGTGCTTCAGTTTCCGGCTCTTTCAGAATCTCTCCGGCAAACCATCCGGCGAAAGTGTAAAAGATCCACATAGCTGCAAGAGAAAGCCCGAGCGCAAAAAGTGTGCCGACACAAAAAGAATCGACTGCTTCTTTTTTCTGCTTTAAAGCAGTCTGGGAGGCAACTGTGCGTGAGAGCGCAGTCTGGATTCCTGAGGTTGTCACTGCAAGTACCATATGCTGAAGTGGAACGACAAGCTGGTACAGACCGATTCCTCTGGAACCAATCGTCTGAGAGAGGAATATCCTATAGAAAAAGCCCATGATCCGGCTGATGACACCGACCGTGGACAGTAGAAAAGTTCCTGCAAAAAAATGCTTTTTTGACATAAAAAAGACCTGATTGCTTTTTTGTCAGTATATGCGTAAAACCTCCTTGACAGACCGATTTCTTTCTGCTAAAGTATGACTTGAAATAAATCCGACGAAAATACTGGGAATTAAAGAGGTGAGTGGATGAAACTGTCAACAAGAGCAAGATATGGTCTGAAAGCACTGATCGATCTTGGGCTGCATTGTGAAACAGAAGCCGTTTCCATCCAGAGTATCGCGAGTCGGCAGAATATTTCGGACAGCTATCTCGAACAGCTTATGGCGAAACTTAAGAAGGCAGGTCTGGTGGAAAGCACCAGAGGTGCCGGAGGCGGATATCGTCTGGGACGTCCGGCGGCAGAAATCTCTGTCGGCGATATCCTGAGAGTCCTTGAGGGAAGTCTTGAAGCGGCACAGTGTTCCGGCATGGAAGATGAGAGCAGCTGTGAGAATCACGATATATGTGTGACGAAATATGTATGGAAACGAATCAACGACAGTATCACACAGGCGGTAGATACCATGATGTTGGATCAGTTGATAGAAGAAAGTCGGAAAAAACAAAAAGAAAAAATGTAAAATTCATTTTTTAAGCAGGAGGAAAAAATATGAGTAAATTAATATATCTGGATAACGCAGCCACAACAAAAACTGCACCGGAAGTCGTTGATGCAATGCTTCCGTATTTTTCTGAATTTTATGGAAACCCGTCCAGTATTTATGATTTTGCCCAGAAGAGCAAAGAAGCAGTGACAAAGGGAAGACAGCAGATCGCGGATGTTCTGAATGCAAAAAAAGAAGAAATTTATTTTACAGCAGGTGGAAGTGAAGCGGATAACTGGGCACTGAAGGCTACTTTTGAAGCATACAAATCAAAAGGAAATCACATTATTACAACAAAGATTGAGCATCATGCTATTCTTCATACATGTGAATACCTCGAAAAAGAAAGAGGCGCAAAGATCACATATCTTGACGTAGATGAGAATGGTATCGTACGTCTGGACGAACTGGAAAAAGCAATTACACCGGAGACCATTCTGATTTCCGTAATGTTTGCAAACAATGAGATCGGATCTATCCAGCCGATCAAAGAGATAGGACGTATTGCCAGAGAACACGGCATTCTGTTCCATACAGATGCAGTACAGGCATTCTGCCAGGTTCCGATCGATGTAGACGAATGCAATATTGATATGCTGAGCTCCAGCGGACACAAGATCAACGGACCAAAAGGAATCGGTTTCCTTTATATCCGTAAAGGCGTAAAAATCAAATCTTTCGTACACGGCGGTGCACAGGAGCGTAAACGTCGTGCCGGTACAGAAAACGTTCCGGGAATCGTAGGATACGGCGCAGCAGCAGAACGTGCAATGAAAAACATGAAAGAACGTACCGAAAAAGAAATCGAACTGAGAGATTACCTGATCAATCGCCTTACTACTGAGATCCCATACTCCAGACTAAACGGTGACAGAGTGAAGAGACTTCCAAACAACGTTAACGTAAGCTTCCAGTTCATCGAAGGTGAATCCATGCTTCTGATGCTTGATCAGAACGGTATCTGCGGCTCAAGCGGATCTGCATGCACATCCGGTTCTCTTGATCCGTCTCATGTACTTCTGGCAATTGGACTGCCTCATGAGATCGCACATGGTTCCCTGAGACTTACCTTAAGTGAAGAGACAACCAAAGAAGATCTGGACTTTACAGTAGATAAACTGAAAGAAATCGTACAGTATCTGAGAAGTATGTCTCCACTGTATGAAGACTTCATGAAACACCAGAAGTAAATAACAGAATCTAAATAGTATTTACGGTAGATACAAGACAATAACAGGAGGAATTAAATATTATGTACAGCGAAAAAGTAATGGATCATTTCCAGCATCCGAGAAATGTAGGAGAAATCGAAGACGCCAGCGGTGTAGGAACAGTTGGTAACGCAAAATGCGGAGATATCATGAGAATGTTCCTTGATATCGACGATGAGACACATATCATCAAAGAATGCAAATTCAAAACATTCGGCTGTGGTGCAGCTGTTGCAACAAGCAGTATGGCTACAGAAATGGTAAAAGGTAAGACTATCGAAGAAGCAATGCAGATTACGAACAAAGCTGTTATGGAAGCTCTGGACGGACTTCCGCCGGTCAAAGTACACTGCTCACTTCTTGCAGAGGAAGCAATCCACGCTGCACTGTGGGATTATGCACAGAAACACGGCATTGTAATCGAAGGTCTGGACAAACCAAAGTCTGATATCAGCGAAGGAGAAGAGGAAGAAGAGTATTAATAACTGCGGCTGATTGTGAGGTGAAAAGTTGACAGGACTTACAGACGAACAGGTAAATGCACGAATTGCAGAGGGGAAGGTCAATGCAGATGAAAATCCGAATACCCGAACCTATAAGCAGATCGTCAGAGAAAACACACTGACATTTTTCAACTTTCTGAACCTTGTACTTCTGGTACTGGTTCTCCTGGTGGGCTCTTACAAGAATGCGTTCTTTGTATGTATCATTATCATTAATACGCTGATTGGTATTGCTCAGGAAATCCGTGCCAAAAAAACAATCGATAAGCTGGCAATTCTTACAGCCAGAAAATCCGTTGTTATCCGTGAAGGACAGAAATGGACCGTTCCGACGGAAGAACTGGTACTTGATGATGTGGTCTGTCTTAAGACCGGTGATCAGGTGCCGGCAGATGCCCGTATACTGGAAGGCAGCCTGGAAGTAAACGAATCATTACTTACAGGAGAATCGGATAATCTTCCGAAGAATGAAGGAGACGAACTTTTTTCCGGAAGCTTTGTAACATCAGGAGAAGCGTGCTGTCAGATCATTCATGTAGGCAAGGATAATTACGCAGCACAGATCACCAGCGAAGCAAAGGAATTTAAACGACACAATTCCGAACTGAAAAATTCCCTGAATGCGATCCTGAAAGTGATCAGTATTATTATTGTGCCGCTCGGTGCACTGCTGTTTTATAAGCAGTATTATATCGTAGGTGATACATTCAGAGACTCCGTAGTGAGCATGGTAGCCGGAGTCCTGGGAATGATTCCTGAGGGACTTGTCCTTCTGACCAGTGTTGCACTGACCCTCGGTGCTCTTGTACTTGCAAACAAAAAGACACTTGTACAGGAACTCTACTGTATCGAGACACTTGCAAGAGTCGATACGCTCTGTCTGGACAAGACCGGAACGATCACAGAAGGAACCATGTGCGTAGAGCGTGTGGAACCATATGTAAGTACAGGACGAGTTGAGACAGCTGCGACAGAATCTGAGCCCTCAGAAAGCCCGGAGGCAGAAGCGCAGGGACAGGTTGCAGCAGATCCTGCTTTCGGAGATGACATCAATACCGTCATGGGAAACATGATGTATGTGCTCAAAGATCAGAATGCGACGATAGATGCACTTCGTAAGTGCTTTCCGGCAAGGCAGGGCATGACGCTGGAACATGTGATTCCATTTTCTTCTGACCGTAAATACAGTGGTGCTGTTTTTGAAGAAAAAGGCACTTATCTGATGGGAGCAGCGCAGTTTTTGTTTCCGGAGGATAATGAAGAACTGACGGAGAAATGTCAGGCTTATGCAGAAGAAGGACTGCGAGTGCTTGTACTTGCACACAGTTCTCAGAATGCGGAAGGGACAGAACTTCCGGAAGGACTGGAACCGCTGGCTCTGATGCTTCTTACCGATGTAATTCGTGAAGAAGCACCGGATACGTTGGCTTTCTTTGACAGCCAGGAAGTCGACCTGAAAGTAATTTCCGGTGATGATCCGGTGACAGTTGCTGCGATTGCGAGACGTGCCGGACTTAAGAATGCGGACAGCTATGTAGATGCGACAACACTGACAACTGAGGAAGAATTACAGGATGCAGTGGCACAGTACAGCGTGTTCGGACGTGTGACACCACAGCAGAAGAAAGCAATGGTCCAGGCATTGCAGTCTCAGGGGCATACAGTTGCGATGACCGGTGATGGTGTCAATGACGTACTTGCCCTGAAAGAAGCGGACTGCAGTATTGCAATGGCGCAGGGCAGTGATGCGGCAAAGAATATTGCGAATGTGGTACTTCTGGATTCCAATTTTGCTTCCATGCCACATATCGTAAATCAGGGGCGAAGAGTTGTAAACAACATTCGTACAGCAGCATCGATGTTCCTGATCAAGACGATGTTTTCGGTTATGTTGTCTCTGCTGACGATCTTTTTCGGAAATGCATATCCGTTCGAGCCGATTCAGATGTCACTGATCAGTGCATGTGCGGTTGGTATCCCGACATTTCTTCTTGCACAGGAGAATAACTACGAAAAGATTGACCATACGTTTTTACGACATGTATTTATCAATGCTTTTCCGGCAGCGATTACGATCACATTCTGTGTATTTGCAGTAATGCTTGTCTGCCAGAATGTATATCATTCTATGGCAATGCTGAATACCGCATGCGTCCTTGTGACAGGATGGAATTACATGGCAGCATTAAAAACAGTCTATGCACCGCTTAATACGTATCGCAAGGTGATTATCTACGGTATGCAGTTTATTTTCTTTGCAGCGGCTGTTATTTTCCAGAAACTGCTTTCACTTGGTTCTCTGGATTTCGGTATGATCATCCTTGTATTCATACTGATGACATTTGCACCGGTATTGATCGATGTGATTACGGTCTGGCTGAAAGGCATTTATGCCCGTTCCCTGGATCAGGAAAATCCGGGACGCTTTACCGGATTCATCGACAAACTTCGTAAATAGAATATATGATATCCAGAATAGGATATTAACAATAAGACATTAAGAAAGGCTCTGGTCATTATCATTACGACCGGAGCCTTTTGGCATGGTTTTATGGAAAAACTTTTATTTTTTACTTCTGCACAGCCAGTAGCATCCGAATGCCGGAATCTGCACGCCTTTGGCTTCCAGTTCACGGCCGGAAATGAGGTCTGTGTACATGCCGTCTTCCTCATTGATCCAGGCTACTTTATCGTTTTCGCTGAAGTTGTAGATTCCGATAAATTTCTCTTCATCATTTTCACGTACAAAAGCAAGAATTGAATTATCCCATGTGTCGATGGTATGAAACGGTACATTGCTGTTAAATACGCTGTGACTGGTACGTATGTGTTCCAGCTTATCAAGTGCAGGGAAGAGTTTGCCCTGTACAGTAGCCGGATCATTACGGTTTTCAGCCAGTTTCCAGTCAAAGTTTCCTCTGTGGAGATAACGGGAATCGGCAGCTTTTTCCGGATCATCTTTGTAAGTATAATCATTTACCTGACCGATCTCGTCACCACTGTAAATTACCGGGATACCGGACTGGGAAAGCATAAATGCATGCAGTGTAATGTCATAACGGACAGCTCTGTCTACACCCTCCTGATTTCCTTCAAATCCAAAACGTTCAATACCGCAGAGAGAAGCAGTAGTTCCACAGAGTCTTGCATCACCAAGACGTGGATCATCGTTATAAAGTTCTCCTCGTGCAAAGGAATTCGGATATTTTCCTGTAAGGAAATCATTCAGGTATTTCTTATGAGGGACTTCCTGAATACCGAAGTTTTCCAGATATTCATAATCCAGTCCCCATCCGATATCGTCATGGCAGCGGAGATAATTTTGGAATACGTAGTCTCTTGGAAGGTTTGAGATGATATCCAGCTGGCGGCGCAGCAGAGAAACATCTTTGGTTGCAACTGTGTGCCAGGTGCTTGCCATAGTTGTTACATTGTACAGCAGATGACATTCTGGTTTCTCGACAGTTCCGAAGTATGGAACAACCTTTTCAGGAGCCATAACAACTTCTCCGAGAAGAAGTATGCCCGGGCATACAATCTCACAGACCATACGCATGATACGTACAATGGTGTGAACCTGTGGAAGATTGCGGCAGTTGGTTCCAAGCTGTTTCCAGATATATGGTACAGCATCCAGACGAACGATATCCACACCCTGGTTGGCAAGATACAGCATATTAAAGATCATTTCATTGAGAACAATCGGATTGCGGTAATTCAGATCCCACTGATAAGGATAGAAGGTAGTCATAACATGTTTATGAAGATCTTCCAGCCAGGTAAAGTTGCCAGGTGCAGTAGTTGGGAAAACTTCCGGGCAGGTCTGCTCATATAAAGAAGGAATATCATAGTTGTCAAAGAAGAAGTAACGGTCTTGATATTCTTTTTCTCCATTTCGGGCACGTTTTGCCCATTCGTGATCTTCGGATGTATGGTTCATGACGAAATCCAGGCAGACGTTAATGCCGCGTTTGTGGCAGGCTGCAGTCAGATCTGCAAAATCATCCATGGTTCCGAGTTCTTCCTGGATTTTACGGAAATCAGCAACCGCATAACCGCCGTCGCTGCGTCCTTTCGGGGAGTCAAGAAGCGGCATCAGATGCAGATAATTAACATTGCATTCCTGAACATAATCCAGTTTGGATTCCAGATTGGAAAGAGTACCGGCAAATGCATTGACATACATCATCATACCGGTAAGATCATTGCGCTTGTACCATGTCGGATCTTTTTCGCGTTTCAGATCAGATTCTTTCAGGGCATCGCCACGCATGTCGTAGAACTTCTTGAGTACTTTCAGAAGATCGTTCAGGTGCATTGTGACATATGGATTGTCCTGATACAGTTCACAGTAGAGCCATTTCAGTTCGTCGAGATGGCGGGCAAGACGCTCACAGTAAATTCTGTTATCATCGCGTTTATTTTCAAGTCTGACCGGATCGGATTTTGCAGTCTCGACTTTGACAGCCTCGGTTTTCTTGGTTTCCACCTTAACCGGCTCAGTCTTTTTCGTCGCGACTTTAGCAGCCTCGGTTTTCTTAGTCTCAACTTTAATCGGCTCAGTCTTTTTTGTCTCAACTTTAACCGGCTCAGTCTTTTTTGTCTCGACTTTGACAGCTTCAGCCTTCTTGGTTTCAACTTTAACCGGCTCGGTCTTTTTTGTCTCAACTTTAATTGGTTCAGTCTTTTGGGTTTGCACCTTAACCGGCTCAACTTTCTTAGTCTCCACTTTTAACGGTTCGACAGTTTTAGTTACTTTTTTGATGGGTTCTGCTTTTGGTGCGGCAGTCTGTGCCGCAGAAGCTCTGGCAGCTTCACGCTTTTTCTGAAGACGTTTTTTTGCCATAATAAATAGCCTCCTTTTGTATCTTTATCTGAAAATTAATTAATAGCTATAATTTAATAAATTCCGGCTTGCGGTTTTGGAATACAGTATAGTATTTAAAGCCGCTTTCTGCAAGTATGGCGGCAGCTTTGTCAAAATCATAGGCGATTTTGTCCGGAGCATGTGCATCGGCTCCGACCGTGATGATTTCGCCGCCAAGTTCACGATAACGGCGGATGACGGCACGGCATGGATTCGGCTCCCCGAGACCATAATGAAAACCACCTGTATTCAGCTCGATTCCGAGATTTTTGTCAATGACTGTGCGCAGGATCTCATCCAGAATATCCTGATAACGTTCATAGGAATATTCTCTGTTCTGATTCGGACCATAGCGGACTATATAGTCAATATGTCCGTAAACATCCATTCCGGAAAAAGCGTTAAGATTCTCAAGAATAGATTCAAAATATTCACGGTAACACGCGGATTCCTCACGATTTTCAAAAAAAACTCCATAATATGGATCATAACCATGAACCACATGAGAAGAACCAATCACGAAATCAAAAGGCATTGTCTTAAGAAGTTCGTTCAAAGAATCGGCAAGATGTGGCTGCAGTCCCAGCTCAATGCCGAAATGTATATTCAGTTTTGAACGGTATTTCTCCTGAAGTGAGCAAAGCGTTTCTCTGTATGCATCCAGATCAAGTTCAAATGTTTCATTATCCGGTGTTGGTGGGTAATCAGGATCCAGATGTTCTGTAAAACAGATGCCGGAGAGATTTTGTCGGATCGCCTCATGAATCATATCTTCCATAGATGTGTCTGAGTCAGCAGAAAAAGAAGAATGCATATGGCAGTCCCATAAGATCTGATTTGACATTTTTGTATCCTCCTTTGCATGGACTGACATTATTATAGCATGTAAAAATAGTTCCTGCTATGGTTTCATTTCTATATTAAAACATTTTTATCATGTTTTTTTATAAAATGGTCTTGAATTTTTGTACAAGATTCGATACAATATGCAATAGGTTGACGTTTCTTTAACAAACGCCATAAATCAACCATTTAATTCATAGGAGGAATTTATCATGGCAGTAAAAGTTGCAATTAACGGATTTGGCCGTATCGGTCGTCTGGCTTTCCGTCAGATGTTTGGAGCAGAAGGATTTGAAATCGTTGCTATCAACGACCTTACATCCCCGAAAATGCTGGCTCACTTATTAAAATATGACTCAACTCAGGGAAGATACGCTCTGGCTGACAAAGTAGAAGCAGGCGAAGATTCCATCACAGTTGACGGAAAAGAAATCAAAATCTATGCAAAAGCTAACGCTGCAGAACTTCCTTGGGGAGAAATCGGTGTAGACGTAGTTCTTGAGTGCACAGGTTTCTATACATCCAAAGACAAAGCTCAGGCTCATATCGATGCAGGTGCTAAACACGTTGTTATTTCCGCTCCGGCTGGAAACGACCTTAAGACAATCGTTTACAATGTAAACCATGAAGGTCTTACAAACGAAGATAAAATCATCTCCGCTGCATCCTGTACTACAAACTGCCTTGCACCAATGGCTAAGGCTCTTAACGATCTTGCACCGATCAAATCCGGTATCATGTGCACAATCCACGCTTACACAGGTGATCAGATGACACTTGACGGACCGCAGAGAAAAGGCGATCTGAGAAGATCCCGTGCAGCTGCAGTTAACATCGTTCCGAACAGCACAGGTGCTGCAAAAGCTATCGGTCTGGTTATCCCGGAACTGAACGGCAAACTTATCGGATCTGCTCAGCGTGTACCAACCCCAACAGGTTCTACAACAATTCTTACAGCAGTTGTTGAAGGAAACGTTACAAAAGAACAGATCAACGCAGCTATGAAAGCAGCTTCTAATGAATCCTTCGGATACAACGAAGACGAAATCGTATCCAGCGATATCGTTGGTATGAGATTTGGTTCTCTGTTCGATGCTACTCAGACAATGGTTCTTCCACTTGAGAATGGCACAACAGAAGTACAGGTTGTTTCATGGTATGACAATGAAAACTCCTACACAAGCCAGATGGTTCGTACAATCAAACACTTTGGCAAACTTCTGAACGCTTAATTAGAAGCCGAGTAGCACTCAGATGTGACAGATATCAGTTATCTGACACATATGAATAAGACTCAGAGAAGGGTCCGGTCTTGAATAGGACCGGGCCTTTTTGTCTGTATAAAGTTAAATATTTATAAGGAGGCATAACAAGATGCTGAATAAGAAATCTGTTGATGACATCAACGTAAAAGGCCAGAAAGTCCTCGTAAGATGTGACTTCAATGTACCTCTGCAGGACGGTAAAATTACAGATGAGAACCGTCTGGTAGCAGCTCTTCCTACAATCAAGAAGCTTGTTGCAGATGGTGGAAAGATTATCCTTTGCTCCCACCTCGGAAAACCGAAGGGAGAGCCGAAACCGGAACTTTCTCTCGCACCTGTTGCAAAACGTCTCACAGAGCTTCTCGGCCAGGAAGTTAAATTCGTTCCGAGCCCGGTTGTTGTAGATGACACAGTAAAAGCAGCAGTAGCTGATATGAAAGACGGCGAGATTATTCTTCTTGAGAATACTCGTTATCGTGCAGAAGAGACAAAGAACGGTGATGAATTCAGCAAAGAACTTGCTTCTCTTTGTGATGTATTTGTAAACGACGCATTTGGTACAGCTCACAGAGCTCACTGCTCTAACGTTGGTGTTACCAAATATGTAGATACAGCAGTAGTTGGATATCTGATGCAGAAAGAAATCGATTTCCTTGGAAACGCTGTAAACAATCCGGAAAGACCATTCGTAGCTATCCTTGGCGGAGCTAAAGTTTCCAGCAAGATCTCTGTTATCAACAACCTTCTTGACAAAGTTGATACTCTGATCATCGGTGGTGGTATGTCCTACACATTCTCCAAAGCACTTGGCGGACATATCGGTAACTCCCTCTGCGAGGATGATTACCTTCAGTATGCATTAGACATGCTTAAGAAAGCAGAAGAAAAAGGCGTTAAGCTTCTTCTTCCGGTTGACAACAGAATCGGAGATGATTTCTCCAATGACTGCAACATCCAGATCGTAAAACGTGGATGCATCCCGGATGGCTGGGAAGGAATGGACATCGGAACAGAAACAGAGAAAATCTTCTGTGATGCTGTAAAAGATGCCAAGACAGTTGTCTGGAACGGACCGATGGGCTGTTTCGAAATGCCGAACTTTGCTCATGGTACAGAAGCAGTTGCAAAAGCTCTTGCTGAGACAGATGCTACAACAATCATCGGTGGCGGTGATTCCGCAGCCGCAGTCAATATCCTTGGCTATGGCGACAAGATGACTCACATCTCCACAGGTGGCGGTGCTTCTCTGGAATTCCTCGAAGGTAAGGAGTTACCGGGCGTAGCAGCAGCTAACGATAAGTAAAAAGCTTAGTGATTGACAAGCCGTAGGCGCAGGCAGAGCTTAGCGTTTACTTAGTTCGCCGCTCTTAATGAACACAAGTCGCAGACGTAGTGTGAATTTAGTGCCAGGCGAACAATGGCTTGGCTCACAATTACTGCTTCTTTGAATACAATATCTGATAGTTTGAGAAAAATCGAACTACCTTATAATACTTACAAATTAAGGGAGATAAGAAAATGGCAAGAAAGAAAATTATCGCTGGAAACTGGAAAATGAACATGACTCCAAGCGAAGCAGTTAAATTAGTTGAAACCCTGAAACCACTTGTACAGAACGATGAAGTTGACGTAGTATTCGGTGTACCGGCTATCGACATCGTTCCTGTAGTTGAAGCTTGCAAAGGCACAAACATCGCTGTAGCAGCAGAAAACATGTACTTTGAAGAAAAAGGTGCATACACAGGTGAGATCGCTCCGGCTATGCTCGTGGATGCAGGCGTTAAATATGTTATCCTCGGACATTCCGAAAGAAGAGATTACTTCGGAGAAACAAACGAAGACGTTAATAAGAAAGTCCTTAAAGCTTTCGAACACGGTATCACACCAATCATGTGCTGTGGAGAATCTCTTGAGCAGAGAGAACAGGGCATCACAATGGACTGGATTCGTCAGCAGGTTAAAGTTGGTCTTCAGAACGTAACAGCAGACCAGGCTAAAACTATGGTTATCGCATACGAGCCAATCTGGGCTATCGGAACAGGCAAAACAGCTACAAGTGAACAGGCTCAGGAAATCTGCAAAGGTATCCGTGATTGTGTAGCAGAAATCTATGATACAGACACAGCAGCAGCTATCCGTATCCAGTACGGCGGATCTGTAAATGCAGGAAATGCAGCAGAGCTGTTTGCAATGGGCGATATCGACGGTGGTCTTGTTGGTGGAGCTTCCCTCAAACCAGACTTCGGAAAGATCGTTAACTACAAATAATTCATACAAAAACATACAGCCAGATACTTCAAACCGCATCGGTCAGAGGTATCTGGTTTTTTGATGTATTATGAAATTGCTCCGTAATGTTCCTATTACATCAAAAATTTTTCATACACGCACAAATGTCCGCGCTTGACAAAATCCATTTTATACCATACTATTAGACACATGGTAGAAATAATCCCTGAACTTTAAGGGACGAGGAGAAAGGAGCCATTCCAAAATGGAGAAAAAAGTGATTCGTGCAGCCCTCCTGGGATTTGGTACAGTAGGAACCGGCGTATATAAAGTACTGGAGAAGCAGAAAGAGGAGATGATTCCGAAGCTTGGAAGTCAGCTTGAAATCAGCAAGATTCTGGTACGTAATCTGCAAAAAGCAGCATCAAAGGTAAAAAATCCTGAGATTCTGACAAACAACTGGGACGAGATCGTAAAAGATCCTGAAATAGATATTGTAATTGAGCTGATTGGCGGAATCGAACCGGCAAGAACCTACATACTTGACGCATTAAATGCCGGCAAACATGTAGTAACAGCCAACAAAGACCTGATTGCAGCTCATGGAAAAGAACTTCTCGATGCAGCAGAAGCAAACCATGTGGATTTCCTGTTTGAGGCAGCAGTAGCCGGTGGAATTCCGATCATCCGTCCGCTGAAAGAATGTCTGGCAGGCAATCATATGGCAGAAGTAATGGGAATCGTCAACGGAACGACCAACTTTATCCTCACAAAGATGACACAGGATGGTATGGAATTTAAAGATGCCCTTGCCCTTGCTACAGAGCTGGGTTATGCCGAGGCAGACCCGACTGCAGATATCGAAGGTTTTGATGCCGGACGTAAGGTGGCAATCCTTGCATCCGTAGCGTTTAATTCCAGAGTTGTATTTGATGATGTTTATATCGAGGGAATCACAAAGATCACAGCCAAAGATATCAAATATGCTAAAGAAATGGGATGTGACATAAAACTTCTGGGAGTTGCAAAGAATACAGAAGACGGAGTAGAAGCTTATGTATGCCCGATGCTGATTCCGAGCAGCCATCCGCTTGCATCTGTCAATGATTCCTACAATGCAGTATTTGTAAACGGTGACGCAGTAGAGAATGCAATGTTCTATGGTCGTGGTGCTGGAGAATTCCCGACAGCAAGTGCGGTAGTTGGGGATCTTTTTGAGATCGTAAGAAACATTCAGGCAAATTGTTGTGCACGTATCGGATGTACCTGCTACAAAGAACTTCCGGTCAAAAAAATGGCAGATACCTGCAACCGTTACTTTATGAGACTGATCGTAGAAGACCGCTGTGGTGTACTGGCTGAGATGACCGCAGTATTTGCAAAATATGGTGTCAGTGTGGCTCAGATCATCCAGAAAGCAGCAAGAGATGAAGGAAGCGCAGAAGTTGTTGTGATCACTGCAAAAGTTCGAGAGGGAGATTTCCGTACTGCAATGGAAGAACTGAGTGGAAGAAGCTCTGTACGTAAGATCAGCAGCATGCTTCGTGTGTACGGAGAATAAAATATAAATCATACCTTAAGTTATTTTCGAGAAGGAGAAGCTTATGGGAAATATTATGGATTATATCAGCTGGAGAGGTGACCTTACTTTTGCACAGTCTCCATTTAATGAGGTGGATAACCTGATTCTTGCCTGTTTTTCGTATGTGAATCTTGACAGGATTCCGGCGGTGACCAGACAAAAAGGAATAGAACTTAAAAAACTGGTCAAAGAATTTAAGAAATTACACACGATAAAAGAACTGGAGGCGGATAAATCATTTATCCGCCTGGCTCCGTTTATGATGTTTGAAATGGCAGAATCCGTCCGGTTTGGTAATTGTGTGATCCGAAACTATGTCAATGAGATCGTTACAGAAGCGGAACAGCAGTTTTCGGCTGTGGAGATCGTGCTGGAAGACGGAACTTCTTATATTTCTTTCCGTGGCACGGATGATACCATTATAGGCTGGAAAGAAGACTTCAATTTAAGTACCGGTGTCGTTCCGGCTCAGGAACGTGCAGTTGAATATATGCAGCGGATTTCTGACAAAGCCTCCGGGATGCTGCGAGTAGGAGGACACTCAAAAGGTGGAAATCTTGCAATTTATGGCTCTGTCATGTGCAAAAGTGTGCATGATAAGATTCTGGAAATATATTCGAACGACGGGCCGGGATTTTCAAAGGAATTTCAGGATTCTCCTGAGACAGCAGAGATGATGCCGAAGATTATCCGGATCATCCCGGAATATTCCATCATAGGAACACTTCTCGAACATGAGAAAAAGCCGATTATCGTGGCAAGTACCAGCAGAGGACTTCTTCAGCATGATGGTTTTTCATGGGAAGTGCAGGGGCCGGGTCTTGTCAGACGAGACAGCCTGAATAAAACAGCGCTACGTTTTATCGAGATCCTTCACAAATGGATCGACGGAATGGACACGGAGCAGAAGCGACTTTTAATTGAAGACCTTTTTGCAACACTGCAGGCATCCGGCTGCGAAAACTTAAGTGAAGTACAGTCGGGCGGAATCAAGAGCCTTGCGGCCATGGTGAAACGACTGGATAAATTTGCACCGGAATCAAGGGGAATGATGCAGGAACTTCTGACCGCGATCTGTGGCGGCTGGCTGGAACAGCTTCAGGAGAATACAAAGGATAGGATATCTGCGATTCCACAGAGCTTTTCCGATAAAATCCTTGAAAAATTCTAAATTTTTGGTACTATATAATAGGAAAAAACATACAAGCTGACACTGCATGAATATGCAGAAAAACTATACAATAGAAGGAGAATATTATGAGTAAAAAACCAACCGTTTTAATGATCCTGGATGGTTATGGCCTGAATGACAAACATGAGGGAAATGCAATCTACGAAGCAAAGACTCCTGTTATGGATAAATTAATGGCAGAATATCCATTTGTAAAGGGAAATGCCAGCGGACTTGCAGTTGGTCTTCCGGACGGACAGATGGGTAACTCTGAGGTAGGTCATATGAATATGGGCGCAGGCCGTATCGTATATCAGGAACTTACCAGAATCACAAAAGAGATCAACGATGGTGATTTCTTCAAGAATGAAGCACTTCTTGCAGCAATGAAGAATGCAAAAGACAATGATTCTGCTGTTCACTTCATGGGGCTTCTTTCCGATGGTGGTGTACACAGCCACAATACTCATCTCTATGCACTGCTTGAGATGGCTAAAAGAGAGGGACTTAAGAAAGTTTATGTACATTGCTTCCTTGACGGACGTGATACTCCTCCGGCATCCGGTAAAGAATTCATCGAACAGCTTGAAGCAAAGATGAAAGAAATCGGCGTTGGTGAGATCGGTGTTGTTTCCGGACGTTACTATGCAATGGACAGAGATAACCGCTGGGATCGTGTAGAACTTGCATACAAAGCACTGACAGAAGGCGAAGGTGTCAAAGGCACAGACGCAGCAGCAGCAGTTCAGGCTTCCTACGATGCTGACAAGACTGATGAATTCGTACTTCCGACTGTAATCGAAAAAGACGGCAAACCGGTTGCAACTATTCAGGACAAAGATTCCGTTGTTTTCTTCAACTTCCGTCCTGACCGTGCACGTGAGATTACCAGGGCATTCTGCGATGATGAATTCAAAGGCTTCGAGAGAGCAAAGAAACTTGACCTCACATATGTTTGCTTCACAGACTATGATGAGACGATCCAGAACAAACTGGTTGCCTTCCACAAAGTACTTCTTAAGAATACATTTGGCGAATACCTTGCAGCTCATGATATGACACAGGTTCGTATCGCTGAGACAGAGAAATATGCTCACGTTACTTTCTTCTTCAACGGTGGAGTAGAAGAGCCAAACAAAGGCGAGGACAGAATCCTTGTAAAATCTCCAAAGGTTGCTACTTATGACCTTCAGCCGGAAATGAGTGCGCCGGAAGTTTGTGACAAACTTGTAGATGCGATCAAATCTGACAAATACGATGTGATCATTATCAACTTTGCAAACCCGGATATGGTTGGCCATACCGGTGTACAGGCTGCAGCAGTAAAAGCAATCGAGACTGTTGACGGTTGTGTGGGCAAAGCAGTAGAAGCCCTCAAAGAAGTTGACGGACAGATGTTCATTTGTGCTGACCATGGTAACGCAGAGCAGCTGATCGATTATGAGACAGGCGAACCATGGACCGCTCATACAACAAACCCGGTTCCGTTCATCCTCGTAAATGCAGATCCGAAATACACCTTAAGAGAGAACGGATGCCTTGCAGACATCATTCCTACACTGATCCAGCTTATGGGAATGGAACAGCCGGCAGACATGACAGGAGAAAGTCTTCTGATTGAAAAATAAAGACTGAAACTAATCTGAATATAAGTAAATAATGAAATCCCCGGATGGTTATGGTGATTGCCAAAATTGTCCGGGGACTTTTTTACCTAATTTTAAAGCGGAAAACTGGTGAAAAGTCACAAAAAATATTCTACGATATGGAAAAGAATCGCTGTTTTTTCGTGCCTTCTTTATACTTGTACTATATATTCTGAGAAAAATAAAAGTAGTCAGAAAAAGAAGGAAGAAGGCGAATGAAACCAAAAGGACGATAAATGATGGCATGGCTGCTGACGGCAACAGTAACCCTAAGTGGCAATTCCTTTACGGTACTTGCGAATGAGATGGATGTGCAGGTACAGCAGGAAACATCAGAAAATGAAGAAGAAATTTTTGCAGCAGAAGAGGCAGAAACCGTACAGGATGAGGCAGCAGAGAAGATGAGTTTACTACAATGACAGACCTGCCGGATAATATGATTTTCTGGTCAGAAACTGCTGAGAATAACAGCGTTCTTAAAATCACTGGATTAGACATGACTACATCTGTTATGTAGAAAATAAGGATCATTGGAAAGGTGATAATGTTCCTTTTGAAGTAACAGACGTATCCATTGAAAATTCATGGGAAGAAGAGGACGAAACACCGGTCCTGATAGTTGAGCCGATGGAAGATGGCTGGAATATTCGGGCAAATAGATTAGGAACAGCAGTAGTAGAACTTGCTTATATTGATATTTCCGGCGAAGTACAGCATTATAGTTATAAGATTGATGTAAATGAAGATAAATTTACTCTGGAACTTAATCCGGATGAGAGCGTCAGACTTCATATGGAATACGATGAAACAGTATGGAAAGCTGCTATTTCCCTACATCATATAACAAAGACGAAAAATGTAGTCATCTCTGGGAAACTGTTATTGATGTCAAAGGAAACTGTGGAAAAGCAGAAAAACGTCATCAGATTTGTACTGTCTGCCAGGAGCGGAAAGCTCCTTCAGATATTCCAGCAACCGGTAAACATAAATGGAGTAAATATATTGTAACTAAAAAAGCAACCGTATTTGCACAGGGACAGGAAAACGGAGACATCAGACTTACAGCTCAGAGAAGCACAAACAGAAGAGCAGTAAAAGTAAAAGTACTTGTAACTGTAGATGCAAGGGGCAGAGTAAAAGGAATAAGAACAGGAAGTGCTGTGATTACAGTAAAAACAGGAAGGGCGGTATACAGAACTGTCATAAAAGTTACAAAATAATTGAGTATTTGAAGCGCGGGCTGCAGAAATGTATCCCGCGCTTTGAATGTCGGTGACAGAAATTTGACATTTCATAAAAAAAGAGATAATTTAAGATGCAAAAATACAGAAGTATGTTATAATGGAAACGTTACAGGAAAATCATCTTAAAATGTTAGGATTTGGATGGTTGGACGCAGGTATTGATATTCAGGAGAGTATAATAAATGAGTAACAAAGAAATTAAGGATAGATTATCTGACGGTGAAGGGGCACCGGGTGAGCGCACAGATATGGAAGAACATATTGATGCGGTTATGGACAGACTGACAGACCCACCGGACGACGATGAAGGGTTGGATGATCTGGGCGAGTATGATGATTCAAGAGAAGAATATGAAGATACAGAGCCGGATGAGGAGAATCCTGATAATGGTGAAGAATTTACTGAGGATGACGAAGAATCCATAGAAGATACAGAACCGTATGATGAGGCTGAAGAAGTGTATGAGGAGAGACCTCATCCTGCAAGACATAAATCGGCACGTCCCGGTCCGGTCGTGTATGTTCCAGTAGATGATATGGATGAACAGCCGGTACAGAAAAAGAAAGGAAGCAAAAAGAAACACAAAGGTGGGCGTATCTTTGGGCTTCTGCTTCTGATGGTGCTTGTGGTTGGTGGCTGTGCCTATGCAGGAGCAAGCTACTACTTCTCGGATCGGTTTTTTGAGGGAACATGGATCAATGGTGTGAACTGTTCACGTATGACGGCATATGAAGTAGAGAATCTGTTCAAACAGAAATTCCAGAATTATTCCATTGAGGTTTCTTCGAGAGGACTGGATCCGCAGACAATTGCAGGAGATCAGATTGATTATCAGTATCTTTCTACCGGGGAAGTGCTGAATCTTCTGAAACAGCAGAAGCCGTATGAATGGATCAAAGGCATGTATGAGCAGAAGAGCTATACTGTTTCCGAGAATACAGGATACAACAAGACCAGGCTTCAGGAACAGCTCAAATCACTGAACTGTGCACAGGCAGAGAATCAGACCGCACCGGAGAATGCATATGTGGCATTTAAGGATGGACAGTTTGTGATCGTTCCGGAGACGGAAGGTAGCAAGCTTAATATCAAACAGGCATATCAGGTATTGGATGCAGCTGTTGCGGCCGGTCAGACAAGCGTTAATTTTGCAGATACACCGGAAGCATACGTAAGTGCGGATGTTACACAGAATGATCAGGCACTGCAGTCTGCTCTGGAAGCATGCAATAACTACACGAGAGCAAGTATCACCTATACTTTTGGCGACCGTACAGAAACGCTCGATGGCAATACCATCAAAGACTGGCTGCAGTTTGACGAGAAGGGTCAGCTTGTATGGGATGACAATTCTTTCCAGCAGCATGTGGCTGATTACGTGGCACAGCTTGCAGCAACTTATGATACAGTCGGTACGGAGAGAGAATTTCAGACGACAAGCGGCAGAACTGTTTATGTATCCAGTTCCGTATACGGATGGAAGATTGACCAGAGCGCGGAGACAGCGCAGCTGAGTAAGGAGATTCAGTCCGGTACGCAGACGACGAGAGAGCCGGTCTTCTCACAGACAGCAAATGCCTACGGAGTAAATGATCTCGGTAACACTTATATCGAAGTTGATTTAAGTGAACAGCATATGTACTAT
This sequence comes from Blautia sp. Marseille-P3087, assembly GCF_900120195.1. GTDB lineage: Bacteria > Bacillota > Clostridia > Lachnospirales > Lachnospiraceae > Blautia_A. Next base: position 3,060,632 of record NZ_LT635539.1, read on the forward strand.
TATCAGAACGGTGCAGATATTTTTGAATCTGATTTCGTTTCCGGTAATATGAGTTACGCAGATCGCCAGACACATGCCGGTATCTTTACGCTCTATTATAAGAAGAGCCCGGATGTACTCAGAGGAACAATGAAAGCGGATGGTACTTACGAGTACGAATCAAAGGTTGAATACTGGATGCCGTTTGATGGCGGAATCGGATTCCATGATGCTTCATGGAGAGATGAGTTCGGCGGCGATATTTACCTGACAGACGGTTCACACGGCTGTATCAACATGCCACCGGAAAATGCGGGTGTTCTGTATGATCTGATACAGTATGATGTGCCAATCGTATGCTTTTACTAAAACACAGGAGAAAGAATAATTATGATGGATAAATCTTTTGGCCTTATTTTGGCCGTGATAGCATTAATTGCCGGAGTCATGCTTCTGACAGGACATGGAGACATCCTGTTGAAAGGCGGCAATGCAAAGCTTCGCAAAGAAAAATATGATGAGAAAAAAATGACATGGGGATCAGGTGTTGCCCTGCTTCTGATCGGCGTTGCAACCCTTATAGACAGCTATACGACAAGTCTTGCAGCGGAGGTTGCTTATATCGTTGTACTGCTTGCAATTCTTGCATGGCTGGTATTCTATCTGAAAACCAAATGTGTTAAGAAATAATAATTACAGAAAATCTGAAAATAAATTTATACTTACACAAAAGAAGAGCATGGAAGAAATCAAAATCGAATCTTCCATGCTCTTTTCGCCTTAAGTATAAGAGTAAATAGTTTATGACGTCTTTTCATTAACAAAACAGTGTAATGAGATCCATTGGTTTACTGATCCGCATATCCGGCTCCGGAACCTCACCGAAACCATATTCCGCAAGGACAAACGGAACTCCGGCTTTGCGGCATGCCTCGAAGTCTCCCATTGTATCACCGACATAGACCGGATCCTTCAAACCATTCTGATCAGTAATCTGGCGGATGTTGGAACCTTTATCAAGACCGGTATCTCCATTACAGAGATGTCCATGGAAATATTTGGCGAATCCGGTTTTTGCAAGGAAAAGTTCGATATAACCACACTGACTGTTGCTGACGATATAAAGAGGATATTGTGCGGACAGAATCTGCAGGGCTTTTTCCAGATCCTCATAGAGAGGTGCACCGGTAATATGAAGAAGTGCATGTTCTGCCTCGCAGCAGCCATCGATCAGGCGAAGCTGTTCATTCTCCGGATATTGGGGAAAGACCAGAGCTGCAATTTCTGCCAGGGGCTTTCCGAAAAGTGTTTTGAGCTGACCAGCTGTGATGGTAAGGTCTATCTGTTCTTTTTGCCGGAGATAATCAGTCCAGGCTTTTGCAACGACATCTGTAGAGTCCCACAAAGTACCGTCTACGTCAAAAATGATACTGTCCATAGTACAAATCCTTTCGATAAATTCATCTGAAGTGTTATTTATGTTACCATGTCTGATATTCTATCTGTTATAATAAAAAAAATCAACTGTCTTTTGGCAGGATTTATGTTATACTTAAGCAGTATTGAAAAATAATCTGGCATTGTTTACAGTAACAATATTCCATCAGATCCGGAGGATTTTATGCTAAATGAGATTGTACAGCCGCTTATAAGCTGGTACAGACAAAATAAACGGATCCTTCCGTGGAGAGATCAGAAGAATGCTTATTATACTTGGGTGTCGGAGATTATGCTTCAGCAGACCAGAGTAGAAGCTGTAAAGCCGTATTTTCTCCGTTTTATCGGAGAACTCCCGGATGTGAAGGCTCTTGCAGAGTGTCCCGAAGAGAAGCTTATGAAGCTGTGGGAGGGACTTGGATATTATAATCGAGTAAGGAATATGCAGAGCGCAGCGCAGGTCGTTGTCGCAGAATACGGAGGCGTTTTGCCGGCATCTTATGATGAGCTGCTCGCCTTAAAGGGAATCGGCAGTTACACCGCAGGCGCGATCGCATCGATTGCTTATGATATTCCGGTTCCGGCAGTCGATGGAAATGTCCTTCGTGTTTTTTCGAGGATCACCGAAGACCGTCAGGATATCATGAAACAATCTGTTCGCAGTCAGGTCGAAGAGAAACTGCTGGGGATTATGCCGAAAGATGCTCCCGGAGATTTTAATCAGGCACTGATGGAACTTGGAGCAGTGGTGTGTGTACCCAACGGACCGGCGCGGTGTATGGAATGTCCGGTTGCAGCATTGTGTAAGGCGTATCATCATGGCACGGTTGATGAACTTCCGGTAAAAGCACCAAAGAAAAAGCGAACTATCGAAAACAAAACGGTTCTTGTGATTCAGGACGGAGAGTGCACTGCAATTCGCAAACGACCACAGGAGGGGCTTCTTGCAGGGCTTTATGAACTGCCGAATGTCGAAGGTCATCTGAGTATGGATGAAGCACTTCAGAAGGTAAAAGAGATGAATCTGGAGCCGCTTCATATCGAAGTACTGCCTGAGGCGAAGCATATTTTTTCTCACATTGAATGGAGAATGATTGGTTATCGTATCCATGTATCTTCACTGGAGGAACGAAAGGAAGCACCATTTATTTTTATAGAAAAGAAACAGTCTGAAAAGCAGTATGCGATACCGTCTGCTTTCCGGGCATATATAAAATACATGAAGGAGAAACCAGGAAAATGAAATTACTGAGTATTGCAATTCCCTGTTATAATTCAGAAGCATATATGGAAAAATGTATCGAGTCTCTTTTAAAGGGTGGAGAAGATGTGGAGATTCTTGTAGTAAATGACGGATCTTCCGACCGTACTGCAGAGATCGCAGATGCATATGCAGAGAAATATCCGACGATTATTAAGGCTGTCCATCAGGAAAACGGCGGACATGGAGAAGCTGTCAATGCCGGCATCCGTAATGCCACAGGCCTTTATTTCAAGGTTGTAGACAGCGATGACTGGGTAAATGAAGAAGCTTATGCAAAGATTCTGCATACACTGGGAGAACTCGTGCGTGGACCGGAGACAGTAGATATGCTGATCAGCAATTTTGTTTATGAGAAGCAGGGTGCAGCCCGCAAGAAAGTTATGCAGTACCGTCATTGCCTGCCGGTAAATGAGATTTTCGGATGGGACAGCGTGCATATGTCGAAGGGAAAATACCTTTTGATGCATTCGATTATTTACCGTACCAAACTCCTGCATGAATGCGGAATGGAGCTTCCGAAGCATACATTCTATGTGGATAATATCTTTGCATTTGAGCCGCTTCCGTTTGTGAAGAAAATGTATTATCTGGATGTGAATTTTTATCGTTACTTTATCGGAAGAGATGACCAGTCTGTAAACGAAAAGGTAATGATAAAAAGAATCGACCAACAGATCAGAGTAAATAAACTGATGACAGATATCTTCCATAATTGTCAGTTTGACAATAAATATGTGAAGAAATATATGTTGAGTTATCTGGACATCATCACGACAGTTTCTTCCATTATGCTGGTGCGTGCCGGTACACAGGAAGCCCTTGATAAGAAAAGAGAACTGCTGGATTATATCCGTGAGCAGGATCTGTGGCTTTATCACAAATTGCGTTACAGCATCCTCGGACGTGCGGCAAATCTGCCGGGAAGAGGCGGACGTAAGATGTTTGTGGCTGCGTATAAAATATGTCAGAAATTCTACGGATTTAACTAAAATCAAAATAAAACTTCTGCTGAGTGACCGGCAGAAGTTTTTTATGTAATAGGAAATTATGAGATCATGCGCACCTGCCTGGAGCCGATGGATACGGAAAAATCTTTCAGGATTCCGGCGGATTCTCCGTCTTTGTGCACCGGCAGTGCGAGATCACTGTGGATATCTATTTTTTTACAGCGGAAAATGTGGATACCATGAAAAATCGTGTGTTTTCCGAAAAATGCTGTCGGAAGACAACACAGGACTTTGGGCTTGCTTAAGCCATCGACTACGATGACATCGAGATATCCGTCAGACGGACTGGCATTGGGACAAAATTTAAATCCACCGCCTTCGTATTTCTGATTCATGACCGCAGTAAAATATACTTTGGAAAATTGCTGCACGTTGTCATCGTCCATGATAAGTGTCATAGGAGATGGTTTCAGAAAAAGAAGCTGTTTTAATGCAACAAAAAGATAGACCAGCTTTCCGAGTCCGATACGGTTAAGAACTTTTTTCATCGGTGTGACACTGACTTCATGGCATACTCCGGCATCGAAGCCGATTCCGCAGCTTATCGCAAAGTGGCTGCTTCCCGTACTGCAGGTGAGTATCGGAACATCCATCGGATGAGGCCGGCAGTCGGAAAGAATCAGATTAAGTGCCTCGGTGGGTTCTGTCGGAAGTTTCATTCCGCGGCAGAAATCATTTCCGGATCCGGTAGGGATATAGCCGAAAGTAATATATGACAGATCGTGTACGCCGCTTAATACTTCCTGAATCGTGCCGTCTCCTCCGACTGCAATGAGGGTTACCGGGTTTTCCGGGGCAGCATCGGAAGTAATGGACTCAGACAGAAGAACGGCATGTCCTCTGTATTCTGTAAAAAATATTTTATATTCAACATTTCGCTCATTTAAGATGCCTTCGAGTCCTTTCCAGATCAGGGCACCTTTTCCAGAGCGGGAATTAGGATTTACGATAAAATAATACATAATTTCCTCCCTTACGTTCCTGTTTATCATAGCATGACCGACAGAAATTTACAAATATTTCAGCTATTTATTATCATTGAAAGGAAGAGTAGTTATCTTCCTTTTTTTGTTAGGATATGTTATACTCACATCAAAGAAAATTCAGAAAATATCAACTTGAGAAAGAGGAACATCTATGAAGTCATTGGTAATTGCAGAGAAACCATCTGTAGCACGGGATATTGCGAGAGTTCTCCACTGTAACCAGAAGGGAAACGGAATTCTGGAAGGGAAAGAATACGTGGTGACATGGGCACTTGGACATCTTGTGACGCTTGCAGATCCTGAAGAATATGATAAGAAATATGTGAAATGGGATATGGAGACTCTGCCGATGATGCCGGAGAAGATGAAACTCGTGGTCATCCGTCAGACCTCCAAACAATATCAGGCAGTTAAAGCTCAACTGTTTCGAAAGGATATCGGGGATATCATCATTGCTACAGATGCTGGCAGAGAAGGAGAGCTTGTGGCGCGCTGGATTCTGGATAAATCCGGATGCCGCAAACCGATCCGTCGTCTCTGGATCTCCTCTGTGACAGATAAGGCGATCCGTGATGGGTTCCATAATCTGAAAGACGGCAGAGAATATGATAATCTTTATCGCGCAGCGGTAGCCAGAGCAGAAGCTGACTGGCTGGTTGGTATCAATGGCACGAGAGCGCTGACATGCAGGCACAATGCCCAGCTTTCCTGCGGAAGAGTGCAGACACCGACACTGGCGATTATTGCAAGAAGAGAAGCGGAGATCCGTAAATTCCAGCCGGAAGAATATTATGGTGTTACCCTGCAGGCGGGTGGCATACAGTGGACATGGAAAGATACCAGAAGCGGCAGTTACCGTACATTCCAGAAAGACTGTGCAGAAGACATACGCAAAAATATTTCAGACGGTGTACTGGAAATCACCTCTGTAGCAAAGAAACCGAAGAAAACATATGCACCAGGTCTGTATGATCTGACGACGCTTCAGAGAGAGGCAAATCAGAAATACGGATTTTCCGCAAAAGAAACTCTGAATATTATGCAGCGGCTTTATGAAAATCATAAGGTACTTACATATCCGCGAACGGATTCACGTTATATCGGAAAGGATGTTGTACCGACGATTAAAGAACGTCTGAAAGCCTGTGGAACAGGCCCGTACAGAAAGCTTGCCGGAGTACTGATCAGCAAACCGATTCAGACAAACGGAAGCTTTGTGGATGATAAAAAGGTCAGTGACCATCATGCAATCATTCCGACGGAACAGTTTGTACAGCTCGATCATATGACGAACGAAGAACGCAAAATATATGATATGGTCGTGCGTCGGTTCTTGAGTGTGCTTTATCCTGCATTTGAATATGAGCAGACTTCTCTTGAAGCAAAGGCAGCAGGACAGACTTTTGCAGCAAATGGAAAAACAGTTATAAGTGCCGGATGGAAAGCTGTCTATGAGGAGGGCATGCAGGAAGAAGATACGGAGGACAATGCACTGAAAGATCAGAAACTTCCTGTGTTCCGTCAAGGAGAAAAAATCCATATAGACAGTGTAAGGCTCACTAACGGCAAGACAAAACCACCGGCACATTTTACCGAGGCAACACTTCTTGCTGCGATGGAAAATCCGGTAAAATATATGTCGACGAAAGACTCACAGGCGGCAAAGACGCTGGGAGAGACCGGCGGACTTGGCACTGTTGCCACAAGAGCCGATATCATTGAGAAACTATTTCACACATTCCTTATGGAAAAACGTGGAAATGAGATTTATCTGACATCGAAGGCAAAACAGCTTCTGGAACTGGTACCGGAAGACTTGAAGAAACCGGAGCTGACAGCAGACTGGGAAAAGAAACTTTCTGATATTTCAAAGGGAAAGCTGAAGCAAAAAGTATTTCTTGACGGAATCCGGGAATATACAGAAGAAATTGTTGGTGAGATAAAGACAGGAACAGGTACATTCCGTCACGACAATCTGACAAATAAAATCTGTCCGAACTGTGGAAAACGTCTTCTTGCAGTAAATGGTAAAAACAGTAAGATGCTGGTATGCCAGGACAGAGAATGTGGATACAGAGAGACTATTTCCCGTACGACCAATGCGCGCTGTCCGAAGTGCCACAAACGTATGGAGATGCTGGTCAAAGGGAAAGAAGAAACTTTCGTATGTGCATGTGGCTATAAAGAAAAGCTTTCTTCCTTCCAGGCAAGACGTGCAAAAGAAGGCGCAGGCGTAAATAAAAGAGACGTGCAGAAATATTTGAAAAAGCAGCAAAAAGAGGCGGCAGAGCCGGTAAATAATGCATTTGCACAGGCGCTGGCAGGCATTAAGCTGGATTGAGAAATCAGGTGCATAAAGCACTGGCAGAATTTAAAAACAAGGTAAAACAGAATAAAAGGAGAGTGGGCTTATGAAGTTACAGAAGTATCAAAAATGTTCAGAAGTTACCCGTGGACTGGAAAAAGCAGAACTTGTACTGAAAAATGCCCGTATTGTGAATGTTTTTACCAGAGAGATCCTGAAAGGGGACATTGCGATAGAAGAGGGTCTGATTTCAGGAATCGGAAGTTACGAAGGAAAACGAGAAATTGATCTGGAAGGCAGGTACGTCTGTCCGGGACTGATCGACAGTCATCTGCATCTGGAATCAACTCTTGTGACACCGGCAGAGCTTGTAACAGTGGCTGCCCGCCATGGGACAACGACGTTTATTGTGGATCCGCATGAATCTGCAAATGTGTCCGGTTTAAAGGGCATTGATTATATCCTGAATCAGACAGAAGATGTAGAGGCAAATGTATTTGTGATGATGCCGTCGTGTGTACCGGCAACTGCAATTGACGACAATGGATGTACCATTACTGCATCGGATATGGTGCCGTATCTTAGCAACAGAAGGATACTGGGTCTGGGAGAAGTAATGGACTATATATCTGTAGTGAATGCTGATGAAGCCATGCACAGCAAACTGGATCTGTTCAGAGAAAGAGTGAGAGACGGGCATGCACCGTTTCTGGCTGAAGCGGATTTGCAGGCTTATGTGATGGCTGGAATCACGACAGATCATGAGTGTTCGGATTTTGATTATGCAATGCAGGAGCGGCGCTGTGGAATGACGGTACATATCCGTGAAGGCAGTGCGGCAAGAAACCTCAAGGCAATTGTATCCGGCATTGTCAGGCATCAGATGAACGGAGAAGGCTTCTGCTTCTGTACCGATGATAAACATATCGAAGATATTGAAAAAGAAGGACATATCGATCATAATGTACGTAAGGCAATAAAGCTCGGCATGGATCCGATCGATGCTATTTGCATGGCCACGATCAATTCTGCGAAATGCTATGGACTCAGAAGACTTGGTGCAGTTGCAACAGGATATCAGGCGGATCTTCTGGTTCTGGATGATATTGAAAATATGACAATTCATGATGTCTATTATAACGGACAGAGAATCGATCAGGACAGCGAGATTACGATAAGAGAATGTCCGGTCGAATTAAAAAATACAGTTCATGTCGGAAACTTTACAGTAGATGATCTGACACTGGAATCACCAGACGGAAGTTTTTATGTAATTGAAATGCAGGAAGGTGAGATTACAACTGTCCGTAAAAGAGTACAGCTATTTGACGGACCGGGTGTGTTCCGGGCAGATGAGGATTATCAGAAAATTGCGGTGATCGAGCGTCACAAAGCAACCGGTAAAACGGGAGTGGGTATTGTAAGTGGCTTTGGAATCCGCGGCGGAGCGATTGCGTCCAGTGTTTCACATGATTCTCACAACATTATCGTGATAGGTGACAATGATCAGGATATGGCACTTGCAGTACAGGAACTGATCCGTACGCAGGGAGGCTATACGCTTATTGCAGACCATAAGGTTTTTGATACACTGGAATTACCGGTGATGGGACTGATGAGTGATGCCGGTTTCCGGTATAGTCACATCAAACTGAAAAGAATGATTGAAAAAGCCCATGAAATGGGTGTACCGGATGGAATCGCACCATTTATCACACTGTCATTTATGGCGCTTCCGGTCATTCCGGAGATTCGTATTACACCGCGAGGCATCTATGATGTATGTACAGGTGAATTTTATAAATACTAAAAGAGGAGTAACAGTTTATTATGCCAGTATTTGATTTCAGCAATACAAAAACAGAGAAAAAAGATCCGGAATGTACTTATACGACGTTCCAGTCCAATGAAAAAGTACCTTCAGCAGAAAAACCGATTCTGGTTATTGAGAACAGAAACCGTCAGTGGAAACATCATTCCTGTGGTGTATTTTCCAACCCAAACCAGAAATCATCCTTCGAGTTTAAAGAGGATGATGGCGTGTTTCCGGCAGATATCTTAAAGATTGATGCACGTTTTGTGAGCCTTGTAAAATGGCTTGGCGAAAATCATATCAGTGTACGATTATCGGGACAGAATAATGAAGGGGGTTATGCGGTTTATAAGATTCGTGAGACAGCATTTGGAGGCGGAACGAAGCTTTCAGCAGAGGATGGATTCCTGCAGTTTATGATCGAACGACTTCTTGCAAGTAATGCACCGACGGAACTTCCGGAAAACGATGAGGAAGATGAAGATGGTGACGATATGAAACTCACCAGTATACAGAGTATTACGGACTTTATGACCTGTGCCGGAAGAACCATGCCGGACAACATCCGCCTCTGGGCAAGAAGAAACCTTGCAGTGGCACGCTCTCATGAAGTTTCGCAGGAAGAGCGGAGACATGCACAGAGAGCTCTGTCCATTATGATGAATATTCAGTGGAAAAACAATTATTTCGAATCCATTGATCCGGTAGAGGCACGCCGCATTCTCGACGAAGAACTCTATGGAATGGAAAAAGTAAAACAGAGAATCATTGAGACGATCATCCAGATCAACCGTACACACACCCTTCCGGCATATGGTCTGCTTCTCGTAGGACCGGCAGGTACCGGTAAGTCCCAGATCGCCTATGCTGTGGCACGTATTCTGAAACTTCCATGGACAACACTTGACATGAGTTCTATCAACGATCCAGAGCAGCTGACAGGAAGTTCCCGTGTTTATGCAAATGCAAAGCCGGGTATCATCATGGAAGCTTTTTCTATGGCGGGTGAGTCAAATCTGGTATTTATCATCAATGAGCTTGACAAGGCGACGAATGGTAAAGGAAACGGCAACCCGGCCGATGTCCTTCTGACGCTTCTTGACAATCTCGGATTTACAGACAACTATATGGAATGTATGGTTCCGACCGTCGGTGTATATCCGATCGCCACAGCAAATGACAAGGCACAGATCAGTGCGCCGTTAATGTCCCGTTTTGCGGTTATTGAACTTCCGGATTACACAGCAGAAGAAAAGAAAGTGATTTTTTCGAAATTTGCTCTTCCGAAAGTCCTGAAACGAATGAGCCTGAAAGCGGAAGAGTGTGTGGTGGCATCGGACGGTCTGGATGCAGTCATTGAGCAGTTTGCCGATACGACCGGTATCCGTGATCTTGAACAGGCGGCTGAGCACATTGCAGCAAATGCACTGTATCAGATTGAAGTCAATCATGTATCTTCTGTAACATTTGATGCAGAGATGGTAAAGAAACTGTTTGAATAAGAATAAACGCTGTTACTGTTCACAGGATACTATCTGTGAACAGTAACTAAATGCCCGGAATGCAGGATTGTTTTACAAAATAGACTTGCATTTCGGGAATTCTTTTGTTATACTACAGAAAGTTTCATAGAAATTAAATAACTGGTTCGAAACCCTCCCAGTATAAAAAACTAGGTCATTTAGGTATCTTCCGATCGTTGATACCTTTTCTGTGGAGGATTTTTACATAGAAAAGGGAAAGGTTGGAAGTTTTTTTATGCGTAAAATTATTATAGACTGTGATCCGGGGATCGATGACGCACTTGCCATCATGCTTGCGGTCAATTCTCCGGAGCTGGAGATTGTGGCGATTACGACTGTATCAGGAAATGTACCTTCTGATATGGGAGCAGTCAATGCAAAAAAAGTCCTCAAACAGTTAAACAGACTGGATATTCCGGTCTATATCGGAGAAGATGCACCACTTCGGGAAGAATATATCGATGCACGTGATACACATGGAATGGACGGACTTGGGGAAAGTTTTCTCCCGGAAGTTTCCAGCGGGTGTGAAAAGCAGAGTGCGGTGGATTTTCTGACAGAGATTCTGGAAAAAGAAAAGATCTCGATCATTGCTCTTGGTCCGATGACAAATCTTGCAAAAGTATTTTCGAAGAAGCCACACCTTATCCGAAATGTGGAAGAACTGGTGTCTATGGGAGGCAATTTCAGAAGTCACGGAAACTGTTCACCGGTGGCGGAGTACAATTACTGGTGTGACCCGGATGCGGCTGCCATTGTATATGATCTTTTTGAAAAAGAAGGCAATATCATTCATATGATCGGTTTGGATGTCACCAGAGAAATCGTGCTGACACCGAATCGTCTGGAATATATGTGCCGCCTCGACAAAGAAAATGGTGAGTTCATCCGCAAGATCACAGGATTTTATATGGATTTTCACTGGGATCAGGAAGGCATCATCGGATGCGTGATCAATGATCCACTTGCAGTGGCATATTTCATTGACAGGTCAATGTGTAGTGGATTTGACAGCTTTACAGCCGTTGCAACCGATGGTATCTGTCGTGGACAGACGGTAGTAGACTCTATGGATTTCTGGAAAAAAGAACCGAACAGTCATATTCTTACAGAGACGGATCCGGAGAAGTTTTTCCGCTTCTTTATGGTACGTGTGCTTAAGAAAGAAGATGGCAGCAAATGGAACGACGAGGACTTAAAACTTCTGCATGAACTGTGAAAGGGGAAGAAAAATGAGCGCAAACATGGAAGCGAACAACGTAAATAACACAAAGAAAAATACTGCCGGCAGCAAGATCAATGCCTATCAGATCTGTCTGGTAGCGCTGGCAGTCGGAATTAATATTGCCGGAGGACAGATCGCACTTCTTCTGAAACTTCCGGTTTATCTGGATAGCATTGGTACGATTCTGACCGGTGCACTTCTGGGACCATGGTTTGGAATGCTTCCAAATCTGATCAGCGGAATCTTCATGGGAATGACAGTCGATATTTATTCCCTGTATTTTGCGCCGGTAGGAATGATCACCGGTATTATGAGTGGTCTTGTATTTCGCAAACTGTCCGTAAAGAGAGTAAAAGTGCTGGCGGCAGCTGCAATGATCACTGTCCCGGGAACAGTGGTAAGTTCTGTAATCAACGCAGTGCTGTTTGGTGGAGTTACTTCTTCCGGATCTTCAATTCTGGTGCAGCTTCTTTCACATACACCACTTGGCCTGACCGGAAGCATTTTTGTAGTTCAGTTCCTGACCGATTATCTCGATCGCTGCATCGCAGTTTTTGTAGTCAGTGTATTTGTGACCATGCTTGGTGGAGAAATGAAGCAGAGACTGACAGGAAGTGTGAATAACAGAGCGTAAAAATTATAAAATAAGAGCTGTCGTACCTGACGAGATTATGATCTCGCGGTGGTACGCAGCTCTTTTTTTTGCATTGCCTCAAAAAGGAAAGAATATCAACGGAAACTCTTTAACCAGTTGACAAGGGAATCATGCCAGATGTTTTCATTGACAGTTTTCTTCATCTGATCGCTAACCGGACCGTTGTTTGCCATTTTGGCAAGGATGGTTGACTGTAATTCTGCAACAGACATGTCTTCCGGCGACTTGTTCGGATCGAAATGAACCGGTTCTGTGGCGGAGGATGGTGCTTCAGAATCAGCCGGTATGGATTCTTCATCTGTCACTGTTTCCTCTTTCACCGAAATCTCAACCTTAAATGGTTTATACTCAGGCATATCGCCGGCAGGTACCCAGATCTCGCCACTGTTTGCCGGAACAGTTACATTGATACGGCCATCCTGTACAGCGACTTTCTGACCGGACAGTGCACCGATGTATTCCACAGAGTTTCCAGCAGGAAGATCCATGGAAGCAGCATTGTCATCGTTATTGACTGTTACAACGACACGCACATCGTTCAGATCACGTGCAAATGCAAACTGACGGTTTGTAAGGTGCAGTTCTGCATAGCTTCCGTAACTTAATGCAGGTGTGTGCTGTCTGATCTGTCCGAGAGCTGCAATAAGGGCAGTACATGGATTGTCTCCCAGAGCAGTTTCATAATCATCAAGTGAAAGGGCAGGGCGGAGACTGTCATCAGAAGAACGCTCCTTGCGGCCCTCAATTCCGAACTCAGAACCATAATAAATACTCGGAACTCCCGGAAGAGTATAGAGCAAAATATGAACCGGTGTAAAGTGCGCTTTATTGGACAGTTTTGTATAAATTCGCTCGACATCATGATTGTCCACAAAATTATAAAGATCGAGATTTCCCATATTCTGTAAATATTTGACCGTATGGGCAATCTCAAAATAGTTGTGGTCATTATGACCGCTGTAGAGTGCCTTGTGAAGCGCGTAATTCGTGACACTGTGCAGCGTCTCACCGTTTACCCAGCGGCTGTAATCACCGTGGATAACCTCGCCCATCAGCCAGAAATCCGGCTTGACTTCCTCGGCAGTACGACGGAGCATACGCATAAAATCAAAATCAAGGACATCGGCAGCATCAAGACGGATGCCATCTACATCAAATTCAGAAACCCAGTAACGGATCACATCACAGATATAATTCTGAACATCCGGATTGCGCTGGTTAAGTTTGACGAGCAGATTATATCCACCCCAGTTGTCATAGGAAAATCCATCATTGTATTCGTTGTTTCCATAGAAATTGACATTGCAGTACCAGTTAAGATATGGCGAATGCTCCCTGTTTTTCCGGATATCTTTAAAGGCGAAAAAATCACGTCCGGTATGGTTGAATACACCGTCAAAAATAACTTTGATTCCTTTTTCGTGGCAGACTTTTACAAAAGTTGTCAGATCCTCGTTGGTTCCAAGACGGGAATCCAGTTTTTTGTAATCGGTTGTTTCATAACCATGTCCGACACTTTCAAAAAGAGGCCCGATGTACAGGGCAGTGCAGCCGATTGCTTTAATATGGTCAATCCATGGAAGAAGAGTGTTCAGGCGATGTACCGGTGTACTGTAGTCGTTCTGCTTCGGTGCTCCGGAAAGACCAAGCGGATAAATGTGATAAAAAATAGCTTCGTTGTACCAACTCATGTTGTTATCATCTCGTTTCATATAAAATTATGGGGCTGTCGTAAAACGGCAGCCCCTGAAATTGCTTTCGATTATGAAATTATGCCTGAGGACCAGCAGCAACAAGTGCTTTACCAGCAGCATTTCCTTCGTATTTAGCAAAATTCTTAACGAATCTTGCAGCAAGATCTTTTGCTTTTTCTTCCCACTGTGCAGCATCTGCATATGTGTCACGTGGATCAAGGATTCCTGCATCAACACCCGGGAGTTCTGTAGGAACTTCGAAGTTGAAGTATGGAATTGTCTTTGTAGGAGCGTTCAGAATGGCTCCGCTCAGGATAGCATCGATGATACCACGGGTATCTTTGATGGAGATACGTTTGCCTGTTCCGTTCCATCCTGTATTAACGAGGTAAGCTTTTGCTCCGCTCTTTTCCATTTTCTTAACAAGTTCTTCTGCATATTTGGTCGGATGCAGTTCAAGGAATGCCTGACCGAAGCAAGCAGAGAATGTAGGTGTAGGCTCTGTGATTCCACGCTCTGTACCAGCAAGTTTAGCTGTGAATCCGGACAGGAAGTAGTACTGTGTCTGAGCTTCTGTCAGGATAGATACTGGCGGCAGTACACCGAATGCATCTGCGGACAGGAAGATTACGTTCTTAGCTGCCGGTGCAGAAGAAATCGGGCGAACGATTTTTTCGATGTGGTCGATTGGGTAGGAAACACGAGTGTTTTCTGTTACGCTCTTATCAGCGAAATCGATCTTACCGTTTGCATCAACTGTTACGTTCTCAAGAAGAGCGTTACGTTTGATTGCATTGTAGATATCCGGTTCAGATTCTTTGTCAAGGTTGATAACCTTAGCGTAGCATCCGCCTTCAAAGTTGAATACACCGTTGTCATCCCAGCCGTGTTCGTCATCACCGATCAGGAGACGTTTCGGGTCTGTGGAAAGAGTTGTTTTACCTGTTCCGGAAAGTCCGAAGAAGATAGCGGTGTTTTCACCATTCATATCTGTGTTAGCGGAGCAGTGCATAGCTGCGATGCCTTTCAGTGGAAGGAAGTAGTTCATCATAGAGAACATACCTTTCTTCATTTCTCCGCCGTACCATGTGTTGATGATAACCTGCTCTTTGGATGTAATGTTGAACATTACAGCTGTTTCAGAGTTCAGGCCAAGTTCTTTGTAGTTTGTAACTTTTGCTTTGGAAGCATTGTATACAACAAAATCCGGCTCAAATGTTTCCAGTTCTTCAGCTGTTGGCTGGATGAACATGTTTGTAACAAAGTGTGCCTGCCATGCAACTTCAACGATGAAACGGATAGCCATACGAGTATCAGCGTTAGCACCGCAGAATGCGTCAACTACGAAAAGTTTCTTGTTGGAAAGTTCTTTCTTGGCAAGTTCTTTACAAGCTGCCCAAGCTTCCTGTGTTGCAGGATGGTTGTCGTTCTTGTATTCATCAGAAGTCCACCAAACAGTATCTTTGGAATTTTCATCCATAACGATGTATTTGTCTTTTGGGGAACGTCCTGTGTAGATACCAGTCATTACGTTAACAGCGCCAAGTTCTGTTTCCTGGCCTACTTCAAATCCTTCAAGACCTGCTTTGGTCTCTTCTTCGAATAAAACTTCGTAAGAAGGATTGTACACAATTTCAGTTGTACCAGTGATGCCATACTTAGTTAAATCGATTTTTGCCATCTTACATTTACCTCTCTTCTTTAATAGAGCCATCTACACGATGGCTTTCTTTAACCTTTAAGAAGTAGAATGCTCCTACTTCCCATAGAGTTAATTATACATAATTCATCAATAAAAGCAATAAAAAAACAATGAAAATTTAAAAAAATGACAATTATTTAACATTTCAGTTTCCGATAGCTGATAATAAAATAAATGATTTCTGCGGCTGAAGTGATAAGCCACGAAAAAACATACAGCAGATAAAGTGACGGAATGGTATGAATCCAGGCAAAGATCGTGTAGATCCATATGATACGGAATGCACAGGAACCGAGGAGTATGATAATGGTCGGGACAATCGTTTTGCCGATTCCACGTGATGCTGCAGTTGTGCAGTCCATAAATACGGATACAGCATAGGAAAAAGCCATGATCCGTATCCTCTGCATGCCGGCATCGATGACTGCCGCGTCAGTGGCAAACAATGAAAGAAACTGATGACCAAAAACAAACAGCAACACACCCAGAAGGACACTGGCAAAGAAAGAGTAAAAAAGGCAGACAAAATAGCTTTTTAAAACTCTTTTTTTGTTTCTGGCACCGTAATTCTGACTCATGAAACTGGAACAGCCTGTATAAAAAGCATATAACACGTTAAAAATCAATGAATCCGCATTGGTGGCGGCTGCATTTCCGGAGACTGTAATAGTATTAAAGGAGTTAACCCCTGCCTGTACAAAAAGATTGGCAATGGCGAAAACTGCGCTCTGGATTCCGGCGGGAATACCGATCATCAGTACCCGGACACCCGCATCTCTGTGAAATCGGATATTTTTTAAGGAAACATGACATTCATCTTTTCGCTGTACGAGATGAATCATGATAAGGCCGGCAGAAACGTACTGGGCAATCGCAGTTGCAGTTGCCACACCTGCAGCCGCCATATGAAATACAATGACAAAAAACAGGTTCAGAAGTACGTTTAACACACCGGCAATCGCGAGATAATAAAGAGGTCGCTTCGTTTCGCCACGGGCACTCAAAACACCATTACCAAAATTATAGATTCCCATTGCCGGCATACAGAGAGCATAAATCCGAAGGTAGAGTGAAGCCTGATCGATCAGATCATCTTTTGTATTTAAAAGTCGGAGCATTCCTCCTGAAAAGAAGAAACAGACTGTTCCGATCAGAAGCCCGATCAATGTACAGAGAAAAAGAGAAGTCTGTATGGTCTCTACGGTATTTTCGTGATTTTTTGCACCAAGCGCGTGCGCGACGCGGACATTGACACCACTGCCCATACCGATCAGAAATCCGGTAAACAAGGTGACCAGAAGTGTAGTGGAACCAACAGCACCGAGTGCTTTGTAATCGGCAAAATGTCCGACAACAGCAACATCGCTTAAATTGAACATGACCTCCAGAAGCTGGGAGCACATCAGCGGAATGCTGAAGAAAAGAATATTTTTCCACAAAGAACCCGTTACCATCTCAATGGAACGGGCTTTCTTTTTTGTATTTTTACGTATCATATAAACCTCAATAATAAATTAAATTTTATGTTTTTTGCGGTATTCACCCGGAGTGATCCCGTAGGCTTTCTTAAAAGTCCGCATAAAATGTTCCGGTGATTCATAGCCGACCAGATCACAGATCGCGTGGTTGCTGAGTTTGGTTTCACGGAGCGCGCGGCATGCCTGGTTCAGCTTAATGTCACGGATGATCTGAAGAAAAGTCTGGCCGGTTCCTTCCTTTATCAGTGTACTGAAATGCGAAGTACTGTAGCCAAAATGTTCCGCGGTGCTTCCAAGAGTAGCATTCTGATAATGATGATTCAGATAATTCAGAATTTCTGTCATAGAGCCGCTTCCGGTATCTTTTGTGAGAATGGACTCAATCTCATTTTCGTGATAGCGAAGAAGCATTGCCCAAAACATGATCAGCATGGAATTCAGGAAGGTGTAGCTGTATTTTTCATGCCCGAGATATTCGATATAAAGATTTTCCAGCATATCACGGATGCGGATATCATCAAAAGTATGGAAAATCAGATAATTCCCCTCAGTTTTACGATAAAGTACGTGTGCAAAAAAATGGGCAAGTGCGCTGTCGGCAGTCAGCGACTGGAAAAAAGTGGACTGAAAAGTAGAGCCACGGACCAGGATATTAAAAGCGAGACTGTCATCAAAAATTCCGATACTGTGCGTGGTATGAGGCGGTATGATGCAGATATCTCCGGTATGGAGTTCATGAGCCATTCCCTGGATTGTTGTATGGGCAGTTCCGTTATATACGCAGATAATTTCAAAAAACTCATGCTCATGATCAAATATCGGTGTATACCGGTAATGCTTTGAGAACATGATATTTCCGGTCAGATCACCGAAGAGGTCTTTTTCCTCCATATAGGGGTACCATGCTTCTTTTTGAAGCTCCGGAACAAAAAGACGGTGGTTGGAAATAAACTGCCGGTCCAGATTCAGACAGTAGTCATGAAAAGCTTCCGGATGATTTTTTTCCTGAAAATATAAATCTCTGTAAAAAATTTCGTCATCATTATAGTCTTTAATATAATTTCGAAAATCCTCTCTTGTAAGTTTCATAAATGCCCCTCAAAATATTGATAGATCAGAATTATTTCTTTATATAATAGATCTCGTTTTGCAATTCGATATTTTCAGTATAGCATCATCTGAATCGAAAAAAAAGTCAGTGTTTTACAAAAAAAATCACAATTGGAAGAAATGTAAAAAAGAAGTAAAGTAATGGCAGAAAGAAATTTGGAGGTTATAAAAATGAACGAAGTTGAAATGCAGCCTGACCCGGTTGATTATGGTGAATGGAAAAGCGGTGTCAACACAGCCGGAACTCTTTCTGCAGTAAATGGCTTTGTAGGTAAAGCTGGTATGGCAATTGCAAGCAGTGTCGGAGCTGCTATGCTTCAGTTTGGTGGATTTGATGCAACTCAGACGATCCAGACAGTGACAGCACAGCACTATATTACTGCCATGTACATCTGGGTTCCGATTATCACAAATATTGCAACAATTGTTACTATGATGTTCTATGATCTGGATAAGATTTATCCACAGATTATCAAAGAACTTGATGAAAGGAGAGCAAACGCATAATGGCAGAGGTAAGTATAGATCTTAACATGGTCCGTGTGACCAATGATGCATTTGTTGCAAAAGCAGAGGCGTGTGCACCGAAGCTTCTGGAGACAGTGGTTCGCCCTGTTTCCATCGTAGATATCGTAAAAACAGAAAATGTATATCCGGATGTTAATAAGAAGGACGACATCAAAAATCTCTCTTCCTATCATCTTGCAAAAGGAGATAAGATCTGTCTGGATTTCGGTGATCATCAGGTAGGATATGTTACACTGAAATTAAACTCTGTAGGGAGTCCGCAGGATGCACCGGCATTTTTCAGACTGAAATTTGCAGAGATTGCAAAAGAAATCACAGAGGATTCCAAAGATTATGACGGATGGATCAGCCGTGGCTGGATTCAGGAAGAATTTATCCATGTAGATGTCCTTCCGGCAGAACTGAAACTTCCGAGAAGATATGCATTCCGTTACATGGAGATTGAGGCAATTGATACCTCCCTGAAATGGCAGCTCGTTGTCGAAGATGTAAGCTGCACCAGTGTTTCCGCAGTTCGTATCGAAGATGTGGAGCCGGTAAAAAGTGATGACGAGATGATCAGAAGACTTGACCGTGTTAGCCTCCGCACGCTGCAAAACTGCATGCAGTCTGTATTTGAGGACGGACCGAAGAGAGACCGTCGTCTCTGGCTCGGAGACCTTCGTCTGCAGGCACTTGCAAATTATGAAACATTCCATAACATGGATCTCGTAAAAAGATGTCTGTATCTCTTTGCAGCGCAGACGAAAGATAATGGACAGGTAAGTGCATGTCTCTTCACAGAACCGAAATTCATCGTAGATGACACCTTCCTTCTTGATTATTCTATGTTCTTCGGTGCAACGCTTTACGATTATTATGAAGCGTCCGGTGACAAAGAAACCTTAAAAGATTTAAGTGCCTGCGCATATCGTCAGATGGAAATCGCAGAAGAGTGGTTTGATGAAAAAAATCTGCTGAAAAACGGCGAAGGTTTCTGGGGATTTATTGACTGGACCGATGGACTTAATAAACAGAGTGCCATGCAGGGCGTATACATCTACTGCGCAGGGAAAGTACAGAAGATCGCGGAAGTACTTGGTGATACAGAAAAGGCTGCTTATTTTGCAACAGAAGCAAAAGAAAAGACAGAATCTGCAAGGAAATATCTTCTGGATCCGGAGAGCGGCCTGTTTGTAAGCGGAGAGGAAAAACAGCTCAATTACGCGAGCCAGGTGTGGATGATACTTGCCGGTGCAGTATCCGCAGAAGAAGGAGCAGAAATCCTTGATAAAGTCATTGCACTGAATCCGGAAAAAGGAATGGTTTCTCCGTATATGACCCATCATTTTGTGGAAGCACTTCTTAAGTGCGGCAAAAAAGAACAGGCAATGGATTATATGAAATATTACTGGGGCGGCATGCTGAGCCATGGAGCAGATACCTTCTGGGAACTTTACAATCCGGAAAATCCGGCAGAATCTCCGTATGGCGGAAGTATTGTCAACAGCTACTGTCATGCATGGAGCTGTACCCCGACTTACCTTCTCAGAAAATATTTTATCTGAAAAATGGATTACGAAAAAGGTTTTCGAATATCCGCACGAATATGATTAGAAATGGAAAAAGGAGTCAGATTATGGTAAAATTAACAGTAAAGATCGTATCCATGCAGGATGCGGACAAATTTAACAAGCTTTGCAGCAAATTTGACTGTGACATGAATCTGCAGAGTGGAAAATATTACGTAGATGCAAAATCCATTATGGGAATTTTCAGTCTGGATCTCAGCAAACCGCTGATTCTGAATGCAGATACAGACGATGAGGCAAAAGTAAAAGAAACATTTGCAGATTTTGTCGGAGAGGAATAATCATGACACGTACTTTAAAAGAAAGAACATTTTCCGGTACAATGAATCCGGAAATCCAGCCATGGGAAACAGAGCACCGTAAAGTCGCAAGACGTGCAGCAGCAGAAGGAATGGTTCTTCTGAAAAATGAAGATCATATCCTTCCGCTGAAAGCGGGCAGCGCGGTAGCCCTCTATGGAGCAGGTGCAGGTAAGACGATCAAAGGTGGCACCGGTTCCGGAGACGTCAACGAAAGAGAAAAGGTTTCCATCTGTGAGGGCATGAAAAATGCCGGATTCCAGATTACTACAGGAGCATGGATCAATTGATACAACGATATTTATGACAAAGCCCGTCAGGACTGGAAAAATGATATTTTATCCAGAACCGGATATGGTGCGGACACCATGAGTTTCTTTGAGGTCTACAGTACGACGCCATTTATCATGCCGGCAGGAGACAAGATTAAGAAATCAGCAGGTGACGAAGCAGAGACTGCAATTTATGTGCCCAGCCGCATTGCCGGTGAAGGTGCGGATCGTCAGGCAGACAAGAGCGATTATTATCTGAAAGATGAAGAATACAAGATGCTGGCAGATATCTGTGCAAATTACGAAAATGTCATCGTTGTGATCAATGCAGGTGCACAGGTAGATCTTTCTTTTATGGATGAGTTTACCAATATTAAAGCACTTCTGACGATCGTACAGCCTGGTATGGAAGGCGGAAATGCATTTGCGGATGTTGTTTCCGGTAAGGTGAATCCATCCGGAAAGCTCACCGATACATGGGCATATAAATACGAAGATTATCCGAATGCAGAGACATTTTCCCACAATAATGGAAATGTTGAGACGGAAGTTTATGAAGAAGGTATGTATGTCGGCTATCGTTATTTTGATACTTTTGACGTGCCGGTACGTTATGGCTTCGGATTTGGCCTTTCCTATACGGACTTTGAGATAAACGACTACTGTCTGGAAAGTCTGGACAATAAAAAACTGACTGTCTCCGTACAGGTGAAAAATATCGGCAAAGTTTCCGGTAAAGAGGTCGTTCAGGTGTACACATCTCTTCCGGGCGGCATCCTCGAAAAAGAGGCACATCGTCTCGTGGCTTATGCCAAAACATCTGAACTTAAACCGGATGAAAGCGAAAAGATCACTGTAGAAATTTCTCTGGAACATCTGACTTCCTATGATGAAAAGAGAGCCGCATGGATTCTGGAAAGTGGATTCTATGGAATCTGGATCGGCAACAGCCTTGCAGATGCAAAACTGTGCGGCGGTGTAAAACTTGATAACGAAGTGATTCTTCGTCAGGTAAAAAATCTTTTCCCGCTGAAGCAGGAACTGGATGAAAAAACACAGACTTCCGGAAAAACTTCATCCCGCGAAAAAGAAGCAGAGAAACTGGCAGCAGAACAGAATCTGAACGTTGCGCAGCTGTATGCGGCAGATTTTACGACAGAAGTCATCGAATATAAGAAAAACAGTGAACTCTGTGAAAAAGATGCGCTGGATTTTGTCAACACACTGACAGAAAAAGAGCTGATCGATCTGGCAGCCGGAGATCCGGGCAAAGCACAGGGCGGAAACCTCGGTGTGGCAGGTATTTCTGTTCCGGGATCCGCAGGTGAAACACACCGCTGTGCAATCGACAAAGGCCTGGCAAGTATCGTACTGGCAGACGGTCCGGCGGGACTTCGTCTCATGAAATACTACCACGTGAACGATGGAAGCATTGTGACCATGCCGTTTGAATTCAGTCTGGAAGGCGGCCTTTTCTACGATGATTCCAGAGAACTTCCGGGCGAGAGATACTATCAGTACTGTACCGCGATTCCTGTAGGAACCCTGCTTGCACAGACATGGAATCGTGCACTGATCCGTGAAGTTGGTGCGATGATCGGTACAGAGATGGAATATTTCGGTGTGACACTCTGGCTGGCACCGGGAATGAACATTCACAGAAATCCGCTCTGTGGAAGAAACTTCGAATATTATTCTGAAGATCCGTATGTGGCAGGAACCATCGCAGCAGCAATGACAGAAGGTGTACAGTCCAACTATGGATGTGGCACAACCATTAAGCATTTCGCATGTAACAACCAGGAAGACAACCGTATGGGATCTGACAGTGTGATTTCCGAGCGTACACTCCGCGAAGTATACCTTAAAGGATTTGAAATCGCAGTCAGAGAATCTCAGCCACTGTCTATCATGACAAGCTATAACCTGATCAACGGTGTTCATGCAGCGAATAATTATGATCTCTGTACAGAGACCGCACGTAATGAATGGGGGTTCAAGGGTATGATCATGACAGACTGGACAACAACAGAAGTTGATGAGAAATGCACCGCATCCGGATGTATGAGAGCCGGAAACGACCTCGTGATGCCGGGATGTTTCGGAGACCATGACAACATGCATAAAGAACTGGCAGAAGGAACCTTAAAGATCGAAGACCTGAAAGCATGTATTGCACGACTGGTAAGTGTGATCTGGAAATCCAACCAGTACCTTCAGTAAAGCTATGAATCGTTTAATTTTTCATATTGATGTAAACAGTGCGTTCCTTTCATGGGAATCGGTACGCAGAGTGAAACAGGGACTTCCGGATCTCCGGAGTGTCCCTGCTTGCATTGGAGGAGATCCGAAAAAGCGTACGGGAATCGTTGTGGCGAAGTCCATTCCGGCAAAAAAATACGGAGTTCAGACAGGAGAACCTGTGGCAATGGCACTCCGAAAATGTCCGGACCTCGTCATTGCAAAAAGTGATTTTGAACTGTATATCAAATGCTCCAGAGCGTTCAAAGAGATCTGTGCATCCTATGCGCCTGTAATGGAATCTTTTTCAATTGATGAAGTTTTTCTGGACATGACAGGCACTTCATTGATTTATCCTGATCCGGTTCGGACGGCTCACGAGATCAAAGACAAGATACGAAATGAGCTTGGTTTTACAGTAAATGTGGGGATTTCTGCGAACAAACTTCTGGCAAAAATGGCATCTGATTTTGAGAAACCGGATAAGGTGCATACTCTTTTTCCAGAGGAGATTCCGACGAAGATGTGGCCGCTTCCGGTACGTGATCTTCTGTTCTTGGGTAAAGCTTCCGAGAAGAAACTGACAGAAGCAGGCATTCATACGATCGGTGATATGGCACATGCAAGAGAGGCGGAAATCCAGACTTTACTCGGGAACAAAGCTGGCCATCAGCTTTGGCAGTATGCGCGCGGAATTGATGATTCTCCGGTCAGGGCACAGCCGGAAGAAGCAAAAGGTTTCAGTGTGGAAACAACCTTTAATGATGATATTGTTTCCGTAGAACAGGTGCTTCCGATCCTTCTGGAACAGTGCGATGTTGTAGCGACAAGGATGCGCAGAAAAGAGAAAAAATGTACCTCCGTATCGGTAACTTTCCGCACACTGGATTTCCGAAACAAATCGCATCAGACAACTCTTCCGAATGCAACGGACATGACAGATGAGATATACAAAAATGCGAAAAAACTGTTTATCGAATCATGGAAGGGGGAGCCACTTCGGCTGATCGGGGTGGCACTTACAAACCTTACGGACGAGAGCTTTGAACAGATGTCTCTGTTCGAAGACAATGAGCAGAAAGAGCGCCACAGAAAGCTGGATGCTACGATGGATGCAATCCGTCAGAAGTTCGGCAATGACAAAATTACCCGTGCGAGTATCATGAACAGCAACACCGGAATTGCGCGAAAAGCACGCGCACAGATGAAAAATGAGGACGAGAATAAATAGAGGGAGAACCATAATGAGAGTACTAATTACAGGGACGAGCTCCGGTATCGGAAAAGGAATTGCAGAAAAATTTCTGAAAGAAGGACACAATGTTACAGGCATTGACCGTAAAGATGCATCAATACAGCATAAGAATTATACGCATATCTGCATGGATATCCGGGCAAAAGAGCAGTATCCGGAATTGGAGCCGTTTGATATTGTGATTAACAATGCAGGTGTACAGAACGAAGAAGATATTGATGTAAACTTAAAAGGGACCATAGGCATTACAGAAAAATACGGGATTCGTCCGGGCATCCGATCGGTACTGATGATCGGATCTGCCAGCGGACACAACGGCTCGGAATTTCCTGAATATGTAGCAAGCAAGGGAGGAGTTCTTTCCTATACAAAAAATGTTGCCCTGCGCATTGCAAAATACGGTGCAGTATGCAACAGTCTTGATTTTGGCGGAGTCCTTACAGAATTGAACAAACCTGTCATGGAAGATAAAGCTTTGTGGGACGAGATCATGGAGCAGACGCCGCTTAAGAGATGGATGACTGTAGAAGAGACTGCTGACTGGGCATATTTTATGACCGTGACCAACCGTTTCTGCACCGGCCAGAATATCCTGATCGATGGACTCGAAGCCGGAAATGCGCATTTCGTATGGCCGGAGACAGACAACTGAAAAAGAATGATAAGTGACCGGATCCGAAGAGGATTCGGTTTTTTTTGAGCCTTTTTGAGATTGACGTTTTTTTGTCAAAATGCTACAATGGTGGAAACTGAAAAACTTAAAAGAGTTTCCGGGTTTCCAAATGGAG
This sequence comes from Blautia sp. Marseille-P3087, assembly GCF_900120195.1. GTDB lineage: Bacteria > Bacillota > Clostridia > Lachnospirales > Lachnospiraceae > Blautia_A. Next base: position 3,085,764 of record NZ_LT635539.1, read on the forward strand.
GATTGAATGCGGGAAAAAATTATTGATGCAACGGTTGAGGAATTTAAACAGAACGGTTTGAAATTTACAATGAACGATCTGGCGAAACGGCTGGGAATCAGTAAAAAGACAATCTATACCGTTTTTGAAAGCAAACAGGCAGTTCTGGTAGCGGTGGCTGACCGTTATGCAGCAGATTTATACAGTATGCAGGAAGAACTGGAGGCGGACGTAAGCCTGAATGTGGTACAGAAACTGGAGAAGCTTTTGTGCGCGCTTCCGGAGAAATATTCCAACATTGGACTGAGCCGGATTTACGAACTTGCGGAGAAATATCCGAAGCCATACAGACATCTGATGCGGTCAGTAAACAATGGATGGGAACAGGCAGAACAGTACCTGAGGAAAGGCATGGAAGAAGGTCTGATACGGGAAGTTTCCATTCCGGTAGTCATGGCAATGGTAAAAGGTACTGTAATCCGTTTTATGGAGTCAGATGTTCTGTACCAGAATGAACTGACCTATGAACAGGCCAAAAAAGAAATGGTGGAAATATTAATGAAAGGAATAAAAGCAGGTGGAAAAAGTTAGAATTCTTGAGATTAAAGAAAGCGTGTTTGCAGACAATGACAGACAGGCTGACCAGCTTCGAGCCAGGCTGAAAGAAAAAGGCGTATTCCTGATGAACCTGATGTCATCACCCGGTTCCGGTAAGACGACAACACTGAAAAAAACGATAGAAGCACTGAAAAATGATTTCCGTATCGGTGTTATGGAGGCAGATATTGATTCGGATGTGGACGCACTTGCGATTGCAGAAACAGGTGCAAAAGCAATCCAGTTACATACCGGCGGCATGTGTCATCTGGATGCAAAAATGACAGAGCAGGGGATCGAAGGATTGGGCATTGAAGATGTAGATCTGGCAATTCTTGAAAATGTGGGAAACCTCGTCTGTCCTGCCGAGTTTGACACAGGTGCATCCAAAAATGTGATGATTCTTTCCGTTCCGGAGGGACATGACAAACCGCTGAAATACCCCTTGATGTTTGAAGTATGCGATGCTGTTCTGATCAATAAGATTGATGTACTTCCATACTTTGATTTCGATATGGAACTGGTGAAAAAATACATTCATCAGAGAAATCCCAAAGCAGAGATTTTCCCGGTCAGTGCAAAGACAGGAGAAGGTATAGAGGCATGGACAACATGGCTGAAAAAGCAGGTTGCTGACTGGAAATCATAAAAAGAAACAGAGAGAAGGGAAAGGAAAGAGAGATGAAAAAAGGACTCGACAAAGAACTTTATCCGGATTATGTTTACCCGGAATTTACGCCTGATCCGAATGAACCATTTCGTGAACCAATTGCGAAACTGGGTAAAAAGATCACGGACCGTATTCCGCAGAAACTGGGCCTTAAAAAGATCACCAGAAACGATCCGGAGTATTGGGGACTGGCCGGAGTGCTTTCCGATGAGGAAGCAGAACTGGCACTGAAACTTGGGGTGAGAAAGCCAAAAACACTGCCGGAGATCGTGAAATTATCTGGTATGGAAGAGAAAAAATGTGAGGCGCTTCTGGAAGAAATGTCACGCAAAGGCCTTCTCGAATACAACTGGGAAAACGCTGCACATGAGAAGCAGTATGTCCTGCCGATGTATGTACCGGGATGCGCAGAATTTTTTAATATGAATGCAAAAATTCTGGAATCCAATCCGGAGATGGGAACATTTTTTGAGCATATGTCCCGCCTGCCGCTGGAAAAAATCACCCCATTTGTACCGGAGGGCGGTGCCGGAATAGGCATGCATGTCATCCCTGTAGAAAAAGCAATTGAGATGGAAAATGAGTCTGTAGATCTGGAACACATTTCCTACTGGCTCAGTAAATACGAGGGAAAATATGCTGCAAGTCCATGTTCCTGCCGTCGTTCCAGACTGACACATAACGAAGGCTGTGCAGATGATCCGGAAGGCTGGTGCATTGCGATCGGAGACATGGCGGACTACGTTGTGGAGACGCAGAAAGACGGACGTTATATTACGAAAGAAGAAGCTCTGGATATTTTCAGACAGGCAGAAGAAAACGGCTTTGTACATCAGATCACAAATATTGATGGCAAAGATAAAATTTTTGCTATCTGTAACTGTAACGTAAATGTCTGTTATGCGCTTCGTACATCACAGCTTTTTAATACACCGAATATGTCCCGTTCTGCATACATTGCAAAAGTTGAGAAACAGAACTGTGTTGCATGCGGCAAATGTGTGGAGGCCTGTCCGGCAGGTGCTGTCAAACTGGGACAGAAACTCTGTGATAAAGAAGGCTGTGAGATTACATATCCACGTATCCCGCTTCCGGGTGATCAGCCATGGGGCGAACATATGTGGTCACACAACTACCGCGATACGAACCGCATCAACTGCTATGATACAGGTACTGCACCGTGCAAAACAGCCTGTCCGGCACATATTGGCATACAGGGATATCTGCAGCTCGCAAAAGAAGGTCGCTACGAGGATGCACTTGCGCTGATCAAAAAAGACAATCCACTTCCGGCTGTCTGCGGACATGTATGTAACCGCCGCTGTGAAGATGCCTGCACAAGAGGCACGATCGACGAAGCGGTAGCAATTGATGAAGTTAAACGCTTTATCGCAGAACGTGATCTGAATGCAGAGACACGCTTCATTCCGAAAAAAACAATTCCGTCACTGAAAGGTGGATTTAAAGAAAAAATCGCGATTATCGGCGCAGGACCGGCTGGTTTATCATGTGCATATTTCCTTGCACTGACCGGATACAAACCGACGATTTTTGAAAAAAATGCAGAACCGGGCGGCATGCTTCGCTATGGAATTCCGTCCTACAAACTGGAAAAAGATCTTCTTGCTGCAGAGATCGATGTGATCCGTCAGCTTGGCGTAGAGATCCGCTGTGGTGTAGAAGTCGGAAAAGACGTTACAATCGAAGATTTACGAGAGCAGGGTTATAAAGGATTTTATGCTGCAATCGGATGTCAGAGAGGAAGAAAACCGGGAATCAGTGGAGAAAATGCCGAAGGTGCATATACGGCGGTGGATTTCTTAAGAAAAGCAGGTGGATCAGAAAGCTTCCCGCTTGAAGGTGATGTGGTCGTGGTCGGCGGCGGAAACGTAGCCATTGATGCGGCAAGAGTCAGCAGCAGATGTACCGATGCGAAGATTTCCATGTTCTGTCTGGAAACAAGAGAAAAAATGCCGGCGAGCAACGAAGAAATCGAAGAAGCTCTCGAAGAAGGAATTGAGCTGAACTGTGGCTGGGGACCGAAAGAAATTCTGGAAGAAGACGGTCATGTAAGAGGCGCCGTTTTCAAAAAATGTACTCGTGTGTTTGATGCACAGGGCAGATTTTCACCTGAATATGATGAGAATGATACAGTGACAGTGCCGTGTCGTCATGTGATCTTTTCCGTAGGACAGGCAATCGACTGGGGCCATATGCTGGACAATCTTCATGTGGAACTTCGCCCGAACGGCGGCGCACTTGCCAACAAACTGACTTACCAGACTTCCGAACCGGATATTTTTGTAGGCGGTGACGTCTATACAGGTCCGAAATTTGCTATCGATGCGATCGCAGCCGGACGTGAAGGCGCGGTTTCTCTGCATCGTTATGTGCATGAGAATTGTACACTGACCATCGGACGTAACCGACGCGATTTCATTGAACTGGATAAAGAAAATATTAAAGTGGAAACTTACGACTCATCCAGCCGTCAGATTCCGCCGAAAGCCGATGTAAAAGAACAGGCAAAAACTTTCCGTGATCTGTCACAGAGCCTGAGCGAAGAGCAGGTGAAAAAAGAAACTTCACGATGCCTGTCCTGTGGCGCATCTGTCGTGGATCCGAATAAATGTATCGGTTGTGGTATCTGTACTACGAAATGTATGTTTGATGCAATACATCTGCACAGAGGACTGCCGGGAGCATCTGTGATGCATACATCCGAAGAAAAACTGAAATACATTCTTCCGAATATGGTGAAGCAGTCGATCAAAGTGAAATTCAAAAAGAAAAAATAAGAGCTGTGCAGCAGCTCTCGGGTAAAGGAGAAGCGTTATGCACGAGCTTGGAGTAACATTTCATATCATGGACCACCTTGAAAAGGTGGCCGAAGAAAATAAGGTGACACATATTCGTAAAGTCACCCTTGAGCTGGGGGAGGTCTCGACAGTGATCGAGTCCTATCTGCAGAATTGCTGGACGTGGGCGGCCCAAAAACGGCCGCTGTTCAATGAATCTGAATTAGTGGTGGAAACATTACCTGCAGTTACATACTGTGAAGACTGTCAGAAGACATATCCGACCGTGGAGCATGGCAGGATCTGCCCACATTGCGGAAGCGAGCACACATATTTACTGCAGGGAAATGAGTTCAACATTAAGGAAATAGAAGTAGAGTAAAGGAAAGAAAGAGGGAGAGAGTATGTTTTTTCAAATCTATGGAGAGACAGCCGGATGGCAGCTTCTTGGATGGCTGCTGGTATTTACCGGACTTGTCGTAATGAATGAAATCGCAAGAAGATCCAAAGCAGGCGGCATTGCATGTTTTCTGATTCTTCCTGCAGCACTTACCGTGTATTTTATTGCTATCTATGTCGGTGCAGCAATGGGAGCTGAATGGGCACTTAATAATGATACGTACGTGCATATGAACAGCTGGTTCCATTATGCAAAACTGTATGCTGCAACAGCCGGCTGTATCGGATTTATGATTCTTAAGTATCACTGGGGAAAACTCGGAAAATCTCATGGATTTAAAGCGTTTCCGTTTATTATCGTTGCAATCAACATCCTGATCGCGGTAGTATCAGACTTTGAATCAGCAGTCCGTGCCGGTTCTCTGGCAGGTGGCTGGTGGCTTTCTTCCGAAGGCGTATGGCTTTACGGCGGCTGGTGGAACGTATTAAACGGACTGGCCGGTCTTTTGAATATTTTCTGTATGACAGGCTGGTGGGGAATCTACTCCTCAAAAGACAAAAAAGATATGCTTTGGCCGGACATGATCTGGGTATATGTCCTTGCATATGACATCTGGAATTTCCAGTATACATATCTGAACCTGCCTATACATTCCTGGTACTGCGGTCTCGCACTTCTGCTCGCACCGACCTTTGCAGCAGCACTCTGGAACAAAGGCGGCTGGATACAGAACCGTGCCAACACGCTGGCACTCTGGTGCATGTTCGCACAGGTATTCCCGCTGTTCCAGAATGCAAGCCGTTTTACAACAGTCACTTCCGTATACGGACAGGGCGGCATCGCAGCAGCAATGGGAAGCAGTATGCCGACTACCGCAGAACCGACCGCACAGGGAATTATTTCCGTACTGTCATTTGCAGTGAATGTATTCGTCTTCGCATACATCCTGAAACGTGCAAAAGTACAGAAAAAGAATCCGTGGAAGAACGAGATTTTTACAGATACAAAAGACTACAAAGAAGCAATGGAAAGAGCATAAAGAAGAGAAGGGCACTGACGGAGGGCAGTGTCTTTTTTTGCATAAGATAAAGAGATATAACTCAAGATAGAAGAAGCTAATATTTAAGCATAAAATATTTTAGAATATAAACACTATTCGCAAAATTCATGAATATACGTACTAATATTCGGTTAATATTACGAGTTGTATGATTGATGAAAACGACATATAATGACCTTATACTAAGGATGAAGGGGGAATGAGGGAATCAGACTTTCTAAATATAAGATTTGGAAAATCGAAGAATCCGTTTGAAGTTGTAATTGAAGATAAAGAATGTCTATGGTACAATAAGAACAAAAATTTGATATTAAAGAGGGAAAATATATGGCAGTATCATACAACGGATTATGGAAATTATTGATCGATAAAAACATGAAAAAAGTTGATTTGATGAACCGTATTGAAATCAGCAGCAGTACCATGGCAAAAATGACAAAAGAAGAACTGGTGTCTCTAAAAGTCCTGGAAAAAATCTGTGCAGAACTGGACTGTGACTTCGGAGATATTATCCATTATGAAAAAGTGCAGAATAAGGATAGTGTACAGTAATGGAATACATCTATTATGGTAATTGAAAATATGTGTGTAGAAAGGAATAAAGAGGTCAATATGGGAAAAATTGAAGGTGTTCAGATTAAAAATTTTGGTCCACTTAGAGATATTGTAATGGGAAAAACTTTAAACTATCAACAGGGGGATGCTCTTGGAAATGTTACAGCCATCATTGGGCCGAGTGGTAATGGAAAGAGTACACTTGCAGATGCATTTGGATTTTTGGCCGATTGTTTGGAGATGGGTGTAGAAGAAGCTTGTGATACAAAAAACAGAGGTGGTTTCCAGCAAATTCGTTCACAGGGAGTTGAAGAACCTGTAAAATTTGAATTATATTATCGAGAAAAGAGTAACACACGTCCAATCACATATGAACTGGAAATAGATGAAGATTCTATGGGCCGTCCATATGTAAAAGAGGAACGTCTGCGTCAACGCGTAACCAAGAGAGGGCGACCGTTATCTTTTTTACTTCTTCAAAATGGGCGCGGTTATGCGTATGAGGGAAAAGAAGGCGGTGCAGATGATGATGGACGTAGCGTGCAGGGAGAAAAAGTAGATGTAGAATTGGCTGATATCAGAAAACTTGGTATTGTAACTTTGGGAGCAATGAAACAATATGAGCGAATTGAAAAATTTTTGAATTTTTTAAAAAGCTGGTATCTCTGTTATTTTTCACCAGATGCTGCGCGTACTTTGCAAACAGCGGCACCACAGCCATATTTGAATCGTACGGGAAGTAACATAAATAATGTTGCGCAGTATATGTATCGAGAAAATAAAAGGGAGTTTACGAAAGTCTTAAAAGAAATTCAAACAAAACTGCCCAATATTGAGAAAATTGAGCCGGTCAAATTTGACAATGGACAAATGATGCTTAAATTTTGGGAAAAAGGATTTGAGAAAGCGATTTATTCTCCGAAGATGTCTGATGGTACTCTGAAATTGTTTGCTTACTATTTATTATTGCACGAAAGTAATCCACGTCAGCTAGTATTTATTGAAGAACCGGAAAACGGATTATATCATCAATATTTAAAACTTCTGGCAGATGAAATGGTGAAAAGTGTTGGGACGGGATTTTCAAAGCAGTTGTTCGTTACTACACATAGTCCTTTTTTTGTAAATGCGTTATCTCCAGAAAATGTGTGGGTACTTGAAAAGGGTGATGATGGCTTTTCAAAAGTTAAACGAGCGTCAGAATATGCATTTGTAAAAGAACTTTCAGAAGAAGGAATTCCGTTAGGGGACATGTGGTATAGCAAATATTTCGGATGATGGGAGAGAACTATGTATTTTCAGTTTTTGATAGAAGATAAATCAACAGAGATTTTGGTAAATCATATCATGGAAAAAATAAAGGAAATGTATCCAGATATATTTATTGATTTCAATATAAAATCATTTAACGGGATTGGACATTTATCAACACATGGAAGTCTACAGGAACGCAAAGGAAGCGGATTGTTGAATAATCTTCCTTTATATTTGAGAGGGTTTGATCGTTCTCTGGCGCAAATGCCGCAGGCAGTTATTGTTGTTGTGTTGGACAATGATAAACGTGATTGCACAGAATTCCAAAATGCGTTAGACAAAATTGCAAAAGAATCTGTGCAATTAATTGACTGGGTAGTTTGTATTGCTGTAAAAGAAATGGAGGCGTGGTTATTAGGAGATGAGAATGCTATTACCAGTGCCTACCCAAATGCAAAGAAAAAATATTTGAAAGCCTATGAGCAGGATGGCATATGTGATACATGGGAAGTGTTGGCAAACATGTTATATCCCGGTGGACTGGCAGCTTTAAAGAAAAAGTCTAAGAATAGCTATAGTGTAACCGGAAGTGCAAAGTGCGAATGGGCAGATAAAATTGGTAAAGAGTTAAATCTGGAATGCAATCTTTCTCCAAGCTTTAATAGATTTTTACGGTCACTTCAATTGCGAATTGATGCTGCATAATACATATTAGGAGAGAGGACAAAGAGACTTGTAAAATATACAAAGGATGTGAAGACATAGAATCTTATTGATGAGATGATTTGCTATTTGTGAATATTGAGAAAGACACTGACGGCGGTCGGTGTCTTTTTTGGGCTAAAAATACAGGTATCAGAGTTGTAAATATTGTAGCGGCTTGGTGGAAAAAGTAAGAATAAATGAATTAATTCCTGTCTGGGAAGAAGAACACCATATTAAAATAGAGTATGTAAAACGGACCGATACATTGTATGTGTGAACAAAAATTCCGAAAACGAAACACCAGACAGGCACGACAGAGAATGGAAGAGCTGTTTCGAAATATTGAAAATGAAAATCCAGAGATAAAGAAACTGGCATTTTGCTGAGAGAGAATGGTTATTTTGGAGAATATAAGAAATATTACAGAATAACGTGTAAAGCATGAAATTGTATTAGTATAATCTGGCTGTTATGCTATAATTAAAAATAACAGTTCATAAAAGTAAACGTACCTTCGGAGGAAACCATGTGTAAAAAGAACTATGCTACAAAATTATGTGCAGTAATGACTGCAATGTCCATAGTATTGTCAGGATGTGCTCAAAGTACGGGGACAGATGTAAATGACAATTCATCATCAACATCTGAAAATCAAATAACTGAAGAAGCGAATAATAAAATTGCAGAGGATATCGAAGCAGAAGCGGACGATATCATTGATTCTGAAGACGTAGAAGAATCAAGTTTAACTCCTACACAGCGAAATTCTGTTAATATGTTGAACTATATGTCCGCACTAACCCAAGAAATAAATGCATCAAGTGGAAATCAGATGTTTTTGGAAGAGGCATATTCTTCGCTGGTTAATGATATTTATCCTAATGCTGTAGATACGGAAACACAGGCAGAGATTACCAGTCTTATGGATACGATAGAGAATTATAGGATGATTACAGTAAAGCGTAAAAGACTGGAGTATATCTATGAGCAGAATCGTGCGCAAGCACTTCGTCAGAAAATTCCCAATCCTGTTGGGGTATTAAGTGCTGTTCAGTCTGGAAGTATATTAAAGTCTGCTGCATCTGTTCTTTATATGGCAGTTGACTCTGTTTCCAGTTATAAGGCGGCTACTTCACAGGCAGATCTTCAATATATACAAGATGGATGGGAACTTGAAGATCAAGAGCTAACTGAATTACATAACAGTACAAAAAATGCTTTGAGCTATATGTTTGATATGGTAAGAGATTACAATTTTGATGGAGATTATGCTTTATCGGAGGAGGCAATAAAAGATTTTGTTAAATGGAAATCTAAACCAGATTCGCAGCTTATCAGTAAAATTGAATGGTTCAAATCTCATAAGGATACTTATCAGAATTTTGGTCGGTATTGGCTGGAATTGGTAAAGGACTATTATAATTCAGAGGATTATGAGAATTGCATTGAATCAATTAGGCAGTATGAATCTGTTTCAACTCGGATTTTTCGTAAAGATACAGACAAAGCAAATGTTCTTCCTATGGTCATCATTGCGGCAAAAGAAACTTTAAGCGAGGCAGAATATATTGAACTTGCCAATAGCTATTGTTCTGAAATTTATGATAACACAAAGGATGATGACTGGAGCCTTAGATATTTTGTGGCTCAGATATACATGGATTTAAATATCTTAACAAAAGATGAGCTATATTTGGAGAAAGCCTACGAAATTGCGCTTGGCAATGTTAATGTTCTGGTTGACGAGCAAAGAACTTTGAACAAAACATATATGGAGGAAATCCAAAAAATTGAAGCAGATAAAGATTCTACAAAAAGAGAAAAAGAGGAAATCAAAAAGTATAATAAGTTGTTGAAAGAACAGCGAAAAGTAGAATTACCTCCTGTAAGTGAAGCCTTGTATCTCAATATAGAATTGTTATTTGCATTAGCCAATGAGATGCAAGTTTCAGATGAAGAACAGAAACGGATAAATGCAATTTTACATGAAAATGGAAATGAAATTTTCCTTACAAAAGCATTAGATAATAGATTTTGGTTTGGTAAAAAATCAGAAGATATCAATCTGGATGAGGTAGAAATCTCTTTTGATGGAGAAAATTTATCTATTCCGGCAGCGTACATTGCAGAGGGATATGCTATCCAAATGACAATATCCGGTGGCAAAAAAGACACTCAAATAGAAGACTGGAGTGTTAAAAAAGTTAAAAGACCTAAAAAGGAAAAAGAATGTTCGGAATTTGTTGTTTCATTTGAAAGTAAAAAGGCAAAGGATTATAAATATCATGTCGGTGATAAAATAACGATAAAAGTAGATCCTGTTGCAGATACACCTGATGGTAATATAACGCTCAATTACAAAGTAAAGTCGAGTAAAAAATTCGGTGTATTTGATGGCATTAAATTTGAAAGGCAGAAATAATGATTAAACGCATATGGGTACTGCTTTTGAGCTGTCTCCTTTTCTTTTCTTTAGCAACGACTGCAGTGGCTTGTGATGAAGAGCAGACAAATACATGTGTTCCGCAAATACTATTTGGGAAAAGTTTGCCAAGAAAAGTTAATGATGAAAATGTTCAGATGCTTTTGAGCGCATTATATCTTTGTAGTATGCAAGCTGATGGAGTTGGAGAAGACAAGGTTAAATACTTAAAACAGCGAAAAGTTTCGGGCGTTTCAAAGCTGAAAAAATTAGATGTTTCTGGAAAAACGGTATTAGAATGTTCTCATAATACCTGGGAACATGAATGTGTAAGGGTTAAGAAACAGCAGGAAAATAGAAAAGAAGTCCTTCAAAATACTGTTAACAAAATTTGTGACTTTGGTTTTATTAATAATTTAGTTGGGAGTAAAAAAGGCAAATGTAATAGTTTTGCTGCATTACTTTATTATTCCCATATCCTATCTGATTATTTGGCTGATGAATCTATTGAAACAGGTGTAAATATAAATGGAAAAGAAGTTCCGTCATACACCGGAGAAAAAGTTGTTAAATTGAATGGAAATAGACCATCTTTTACTCCAAAACAGAAAAAAAGTTCGGAATCCTTTATTGAAACAAGTCCACTGGACAGTCAAAAAAGAGCTGGAGTTGTATTTGCTAATATAGGAACTGATATATTGGACACTGTGGGTGAAAGAGAGAATATGGTGGGAATAAGACCATCGGGATGGAATCAAAAGAAATATAAAGGACTGGTTACTTCGCAGCCACCGTATCTTTATAACAGATGTCACCTGCTTGCTCATCAGCTTGGTGGAAAAGAAAAAGAAAATAATTTAATTACCGGAACGCGCTATTTGAATGAAGCAATGATACCTTATGAAAATGAAGTTGCGGACTATGTAAAAAATACAGGCAATCATGTTTTGTACCGTGCAACGCCAATTTTCAAAAAAGATAATAAACTTGCTTCAGGAATTCAGTTAGAAGCATATTCAGTTGAAGACTCAGGAAAAGGAGTATGCTTCAATGTTTATTGCTATAATGTTCAACCGGGAGTTGACATTAACTATATGAATGGTAAAAATAAAAAAGCCGATTACATATTCGGAAAGAAAAAGGTTCTTCCGTTCATAGCCCCAAAAGGTTCTTCGAATCTTATTGATGAGATGAATAAACATCTTGCTGTTTTATTTGATAGTTCCCAAAACAAAAATACATATCATGCAATGATAAATGATATTAAAACCATTGCGAACGAGGCCCGTGGAGTTGAAGGTAGAAAAAATAGCGCGAAGTACTATATAGATTTGAAGAAATATGAATACAAGTATTTGGAAGTATTAAAAAGTTATGTTCCTCGGTTGCTTAAAAAAGAAGAATTTTTTCAATCAGCGTTTTAATTAAAAAATTGTTATTTGAAGGAGAGACGACAATGGACTTAAATAAACTACAAACCATTTTTACAATAGGAGAAACCGTAGCAGTAGAGTTTAAACGTTGCGGCAATGGAATCGAATCAGATACCTATGAAACTGTGTGTTCTTTCCTGAATCGGTTTGGTGGAGATGTTTTTCTTGGTGTGCTGGATGATGGAACAGTAGTTGGAGTGTCGGAAAAGGCGGCAGCAGATATGGTGAAAAACTTTATAAAGACAGTAAGCAATCCAACAGTATTTTCACCGACAATATATCTGGTACCAGAGATTATAAAATATGATAATAAACGTACGATTATTCATGTTCATATCCCACCAAGTGCAGAAGTACACAGTTACAAAAAAGTGATTTATGACCGTATAGATGATGCTGATGTCAAAGTAACTGCTACTGGGACGATTGCACAGATGTATATTCGTAAACAGAATATTTTTACAGAGAAGAAAATATATCCATATGCCAGAATGGAAGATTTACGTTTAGATTTATTACCACAAATTCGAGTTATGGCGCAGAATCATGCAGGTGGACAACATCCCTGGACGGCAATGAGCGATGAAGAATTATTAAAAAGCGCAGGATTATATGGTCGTGATATTGCTACAGGAGAAGAGGGATATAATCTTGCGGCAATCATGCTTTTGGGAAAAGATGATGTAATTTTAAATGTAGCACCGGCATACGTGACAGATGCATTGGTACGTAAAGTTAATGTAGATCGATATGATGACCGTGAAGTTGTAAAAACAAATTTAATTGAGAGCTATAAACTGCTCATTGAATTTGGGCGGAAAAATTTGCCGGATAAATTTTTCTTAGAAGATACAGTGAATAAGAGCCTAAGAAATACAATCGTAAGAGAAATGGTAAGCAATACTTTGATGCATCGTGAATTTACAAGCAGCTATACGGCAAAGTTTGTAATTGAAAAGAATCGTATGTATGTTGAGAATGCGAATCGTGCTTCACGCGAAGGCATTATTACTGTGAACAATCTGGAACCAAATCCAAAGAATCCTATTATTGCAGCATTTTTCAGAAATATTGGTTATGCAGATCAGCTTGGTTCAGGTGTACGAAATCTGTTTAAATATAGCAAGTTTTATTCAGGAAAAGAACCAGAGTTTGCAGAAGGAGATGTGTTCAGGATAGTTGTTCCGCTGGATGAAGCGTATTCATACGACTTTGGTCAGGATAATGAAGTCAAAATTGCGACTAAAGAAGAAAAAACTGCGACTAAGGATGGCGAAATTGCAACTATAGGAGTCAAAAATGCGACTAAGGAAGCAATAATTGAGACTAAAAAGGAATTAACAAAAGAGGAAATACAAATCCTTCGTCTAATTGAAGAAGACCCGTTTGTTAAACAGAAAATGCTTCATGAAAAAACAGGTATTTCTCTGGGAACAATAAAAAGAATTTTACCAAGATTACAGGGAAAAGGCGTACTTGTCAGAGAAGGTGGTAAACGTTTCGGAAAATGGATTATTAAAGAGATAAAACAGGAGTAAGAATAGTGACAGGAGAAACAATAAAACAGATTTTAAAATTTCGAGATGACCGTGACTGGAAACAATTCCACAATCCCAAAGATCTGGCGATTTCCATTTCCCTGGAGGCGGCAGAACTTCTTGAAGTATTCCAGTGGAGTGGCACGGATGTTTCCAATGAGGGAAAACAGGAAAAAATCAAAGAAGAACTTGCAGATGTTTTAAATTATTGCGTGCTCATGGCAGATGCCTGTGGGCTGGATATCGATGAAATTGTACAGGAGAAAATTAAGATTAATAATGAGAAATATTCTGTGAGTAAGGCAAAAGGGAAGAAAGAGAAATATAATAAGCTATAAAAAAGAAAAGATTTTGTAGCCGCTTTTTTATATATTGGATAATGTAGTGAAAAAGAGTGGTATAGGATATAGATTGATGCTATAATTTAAGAAACATTAATTGGTAAGTAATAGTATTAGACAAAAATACATAACAGGAACTAGAAGATATGCTCAGGAAAAAAGAAAGTCTATCTGAAAAGTACGCTACTAAAGCATATGAGCTGTTTGAAAAGAAAAAATGGAAGGTGGAGTATTGCGAAACGGAACGATCAGTATTTGATTGTTTTTGTGATAGACTGGCAATGCTGGATAACGATGAACAAAGGGATTTAATATTAGAATTAACAGAAGATTATCTGAAAATAACATTAAAAGATTACGAAGCTCTTTTGATTGAGGTATGGAAAGAATACTTAAAAAATAATAAAATTCAACTTAATAGCGAAGAACGATTTTGTATATGTCCAATATTGATAGAAGCGGACTTCAAAAAACAAAAAAGCAGTACAGCGATGTTATATTTATGTGGCTCTTTGGAGTTGAGAAGTTTTGGTATGTTTGCAGATGAACAAATAAGATTGTGTTCAACACCAGAAGCATTGGTTCGTGATATAGTTGACAAAGAAGTTCCATTGGGACGGCTTGTTTTGATTGATGATTATATTGGATCAGGTGAAACTGCTTTGGAATGTATTGAATATATTAAAAAGAATCATGTGGATGTAGAAAAAGTTGATGTACTTTCTTTGGTTGCGCAAGAGGAAGCAATAAATAATTTAGAAAAAGAAAATGTAAAAGTGTATGCAGCAGTGGTTAGAAAAAAAGGAATTTCTGATAAATATGCAATCGGTATAGTAGAAAAGAAAAAATGCATTATGCATGAGATAGAAGATATATTAAAGGTGGATTCTAAATATAGTTTCGGATTTAACCAAACGGAGGCATTGATATCTCTAATAAAGACACCTAATAATACATTTCCTGTATATTGGTATGAAAATAACTCAATTAAATCCAAGGCACCTTTTCCAAGAAAAGAAAATATTAAAATGTTATGAGACAGCGAGAGTAAAATGAAAAAAATGATTGAAAAGATGATATTAGAAACAATTAACAATACAGGGTCTATAATGCCGTTGTTTAAGACGGGATATGCATATTCACAGGTTCTTAACTGGTGCAATGAATTAGAAAAAGAAGGCTTGATTTGTCGGAATGAAGATGATATTCGAATATTGAGTGTAAGTGGGTGTCAGAAGCTTAATGAATACAATAAAATATCAGAAAAGACAATGTATTATATAAAACCGTTAAAACAGTATGAAACAGAAAAATTAGGAGTTGAAGATGTTTTTTTGCCGTGATATAATTATAAAAATTAATATTCCTCGATTCTTAGAACTATGCACAATGGTGCGGGAATGGCGAGTCGTCATTCTTAGAAGAACTTGCTTTTCTAGCCATATGACAGATTACTCGTCAATTTATGGGAATAAATTACCAAGTAATCTGTCACAGTGCTTCCCAAACTGAAAAGTATTGCTCAGCTTGTATACTGTTGATGAATATTCATTCATCAACAGTATACAATGATATATAGTGAGAATCGAGGTTTTTTATGGATTGGAATAAATATAGAGAAGATTTTTTAATTAAAGCGAAAAATCAAAAGAAAGATAAAAAATACTGTGATAAATGGTTAAGCTATGCACATAATTTATATGAACAAGAACTTCCTATTATTTATAATCAAGAGCACTTCTGTAAATTGGTAGGCTATATGCCAGAATATGTCTATGCAGCTTCTAATTCTGCAGATCATTTTTATCGCACTTTTTTTATCCCCAAAAAGAGCGGAGGATTGAGAAAAATTTGTGAGCCGTTACCTAATCTTAAAGAAATTCAAAAATGGATTTTAGAAACTATATTAAGTAAGATGCAGGTAAGTGTATATGCGAAAGCATATATAAAAGGGAAAAATGTGAAAGAGAATGCGAGATTTCATAGAGCTCAGAAAAAAGTACTTTCTTTAGATATTCAAGATTTTTTTTCAAAAATTTCTCCGTTTTTAGTGTATGAAACATTTATAAATGTGGGATATAATAAAGATGTTTCGATGATGATAACAATGTTATGTTGTAAAGAAGGAGGATTGCCGCAAGGTGCACCAACGAGTGCATTGTTATCTAATATTATAATGAAAAATTTTGATAATGTTATAGGGGATTATATAATAAAAAATAAGATTAGGTATACTCGTTATGCAGATGATATGACATTTTCAGGAGAGTTTGATGAATTAGAAATAATTAGGTTGGTAAGGCATGAGTTAAAAAAATATGGATTTTGTTTAAATGGAAAGAAAACAAGACTGAGGCAAGAAGGTCAGAGACAAGAAGTTACTGGAATAATTGTTAATAAAAAATTGCAAATATCAAAAGATCAACGAAAAAAAATTCGTCAGGAAATTTATTTTATAAAAAAATATGGATTGCAATCTCATTTGACATATACAAATGAGCAGCGAAAAGGTTATATTGAACACTTATTTGGAAAAATAAGTTATGCTTTATATATTAATCCTAAAGATGAAGAATTAAAAGAATATCGTGAGTTTTTATTGCAATATAAAAGTAATAGTGAGATTTCTTTAAATTAAAATTCAGGGTCAATAGATTATCTTAATTAGACCGGATTCTGGAAAGAGTCCGGTTTTTTGCATTTTATCTGTAAATGTGCTAGTTACGGAATGTAAAAGAGTGGTGGAAAATATTGAGGGATGATCTAGTTTAGATAGAGTTGATTGTTTTTTTACATTTATAGATTAGAAGATAAAAGTATATTTGACGGGAGGAGCACTTTTGGAAAAAACGTGATTAGTGAAATTAATAATGGATTAGAAACAGCTTTTATCAACAGCACAATAGACTCTAATCTTGCCTATAGACCGCAGTTTATCACCAACGATCATAAACGTGGGATTAAAGTTCTGACACATATTGAAAATCAATTGATGCACTGTGATGAATTTTCAATTAGTGTGGCTTTCATTAGTCGAAGTGGTTTTGTGGAGCTGTCGGAAACTCTTAAGGAACTAGAAAGAAGAGGTATCAAGGGACGGATTTTGACTACGGATTATTTACATTTTAGTGATCCGTATGCACTGGACAGGCTTGCAGCTGGTGCTAGAATATAAATAGTACAAGCCAAAATGAGAAATTCCAAATATATATAAGCATGGTACAATAGAAACATGCTGAAGGAGGATCTCATATGAGGCTGTGAGAAAAAGTCTGTAAATAAGATTCTTCTATGATATGCAAGGGTGACAAGCCTGAAAATCAGGCTTCTCACCCTTGTTTTATATATAACAGTTGTTGAATGGCATGTCAAGAGCAGGCGGTTTTCCGCCCGTCTTATTCGCCCGTTTATTCGTTACTCTGGGAGGCGTCCTTCGTACATAATACTCAGTTCACCATACACCTGTGCCCAGTTGCGGATCGTACTGGTCCATTTCTTTGTAGCTTCAAATGTGGCAAGATACAGTGCCTTTAATAGAGCTGTATCGCTTGGAAATACGCTTCTCTGGCGATTCAGTTTCCGGTATGCAGTTTACGGCATCCAGCGGTCGCCATTCTGTTTTAGAACGGCCATTTTCCGAAACCAACGGCCGCCCATTTTTTAGTTAGAAGATTACCGCTTATCGTGTGTTAATCTTAATCGTGTAGTGTTTTGTAGCTCTCTTCATGATGGAATTGGCAGATACCTCATCGTTGAGAATCATTGCTTTCCAGTTATCCGGATCACGTTGTGAGCATACGATGGTGCTTTTTCTCTGCTCGTTCCGCTTCTCGAGAAGCTCAAAGAGGATTTTAATCTCTCTTTCGTCAGTGATTGTGTGGAGCAGGAAATCATCCAGGATGATCAGTTCCCATTTGAGATACTTCTTCATCTTGCGGGCATATTTATCGTAATCTTGCTCTTTAAGAGCTACCATGCTTTCCAGAAGTTCCTCGCTGTGAAAGTAACCGACGTTATATCGGTTGCAGGCCTTTATGCCGATAGCTTTTGCAAGGTAAGATTTTCCGGAATCTGATTCTCCGAGAATACAGACATTGTAACCTCTTTCAATAAAGTCAAAAGAGGAAAGCACCTCTGTTATACCAGCAGGCAGATACTCCCGCTTGTCAGAGTCCACACAGCCTGACAATTCTTCAGGTGAGCCCTTCAGATGTGCAGCTGTTAAGCGATTCTTTAATGTCGTGCTGACCTTTTCCTGAAACTGTGGTCCAATCAGTTCTGCAATAAGCGTAAGTCGATCCATTTCCAGAAATCCGGGTTTGTGATACAGATCATCCAATGTAGCTGCCATAGTGGAAAGCTTAAGTTCGTTCAGTTCATCAACGAGTTCATTTATCAGTGCAGTTCCTGTAAGCATCATTCATCGACCTTCTCTCGTATCTGATCAGCAAGAGCCTTGCTGCGTGATAAAAGAATGTCGATACTGGAAGCTTCCGGTGGCATTACATACCCTCCTCGTACCGGTTCTTTCTTTGTAGGTGTGGAATGACGGTATCCTGCCTCTCCGAGATCATCTGCTACAACAGATATCGTATTTTTAATAAAGGTATATTTTTGCTTATTCAGAGCAATCGCTTGCTTACAGCACTCCTCCAGAGCCTTATTGCTATACTTCTTTGTAAAGTTCAGAATACCTAAGCACATACGATAGGTCTGTACTTCGTATGGTCTGGATTTGAGGATCGTCCGGATAACAGTTTCTGTATTCCTGCCAATGAGCTGCGCTTTCTGGATAAAGTAAGGACCATTCCACTGAGTGAATCCTTTATAGTTATCTGGCAAGTGTTCAGGATTGGTTGACCACTGTCCTTTGCGGGTAGCTCTGGGCCATTCACAAAGGAACTCTCCGGCAAGAGAATAAATACGAACAACAGTTGAAGATGCCTTAATAGATACTTTCTTATGCAAAAACGCTTTATCTACGCTATAATAAGCATTGTCAAAGCGTACGTGGAAGTCACTTGACACCTTTGCCGTTTTTCTCTCCATGTACTCGTAATGCATGGAGGGGAGCGGCATCAATTCAAGTTTCTCTTCTTCCCAATAGTAGCATCTATTGTGTTCTTTCTTCTTGAATGGCTCTTTATTCAGAGCCTCCAGTTCCTTCCAGAGATCCTTATTAAACTGTTCCAGTGAGAAATACTGGCGTTCTTCAAGTTTGTGGAAGAGGCCCTTCTCGAGAATGCCTACTGCGTTTTCTACAGAACTTTTGAACTTCGGCTTACGAACCTTCGCTGGAAGAATAACGGTGCCATAGTGGTCAGCCCAGTCAGCATAATCCTTGTTTAGTTCAGGTTCAATCCAGTCTTGATTAACGATAACAGCTTGTTTACAGTTATCACAGACTACTAATGCAGGAACTCCACCAAAGTAATTCAATGCATGATTATTGACATCAATCCACTGTGGCTCCTTCGTTGAGAGCATTCCTTCTGCATAGATATACTGTGAATAAGGCAGGATAGCTACAAAAACGACGATGGTCATAATCTCACCGGTAAGAGGATCTGTCATGGAGAACGTCTGTCCAGCAAAGTCAACTTCCATCTTTTGCGCGACAACAGCATCAAAGTGGGCGGTCTCATAATTCTCTTCACACCACTTGTTGTAGAGCTCACAATACTGGCCGTATTGATAGAAACGAGTGCCTTCTTCTTCACACTTTTTCTTATAGCGGTTCCAAAGAAACATGAGTGCCATGTTTTTACGGGTAGCCATAAGCTTGGCAGCCTCTTCATAATCAGGTAACTCGATGTTCTCATTTCGACCTCCTGATCCAGGTACAGATCCATACACCTTCAGGGCAATACCATAGTTAGTGATGCCTGCTGGTAATGGATAGCTCAGATCTTCGCACTTCTTGAATGCTCTCAAGAAGTCATTAACGCCAGACTTGCTGAAACCAGTCTGACGAGCTATTTCGCTACCGGACATTGATAGCGCGTAGTGTTTGATAATGATGTCCTTGTAATCCAACTGCATACATTATCCTCCTTAAAATGATGTATTCACCATCCCTGAGATGGCTACTATCATTATAAGGATTAGATTACACAGACTGGTAGCAATTCGGCTGTTCAGAAACGGAATGCGACCGTTTTGCTTCGCAAATCCGGCCGTTTAGCTTCGCAATATGCACGGTAGGTAGAATTCAGGGATTCAATAGCATTTGTCGTATAAATCACCGTTCTGACCGTCGTTGAAAATTTAAAGATCGGCGAGATTGCGTCCCAGTTATCCTTCCAGCGCTTCATGGAATTCGGATATTTCGGTGTCCATTTTTCTGTTACACGCTCTAAGGCTGCCAGAGCTTTCTTTTCATCTGTGGCCTGATAAATGGTTTTCAGATCCGTAGCGAAGGCTTTTCTGTCTTTATCCGGGACATATTTCAACGTGTTTCTTACCTGGTGTACAATACAGCGCTGGTATTCCGTCTTTGGAAAAGCTGCTGCGATCGCTTCTTTGATTCCGGTTAAACCATCGGCACAGATGATTAATACATCTTTGACACCACGATTTTTCAGTTCATTCATAATGGAAAGCCAGTATTTTGCGCTTTCGTTATCGCCAACACTGATGGTTAAAACTTCTTTTTTTCCTTCCGTGTTGATTCCCAGAATCACGTAAGCAGCAAGCTTTCGGATCACGCCATTATCCCTTACAGAATAATGGATTGCATCAATGTAGAGAATGGGATAGACCTCGTCCAGTGGCCGGTTCTGCCAGTCTTCGATCTGTGGTAGGATCTTATCAGTCACATCAGAAATAAAGCTTTCAGAAGTTTCAAAGCCATAAATATCTTCGATGGTTTCGGAAATCTGCCGGGTAGTCATTCCTTTGGCATACATGGAAATGATCTTCTGATCAATATCGGAAATATCTTTCTGACGTTTTTTCACAACCTGTGGTTCAAACGTTGATTTGCGATCCTGTGGCACTTCGATTTCCATCGAGCCATACCGGCTGTTGACCTGTTTCCGCTTATAACCATTGCGATAATCATCATTATCTGAGCGTTCGGATTTTTCGTAACCAAGATGATCATCCATTTCAGCTTCCATCAT
Organism: Blautia sp. Marseille-P3087; assembly: GCF_900120195.1. Lineage (GTDB taxonomy): Bacteria > Bacillota > Clostridia > Lachnospirales > Lachnospiraceae > Blautia_A. Next base: position 3,106,640 of record NZ_LT635539.1, read on the forward strand.
TTCCTTAATGGTGCCGCCTAAAAGATCCTTGAGCGCATCCTGAATGTCTTCTGCAGACTGGATATCATACTCTTCCAGGAGCTGATGGATAATGTTTCGCTTTCCTTCTGTCATTTGTACACGATGTACAGGTTTCTTTTGTCTTGCCATAATAAAAGGCCCTCCTAATGATATTTATTGTATCATAGAAGAACCTTATAAACATTATTTTACAGAAAAAGTTTCATACTCTCTCTTATATGGCAAAGCAACATGACAAACAATTTAAACTTGACGCAGTCCAGTATTATCAGGATCACAAAGATTGAATAATCCGGTGCCCGTGGCTCTTCCGCAATTATCCGTTATTATTGTTATATCCCATGTACCTCAACTTTGCTTCAAGCAACTGCCTGCCACATCTTCCATACATTGTACGTTTTATCATTTTTAATCTGCTATTAGTTCCTTCCACAAATCCATTACTGTAATCATATGCTACAGCATTTTCAACTGCATCTATATCTCTTTTTAATCCCTCAGCAAAACTTCTTAAGGGTTTAAGAAGATTTTTACTATATTTTTCAACAAATAAATAGAGCATTGGCACATTATGATTTTTAAAAATATTTCTAAACTCTCTTATGCAGCATTGAAGTTCCCAAATATTTGGATACTTTTCATAAATATATTCCTTATGATTATCTGAAAGCTCAGTATTCATCCACATGTACCTAAACACACCTTCTCGTGTAATATAATCTTTATCTTTTCCCTTACTGCCGGTTTTGTATTTTAAACACTCCGTCATTGTTCTGACATATGGCTGTGGCTCAAAACATTTATTTTCTTTTTGCTCTATTTTGCACAAATAATCAAAAGCATTGCTTTTGAATCCAGAATATCCTTTTTCGTATATTGCCTTTACAGTTTTGCTTTTACTCCATCCTTCTTTAAGACAATCTATAATAAAATCATGAAATGGATCAAGTTTGCTTTGATGAATTCCATACATACTTAATTCTTTTGGATCACCTTTACGATATTTTGCAATTGTGTTGCGACCTATTCCCATACGTTTGGCAATTTCACGGTAACTACAGCCTTCTTTTAAAAAATTTTGCATTTGGCAGATCATTTGATAACGTTTTTCTGAAAAAGCAGCATAATTATCCACATCAGATGCGATTTTTTTTACAATGTTCTTCTGCATCGATAAATGTATCATTGTGTGGGATACTTATTGTTGCAGGGATTTCTTGATTCAGAGCTTTTTTTATTGTTTCCAGTAGGTTCTGATGTAAATGAAATCGGTCTGCCACTTGCATTGCATCGGGTAATTCTTCTGATATTACTTTCGCATATGCACTTGCCCTATCTCTTGTAACCACTTTAACATTTTTATTATTCTTAAGCCATTCCCGCAATGTATCCCCATTTCTTCCATTCAACAATGTTATAGGCTCGTGCGTTTTTTCATTTACTATGATCGTCCCATATGTATGGCGCTTTTTATATGCAAAATCATCCACACCTATTACATCACTAACTTCCGGTTGGGGAAGAGATTCATATCTTTTTAAAAGTAATCGTATTACGGTATCACCACTAGTTTTTATCCCTAATGTGTGGCAGACACGGGCACAGCCTTCACAACTGGTTTCAAGAGCCAATGTACAGATAAAATCAGCACATCTTTCTGTCATACGACTATAATTATTAAGGAATCCATCAAAAGTCTCAGCAATAGAAATAACCTCACATTCGTCATTCAAACATGCATACTCATGTGAACAAATTTCAAGTTGAACATTTTTGCCTAAAATAGGTAAATCCTGTACTTTACGAGTATATGTTCCATGATATTTTTGTGTTATACGATTACACTTTGGACATTTACAGCTGCTTGAAGTTGATTTCATCTGAATTATAATTTTATCACTTTGCTGATCAATATCTGTTATCATCAAATCCTTTTCCGGGTAAAATTTATCTAAGCATAATGTATTATTAGACTTTGCCATAAATAATTCTCCTCATACATCCTAATACAAACATTATACTATATATCTGATCATGCTAAAAGAGCCAAAACGGATAATTGCGGAAGAGCCAGAGAGCCCCGGAATAATCATGACATACAGTTGGTAAAAGATTTGTGGCTGTATACAATAACAAAAATTGTACAGTTAGGATGTGATGATCCATTTGAAACAGAAAATACAGCGCAGGATATTATGGATAAATTAGAAATTGACCACGAGATTTCGGTTTCTGAACATTTGAATGCCATGGAATGGAACGGAGCATATCAAAAATATATTGAAAGTGCATTTGGAGAAAACCTTATATATCCGGGAATGTTCTGGGAAATGTTGGCATGTATGAATGGCAGGGAAGAACAAGATGGCGATGATGTTACAATTTATTTTGTCAAGAAGTATTTGGATTTTTTGAAGGCGTTTGGAAATTATTTGAAATTATGTAATCAAAACATGGATTATGATGAGGTGATGCAGGAATACATTAATGATTTTTTTTATAAACAAAGGGGAATTGGAGAGAAAATGGGACAATATACTGATCAGTCATTATTAAATCCACTTGTTAATAATTCAGAGAAGTAAAAAACGATAAGGTTTCAGATTGACGAGTGCTGTAAACCAAGTATAAGATTAAGACACGTTGAAGGTGCACTGTTTCAATAATAATTCTTGGAGGATACTATAATGAATGGATTGAAATATATAAGAACACGCTGCAATTTATCGTTAAGTGAGTTGGCAGATATGATTGGGGTAAGCAGACAGGCATTAAGTTTCTGGGAAAATGGAAGAAAAGATATTCCGGAACAAAGATTGGAACAGCTGGCGGAATTCTTTGGTGTTAACAGAGAATTTCTGGGAGAAATCTCGGATGAGATGAAAAATGAACTCATCGATAAAGCAATGTTTCGTTATGATGAGAATGGAAAAGAATATTATCGTTTTAGACCACAGGAGGGTGTGACGAGTCTGGATCAAACCAGAGTTTCTTTCTTTTTTGATAATTCACAAAAAAGTCTGGATGAAGAATATATTCTGGCAAGGCATAAGAAACAGGAGATGCTTGAGGCAATAAAGAATATCATTAAATGGACGGAAAATGCGGGAAGTATTTCTGCGCAAATTGTATGTATCAATCGAGGATGTTATGTTTATGGTATGATTAATGAAATGATGGAGGAAATGAAGAAAAAGGATGCTCATCTAAAAATGCCGTTTTTCTATGAATTGGTAGATGTGTGGAAAGCAATGCTTGTAGCGTATGGTATAATAGATAAGGAAGAAATCAGTAAATGCGACAGAAAAAAGAGTTATTGTGGCGAAGATAGAGAATGGATTTTAGAATTGAGCAAGCAAATTAAAGAACATTGGGACACAGAATATGTTTATTGTGAAGAATATCGTCAAGATATGCAGAACAAATTGAAAGTCAAAGAGACTGAGCTCAAAGAAACGAAAAGTCTTGAGGAGCAGATTGCAGATATAGAAAATGACAGAAAAGAATTTATTATGAGCCGTACATTAATGGAGAAAAAGAATTGCGTGAGCTCAATGAAGAATACAGAGGCAACACAGGGATTGTGAAATAGGTAGCATTAGGAGAATAAGATGAACATACAGATTTTTGGCACAAAGAAATGCAATGACACTAAGAAAGCAGAACGTTTTTTCAAGGAACGTGGCATTAAGTATCAGTTTATCGATATGAAAGAAAAAGGTATGAGTAAGGGTGAGTTTACATCCGTTGCACAAGTAAATGGCGGGCTTGAAAATATGATCAACTGGGAAGGCAGGGACAAAGATACACTTGCGTTGGTCAAGTATATTGCGGATGAAGATAAACTGACGAAAGTACTCGAGAACCCGCAGGTAATTAAAACGCCTGTAGTCCGAAATGGAAAACAGTCTACACTGGGATACCAGCCAAATGTGTGGAAGAGTTGGAAATAATATATGAACCAAGACAGAAGCATAACTGTTCCATTATATATAATTGATTAAGATTGACATCTGTCAGAAATGGCAGGTGTCTTTTATAAATTACAAGATATACAAAATAAACAAAAATATAAAATATATAACAAAACCATTGTATAATTAAAATAAAAATGATAGTATCACTATCATAAAGAAATAAATGAAAAATCACATTGAAAAACATTAAAATATTACACAAAGGGGAGAGGAAGGCACTGGAAATGATAGAGAAAGCAATTTCGACAAGGGAGCGTCAGGCGCAGCAGCGCAGGGAGCGGATACTCGGGGCTTCTATGGAGTTGTTCTGGGAAAAGTGTGTGGAAGACGCATCGATGGAAGAGGTGGCGAAGCGCGCAGGAGCAGGACCGGCTACAGTGTATCGGTATTTTTCTACCAAGGTAGAGCTGGTGATTGAAACTGCCGAATTATATTGGGAGAGGGTTGCGAGGAAATATCTGCAGGAACTGGAAGAGGCAAACACCGGTTATGCGCAGATTGAGAAGACACTGGATATTTTTTATAAAATATTTCAGGACGAAAAACCTTTTTTGAAGTTTTTGCAGGAGTTCGATGTTTTTGTAAAAAAATATCAGATATCAGAAGAAAGGCTGACGGATTATGAGAGTGGAATCCTGAAGTTGAAGCCATATGTGACAGATTCACTGGAAAGAGGTTTAGCAGACAATAGCTTGTTTTTTACCTGTTCTGTAGATGAGATGTATTTTTCGCTGATGCATACGTTATTGGCATTGATGGAAAAACTGGCAGTCGGAGGGGATATTCTTTCTTCGGATCAGGAAGTCGAAGGGCAGAAACAGTTTCAGATTGTCACGGAGTTACTGTTACGAGGAATCAAAGGATAAAATCATCTTATTGGGAGGTGCAACATGAAAAAATTAACAACAGCAAAAATATGGCAGTTTGCAGCAGGACAGTTTGGGTGGGCAATGTTGTCCGGTATTATTTCGAACTGGCTCGTTTATTTTTATCAGCCGGATCAGGCATCGATCAGCCAGGGACAGACGGTATTTATTCCACAGGGGCTTGTTGTGCTTGGTATTTTTACGATTATCGGCGGAATCACGGCATTCGGAAGAATTTTTGATGCATTTACGGACCCGATGATCGCATCATGGTCTGACCGATGCACTTCGAAGAACGGGCGCAGGATTCCGTTTTTGAAGTGGGCTTCATTGCCATTGGCACTTTCAACGGTGCTTGTTTTCTGGTCGCCAGTAAATAAAAACAGCTGGATCAATGCAGCCTTTTTGCTCGTAATGATTCTGGCTTATTATCTTTCTATCACTGCCTATTGTACTCCGTATAATGCATTGATTCCGGAGCTTGGACATACACAGCAGGAAAGACTGAATATTTCAACAGTGATTTCGTTTACTTTTATTGCCGGAACTGCGGTGGCATATCTGGCACCGACGATCTGGGGAGCCTTTATTCCGACATTTGGAAGAGTTGGAGCTATCCGTATTACATTTACTCTGATGGCAGCGGTGGCTTTTATCTGTATGCTTGTTCCGGTCTTTTGTATCAGAGAAAAGGATTATGTAAATACGGTTCCGGCGAAAGAATCTGCTTTTCGTTCTCTTGTTTCCACATTCAGAAACGGAGAGTTTCGCAAATTTGTAGGCTCGGATATTTTTTACTGGATCGCACTTACTATGTTTCAGACAGGCCTGCCTTTTTTTGTTACCAGCCTTCTGAAACTTCCGGAAACCATGACAACACTATATTTTGTCGGGATGACGGCATTATCACTGGTATTTTATGTTCCGGTGAATAAACTTACACCGAAACTTGGCAAGAAAAAGATGATTTTGTTTGCATTTGCAGTATTCAGTCTCGCTTATTTCTATACAGGATTTATGGGAAAAATATCGTTTATTCCGGCGACAGTTCAGGGGGTGATTCTGACTGTTGCAGCGGCACTTCCGATAGCAATTTTCGGCATTCTTCCACAGGCGGTTGTGGCGGATATTGCACAGAGCGATTCTATAAAAACGGGAAGCAATCGAGAAGGTATGTTTTATGCAGCAAGAACCTTTGCGTTCAAACTGGGGCAGAGTCTTTCTATGCTGATTTTTACAGCCGTTTCTACCATTGGGTCAGGAGACGGAACGGGATATCGCATGGCGGCTTTTGGTGCGGCGGTGTTCTGTTGTATCGGAGGAATCATACTGGTATTTTACAATGAGAAAAAAATCAACGGCATTATTTGTGGAAAACAACAGCAGGGATAAAAGAAGTGGTGCAAAAATCTGGAGTATACGAATATGAAAATCATACAGGAAGAAAATTATGAATATGCAATGCGAAATGAAGTAGAACCATATCTGGCAGAACACTGCCGGGACAAGTTTGTTACTGGAGCAAAGGAAGACGGACAGGGAAAAACAACTCGGGCAGCGAAACTTCATGTTAAATTTTATGAGACGGAAAGGCCGAAAGGTGTGGTGATCGTCAGTCACGGTTTTACCGAAGGTGTACCAAAATATGATGAGATGGTTTACTATTTCCTGAAAGCAGGTTATCATGTATGCATACCGGAGCATACGGGACACGGTTTAAGTTACCGGCTTACAGAGGATCCGTCGTTAGTACATATTGATACATGGAAACGTTTTGTACGGGATTTTTTGAAAATATGCCATCATACAGTAAGAAGATATCCGAATCTTCCCCGTTTTTTGTTCGCTCATTCGATGGGCGGTGCAATCGGTACGATTGCCGCTGCGTGGGAACCGGATCTATTTCAGAAAATCATACTGAGTTCGCCGATGATCCGGCCACTTACGGGAAATGTGCCGTGGCCGTTGACTGTTGCAATCGCACAGACGGAATGTCTTGTGGGAAGAGCGAAGAAATATGTGATTGGACAGAAGCCATACGAGGGAAATGAAACTCTTGAAACAAGTGCGGCTGTGTCAGAAGCACGATTTACAAGATACAATGAAATCCGCAAACGGTGCAAAGATATTCAGACAAGTGCAGCTTCCTATGGCTGGTTGCTGGCATCCATAAAAATGAGCTGGTATTTGCAATATTATGGATGGAAAAAACTTGCTGCACCGGTTATCGTTTTTCAGGCGGAAAAAGATGCATTTGTTTCAGTCCGCACAATGCAAAAATTTGCAAAGAAGATACAGCGGCGAGGGAAGACTTCCTGTGAGTATGTTTACATAGCGGAAAGCAAACATGAAATTTTCGGAAGTGATGATAGGACTGTGAAGGCATACATAGAGCGGATTTTAAATTTTATGGCGAAATAAAGACAGCAAGGAGCTTTTTATGGATCAAAATGAAACACAATGGGACAGGTTATTAAAAATAAAAACGACCGGACGGGATGATTCGCATTCGGATCAGTATCGTTATCCATATGAGCCGACGCAATATTGTGTACTGGAGCGGCTGGCACACAGTGGGCTGATCGGCAAGAAAAATGTGCTGCTTGATTATGGAACCGGAAAGGGGCGCGTCTGTTTTTATTTGTCTTATCAGACACGATGCAGATCCATTGGGGTAGAATATGATGAACGGATTTTTAAAGCTGCAGAAGTAAATGTGAAACATGCGGTGTCAGGAAAAAGGATTATTTTTGAACCTGTCAGTGCAGAAGATTATCCGGTACCGACAGAGGTGGACAGATGCTATTTTTTTAATCCGTTTTCGGTAGAAATTTTGCGGAAAGTGCTGGCAAGAATTTACGAATCGTATTATGAAAATCCGAGAGAAATTTTGCTGTTTTTCTATTATCCGTCAGAAGAGTATGTAAGCTGTCTGATGACCGAAGAACAGTTGATGTTTTATGATGAGATCAGCACAGAAGATCTATTTGAGGGTAAAAATACCCGGGAAAAGATTTTGATATTTTCAGTGGAATGAGGAGAAGAATGTAAAATAATGCAGACGGACTACAATACCTACGAAGGGCTCCGGGCAATACTGGAGAAAGAAACACCGATTCTTATTGCTCAGATTCGTGCGTTGTATAGAGAATTAGATAAAAAATTTCATCTTCAGGGAGCAAAAGTGCCTATAACTTTTGGATTTGAGACGGATTCATTGGGATCCTATAATCAGAATGGACACGGGCAGAAAGAACATTTTCATTTTTCACTGTTTTTTATAGGATATGCAGTGAAAAATCCGCTCAGTAAAGAAGATAGAATGGATCTTTACAAACACGAATATGCACATTACATGAGATACAACATGTCTGTGCCGAAGCAGTATCAGTGGCAGCCGGGAATTCACGGAAGTGCATGGAAATACTGCTGTTCGTTAGTTGGTGCGGCACCAACTCCCTATTACAAAGCAGGCGAGGCACTGATGAATCATAATTATGAAAAAACTCTCAGGAATCCGATTCACGACAAAACAGTTGTTATACGGGATCAGCATCGAAGAGAGCAGGAATACAGAAGAACTCAGAATGTGATCATAAAATATGAAACAGGGGAAAGCGTCGATCACCCGAAGTTCGGTGAGGGAATAATAGAAAAAATAGAACAGCAGCCGGGCTCTGTGACGCTTCATATCCGCTTCGGAGAAGACCTTAAAGTTATCGATCAGAAATGGCTTATTCAGACAAAATACAAAAAGGGAAAGATCCAGAGAGATTGAATAATCAGTAACAAATCATGAAAGGAGGAACTGGATCATGCGTCAGGAAAAATTTAAGATGGAGAGACCGGGACTTCTGGAAATCGGAGATAAAGTGCAGATCTCGGAATTTCAGTCTTATATGAATTACAGTTATATCATAGAACCGGCCGTTGCAATGTCCGGCTGCTACAAAAATGCAGACCGCATTAAGGCAAAAGAAGGCATTGTAACCAATATCGAGCATACACCGCAGGGATATTACATAACAGCGGAATTTGAAGCGTAATGAAGATGGATATATGGCTTTGGTATGGCTGATGAATTCATTGGAAATGCCGTTGGCAAATGTATGCGGCCATGGAGATGTCCGGATTCCAGCAAGAGACGTGATTATGAAATGTTGCAAAAAAGTAGGGTTAAAAGTGGAAAATTTGGAGTGGCACTGATGATAATGATATAGCACGAAAAGTTTTAGCATATCTTCCGGATGATTTTTCAGGAAATTCTTTTGCATGTTATATTCTTTTTCAGAAAGAAAGACTATATATACAGGTAAGAAAAGTGATATTTGCTTTTATCTCAAGACAAAAAGCAGAGGCATTTCTGAAAATATGCTCCCTGACATATAGGACATTTGCAAATTTCCTTGCAGGCCAGTGCCTTGAAGCTATAATTCTGGGCTCTATGTTTGTTCTTAAAAGCCGATACAGAATTTTGGGATCCAGTATCGGCTTTGTTGATTGTACAAAGGTTTTGAAAAATTTATTTGCTATGGTTCATCAGTGCTTTGATGTCTTCTTCTGGTGTGGTGACAGGTGCTATACCATAATTTTCCACCAGAAAATTCAGAATATTAGGAGACAAAAACGCCGGAAGTGAAGGACCAAGACGGATATTTTTAATACCAAGGTGCAGGAGCGTTAACAGGATGCAGACTGCTTTCTGTTCGTACCAGGAGAGAACGAAGGAAAGCGGAAGCTCATTTACAGAACATCCAAATGCATTCGAAAGTGCTACGGCAACCTGAATCGCACCATAAGCATCATTACACTGGCCCATATCCATCAGTCGTGGCAGACCACCAATTTCTCCCAGATTGAGATCATTGAAACGGAATTTGCCACATGCCAGGGTGAGGATGATACTGTCAGAAGGTGTCTGTTTCACAAATTCGGTGTAATAGTTTCGTCCCGGTTTAGCACCATCACAGCCGGCAACAAGGAAGAAATGGCGGATCGCACCTGATTTTACAGCTTCTATTACAGTATTTGCATGGGACAGGATAGCAGCATGACCAAAACCGGTTGTCACTGTTGTTCCGCCATTGATGCCTGTGAGTATCTGATCTTCTTTGTAACCACCCAGTTCCAGCGCTTTTTCAATGACCGGCGTAAAATCTTTCTTCTCGTCGATATGAACCGTACCTGGGAAAGCAACCACTTCTGTTGTAAATACTCTGTCAGCGTAGCTGTTTTTTGGCGGCATCAGACAGTTGGTGGTATAGAGAATCGGAGCCGGAATATGATCAAACTCTTTCTGCTGATTCTGCCATGCGGTTCCGAAATTCCCTTTTAAGTGTGAGAATTTTTTTAAAAGTGGATAGGCATGGGCAGGGAGCATTTCACCATGAGTATAGATGTTGATTCCTTTTCCCGCTGTCTGTTCAAGTAAAAGCTGCAGATCTTTCAGATCATGACCGGTCACGACAATAAAAGGTCCTTTTTCTATCGTAAGAGTAACATCGGTTGGTTCTGGCGTTCCATAGGTTTCTGTATTTGCCTTATCAAGAAGTGCCATACACTTCAGGTTGATTTCTCCTACTTTCAGTACGGTAGGAAGCAGAGTCTCCGCACTTTCTTCATACCCAATCTTAAATAATGCCTCGCAGAAGAAACGATTTACTTCGGCATCTTCGTAATTCAGAACACTTGCATGGTAGGCATAGGCTGCCATTCCACGAATTCCGAATAGAATAAGAGACTTTAAAGAGCGGATATCTTCGTCGGCATTCCACAGCTGCTGCATATCGTATTCGTCTGTTTTACCGCACGGTGACTGACAGTTGCCGCAGTCAGGAACCAGTCTTTCTTTCTCAGCTCTGACCTTTTGTATCATATTTCTGATTGCTGCATCATCAAAACTTACATTTGTAACTGTAGTAAACAGCCCTTCGATTATGACCTGTCCGGTACTTTGGGAAATAGTTTCTGCGCCATCGACAGCTCTTGCAAGACCAATCAACGCACCTGTCAGTTCGTCCTGTAATTTAGCTGTATCCGCCTTTTTTCCACAGACACCGGCATTTCCTGTGCAGCCGGTACATCCCACTGTCTGTTCACATTGATAACAAAACATTTTTTTATTCATTGTTGTATCCTCCTTTATTCTATAATATTTCCATAAATACTTATCGTTATAACCTGCCATGGTAAGAATTTTCCACTGCTTTGAAGTGCTTTTTTGCCGCCATTTCCAGTCCACCACAGCATGGAACTTCCATTCTTACAATTGTCACACTTTGAATATTGTTGTTTTGAATAATCCAGGTCAGTTTCTCACTATAATCCACCTGATCTAATTTTGGACAACCAATTAAAGTTACCTTTCATTTTTTTCCTCCGTCAATAGCATTTAACTTTTGTTTCTGCTGGAATTATAGTATGATAAATACAACTTGTATGTTTGATTTCCAACAGGAGGAACGATTTTGGAAAAATATTTACATATTCTAAGAAACAGCCCATTTTTTAAAGGTCTTACTGATAACGAGATATTAAAGTTACAAAAAGAAGGCTTTATAAAAACAAATCGAAATCATTTTGAATTGATTTTCTCTAATGATGCGGATTCAAGAATAAGAATATGATATATATCACGGAAAATATAAAATTAATTAGAAGGCTATTATATGTGCAAGAGGAGGAAACTTTAAATGATCAATAAATTACATTTGGCAATGATTGAATTATACAGAGGGGATACAAAGAGAATTCAACATTTTTGCAAAGTGCATAGCTATGCAAAATTGATAGCAGAAACGGAGAATGTAGATGAAAAATGTTTGTTTATCATTGAAGCGGCAGCTTTGACACATGATATTGGAATTCATTTCTGCGAAGAAAAATATGGAAATTGCAATGGAAAATTACAGGAGCAAGAAGGCCCTGCAATAGCAGAAAGGCTGCTTGAAAAACTGGGATTTGAGAAAGATATATCTGAGCGTGTTCAGTATTTGATCGCACATCACCATACATATAATAATATTAATGAAATTGATTATCAGATATTGGTGGAGGCTGATTTTCTGGTTAATATTATGGAGGATGGCTTATCGAAAGAAGCAGCTCTAAAAGCATATCGTAATATTTTCAAAACAGTATGTGGAAAAACAATTTGCAGGGAGATGTTTGATATTGACATAAAATATGAAAATTTTTAGTTAGATTTTAAACATTTTATGGTAAACTAATATTGTATATCAAAAATGGGAGGGAAACTTAAAAATGAGCAAAAGAGAAGGAAAAGGGTTAAAGTCTTTTAACAAGGGATTCCAGGTGCCTGATACCTACATTATCATCTTTTTTGTAGTTGTTGTCGCAGCACTTCTGACATTTCTTGTACCAAAGGGATTCTACGAAACACAGGATATTTCATATATGATCAATGGTGTTGAGAAAACCCGTACAGTAATCAAAGATGGAAGTTTCCAGTATCTGACAGATGATGCAGGAAATGTAGTAACAGAAGGAGTAGCACTCTTTAGTGGAGATGGCGGAACTGGATTCTTCAACTATATGTATAACGGAATTGTAAATAGTTCTGCAATCGAGATTATCGCATTTCTTATGGTAGTAGGTGGTGCATTCGGTATCATGATCCGTACAGGTGCGATTGAATCCGGATTGATTGGATTGATCCGTAAGGCAAAGGGAGCAGAAAAACTACTGATTCCGGTACTTTTCGTACTGTTTTCTCTTGGTGGAGCAGTTTTTGGGATGGGAGAAGAAGCACTTCCGTTTACCATGATTCTTTGTCCATTGTTTGTAGCAGTTGGATATGATTCAGTGATTGCAGTTCTTGTTACTTATGTTGCAACACAGATTGGTTTCGGTTCATCTTGGATGAATCCATTCTCTGTAGGTATTGCACAGGGTATTGCAGGTATTGACGTATTCTCCGGAGCAGGATTTCGTATGGTAATGTGGGTAGTATTTACAGCACTCGGCTGCGGAATGACTATGTTCTATGCATCAAAGATCAAAAAGACTCCGACAATTTCAATCGCATATAAGACGGATGCATATTTCCGTGAGCAGAATGAAAAAACAGGAATTGACGAAGGACATTCATTTGGTCTTGGACACATTTTAGTTCTTCTGGCACTGGCTGTTACAGTAGTATGGGTAATCTGGGGAGTTATGACTCAAGGATATTACATGCCAGAGATTGCTACACAGTTCTTCATTATGGGAATTGTTTCCGGTGTGATCGGAGTTATCTTTAAACTGAACGATATGAAACTGAATGATATCGCAACATCATTCAAAGATGGAGCAAAAGATCTGATCGGTGCTGCACTTGTTGTTGCTATGGCACAGGGTATCATGCAGGTTCTTGGTGGATCTGATCCGACAACACCTACAGTTATCAATACAATTATGTATAATATTTCAAATGCACTGTCTGGAGTTTCAGGGGCAGTTGCAGCAGTACTTATGTATCTGTTTCAGTCCGTATTCAACTTCTTCGTTGTCTCCGGAACAGGACAGGCTGCGATCACAATGCCGATCATGGCTCCACTGTCAGACCTGTTAGGTGTTTCACGTCAGACAGCAGTAGTTGCATTCCAGCTTGGTGATGCATTTACAAACCTGATTGTTCCTACATCCGGATGTCTGATCGGATCTCTTGCGATTGCAAAGATTGAGTGGTCTAACTGGATTAAATTCATGTGGAAATTCCTTGGCGTCTTAATGATTGGTGCAATCATTACAATTCTTATTGCAGTTGGAATTGGATTCTAAAACATGCATCTGACAATTGGGAGTGATTTATGATGAAATTAATTCAGAATATTGATGTTTATGCCCCACAGCATCTGGGGAAAAAAGATGTACTTACAATCAATGATAAGATTGTTAAGATTAAAGATGCAGGTTCCATATCCGCAGACGGATTTCTTGCTGAGGCAGAAATGATTAATGGAGAGGGGTTACTTTTAACTCCGGGATTCATTGATAGTCATGTTCATGTACTCGGAGGCGGTGGCGAAGGTGGATTCGCCAATCGTACTCCGGAAGCAACTATGGAAGGACTTACGAAGTTTGGAGTCACAACAGTTGTTGGCTGCCTTGGAACAGATGGAATTGGCCGTGATATGTGCGCACTGGTTGCAAAGACAAAAGGATTGAATGAGCAGGGAATGTCTGCATACTGTTATACGGGCAGTTATCAGATTCCGGTTCGCACGTTGACTGACAGTATTGTGAAAGATATTATGATGATTCAGGAAATCATTGGAACTGGAGAAATCGCGATTTCTGATCATCGTTCTTCACAGCCGACTTTTGAGGAATTTACACGTGTCATTGCGGATACAAGACTTGGTGGTGTTCTTTCCGGGAAAGCTGGTATTGTAAATGTTCATCTTGGTGACAGTCCGAGATGCTTAGATCTTATTGAACGAGTAGTAGATGAGACAGAGATACCGGTTTCTCAAATACTGCCAACACATATCAATCGAAATGAGATGCTTTTTGGCAAGTCAATTGAGTATGCGCTGAAAGGCGGAGCAGTAGACTTTACCGGAAATGAAGATATTGATTATTGGGAAACTATCTGTGATGAGGTACGTGTATGTAATGGTATCAAACGGATGTTAGATGCAGGAGTAAATCCTGACCGCATGACAATTTCTTCTGATGGACAGGGGAGCCTTCCGATGTACAGTAGTGATGGAGAATTTCTTGGAATGGGTGTTGGACGGTCCAGCTGCCTTCTGAAGGAAGTAAAGGAATGTGTATTTAAAACAGAAATTCCTTTAGAAATAGCTATTTCTACAATTACATCTAATCCAGCAGAAATTCTTCGTCTCAAAGGAAAAGGTAAGGTTGAAGAAGGCTATGATGCTGATCTTTGTATTCTTGACGCGGAACTTCAGCTTGTTGAAGTAATTGCAAAGGGGAATACAGTTTATACAAAATAAAGTATATTGATGATGGAGAAAACGAAAATTATGATTAAAAGACTATTCATCTGCCATGGCAGGACTATGGAATATCGGACAGAATGAACTGGAATGGGGATAATTGTTAAAAGGTATTAAAGGAAGAATATGGATATTATTAGGGCGTGTGAGGAGTGAGACTTGCACGCCTTTTTGATATAAAAAGCACTTTTAATGGTTCATCAGTGGTTTGATGTTTTCTTTCGGTGTGGTGATAGGTGCAATACCATAATTTTCCACCAGATAGTTCAGAATATTAGGAGACAGGAATGCCGGAAGAGAAGGATCAAGACGAATGTTTTTGATATCCAGGTGTAAAAGTGTCAGCAGAATCCATCAGACATTCATCGTTATCGTTTGATATTCCGTTTGACCGGCAGCAGCTGGCAGATTATCTTTGTATTGATCGTGCAGCAATGTCTACAGAGATATCAAAGTTACAAAAAGAAGGCTTTATAAAAACAAATCGAAATCATTTTGAGTTGATTGCTTGTAATGAAACAGATTTACAAGATAACAAATGATGGTATAATTCTATTGTTGAGCTGATAGAAAGGGTATAGATATGAGAAAAGCAATCATATTTGCATCGGTACATCATGGAAATACAGAAAAAATAGTAAAAAGCATAGCAGAAAGATGTCAGGTTGATTTGATTGATGCAGTAAAACAGTCAGATGCAGATCTGAGAAGTTATGATATGATCGGGTTTGCATCAGGAATCTATTTTTCGAAATTTCATCAGTCGATATTAAAATTTGCAGAAAAGAATTTGTCAGATGACAAAAAGGTATTCCTGATCTGCACTTATGGTGGAAGTGCGAATTATAGATCCATAGAGCAGATTCTGGATAAAAAACATGCCAGCGTAGTAGGGAAATTTGGATGCAAAGGATATGATACATTTGGTCCCTTCAAACTGGTTGGAGGTATTGCAAAAGGACATCCGGATGATAAAGATATCCAAAATGCAGTGGAGTTTGTAAAAGACTTATAAACACGTAAAGAAGAAATAGAAATATAGGCAGGAATGTGAAATAATGCAGACAGATTATAATACTTGTGAAGGCCTTCGTGCAATACTTGAGAAAGAAACACCGATTCTTATAGCGCAGATTCGTGCGTTATACAGAGAATTAGATAAGAAATTTCATCTTCAGGGAGCAAAAGTGCCGATTACTTTTGGGTTTGATACGGACTCATTGGGGTCTTATAATCAAAATGGACACGGGCAGAAAGAACATTTTCATTTTTCGCTGTTTTTTATAGGATATGCCGTAAAGAATCCACTCAGTAAAGAAGACAGAATGGATCTTTACAAACACGAATATGCACATTATATGCGTTACAATATGCCTATTCCGAAACAGTATCAGTGGCAGCCTGGGATTCACGGAAGTGCATGGAAATATTGCTGTTCGTTGGTAGGCGCGGCACCAACGCCCCATTACAAAGCAGGTGAGACACTAATGAATCACAATTATGAAAAAACTCTCAGGAATCCGATTCATGACAAAACTGTTACCATACGGGATCAGCACCGAAGAGAGCAGGAATACAAAAGAACGCAGAATGTGATTTTAAAATACAAAAAAGCTGCAGAACAATGAAGACTCAAGTTCTGCAGCTTCTTTTGTGTAAATATGATGTGTCTTTTGCGGTTGAGATACAGCTATAGATTTTCCGGTCTGCAAAATAACGGCAGAGGGGCAAGGGAAATCAGGTATGGCTTCCTTCGGTCAGGGAACAGCCATCCATCATGCGGATTCCGTTTATGGTATCCAGATAGGTGTCATACATTTCCTTCCATTCGTCAGAGGCATCCTCGGAGTACTGGCTGATGGTGGAAAGAAGATCGTATTTTTTGCCATCGACTGTTTCGATACGGCCGAGATAGCCCTGCCATACACTGTCCAGAGGCTGGTCTTCGCCATCGTAATATCTGGCTTCCAGGGTCAGCACAGGAACATCCTCATTGTAATAAGTCAGTTTATATCCACCATTTTCGGTTTCGGTCGTTTCATAATGGCAGAGATATTTCCAACGCTCCGGAGTAAGAACCTGGAAGTAATCCGTCATGGCCATATCTACAGACTCTGCGTAAATGAAATCTATGGATTTGATCAGCTCTGTAGCTTTCTTTTCAGCAGCTTTATCATAGGCGTCTGACGGAGTCAGGATAAAAAGTCCAAATGTATAATCGTCAGTCTGGCATACAAGCGCATCAACATTTTTTTCTTCTTCGTTGACTGCGGTTAAATATTGATATTTCGTAGCAGGATAAGATTCAAAGGTAAGATCCTTTTGAGTGATGATCTCACCCTTTACCGGATAGTATTCTGCCAGAAAACCCTTCAGGGAAGAATCCTCCAGAGAAGAATTAGCTACTTTTAAAGCAAAGGCAGTACTTTTTCCCTCATTTACGGAACGTTGCTCGAAATAACTTTCTTTTTCAGGCATGGATTCTCTGATCGTATCATCAGCAGTGAATCCAACCCGCATATGAAGTTCGCCACGCTTTTCTGATTTAGAGTATTCTTCTGAAGAATCCCCGGAGGAGGAAGCAGCTTCTGATTCGGAATATTCCTGAAGATTGCCGTAGTCATCAATATAGTATTTATCTCTGGAGCCAATATAAGTGGTTCCGGTAGCGTCCTCCAGCCACACACTGCCATCCTCATAATAATAATGAGGTTCAAAATAACCGTCCTGTTCGGTCCAGCCGGCATCGTTGCCTTCCATCAGTTCACCGGAATCCGGATCAGGGGCATAATTACCTTCGCCGATATATTCATCCTCGGAACCATTGCGGTACCAGTAATCTCCGTTTTCATCCTGCCAGATGTACTGACCATCATCAGTTGGAGGGTCAGAAGCGAGGGCTGGGATTGCAGATATGGAAAGAGCGATCAAGCCTGTTAAAAGAAATAAGATTTTTTTATGCATAGGCACCTCCTGATAAAAAGAACTTGTCTGTTAAGTATATTGTAACAGACAGATTCTGATATTCAGAAATGTGAAGAAAAAGAGACATTTACCGGCAGGTAAAAAGATATCCCTTACCATAAACCGAGACAATGTCATATTCATCGGTATCCTCGGCACCGATCTTAACCCGTAAGTTAAAGATATGCCGTCGTACCGTGCTGGTATCTGTTCCCGCACAGCTGCCCCATACTGCTTCATAGAGTTCCTTTGCAGAAAAAACCTTCTCCTGGTTTTCGGCAAGGAGACGCAGCAGGGAGAATTCGGTACGGGTAAGACCTGTGTCGGCATTATTGAGATATGCATGGCCGTCCGAAAGATCCAGCCGCAGGCTTCCGATGGTGATCTGGTGGGAAGCCTGAAATTTTTCTTTTATTTTTTCTTCTATTCGTTTCTGGCGTTCCAGAAGCATCTGGATCACGGCCAGAAATTCGTCAAAATTATAAGGTTTGGTGAGATAATAGTCGCCTCCCTGCTGAAGCCCTTCTACCTTATCGCGGATATCGCTTTTTCCTGTGAGAAAAAGAACAGGGTTCATGGTTTTTTCGCGGAAGTGGCGGCAGATATCCAAGCCGTTTCCGTCCGGAAGCATAATGTCCAGGATGAGAAGATCCGGCAGCTGTTCTTCAAGCTGATGACAGACTTCGGAGACTGTCTGTGCAGTGCGGACATCGTAGCCACGGCGCCGTAGCATCCGGCAGTTGGTATTCAGCACCTGTTCTTCATCCTCAACCATAAGGATAAGCGATTTCTTTTCATTCATTTATGATACCTCCTCCGGAAGTGAGAAGAACACCTGAGTTCCCTCGCCTTCTTTGCTTTTCAGCCATATTTTGCCGCCGTGGGCAGTGATGATCTGATGACAGACATAGAGGCCTATGCCGTGTCGCCAGTAATCTTTATCTGCGGAAACATAACCCTTAAGTGCGTTTTTTCGCATTTCTTCTGACATGCCGGTTCCGGTGTCGGAGACGCAGATGGTCTGCCAGCCCGGTTCACCTGTAAGGGAAATGGTGATGGTTCCGTTTTGGGTGTGACGCTCTGCATTGGAGATCAGATTGGTGATAACCTGGATCAGCCGTTCAGAGTCTGCAGAGATTTCCGGGAGGTCAGATTGTATCGTAAGGACCAGCTGGTTATTCCCGGAACTTGGATGACTGCTGAAATCTTTTTTTACAGAATGTAAAAGTGCTCCCAGATCTGATGGTACAAGGGAAAGGGCCAGCCGTCCCTGCTCAATGGAAACGGTATCCATCAAATCCAGCACGATCCGGTCGATCCGCATTACCGACTGTTCAATGGTATGGAGATTTTCCTGCATAAGAGAGAAATCCAGAGGTTCTTCCGCAAGGAGCTCGGAGGTGTCCCGGGCATGGAGGGAGATGGAACTCAGAGGATTTTTGATCTCGTGGGCAACGGTGGTCAGGAAAGTAGACTTGGCATTGTCAAGGGAGCGCAGCCGCCGGTTCTGTTCCTCTAGAAGGAGCTGCTGCTGGTTGTATTCCTTCAGATGAAAATAGAGAACAATGCCGCAGACAGTACTTACAGAGACAAATGCCAGAAGAATATCTGCCAGCCGGTCTGCTTCCGTGGCAAAAGGAGTTACAAAGTGCGGAAAATGGTATGCGACCAGACACAGTCCTATATATAGGACAATCTCCAGCAGAGAAACGATCAGAGCCCGTCTTTTTTCCAGCATCAGCACGGTAAAAATAATGGCAAACACGAAGAAGGCCGGCATACCGCCATGATATCCGCCGCTGGTAAAAAACATCACCGGAAAAACGATCAGAAAAATCATGACAATGGTGATCAGATAGCATCGCTGATATTTCCCACTGTAATAGGAATAAAGAAAAAGTCCTCCTGAGACTGCGACCAGCACAATGTTGATCAGGACATTTCCCCAGGAACCAGTTCCGAGACTGAGAAGGGCCATGATCAGGCTGATCACAGTGCCTCCTAAAGCCAGGATATTAAACAGCCGGACACGAAAATCAAGGGTGAGACTGAATAATGAGTGAAAAAAATGATGTATTTCCTGCATTGAAAAATCCTCCGGTAAAAAGAAAACAATGGGAAAGTTTCTGAAGTTACTGTGATTTTATCATAAACAGAGTAAGAAAAACAGTCTGGTTATGTGAAATCGGAGGAGGCGTGAAATGTAATGGAAACTGGATTGGAAAAAATATGGAAAACTGGATAACCGTTAGAGTGAAGGATTAAGATGATTGTAAAACATGCACTTTGTAGGCTATGATTCCTGCCCGATGTTTTGTATAATATTACCATAAAATATACGGCAGGAGGTAAGTGTTATGGCATTTTCACTTGACAGCAAAGTAAAGGATATCCTGAAAAATCCGGAAGCGTCAGCAGTTCTGGATAAGTACAGCCCTGACGCTTCAAAAAATCCACAGATGAAACTGGTTGGTGGTCTGACCTTACGGAAACTGGCATCTTTCCCGCAGTCGGCATTTTTGAAACCACATCTGGAAGAACTGGAAAAAGAGCTTCAGGCAATCGAATAATCTTCAAAAAAGAAGCAGTCTCCAATTTGGAGACTGTTTCTTTTTTTGAACTCAAATCTGGAAACATTTTTCTGTGTGAAGTAGATCACAAACTTTTTAGACATGGCATAGGCCAGACCAGCGCGGAAAAACTCACCTTTGACCATATTGACGGTTCCAATTGCATTGATGCGGATGATATTTTCTGTTGTTGTGTCGCTCGGTGAGACTCATATATATCCTCCCTTATTTTTTAGAAACATGTCCAGCCGCCGTCACATTTAAGTTCTTCACCGTTAACATAGCGGGACTGGTCGCTTGCGAGAAACAGGATTGCGTCAGCCAAGTCCTCCGGCATAGCAAGCTCACCGGAGAAGTTCAGCAGCATGCTGGTTCGGCCAAAGCCGAACTCGTCGGAAGGAGGCATGACCAGAGGAATGTCAGTTACGACACCACCGGGTGAAAGTGCATTACAGCGGATGCCTTCTTCCATGTACATGAATGCTGTGTTTTTTGTTGCTGCCAGCACAGCACCCTTGCTTGCACAGTAGGCAGCACCGGAAGTCTGGTGTGTTGCGCCGACGGAGCAGATGTTGACGATTACGCCACCGTTGCCCTGTGCAAGATACTGTCTGCATTCTTCACGCATTCCATACATGAGACCAAATGTGTTGATGCGGAATGTTTCCATAAGCATTGTGTCAGACATGTCCGCAATAGCGGTGTTGTCATCCATGATACCGGCATCGTTTACGGCGATATCCAGTTTTCCGAATGTCTCCACTGCTTTTTTTACCATGTTTACAGCAGTTGCCGGATCACCGACATCACCTGCATGCCAGATTATCTCGCCAGGTAGTTCGCTGCATTCTTCGGCCAGGTCTCTAAGACGCTCTTCGCGGCGAGCAACCGCCACGACCTTGGCACCTTCACGGCAGAACAGTTCTGCTGTGGCACGGCCGATACCTGCAGATGCACCTGTTACGATACAGACTTTTCCATCTAATCTTCCCATAATGTCCTCCTTTCTCAGCAGAAAACTTTGTTTACCACGATGGCCGGAGAATCATTGCAGCCAACGGTCAGCTCCGCACCATCGGGTATGTCAGCGCGGACGGTGGCAAAACCAATGTTTTTGTCGACTGTATAGCCGTAGATTGTCTGTGCACAGCGGCCGACTTCCACACCGTACCAGTATACACGCTCCCAGATGGAGATATCTTCTGTTGATTCACGTGAAAATTCAAGACCGACCATACGATATTTCGGATGTTCTTTACGCGCCAGTGCTGCCTCTTTACCAATGAAATCTTTATCAGCGGCAACGGCCCATCCGAGTCCACACTCATATGGACTCAGGTGCTTAAAGTCCTGTTTGAGCGCGAAGCCTTTTTCCATTGGGATAGATCGGACATAGACTTCAAGAGTTTGAAGTTCACGTCCTCCGACAGCTTCGACAGCTTTCAGTGCTAAATTGTGAATTTC
This sequence comes from Blautia sp. Marseille-P3087, assembly GCF_900120195.1. GTDB lineage: Bacteria > Bacillota > Clostridia > Lachnospirales > Lachnospiraceae > Blautia_A. Next base: position 3,128,470 of record NZ_LT635539.1, read on the forward strand.
TGCACTCTTATCAAATGCAGAATAGATTTCATAGCCATTTTCACCGGTGAAGCCGGAACGGTGAATATAGACAGGAATATCGCCAATCTTACGCTCGCAGATGCCAAACCGTTTGAGTTCGTCAATCGGTTTATCTAACATGGCATTCATCGCATTGATACTATCAGGTCCCTGTATGGCATACATATCCCAGTCATAGGTGATGATTTTTGTCTGAATATCAGCTGTACCTTTGTGCTTCTCAATCCACGGTAGCAAACGTGGTCCATAGAGGTCGGAGACCCAGTACAGACCATCTGCCATGTGCATGACGATCACATCGTCAATGATTTCACCGTTTTCATCCAGCGATGCAGTGTATTTTGAACGTCCGACAGCAACTTTGGAAATGTTGCTGATATAAATCTTTTGAAGAACCTCCAGTGCGTCTTTGCCGGTAATCTCTACGATATCGTGTGTCCAGCGGTAAAATCCCACACCCTTACGTATAGCATCAGCGTCTGCACGTGCGACGTTATCTTCTCTAAACAGCATATTTTGTCCTCCTCCTTTACAGCATTCGCGAGTCTTCCTTGCGGATGACCTTGATGTACATTTCTTCTTCGTCACGATTTTCGATTACACAGGACCATTCCGTGCTGACCAGCGTTTTAGCTGCACCATTCCACTGTGCCTCGTAGGCATCTACCAGTTCATCCAGAGGTGCCATCTCATAACGGGCAGTAAAGTCCTCTGATTTGACCTTGATCCAGGTTTCATCCTTGGTCCAGCGAACCATCTCATAGGGGACCTGTTGTACGTCCAGCATATAGCGGATATATCCGCCGAGAATACGGCCGTCGTTCTCGTCCATATCATGAGGAATGCCCAGAAAACTCCGCAGACCTTCTTTTGCAAAGGGATCGATAAACTGATTTTTACCGGCAGTAGCAAAGATAATGCGGAATACTCGCATGAATTCATCTTCATCAGGCGCCATCTCTTTAATAGCCATCATTGGGAACTGGATAGACCATACCCAGCCCATTTGCGCAACCCAGTGATATGCTTTTTCCAGCGATGTTTCCTCGCCGAAGTTCTGTGTGTATTGACCATTACGCAGACACTGACCATCTTTGACCATGCGTTCTCGAGGCGTATCATGAATAGGATCTACAGGTTGCTGCATATGTTCCAGCCAATCCTGCTTCGGCAGTCCATAGACATCCCGTCGTTCTGCCACGACACGACAGTGCTTGTTACCACAGCCTCGTGCCTGGCACATATTCAGTGCCACTTCGTTTTCTGTTCCGTTGGAAGAAGCCAGATCGAAGTTTGCAGTGAACATACTGGTGGTCATATTGCACAGTTCGCTGCCCACAATATCCCAGGGACAGGTATCCAGCTCTTTTTCCACTCGATTTCGGGTAAACTGTATTACTCGACCGGCCATATTTTCCCATTCATCGCCGGAGTCACCGGTAATGCCACCAAGCCAGCTGGATTTTTCACAAAGCTCCGGGATGTTAAATGCTTCATAGAGAGCAGCATTAACATAGTTTTTCTGTTCATCGGGGCTTCCTGCAACTGCCATATTCATCATATTGGCAATATTGCAGATGGCTGCGGTGCGTTTTTCCCAGTTAGGTTCAAAAATGCGCATGACCTGAAAAAGATTGGCAGTCATAGCGGCAATTTGGCGATTCAGCTGTCGATAGGCTTCTTCCTCCGTAATTAGTCTGCCCCAGGCAGTTGAAAAGCATTTTTTCGTCTCCAGTTTTTCTTTTAGCATGGTATACCTCCTGTCTACTTTTGTTTTGATTTATTATAGTCAAAAAATACTGCATCGAACATTCTACAAAAAGATGGTTTTTATCTTCTTCTTTACATACAATTTGTATTCTAAAAAACCATACAATTTATATGGCCATTATTTGTGAATAATGCATATAAAACACAGATGCCACCCATACAAAACGTATGGGTGATATCTTGACAGCTTTTTTTTGAAAAATTATAATATTTTTAGAATAATTTGGGAGGCTGGTTATGAAGTTATGCGCGGATATTCTTTATTGGAGGCTGAAAGAAGAACTGACAGGAGTTTTGTTTCATGGCAGGAAGAACAGTACACTGATCTTGAACCGACCGGAATTTTATCTGGATCGATCTCAGTCCTTTGAGGAAAATAGTGTCTATGTCTGTTCTGCAGATCATTTACCACAGACACCAGAGTTGGGAGAAAATGTCTGTCTGGTATGTTTGGGAGAACACTGGAATCTTAATGCCTACTATGAGCGGTGCAGCGTTATTCTTATACATGGCAGCCAGGACATTTTTCGAATATTCAATTTGGTGCAGGAGGTATTCAATCAATATGATACCTGGGAGGAAAGGCTCTGGTTCATCCTGCGCCATGGTGCAGCTTTGTCTCAAATGCTGGATGCCAGCAGAGGCATCTTTGAAAATCCAATGCTGCTTATAGGCTCGGATTTTCGCTATCTGGGAGTGACGGAGGAAGAGTACCTGAAAAAACAATTGGGATTGCAATTGGATACGCAATCTTTCGATGTTGAGAAAATGGCAACATTTCTGTCTCTGCATGATATGTCCAACTATGTTCGCGAACCTCTGTTGCTGGAATTACAGGGAAAGCGTTCTCTCTCTGTAAATATTTTCGATCAGGAAGAATACTTAGGATGTCTGACTGTTTTTGAAGGATCTCGTCCATTCAGGTCCTCTGACAGGGCATTGGCAGTTTTCTTTTCCAAACTTCTGCGACAGGCTATTCAGCAGAATCCGATTTTGTCCAGTACCCGTACCGCTGTACGACGAGCCTTGCGCAGCGTCATTTCCGGGCAGCGTATTGATTTTGAATATCGTCGTGCTTTGAGTATGGAAAATGGAAAGCATGATTGGATCTGTATGAAGCTGATTCCGGAATCCAGCGGTAGTCATCTTTCAGGAACCTATCTTTCTGCTGCTTTGGAGGAGCGACATCCAGGATCATTTGCATTTGAATTTGAGGATGCTGTTGTAGAATTTCTGCCTGCTGATCAGGTTCAAAAGGAATCAATGGATTCGCTGACTTCCGTTTTGGAAAAACTTGGAGCCATTTGTGGTGTTTCCTCCTCATTTAACAATCTCTACGATGGAAATCATGCCTGGTTTCAGGCTTCTGCGGCGTTGCAGAACGGACTTTCTCAGGAAGATAATTCTATCATATTCTATTTTCAGGACTATTTGCTTCCGCAGCTTCTCAACAGTGCTCTGGCGGGACGGCCAAGCTGGGTTTATTATACGGAAGGCCTGAAACGCCTGAAGAAACATGATGACAGTTCACAGGTTTCTTATTTACATACTCTGAGGGTGTATTTGGACAATAATCTTTCTGTTACAAAAACTGCTGCGGCGCTTTATCTGCATCGTTCTACTCTGCTCGATCGGTTATCTCATATTACTGCCATGCTTGGCAGTGATCTGAGGGATCCGGACTATTGTCTGACACTTGGGATTATTCTTAGGGCCGAGTTGGAGCAACGACGAATAGAGAAAATTTATCTGAAATAACTTATCACATAAGACTGTAAAATGTCACATTAAAGATATAGATGATGTCTGGGATGCAACATGATAGAATGGTTAGAATAAAAAATTTGTAGGAATATAAAGATATGGAATTAAGATTATTACGCTATTTTTTGACAGTAGCAAAAGAACAGAGCTTTACAAAAGCAGCAGAACAATTGCATATTACCCAGCCAACACTTTCCAGACAAATGGCAACATTTGAAGAGGAACTTGGAGTAACATTGTTTAATCGAAGTGGAAAGAAGATTTCTCTTACTGATGAAGGAGTTTTGTTAAAAAGACGTGCTTTGGAGATTCTTGATCTTGAAGAAAAAACATTGGAGGAACTTAAGGGAAAAGAAGATGTTGTGGAAGGTACCATAACCATTGGCTGTGGTGAATTTGCAGCGGTGGAGACATTGGCGGAGATATGCAAAACATATAAAGAAAAATATCCACTGGTTCAGATTGTGTTGCATACTGCAACAGCAGATACAGTGTATGAGATGATGAACAAAGGACTTGTAGACATTGCATTATTCCTGGAGCCGGTGGACACGGAAGGGCTGGATTATATCTGGATTACGGATTCTTCTTTAAAATATCATCTTCAAAATGCAAAAAATCATGGTGTAACACAAAAAGAGATGGTATTTCCTATCGGTGCACCAAATGATGGGTTTGCACCGTATTTTCCGGCAGAAGTGAAACACTGGCATGGTGCCGCACCGGATGAATGGTTTTCTCATCTTGCTGTGAACGATAGCAACAGTGCTAACCAAATAGCTCACAGAACCCACCACGTCTCTTGGTGAGGGGAAGCGCGTTGGGGCTTTTGAAAGGATATTGATTACAGAGAATCCGTTGGGGTTCTCTTTTTTGTTCTTTGTAAAAAATAATTAATAGAAAGAAGAAACATTGTTTGATAAAAATAGTAAAATACAGGCGAAATACACAGCAAATCATACAAAAGTAGTATTTTTCTAAAAGAAAGCTGCGGCTATAATAAAACCATAAAAAAACATAGAAGGAGGTTGGCAAGTGAGCGATAATCCATTACTTAACCTGAATCCGGATGACTTGGCCGGTATGAGCCTTCAGAATCTGGAATCACTGGAGCAGGTTTTCAGTAAAGGTCTGATCGGAAAAACGCTGTTGTGATCGGAGGAGCTACAGGGCTTGCTTGTAATGAAACAGATTTACAAGCTGACAAATGATGGTATAATTCTATTATTGATCTGATAGAAAGGGGAGATATGAGAAAAGCAATTGTATATGCATCGGTGCATCATGGAAATACAGAAAAAATAGTAAATAGTATAGCAGAAACGTGTCGGGTCGATATTGAAAATAGAACAACAATCTACAAAAAAGAAAATGAAAAGAATCATTTTTATTTACTGTAATAAACTAATATGATGTAGGGAGAATAATATGGTTATAAATAAAGAATGTAAAAAATGTCAGATAAAACGAAATGTTGATAAATACCCTGATAATGTAACTAAAGAAGAAATAAAAAAATATCAATATGAAGTTAACGAAATCATAAGGAATAGTGATGGATTAACTACACCACAGATAGCAGAGAAAATGGACAACCTTCGTCGGGATATGTTTGGGAATTTAATGGACTATACGGAAATTAAAAAACATTATAATCAATTAATGTTGGAATGTCTTCCATATATGAAAAATAGAGTTAATATAGCTGAAGATCATTTGAAAATGGCAATACAGTATGCGATGGTTGGAAATTATATTGATTTTGGTGCATTAGAAAATGTGAATGAAATTAAGTTAAAAACTCAGCTGGATGAAGCAGTAAATATACATATAGATCCTAATCTGCTGACTGTTTTTCAGAAAGATATAGTCAATGCAAACAGGTTAGTTTATTTTACAGATAACTGCGGAGAAATTGTAACAGATAAGTTATTCATTTCAACTCTTCGAGATATTAATCCTGATTTGTATATATCTGTAATTGTAAGAGGAAAGCCGGTTCTAAATGATGCGACATTAGAGGATGCAAAATATATTCATATGGAAAATGTTGCGCAAAAGGTAATTGGAAACGGTACAGGAATGCCAGGTAACGTTATAGGAGCAATATCCCAGGAAGCAATGGAGGAGATCAAGAACGCTGATTTGCTGATTTCTAAAGGTCAGGGGAATTATGAAGGATTAAGTGGTTGCGGATTAAATATTTATTATTTTTTCCTATGCAAATGTGAAATGTTTATGAGACGTTTTGGCGTTGAACAATTTACGGGGATTATGACAAGAGAAGAAGTTATTAAATGATACAGGGTGATCAAGGTAGGGTAAAAATTCACTCAAGAAAATAATATATCATGGATTAACCGTTTTTCTAAAAGATGAGTCGGAGGTCACGGATAACAATGTGGCTTTCGGCTTTTTTGTTTTTGAACGTTAAAACGGTTATTTTTTTTCTTGTGTATAATAGAGCGTTAAAGTATAATAAAATCAGTTTTTTGCATAAGTTTAAAAGCTATAATCTATAATAAGGAAATCGGCAAACCAGATGAAAGTCTGGGACGCAAAGCTACAGGGCCTTTAAAATGGCAGCCAGTTGCATGAAATGAGGTGCACTGTCTGTCTGACGGTGCTTTTTTACGGTGTTATTTCATAGACGTAACAATAATGATTTTGTCAGGAAAGAATGAGGAAAATAAGAGTATGAAAAAGGCAAAACGTTGTCTGATAGCAGTGGTGTCAGGTATACTTGCAACAACTGCTGTTTTGTCTGGATGTGGACAGTCAAAGAAAGAAATATCTAAAAACGATGATCATCTTACCGTTTATCTGTGGGAAAATCGTTTGATGAAAAATATTGCACCTTATATCCATGAACAGTTTCCTGATCAGGATATTGAATTTATTATTGGTAACAATGATACCGATTTATACAGTTATTTTAAAGAACATGATGAATTACCGGATATCATAACAGTACGTCGATTCTCCGGAACAGATGCACAGGACTTACAGCCTTATCTTATGGATTTTGCTTCTTATGATGTTGTTTCTAAGTATTATTCTTATGCGGTGCAATATTATAAGAATGAGGAGGATGAAATCCAGTGGCTGCCAATCTGTGGTATTCCGCAGACGATCATTGCCAACAAAACACTATTTGATCAGTATGGCGTAAAGATTCCAGAAAATTATGAGGAATATGTACAGGCCTGTCAGCAGTTTTATGATAATGGCATAAAACCGTATTCCATGGATCTTGGGGAAGACTGGTCTAATAATGAAATCATCCAGGCGGCGGCAATCGGTGAGTTTACAAGCCTGGATGGTATTGAATGGCGAAACGGTGCAGAGACTGCAGCGGATGAAGTGAAGTTTGATGATGTATTATGGAAACGTATTTTTTCAGAAACCAGTCAGTTTCTTAAGGACTCGCATTTTGGCAAAGAAGATATCAATATTGACGTCGATACAGGAATCCAGATGTTTGTCGAGGGAAAATCAGCAATGTTTCATGGACATCCGACGGTTATGCAGCAGGTGCAGAAACAGATGGATGCGGAGCTGATCCGTATTCCTTACTTTTCACAGACATCGGATGAATCCTATGTGTACATGACTCCGTCCTTAAACATTGCATTTAACAAAAATCTGGAAAAAGACCGGGAGAAACTGGATACTGCACTGGATGTGCTGGATTGTATGATTTCAGAAGAGGGGCAAAAGCTGATTGCGGATGGAAGCGGTGTTATTTCATTGAATACAGATGTTCCAACCATGATGCAGGATGTGCCAGGACTGAAAGAGGAAATTAATAATAATGCTGTTTATATCCGGTATTCCGCTCAAAAATCATTTGATGCAAGTCTTGAGGCTGTTCACGGATTACTGACAGGGGAAATGGATGAAACACAGGCTTATGATACTTTTCGCAGTGTAATGAATCGTAAAGATCCAGAAGAAAAAGCAATGGTGAATTTTGAAAATGAATATTCCATTTCACTGAACGATAGAAATGGCCGTGATGCAGCATCTTCCATTTTAACTACGATCAGAGAAGAAAATGATGCACAGCTGGCGCTGGCACCATATTATTATTTTACTTCTTCTATGTACAAAGGAGAATGCACCAATAGCCGGGTTGGCATGATGACAGCGAAGAGTTCAGATACAGTATTATATTTTGCAAAAATTAATGGTAAACAGGTTTATGAACTCGTGGAAAATTATCTCGCCGAAGCTGATGAGAATTTTTATGTAACAAATAAATACGAATTACCAATTGCATCCGGTATGAAAATGATCGTCAATCAAGAGGAAAGTGGATTTTCATTAAAGGACTTGACAGTTAATGATAAGAAAATAGACAAAGAAAAGGAATACTCTATTCTTCTTACAGACACCACAATGTCTGTTTTGAAAAAAATAAATCCGAAATGTGAGATTGAGCAGCTTAAAGATACAACATTATCAAGTGCATGGATCGAAGCAATGTCAAAAGGACAGCAGCCGTCAGCACCGGAAGACTATATAGAGGTTGAACAGTAAAAGTGGAGGTAGAACAAACGGTAAATAAAAGAAAAAAAATAACAAGGCTGTTGCTTATACTACTTATTATTCTTTTAAGCTTAGTTTGTATAAAGTATCTTATAAGTAAGTCTGGCAAGTATATCAGCGAAAATGGAAAAAGCAGTATGGAAGCTGTTGTTGAACAGATACAGCAGACCTATGATCTTCAAGTGAGTGGATACTACAACCAGCTGCAGTTGGTTGAGGAATTTTTACTTCATGAGAGGGAGCTGTCTCTTGAAACGGATGTGAACAAAAGTTTCTTTGAAGCATGGGAAAAAGAATCGGAAAGTACACTTATATTCCTTCAGGAAAATGGTCAGGCAATATCAGCAGGTGGAACAAAAATGCGGATTGATATGCCAAGTAAACTTCTGCTGGACTTAAAGAACGGATACAATATTGGAAAACTGGTGCGTCTTGATTATGATCAGAAGAAAAAAGACGGTTATCTGGTTGCGATCCCATGTCAGGAATATACCATCAATGGGGAAACTTATACGGCAATTGGAACTGTGTATGATCATTCGAAACTGGATTCCATGTTAAAATTGAAAGGTTATCATGGGAAAGCATATTTGTTCATGCTGGATAATGACGGAAATATTACGTATACGAACCAGAGTGGAGATAAATACCTGCGTAATTATTCTTTGTTAAAACATTTAAAAGGGGAACAGGCTATTACAGAAGAAGAGGCTGATTTGTTCAAAAAGAAGTTTGATAACAGAGAATCCGGAGTTGTATTTTTGGGAAAACAGAATCCCTATTATCTGGGGTATTGCCCGATAGAAAGCAACAACACCATTTTGGTATGCATTGTGGCAAGGGGAGTTGTTGACAATGTGCTGACGGATTACCAGAAAACGGTGTTGTTTACAACAATACTCATGGCAGGTTTTATACTTTTACTTTTTACCGGATTATTCTACAGTATTTCCAGACTCAGTCTTGCAGATCAAAAAGCAGAATATGAAAAAAGAAATAATGAACTTCATTTACAAACAATGAAGGAAATGGAAGTAGTCAATCAAAAACTGAAAAAGGCAAAGAACGTTGCAACAGAGGCTTTACAGACAGCTGAAAATGCAAATAAGGCGAAAACGGATTTCCTGTCTAATATGTCACATGATATTCGCACACCTATGAATGCAATCATTGGTATCACATCTTTGATCAGACATGATGCAGGTAATAAAGCAAAAGTTATAGAGTATGCAGAAAAAATAGACATTTCATCACAGCATCTGTTGGGAATTATCAATGACGTTCTGGATATGAGCAAGATTGAAGCAGGAAAAACAGTCTTCAAGTATTCTGACTTTTCTATTCTGGATTTTATGCAGGAACTTGACATTATATTTCATTCTCAAATATATGAAAAGCATCAGACCTTTACAATCATAAAAGAAAATATTCAGCATGAGTGGGTGAATGGGGATCAGGTTCATTTGATGCAGATTTTCAGTAATCTGCTGTCTAATGCCATAAAATATACGCAGGAGGGTGGAAAAATTCAGCTTCTGGTAGAAGAATGTGAGACAAAGTCATCTGTCTATGCAAAGTACCGTTTCTTAGTCAGCGATAATGGTATGGGAATGTCGGCAGATTTCAAGGATACAATTTTTGATGCGTTTACCCGTGCGGAAAGTTCCCTTACAAATAAAATACAGGGAACCGGACTTGGAATGGCGATTACTAAGAATCTGGTTGAGGCAATGGGAGGTACTATTGATGTGGAGAGTGAATTGGGACAGGGAAGCTGTTTTGAGGTTCTCTTGGATCTGAAAATTGCAGAGGATAGAACGGTTGCTCTGGCGGCACAAGAAGAAACAGATGAGCAGGATGGAAATATTCTGCAGGGAATGAAATTCCTGTGTGCAGAGGATAATGAGTTGAACGCAGAGATCCTGACGGAACTGTTAAAGATTGAAGGTGCGGAATGTACCATCTGTGAAAATGGCGAAGAGATTTTGAAAGCATTTGAGCAGTCTGCTCCAGGTGATTATGACATGATCCTGATGGATGTGCAGATGCCTGTTATGAATGGTTATGAGGCAACGAAGGCAATCCGCAGAAGCTCCCATGAACTGGCAAAGACGATTCCGATCATTGCCATGACTGCGAATGCATTTTCAGAAGATATTCAGCATTCTTTTGCTGCTGGCATGAATGCACATGTTTCAAAACCGGTTGAGATGAAGATGCTGGAAAAGACGATCAGAAGCATAAAATCTGGTGGGGGGGGTACCGAACCGCAGGTCACTGAACAGTGACAAATGGATTTGATGCGGCAGTGCAATTTTATTAAACCAGGAGATTACAAGGAGATGTATAGAGAAATATGTTTGACAGACAGGAGATTTAAAATATGATTTCGAGAGCTAAGAAATATGTGGCAGTGTTACTGGCTTTTGTATGCGTGTGTATGATATTTTCTCCCCAGACTGCATATGCAGCCGAGGACAGTTCGCAGCATGAAACTGTCAAAGTCGGTTTCTTTGCCATGGATGGTTATCATGTGATGGATGAAGAAGGCAACCGCAGTGGGTATGGCTATGATTTTCTTCGGCTGATGGCCCGTTATTGGGATGTAGATTACGAATATGTCGGATATGATAAGAGCTGGGATGATATGCAGCAGATGCTTGAAGATGGCGAGATTGATATGGTAACATCTCCCCGCAAAACACCGGAAAGAGAAGAAAAGTTTGATTTTTCACATCCGATCGGAACCAATAATGGGATTCTGACCGTCCGCAGTGACAACAGCACGATTGTGGATGGCAATTACAGTACTTACAACGGTATGCGTGTGGCATTTTTGAATGGAAGCTCCGAGATAAAGAGTTTTGCGGATTTTGCAGGCAACAAAGGATTTACATATGATCCATTTTATTTTGATACGACAGCAGAGATGGAGGAAGCTCTTCAGAGCGGAAATGTTGATGCTATTGCTGCTAGTTCTCTGAGAAAAACAAACAATGAGCGTATCGTGGATAAATTTGACAGCAGCGATTTCTATGTCATGGTTAAAAAAGGTAATACAGAATTGCTGAATGAGATCAATTATGCAATCGACCAGATGAATGCAGTTGAGGGTGACTGGAAAACGACACTTTATAATAAAAATTATGAAAGCATAGAAACTAAGAATCTGGAATATACGGAGAAAGAAAAAAGTATTATTTCACAGTATTCCAAGGACAACCCGCTTCATGTTCTGTGTGATCCGACCCGTTATCCATATTCTTATAATGAAAATGGTGAGATGAAGGGTATTATCCCGGATTACTTCCGGAAAATTGCAGACTATGCCGGGATTTCCTATGAGTTTCTTACACCTGCCACCAGAGATGAGTATATTGCTTATCAGAAAAATAAGGAAACCACAGATATGAGCATCGATGCGCGCCTGGAAACAGATAACTATGCTGAGACGAAAAAATGGGGGATTACTGCACCCTTCATTATGATGCAGCTGGCAAGGGTGACACGGCGTGACTTTGATGGAAAAATTAATGTTGTTACTACTGTTGACCAGACAGTATCAAATTCAATTGAAGATGCAATGGCACCCGGTGCAGAAAAACTGATGTGCAGTACCCGACAGGAAATGATGGAAGCTGTCCGTGAGGGTAAAGCAGATGCTGCCTTCGTCTACTATTACATGGCACAGGCGTTTGTGAACAGTGACGCTACGGGCACCATGACATATACTCTGCTGGAACAGCCTACATTCACCTACCGCATGGTAATTTCATCAACTGAGAACCATGCGCTGGCTGGTATTCTGACGAAAGCAATGTATGCCATGCCCAAAAATCTTGTTGAAGATCTTGCAGCACAGTATACCACATACAAAGCAACAGAGCTGACATTTGTTGACTGGATCCGTCTGCATCCTGTTGTTACTGTTTGGGTTCTTCTTATTTTTGGATGGCTGCTGACTATTATGGCTGTGACAATGGTGCGTCTCAGTGCAAGAAAAAAAGCTCAGAAGGCGGCCCAGGAGAAAGCTGAGAAAATGGCGGAACTGGCAGAGCATGCACAGGCTGCAAACAAGGCAAAAACAGCATTTCTGTCACATATGTCCCATGATATGAGGACACCGATGAATGCAATCATAGGATTTACCGGTATTGCAATGAAAAACAATCCGTCAGACGAAGTGAAAAATTGTCTGGAAAAGATTGACGAAAGCTCAGAGCATTTACTGTCGCTGATCAATGATGTATTAGATCTGACCCGCATCGAAAGTGGAAAAGTGAAATACAATCCGGTACCGGTGGATGTGAAAAACATTACAGATTCTGCATTGGATATTACAAAAGGTTTTCTTACGAACAGGGATATCAACTTTAAGATTCAGCGTGAAGAAGCAAAGATTCCAAATGTACTTGCGGATTCTGCACGCCTGCGTGATGTGCTGGTCAATATTCTGAGCAATGCCGTGAAATTCACTCCGGATGGAGGGACGATTACATTTGAAGCCCGGTGTCAGGAAAAGGGCGGGGATGGATATATAAATATGCGTTACCGCATTTCGGATACTGGTATTGGCATGAGTGAGGAATTTACAAAAGAAGTTTTTGAGGAATTTGCACAGGAAGATTCCGGTGTGAGAACGCAGTACCATGGAGTTGGACTGGGGATGGCTATCGTAAAGAAGTATGTAGATATGATGGGTGGGACCATTTCCGTGCAGAGTAAAAAGCATGAGGGAACCACATTTACTGTGGATATTCCTTTGGAAATTACAGATAAGGAATGTAATAAGTCAGACACAGGTATTTCTGAAAAGGTGAATCTTACAGGTGTGAATGTCCTTCTTGCAGAGGATAATGAACTGAATGCAGAGATTGCTGCCGTGCAGTTGGAAGAGTTCGGGATGAATGTAGAAAGAGCTGTGGATGGAAAGAATGCTGTTGAGATTTTCAGAAATCATCCGGAAGGCACATTTGATGTAATCCTGATGGATATCATGATGCCTGAAATGAATGGTTATGAAGCAGCAAAAGCAATCAGGGCAATGAATGACAGACCGGATGGAAAAAACATTCCTATTATAGCAATGACAGCTAATTCATTTGCAGAAGATGTTCAGGCATCACTGGATGCAGGAATGAACGCACATTTGTCAAAGCCGATTGTGATTGATGAAGTTATAAAAACGATTATAAGGTATGTATATAATTGATTAGCAGAGGTTCATGAATTAGTGGAATACAATTGACAGGAGGACTAAAATATGACAATGCGAGAGTGCTTGGAAGATCATAAAAAACGAGTGGATAAAGGAAAGAAAAATATGGATAAAAAACAAAAATACTGATTGTAGATGATGCTTTTAGATATGCAACAGCTACATTTTCATCATTTACACATGAACCGGAAGTAGTGAAGTTCTAAGGATAAGATAAGATGGCGAAAAGTAAGAAGAAAAAAATACATAAAAAGATAGATGGTCAGCTTTTACAGATGAACAAGAAGTTTAGTAATCTCAAGGTGAAACAGAAGGATAAGATTACAGGCTGGGTGTATGAAGAATACAAAAAGTATGTAACAGAACATGATAAAACACCTGATTCGCTGGCAGATGCACAGATTGTTGAAGCTGTACTTGATAAGATAAATGAGGCACAAATCTGGATACCAGATGCAGAAATATACGATTATTATCGAAGAAAGAAACCACAACTTCAAAAGAGGCTGGATAATGAAAAGGTGATTAAGTTTAAATCTTATGTCAGCTTTTATAAAAGTATTGTTGATCAGGACAGAGCATCCATTGTTATATGCAATCTTAATCATGAGATTATTTACATGAATCCGGCAGCTGTTATCAGTTATGCGAAGCGAGGTGGCGATAAACTAGTTGGAAGAAGTTTGTTAGATTGTCATAATCCGGAATCAAGAGATAAAATACAGCAGGTAGTGGACTGGTTTGCAGTAGATGAAAGTCATAATATCGTTTATACTTTTCACAATGAGAAACAGAATAAAGATGTTTATATGGTGGCACTCAGAGATGATGGGAAGTTGATAGGATATTATGAGAAACATGAATATCGAAATACAGAGACTATGAAACAATACGAATTGTGGTGATGACATGACGAAGGATGAATGGTACAAGCAGTTATTTGAGCGACTGGATAATTCCAAGTTTCGAAGCAGTTTCCATCTGAAGCAGAAGGATATTGATTACATAAACGAAAAAGGACTGGATACAATCAGACAACATGCAAAGGAGTTTATCGCAAAGAGAGAAGCTCCGGCATATATAGCAAATGATGGCAAGCAGACACCAATGCGTGGGCATCCGGTATTTATTGCCCAGCATGCAACGGCAACATGTTGCAGAGATTGCATTCGGAAGTGGCATAAAATGCAACCGGGAAAGAAACTAAGCCAAGTGCAGCAGGAATATCTTGTAGATATAATTATGACATGGATTCAAAAAGAAATGGAGAGGAACTAGTGCAAATATTTGTTGATGCAGATGCCTGCCCTGTAGTTGCAATGGCATTGAGAAAAGGTGCTTATGCTATTCATCAATCAGGTAAATGGTACACGAATGATAAAAATGTGAAACAGGGTCTTCAGCTTTTTCTGCAAGTCCTGTTTTTCCGGAGGGCAGCAGCCTGTTCTGATTCAAGATTTTCTATCTGATTCTGGATTTTATTAGAGCTTGGGATTTTGGTAATACTGAGATCCTGAAGCTCTTTTTTTAATGAATCGTGGAGCTGGTATTCTGCCTGATGCTTGGTTCAGTAAGCTTTTGGATTTTTTGCAGATTTGCAATCTTCTATCACTTTACGGCAGAGCCGGTAAGAATCGCAGTGTTTCTGAATGACTTTCTGCGTGCTCAGATCACTGTTGATGTGTGCTGCTCTCTGATCAATGAGGCCTTCCGTTAATCGGTCAATGGGTATATACTCATATTAACCGAACTGGTCAACGGAGGTGATTTATAAATGATAAATTTTTCGCTTTGTCGGAAGAAAAACAATCACAAGTATTGAATGTCGCCCATACGACATTGGAAATGGTTTATAGGAAGGGGAACAGAAAATTACATTAGTGTTTTTACCGGGACTTACGGCAGACCACCGGCTTTTTGAGAAGCAGACAGAATATTTTGAGAATAAACAGAATGTGTTTGTATGGGATGCACCATCACATGCATTATCCAGACCATTTACGAATAATTACAGTTTATCAGACATGGCAGAATGGCTTTATGAAATCCTGGCAAAAGAAGAAATTTATAATCCGATCATTATCGGTCAGTCTATGGGCGGATATCTGGCTCAAATGTATATGGAATTATATCCGGATAAGATAAAAGGCTTTATCTCCATTGATTCGGCACCGCTTCAAAAGTCTTATATGACTGCGATGGAAATATGGCTTCTTGAAAGAGCAGAGCCATTATATAAGATATATCCATGGAAAGCACTTCTTAGGGCTGGTTCAAGAGGGTGTGCAGAGACGGATTATGGTCAGAATCTTATGCGGAAGATGATGATGTCCTATAATCCAGATCATAAAGAATATGCAAGGCTTGTCGCTGATAGAGAAAAAGCAAAAGACATTTTAAAAAGAGTAAATTATTATCGCTTTACGGGTTATGCTTTGCAATTCAGACAAGAGCCTTCTGGTAGTGACTATATTGAAAAAGCAGAAGTATATTATAGGACACAGATAGTATATGGATTTTCAATAGCCAAATGTATAGAAGCTCCGCATGATTAGCATTACGATGAAAATAATTTCTATAACAAAAAGGGTTACAAGGAAGTTATGGAAAATTTCAGCAGGGAGAAAAATTATTATAAAGATAGTCTGATTGTAAAACATCACAAATTGAAATATTCTAGCAAAATGCCGTTGTGGGTTATTGTAGAATTTAGTAAGAAATCATTGATTCAGACGGTGGAAACAGTGATAGATGAATATAGGGACGACATTGATTTGAATCTGATTGGATTCCCGGAAAATTATTTGGAAATTATGAAGAATAATTTGTGAGAAAGCGAATAATTATATAGTTTATATTGAATACGATCAGAAAGAACCTGAACATAAACAGGTTCTTTTTGTTATAATGCTGCATACTCACTTTCGGTAAAAAGATATATGGTATCATTATTGCGTAGCAAGATAATATTTTCAATAGGTATCTCACATTGATTCAAATAAATTTTCTTTTCAATGTTAGCCAAAGGTGCTATATGGGTAATGCAGATTTCACTCATCTTTATATGTTCAAAAGAGAAGATATGTAAAGATTGGTATGGAATAATTGAATATAGTGGTTCAGTTGAGGAAGAGTAGGTGAGTAATATGAGATACGAAGATTCGATGAAAGGTGTAGCTGATCAGATAATCAAAGAACAGCAGCGAGCCAGTAAAATTAAAAACAATCCAGAAGAATTCCATTGGCATGACGAATATGCAACGTTGAATTTCTTTCGGTTTATCTGCAAAAATATCGGTAACTTGAGAAATGGAGAAATTGAAAAAATGGTCACACGCTTAAAGAACATAGATCAGAAAGCAGTGGAAAACCATGTGAATGGTGCGGTTTGGGCATTTGCTTAGGATAAGATGTTCTGTGTACTGATGGAAAATGAAATTTGCCGAAAGGTGTGTGAAAAGAATAAATATAATAGTTGGACGAAGCTGATTGGACAGTATTGTGTTTCAAGGACTTAAAGACGAAGAAAGTTGTTGTAGAGAAATAATTTCCAGCAACTCTGTCTTTAATGAATAGAGTTCATTTTTTTATTCAACTATTCCCATGATATATACAATATGTAAATGTGCAATTCAAATATCAGTTTATGCTAAGTGTAAAAATGATAATAATTACTATTATTGACAAAAGAATAATTATCATGTATAATACAGATATACAAGAAACAAAGTGTTAGAAAAATTGCTAGAAACTTGGTAACAAAAATAAATCGACATTGAAAATGGAAAATGACTATGATAAAATATGAATGTGAACCATGTGGATATATTTATGATTCGGCAGTAGGAGATCCAGACGCTGGTATCGATCCAGAAACTGCATTTGAGGATATTCCAGATGACTGGACATGCCCAATCTGCGGATTAGGAAAAGATGTTTTCGTTCCTGTAGAAGACTAAGCAGAAAATGCAGGTACGAAACTGCCATACATTAAAAGAGCCTAAGAGAACATATAAAAGAAATGGAGGTCAAATTATGACTTACGATTTAAACATTACCTTTGATGACAATTTAGTAACAGGAAATGAAACAATTGATACCCAGCATAAAGAATTGATCGACCGTATCCAGAACTTTGTAACTGCCTGTCAAAATGGCGACAGCAAAGTAAAAGCAATCAAAATGCTGGATTATCTGGATGAATATACTGACTTTCATTTCAAAGAAGAGGAAAAGCTTCAGGAAAAATCCGGTTATCCAGAGCGTGAAAAACATTATGAAAAACATGAAGAGTTTAAAAAGACAATTCAGGAACTGTATGAATACCTTCAGGAGTATGAAGGACCAACAGATCGGTTCAGTGAACTTGTACAGAAAAATGTAATCGACTGGCTGTTTGGACACATTAAAACATACGACCGCTCTGTGGCAAAATTTATCTTTATGAAACAAAATCCAGACCGATGCTAAAATAAACCAGGGAACGAGTTCACTCAGAATGTAGACAACGTGATGAAGTAAACTAGGGGCTGTCACAATGCAGCCCCTTTCCTGTTATAGCGATATTCTAGGTAATATATTGCGCTGGCATGACATATTATTTTACTACTACTATATGGGAAGAGCAAGCAGCTCTTCTTTTTTGTTGTCCTTTTTATCCAATTTTAAGTTGTAAAGTCTCTTTTCATTCGACAAAATTCTCCACAGACAGAGGATATGCGACGAGCATTGATATGAACATCTATTTATGGAAAGAGGATATTGAAGACGGGGAATCGGTAATGACAGCCGAATATAGACCTGTAGAATACGGAAAGGACTATGATGTTGTCAATAATCCTGATAAATTTCAACTATATATAGATGGAAAAGAGATTAAATAGTAATCTCCTGAAAGCAAGCTTTTTGTCAATTATTTCAAAGAAAAATTAAAGGATAACAATACATAGTTTTGACAATGATATTTTGAAAAAATTTATAGGAATGCTCTATTATCAAATTGACATAGGAATATGGTAGCGTATAATTAGAATTGAATACACTGAAAAAATGGAGGAATTACATGAAAGCACATAAATATTGGTCAGTAGGAGCATTGATCACAATGCTTGGGACTTTTTACACTGGATATAAAAAGCAAAAATCAAGTCACAAATACTTTGCTTTAAGTTCTATGTTATGTATGGTAATGGCGATATATACAGGTCATAAAATGATTACCAGGAATAGGAAAAAAAAGGCGAATAAAGAGAAAGATACAGAAAGGGAGGGATAAATAATGTTGGAAGTAGGGGTTAAGGCACCGGATTTTGAGTTGCCAGATCAAAATGGGAAAATACATAGATTATCGGATTATACAGGAAAAAAAGTGATCTTATATTTCTATCCCAAGGATAATACAGCGGGATGCACGAAACAGGCATGTGGGTTTTCTGAGCGATACCCTCAGTTTACCGAAAAAGGAGCAGTTATTCTTGGAGTCAGTAAGGATTCTGTATCCTCTCATAAGAGATTTGAGGAAAAATATGGATTGACATTTACACTTTTAGCAGATCCAGAGCGGAAAGTTATTGAAGCATATGATGTATGGAAAGAAAAGAAAAATTATGGCAAAGTCTCTATGGGAGTAGTAAGAACCACATATCTTATTGATGAACAGGGGATTATTATAAAGGCAAATGATAAAGTCAAGGCTGCAGATGATCCTGAAAATATGCTTAAGGAATTGGCATAATGAAGATTATTTTATCACCTGCAAAAAAGATGATTGTAGATACCGATAACTTAGCACCGGTTGAACTGCCTGTCTATATTGATAAGACAGCAGAAGTATTAAACTGGATGAAAAGCAAATCAAAAGAAGAACTGAAAGCTATCTGGAAATGTAATGACAAGATTGCAGAGCAGAACTTTAACAGATTGGAAAATATGGATCTTTATAACAGTCTTACTCCGGCTGTTTTAGCATATGAAGGGATTGCATTTCAATATATGGCACCATCTGTGTTTGAAATCCAGCAGTTTGAGTATTTGCAAAATCATTTAAGAATCTTGTCTGCGTTTTATGGCATTTTAAAACCAATGGATGGTGTGACCCCTTATCGTCTTGAAATGCAGGCAAAGGTTGGAATTGGAGATGCAAAAAATCTGTATGAGTACTGGGGAGAATTGTTATACCGCTCAGTAATAGATGACAGTAGGATTATCATTAATCTTGCATCAAAAGAATACTCAAAATGTATAGAAAAGTATCTGACACCACAGGACAGATATATTACGATTGTATTTTGTGAGTTATCCGGAGATAAATTGGTAACAAAAGGTACCTATGCCAAGATGGCTCGTGGTGAAATGGTCAGATTCATAGCGGAAAATAATATTGAAAATCCGGTGGAGATTCAGAAATTTGACAGACTCGGATATTCGTTTAGGTCTGATTTATCTTCAGATTCAGAATATGTATTTGAACGCAAAATAAAATGGTTATTCATGTGAAAGATGCTCAGTTTGGCGACTTCTTAATAATAAGAACTATTACTATTTGTTGACAACAGGATAATAGTGGTATATAATCCTTATTGAGAACTAATCCTAATAAGGAGGACGAATGACAAGTAGGAGAAATACCATTCAAAAAGATCTTGTAAGAAATACCGTATACGAAATGAAAAGACACGTTACGGCAAATGAAGTGTATGAATTTATAAAAGAAGCATATCCAGCAATTGGAAAAGGAACTGTATATAGAAATCTTGATATATTGGTAGAGGAAGGTGCATTAAGAAAGGTTGAAGTTCCGAATGGACCGAACCGATTTGATTTTACATTGAAAAATCATTACCATGTAAGATGTATAAAGTGCGGTGAAATTTTTGATGTGGATATGGATCAAATACCGGATTTGCTGGAAAGAATTCATAACACTCATGGAATTGAATTTGTGGATTATGATATTTCATTTAAAGGCATTTGCCCGAAATGCAGGGAGAAGGTAAAGTAGGAATTACCAGATGACTTTATATGTCCTTTGTGCAAGCACCCGGCATCAGATTTTGAAAATGTAGTAAAGAAAACGGAGGTAAAAGAGATGGAAGCAAACAAATATGCAGGAACACAGACAGAGAAGAATTTACAGGAGGCATTTGCAGGGGAATCACAGGCAAGAAATAAGTATACCTTTTTTGCTTCTGTAGCAAAAAAGGAAGGTTACGAGCAGATGTCAGCATTGTTTTTAAAGACTGCAGATAATGAGAAAGAACATGCAAAGATGTGGTTCAAGGAATTAGCAGGAATTGGTGATACAAAGGAAAACCTGGCAGCAGCGGCAGAAGGCGAAAATTATGAGTGGACAGATATGTATGATGGCTTTGCTAAAACAGCTGAGGAAGAAGGATTCCCTGAGCTTGCAGCAAAATTCAGGGCAGTAGGTGAGATTGAGAAGCACCATGAGGAAAGATATCGTGCACTTCTTAAGAATATTGAAACTGCACAGGTATTTGAAAAGAGCGAAGTTAAGGTATGGGAATGCCGTAACTGCGGACATATTGTGGTAGGAACTAAGGCGCCTGAAGTATGTCCGGTATGTAATCATCCACAGAGCTATTTTGAAGTACATGAAGAGAATTATTAAGGAGATAAGATTATTATGAAGAAAGTGATTAATTCAAAAAAAGCAGTAATGATAGGCTGTGGCTTTGTTGGTTCTGCATCGGTATTTGCTCTGATGCAGAGTGGCTTGTTTACAGAGATTGTCCTTATCGATGCAGATAAGAACAAGGCAGAAGGAGAAGCAATGGATATCAGTCATGGTATTCCATTTGCAAGTCCGATGAAAATATATGCCGGAGATTATGATGATGTGGCTGATGCTGCAATTGTTGTCATATCTGCCGGAGCTGGACAGAAACCGGGAGAGACAAGGCTTGATCTCGTAAATAAAAATGTAGCAATATTTAAGTCAATCATTCCTGAAATAGCAAAGAGAAATTTTGCAGGTATCATGCTTGTAGTTGCGAATCCGGTAGATATCCTGACTCAGGTAGCCATAAAGTTATCCGGACTTCCAGAAAACAGGGTTATTGGATCGGGTACTGTGTTAGATAGTGCCAGATTAAGATATAAGCTTGGTGAGCATTTATCTGTGGACAGCAGGAGTGTTCATGCATTTATAGTAGGTGAGCATGGAGACAGCGAAGTTGTAGCATGGTCATCAGCCAATGTATCTGGTGTTCCATTAAGTGAAATGTGTGAAATGCGTGGACATTACAAGTACAAGGAAAACACGGCAGAAATAGCTACAGCAGTCAAGAACAGTGCTTATGAGATTATAAACAAAAAGCACGCTACATATTATGGAATTGCAATGTCTGTAAAAAGAATCTGCGAAGTGATTATGAGAGATGAAAAATCAATACTTCCTGTATCACACATGATTCATGGAGTATATGATATTGACGAAGTATCGTTAAGTATGCCAGCTATTGTAGGTGCAGATGGTATTGAGTCTGATATACCTATTAATTTAAGTGGCGAGGAAGCGTTAAAGCTTAAGGAATCTGCAGATTCATTGAAAAAGATTATGGAGACAATTGAATTATAAATTTTACACATGGAAGGAGAAAAAGGCATGGAAGTAAGGTATTATATTTGTAAGCATTGTGGAAACATTGTTGAAAAGGTAAAGGATAAGGGTGTACCTGTAATTTGTTGCGGAGAACCTATGCAGGAATTAAAAGCCGGAGTGACAGATGCTGCTGTCGAGAAGCATGTACCTGTATATACGGTAGAAGGCAGTCATGTTCATGTCGTGGTCGGAGAGACAAAACATCCAATGCTTGAAGCGCATTTCATTGAGTGGATTACATTAAATACAAACCAGGGAATATACAGAAAACAGTTAAATCCAGGGCAGGAGCCGGTAGCAGATTTTTGTCTTTGCGATGGTGAACAGGTAGAAGAAGTATATGCATATTGTAACCTGCATGGATTATGGAAATGCTAAAAGCATTTATACATATTAAGGTTACAGAACAACACAAATACAACAGTAATATATGCTGTGTATTAATATATTTATAAGGAGGAACAAACTAATGAAATATGTATGTGACGTTTGCGGATGGGAATATGATGAAGAGGAAGGTTATCCTGAAGGTGGTATTGCACCAGGAACAAAGTGGGAGGATGTTCCGGAAGATTTTGAATGCCCATTATGTAATGTTGGAAAAGATCAGTTTTCAGAAGTTGAATAGAAGCCTAATCTTGTGTTAAATATGGATGGATAAATCAAAACCCTGTTGCGTGAGCAACAGGGTTTTTTATTGCGATATTTTGTGATGATATCACAGAAAATAATCTACCTTTTGCTTATAATGTAGCTAGAAACTAAGTAAGGAGGTAGTCTAAATGAGATTAAAAGATAAAGTTGCAATCATCACGGGTGGAAGCCGTGGCATAGGATTTGCTACAGCTGATAAATTCTTGAAGGAAGGCGCTACAGTTGTGTTGGCAGCAAGTTCACAGGAATCGGCAGATGTTGCTGTAGATAAATTAAAAGAAAAATATCCCAATGCAATAGTTGCTGGAATTAGTCCAAATCTGGCAAGCATGGAGTCTGTCAGAAAGGCTTTTAAAGAGGCAACTGAAAAATATGGATGTGTCGACATACTGGTAAATAATGCAGGGATTTCAGAAAACACCTCATTTATGGATTATACAGAGGAGACTTTCGATAAAGTCATGGATCTAAATGTAAAAGGAGTATTTAATACTACTCGTGTAGCAGCAGAATGTATGGTGGCAAGAGGCAAGGGGGTCATTCTCTCAACTTCTTCCATGGTGAGTATTTCGGGACAGCCAAGTGGGTTTGCTTATCCGGCATCGAAGTTTGCAGTAAACGGATTGACTGTATCATTAGCAAGAGAACTAGGACCTAAAGGTATTCGTGTTAATGCTGTTGCACCTGGGATTACAGAAACTGATATGATGAAGGCCGTGCCAAAGGAAGTTATCGAACCTATGATTGAAAGAATTCCATTGCGTCGTCTTGGACAGCCAGAAGATATTGCCAATGCGTTTGTGTTTCTTGCTTCAGATGAGGCGAGTTACATTACAGGTGTTATATTAAGTGTAGATGGTATGGCAAGAAGTTAAGTTAATGAGGTATGGTGATGTAATCACGGAAAATAAATGAAATTAAGACTATAATAAATTTACAAAAAGAAAAAGATAAGGAGGACTGTAAAATGTCTGCTATTAATATCAATAAAAATAATTTTCAGAACGAAGTACTGAATTCCGATAAACCCGTTCTTTTAGATTTTTGGGCATCTTGGTGTGCACCTTGCCGCATGGTAGTACCTATTGTAGAGGAGATTGCAAGTGAGCGTAGAGATATTAAAGTTGGAAAGATTAATGTAGGTGAAGAGCCTGAACTGGCAAATAAGTTCAGTATTATGAGCATTCCGACTTTAGTGGTTATGAAGAATGGGAAGATTGTACAGCAGGTTTCAGGGGCGAGACCTAAGAATGCGATTTTAGAAATGCTTTAGGGAGGTGTGCTAATGGGATTTTTTGATCTCTTTAAACAGTCAAATATTAATCAAGGCATAGAAGAATATAAAAGGACTGATGATGCAGTTCTGCTGGATGTACGTACACCGCAGGAATATCAGGAAGGACATATACCAGAAAGTAAAAATGTGCCGTTGCAGCAACTTGACAATATTGCTTCTGTAGCGAAGAATAAGGATATCCCACTGTTTGTATACTGTTATTCCGGTTCACGAAGCCGCCAGGCAACTGGGATACTGCAACGAATGGGATATTCTAAAGTAAATAATATCGGTGGCATTGCTGCTTATTCAGGAAAGGTGGAAAAATAAGATGAAGGTAATAATTGTAGGCGGTGTAGCTGGAGGAGCTACAGCCGCAGCAAGAATACGAAGACTGGATGAACATGCAGAAATTACTGTGTTTGAAAGATCCGGATACATATCCTATGCGAATTGTGGGCTTCCATATTATATTGGAGATGTGATCACAGATCCGGAAGAACTTACACTACAGACACCTGAGAGTTTTTTTAAACGCTTCCGTATTAATATGAAAATTCATCATGAAGTTATCTCCATACATCCGGATCGTAAAACGGTTTCAGTGAAGAATTTAGAAAACGGTGAAATATTTGAAGAAAATTACGATAAACTTATCCTTTCTCCAGGTGCAAAGCCAACACAGCCGAGACTTCCTGGAGTAGGTATTGATAAACTTTTTACACTTCGTACTGTAGAAGATACTTTTCGGATAAAGGAATATATAAATAAGAATCATCCAAAATCGGCTGTATTGGCTGGTGGCGGTTTTATTGGTTTAGAGCTGGCAGAAAATTTGAGGGAGCTTGGCATGGATGTTACGATTGTCCAGCGGCCTAAGCAGCTGATGAATCCTTTTGATCCGGATATGGCATCCATGATCCATAATGAAATGAGAAAGCATGGAATAAAACTGGTATTGGGCTATACAGTAGAAGGATTTAAAGAAAAAGACAATGGAGTGGAGGTCTTATTGAAAGATAATCCATCTCTTCAGGCTGATATGGTGGTGCTGGCAATCGGAGTTACACCAGACACAGCATTAGCAAAAGAAGCCGGTCTGGAACTTGGCATCAAAGAAAGTATTGTAGTGAATGACAGAATGGAAACCTCTGTACCGGATATTTATGCTGCAGGTGATGCAGTTCAGGTAAAACATTATGTTACTGGCAATGATGCGTTAATCTCTTTGGCGGGACCTGCTAATAAACAGGGCAGGATCATCGCGGATAACATTTGTGGTGGTGATAGTCGTTACCTGGGCAGTCAGGGAAGTTCTGTTATCAAAGTATTTGATATGACAGCAGCCACTACAGGTATCAATGAAACCAATGCCAAAAAGTCAGGATTAGAGGTAGATACAGTAATTCTTTCTCCTATGAGTCATGCCGGTTACTATCCCGGTGGAAAAGTGATGACCATGAAGGTGGTTTTTGAAAAAGAGACTTATCGCTTGCTTGGTGCTCAGATTATTGGATATGAAGGAGTTGATAAACGTATTGATGTACTGGCAACAGCAATTCATGCAGGGCTGAAGGCAACCCAGTTGAAAGATTTGGATCTCGCATATGCACCGCCTTATTCCTCTGCAAAGGATCCTGTAAATATGGCCGGATTCATGATAGACAATATAGCAAAAGGGACCTTAAAACAATGGCATCTGGAAGATATGGATAAGATTTCTAAAGATAAAAATGCTGTGTTGCTGGATGTGAGAACGGTAGATGAATTTAGCAGGGGGCATATTAATGGATTCAAAAATACTCCTGTAGATGAACTGAGGGAACGAATTAACGAAATTGAGAAAGGAAAGCCTGTGTATCTGATATGCCAAAGTGGTCTGCGCAGTTACATTGCCAGCCGTATTCTGGAAGGAAATGGATATGAAACATATAACTTTTCCGGTGGATTCCGCTTCTATGATGCAGTGGTTAATGACCGTACGCTGATCGAAAGGGCATATGCATGCGGTATGGATTATTAGAAATAAACAAATTTTTTATAGTTTAATCGTAGTATAAAAAGATCCCCCATTTATTAGAACGACTTTCATAATTCTGATAAATGGAGGATTCTTTAAATGTTATAGAAAAACAGTTTTATGATCTTTGTAGTGTTTCCAGTCTTTTCGAATCAAGGATTGTGATTTTACCGCGGGAGAGTTTGACGAGTCCTTCGCTTTGAAAGTATCGGAGCATTCGAGTGATAACTTCCCTGTGGGAACCAAGATGGTTGGCGATGGTTTCGTGAGTGATCTTTAATTCATTTGTTCCTTCGATAGAGGTCTCTTCTAAAAGAAATGAAGCAACACGCTTATCCAAACTCTTCCACATGATTTGTTCAATCAGCCACATGACATCAGAAAAACGGGTAGCCATTAACTCATTGGTATAGTTTGCGACAGGAGCAGAATCCTTCATGATGCCCTTATAGATTTCAGCAGGGATAATCCAAAGATCAGTATCTTTTTCAGCTTCAATGGTTACTTCAAATTGGATGGACCGCATGATACATGAGGCGGATAAAAGACACATATCCATATCGAACAGACGGTAAAGTGTAATCTCCCGTCCTTCATCTGAAAGTATGTAGGTTCGAAGCTGCCCAGATTTAACCAGTAATAATCCAGTACAGTCCAGGTTTCCGTTGTGAATGATCGTTCCTTTTTTAACAACCTGTGTGATTAAATTGTCTGAAATTAGTTTTTTCTGTGCTGTATTTAAGTCACTCCATAGTGGAAAATGATTTTCGAAGTTCATAACAGTTATCTCCTTTACGAACATAGTATACTTGCTTTTTTAAGATGCGTCAATTAAATAATTGACATATGCCATAAATAAAAATATACTGACTATAGTACATGACGGTTGTAAATATGAGGGAGGGATAAATAATGCAGGGAGATGTCAGTTTTACATTTTTGAACCGAATTGAAGAAGTAGAACTGAATATTGTAGATGGACGATGGCAGTCTGCACTGGCATTGGCATTGACTTTGCCAGATATTTGTGGAGGTATTGCTTTCCCGGAAATTGTTAAACATTATCGATATGGCCGGGTTATGCTGGATCGGCAAAAAAATCCGACTCGTGATGTGGGAACCCAATATATCCGCTGGTTTGATGAATATGCAGGGGACCACTTTAAATATGGTAAGGGGTAAAATATCGTTTGCGACAACATATAAAATTGCTTTTAATTAGTTTATGGTGATGAGCTTTCAATTTTGAATGCCAGGTTCGATGTAATCAGAGTAGTTAAACTGCTGCCCCTTAAAAATTCTCTATCCCGAATGATGTTTCTGGGATTTTCCTGCCTGCTGCCCTGGCCGTTTCTATCCATTCACTGATCACATTTTTCACATTTTCAAATGCCTCGTTAGGCGTCCTTCCATCCGCCATACATCCTAGCAGATCTGGAACGGTCACAATATAGCAATTTTCTTTTGCGGAATATTTCATCACTATACAATAATTCATCAAAATCCCTCCAAACAAATTAAACTATAAACAGTATAGCATAAAATTTAGAATTGAAAATAGAATGGATTATTATTTGTTAGGCAAATGATTAAAAACAGAAGAAAAACAGATAAAATACGAAAAAAATGGAGAGATTACAAGACACTATCTGATTTTTTTCTGTTTTTCATAAAAAATCACATATTAATACCGATAAAAAGATTTTGAAGAAAATGGAGGTATTAATATGATTACAAAGAATGAAGTCCCGCTCTGGAAAAAATATGCACTTACCCTTTCAGAGGCTGCTCAGTATTTTGGGATTGGCGAAAGAAAACTGCAGCAGATTGCAGATGATAATCGTGATACCGGTATTGTGATATATAACGGTGTCAAGTTGTTATTCAAACGTGAGAGATTTTCTGAATGGCTGAATGAAGTAAATTCGATTTGAGAGCGTGATGACAAAAGGACACCAGTATGATATTATAATTTTACTGGTGCCCTTTTTATATGAAAGGGTAGTTTGTATATGAAAAAGGTTAGCACAAAAAGACGTGATAGTAAAGGAAGGATTTTGCAAAACGGCGAAAGTCAAATGTCGGACGGACGTTATCGATATTTCTATTACGTCGGCGGTAAACAGAAAAATTTGTATTCCTGGAAATTGGAAAAGAATGACCGGTTACCGGCAGGAAAAAGGGAATGCGTAGCACTGCGCGAGAGAGAAAAAGAACTGCAGTTACAAAACTTACAGGGCGTTAATCCTGAAAAAATGACAGTTCTTGAACTGGTGGAAAGATATCTTGCAATCAAAGATTTAAGTGTAAAAAAGACTACAAAAGCAGGACACCAGACAGTGTTAAATGTCTTGAAGAAAGAGAAGTTTGCACAGATGGAAATTAGCAAAGTGAAGGTATCTGATGCAAAGCTATTTCTCATCAAATTGCAGCAGGAGGATGGGAAGAGTTACAGTACGATTCATATATCATCCGGGGTGTATTAAGACCTGCTTTCCAGATGGCGCTTGAAGATGATCTCATTTTAAGAAATCCGTTTGAGTTTCAGGTATCAGTAGTGTTGGTAAATGATTCCGTAACCAGAGAAGCAATCACTGTAGACCAAATGCGGAAATTCTTAAACTTTGTAAAGGAAGATGAGCATTTCAGCAGGTATTATGAGGCATTTTATATTCTGTTCCATACCGGCATGCGTATTTCGGAATTTTGCGGATTGACGGTAAAAGATCTGAATATGAAGGAAGGCAAAATTAATATTGACCATCAGCTTATGAGATGGTCTGATATGAAATACGGAATAGAAAGCCCCAAGACTAATGCCGGAACCAGGCAGATCCCGATGACGTCTGAAGTTTATGAATGCTTCAAAATTATTTTGGAGCAGCGTAAAAAATACAAGGTTGAGCCGGTTATCGATGGCTACAGGGGATTCCTGTTTTTGGATAAAAACAAAATGCCGTTGGTGGCATTGCACTGGGAGAAGTATTTTCAACACGCTGTCGAAAAATATAACAGTATCTATAAAGCGCAGCTTCCAAAGATCACGTCTCATGTATGTCGACACACCTACTGTAGCAATCAGGCGCGTGCCGGCATGAATCCAAAAACACTGCAGTACCTGATGGGACATTCTGATATCGGGGTTACACTCAATACATATACTCATATCAAATACGACGACGCTAAAGATGAAGTTCTTAAAATGGCTGGAAGTCGCTAAAAATGTGTAATGTTAAGAGTTTTCAATTTAACATGATTGACGACAGAGATATGAAGAGATATGAGGAGTTATGCAGAATTACACCAGAAACACAAAAATCCGGAAATGCTTGTAAAATCGGCATAAATCCGCATAAGTCAGCATAAAGGAGTATAAGTCAACAATGATAAAAGTACTTTTCGTATGCCACGGCAGTGTTTAAGGGATGCCGTGAAAGCCTTGGTTTTAAAGAATTTTTTGATGATTGACGAATAATTTGCACCTTATTTATACCTTTGGAAGACCGGATCGGAATAATAGAGAAAATAAAGAAATAGATAAATATAACAGGAAGCAATTTTGTCATATTGGAAATAATTAGAATTTGCTGAACCGTGTTGATTTTTTGATTGATTGAGTATAATAAAAGTAAGAACAGAAATGTTCTCGATGTAAGAGCATCGTTAAAAGTTGGGCTGCAGATGGAGCAGGATAAAATTCCATCTCATTAGATGTCTTAACTGGATATCGAGGCTGACAACCAGCAGAAAACTCTTTTACAAAAGTAATTCTCAGAAGAGTGTGGTTAAATGCCACACTCTTCTTTGCGTATAAGGTATAAATGGCAACAAAGGTAGATAAGAAAAACGCAATACGACAAGGTATTATAGAGGCGGCAATTGTATATAGCCAGAGTTTGGCGGGTAAAACATTTCTGTATGTATATGGAGATGAATATTTTGAAGCTTCTTTTCCGGTGGATCATTTTCTGCATTTAACAGGAGTGGAGACAAGACGTTCTGC
Source organism: Blautia sp. Marseille-P3087 (assembly GCF_900120195.1). Taxonomy (GTDB): domain Bacteria; phylum Bacillota; class Clostridia; order Lachnospirales; family Lachnospiraceae; genus Blautia_A. The sequence continues at coordinate 3,158,370 of NZ_LT635539.1, forward strand.
AAAGGATTTTTATAGGAATGCAAAAAAGGCTATTCTTACAAATAATCAGTTTTATTTTGATGCAAGACATATATATGCAAATGCCAAAAAGAACTTCTCTATTTCGGATTCCGCATCATAGATGGTCATTCCGTCAAAAATGGTAGCTTTCTCAAATTGCTCAAAGCACTCTCGGAAATCTTTTCCATGACAGCGAAAAACATAGTTCTCATCGCCGAAGCACTCGAAAATAACTGTCGGAGGGTAAGACTGCGAATCCTTGCAGTAAGTTCTTCCAAATAGAACGGCTTTGCCAAATAATCGTTTGCACCTGCATCCAAACCGTCAACCTTATCAGACACTTCACTACGGGCAGACAAAATCAGCACCTTTGTGTCACGGTCGTTTTTTCTGAGTGTTCTCAAAACAGTCATGCCGTCAGCACCCGGTAAATTCAAATCAAGCACAACGAGGTCAAAGTTATCGTCAGCAAGCATTTGCATTGCGGTTATTCCGTCATAGCAACAGTCAACGCTATAAGCAAGACGCTTCAAGCATTTCTGTTCTTAACGAAAATTTTATATCCGATGTGCTACAATGACGCCAGAAAATGAAAGGAGTGATTGAATTGACCAGAGCAAAAAAGGCTTTATCACAGGCAGTACTGCTTATTTCGGGGGCTATTATGCTCGGCTTCGGTGCGATGCGTGGCGAAGTTGAAACCGTTTTGAGCAAGGCAATCAGGCTTTGTTTGGAGTGTGTAGGAATTGGATAAAAAGAAAACAAAGAATAAAAACCATAATAAGAAAAAACATTCGGCATCTAACCAATTAGCCAAATTTTGAGGATGGATTCAGGCAGGAGCAACTCTGCTGACAAATATTCATCTGCCAAACTTTTTCAAAGGCGAAATATATCAGGGCAATGGCAAAGCCGTTTGTGTGCCGGGTCTGAACTGCTATTCCTGTCCTGCTGCATCGGGTGCTTGCCCAATCGGCTCGTTTCAGGCAGTAGTCGGCTCGTCAAAATATAAGTTTTCCTATTATATAACAGGATTTCTCATTTTGTTGGGAGTTCTGCTCGGACGCTTTATCTGCGGATTTTTGTGTCCGTTTGGTTGGTTACAGGATTTGTTGCACAAAGTCCCGACCAAAAAGTTTTCAACAAAAAAACTCAAGCCACTGACATATATCAAATATGCAGTACTGCTGTTGGCAGTTGTTTTATTACCGGTGCTCATAGTAAATGATTTGGGGATGGGCGACCCATATTTCTGCAAATATATATGTCCGCAAGGTGTGCTTGAGGGTGCGTTGCCACTTTCGGCAGTCAACGAAGGTATCCGTTTGGCATTAGGAAAACTGTTTTCGTGGAAACTTGTTGTGCTGATTTCGGTAGTCGTTTTGAGCGTGCTGTTTTACAGACCGTTCTGCAAATGGATTTGCCCACTCGGTGCATTCTACGCACTGTTCAACAAGGTTTCGCTGTTTGGGATGAAGGTAGACGAGCACAAATGCGTTTCGTGCGGAAAATGTGCAAAGGTGTGCAAAATGGATGTTGATGTTACAAAAACGCCTAACAGCACCGAATGTATCCGATGCGGAAAGTGCATAAGTGCCTGTCCTACCGACGCAGTCAGCTTTCAATACGGCTTTGGCATGCTTGGAAAAACAGTAGACGAAAACGCAAAAATCGAAAACAAAACAAACAAAAAAGAAACAAAAGAGGAATTATAACGGAGGAATAATTATGAAGTTTTCAAAACTCTCAAAAATCTTAACAGTAGTATTATTAGTTCCTGTGTTGGCAATCAGCCTTATTGCTTGCTCAACATCAAAGGACAACAAAGACGAAAAACAATCAACAGATTCAAGCATTTCAACCTTGATGGCAACAGAGCCAAGTGATGCTGATGAAGCTTCAAAGCTCTACAATCAGTTTATGAAAAAAGAAAACGAAATTTTGTCAACAGACAAAGCCCTTTGGGAAAAAGTATTTATGGCTTCAAACAAGGAAACCACAATGATTGAGGACGGCACAAATTACGGCGACTTTCTTCTCAAGACAATCGAAAGTGCAAAGGACCAATTCACAGATGAGGAATACAAAAAACTCGTTGCCGGTGCAGAACAAATCAAGGAAATTGAGGGCAAGCTCACAATCTTGGAGCAAAAATATCCTGAATGTGCAAATGCACCTTCAAACGGTGACAGCGTTCCGGCTGACAGCAACGGCGTTGTTTCAAACAGCAGTGACGCAACAAGTTTTCCGTCATTTGACGGCAAGGACCTTGACGGCAACGATGTAAAGAGCAGTGAACTTTTCGCAAACAGCAATGTAACAGTTGTTAACTACTGGTTCAGCACTTGCAAGCCTTGTGTCGGCGAACTTTCCGAATTGGAAGCACTCAACAAAAAGCTTGCAGAAAAAGACGGTCAGGTTGTCGGCATCAACACTTTTACACTTGACGGTGACAAGACAGCAATTTCAGAAGCAAAAGACATCCTTTCAAAGAAAGGTGTAACCTACAAGAACATCTGGTTTGATTCAAACAGCGATGCAGGCAAGTTTACATCAGGTATCTTCTCTTACCCAACAACATATGTTGTCGACAAGAACGGCAACATTGTAGGCGAGCCAATCGTTGGTGCAATCACTGAAAAAAATCAAGCAAAGACACTTGAAAAACTCATAGACCAGGCTTTACAGGTCAAATAAGAATAAGGCATACACAGCTAAACCGAAAGCTCTTTGACGTTATGACGAAGGGTTCCGGCGATGCCCGTATGCAGCCTTTGTATTTCCTGATCACGACTGCCGGAACCGATACCAATTCTATCTGCTATGAAACACACCAGAAGGCAGTGGATATTTTGGAAGGAAGGAAAAAAGACAGTACTTTTTATCCAGTGATTTATGGAGCTGAGATGGATGAGGACTGGACTGATCCAAAGGTCTGGAAGAAGGCAAACCCATCTTTGGGGGAGACGATCGGCATGGATAAGGTCAAAGCAGCCTGCGAATCAGCAAGGCAGAATCCCGGAGAAGAGAACTCCTTCCGGCAGCTCCGTTTAAACCAGTGGGTGAAACAGGCAGTTCGTTGGATGCCGATGGAGAAGTGGGATGCCTGTGCATTCCCTGTTGATCCGGAAGAACTGAAAGGACGAGTATGTTATGGTGGACTTGACCTTTCCAGTACCACAGACCTTACCTGCTTTTGTCTGGTGTTTCCACCGGAAGATGAAAGCGAGCCATATTATATTTTGCCATATTACTGGCTTCCGGAAGAAACCCTGCCGCTTCGAGTAAACCGGGATCATGTTCCCTATGATGTTTGGGAACGGCAGGGATACATTCAGACTACGGAAGGAAACGTGGTGCATTATGGATTTATCGAAAAATTCATAGAAGCCTTGGGAGAGAAATATAACATTCGGGAGATTGCTTTCGACCGATGGGGAGCCATTCAGATGGTACAGAATCTTGAGGGTATGGGATTTACCGTTGTACCAATGGGACAGGGATTTGCAAGCATGAGTCCACCAACTAAAGAACTGATGAAGCTGTCTATGATCGTGTACGGCTATACATGGCTGGCAATTTTTCATTGCTAAATACATCCACGCTTTTTTATGTTATACTGCCCGTATCAAGTACATAGGAGGTATGATATGAGAAAAAAAGCGTTTAAATTGTGGCTGGAGACATATGGAAAACATGGTGTAGAACCAATGTCAAAGAGACCGATTGATGATGCCTTGTCGCGATGTAATCGGATAGAAAAAGGACTTGCTGTTGATCTGGATATCGAATATGAACAGGATCGAGGTGAGAGCATTCTTGCTCTGTTAGAATACACAAAAGATGATAAAAATGTGGGAAAGGAAGCACCAAAAGGGCTGTTCTTTAAACAGGGGGCAGATTTATATAATGCAATGGCTTCGTTAAGGAGTGCAGTAAAAAAGTATTTTGAATTTTATACAGCAACAAAATAGTAACACAGGCATCTACCAGAAATGGCAGGTGCTTTTTTCATGCAGATTTTGAGGAGGGATTTACAGCAATGAGTTTTTTACAGGGATTATTTCGTACCAGAGATATCTGGCAGCCGTCTTATCAGTCTGGGGAGCCGGATCGTGTGCTTGGCTATGAAGTACATACTTCTGCGTATGCTCCGAAGGATGCGATTTCCTTTGGCGATTACAAATACTACAATATTGGTGATCGTGGAGCCAGATCTTTTAAACAGTTGAATGAGTTGTTTGCCGGAAATGGTATGATCGGTTATGTGGCAAAGGAACGTGTGTATGGATATCGCCCGGGTGGAAGATCAGCAGGAGTTTGAACAAAGTCCGAATGCCAAGATTGCAGTCCAGTATGCCGTTGCTTATCAGTATGAACACAGGGAAGAAGCAGACCACCATGGCGTAGTGATTCCAGATGAATTTTGTGAAGGAAGTTTTTGCAGTAGGCTTTATGAAGAAATAGCAAAACGAAAGAAAAAGATTTGTGAAAAACTTCAGGTAGATGAAGATATAGATCTTGAGCATATCATCAATTTCATGGAAGATTTTACAAGGTATATGTCTATGAAAATGTATGAGTACGGTGCTTTGATGGGTACAAAAGAGTAAAGGTTATACTATATAGTGGCACCTGGCAAAAAAGTCAGGTGCCTTTTTAGGAATAACTTTAGCAGAGAGTTAAAAATTATCATGTTATAGTATCAACAAATGAAGGATTTTTTCGTATAATATCACGAAATAGAAAGTCTATTGTGATTAAAAATTCAAGAAAGGTTGTCGTAAAACATGGAAAGAAATAATAATGGATTCACACTTGTAGAATTGGTAGTTGTGATTTCTATTATTGGTGTATTGATTGCAATTTTAGCTCCAGGGTATACATCGAAAATACACAAGGCGAAAGTAGCAACGGATTGGGCGAATGTGAAATCTTATTATAATGAGATACAAACAGATTATATGTTTACTGATAAGTACAATCCTAAAGTTCCCACTGATTGGCATACAAATCCAAATTATAATTGGAAGATGCTTACTTCATTAAGTGGGGAAAAAGTACCGATGAAAACAGGAGTGTGTGCTGTGAGTTTTGAAGAAAGCAACGGCTATTCCATAACATATCAGTGTAATGCAGGACATTCACAATGCGAGTTTGAGGTGGGAGTACAGAAATCTGATTCATAATAAAAAAAGAGATTGATTGTGAAAAGCCATATGGTAAATAGTATTTTAAGATATATACGGTTGTAAATGATCATTTGTTAGTTTGAAAATTTTATAATGTTACATAGAACATCTGTCAGAAATGGCAGGTGTTTTTCATTTGTTTGGAGCTCAAGAGGCTCCTTTTTTTGTATCCGTTTTTAAGGAGGTGAGAGTTTATGGCAGGTCGTATTCAGGGTATTACTGTAGAGATTGGCGGAGATACAACTAAATTACAAAATGCCCTGAAGGGTGTGAACGGACAGATTAAGTCTACACAGCAGCAACTGAAGGATGTGGACAAACTTTTAAAGCTAGATCCGGGAAATACAGAGCTTTTGGCACAAAAACACAAGCTCCTTGGAGAAGCAGTGGAGGGAACGAAAGAGAAACTTACTACTTTAAAGGCAGCCGCAGAACAGGCAAATACAGCCCTCGCAAATAGAGAGATTTCGCAGTCACAGTATGATGCGCTTCAAAGAGAGATTATTGAGACTGAGCAGGACTTAAAGAGACTGGAGGAACAGGCCAATCAGTCTGCAACTGCTGCAAATTTTGAGTCCTCCATGGTGGTGAAATGAGTGTAAAGCGGGAAGATAATATCTGTACGATTACTTTTGAAGATGAAAACTGGAAAGAGGAAGCACCGGAAGTATTCACTGTTACGGATGGTGCAGTTCCTTTTTATACAGCAGATACGTGGAAATATAATAAAAAAAATACATTCCGAAGTGGAGAGATCGGAAACAGTGCGACCTCAGAGACAACGATCAAGGTCATGTATGAGGAAGAAGGGTTACTGAATTTAAACTGTGCAGTATTCAGTGAGCAGGGCTATGACAAGCTGCACGTTCTGATTGATGGAGTAGAAAAGGTTACGCTTTCCGGTACGGTAAATTTTAAAGAATATGAGTTTGCTATGACAGCCGGAGAACACAGGTGTAACTTTGAATGTATATACTCATGTGGGATTGGACGATGCAGAAAAAGAATTGAAAAATGCAAAAGTTGTAGAAATATGCAATTTTATAGATGGAATTAGGAGAGTATATAGTTTTTCGAATCTTAATGATTTTTTTAAAATGGATATTCCAAATATAAAAAGTATATTGGAAGCGATTGATATTAATGAATTAAGTAAAGAAAAAAAGACTCGGAAGATAGCAGTGGAGAAATTAAAAATTAAATTACAAGAATACTTAGAACTCATTGAAACACCTATATACAAAATATAAAATACACAGTATTATGATTATTGTGAAAGAACACTTTTTTACACAACTGGTATCTTAATTTAGCTTTTATAAGTATAATGATAAAGAGGATGCTGATAGTAGTCTGCACCCCCTAAACTGACTACGATTTGACTACTACACACGGAAGTGATTTACTCCGTTTTGCAGTATTATGCAAAAAGTGTAGTCTAAACGATGAAAATAAATGCTCTTGCCGGACAGGGCAAAATGCCCCAAAACTCGGCATCTCTTAGCATTTTAAGAGGAGAAAATATTATGATACGAGTACTTTTCATCTGCCACGGCACTCTTTGAAAGCTTCGTCAAAAAGCCAGTAAAATCAAGATCTGGAGGGCATAGGCGGTTAGAAAATAACCCGAAAATAACCCATGGGATTTTGTGCAGGTATTACATGTAAATATAGATGATATTTGGGACGCAACATGATAGAAAAGCTGTAAGATTTTGAAAAGAGAAATCTTATGGCTTTTTTGCAAACAAATAGAAGAGAAAAATAGTGTTAAAATGTAAAAAAATATTTTACAATATTATTGATAAATACTCTTTATTTGAATATAATTAGGGTAGAAAAGAGAAAAGGAGGTCATCACAATGAAGTTTGATGAATTATTTGAACAGAGAAGTCTGGTGGCTTCGAAGTTAAAAGATTGTATTAGAGATATGGGGTATACAAAAGTATCCTTTGCGACAAAGGCAGATATTTCACGACCAACTCTTGATAAGTTGCTGAATGGCAGTATAGACAGCAAGAGTTCTTTTGATCGCCATCTGCAGAAAATACTGAAATTACTCAATATGACGGTAGAAGACTTGATGTTGTATCATTCAGCTCCCTCAAAGCTCTCTACAGCAACGGTGTATTCACAGAACGCACCGATGGATCATGAAATGAACGATACAGCAAAGAAGCAGTATAATTTACTTCTTGATGTAATTGATTTGTGTGCGATTTATTATTAAAGGTACCTATAATTTACCGAATAGCAGTTTTGTGTCAATCGAAATGAAATGGAGATGTGGATTAGATGAGTGAATTAATTACTGCCCAAAATTTGGAGCTTGTTATAGAAAAGAATCATGAGATTAAAGAGGAAGTTCTAGCACAGGCAATTAGACTCCAGACAAATCCATCTATAATGAAAGTTGCATCAGCTCCCCAACTTGCACTACTAATTTTACAGGGATTTGGTTTGATTCAGATGCCTATAGAAGATAAATATTGGAGTGGAGCTATATTTGTTAAGGACGAAAAGATTATTCCTGTTATAAATACTGCACTCCCCAGAGCAAACCAATATTTTACAGCGTGGCATGAGATATATCATTTGATGTTTGATAAAGTATCATTTGACCATTTTATTGAAACTGATAATACACTAGAAGAGAGAAAAGCGGAGTATTTTGCAGCATGTATGCTGTTAAATGGTGTTGACAGGTATTTTACAGAACTTCCGGAAGCAGAGTTTGTTTCAAAAATATTCCATTGTATGTCAACATTTCAAGCACCATATAAAGCAGTGTTGGTATCTTTATATGAATATGCTATACAAAGTGAAAATGAAAAGCTTTGTGGCAAAATCAAAGAAGTATTTGACCTTCAATTTGATGATTTACCAAACAGATTCAGAATGCTTGGATTGGACGACAGTCTGGTATGCCCTTCTTATGTTGTCAATACGTCTTCTTTACAAGAAAAAATAAAGAGGACAAGAGATGAAAATCCTGAGCTTCGTTATCATGAAGATAATGAGGATTATTTAAAGAATATTATGGCTGAAATAGCTCTGATAACAAGGAGGAGGGAATGATAGATATAGAAAAAATTGAAAACATAGATGATAAAAAGCATATCGCTCTTTTAGATACTTCATCAATCTCTTTTATGCAGGGACTGAAAATGAAAGGCATACAACCAGAGGACATATTGAAAGATTATGATTTGATTCTGATTCCGGAATGGGTGTTAACTGAAATAAATGATGCTCCAGGAAGAGCTAATTATGTACAAGGATTAATAGAAATGGGATACCCGATATACTGCATTAAAGAGGAATCATATTCGGATTTGACAAATAACGAAGAAGGGAATCTTTATCAGATAGTCCTGGCATCAACGCACCAGTTGGAAAGAATCAGAAGCTATTTGCGTCGTCATGTTGAAAAAGTGGATCCGCTTGATATGGAAGCATGTCTGGGATGCAATATGATAGAATGATTTACAAGAAAAATTTGTAGGAATATAAAGATATGGAATTAAGATTATTACGCTATTTTTTAACAGTAGCAAAAGAACAGAGCTTTACAAAAGCAGCAGAACAATTGCATATTACCCAGCCAACACTTTCCAGACAAATGGCAACATTTGAAGAGGAACTTGGAGTAACATTGTTTAATCGAAGTGGAAAGAAGATTTCTCTTACTGATGAAGGAGTTTTGTTAAAAAGACGTGCTTTGGAGATTCTTGATCTTGAAGAAAAAACATTGGAGGAACTTAAGGGAAAAGAAGATGTTGTGGAGGGTACCATAACCATTGGATGCGGTGAATTTGCAGCAGTGGAGACATTGGCGAAAATATGCAAAACATATAAAGAAAAATATCCGCTGGTTCAGATTGTATTGCATACTGCAACAGCAGATGCAGTGTATGAGATGATGAACAAAGGACTTGTAGATATTGCATTATTCATGGAGCCGGTGGACACTGAAGGGCTGGATTATATCCGGATCACAGATTACGATCACTGGTGTGTCGGAATGCGGCCGGATGATCCGCTGGCAGAAAAAGAGTTTATAAAAAAAGAAGATCTTATTGGAAAGCCCTTGATCCTGCCGGAAAGAATGAACGTTCAAAGTGAACTTGCCAACTGGTTTGGGAAAGACTTTTCAAAATTACAGATTGCTTTTACGAGTAATCTTGGAACGAATGCCGGAGTTATGGCGGCAAATGGACTGGGGTATCCGATTTCAATTGAGGGTGCTGCAAAGTATTGGCGAGAGGATATTCTTGTACAGCGAAGAATTTCTCCTGAAATCACGACCAGTACGGTGATTGCCTGGCGACGGAATATCCCATATTCTTTGGCAGTCCGTAAAATGATCGAGGAGATTAATGCTTTTCAGGCATAAAACAAAATTCAATATAAGCATTAGACATAATGAAGCGATAGAGCTTAAAATAGATGTGTAAGATGAATGTAAATCTTATACATCTATTTTTTTGTGAAAAATACGTATAGAAAGGGGCTTTTTATTATGAGTAAAAAATTAGTGGCATTTTTCAGTGCAAGCGGAACAACAAAAAAAGTAGCACAGATGATCGCAGAGGAAGCAAAAGCGGATTTGTTTGAGATTGAGCCGAAAGTTCCATATACAAAGCCTGATCTTGACTGGATGAATAAAAAATCCAGAAGCAGTGTGGAAATGAGTGATAAAAAATATAGACCGGCGATTATGAAAAAAGAGATGGATATGAGTTCTTATGACGAGATCCTTCTGGGATTCCCAATCTGGTGGTATGTGGCTCCGACAATCATCAATACATTTTTAGAAACTTACGATTTCAGTGGTAAAAAGATTGTGCTTTTTGCAACATCCGGAGGAAGTGGATTTGGGAATACTGTGAAAGAATTGCAGTCATCTGCATCAGACGCAGTTATTACAGAAGGCAGACTGTTAAATTGTGGAACGAAACAGGAAATCACTGAATGGGTAAACTCTTTATAAATAACAGCGTTATGGAGGTATCAGAATATGGGAAAAATAGTACAGACAGCAGGAAGAAATACACTTGGTGAATTCGCACCGGAATTTGCACATTTTAACGATGATGTACTTTTCGGCGAAAACTGGAATAACCAGGACATCGACGTAAAAACAAGAAGCATTATTACCGTGGTTGCTCTGATGGCTTCCGGAATTACGGATTCATCTTTAAGATATCATCTTCAAAATGCAAAAAATCATGGTGTGACACAAAAAGAGATTGCTGCAGTGATCACACATGCTGCATTCTATGCAGGTTGGCCAAAAGCATGGGCTGTTTTCAATCTTGCAAAGGAAGTGTGGGAAACAGGCGAAGGAGATTTGCCATACGAAGAGGAAGCGATGCGGGCGCATGCAAAAGAGATGGTATTTCCAATTGGTGCACCAAACGATGGCTTTGCACAGTATTTTTCGGGCAGAAGTTTTCTTGCACCGATTTCTATTTCTCAGGTTGGAATTTTCAATGTGACATTCGAACCAGAATGCAGAAATAACTGGCATATCCATCATGCAAAAAGTGGAGGCGGACAGATTCTGGTATGCGTTGCCGGAAGAGGATATTATCAGGTAGAAGGTAAAGAAGCTGTAGAAATGAAGCCAGGCGACTGCATCAATATTCCGGCAGAAGTGAAACACTGGCATGGCGCCGCACCGGATGAATGGTTTAGCCATCTTGCAATAGAGGTGCCGGGCGAAAATAGTTCCAATGAATGGCTTGAACCGGTAAGTGATGAAGAATATAGAAAACTAAAATAGGAAGGTTGAAAAAAGTATATTTACAAGACAATTTGCAGATGGGGGTTATATTTATGTTGAAAACAGAAGAATTAAAACTAGTATCAGAATGGGATAAAACTTTTCCAAAAAGTGAAAAAGTAGATCATGAGAAAGTAACATTTGTAAATCGTTATGGAATCACACTTGCTGCAGATTTGTATAAGCCGAAAAATGCATTTGGGAAATATCCAGCGATTGCTGTAAGTGGACCATTTGGTGCAGTCAAAGAACAGTGTTCCGGACTGTATGCGCAGACGATGGCTGAAAAAGGATACCTTACTATTGCATTTGATCCTTCTTTTACGGGAGAAAGTGGAGGCAATCCAAGATACATGGCTTCTCCGGATATTAATACAGAAGATTTCATGGCTGCTGTTGATTTCCTTTCTGTTCGGGAAGAGGTAGATCAAGATAGAATAGGAATCATTGGAATCTGTGGCTGGGGTGGGATGGCTCTTAACGCAGCTGCACTCGATACAAGAATAAAAGCAACGGTTGCATCTACCATGTATGATATGACAAGGGTAAATGCGAATGGGTACTTTGATTCTGAAGACAGTGAAGAAGCACGTTATGCGAAGAAGCAGTCGCTGAATACCCTCAGAACACAAGAATACTGTAAAGGCGAATATTCCAGAGCTGGTGGTTGTGTTTCTCTTCCGGTTCCAGAGGATGCCCCTTTCTTTGTAAAAGATTACAGTGAGTATTATAAAGGCAGATGTTATCATAAAAGAAGCCTGAATTCCAATGATGGCTGGAACAGTATTGGATGTATGTCATTTATGAATCAGCCAATATTAAAGTACAGTAATGAAATCAGAAGTGCAGTCCTCATTGTTCACGGAGAAAAAGCACACAGCTATTATTTTGGAAAAGATGCTTATGAAAATATGATTAAGGACAGCAAGTACACATCCAATAAAGAGCTGCTAACAATTCCAGGGGCTGTTCATACAGATCTTTACGATAATCTGGATGTAATCCCATTTGATAAAATCCAGAAATTTTTTGAAGAAAACGGAGTTGGTTAATTATGGTAAAAAAAGTATTGATCATATCGACAAGTCTTCGAGGAGGGAGCAATTCTGATATACTTGCAAATGAGTGTGCAAAGGGAGCAAAAGAAGCGGGGCATGATGTGGAACTTCTTTCTTTGAAAGGAAAAGATATAAAATATTGTATCGGTTGTCTATCCTGCCAGAGGACTGGGATGTGTGTACAGAAGGATGATATTGCAGATATTATGGCAAAGGTAAAGAATGCAGAAGTTATTGTCTATGCAACTCCAATTTATTATTATGAGATGTGCGGTCAGATGAAAACACTTCTTGATAGATTGAATCCTTTATATTCGGCAGATTATTTATTCAGAGATATTTATATGATTGCAACTGCGGCAGAGAATGATGAAAGTGCATTTGAGAAAGCCTATAATGGGCTGCAAGGCTGGGTAGATTGTTTTGAAAAGGCTTCCTTAAAAGGCATGGTCGGTGGCGGTGGAATTGATGCAGCAAATACAGCTGAGGATCATGTGGATATAATGAAGAAGGCATATGAACTTGGAAAAAATTTATAAGTTGATAAAATAATTCTAATTATTAAAACTAATAGTAACTCAATATTATCAATAGCAAAGCTATAAGATTTCAAAAAATGGAGTCTTATAGCTATTTTTTGCATTTGCCCACTGTATTTTACCCTCTGAGCGTTTCGTTATATGAGGGCGTAAAAAAGAAAGTCTGATGCAGTGGCAAAGAAATTAAATCCATAACACTGGTCAGATAGACAAATCCATCTATTGTCCAGATGTAGGTAATATCCGAACACCAGACTGCATTCGGACGATCAGGATTAAATTGCTCATCAAGGATATTTTGTAATTCAGTGCTGAAATCGGAATCTTTTGTGGCAATCGTCCATGGTTTGCTCAACTGAGCACGGATTTCCATTTGGCGCATATGAGAGCGTTTCAAGTTTTGTGTAAACAGAAAAAACTGATATAAGATATGTCATTAGTTATCGAGGACAGAACCTGTTTTTCAGGCTTCTGTCCTTGTTTGTATTATAATGCAGTTTTAGGGCATATATTATGGCTCTATATACATACTGTCTGTCAGCAAGAAAAGCGGTGGTTTTGGAAAATATAGAGATGGAGGGACTTTCGGAAGCGGAGCTTTCTATGGTAAAATTAGAGAGTGTCAGGGAAGTGTTATTTCAGGCATTATTGCTTGATGATCCATTGTATAAGTCAAATTGCTGAGCAAGCTAATAAATTAAGTGCTTTTCATAATGTGTCGGCTTTTAACTATCCCGAGATGCAAGAATTAGAGAAAATAGCTGATAGATACAATCATATATCGAATGATTTGGAAACCGTGATAGATGATGGTGCGAATAACCAATACCATGAGGATGAAAATGAAACTATATATGATAAAAAAGAAGATAAAGATACAAAGTAGAAATACATTTTGTTTGAATTGATTGAAATGGAATGTATTAATTGAAGGAGAGAATAGATGTGGATAGTTTGAAATTAAATCTAGTACAAAAAGCAGCATTTTCATTAATCCAGCAGGATCTTCAATATATTTATACGGTCATAAAATACATAAAACCGCACGAATCAAATTATATACCTTCTATGTTGCCGTATTTGGGTGTTGTTATAGATGGAGCAGAGGATTGGGTAAAGGCTATTAATAATTCAAGTAAATGCAAATTACAAATACCTTTATTTAAAGAATCAGAGTCCGTTTTTTATGAACAAATCAGAAATAGTATTAAGATGTGGAATCAGGACTATGACAAAATATATAAACTTTTAAAAAATGCCTATCATAAAAGCGATGAGTATTTTGGAAGTGTCTGCAATCCAATTGCTAAAGCGGTTCATCTCTATGATATTTATGGGATGGATACTATAAATGGCGCAATTTGTGGTAACACTATTCTATGCCAATATTATTCACCCTTTTTTTCATATACTGGCAATAATGGAGAGTACATAAAATCAATGACCGAAATTGCTGGTCAATATATTAGACTGTTTAATAGCATAAGTGAATACACTGTAAATAATGATTTTAAATTAGATGTTCAAGATTATGGAGGCTTTGTGAAATCGCCGGTTGGCAATAGATTTAGTGATAAATTTGTGCTGGTATCAATTATATGTCAGATTAATTTTTTGCTGTATGGTGTTGAACAATGGATAAAAGAAGAAATACCCACAAAATTGAGATTTGGGTATATATTGTATTTTTATCTAATAAATGTGGTTGAGCAAATAAATACAAAGTTAGGAATTACTTTAAAAATCGATACAAAATGGAAATCAGATAGATTTCGGAATGCTATGGCACATTACAAGTTGGGAATAGTATTAAAAGAGGATGAATTGATAAATAGCGATGTAATGTTTGGATTAACAAGAAAATTACTTGGAGAGGATTATCTTATCGTAAAGAAATCAATTTATAAGGAACTTAAGGGATTAGCGAAACAGATAGGTGAGTATCTTGAGTTGCCCAAAAGAATGGTATATTTACAGTAATTAGTAGTAACTCCACCCGCTTTTTACTACGTTTCTACTACGATTGCTGTACACATCTTGCAGTATTTTGCTAAGTTTTGCATTTTATGTACAGAAATGACCGATACATAATGAAGAATTTACACCGCGCAAATCGCTGCAAATGGCAGCAGGACAGCGCATTTTGAAAGGAGTTTTTATGAGTATACGCGTACTTTTCGTTTGCCACGGCAATGTTTAAAGTATGGCGAGAAAGACTTGATTTTGTAGGATTTTCTAGATAGAAACAGATAATTTACACCTTATTTATACCTTTGGAAGACCGAATCGGAATAATTAAAAAAGTTGTCATAATTCAGTTGGTCAAAAAATAATACTACACTCAAAATCAATTAAAAAATCAATCGTAAAAAAATACGATTGATTTTTTGTGCATTTTTGCATATAATATAATCATTATGGTTGGAAAGGGAACGATTACTATGCGTGAAACAAGAATATTAGAATTCAAGGAAACGATTACGAATACTTTTTTGAAAACAGTTAGTGCCTTTTCGAATTACAATGGTGGAACAATTCTTTTTGGGGTTGATGATAATGGAAATGTGAAAGGATTGCTAGATGTAAAACAGGCCTGTCTGGATATCGAAAATAAAATCAATGACAGTATATCACCTCAACCAAACTATACACTTGAAATACAGAATAATGACCAGACGATAAAACTTACTGTAAAAAGTGGTCTTCAAAAACCGTATTTATATAAATCAAAAGCATACAAACGAAATGATACAGCAACGATAGAGGTAGATACATTGGAATTTTCAAGGCTTGTATTAGATGGAAAAAATATTAGCTTCGAAGAATTACCTTGTAAAGATCAGGAGCTATCTTTTAAAATTTTACAGTGTAAACTGAAAGAAAATATTTACATTGAAACTTTCAATCAAGATACTTTAAAGACATTGAACCTGTATGACAATATAAATGGTTATAATAATGCAGCGGGACTTTTGGCAGATAAAAATCATTTTTCAGGAATTGATATTGTTAAGTTCGGTGAGAATATCAGTATTATTCAAAAAAGAGTAACGTTTGAACATATATCGGTTTTAGAAATATATGAAAAAGCACTTGCTGTATTTAGAGATTATTACCAATATGAAGTAATACAGGGGGCTGACAGAAAGATGGTAGAGAAAATACCGGAAGCAGCTTTCAGAGAAGCAATTGCAAATGCTTTGATTCATAGGGTATGGGATATTAATTCACACATCAGAGTTTCTATGTTTGATGATAGAATAGAAGTAGTGTCTCCTGGTGGATTGCCGGCTGGAATAACGGCAGAAGAATATTTATCAGGTAAACTATCTATTTTAAGAAATAGAAATCTTGCAAATGTATTTTACAGACTGGGATTAGTAGAGATATTTGGAACAGGAATTACACGAATCAAACAACTGTATGCAGAGAGTTTGATAAAACCAGAATTTGAAGTGTCAGAAAATGCTATAAAAATTGTACTACCGATATTTGAAACGAATGTCAATTTAACCGAAGACGAAAAAGTGATTTACAAATTTTTAAGTAAGACGATGCTGAAACCAATAAGTGAAATTGCACCATATGTCCCATTTGGCAAATCAAAAACAACACAATTACTGAAAGCTATGGAGAAAAAGGGTGTGATTGCAGTTGAAGGAAAAGGCAGAGGAACAAAATATATCATTAAGTGATTGAGAACATAGAGGGTTCAAATTACACAATCTTTCAATAACACAAGGAGAAAATCATATGATAAAAATCTTATTTATATGCCACGGCACTCCAGTTTTACTATAATGCAGGGCTTTGCAAAGTGGGGCAGAGTACGGCAAAATATGGCAAAAAGTATTGGAATTACTACGGTTTAGACTACTAAGGCTCATGGGCAGAATCGGGATAAAGGCAAAGGTTTTGGGAGAAATCCTTAGTAGTAATGAATTACTTAGAGAGATGAAATATGAATGATAAAGCCACAATCGTTGGTGGGGAGATTACCGGGATTGTGGCTATTTTTTTATAAAAATATTTCCTTTTCAAAATTTTTAAGTGCATTAGTTTTGCACTCATCAGCTTTATCATAATAAACCTTTGCACCATCTTTTGCGTCATTGAATCTCTTTACTATATCTTGTTGAATTGGAATGGAAGGCACAGGAATTCGAATGGCACCGATTTCATCACTGTTTAAGTTGTATTGTCCGCCACCTTGTCTTCTCATAACAGCTATTTGCTCTCGAACAAGAGGTGTCATAAATAAAATATTTACATATTCCGGCAATACAATACTTGTGTCAAAGCGATATCTTATAAGATAAGATGCATATGTATAAACATCATCACTATCGAATACCGCAGATTTACCTACTAAATCTTTGCTTCCATTAGTACGAGTTATTAAAAAGTCGCCTTTCCTTAAAATCCATTTATTAGGCTCCTTTGCTGTAGATGCACAACTCGCAGGTAAATACTTCAATTCAGAAAAATCCAATTCCCCATTTATAACGTTTGACATTCTTAATACCGGAATCATTCCTTTTTTCTGCTCTAATGAAGCTTTTACAGAAAGTCCAAATAGTGATTCTACTTGCAAATCTTTTATTCTGTATTCGGTGTATTTGAAACTGTTATACACACTTTCCAATCGACCTTCTTTTTGAATATATCCAACTTCCCAACGTCTGGTTGAAGTAAAGGGTATTATTTGCAAAATGGAAGATGATACATTTTCTTTTTTAACCTCTTTCTTAAAATCTGAAACACCTGACTGAATATTTAACAGCAAGCCATCACTGTAATTGTTGCCTTTCTTTATATTATCTTCAGCCTCACCAAGCTTTGTGTGATAAATATCAAGTATTTTCTGCTGAACTGGTAAAGAAGGCACCGGAATATTAAAGTTTTTAATAAATTCATATCTAGCTCTAGTTTTCATTCCTTTAGGTTTTACCATTGCTACATACTCCATAAAAGCAGGACATCTTAAAGTTAAAAACAAGTATTCAGGTATAACCTTTGTTGTGTCAATAATATAAGAGGTATAGTCTGTTGAAGCGTAAATATCTCCCCATTCGTTTACTGCAAATGCTCCTTTTTCAAAATTTATATTTGACACTAGTAAATCATTCAAATATGATTTATTCATATCATTCTTAATTACTCTGTCTTTGAAAAATACAGCACCATCCACAAATCTAATTTTGGACACAATTGACCTCTTTTTAGGTATATCGGCAGGTTTAATTTTTTCTTTTCGAGGCACAATGATTTTCTCCAATTTCATCATGGAATAAGTGCTTGATAAGTCTTTTGAAAACAAAATCATATCAATATTCCAATCCTTGAATTGAGAAAACTTTTTTGGAGTTAAAATCATAGATTTCTAACCTCCTTACCATCTAGTGAGCAACAATATTTACAGTCGTTATTCTGATAATATTCGTACGCTAAATGCTTATCAGACCACAAATTATTCTGTGTTCTATATGTTAAATATTCATCTACTAACTGAGGGAGCTGATTACCTTCAGATGCTGCACCAGTAGTTGTGATTCCGGCATCATCAACCTTTGCAATAGGAATATCATAATCAAACTTTTTTTTGATTACAGGCTTTACTTCTTCCGAAATCTTCTTCTTAAGATCTTTTAATTCTTTTTCAGCTTTTTTCTTATTTGCTTTATTATCTACCTGCTCCTGTTTAATTGTAGCAATTTCAACTTCTATAGAAGATGTGTTCTTCTTGTCTTTCTTTGCCTGTTTTAATCTTGCATGAGCATCTTTTAAATCATCTTTCAATGAATCTGTGAGGCTGTCAGCAATAGCTATTGCATTTTCAAAAGAATCTAATTCAGCCTGATGTAATGCAGTGACCTCAGCAAGCGCCTCTGTTTTACATCTTGCATATTCAGCTTCTTCGTCAACAGTAAATCTACGCATGAATACAAGGCTTGGTTTTACCGTTGCGCCTGCAGCGATAAACACATCCTGAGGGATAGAACAAATAAGAATGATTTTAGCTCTGCCCTCAAAGTATTCACGAACTGATTGAAGATTCTTATTGTTAAGTACTCCCTCTGGAAGAACCATACCCATACGACCTCCCTTTTTAAGAAGTCTAAGGCATCGTTCCATAAATAAAACCTCTGTCAGAGTAGAAGTGCTACCAAGATCGTAAAGTGAAAGTAATGTTTTACCAATGTGGTCATCAACTTGCTTTAATGCCTCGTCATAAGCTGTACCATACTTTTCTTTATATTTCTTCTTCATTTCCTCATCGGTAAATTTGTCTGCTTCAGAAATAATCTGATTTTTATCGACATTTTGACCGAATGGTGGATTAGTCAGAATCACATCAAATCTTTCCTCGAATATGCCATTTACATTGAGCAGTCCATCGTGATGATGAACGCCGCCATGTCCATCGCCATGCATGATCATATTCATCTTTGATGTTCTGGCCATTCTTGGGTTAGCATCTGTACCATAAATACAATTATGAGAAAGTTGATACATACGGCTATTTTCAATGCTTGTATCAAGTTCAGTATTTAAGGCAGATTGCATATCATCTATTTTTTCACTGATTTCAGCCTGCTCCTGTTCAGATTTAGAGTTGAAATCTGCCCCTTCTAAATCCTCTCTGAGTTTATCTTTTTGCACTTTGATATCGCGCTCAATTTTTTCTCTTACATACTCAAAAGCCTTGATAAGGAATCCACCAGAACCACAAGTAGGGTCGCATATAACCTCGCCTTCTTGAGGGTCTAAGATTTCTGTCATAAAGTCAACGATAGTACGAGGGGTAAAGAATTGACCAAGTTCACCTCGGAAAGTTGTTCCGAGGAACTGCTCGAAGGCGATACCCTTAACATCGTCCTGTGTATCAGAAAGATTGAAATTCTGTAGTTTTTCTAAAATCTGAATAAAACTGTTTTCTCTGATTTTAATTTCGTCACTTTCCTCAAAGAGATGATCGTCCTTAAATTCAACCTTTGTAGTATTGAAAAGGTTCTGCATATAAGGCTGGTCAATACCTGCCGATTTTAAGCCTGGACGGATATTCTTTTCATAGTTCTCAGCCTGTGCAATATATTCTTCCTTAGTGAATACTTTAGTGCCTTTCTGTTGACGCTCATATCTAATCTTCATAAATAGGAGCTTACTGATTTCATCGAATGCAGCTTCAGGAGAAAGTTTATCGTTATTTCTGATGATGTTATGACAGGACTGAAGTGTTTTTGTGAATTCCTCACGAGTAAAAGTTTTGGTTTGATTTTTTAACTGTTCAATTTTCTTAGCATTATCGACATCTTTAGCGGTTGGAATTGCAACGACTTCTTCAAGCTTCTGAGGAAGATATGCTGGGTCAACATTAAAGAATTTTGTTTCCTTTTCATTTGTGGTTACGAAGAACTCTGCATGTGCCCATGAAGCATAGTTAAATCCCTGATAGAAGTCCTCTACATGGATTTTTACATTTTCTGCTTTACATTCAACTACAATAAAGGCGGCTTTTTTAGCATCCTTATCTGACTTATTTTTCCATATAACAATATCTGCACGAGCTTTACCCTGTCCACGTTGTGAGTTTGTTACCTTGATTTCTTGTGCCATCTGGTCAAGAGAGTATCCGTAATCGTTTACAAGAGTACAAATATATCTCTGGCGCACTTTTTCCTCTGGCTTGGCTATCAACCAAGCATTTTTGAGCGGACAAAATATTGTTCCGTTCTTTTCCTGTACTTCCAACTTCGCCATAATAGTTCTCCTTTGCTGCATTCTATCCTCCCGTGGGGGATTAATAATCTCTACCTCTTTTTGGACTATAGACCGATGCCCCCTCAAACGCATATTTCTGTGAAATTGCATAGGGGGTATTCCGTCAGCCAAGATAAAAGGCTATTTTCTTATAATTCTCTATAACCACGTACAAATTACTTATAGAGAATAGCGTACATTAATCTGATCTTGCGTCAGATTGTTTCGATTTTTGTCTCTTTTTCTGCTCTGAATGAGCCTTTTTAATAGCTTTTCGCTCCCGATAGGCTTTCTGCTTTCGAGCATTTCTAACTTTTTGACATTCTTCAGAATCACAAAATTCCTGTCTGTTACTTTTCCTTATTATAAATTTGCCACAGTTACGGCAGCATATCATAATGCCTTCCGGTCTTGAATCATTATTGAATCTGTTTTCAAAAGCAGGATCTTCTGAAATCATTTTTGCGAGAGTGTACCACGCTATATCAAATACGGAATCAATATCAGCAGAAAATTCGTATCTTCCGGTAGCAGAATTGAGCTTTAATTTCATATTAAATTCTGGGATAAAGTCTGCAAGCGTTTTCCGAAGCTCATCATAATCATCATAGGGATTATTGTTAAAATCAAACGAACCTTCTGGCGGTTGTTCTACAGGGTGATTTTCTATGTACTGATTAGTACGCATCATGCTTTCCAACAGTTCTTGAGGAGTGTTTGGTTCACCAACTATATCATTCGGTACTTCGGGAACTGCATGTTTGTATTTCTCAAAGTAGGAGTAACTTTCAAAATATCGTCCTTCTTCATAAAGATTATATGCTACATCATCTTCGGCAAAGAGGATTCCTTCAAGTGCAACATAGAATCGAACGGCATTATAAAGCTTTCCTAAATCATTCATAAACCTGTCAATCTCAAAGATGCCATCATGCTCGACCATTTCTGCGTCAATAGTATTGATATCGAAATTTTCTACAAGTTCTGAGTAGATAAAGTCAATGCTGTAAGGGTGCATATTTTCCATACACCATCGGACTATAAGTTGTTCCTTAGGAATCTTGTTCTCAAAACTGTCTATTACCTTTGCAAGATTACATAGGCTTACAAGGATTCCTCGTCCTGTCAGAGTATCATCATTAGGGAATATTGGCTCTTGCCCCTTCTTGCATACGGGATAAGCACAATAATCTTTTCCGTCATAGCTGATATCATAACTTGCAAATCTGAATGGGTGATATATGAGCTGTCCGATACCACCTATTTCTTTTGAACTCAATATGTCGGTTGTCTTATCTGCCTTAGACGGAATATAGTCTCCGTTCCAGTTAAATGGCATTTTCTCACCTCACAAATCTATCATTAATCTGTAACCGTTAGCGTTACCGTCAGTTTTTGGACTTCGGTTATATTATATCTTAAAATACTCTTGAAAACAATAAAAAGTTACACAAAATAGTGTAACGGATTTGTACCTTGACAATTTCATCCCGTTCTCAATGAACAAGCCTTTGTTACTGCCAAGACTGGTAGCCGCCAAGAGCGGTAGTAGAGAAACGACTCATTGAAGAGACGGACACAGCAAAATTCACGAAAGGAGCAACAGTTTATGGAAAAAACAACTATGAGTGTGCAGGAATTATCCGCACAGATGGGAATCAGCCTGCCAAAGGCATATGAACTGGTAAAGACACCGGGATTTCCGACAATACGAATCGGAGCAAGAATTCTGATTCCGATTGAAGCCTATAAAGAATGGCTTGTAAGAACATCTATTAATCATTAAACAGGATTGCAGAAAAGGAGGAGGTGAGCAGGATGGGAGATATGACAGTGGATGAATTAAAGGATAAAAAGCTGTGGTTTTTATGGTCAGCAAAACCCGGCAGGAATGGGAAAGTTACCAAAGTTCCATTCGCAGCAAACGGAGGAGCTACAGGAACAGATGATGCACATAAGGGTACATGGGTATCTTTTGATGATGCAGAATCAGCCAGAAATCAGTTTCAGGCATCGGGGATTGGCTTGAAGATTCCGAAAGGCTTCTTCTTATTAGATATAGACCATAAGGATATTTCAGATCCATTTGCACAGCTTATGTTATCTCGGTTTTCCTCCTATGCAGAAGTATCTCCAAGTGGCAAAGGGATTCATATTATTGGTCAGTGTGATATTACAAAACTTCCGGTACATTTTGATGACAGAAGGAAGAAACTTGTGCTGGACAGTGAATATTATCAGAAACGTTCTGATATTGGATTGGAACTTTATATCGGTGATATTACAAACCGATATGGCACTTTTACAGGAAATACGATTAACAGTCTGCCAATAGCTGATTGTACACAGGCGGTTCTTACCACCTTGGATAAGGAAATGAGGAAAAAGCCGAAAGCGAAGTATAGTGCAAAGCGTGATGGAGATAGGGCAGTATTTGATATTGTCTGTGATCTTCGTAAGCAGAAGAACGGAGACAAGTTCATCCGGCTTTATGATAAAGGTGATTTCAGTGAATATGGTTCCCAGTCTGAGGCGGATGCTGCCCTTTGTGCTTTAATAGCATTTAGGACAGGAGCAGACCCGGATGCGATTGATGAAGTGTTTCGCAGCTCTGCTTTATATCGAAGCAAATGGGAAAGGGATGATTACAGGGAAAACACAATCAATGCAGGAATTTCAGCCTGTAATGGTGTATTTCACAGGTCGAAAATGGAACATCCTGATTTCATAAAGTTTAATGAACAGACAGGAGAACCATATGTGAGTGTACCGCTTCTTGCAAAATATGTAAGAGAGCATCTGCAATATATTTTAGTCCGGGACAATGGTAAACAGGGACTTTTGAAATATGTATACGAAGGTGGATGTTACAGGCTTTATGCAGATAATATGCTGCTTGGAATCATAAAAAAGTATATTGCTGATTATGACGAGGAACTTGTAAAGATGAGTAAGGTCAATGAGGCGCTTTTGCATATTACCACAGACCTTACATATGTAAGTCAGGATTCGCTGAATGCAGATGAGGATATCATCAATTTTCAGAATGGAATTTTGAAGATTACTGCAACTGATACAGAACTGATACCACATTCAGCAGATATACTTTCCACTATACAACTTCCTTGTGAATGGTCAGATGAGGATATTGATACTCCAGTATTTGATTCTTATATGGACACGCTTACTAACGGAGATGAGATGGTAAAGCAGCTGCTGATGGAATTTATTGGTGTCTGTATTTCCAATGTGAAAGGCTGGCGGATGAAAAAAGCATTATTTCTTGTAGGGCAGGGAGATACAGGAAAATCACAGCTTAAAAGCCTTGTGGAGCGTCTGCTTGGCAGGGGCAACTTTATAGGCATTGATCTGAAAGAAATTGAATCCCGGTTTGGAACAGGAGCAGTATATGGGACAAGGCTTGCAGGAAGTTCGGATATGAGTTTTTTGTCTGTTGATGAATTGAAAACATTCAAGAAAATGACAGGCGGGGACAGCCTTTTTGCAGAATTTAAAGGACAGCAGGCTTTTGAATTTACATTTAATGGATTGCTGTGGTTTTGTATGAACCGACTGCCGAAGTTCGGAGGAGATGACGGCAAATGGGTATATGACCGCATCATGGTGGTGGATTGCCCGAATGTGATACCGAAAGAACAGCAGGACAAGCAGCTTTTAGAAAAAATGTTTGCAGAGCGCAGAGGCATTGTGAAAAAAGCTGTGAAAGCGTTGCAGACTGTTATAGCAAATGGATATCGATTTACAGAGCCGGATAGCATTGCAGAGGCAAGAAGAGATTACCAGAGTGCAAACAGTACAGTGATTTCTTTTTATGAAGAATGCATGTGTCCTTGGGAGAATGGAAAGATTGTCAGACATTGTACCACAGGGAGGATATACAAGGTATATCAGGCTTGGTGCAGGGAGAACAATCATGGTTATGCCAGAACTGCAAAAGAGTTCAGAGAACAGCTTGCAGGATATCTTGGTGGTACGTTTGCTGATGTGACAACAAGGCAGAAGGGTAATACCTATTACAAAGATTTCACGATAACAGAGGAAACCAAGGAACTTTATGCCAAGGAATATGGATATGAGGAAACAGAGTTCCTTGCCGGGTAGCAGAGGTAGCAGTACGGGTAGCAGTGATTTTAAAGACTGCTACCTATGAAAAGTCAGTAAACACAAGGCTTTGAGTATATTGGCAGCAATGGGTAGCAGAGTTTTTAATTTCTTAGCTGAAAAATAAAAAGTTTAATGCAGAAATAAAACGGCATATAAAAAAGAGTAATTGTGATTATAAAACAGTGAGAACTGCTACCTTCTGCTACCGAATAGCCGGAAACCCTTGCTATATAAGGGAAAAACGGGGTAGCAGTTACAAAAACTGTTGCTACCTGTACTGCTACCTCGGAGGAAAGAACTGCTACCCACAGATAAAAGGAAGGAGAGAAGAAGATGACACACAGAATATTTTATGGCACAGACTTCAAGTTGACAGATACTGATAAGAAGATGTTTTCGAGAGAAGGGTATGAATGCAAAGATTTATTGCAGGGTAGGGCAGGATTGCCTGTGGTGGTATCTCAGAAACAGGATAAGGATTTTCCAATATGGAAAGTGCAGTATGGATTTTCGTGTCTGGTGTTTCCTACTTATGAAGATGTGATGGATTTCTGCAGAGACAGATTTACAAGATTAGATGGAAAGGCGGTGTAGCAGATGCAGATGATAAGATACCATCCATTGATTGATGGAGATACAGATGGACTGGAAAAGGTACCGATGTTTTTATCAACAGACAGGGAGGCAGTACGACAGAACAGTAGAATGTACCTGTCGGAGATCATTTTCAATTATTACAGGCTTTATTCTAAAGAGCCGATGGGTCAGAATGCTACTGACAGCATAGAAATTCACTGTCCTTTGTGCGGTGCAGTATTAAGGCAGATGGCTCAAAACCATGATACAAATAAACTTGGTCTGTATACCTGTGACAGGTGCAGACGATAGAAAGAAGGAGGATTTTACTATGGTATTTCCATTAACAAAACTGAATAAGGAAGGAACATTGCTGAATGCGTCCCATTCCTATTATACTGAAGAATATGCACAGAGAATGTGCAGCTTGTATTTGACAGATGAACTGAGCCGGGATGAGACAGGAAAGACAAAGAGAACGTACAGACTTCATGCGAGCAGTGATCATACAGAGGAAATGGCATTTGCGTATGAAATTCATTGCCCGAAGTGTGGCAATCATCTGAAACAGATTGGGAGACAGCTGACATTAAATACACTTGGACTTTATAAATGTCCTGTGTGCGACAGAAATTAAGGAGGAGAAGATTATGATTAGTAATACGCAGATTACGGCACAGCCAGAATATGATATTCAGTTCTGGAATGCGATGAGAAATAAAGAGGCGAGAGAGGATATTCTTGCAAAGGGTAGGGATATTAGTACAGGAACTTACAGTATGCCGACTGTTGCAGCCGGAAAGGTTATGAATGAAATTGAAAAGGAATCTGATTTCAGAAAGATAGCGACAGTTATTCGTGCATATAAAAATGGTTATAGAATCTTTGCGAAGGATTGTAAGGATAAAGCGGAATTTGTAGCGGAGGGAGCTGCAATTCCAGTATATGAAAGTGCAGGAGATTTCAATGAAAAAACGATTGAAAGCTATAAGCTGGCATCTATCGTTACATTGGATGAGGATTTTGTAAATGATGCAGGATTTGATATTGAAAAGTATCTGACACAAAAGCTTGGAAAGTCATTTGGAAAAGCTGAGGATAACGCATTTATTAATGGAACCGGAGCAGATGAACCTACTGGTATTCTTCATAATACAGATGGAGCTAAAACAGCACTGACAGCAGAAACGCTGACTTATGATGATGTGATTTCTTTATATTTTAGTGTTGATAAGGAATATAGAAGAAATGGTATCTGGCTTATGAATGATAAGACAGCACTTGTACTCAGAAAACTGAAGGATAATGATGGCAATTATTTGTGGAATCAGGCAAATGATACAATTCTTGGCAAACAGGTTATTATTTCGGAATATATGCCGGATATCGAAACAGGTACTAAGCCGATTGCATTTGGTGACTTTTCTTATTACTGGATTGTGGGAAGAAAGCCTGTGACGGTAAGAACATTGTTGGAAAAATTTGTACTGTATGATCAGATTGGATATCTTGCATTTGAGTTCCTTGACGGAAAACTTGTAAGAAATGAAGCAATCAAGGTTATTCAGATGGCAGATGCAGGGAAATAATCATAGAATTGTTTGATTTTATTTCTATCATCTTGAATGGGATATATGCCCCTTGTATGGTATTTCGCTGTATTGGGGGTTAATACCCCGTTTAAATTCGCAGTTTTTGTGCGTGAAGGGGCGGCACCGTTGCCCGGCATAAAAGGTGACAGAGATTTAGACCGCCCCTGGGGGCAAATATCACAGAATCAGAGTGAAAATGACAAAAAAGAAAAAATAGTACAAAGGAGTCAGCTGTGTGACCACCTTGTCGGAAGGAGAGATACTATGAATGCAGAAAGCAATGAAACGCTTCCTGTTAGTGAGAAGTATATGCTCACCATCAAGGAGGCAGCAGCTTATTTTAATATTGGTATAAAGAAACTGAGAAGACTTGCAGAGGATAACCTTGGAACAGTAGCGGTGTACTGTGGAAACCGATTCCTGATCATCCGCCCGAAGTTCGAAGAATTTATCCTTAATTCTTCAGAAATATAGTTCCTTTTATCTGCCGAAAGTAGTTGCTATTACAGGGCATAAGAGCGAACATAGGATGACCCCGAAAGCCCTTGAAAACAGCCACTTTTGGCAGGAAGGAATGTGATTTTATGGCAAGACCAAGTTTAGCAGAAAAGGATATTTTGAATCCTTCTGAGGCAATTGAATATTTTGTTCTGAGCCGGAGAAAATTTTACGATTTATTGAATAATACGGATGGGGAAGATTTTCTGGCATATTACGGAGAACGCAAGCTGATTCTTCGTGTAGCCTTTGAAAGGTATCTGCGTAACCATCCAGAACTAAGGAGGCGGGTATAATGGCAAAGGCAGGAAGAGGACAGACAAGGCGGGACTCCAAACGCAGAGTATTAAGACCGGGAGAAAGCATAAGAGCAGACGGAAAATATCAATATAAATATCACATTGATGGAAAACCACATTTTGTATACAGCTGGAAACTAGAGCCTACGGACAAACTTCCAAAGGGCAAGAAGCCATGCCTCTCCCTTCGTGAATTGGAAAAACAGGTAAACACAGATTTGGATTTGCTTGTAAATATCGTAGACGGACAGATGACTGTCTGTGAACTGGTAGACCGATATTTGCAAACAAAGACAGGAGTAAGGCAAAGCACAAAACAGGGATATGTTACAGTACAGAGATTACTTGCAAAGGAAGCATTTGGCAAAAAGACGATACGAAGTGTGAAAACATCCGATGCAAAGCTGTTCCTTATCAAATTGCAGCAGGAAGATGGCAAAAGCTACAGTTCCATTCATACCATCCGTGGAGTGTTGCGACCAGCCTTTCAGATGGCGGTGGATGATGACATTCTGGTAAAGAATCCATTCGGATTTCAGCTTGCCGGAGTATTGGTAAATGACGCAGTCACAAGAGAGGCAATCACAAAAGATCAGATGAGAAAGTTCTTAAAGTTTGTGCATGACGATGTGGTGTACTGTAAATACTATGAAGTGGTGTACATACTCTTTCATACGGGAATGCGAATATCAGAATTTTGTGGACTGACGTTGAAGGACATTGATTTGCAGAACAAAACTGTGAATATCGACCATCAGTTGCAGAGAACATCAGATATGCGGTATATCATAGAAACTACAAAGACGGATGTAGGAACAAGAGTGTTGCCGATTACAGAGGATGTGGCACAAATGTTTCAGGCGATCATTGAGGACAGAAATGCACCGAAAGTGGAGAAGTCCATAGATGGATATAGCGGATTTTTATTCTATGATGATAATGGAATGCCACTTGTGGCAATGCATTGGCAGCATCGATTCAATCATATGGTCGGCAGATACAATGACATCTACCGGGTGCAGATGCCAAACATCACGCCTCATGTATGCAGGCACACCTATTGCTCGAATATGGCAAAATCGGGAATGAATCCAAAGACATTACAGTACCTCATGGGGCATTCGGATATTAGCGTTACCATGAATGTGTACACGCATATCGGATTTGATGATGCTGAGGAAGAACTGAAACGAATGGAAGAGTTTAGGAAGACACAGGCGGAGGTTGAGCAGAAGAAAGAGAAACCAATGTCACAGAAGATGTTTAAGGTAATTTAATATGGAAGATAGGTAACGCTCTGGCTTAGGCTGGGGCGTTTTTTCTATGGAAAAGAAATATAAATGGCGATATAATATAATTTAGGGAGATTTAGCATTTAGGAGATGATATGGTGAACATATATGAGTTATTGAATCGGAGTATTGTGAATAAAAGATATTCGTTGTCACCTAATTTGTTTATTGAAGCTGATAGGATCGAATTAAGTGAAGAAGAAAAAAGTATTTTTGATTTATTGAAAAACATAGTTTCATTGGGAACAAAAATTCATGATGATGGAATAGAATTTCATCCTATGTTTGTAATGGCAGATGGTAGTCGAACTTTTTCAATAGAAGATATATCAGAAGATGATTATTTGATATTGCATAGTTTGGAATTAGATAAAATGCCATTGATTTTACGTGCACTGATTGCGGATATATTGTGGACTAATAAAAAAGAATTTAGTGCTGCTAAAATTGCAGCAGATGCATATTGGAAATTATTTATGTTGTGGTATACGGATGAAGATAATGTCGGTACAATTGATATGATTCGCAGAGCAGTATGCATTTCAGTACAAACAAAACAAACTACATTGTATAATGAAATACAAGAGTGGTTTAACGAGTTTATAGATACTAAGGCTGCAAGTGCCGAAGGCTTTTTTTCGTTGAGAATAATGGAACTTTTCTTTAAGCAAAAGAATTTTGATGTATCCATAATTTTGAAAGTATTAGATGATTTGATTGATGGCAACAGTGATAATATTGCAAAGGTAGAACAAGCATATAAATTAAAAACGAAATGTTTGTTTAAATTGAAAAGAAAGGAAGATGCAATAAAAAATAACAATTTATTGGCAGATTATTATCTGGAGTTTGCAGAGAAAATATTCAAGAAGGATATACAAGAGGCATTAAGGGCTGTCAATTTTTATCAAAAAGGAATAATGCTATATCACAATAATGGAGAATCAGACAAAGCAGATGCCGCTCATAAAAGACTCGTTGAAATACAAAAAGAAATACCTAAAATAATGGTGCCATTTTCTGTTGAATTAGATATAAAAGGTGTTATCGATAATCTAAAAGCAAATATGGAAGGATTATCATTTGAAGAATGTGTAATTCGGTTGACACAGATGTTTGTGTTTGAGAAACAGGAAGATATAAAAAAACGTGTAATAGAAGAATTTAAAGATAATCCTATTTCACATTTATTTGGGAAGAGTTTAATAAATGCTCAAGGACAAACGGTATTGGCGTTACATCCGCTAGATATTCATGACCCAGAAAAAGATCCGAAACTTATGGAGCTACATATGTATCAAAATGCATTGGAAAAACAAAAAGTTGCTGGTGATATTTGGGTGAAGAATGCTTTAATTATAATAAGAGATAAATTTGTTATTGATAAGTCTATGGTGGAGTTTTTAGTTAAAGATAATCCAATTATTCCCGATGGAAGAGAACGAATTTTCCAAAGCGGATTATATATGTTCTTGAACGGAGACTATTATGAAGCGTTACATATTCTTGCACCACAGGTAGAAAATCTTTTTAGAAATATTGCACGAGAGGTAGGTGGATTAACAGTAACTTTAGAAAAAGATGGCTCGTCAATGGAAAAAGTGCTGAGTTCTATTCTGTCGTTGCCAGAATTGGTTGATTGTTATGATAATGATATTTTATTTACATTTAGAGGACTGTTAAATGAACAAGCGGGTGCAAATATAAGAAATGAGATTGCACATGGTATCATAAGTGAATATGCTTGCTCTACAGGTGTTTGTTTATATTTTGGAGTGGCGGTTATAAAATTACTTTCGCTTACATCTGCTTCATGCTATCAGATATTAAAGAATAGTGAAAAACTAAAACATTTTGAGATGCCAAGAAAGGATGCACTTAAAGTAATACATTGATGATAAAAATCCTTAGTAGTAACCAAATCCCGTTTTACTACCAACTTTACTACTAACAGCCCACAACAACTTGCTCCATCTTGCCCTATTTTGCCAAGATGTCAGCCAATACACACATTTCACAAATCACCGAAATCCCTTGCAAAACAGGGCATTCCGGGGCAAAACAAGGAGAACCAAAACAATGATAAAAGTACTTTTCATTTGCTACGGCAATATCTGCCGTTCACCCATGGCCGAATTTATCTTTAAGGATATGCTTGCTCGTCGCGGCATGGCCGACAAATTTTACGTCGCTTCTGCGGCGACGAGCACGGAGGAAATCTGGAATGGAATCGGCAATCCGGTGTATCCGCCGGCGAAGCGGGAACTGGCAAAACATGGAATATCATGTGAGGGAAAACGTGCGATGCAGCTTCAGAGGACCGATTATGACAAATACGATTACCTGATCGGTATGGAAGAGCGGAACCGCAGAAATATGCTTCGAATTCTCGGCAGTGATCAGGAGGGAAAGGTCAGCCTGCTGTTGGATTACGCCGGGAGTCACGGCAACATTGCTGATCCGTGGTATACCGGTGATTTCACCACGACTTATTCTGACATTGTCAGAGGATGCGAAGGTTTTCTGACATTTCTTGACCAGGAAGGAAAGCTGTAAAAACAACACTTTCAGACAATGGCTTGTCGAGCTTTTGCGTGAAACCTACGCAGAGCGCGGAATATGTCGAACGAATTTTGTTTACAGAAAGTCAAATATGCTGTATGCTCAATGCATAGCAACTCTTAGAGGGAGCGTCTGCTTCCTCTTTTTATTCCAATCTATACTTCATGGGCATGTCGCCCGAATATTCAGAAAGAAGAGGAAATCTATATGGAAAAGAATTATGAGACTTTTGTAAACAACCTTCGTGAAAGACTTCTTAAAGCGACGGGATACCAGGAGGAGATGATCTGTTACAAGACAGCAGAGGAATATCCGCCTACAGATGGAGATCGCCTGCTTTTGAAGAATCGGCAGCGGGAGGGTGTGTATGAAGTCTGTGCACTTTATGTGGCAGATCTATATGAATGGCATCAGAATGGCGCCACGATGGAGCGGATTGTGCAGGAGATCATGCATCGGCTGGATGCTATTGTCAGATCAGAATGTTTTGAAAAGAGCAAAGACCTGGAAGATTATGAAAAGATTAAAGATGATCTGTTTATCCGTCTTCTGAATGTCGAGAAAAACAGAGCTGAGTTAGACGACGCAATTTTCCGTACAATCGGGGACATTGCTCTGGTTCTTTATGCCCGAATGGGAGAATTGGATGGATGCAGTACCAGTGTAAAGATTAAACAGCATATTTTTGAAAAGTGGGATAAAGATGAACAGATGGCGTTTAATGATGCGTTGCTGAATACATATTTTATTTCACCACCGAGGATCTATTGCTGGGAAAAACTGATCTGCAATATGGATTATGAAGGCGAAAATTTCATGAATCTGTTATTTGACGAGCCGTTAAAGAAGAGTGCAATCGGGAATTGCCTGAGTACTGCAACGCGTACTAATGGAGCTGTTGCGGTGTTCCTGCCGGGTGTAGCGCAGCGCCTGAGTGATTTGCTGGATGGTGGATTTTATATGGTATTTACAAGTATTCACGAGGTGATGATCCACAGTGAAAAAACAGCGGATCCTAAAGATCTGAAAAGAGTTTTGGCAGATACAGTGCGCGACACGACTCCGGACGAAGATTTTCTGACATATTATGTGTACCATTATAACCGTGAGACCGGACGGTTTACATACTGTTGATGTCCATATCTGTGGATTATCCGGCCCCTGTATACAGGGCAAACTTTTCATGCCGTCTGCATATACTAATTAAAAAGTGGTCAGGAGAGCAGAAGTGGCATATAAGATCGTATTGGATGCCGGGCACGGGGGTACGGATCCGGGAGCTATATATAAGGAAAGAAAAGAAAAGGATGATAATCTTGCTCTGACGCTTGCTGTCGGCAAAATCCTTGAAGACAACGGTGTGGATGTGGTATATACTAGAACCGAAGATGTCTATCAGACTCCATTTGAGAAGGCGCGCATTGCAAATCAGTCGGGCGCTGATTATTTTATTTCGTTTCACCGGAACAGCAGTCCGGAAGATAATCAATATCAGGGTGTGGAAGTCCTTGTATATGATAAAAGCGGAATAAAATATGAGATGGCGCAGAATATCGTTGGTGCGCTTGGAGAACTTGGATTTCGGGAAATAGGAGTAAAGGAGCGACCGGGACTTGTAGTGCTTCGGCGTACACGGATGCCGGCGCTTCTGATTGAAACCGGCTTTCTGAATTCTGATGAAGACAACAAATTATACGACGAAAAGAAAAATGAGATTGCCGAAGCTATAGCCGGAGCGATTCTCGGAACGCTTTCAGAAGAAACAATAGAGGCGCCGGTTTATTATCGGGTGCAGACCGGTGCGTACCGCAACAGGGAAAATGCAGATCGTATGCTGTATCAGCTGAATGACGTGGGTTATCCGGCGTTCCTTCTATATGAAAATGATCTGTACAAAGTTCAGGTAGGTGCTTTTCAGCAGATTGGCAATGCCATTAATATGGAGCAGCGGCTGCGGGATGACGGCTACAGTACAGTGATTGTAACAAAATAAATAGCACACAAAGGAGAAAGACTATATGTACCACAGATTTATAGAGCAGATCAGTGAATTTATTTTTGCTGAAGATGAACCGGAAAAAGCGGATATCATTTTTATTCCGGGGAATGGTTATTCTCAGATGGCGGAGAAGGCGGCAGCACTTTATGGGGAAAATTATGCGTCGTTTGTTCTTCCGAGTGGAAAATACAGTATCACTGTCGGCAAGTTTGGCGGAGTATTGTCGGGACAGGAGCGTTATAACGGCAATTACCGGACGGAATGGGATTTTTTAAAAGATGTTTTAATAAAAAATCATGTTCCGGACGAAGTAATTCTTAAGGAAGATCAGGCAACCTTCACATGGGAAAATGCCAGATTCTCCCGTGAAGTTACGGACAAAGCAGAAATAGAAATAAAAAAAGCACTATTATGCTGCAAAAATTATCATGCAAGAAGATCACTGATGTATTATCAGAGGGCATATCCGGAAGTAGAATTTCGGGTATGCCCATGTTGTGTTGATGGAGTTACGAAAGAAAATTGGATGAACTCCGAGGAAGGTATTCAATCTGTTTTGGGAGAAGTACAGAGAATCGTCACGCAATTCTCACTAATGATGTAATCTGTGGGAATATAAAAAAAATAATTTTGGGGTGTCGAAAAAAGTAGAACTGTGCTATAATGTCTGTGTCGTAAAATAAAAGATTTTGTTACAAAAGGTTTACGAAAAGATAAAAATACAATATATTGATTGAGGATGTATTTCATAAAAAAGTAAAAACATCCATTATAAATAGACTAAAGCAGACGTTAATTCATGTTTAAATAGATTGAGGTGTATAGATTATGATGAAAAAGAGGAAGAATATGCAGTTTTTTGCTGTAGCGGCACTTACAGCGACACTTATAACAGGTCAGTTTACTTATGTTCCGGTTATGGCAGGAAGTACGGCGGAAGTTGAGGTCAGCAGCCTGATTCCTGATAATGTTACAGTAGAACAGCCGGTTCCTCTTTCTGAAATTTCTCTTCCGAAAAGTGATTATGGCACATTGTCATGGGTGGACAGCTCCAGTGTTCCAACTAAGAGAGTACAGTCATATGATGTGGTTTTTCGTCCGTACAAGGCATCAGACCTTGCGAAATTTTCTGGATGGGACGGACAGTCGGATACGATTTACAGCAGCGTGACAGTAGTTGTCAGCAGTTTCAGCAAAGATATAGATTATACAGATAACGGTTATGAGAATCAGGATTCTCAGGAAACACAGGAGAATGGAAATACAGGAGAAAACAGTGAAGATACGACGACAGAGACACCGGGAAGTACAGAAATATCAGATAATGGTGAGGTAAAAGACGAATCAGAGGCAAAAGATCAGTATACACCAGATACAGCTGGTGGAGATATTGATGCAGCTGATACAGTGGACAAGGCTCAGGATACAGCAGAAACACCTGACAATAAAGACGTTTCAACTGACACTGAGAAAAAAGATTCCGCAGATGCGACAGAAACACCAGAAGTTACAGCTGCACCGGATGATGCAGAGAATCCGGAAGTGACGGAAACACCAGAAACGACAGCGACACCGGATGTTACAGCTACACCAGATGTTACAGAGACACCAGATGTTACAGAGACACCGGAAGCCGATAAAGACAACATTTTCGACGGCACGGAAAAGGAGATTGTTCCGGATCAGCGTGCGCAGACGGTGGCAGAGGAAGAACCATCCGACGAAGAAAAGATTGAACTTGCAGCGACAAATCATACCTGCAACGGTATTTCTGTATCAGGAATCAATCTCCCATGGTATGTACAGTTTCGTGCAGCA
This sequence comes from Blautia sp. Marseille-P3087, assembly GCF_900120195.1. GTDB lineage: Bacteria > Bacillota > Clostridia > Lachnospirales > Lachnospiraceae > Blautia_A. The sequence continues at coordinate 3,193,470 of NZ_LT635539.1, forward strand.
AGCGGCGAAAATTATGAATTCAGTAATGAAGCAGAGGCAAATCTGTTTAAATCTTACGAATTTGAGCTTTGGGATTTGAAAAATAATACAGAATATGAGATTCCGGACGGTGAATATATCAGCGTGACTGTTCCGGTCAAAGCAGGATATGACTATACAATAGAGCATCTTCTGGACAGCGGCGCTATGGAGACGATCGTTCCGAGTGTGGATGGAAGTACTATGGTATTCAGCACACATTCATTCAGTCCGTTTGGAATCGCCGGAAGCAAGACTCTGGTAGGTGAAGAAATCGAGGACGGAAGCTATTCTTCCGGAACAACAACTACAGCTTCTACGACAGTAAGCCCGACAACAGCTTCGTCATCCACAACGACCGCTGCGAATAGCAGTACTTCAGGAACTTCTGTACAGTCATCAGCCGATCAGTCGGGTACAGATAATTCGACTTCAGACCAGGGCACACAGAGCGGAAGCCGCTCTGTAAAGGCAGTATCTACAGGAGACAGCACACCGATACTTCCGTTTGTGATTATCGGAATCGCGGCAGCAGTAATTGTAGCAGTACTTGTATACCTTAAGAAGAGAAAGTAAATTTCCGATTTTGTACATATGAAGAAAAAGCCCTCCATATATTTCAGTATGGGAGGGCTTTTTATGCAGATAAAAACAATCTTGAGATCTTTACTTCTGGCATATGCATTATCGGGAATATGTCTTCTGCTTCTTGCACTGATGGTATTTAAGCTCGATATCGGGCAGGGAACCGTGACGGTTGGAATTCTTGTGATTTATGTAGTTTCCTGTCTGGCGGGCGGCTTTTTGTCTGGAAAACTCATGCGTCAAAATAAATATAAGTGGGGTTTTCTGGTAGGACTGTGTTATTTTGTACTGCTTATGGTCGTTTCATTTATCGTGCAGAGACGATGGGATATGAGTACACAGCATGCGATTACGACGTTTTTTATGTGTCTGGGAGGCGGCACGCTGGGCGGCATGCTCTCGTGAAAAAAAGGCTTTTATTTAGGGCAGTTTTATGCTATACTGTCTCCAGATAATTATACATAAGGAGGGATATATAATGGAACATATCAAAACATTAAATACAAAAAATCTGCAGAACACAGTGAAAAAAGGCGGCTGCGGTGAATGTCAGACATCTTGCCAGTCAGCATGCAAAACTTCCTGTACTGTAGGAAATCAGAGCTGCGAGAACAAATAAGCAGGTTCAGAACAATCAGTTAAGCAGCGGAGTGAAATCCGCTGCTTATTCTTACGTTACAGGAAATTACTTTGTAATGCTCTGATAACGTAAAGAAAAAGATACAGGAAAGGATTTTCAGAAAGATGAGTCTGATACATAGATACCAGAGCAACGGTTACAACATTGTTCTGGATATTAACAGTGGGTGCATTCATCTGGTAGATCTTGTGACATATGAAGTACTTCCTTTTATGGAGGAGGGACTGTCAGAGCAGGAGATCGTAGACAGACTGAAGGATCAGTATCCGGAAGCTGATATCCGTACTTCCGTTTCTGAATGTGAGAAGCTGAAAGAGCAGGGTATGCTGTTTACCAGAGATGTATACGAAAATATAATAGAAGAATTTACTGAAAATCGACAGACAGTAGTCAAAGCGCTGTGCCTGCACATTGCCCACGACTGTAATCTGGCCTGTCGATACTGCTTTGCCGAGGAAGGCGAATATCATGGAAGAAGAGCGCTGATGTCTTTTGAAGTAGGAAAGAAAGCACTTGATTTCCTGATTGCGAATTCGGGTTCCAGAAAGAATCTGGAAGTCGATTTCTTCGGAGGAGAGCCGCTGATGAACTGGCAGGTTGTCAAGGATCTGGTGGCATACGGAAGAGAGCAGGAGAAGCTGCACAATAAGAAATTCCGTTTTACACTGACAACAAACGGTGTACTTCTCAATGACGAAGTTATGGAATTCTGCAACAAAGAAATGGGAAATGTTGTTCTCAGTGTAGATGGACGTAAAGAGGTTCATGACTACATGAGACCATTCCGTAAAGGTGCAGGAAGCTACGATCTGATTATTCCGAAATTCCAGAAATTTGCAGAATCCAGAAATCAGGACAAGTATTATGTGCGTGGTACCTTTACCCATCACAATCTTGATTTTTCAAAGGATGTTCTGCATCTTGCAGATCTCGGATTCAAACAGATCTCTGTAGAGCCGGTTGTGGCTGCTGATACAGAGGAGTATGCAATCAGAGAAGAAGACATTCCGCAGATTAAGGAAGAATATGATGCACTGGCAAAAGAAATGATAGCCAGGGAAAAAGCCGGCAAGGGATTCAATTTCTTCCACTTTATGATCGATCTTACAGGTGGTCCATGTGTTTACAAACGTCTGTCCGGATGTGGCTCAGGTACCGAATATCTGGCTGTAACACCGTGGGGTGATTTTTATCCGTGCCATCAGTTTGTTGGTGAAGAACAGTTCCTTATGGGAAATGTGGATGAGGGAATCACCAGACCGGAGATCCGTGATCAGTTCGGTAAATGCAACGTTTACACAAAAGAAGCTTGTAAGGATTGTTTTGCAAGATTTTACTGCAGTGGTGGCTGTGCTGCCAATGCATATCATTTCCAGAAAGATATTAATGGCAATTATGGTATCGGATGCGAACTTCAGCGTAAGAGAGTGGAGTGCGCAATCATGATAAAGGCCGCGTTAGCGGAATAAAATAATGTAAGAAGGGAAAGAACAATGAAGAAAAACAGAGCAATCGTTGTACTGCTTCTGACCGCCATTATCACAGTCTTTCTGTGTTACACGGCCGGAGTAGGCATCGGACCTACCGGAACCGGTTCAGCGACGAATATTAAGACCGGTCTGGATCTGTCTGGTGGTGTCAGTATCACTTATCAGGCAAAAGACAGTAACCCGAGTGCTGAAGACATGTCAGATACTGTATATAAGCTCCAGAAGCGTGTGGAACAGTACAGTACTGAAGCGCAGGTGTACAAAGAAGGAAACGACCGTATCGCTGTTGAAATCCCGGGTGTTACAGATGCTGATGCAATCCTGAATGACCTTGGTAAACCAGGTTCCCTGTGCTTTATCACAGCAGAAGATGACGACGGCAATGCAAACTTTACCAGCACAGGAAGCGGTTATGTACTTGCAAGAAGTCTTGACGAGATCCGTGAAGCAGGATCTGTCGTTCTGGAAGGTACAGACGTGAAGGATGCGCAGGGTGGTGCATTCCAGTCTGACAAAAACAGTTCCAGAGAATATGCCGTAAGCCTGACACTTACCGATGAGGGTAAGACAAAATTTGCAGATGCAACAGAGGCAAACGTCGGCAAACAGATCGCAATCGTTTATGATAACCAGATTTTAAGTGCACCGAAGGTAAATGAAGCAATCACAGGTGGACAGGCGCAGATCACAGGTATGGCTGATGTAGAAGAAGCACAGAACCTTGCTTCCTATATCCGTATCGGTTCTCTGAGCATCGAGCTTGAAGAGCTTCGTTCCAGCGTTGTTGCTGCACAGCTTGGTGAAGAAGCAATTTCCACAAGTGTAATGGCAGGTCTGATCGGTCTGATCATCGTAATTATCTTTATGATCATTATGTACCGTCTGCCGGGCGTCGTTGCCGGTGTGGCACTGATTCTGTATACGGCAATCGTACTGATCACATTAAATGCATTTGACATTACACTGACTCTTCCGGGTATCGCAGGTATCATTCTTGGTATTGGTATGGCGGTCGATGCAAACGTTATTATTTATGCTCGTATTCAGGAAGAAATTGCAGCAGGAAATTCTGTAAGAGCTTCTATCAAGTCAGGATTCTCCAAAGCGTTCAGTGCAATCTTCGATGGAAACATTACAACCCTGATCGCATCACTGGTACTGATGTGGCTTGGTTCCGGTACTGTTAAGGGCTTTGCTTATACACTGGCACTTGGTATCGTTGTCTCCATGTTCACAGCTCTGGTTGTTTCCAGATTTGTAATGAATGCACTTTATGCAGTTGGCTTCCACGATGAAAAATTCTACGGCCGTGCAAAACAGCGTAAAATATTCAACATCGTTGGTAAACGTAAAGTTTTCTTTATTATTTCCATCGTTCTGATTCTGAGTGGTCCGGTTGCAATGCTTATTCATCATAATGTAGATGGAACAGCATTAAACTATGCGCTTGATTTCTCAGGTGGTACAGCAACAACTGTAACATTCAACGAAGATATGGATATCAAGCAGATTGATTCTGAAGTAACTCCTGTTGTAGAGGAAGTTACCGGAGATAAGAACGTACAGCCTACAAAGGTTGTCGGAACAAATCAGGTAGTGATCAAAACACGTACTCTTTCTCAGGCAGAACGTGAAAAACTGGATCAGGCACTGGTTGACAAGTTCGACGTAGATGAATCTCTGATCGCGACAGAGAGTATTTCTTCCACAGTAAGTTCTGAAATGAGAAGAGATGCGGTTGTCGCTGTAATTGTTGCTACACTCTGTATGCTTGTTTATATCTGGTTCCGTTTCAAGGATATTCGTTTTGCAAGCAGTGCGGTACTCGCATTACTGCATGACGTTCTGGTTGTATTTGCGTTCTATGGAATCTCCAGAATTTCCGTAGGTAATACCTTCATCGCCTGCATGCTTACGATTGTAGGTTATTCTATCAACGCGACGATCGTCATCTTCGACCGTATCCGTGAGAATACGAAGGGCAGCAGAGCAAAACTTGATGAGATCGTTAATGAAAGTATCACACAGACACTTACAAGAAGTATGTACACTTCCTTTACCACATTTGTTATGGTAGCAGTTCTGTACATTCTGGGTGTATCTTCCATTCGTGAATTTGCAGCACCTCTTATGGTAGGCGTTATTTGCGGTGCATATTCTTCTGTCTGCATCACAGGTGCTTTGTGGCTGGTAATGAAACGTTATTACAGAAAACCGGTTCCACAGGCTGCGATTGCAGCAAAGACAGCTGCTTCCTCTGCAAAACAGAATAACTCTGGTAAGCAGAACAGCCAGCCGGCCAAAAAGGATCCAACACAGCCAAAGAAGAAAAACCGTAAAAGAGTAGCGGAAAGACTTGCAGCGCAGGAAGCAGCAGCGAAAGAAAATGCTTCTGGTGAAGAAAAGTCCAAATAATGAAATAAAAGAAATTAGGTTCCCGGGACAGATATTTGCCCCGGGAATTGTTCTATCTGGAGTAAAGAAATGCGCATATTTCAAAGGGGGCAGAGGAGAATACATGGAAAAATGGATGGTATATGCCAAAAAGGCGGATTTTCAGGGGATTGGCAGGAAATTCGGAATCGATCCTGTGATTGCCCGGCTTATTCGAAATCGTGATGTAGACGGAGAAGAGGCAATACAGTCATATCTTCATGGAACACTTGAAGAGCTTCCATCGCCATGGCTTATGAAAGATATAGGCAAGGCAGTGGAAATTTTGAGAACAAAAATTGCAGAAAATAAAAAAATTCGTATTATCGGTGATTACGATATTGACGGTGTGACGGCTACCTGTATTTTACTGAAAGGGCTGAGATATCTGGGGGCACAGGTGGATACCTGTATTCCCGACAGAATTAAAGACGGATACGGGCTTCATGAACAGTTGATTGATCAGGCAGCAGAAGATGGGATTGATACGATCGTGACCTGTGATAATGGTATCGCGGCAGCGGATGAGATTGCAGATGCCAGACACAGAGGGATGACCGTGGTTTTGACGGATCATCATGACGTTCCATTTCGAGACAGCGAAAACGGACGTGAATGGTTTATACCGTGTGCGGATGCAGTGATCAATCCGAAGCAGCAGGATTGTCCATATCCTAACAAAAATATCTGCGGCGCAGTCGTAGCATGGAAACTGATCTGGGCACTGTATGAAAAGACAGGTATTGATAAGTCCGAGATATTGGACTTTACAGAACTTGCAGCGATTGCAACAGTTGGTGATGTAATGGATCTGCAGGGAGAAAACAGAATCATTGTAAAGCATGGTCTCAGACAGCTGGCGAGTACATTAAGACCGGGGCTGCAGGCGCTGATCAGGGTAAATAATCTGGAAGGAGCAGAAATCACAGCCTATCATGTGGGATTTGTACTCGGACCATGCATCAATGCAAGTGGGCGTCTTGATACTGCGACAAGAGCGCTGGCGCTTTTGTGCGCGGAAAAAAGAGAAGAGGCTGAGAAGCTTGCGGGTGATCTTTATGATCTGAATCAGAGCAGAAAGGCAATGACAGAACAGGGAAAAGAACGGGCAATAGAAGAAATCGAGATCAGGGGACTGAATAAAGACCGGGTTCTTGTCGTTTACCTCTCGGAATGTCATGAAAGTCTTGCGGGAATTATTGCCGGGCGTATCCGTGAACTGTACCATAAACCTTCCTTTGTGCTGACAAAAGCGGAAAATGGGGTAAAAGGAAGTGGACGCTCGATAGAAGCATATTCGATGTATGAGGAACTTGTCAAATGCAGTGATCTACTGACACAGTTCGGTGGACATCCGATGGCAGCAGGACTTTCGATGGCGGAAGAAAATATTGAAAGATTCAGGAAGAGGCTTAATGAAAACTGCACATTGAGTGAGGAAGATCTCATACCGACAGTTATGATCGATGTGCCGATGCCGATTTCTTACCTGACAGAAACACTTATCGAAGAACTTAAAGTTCTGGAACCTTTTGGAAAGGGAAATACAAAACCGTTGTTTGCTCAGAAAAATCTGTGCGTTTCAAAATTGAGAATCTTTGGGAAAAACAGAAATGTAGCAAAAATGACATTAACAGATGCAAATGGCATCTGGAAAGATGCGGTATTCTTTGGTGAAGCAGATGAATTTGCAGAATTTGTTTCAATGCATGATACCATATCTGTAACGTACTACCCTGAAATCAATGAATATCAGGGCAGAAGAACGTTACAGGTTGTGATCAGAAATTATTGTTGATATATATTATACAAGTTTGTGGCGGATCATATCAGGATTCAGTGCATATTTGATTGCGGTATCCTTATGGATCCGCCCTTGTTTATACAGCTCTACAAGACTGTAATCCATGGAACGCATCTGGTCTTGGGAGGAGGAAGCAATGACACCTTCAATCTGATGCAGTTTATTGTCACGGATCATATTACGGATCGCAGGTGTAAGGCGCATAACTTCAAACACAGGAATAACCTTTCCGTTTACATCAGGAATCAGCTGCTGGGAAATGACTGCCTGCAGAACCATGGAAAGCTGTACGATGATCTGATGCTGCTGCGCCGGTTCAAAAACATCTATGATACGGCTGATGGAGTTTGCGGCACCGAGCGTATGCAGGCTGGAAAGCACAAGATGACCGGTCTCGGCAGCGGTCATTGCCGTCTGGATCGTTTCATGATCCCTCATTTCACCCAGTAAAATAACATCCGGACTCTGACGCAGAGTGGCGCGAAGAGATGTCAGATAGTTTTCTGTATCTGTGCAGATCTCACGCTGACTGACAATACAGCGGTCGTGTCGATGCAGATATTCGAGCGGATCTTCCAGAGTGATGATATGCCCCTCTCTGGAATGATTAATTCGGTCGATCAGGCAAGCCATAGTTGTTGATTTTCCACTTCCGGCAGAACCGGTTACAAGAACCATGCCTTTGGTATAATCAGCAGTCTGCATAACATCATCCGGGATAGAGAGTTCTGACGGATCCGGTAAGCGGAATGCAATCACACGTATAACAGCGGCCAGTGAACCGCGCTGTTTATAGGCGTTGATCCTGAATCTGGAAAGACCGGGGATGGAAAAAGAAAAATCGTCATCCCCGGTATTCAGAAGGTGATTGATGTCGCGGTTGTTTGCCATCTGATAAATGCATTCGAGAATCTGTTTTGTATCATCCGGCATTAAACGTTCTCCAAAATCAGTAAGATGACCGTCCACTTTAATGGACAGCGGACGACCGGCAATAATAAAGATATCAGACGCATGCTGGTTTGCGGCAGTTGTAAGAAATTCCAGTGTTTGTTCATTTGTCATGATTGAGCTCCTTTGTATACAGGCTGATGGGTGTCAGGTGTCCATGATGCTGTATTGTCTGTTTTCCATTGTAATATTTCAATAAAAGGTTCTGTGTCCGAAGATGGGTACAGGACTTTTAATTTTACAGATAACTTCTGTGTATCAGATAACGCTTCCGAGAATGAAATAACATTCGCAGAAGAATCGTATGCGAGACCGTCAATTTCATCAGGAATCTGGCCGGCAAGTGAAAAGTAGGCATCTGGATCAGAAACCTGATTGTAATCAGAAGTAAGCTGCTTTTGAATTGCTGTGACAGTTCCTGTGGCTTTTTCGCATGTCTTGTAATAAAGGTCGGTTTGTTGGACAGCAAAATTGGAGGCTTGCAGTTCATCACGTGATTTCCCGAGTGTAAGAAGAGACAATACCGCGAGACAAAGTACAGAAAAAATAAGAAACAGCGACGGAATACCGGTTGCTGCAAAAAATGTTCGGTTGTGTTTCATGATTCTTCCTCCTTAAGAGCAGACTGGATGGAGGGAAAACGAAGTTCCGTGGAATGAAGCAGGGCATGATCTGCATCCATCCGGTAGAAGGAAAGCATTCCTGCCTTTTCGTATCGGGAAGATGACAGTTCAAGAAGCATTTGATAGAAAGCATCCTGTTTCTCGCAGATGTCCCAGTCGCTGTCATAATACCAGCTTACAGAAGAGGCAGCGGAAATACCGCCGAAAAGATACTGGATAAAACTGTCTGTACTTCCGTCACTTCCTTCCATAATCTCACTGACAGAAACAGTATGCGCCTGTATCTGTCGTCTTTCAACAGCCTGTACATGGTTCCCCGCGGCAGCTGCAAAAATACGGACACATGCAGCACTGGAAAGTGCAAGAAAAAGGAGGACAAAAATCATTTCCATCAAAAAAAGACTGTTTTTAGAATGTGATTGTATCGGTTTCATGTTACCTCCTTTTAATCTGCGCTGCTGTGCAGAAAGAATTCAGATGTGTTTCCGACAGTGCTTTGAAGAAAAATATAATAAAAACCGTTTCCTTTTTCTTCTATCTGAAAGTCTGACAGAGATGCGATTACGGTACCGGCATTTGCCTGTGCAGAAGATCCGGACGCGGTAAAAAGTTCTTTCAGGCTGCCGTCATCCAGATAAAGGTATGTGATGTAGTCACGATTATTTATGGTATCACGAAAACATAAAGCCGGAATATCATTTAATTCATCCGTAAAAATACCATCCTGAACATCATGCTGCCGGAATTTTGTGGTGATATAGGAGGAAATGGTGCCCAGGTCTGTTTCGGAATCTGCTTTTTTGATGGATCGCTGATAAATCTGTGCAGAGAATAACAGCATGATCAGTAGAAACCGTACGAAGAGCCCGAACAGCAACAGCGAAAAAAGTCCGGATATCGGATGAGAAGTCTGTGCTGTCTTTTTCATGATGCAGTATTCCTCCTTTCAAAATTTGTTCCTGTAAGTGGGATAACACTGATAGAAGGAAGAAGGTTGGAACCGTTAGGAACATATTCAATCACAAATCTGGAAGAGTCATAGATGATGTGATAATCACTCAGAAGTTCGTCCAGACTTTCCGGATACTGCCCTTTCAGTGCGTAAGTACGAACCGCACCATTTTCCAGCGTCTGCAGCAGTGCACTCTGTTCTTTCTGGATCGTTGTATCAGAAGTCTGCCCGATTGCAATGAAAAAAACGAGGCCTACGCAGAGTAGCAGGAATAATGGGAAAAGAAGCGTGATATTTTTAAAAAATTTTTCTTTACGGCTTTCAAAAAGCTTCATAACAGATCACCTCACATTGCGATATCTGCAAGTACACCAAGAAGCGGCATCATAACAGAAAGCAGAACCAGACCTACCAGAAGCGAAAGAATTATGACAATGGTCGGCTCGATAACAGAAATTACGCGTGTGATCAGTGCGGAAGCATTGTTCTGATAGCGACTGGAAAGATCTGCGAAAGCCTCATCTGCGGTTCCGGACTGGAAAGCAACCACGATCAGTCGAATTTCCATGCCGCCCAAAAGTCCGGATTCTTTCAGAGCGTCAGAAAATGTACAGCCGGTATTCAGAAGATCAGCAGCTTTTTGAAGACGTTCCAAAACAAGTGGATGAGAAATCATCTGTGTAGCAAGCGCAAGACTGGTTTCCGGTGTGAGCCCGCTTTTTTGTCCGAGCGCCAGTCCTTGTGCCATACGGCTGTAGTCGAGTGCAACCGGAATGTCACGAAGTACCGGAAGATGCAGGACAATTTTTGCAAGCGTCTGCTGGCCTTTTTTATTAAGACAAAGAAACAGGATACATCCGATCAGGAGCGCAGCCAGAATCAGAAAAAAGGCAGAATAACGAGTGATGATATTTCCGGCATTCAGAAGCCGACTGGAAAATCCGTTCATTTCCATTCCCATCTGCTGGAAAACCTGACGGAAGATCGGAAGTACCTTGACAAGAAGAACAACGATTACGATTCCCATCATACCGAGCATAAGAAGTGGGTAGGTGACTGCACTTCTGATCTGTTCGGAAGTTTCCTGTTCCTGTTCGTAATGTTCAGAAAGACTGTCCAGAATTTCATCAAGACACCCGGTTTGCTCGCCGGTTTTTATGTAAGCAGCCATAGAATCAGGAAAAAATCCTGAATCTGTGACAGCCTGGGATAAAGAACCTGTTTTTTCCATGGAAGACAGTAAATTGGAAAGAACTTCATGGTCTGTGTCGGTCGTACTTTCTTCCAGAAGAATATGGAGACTTTCAAGCGGCCCCATTCCGGAATGAATCAGTACTCCAAGCTGTTGACAGAAATTGCAGAGTTCCTGTGCGGTAAGTTTATGTTTCATAAAAAGGTCTCCTTTTGCCATTATCGTGTGAACTGTACAGTATAGTTATCTGCATTGCCGATGTAATCCTGAATTGCCTCACTGTCATCGGAGTCTGCGCTGGAATCGAAGGTCGGATCCATAAGGCTCCAGCTGTCACCATTGAATGATACAGCATTTGTTACCCAGCCTTTGGAACGGATGTAGACATCGATCCAGGCATGTTTAATATCTCCGGTATATCCAATCTGAAGTTTGCATGGGATATCACAGCTTCGAAGCATGGCAGTAGTCAGTGCGGCATAATCAAAGCAGATGCCGGTTTTGGTAGAAAGCGTTTCGTCTACATCCGGCAGATAACCGGTTTCTACCGTCTCGGCTTTGTCATAATCGTAAGAGAGATTATTAACTACATAATTATAAATCTGCTTCAGCGCATCTATATCGCTGGTATTTTCTGAAACCATAGACAGTGCGAGTTTGCTTGCCTCGCTGTCCGGCGAAAAGTTTACATATTGATTTGGATAAAGAAACGGAAGAAATTCATTTTCCAGTTCTACCGTCAGCGTTTCGCTGTACAGCGCTGCATACTGGTCTCCCTGAATCTGCTGGTATCCGACAACCGTGTAGTCTCCGTCTCCTTCTGTAAACGGAATGACAGCATTTTCCCCGGGTTCTATAAAATAGGAATAAAGAACTCCGGTAGGAGCTGTGATCTGAAGACTGGTAACAAGATCAGCAGAATCAGACTGTGCTGCGAAATAGCCCTGTGTGATATTTGAAACATCCAGTGTCAGAGGGGAAGATCCAAGCGTATCACTGCCGGGAGCTTCCGGGACAAGGACGCGCAGCGGAGAGTAGACAGGTGGCTCTGACGAAGAACTTTTGCTGCTGGAACCACATCCGGATAAAATGCTGCAAAATATGCAGGAAATCAACAATATGGCAAAGGAACGGGCAAAAACTGATTTTTTCATAAAAAAGCCGCTCCTTTTTGAATTTTTTAATTACGGTTTTGTGAACAGTATACCAGAAAATGTAAAAAAAAAAGAATGCAATCAGAAAAAATATTGACATTATTTGGGGAAATCGGTTTAATAAATTCAAAGGCAAACCTGTCGAAAGGCAGGGACGCAAAGCCATGGGTCTAAGGTCGTGAGATTATGACAGCCGGTTGCCGCATTAAATTCTGATTTAGTGACGTATTCTATATGGTAGAACTGGATTGGTTTATGCGGCCGTTTAATATTTATTATTAAGCGGTCTTTTTGCATGCTAAAACGGGAAAAGCCGCATCGAATATGTCGATATCTGAGAGGTGTGATAATCATGAAAAAGAAAAGCATTAAAGAGTTCTTCAGACAGAAGAAAGTTGCAGCAGGATGCGTTGCAGCAGCTGTAATCATTGCAGCAGGTAGTTTTGGTATCAGCTGGCAGTCACAGGATGCAGTAGTATTTCCATCCTATACAGATCCGGTACTTGAGACATCACTGACAGGTGATGATACTCCACTGGCATCGAAGCCAAAGGTTACCACAAAGAGAAAGACAAGTACCAAGACAACGAGTAAAAAGGTAAGAATGCGAACCGCGTCAAGGAAATCTTATACTAAGAGACTTCCAACGAAGCAGAAATCAAGCACAAAAACAAAAAAACAGAACAAGTCTACAACAGTTAAAACTCAGACGGTTGTAAAGACCGCTACAACTGAGAAGTATACAAGAAGATCCAAACAGAAGGTTGTTACGCAGAAAGTTACAACGACAGTTACAACGACAACGACAGTGGCTGCAAGTACACAAGCTGCAACTGGGACAGCTTCGACATCCAGTGCGTCTAAGTATACTGTTACCAACATTGCATCTGTAGCACCGAAAATGGACAACAGAGTTCTGAATGCATTCACAAAGCTGGGATTTACTGTTAAAGTTGATCCAAGTGTAAGTTATTCCGGACATTTTGATGCACGTACACGTACGATCACTATGAAACAGATGGATGATACCATTTATCACGAACTGGGACATTTCCTTGCATTCATGGCAGGAAACATGGACACGGGAAGTAAATTTTCATCTGTCTACAGCAGTGAGAAAGGTATGGTTACCGGTTATAATAAAGCATATGTGACACGGAATGCTTCAGAGTATTTTGCAGAATCTGTCAAAGATTATATGCTCAATCCGGGAAGCCTGAAAGCTCAGCGTCCGAATACATACAAAGCAATCGAGAAAGCACTTTCTATGGTTACTGAACAGCAGATCGAGCTGTATAAAGGCTTTTATTAATACAGACAATAGTGTACATACAATTTTATAACGAAGAGATTGAGGCTGCCTGTCTGACGGGCAGCCTTAGTTTTTGCATTGATTCTACTATAAAAAAGTGATATACTTATAACCTAGATTTACAGAAAACAGGCGGAGGCACGCAATTATGAAAAAATTAGAAGAGTATGTAAGAAGTATCCCGGATTTTCCTGAACCGGGAATCATTTTCAGAGATATTACCACTGTTCTGCAGGATGCGGATGGTCTGCATCTTGCAATTCAGTCTATGCAGGACTGTCTGAAAGATACAGAGGTAGATGTGATCGCAGGTACAGAGTCCAGAGGCTTTATCTTTGGTGTGCCGATTGCTTATAACCTTCATAAACCATTTGTACCAATTCGTAAGAAAGGTAAACTGCCATGCGAGACAGTTTCACAGGAATATGATCTGGAATATGGTACAGCAACGATCGAGATGCATAAAGACTCTATCAAACCAGGACAGAAAGTCGCTATTGTAGATGACCTGATTGCTACAGGCGGGACCGTAGAAGCCGCAATCAAACTGGTCGAGGAGCTTGGTGGAGAAGTTGTCAAAGTAGTATTTCTTATGGAACTTGCCGGATTAAAAGGCAGAGAAAAACTTGCCGGATACGATGTAGCTTCTGTTATCAAATACGAAGGTAAATAAGTATTTCGTGCAGGAACGGCAGCGATAAGCTGTATGAATGAAAGAATCAGATGGAAACAACGGCAGGCAGGTGGGAGAGAATGACAGAGAAGAAAGAAAATGTACAGCTCGATAAAAATATTGACCCGAAAGAGCGGGAAAAGCTGGAATCTGTAAGGAAAGCAGATGCCGCAGTAAAGACCATGCAGGATTTTACGAGCCCTGAAGTTTTGTATCAGGAGCTGATTGCCAGTGTCCGGAAATATCATCCTTCTACAGATATTTCCATGATACAAAAGGCATATGAAGTCGCAAGTGATGCGCACAAAGACCAAAAAAGAAAATCCGGGGAACCATATATCATTCACCCGCTTTGCGTGGCTATTATTCTTGCAGATCTGGAGCTGGATAAAGAGACGATTGTTGCAGGGCTTCTCCATGATGCAGTAGAAGATACATGGATGACGACAGAAGAAGTAGAGAAGGAATTCAGTGCAGAGGTAGCATTGCTGGTAGATGGTGTTACGAAACTGGGACAGTTGAGCTACTCGGCAGACAAAGTAGAGCTGCAGGCAGAAAACCTTCGTAAAATGTTCCTTGCAATGGCAAAAGATATCCGTGTCATTCTGATTAAACTTGCAGACCGGCTTCACAATATGCGTACTTTGCAGTATATGAGACCGGAAAAACAGCAGGAAAAAGCCCGTGAAACGATGGATATCTATGCGCCGATCGCAATGCGTCTCGGTATTTCCAAGATCAAAGTCGAACTGGATGATCTCTCCCTGAAATATCTGAAGCCAGATGTATACTATGATCTTGTCAATAAAGTAGCCCTGCGTAAGAGCGAGCGGCAGGAATTTGTAAATAACATTGTCAAACAGGTCAAGCAGCATATGGATGAAGCTGCAATCAAAGCTCAGGTTGATGGACGTATCAAACATTTCTTTAGTATATATAAAAAAATGGTCAACCAGGACAAGACGATCGATCAGATTTACGATCTGTTTGCAGTTCGCATTCTTGTAGACACAGTCAAAGACTGTTATGCGGCACTCGGTGTGATCCATGAGATGTATAAACCGATCCCGGGACGATTCAAGGATTACATTGCCATGCCGAAGCCAAATATGTATCAGTCTCTGCATACTACACTGATCGGTCCGAACGGACAGCCGTTTGAGATTCAGATCCGTACTTTCGAAATGCATAAGACTGCCGAGTATGGTATCGCCGCACACTGGAAATATAAGGAATCTTCTGACGGTAAGGTGCCGGTTGACAAAAGGGAAGAAGAAAAACTGAACTGGCTGCGTCAGATCCTTGAATGGCAGCGGGATATGTCAGATAACAGAGAATTTATGAGCCTTTTGAAAAATGATCTGGATCTGTTTGCAGACAGTGTGTATTGTTTTACTCCACAGGGAGATGTCAAGAATCTTCCGAATGGTTCCACACCGATTGATTTTGCTTACAGTGTACACAGCGCAGTCGGTAACCGTATGGTGGGAGCACGTGTCAACGGTAAACTGGTACCAATCGAATATCAGATCAAAAACGGTGACCGTATTGAGATCATTACTTCTCAGAATTCACAGGGACCGAGCCGTGATTGGCTGAAGCTTGTCAAGAGTACACAGGCAAAGAACAAAATCAATCAGTGGTTTAAGAAAGAATTAAAAGAAGACAATATATTGAAAGGCAAGGAGATGCTTGCCCAGTATGCCAAATCAAAAGGATATAAGATAGGAATTTATACGAAACCACAGTTTCTGGAATCTGTTATGCGCAAATACGGTTTCCGTGACTGGGATTCTGTACTTGCCGCAATAGGACATGGCGGACTGAAAGAAGGTCAGGTTTTTAATAAGCTGATCGAAGCATACGACAAAGAAAACCAGAAAAATCTGACTGACGAGCAGGTTCTGGAGGCTACCGGTGAGACACAGGAAAAGCTTCATGTCACCAAAAACAAGGGTGGCATAGTTGTAAAGGGTATCCACGATGTGGCGGTTCGTTTTTCAAAGTGCTGCAGTCCGATTCCTGGAGACGAGATCGTTGGTTTTGTGACGAGAGGACGTGGAATCACCATTCACCGTACAGACTGTGTCAATGTTCTGAATATGTCAGAGATGGATCGTGCGCGTCTGATTGAGGCGGAGTGGCAGCCGGCAGAAAATAAATCCGAGAAATATATGGCAGAGATTCAGGTATATGCAAATAACCGTACCGGACTTCTGGTAGATCTCTCCAAGATTTTTACCGAGAGAAAGATAGATATGAGAACCATCAACAGCCGTACCAGCAAGCAGGAAAAAGCAACGATCTCTATCAGTTTTGAGATTGCAAGTAAGGAAGAACTTTCTTCTCTGATCGCAAAGATCCGACAGATTGAAAGTGTGCTGGATGTAGAACGTACTACAGGCTGATCATCAGAAAGGAAAGCATATGGGAAAGCTGGTTTTACAGAAATGCATTGTCGGCAGTGTATTCACAAACTGTTATTTTCTGAAAAATAAAGAGACAGGAGAGATGCTGATCATCGATCCGGGTGATAATGCAGAAAAAATCGAACAGAAGATTCTTGAAATGCAGGGGAAACCTGTGGCAATTCTTCTGACACATGGACATTTTGATCATATTCTGGCCGCAGAAGCTATTCGCGACAGATATCAGATTCCGATTTATGCCTGTCAGAAAGAAGAAAAAACGCTTCAGGATCCAAAAATTAATCTGACGGCATATCATATGGATAGTTATACATTGAAAGCAGATGTTTATCTTACAGATCTGCAGGCAGTCGAGCTGGCTGGATTTTCTGTACAGATGATCGAGACACCGGGACATACTGCAGGAAGCTGCTGCTATTACCTGAAAGATGAGGGCGTGCTTTTCAGCGGAGATACTGTCTTCTGTGGTTCTGTGGGAAGAACAGACTTTCCAGAGGGAAGTACGGCAGCAATTGTAGAAAGTCTGCACAGACTGCTTGATGCACTTCCGGATGATACAGAGGTATATCCGGGTCATGATGCATCTACCACAATTGGTTACGAAAAGAGGTATAATCCATTTGTTTAAGATTGGTATTCTGTTTGAAGACAGAGAATTTGAGCATGATATATATGAACTGATCAGGGCATTTTATCCGGGAAGTGAGATACATTCTTTCTATGAAAAAGAAGAAGAGGCCTGTGACCTTTTTTTCAAAATCACAAAACAGGCTGATTCCTGTGTGATTTCCTGTGAAAATGCGGAAACCAAAGGCGTGACAAGTGCAGAATTTATAAAGGGGCAGTCTTCGGATGCCCTTGTTTCTTGTATGGACACAGAGGGGCAGGATGAAAGCGAACAGAAAGAACGGGCGCGTGCAATCCGCAAAGAACGTAAAGATATTGTAAAAATTGCTTTATATAAACTTCTGGTGAAGCTGACGGGCAAGACTCTTCCGTGGGGAAATCTTACCGGTATCCGTCCGGCGAAACTTGCGATGGGGCTGATTGAATCCGGAATGAAAAATACAGAAGCTGCGCAGGAGTTGAGAGAACGTTACATGGTGAGCCCGCAGAAAACAGCGCTGGCAATAACCATTGCAAACAGGGAACGAGAAATCCTTAAAGATATCGATTATGAGAATGGATACAGTCTGTATGTAGGAATTCCGTTCTGTCCGAGTATCTGCCTTTATTGTTCGTTCAGTTCCTATCCATTGAAACAGTGGAAGGACAGAGTATATTTATACCTGGATGCTCTCTGCAAAGAAATACATGCAGTTGCGCAGATTATGAATGAGAAAGGCAAAAAGCTGGATACGGTTTACATTGGAGGAGGTACACCTACTACACTGGAACCGGATCAGCTTAAGATCCTGCTGGATGCGCTCATTGCAAATTTTGACTGTGAGCATCTTGCAGAATTTACGATTGAGGCCGGACGTCCGGACAGCATTACACGCGAAAAACTGCAGATGATTCGTAACTATCCGATTACGAGAATTTCTGTCAATCCGCAGACAATGAATCAGGAAACTCTGGATATTATCGGACGGCGCCATACGGTGGATGAGACAAAGCAGGCATTTGCTCTTGCCAGAGAGTGCGGATTTGATAATATCAATATGGATCTGATCGTGGGACTTCCGGGAGAAGATCGTAAGATGGTAGAACACACTTTGGATGAAGTAAAGGCTCTTGCTCCGGACAGTGTTACCGTACATTCTCTTGCAGTGAAGCGTGCGGCGCGCCTGAATATTTTTAAGGACAGATATCAGGAGATGACTTTTGAAAATAATCAGGAGATCATGGATATGACCATGAGAACCGCCTGTGAAATGGATATGGGACCTTATTATCTGTACCGACAGAAAAATATGAAGGGAAATTTTGAGAATGTTGGCTATGCAAAGGTTGACAAAGCCGGGATTTACAATATACTAATTATGGAGGAAAAGCAACCGATCATCGCATTGGGTGCAGGTGGCTCTTCCAAACTTGTCTTTGATCATGGGAAACGTATCGAACGAGTGGAAAATGTCAAAGACGTTGCGAATTATATCGAACGTATTGATGAAATGATCGAACGAAAGCGTAAAGGAATCAATACATGGCTGTAAATCAGGAGGTGTATACGTTGGAGACAGCACAGAGTGAGACAGTTAAGTCAACGGACCGGATTCTGGATTTTGATCTGTCTGCGGAACTGAATCATGGAGTCGTCGTAAGTAATCTGGCGTATGCAGTAGCTGTTGAGATGGGGCTGGATGAAGAATTCTGTTACCAGATGGCAATCGCAGGTATGCTTCATG
This sequence comes from Blautia sp. Marseille-P3087, assembly GCF_900120195.1. Taxonomy (GTDB): domain Bacteria; phylum Bacillota; class Clostridia; order Lachnospirales; family Lachnospiraceae; genus Blautia_A. Next base: position 3,212,077 of record NZ_LT635539.1, read on the forward strand.
ATATCGGTAAGCTGAAACTTACCGGCTATATCAATGGTCAGGAAAGAGACCCGCTTCTGATCGAGGAACTGAAGTATGTGAGGATGCATTCGTCGCTGGGATATGAAGAACTGAAAGATCAGGGGTATTCGGATATTGTACTTCAAAGTATTCTTTATCATCATGAAAATTATGATGGCAGTGGTTATCCATCAAATCTTTCTGAGAACAGTATTCCGCTTGGTGCACGCATCTTAAGAGTTTGTGATGTGTATGCGGCGCTCAGTTCGGACAGACCATATCGCAAAGCGTTTGATGTAAGTACAGTTATAGAACTGATGATTGACGAAATCAAGAATTTTGACATGGAAGTATTTCTTGCATTTCAGAGAGTGGTACATAATAATGAATAACAGGAGGACAGCATGGCATTAAAGAAAAAACCGGTTACCGGTATGAAAGACATTTTACCTAAGGAGATGGAGATCCGTAATTATGTAATGAACATGATCCGTGAAACATACGGAAAGTTCGGATTCTCTGCGATTGAAACTCCATGTGTGGAGCACATTGAAAACCTCAGCAGCAAACAGGGGGGAGAAAACGAAAAATTGATTTTCAAGATCCTGAAACGTGGAGAAAAACTGAAACTGGATACTGCAGAATGTGAGGCAGATCTGGTAGATTCCGGTCTTCGCTATGATTTGACTGTACCGCTTTCCAGATATTATTCTAACAACTCCGGACAGCTTCCGGCACCATTTAAGGCACTCCAGATGGGCAATGTATGGAGAGCAGACCGTCCGCAGAGAGGTCGTTTCCGTCAGTTCATGCAGTGTGATATCGATATTCTTGGTGAGCCTACTTACCTTGCTGAGATTGAGCTTGTTATGGCAACAACTACTCTGCTTGGCAAGCTGGATTTCCACAATTTTACGATCCGTATCAATGACAGAAAAATCCTGAAAGCTATGGCACAGTACAGTGGTTTCCCGGAAGATAGCTTTGATACAGTATTTATTATTCTGGACAAGATGGACAAGATCGGTCTGGAAGGTGTTGCAGAAGAACTCGAAAAAGAAGGTTTTAAGAAAGAGTGCATTGATACCTACCTTGGTATGTTCAAAGAAATTACTTCTGACATTGAAGGAGTGCGTTACTGCAAAGAAAAACTGAAAGACGTTCTGGATCCGAAAGTTGCAGAAGATCTTGAAACGATCATTACAGCAGTAGATTCTGTTAAGAATGCAGACTTCAAGATTTCTTTTGACCCGACACTGGTTCGAGGAATGTCTTATTATACAGGACCGATTTTTGAGATTGCCATGGATGAATTCGGTGGTTCCGTAGGCGGTGGCGGACGTTATGATGAGATGATCGGTAAATTTACCGGACAGAATACTTCTGCATGTGGATTTTCCATCGGATTCGAAAGAATCGTAATGCTTCTTCTTGAAAGAGGATATGAGATTCCTGAGAGCAAAGCAAAGAAAGCATACCTGATCGAAAAGAATATGCCGTCAGACAAACTTCTTCCAATCCTGAAACAGGCGGAAGAAGAGCGCAAAAGCGGTGTACAGGTAAACATTTCTATTATGAAGAAAAATAAAAAATTCCAGAAAGAACAGATGACAGCTGAAGGTTATACAGAATTTGTGGAATTTTTCAACAGATAAAAAAAGGAGACAGAATCATGGCTGAAAGTATGAAAGGTCTGCACAGAACATGCCGATGTGCAGAAGTGACAAAGGAAATGGTCGGCAGCAAAGTGACCCTGATGGGATGGGTGCAGAAAGCCCGTAACAAAGGCGGAATCGTTTTTGTTGACCTTCGTGACCGTTCCGGTATCATGCAGTTGATCTTTGAGAATGGAAATATTGATGAAGAGGGATTCGAAAAAGCCGGAAAACTTCGCAGTGAGTTTGTTATTGCTGTAACAGGAACCGTTGAGAACCGTGGTGGTGCAGTTAACGAAAATCTTGCAACAGGTGCAATTGAACTTCGTGCAGAATCTTTACGTATTCTGGCAGAATCAGATGTTCCACCGTTCCCGATCGAAGAGAACAGCAAGACAAAGGATGAAATTCGTCTGAAATATCGTTATCTGGATCTTCGAAGACCGGATTTACAGAGAAATATCATGCTGAAGAGCAAAGTTGCCCAGCTGACACGTAAATTCTTCACAGAAGAAGGTTTCCTTGAAATCGAAACACCAATGCTTGGTAAGAGTACTCCGGAAGGTGCGAGAGATTATCTTGTTCCGTCCAGAATTCATCCGGGTTCTTTCTACGGACTTCCGCAGTCTCCTCAGCTCTACAAACAGCTTCTGATGTGCTCTGGTTATGACCGTTATATCCAGATCGCACGCTGCTTCCGTGATGAGGATCTCCGTGCAGACCGTCAGCCGGAATTTACTCAGATCGATATGGAACTTTCTTTTGTAGATGTAGATGATGTTATCGATGTAAACGAAAGATTCCTTGCATATCTTTTCAAAGAAGTTCTGGATGTAGATGTAAAACTTCCGATTCAGAGAATTACATGGCAGGAGGCTATGGATCGTTTTGGTTCCGACAAACCGGATATGCGTTTCGGTATAGAACTGCATGATGTAAGTGAAGTTGTCAGAGACTGTGACTTTGTTGTGTTTAAGAGTGCACTGGAAAATGGCGGAAGTGTTCGTGGTATCAATGCAGAAGGCCAGGGTGGCATGCCTCGTAAAAAAATTGACAAGCTGGTTGAATTTGCAAAAGGTTATGGTGCAAAAGGTCTTGCTTACATTGCAATTGCAGAAGACGGTACACGCAAATCTTCCTTTGCAAAATTCATGACAGATGAAGAAATGGATGCACTTGTTGGCGCAATGGAAGGTAAGCCGGGAGACCTGCTTCTTTTTGCAGCAGATAAGAACAAAGTGGTTTATGATGTACTTGGAGCCCTCCGTGTAGAACTTGCAAAACAGATGGATCTTCTTGATAAGAATGAATATCGGTTTGTATGGGTAACAGAATTCCCGCTTCTTGAGTGGAATGAAGAAGAAAACCGTTACACAGCGATGCATCATCCGTTCACAATGTTGATGGATGAGGATATCCCGCTGATCGAAAGTGGAGATCTTGGAAAAATCCGTGCAAAAGCATATGATATTGTACTGAATGGTAATGAGATCGGCGGAGGAAGTGTCAGAATCCATCAGAACGACATTCAGGAAAAGATGTTCGAGATGTTAGGCTTCACAAGAGAAGCTGCTTACGAACAGTTCGGATTCCTTCTGAATGCGTTTAAATATGGAGTTCCGCCTCACGCAGGACTGGCTTATGGTCTTGACCGTCTTGTTATGCTGATGGCAAAAGTTGACAGCATCCGTGACGTTATTGCTTTCCCGAAGGTAAAAGATGCATCCTGCCTGATGACGGAGTCACCAAGCAGAGTAAGTGAGCAGCAGCTTAAAGAACTCGGCCTTGAAGTAGAACCTGAAACAGAAGAATAAAAGAGTAAATATAAAGGCTGTCCCGAATAACGGGGCAGCCTTTTGAGTGATAAATTTATTAATCTTCGGATTCTTCGGCGTAAGAGTCGTCTTCAGAGGAATCTGCATCTTCTGTTTCTTCACTTACAGGGGAATTACTTAAGGTTCCGAAAATGGCATTGCCAATGGTGGTATTACTGTCGTCAAGCTTCCACGAAACTCCATCATTGGTCAGATGGAAGTCTGCTGTGGAGGTGATGTTCGCTGTGTTATTTTTAATATCATTAAGAAGCATCTCAAGCGATTTTTGATATCTTTTTTCCGAACCGTCTATTACAGCATCCGCAGAGCTTAAATAAGCATCCTGTTCTTGACTGAACATGTTCAGAATTGAGGCACTGTCAAACGTTGTGATGGTTGTACTGACGGTTGCAGTATATCCCTGTTCTTCGCAGTTTGTGATCTTGAAATCAAAATTCTGGTGTACCTGTTCTACAAGCGCGGAAGCAATGGAATTTTTGTCGGAGTCGGAAGTATTGAGCAAACTTTCGATGCCCAGATAATTTCCCATCTGTTCGGTATTCATGGATTTCAGGGTGTTCAGATAAATAGTTAATGTTTCTTCAGGTGAGAGCAGATTGTTATCAGAGAGATAACTTATAAGACCGCCGACAAGATCATTTTCAAGGGAATGTGATCTTTGAATTTCCCATTCATCATGATCGCTTCCGGTATTTTGGAGCGTCATGGTACAGTCTCGTGTCACCGTTTCATATTTGCTTTTTTTGAGCAGACTATCTATGATAAGATAACGTTCCTCAAGGGAATCTGTTGTCTCCTCTGTTGCAGAGGTATCAGAGGCGGCTGCTTTTAAAATGGCAGTTTCAAGAGATGCCTGTGCATAGTCTTTGGCAAGTGTCCTGGCATCCAGTGTAGAAAGCTGCAGGGAAACGCTGGCTTCTTTTGTATCGTTGTCGACATCAACATTCCGGATTTTGTAATCAAAATCCCGGAAAAAGAGAGAAAAAACTTCTTTAACTTCTTTGGATAATTCTATCTCCTGTGTCGTGTCAGGAAAAAGTTCTTTATAGGATACGTATTTCTGGGTCGTATCAGAATCCAGATTTTTCAGCAGATTCAGTTCGTTGGTAATTACTGCCTCTACATCCGTTTTATCCACGTGGGAACAGCCTGTCAGAAATGTGACAGACATAAGGATAAAAAGGAGAAAAGGCATCAGACCTTTTGCGATCTTCATAGGTATCTTTCCTTTCAAAAATAATCCCTTATATTTTACCAGATAAACGTATAAAAGTCAAAAAACGGTAAAATTACGTCGGATTTCGAAATAATTCGTGAAAAAAATGTGAAACAGTTACGGATTTTCCACAGCTCTTTTATTTTATTTCAGAATCTGCTATGATAATTAAGTTAAAAATACCTTTTACAGGGTTAGAAAAGAAAATTGTTATGATATAGGAATTAAAAGTACCTTTTACAAAGTTAGGAGGAACACAGCTTAATGAAAAAACGTATATTGATCCTTCTTGGGATATTGATAATTGGCGGCGGAGCAACAGGGGTATGCTGGAAGATGGGAATCATAGGAAATCAGCAGCAGACCAGCGGCGATGCAGTTTACGTGACGAAAATTAGTGATCTGACAGATCAGACATCTGGTGTTTCCAATCGTTATGCCGGCGTGGTCGAACCTCAGGAGACGGTATCTGTTGAGTTGGAAAGTGGTCGAACAGTTAAAGAAGTAAAAGTCAAGACAGGCGATCAGGTCAAAAAAGGACAGCTTCTTTTTGAGTATGACCTGAGTAGCATTCAGGAAAATCTGGAGGAAGCACAGCTTGATCTGGATCGCCTGAAAAACGAAGCGAGCAGCCTGACCGAGCAGATAGCAACTCTGGAAAAAGAGAAGAAACAGGCAGCACAGGATAATCAGCTTTCTTATACGATTGAGATTGAGACAAACAAAATGAATCTCAAAAAAAATGAATACAGCCAGAAAAGCAAACAGGCTGAGATTGATAAGCTGCAGAGTGCAACGGGGAACACAGAAGTTCGAAGCAGCATTGACGGTGTGATTCAGAAGATTGATACTTCAAAGCTGACATCGGATGATAACAGCAGTGTGGATGACAGTGCAGGTGATTCGGATATGTCATATTCAAGTGATAGCAGCAGCGGCAATGCATTTATTACGATTCTGAGTACAGGTGCATATCGTATCAAAGGAACTGTCAATGAGATGAATGTTAAGAACATCATCGAGGGAGATCCGGTTATTATCCGTTCCCGTGTGGACAGCAGTCAGACATGGAAGGGAACTATGGGGACAATTGATCGTGAAAGTGCCACCAGCAGCAACAGTAGTTCAAGTTTGGGAATGGTGGACAGCAGCGGAGATTCACAGACAAGTACAAGTACATATCCATTTTATGTGAATCTGGATTCTTCTGATGGTCTGATGCTCGGACAGCATGTCTATATAGAAATGGATGAAGGCCAGGATACGCAGAAGACCGGTGTATGGATCAGTGAGGCATATATTGTAGATGCAGATACAGAAAGTCCTTATGTCTGGGCAGCAGATAAAGATGACAAACTCGAAAAACGAAGTGTGATCCTCGGGCAGTATGATGAGGAACTTGGGGAATATGAGATTGCAGATGGTCTTACTAAGGATGATAGCATTGCATTTCCGTCTGATGTTCTTGAAGAGGGCATGGCTACGACAACAAATATTGAAGAGGCGATGGATACAAGTACTGTAGATATGCAGCCGGTCGATGAGCTTGGTGCGGACAATCCTGGCGCGGATAATCTTGATGGCGAAGATGCTAATGTTACGGATGATTTTTCTGATTCTGAAGATGACTGGAATGCAGATGAATGGAGCACAGACGATGAGTCCTGGGACACTGAGAATGAGTATGAATCTGATGGTGAAAGTACAGTGATCGATGATCCAGATGCGATGGGAGATGCGGTCTCTGATGATGACTCCGACGGAGTAAGTGTGCCAATGGATGAGGACCTTGTTCCTGTCCAGGGTGATACGGAGGATGCAGAATGATTCTTGAACTAAAAGGCATATATAAGAATTATCAGCAGGGAAAAATGAGTGTGCCGGTACTCAAAGATGTCAATTTTTCCATGGAAGAGGGAGAATATGTGGCAATCATGGGACCGTCCGGTTCTGGAAAAACGACCCTGATGAATATTATTGGCTGTCTGGATAAACCAACAGAGGGAAGTTTTTCACTTGATGGACAGGATATTTTGAACTGTTCAGAGAATGATATGTCAGATCTGCGATTAAATAAGATTGGATTTGTATTTCAGAGCTTTCATCTGCTTCCGAGACAGTCGGCTCTGGCAAATGTAGAATTACCATTGAACTATGCAAAAGTACCCAAAAAAGAAAGAAGAGAACGTGCATTGAAAGCTTTGGAGCGTGTGGGACTGGCAGATCGCGTAGACTTCCTGCCAAACCAGCTTTCAGGTGGACAGATGCAGAGAGTGGCGATTGCCAGAGCAATTGTCAATAATCCGAAGCTTTTGCTTGCGGATGAACCGACAGGTGCACTTGACAGTAAATCAGGTGCACAGGTCATGGAGCTTTTTCAAAGGTTGAATGATGAGGGGGTAACGGTACTGATGATCACACATGATGCGGATATTGCAGCACATGCAAAACGTGTAGTAACGATCCGTGATGGTGAGCTGAAGGAAAAAGAGGTGAAGTAATAGAATGAAAAAAAGAATTATTATAGGCATTCTGATTGCTGCTCTCGTTGCAGGCGGTTCAGCAGGAGGCGCAGTTTACTATAAAAAGTCTCATCAGAAAACAGTTTCTGTTGTAAGCGTGGATAATCTGGCCGGGCAGTATTATATGGATGATACGAACCTTGATGGAAATATTGTGACAAGCGCCATTCAGAATATTACTGTAGATAAGGATATGATTATTCAGGAAGTGTATGTATCGAAGGATGACGAGGTAAAAAAGGATGATAAACTGATTTCTTTTGACATGACACTGGTTCAGATGGAACTGAATATTGCGAAGTTGAAGCAACAGCAGCAGGAACAGGATCTGAATAAAGCTATCAATCGTTTAAATAGCCTGAAAAATGGAGGAGCGATTGAGGAGAGTGATGCAGATACGTCAACTCCTACCGATTCGGACACAGATAAAGACAGTAGCATGAATGGAACGGACAGCGCGGATACGGGAGATGAGTATGTATCTGCATCTGGTAATGTCAATGGTGCATATCTGGCAACTGTAATGAATTCGATTCTGGCAGCTGCAGTAAACGCAGAAGATGTGTCTGATGAGGCAACTTATCAGGCAGAGACTTCAGCAGAAAGTGACAGTACACAGTCTGGTGATACGGGAACACCGACCGGTGAATCCGGAAGTATTGCAGCAAGTGATGACGCAGGAGAGGATGCAGGAGGAGATAATACCGGAGGAGATAATACCGGTGATGCCAACGGAGACACCGGTGGAAACAGTGGCACTGACAGTTCCGATGACAACAGTGACAATGGGGAGCAGATAGACATCATAGATGGTGGTGATTCAGGAGATTCCAATAGTTCTGAGGACAACATAGGAGATTCATTCGGTGACGGATCGGATGATCAGATTGAAATCGTGGATTCAGATGAAGGCAGCGATAAAGAGGCGCCGGATATGACGGACGGTGATCCGACATTTTATCAGATCCTTGATAATAATACAGAACCTCTTACCGGAAAAGGAACGAAGGAAGATCCATATGTATTCCTCTGTAGTTCTGCAAAGGGTTATGTAATTGTGAGAGGTTCTTTCCTGAATAAGATGGCAGCTTTTGATGCGAACGGAAATAAAGAGGCCGGCAAGAACGGTTATTGGTATCAGCTTGAATTTCATCAGAATGATACGGTAGAAGATCTTGGCGACCGTAAGAAATCATGTACAGGATATTATCTGATTGATGGAAGCCTTCTTGAAAAGATGGTGCCGGATTATTCTGAGGTAGAGTTCACACTGGAGGATGCCTCTCATTATGATAACAGTTCAGATGATGATGACGGAAACGATGGTGGATATGACGGAGATCAGGGTGATGGCGGCAATACATCTATTTCGCGTGAGGATGCGATTAAGATACAGCAGAACAAAATTGACAGTCTGAAACTTGATATTCGTGAGAGTAAACTTAATATTGAAAAACTTGAGAAAAAAGTTAAAAAAGAGGTTATTTACAGTAAACTGGATGGAACAGTTGCAAAAGTTGGTGATCCTGCTACGGCAGCTTCAGATGGAAACACTTTTATGACTATCAAAAGTAAGGAAGGTTTTTATGTGAAGGGTACAGTCAGTGAACTGATGCTGGACCAGGTAAAAGAAGGGACGATTTTGAACTGTTCCGGGCAGAGCGGTGACTTTGAGGCTGAAGTTGTAGATGTTTCAGAATATCCGGTTTCCGGAGACAGCTATTCCGGCAGTGGAAATCCGAATGTTTCCTATTATTCCTATACGGCGACCATCCCGGACAAATCAGTCAAAGTATCTGATGCTGACTGGCTTACGATCACCCTGAAAAGCGATGCGCAGAGCAAAGGAATTGTACTGGATCGTGCGTTTGTACGCTCCGAAAACGGAAGCAGTTATGTTTATAAGGATGACAATGGTGTGCTTAAAAAACAGAAACTGAGTGTCGGCGGAAATGTAAATGGTGGTTACAGTGTGCTGGTTACGGGCGGAATTACGCGGGATGATAAGATTGCATTTCCTTATGGAGACACAGTCAAAGAAGGTGCAAAAACGCAGGAAGTTTCTGTGAATGAGCTTTATGGTTATTAGGAGGATGGTATTTTATGCTTGAAAATATGAGAATATCGATTCAGGGAATCTGGTCCCATAAAATGCGGTCCTTTCTGACAATGCTGGGAATTATTATAGGTATTGCTTCGATCATTGCAATCGTTTCGACAATTAAAGGTACAAGTGAGCAGATTAAGGAAGATCTGATCGGTGCCGGAAACAATACAGTTTCGGTCAGCCTGAATTACGGTGACAGTGAGTATGATCCGGAGTATGGAATGACGGATGGCACTGCACCGCCGCTTCTTTCTGATCAGCAAAAAGAAGATATCAAAAACCTTGATCATGTGCAGAATGCTACGTTTTTTTACAGCCGTACTTATTCCAGCAGTGTATATTATGAAAATACCACCTTCCAGGGTGGAAGTATATATGGTATCGATACAAATTATTTAAGTACCTGTGGATATATGGTGCAGTCGGGCAGAGGATTTGTACAAAAAGATTATGATAATATGCGTAAAGTAGCACTTGTAGACAGTAATGCGGCGGATAACCTGTTTTCAGGTGAAAATCCTGTCGGTAAGACTATCGAGATTGGCTCCGAACCGTTCACAGTCGTTGGTGTTGTTCAGCAGAGCGACAATTACCTGCCAAACATTAAGACGATTGATGAGTTTAATGAATATTATCAGACGATTATGGGGACTGTCATGATTCCGAATAAATGCTGGCCAATGGCATTCAAGTTTGATGAACCGGAGAATGCGGTGGTTAAAGCAGATTCCACAGACAATATGAGTTCTGTAGGAAGTGCCGCGGCAGATGTGATGAATCAGGGAATCGATACCAATTCTTCGAAATACAAATACAAAGCCGATGACATTATGCAGCAGGTACGTAACATGCAGAAACTCAGTGAGAGTACCAATACACAGCTGATCTGGATCGCAAGTATTTCTCTTCTGGTAGGCGGTATCGGAGTTATGAATATTATGCTTGTTTCTGTTACGGAACGAACCAGTGAAATTGGTCTGAAGAAGGCTATCGGTGCAAGAAAGAAGGTAATTCTGTATCAGTTTCTGACGGAGGCAGCAATGCTGACAAGTATTGGAGGAATTATTGGTGTGATTGCCGGTATTATTTTGTCTAAGATTGTATCACAGCTTTCAGGAGCTCCAACTGCAATCAGTATTCCTGCAATCATTGGTTCTGTACTGTTTTCCATGCTGATTGGGGTGGTTTTTGGATTACTGCCATCTGTAAAGGCAGCGGATTTGAACCCGATCGATGCTTTGAGAAGCGAATAAATTTTTATTTGAGTTACTGTCGGAGGTATGATAAACTAAAGACAGTATGCAATATTTCGGATATGTATATCTGATAAATGAAAAAATACACAGGGAGATGCAGTATGGGAAAAATTGCAATTGTAACAGACAGTAACAGCGGCATCACACAGGATGAGGGCAGAGAACTCGGTGTTTCTGTCCTGCCGATGCCTTTTTATATTAATGATGTGATGTATCTGGAAGGAATCACCCTTTCACAGGAAGAGTTTTATGAGCGTCTGAAAAGCGATGAGACGATTTCCACTTCTCAGCCAAGCCCGGCAGAGGTATGTGGATTATGGGACAATCTTCTGAATGAATATGATGAAGTTGTTCATATCCCGATGTCAAGCGGGCTGAGTGCTTCATGTGACACAGCAACGATGCTTGCACGTGACTATGACGGTAAGGTTGAGGTAGTCAATAACCAGCGGATTTCTGTTACGCAGCGTCAGTCAGTACTGGACGCATTGGCACTCAGAGCTGCAGGAAAATCTGCAGCTGAGATCAAGAGAAAACTCGAAGAAGAAAAAATGGAATCCAGCATTTACATTACACTTGAGACTCTGAAATATCTGAAAAAAGGCGGAAGAATCACACCGGCTGCGGCAGCAATCGGTACAGTGCTGAATTTGAAACCGGTTCTTCAGATTCAGGGAGAAAAGCTGGATGCTTATGCAAAAGTCCGCGGCAAAAAGCAGGCAAAGAGAATGATGATGAAGGCTATGCAGGAAGACTGGAACACCCGTTTCAAACAGTATGTGGAATCCGGTGAGATGTGTCTGCAGATAGCTTATACAGGCAATAAAGAAGAAGCCGAAGAATTCAAAAAAGAAGTAGAGGCGGCATTCCCGGGAAGGGATATTCATATGGATCCGCTGTCACTCAGTGTAGCCTGTCACATTGGCCATGGAGCGCTTGCAGTTGCATGCTCAAAAAAAGTTACTGTATAAATAAGGAGTCGCGAATAAAATGAAAAAGCTTATGGAATTAATGGCAGAGGAACTTGCTTCTGCCTTTGAAAAAGCCGGATATGATCCGGAATACGGCAAGGTTACGGTTTCCAACAGACCGGATCTTTGCGAATATCAGTGCAACGGGGCAATGGCTGGTGCCAAAGCATATAAGAAGGCTCCGTTTATGATTGCAGATGATGTTGTTGCTTTTCTGAAAGACAGCAATATCTTTTCTGTAGCAGAAGTTGTAAGACCGGGATTTATTAACTTACGTGTAAAAGAAGAATTCCTCGCAGAGTACCTTCGTGAGATGTCCGCAGATCCGAAATATTCTGTCAATGCGGCAGAGCAGCCAAAGACGATCATTATCGACTACGGCGGACCGAATGTTGCAAAACCACTTCATGTAGGACATCTTCGTTCTGCGATCATCGGTGAGAGCATCAAACGTATCGGACGTTTTGTGGGACATAAAGTAATTGGTGATGTACATCTTGGTGACTGGGGTCTCCAGATGGGACTGATCATTACGGAACTAAAACACCGTAAACCGGAGCTTGTATACTTTGATGACAGCTTTGAGGGAAAATACCCGGAAGAAGCTCCATTCACGATCAGTGAGCTGGAAGAAATCTATCCATGTGCAAGCGGTAAATCAAAAGTAGACGAAGAGTATCGTAATGAAGCTCTTGAGGCAACGCATCAGCTTCAGCAGGGCAAACGAGGATATATGGCACTGTGGAACCACATTATGCAGGTTTCCGTGACAGACCTTAAGAGAAACTACAACAATCTGAATGTGTCATTTGACCTCTGGAAGAAAGAATCTGATGCACAGCCGTACATTTCGGATATGGTGCAGCAGATGAAAGATCAGGGATTTGCTTATGAAGATCAGGGTGCACTGGTTGTTGATGTAAAAGAAGAAAGTGACACAAAAGAGATTCCTCCGTGCATGCTTCTGAAATCTGACGGAGCTTCCCTTTATACGACTACTGATCTTGCAACGATCGTAGAACGTGTAAAACTTTTTGATCCGGATGAGATCCTTTATGTAGTAGATAAACGTCAGGAACTGCATTTCATTCAGGTATTTCGCTGTGCAAGAAAGACCGGTCTTGTAAAACCGGAGACCGAGCTTTCTTTCCTTGGGTTCGGTACCATGAATGGCAAAGACGGCAAACCGTTTAAGACAAGAGATGGCGGTGTTATGCGTCTGGAAAACCTCATTGCAGATATCGATGAGGAAATGTTCCATAAGATCGTTGAGAACCGCAGTGTCAAAGATCAGGATGCAAAAGAGACAGCAGAAATCGTAGGACTTTCTGCAATCAAATACGGAGATCTTTCCAACCAGGCTACAAAGGATTATGTGTTTGATATTGACAGGTTTACTTCTTTCGAGGGAAATACCGGTCCGTATATTCTTTATACGATCGTGCGTATCAAATCCATTCTGAACCGCTACAAAGAAGAAGGCGGCAATCTGGATGCCGGTGAAATCCTTCCGGCAGTAAATGCAAGCCAGAAAAATTTGATGTTGGAGCTTACCAAATTCGGAAATACGATCGAAAATGCATTTGAAGAAAAAGCACCTCACAAGATTTGTGCATATATTTATGAAGTATCCAATGCATTTAACAGTTTCTATCATGAAACAAAGATCCTCAGTGAGGAAGATCAGGCACAGAAAGAATCTTTCCTGAAACTTCTCGGACTGACCAAGGATATCCTTGAAAAAAGTATTGATCTTCTGGGCTTTTCCGCACCGGATCGTATGTAAGACTGTAGTTGTAATAAAATAAGCGGAAATGAAATCCTCCATATGCTTCGGCAGGTGGAGGATTGTTTATATTTTTTTTAGAAATAAAAAGTACAGTTTGTGCTATAATATGTTTCATAAATCTATAAATTTCTGATTTCACTGTCGGTATTCTCCGACGAACATCCACAAAAGAGAACGAGAATAAAATGCGGGAGGAGCGATTTCTATCGAACTGACAGGAATAATCTTAAAGGGCAGATATTGTATTGTTGACCAGATAGGAAGCGGCGGCGAAGGACGGATGTATCTGGCGCGAGATCTGGAACTGGGGATTTTTCGCGCTGTAAAAGAACTTCCGATTTCGAATCGGCGGGAGGCGGGACTTCTGCGTCTTCTGGAACATCCGGCACTGCCAAAGATGATCGACTATGCAGAGCGAGAAGAATTTTGCTATATCATTATGGAGTACATTCGAGGGAAATCTCTTGAAGATCTGTTAAAAACCGACAGGACATTTTCGCTGGAAGAAATTCTTAAGATCACAGATACTGTATTAAAGGTATTGGACTATCTTCATTCAAGAAAACCGGCCGTTTTTTATGGAGATCTGAAGCCGGATAACCTGATGATGACATCGGCAGGTACGTTGTATCTGGTGGATTTTGGCAGTGCCACATTTGAATATCAACAGAGAAGCCATAAGCTGGAGTGTAAGGGGACGCGAGGTTTTGCAGCTCCGGAGCAGTATCATGGGGTGGTTGATCAGGCGAGTGATTTTTACTGTCTTGGTAAGACACTGGAGCGTTTGTGTGGAAGAGGAAAATGGATATATATTTTGCGATGCCCGTATTTCGGAAAGTTTATCTTTAAATGCTGTCGCCCGGAAGCAGGAAAGCGCTGGAAGAATGCGGCAGAAGCAAGCGAGTTTCTTAATAATATCCATCCTTTGAAGCTAAGGCTCCGTTCTGCTCTTGTGCCGCTGGCGGCGGCTGTTCTGATGCTGGCGGTTGTGGTAAGCAGCGGTGGCCGTATGCAGAAAACATTACCGGAACTTTCAAAGGTACTGACAGTGATTACGCAGGAATACTATGGATTTGCATATCAGTCAGGGAATCCCGTATTTCAGGCAAGGGTGTACGCGCAGGCTGAAGCGAGACTTCAGAGATTATTAAAGCAATACCATACTCCAAAAGAAGAGATTCGGATTCTTGAATTACTGGCATACAACGGGGAGCTGGCGGATCATGCTGACCGTGCGGAATTGTATTATCGTCAGCTGCTGACATATGAGCCGGAGTATGAAAGAGGATATCTGGAATATGGAAGGTTCCTGTGCAGGCAGGCACGATATCAGGAAAGCCGTGCTGTTTACCGGCAATGGCAGAATAACATTTCAGAAAAAAGTGCACAAAAGGAAGGGGCGTATTCTGATGAGTGGAAAAAATGGAAAAAAGAAATTCTTCCTGTTATTGGCAGGAATACTTCTGGTTCTTAACAGCATAAGTTCCGGCGTGTATGCGATGGAACTTGGTGGATTTGATGTGACGACAGGTGTCGATGATGTGAATGACTGGTCAGACTGGGATGAAGATGGGACAGATGGAGTATCCGAGAATGAATCAGCGGGCAGTGTGGACAGTGTAAGCGGGGATACTTATGGAGAAACAGAGAATACAGTATGGGAAGAATCATCTGATCGGGAAACTGAAAGCAGACAGGAAGAGCCGGCCGGAACGGAGAACCGGGCAAATGCAGGAAATACAGAAGTGATGAATCAGGCAGATACAGGTGGCGGTGTAAAGTCAGATCAGATACAGGCAGGAAATTTAGATTCGATGAATACGGACGGATATAGACAGACATATACCGGAAGCGCAGAAATTAATAATCAGGAGATAACAGAAGTACCGACTGATACACCGGTGCCCATGCCATCTCCGACGATAACACCCACAGCTATACCGTCACCTGTGCCTACTGAAGTGTCGGAATCCGAAGTCGATAAAGTGACCGAGTTTCATGAAGAATATCGGATTCCGCCCGCGGAATGTCTGAAAAAGATGAAGCTGTTTTACTGGAAGGAAACTGTGCGGGGAAGAGAGAAAATGGAAATTAAGCTGAATCACAGAGTGGTGGCTGCTGTCGCATCTCTCCGAATCAATGGTCAGGAAATATCATGGACGACGGATTGGGGAAATATATGTATTGATCAGCTGCAGGAAGACAAAGAAAATCAGATAGAGCTGACAGCGATGGTTCCGGCAGATTTATCGTGGACGGAAATCAAAAAGAATGCTATACTGTCGTATAATGTTTTTTGATATACATAAGAAAACAGTTGGATTTTTGGATACAAAAATTGGAGGAACCATGTATAAAGCGATTTTATTTGATCTGGACGGGACACTGACGGAATCCGGGGAAGGAATTACAAAATGCGTGCAGTATGCACTGGAAAAACTCGGAAAACCGGAAGAGGATCTGAAGAAACTGGAAGTATTTATCGGACCGCCGCTTAAAGAACAGTTTATGAAATATGCAGGACTGGATGAAGAAACTGCAGTGAAGGCAGTGGAATATTACCGTGAACGTTATTCAAATGTGGGGATATTTGAGAATAAACCATATCCGGGTGTGGAGAATATGCTTCAGGAACTAAAACGCAAGAAATATATTCTGGCAGTTGCATCATCAAAACCGGAATATTATGTGAAACAGATACTGGATCATTTTTATCTGACAGAATATTTTGATGAGATTGTCGGAAGCGAGATGAATGGTGCCAGAAGCAATAAAACAGAAGTTATTGAAGAGGCACTGGAGCGCATCGGAATGAAAAAGCATCGGGAGCAGGTGGTCATGGTCGGAGACAAAGAGCATGATGTGCTTGGCGCACGAGAAGCAGGACTGGATTGTGTGGCAGTTTCCTATGGATATGGGACACAGGAGGAACTTAAAGAGGCAGCTCCGTTACAGATAGTAGCTTCTGCTGATGAAGTACTGGATTTTTTCGACTGAGCCCCCGACGCAGGCAGTCATATAGCAGACAGATCTGGCGTATAGCTTATCCCTGCGGGATTCATTTCCTGATTTCGCAGATTATCGGATATATGGCTCTCTGGCTGATTACACGCTCCGGCGGGGGAATGGAAATATATTATAAACAGGTGGTACTGCTTACCGGTCTGACAGGAATACTTTCTATAATTCCGTGTCTCTGGTTTTACAGCAGGGACCGCATAGCAAGGAAACATGGAGGACTTGTTCTGCCGCAGAAACCCTGGAAACTTGATCTGCCGGAAATAATCCTGTTTTTGGGAATGGGGGCAGCTTTTTCACAGTATGCAAATATGTTTGTCGGAATGCTGCAGTCTGTATTGAATTATAAGGAATATCAGGAGACGATGGATCAGATGACTGCTGGAAAGAGTATGTGGTTTTTGATCATATGTATGGGTGTTATAGCGCCTCTGGCAGAGGAAATCGTATTTCGCTGGCTGATTTATCTGCGGCTCAGAGACTACGTGAGAATGGGAGCTGCTATGGTAATTTCAGGTCTTATCTTTGGGATTTATCACGGAAATCTGGTGCAGGCGGTTTATGCAGGTATTCTCGGAATGATCTTTGCGTATTTTCTGGAAATCAGCGGTTGTCTGTGGGGCAGCGTACTATTGCATATGGGAGCAAATATCTGGTCACTTGTATCTCCGGATCTTGTGAGCTGGATGCTGCAGAAAAATCCAATGTACATTCTGATCATGCTGTTTGCACTGATACTCATTTTGGTTTATGGGATTCCCTATTTTCAGGCAAGGGCGAAAGGACGGACAAAAAGGGTTTTGTAAATGCTTATATAAAAGCTGAATTTTGTTTTGAAATAAAAATGAACAGAAATCTACAGAAGAAAAGCTTTCAGGTTAAAAGAAACCTGGGAGCTTTTTGCTTTACATAAAAGTACTTTGCAATATTTCTGAGTTTAGAATTATTTTATAATTATTTTATATTTATTTTATAGATGCTTGATTGCATAGTGGAGGAAAATATGATAGTCTAAGTGTACTAAAACAATTAATACATTATACACACGCAAATCACATACAAAGTGGAAAGGAAGGGAAATGATCATTTTGGATTATCAGGACAGGCGTCCGATTTATGAACAAATTACAGAGCGATTTCGAACGTTGATCTATCAGGGAGCATTGCCTGCCGGATCCAGACTTCCTTCTGTGCGTCAGCTTGCAATGGAACTGTCCATCAACCCCAATACGATTCAGAGAGCATATATGACGCTGGAGCAGGAGGGACTGATCTATCCTGTCAGGGGAAAAGGCAATTTTGTTGCGGAGACCACACGGATACAGGAAAAGAGCAGGGAAGATTTTCGAAAGGAATTTCTGGAATTGGTAAAAAAGGGAATACAGACGGGAATCACGGAAGAAGAGATGCTTTCGATGGTTCGGAAGAACTGTGAGGAGGAACAGAGATGATTGAGATAAAGAAATGCAGTAAGTCTTTTGGGACGCTTAAGGCCGTCAGTAAACTTTCAATGGATATCGGAGAGAGGGAAGTATTTGGGCTGGTTGGAAGCAATGGCGCAGGAAAGAGTACACTTCTTCGGATGGCAGCAGGGATACTGAGACCGGACGAAGGCGAGATAAGGATTGATGATATTTCTGTTTTCGATAATGAAGATGCGAAAAAGCAGATTTTTTATATTTCGGATGACTGCTATTTTCCTGCAAACTATACCGCAGCGGATATGGCTTCATTTTACCGTCTGTACTATCCGGGATTTGAACGTCAGCGTTTTTCGAAACTGATGCGTCAGTTTCAACTTGATGAAAGTCAGAAGGTCAGTAGTTTTTCAAAGGGAATGAAGAAACAGCTGATGACGCTGATTGGCATCTGTGCGGGGACAAAATATCTTCTCTGTGATGAGACATTTGACGGACTGGATCCGTTGGTACGTCAGGGAGTAAAAAGTCTTTTTGCCGCTGAGATCATGAGCAGAGAATTTTCACCGGTTCTTGCGTCTCACAATTTAAGAGAACTGGAAGATATCTGTGATCATGTGGGCCTTTTATATAAGGGAGGTATGCTTCTGAGTAGAAATCTGGAAGATATGAAATTCCATATTCACAAGATACAGTGTGTATTTACTGATAAGAAGCAGGAAGACGCACTGAAAAAAGAACTTGATGTGTTGAAAGTGGATCATCAGGGCTCACTTGTAATGATCACAGCACGAGGCACAAGGACAGAGATCATGGCAAAAATTCAGGAAAAGAATCCACTTTTCTGTGAAGTGCTTCCACTGACTCTGGAAGAAATATTTATCAGTGAAACGGAGGTGGCTGGCTATGAAATCCAGAATATTTTCTTCTAAACATCTGAAAACAATATCCAAAGGACAAATCTGGATACCGGCATTTATTACACTTGGATTTCTGCTGGCATTTCCGGTGACTGGTATGGTAAAGCTGAGCTCCTGGAGGGATCTGCAATACTCAGATTTACAAATTCTGATTTTGTATAATAATTTGTGGAAAGATGGTTTTGTGCTGTCGGGTCTGATCATTGCATCCATAGCGGCTTTCATAAACAGTGTGAACGGATTCATTTATCTGTATTCTGGTAAAAAAACAGATTTTTATCATGGACTTCCGATGAAAAGAGCAGAACTGTTTCTGGAAAGAGTAGTTTCAGGACTGGTATATTATCTGATGCCGTATATCATCACAGAGTTTCTGATGATCTGTATTGGAGCAATGCGAGGATTTTTCAGTCTGAATATTATGGGGATGGCAGTCGGGATGCTTTTCCTGCATCTCCTTATCTACCTGGTGATCTATTTCAGTATTGTGCTGGTAATCAGTGTGACGGGAAATATGCTGATGGGTATTCTGTGTCTGGGAGGTATGTACCTGTATGGGATTGTACTCAATTTGCTCCTTGTAGCCTATGGACAGTCATTTTGGCGTACCTTCTTCTCGGAATACCAGTATGGTGGCTTTAATACGCTTTTACATACGGCATCTCCGGGAACGCTGATTCTCAGTATGGTCAGCGATTATGCGGAAGGAAAGACAGGAAAATTACTTGCAGCAGTCATTATTCTTGGTGTTATACTTGGAGTCCTGGCATGGATTGCATATAAGAAAAGACCATCAGAAGCAGCAGGAAAATCTATGGTCTATACTTGGGTATCCATGGTAGTAAGATTTATGGTCGTGGTACCGGGCGGTCTTGCAGTTGGCTGGATATTCTATTCACCTACTACCGGAAAAGTCAGAATTCTCTGGTGGATTTTCGGAATGATTCTTGGAACAGTCGTAATACATGGTTTATTAGAAACGATATATCAGATGAGTTTCCAGGGCTTTTTTGCGAAAAAAATACAGCTGGTAATTGCAGGGGTACTTGTAGCAGTTTGTGCACTTTTTTTCCAGAAAGACCTGTTGCATTTTGATAGCTATATTCCAAAACAGGAAGACATTGTATCAGTTAATCTCAACATGATGTCTTTTGATCAGGACTATTATGAGAATGTCCAAAAGACAAAAGATGGAGACTATGAAATAACAGATGCAAATAACTGGGCAGAATCTGCTATGGCATTTATCGGTAAAAATGGTATAGGTGACCAGACTTATAAAGCTCTTCAGGATATCGTTGCCGGCAATCCGAAAAGTGAGGCAATCGACGGAGATTATACATATTATACAAGCATAAAATACACACTTAAATCTGGAAAAGAAATCTACCGAAAATACTGGATAGAGCCGGAAAACTTAAGTGCTCTTGTAAAAGGATTATATGAGGAAGAAAATCTGAAAGAACAGAAATTCGGTTTTCTTGATCTTGATCAGAAATATCTGAAAAATATTGGACTGAATGATGCAAGTGGAAAGGGATTCAGTATCTTCCAGAATGATCCTGATAAAATAAAGCAACTCCTTGAAGCGATGAAGAAGGATGTCGATGCTGCAACAGCAGAAGATTTTATGCAAACACCTGAGGTAAAAATTGATTTTGCTTATCAGCTTCCTGGTAAACAGGATGTGAATAATATGATACCAGGAAATACTAAGGCAGATGTACAGTATGCAGAATGGATAGTTGGTATATATCCTTCATTTAAAAATACTCTTGCAATTCTTAAGGAAACAGGTTATCCTCTGACGGTAGAAGATCTGGATATTGAAAAGATCATGCTGAACTATTTTAATGATGAGGATGGACAGCAGGAAGATGTGACCTATGAGAAGCCGGAAGAAATAAGAGCTTTAAAAGAGGCGTTGACCGTAAGATACAATGGATACGTTGACAAAGATTCAGAAATCTATCAGAATATTTATGTATCAGTGTTTACAGATAAAGGCGAGGCTGTGAATACATATGGACTGAAGAAAGAAAAACTTCCTGATTTCGTAAAAGAAAAGATTACAGAGCTGGGAATCATACAGAGTAGTATGCAGGTGGATGCACCGGTGACAAAAGAAGAGACAGTGTATACAGATGATGAGGAAGATGTGGTAACACAGGCAATTATTGGAGGGGCAGATGCACCTTCAGAAATATATCTGGATAGTACTGTTGAATCAGAATAAGGAGTATATATGGCAAAGGCAGTGAGGCTGGATAAGTTTCTCGCAGATGCGGGAAAGGGGACCAGAAGTGAAGTGAAAAAATTCATACAGAAAGGGCAGGTTCAGGTGAACGGTGTACCGGCGAAGAAACCGGAGATTAAAGTCGATCCGGAGAATGATGTGGTTGTGCTTTCAGGGGAAACGGTGTGTGCGGCACCGGAATTTGTCTATTATCTTCTGAACAAACCGGCCGGCTGCGTCAGTGCGACGGAGGACCGTAACGATCGGACAGTTATGGAATATGTTCCATCTGACCGCAAAGGGCTGTTTCCTGTAGGACGTCTGGACAAAGATACAGAAGGCTTACTTCTTATTACAGATGACGGGATGCTAGCACATGAGCTTCTTGCACCGGGAAAACATGTGGATAAAACATATTTTGTCCGCGTGGAGGGAAAGCTTACGGTGGAAAACATCGAGAAACTGGAGAATGGTGTGGATATCGGAGAAGAGAAACTGACCATGCCAGCCAGAGCGGAGATCGTCGGTGGAAGCTGGGAAGGGGCCGGTGATTTGCAACCAGGTCGTGTGCGCATAGAAAATCTGCCGGAAGTGTATACAGAATTGCATCTGACAATTCACGAAGGCAAGTTTCATCAGGTCAAGAGGATGATGGCAGCAGTCGGAAAACCAGTCATCTACCTCAAGAGAATCTCCATGGGTCCGCTTACCCTCCCCGACAATCTCAAGAAGGGTGAGTGCCGTCCTCTGACTGAGAAAGAACTTTTACGGTTGAAGGGATAGCGTTATCGCCACTAAATATGTTTGCTGTGTTTTTAATTGCATTTTGCCGGTATCAGTATGATGTAGTTACAGTATTGTCGTAGCAGACATTTACAGAGCGCCTTTAGGTACTGACGAAATACAGCTGTTACGGAGACCCATTCTTGAAGGTTGTCCTGAAAGAATGCATGGTCGGAGTTACCGATTAGTTCGTCAGACCGTTGCTCTGGTCTGCGAGGCAATATGTGAACGGCATCGTGCGTGAACATGGTAAAATCCAGCAAAAATATACCGAAAACTGCGAAAACCCTCTTTACACGGAGGGTTTTCCTATGCTATACTCTAGAAGTTGCAATGTGCGCACTGACGCACAAATAAAAAGTCACGTACAGAGATTCCGATGGATGGTGCCCTTACGGTGTGAGGTTGGGTCCGGATAGAAAATGATCTGTACGGAAGAATTTAACCAAAAAGGAGAACAAACATGAGCGTTATTTCAATGAAACAGCTTTTGGAAGCAGGTGTTCATTTCGGACATCAGACAAGAAGATGGAACCCTAAAATGGCTCCGTACATCTACACAGAAAGAAACGGTATCTACATCATCGACCTTCAGCAGTCTGTAGGTATGGTAGACGATGCTTACAATGCAGTAGCTGATATCGTAGCTAACGGCGGAAACATTCTTTTCGTTGGAACTAAGAAACAGGCTCAGGATGCTATCAAAGCAGAAGCAGAGCGTTGCGGACAGTTCTATGTAAACGAAAGATGGCTTGGTGGTATGCTTACAAACTTCAAGACAATCCAGAGCCGTATTGCAAGACTGAAACAGATCGAAGCTATGGAAGCTGACGGAACTTTCGAAGTACTTCCAAAGAAAGAAGTTATTGAATTAAGAAAAGAACTTGCTAAACTGCAGAAAAACCTTGGCGGTATCAAAGAGATGAAACGTCTTCCGGACGCAATCTTCATCGTTGATCCTAAGAAAGAAAGAATCTGCGTTCAGGAAGCTCATACATTAGGTATTCCGCTTATCGGTATCTGCGATACTAACTGTGATCCGGAAGAACTGGATTATGTAATCCCGGGTAACGATGATGCTATCCGTGCCGTAAAACTGATCGTTTCAAAAATGGCAGACGCTGTTATCGAAGCAAATCAGGGAACAACAGAAGCTGAAGAAGCAGAAGTTGAAGAAGCTACAGAGGAATAATTAATTTAATAATTCCAGGAGGAAAATACAATGGCTATTACAGCAGCTCAGGTAAAAGAATTAAGAGAAATGACCGGTGCCGGAATGATGGACTGTAAGAAAGCTCTTACAGCTACAGATGGCGATATGGACAAAGCAGTAGAATTCCTGCGTGAAAAAGGTCTTGCTACAGCTCAGAAAAAAGCAAGCCGTGTTGCAGCAGAAGGTCTTTGCAAGACTCTTGTTGCTGATGATGAGAAGAACGCAGTTGTTGTAGAAGTTAACTCTGAGACAGACTTCGTTGCTAAGAATGAAAAATTCCAGAGCTATGTTGCAGATGTTGCAGCACAGGCACTTACAACTTCCGCAGCTGACATCGATGCTTTCCTTGCAGAGCCATGGGCGCTTGATACAACCAAGACTGTAAACGAAGCTCTTGCAGCTCAGATCGCAGTTATCGGTGAGAACATGCACATCAGAAGATTTGCTCAGGTGAAAGAAGAAAACGGATTCGTTGCTTCTTACACACATATGGGTGGAAAAATCGGCGTTCTTGTAGACGTTGAAACAGATGTTGTTAACGATGCAGTGAAAGAAATGGCTAGAAACGTAGCAATGCAGATTGCAGCTCTGAAACCGCAGTACACAAGCGACAGCGAAGTAAGTGCTGAATATATCGAGCATGAAAAAGAAATCCTTCTTGCTCAGATCCAGAACGATCCGAAAGAATCCCAGAAACCGGAGAAGGTTATCCAGGGTATGATCACTGGACGTATCAAGAAAGAACTCAAAGAGATCTGCCTTCTTGACCAGGTATACGTTAAAGCAGAAGACGGAAAACAGACTGTTGCTAAATACGTAGAAGAAGTTGCTAAAGTAAACGGCGCTAAGATCACAATCAAAGGTTTCGTTCGTTTCGAAACTGGCGAAGGTATCGAAAAACGTCAGGATGACTTTGCAGCAGAAGTTGCAGCTCAGGTTGCAGGTAAATAATCTGTAAAGCTCAGATTTATCTTTTTGTTTAACTATTAAAGGCCCGTAAAGTCTTATGAACACTCTGTTTCAGAGCAGATATAAGCTTTTGGGTCTTTTTTATGTACTGGAAACAAAAACAAGCAGACAAAATATCTTGTGATTTTGTTTGCGTTGATACATAATATATTTAAGACGGCTGATTTAGGGGAGAAGAAAAAGATGAAAGTTCTGGAAATAATATCACCGGTACTGGTGATGATCATTCTTGGTATTTTATGCCGGAAATGGAAAGTGCTGAACAAGAACGGCATCGACAACATGAAAGCACTGGTTACAAACATCATGCTTCCGGTGGCAATTTTTCATGCACTGGCAACATCGGATTATGGAGCAGAAACGGCAAAGCTAGTCGGGATCATGTTCATCATGTTGGTTGTATCTTTTGGCATCGGATTCCTTATGAAGCCGCTTATGACAGAAAATTACCGTAAGTATCTGCCATTTATGGTCAGTGTGTATGAGGGCGGCTCGATGGCATATCCTCTGTACACAAGTCTCTGCGGACAGGAGAACCTGTCACAGATTGCAGTTCTTGATATTGCGGGACTGCTTTTTGGATTCAGTATTTATATGGGAATGCTTGGCCAGACTGAGAACGGCGAGAAGATCAATGTAAAGAATCTTGCAGTAAGCGCAGTAAAAACACCGGCATTTATCGCAAGTGTTTTGGGAATCATTGCGGGATTGACAGGCGTGATCAAACTTCTGCTTGCAAGTCCGGCAGGCGGGATTTATACAAGCGTCGAGAGTATTCTGACTACAGCTTTGACAGCAATCATTCTGATCGTAGTAGGTTTCAGCATGGAACTGACACCGGAACTTTTTAGACCGTGTGTTCGGACAATCGTGATGCGTATTGTGCTGCAGGCAGTTATGATCGTGTGTGTCCTTCTGGCGGTACATAGTTTTATCGGAAGTAATAAATTACTGGATCTGGCAGTGATCACCTATATGTCCGCACCGGCTACGTTTAGTATGCAGACTTTCCTTAAGCGTGAAGACGGAAGCGCATATGTATCTACGACAAATTCACTGTATTGTATTGTGTCGGTCGTGGTGTATATGATCCTTGCGTTTTTTACATATTAAAATAGAGAATAATTATAAACAAGTGCCATACGGAGCAGAAAACCGTATGGCACTTGTTAGATGTATTGTATATAGTGAAAAAATGAGCTGAATATTACCGGCGAATGGAAGAAACTGCAATACCGAACTCAGGCAGAATGGGTCATGCCGGAAACATTTGACGAAACACTCAGCTACATATATAGACAGTATCGGATCATGTTCATCGATTGACAACAAAAGCAGGGCTTGCTACACTGAAATCATACTGGCAAAATTGCAGAAATCAGAGGAAGATACAATGAATTATAAAAGTATAAAAATATCAGAAGATGCGAGAACCGCAAAGCAGTCGGTGATCACAGGAGATGTGACAATTGGGCGGGACAGCTGTGTCCTTCATTTTGCTGTGATCCGTGGGGATGAAGCTCCGGTTGTGATTGGGGAGGAGTCAAACATTCAGGAGAACTGTACAGTTCATGTGAGCCGTAACATGCCGGTTTGTATCGGAAATAATGTTACAGTGGGACATAATGCAGTGATTCATGGCTGTACGATTGGGGACAGAACGCTGATTGGAATGGGGGCAGTGATACTTGACGGTGCAAAGATTGGAAATGACTGTATTATAGGAGCAGGAAGTCTTGTGACGAAGAATACTGTGATACCGGACGGTTCCCTTGTGATGGGAAGTCCTGCAAAGATCAAACGAAACCTTACCTGGGAAGAAAAACTTGGAATCCTTGAGAACAGCAAAGAATATGTTTCCGTGTCCAGAGAGATGCAGGAGCAGGGAGTGTTATAAGTTGCTGCGAACAGAGTGGACAGTAACTATTATAATTTACAGAGAGCGAGGTTAAATATATGTCCTGTACAATAAGAAAAGCTACACAGCGGGATCTTCCGAGAATCCGGGAAATCTACGAGATAGCAAGACAGTTTATGAGAAAAAATGGCAACCATTCACAGTGGGGGAAAGGTGACGAACCGGAAGCTCTGATTGAGGAAGATATCTGTCAGGGAAATTTGTATGTACTGGAGGAAGCGGACATTCATGCAGTATTCGCCTTTATTATAGGAGAAGATCCGACCTATCTGGAGATAGAAGAAGGAAACTGGAAGTCAGAGGAACCTTATGCTGCCGTGCATCGTGTAGCCAGCGACGGAACAGTGCAGGGTGTTCTTGGTCATGTCATGGATTACTGCAGCGCACAAGTGCCGCATATTCGGATCGATACACATACGGACAACAAAGTAATGCAGCACGTATTGGAAAAATACGGTTTTGTAAGCTGCGGCATCGTACATGTCCCGGATGGAAGCCCGCGTATTGCATACGAACTGCTCCCATAATATGTTCTTTGATAAAAACTTGTATTATCCTGCGGAAAGGAACATAATGTCAAAGTCGGCATGACCGCCGGTAAAGTTTGGAAATGAATTATGGGGGAGTTGAGTGAAAATGGAACAGCAACAGCATATGTTTTCTAATCGCCTGATTTGCAGTCTTCTGATTCCGGTCGTGCTGGAACAGCTGCTTAATTCCATCATGGGAACTGCGGATACCATGATGGTAAGTAATGTCGGTTCGGCGGCAATCTCAGCGGTATCACTGGTTGACTCAATCAACGTGCTTGTCATTCAGGCATTTTCCGCACTGGCTGCAGGCGGTGCGATCGTCTGTGCACAGTACATAGGACAGAAAAACAAAGAAAAAGCAAACGAATCTGCAAGACAGGTGTTGTTTATCATAACAGCTATTTCGGTAGCGGTAAGTCTGATCTGTCTTGTTTTCCAGAAACCACTCCTGAGGCTGATTTTCGGCTCGGTAGAACCGGCGGTCATGAGTGCTTCGGAAACATATTTCTTCTATACAGCTCTGTCGTTCCCGTTCATCGCAGCTTATGATTCAGCAGCTTCTATTTTCAGGGCACAGGATAATACAAAAGGACCGATGATCATTTCGATGATTTCCAATGTCATGAATATTGCAGGAAATGCAGTGATGATCTGGGTATTTCATATGGGAGTCGCAGGTGCGGCACTTTCTACATTGATTTCCCGTATTTTTTGTGCAGTTGTCGTTATAATCCAGCTTCGAAAAGAAAGAGAAGGTCAGGAGATTGTTGTACGTGATTATTTCAAAATCCGTCCGGACTGGAGTATGATCAGACGTATCCTTGGGCTGGGCATTCCATCAGGTGTCGAAAACAGTATGTTTCAGCTTGGTAAACTTGCAATCCAGTCTACAGTTTCTACGCTGGGGACAGCGGCGATCGCAGCACAGGCAATGACAAATATTCTGGAGAATTTAAATGGTATCGCGGCAATCGGTGTCGGAGTTGGTCTGATGACGATCGTCGGCCAGTGCCTTGGTGCCGGAAGAAAAGACGAAGCAGTCTATTACATAAAAAAACTCTGCGTGATCGCAGAAGTTATTATCATCATAAGCTGTCTTGGCGTATTTGCACTGACAAAACCAATCACAATCCTTGGTGGTATGGAAAAAGAAAGTGCAGATATGTGTTTTCATATGGTGATGTGGATCACAATTGTAAAGCCGCTTGTCTGGATCATGGCATTCATACCTGGATATGGACTTCGAGCTGCCGGTGATGTGAAATTTTCCATGATCGTTTCCTGCTGTACGATGTGGGCGTGTAGATTCTGTCTCTGTGTATTTCTGATCAGAGTTATGGGATTCGGACCGATGGGTGTCTGGATCGGTATGTTTGCAGACTGGACACTTCGTGGAATTATTTTTACATGGAGATTTCACAGCCGGAAATGGTTGCAGCATAAAGTCATCTAAATATACATTTTCTATTCACGTATTTTGTGGTAAAATAGAGAGAAACTGAATAGTTATACATAGAAAGGAATTATTATTATGGAAAAGGGAACAATTTTTAAATTTCATAATGACCTTGATACAGACCAGATCATTGCATCCCAGTATCTGCTTCTGCCGAACCTGGATGAAATGAAAGGTCATGCATTTGAATCATTAGATCCTGATTTTGCAAAAAAAGTAAAACCTGGAGATTTCGTAGTAGGCGGAGAAAACTTCGGCTGTGGTTCGTCCAGAGAGCAGGCACCGGGCGTCCTTAAAGCACTTGGTGTACAGGCTGTCATTGCAAAATCTTTTGCAAGAATTTTCTTCAGAAATGCAATCAATATCGGACTTCCGGCAATTGTCTGTAAAGATCTTCCGGACAATGTAGCAACCGGAGATACCATGGAACTCCATATGTCTGATGGAACAGCAGTTGCAAACGGCAAGACTTATACCTGTACAAAACTCCCGGAATATATGCAGGGAATTCTGAATCAGGGCGGTCTGATCGCTTCACTGAACAAGGAGGAGAAATAACCATGGGAATGACAATCGCAGAAAAAATCATTGCAGCAGCAGCCGGAGTAGAGAGCGTAAAGCCGGGCGATATCCATACCGTACAGCTTGACCGCCTGATGAGTAACGACGGAACGACACATCTGACTGTTGATATGTATAACAATAAATTGAAAAATCCGCATATTGCAGATACAAAGAAACTTGTATTTATCGTAGACCATAACGTACCGTCTGATTGCCCGAAGACTGCAGCGTCTCAGAAAAAAATGAGAGATTTTGCAAAAGCAAACAACATTGATTTCTGGGAAGGTAAAGGCGTATGTCATCAGGTCATGATTGAAAATTATGTGCGTCCGGGCGAACTGATTTTTGGCGCAGACAGCCATACATGTTCCTACGGTGCACTCGGTGCATTTGGTACCGGCGTGGGATGCACAGATTTCCTTTACGGAATGGTAACAGGTACTTCATGGGTACTTGTTCCGGAATCCGTAAAATTCAATCTGACAGGGGAACTTCCGGAAGGTGTGACCGCACGTGACCTGATCCTTACGATCATCGGCGAAGTCGGGGCAAACGGATGTAACTATCAGGTAATGGAATTTACCGGAGAAGGTGCAAAGACATTGAGTATCAGTGACCGTATGACACTTTGCAACATGGCAGTAGAAGCCGGTGCAAAGACCGGTATCTTCGAAGCTGATGAGAAAGCAATGAAATATCTGAAAGAGCATGGACGTGAGCCAAAAGCTGTATTCCACAGCGATCAGGATGCGAAATATGTAAGAGAATATAGATTTGACCTCAGTAAAGTCCGTCCGGTAGTTGCCAGACCGGATTTTGTAGACAATGTTGTTCCGGCAGAAGAAACATGTGGCATCGAGATAAACGAAGCATTCCTTGGTTCCTGCAACAATGGACGTATCGAAGATCTGCGTGTAGGGGCTGAGATCATCAAAGGAAAGAAAGTATCAGATAAAGTACGTTTCCTTGTTGTTCCGGCAAGTCAGACCATTTACCGTCAGGCATTAAAAGAAGGACTGATTGACATCTTTATGGAAGCCGGTGCAATCGTTATGAACCCGAACTGCAGTGTATGCTGGGGAAGCTGTCAGGGAGTGATCGGAGAAAACGAAGTTCTGATCAGTACCGGAACACGTAACTTCAAGGGACGTGCAGGACATCCGAGCTCCAAAGTATATCTCGGATCAGCAGCAACCGTTACAGCTTCGGCAATCGCAGGAAAGATCGCGCTGCCGTCTGAAATTTGAGAAATATAAAGGCAGAATACAAACAACGAATACATATTCAGTGAGGGAACATAGATTATGGAAAAGTTTACAGGTAAAGTCTGGGTACTTGGCGATGACATCGATACAGATATTATCATTCCGACCGAGTATCTGGCACTCAAAACAATCGACGATATGAAACAGTACGGATTCAGCCCGCTTCGCCCGGAACTGGCTGGTCAGATCCAGAAAGGCGACATCATTGTTGCGGGCAAAAACTTCGGCTGCGGTTCATCAAGAGAGCAGGCACCGGAGATCATCAAGGCACTTGGAATCCAGTGTGTCATCGCGAAATCTTTTGCAAGAATTTTCTTCAGAAATTCTATTAACAATGGTCTTCTTCTGATCGAACAGCCGGATCTTCATGAGGATGTCAAAGAGGGAGATTCTGTGACTGTTGTGATGAATGAACATGTAGATTACAATGACAAACAGTACCCGATCGCTTCCCTGCCGGAGAACCTGATGAGCATCATTCAGGCGGGCGGACTTGTAAAAGCCATGCGTAAACTGAACGGACTGGACTAAGGAGGTAGATCAGATGGGCGAAACAGTTATTGAAAAGATTATCAGAAACAATGTAGGCCATGCCGTAAAACCGGGTGATATCGTCACAGTCAATGTCGACAGAGTGATGATCCACGATATTTTTATTCCGTTTGTTGCAGAGAAATTTGAAGAAATGGGATTTCAGAAATTATGGGATCCGGACAAAGTAGTCCTGATCTATGACCACCTTGTTCCGGCAAGCCAGCTTGATGATACCAGGCATTTCCACACAGGAGATGCTTTTGCAGAAAAATATGGCATGAAAAACGTACATAGAAGTGACGGAATCTGCCATCAGTTAATGACAGAGGCTGGTTATGTGAAACCGGGCAACATCGTATTTGGTACAGACAGCCATACGACTACTTACGGATGTGTCGGCGCTTTTTCTTCCGGTATCGGTTATACCGAAATGGCAAGTATCCTCGGAACAGGTACTATGTGGATCAAAGTTCCGGAAACGATCAAAGTTGTGATCGACGGAGAACTTCCGGAAAATGTTATGTCAAAAGATGTGATCCTGCGTCTGATCGGAGATCTCGGTGCAGACGGAGCTACATATCGTGCACTGGAATTTACAGGAAGTGCAGTGAAGAATATGTCTGTGGCAAGCCGCATGACAATTGCCAACATGGCAATCGAGGCAGGTGCAAAATGTGCGCTCTTTACTCCGGATGAAAAAACGGCAGAGTACTGCGAGATTGAGCTGAACGATTTCCAGAAGAGCCTTGTCGGAGATGAGGATGCCACATATCTTAAAACTGTGACCTATCGTGCAGAAAATCTTGTTCCGGTTCTGGCATGCCCGTCTCAGGTAGATAAGATTCGTGATGTCAGCGCACTGGAAGGAACTGAGATCGATCAGGTATTTATCGGCTCCTGTACAAACGGACGTCTGGAAGACCTTGCAGCAGCAGCGGAAGTTCTGAAAGGCAAAAAAGTTGCTGATTATGTAAAACTGATCGTAACACCGGCAAGCCGTAAGATCTACAGACAGGCAATCGAGCTTGGTATTCTGGATACTCTGGCTGAAGCAGGGGCGATGATCACACATCCGGGATGTGGATTGTGCTGCGGACGAGCAGGCGGTATCCTGACAGACGGAGAGCGCGTTGTGGCAACAAACAACCGTAATTTCCTCGGCCGTATGGGAACATCCAAAGTGGAAATTTATCTGGCATCTCCGAAGACTGCGGCAGCATGTGCAGTAGCAGGAAAGATTGTCAGCCCGAAATAAAATACATTTAATTAACAAAAAATGTCAAGAGGGAAGAAAAAATTTTCCCTCTTGACATCTTAATGATTTAGCACTATAGTATAACGCAGTGACAGCAATAACGAGGAGAAGTTTGCAGGAAAGAGGCCAGGGCCCACCGAAGGAGTAAAACTCTCAGGTATCCGTGTTATCGGACAGAAACTGTAAATGGATCGTTTCTCTGGAGACACCTGTTTCAGTACAGGGGCCGAAGGTGCAAGCGACGCGTAAGCGTCTTGAATCTCTCAGGCAAAAGGACAGAGGATGCTTTTTTATAATTACATCCTGGAAGTTTATTCTTTTATTAGTTCTGTTTTTATAGTCTGAGTTTCACAGATTCGTGTTTTTATCCTTTTCTTATCAGAGATTGATTCTTTTATTATTTCCCTTGTTTATGATGCTGAAAAATACATACGTAAGGAGAACTTTTTGAGATGTGGGAAGCAATCAATAATTTCTTAGTTGCAGTGGATGACAAAGTCTGGGGAGTGCCGCTTATGGTATTGATCATAGCCGGTGGTGTCCTTCTTACCAGCAGACTTGGGTTCCTTCAGGTGCGTCGTCTTCCGTTGGCTCTGAAATGGATGTTTAAGAATGAAGAAGAGGGAGACGGAGAAATCTCCAGTTTTGCAGCTTTATGTACAGCACTGAGTGCAACGATCGGTACCGGTAATATCGTCGGCGTGGCAACAGCAGTCTGTGCCGGAGGTCCGGGAGCATTGTTCTGGATGATCGTGGCAGCCTTCTTCGGAATGGCAACCAAATATTCAGAAGGTCTTTTGGCAGTCAAATATCGTGTGGTTGCCGAGGACGGACACAGCCTTGGCGGACCATTCTACTATATCGAAAAAGGTATGGGAAGCAAATGGAAATGGCTTGCAAAGATCTTTGCATTCTTTGGAGTATGTGTTGGTCTCTTTGGTATCGGTACTTTCAGCCAGGTAAATGGTATTTCCAGTGCGGTACAGAACTTCTTTGATCCAAATAAAACAAACTGCATCAATATCCCGTTTTTGGGACAGTATTCTGTGGCTGTTGTTGTTTCTTCTCTGATTCTTGCATTCTGTGTGGCAGCAATCCTGATCGGAGGTCTGAAGCGAATTGCAACAGTCAGCCAGATCATTGTACCATTTATGGCAGTAATCTATATTGTGCTCAGTGTTGCTCTGATCATCTGCAACATTACGGAGATCCCGGCAGCAATCGTAACTGTTGTAAAAGCAGCGTTTAACCCGAGGGCAGTGACAGGTGGTGTGGTTGGATCCATGATCGTGGCAATGCAGAAAGGTGTCGCACGAGGAATTTTCTCCAATGAGGCAGGTCTTGGTAGTGCACCGATCGCAGCAGCAGCAGCTCAGACAAAAGAGCCGGTACGTCAGGGTCTGGTAAGTATGACAGGTACTTTTATTGATACGATCATTATCTGTACAATGACAGGTCTGTCTATTGTCCTGACAGGCGCATGGCAGGTAGAAGGTATTGAAGGCGTACAGGTTACTACATATGCATTCCAGCACGGACTTCCGCTTCCGGCGAAATTCACAGCATTTATATTGATGCTCTGTCTTGTATTCTTTGCATTTACTACCATCCTTGGATGGGATTACTACAGTGAACGTTGTCTGGAATATCTGACAAACGGACACCAGAAAAAAATCATTGTATACCGTTGGTTATATATTCTCGCAGTATTTAGCGGACCTTACATGACAGTAAGTGCTGTATGGACCATTGCAGATATCTTCAATGGTCTGATGGCAATTCCGAATATGATCGCACTGTTTGCATTGAGTGGAGTCGTAGTAAAAGAAACAAAAGCGTTCTTTGACGCAAAGAAACATAAAATGTAAAGGTGTAAAATGAATAATTCCTTCTGTTTTTCATAAAATAGACATTAGAAATGTCGAGAAAAACAGGAGGGATTTTTTTGAAGAAAAGAACAAAAACACTGCTCACCTGTCTGGCAGTGCCGCTTGGAGTTGGGGCTGTTTCCGGATTTCTGACACAGGGAAGCATGGATACATTTGAAAAATTAAATCAGCCTCCGCTTGCTCCGCCGGGATGGGTATTTCCGGTAGTGTGGACCGGACTGTTTGCAATGATGGGAACAGCATCTTATCTGATCGCGCGTCTGCCGGAATCGGAAGAGAAGAAAAAAGCATTGACGCTGTATGGAATACAGCTTGCAGTGAACTTTCTGTGGCCGGTATTTTTCTTTAATGCGGGATGGTATCTGTTTTCGTTTGCATGGCTGTTGCTGTTGTGGTACCTGGTATATCTCTGTACAAAAGCCTTTTATCATCTTTCGGAGAAGGCAGGATACCTGATGATCCCATATCTGGTGTGGCTGACCTTTGCAGGATATTTGAATTTTGCTATTTTTCTTTTGAACTGATACAAAACACTGTCTGAAAATGGCAGTGCTTTTGTATTTTACAGAAAAACATCTGATTTTCACACAAAAACAGTGCTTGACAAAGAATGAGGAATCCTGTAATATAGATAAGGATTATGGTTAACAATACATATGTTGAACATTTTTCCAACTGCCGTAATGAATGGAAGTGACAGGAATTGTCATGATACCTTCTGCGACAGCTTTTTTTATGCAACAGGGATGTCCTGCTGCAAATGGATGAGGGATATAAACAGATGGGAAGAAGCAATACTCACAAGGAGGAAGATGCATGAACTATGATGTAATCATTATTGGTGCCGGCCCGGGAGGGATTTTTGCAGCATATGAGCTGATGAAGGAAAAACCGGATTACAAAGTGGCTGTTTTTGAAGAGGGATATTCTCTTGAAAAAAGAAAATGTCCGATCGACGGCAAAAAGATTAAAAACTGTATCAACTGTAAGAGATGCTCGATCATGTGCGGTTTCGGCGGCGCAGGTGCATTCTCTGATGGAAAATATAATATCACCAATGACTTTGGCGGAACACTGTATGAACATATCGGCAAGAGCGAAGCTATTGAGCTGATGAAATATGTAGACGATATCAATATGGAATACGGCGGACAGGGAACAAAGCTTTATTCTACAGCTGGGACCAAATTCAAAAAACTCTGCCTGCAGAACAAACTGAATCTTCTGGATGCGTCCGTACGTCATCTCGGAACAGATATCAACTATATCGTTCTGGAGAATCTGTATAATGCAATGAAAGATCATGTGGATTTCTATTTTGATACACCGGTTGAAAAACTGGAGGTTTTCGAAGATGGATACCGTGTGATCTGCGCAAAAGGCTCTTACGAGTGTAAGAAATGTATTGTTTCTGTTGGAAGAAGCGGAAGTAAATGGATGGAAAACGTCTGTAAGGACCTTAAGATTCCTACCAAATCCAACCGTGTGGACCTCGGTGTCCGCGTAGAGCTTCCGGCAGTTATTTTCTCACATCTGACAGATGAGCTTTACGAGAGTAAGATCGTTTACCGCACAGAGAAATTCGAAGATAATGTCCGTACATTCTGTATGAACCCGAACGGAATCGTTGTAAATGAAAACACCAACGGAATCATCACCGTAAACGGTCACAGCTATGAGGGAGATGAGAAGAAGACCGAGAATACCAACTTTGCCCTTCTTGTTTCCAAACATTTCTCTGAGCCGTTCAAAGACAGTAACGGATACGGTGAAAGTATTGCAAGGCTTTCGAACATGCTTGGCGGTGGTGTCATTGTACAGCGTTTCGGTGACCTTGTACGTGGACGTAGAAGTACCGTGAAACGTGTGGAAGAGGGACTTGTCACACCAACGCTTACTGCAACACCTGGAGACTTGAGTCTTGTACTTCCGAAGCGTATTCTGGATGGTATCATTGAAATGATTTATGCACTGGACAAAGTAGCTCCGGGAACTGCCAACGACGATACACTGCTGTATGGTGTCGAAGTCAAATTCTACAATATGGAAGTTGAGATTGACGATAATCTTGAGAGCTGCTACAAAGGACTGTATGTGATCGGTGACGGAAGTGGTGTTACCCATTCCCTGTCCCACGCATCTGCAAGTGGTATCTACGTAGCAAGACATATCGCAGAACAGAACTAAATATAATTTAAGACTAAAGAAAAGCCCATGAACTGTAAGGTGACAGTTTGTGGGTTTTTTGCATTGTACATCGAGGAGGTGCAGGTGGCTTTCTCAGAAAAAAGCTGTTATAATAAATGCAGAATAATCATAGGGAGGCTTTTTGTACTTTGCATACAATTGAAAACGAAGAACTCCGTGTAATGATCAGTGACCACGGGGCAGAACTGTTAGGAATCTTTGATAAAAAAACAATCGTGAGATTCTCTGGAATGCAGATCCGAAATACTGGAAACGCCACGCGCCGGTACTTTTTCCGAATGTAGGACGTTTTTATAAGGACACCTGCCTGATCGGAGGAGAGACTTATACATCCGGACAGCACGGATTTGCCCGTGATATGGAATTTGTCTGTGTTGAAGAAACAGAAACATCTGTGACACACTTACTGGAAGCAACAGATGCAACGAAGAAAGCATGGCCGTATGAATTTCAGCTTTACATTACCCATACGTTAAACGGACGCGATCTGACGGTGGCATGGAAAGTTGTAAATAAAGATCAGGAGATCATGTATTTTACAATCGGTGCACATCCGGCATTTAATGTTCCGGTTCTTCCGGACACGGTGCAGAGCCAGTACCATCTGACATTCAGTGGACAGAAAGAACTTACCTATTGCCTGCTGCACCCGGAATATGCGACGGCAATGCCGGATCAGCCGCATACACTTTCTTTGGAAAACGGCACCTGTCTGATCGATGAGCATATGTTTGATGAAGGTGCACTGATCTTTGATGACGGACAGATTACAAAAGCCGGAATCGTTTTACCGGACGGTACTCCTTACGTGGAAATTTCATGTGAAGGTTTTCCGAACTTTGGTATCTGGTCTGCAATCGGAGCACCATTTGTATGCCTTGAACCATGGATGGGACGCTGTGACAATACCGGCTATAATGAAGAATTGTCAAAGAAACCGAATATTAATACGCTGAAACCGACAGAAATATTTGACAAATCTTATGTGATTTCCGTGAAATAGACGAAAGATATTTTAAGCATAAAAGAAAAGCTGGAGTGCTATCAAAATCAGAGTTGATAGCATCCAGCTTTTTTGTACTGCAAAGCAGATATGTAATTATTTTTTCTCGTCGATTTTCAGACGACCTTTTAATGCGACACAGCATGCAAGGTCTCCGATAACGTTGACACAGGTTGCACCCATATCACAGAGCGTATTGATACTGATGTAAACGCCCATAACACCGGCAGGAAGTCCAGCCATAGTTGCGAGTGCTGCGAAAGATGCGATTGCACCTCCAGGTACACCTGGCGTTCCGACAGAGAGGAGTACGTTTGCAAGAAGTACGATTACCATCATGGAGACGCTGACGTTGATTCCGCATGCGTTGGCAAAGAACATGATCATAAAGGACATCAGGATGGATACGGCATCCATGTTTACGGTAGCACCAAGTGGAATAGCGATACTGGTGATTTTGTTGGAAACGCCCATACCTTCTTCCATACACTGTTTACTGATCGGAATCGTAGCAGAACTGGAACATGTTCCGAAAGCATTCAGGGCAGCCGGCATAATGGTTTTGAAAAACTTGACAGGGCTTTCTTTACCGATTATTTTTACAGCAAGTCCGTACACTACAAATGCAAAGATGAAGAATGCAAGATAGAGGATGATCAGCTGAGTTGCCAGTGAGATGATCGTCTCGGTACCGTTTGCTTCGACAACAGGAACGATCGTACAGAAAACACCGATTGGTGTAAAGTACATGATTGTGCTGATGATTTTTAAGCATACTTCGTTGAGTGAATCAATTACATTCAGAAGTGCTTTTCCCTTGTCACCGACAGAGATCAGGGTGAATCCGATGATTACTGCAAAAACAAGAACCTGAAGCATATTTCCCTGTGCAAAAGCACTTACTGGATTGGATGGGATCAGATTTTTGACTGTTTCCAGAATATTGCTCATATCAGTAGCGGCAATATCGGAAGTAGCCATCTCGAAGGAAACACCCTCACCGAGATGAATCAGTCGCGGAATGATCAGTCCGGCAAGACTTGCAAGTGCTGTTGTGCAAAGGAAAAATACCATAGCGGCACCGGTGATCTTTCCGGTTGTGCGGATATTTCCGATGCTGCAGATTCCCATAACAACGGAACAAAATACAAGTGGAAAAATCATCATGTTCAGGGCATTCATGTAAATGCCACCAAGAAGACTGGTTACGGTCAGAACCGGGGTAAAGCGGTCTGCCAGAAATAGTCCGGTCAGGATACCAAGAAGCAGGCCGATGAAAATCGCACCGGTGATGTGCTTCTGATACCATGCATAGAATTTCTTCATTTTATCTCCTCCTCAAAAAGTGGTATGCTTCGGCAATAATCCCCGAATACATACAAACATAACAAAAATTATAGCATGCGTGTATATTTAGTGTCAAGAAAACCAACAGTATTCTATTATAGAAGAAATACCTGTCAACATAAAATATCTGGGGGAGTTTTATGCTATCGTTTGAGTAGATTTTGTTTTATTTTCTGATAAAATATGGTATAGTAACAAAGATGAATTGCATCAGAAAGATGCAGAATACTTGAGAGAAGAATATTGGGGGAATAGACGGTGGAACAGACCGTATTACATAAAAAAGAACTGGAATATTTTTTTGTAGAGGAATCCTATGGAGGTAATCAGGATCTTTTTA
Organism: Blautia sp. Marseille-P3087; assembly: GCF_900120195.1. Taxonomy (GTDB): domain Bacteria; phylum Bacillota; class Clostridia; order Lachnospirales; family Lachnospiraceae; genus Blautia_A. The sequence continues at coordinate 3,250,297 of NZ_LT635539.1, forward strand.
CGGATGTGACTATGCGTGATGGAGGATGCGGTGCGATTGCAGCTTGTGAGAGCTGTATTTATTTTGCAAGAACAAATGATATGAGAAATCTTTATCCACATCCGCTTCAGGAGATAAGCTGGAATGAGTATCATGATTTTGCTTACATTATGAAACATTATCTCTGTCCGAGACCAAATGGAATTGATACGCTGGAACTCTTTATGGAAGGCTTTGGGGAATACCTGAAAGATGTGAAGGACACACGGCTTCAGATGGAAGGATTTCACGGGACACATACATATGAGGAAGCTGTGCAGGCAGTAAAAACACAGATTGATGCAGCCTGTCCGATCCCATATCTGATGTTGAAGCATAAGAATGAAAAAGGAGCACTGGAGGATTATATCTGGCACTGGTTTATTCTGGCAGGATATGAGATAACAGAGGATGACCTTCTGGTAAAGGCAGTTTCCTATGGAGAGTACAAATGGTTCTCTTTAAGTGAGATGTGGGATACCGGATATGACAAAAAAGGCGGAATGATCTTGTATCATATATAGAACAGTCGGGAGGATGTGTGTAGCATGCTCCCTTGCTTTTAGGAGGTACAGAGTTGGAAACCAGAGAAATACTGACAAGATTTAAGAATGGGGAGCTTTCTATCGAGGAAGCAGAACATTATTTTCGTAAAGAACCGTTTGAAGTGATGGATGATTATGCAAAGCTGGATTCACACAGAGAAATCAGAAATGGATTTCCGGAAGTGATCTTCTGCAGTGGAAAAGCTGATCAGCATTTTGTCCATATCTTTAAGAAGTTGTATGAGGATAATGGTGAAGTGTTTGGAACGAGAGCATCGAGACATCAGTATGAACTTGTGAAAGACCTTTTGCCGGATGTGGAATATGATGAACTGTCTCACATTATCAAGATAGAGAAGAAAGAAAAGGAGCATATCGGTAAGATTGCGGTATGTACGGCAGGAACTGCCGATATTGCAGTGGCAGAGGAAGCGGCTCAGACGGCAGAATATTTCGGCTCACATGTAGACAGAGTCTTTGATGTCGGAGTCAGTGGCATACACAGACTGTTTTCCAGACTGGAAGTGATTCAGGATGCCAACTGTGTGATCGCAGTTGCAGGTATGGAAGGTGCGCTTGCGAGTGTGCTTGGCGGACTTGTAGATAAACCGGTGATCGCGGTGCCGACTTCAGTGGGATATGGTGCAAGTATGAACGGACTGTCTGCACTTCTGACGATGATCAATTCCTGCGCAAACGGAATTGCAGTAGTAAATATTGATAACGGATATGGTGCCGGATATATTGCGACGCAGATTAACCGTCTGGCAGCAAGAGAATATAACATAAAATAAAACGGAATGGGAAGTAAATGGGAAAAACATTATATTTAGAATGCTATTCAGGAATCAGTGGAGATATGACAGTGGCAGCGCTCCTTGATCTGGGAGCAGACAGAAAAGTACTGGAAGAAACTCTTCAAAGTCTTCCGGTTAATGGATTTCGGACAGAAATTTCAAGAGTAAAAAAATCAGGGCTGGATGCATGTGATTTTAATGTGATTCTGGAACATGATAATCATGACCATGATATGGAATATCTGCATGGACATGACCATGATATGGAACATGACCATGATCACGAACATGCGCATGACACAGAACATCACCATGATCACGAACACACACATGCAGCAGAACATCACCATCATGATCATGAACATGTACATGAGATGGGACATCATCACGATCATGAGCATACACATGAAAAAGAACATCACCATCTGCATGAGCATCGTGGAATGCAGGAGATCACAGAAATTATTCAGGGATCAGAAATGACAGACAGAGCTAAAAAGATGGCGCTGCATGTGTTTGATATTCTTGCACATGCGGAATCAAAGGCTCATGGTGTAAATATAGAGGAAGTTCATTTTCATGAAGTAGGTGCCATTGATTCTATCGTGGATATCGCTGCGATTGCAGTCTGTATGGACAATCTGGATATTACTGATGTGATCGTACCGGTTTTATATGAGGGAACCGGATTTATCCGCTGTCAGCATGGACAGATTCCGGTGCCTGTACCGGCAGTTGCACACATTGCAGAGGATCATCACCTGAAACTGAAAATCACTGATATACAGGGCGAGCTGGTGACACCGACAGGTGCAGCTGTAGTGGCAGCTTTCTGCACATCTGAAAAACTGCCGGAAGATTTTTCGATATTAAAGAGTGGACTTGGTGCGGGAAAAAGAGAATATCGCTGTCCTGGAATTCTCCGTGCAATGCTGATTCAGACAGAACCGGCAGATGCAAAACTGACAGATACTGTCTGGAAATTGGAGACGGACATTGATGACTGCAGTGGTGAAGTTATGGGACATGTACTAAAACTTCTCATGGCAAACGGGGCAAGAGAAGCACACTATATGCCGATCTATACAAAGAAAAACAGACCTGCATATACTCTGACAGTGATCTGTAAAGAGAAGGACAGAGAAAATCTGGAAAACCTGATTTTTGCAGAGACGACAACAATTGGTATCCGCAGAGGAAAAATGCAGCGTACAATCCTGAAAAGAGAGCTTTGTACATTTGAAACATTACTTGGCAGGGCAACGGTCAAGATTTGTACCCTGCCGGACGGACAGATAAGATGTTATCCTGAATACGACAGCGTGGCAGAACTGGCAGAGCGAAACCAGATCAGTTTCCACGAAGCATATGACAAGATCAGGGGCTATTGGACAACAGAGAGGTGAGACAGAACGATGAAAACAGGACTTGTTTTGGAAGGCGGCGCAATGCGCGGAATTTACACAGCCGGTGTACTGGATGTGTTTTGGGAACAGGGAATACATTTCGATGGAGTGATCGGTGTTTCTGCAGGAGCACTCCATGGTTGCTCCTTTGTATCCGGGCAAAAAGGAAGAAGCCTTCGTTATTTCCAAAAATATCGGAATGATAAACATTTTATGAGCTGGTGGAGCTTTTTGCATACGGGTGAAGTAGTAGGAAAGCAGTTTTGTTACCATGATATTCCGGAACGGCTGGATCCGTTTGATTATGAGGCTTTTGCAAAATCTGATACAGCTTTTTATGTGACCTGTACGAATGTTGAGACGGGCAGGGCAGAATATATAAAAATTACTGACATGCTGAGCCAGATCGATGCCATGCGTGCGTCGGCTTCAATGCCATATGTTTCAAGAATTGTTGATTATAAGGGAATGAAGCTCCTTGACGGCGGCTGCGCAGACAGTATTCCGGTCGAGGCATTCAAAAAGATGGGATATGACCGGCTTGTGGTCGTTCTTACAAGAGAGGCAGGATTTGTCAAAAAGCCTGAGAATGTAAAAATGGCAGAGCTCCGTTATCATAAATATCCGGAGTTTGTGCATACACTGCAGAACAGGCATGTGGTATACAATCACAGTCTGGAAGTGCTGAAAAAAATGGAAAAAGCAGGCGAAACATTTGTGATTCAGCCGGATAAGAAGCTGGACATCAGCCGTATGGAAAGTAATGTGGAAGTGATCCGACAGACATACGATCTTGGCGGCAAAGATGCACGTATCCGCATGAAAGCACTGAAAGCCTGGATGGAACAGTAACTGGAACAGAATAAAGGTTGAGTTGAGATATAAATTTCAGTTGCATGCTGTAGTATTCTTCTGGTATAATCAGTTACATAAATAAAAACGGCGTAAAAAGTACAAGGGTGTACAGCGCGCAGATTGCGTGAAGTACGTCCTTGTGCTTTTTTCGTTGCCATGCATCCGAAGGAAGCTGCCAGTGGCAGGTTCTGTTGGTTGAAAAAAGCGAGGGAGGAAATAATATGGATGTAATAACAAACCTGATCAATCAGATTGATGCCTGGGTATGGGGCTGGTGGATGATTCTTCTGCTTCTGGGTACACACATTTTTATGACGATCCGAACCGGAGTGATCCAGCGAAAAATTGGTACGGCAATTAAGCTGTCAGTTACGAAAGATCCTGATGGAGAGGGGGAAGTCAGTCAGTTTGGTGCTCTGACGACAGCACTTGCTTCCACAATCGGTACAGGAAACATTATCGGTGTGGGAACGGCAATTGCCCTCGGTGGTCCCGGAGCAGTGCTGTGGTGCTGGCTTACCGGTGTGTTCGGTATTGCGACAAAATACAGTGAATCACTGATCGCAGTTAAATATCGTGTCAAAACAAAAGACGGTCGTATGCAGGGCGGTGCAATGTATGCACTCGAGCGTGGACTTCATATGAAATGGCTCGGATTGATCTTTGCCATTTTTGGCGGTTTTGCATCTTTTGGAATCGGATGTGCGACGCAGGTAAATGCAATTGCAACGGTCTGTCAGGAAAATCTTCACATTCCTCCGGCAGCGGTAGGAATTGCAGTAGCTGTACTGACTGCGCTGGTTATTTTCGGAGGAATCAAAGCAATCGCAAATGTCTGTGAAAAACTGGTTCCGTTTATGGCTGCATTTTATGTGATTGGCTGTTTTATCATTCTGTGCATCAACTATGATTTTATCATACCGGCAGTAGTGACGATCTGTAAGATGGCTTTTACACCCGGCGCAGCAGCAGGTGGTCTGGTAGGACGCGGAATTATGATGGCAATGCAGTATGGAATTGCAAGAGGTCTTTTTTCAAACGAGTCCGGTATGGGCTCGGCACCGATCGCAGCGGCAGCAGCACAGACGAGAAATCCGGTCCGTCAGGCTCTGGTTTCCAGTACAGGTACATTCTGGGATACCGTTGTTGTATGTCTGATGACAGGACTGGTACTCGTTACCAGCATTATGAAAAATCCGGCGATCGATATGGGAGAAATCACGAATGGAGGTGTCCTGACGACGCTGGCATTTCAGCAGATTCCGGTTCTGGGTCCGGTCATTCTTGTGGTGGGAATTATTTCTTTTGCATACTCTACCGTGCTTGGATGGGCATATTACGGGGAACGTTGTGTGGAATATTTTGCCGGAAGAAAAGGCCTTGTGCCATATCGTGTCCTTTACATAGCGGTAGCTGTGATCGCACCGGTCATTTCACTGAATCTTGTCTGGACGATCGCGGATATTCTGAATGCGTTGATGGCACTTCCGAACCTTGTGGCGGTATTGCTTTTGTCGAATGTGATCGTGGCGGAGACAAAAAAATATATCCATAATCTGGATGCCAGAGATGATACGGAGATTGAAATCATTGACCGCTGAAAGATTAAGCGCTAATATAATAGTGAAATAGCAAAACAGTCTGTGTGAAGCAGGCTGTTTTTGCTGAAAAAATAACGCTAAGAAACAGGAGGAAAGAATGGAAGAAGAGCACGGAATGAAAGTGATTGCAAGAATCCATAATGATTTTCCGACAAAATTCGGGATTCCGCATCAGAGCAACCGGCTGGATGCATTAAAGGCAAAGATTGTGTTTGAACCAGAATACCGGGTGCCGGAGGCATTTCGCGGACTGGAAGAATATGATTATATCTGGCTGATCTGGCAGTTCTCTGAGACAGTCAGGGAGAACTGGTCCCCGACTGTCCGGCCGCCGAGGCTTGGTGGAAATACACGTATGGGTGTATTTGCCACGAGATCTCCATTTCGTCCAAACAGCATCGGGCTTTCTTCAGTGCGTCTCGAAAAAATAGAGCTGCATCCGGAATTGGGACCGGTTCTTCATATTTCAGGTGCGGATCTTATGAACGGTACGCCGATCTATGATATCAAACCATATCTTCCTTACGTAGACAGCCACCCGGAAGTGAGAGGCGGTTTTACGGATAAAATAGAAGATTACCGTCTGGAGGTGGAATTTCCGGAAACACTGATAGAGAAAGTACCGGCAGAGCAGAGAGAAGCTTTGGTGGAAGTGCTTTCCAACGATCCGCGTCCCCGTTATCAGAACAAACCGGATAAGATTTACGGGCTGGCATACGGCAGCAATGACATTCACTTTACAGTCAGAGAAAAGAAGCTTACAGTTTGTGATGTGACAGAATTAAAAGAATTCTTTGACAAACAAAACAATATATGATAATATTTTATATACAGTTAGCGCAAGCTAACAGATGAAGACATTAAGCGGAACTATGCGTCCGCTTTACTTTTAAAATACGAGTTAGTCAAAGATAACAAAAGGAGAGTGAATCTATGAGTATCGTAATCGTAGGCGGAAATGAACGTATGGTATGTCAGTATGAGGATATCTGCAAAGGATATGGATGTAAGGCAAAAGTATTTGCAAAAGAAAAAGGAGCCATGAAGAAAAAAATCGGTGCACCGGATCTTCTGATTTTGTTTACAAGTACGGTTTCTCATAAAATGGTGAACTGTGCAGTGGAGGAAGCAAAGAAAAAATCCATACCGGTATGCAGATGTCACACTAGCAGCGCATCGGCTCTTGAGAACATTCTCCGCGAATATTGTGCATAAAAAGCGAATTTTTATGTAATATTATAAAGAAACACTTGCAAAACCCCGAGGTTTTCAATAAAATAAGAAACAGATTTTCTGACTGAAAAGAGAAAACAGAAGGGTGATAAGTATTATTATGAAAAAAGTGGTAAAATTCGGAGGAAGCTCTCTGGCCAATGCAGAACAGTTTCAGAAGGTCGGAGATATCATCAGAAGCGATGAGAGCAGACGTTATGTGGTACCGTCCGCACCGGGAAAGAGATTTTCCGCAGACACAAAAGTAACTGATCTTCTGTATACATGCTATGGCAAAGCAGAAGCAGGAGAGGATTTCACAGATGTCCTTACGGAAATTAAGGGACGTTTTTATGAGATCATCAAAGGCTTGAATCTTGACCTGTCTCTTGAGGAGGAGTTCAGACAGATTGAAGCAGATTTTAAGGCACATGCAGGCAATGAATATGCAGCATCCCGTGGGGAATTCCTGAACGGTAAAGTAATGGCTGCATATCTCGGATATGAATTTATTGATTCTGCAACCGTGATCCGTTTTGATAAAAATGGTAATTTCGATGCAGACAAAACAGATAAACTTTTAAGCAAGCGTTTCCAGAAATGCGAGAGAGCAGTTATTCCGGGATTCTATGGTGGTATGGAAGACGGAACTGTAAAGACATTCTCCCGTGGCGGATCGGATGTTACCGGTTCTCTGGTAGCAAAAGCTATCCATGCAGACATTTATGAGAACTGGACTGATGTTTCCGGATTCCTTGTCACAGATCCGAGAATCGTCGATAATCCGGCAGTGATCGAAACAATTACATACAGAGAACTTCGTGAGCTTTCTTATATGGGTGCGACCGTTCTTCATGAAGATGCGATCTTCCCGGTTCGTAAAGAAGGCATTCCGATCAATATCCGTAATACAAACCGTCCGGAAGATAAGGGAACCTTTATCGTAGAAAGCACCTGCCGCAAACCGAAATATGTGATCACCGGTATTGCAGGTAAGAAGGGCTTCTGTTCCATTAATATTGAGAAATCCATGATGAACAGTGAAATTGGTTTCGGAAGAAAGATTCTTCAGGTATTTGAAGATCAGGGAATAAGTTTTGAACATGTTCCTTCTGGAATCGACACAATGACTGTTTACGTTCATCAGGATGAATTCGAAGAAAAAGAGCAGCAGGTAATTGCAGGCATTCACAGAGCCGTTCAGCCGGATTTTGTAGAGATGGAATCTGATCTGGCGCTGATCGCAGTTGTGGGCCGTGGTATGAAGTCCCAGAGAGGAACTGCAGGCCGTGTATTCTCCGCACTGGCACATGCGCATGTCAATGTAAAAATGATCGATCAGGGATCCAGTGAGCTGAATATTATCATTGGTGTGGAAAACAGAGATTTCGAAACTGCTGTAAAAGCAATTTACGATATTTTTGTCCTGACACAGATGTAAGCAGGTAATATTTTTCAGATCTGATTCAGGAGGATAAAGCACATGGTTGAAAGACATATCAGATTAAATGAAACAGAAGACGTAAAAGAATTTGTGAATGAGGCTGCCAAATGTGATTTTGATATTGACATATCTTATAACAGAATTATCATTGATGCAAAATCCATTTTAGGTATTCTGAGCATGGATCTTACACGGGAACTGACAGTAAGATGCTACGGAGAGAGCAAGAGATTCAATGAAGTAATTGCAAAATTTGCCGTAGCATAGGTAAAAATGCGTGGGCGCATATTCCGGGAACGGGTATGCGCCTTTTGCATTGCAGAGTAAGGAGGCAGAAACAGCATGGAAAAACCGATCGTCCGTATTTCGGTTCGAAATCTTGTAGAATTTATATTACGAAATGGTGATCTGGTGAGCGGAAGTGGCACTTCGGATAAAGAAGCCATGCTGAAAGGAAGCAGGCTTCACCGTAAGATACAGAAGCAGATGGGAAGCCACTACCAGCCTGAAGTTTCTCTGAAAAAAGATACAGAGTATGATGATCTGATCCTTCGCGTAGAAGGCAGGGCAGACGGTATTTTTTCGCAGGATGACAGATTCTGTATTGATGAGATCAAGGGTGTTTATAAGAAACTTGAACTTATGGAAGAACCGGTACTGGTGCATCGTGCGCAGGCACTTTGTTATGCATGGATCTACCTGGATGAGCATGAACTGGAGAAAATAGACATACAGATGACTTATGCACATCTTGACACCGAAGTGATTAAACGTTTTCGGGAGACACTTACCAGAGCAGAACTGAAACAATGGTATGAAGAACTTACTGACAGTTATCATAAATGGCTGGCATATCAGATCGAATGGCGCGAAAAACGAAATGAATCGATGAAAAAACTGGAATTTCCCTTTGAATACCGCAAGGGGCAGCGGAAGATGGTATCTGGCATTTATCATGCCATTTCAAAAAAAGAACAGATTTTTATCCAGGCTCCGACCGGTGTCGGAAAGACCATGTCGGCTGTTTTTCCGGCAGTACGCGCAATCGGGCAGGGAATGGCTGAGACGGTCTTTTATCTGACGGCAAGGACGATTACAAGGACAGTAGCACAGGATGCTTTTGAAATATTACGGGACAGAGGTCTTCTGTTTAAAGTTGTTACGATCACGGCAAAAGAAAAACTCTGCTTCTGCGACAAGCCGGAATGTGATCCGGAAAAATGTCCTTATGCGAAAGGACATTATGACCGGATCAACGATGCAGTCTATGAACTCTGGACAACGGAACAGTCATTTGACAGGGAAACACTTCTTCGTCATGCGCAGAAGTGGCAGGTCTGTCCTTTTGAGTTGAGCCTTGATCTGGCTGTCTGGATGGATGGTGTGATTTGCGACTATAATTATGTGTTTGATCCGAATGTCTATCTGAAACGTTTCTTCGGGGAAAATGTATCTGGAAATTATCTTTTCTTGATTGATGAGGCACATAATCTGGTGGATCGGGGAAGAGAGATGTACAGTGCGTCTATCTCTCTGGATGATGTGATCGAGACCAGAAAATTTGTGAAGCCCTACAGTCAGAAATTATGGAAAAAACTCGGCAAAGTCAAAAAACAGCTGGAGAAGTTACGAGAAAACTGTGGTGAATGGAAAGTAGAAGAAAATGCCGGAGTACTGCCGATCAGTCTCCTAAGTGTGCAGGGAGAACTGGATCAGCTTCTTGAAGAACCACCAGCGCAGGAAGTGGTGGACGGAATCCTTGATTTCTATTTTGCGGTAAGAAACTTTTTAAATATTTCGGAGCTGGTGGATGACAATTATGTGGTCTATACGGCATTTGATGAAAACGGAAGATTTTATATGAAACTGTTTTGCGTCAATCCGGCGGAAAATCTGCAGAAATGTCTGGATAAAGGTAATAGTACGGTGTTTTTTTCGGCAACACTGCTTCCGTTACAGTATTATCGGAAGATGCTGAGTACAAGAAGTGAAAACTTCGGTATGTATGTGGAATCACCGTTTGAACAGAAAAAGAGGTGCCTTATGATTTGCCGGGATGTCAGCAGTAAGTATACCCGAAGAGGCTATGAGGAATACAGAAAGATTGCAGAATATATTGCGAGGATGAGTTGGCAGAAGAAGGGAAATTACATGGTATTTTTCCCGTCTTACCGTCTGATGGAAGATGTTTATCAGGTTTATCAGGATGAATTTTCTGTTTCCTGGGTGCGATGCATCAGCCAGCATGCTTCAATGACGGAGCTGGAGCGTGAGGAGTTCCTGGAGGAGTTTACAGAGGAAACTGAAGAAACATTGGTAGGATTCTGTGTTATGGGCGGTATTTTTTCGGAAGGAATTGATCTGATCGGTGATCGGCTGATTGGAGCCGCGGTTGTGGGAACCGGACTTCCACAGGTAAATTGTGAACGGGAGATTTTGAAAGGGTATTACGACGAAAAAGGCGAGCAGGGATTTGATTATGCCTATCGCTATCCCGGGATGAATAAAGTCCTGCAGGCGGCAGGACGTGTGATACGTACAAAAGAGGATACGGGAGCAATTCTTCTTATGGATGAACGATTCCTGAACCGGGATTATCGGAATCTTTTCCCCCGTGAATGGAATGATGCCTGCACATGTACACTTGGGAATGTGGAAAAACATCTGCAGGCGTTCTGGGATGTTTCAGAAGAAAATGACATAATAGGTTAGCTTGACATAAAGAAAATATCAGGTATACTATGGACAATTACTATTTAAACGATAGACAAGGAGAACCAGATGAAAACCGGAAACCGTTTGAAAAACTGGAAAATTTTGGCGGCAGGGCTTGTGTTTATGACCACAGCATCTGCAGTGACTGCACCGGTGGCGGCAAGCAGTCTTCTGTCTGTAACAGGGGAATCCCAGATACGTCCGATTGAAGACGGGGCAGGGAAATATATTTTAAAAAGTGATGGATTTTACTGCCTGAAAGAAGATGGGAGTAAGGATATCTCTCCGGCTGTTCATTATTTTGATCATGTGAATATTGATGGAACGATGCTGGACGGATTTTATTACCATGATGAGACTGGATGTTTTCAGGCAGGAAGTTCCCACATGGTAAAAATCACGAAGCTTTCCTGTGCAAAAAGTACCGATGAAGATGCAGAGACGGTGGATTTTGACGGCTATTATATGGTCAATAACCTTGGAAAACTGACAGCAGCTCCACAGGTTCGGTATATCAGCAATTACGTGATCGATAATACAACATATGACGGATATTATTATTTTGATGAGAATGGAAAGATGGTGACGGAAACAGGGACACATGATCTGGAAATGACAGCGAACGGCCAGATGTTTTCCGGAACGTATTATTTCGGAGGACCGAATGGGGCACTGCTTCAGGAAGCCGGAGTGACTGAGGATGGTTTTCCGGTGGATGCGACGGGAAAAGTAACCGGACTTGATGAGCTTGGGATGGATACACTGGAGCCACAGCTTACATCTATGCTGAGTGGATATGATGGTATATGGAGCGTTTATGTCAAAGATCTCAATACGGATGAAGAAATAGTACTGAATGATACACAGATTTATTCGGCAAGTCTTATCAAAGCTTTTGTGATGGCGAAAACATATGAGGATATGGATACCGTTCTGGAACACGAAGCAGCTCTGATGAAAACGGACAAAGACAACGCAAAGGTGAAGGATAAGGTAGATACTCTTCTGTGGAATATGATCACAGTCAGTGACAATGAATCCTGTAATGAACTTGGAAGACTCCAGTCTGAAAAACATGATTTTCTGGATGGAGCAGAACTGGTAAACAAATATCTGGAAAAAGAAGGCTATACAGAAACTACATATCAAAATACGCTGCATCCTTCTTCGTCCCAGAAACTGAGTCTTGGCGGACATAATATGACGACTGTGAAGGACTGTGGCAAACTGCTCGAACGGATATACAAAGGGGAATGTGTCAGCAAAGAAGCTTCAGAAGAAATGCTGAATCTGCTTCTGAACCAGGAAAATACAACGAAGATCCCGGAGGGTGTTCCGGAAGATGTAAAGACTGCCAACAAAACCGGAGAAACGGATGAAGAGCAGCATGATATTGCAATTGTCTATGGACCGAAGACTACCTATATTTTGTGTGTGATGTCCGAGAGCAGTGCAAATGCAATTGCAAATATCCGGTCAATCTCAAAAGTTGTTTATAATTATTTGAATCTGTAGGCAGTTATCGGAGCTGTCCGCGTTGATTTTTTATACAGAATCATGTATAATAACGGATTGTATAAAATAGGTTTTTTGTATGCTGCTCTGAGAAAATATGACAGCATCACACATTAAATGCAGGAGGAGAAAAATAAATGCGAGTCGATACGGATGACTTTGCCCGACCTCGTGGGTGCGGGAAGAATCACCTTGTAGAAGTAGAGGAAATTTTAATTGAACCGGGAGCGGTAAATGCGCTTGAGGAAGCTATGTCAGAGGGATTCCTGAAGGAATACATATCTCCGCTTCTGATCTGTGACACAAATACCTGTAAGGCAACAGAAGAAATCATGGAAGATATTTATGACCGATGTCAGGTTCTGGTGTTGGATGCAGATGATCTGAAAGCTGACCAGCATGCAGTAGAGATCGTTGAGAACTATATGGATGAGGATATTGATCTGATCCTTGCGGTAGGTTCTGGTACGATCCATGACATCAGCCGTTATGTGGCTTCTCAGTACAAAATTCCTTTTGTTTCTGTGCCTACAGCAGCAAGTGGTGACGGATTCGTATCTACGACGGCAGTTATGATTTTTAATGGAATAGAGGAAGAAGTGCCGGCAGCAGTGCCTGTAGCGTTGTATGCGGACACGGACATATTTGCAAACGCACCGGCAGGGCTTAATGCCGCCGGAGCAGCAGAACTTTCGGATGACAAAATATCCCTGTCCCTCATCGAAGAGGGTGATCCGGAAACCTGTGAAAAACTGATGTATGCACTGATTAAATCCGGGTTTTCCGGTCAGGCAGAAGGAGAATAATATGAGAGTTGGAATGGGATATGATGTACACAAACTGACAGAAGGAAGGAAACTGATCCTTGGCGGAGTGGATATTCCGTGGGAGAAGGGACTTCTGGGACATTCGGATGCGGATGTACTGATTCATGCAGTGATGGATGCCCTGCTTGGTGCTGCGGCACTTGGCGATATCGGGAAACATTTTCCGGACACAGATCAGGCATACAAGGGAATCTCAAGTGTGAAGCTTTTGGTGCATGTGGCAGGTCTTTTGCGCGAACATGGCTATGAAGTCGGAAATATCGATGCAACGATCATTGCACAGAAACCAAAGATGGCACCACATATCCTGCAGATGCGTAAAAACATGGCGGAAGCGCTTGGCATTCCGGAATCAAAGATCAACGTAAAGGCAACGACAGAAGAAGGACTTGGTTTTACGGGAAGCGGAGAGGGGATTTCTTCTCAGGCAATCTGCCTGCTTACAGAAATACAGAACTGATTCAGCTTAAAATAATATCGGAGGAAAGAGATATGAAGCTTTTTAATACAATGTCACGCAGAAAAGAAGAATTTGTACCACTGGAAGAAGGCAAGGTACGGATGTATGTATGCGGACCGACGGTATACAACCTGATCCACATCGGAAATGCGAGACCGATGATCATTTTTGATACCGTACGCCGTTATCTGGAATACAAAGGATACGAAGTAAACTATGTATCCAACTTTACAGATGTTGATGACAAGATCATCAAAAAGGCAATCGAAGAAGGTGTAAGCTCTGAAGAAATCTCACAGCGCTACATTGCAGAATGCAAGAAAGATATGGCCGGCATGAATGTAAAACCGGCAACAACTCATCCGCTGGCAACACAGGAAATCGACGGAATGATCGATATGATCCAGACACTGATTGACAAGGGATATGCTTATCCGGTTGCTGATGGTACCGTATATTTCCGTGTAAAGAAATTCAAAGAATACGGCAAATTATCACATAAGAATCTGGACGATCTGCAGTCCGGCTTCCGTTCTCTGCAGGTATCTGGTGAAGACCAGAAAGAAGATCCGCTTGATTTCGTACTCTGGAAACCGAAGAAAGAAGGTGAACCATTCTGGAAATCCCCATGGTGCGACGGAAGACCGGGATGGCATATCGAGTGCTCTGTTATGTCCAGGAAATATCTCGGGGAAGAAATTGACATTCACGCAGGCGGAGAGGATCTTGTTTTTCCACATCACGAAAATGAGATCGCACAGAGTGAATGCTGCAATGGAGTTCCTTTTGCAAAATACTGGATGCATAATGCATTCCTGAACATCGACAACCGTAAGATGTCCAAATCTCTTGGAAACTTCCGTACTGTCCGCCAGATCGGTGAGCAGTATGATCTGCAGGTGCTTCGTTTCTTTATGTTGAATGCACACTACAGAAGCCCGCTCAATTTCAGCGCAGATCTGATGGAATCTTCCAAGAACGCGCTGGAGCGAATCACAGATGCGGCAGCAAGACTCCGTGACCGTCAGACAGCAGCTTCTGTACAGGAAGCATCTGAGGATGAAAAGCAGATGATGCAGGAAGAAGCTGGATTTATAACAAAGTTTGAAGAGGCAATGGATGATGATTTCAACACAGCAGATGCACTTGCAGCAGTATTTGAACTTGTCAAATTTGCGAATACAAATGTTCAGGAAGGAAGTTCTGCAGAGTTTGCTGCATATACTCTTGAAGTGATGACAAAACTTTGTGATGTTCTCGGTCTGATCCTTGACAAAAAAGACGATATCCTTGATGAAGAAATCGAGAATCTGATCGCCGAACGTCAGGCAGCCAGAAAGGCAAAAGATTTCGCGAGGGCAGATGAGATCAGAGGATTACTTCTTGATAAAGGAATCGAACTGAAAGATACTCGTGAGGGTGTAAAATGGAAACGAATCTGATGCAGCTGAAAGAGTTGTTTCATCTGGAAGATCAGGATCTGCGGAGCTATTCTCCGCTGACTCTGGCGTATATAGGGGATGGAGTTTATGAACTGGTCATCCGGACAATTCTTGTTAAGAAAGGCAACTGCCCGGTAAATCGTCTCCATAAGAAAGCAAGCAGTCTGGTAAAAGCCGGGGCGCAGTCTGCAATCATGGAAGTGATCGAGGAGAAACTGACACCGGAAGAATTGAGTGTTTACCGGAGAGGACGGAATGCACATTCTCCGACGATGGCAAAACATGCAACAATGGCAGATTATCGTCGGGCGACCGGTTTTGAGGCGCTGATGGGCTATTTATATTTAAAAGAGGATTACACACGGATGCTCACTTTGATCCGTATGGGAATCGGAGAGGACATTTTATGAGTGAACAGATAGAAGGACGCAATGCGGTATTGGAAGCTTTCCGTTCCGGAAAATGCGTGGACAAGCTTTTTATCCTTGACGGATGTCAGGACGGACCGGTGCGTACGATTGCAAGAGAAGCACGCAAGACCGATACAAGCATCAACTACGTGTCAAAAGAACGCCTGGATCAGCTCAGTGAGACAAGAGCACATCAGGGTGTGATTGCGCAGGTTGCAGCGTATGAGTACAGTACAGTGGATGAGATCCTTGCCCGAGCAGAAGAAAAAGGTGAAGCCCCATTTTTGATTCTTCTGGATAATGTAGAGGATCCGCACAATCTTGGTGCAATCATCCGTACTGCGAATCTTGCCGGTGCACATGGCGTTATCATTCCGAAGAGACGTGCAGTAGGTTTGACATCTACTGTAGCAAAAACTTCTGCAGGTGCAATAAATTATACACCGGTTGCGAAGGTAACAAATATTGTAAGAACGATTGAAGAACTGAAAGAAAAAGGCATCTGGTTTGTCTGTGCAGATATGGGTGGAGAAATCATGTATGATCTGGATCTGACAGGACCGATGGGTCTTGTGATCGGAAATGAGGGAGAAGGTGTCAGCCGTCTGGTACGCGAAGCATGTGATTTCACAGCATCCATACCGATGAAGGGAGACATTGATTCGCTGAATGCTTCTGTGGCAGCAGGAGTCCTTGCTTATGAAATTGTAAGACAGAGACTGGTAAAAAGCAGCAAATAAAAGGGGAAACAGAATGAGCCGTTACGATCAGTACAGCGACGAAGAACTGATTTTCAGACTGCGACAGGGAGAGATGGAAATATCTGATTATCTGATGGAAAAATACAAGGAGTTTGTTCGCAAAAAGGCAAGAGCCATGTTTTTAATCGGAGGAGAAACAGACGACTTGATTCAGGAGGGAATGATCGGACTTTTTAAGGCAATCCAGAATTACCAGCCGGATCGGGAGGCGTCTTTTCAGACATTTGCAGGTTTATGTATTGACCGGCAGCTTTACAGTGCGGTACAGAATTCAAACAGGCAGAAACATCTTCCGCTGAATACGTATATTTCGCTTAGCAATGAGGAAGAATCTGAGCATCTGGAAGGCTCGTGGGATTCCCGCACAGAAGACCCGGAATCTATTGTGATCGATCAGGAAAGTACAAGAAATCTGGAATTGAAGATCAGCAAGGCCTTAAGTCCGATGGAAAATAAAGTGCTGGATTATTATATGAAAGGATACGGCTACGTAAAGATTGCGGAGATCATGGGCAAAACACCGAAATCCATCGACAATGCGTTGCAGCGTATCCGAGGTAAGATTCGCAATTTTTCTCTTCCTTTTTTGATACAAAAGTAGTAAAATAACACTAACATTATTCAGAGTATCGGATAGATGGTTTCTGTATATGAAAGGAGATACGAAATTATGGCAAAGATTAATAAATATTGGGGATTTGTAGCAGTCGGAGCAGTTGCTGCCGCAGCAGCAGGAGCAATCGCGGCACTTGCATTCCGCAAAGACCCGCTGGATGATTTCGAGGATTTTGATGAAGATTTCGAGGATGAGACCGAAGAAGAAACATCAAAGTCTGAAGAAAAGAAAGAAACATCAGAAGCTTTTGAAGCATGGGATGAGGCTGAAGATGCTGTAGAAAAGGCTGTAGAAGAAACTGCTGAAACAGCAGATGCCGAGCATGCAGTAGAAGAAGCAATCAAAGAAGAGAAAGAAGAACAGGAAGAAGAATAAAACTGAATCCGGTTCAGTTTAATAATAAGAACTATGAAGATAACAAGAGGCAGGTCGATTGACCTGCCTCTTGTTTGTTACATCATTCATTTCCGAAAGAATTATTTCGGAAGACGGAAAGAACTCTTAAGGGATACAATACGGTTAAATACCGGTGCACCTTCTTTGGAATCATGGATATCTGCACAATAGAATCCGTTTCTTACGAATTGATAGCTGTCGTAGCCTTTGGCTTCCATAAGCGCCGGCTCTACGTAAGCGGTAACGGTTGTAAGGGAGTTCGGATTTACGTTCAGGGATCCATCTTCTTTATTGTATACGCCTTTTTCTTCATCTACGATGTTTTCATAAAGACGTACAGTTGCCTCTTTTGCGTTGGTAGCTTCTACCCAGTGAATTGTACCTTTTACTTTACGTCCGTCCGGAGCGTTACCGCCTTTGGTAGCCGGATCGTAAGTACAGTGTACAACACGTACAGTGCCGTCATCATCTGCTTCATAACCGGTACAGGTAACAAAGTATGCGTTCATCAGACGAACTTCTGTACCGAGGAACAGTCTCTTGTATTTACGCGGCGGGTCGATCATGAAATCGTCGCGTTCGATATAAAGTTCACCACTGAATGGAATCTTACGGGTTCCGAGAGCTTCGTTTTCCATGTTGTTCGGAGCATCCAGATATTCTACCTGTCCTTCTGGATAATTGTCGATCACAAGTTTGACCGGATCCATGACAGCCATCATACGAGGACGTTTTAATTTGAGGTCTTCACGAATGCAGTACTCAAGCATTGCGTAATCTACAGAGCTGTTTGCTTTGGAGACACCACAGAGATCTACAAACATTTTGATGGATTCCGGAGTGAAACCACGTCTACGCAGTGCGGCGATGGAAACAAGACGAGGATCATCCCATCCGTCTACGATGCCGTCTTCGACCAGTTTCTTGATGTAACGTTTGCCTGTTACGACATTTGTAAGGTAAAGCTTTGCAAATTCAATCTGTTTCGGTGGCTGCGGATATTCAAGCTCACGTACTACCCAGTCATACAGTGGACGGTGATCTTCGAATTCAAGTGTACAGATAGAATGTGTTATACCCTCGATTGCATCTTCAATCGGATGCGCGAAGTCGTACATCGGATAAATGCACCATGTATCGCCGGTCCTGTGGTGAGTCATATGAGCCACACGATAGATGACCGGATCACGCATGTTCATATTCGGAGATGCCATGTCTATCTTTGCACGGAGAACTTTTTCTCCATCGGCATATTTGCCTTCTTTCATTTCCTCAAAAAGCTGAAGGTTTTCTTCTACGGAACGGTTACGGTACGGGCTTTCTTTACCAGGCTCTGTCAGAGTACCACGATACTGGCGGATCTCGTCAGCAGTCAGGTCACAGACATAAGCCTTGCCTTTTTTGATCAGCTTGATCGCTGCTTCATACATCTGACCGAAATAATCGGAAGCGAAGAAAAGTCTGTCCTCCCAGTCAGCACCGAGCCATTTGATATCTGCTTTGATAGATTCTACAAATTCACTTTTTTCTTTTGTAGGGTTGGTATCATCAAAACGCATATTAAACTTGCCGTTGTATTCTTTGGCAAGTCCGTAATTTAAAAGAATGGATTTGGCATGTCCGATATGGAGGTATCCATTAGGTTCCGGTGGAAAGCGGGTGTGGACAGTGTCGTAAACGCCATCAGCCAGATCCTTGTCAATGATGTTTTCAATAAAATTTTTAGAAACGGTTTCGTTATCCATCTCTTTCCCTCCTGAATGGTTCTTTAAAGGTTAATCATATCATAAAAATGTGGAATTTAAAAGATTTCCTGAGAAAAATATAGAAAAATATAGAAAAGAAAAAAAGTTAGAACAGATCATAAAATTATTGAAATCAGGTGTATTGCTTTACGGAAACACATATGTTATAATGCCAATAGGCAAAAATGAATTATGTTCCAACTATGGACGACAAAACGAGAACCCCAGTGTTGCAGCACTGGGGTTCTCTATTCCTATTTTGGGTATGGAAGGCTTAAATCCATAGGCTAGTTACCGACTACCGCTTGTCTAACCATTTGTTTAATACAATCTTACAGCAAAAGCATTTTCGAATTTAAAGTCTATAACAAGAGGAATGTTGAAGAGGGCTAAAAAAAGAAAATTAATAGATTGGAGTCCTGAAGAGATGTTACAAGATCTTGATACCTCTGATTCCGTCTTTAAAAAAATCATTAAGGAGCCGGAAGAGGTTGTTTTTACTGAAGATGAATTTCCGGTATATACTGAATATCTGGAAAGGTACTTAGATTAAAAAAAGCTTGGAATATTCTATTTATCATAAAAACAGAAAATCCATTGATCGGAAGAAAGAAATTTTGAGTAATATTCCAGATTTTCAGGCACAGAAAATGCCTAAAATAGGGTGAACACATGTTTTGATTACTATTTTGACTACTATTTGATACCGAAACATCCGAAAACCCTTTAAAATAGGCAAAAAAATAAAGCTGCTGACGGGAATCGAACCCGTGACCTCCGCCTTACCAAGGCGACGCTCTACCGACTGAGCCACAGCAGCATTTACATATTTGAGGGCAATTTACCGCTCACAGTTGATTATAATATCAGAAAAACAATATACTGTCAACAGGTAATTTTAAATTTTATTCCATATATTTGGCGTAAATATGTTCTGATTATGAAAAATGTTTTTCGCAGTTGCACGATTTTGAGGGACAGGGTATACTGTTACCGAAGTAAAACAAAGAAAAGGAAGAACTTTATGAGAAAAATCATACTTGCATCTGCGTCACCGAGGCGGCGTGAACTGCTTGCGGCGGCAGGTGTTATTTTTCAGATATGTGCAGCAGAAGGCGAAGAAAAGATTACAGCAGAAAGACCGGATGAGATCGTCTGTGAATTATCTGCCCAGAAAGCTGAAGAGATCGCTTCGAAGTTTGAACTGGAAGATGGGACAGTGATCATTGGAGCAGATACGATCGTTTCTTATAAGAGTGAAATCTTAGGAAAGCCGTCAGATGAGCAGACTGCATTTGAAACGTTGAAGATACTGCAGGGAAATACCCATCAGGTTTATACCGGTGTGACAGCCCTGGTCAAAAAGTACGGAGAATGGGAGAAACATTCTTTCGCAGAACGCACGGATGTTACTTTTTATCCGGTGACAGATGAAGAAATTCGTACATATATAAAGAGCGGGGAACCAATGGACAAAGCTGGAAGTTACGGGATTCAGGGAAGCTTCGGCATCTATGTAAAGGAAATTCAAGGCGACTACACCAATGTAGTCGGTCTTCCGGTCGGAAGACTTTTTTATGAAATGAAGAAACTGGGAATTGAGTTAAGAGGATAAACAGATGATAAAAGCATGTATTTTTGATCTCGATGGAACGCTTGCAAATACATTAGAATCCATGGCATATGTGGCAAATGAGATTCTGGAAAAAATGGAACTGACACCGCAGCCGGTGCAAAATTTTAAATATTACAGCGGTGAAGGTGCAGATATGCTGATCAGGCGATGCCTGAAAGATGCAGGTGATCCGGAACTGATGCATTATGAGGAATGCCGCAGCCTCTACAGAGAGAAATTTGATGCAGATCCACTCTATAAAGTGGTTCCATATGATGGGATTATGGAGACACTGAAAGAACTGAAAAATCGTGGGATGAAGCTGGCCGTCTGCTCCAACAAGCCACATGTGGCAGCGGTGAAAGTAATTGCGCAGATGTTTGACGGATATTTTGACCTGGTGATCGGACAGAGCAATGTGATACGCCGAAAACCGGCACCGGATGGCCCGTTAAAGGCAGCACAGGAGTTTGGAGTGACACCGTCAGAATGTATGTATGTGGGAGATACCAAAACAGACATGGAAACCGGAAATGCAGCCAAGATGCATACGGTAGGGGTACTATGGGGATTCCGCGACCGCCGGGAACTTGAAAGTAACGGTGCAGAAGTAATTGCAGAAAAACCGCAGGATTTACTGAAGATATGTGAGGAATGGAAAAATGATTAAGTTAGTTGCAAGTGATCTGGATGGAACGTTATTAATGAAAGGTGCGCAGGGCCTTCCAGAGGATATTTTTCCGCTGATCAGACAGTTAAAAGAGTTAGGGATACTTTTTGTAGCTGCAAGTGGACGCCAGTATGCCAACATGAAAAAAATGTTTGCTCCGGTAGCAGATGATATGGCTTTTATCTGTGAAAATGGCGGGCTGGCAGTTTATCATGAAAAGGTAATGTATCAGAATTATTTTGATCAGAATCTGGTCAGAGAAATTGCAGAGTGTATTTATAACAGGGAAGGATCTGAATTTACCTGTTCAACCAAAGATTTCTACTATATAAAACCAAAGACGGAACATTTTCGTGACCTTATGCTTCATGTGGTCGGAAATGTCTGCATGGAAATTCAGAGCTTTAATGAAATAAAAGAGCCATGCATGAAACTTGCTGTGTATGAGCAGGGTGGACTGCAGGAGGACACAATTTACTACTGGAGAGAAAGATTTGGTGACAGGTGTACAGTTGTAACATCAGGGACAGCATGGGTGGATTTTATTCCTTTTACAACAAATAAGGCAAGAGGACTGGCAGAATACCAGAAAATTCTGAATATCAAACCAGAAGAATGCATTACATTCGGGGATGAATACAATGATATTGATATGCTGAAATCAGTTCCGTATGGATTCGCGATGGCACATGCAAAACCAGGTGTAAAAGAAGTGGCAGCATATGAAACGGACAGAGTACAGACAATATTGAGAAAGCTGATCAAAGCAAAAGGAAATATAGAGGAGGTGCTGAAATAATGTATTCAGAAGAAGCAGTAGAAGTTTTTCTCAAAGATCAGAGCAGACTTTATGATGAACCGGTCGCAGAGACACCGGAGGAAGCTCTGGAATTTCTGGAAGACTGTATGGCGGTAGAAGTGGAAAATATCAAAGAAGTCAGAGCGTATCTGGATGAGGCAGGTGCTGATGTCAGTGGAATGACTGATGAGGAGCTGGAAGAAGCGTGTGAGGTATTTACATTGCCATCCGGTGGATATCTGATTGTAGAAGCCTGAGATTTGAAAATCTGAAAACAAAAGAAATATTGTGGAAATATCCCTGTCCGGTAATGAATGGATGGGGATATTTTATGTCCGTAAAATAAAAAAACGGTCATCCGGGAAATATTAACAGAGTGTAAAACATAAATTACATCCGTAAAAAATGCTGTGGTATAATTCTTTACAGAAGAAGGGCAGAATGCCCCACATAAAGATAAAATAATATAAGACGTAATTTCAGATCGCTTATAAAAAGAGACTAAAAGGAGGGTGTGTTATGCGGAAAGAGAGAGTTCTTGCAGTTATTATGTCAGTGCTTATGGCATTATCTATGCTTCCCATAACCGTATTTGCGGCAGAGACGACCGCTTTGAACGGAAAACTGAATATTCAGGGAATCGCAGCAGAAGGAAAGACTCTGAGTGCCGATTTTAAAGAAGTTAATACTGAGGGAATGACAGAGGATGATGTCACTTATCTCTGGTCCAGAAAGACGTTTGATGACGAGGCAGCGGAAAATGCAGGGGAAACTCCTGAATTGAAAGAGCTGGGCAAAGAGAAGACTTATACAGTAACACAGGAAGATATCGGTTCCAAGATCGTGCTGACAATTACCGGCAAAGAAGAAAACGGTTATAGCGGCACACTGACAGTAACTTCTGATGAAGTGGTTGATGCTGAGAGCGGAGCTGCACTTGAAGCTGCAGCAGAGACACAGAAAGAGGATGCTTCCGAAGAAACAGGAGAAGATCAGACAACTGATGAGGAGAGTACCGACGATCAGCAGGACAATGCAGATAGTACCGAGGATATAGACGCTGCGGGCACAGAAACGGTAGATGAGATACCACCGGCGACTTCTGATGATCAGCAGACAGAGGGACAGGTGACAGAAGAACAGCCGGAGCAGACTGGTGAGATCCAGGAAGTGCCGACAGAGGATACGTTGGTAAAGGATGACCAGATGGAAGACAATCAGCTGACGCAGGCGGATGATTCTGCTGAGGGAGAAGATAAGGCCGGTACTGAAACGGTAGATGGAATTCCGCCGGCAACTTCCGATGATACCTATCCGACAGAGGATGGAAATAACGGAACGACAGAAGATCCATCGAACGAGAATCCATCAAATGAAGAACCGTCAAATGAAGAGCCGTCAAACAAAGATTCATCAAACGAAGAACCGTCAGGAGGAACACAGTCAGAGCAGAATCCGGATCCTGCAACCGCAAATCAAATATCTGTTGAAGGAGAAACTCAGCCGCAGTTCTCTTTTGTACAGGATTATACGGCGGATGATGCTACAGCAGCGCAGAAGAAAGTAACATTTAAAAATAATAGTGATACAGCAGTGTCTCTTTCTGTTACTGCATCAGGTGATGAGAATCAGGCAGCAACGGCGGTTTGGGCTGAGCAGACAGACGCGCAGACGAACACAGTTACAGTGGATCCGGGTGCATTAGCAACACTTACGATTACACCGGTAACCGGACTTGGCGCAAATGCAAATCCATATCAGCAGACATTTACGGTCAATAATGTCAATGATCCGGCAGCGATGATAGCTACAATCACTGCTACTGTGACGGTACAGGATATTTCACATGACCTTACCCCGAATCCGAATGAGCCTCTGGACTTTGCAACTGCAAAGAAGGGTTATTCTGCAGTTGATGCGAAGACGATCACTTATATAAATAACGGAAATGTACCAGAGACAGTAATTATGCCGGTGAGTCAGAGTGGAAATTATGAGATCACTACAGAAGATTCTCTGAAACTGGCGCCGAATGGAGAAGGCAGAATCACATTTTCCGTACGTCCTAAGGCAGGTCTGGCAGTCGGCAGCTATACAGAAACGATTAAAGTAGCAACAGAAAGCGGATTTGAAGCAACAACTCCGATTTCTGTAGCGTTTCAGGTGATTAAAGATACCGCGACCATTACGAAGATTCAGCAGCCAGCGGCTGTCAGTGGACTTCCGAACGGAACCGAGAAAAGTGCTTCTTCATTGAATCTTCCATCCGCAGTTGTGATTGAAACAACAGCAGGCAATATGAAAGCGGCTGTTTCCTGGAATGTGAAAGGGTCTTCCTACAGACAGTCAGCAACAGAGGAACAGAACTTCACCGTATCAGGAACGATTACTCTTCCGGACGGTGTAGACAATGACAATAATCTGAATCTGGCGATATCTATAGATGTCAATGTAAAGGCATATAGTCCGAAAATCGCATCTGCCGAAAATAATATAATCACCGGAATTGATTACAATGGTGTATATACGACGCAGTCAAAGATTTCCTTTACGGCAGTAGGTGCCGGAATGGATAATACATCTCCGCGTAATGGAGACACACGTTATGAACCGAAGTCATGGACTGTACTCAATAATACTCTGGGATGGGATGCGGCACCGTATACAGCATCTTTTGGTCTGGCAAAGAGTGGAGACTACACATTAAAAGTTAATTTTGAACAGCAGAAGTACGATGGTAATTCCTGGCAGCCGACTAATACAACAGATACACGTCAGGTATCATTTTCTGTTACGAAAGCTAATGTAACAGCTCCGGGCGCTGATCTGACACCGGCAATCAGCAGGACAGGCGCCGTGAAGACAGGAGATAGTACGCAGATTCTTCCGTTTATATGTATTCTGATTATTGCAGCCGGAGCAATAGGCGGAGTTGTGTTTTACAAAAAGAAAAATAAAAACAAATAAATAAAAAAGTTTTTGTTAGCACTCATTTTAAATGAGTGCTAATTTTTTCTTGACTTTTGGAAAAAAGGGGATTAGTATATAAAAAGATGAAAAAACGAATCTAAGGAGTGTGGATAATATGGCTGAAAAGCATGGAAATTTATCAATTAACAGTGAGAATATTTTCCCGATCATTAAGAAATGGCTGTATTCTGACCATGACATTTTTGTTCGAGAACTTGTATCCAATGGCTGTGATGCAATCACAAAGCTGAAAAAACTGGAAGTAATGGGCGAGTATACATTTGCAGATGATTACAAACCAGCAGTGCAGGTTGTAGTTGATTCAGATGCCAAGACCCTGAAATTCATTGATAATGGTATTGGTATGACTGCCGATGAGGTAGAAGAATACATTACACAGATTGCATTTTCCGGAGCAACAGAGTTCCTTGAAAAATATAAAGATAAGACAACAGATGACCAGATGATCGGTCATTTTGGTCTCGGTTTCTATTCCGCTTTCATGGTAGCCGATGAAGTACACATTGATACACTTTCTTTCAAAGAAGGCGCGACACCGGTTCACTGGACCTGCGACGGTGGTACAGAATATGACATGAAAGATGGCGACCGCACAACAGTCGGAACTGAGATCACACTGTTTCTGAATGATGAAAGCCTGGAATTCTGTAACGAATACCGTATGCGTGAGGTTATCGAGAAATATTGTTCTTTCATGCCGGTAAATATTTATCTTTCCAAAGCAAATGCAGAGCAGGAATACGAAACAATCGATGAAGCGGATCTGAAAGATGATGATGTTGTTGTTGAGCATATCCATGAAGATGCAAAGACAGAAGAAAAAGAAAACGACAAAGGTGAGAAAGAAGTTGTCGAAGTTTCTCCTGCAAGAGACCGTATAAAAATCAACAAACGTCCGGTTTCCTTAAGTGATCCGAATCCACTGTGGATGAAACACCCGAACGAATGCACTGATGAAGATTATAAAGAATTTTATCGTAAAGTATTTATGGATTACAAGGAGCCACTGTTCTGGATTCATCTGAACATGGACTACCCGTTTAACCTGAAAGGTATTCTGTATTTCCCGAAGATCAATACAGAATATGATTCCATTGAAGGAACCATCAAATTATATAACAATCAGGTATTTATCGCAGACAACATCAAAGAAGTAATTCCGGAATTCCTGCTTCTTCTGAAAGGTGTGATCGATTGTCCGGATTTGCCGCTGAATGTTTCCAGAAGTGCACTTCAGAATGATGGGTTTGTGCAGAAGATTTCCGAATACATTTCCAAGAAGGTTGCCGACAAGCTGACCGGTATGTGCAAGACCGACCGCGAATCTTATGAGAAATACTGGGATGATATCAGCCCGTTTATCAAATTCGGCTGTATCAAAGACAGCAAGTTTGCTGAGAAACTGCATGATTATATCCTCTTTAAAGATATCGACAACAAGTATCTGACACTGAAAGACTGCATCGAACAGAATAAGAAAGCAGACACAGAAGAAAAGGCTGAGGATACAGAAAAAACAGAAGATACAGAGAAGAAGGACGAAAATAAAGAACCGGAAAAGACAACAATCTTCTATGTAACAGATGCTGTACAGCAGAGCCAGTATATCAACATGTTCAGAGAAGCAGGAAAGAATGCAGTGATTCTTTCTCATAACATTGATACAACATTTATTTCTCATCTGGAGCAGAAGGATCAGACAATTCAGTTCAAGAGAATCGATGCTGATGTAACGGAAGAACTGAAAGGTGAGGGTGCGGCTGATGAAGAAACAGCAAAAGCTCTGACAGAGCTTTTCCGCAAGAGTCTTAATATGGACAAGCTTGAAGTGAAGGTTGAAAACCTGAAAAATGAATCAGTTGCTGCAATGATGACACTTTCTGAAGAAAGCCGTCGTATGCAGGATATGATGAAAATGTACAATATGTATGGCATGGATCCGGGTATGTTTGGCGGTCAGGAGACACTGGTGCTGAATGTAAGTCATCCACTTGTTAAATATCTTGCTGAAAATCAGGAATCTGCCCATGCAGAAATGATCTGCCAGCAGCTTTATGATCTGGCAATGCTGAGCCATAAACAGCTTTCGCCGGATGAAATGACAAAATTTGTACAGAGAAGCAATGAAATTCTGATGCTTCTTACAAAATAAAAACATCAGATATATGCGTAATTTATAAAAATAAGAAACATGTAAGCAAAGATTATTATACAGTTCCCAAATACGGTTTCAGAGACGGTATTTGGGAACTTTTTTTCAACAAAAAATTAATTCTTGACAACAAAAGGCAAATCGAATATGCTGATGCGTACATGGTATTAAAAACAAAGGCTTTTAGTTGAAAAAAGTGGGGTTCTCTCTGAAAATGTCGTTTTTTCTCGAACTTGAACGAGTTTGGTAGGCAAAAGAAAAATAGAAAGATTTTGTCGTATAATAATGACAAAACAGGAAAAGGCGGAGGGAGAGCACATGAGAAAAGTATATAGACTGATCAGACAGCTGGGTATGACTTCAAAATATAAAGGCTATTATTATGTGGCAGAAGCAGTGATGATGTCTATGGAGCTTCAGGATTATCCGATTAAGATTACAAAAGATATTTATCCACATCTGGCTAAGAAGTTCAAATCAACACCGGTCAATATAGAACATGATATTCGCACAGTGATCAACGTCTGCTGGACGGCAAATAAGGAAACAATGGATCGGATAGCCGGTTATCCACTGAGATACAGACCGACGAACAGTGAGTTCGTAGATATGCTGGCATATTATCTGGTGCAGACAGAGTATGAAGAGGAAGAAGAACAAAATCCCCTGATAGGCGATTCACAATTTAAAGCCTGTCAAAATTTATCTGGCGGGATCTGAAATAATCAGTAATAAAGGAATCCCAGATAAATTCCGGTGATTTGTCCAGAAGAAAGCCGTCTGAGGAAATTCCGGATGTACAGAACAATTCATGGTTTTTGTACTGTAGATTCAGATTCAGCCCACGGATGGCAGGGTCAGTGATCACATCGGAAAATGCAGGAAGAATCTGCGTTAACTGAGAGGAATTTAACTGAAATGTAATTCGAAAATGCAGAGGCGGAAGCTTGCCTCGAATAATAGAGTAGCAATAAGATTTCAATTCTTTCCATGGACAGTAGAGAGCACTCTGAACGGAGGGCTGTTTACTGTCACTGTCAAAAAAATCTCTGTGGAGTGTCCCGTCAATCATAAAACTGCAAAAAGTTGTGATCGAAGCATCTACAAGAGAAAAATCGTCGAAAGTCTGGCCGATCAGAAGCTGATTCATAAAATTTTTAACGTCATTTATTTTGAGTACAAGCATTTTTTTTACTCCCTTGAATTAATGTAGCTTCTATTATAAATCAGAAAGAAAAAAAAGAATAGAGTTTTTCGAAAAAGTCTTTTCAAACATGTGGCTATATGTTAATATAGATGTGGTATTCGATACTACATATTATGGAAAAGAGGACGATATATTTGAGCTATAAAATTGTTATAGATAGTTGTGGGGAATTACTTGATGAATGGAAGCAGGATCCACGCTTTGAGTCAGTCGCTTTGATATTGAGCGTAGATGGTGTAAATATTATAGATGATGAAACATTTGATCAGGCCGATTTTTTGAAAAGGGTTGCAGAGTGTCCGGAATGTCCAAAATCTGCATGTCCGTCACCAGAGCGTTATATGCGTGCATTTGACTGTGAGGCAGAACATGTATATGCAGTAACACTTTCGGCAGAGTTGAGCGGATCGTACAACAGTGCTGTCCTTGGCAAAAATCTTCTGCAGGAAGATCATCCGGACAGACAGATTCACATCTTTAATTCGAAATCTGCATCAGTAGGTCAGACTCTGATTGCAATGAAAATTCAGGAGTGTGAAGAAGCCGGTTTTCCATTTGATAAAGTCATTGAGACGGTTGAGGAATATATTGAACAGCAGCATACGTTC
Organism: Blautia sp. Marseille-P3087; assembly: GCF_900120195.1. Classification (GTDB taxonomy): domain Bacteria; phylum Bacillota; class Clostridia; order Lachnospirales; family Lachnospiraceae; genus Blautia_A. The sequence continues at coordinate 3,279,104 of NZ_LT635539.1, forward strand.
TTTGTATTGGACAATCTGGAGACACTTCGTAAAAACGGAAGACTCAGCAAGGTGAAAGCGCTTGTGGCAAGTGCACTCAAGATCAAACCGGTCATGGGATCTACAGAAGAAGGTGCAATCTGTCAGCTTGATCAGGCAAGAGGAATGAACAAAGCACTGGTTAAGATGGCACAGATAATCGTGGAGAAGACTGCTGACAGCGGACAGAAGACTCTTGCAATTTCTCATTGCAATTGCCATGAAAGAGCAATTTTGTTAAAGAATGCGCTGGAAGAGCGGATGCCGATGAAAAAGATTGTGATTCTGGATACCGCAGGTGTCAGCAGCATGTATGCGAATGATGGCGGTGTGATCGTAGCGGTGTGAAGATCCTGTGAACAACGACTGTATAAGCGGTAAAGATGCTTCACTTTTTAATGATAGTGTGATATAATGGCAAAAGCATGAGCTTATACAGCAAAGGAGATTCTTGATATGAGTCAGAAGAAAGTAGATAACTACAGAGCAGGCAAGTATGGACGTTCTAAAGCCTCCAGAAAGGAAAGAATCATCGACAAACTGGAAATCCTTGCATGGATTGCTATCTGCGTTGCGATGGTTGGCTGGATCGGATTTTCTGCCTACGCTAAAATTGAAGCAAAAGAAGCATCTACAGTGACAGAGACAGTTATGGATACTTCAGCAATCGACAATTATGTTTCAGGCCTTTCGTCTGATGCAGAGTAAATGAGATAATAAAAAACCCCGGGAGTCCCGGGGCTTTTTATTTGAAGGTTATGAAACCTGAAGTATCAGATGTTAATTATAATTTTGTAACGTTAGCAGCCTGCATTCCGCGAGCGCCTTCTGTTAAATCATAAGTTACTGCCTGTCCTTCGTCCAGTGATTTGAATCCTTCACCATTGATTGCAGAAAAATGTACGAATACGTCAGCGCCATCCTCTCCTGTGATGAAGCCATAGCCTTTTTCTGCGTTGAACCATTTTACAGTTCCCTTGTTCATGATGTTACCTCCATAAAAATAAAAAGTTAAATGTCCATCTGACGAAAAAATCACCAGATTTTAGAGACTATATCGTTGGGTAATATATAATCTCTAAAAACTAGTGATTTTATATTAAGGTACTTTTCGTCTATGAATGAATTATAGACCGAGGGTATGAAAATGTCAAGGTCAATATGTAAAAAACACTTTATTAAATCGCCCTTTTCGTGTATGATATTGGTGATAATGTATATAAAACTATAGAATATAAATCATCAGGAGGAAGCAGTTATGATTAACAAGCTTATTGAAAAAATCCGTAAAACCAATGCACCGATCGTTGTAGGACTTGATCCGATGCTGAACTATATTCCGAAACATATTCAGGAAAAGGCATTTGTGGAGTTTGGTGAGACTCTGGAAGGAGCAGCAGAAGCAATCTGGCAGTTCAATAAAGGAATCGTTGATGCAACATATGATCTTATTCCCGCTGTGAAGCCGCAGATTGCCATGTATGAACAGTTTGGAATTCCGGGATTGCAGGCATACAAAAAGACTGTAGATTACTGCAAATCCAAAGATCTTGTTGTGATTGGTGATATCAAACGTGGTGATATCGGTTCTACATCCGCAGCGTATGCAGTCGGACATCTCGGACATGTACAGGTTGGTTCTAAGAAATATGCAGGATTTGATGAGGACTTTGCAACACTGAATCCATACATGGGATCTGACAGTATCAAACCGTTTATCGAAGTATGTAAAGAAGAAAATAAAGGTCTGTTTATTCTTGTTAAAACTTCTAATCCGTCCAGTGGAGAGTTCCAGGATCGCCTGATCGACGGACGTCCGCTGTACGAATGGGTTGGCGAAAAGGTTGCTGAGTGGGGAGAAGACCACATGGGTAAAGAATATAGTTATGTAGGTGCTGTAGTTGGCGCTACTTATCCGGAAATGGGCAAAGTGCTTCGTAAGCTGATGCCTAAGACGTTTATTCTTGTACCGGGATACGGTGCACAGGGGGGAAAAGGTGCTGACCTTGTTCATTTCTTCAATGAAGATGGACTCGGTGCAATCGTAAACTCTTCCAGAGGAATCATTGCTGCATACAAACAGGAGGCTTACGCAGAATTTGGTGAGCTCAATTATGCAGATGCATCCCGTAAGGCTGTAGAAGCGATGATCGCAGATATCGACGGTGCATTACAGAACCGTTAATTGAGGGCAGGAGGAGACAGATGAGTACAAAGACAAAAGAAAATCTGACTGTTGTCAGTCAGGAAGAAATAGGCAAAGATATTTTCAGCCTCTGGCTGCAGACAGATCAAATGGCACAGTATGCACGGCCGGGACAGTTCCTTTCTTTATATACAGGGAATTCCAGTAAATTACTTCCGAGACCGATCAGTATCTGTGAGATTGATAAAGAAACCAGCCGAATCCGTCTGGTTTACCGTGTGACCGGCAAAAATACCGGTACAGAAGCATTTTCAAAGATGCAGCCGGGTGACAAGATCGAAGCACTTGGACCGCTTGGAAATGGCTTTCCGCTCGAAGAAGCTGAAGGCAAAAAAGTATTTCTGATTGGCGGCGGTATCGGTATTCCTCCAATGCTGGAGACTGCCAAACAGTTAAATGCAAAGAAAACAGCTGTTCTTGGTTACAGAGATGAATTGTTCTTGAATGAAGAATTTGCAAAATATACAGATGTTTATGTTGCAACGGAAGACGGAAGCTCAGGAACAAAGGGGAATGTTCTGAATGCAATTCAGGAAAAAGCGCTGGAAGCAGATGTGATCTTTGCCTGCGGCCCGACTCCGATGCTTCGTGCATTGAAGGAATATGCAGCTGCAAATCATATTACTTGCTGGATTTCCATGGAAGAAAGAATGGCATGTGGAATTGGTGCATGTCTGGCATGCGTCTGCAAATCAAAAGACATCGATGCGCATTCTCAGGTACATAACAAACGTGTCTGCAAGGACGGACCGGTATTCTTAAGTACGGAGGTGGAGTTATGATCAATACAAAGGTAACTCTTGCAGGAGTTGAATTGAAAAATCCTGTAATGACTGCTTCCGGTACATTTGGTTCCGGAGCCGAATACAGTGAGTTTGTAGATCTGAACAAACTTGGCGGTGTTGTGACAAAAGGTGTTGCAAATGTGCCGTGGCCGGGTAATCCCACACCAAGGGTGACAGAGACTGCCAGCGGTATGTTGAATGCTATTGGACTTCAGAATCCGGGAATTGATCTTTTCTGCAAAAGAGACATCCCGTTTTTGAAACAGTACGATACAAAGATTATCGTTAATGTATGTGGGAAAAGCACTGAAGATTACTGTGAAGTGGTGGAAAGACTGGCAGATGAACCGGTAGATCTTCTGGAGATCAATGTATCCTGTCCAAATGTTAAAGAAGGCGGAATTGCCTTTGGGCAGAATCCGCATGCGCTTGAAGCAATCACAAAAGAAGTTAAGAAATATGCAAAACAGCCGATCATTATGAAACTCAGTCCGAATGTAACTGATATTACAGAGATGGCGAAGGCAGCAGAAGCTGGTGGTGCGGATATTTTATCCCTGATCAATACGCTGACCGGTATGAAGATTGACATTTACAGAAGAACATTTGCACTTGCAAATAAGACCGGAGGTATGTCCGGCCCGGCAGTGAAACCAGTTGCTGTCCGTATGGTTTATCAGGTGGCACAGGCAGTTGGCCTTCCGATTATCGGAATGGGAGGTATTGCAACAGCAGAGGATGCGCTCGAGTTTATTATGGCCGGTGCGACTGCGGTTTCTGTAGGTACTGCGAATTTCTTTAATCCTTATGCGACGGTTGAAATTGCAGAAGGAATTGAGAAGTTTATGGTACAGCAGAAGGTTGAAGATATTAGCCAGATTATTGGGATTGTGAAGTAAATAAAAACAGACGAAAAATAAGAGAATTGAGAAGTATATAAGACAGCAGGCAAAGCGGAAAAGCTTTTTCTGCTGTCTTGTAATGAGAAAGGAAATAGATTGAGCAAAGACAGGACAAATGATATGACAGTCGGAAACCCGGTAAGATTGATTATTCAGTTTATGATACCGATGTTTCTCGGCAATGTTTTTCAGCAGTTTTATAATATAGTAGATTCTATTGTTGCGGGGCAGTTTATTGGCGTAGATGCACTTGCGGCAATTGGAAGTACCGGATCTTTGATGTTTTTTGTGACGGGGTGGCTGAATGGCCTGAGCAGTGGTTTTGCTATTATCGTTGCGCAGAGATTTGGCGCAAAAAAATACGAAGATATGAGACATTTTGTGGCAATGTCAATCTATCTGATGATGGGGTTTGCGGTGGCAATGACTATTGGATTTCTTGTGTTTAATATTCCAATCTTACGATTGATGAATTCACCAGCAGAACTTATGGATGATGTTGCCGGATATATGGGAATTATTTATGCGGGACTTCTTGTAACTGCAGCGTATAATACTTTGGCGGCATTTTTACGTGCCCTTGGTGATTCTAAATCTCCGTTGTATTTTCTGGTTATTTCAGCAGGAATCAACGTTGTACTTGATGTTGTATTGATTCGTTTTGCTGGAATGGGAGTAGAAGGATGTGCATATGCGACAGTCATCGCACAGGCCGTTTCTGCAGTTTGTTGTCTCATATATATTATAAAGCGTTATCCGATTCTTCATCTGAAAAAGGAAAATTTCAAACTTCAACAGGGCAGTTTTGGAAGACTTCTTTCGCTTGGAATACCAATGGGACTGCAGTTTTCTATTACTGCAATTGGCACGATTATTGTGCAGAGTGCGGTCAATATTTATGGAGCAACATATATGGCTGGTTTTTCGGCAGCAGGTAAGATTCAGAATATCATTGGCATGGTTGCTGTTTCCATGGGAGCTACTATTGCAACTTATGTCGGTCAGAATCGTGGCGCAGGTCGGATGGATCGTGTAAAACAGGGAGTAAAATATTCCTGGATCATGCTTCTGGTCTGGAGTGGGATTGAAATGTTATTGGTTTACTTTGGCGGAAAATATTTTACTTATCTCTTTATCAGTCCATCACAGACAGACGTTATACAGGTTTCTGTAACATATTTCCGTACAGTTTTCTGGGCATATCCGTTTCTGTGTACAATTTTTGTATTTCGAAATGCTCTTCAGGGAATGGGCTATGGATTAGTGCCTATGCTCGGAGGTGTATTTGAACTGGTGGCGAGAGCAGCAATTGTGTTACTGGTTGCAGGAAGAACCAGTTTTGCCGGAGTTTGTCTTGCGGATCCGATGGCATGGATCGCTGCGCTTATCCCGCTGATTCCGTACTATTTTTATGTTATGAAATATAGACAAAATAGAGCTTATAATATAAAATAATTACAGTTACATTGAAAGGACAGGAGAAAATACGACGAAGAATATCAAAAATGAATGGAGGAGTCATATGAAAAAGAAAAAAGGTTGTATTTTATTGTTGATGGCATTATTCTGCTGTATTCTGTTTACAACATCTGCACAGGCTGCAGTCAGGAAAAACCGATTTGTAAAAAGCAGTTACGGAAATGTTTATTATTACAATGCGCAGGGCAAGCGAGTAAAAGGTCTTGTAACAATCAGAGGCAGAAAGTACTACTTTGATTCAAGAGGCGTTCAGAGAAACGGCTGGCGTTATATCAGAGGAAGATATTATTACTTCCGCCAGACAAGCGGCGCTGGTGCATATATGCTGAAATCTACGAAAGTAAATTCTATCAGTTTGCGGAGAAATGGAAGTGCATACTACAACAGTCAGCAGTTCCGAAAACTTAAACTGATGGTTCTGGCCAGCTCCGAAGTGGACAGATGCACAAATAACAAAATGACGAAAGCACAAAAGCTCAGAGCAGCTTTCAAAAGGGCAGTATCCTATGGGTATGGTGCTGATACAAACTTTTACAGTGCTTCTGACTGGGATATACATTATGGTGAAATTATGCTTTACAGAAAAAGAGCAGACTGTTTCGGATTTGGCTGCGCATTTGCATATCTTGCAAATGCAGTAGGATACAGGGCATATGCAGTATCTTCCGGAGGCCATGGATGGGCAGAGGTTGATGGCAGAGTCTATGATCCGGACTGGGCAAAAGTGACTGGGAAAATAAATCTGTACTGTGGTATGAATTATAATGTGACAGGACCGGGGATTCCATATTATAAAGGAAACCGGTTATATGTAAAGAGAATATAAGTATGATAAAGAGCATTCCTGCGGAAGTTGTTATTTTCGCAGGAATGTGTTAAAATGAGCCAATATGGAGGATAAAACTATGGAACAGTACAAACAGGAATTTATTGAATTTATGGTTGACAGCCAGGTGCTTAAATTTGGCGAATTTACTTTGAAAAGCGGAAGAAAATCTCCGTTCTTTATGAATGCCGGCGGATATGTGACCGGATCTCAGTTAAAAAAACTTGGTGAATATTATGCAAAAGCAATCCACGCAAAATATGGTGATGATTTTGACGTACTCTTCGGACCGGCATATAAGGGTATTCCGCTCAGTGTTGTAACTGCAATCGCATTCAGCGAACTGTACGGAAAAGAAATTCGTTATTGCTCTGACCGTAAAGAAGAAAAGGATCATGGTGCAGATAAGGGAAGTTTCCTTGGAAGCAAGCTGAAAGACGGTGATCGTGTTGTCATGATCGAGGATGTTACCACATCCGGTAAGTCCATGGAAGAAACCGTTCCGAAGGTAAAAGGTGCAGCAGATGTTGAAATCGTCGGTCTGATGGTATCTCTTGACCGTATGGAAGTCGGCAAGGGCGGTGTGAAATGCGCACTTGATGAAGTACACGATCTCTATGGATTTGAGACAAATGCGATCGTTACCATGGCAGAAGTTATTGAACATTTGTACAACAAAGAATACAAAGGACAGATCGTTATTGACGATAAACTCAAGAAGGCAATTGATGCATATTACAGTCAGTATGGGGCAAAATAATACGATCTGCTCCGGTAAAATCAGAGAGTCAGTTATATGAGGAGGCTTTGCCGTGAACGAAAAAATATATAAAACGATGAGCAGAACAGGAGCATGCAGCATTGCAGTAGGAATCGTTACACTGGTTACCGGTATTACTGCAGGTGTTTTGATGATTGTCAGTGGAAGCAGACTGTTAAAAAGAAAATCAGATATTCTGATCTGATGCCGGGCAGGGAGAAACATTGAAAGACAGTACAAAACGTAAAATAAAGCATATTGGTGTCATGCTTTTTCTTCTGTATGTGTTGCTGCTTGTATATTTTCTGTTCTTTTTCGAGGAATACGGAAGAGTAGCAGCAGAAGAAAGGGCGTATCGATATAATCTGATCCCGTTTCTGGAGATCCGCAGATTCTGGATATACAGAGAACAGCTTGGCATGCTGGCGGTAGTTTCCAACATATTTGGAAATGTGATCGGGTTTATTCCATATGGATTTATACTTCCGGTTATTGCACATAAATGCCGTAGCGGATTTTTTATTATATTGTCAGGATTTTCACTGAGTCTTGTGGTCGAGGTAGTACAGCTTGTGACAAAGGTAGGGTGTTTTGACGTGGATGATCTGATATTAAATACGCTTGGGGCGGCAATCGGTTATGGAATATTTGCTGTCTGTAATTACCTGAGGAGAAGACACTATGGCAAAAAGATATAGATATGCAATCATAAAGAAGAAAGAAGCAAAAAAAGGGAAGCTGTCAGTGGGACTGGCAATTGCTTCCCTGCTTCTGTTTGGGGCGGCAGTTGGCACTGCTTATGCACTCGAAGGCAGTTACGGATTTATTGTAGGAGGAATCTGTCTCTTTGCCACGCTGCTGTCTGTATATGGATTCCTGATGGGAATCGCAAGTTTTTCGGAAGAAAACTGTAACCACCGTACCAGCATTGTAGGAACGATTCTGAGCGGAGTTTTTCTTGTAGGCTGGCTGCTCTTTTTCCTGATGGGAGTTTAAATTATGATGGAACGATTAGAAAAACAGATGGAATTTATTCTGGAAGTGGATAAAGTAAAGAAAATTGTCCGACAGACGTATCTGTCAGATGCAAGCCGAAAGGAGAATGATGCAGAACATTCGTGGCATCTTGCACTGATGGCGGTTCTGCTGAAAGAATATTCGAATGAGGAGGTTGATCTTGCGAAGGTCATTCCGATGGTGCTGATCCACGACCTTGTGGAAATTGATGCAGGGGATACCTACGCATACGATGAAGCAGGAGCAGAGACGAAGCGGGAACGTGAAACGAAAGCAGCCGACCGGATCTTCGGATTGCTTCCAGGCGATCAGGGAACATGGTTTCGGGAGCTCTGGGAGGAATTTGAAGCATACGAAACAGCGGAGGCGAAATTTGCCCATGTTCTGGACAATGCACAGCCACTTCTTCTCAATGATGCATCAAACGGACGAAGCTGGGCAGAACATGGCGTGCACAAAAGTCAGATTTACAAAAGAAATGAGCATACTTCCGAGGGTTCGAGGGAAATCTGGGAGTATATGAAAAAGCTGGTAGATAAGCATATTCAGCTTGGACATGTGATTGATGACTGAGAATAAAGGAGAAAATAAATTGGACGAATTGCTGAAAGAGAGATATGAACTCGCAAAAGGCAGACTTTCGGAAATCTGTACAGAAACAGTGGTGGAAGAGAACTTTCTGGACTTTTTTCACAAAGAGGCTGCTTTTCTTTTAAAGACAGGTGAGATCCTGGAAAGAGACCAGAAAGATTTTTCCATGGTGGAACTTCAGAGCGAAAACAGCAGCCTTTATGAAGAACTTTTTCCGGAAAATTACGGACAATGCTATGGAAATCCTGCATGTGCAGCCCGGAAACTTGGAGAATACGGGAAAGCCTTTTCTTTTCTTTATACAGAACTGAGGGGTACGATTGCCTATGCATATGAAAAAAAATACTGGGATTATACCGTTGCGGTAGAATTATTTCTGGAAATATATGCTGCATTTGAAGGTGAAGAAAAGCCCTCTGTAAAAAGTACAGAGGATATTTTGCGCTCCTATGTCAATGATTATTGCCAGGATATGATGGAACAACGAATCGCAGAGGGTGTAGATACGTCGCTTGATTTTGCTGTACGCATCATTATGGATTCTGACCTTACCGATTTGCGTTACCTGTATCAGTATGGAGAATATATTTCTGTAAATGAGACAGGAGTGGCAGAATTTTTGAACAGACTCTCCGAAGAACAGATCAACAATATGGCAAGAACTTATACAGAGGGATACCGCATCGGATTTATCAATGGAAGAAAAGATATCACGAAGAAAAAATCAGTCAATATCCGATATAATCTTGGATTTGAGAGAATGGTCCGTGCAGCAATCATTCAATTCCGTGAGATGGGACTGGAACCGGTGATATACCGTCATGCGACACATGCAGTCAATAAGAGAGGTACTGCTCGCATTGGCTTTACCGGAGGAAATCCGAATCCACAGTTTGACTATGATCACAGGCAGGATCAGGCTCTGTTTATGGACAGCGATTTTGTACAGCGCAAACTGCGCTCCATGCAGAATGCCTATGAGACGTATAAGAATCAGGCGGCTGTCCACGGAGGACCGGCATGCATTGAAACATTTGGTGAAGAACCGTTTTCACCTGTAACGACACCGGAAGCATGGGCTTTGACGGAAACACAGCAGAAACTGCAGGTTGAGCTTGATAATGAATCCGGTCAGATCGTGAACCGCTATATAAAGGGTGATGAGAGAAGCTTTACGATCATTGCTTATCCAGTGCCGGAGATTGGGGCGGATTTCCCGGAGATCTTTGAAGAGATCGTAAAAATCAATACACTGGATTATAAACTGTACGAGCGGATCCAGCAGACGATCATAGAGACGCTGGATACCTGTCAGTGGGTAGAAATTAAGGGAAAAGATGATAATGAGACTGATCTGATCATTCATCTGCATGAACTTGACGATATCAAAAAACAGACAAATTTTGAAAACTGTGTGGCAGATGTGAATATTCCGGTGGGGGAAGTGTTTACGTCCCCTGTTCTCGCAGGAACCGGCGGAATCCTTCATGTAAAGAAGGTTTATCTGAACGGACTGCAGTTTAAAGACCTGAAACTTGTGTTTGACTGTGGTCAGGTGATCGATTACTCCTGTGCGAATTTTGAAACAGAAGAAGAAAACCGTGCTTATATTGAGGATAATATTCTTCATCATCATCCGAAGATTCCGATGGGGGAATTTGCAATCGGCACAAACACAACTGCATATATGGCAGCCGAAAAGTACGGCATTGCCGACAAACTTCCGATTCTGATCGCAGAAAAAATGGGCCCGCATTTTGCTGTGGGAGATACCTGTTACAGTTGGGCGGAGGATACACCGGTGTTCAATCCGGACGGAAGAGAGATTATCGCGAGAGACAATGAAATTTCCATTCTGCGAAAAGAAGACATCAGTCTGGCGTATTATGGATGCCATACAGATATCACGATTCCTTATGAAGAGCTGGGAAGTATCCGTGTGATTGACGAAGATGGAGAAGGTGTTTCTATTATTGAAAACGGTCGTTTTGTTCTGCAGGGAACCGAAGAACTGAATATTCCTTTTGACCGGTAAAAGCAGATTTTTTCTGGCGGGTGAACTTTTTTATACAAAAAGAGTTTGCTCGCCAAAATATTTCTTTTCTGTAATTTTGTTGACACAATTTTAGAATCTTAGTAGAATCAACCTGAGATGTAAGAAAAAACGAGGAGGCCACCAACCAATGAAAAAAGTAGGAATTGTAATGGGAAGCGACTCAGATATGCCAGTTATGAGTAAGGCAGCGGCAATTCTTGACAAGCTGGGCGTTGAATACGAAATGAAAATTATTTCTGCACACAGAGAACCGGATGTGTTCTTTGAATATGCAAAAACAGCAGAAGAAAAGGGATTCAAGGTAATTATTGCAGGAGCGGGGATGGCAGCACATCTTCCGGGAATGTGCGCAGCAATCTTTCCGATGCCGGTAATCGGTATTCCGATGCATACCACTTCTCTTGGAGGAAGAGATTCTCTGTATTCAATCGTACAGATGCCGTCAGGTATTCCGGTAGCAACTGTAGCTATCAACGGCGGTGCAAATGCAGGACTTCTTGCAGCGAAGATCCTTGCAACATCAGATCCGGAACTTCTTGATAGATTGAAAGCATACAGTCAGGAACTGAAAGAACAGGTTGAGGCAAAAGATGCCAGATTACAGGAAGTCGGATATCAGGCTTATTAATTAAAAAGGTGGAGGATCAGAAGAGTATGGATTACAAAAAAGCAGGTGTGGATATTGAAGCAGGCTACAGATCAGTAGAGTTAATGAAGAAACATATTGCAAAGACCATGAGACCGGAAGTTCTGGGAGGAATCGGTGGATTCTCCGGTGCATTTTCCATGAATGCATTTAAAGATATGGAAGAACCGACACTGGTATCAGGAACTGACGGATGTGGTACGAAAGTAAAACTTGCTATGCTTATGGACAAACATGACACCATCGGAATTGATGCGGTAGCTATGTGTGTGAATGATATTGCATGTGCAGGCGCTGAACCGTTATTTTTCTTGGACTATATTGCATGCGGTAAAAACTATCCGGAAAAAATCGCTGAGATCGTAAGCGGTGTGGCTGAGGGATGTGTACAGTCCGGAGCAGCTCTGATCGGTGGTGAGACCGCAGAACATCCGGGACTTATGCCGGAAGATGAATATGATCTGGCTGGATTTGCTGTAGGGGTGATTGACAAGAAAGACCTTCTTACCGGCAAAGAACTGAAGGCAGGAGATGTCCTGATCGGTATGGCGTCTACAGGTGTTCACAGCAATGGATTTTCACTTGTCCGTAAAGTTTTTGAGATGACAAAAGAATCTCTGGATACATATTATGAAGAACTGGGAACAACTCTTGGCGAGGCACTGATCGCTCCGACAAGAATTTATGTGAAAGCACTTAAGAGCATCAAGGATGCAGGTGTACGCATTCATGCATGCAGTCATATCACAGGCGGCGGATTTTATGAAAATGTTCCGCGTATGCTGAATGAGGGAACAAGAGCCATTATTGAAAAAGACAGCTATCCGGTACTTCCGATTTTTGACCTCCTTGCAAAGACGGGTAATATCGAAGAAAAAATGATGTACAATACATTTAACATGGGACTTGGTATGGTTCTGGCAGTGGACCCGTCGGATGTTGACAAGACTATGGCAGCTATTCGCGAAGCAGGCGATACACCATATGTTGTAGGCCGTATTGAGGACGGAGAAAAGGGAGTAACCTTATGTTAAGAGTCGGGGTTCTGGTATCAGGAGGAGGAACGAATCTGCAGGCAATCATGGATGCTGTTGACAGCGGAAAGATCACCAATGCAGAAATCAGTCTGGTAGTCAGTAACAATCCAGGTGCATATGCATTAAATCGCGCAGAGAGCCGGGGCATCCCGGCTAAGTGCATTTCTCCGAAAACCTTCGAAAACAGAGAAGAATTTCATAAAGCACTTTTACTGGAATTACAGGAAAATAAAATAGACCTTGTGGTGCTGGCAGGTTTCCTTGTTGCCATTCCACCGATGATCGTGGAGGCTTATCCCAGCAGAATCATCAACATTCATCCATCCCTGATTCCGTCTTTTTGTGGCGTGGGATTTTATGGACTGCATGTGCATGAAGGTGTGCTTGCAAGAGGAGTAAAAGTCACGGGGGCAACCGTTCATTTTGTGGATACCGGGACAGATACAGGTCCGATCATTCTTCAGAAAGCAGTAGAAGTACGTCAGGGAGATACACCTGAGGTGCTTCAACGTCGTGTCATGGAAGAAGCGGAGTGGAAGATTCTTCCAAAAGCAATCGATCTGATTGCAAATAATAAGGTGTCCGTACAGAATGGAAAAGTTTGTATTGAAAATGAATAAGGTCTTTGCTAAAGGAGGCAGATGAAACTCATGAAAGTATTGATTGTTGGAAGTGGTGGAAGAGAGCATGCAATCGCATGGAGTGTTGCAAAAAGCCCGAAGGTTGACAAAATTTACTGTGCACCGGGAAATGCCGGAATTTCTGAATATGCAGAGTGTGTGCCGATTGGTGCTATGGAATTTGAAAAACTTGCTGATTTTGCAGGAGAACATGATGTGGATCTGACGATTATCGGTATGGATGATCCGCTGGTGGGTGGAGTTGTAGATGTCTTTGAGGCGCGCGGACTGAAAGTATTCGGACCGCGTAAAAATGCTGCAATTCTGGAAGGCTCCAAGGCATTTTCAAAAGATCTGATGAAAAAGTACGGAATTCCGACAGCCGGATATGAAAACTTTGATGATCCGCAGAAAGCGTTGGAATATTTACATACACAGGCAAAATTTCCGATCGTCCTCAAGGCAGATGGTCTTGCACTCGGAAAAGGCGTTCTGATCTGTAATACACTGGAAGAGGCAGAAGCCGGTGTCAAAGAAATCATGGAAGATAAAAAATTCGGCAGTGCCGGAAATACCATGGTCATCGAAGAATTTATGACCGGACGTGAAGTATCTGTACTTTCTTTTGTAGATGGCAAAACAATCCGCACCATGACATCCGCACAGGATCACAAACGTGCAATGGATGGTGATAAAGGATTAAATACAGGAGGCATGGGAACCTTTTCGCCAAGCCCATTTTATACAGAAGAAGTGGATGAATTCTGTAAAAAACATATTTATCAGGCAACGGTGGATGCTATGGCTGCAGAGGGACGTCCATTTGTAGGCATTATTTTCTTTGGACTGATGCTTACCGCAGAGGGGCCGAAGGTGCTGGAATACAATGCCAGATTCGGTGATCCGGAAGCGCAGGTTGTACTTCCTCGAATGAAGAACGATATTATAGAAGTTATGGAAGCCTGTGTCAATGGAACTCTTGATCAGGTAAATCTGGAATTTGAAGACAATGCGGCAGTCTGCGTCGTTCTGGCAAGCGAAGGTTATCCGGTAAAATATGAAAAAGGCATTCCGATGTACGGATTCGAAAATTTCAAAGATAAAGACGGATATTACTGTTTCCATGCAGGCACGAAGTTCCAGGACGGACAGATCGTGACAAACGGTGGCCGTGTACTTGGAATCACAGCAAAAGGAAAGACTCTGAAAGAAGCTCGAAAAAATGCATATGATGCAACGGAATGGATTCAGTTTGCAAATAAATATATGCGTCACGACATTGGCAAAGCCATTGATGAAGCGTAAGAATCGCATAAGATGGAACTGAACAGTAATGCTGAATAGAAATCAGGATAGAAAAATCACCAAAAAGGTGTGCCATTTTTCGTGAAATATGGTATAATTGATATATATCATGCAGAAGCGATAAATGAAAGGAAAACAAAATGGGTATTAGTGTAGAAGATGCAGTGAAGGAACTTCAGGCAAGGGAGACAGTATTTGTGGCTTATTCACAGGTGACGAAGCTTCCTTATGTGACCTGCGGAGAAGAATCATATAATGATCAGGTGTGGCTTTTTGCAGAAGAAGAGACATTAAAAGAATTCGGCAAGAAAAAATTAGAAGATAAAGTTCTTCTGATGGGAATGCGCTATGAGAAAAAAGATTTTCCGAGAATGTACGGACTTCTGTTTTCAATTGATGCAAACACAGTAATCTGGAATAACGGAACAGATGAGATTGAAATTGATCTGGAAAAAATTGTTCGCAGACCGGATCTCAGTAAGATGGAACCGGCAAAACGTCCGGTATTGAATCCGGCATTACAGCTTTCCGGTATTTATTTCATGCAGGAACTTCGCCGTCCTGTTGAAAAAGAGGAACACAAGAACTTAAGAGCACTGGAAGAAGAGCTGATTGCAAACATTAAGAAGTCTCAGTTTCTTGTTGCAATGGAACGTAGCGAAGAAGAGCCGAAAAAGATCAATATTCCATATCTGAAGAACAAGGACGGACAGATTTTGCAGCCGGTATTTTCGGATATCATGGAATTTGAAAAATTTGCAAGAGGCAAAAAGCTTCGTCTTGCGAAGATTCCATTTGACAAACTTCCTACAGTTCTGATCGAACAGGCAGAGGCGCTGGTGATCAATCCGATGGGATTTAACCTGATTCTTAACAGAGACCAGCTCAAAAAAATTAACGGATAAAATATAAAATGTGTTTTTTGACAGGCAGCCGCAGGGCTGTCTGTTTTTATACTTGCAAAATTTTGATTTTGTGCTACCATATGTATAACATGAAAACTGTGAGGACTGTTATATAGTGTGACGGTTTTCATATACGAAAACAACAGGAGGTCGGGAATTTGGTCATAGAAATAGATTTTAACAGTGACGAGGCGATTTATGTACAGCTTATGAATCAGATAATCCTGGGGATCGCAACTTCCAGACTACAGGAGGGAGATCCACTTCCTTCCGTTCGACAGCTTGCAGATACGATCGGAATCAATATGCATACGGTAAATAAAGCGTATTCTCTGCTGAGGCAGGAGGGATTTGTGACGATTGACCGCAGACGTGGAGCAATTATAGCAGTCGATGAAAATAAAATCAAAGCCATGGAAGAAATGAAAGAGAATCTTATCGTTGCACTTGCAAAAGGCTGCTGCAGAAATGTCAGCAGAGAAGAAGTACATCGTCTGATTGATGAAATTTATGATGAATATGGAATTGATTAAAATCATCTGAAAATATGTGAAGACAGCAGTCCCGTTCCATGCGGGCAGACAGGAGGAGCGAACTATGCAGGACAGATTTACCAGACAGGCGTTGCAGGCATTGAAACTGGCAAAAGCCACCGCACAGTCATGGAAACATTCATATATAGGCACAGAACATATACTTGCCGGGTTGCTGAAGGAAAAAGAAGGCACTGCCGGAAGAATTCTGGAAGAATTTGGAGTTGCAGAAGAGGCACTTGAGAAGCTGATCAATAAGCTGATTGCGCCATCAGCGGAAATATTGGTGGCAGAGAGGACACCGGTATACAGTCCGCGCGCGCGTAAGCTGGTTGAACTTGCAGTCCATGAAGCAGAAAATCAGCATGAAAATGAAGCAGGTACAGAGCATCTCTTACTTGCAATGCTGAAAGAAACGGATTGTGTGGCAACCAGACTTTTATATACAATGGGTGTTAATATTCAGAAATTATATACGGCACTTTTAAATGCTATGGGAATCGAAAATCCGGTGATGGCGGAAGAACTTCAAAATACAAAAACGAAAGGACAGAAAGGCTCGGCAACACCGACACTGGATCAGTACAGCCGTGATCTGACTGTGATGGCGGCAGAGGGAAGACTGGACCCGGTGTTGGGCCGTGACAAAGAAATCATAAGACTCATCCAGATACTCAGCCGCAGAAGCAAAAACAATCCGTGCCTGGTTGGAGAACCAGGCGTAGGTAAGACTGCAATCGTAGAAGGACTTGCACAGAAAATCGTGAACGGAATGGTTCCGGATTCTGTAAAAGATAAGCGTGTAGTTGTACTGGACATGTCCGGAATGGTGGCGGGCAGCAAGTACCGTGGTGAATTTGAAGAACGAATCCGTAATGTGATCGATGAAGTGCGAGCAAATAAAGGCATTCTTTTATTTATCGATGAACTGCATACGATTATCGGAGCTGGTGGTGCGGAAGGGGCATTGGATGCATCCAATATTCTGAAACCATCTCTGTCCAGAGGAGAAATCCAGCTTATCGGAGCAACGTCACAGGAAGAATACCGCAAATATATCGAAAAGGATGCCGCGTTGGAACGTCGCTTTCAGCCGGTTTCGGTGGAGGAACCGACGGAGCAGGAAGCACTGGAGATTCTGAAGGGACTGCGCCCGTATTATGAAAAGCATCATGGCGTGACCATTGAGGATGAAGCGCTGGAAGCGGCAGTAAAAATGTCTGTCCGTTATATTAATGACAGATTTTTGCCGGATAAGGCAATCGATATCATAGATGAGGCTTCGTCCAAAGTCCGGCTCAGCGGCTATCGTTCCGTGACTGAAATTGATCAGTTTGAGGCTGAAATCAGAGAAATCCTCCAACAGAAAGAACTGGCAATCAAGAATGCAGATCTTTCTATGGCGAAGGAACTTCAGCAGCGTCAGAATGAAATAGAAGAGCAGATTCAGGTCTGTAAAACTAAGGAAGAACGCAGAAATAAACGCAAAAATCTGACAGTGACTGAAAATTCTGTGGCAGACATTGTCTCAGACTGGACAAAGATTCCAGTTAAGAAGCTGACCGGTGGAGAAACAAAACGTCTTGCAGCACTTGAAAAAGAACTTCATAAACGAGTGATCGGTCAGGAAGAGGCAGTAAAAGCTGTGGCACAGGCAGTTAAGCGAGGAAGAGTAGGGCTGAAAGATCCACAGCGCCCGATTGGTTCATTCCTGTTCCTTGGCCCGACAGGTGTCGGTAAGACAGAACTTTCAAAAGCTTTGGCAGAGGCAGTGTTTGGAAGCGAACAGGCAATGATCCGTGTAGATATGTCGGAATATATGGAGAAACACAGTGTGTCTAAACTGATTGGATCTCCTCCGGGATATGTTGGCTATGACGAGGGCGGACAGCTTAGTGAAAAGGTGCGGAGAAATCCGTACAGTGTTCTTCTTTTTGATGAAATTGAGAAAGCACATCCGGATGTTTTTAACATTCTGCTTCAGGTACTTGACGACGGACATATTACCGATGCACACGGACGCAAAGTGGATTTTAAACAGACAATTATCATCATGACATCAAATGTAGGTGCACAGGCGATCATTGAGCCGAAGAAACTCGGATTTATGTCAGAAAAAGATGATAAGCAGGATTATGAACGAATGAAATCCGGAGTCATGGAAGAAGTAAGACGCCTTTTTAAACCGGAATTTCTGAATCGTATTGATGAGATTATGGTATTCCATCCGCTGAAAAAGCCAGAAATTAAGAAGATTGTAAACATTCTTCTTAAGAACCTGGTGAAACGATGCGAAGAACAGCTTGG